>NZ_JAHCDN010000024.1 GCF_018413605.1 Variovorax sp. PCZ-1 | reverse complement strand
CCGGGGGTAAAGCGCATGTTGTCGCCCATACTCACGGCAACCGTACGCTTGATATCTTTTTCATCGCCAGCGATGCCCCATGGTTTTTGCTCTTTCTTAACGGGGCCTGCCTTTTTGGAATGATCCTCGTTACCGTGTGCAAATGTCATTGGCATGGCACCTGTTGCCGCAGCCAAGGCTGCAATTTGAATTGCGTTACGACGTTTCATATGATTTCACTTTCTTTCAGTTAAATGGCCAAAAAAGGCCGGGGAGGAATGGAGATTTAGGATTTTTTGATGCGAGAGATTTCTATGCGAGTCCATGCCTAATGCTTCATGCCAGCCATTGGCTTACGAACATTCATCGTCGTGGGCTTCGCTTCAAGAGGATTGTTGAGGCCGGGTACAAATCCGTTGTTGGCTTTGACTTCTGATAGAAAGCGTGCAGGCTCAGGCAATGCACCTGTCCATTCAAAAGCTTGCGTGCCGGGTGGTTGCTTGTACCAACCGGGATCTTTATAGTCGCCCGGTTTCTGATCCTTACGCACCTTGACCATGCTGAACAT
>NZ_JAHCDN010000023.1 GCF_018413605.1 Variovorax sp. PCZ-1 | reverse complement strand
GCCGTCTCCACCGTCGGCAATAACGTTGTGCTTCCTATGCTCCACGGCGATATAGAACCGGAATTTGACGACTCTGATTGTCTGGAAGGTGAACGTATTGCACTTGAAGCCCGATTCAATGCCAAGCAAGCAAAAGCTGTTGGCCTAGCCTACGGAGCAATCCATGCTGCTTGCATCCAAGGCCCTCCGGGGACAGGCAAAACAAAAGTTCTGGCCCTGATAGCCAAACTCTTGGTCAAACGCGGAGAGAGAGTTCTACTGACCTCGCACACGCACATGGCAATCAACAATGCCCTCAATCGCATCCACGAAGAAGACGTACCACTGACTAAAGTAGGCCGACACACACAACGCAAAGGCTTGAACGATGGTGTTACTAGCGTCGAAGAGATGTCTCGCTGGAAAGAGTGCCCTGAGAATGGTGGGTATGTGGTCGGTGCCACGCCATTTGCCACATGCTCAAAGCGACTTCAAGACTACCGATTTGATACCGTCATCTTTGACGAGGCCAGCCAGATCACCGTGCCGCTGGCCGTGATGGCCATGCGCGCCGCAAAAAA
>NZ_JAHCDN010000022.1 GCF_018413605.1 Variovorax sp. PCZ-1 | reverse complement strand
CTCAAGGTGACGGTGGTCACGACGTTGCTGGCCGTGCCTTGGCCCAGGTTGGCCACAGTCACCGTGGCGCTCACCGTGGTGTTCGGCTGGGCGCTGGCGGGCAGGTCAAATGTGATGGAGACATCCGCTAGCGAAACCGTGACGGTGACCGTGGCGCTGTTGTTGCCCGGGGTCGGGTCGCTGGTGGTGCTGGTGACGCTGGCGACGTTGCCCACTTGGCCGTTGGTGGCGGCATTGGCCTGCACGACGATGGTCAGGGTGGCGGTGGCGTTGGCGGCAAGAGTAGCCGCTGTGCCGGTGACTTGGTTGCCGCTGTTGGTGGCGGCCAGGCCTGCGCCGTTGACGCTGACCACGGTCAGGCTGGCGGAGACCAGGTCGGTGACGGTGACGTTGGCGGCTGTGCTGGAGCCGGCGTTGAAGACGGTGATGGTGTAGCTGAATGTCTGGCCTGCGTTGACGCTGGTGACGCTGGCGGTTTTGCTGATACGTAGATCAGCGCTGGGGTTGACGGTGACGGTGACCGTGGCGCTGTTGTTGCCCGGGGTCGGGTCGCTGGTGGTGCTGGTGACGCTGGCGACGTTGCCCACTTGGCCGTTGGTGGCGGCATTGGCCTGCACGACGATGGTCAGGGTGGCGG
>NZ_JAHCDN010000021.1 GCF_018413605.1 Variovorax sp. PCZ-1 | reverse complement strand
TTTTTCCAGAATCTTGATCCACAGCTTGCAGCAGCCGCAGTTGGGTGTTTTCCAGACTTCGATGAAGGCAACCGTGGACATCGCCGCTGGCGCATGAGACGCATGGTCTGCGCCACCTTTTGCTTTGCTTGCCTCGGCAGGCGTAGCATCCTTAGCTTGACAAGCGGCAATTAGGGATGTGCTGGAAAGCAGCGCAAGCGCTGCTCCCAAAACGCCTCTGCGTGAGCGCATGATTTCAGTGCTTGTGACCGGAGTGACCATCGCTTTTTGCTCCAACAACTTTGATCTTCCCCACCATGCCGGCCTGATAGTGGCCTGCAATCAGGCATGCAAAATCGAAGTCACCCGGTCTATTGAAATTCCAGACGATGCTGCCAGTTTTTCCAGCAGCAACGTGTGCCATGTAAGGCTCATCGTGCTCCATTGTGGGGAACTTGATCATCTGTGCAGCATGCTCATCCAAGTCTTTCTTTGTGCCAATGACGAATTCGTGCATGATTTTTCCATCGTTCCGTACATTGAAGCGGATGGTCTCGCCTTGCTTGACTTCAATGTTACCGGGGGTAAAGCGCATGTTGTCGCCCATACTCACGGCAACCGTACGCTTGATATCTTTTTCATCGCCAGCGATGCCCCATGGTTTTTGCTCTTTCTTAACGGGGCCTGCCTTTTTGGAATGATCCT
>NZ_JAHCDN010000020.1 GCF_018413605.1 Variovorax sp. PCZ-1 | reverse complement strand
ACGGTACGGCCACCCTCACGGATAGCGAAACGCAGACCTTCTTCCATAGCGATAGGCGCAATCAGCTTGACGCTGATGGACACGTTGTCGCCAGGCATGACCATCTCTTTGTCTTTTGGCAACTCAATCGCGCCCGTCACGTCCGTGGTACGGAAGTAGAACTGTGGGCGGTAGTTGTTAAAGAATGGCGTGTGACGGCCACCTTCTTCTTTGGAGAGGACATACACCTCGCCAGTGAACTCGGTGTGCGGCTTGATGGAGCCGGGCTTGCACAGCACTTGGCCGCGCTGCACGTCTTCACGCTTGGTGCCGCGCAAGAGGATACCGACGTTATCGCCAGCTTGACCTTGGTCGAGCAGCTTGCGGAACATTTCCACGCCGGTGCAGATGGTTTTCTGGGTATCGGCGATACCGACGATTTCGATCTCTTCGCCGACTTTGACGATACCGCGCTCAACACGGCCAGTCACCACGGTGCCACGGCCAGAGATGGAGAACACGTCTTCCACGGGCATCAGGAAGGCACCGTCGATGGCGCGCTTGGGCTCTGGGAAGTAGCTGTCCATGGCTTCTGCCAGCTTCATGATCGCGCCTTCGCCGAGTTCGCCCTTGTCGCCTTCCATGGCGAGCTTAGCGGAGCCACGGATGATGGGGGTGTCGTCGCCTGGGAAGTCGTACTTGGAGAGGAGCTCGCGCACTTCCATTTCGACCAACTCGAGCAATTCAGCGTCATCGACCATGTCGCACTTGTTCAGGAACACGATGATGTGAGGAACGCCCACCTGACGGGAAAGGAGGATGTGCTCACGGGTCTGGGGCATGGGGCCGTCTGCTGCGGAGCAAACGAGCACAGCGCCGTCCATCTGGGCAGCGCCGGTGATCATGTTTTTCACATAGTCGGCGTGGCCTGGGCAGTC
>NZ_JAHCDN010000019.1 GCF_018413605.1 Variovorax sp. PCZ-1 | reverse complement strand
TCCGCCTCTAGGCCGCTCAAGACAGGCTTGATAGCTCGCTCACGCGCATTGGCCTGAGTCCATTCGGGGATGAAAAGTGGTTTGTCTCTCACGGTAAATCGACGCGATGTAATTGTTTGATGAAGCTCCGATACTGGCCTATCCACTGGTTCACATGCTCATGCTCGCTAACGGGAATCCGTTCAGGTTCGGGGCCGCAGACGATGAGCTTAGTTTTGGCACGGGTGATGGAGACATTCAGACGCTCTGGCTGGAAGAAGAATTCACCAATAGCTGACAAGAAGACAGGATCGCCAGTCGCCATCGACAAAATGACCAACTCACGCTCTTGACCCTGCATCCGTTCCACCGTGTCAGCCACCACTGCCTGAGCTTGCCGTTGGCCAAATCGCTCGCCTAATAGTGTACGAATGGCTTTGCCCTGTGCTCGGAACGGTGAAACGATGCCAATGTCTTTGAGTGGTAAACCAGCTTGATGCACTGCATCACATAAATCGGTAACCAGTCGCGCCTCATCATCGTTGCGTGTACGGGTATTGCAGGATTTGATGGGGACAAATATGCCGCTGGCCTTGGGGTCGAAAACTGCGGCATAGCGACTTGGTAGGGCATGCTGCAAGCCCAATTGACGCTCGCGATTCTCGCCACCAGATTGCAGTAGATCGTTGTAGTAGGTCTGGCTCGGCCATTGGGTCAACCAGCGGTTCATGCGGTAGGTTTCTTCCAGCATGATCGCATCACATTTCTTTTGGATCAACCGTGCGAATACGGAAAAACTGTCCTTAGCCAGCACGGACTTGGACTGCATGACAGGTGGGAGTTGCTTTTGGTCGCCGATGAAGATGAACTTTTTTGCGGCGCGCATGGCCATCACGGCCAGCGGCACGGTGATCTGGCTGGCCTCGTCAAAGATGACGGTATCAAATCGGTAGTCTTGAAGTCGCTTTGAGCATGTGGCAAATGGCGTGGCACCGA
>NZ_JAHCDN010000018.1 GCF_018413605.1 Variovorax sp. PCZ-1 | reverse complement strand
TCCGCCTCTAGGCCGCTCAAGACAGGCTTGATAGCTCGCTCACGCGCATTGGCCTGAGTCCATTCGGGGATGAAAAGTGGTTTGTCTCTCACGGTAAATCGACGCGATGTAATTGTTTGATGAAGCTTCGATATTGCCCTATCCATTGGTTCACATGCTCATGCTCGCTCACAGGTATGCGTTCAGGCTCGGGGCCGCAGACGATGAGTTTGGTTTTGGCACGAGTGATAGAAACATTCAGGCGCTCGGGCTGAAAAAAGAACTCGCCAATGGCTGACAAGAAGACAGGATCGCCAGTCGCCATCGACAAAATGACCAACTCACGCTCTTGACCCTGCATGCGCTCTACCGTGTCAGCCACCACTGCCTGAGCTTGCCTTTGGCCAAATCGCTCACCCAATAGTGTGCGAATAGCTTTGCCCTGTGCTCGGAACGGTGAAACGATGCCAATTTCTTTGAGTGGGAGGCCAGCTTGATGCACAGCATCACATAAATTGGTAACCAGTCGCGCTTCTTCTTCGTTGCGTGTGCGGGTGTTGATGGCTTTAGTTGGGATAAATATGCCGCTAACCTTTGGGTCGAAAACTGCTGCAAAGCGACTTGGTAGGGCATGCAGCAAGCTCAGTTGACGCTCACGGTTGTCTCCAGCGGCTTGCAATTGATCGTCATAGTAGGTCTGGCTTGGCCATTGGGTCAACCAGCGATTCATACGGTAGGTTTCGTCCAGCATGACCGCATCACATTTTTTCTGGATCAGCCGTGCGAATACGGAAAAACTGTCCTTAGCCAGCACGGACTTGGACAGCATGACAGGTGGGAGTTGCTTTTGGTCGCCAATGAAGATGAATTTTTTTGCGGCGCGCATGGCCATCACGGCCAGCGGCACGGTGATCTGGCTGGCCTCGTCAAAGATGACGGTATCAAATCGGTAGTCTTGAAGTCGCTTTGAGCATGTGGCAAATGGCGTGGCACCGA
>NZ_JAHCDN010000017.1 GCF_018413605.1 Variovorax sp. PCZ-1 | reverse complement strand
GGGTCTATGGCCTGATCAACGCTGTTGCGGTTCTCATCATTGCTTGTCCCTGTGCATTGGGTTTGGCAACGCCCATGTCGATCATGGTAGCAACTGGACGTGGTGCAACTTCTGGCGTTCTGTTCCGAGATGCAGCTGCAATAGAGAACTTTCGCAAAATCGACACCTTGATCGTGGATAAAACGGGTACCTTGACTGAAGGCAAGCCTGTATTCAATCGAGTTATTGCTGTGGGTGGCCATCAAGCGGATGAGGTGTTGCGTTTGGCCGCAAGTCTTGACCAAGGTAGTGAGCATCCCTTGGCTGATGCAATTGTGAAAGCCGCACACGAACGTGGACTGATGCTGGAGACAGTGGATGGTTTTGAATCTTCAAGTGGTATTGGCGTTCGTGGAATTGTTCAGGGCAAACAGCTTGCTTTGGGCAATACTGCGTTGATGCAACAACTCGGTGCGAATACCGCCATCGTGGCCACAGAAGCAGAAGCCCTACGCGCTGAAGGTGCAAGCGTAATGTACTTAGCTGCGAATGGCGAACTCGTTGGGCTGTTGGCGGTGTCTGATCCCATCAAGACCAGTACTTCTGAAGCGCTTACTGCGCTAAAAGCTGAAGGCATTCGCATCATCATGGCCACAGGCGATGGCTTGACTACGGCTAGATCAGTAGGATCACGGCTTGGTATCGACGAGGTTCACGGCGAAGTCAAACCAGCAGACAAAATGGCTTTGGTTGAAAAACTACAAGCAGAAGGTTGCACGGTAGCGATGGCTGGCGATGGCATCAATGATGCGCCAGCCCTTGCAAAAGCCAATGTGGGCATTGCCATGGGCACGGGTACTGATGTGGCCATGAACAGCGCACAAGTCACACTCGTTAAAGGTGATTTAAGAGGCATTGTCACTGCACGCGAATTGTCAAATGCAACGGTTGCCAACATGAAGCAGAATTTGGTATTTGCATTCCTCTACAACGCACTGGGCGTGCCATTGGCAGCGGGATTACTTTTCCCATTCACTGGCTGGTTGCTCTCGCCGATGATTGCAGCGTTGGCGATGAGTCTGAGTTCTGCATCTGTGATTGCCAATGCGTTAAGGCTTAAAAGTGCTTCGTACAAAGCGTAGTGGTTTGTTGTCTCGCAACAGGTGCATCCAAGAGCGACAAGCCCAGTCGCTCTTGGGTCCGGAGAAGGCTCAATTCCCGATGTTTTGCTTGGCTAATTCTGCCTTCTCGGCTGCTGTCATCGAGAACAACTCTTGGCGCACTTGTTCACGAGTCTTTGTTCCTTTGGATGGAGGAAAAAACCCGAGCGACTGCAACTGCATTCTTCGATATGAACCATCCTTAATGGCGGCTTCCAATTCCGAAACGACTTCAGCGCGAGTTTTGGTGCTCTTGAAATGATCCCAGTGAATGGTGTAGCCAGCATCTGTATTTGCTGGATGATAGACGGTAGAAGCCATGCTGACGACAG
>NZ_JAHCDN010000016.1 GCF_018413605.1 Variovorax sp. PCZ-1 | reverse complement strand
GGGTCTATGGCCTGATCAACGCTGTTGCGGTTCTCATCATTGCTTGTCCCTGTGCATTGGGTTTGGCAACGCCCATGTCGATCATGGTAGCAACTGGACGTGGTGCAACTTCTGGCGTTCTGTTCCGCGATGCTGCTGCAATAGAAAACTTCCGCAAAATCGACACCTTGATTGTGGATAAAACGGGTACATTGACGGAAGGCAAGCCCGTATTCAACAAAGCTATTGCAGTAAGCAGCTATCAACCAGATGATGTGTTGCGTCTAGCTGCAAGTCTTGACCAAGGCAGCGAGCATCCTTTGGCAGATGCAATAGTGAGAGCCACTAAGGAACGCGGACTGACATTGGAAAAGGTGGATGGCTTTGAGTCTTCAAGCGGTATTGGTGTGCGTGGCATGGTTGAAGGAAAACAGCTTGCATTGGGCAATACCGCACTGATGCAGCAACTTGGCGTGAATGCCGACATGTTGAGCCGAGAAGCAGAATCACTTCGCGCGGAAGGCGCAAGCGTCATGTACTTGGCTTCTGACGGCGAACTCATTGGGCTGTTGGCCGTATCCGATCCCATCAAGACCAGCACCCCAGAAGCGCTGGCTGCACTCAAAGCTCAGGGCATTCGTATCATCATGGCCACAGGAGATGGTTTGACAACGGCCAAATCAGTAGGATCACGGCTTGGGATCGACGAGGTTCACGGTGAAGTCAAACCAGCAGACAAACTGGCTTTGGTTGAAAAACTACAAGCAGAAGGCTGCATGGTAGCGATGGCTGGCGATGGAATCAATGATGCGCCAGCCCTTGCGAAAGCCAATGTGGGCATTGCGATGGGCACTGGTACTGATGTAGCCATGAACAGCGCACAGGTAACACTTGTTAAAGGCGATTTAAGAGGTATTGTTATTGCGCGCGAATTGTCGAATGCAACGGTTGTCAACATGAAGCAGAACCTGGCATTCGCATTCGTTTACAACGCGCTTGGTGTGCCGTTGGCAGCAGGTCTGCTTTTCCCATTTACTGGCTGGCTGCTGTCGCCCATGATTGCTGCATTGGCGATGAGCCTGAGTTCGGCATCTGTGATTGCCAATGCGTTAAGGCTTAAAAGTGCTTCGCATAAAGCGTAGTGGTTTAGTGCCTTACAACAAGTGCACCCAAGAGCGACAAGCCCTGTCGCTCTTGGGATGCCTAAAGAAACTCAGTTTGCAGAATAAAGCTTGGCAGCTTCGGTTTTTTCCGCAGCAGTCATAGAAAACAACTCTTGGCGCACTTGCTCACGGGTCTTTGTTCCTTTGGGTGTTGCAAAAAACCCGAGCGACTGCAACTGCATTCTTCGATATGAACCATCCTTGATGGCGGCTTCCAATTCCGAAACGACTTCAGCGCGAGTTTTGGTGCTCTTGAAATGATCCCAGTGAATGGTGTAGCCAGCATCTGTATTTGCTGGATGATAGACGGTAGAAGCCATGCTGACGACAG
>NZ_JAHCDN010000015.1 GCF_018413605.1 Variovorax sp. PCZ-1 | reverse complement strand
TCCGGCACTGGAAGCAGGCCACGCTGTTGGTAATAGCGAATGGTTTCAACACCCACGCCTGCCGATTTGGCTAACTTGCCGATGGTCATTGCTTCTGTAGGCATGAGATTCATAAATATTTGACCAAAACGCTTGACTCTGTAGTTGACTACGGAGTTTAAGCTACTCCTATTGAGTTCACAAGGAGTCTGTTATGGAACACACACATCAGCACGAAAAGGAATCAAACAACTCAGTTGCGCCCAAAGCAAGCTGTTGCTCTCAGCATGACAATACAGAGGCTCAGCCAGCAGCATCAACGCTGAAAGACCCAGTTTGCGGAATGACTGTCACCGTACAGGCCAAGCATTCTTACGAGCATGCAGGACAGGTTTATTACTTTTGCAGCGCAGGTTGCAAAGCCAAATTTTCTGTCGATCCTCAGAAGTATCTTCTACCGGCCTCTCCAAGCGTGGTTCATGTCTCCAGCCCAGCTATGGCCGGCAGCATCTATACCTGTCCCATGCACCCTGAAATCAAACAAGATCATCCGGGTGATTGCCCTAAGTGCGGCATGGCACTGGAGCCTGAATTGCCCAGTTTGGATGAAGAAGCCAATCCTGAGTTAAAGGATTTCAGCCGTCGGTTTTGGTGGACATTGCCGCTCACGATTGCTGTGACTGTGTTGGCCATGTTCGGCCATCGCCTGCAATGGTTTGATATGCGCTTGCAAAGCTGGATTGAGTTGGGCTTGAGCTTACCTATCGTGCTCTGGGCTGGCCTGCCGTTCTTTGTTCGTGGCTGGAATTCAGTGGTCAAGCGCAGCCTCAACATGTGGACACTGATTGGCTTGGGGACTGGCGCGGCGTTTGCGTACAGCATTGTTGCCACAATAGCTCCAGAGATATTCCCAGAAACGTTTCTCTCTATGGGGCGTGTTGCCGTCTATTTTGAGGCAGCGGCAGTGATCATCTCGCTTACCCTTTTGGGGCAAATGCTGGAATTGCAAGCGCGCTCAAAGACAGGCGCGGCGATTAAGTCATTGCTTGGGCTTGCCCCAAAGACTGCACGCCGCATTGCCGAAGATGGAATAGAAGAGGATATTGCGCTGAATCATGTGCATGTAGGTGATCGCCTGCGGGTTCGACCTGGTGAAAAAGTTCCAGTGGATGGTGTTGTCCTTGAGGGAGAAAGTGCTTTGGATGAATCCATGCTGACTGGCGAACCCATACCTATTACAAAGCGTGCAGGTGACAAATTGATCGGAGCCACGATGAATACGTCTGGAGCGCTCATCATGCGTGCAGAGCGCGTTGGTAGCACCACGATGCTGGCGCAGATTGTGCAAATGGTCTCGCAGGCGCAGCGCTCGAAAGCCCCCATGCAGCGTATGGCAGATAAAGTGGCAGGCTACTTTGTCACGGTGGTGATCGCAATTGCCGTACTGACATTCTTTGCTTGGGGATTACTCGGCGGCGCACAAGGCTGGGTCTATGGCCTGATCAACGCTGTTGCGGTTCTCATCATTGCTTGTCCCTGTGCATTGGGTTTGGCAACGCCCATGTCGATCATGGTAGCAACTGGACGTGGTGCAACTTCTGGCGTTCTGTTCCG
>NZ_JAHCDN010000014.1 GCF_018413605.1 Variovorax sp. PCZ-1 | reverse complement strand
GAAACGCATAGCGCTTTCAAGATCGCAATTCCCAGCCTGCACCACAGCCATCAATTTGGCAAGGGTGCGGTTATGGCATCGTTGGCGCGTTTTCAAGGCAAGTTCAAATTCAAAATTGAACCCTTCATCGCCACCGAGCTTAAACAGCGTATCGCGTGGCGTTTGTACGGCGCAGGAAAAAGTCTTGACGACATCGGCGAGTATTTGACCGTAAACAAATCGACGGCAAGCCGCTGGTTGCAAAAAATGCCACCCGTAGTCAAGGTCAGCATGACAGACGAGGAGATTGAGCAAGCGCTCGAAGCCATCGAATGCTTGCCCAGCGAGAAAAAGAAAGCTGAACCGCGCCCTGCTTTTTCTGTTCAGCATTCTGGTCAATCAACCCGAAAAGTTCGTTGACCAACCCATCAAGTCGATGCTCAAAAATCGTTGCAAACCACCCATGCAACTCATGCAACACGTGCAACGCTAGTCTCTAAGTGGGATGGCGCTGCACAGTTTTTCTTCATTTTTCAATCACGGCCACGGCAAATGCTCAACAGGTGCTGCTGGAATCAGCCCAAAGCGTTGCTGTGGCCATTATTTTTCTTAGGAGCCGTCATGGCACAGTTTTCAAAAATCGAGTGGACCCACCATACCTTCAATGGTTGGTGGGGCTGCGTCAAAGTTAGCGCCGGATGCGACCACTGCTACGCTGATGCGTGGGCAAATCGCATGGGACACAGCGTATGGGGGCCTCATGCACAGCGCCGTATTCTTGGCGATGATCATTACCGCCTACCGATCAAGTGGAATAAGCTGGCACTTGAAGCTGGGGAACGCCACCGCGTGTTCTGCTCTTCAATGGCTGATTTCTTTGAGAACAACAGCCAGCTTATCGAACCGCGCCAGCGCATTCTCAAGATCATCGAGCAAACAACCCAACTCGATTGGCAGGTACTGACCAAGCGCCCCCAGAATATCCGCAAGCATCTTGGCAAAGACTACGATTACCCGCCCAATCTCTGGTTGGGCACTAGCGTGGAAGATCAGCATGCCGCCGATACGCGCATCAAGTATTTGCTGGAGCATGACCGTGCGGCAGTTCGCTTTTTGTCCTGCGAGCCCTTGCTTGGCCCTGTGGACATTCGCAAATATCTTGCGCCGAATGCGAAGGGGGCAAAGATTGATTGGGTCATCATTGGTGGCGAAGCAGGCGGAAACTCGCGCCCGGTCAACCCGTTGTGGATCGCAAGCCTGATCCGTCAATGCCAAGAGTCCGGCGTGGCCGTATTCTTCAAGCAATGGGGTGATTACTTGCCCAATCACTGGGTCGATGGTGATGGCAAACGCCGCAAGGTGATTCCCGTGTTCAAGCGCAATGGTGATGAAATCTTGATGGCTCGTGTGGGCAAGAAGGATGCTGGCAACGTCATCTTCCGCAAGCAATGGTTGGAGTATCCTGAAACACCGTTCACCCGTTAATCCGACCCGCCCTCAGTATCTTGCGACCAGCACGGTTCTGAGGGCTTTTTTACGATCAAATTGACCTGAAAAACAGGTGCTCTGAGTGTGGTTCGTGCGGATTCTAATTTGATGACGTGAAGTGTCGCAGCGTGCTTCTAATAGAGTGTAGTCGGTACATGTACTGGTGGATGAGAAGTTAATGAACCGATGAGCAG
>NZ_JAHCDN010000013.1 GCF_018413605.1 Variovorax sp. PCZ-1 | reverse complement strand
AGTGGCAAAGCGTTCTGGCCGGAGTTTTGCGCTTTGATTTCACGGATCAGTCGAGTTACAGCATCGGGATGCGAGTCAACATAAATGAGTGTCGGCTTCGAGCCTTCGCGCATACCATCAAAATCCGGCTGAAGATAATCCTCTTTGTCAGAGCCGTTCACCTCTGGCAACAAGCGATGTGCTGCTTGCAGGATTGCGCGTGTTGTGCGGTAAGAGTGGCGCAACCATTTTGTACGCCCACGTGTCACATCTAGCCCTACTTTTTTCCAACTCAGGCGCGTTTTGAGGAAGCCTTGGTTTGGATCGGCACACATGAACAATCGGCCATTGATCGCCAAAGCTTGCTTAACCAACTCAAACCACGAGGGTGCAAAGAACTGGGCCTCGTCAACGATGATGTGCTCAAACCTCTTGATCTTGGCAATCGCTTTTTCATCACAGGACAGCACCGCCGGCAAGCTGCTCCAGGTTTGCTCACCACGTTTAGAAAGCTCGTTGTTAAGGGCTTGGTAGTACTGCCACATCTCGCGACGCTGCGTCTTTTGAAGAGCAGAACCACGACCGATCCGCTCTACATCAAGGTAAGTCGCTTCGTCAGGGATCATGGTTTGATGGATGAAGTCGATTTCGTCCAAAATTTGACGTGTCTGCAAAGAAGAATTCGGCTTGCTTCGTTTTAGATCATCAACAAATCTCTCCAAAGCGGGAACTTTCATCATCACCACTTGTTTTTTGTAAACCCCCCACCATTGTCGGAAAACCCAACCAAAGAATGTCTCGATCACCAGATTTTTAGGGATAGAGCCCAGTGTGCGATGCAGGCGTACATTCGTATCGTCAACCACTGGCGCGTTATGAATCAAGAACAGGATTTCCTGATCAGGGTAAATTTTCGCCAGCATCAATGCACGATTGATGGCGATCAAAGTCTTGCCACTTCCTGCAATACCATTGACCAAGCGCAGGCCCACATCCTTGGCGATTCCATCTTGCTCTTCTGGCATCTCCAGATCAAGCTTGCTCGCCCATTCCTGATCAGCATCCAGATAAAACTTTGGCAACGATGCTGCCTGACCACGATTCAGGAAGCGCCGGGTCGTGAGTGCCGGAGCTATTTCGGTTTCTGGGAAGTAACGAGTTCGTACAGACTCCATCTGGATGGCATTCAATAGCCGAGCATAGCGTGCGATCAGCGCACTGCCGAGCTTGTTGAACTCCTCCAGTGAAAGCAAAGCAACGCCAAAGCGCTGGAGATAGTGATTCACAATGGTTTTAACTTGACCACTTTTGCACTTGGACATGACCAACAGCGCATATATACGTGGGCGAGGCATGTTGCTACTGCCTTCAGATCCGAGCAAAGACTGAAGGTTAGCCAGCCGCTGCTCGAATTTTTCGCGCTCTTCGCTGTACAGCATGCTGGTTTGAACCAGCTCCTCATACTCTATGTCATCAACTGCCAAGATCAACCAACCACGGCTGGGATGTTCGATGAACACGTCGGCGGCGCATTTCATGTCACGCAACCGTAAAGGCCGTCGTATCACATAGTCCGCCTCTAGGCCGCTCAAGACAGGCTTGATAGCTCGCTCACGCGCATTGGCCTGAGTCCATTCGGGGATGAAAAGTGGTTTGTCTCTCACGGTAAATCGACGCGATGTAATTGTTTGATGAAGCT
>NZ_JAHCDN010000012.1 GCF_018413605.1 Variovorax sp. PCZ-1 | reverse complement strand
CGGTTGCCTTCATCGAAGTCTGGAAAACACCCAACTGCGGCTGCTGCAAGCTGTGGATCAAGATTCTGGAAAAAGAGGGCTTCAAAGTAAAGGCCAACAATGTCGCGCAAACTGCAGGCATACGCACTAAGCTGGGCATTCCAGATGACATGGGTTCTTGCCACACTGGCTTGATTGCAGGATTTGCAATCGAGGGTCATGTGCCTGCTAGCGAGATCAAGCGGCTACTCGCAGAGCCTGAAAGCTTGCGGCAGCAGGTCGTTGGTCTGTCAGTACCGGGTATGCCAATAGGCTCGCCCGGTATGGAAATGGGCACAAAACGTGACAAATTCGATGTCATGCTTGTCCTCAAGGGCGGCAAGAGCCGCGTTTATCAATCATATGAAGCTTTAGCTTGAAAGGAACCTCCACATGAAATCCCTATTCCTTCTCACTGCCGCGATGGTATCGTTTGCGGCGTTCAGTGCCACAGCCCAAACTGTTGCTCCAGCAAACTCTGCCACTACCAGCAGTGCCACAAAAGAAATGACCTCCGCCGAAGTGCGTAAGGTGGACAAGGAAGCCAAAAAAGTGACGCTAAAGCATGGGCAGATCAAGAATCTGGATATGCCACCCATGACGATGGTGTTTCAGGTCCGTGATGACAAGCTGCTTGAAAAACTCGTCGCAGGTGAAAACATCCGATTCACTGCTGAGCAGCAGCAAGGCGCTTTTGTAGTGACAGCGGTAGAAAAGGTTGAAGCCAAATGAGTAACTGGATGCCCTGTCTGCTGGGGATCGGCTATGTGCTGATCGCTGGTCTGCTGGGTTATTGGCTTGGATGTTTTCGCGAGCAATTACGCTTGCTGGAAATCATGAAGCCAGAAACCTAGTTGTGAGTGGCAATGTGCCACTCACAATAGACTCGGAATCTTTCTTCGCATCACAGGGCGAATGTAATTGCTTAGTGTTGCCATGCTCTTATGCCTAGTAGTGCTCATGATTTGCTGAGGCATTAGCGTTTCTGCGGCAGTGGTGGCGTAGCCAGCACGCAAACTATGGCCTGAGAATTGCGTGGCATCCGCATCGGTTCGTGCCACACTGGCTTTGACGATCTGTGCCACCGCATTCGTGCTGAGCTTCTTGCCTACGTTGCCATGACGATCAACGTTGCGGAACACCAAGCCCTCGGTTATGCGGGCTGCGGTGAGCCAAATTTTGAGCGCTATGACTGGGCATCTTTTCTCTGATACTGCTCGGGGAATGTAAACATGCTGGCCCTCAGCTTCTTGGTCGGTCTTTGATTGCGGTATCTCAATCTCAATGCCTGTTGACAGCCATGTGATGTGCTCGACGTAAATGCTCACAAGTTCACTACGACGGAAGGCACCAGCGAAGCCAATTAGTAGCAAGGCTCTGTCACGAAGAATCTTCATGGCATTGAGTTGTTGCTCGGCCATCATCAAAGTTGAGATTAGGTCGTCTTTGACCAATGCTTGAACACGTCTCTGCTTTGTACCCTTGATACGCCGGATACCAGCCATTACCTGCTTGACGCGAGAATTTTTTGTAGGCGATGGGGCAGAAATTTCTATATGCGCCCAGTTGATAGCGGCTAGTCGTCGTTCGAGGGTAGCGACAGATAAATTTTCGGCTGCTGAGGCAAGGTATTTTGCTAAAACCGCTGGGCTGCATGGAATCGCACCACCAGCAGCCACAAACTGCCGAATATCGGTCACGTAAGCGCGTTTGGTGGCATAGCTCTTGGCAGCGTCCAGAAACCGCTCTACAGCGGCTTCTGAATCGTCCAAAACGGCTTCTACGGCTGCTTCTTGCATATGGTGGATGGCATTGGTGCTGACGAGCGACAAAGCTGCGCTAGCGCGCCTGTTTGGCACTAGATTTTTTTGCATTTTTAAGCCTTTCTGGCTTGTGATAAGTGTGGTTTCTCAAAGCTCAGAGCAATGCGTACGAAGAATCGCCAGCCCGCTGAAAAACGAGAAAATTCACTAGGGGTTTGGAAATAAAAAAAGCCGCTCGAATGGGCGGCTTTTTGCTTTGGTGGCTGCGGTGAGCCAAGGCGGGGAAAGAAAAATAAATTCTTGCCCACGTCCCACTATTGCAGCGAGATATTCATAGTGTCGCAGGATTTTTGCCAGAAGGCAAAGGCGACTGAAAAATCACTTGCCATTCAATTCAAACGATCCAGCGATGTCTTCAGGCAGCTTGTCAGCACTGATGAGTACCAAATGCTGCCCCGCTCGTGTCATCGCCATGTACAGCTTGCGACGGGCTTCTTCTTGCTCTGCACGCCACTCATCGTCAGTCAAGTTCAGTGGGCGATGCCTTAGTAAAATATCTTCCATTCCAATCAAGAAGACAACAGCCGCTTCCAACCCAGTAGCTGTATCGAGATAAGCCATCCGCAGGTAGTCTTCTTCATAACCACCGGGTGGCTGTTTTGACAGCTTAAACCACCAAACTTGTTGATCGCCTAGTGAAGAACGCAAACGCTCCCAGACACTCTTGCGATTTTTGATTTTGTCACCACAGAGTACCAGCATGGCTGATAGTGGCAAAGCGTTCTGGCCGGAGTTTTGCGCTTTGATTTCACGGATCAGTCGAGTTACAGCATCGGGATGCGAGTCAACATAAATGAGTGTCGGCTTCGAGCCTTCGCGCATACCATCAAAATCCG
>NZ_JAHCDN010000011.1 GCF_018413605.1 Variovorax sp. PCZ-1 | reverse complement strand
CGGATTTTGATGGTATGCGCGAAGGCTCGAAGCCGACACTCATTTATGTTGACTCGCATCCCGATGCTGTAACTCGACTGATCCGTGAAATCAAAGCGCAAAACTCCGGCCAGAACGCTTTGCCACTGTCAGCCATGCTGGTACTCTGTGGTGACAAAATCAAAAATCGCAAGAGTGTCTGGGAGCGTTTGCGTTCTTCGCTAGGCGATCAACATGTTTGGTGGTTTAAGCTGTCAAAACATCCACCCGGTGGTTATGAAGAAGACTACCTGCGGATGGCTTATCTCGATACAGCTACTGGGTTGGAAGCGGCTGTTGTCTTCTTGATTGGAATGGAAGATATTTTGCTAGGGCATCGCCCACTAAACTTGACTGACGATGAGTGGCGAGCAGAGCAAGAAGAAGCCCGTCGTAAGCTGTACATGGCGATGACACGAGCGGGGCAGCATTTGGTGCTCATCAGTGCGGACAAGCTGCCAGATGGAATCGCGGCTTCATTTGAACTCTACAGCGTCTGAAAGCTGTGATGCATAGGCCAATGAATTTAGTGAGTCGATCAATGACTGTTAAGAACTTGCGGCACAAAACCTGTCCTACAGCAGCCTTAGAAATCATCACAAGCCGTCAGTACCATTGCAAAGATAGAAATATCTTAGGTTATGACGCTGGGATGAATTTTCTAGGCGAGTTGGGTGAGTTAAACAATCATGGCCTTCACCACAAGACAGTGACATTAATATGCTCTTGGGACGGATTGGTATCTGGGCCTATGCCTTGGAAAAACTTATCTTCGCGACAAGCAAACCTTCTATGCGACTACAACGGCTCTGGTAATCATTTTCAGAATAATGACCCAAGGTATTTTCTTCCTATTGGTTCGGATGGCTTAACCTTGAATGCAATTGAATTTACTGATGAGTCTGCAATTCTGTATGCATGGCTTGACCTGAAACGCTACCAGCGATTTCGTAGTTGGCGAATGGGGCAAGCACGCCGAACCATTGCTGCACTAAAAAAGGAATGTGAGTCTGGGACGATCAGAATCAAGGTTTGTTAATGCACTGCGTTTTGGGGCGCTTTCATCAGGACAGTAAATCAAAATCGTAGGGATTTTTTAACTCCTTTGCCTTCTGGTGAAAATCCTGCGACACTATAAAAATCTCGCTGCAATCGCGGGATCCGGTGAGAAATTATTTTTCTTCGCCTGCCTTGGCTAACCGTAGCCACCAAAGCAAAAAGCCGCCCATTCGAGCGGCTTTTTTATTCCCTAAACCCTAGTGATTTTTCTCGTTTCTCAGTGGGCTGGCGATTTTTCGTCCAAAACAGCCTGGGCTTCGAGAAACCACACTTATCACAAGTCAGAAAGGCTTAAAAATGCAAAAAAATCTCGTGCCAAACTGGCGCGCTGGCGCAGCTTTGTCGCTCGTCAGTAGCAATGCCACCAACCATGCGCCAGAAGCAGCCGTAGAAGCTGTTTTGGACGGTTCAGAAGCCGCTGTAGAGCGGTTTCTTGACGCTGCCAAGAGCGTGGTCACCAAACGCGCTTACGCGACCGACATCAAGCAGTTTCTGGCTGCTGGTGGTGCGATTCCGTGCAGCCCAGCTATTTTGGCGAAATATCTTGCCTCTGCCGCCGAAAAATTATCTGTAGCGACCCTCGAACGACGGCTAGCGGCAATCAATTGGGCGCATATAGAAATTTCTGCCCCATCGCCTACGAAAAATTCTCGTGTCAAGCAGGTCATGGCTGGTATCCGACGTATCAAAGGCACTAAACAACGGCGAGTGCAAGCGCTTGTCAAAGATGACCTAATCTCCACATTGCACATGGCCGAGCAGCAACTAAATGCCACGAAGATTTTTCGTGACAGAGCCTTGCTGCTAATCGGCTTCGCTGGAGCCTTCCGTCGTAGTGAACTTGTGGGTATCAGAGTCGAGCACATCACATGGCTGTCAACTGGCATTGAGATTGAGATACCGCAATCCAAAACCGATCAAGAAGCGGAAGGGCAGCACGTTTACATTCCCCGAGCCACGTCAGAAAAGCGCTGCCCAGTCATAGCGCTCAAAATCTGGCTAAACGCAGCCCGCATCACAGAGGGCTTGGTGTTCCGCAACGTTGATCGCCACGGCAACGTAGGAAAGAAGCTCAGCACGAATGCAGTTGCACAGATCGTCAAAGCTAGTGTGGCGCGAACCGATGCGGATGCCACACAATTCTCAGGCCACAGCTTACGTGCTGGCTACGCCACTACAGCCGCAGAAACGCTAATGCCTCAGCAAATTATGAGCACTACTAGGCATAAGAGCATGGCTACGCTGGGCAGCTACATACGCCCTGTGATGCGTCGCAAAATCCCGAGTCTGTTGTGAGTGGCAATGTACCACTCACAACTAGGTTTCTGGCTTCATGATTTCCAGCAAGCGTAATTGCTCTCGAAAACATCCAAGCCAATAACCCAGTAGACCAGCGATCAGCACATAGCCGATCCCCAGCAGACAGGGCATCCAGTTACTCATTTGGCTTCAACCTTTTCTACCGCTGTCACTACAAAAGCGCCTTGTAGCTGCTCAGCAGTGAATCGGATGTTGTCGCCTGCCACGAGTTTTTCCAGCAGCTTGTCATCACGGACCTGAAACACCATCGTCATAGGTGGCATATCCAGATTCTTGATTTGCCCATGTTTAAGCGTCACTTTTTTTGCGTCCTTGTCAACCTTACGCACTTCGGCGGTGGTCATTTCTTTTGTAGCACTGCTGGTTGTAGCTGAACTTGCGGGAGCAACTGTTTGTGCAGTGGCATTAAAAGCTGCAAACGAGACTATCGCAGCGGTTAGAAGGGATAGGGATTTCATGTGGAGGTTCCTTTCAAGCTAAAGCTTCATATGATTGATAAACGCGGCTCTTGCCGCCTTTGAGGACAAGCATGACATCGAATTTGTCACGTTTCGTGCCCATTTCCATGCCGGGCGAGCCTATTGGCATACCGGGTACTGACAGACCAATGACCTGCTGCCGCAAGCTCTCGGGTTCCGTCAGAAGACGCTTAATCTCGCTAGCAGGCACATGACCCTCGATTGCAAATCCTGCAATCAAGCCAGTGTGGCAAGAACCCATGTCATCTGGAATGCCCAGCTTGGTGCGTATGCCTGCAGTTTGCGCGACATTGTTGGCCTTTACTTTGAAGCCCTCTTTTTCCAGAATCTTGATCCACAGCTTGCAGCAGCCGCAGTTGGGTGTTTTCCAGACTTCGATGAAGGCAACCGTGGACATCGCCGCTGGCGCATGAGACGCATGGTCTGCGCCACCTTTTGCTTTGTTTGCCTCGGCAGGCGTAGCATCCTTAGCTTGACAAGCGGCAACTAGGGATGTGCTGGAAAGCAGCGCAAGCGCTGCTCCCAAAACGCCTCTGCGTGAGCGCATGATTTCAGTGCTTGTGACCGGTGTGACCATCGCTTTTTGCTCCAACAACTTTGATCTTGCCCACCATGCCAGCTTGATAATGGCCTGCAATCAGGCATGCAAAATCGAAGTCACCAGGTCTATTGAAATTCCAGATGATGCTGCCAGTTTTTCCAGCAGCAACGTGTGCCATATATGGCTCATCGTGCTCCATTGTGGGGAACTTGATCATCTGTGCAGCATGCTCATCCAAATCTTTCTTTGTGCCAATGACGAATTCGTGCATAATTTTTCCATCGTTCCGTACATTGAAGCGTATGGTCTCGCCTTGCTTGACTTCAATGTTGCCGGGGGTAAAGCGCATGTTGTCGCCCATACTCACGGCAACCGTACGCTTGATATCTTTTTCATCGCCAGCGATGCCCCATGGTTTTTGCTCTTTCTTAACGGGGCCTGCCTTTTTGGAATGATCCT
>NZ_JAHCDN010000010.1 GCF_018413605.1 Variovorax sp. PCZ-1 | reverse complement strand
GACAGCGTTAGCGAATACGCGAGAAAGGCCATTTAAGCTGCTGCCAATATGAGTTATTGATTGTCTCGTGACGCAAGCCTACTTCGCCTGATCGAGGACCAGTTTTTGCATGATGAAACGTGCCAAACAAGTGATCCCACAGCAGGAATACTTCACCAAAATTGACCTGCGCATCTTCAAATTCTCGCTTGTGATGCCAGCGGTGCATTTCAGCGATGCCCAGCCACTTTGAGAATACCCCGAGTGTGTAATCAAGATTGGCGTGTTGAAATGCGAGATGAATGGTCATGAAGCTCATCCAGATGCCTAACGCCAGTGGATTCACTCCAAGTAGCATGAGCAGTATGAGGCTAGGCCCTGCAAGCACGAGTGCTGACACGGGGTGTCGTCTACCGCCGTTGAGCCAGTACAGTCGCTCCGCACTGTGATGAATTGCATGCAATCGCCACAAAGCACTCGATGCATGGCTTGCCCGATGCATAAGATAAAGACCCAAATCGAGTACTACGCCTGCCAGCAAGACCTGTAGCCACAACGGCCACGTTTGCGGCCAGATGCCCCAGGTATGCCCCAGCAAGGCTTGCAGTCCAAACCCGATGCCAACAGAAGTCTGAGTCAGGATGTAGCCGACGACGAGATGCACTGCATCAACCTTTGTGTCGTTGGCATGATCTTGGTTCCATTTTTGCTCATAGGGATTGATGCGCTCCATGATGGCAACTAACGAGATGGCTGCGAGCAAAAGGATGGACGAAAACTGTAAGAAGTGGATTCCCTTGGCTGCTAGCGTCAGCATGAGCAAGAGGGTACCTCCTGCGATAACTGGGTAAGCGGTGTATCGAACAACTTGGCGCATGTTTATTTTTCCATTCAAATGAATGGCGTAAAGAATAAAGCGCACTGAGAGCTTTGTCTTGAATGATTGAGCTAAGTAGCCAGCAAAGCGGCGACATCTCTTGGACTGATCCCGAAGTGCCGACGCATGGTGCGGCTCATATGCGCTGCATCAGAAAATCCAGCCGCATATGCCGCGTCACTCATGCTGTGACCCGCTTGCATATGGGTCATCGCTAGCAGCAATCGTCTCCAACGCAAAAAGGGCCTCACTGCCAGACCTGTGTGTTGTTTGAAACGATGCTGAAATCGGCTCAGTGATAGGCTCGATTGACTAGCCAATTCATGAGCTTGGAAGCCTCCATCGGTTCTGTCTTGAATAGTTTGAATAACTTGCGACATCAATACGTCGAGTTCTCGCGGCACGTGCTGATGATCGCACATGGAAAAACTTGATTCAATACATGCATTGAACGCGACTGACTCAAGCACTGAGGTTAAGGCCGACAATTTATGCTGCTCATCATATTGGAGTCCGACCAACGGCTGACCTGCCATACGTTTCTGAATAAGCCGCCCCGCATGAGAATCAGGCTCAACATAGATCAACATCGCCTTGCTTGAATCGGCTGCAAGCTGATGCAGTTGATTAGAACCAATGATAAAGCCGTGATGAGAATTCCATTCAGATTCAGGTGTCCATACAGAAATCGGTTTATCTGCAAATGCGATTTGTAGCGCGTGATGCGCATGTGGATGATTGTCGCCGATGCTTCCTTGAAACCATCCCCAACCTATATCTATGGCCATCCTGCCACGCCAAGCAGCGTGTAAATCGGAAACAGAGGAATGCAAAGAATGGATGGTCATGAGACATTTGATGGCCACTCAAAGCCGATTTCCACAAACCTTTCTTGGGATCGCGCATAAGCCAAGCCACCGTGCATTTTAGCTATCGCACTGACGATGGCTAAGCCTAGGCCGTGATGATTGTGCGAATTCTCTCTGGCTGTGTTGCTTCTGAAAAACCTTTCAAATACCTTATCAAGATCAGCAGCACAAATTGGGGTTCCAGAGTTGATGATGCTTACGCTTGCCCAGTCGCTTGCTTTAGTGGTCTTTTGTATGTTGATTTGAATTGTGGATTGCTTGTCCGCATAACGGATGGCGTTAGACAGGAGATTGGAAAGCGCGCGTTTGAACAGCCCAGCGTCCACCTTGGCTTGAACGTCACCTACAACAACTATGGACACATCAGCATTTTCTGCACTTGCATCGTAGTAGTCCGCGACAGACTGAGCTAGCGAAGCGATGCTTTCAACCCACTGCGTTCGCGCTAGTATGCCGCTATCGGCTCGCGACAAAAACAACATGTCATTGACGATGCCCGATATGCGTAATAACTCCTCTAAATTAGAAGCCAAAAAATCACTGTGCGTTTCTGTCATGCCCTGAGAGCGCAACGCAAGTTCGTGTGATGTGATCAGATTAGCGATGGGATTTTTTAGCTCATGTGCCACGTTGGCATTGAAGTGTTCCATTTGCTCATATGAATGCTGCAAGCGTACAAGCAAGCTGTTGAACTGCGTGACGAGTCCTTGAATTTCTTGTGGCTGAACCGAAGCATCCAAACGAGCATGCAAGTCAGTGATCGACAGGCCTTGTATTTGTTGTGTTAGCTGGCGTAGGGGTCTGAGACCAGAGCGGCTGATCCAGTAACCCGCCGAAGCAATTAGCATTGAGCCAAGCACTGACAATGCGATAAGCAGCCAAGCAAACTGCTCTTTTAGCTTACGGTCAGAACTGATGTCCAAAGACAGATCAACGCTGACAGCACCCCATCGGTTGGTGGGGATATCGAATCTTTCACTTTTCAACAAGGAGTTCGCTTCAAAACTGCGTTCCTTGTTGAAAACGATTCCCCCTTGCGCTGCTTGTATGCTGATACCAATGTCCGTTTTCACGCTCAGTAGATCAGTGAGCTTATGCACCAACTCAGCCGTTGATCCAAGCTGATCCGCTTCAGCAACCAAATGCTCAATGATCGCTAAATTCTGTCGCACTACAGTGCTTTGCTTGGCATCCAATTGCAGAGCAAGGAATTGGTAAACGACCACACACATCGCTGTCAGTGAAGTTACCGACAACAAGATTTGCCAAACCAATAGGCGCTTACTTAGACTTTTGAATTCAGGCATGAGGCGTAGCCTTAGCAGATTGAGCAATGCGCGGCTCTAAAACATATCCCATACCGCGCACGTTGTGAATCAGGGCAGATTCAAAGCCCTCATCTACCTTCAGGCGCAAGCGTCTGACTGCAACTTCCACGACATTGGTGTCACTGTCGAAATTCATATCCCAAACCTGCTGCGCAAGTTCAGTGCGAGAAATGATCTCTCCACTGCGTTGCATCAAAACCGTTAAGAGCAAGAACTCTTTTGAACTCAGGTCTAGGCGCTTGTCTTGGCGAAATGCTTTGCGTTTGACAAAATCCAGTCTCAAATCAGCCACCACATATTCGGTTGTCGAACTTTGTTGCCTTGATGGATTGCTACGCCGTAGCAAGGCTTGTACACGCGCAAGAAGCTCTGAAAACACAAAAGGCTTGGCCAGATAGTCATCTGCACCTGCGGTAAGACCTCGCACACGGTCTTCTACGCTGTTACGGGCGGTCAACATCAAGACGGGTAGTTGGTGTGTTTGCCTCAGTGCTGCAAGTACACCCATGCCGTCAATACCCGGCAAATTTCCATCCAAGATGAGTAAGTCATAGGGCATGGTCGTCACCTCGTGCAAGCCATCAATACCGTTATGAACTGCATTAGCTTGATAGCCCTCTTGGGTAAGACCCTGACACAAGTACTGTGCCAGCTTCTTCTCATCTTCAACAATCAAAATTTTCATACGATGCTTGGTGAAATTTTTAGCTTTGGAATATGACGAAACTGTCATTCTTTTGACAGTGGTTTGACTGAGTCAGTTGCGTAAAGTTCATTCCAGTGCAATGTCGCACGGGTCTCCTGCAGATGTTGGAGATATTACTTACCACTGTAGTCATCATGAAAGTTCGTTCCACTCTCTCACTCGCCATCCTTGCTACCTTCATGGCCTTGCCTGTCGTCAGCATGGCTTCTACCGTCTATCATCCAGCAAATACAGATGCTGGCTACACCATTCACTGGGATCATTTCAAGAGCACCAAAACTCGCGCTGAAGTCGTTTCGGAATTGGAAGCCGCCAT
>NZ_JAHCDN010000009.1 GCF_018413605.1 Variovorax sp. PCZ-1 | reverse complement strand
AGCGTGCAGGCTCAGGCAATGCACCTGTCCATTCAAAAGCTTGCGTGCCGGGTGGTTGCTTGTACCAACCGGGATCTTTATAGTCGCCCGGTTTCTGATCCTTACGCACCTTGACCATGCTGAACATGCCGCCCATCTCGACCGAGCCATAAGGCCCTGTGCCTGTCATCATCGGTGCGGTGTTCTCAGGCAGCTCCATCTCCATCTCGCCCATATCTGCCATGCCGCGCTCGCCCATCACCATGTAGTCGGGAATGGCTTTTTGGATTTTTCTCACGAGTCCTTTGTGATCCACGCCAATCATGGTTGGAACATCATGCCCCATCGCATTCATCGTGTGATGGCTCTTGTGGCAATGAAATGCCCAATCGCCTTCTTCATCAGCAAGGAACTCGATCTGCCGCATTTGCCCCACCGCCACGTCTGTTGTGACTTCATACCAGCGTGTAGATTTGGGCGTAGGCCCGCCGTCTGTACCCGTGACCAAAAACTCATGTCCGTGCAGGTGAATCGGGTGATTGGTCATCGTCAAATTACCAATGCGGATGCGAACCTTGTCATTCAGACGTACGTTGAGCGAATCAATGCCGGGAAAGATACGGCTATTCCAACTCCATAGATTGAAATCCAGCATGGTCATGATCTTGGGAGTCATGCTGCCGGGATCAATGTCATAGGCATTGAGCAAGAAGCAAAAATCGCGGTTGACTTCATCAATCACTGGATTTTTTTCTTTCGGGTGCGTGACCCAAAAACCCATCATGCCCATGGCCATCTGCGTCATCTCGTCGGCATGTGGGTGGTACATGAAGGTGCCGGGGCGACGCGCCACAAACTCATACACAAACGTCTTGCCCACAGGGATTTGCTTCTGATTTAAGCCACCCACACCATCCATGCCATTAGGCAGTCGCTGGCCATGCCAGTGAATCGTGGTGTGTTCTGGCAGCTTGTTGGTGACAAACAACCGCACCCGATCACCTTCGACGACTTCAATCGTCGGGCCTGGCGATTGGCCGTTGTAACCCCACATATTGACTTTGAAACCGGGGGACATTTCACGCACCACGGGTTCAGCCACCAAGTGAAATTCCTTCACGCCGTTGTTCATGCGCCAAGGCAGTGTCCAGCTGTTGAGCGTTACGACGGGGTTGTAGGGTCTGCCCGTTTGCGGCACGAGCGGCGGCATAGTGTCCGGCTTCGGTTGCATCACGGGTTCCGGTAAAGCGGCCATCGCCACTTTACTCACACTGGCTGCGGTGGCAGCCAGTGCGGTTGCACCTAGCGTTGCCGAGCTAAAAAAGTTTCTGCGATCCATATTTTTTCCTTAGGTGGAGGTGTTCACGCGAATGTGAGCCTCAGTGTGGTTTTGCTTCGCCGCCAGCCGCAGGTGCAGCGCTCAAGCCGGCCATGCCACCGGGCGAAGTGCCAGTGAGTGCGGTTTGCAAATCAGTTTCAATCAGCCAGAAATCGCGCAAAGCGTCGATGCTCGCGCTCACGGCCATGATGTTGGTGCGGGTGTCTGTCAGCAAATCAAACACGCCGATCAGCATGCCGTTGTAGCGCAGTAGGTTTTCATCGTTGATGAACTTGCGCAGCGGTACGATCTCGTCTCGGTAATGCTTGGCCACATCGTGTGCAGTGCGGTAGCTGTGCCATGCTTCGCGAGCTTCGCTGCGGGCATTGATCGCTGAAGCGCGCACTTGCGCAACAGATTGCATATAGGTGGCCTGCGCTCGCGCGTTGGCTGCACCGCCCCAATCAAAGATAGGAATAGGCAATTCGATTTCCCAGCCACGCAGTTTTTCCTTATCGCCCGTGGTTTGATCGGTCGTGGTTTCGCGGATCAGCCTCAAATCCAGTGCGTTTATAAAGCCAGTAGCTCTCACATAACCCAAAGACCGTGCCACATCACCAGACTGCTGGGCAGCAGCGCGCACATCCAGACGTTGTGCGAGCGCGCGAGCCTCTAAGTCTTTGGAATCCATCACCTCTTTGGGTAAGTTGGGCAGTCGATCAGGTAGCTTGAATTGCGTTTGGTCGCCCCATAAGCCCAAGAGCCGGATGAGCTTTTCGCGTTCGGCAAATGCGGTGTTCTCTGCACGGGACTGTGAAGTGGCAGCATCTGCCAGCATCGCTTGCTCTTTGGCTTGATTGAGCTTGCTCCAGTTGCCCACACGAGCTAGTCGCCGTGCCAATTCGCCAGCAGCCTCAGCAGCGAGTTTGGCCTGCGCAGCGTATTGCGCCGTTTGCTGCGCAGCAACGGCACTGATCCAAGCTTTGCGGGTATCAGCGGCGATGCGGATCACACTTTGCGCTGCTTGCAGCTTGGCGATTTCGTGTTGCTGTCCAGCCCATTGGCTGCGCCAAGGCAACGCCAACAAGCCAAAGACATTGATACCTAGCGCCCGCTCAATCATCACTTTGTCACCTTCAACGGCACGCATGAAGGAGAAATGAGGATTGGGCAGCGTGGCGGCTTGCACGCGCTCGGATTCACTAATGCGTAGCTGCGCCATACTGCTGTGGAGTGACGGATTGTTCAGAAGTGCGATACGCACAGCGTTATCCATCGTCAGTGGTGACTGGTTCAGTAGTTGGTTCACTGCCTCTTGCGTTTGTGCTGTGGTCGCAGTAGCAACGCTCGCTTGTTGAACGCCAATAGCATTCAAGCTGGGCGCTGCTGCATCGGCCATATCTTTTGCGCCGCCGTCTGGCGTGAGACTCGCGCAGCCAGCCAGTAGCGCCGCGCTCGCTAGGGCGAGCAGGGTTCGTTTTAAAGCCATAAAAGCCTCTTAAAGGTGTTGTTAATGTTTGTGGGCTGGTGCAGCGGATGGCTTGGTAGTCTTTTGACTCTCCATCTCTTCCTGCTTCAGAATGTCCACATGCCCGCGTGTGAACTTACCGACATCATCATTGGCTTTGCGCCAATCAAGTTTGTCTCGCTCTATGCCTAGCGAGGTCTCGCGGAACACGCTACGGTACTCCACAGCGGGCACTGTAGCCCTCGAATTGGCCACGGATGGCGGCTGAGTTTGCGCTGCCACGGCCAAAGGCAACAAGCTAGCGCAAATCCATGCGCTGCGAATCGAAAAAATACGTAAAGAATTCATCTTAAATCTCCAAAGCAAAGCGTTGATCACAGTTAACAAAAACTGCGGGCGCACGAAGGCTATGAAAATTTAGAGAACGGGTGGCTTTTGAGGTTGAACGAGTTCAGCACTCATCCAAGAGAAGACACTTTGGTCACCATGCTGACTAGGCATGGCAAATGACACAGAAAAGGCTATGTTGTTTTGCAAAGCAGGCGTATGACAAACTTGGCAAGACATGCAACTGGCTGATGGTGAGCATTCAGATGCATTTTGAACGACATCAGTACTAACTGCATCGACTAGGTGGCAAGGATGCTCACTGCTGCTCGCCTTTGAAGTTACAGAGTGGTGTACTGCCGTCGTCGTGCTTTGATGCATGCGAGACATCTCAATGGCCATAGCGTCGCCAACAAAGCCACGAAGGCTTGTTAGCAAAATCAAGGCGAGTAGAAAATATCTGCGCATGGCTAAATGATACATCAGCTTTGAAAAAGTTCCATGAACTTTCCGCACGCATCATTTCAGCAGTGTTTTTAGACGGCGTTCATCCTCCGCCAATTGATGACGCATGACTGCCAGAAATGACTGAGCGGTGCGAGAGAGCACTTTGTCGCCGGGCAGCACCAGAATGCAGGCAAACTGCACGTCAACGGATAGCCGTCGCACCACAAGCCCGCGCTCTGCATAGTCCAGAGCAGTAATTGGATTGACCAATCCAACACCTAGCCCGCGTAGCGCCATCTCACAAACGCTGGCCGCGTAGGGCGTGTGTGCAGCCACGCGCAGGCTCACGCCGTGCGAAGCTAGGGCAGTCTCAAGCCGATGTCGAGATGCGTCTTCTGGATTAAGTGCGATGAAATCGACTTCTGCAAGTTGACTGGGCGTAATTTTTTTGAAGCGCGCGAGCGCATGTCCTGACGGCATCACAACAACACCGCTCATTTTTGCAAAGGTGGAATGGTTAATTCCTTCAAGCGGCAACTCATCCGCCATGAGCCCGAAATCGCATGCGCCTCTGCTGACGCGATCCAACACATCTTTTGAGCTGAGTACTTGCAGTGAGACCTGCGGCCAGCGGGTCGGTGGTTGCAGGTCTAGCTGCGCGCGCAAGCTCGCAAGCGCCCTTGGTAAGAAGCCCAAACCAAATGCCGGATAGCAGCTGATTTCCATGCGTCCCAAACCAAAATCACGCAAACTGCTCAGCCGATGCTCGATAGCATCCATACCGATGAAAACGCGATCAATTTCACCGATAAGCGCTTGTGCTTCAGGTGTAGGCACTAGCCGGCCTGATCGCCGCTGGAATAGTGTTAGTCCAGCCTGAGTCTCTAGGCGCTTGAGCGACTGACTCACAGCAGGCTGAGTCACCCGAAGCAATTGCGCTGCTTTATGCGTTGTACCTGTGCGCATCAGCGCGCGAAAAGTCTCAATCTCTGTGAATCGCATGGTTTACGGGCAATTGTTTTAGACTTATCAATGATAAAAGAAATTATCAAGTGAATATATAAACATGTTGCAAATAATCATCCAATAATTACATTGGAAGCTCCCTGATCACTTATTTGGAGACTTCAATGAAATTTGTCAAAACGCTTTTCGCATGCTCATTCGCGCTCATGATGGCGCTGCCCGCCGTGGCGCACGACTTTAGTGAGGATATTGCCAGATACAACCAAGTTGCAGCCACTAAAAAGTTGGACAGCAAAGAAGCCATTGCCGCCCGTGTCGCTTTAGAGCGCAGTCAAGGCATCATGGATCAAGCTGACATCAAAATGTTGCTACGAATCCGCAGTCTCACAAATTCAGCGCTACGAGACCTTGGCGAGCAACCGGCTTTCTTGTCCAGTGAACTCAAGCGTGTAGAAGCCGCACTTGCCAACCCAAAAACCACAGATGCAGCCAAGCTTGCCAAGGCACGCGCCACCTACCAAGCATTGCTGGCAGAGAAGCCTGCTTACGATGCATTAGAAAACGAAGGCATAGAAAGCATGAAGCAAGCGCTCAAATTGATTGAGACAGCACCGAACAAATGATGAGTGCTGTACTAGGTCACGCAGATTTGCACAGCAGACCCGTACGCTTAATTGCGGGATGGCGCTGCTTGCGCTGCAACACAGCTTACGAGGCTCATCGCACCAACCCGATAGGCTGCGTCTCTTGTCTGGCGCAAGGCATCCACGCGAGTTTGCGCGCAGACTATTCGGCCACGCCCAGTATGCGTGTGCTGCAAGCCTATGACCGACCTTTCAGTTTGGGCGAGGGAAATACACCATGCACGCCTTCGCCTAGCTTAGCTCGCACGACTGATGTTGTTCAACTTTGGATCAAAGACGAGTCCTGCAACCCGACAGGTTCGCACAAGGATCGGATGTCGGCTATCGGCATCACGCAAGCCCTTGAAATGGGTGCGCATACAGTGGTGTTGGCTTCTTCGGGCAATGCTGCCCTTTCGGCAGCGCGATATGCGCAAGCAGCAGGATTGCGATGTGAAGTCGCTGCCTACGATGGTCTACCGCGTGCCTACGCGAAGTTGCTTGATGAATATGGTGCTGTCTGTCACTCGTTTGCAGACAACGAGGGACGATGGGCTTTTGTTCGAGAACGTGCGCAGCAGTTAGGCTATCTTGCACTCACAAATTACAGTCTACCGGCACTAGGTAGTGCGCCGTTGGCCATTGAAGGCTATAAGTTGATTGCACAGGAATGCATTGACAACGCCGTGAGTCCTACTGATGTTGTAGTGCCCACTGCGCGCGGGGACTTAGCATGGGGAATTTTTGCAGGGTTTCGTGAGTTGCTGCATGCTGGGCGTATCGCAGTATTACCGCGTATCTGGATCGTTGAGCCATTTGCTCGCTTGTCGAAAGTGCTCGCAGGCGCAGAATTGCACGCCACCTACTCTGGCCAAACCGCTCAGTTTTCTACGGCAGGTGCCACCGTCACTTATTTGCAATATCAAGCAGCCACAGCATCTTTGGGTGGCGCTGTGGTTGTGAATGATGCAGCGGCTCACTCTGCCAGAGATGAGTTGTTGGCCTTAGGTATCAGCGCTGAACTGTGCGCAGCCGCTGCCTATTCTGCCATCACCACTTTACGCAAAGAAGAGCGAATTTCAGCCAGCAGCCGCGTGCTTTGGCTGCTTACTGCCAATGCCTCTCGCGATCCAAGTTTTCCAACATGATTTATTTAGGAGCTATCTATGAGCCATTCATTTTCTAAATCTCGCCGCTTGATGCTCACCGCATCGGCAGCTACTCTCGCCCTGCCTCGTATCGCACTAGCTGCTTATCCGGACAAGCCCATCAAGATCATTGTGCCGTGGGCGCCAGGTGGTAGTACCGATGCGATTGCGCGTGCCCTTGCTCAGAGCATGAGCGAAGGTTTGAAGCAGTCGGTGATTGTGGACAACCGTGCCGGGGCAGGTGGCCAAATTGGCACAGACTTTGCTGCCAAGTCACCCGCTGATGGCTATACCTTGTCTATCGTTGAGTTGCCGCATGCGATTGCTCCGGCTGTCGTGGCTAAAGTTCCCTACGATTTGTTGCGCGATTTTTCGCCGATTTCGCTGATCGGTACATCACCAATGATCTTGTTTGCGAACTCATCAGCAAACGATCTGAAAGGCTTTGTCAAATCCTCTACGCCAAGTCTGCCTTCTGCCATAGCGCATAGTGGCTCGGGCACATCCAGCCATCTCGTGGGTGAGTTATTTGCCAAAGCCACAAAAACAAAATTCACGATGGTGCCTTATCGCGGCTCTGCGCCAGCGCTCACCGATGTGGCCGCAGGCATCGTAGCCGGGCATTTTGCGACCCTTGCCAGTGGCGCGAGTCTGATGTCTGCTGGCAAGATCAAGCCTTTGGCAGTGACCAGCCGACGCCGCATGGATACACCCAGTATGCGGAATGTGCCCACGATGGCTGAACTCGGCTTTAAAGATTTTGAGGTCAACCAATGGTGGGCACTCGTAGCACCATCCACTACGTCTATTGATACACTGGAGATGGTTCGTACTCAAACGCTGAAAAGCTTGTCTGATCCGAAAGTCTTTGAACGCCTTTCAACGCTTGGCATTGACCTCAAAGGCTCTTCACGCGACGCAACACGTGCCTTCATGCGGGCGGAGTCAGAGCGCTGGCAAGCCGTAGCCAAAGGAATTGGTTTGCAGCCTCAATAGCTGTGAAGTGTTCAACCTCATGTGCAACAGCGCTTTTCGCTCAAGAAGATGGCACTGTTGCGCTTGAGACTGCATTGGTTTGACTCGGGACAGCGTTAGCGAATACGCGAGAAAGGCCATTTAAGCTGCTGCCAATATGAGTTATTGATTGTCTCGTGACGCAAGCCTACTTCGCCTGATCGAGGACCAGTTTTTGCATGATGAAACGTGCCAAA
>NZ_JAHCDN010000008.1 GCF_018413605.1 Variovorax sp. PCZ-1 | reverse complement strand
AGCGTGCAGGCTCAGGCAATGCACCTGTCCATTCAAAAGCTTGCGTGCCGGGTGGTTGCTTGTACCAACCGGGATCTTTATAGTCGCCCGGTTTCTGATCCTTACGCACCTTGACCATGCTGAACATACCGCCCATCTCGACCGAGCCGTAAGGCCCTGTGCCTGTCATCATCGGTGCGGTGTTCTCAGGCAGCTCCATCTCCATCTCGCCCATATCGGCCATGCCGCGTTCGCCCATCACCATGTAGTCGGGAATGGCTTTTTGGATTTTTCTCACGAGTCCTTTGTGATCCACGCCGATCATGGTTGGAACATCATGCCCCATCGCATTCATCGTGTGATGGCTCTTGTGGCAATGAAATGCCCAATCGCCTTCTTCGTCAGCAAGGAACTCGATCTGGCGCATTTGTCCCACGGCTACATCGGTTGTCACTTCATACCAGCGAGTCGATTTTGGCGTGGGGCCACCATCCGTGCCCGTGACGAGGAATTCGTGTCCATGAAGATGAATCGGGTGATTGGTCATTGTCAAATTGCCGATGCGGATACGTACTTTGTCATTGAGCCGCACGTTGAGCGAATCAATGCCGGGAAAGATACGGCTGTTCCAACTCCAGAGATTGAAGTCCAGCATGGTCATGATCTTGGGAGTCATGCTGCCGGGATCAATGTCATAGGCATTGAGCAAGAAGCAAAAATCGCGGTTGACTTCATCAATCACAGGATTCTTTTCTTTCGGGTGCGTGACCCAAAAACCCATCATGCCCATGGCCATCTGCGTCATCTCGTCGGCATGTGGGTGGTACATGAAGGTGCCGGGGCGACGCGCCACAAACTCATACACGGGGTCTCCTCGTTTTCAGTGCAATAAGTGACGGTACGAAAAGCTAGCACTGGCGCGGAGGTGGTGTTGGTAGATCGTTGATTTCATTGACTTTCCTGTTCACTTTCAAATCTGCGATTCGTGGCGTCAAACCGTGGTCGGTTTCATCCATTGGTGCCAGTTATCGATGCATTTGGCCGCGAAGGCAGGATTTGGTCAGCATAGCGGTCAACCGGGAAGCGAAACACACCCCGCAAGTTGATGCTCTCCAGCCTGGTGGGCGCAATCTTCCCGATCAGTTCCGGTGGAATGACCTGGCGGCGGTTCGACCAGCGATCCAGGACCGCCTGCATCTGTGAGGTATTCCACGCCATCACGATGTTGGCCATCAGGCTCAACGCATCGGCCACAGCCTGCATTTCATCGACACGTTTGGCCTGCGCCGGGCTGATCCGGCCGGTATAAATGGCGCGCTTGAGGGCGTTAACAGCCTCGCCCCGATTGAGCACCCGGCGCAACTCGTTCCTGAAAGCGTCCTTGACAAAGTAGTCAGCCAAAAACGCCGTACGCAGCAACCGCCCCAATTGCACGCCAGCCTCATAGATTGGATCGCCCTGGGCGGCAGAACCGAACCGCGCAAGAGCTGCCACCGCACTGGCATGTCCGCTCATGACCGAGGCTGCCAGGTGCACCAGACTATCCCAATGCTTTTCGATCAAAGCGACGTCGACATTGGCTTCGCACACCGCAGCGATTTCTGCGGGCACTTTGGTGCCGCGTGGCACAAAGAGGTGGCGCTGTTTGAGTTCCTTCAACCGCGGGCAAAGATCAAAACCAAGCAAACGGGCATGTGACATGGCAAAGTCGGTGTAGCCATGGGTATCCACAGCAAGCTGGCTGGTCTCCAGCTTTTCTTGGCGGACATGGGTGTGAGCGGTGCCGCCCACATCCAGGACGAACTGCTGTACGGCCTGCCCGACACCACCCCCGTGGCCATCGTGCACAACGCCAGCCTGCCCACGCAGCGCCATGCAGTCTGCACACTGGGCGAGCTGCAGACCACCATCGCCCGGGAAGGCCTGGCCAGCCCCAGCGTCATCGTGGTCGGTGATGTGATGCAGGGCCTGCTGGCCGCAGCCCAGGTCCCCGAACGGGAACCCCTGGGCCAGACGCGCACCGCCTGAGCGTTCAGGCAGCCGCGAGCTGCTGGTTTTGTGGTGTGCGCGTGGCCCCCACCGCCAGCAGCGCCAAGGCCAGCGCCAGGGTGTAGTGCATCAATTGCACGGTGTTGAACAAGCCCAGGTAGTTGCTGTCGGCCTTGCCAGTAGCCGCCACCACAAAGCTGCCCAGCAAAGCCAGCGTGCCCGCCAAGCCCCAGGTATTGCGCTGCTGCACCGCCGTCCAGGCAATCACCAGCGCACACACGCCCGGCACCACCTGCGACCAGAGCGCCAGACCGGCCAGCGTCAGCACGATGCCGACACCCCCCACGACCAGCACAAAACGCCCGACCGCCGCGCCACGTGTGGCCAGCGGCGCATCCGGCCAGCGCAGGCCTGATGCAAGCAACGGAAACGCAGCACATGCGGCCAGCAGGCTGGTGAAACGGTGTGGCCCCAGCATCTCGGCCCAGCCCGAATACCGCAGTACACCCAGGCAGGCCGCCAAACCGATCAGGCCGGCGGCCACTGCCACAGCAGGCCGCTGGCGCAGGTGAAACCACAGGATAGCGGCACACACCAGCAGCAGCACCAGATCCGACAAGGCGTCCGGATTCATGCTGCCACTCCCACCGCGTTGGCAGGGGCAACGGCCTGGCGATTCAGCCAGACCACACTGCCCACACACAACACCAGCAACGCACCCTTGAGCAGCAGCGGCGCCTCAAACCCAAACCACTGCGGCACGGCGGCGAACGACACACCCAGCGCCAGCAGACGCACCTGCTCCAGCCACTTGCCCCAGACAAAACGCTCGAGCAGCGCCCCCAGCGCCACCGCCGTGACCAAAATGCCCAGCGCGTACACCGCGGCCGTGCCTCTGTCCAGGCCCTTGGCCACACCGATGAAATGCGAAACAAAAGACACCAGCACCGCGGACTGCAGCGCCACGTACCAACGCAGCGGCGCGGGGGTTTGCACATCAAAGCGGGTAAAGGTGCGGGGCTCGAAATGTTCGATGGGTTCGTCGGTCCAGCCGCCCGGTGGCGCCACCCAGACACCCAGCTTGGCGCGCCAGCCCTTTGCCGCACGGGACATCTGCCACAGGTCGGCGTAGTAGTGCAGGTTGCCCTTGATCGGGCTGAAGCTGTGCAGCGGCTTGCGGATGCCGTAGCAAATTTTCTCGTCATCGCGCTCGTCGGCAAAAGTGCCGAACAGACGGTCCCACAGGACCAGGATACCGCCGTAGTTCTTGTCGATGCAGTAGTCGTTCTGGCCGTGGTGCACGCGGTGGTTGCTGGGCGTGACCAGAATGCGGTCCAGCACGCCCATGCGGCCTATCAGCTCGGTGTGCACCCAGTACTGGTACAGCAGGTCGATCAGGCCCACGATCACCAGCATCTGCCATGGGATACCGAGCACCGCCAGGGGCAGGTAAAACACCCAGCCGAATAACGCGCCGGTAGAGGTCTGCCGCAGTGCGGTGGACAGGTTGTAGTACTCCGATGAGTGGTGCACCACATGCGAGGCCCACATGACATTGACCTCGTGGTACATGCGGTGCGCCCAGTAGTAACACAGGTCGTACAGCACCAGGGCCAGAATCCACAGCGGAATACTGCTCATGGACCATTCGGTAAAGCGGTAGGCCTCATACACCGCGATGTAGATGCCCAGCGTGGCGATCTTGGTGAAGGCGTTGGTCACCTGGCTCAACAGGCCATGGTGCAGGCTGGTGATGGCGTCGGGAATGTCGTAGACCGCCACACCGCGCCGCCGGGCCACCCAGGCCTCGAGCAGGATGGTGAGCATGAATACGGGTATGGCGTAAACAATGGGATTCATGGTTTTGTCTCTCTCGTTATGCAGCGCCTCTGTATCGGGTACCGTCATCGTTGAAATTCTACACTACAGCCCATGCAAAGTTTTGATGTTGTGATCGTGGGTGCCGGTGCGGCGATGTCCCGCTCGCTGTTGAACCGTGACCGGTGACGGCTCCTCGGTGGACATGCTACGCGGCCTTCAAGACGGCGCCGTTGTCGCTTTCGGGGCGACGGCCATCCAGGGCCTTGAGGAGGGTGCGCATCTGGCCGCAGCCACGCAGCTTGCGCATTCGCGTGGCCGCGTCGCTGAGCGCGCTGGCCACCCAGCGCAGCACCATCTGCCCGTCGCCCCAGCGCTTGACGTTGCGGCTGTAGTGCGCCACCGAGCCGTTCAGGTTCTCGATGGGGTTGGTCGTGCGCAGCGTGCGGTACAGCGCCCCGGTGATGCCCAGTGCCTGGACGGTCAGCGTCTCCTCCAGGCCCTCGCGCAGACTGGCCGCCGCACCCGGGTGCCTGGCCTGCAGCGCGGATGCCAGACGGCCGAGTTGCTTGCGCGCCAGTTCGGCGTCCGAGGCCGACCAGGCGTCCTTCAGGGCCCGCTTGACGCCGGCGTGCATGTCTTCGGGCAGGTGCTCCAGCACGTTGCGGCGCTTGTGCTCCTGGCAGCGCTGGAGGAGCGCGCACGCGCCGAAGGTCTGGACGATGGCCTTGCGCAGCGCCTTGCCGCCGTCGATCACCCACAGCCGCATGCGTTGGGCATCCAGCCCGCGCTCGACCAGGTCCGACAGCAGCGAGACGACCACCCGCGTGGCCTCGGTGGAGCCCTCGCGCAGCCCCAGGACGTGCTTGTCTCCTTGGGCGTCGATGCCCAGCGCCAGCAGGATGACGCGGTCGCGGAAGTGGATGCCGTCGATCATCACGACGGGCAGGTCCAGATCGCCCAGGGGCCGTGCGAGCCACTGTGCCAGCTGCTGCTGGCTGAGCTGCACGAAGCGGCGCGACACCGCGCTCTTGGAGGCCGCACGCGGCCGGTGTGCCGCCGGCACCGGCTCCTGGGTGCTGGCGTAACGCCGAGTCGACACACCCGCGGCGATGGCGGCCATCGTGGCGGCGTCCAGCGGGTCGCGGCCAGCAGCCCACTCGAAGCTGCGCAGTGACAACTCGCCCTCGGTCGTCGAGCGTGCCCGCGGTCGCCGTACGGCGATGCGCTGGCCGCCCAGCACGACCTGGCTGGCGGTGGTGCCGCCGCGCACGGCGCGCCGGCCAGCGTCCGGCACGCCCTTGGGGCCGCACAGCGCGATCCTGTCGGCTTCCATCATCGCGGCCAGCACCTTCTGGCCAGCGTCGATGCACAGGCCCAGGAAGGCGTGGCGAACATCGCGCAGAACACCCTGCACGGGCAGCGAGATCTGGACCTGCGAAGCAGGCATGGCCCGCAGCGCGGGCTTCGTGTGAGACTTCACTCTGGTGGCTCCTTCGGTTGCTTGTGAGGCAACCCGCATGCTCGCGCATGCGGGTCGAAGGAGCCGCCACCTCAGCTCATGCGTTCAACAGACTCCGGGACATCGCCCTCGTGCACCGCCTTGTGCGCCAGCATGGGCTGGCCCACGATGTCGCCGATGGCGAAGATGTGCGGCACATTGGTGCGCATCTGGATGTCCACGTTGGGGTCTCCTCGTTTTCAGTGCAATAAGTGACGGTACGAAAAGCTAGCACTGGCGCGGAGGTGGTGTTGGTAGATCGTTGATTTCATTGACTTTCCTGTTCACTTTCAAATCTGCGATTCGTGGCGTCAAACCGTGGTCGGTTTCATCCATTGGTGCCAGTTATCGATGCATTTGGCCGCGAAGGCAGGATTTGGTCAGCATAGCGGTCAACCGGGAAGCGAAACACACCCCGCAAGTTGATGCTCTCCAGCCTGGTGGGCGCAATCTTCCCGATCAGTTCCGGTGGAATGACCTGGCGGCGGTTCGACCAGCGATCCAGGACCGCCTGCATCTGTGAGGTATTCCACGCCATCACGATGTTGGCCATCAGGCTCAACGCATCGGCCACAGCCTGCATTTCATCGACACGTTTGGCCTGCGCCGGGCTGATCCGGCCGGTATAAATGGCGCGCTTGAGGGCGTTAACAGCCTCGCCCCGATTGAGCACCCGGCGCAACTCGTTCCTGAAAGCGTCCTTGACAAAGTAGTCAGCCAAAAACGCCGTACGCAGCAACCGCCCCAATTGCACGCCAGCCTCATAGATTGGATCGCCCTGGGCGGCAGAACCGAACCGCGCAAGAGCTGCCACCGCACTGGCATGTCCGCTCATGACCGAGGCTGCCAGGTGCACCAGACTATCCCAATGCTTTTCGATCAAAGCGACGTCGACATTGGCTTCGCACACCGCAGCGATTTCTGCGGGCACTTTGGTGCCGCGTGGCACAAAGAGGTGGCGCTGTTTGAGTTCCTTCAACCGCGGGCAAAGATCAAAACCAAGCAAACGGGCATGTGACATGGCAAAGTCGGTGTAGCCATGGGTATCCACAGCAAGCTGGCTGGTCTCCAGCTTTTCTTGGCGGATGACACCTTCAATGGCCACGCCCGCCTGGCGCTCATTGAGCACAAAGGGCTGCGCATGGAAGATGCCCCACCGGTCTTTTACATGGGAGTAGATTCCAATGGAAGGTGTGTTGCGCCGAGGATCAAGCCGGGCTTGCCACACCCGTTTGGTGGTCTCCATGCTCATCATGTCAGAAGATGCCAAATCGGACCGCCCCCAGGTGGCGGCAATCGGGTGTCGCTGCATGAATTCCAGCACAGCCTGGCAGGCCTGGCTCAGACGCCGTTCGTCCCGCGCCCAGCGCATGGCCTGGCGAATGCTGGTGGCAGACAATTGCGGAATCATGCGCGCGCATTCGACCGCAGTCAGACTGGTGCCGTGGGCCATGATGCCGGCATAGACCATCAGCAGCTCGTCGGTAGAGCGCGGCTCACGTCCGAGCATGATCCAGCTAAAGCGCACCTGGGCGTCAACGGCCAGAATCACTTCCGGCAATTGAACCTCACCGATGCGGTGATCCAAAGCCGCGCGCAGCTTGGTCACTTCTGGGTCTTCGTCCTCTGCGGGCAATGGCGACAAATGGAGTTCATCATCCACGCGCAGTACGCCACTGCGGGCTGCAGCGGCCACCGCATCGACACCGGCAGTTACTCTGGCCAGCAAAGGCTTCAAGAAAGTGGCAGCCTTGCTGGGTAACGATAGACGGGCATAGTGTTTCTTGGACTCTGCCTGCCAACGCTCGTCCGTGAAGAACAAGCGCGCACGACCCCGAAAGCTCAGGCTGTGCTCAATCCAGACCGAGCCATTGCGCACCGCGCGGCGCAGGGCAAACAGGGTGGCCACCTCCAACGCCTGAAACGCCCGTTCCCGGTCTGGGCTGGAGATCGAAACCTGCCAGATCATTCCCAGACTTGGTGCCACCACTTCAACTGGCAGCTTTCTGGATCCTTTGAGATATAAAGCTTGCAGCTTGGCAAGGTACTCGATGGCAGGATGCTCGCCGGTGGCCTGCCAGGGCAGCTTTGCAATGGCGACGAGCAACGACCGCACGGGGCGAATTCCATCAATCAATCCCTCGCGGACCAGGGAGGCCCTGCTCGGTGGTTTGCGTTTCTGGGTTTCGGTGATCAAGGCTTCAAGACGGGCACGCAACTCAGCATCTGGCACCGCACCTTGCGCGCTCAAGGCAACAAGTTCGCCGAGCAGCGTTTTGTACATTGCGGCCCAATTGACGGTAGCGGGGACATCGGCGGCAGCCTGACGCCACAGATCGGCGATCCGGCGCTGCACCATAAGGATCAACTGGTCTGTGGTGGTGAACAGGCAATACCGAAGAAAGCATGCGACCTCCACGGTGCGCGCTGGCTCTTTGATCTTGGCTCCGGCTGAGGGCGGCCTGGAGACAAGTCGGCGCGCGTAGCGGCGCAAGATGAGATCGGGGATGTCTGCCAGGTGCTTATGAACGTCCAGCGTGTAAAGCAGGTCGATGCGCTCCAGTACCTCGCTGATTTGGCGGGTTGAGTGTTTCGCCGGTGCAGCCCATAGCCAACTCTGCTGGGTTTGTCCATCTGGGCGCAGCTCTGAAACTGAGGCTCGCCAGCGATCAAGTGTTGCTGGATCAACGCTGGCGGCGATGGCGGTGCCTGTTTCAACTTCAAGCTGGGCAAGTGCCGCCGCAATCAGTGTCCGAATTGCCCGCTCGTGCACGATCACCAGCTTGTTCTTGTACAGCCATTGACGCGCCCGCACGAGTAGCTGATCGCGGTCGGCGCAGCGCGCCACTTCGTCGCGCAGTTCACGTACCAGTGAGCGGCGCTGGTGCTCGCTCATCCACTGGAATCCAAGGACCGTGCAGGCTACTTGTTGGTGATCGAATAGCGTGCGCCCGCGTTCATACATGGCTCTCAGCGAGGCGACTTCTGGTGCTGCAATGCCAAGCTCGTTGCCAAGGTGGCGCCACAAGGCTACTGGAATTACCCGAAAGGCACCGAGCAAACGCCCACTCATGCGCAGGAAACCAATATGGAGCGCCAGACCAAGCTTGTGGGAATCACCTCGGCGTGCATTGATTGCGTCGCGCTCGGCACCATCGAAGGTGAAAAATGCCTTCATCTCGAAGTCGCTGATATCGCGGGGGAGCCCACGCATCCCCAAAAACGTTGTGTGCCAACCCTGCATCGTGAACCTCAAAAGTGGGAGGCCACCATACCCGTTTACAAAGCGAACAGGAAAGTCAATGAAATCAACGGTCTACCCAGACCACCCCCGCGCCAGTGCTAGCTTTGCGTACCGTCACTTATTGCACTGAAAACGAGGAGACCCCTGGCAAGCCGTAGCCAAAGGAATTGGTTTGCAGCCCCAATAGCAGTGAAGTGGTCAACCTCTTGTGCCGCATCGCTATTCGCTTAAGAACAAGGCAATGTTGCGCTTGAGGCTGCATTGATTTGACTCGTGACAGCGTTAGCGAATACGCGAGAAAGGCCATTTAAGCTGCTGCCAATATGAGTTATTGATTGTCTCGTGACGCAAGCCTACTTCGCCTGATCGAGGACCAGTTTTTGCATGATGAAACGTGCCAAA
>NZ_JAHCDN010000007.1 GCF_018413605.1 Variovorax sp. PCZ-1 | reverse complement strand
AAACAGGTGCTCTGAGTGTGGTTCGTGCGGATTCTAATTTGATGACGTGAAGTGTCGCAGCGTGCTTCTAATAGAGTGTAGTCGGTACATGTACTGGTGGATGAGAAGTTAATGAACCGATGAGCAGCAATGACCAGTACTACATTCAACACTACTCCACAGCTTGTTGTTGACGGCACGATGGAGCATAACGCTATGTTGTGCATCTACAAGCTACGCTTGCACCAGCACTTCTGTGTGTTGACCATCATCAGCACCGTCATCATCATCATCATCGTCATCATCATCGTCATCAGCGACAGCATCAACACAAGTATTCAGGCAGTACAGTGCTGCAACCAGCATGCATCAGATAGGCATGAATTCGGTTGGCAGCATTACGCTGTGAACAGCCATAAACGCCATGCACATCTCTGATCATCTATGGGCATGCAGATTGCAGCCAATCACTGCTTTACAGCACTAGCAGTATTTCATCGTCACCACTAGCATGCTGGTTTTTCATCACATACAGCACTCAGAGCGTTTCTAGCACTGCTGTAAATAACTGGTGCAGCTACACATCATCTTGTGCGTTCTGTCTTTTCTTGCATCTGTGGGCTGCGCTAGCAGCATGCTGGGATGCTCTGGTTAAGGCATCTGCACGCAGCTTGATGTTTTCTGCTGCACATCATTTTTCACCATCTCGGATTCTTTCCCCGTATCAACTTTCCTCAACATTGGAGAACCATATGTCACGTTACCGCGATACCTTTGCCCTACCAGATAGCACTCCATCGGAGAGTCTGCCCACCAAGCCGAGTACCAAGGCGCGCGTACCGGCCACCGCGAACGCGAAGGCCATTACCAAAACCAAACGTATTCGTCGCTATGAATTGCCATCGCATTTGTCAGGCGCATTACTCCGTGAGCCCGGTTATGCGCCGTATCTGTATCAAGTCATCACTGATCGACTGGCGTTCATCTTGCCCTACGGTAAAAGCACGAACGTTTTCCAACATGAGAAAGCGTTGCGGCGGACAGCTCGCCGGATTGCAGAGGCTCTTGAGACGGAGGCTTGCGAGCGGCAGTACGTTAAGAGTCCACGCTACCGCCATAACATTTCATTGCCTCTGCCCAGTAACTCCAAGCGTGCGGTTTTCATCCAGATTGAGGCGCTGCAAGCCAGCAGGCAACGCGGCGACATCCGCATCGACTTGAATCCGGCGCGGATGACTGCCGAAGACATCGCGTACTTCCACGAGTTCATGCGCCGTATCATCGGCAAGTGCGAGTACCGCGAACTTATGGCGCAGCCGTTTATCAATGTTTGGCATCCTGCAGCGGACATTGAACACCTGTACCTTGATCATTGTCTAGTAACTGTTTCTAAAGTCGAGCATCGCACCGCCATCGGCAAGCTGCTCGTCGCAGACGGTACTTGGGATGTTGATGAAACCATTGGAAGTATTTCTGGTGCAGTCACCTCCAGACGCACCAACATCACAGGCTTAATTGAGACCTATAACTTTGGCATGCAGAATAGTGATTACTTTACATGCGTGTACAGCAAGAACATCGAAGCGGTTCACCGTGCTGTAGAGGCCATCGCATTGGCTGGGCGGCTGGCCAAGAAGCCGCTGCTGGAAAAGGCAGTGCGGCAGTTGATACGTGCAAAGGATGCGCCATCGCGTGTGCGCGTTGAAGTACGTGGTCGCAAGATGCGTGGCGTACCGCTATGGGCGCTTGAACAGATCGGCAATCGCTTTGAGAAAATCCACTTTGTTGATCTGGCTGATCCTGAACGTGCGCCCAACATTCCGGCGAGCATGCGTGCCGCGTGCATCGCAATCTACCGCGACAGTGGCCGCAATGCTGTTTACGCGGCTTTTGACGGTCATAAATACTTGCGAGAGATTCAACGCTGGCTTGACGGTTCTGGTGATCCCGCGTGGTGGAAGCCCGAACTCTATTGGCAGGAAGCTATCGCTGATCTAAGGCGCAAAAAACTGTTCCCGCCCGAGGCATGGGATGCCGCTGGTCAAGCGTTGCCGCCAGCTAAGTCCAAGCGCAAATCAAAGACAAAAACAGGGGCAAAGACACGCCTAGCTCGATGAATTCATTGCGCTTCGAGAATCGTTGATGTCACTCGACCAATTTTTGGAAAATTTATTGCGCTTGCTAAAGATCGGCAACCACATGCCTGATACTTGCTCCAGTAAATGTGACTTGATCGAAGTTGCTCGTGTAAGCTGATCTGATTGGAAACAACACAAGGTTATAGCTACCGGGACGCGCGACACTTGGGTAAAGAATACCATCTAGAGCACCAGCAGGTTGCCCCCCATTTTCTGGATGTGTTTCATAGACCAGTCGAAAGTACTCGGAAATGACTTGTGAGGGTACGTAGTCAATATGCTCTCGCCCATCTTTTCTGACTGGTTGACTGATTGATTGCACAAAACCTTTCAAAAACAAAATTAACTCTCTTTCTTTGCGTCTCTGAGAATCAAAAATTGAGGGCTCATCTGGTAAATCCGCTAGATTCAAGACAGTTAAGTTTCGTGTTGCTGTAAAGACACCAACAACATATTCAGTGGGCACTTTTGATATAACCTCTGCAAGAGCGGTTTCCTCTTCGTCTGCCAAGTAGAGATAACTGATGCCCGCAGGATTCATGCGCCCAGCGCTGCAACTCTCTGTTGGAGGTGCGCCCATATTGGCTGGGTCGATTGACCAGTTTGCATCAGAATCGCGCAGGCGCGCACGATAAAAGGTAATGCCAGACGGTAGGAACTTAACAAGGTTAAGGGCTGCACAAAGCTTGCTTAGAACCATCAATATGTCTGCATCATCTTTAGCTATTCGCGGTGTACCAAAGAAATACCGAGACTCGTGCTTGACCGTGTACTCAAATGCCTCCCAGCTATGCAAGTACTCCTTATGCACGGGCAAACCTAGCCAATGACCACCGGGAGCTTCCACCCACAAATCACTCGTAATTGCTTTAACTACATCGTCAAATAATGCATCCGATGGCGAGCCGAATTCAATTTTTAGCAATGCATCCTCAGTTGACACCACGTTAGCTTGCCAACCACCTTCACGGGATTCATAAGAAACACCCGCATCAACAGGCTCTGCAAAGTGATAGAGCAATGTGTCTGCAAGACTTTCTAGCAGGACGTCAACTGGCGCAGCAATGTTGGATTCTGCTTGTCGATCACAGTAGTCGCAGAAGTTGTGATCGACATTCCTCTCGATCAAGGCCTGCAAGAATGAATTTTCAATACAGTGTGGGCAGACGAACTTTTCTACTGAATACCAGCCCCTTGCTTCGGATACATGCATTTCGTGTTTGACAAGTCCCATGGTTCAAGGCGAGTAAGAGTGGTGATTTTTTCAGTTTAATCTAACAGCACCAATTCATGAACTCGGCGCATTTTTTGAACGCACCATCAGTCCAGTTTCTAGAAACTGTTCTCATCGGCGTATCAGTTACTTCAACCGCATCCAGTCTCGCGCCAATTCGCTGGCCTCCTGCTGCCAATTCTCGACGTTTGAAAACGTGACGATCATGCGGCTGTTTGCGGGATCTGTGCTCCATCCGATGCGTTGACCGCCCCAGCCCAGTGCCCATGCCGTATTTGGCGCTGCACTGTTCTCCGTCCAGATGAAATATCCATAACCGCCAAAGGCTTTGCCAAATCGGCGGTCGTTGGGGCCACTTCCATTTTTGATCTGCGTCTTCATTGCATCACGCACGAAGTCACCAAAGCAGCCTTGCTCGGCACTGCTGCGCTTGACCCAGATGGCGAACCGTATCCAATCGTCTATGCTCATCCGCATGCCACTGTCAGCCAATCCGTTCTGCGTACGGTCTTGTACGTACAGGCCAGCTTTAGCCATGCCCATCGGATTGAGCACGCTCTGCTGAACCCACTGACTCCACGGCATTCCGGTGGACTTGGCCGTCATGATCGCCAGCGTGTGCGGATCGGTGCTCTTATATGCAAAAGTCTCGCCCGGCTTAAACTCGGAAAAGACCCCTCGCTGGGCCTTTGCCACACGCTCATCCGTCACCAAGTCCACAAGATTCAAATTCCCTAGCGACCAAGCTCGCGCTTGCTCTGGCGACCAGACCGACGTATCGGCATTGCCCTCGGTCGTGCCCGATGCCATTTTGAGCAGATCACGCACCGTAGCATTGCCTAGCGCCTTGCCGTTCAATTGCGGTATCAACTCGCTGGCACGGGTTTCCATTTTCATCTTGTTGGCACACACAGCCTGACCAACGGCCATCGCAGTAACCGTCTTGCCCATTGAGAAGCCGAATATCACAGCATCGTCACTAGCTGGCGCGTTGAACCGCTGATACACCACCGCATCGCCATCGACGAGTGCAAACGCACGCGCAGGCCTCGTAGCCATCAAATTCTTGACCCGTTCCACTAAGGGCTGCTCTGCGGTATTGGGTTCACGTCGCCGTAAATCAACAGGTTTCGGGCTTGCTGTCGTTTTGTACCACCACGGCTGACCATCGCGGACGAATAGCCAAGCATCCGGCGCAGCGGCTGCGCCGTCTTGCGTGGGATTTTGAGCAACAGCGTTAAAGCTTGCCACCACAATAGCGGTAGCTATAGCTATGAGTTTCATAGCATTTTTCATGAGATTTTCCTTCACACAACATAACTGTTCAAACTGATTGAGGTCACTTGACGCTCAAGCTCTTGCTGGCGGTTGCACATTGACCAGCATCAGGACCGACTCGTGGATTAGCAAAGATCGAACTGCGGCCACTCATTCGATAGTCAGGTGCATGGTTCTTGAATAGGTCGTCGTACCAGACATAGCCACCCCACGGCGTAGCAGTTTGGCTTGAAGAATTTGAAGCATATGGATGCTTCTCGTTGATCAGCTTGCGCAACGTCGCCCTGTCCGCAGCATTGACCATCACAAACTCTTTGACGATTTCTCGCACTTTCGGTCGCCCGTCTTTGCCGAAATGCACTTCAAAGCGCACACCCCCAAGATCGGTCGTAAACGTCATCTTGAAGATCAACTGACCCGGCACACAGACAGGCAGTTTGTTGTCACGGAAGAAGCCAACGACTTCGATACGCGGTTTTTCGTTGCCTAGGATCAGGTACTCGCACAACTGAGCTGCTCTCGCACCCCAGATGGCATTGTTCTCTGCTGCGCAAGTTTCAAGGCCACGGCGCATACCGCTTTCGTAGGCTTTCAATTGCTCTCCAGAAAGACGTCGGGTATCCAGTGGCGGCTCTGGTGGCTTCCACGCTAGGTTGTTGGGTATCAGTCCTAGGTCTTGTTCCACGCATATGCCATCAATACACATATCTGGTGTGATGGGTTGTGGCTCAATGTTGTTGCGTGCCTTCTCCAGTCTTGCAGCTAGCTCCCATGGCTGTTCAGTTTTGATCTGTGAAAAAGAAGCGGCACTACCTAATGCGGTTGCGCTGATCACTAGCGCGGTAACTAACCTCTTCGACATAAAGTCCTCCAGTTTTGAAAATGAGCGGAAATTTTTCTTTGCCGCCCGGTTCATTCAGATAGCTACGTAATACGTAGTATGCAGATCATACAAAAACTACGAACCTCGTAGCTCATCCATTTTTTGAGTTGCGACCGTGACCGAGAACGAACGCTGGGGAAAACGCCTAAAACAAGCACGCTTGGCTAAAGGCTTGAGCCAAAAACAGCTTGGTATCAAAGCCAAAATTCACATTGATGTAGCCAGCACTCGGATTAATCGCTACGAGGTAGGAGTGCACCTACCCGATTTATTGACAGCCAAGCAACTAGCAAAAGTGCTTAACGTACCCGTTGCTTTCTTCTACGCCACGGATGACGAAACGGCAGACTTTCTATTCAGATACCACAGAGCAGACGACGAACTACGTGAAAAGGTGCAGCGCTTGCTTGATGAAGTACCTCGCCCACCAGAGCTTTAGCAAAACAAATGCAGTAGTGGCAAGTTCAATCTACGCTGCTAATGCGAAGACTATCCCTCGATCAAGCGCCTAGTGTTTATCGGCCATAACAACCGTCACGCGCAATTTGCCGCCGGATAAATTGTGGTCAACAAGAGCCTCAGTCTCAAAGTATGAGTGACACGGTAAGTGCTGGAGAGCCCATGAACGGATGCAGCTACGTGATTCGACATACATGCTCTCTGGCGCACTTACAAGCACCCAGCCGCCATATTCATACTTGCCAGTGTTAAGAAGACTGTTTCCTCCAGAACGGATGTACGCCGTGTGCGCAGCCACTTTCAGATTGCTGCTTGTAGCACAGCCAACGCTCATCGTTGGTAGGCCTCGCTGCTTGTAGTTCTTGAAAAGCAACGATTCCAAATCCGTGAAATCCATGCTGGTGTCTAATACGCGGTCACTCCAAATACTCTGCGCATCTTCAACGGCCTGTGAAACGTCCGCAGCTAGGCCTTCAAACCAACACTTGAGATGAATGGAGTACACATTCCATTCGGCGATCTGCCGGACGATCTGCGGTTTTTCTTCGAGTATTGCATTCGCGCTTGCAACGGTAGGTGCGATCAGTGAACACGCGGTTGCTGCAAGCATCTGGCGACGGCTGAATACGGTATTCATAATTCTGTTTTCCTTCGTTGTTTCAAAATGTGTGGCACTGTTGTCATTCACCGCGTTGCATGGTGCTCAAGACAAAAGTGCTTATTCGCTTGGCAGTATGCTCGACACAGCCATTCGGGTAAGCGTTGCGATTCAAGTCCCGGCACTACACGGCAGGGGTGGTTAATTGCCATCCACACTATGTTGGCGGAAGAATCTTCACCAGTCATCGTCGATATGGGTTGAGCAATGCTGGCTGCTGCCGCAATCATGAAGCTGCGACGGCCAATCCGCGTTTGGTTTTCATGGACGGCGCATGTGAAGCTGCTTTGCAAGCGTTGATTCATTCATCGCTCCTCTTAAAAACCACCACTCCTGTCAAACGCACAGACTCTGCTGGCCATTCGGGGGAGTCATAGTGCCAATGAATTGGCTTGGAGGCTGGCTTCGTTAGCAGTGTCTTTGTTGCCGCTGATTGCGGTGCTCGTAATCGAGCGTTGAATTCACGGAAGCTCGGCTCCTCTCCACTGGCATCCAAAAGCAAGATGGTGTCCACCGCTGATGTTCGTCCCTGCTGCCATCCAGCCAGTCCGACTGCGCTAGCCCAGTGGTGCGTCTTGCCGGTATGCACCGAGCGGAAGGACAACATCGCGGCATGGCCTTGGTACAAGTGACGTACCGCGAAGTGATCTAAATCAGAATCACCTGCAAAGCGCGCAGTGAGTTTGAGTGGCAGTCCAAGTCGGCTCACGCGCTGCACCAAGTCATCGGCCATGCAGCCAGTGTGATACACATCGGCAAACTCGCGCCACACGTCAGCAGGCAAACCGTACTTGCGATGTGCCATTTGCGTGAGCGCTTGACCACGTGCGAGGTTCATCGCCGTGAGCACGCTGCACAAGCTGTGGATCGCACACGCCCCATCGAGATCACTTTGGCGATAGAGCACGCGCTGGTTCTCTACTCTGTTGGCTTTGGCCGTCAGCACGTGGCCAACGATCAAAGCTGGGTGTGTGCGTTGCCATCGCCACGATACGGTGCTATTTTTCTTCTTGCTTGCCATATCAATACTCCGAAGGGCACAAGAAGGTGGTCACATGGCGTTCACGCGGATCGTCTTTTTCTGAAATGGTCGCGTCACTTATAAGCCAGATTGTTGGTAAACGCATTCGCTCTTTTCGAGACATTGATTCCAATACACTCTTTTCGGCCAATCGGTACACGCCCATCAATCGGCTTCCATCGGCCAGAGCTTGTTCGTTGAGCGCGATGTCATCTCTGGGGCAATCACCCCAATCGCCATGCACGAATCGTGTCAACAATTGCAGCGGTTGAATGCCATGTTCTTGCATCAGCGCCAATGCACCGGGAGTTGCCAGAACTTGGCCGGGGTGGAACTGCATGCAGTTGGTCGCGACGGTTTGTCGTGGTTTTGATGGTGCATAGTTGATGCGAACGGTATTGGGGTTAGGTGTAGTCGAATTCATTTCTTCTCCAGTTTTTGGTGTTAGGTACAGGCGTGATTTGCCATCCGATGCGTGGTTTCGCGCCGGCATTTCACGGTCTAGGGGTATTCAGTTCGTGGCCACGGGTGGCCGGATCGGTCTATCAATCAAGCAGCGACTGCGTAAAGCTCTTTGAGTAAATCAAAGCCCGTAAGCGCTCGTTGCCCTTGGCAGGCGATGCGTGAAGCGGTTTGAATGGCTGCTCGTATCTCGGGTAGTTGCACACGGCCAACCAGCCATAGGAGGTCTTGAACATCAAAAACCGTCCAGTCGCACCACCACTGCATAAGTGCCATTAGATGTGTCACGCACAGCGGTGTATTCGTACGGTATCGTCGATAGCTGTCTTCGATCACAGGTGGAACATGCGCAAGGTCTATTGGCTCATGTTCACCACCAAACAGTAAATCCGCCTCCTCAACATCGAGCCGTGGTTGGAGCAAATCGTTGAGGAAATGCGCATGACTTAGATGACGTTTTTCTAGCACTGCAATCACCGCTGGGTAGCACATCAGGTCATCACTGAGCCAACGCTCGCCATAAGGCCGATAGCGACATGGCATCAGCAAACCAAGACCACGCAACCTTTGTGCAGCCTCAATCCATGCCTTGCCATTTGGCGCTGATCGTTGATCAAGCACACCGCCTAGGGTGTGCCAGCGCATTGCCTCATCAGTGACTTTCACATCAGGTAATGCCAACCCAGATCGGCTCCAACCGTAGGCCGTTTCCAGCCACGCTTTTTCAAGTTCAGTGAAGTTAAGCAACTGACCGACCATGCGCAGGTTAGTGCTCGTAGCACAGGGCGTTTCTGCCCTCGCAGCATGCATGTCTATGCTGTCATGGCCATCATGAAAATTCAATCTTCGCATTCGCTCAATCAGTGCCATCGCCTTGCTGGATATGAAGGCTGCTTGGCTCTGGGAATAGGCAAGGTTTACGTTGTCGGTCATGAGCTTCTCCACTCACCGTTTCGTCAACAGCGAAGGCAGGAGCAGCAGGCGAAATCGGCAATAAAAAAAGCCTCGGCAGAATCACTGGCGAGGCTCAAGGTTAAACAAGAAAATGGGCACGTTTTGAACCCGAGGGGCTCAGGCTACGCGGGCTGAAATCCAGGATATTTTGAGGTCAAAAAAGGCCTGAATTCAGGTGATTTTAAGGGCTTGAAATGCCGCCTCAATCCGGCTGAAATCAGTGGCAAAAGCTGGCTAATCTAACGACCACAGCTTCTTTTGACTGATAACCATGTCGTCATTTTAAAACAAAAACTGTATAAATAGTCATTAATTTGATGGCTTTTCTCAAAAATACCGCTTTTTTACGCATTTTTGATGATTTTTGCTGCGTCGCAGCAAAGTCAAGCTAGACGTTTCTATAGCCGACGATGCTCACACTGTCAGAATTTACACTGCTTCAAAGATCAGAAATTGAAATTGCAATACTCTTAGCAGCCTATCAGAAACTGCAAAAATAATTCTGACTAAATCTCGCCAGACACAATAGGCGAGTACCGCCGACTACAAAATTGACTGAAAATTACCGACCACAGCAAACCGTCAAGCTTGCAATTGATAGCGAGACTGGAGAAGTGTTGCCTGCTGAATCACTTTTGGCAATGACCCAAAGTGACTTCACAAATGCTCGGCGTGAAGCAATGGCAGCCAGAGTTGCACGACGCAAAGGTGATGCAAGTGCTGTCCGATACCAATGCGCAATTTGCAAACTGCCTCTTTACCTTTCCCGCCGACAGGCTGGAGAGAATCGTTGGTTTGTACATGATGGAAAGTCAGAAGATTGCCCTTGGTACGAGGGTCATCGTCTTACCCCAGAGCAAATTAAAGCGCTGATCTATCGCGGGCAGCAAGAAGGCAAAGAGCATCTGCGCATCAAGAAATTTATTGCGCACTGGTTAGGCAAAAATCCGGCTGTTTCGCAGGTCAGTCAAGAGACGACAACATTCAGTGAAGTCGTTAAGGGCGAATGGCGACGACCAGATGTGAAGTGCTTGTATGGCGATATTCCGTTGGTGTTTGAGGTTCAGCTTTCGTACACGTTTTTGTCAGAGGTAATTGCCCGTGATGAGTTCTATCGACGTGAAGGCATCTTCATCATATGGGTGTTCTGTCAGTTTGAATTGAATCGCGCCGCTGTGATGGATGAAGCCTTCTTCAACCGCCGCAATCTCTTCGTTTTAGATTCAGATGCGATGAAAGATACGGTCGAGCGACAGGCATTGTCATTTACTGGATACCACCAACGTCCACAATTAAGAGATCAGAAAATCAACGACATCTGGATGAGCCGCGTCATAGGCTTAGAAAATGTCATCTACCCCCAAGACACATATCGACCATACTTCTTTGACTACGACGCTGAATTAAAAAGACTAGAGTCGGAACGTCTCGAAGTGTGGCGCACAGAACAGAGCTTGGAATGGGATAACGGAATTCAAGACTATCTTGCGGCAGCGGCTAAGTACTATGAAAGCGATTATGCAAAAGAATTTAAGCCTCAGATGCTGGCTGCTGTTGATCGACTTTACGACAACATTAATTGGCATCGCGGCTACGAAGACTTGCGAAATGAAGCCTTTTTCGGCTACCACTCAGTTCTTCCTGCGCTGCTCTCCATCTGCCGCAATAAACCTATCGGCTATAAAGTGACATCTGTTTATCAGGTTATCGAATCTGGTTTGCGTAACGGTTATCCCAATGTCGGACAGCACGCATTTGCCGTTCTATACCTTTGGGCATACAAAGAGTATCGACCTACGGTGTCCGATAAGAATCGGAAATGGCTGAAAGACTACGCTCACCAAGTGAAGCACTCCATTGAAGCTCAAGAATTGACTTACAGGCGATATGGCGGGTTCGATGAAACTATTGAGCTTTTGTTTCCAGAGCTAGCGACTCACTTGGCGACTGACTTTGGATTAATGAACACATGAGCAATTACAAACCCCTGCTAGACGACCTTTTCCAGTTCGTCAACGACGAGCAAGAGGCCAACGACGAAAAACTCCATGAAGTCTGGCAGCAGCCTTTGACCGAAAAACTCCTCAAAGGCTGGTCACAGGAATTCTCTCACCTAGAACGTACAGACGATAAGCGCACCCTCATCGCCCACCTTGGTGAAAACGAATCACGCTTTCGCGAAGGAGACTTGCTTGCGTTGCACCTCGGCAATCCACTCGATTTCTCAGGCCCTCTGGCACGGCGATTAACACTCGAAGAAGATGGTGGCGATCAGTGGCTCTTACGTAGTCGAGATGAAATCACGCTTGATGGCTATACGGTAGGTGCGCCATGCTACGCCGACCCAGACGGTATGAGCCTGTTGCCGTTCTATCAAAAGTCTTTAGAAGAGCTGGCCGTCTCCACCGTCGGCAATAACGTTGTGCTTCCTATGCTCCACGGCGATATAGAACCGGAATTTGACGACTCTGATTGTCTGGAAGGTGAACGTATTGCACTTGAAGCCCGATTCAATGCCAAGC
>NZ_JAHCDN010000006.1 GCF_018413605.1 Variovorax sp. PCZ-1 | reverse complement strand
AAACAGGTGCTCTGAGTGTGGTTCGTGCGGATTCTAATTTGATGACGTGAAGTGTCGCAGCGTGCTTCTAATAGAGTGTAGTCGGTACATGTACTGGTGGATGAGAAGTTAATGAACCGATGAGCAGTAATGACCAGCACCACATTCAACACTACTCCACAGCTTGTTGGTCGGGCTACGATTGGGCATGACGCTATGTTGTGCATCTACAAGCTACGCTTGCACCAGCACATTTGTGTGTTGGCAATCATCACCATCAAAACCGTCATCATCATCTTCGACAGCATTAACACAAGCATTCCAGCAGTTCCACGCTGCAACCAGCATGCATCAGATGGGCATGCAATCTGTTGGCAACATCACGCTGTGAACAGTCATAAACGTCATACACATCTCTGATCATCTTTGGGCATGCAGATTGCAGCCAATCACTGCTTTGCCGCATCAGCAGTATTTCATCGTCACCACTAGCATGCTGGTTTTTCAGCACATACAGCACTCAGAGCGTTTCTAGCACTGCTGTAAATAACTGGTGCAGCTACACATCATCTTGTGCGTTCTGCCTTTTCATGCATCAGTGGGCTGCGCTTGCAGCGTACTGGGATGTACTGATTAAGGCATCTGCATGCAGCTTGATGTATTCGACTGCACATCATTTTTCACCATCTCGGATGCTTTCCCCGTATTAACTTTCCTCAACATTGGAGAACCACATGTCACGTTACCGCGATACCTTTGCCCTTGCAGACAATTCAGCGTCAGCAAGTCTGCCCGCCAAGCCGAATGCCAAGGCGAGCTTACAGGCCACCGCGAACGCGAAGGCCATTGCCAAACCCAAGCGTATTCGCCGTTATACGCTGCCACCGCATTTGTCAGGCGCATTGCTTCGTGAACCCGGCCATGCACCATACTTGCATCAAACCATCACGGATCGACTCGCGTTCATCTTGCCTTATGGTAAATACACGAGTGCCTTCCAACATGCCAAGGCATTGCGGCGGACAGCACGCCGGATTGCGGAGGCAATTGAGTCGCAGGATTGCGTGCGGCAGTATGTTAAGAGTCCACGCTACCACCATAACATTTCATTGCCTCTGCCCAGCAACTCTAAGCGTGCGGTTTTCATCCAGATTGAGGCTCTGCAAGCGCGCAGGCAGCGTGGTGACATCCGCATCGACTTGAATCCAGCGCGGATGACCACCGAGGACATCGCATATTTTCACAGATTTATGCGCCGTATCATCGGCAAGCGCGAGTACCGCGAACTCATGGCGCAGCCGTTTATCAATGTCTGGCATCCAGCAGCAGATATTGAGAACCTGCACCTAGATCATTGTTTGGTCACGGTCGCAAAGGTTGAGCATCGCACTGCCATCGGCAAGATACTCATCACCGAGGGCGAATGGGATGTTGATGCTGTTGGCGAGATTTCTGGCGCAGTCACCTCAAAGCGCACCAACATCACCGGAACAGTTGAAACCATCAACTTCGGCATGCAAAACAGCGATTACTTTACGTGCGTGTACGCCAAAAACATCGAAGCGGTTCATCGTGCTGTAGAGGCTATCGCTCGCGCTGGGCGGCTGGCCAAGAAGCCGCTGCTGGAGAAGGCAGTACGGCAATTGATTCGTGCCAAAGACACTTCACCACGTGTCCGCGTTGAAGTACGTGGTCGCAAAATGCGTGGCGTACCGCTGTGGGCGCTTGAGAAGATCAGCAACCGCTTTGAGAAAATTCACTTTGTTGATCTGGCTGATCCTGCGCGTGCGCCCAACATTCCAGCGAGCATGCGTGCGGCGTGCATCGCACTCTACCGCGACAGTGGCCGCAATGCGGTGTATGCGGCATTCAACGACAGCAAACACTTGCGCGAGATTCAACGTTGGCTTGACGCCGACAGCCATCCTACTTGGTGGCAACCACTACAGTATTGGAAGGCGGCTATCATGGATTTGCGCAGCAAGAAGCTGTTCCCATCCGAGGCATGGGATGCTGACGGTCAAACATGGCCACCCGCTAAGCGCAAGCGCACATCAAAGCCAAAGATCAAAGGAAGGCCATCGGCACGGTAAGGCAGCACAAATCTCGTTGAACTGATAAGTGGGAATTCGCTTCGATTTAATTGTTGACCGAAGCGATGATCCCCACTCGATTGTCAACCCGCGAGAAAACTTGGACTCCATTGAACGGTGTGGTGTCTAACTGGACAATGGCACTGAATCGTCCAGCATCGTCCATACCGTCAGAGTTACCGTCACTGATCTAACGGACGAACTCGGACGGTATTGGATCGCTGCATTCAACACGAATCACTCGAACTCTCAAGAAAGAAGGGTCTCTAGCTTCTCAAAACTGCCTGTCCATCCACCAGTCATGCTTGTGCGTTGGTTGACGAACTCTGCAATATCTTCTGGCATGGCATCTATCGGTTCCCAGCGGATCGTCACGCGCGTGGTTTCTTGTGCTTCGCTAGCGAGTTCTACGGTTGACCGCATTAGCAAAGGCCAGTTCTTGAAGAAAGGCGGACGAATGACGCGCTCATTGGCATCACAAAATTGCTGCGTGTAGACGATGCGGGAAGGCGCATCCAGTTGCAGATATTGGATCAATCCGTACATGGGTTCGCCGTCGGTGAATCTCATCTCATAGAACGATGATCCGCCAATCTTCGGCTCTGCTCTGAGAAAACGCATGGTGGCTCCCGTTGGGGGCAACCACTGCGCTAGATGTTCTGGTTTCGTCCACATGTTGTAAATACGATCTATCGAGGCTTCAAAGGAGCGGGCGATAACAAAAAGCTCTTTGCCTGTCGTTCTCTTCTCGACATGCTCAGCAAGACGATCCCACGTCGATTCACCACCAGCCTTGCGAATGAAGCCACTCATTTCGACTGCAATTTCAGGCGTTGCGAAAGCCATGCTCATGTCTAATTGCGTGCGACCTTCGCGCTCAGTAAACAGCGCTGTAACACGAAATAGTGGCGGACGATCCTTGTGACCACCGTGGTCGTACACCATTCTCTGCATCGGCAACACATCCAGGTATTGCGTCGTGTTCTCATAGTCCGTGCCGTCTGGCCCATGCATAGTGTAGTGCCAATGTCCGCCCGTGCGCAGATCGCGGCTGTGAGTGGTCAGCGTAAATCCGCGAGGCCCCCACCACTGAGCAACCTCCTCTGGCACTGTCCACGCTTCCCACACTGCAATCACCGGTGCATCGTACACGCGCGTGATGGAAATAACGTTTGATTTACTTTTAGAGGCCATTTGGTTTTCCTTTCGTCTTGGTCTTCAAATACGTGTCGAGCCGATCCAGTTTTTCTTCCCACGCGATGCGGTGTTGCTCCATCCAATCCACCGCTTCGCGTAAAGGCTCGGTGTTGAGAGTGCAGGGTCGCCACTGAGCATTGCGCCCCTTGGTGATCAACCCTGCACCCTCCAGCACCTTCAAATGCTTGGTGACTGCAGGCAGACTCATGGATTGCAAAAGCGGCTGCGCGAGGTCTGAGACGTTGGCCTCACCCAACGAAAGCTGCGCGAGCATGGCGCGACGGGTTGGGTCGGCCAGTGCGGCGAAGGTGCGACTAAGGTTGTCTTCCATGCTTGATTAACTCATTGGATAATTAACCTAAAGGTAAATTATTAAGGCGAATTTGGTTCATGTCAAGCTGGTTAGGAAATTTAAGCTGTAAAGCGTTCGCGCGTTTGAGAATGCGACATGAGCACCGCTCAGGAACACATTTGGTTCCGGCGGGAACGCCCTAGTGCTCTATTGCAGCCCCATGAACCTGAGCACGTCGGCAACCACTTCATCTGTCTTCGCTCCATCACCACCAATACGGGCGCGGGCGTTGGTCATGCAACTGTTGACCGTCTTTGTCCAATCGTCGAACGTCTTGAGTTCGCGGTTGGCCTTGAGGTCTTTGGCGTTGCGCCCTAGTCCACTGCCAGCAACGGGGGTCATCTGCAATTCCATGTCACACGGCTTGGCTGTATGGGCACTAGCAACGTAGCGGAACGGGCGATTGCCGCCATCCCAAGCGTGGTACGTGCCTTTGTACTCTTTGATGGTCACATCGTTGCCAAGCGCTTGTAGTTCCTTCGCATAGCGCTCGCACACGGCGGTGTCTTGCCAGTCCTCGCGGTCACGGTCGGCCAAGGCAAAGAAAATCGGCGCAGTTGACTTGACTTGATCGTCGGCACGGTAGCGGATGTTGCACATGCCCGGATACATCGGAATGTGGCCGGCGAACTTTGCCCCGTTGGTGTTCACCGGAGCCTGAAACATCGGCCAAGCACTGTAGAAGGCAGGATTACCGCCCCTGCTCATGCCAATGACAAAGATTCTTGCCGGGTCAATCTGCGGGTGCGTGGCAAGGACACGTAAGGCGTTCAACGCATCAGCAGTCTGCGAAGCAATGGTGACGTTGCCGTCGTTCTGCGACGTTGCAGTGCTGTCCACGCCGCGCGGTTTGTAGCTGTCCACCACGAAAACCGCAGCACCCGCTGGGTTCAGCTTGGCCGCCCACACGTCGTAAGCAAACGGTTCAACTCCACCGCTGCCGTGCATGATGACCAATGCGGGCACTTTGCCACTGATGACCTTGGGCATTAACAAGTCTCCTGTGACCGTCTGCGGGCGGGTGTTTTGCAGATTGCGACGGGCGTACTGCCACATGTCCGGGGTGTTGATGCTCTGAAACTCGATTCGGCCTACACGGCCATCGGCCAAAGAGTCGGAGGGTTGAGCATGGGCTAATCCAGCCCACATGCTGATAAGCAACACGGCCTTGAAGCGCTGTAGGGTATTCATGATGATTTCCTTCGTATTGCTTGGGTTGACTTGACTGAATGGCATCACTTGACGCTCAAGAACTTGCTGGCAGTCGCACATTGACCAGCGTCGGGGCCGACACGCGGATTAGCAAAGATCGAACTGCGGCCACTCATTCGGTAATCAGGCGCTCTGTCTTTGAACATATCGTCGTACCATACAGAGCCACCCCACGGCGTTTCAGTCTTGCTCGAAGTGTTTGCGGCATACGGATGCTTCTCGTTCATCAGCTTGCGCAATGTCGCCCTATCCGCAGCATTGACCATCACAAACTCTTTGACGATTTCACGCACCTTCGGTCGCCCGTCTTTGCCGAAATGCACTTCAAAGCGCACACCTCCAAGATCGGTGGTAAATGCCATCTTGAAGATCAACTGACCCGGTACGCAGACTGGTAGCTTGTTGTTACGGAAGAAGCCAACGACTTCGGCACGTGGTTTTTCGTTGCCGAGGATCAGGTACTCGCACAACTGAGCCGATTTGCCGCCCCAGACAGGATTGTTTTGTGTGGCACAGGTTTCGCGGCCACGGCGCAAGCCGCTTTCGTAAGCTTTCAATTGCTCGCTGGACATGCGACGGGTGTCAATGGGTGGCTCTGGAGGCTTCCATGCCAGATTCGTCGGGATCAGACCAAGGTCTTGCTCCACGCATACGCCGTCGATGCACATGTCTGGCGTGATGGGTTGCGGCTCAGCGTTGTTGCGTGCCTTCTCCAGTCTTGCTGCTAGCTCCCATGGCTGCTCAGTTTTAGTCTGCGCGTACACCCCGGAAACGAACTGGGCACAGCATACGAGGACGCACAGATTCAGGATTTTCAGTTTTGACATGGTTTCTCCAAGTTAACGTGTACTAAACGGCACATATTTTATGTGCTGTCTAAGACGTGGTTGTAATCAACACAAATTGAGACTCTTGGGAGCATGAAAACTGCTAGTCAAGCCCTCAAATCCCATAAGACAAAAGCCACTCAAAGCGTCCGAAGTGCAACAGAGAACGCAGGATTGCCAACCGAACTCACAAAAGCTCTTGGCGAACGTATTGCCAATCTGCGTGAGCGGCTAGGCATATCGCAAGAAGACTTGGCTGCGGCTGCCGAAATTGAACGCTCCAGAATCTCGAAAATCGAAAATGGGCGCGTCAATTGCAGTCTGTTGACGCTGGGAACTATTGCTTTCTGTCTTGATGTGAACATGAGTCAGTTGTTCAATACCATCACCCATACCCACCCGCCCACAAGTCAGGGTGGTGGATTGCGACGCTCCAATCAAGCCGTTCTCGATAAACCTGCAAAGCCTTCGACTAAAAGACGGCTACGCTGATCGTCGTTGCTGGTATTGAGCTAAGTGGGGATCACCACTGTCACACGCGCGCTTCCGCAAGCAAGCGAGTAATCTACAAGAGCCTCCGTTTCAAAGTACGAGTGATGCGGTAGATGCTGGAGCGCCCATAAGCGGATGCCGCTACGTGATTTGACATACATGCTCTCTGGCGCACTTACGAGCACCCAGCCGCCATATTCATACTTGCCAGTGTTGAGAAGACTGTTTCCTCCAGCATGGATGTACGCCCTGTGCGCAGCCACTTTCAGATTGCTGCTTGTAGCACAGCCAACGCTCATCGTTGGTAGGCCTCGCTGCTTGTAGTTCTTGAAAAGCAACGATTCCAAATCTGTGAAATCCATTCTGGGGTCTGGTACGCGGTCACTCCAAATACTTTGCGCATCTTCAACCGCTTGTGGAACGTCCGCTGCTAGGCCTTCAAACCAGCACTTGAGATGAATGGAGTACACATTCCATTCGGCAATCTGCCGGACGATCTGCGGTTTTTCTGCGAGTATTGCCCTCGCGTTTGCCACGGTAGGTGCGATCAATGAGCAGGCGGTTGATGTAAGCATCTGGCGACGGTTGATGACGGTATTCATGGTTCTGAGTTCCTTTGACGTTAGAAAATATGAGATATGGTTATCGTTCACCGCGTAGTCAAGTGCTCAAGACAAAAGTGCTTATCCCCGTAGCAATAAGCTCGGCACAGAAAATCAGGCAAACGCTGAGATTCAAGCCCCGGCAACACCCTGCACGGCTTGTGGAGCGCCATCCACATCATGTTGGCGACAGAGCCTTCCCCAGCAACTGCCGTGATGGGTTGAACCGCGCAAGCTGTAGCCGCAATCATGAAGCTGCGACGGCCAACACGTTGACCTTGCGTGCTAGTTTCAAGCAAGCGAGGTGTGCATTTATTCGATTCGGATGTGATCATTAGTCATTCCTTTTGATTCGTACTGCGGCCTCCAGCCGCACAAGCTCAGGTGCCCACTGCGACGATTCGTACCACCAAGTGATTGGTTTGCTGCGTTTTGAAGAGGTCTTGTTGACAAGATTCACATGGCTCACACCTCCATCGTTCATCCGCAATCGAGCATTCCATACTCGGTACTGTGGGTCTGGAGCACTTGAATCGAGTAGTAGCAGGGTGTCAACAATATGGCGACCGTCAATAGCCACGCCTTCTGCTCCCAGACCAAGAGCCCAATGGTTTGTCTTGCCATGCTGGACACTGCGAAACGCCAGCATGACTAGTTCGCCACGAGCCAAATTCATCATCGCAAATGATTCCAGATCAACAGCACCTAGAAATCGAAATCCTAGTGAAACTGGTAACTTCATCATCAAGATGCGGCGCACCATATCTTGATGATCACAGCCCTCGAACCACGTCTCTCGAAACGCTTGGAAGAAGACATAGGGCACGCCGCTTTTTCTGGTGCTCGCCATCGTCAGTGCGTGTGACTTTGCAAGCCCAAGAATCACTAAGGCTGATGCAACACCCATCGCACCGCACTCGCTGGCCACGGGCGACTGCTCGAAATGGGGCAACATAGGGTCAGCACGACGAGCATGGGCTCGCAGTCTGTCGCCGACGATCAGTGCGGGATGATGACGTTGCCATCGGTACTGCTCGGTTTGTATGTTTCGCTTACTAGCCATCATCAGTACTCCGAAGGACATAAAAATGTCGTGACATTGCGTACACGCGGATCGTCTTTTTCCGATGCGGTAGCGTCGCTGATGAGCCAGATTGTTGGTAAGCGCATTCGCTCTTTTCGAGACATTGATTCCAATACACTCTGTTCGGCTAGTCGGTAAACGCCCATCAACCGGCTTCCATCAAGTAGGGCTTGTTCATTGAGTGCAGCGTCATCGTTTGGGCAATCACCCCAATCACTATGTACGAATCGCGTTAACAGTTGCAGCGGTTCAAAGCCATGTTCTTGCATCAGAGCCAATGCACCGGGAGTTGCCAGAACTTGGCCGGGGTGGAACTGCATACTGTTGCTTACGATAGTGTGCTGCACTGTTGGTTGCACAGTGTTGATGCCAACTGCATCAGGGTCGGGTGTAGTCGAATTCATTTCTTCTCCAGTGTTTGGTGTTAGGTATAGGCGTGATTTACCATCCGAAGCGTCGCTACGCACCGGCATTTCACGGTCTAGTGGGTATTCAGTTCGCGGCCACACGGTTAGCCGGATCGGTCTATCAATCAAGCAGCGACGGCGTATAGCTCTTTGAGTAAATCAAAGCCCGTAAGCACTCGTTGCCCTTGGCAGGCGATGCGCATGGCCGTTTGAATAGCGGCGCGTATCTCAGGCAGATGCACACGTCCAGAGAGCCACAGCAAGTCTTGAACATCAAAAGCTGTCCAATCGCACCACCACGGTATGAGCGCCATAAGATGCGTCACGCACAGCGATTTGTTGGCTCGGTATCTTCGATAGCTATCTTCGATCACAGGTGGCACATGTGCGAGGAAAACTGGCTCACGTTCACCGCCAAACAGGAAGTCTTCCTCAGCGACATCGAGCCGTGGTTGCAACAACTCGTTGAGCAGATGCGCATGACTGGCATGACGTTTTTCCAGCACTTCTATAACTGCTGAGTAGCACATCAAGTCATCACTGAGCCAGTGCATGCCATCAGGCCGATGGCGACGTGGCGCTACTAGGCCAAGACCACGCAGCCTTTGTGCAGCTTTTATCCATGCCATTTCATCTGACGATGATGATTGATCGAGCACGCCGCCTAGGATGCGCCAGCGCATCGCCTCATCAATGATCCGCACATCAGGTAACGCCAACCCTGATCGACTCCAAATGTAGGCAGTTTCCAACCATGCGCGTTCAAGCTCGGTGAGGTTCAACAACTGGCCGACCATGCGCAGGTTGATGCGTGTGGCACAGGGTGTATGAGCCGTTGCAGCAAGCATGCCCATGATGTCTTGCCTGCCATCGTATTTAAGTCTTCGTGTGCGCTCGATCAATGCCATAGCCTTGATGGATATGAAGGCTGCGTGGCTCTGATACTGAGCAAGGTTTACGTTGTCGATCAAGGGCTTCTCCACTCACCGTTTCGTCAACAGCGAGGGCAAGAGCAGCAGGCGAAATCGGCAATAAAAAAGCCTCGGCAGAATCACTGGCGAGGCGCGAGGTTGAACAATGAAATAGGCGAGCTTTGAATCAAAGGGACTCAGGCTACGCGGGCTGATAAGAGCCTTAGTCAGACATCAGGTGAGCTGGCTAACACGCTATTGATTTAAACCGTTTGCTACGCAAATCCAGTTTGCAGAGCTAGAAAAACGGTTTTACGCATGAATCACTGTTATTTTAACCATATTTTGTCAGAATTGACAGTGTTTTTATGCAGCATTTTTGAAGAGTTTCATAATTTGTATCAAAAATACGGTGTTTTCATGCATTTTGCTCATTTTTTAAGCAAATGCTGAATGCTGTATGGATATTCAATTTCTTGATTGGTTGCATGAGAATGTAACCACATTGAGATATTCGATTTATTTGCTATCAATTTCAGAGCAATCAGTCAGTTGACGAAATAAGGAACCAGATGACCAAAACGCTAGAGGCCCATGACAAACGAATCATGGAAATTTTCAAGGGAGACTATCAGTTCCACATTCCTCATTACCAGCGACCCTATGCTTGGACAACTGAACAAGCGCAGGAATTATTGGATGATCTGATTGCAGCCATGCAGGATGCCCGTGGCAGTAAAGAGAAAGAGTCTCAGTATTTTTTGGGTAGTGTTGTTCTCATCAAGAAAGATCGAGACGCACACTCAGAAGTGGTCGATGGTCAGCAGCGACTGACGACACTCACTATATTGTTTGCTGCATTGCGAGCCGCTTGGCGAGACAGCCATGACGAGCAAGCCATAAAGAGCGTCACTCCGTTTCTTTACCAAGAAGGTGACGAAATGCTTGGTCAGGCAACGGGCTATCGCCTAGTTGCTCGTACAGAAGATGCCGAGTTTTTCAGAAAGCACATACAAGAGCCGGGTGGTCTTGAGTCGTTAATCGCTTCCAAGAGTATCTTTAGCGGCAGCGAGTTGCGTTACAACGAGAATGCCAAGCTGCTTTTGACCAAAGTGCGCGCACTGACAGCGGATGAGCGCCACGAACTATGGAAGTTCTTGGTCAACCAATGCTCACTTGTAGTGATTACAACCCCCGATTTGGAAGCGGCTTACCGTATCTTCTCCGTTCTGAACAACCGTGGGCTCGATCTTGCACCTCTGGATATTCTCAAAGCCGAGGTATTAAGAGCAGTCCATGACAAACACGGTCAAGACAAGGCTGCTGCTTATGCCAAAAAATGGAGCAGTATTGAGAAAACCCTAAGCCGGGAAGCGTTTGGTGACTTGCTGGTTCATATCCGCACGATATACGCCAAACAAAAACAACGTGCCACCCTAGTCAAAGAATTTCAAGAGTACGTCAGCAAGTCGATTAGTCCGACGCAGTTGGTTGACGATGTACTGGTTCCCTACGCCGAGCAATGGGATCATCTGCGGCATGCCGACTTTAAATCAACAGAGCAAGCTGAGGCGATTAATGACTACCTCACATGGCTTAATCTGGTAGATTTCAAGGATTGGGTGCCACCGGCATTGGTGTTTTTCAAGCGTTTTCATAGTAAACCCGCTTTGCTTGCTGCGTTTTTGAAGCAGTTGGAACGATTGACGTACTTTTTGCTGGTCACCAAGGCGCACATCAATCAGCGTATTGACGACTACGCAGCATTAACTAGGCAGGTTGAGGCGGATGATTTCAAGGGTGATGCGAGTCAACTGCTGGCTTTGAAGCTGTCTGACTCTAAGCAGGGGCAATTCCTTGAAGCTTTGGATGGGAACATCTATGAGAGTCTGCCACGTGCGCGACGTGCTCTGATACTTCGACTCGAAGCCTTGTTCAGTGATGGCAGTAAGGTGCTGGCTTATAAAAATGTCTCGATAGAACATGTCCTGCCACGCAATCCAGAGCCAAAGTCGGAGTGGTTGGAGTGGTTTGCCAAAGATGATGAGCGAGAGTTATGGACTCATCGCCTAGCAAACTTGGTGCCTCTTCACGTCCGTAAGAATTCTGCGGCAAGCAATGGTGATTTCAAAAGCAAAAAGGGAGCATACTTTTTGGGTAAAGAGCAGACAGCATCGCCGTTTGTGTTGACGAATGAAGTTCGTATAGAAGCCGTATGGACACCAAAAGTACTTGAGGATCGGCAGAAGCGTTTGCTAGGTCGGCTAACCAATCATTGGGAATTGAACGAGGGCAATATATGAGTTATGGCTTTGGTATTCTCCTGTCGCATTCAATTAGTTCGATTGTTGGAGTAGTGCAAACACGCAAAAAAATATTCGTGAGTTATCACCACGGAGGTGATCCAGCATACGATGACGAATTCTCAAGAGTGTTTCAGGTTGTCCAATCCTAGTTTGAAAGATGAGTCAGTACATCGCTTTGCTCAATGAACTGTCCCAGTTCGTTCACGACGAGCAAGAGGCCAACGACGAAAAGCTCCATGAAGTCTGGCAGCAGCCTTTGACCGAGAAACTCCTCAAAGGCTGGTCACAGGAATTCTCTCACCTCGAACGTACAGACGATAAGCGCACCCTCATCGCTCACCTTGGTGAAAACGAGTCACGCTTTCGCGAAGGAGATTTGCTTGCGTTGCACCTCGGCAATCCACTCGATTTGTCAGGCCCTCTGGCACGGCGATTAACACTCGAAGAAGATGGTGGCGATCAGTGGCTCTTTCGCAGTCGAGATGAAATCACGCTCGATGGCTATACGGTAGGTGCGCCATGCTACGCCGACCCAGACGGTATGAGCCTGTTGCCGTTCTATCAAAAATCTTTAGAAGAGCTAGCCGTCTCCACCGTCGGCAATAACGTTGTGCTTCCTATGCTCCACGGCGATATAGAACCGGAATTTGACGACTCTGATTGTCTGGAAGGTGAACGTATTGCACTTGAAGCCCGATTCAATGCCAAGC
>NZ_JAHCDN010000005.1 GCF_018413605.1 Variovorax sp. PCZ-1 | reverse complement strand
AACGTGGGCGTAGTGACGGTTGGCGGTCTCGTACTCAACGTGAGCGGTATTAATCGTGATACCACGAGCCTTCTCTTCTGGAGCAGCATCGATCTGGTCGTAGGCTTTAGCGGTGCCGCCGAACTTGGAGGCGAGCACCGTTGTAATAGCAGCGGTGAGGGTGGTCTTGCCATGGTCCACGTGGCCAATCGTGCCTACGTTGACGTGGGGCTTGGTACGTTCAAATTTCTCTTTTGCCATTCTTTGCTCCGAAAAAGTACGATTCAACGATTAAAAACTGGTGCCCTTTGCGGGAATCGGACCCGCGACCTCTCCCTTACCAAGGGAGTGCTCTACCACTGAGCCAAAAGGGCGAAAACATTTGCCCTTTTTCATACTAGGGCTAAAACCTAAAACTCAAAATTCTGATGCCATGCCAACACGATATTTATGGAGCGGGAAACGGGAATCGAACCCGTGTCATTAGCTTGGAAGGCTAAGGTTCTACCATTGAACTACTCCCGCATTCGAGCTCTTTTGCATACGCAGAAAAACTTCAAAAGCGGACGAATTCCGTCACGCTCAACAAACATCTCGCTGGTGGAGAGGGCTGGATTCGAACCAGCGTACTCGTTAGAGGGCAGATTTACAGTCTGCTGCCATTAACCACTCGGCCACCTCTCCGGCGAACCTAGGATTATGCCATGTTTCGGTGACATTCTGCTACCCTAGGAAGCCCACACAGCCCAGCAGATGGCTGTGTTTTTACTCAGATCGTCAGCGAAACACCACAGTTCGGTGGCCGTTGAGCAGAACACGGTGCTCGCTGTGCCACTTCACCGCACGAGCAAGAACTTGACTCTCTGTATCTCGGCCTCTTGCCGTGAGGTCATCCACCGTATCCGAATGATCGACTCTCGCGACATCCTGCTCGATGATCGGACCCTCGTCCAAGTCGGCTGTCACGTAATGCGCGGTTGCGCCGATCAGTTTCACACCGCGATCATGGGCTTGGTAATAGGGCTTTGCGCCTTTGAAACTCGGCAAAAAGCTGTGGTGGATATTGATAGCTCGGCCTGAAAGCGCTTGGCACATCTCATTGGAGAGAATCTGCATGTAGCGCGCCAAAATCACCAGCTCTGCGCCCTCGGCATCGATGATTTCTAGCTGACGCGCCTCCACCTGCGCTTTGCCGTCTTTGACCATCGGAATGTGATGAAACGGTACGTTGTAGCTGGCAGCCAACTGATAAAAATCGCGGTGGTTGCTGATGATGGCGCGGATATCCAGATGCAGCAGGCCGCTTTTCCAGCGGAAGAGCAGATCATTCAAGCAATGGCCTTGTTGGCTCACCATCAGCACAGTGCGCATCGGCTGCTGCGCGGCATGGAGCTGCCATTGCATGCCAAATCCTGCGGCAAAAACGGAAAGATCAGCCTGCAGCGCGGCTTGATCGAGCGAGCAAGCAAAGCTCACACGCATGAAAAACAAGCCGGTATCGTGATCGTTGTATTGCGCGGCCTCTTCGATGTTGCCGCCATGCTCTAACAGAAAGCCTGAGACGGCGTGCACGATACCCATGCGGTCTGGGCAAGTCAGGGTTAGGATGTAGGTTGGTGTGGGTTGCATCGCCATGGCTGTATTTTCTTCTATTTTTGAAGCAAAACGGCTCAATCGCCGGCATATATCCTGCGCGGAGTGCTATTTATTTGATAGTAACCAAATCATATATTGGAGACAGGTATGGCTTTGATCGATTTCAACATGGACAACCACTGGTTGCCTTTCACCCCCAATCGCCATTTCCGCAAAGACCCGCGCGTCTTCGTAGCGGCTGATGGCATGCACTTCACCACACACGATGGCAAGCAGGTGCTGGACGGCATCTCCAGCCTCTGGTGCGTGGGCGCGGGGCACAACCGCAAGCCAATCAACGAGGCGATCAAGAAGCAGCTCGATACTCTGGACTACGCCACCGCCTTTCAGGCCAGCAATGACCAAGCCTTCAAAGCCGCCGAAATGATTGCAGCGATGTGCCCCAGCGATCTCAACAAAGTGCTGTTTTGCAACTCTGGCTCTGAGGCGGCAGACACGGCACTCAAGGTAGCGCTCGCTTACCATCGCGCGCGCGGCCAAGGCCATCGCACGCTCTTTATTGGCCGCGAGAAGGGCTATCACGGCGTGAACTTCGGCGGCATGAGTGTGGGCGGCCTGCCAGCGAACCGCAAGGCTTATGGCACGCAACTACTGCCGCGTGTGGATCACATGCGCTTCGTGCACGATGCCACCACGACGCATTACAACGGTGCTGCGCCGCAAACCGATACTGACTTCCTCGACGATCTAGAAAAACGCATCTTGCCTTTGCATGACCCAAGCAATGTCGCGGCCATCATGGTCGAGCCGATTGCGGGCAGTGCGGGCTGGTATGTGCCGCCGATGGATTACTTGAAGCGCTTACGAGCGATTTGTGATCAGCATGGCATCTTGCTGATTTTTGATGAGGTGATCACTGGCTTTGGCCGCTTGGGTGTGAACTTCGGCGCGGATTTTTACGGCGTGGTGCCCGACATGCTGAATTTCGCCAAATGCGTGACCAATGGCGTGATTCCGCTCGGCGGCGTCGTCTGCCGTGAGCATATTTACGACGCGATGATGAATGCCGGCAGCCCTGAGCATGTGGTGGAATTTTTCCACGGCTACACCTACAGCGGCCACCCTGTAGCCTGTGCTGCGGCGATTGCTACTTTGAATTTGTTCAAGCAAGAAGATCTGTTTGCACGCGCAGGCAAGATGGGCAAGCTGCTAGGTGATGCGCTGCACAGCGCCTTCAAAGGCATGCCAGGCGTGGTGAGCATCCGCACGCTCGGCTTGGCGGGTGCGATTGAAGTGAGCCCCATGCCCGGCTCACCAGGCAAACGCGCCTACGACATCTTCCTAGATTGCTTCCACCAAGGCGTTCTCATTCGCCCCGCAGGTGAAAACCTCGTGCTTTGCCCGCCGTATATCGTGAGCGAGGCGCAGATTGCGCAGATGGTGGATGTATTGGCTGCGAGTGTGAAAAAACATGTGGGCTGAGCATTTGATGTCTTAGTGATTTGCAAAAGCGCGTGATTTCTCATCAATCGCTGTTTGTAAACCGCAGATACTGAGGCCATCATGCCTCTGACCACCATCGACATCCGCACCACCTACCCCGAACAGGTGGAAATTGACATCATCGAAGCTGTGCAACGTGCCCTATTGGAGACTTTGCGACTGCCAGCGAATGACCGCAATGTGAAGCTTGCTGTGCATGCGCCGCACCGCATGATGGTGTCTCCCGCACTCACGCAGCCTGAGAAGCGCACCGTGGTGAATATTGCGCTCTTTCCGGGCAGAAGCACGGATGCCAAATGCCGCTTGTATCAAGCCATCGTCGCGAATCTGGAAAGCTGCGCTGCTGCCATCCCCCGCGATCATGTATTGATCTGTTTGCAAGAAGTGCCTTTTGAGCACTGGGGCATCCGCGGTGGGCAGGCAGCGAGTGATGTCGATTTGGGATTTTCAACCCAGATTCAATGAAAATGCTACTGAATTAGTAGCACTTTGCGCACATTCTGCGCTGGCTAGAGGCCGAAAAGGCCGAAAAAATGCCAGCGGGGTTACTTCAATACGCCAAACACTTTTTTGAGAATATCGCTGCCCGTGCCCACGGGATCTTTGCGAATTTTCTTTTCTTCTTCGCCGATCATGGTGTAGAGGCCATCCAGGGATTTACCCGTCACATACTGCTGAATATTGGCATCTTCTTTTTTCACCAAGCCCATGCCGGAGGCTTTGCCAGCAACGGCGTTGTATTTATCCGCAAGCTGCACCTTCTCAGTGGCCTTCGTCACGATCGGCAGGAATTTAGTGCCCAGTGGTGAGCGCGTCTTCTCAGCGAAGAAGCTGGTCACCGATGTATCGCCACCGCCCAGGATTTTCTTGGCATCCGTCACATTCATGCCTTTGACGGCAGACACGAGCAGATCTTTGGCAAAGGGCACGGCTTGCTCTGCACCGCGGTTCATGGCTGTGACGAGTTCATCCACTTTTTTGCCTTGCCCCAATTTTTTCATCAGCTTGCCAGCGTCGTTCAGGAACCCTGGCAGCGGAATCCGCACTAAGTTATTGCCTAGAAAACCATCGGTCTTACCCAAAAGACTCACCGCGGACAAAGCCCCGCGCTCAAGTGCAGTTTTCAGGCCAGCACTGGCATCTTTATCCGTCAAATCACCGAGTGAGAGCGCATAAGCTTGCTGGTAGGCGGCGGCGATGCACAGGCCAAGCGCAGATGCGCCTGCTTGGTTAAACTGACGACGTTTCATGAATATGCTCCTTTGGATAAATTGACGATGTATCTTGCCCCACGATCATTACCATTGTCTCGCCGTTTGGCAACTGCTACGTTGTTCAACGGCGCAGCTTTAGCGGCGTTGACGCTTTCTGGCTGCAGCAAGATGGCAGATTTCACAGGAACCGCACCAGATTCCACCATGGTCTTGCTCGATGGCAAGCCTTTCACAACTGCGCAAATGAAAGGCAAGGTGACTTTGGTGAACTTCTGGGCGACCAGCTGCGTGACTTGTGTTGCCGAGATGCCCGAGATCATTTCGACCCACAACAAATTCGCGGCACAGGGCTATGACACCGTGGCCGTGGCAATGAGCTACGACCCGCCTGCCTTCGTCGTGAATTTTGCGCAAAGCCGCGCCTTGCCTTTCAAAGTGGCCATCGACAACACAGGCGCAGTGGCCAAAGCCTGGGGCGATGTGAAGCTCACGCCGACCACCTATCTGGTGAATAAAAAAGGCGAGATTGTGAAGCGCTATGTAGGCAAACCAGATTTTGCGGCGCTGCATGCACTGATTGAGCAGCTGTTAGCTCAAAAGGCTTGATTTTTAAGCGTTTTTGGCAGTTTGCCCGCGTAGTTACTGCGCAAAGTGCTATTAATTTAATAGTAATTCAGTGGGCCAAAAAAATGCCCGCAAGCCAAAGACCTGCGGGCATAAACAGCCATAGAGGGCTGTCGAGGAGGGAACTGAAAAATTACTGGTTACGGAATTCGTCGTGGCAGGTTTTGCAATTGCCAGCGTAGGTGCCGAATGCCGCTTTGATTTGATCGAGGTTGCCGGATTTAGCGGCAGCTGCTACGGCAGCTGCGTCAGCAGCAAGTTTGTCGCCACCGGCGCGGAATTTGGCGGCGTCTGTCCAGATGTTGGCTTTGGCTTTACCGCCTTCAGTGCCAGGGCCAAAACCTTGCCATGGCAGTTTGGCCATCGCAGCAATCACATCAGCATTGTCTTGCGCAACACGTGCATCAAATGGCACACGACCATTGACCATTGCACCCAAACGACCTGTGTGCGTGCCCATCACGCTCAGGGCGCTTTGGCGGTATTTGATGGCATCTTCTGGCTTAGCAAACTGCGCTTGAGCAGAAACGCTGGCGAGCAAAGTGCTTGCAGCGAGAAGAAAAGCGATACGAAATTTCATGGAAGCTCCTGTTGAAGTAATGTGTTGAAAACAGAGGTTAACCTACGATGAGAAGTTCCAGCCAGAGGCACTAGGGCAATCCCTAGTCATTTCCTAGGGCTTGTCACACAGCTGCCTCCAAGACGGCACAATGTGCGTAAATTAATTTTTACTTTATCTCGGAAATCAAAGGAATCACAGCATGCCCACTGCTCACACTGTACGTATCTGGGATTTGCCCACCCGAGTTTTTCATTGGGCACTGTTTGTGTGCGTCGTCGGGCTGATCATCACGGGCAATGTGGGCGGCAATTGGATGGTGTGGCACTTTAGGCTGGGTTACTGTGTGATGACCCTGCTGTTGTTTCGCTTTGTATGGGGCTTGTTCGGCGGCAAATGGTCGCGTTTCGCCTCGTTCATTTACTCACCAGGCTCTGTGATTGCCTATCTCAAAGGCCAAGGTAAGCCTGAGCATTCTGCGGGGCACAACCCACTGGGCGCAGGCTCAGTCTTCGCGCTGCTAGGCTTTTTGGCGCTTCAAGTGGGCACGGGCTTGATCAGCGACGATGAAATCACCAATGCCGGCCCTCTCACGCGCTTTGTGAGCAATGCCCGCGTGAGCTTGGCCACATGGTGGCATAAAGATATTGGCAAATGGGTGATTGCAGCACTTGTGGTGCTGCATATCGTAGCGATTTTGTTTTACCTCTATAAGAAAAAAGAAAATCTGATTCGCCCAATGATTGACGGCGATAAGCAAATGGCGCAGGCAGTGGAAGCCTCCAAAGACACCGCAGGCAGCCGGCTGGCTGCGTTGGTGGTGTTGGCAATTTGCGGGGCATTTGTCTATTGGGTGCAAAGCCTAGGTGCTGTAGCTTTCTAAAAAGTCTTAATATGGAGGCTTCAGTAAAGGCCTCCAACATGAATGCCCGCGTCCCTGCCTCCGTTTTAAACACCGCCGATGTCTTGACCCACGCCACGCGCGCTTGGGATGCAGACATCACCAAGCGCATCAGCGACTACATCACCATCCCTTGCAAATCTCCCGGCTTTGATGCCGATTGGCATGCCCACGGGCATATCGAAACCGTGTTGCGTGAAGCGGCCAACTGGGTGCAATCGCAGAAAGTGCCGGGGCTAACACTTGAGGTGTTGCGGCTTACCGATGCGCAAGGCAAACCGCGTACACCCGTGCTGTTTTTTGAAGTGCCAGCGCATCAGCATACAAGCCAACAAACCGTGTTGATGTATGGCCATTTGGACAAGCAACCTGAGTTCAATGGCTGGCGAAATGATCTGGGCCCGTGGACGCCGAAGCTAGAAACTGGCTCGGACGGCGCTTCTCGCCTGTACGGGCGCGGCGGTGCAGACGATGGCTATGCGGTCTATGCCAGCATCGCGGCGATTCAAGCCCTGAAGGCCCAAAATGCGCCACATCCTCGCATCGTCGGTTTGATCGAAACTTGCGAAGAATCCGGCTCGTATGACTTGCTGCCCTATGTCGATGCGTTGAAGAGCAGATTGGGTGACGTGTCACTCGTCGTCTGCCTTGACTCTGGCGCCGGCAATTACGATCAGCTTTGGCTCACCAGCAGCTTGCGCGGCATGGTCAGCGGCACACTGCGCGTGGACATCCTGACTGAAGGCGTGCATTCAGGCGATGCCAGCGGCCTCGTGCCCTCGAGCTTTCGCATCATGCGCCAAGTGCTCGATCGCTTGGAAGACAGCGCCACAGGCCGCTTGCTGCCAGCGAGCTTTCATTGCGAAGTGCCTGCGGATCGCTTAGCACAGGCGCAGGCCACGGCGAAGATTTTGGGCGATGAGGTTTATAAACGCTTCCCTTGGGCGCATGCGGATTGCGGCGGCTCCACGCAGTTTGCATTGCCCACGACGACCGATCCTGTTGAAGCCTTGCTCAATCGCACATGGAAGCCAACGCTGTCTGTGACTGGCGCAGATGGCTTCCCTGCACTCAAAGACGCAGGCAATGTGTTGCGCCCCTACACCGCCTTCAAACTCAGCCTTCGCACACCACCTTTGGTCGATGCAGTGGCCACGATGCAAGAGCTGAAGAAGTTGCTCGAATACAATGCGCCGTACCAAGCCAAAGTGACATTCGACGGCGGCGGTGCGGCCAGCGGATGGAATGCCCCGAGTACAGCGCCTTGGCTGCAAAGTGCCTTGGACTCTGCAAGCCAAGCCTACTACGGCGCGCCCTGCGGCTACATCGGTCAAGGCGGCACGATTCCACTAATGAACATGCTGGAAAAGGGCTTTCCCAAAGCGCAAATGATGGTCTGCGGCGTGCTCGGGCCCAAGAGCAACGCGCACGGACCCAATGAGTTTTTGCATGTCGACTACGCCAAGAAAATCACTGCATCGGTGGCCAGCGTGATCGCTGCGCATCCTGCGTGAACATGGAGTCTTATTTGTCACCCTTCACGGCGACCGATGGCGAAAATATCGCCATCCACGATTGGCCGCTGCCAGATATTTGGCCAGAACAGGATATCAAAGGCACCGTCATCATCGTGCACGGTTTGGGCGAGCATGCTTTTCGCTATACGCATGTGGCGCAACAATTGAATGAGGCGGGATTTCATGTCCGCGCTTATGACCAGTATGGCCATGGCGAATCCGGTGGCTCGCGCGGACGCATCCCAAGTGAGATGCGGCTGGTGGATGATTTGGCAGATGTGGTGGACGATACGCGACGTAATATGCGCCCAACTCAGCAACTGATTTTGCTCGGGCACAGCATGGGCGGCTTGGTGGTGGCTTCGTTTGTGCGTCAACAAATGCGCCCCGTCGACGGCATTATTTTGAGCTCACCCGCGCTTGATCCTGGCCTGAACGCAGTGCAAAAACTCTTGTTGTCTGTTCTGCCTCGTATCGCACCCAATCTTCGGGTGGATAACGGCTTGAAAGTAGATAAACTCAGCCGCGATCCCGTCGTCGTGCAGGCCTACAAAAGCGATGCCTTTGTGCACAACAAGATCAGTGGCCGCTTGGCACGATTTATTGCTGATGAAGGCGCGCGCTGCATTGCTGCTGCGCCGAAGTGGATGACGCCCACATTACTGATTTATGCCGGCGCGGATGCTCTGGTCAACCCAGCCGGCAGCCGGGCCTTTGCCGCCAATGCGCCCAACAAATGGGTGCAAGCGCGTTGCTTTGATGCGATGTATCACGAGATCTTCAATGATCCTGAGAAAGCCCGCGTATTTGAGTCCATGCACGCTTGGCTGGCGCAGCAGGCTAGCTAGCTGGGGGCGCACTTTCATTTTGCGCTGCTTCCCAATAGCGCTTAGGCACATGGGTGGTCAGCCTCTCCATCACCAGCTCTACGATTTCTTCGGTGATCTCATGCCCCACAAACGGGATCACATCTGCTGTCACATCGGCACCAAGCTTGACCAAGCGCTCAGCAGCCAGCACCGTGTGGGCATAAGGAATCATGGCATCTTGCTTGCCATGAATCAGATGCATCGTGCAGCCCTCGGGCGCAAGATCCGGTAATTGGGTAAAACGCCCTGAGAGAGAGACGATGCGCGCAGCAAGAGATGGTAGTTGCTGTGTACTCGTCAGCGCCATGCCTGCACCTTGCGAAAAGCCCACCAGAGCCGTGGCCTCAGGACTCACTTGAAAAACCGTTTGCCAGTGCTGTACAGCCTGACGAAATAAGGGCAAAGCCTGAGCCACGCGCTGAGGGCGAAGCTCTTCTGTGATACCATCCAAAGAAAACCATTGAAAGCCATTGCTGTACGGGCAGTCATGCGCCGCCTGCACACTGACCACAGCACTGTGTGGAAACTGCTGCGCCAAACGTTGCCCCAGAGGCACGAGATCATCTGGCGTTGCGCCCACCCCATGAAAGAGCAAAAACAATTGCTTTGCTGCGCCACTTTGAGGCTGATGAACGATGATGCTCATTGCATATCCCCGAATACAAAACCATCCATCGAAATGATGCCGTAAGCCACACCACCATCGAGCACGCGGGCTGCGGCAGCTTTGCCGTCGTGCATCGAAGCGCCCATAGCGACGAGCAGCGGTTGGTAATGTTCATCGGTGGGATGTGCGCGCTTCGCATGCGGAGCTTCCTCAAAAGTGCGGCAGAGCTTTTGCGCATCCCCCGCCACGACAGCCTCGCGCACCCAGCTCACAAATTCAGGGACATAGGGCAAGACTGGCTGATCCGTACGCCCGCCACCGAATTCGCTGAGGTTATGCGTCAAACTGCCAGAGCCGATGATCAGTACGCCTTGTTCGCGCAAACCTGCTAAAGCCTGCCCGTAAGCCAAGGCTTGGGCTAAAGATAAACCCGCAGGCAGTGAGATTTGAAACACGGGTACATCGGCTTTTGGATACAAATAAGTGAGTGGCACCCAAGTGCCATGATCCAAACCCCAGCGATCCGTGGCTATTGGGTTCCAGCCTGCATCCGCTAATAATTTAATAGCAGCTTGCGCAGATTCTATGCCGTCTACACCATTATTTACCGGATAACTCATCTCATACAAGCGCGGATCAAAGCCACCGAAATCATGAATGGTCGCGGGCTTTTGCGCTACGCAAACGGCTGCGCCGCGCGTCATCCAGTGCGGCGAAATCACAGCGATCGCTTTGGGTCGTGGCAAATCTTGCCCCAATTGCGTGAGCAGGCCACCAGCCTGCCCCGGCTCGAGCGCAAACATCGGCGAACCGTGGGATATGAACACAGATGGCAGGGTTGTCATGATCGTCATTGGGCAGCAATTGTCGCAGTATTCAACACCGTGGATCAACGTGCTTGGCGCTGCACTGAAGCTGCACCATTACCCAGCAGAGCCACCGCAATAGCCAACAAAACCAGCACCATCGGGTATTCCCAGCCGCCATTCTTGTTGGTGAAAAGCCAGCCATTGCCTGCGTGCACATAACTCGCGCCCAACAGCACTGGCAAGCTCAACAGCGCTACTGCACGGCTTTGCCAGCCCAGCACCAAGGCCAGGCCGCCAATCAGCTCCACGCCTGTAACCCCATAGGCCAACCAGCCGGGAAACCCGATAGAGGTAAAAAAGCCCACCGTACCCGGCATCGTAAACACCAGCACTTTGAGCAGACCATGCGCGATCAGCACAATACCAAGCGTGAGACGCAAAAGGAGACCCGCCAAATCAGGGCGAGGGTTATGGGTACTCAGAAGAGTTTGAAGAGCAGAAGAGGTATGGGCAGATTGCATAGAAATTCCTAAAACGAGTAAGCATCAGTGCTGCGGCCTACCCGCAGCATTCATCAACTGTATTAGCTATCCAATTAAAGATAAATACGATAAATACGGATTAATTGTTTCGTTATTAGAGACAATAATCACTCTGCGAACTTCCGATTTGCCAGCGAAGATCAAGCAAGGCATGGCCGCTGAAGCAGCCTAAACTTCGCAAGCGCTTTTCATTTCGCGCACAATGCCTTGATGAAATTTGCCTTCCTCAACAACTATGCATGGGCGCACCTGTTGGCAGGCTTGTGCCTGATGAACCCAGCTCACGCGACCGACTACAACGGCCCACTGCTTGATGCACATCTGCATTACAACGATGAGGCGCAATCCCCCCACCCGATCCCAGACGTGCTCGCGCGCATGCAACGCAATGGCGTGAAAGCCATCGTGGCCAATTCACGCCCTAACGATGGCACGAAGAATCTGGCCTCCGCCAAAGAGCAAACCGCCAAAGCTGGCGTAACGGTGATTCCCTTCATTCGCCTCTACCGCAATCGCGCCGATTACGACAACTGGTTTCGCGATGAGACGATTTATCAGATGGTGCTCGATGAACTCAGCAAAGGCACGGCTTCTGGTGCATACAAAGGCATCGGTGAATTCCATTTGTATGACAGCGCCAATGCCAATGGTGCAGTGGCCGTGAAGCTGATGAAGCTCTCAGAAGAAAAGCAACTCGCCGTACTCGCGCATGTGGACGATGTAGCGATTGATTTGCTGATGGCTCACGCACCGAAGAAGACAGTGAAGTTGATCTGGGCACACACTGGTATCAGTGGGGCATCTACTGAGCGCGTGCGAAGCCTGATGAAAAAATATCCAGGCTTAATGGGCGAGCTCTCCTATCGCCCCGGCCTTACTGATGGCAATGGCCAGCTCAGCGCTGAGTGGCGTGCTTTGATCACAGAATTCCCCAACCGCTTCATGATCGGCTCAGACACTTGGGTCAATCAGCGCTGGATGTATTACGACGATTTGATGAAGGGCTATCGCACATGGCTCGGTGGCTTGCCGACGGACGTGGCCCGCAAAGTGGCTTGGGAGAATGGCGCGACGTTGTTTGGCCTTAAGTGACTTCAGCGTAGGCTCGTGCAGCCAATGATGTGGCCAATACTTGAGCTGGGTCCATCAATTTCAAGCTTTGTACTGCAGTCGTGCCTTGCAGTCCCAAAGGAATCTCGGTGCAACCCATGATGATGGTTGCATCAGTATACTGTCGCGCCAAATCCGAAGCTACCTCCCCAAAGCACTGCGCTGCCAGAGCATAGTCGTCGGCTTTGACGCCATCAAAAATACCTTGCATGATGAGCTTGCGCTGCGCGGTATTGGGCATGTAACAGGTAATGCCATGTTTGCGCAATGCGGCTTCGTAAAGCCCAGTGCGATAGGAGCCTTCGGTCGCCATTAAGCTGGCAGCGCGTACGCCTTGGGTTTGCAAAAGCGCGGCCACCTCATCGGCCATATGCAAAAGCTCGATTTGCGGAAAGCGGCTTTGCAAACTGGTGTGCCAAGCATGCGCCGTGTTGCAAGCAATCGCTACGCTGCGCGCGCCTAAAGCCGCCAAGCGCCCGAGCGCTTGCAGCATGGGATCAAGCGGCTGATGCGCACCGGGCTCGGTGTCTTGCAGCGCGCGCGTGCGATCAGGCACGGGCACTTGCGCGAGCCAATGCTCTGGAAAACTCTGATCACGCACTGGCTGACCATGCGTGCGAAGGTGCTCGGCGCAAGCTCGCACAAACAAGCGGACAAAGTCTGCCCCTGCGGCTGGGCCCATGCCGCCCAAAATGCCAACAGTGTTCATGACTGCTTCTGGCGTATCGCCTTACAGAGCAGGCTTGTCCGAGAGCGCTTTCAAGTTATCGCGCAGCTCTTTGTTCATCGGCAAGCCGATGGCTGCATTGCGCGGAGGAATCGGCTGCATGAACCATTTTGTGTAGAGCTTTTCAAATTCACCCGATTTCATCAGGCCACCAATCGTGCCGTTCACCACTTCAGCAAACTTCGGATCATCCTTGCGCATCATGCAGGCATAGGGCTCCACTTGCAGCGCATCGCCCACCACTTCCCACTCTGCAGGATTCTTGGCTGTGCCGATCAAACCGAAGAGCAAGATATCGTCCATCGCAAAAGCCACAGCGCGGCCTGCTTCCACCATCAGCATGGAATCGGCATGGTCTTTGCCGAGCAGCACTTCGGTGTCGATCTTGTTGTCAGCCACATGCTTGCGCATCACGAGGGCATTGGTTGTGCCTGAGGTGGTGGCATAGGTTTTCTTGGCGAGGTCTGGATAGTTTTTGATGCCTGTGCCTTTTTTCACCATCAGGCGTGTGCCGGTGTAGAAATGGTTGATGGCAAATTGCACTTGCTTGCCGCGATCACTGTTGTTGGTGGTGGAGCCGCATTCCAAATCAATCGTGCCATTGGTCACGAGCGGGATGCGGTTGGCCGAGGTGACGGATTGCCATTCGATTTTCAAATTGGGCAGGTTCAAACGCTTCTTCAAGCTGTCGGCTACTGCCATGCTCAGATCCACAGACAGGCCAATGGGTTGTGTGCTGCCTGCCAGATAGCTGAAGGGCACAGAGGATTCACGGTAAGCGAAAGTGACCTTGCCGCTGTCTGCGATTTTTTTCAGAGTGTCTGTTGTTTGTGCCGACACGCTGACGGCTGCGCAAACTAAGCAAGCAAGAGAAATAGTTTTAAGAAACATGATGAATCCTCATGGGTGAATGATGAAATGAATTTCCAGTGTAGGCCGTGTTGGTGGTTCGAACAATACACAGTAATGCTAAGACCCATGCCGTGAAATTATGGGATGTACGGGCTAACCCGAATTTTTATGGCACTCGCAGAACAGGGCATAAGTTTGCGGCATGGGCGGCAGGCGATTTGTCATCCCAAAGCTTGGTGTTGCTGCCTACAGTTACAGCCATGTCCAGCTCAAAAATCTTTCTGCCATGTTGACTTCTCTCTCGAATGCTCAGGCTAGCCAACGCCGAGCAGCGTATACCTCTGGCGGAGTTTGACATGCACATCGTCGTGATCGGCGCGGGCATTGTGGGTTGCGCTACAGCGTATCAACTGCTTCGCGATGGGCATACCGTTGAGTTGGTGGATGCTCAAGCCGAGGCCGGGCGGGTGAGCAGCTTTGCCAATGGCGCGCAATTAAGCTACAGCTATGTGGAGCCTTTGGCCTCACCGGCTACGCTGCGTGCTTTGCCCAAACTGCTGTTTGAAAAAGATTCCGCACTGAAATTCACGCCGCGCTTAGACTGGCGGCAATGGGCATGGGGTTTGCATTTTCTTGCCGCATGCCGTGCAGCGCAAACGCAGAGCGGCACAAGCGCTTTGCTAGAGCTTGCTCAGCTCAGCCGCCAAACGCTCGATGCTTGGATGAGCGAGCAAGCTTGGGAGATTGACTTTGCACGCAATGGCAAGCTTGTACTTTGCCGAGATGAGAAAAGCTTGGCGCTTCAGGCCGCACAAGTACGATTGCAAAAGAGCATGGGAAGTAAGCAAGAGGTGCTCAATGCCAAGCAATGCATCGAACGTGAGCCTGCGCTGGCCGCATCGCAGAGCGCATTTGTAGGCGGCGTGTGGACGGCCAGTGAATGCATGGCTGATCCTTACAAACTGTGTCAAAACTTGGTGCAACGTATTTCAACCAAAGCTGGCGTGTTGCGCTTTTCAACGCAAGTGCAATCCATCGAGTTACGTCAAGGCCGTTTTCATGCACTGCATACATCATGCGGCAAGCTGCAAGCCGATGCCTGCGTGATTTCATCAGGCGCAACCACACCTGCGATTTGCGAGCCGCTGGGCATCCGTCTGCCAATTTATCCGATCAAAGGCTATAGCTTGACGGTGCCGGTGATTCAGCCCGAGAGAGTGGCGAATTGCAGCATCACAGATTTGGGGCTGAAGACGGTGTTTGCACCGCTGGGCAACAATTTGCGCGTGGCCGCTGCAGCAGAAATCGTGGGGCATGACCTGACGGTGGCTCCCAAGCGCGTGGAGCAGATGCTGCAAGCTACTGAGAGCCTGTTTCCAGGCGCGTGCGATTTGAGCCAGCCGCTCACTTGGGCAGGCCTGCGCCCCGCCACACCCAGTTCTTTGCCCATTATTGGGGCGAGCCGCGTTCCCAATGTGTTCATCAACGCTGGGCAGGGTGCATTAGGTTTGACCTTGGCCGCAGGCAGTGCCGCGCGTTTGTCAAAAGCGATCAGTCAAGGATGAATTTAATCAGCAGCCTTCGTCTCAGCCAATGCCTGCTGCACACAGCGCGACATGGCCAGAGCGAGCAAACTGCTCGGCCGCTGCACCGGGCGCAGCGCACGGATCGAGACAGGAATGCTCGGCTCCAGCGCCACGACTGCCACTTTGGTGCTATCTGCAGACACCGCCGTGCAACTGTCTACCAAGGCGATGCCGATACCATGATGCGCCAAAGCGAGTGCAGCGTGGTAGGTCTGCACGGTGACGACCGATTGCAAGCCCACGCCCGCTTCGCGGTAAGAATGATTCAAATGCGTGCCCACAGGGTCTCGCACATCCAGGCTGATGACAGGCTTATCCGCCAAATCCATCAATCCCACCACGCCCTTTTTGACGATGGCACTGCTCAGCCAGCCCTTGGGCGCAACACACATCATTCGCCCCTGTGCGAGGCTCTGCTGCTCTAAAGAAGGATGCGCCACCGAGCTGAACACAAAGCCCACATCGGCCTCTTGCAACACCAAAGACGAGATGATCTGCGGCGAATGCAAGGCCTCCACCGTCACACGCACATCGGGGTGCTGCGCGCGAAAGGCTTTCAGCGCGCGCGGAATGATCTCGTAGCTCAGCGCCAGCACGGTGAGCAGATGCAGCTCATCAGCGCGATCACCCGCTTTCAAACTGTTGGCCAAGCGCTGCACTTCATCAAGCTGCTGAAACAAGCGCTCGATATGCGGATAGAGTGTCTGCGCTTCGCTGGTGGGCACGAGTCGCCCCTTGGTGCGCTGAAACAGCGCAAAGCCCAATTGCAATTCGGCATGCGCGAGGATGCGGCTCACAGCAGGCTGCGTCACATTGATCAGCCGCGCCGCCGCGCTCACGCTGCCCGTGAGCATCACCGCATTGAACACCTCAATATGCCGAAGCCGCATGGCCTACGCGCCCTTTCATTCAGATCGGGCAAGCTGCCGATCTCCGCCCATTGTGCATGAAAGCGCGGCTGGATCTGAGAGCTAAGCCTGCGTTTTCAAACCACTCTTCTGCAGCCAAACCATGATCTGCGGCCACAGCGCTGCGCCCACTTCTTTGCGGAAATAGCCCATGTGGCCGATCTGTTCTACGCCGAGTTCAACTGCGGTCAGATCAATGCGATCAACATTTGTGTGCTTGTAGCCTGAGAAGAACGCATCGCGTGATTTGGGTGGTGCCCACAAATCATCGGTGCTCACGCACGCTGCCACAGGCATACGCACACGATCAAATTTTGCTGCGATGACTTTGGCATCGAGCGCGGAGTCATCGAAAAAATAACGTGGGAAGCTGCACCAGCGCCTCCAATCGCGGTACACACCCAGCGGAATATCTTCACCCATACCAAATTTGCTCATGGGTTGGTAGCCCAGCAATGTCGTGGCCACAGGGCCGATGACATTCCAAAGACACCAGACTTTGATGCGCTCAGCCAGTGGCATCCAGCCAGCCCAACCCGCACCCGAACCGCAAAAATAAGCTGCCCTGATCAGCGATGGATCAGGCAACTGGCCTAGGGCATGGCCGCCCAAACTATGACCCACCAAATAGACTTCGCCACGCTCATGCGCATACTGCACAGCTGCGCCCAAATCTTGCACAGACCAATCAGCGTAATCCATCTTGAAGCCTTTGAGCGAGCCTTGCTTAGAGCCCCCAATGCCGCGATAGTCAGCCACGATCGCGTAGAGGCCAAGACTCGCGGCAAATTCGCAAAAGCGTTTGTAAAAGCCGCGTGGTACTGCTGTAGCGCAGCCTATCACGATGTATTGCGCACGACCAGATGTTGGATCTAAGGCCGCTTGCTGTGGGGTGTAATGTGTAGCGCTAAGCTTGTAGCCATCGGCTGTGTTTAGAAGAATATCTTGTGATGTCATCCGCACATTACATCCTCATCGCGTTAGCCTAGCTATCGATCTGGCGACTTGGCCTTAGAGAGCAACACCCAATTCAACGTCTCCGATTTGTCACATTCTTCGCCCCTTTCTGCCACAAATTCACGAACTTAACCACTGAGCGGGCATGCCTCGCCTTACAGCACTTAGATTCTTCTACCGCTGTGCCGCGACCTTACACTTCTGTCGCATTAAAAACATAACGTCTAAATTCAGAAAAGCTTTTGCCAATCATGCTGCCATCCATCACCCATCCAATCGCATCGTTATTTGTACGATACGCGGCGAATCTCACTGCTTATGCTCTTGTTCTGTCTTTGGTCGCATGCGGTGGTGGTGGTGGAGGCGCAGAGACTCCGGTTAGCACCAGCACAAACCCTGGCAACGCCCCAGGTGTCACCAATACCAGCGGTGGCTCAGTAAACACTCCTGCTGCAGACCTGGTCGCGCAGGCCATCTTGACAGGCGATGCCAGCAAGCTCGACAGCGCCACAGCAATTAACGCTACCGTGAGCCTCTTGCAAAAGCAGCTTTCGGATGAAACAGCCCTTCGTCAAGCAGTATTTGGCGCAAGCATCGCCAGCATTGACTGGGATCCATCGCACGACTCAGCATATTTTTCTGTACTTGATCAAGGACGCAATCGCATACTCCTCGCTGGCAACTGGCGATACAAAGGTACTAGCGCGGCCAGTGGCAGCACATTGGCCATCGCAGGCAATGACCCAGCAACGGGCTCCCGGTATGCGGCTTTTGGTGGCAACCCATTGGCTGTGCGTGGCAATGCGGCAATGGATGCTGTCATGCTGAATACACTCGGCTGGTTGACTGGTCGCAACAACTTGAGCGGGCTCAAAGTCGTGACTGCTCATTTGCCCAGTACAGCGACCTTTTGGTTCAAGCACGAAGTGCCAACGCGCGCTTGGCTCACAAGCCAAATACCCACGGTGCGTATCAATGGCGTGACCGGCACAGCGGCGATTGATGACAGTTGTGACGGCTCTCGGCTTGACGCTTGCCTACAAGGAGCGGATTTGCTTGTGATTGGGCGCGAAGTGACCCCCAATAGTGGAACATCAAGCTACAACGGCAATGCAGTGATGGCAGCAGTGAAGGCTGCCCAGGCGCGCGGCGTAGCCGTGCTGTATCTGCATCACGATGGTGATACAGGCGATTTAGCAGAACGCATGTTGAGCCATTTCGGCCTGAGCATAAGTGACAACTACTGGTCGCAAGAAGGCCTCAAATCCTTCAATCCAGCCAGCTTGAATAGCAAAAGCACAACCCAAGACACTTTGGCTTTGATTCAACGCCTACAAAACGCGGATTTCTCCACCACATGGAGCGGATGTGTCGCAAATGTTGGTACGGTCAGCTGCAACAGCGATAGCGCGTTACAAGCAGAATTTCAAGCCCCAGCGACTGCCCTTCGCAGTGCATTGCGAGCGCTTGATGCCAAAGGTTTCGCCCTGTTTGATCAACCAGGCTACACCCTGGAAAAACACTTGGTGCTTTTGGGCGATACCTACCGACGCAATGTCACTTATCCCATGGACAAGGGCGGCGACAAAGGCACATTCTTCCGCGCGCACTTCTCAGACATGACGGCCTATATCAATCGCCGCTTCAACGTCGCTGCAGCCAACCAAGGCAGCTTCGCGCCTGCGATTGCTGCTGCGACACCGGCTGTCAATCGCATTGTGAACACCCATGCGCCCGAGACTGGCTCGCGCGACTACATGACAGGCTTGTACATCATGCCTGGCCGCACGATCACGCTGAGGCGCACGGATGCTTCCGCAGCTGCGATGACTGTCGGTATCAATATGCTGCGCGACACCACACGCGTGTACAACCCCAATGGCTATGACCGCCCCAGTTTGCTGGCCAGCCCACGTGTGCCACTGGTCAAAGATCAAACGATCACACTGACCAGCCCCTTTGGTGGCCCGCTGTATTTGTTCATCTCTGCAGCCAGCGGGGCGCCTGCGGTCACGGTGGAGGTCAATGGCGTGATCACCCACCCTGTTTTGCGCAATATGAATGACGCAGCAGAAGTCGCCGCATTCAAAACCGAATTGGCCAGCACACCAAGCAATTGGGTGGGTATCAGTTCAGACTTTTTAAGCGTGCATTCCAATGTGAAACACATGCGCAGTACCCTCGCGGCACATAACGACGATATGACACTCTTGGCGAATCGAATCGGAACCTACATGATCAAAGACACCTATGAGTTGGCCGGTTTCAATTCGAGCAGTGGTGCGTTTGGCTTGCCAAGTTCGGTAAGCGCTTTTTGTACTGTTGCAGGCTGGGATTGCACAGGCCTGCAGCATCGCCGCGATGTGATGCAGCATGTGATTGCAGACACGGTGGCTGCATGCGGTGCGGGCTGCTCGGGCAATCCTTACGACCAAAACTGGGCGCTAGAACCTCTGGGTTGGGGTGAGACGCACGAGATCGGTCACAACTTACAGCGCAATCGAATGAGTATTTACGGCGGCCAATCAGGCGAAGTGTCCAACAACATTTTTCCGATTCACAAGCAAATGGCTTTCAATCGAAGCACGAACCCAAGCGCCCCGATCAAAGCACGTGAGAACAGCACCATCACAGCTTTCAATTTGCTCAAGTCATCCATGCAGGCCGGCGCCACCAGCACGCACGTGTACGACAGCATGTGGGCCAACACAGACTACGCTGCAGACAACAGCCAGCGCTTGAATTTCTACCGTCAATTGGTGGAATATGCCCGTCACTACAACCCCAGTTTCACCGATGGCTGGGAGCTCTATACACTGATTTATCTGCTTGAGCGTAATTTCAGCGCTGCCAGCGGTAGCTGGGCGACAAGCAACACGGCCATGGGCTTTGGCACTTACGCCAGCTACCCTTCTTCCATCAACGGCAACGACTTCATGCTGATTGCTGTATCTCGCATCATTGGCCGCGATATGCGCCCGGTCTGGGATCTGTGGGGGGTGACCTACACAGCAGCCGCTTCAGCGCAAGTAGTAGCCTATGGCACGCCCGCTGCAGACAAGTTGCTCTTCCCAATGAAAGACCTCAATGCCTATGGCGCCAAAGTAGCTGCGCCGATCACGATGAGTGCGACAGCGGTTTATCCTACAGGATTCTGAACCGTTGCTACGCCAGCGCTCTCAACCTCGCGTCCGCGCGAGGTAACGCTTACGCCAAAACACCAAGCCTAGAGTGACGGCTGTGAGAGCCATGCCGCCAAGCGCCCACCAGAATCCACCACGCTCGTGGATGAAGGGTAGGAATTCAAAATTCATACCAAAGATGCCAGCAATCAGATTGAGCGGCAAGAAAATAGCTGTCAGCGCTGTGAGTGTGCGCATGATGTCATTCGTGCGATTACTTTGTGCGGAGAAATGGATTTGCACCACGGTCTCCGCGGATTGCTCCAAGCGCCGCGCATGATGCATCACTCGTGTGATGTGCTCCATCACATCGCGTGCGCGTGCCGTGAGCTGGTCCCGCTGACTTTGCGCTTTTGCGTTATCTGAGTTGAATACCACGAGTGGTGATTCATGAATCGTATCCAGCCACTCCTGCATGGCATCGTGCTGTTCATCGCACAAATCCTCCAATACATGCAACTGGCTACGCGCTTTCATCAAAGCGCCCCAGTTGTTAAAGCGGGAGCTGGGTTTGAGCAATTGGGCCTGCCAATGATCCAGCTGTGCAGAAAGCTCTTTGCGCAAGTCTAAGTAGCTGTCCACCATGACGTTGATCATGCGTAGCGCCAAATCAGCTGGGCTTGTGGGGATACGATTGCGCGCAGCGGCTGCATCGACGCTGTTTTTAGCATCCTCTAGATAACGCTGCACAAAATTACGCGCCGAGTAGCATCCGCGCGGGTGGATCGTGATGAGCAGCCGGTCATACACCGCAAACCCCACGGCTTTGGAACTGATGGGCTTGAAATGCGGCTCATCTTTGCCACGCTTGATCTGCAAAGCAAGACCAGGCGAAGTTTGCCCATGATAGGCGTGTATAGCCGCATCCTGATCGTTTTCCTGCTGCATTTCATAGGGCGTGGCGAGGCGCCGGAAAATGATCAGGTCGTAGATAGAGGTGAAGTCATAATTGGAGGGATGCTGAGCATTTCGCAAATCCTCCAAGTGCACATCCAGCATTGCCGAACCGCCCAAACGTTGGGCAGCAAGCTGGAGCTGAGATTGATGCTGAACAAAGTCGTCACGATCTAGAAACAGCCAAATAAACCCATTCTCTGGGGCGCGCTCTGGCACGGCTTCCAAGAAGCGGAGGCTATCCGTTGTGAATTCCAGAATTTGCATAAGGCATTATTGTTGAAAACCAAGCTGCTGACCAATTATCCACTCATTTTTTAAGCGAAAACAGCATTTCGCCGGCATACAATCTGCGCGGAGTGCTCACTAATTAATAGCTGTACACTTTTGATCATGTTGCATTACCGTACTGTTCCCGTCACCCCTTTTCAGCAAAATTGCTCCATCGTTTGGTGTGATGAGGCCAGAGTAGCTGCCATCATTGATCCGGGCGGCGATTTGGAGGTCTTGCTCGAGGAAGTGGCAGAAACTGGCACGAAGCTCGAGCAAATCTGGCTCACACATGCGCATATCGATCACGCGGGCGGCACAGCAGAATTGGCTCGCCGTCTGTCGCTGCCCATCGTTGGCCCGCATGTGGGTGATCAATTTTGGATTGACCAACTTCCACAGCAAGGCGCGATGTTTGGCTTCCCGCCCTCGGAGGCGTTTACGCCGACGCGATGGCTGCAAGATGGTGATACGATGTCTCTAGGCGCGCACACTTTCTCTGTGCGCCACTGCCCAGGCCATACGCCGGGGCATGTGGTGTTTCACTCAGCGGCGCTCAACCGTGCATTTGTGGGCGATGTGCTGTTTGCAGGCAGCATCGGGCGCACGGATTTCCCGCAAGGCAATCATCAGCAGCTTTTAGATAGCATCACGCAACGCTTATGGCCTTTCGGTAACAACACAGTTTTCATCCCAGGTCATGGCCCCGAGAGCACGTTTGGCCGCGAGCGGCAAAGCAATCCGTACGTAGGTGGAACCTAATTTGCTATTTATTTTATAGCTGCTTGCGCAGAATCTACGCCGGCGATAGGCCAATTTCGCTCTTAAATCTGGCGAAACAAACCATCTAAACGTTGATCCCATGTGCTGCCGGGAAGAAGTGTTTGTAATTGCGAATCTGGCAATTTAAACGTACTGCGCAACGCTTGTGCGAGTACGGCGCGGTAGTCATGATGCGCAGGTAGGTCTCGGTTTTCGTTCAGGTTACCGCGCGCCAAGCCCGTCCACTGCCCATGAACTTTGCCACCCATGACACGATTGCCAATCAGCCAGAGCGCGTTGCCAAAGCCGTGGTCTGTGCCTTTGGTGCCGTTCTCGGCAGCGGTGCGGCCAAATTCGCTCATCACGATGATCAAGTCGCCGGGCCGATCAAACTCACTACGCAGCTGCGCGAGGCCGCGAGCGAGGTTGCCCAAATTATTCGCTAACTGGCCCGTCGCGTTGCCTTGATTCGCGTGCGTATCCCATCCACCAGCGGAAAGAAAGCCTAAGCGAAGCTGAGGATCATTGCGCATCAAGGTTGCCAGATGCTGCGCATCCAAAGCAAGCCCAACAGGGTCAGCCGCGCCATTGCTGGCAGCCTGCATCTGAGCTTGCTGCGCTGCTGTGGTCTGAGGTGTGCCGTCTTTGTCGAGCATTCTTCTCTGCTGCGAAGGCGATGCTTGAGCCATGCCCACCATCTCAGCATTAGCGTTGGCCGTACGCATATTGCGCTCATTCATCAGCTCTTGTGAGGTTTGCATGCGACTGCTTGCGCCTTGACGAAAAGCTTGGCTCACAGCATCGTTGCCAGCATACAAATCCATCAGAGCACTGCGCTGCTTCGCATTCGCCAACACCCCGGTGCGTGCCGCAGCATCGCCACGCGGGATCAGCTTAACGACCGTTTGCCCGGAAAGGATGGCTGGATTGGCCTCGCCCACACCTAAAGCAGAGCCTGTGCTGCTTGCTGCGAGTTTGTTTAGCCAGCCCATCGGTGCATTGCTTTTTTCTTGCAAGCCGATTTCCATCAAGTATTGCGCATCGAAATGCGAGCGATTGGGTACGGGCAAGCCAGCACTGGCGATCACGCCGAGCGAGCCTTCTTGCCACAGTGGCATCAAGGCGCCCAGCGCGGGATGCAGAGCGAAGCGATCATCAAGCTTGAGTGCGGTCTCGCGTGTGCCGTCTGGCGCTGCCACAGCGATACTCGGGCGTATCGCGTAGTAGTCTTGATCGGTATAGGGCACGAGGGCAGACAGTCCATCGTACGCACCGCGCAGGAAAACGACCACAAGACGACCTTGTGTGAGCGATCCCGCAGGTGCGCGTTGTGCGAAGACCTGGCCGCCGAACAGACTCGCTGCGCCGAACGCAAGCATGCTGCGGCGATGGATGTTGTATGGTGCATTCATCATCGTCTCCTTATTTGCTCATGAATTCAGGCGCAGCCAGCAACAAACCGGTACGCATGTGAACAGCGCGCTCTTTCGCGATGCGCTCGCGTGTGTTGACCGTATAGAACTGCTGCAAAAAACTCGGCTCGTCTATCCGCGAGGCAAGACCGAAAGCGTAATCGGCACGCCGCGTGAGCGCTTCAGGCGCGAGCCATGTGCCGGCGTCCGTTTTGTAGCCGTCAGGCGTTTGCCAGCCATGTAGAGGCTGCCCCGCTTGTGCAAGGAATCCCGTCGCTTGTCGTAAATTTTGGTTGCGGCTCGCGTCCTCTTTCACGTTTCCCGCTGCTGCCAAACTCGAACAAGCATAGTCCATCGGTGTTTTGAAGAGTGTGTTGGCGCTCTCCCAAAATTCTGGTGACTCGATCAAGCTTTTCATAACGGCATGGATGTCTCCACCCGTTTGCGTGAAGGTGCGTGCAAGCCTGTCGGTGAGTGCCTTGCTGGGTTTGTCCGCTACAAAAAATGTAGCTAGCCGCGCAGATATTCTCTGGGCTGTGGCCGGATGTTGGGCTAAGATTTTAATGGCTGCGATGCCTTGCGCTTGCCCACTTTCAGTAAAGCTTTGCCCCATCACTGTTTTACTGCCGTCTTCATGCGCGCGCGGTCGAAACAAAAAGCCTTGCCCGCCATTGATATCCACCGACCATCCTGTGAGCACACGCGCCATCTCACGCACATCAGCTTGCGTGTAGCCACCATTGACACCCAATGTGTGCAGCTCCATCAGTTCACGAGCATAGTTCTCGTTCAGTCCGCGCTGTGTGCTTTGCGCTTGGTCCAGATAAAACAACATGGCTGGATGCTGCGCGGTAGCGAGCAGCAAATCTTCAAACTTACCCAATGCATGAGGACGAATGGCTGTGAGCAAATAGTTACCCACGTACGGCCGCACCGGGCCTTTGCCGATGAACACGTTGAAGTGGTTGAACCAAAATTCAGTCATTCGCGCAAGCAATGGGTTCTCCATATCGGGGTTGCTACACGATGCCAAGCGCCAAGCGCCCGTGGCCAGTTGCATGTCGCGAGAATAGTTTTCTGTATCGTTGCCCAAGCCCATTGCGGCATCGCCTTGCATGGAAGACGCAGGCTTTTGCTGGTCATTGCGCTCCATTTTCCGGGCTTCACGCTCCTCATGAAAGCGAGCGCTGACTTGTTGTTGGCTAGCTGCCAAAGCTTGCAATGCCGGGGGGATTTTCGCGGGGCGCTGGCTGGCTTGGCGAGCCAAATCCAGCTGCGCTAAGCTCCAAGCGCGTGCGTTATTTTGGGCAGCTTGTACCAGCGCAGGCGTGGGGCCGTAACCAAGACGCGAGGTCGCTCGCCAAACGGCAGCAGCACTGGTGTCGGGCAGAGCTTGAGCGAAACAGCCCATACATATGACAGATAGGTAAGTGGCAAGCAGAGTTTTTTTCATGGTGAGCTCCTGTGGCATTTCAACGCAAATTGCGCTGTGGCGTTGGCAGGGTTTACAGAGCTTTACTGGCTTTGCACAAGCGACAACTAGCAGCACGCCACGAAAAAAGCCCGGCGATCCGGGCTTTTAAACCAAGTCAATCGGAAATCAGTTGACCTTGACCAGGCGCCAGTCAATGCGGTTATCCGCACGGTGCACCACATCAATGCTCTTCTTCATCGCCCATGGGATGATTTGGTTGTGCAAAGGAATATGCGACACCGTGTCATTGGAAATTTGCAGTGCTTCCGTCAAAGAGCGATTGCGAATGGGGAGATCGGTTTCGGTTTTGATGCGATCCACCACAAAGTCCATACGCTGATTGCTGTAACGCCCCACGTTGTAGTTACCATCGCCGCCCGTGCCCACGGTACGGAACAAAGATTGCGCTGAATACAGCGTATCAAATGTTGGCACGCCCCAGCCCAGCATGTAAATACTGGCTTCATAGCGCTGAATCATGGGGAAGTATGTCACCAAGGGCAAAGTGCGAAGCTTGGCGCGCACACCGACTTTGGCCCACATGCCCGTCACGGCTTGGCAGATTTCTTCGTCGTTGATGTAGCGGTTATTCGGGCAGGCGAAATCAACTTCGAAGCCGTCTTTATAGCCTGCATCAGCCAACAGCTTTTTGGAAGCTTCAATATCAAACGGCAAGCGCTTATGGACGCCTTCTGTCCAACCGGCCACCATCGGCGCAACCATGGCTCCTGTCGGCTGCGCCAAACCGCGCATGGTCACACGCGTGAGGGTATCGCTGTCGATCGCTTGATAAAGCGCACGACGCACGCGTACATCTTTCAATGGATTCTTGCCTTTGATGTTTGAACCGATCAACTCTTCGCGGAACTGATCCATACCAAAGAAAATGGTGCGGTTTTCAACGCCATCAATCACTTTCAGATTGGCATTGCTACGCAAACGTCCCAAATCTTGCGGGCTTGGGTCAAGCATCAAATCCACTTCGCCGGAGAGCAAGGCTGCCACACGAGTCGCCTCTGATTTGATTGGCGTATAGATGATCTCGGTCACATTGGTGCTGGCCGCATTGGCAGCCCAGCCCCACCAATTGGGGTTACGCTCAAACACCATACGCTGATCAGGGATCCATTGCTTCATGATGTAGGGCCCTGTGCCCATCGCATTGCGGTTGGCAAAAGTTTCTTGGGTCACGTTGCGGATGTCTTTAGGATCGACCGAGTTGTTTTTCTCAGCCCAAGCCTTGCTCATGATGCGCAGTTCAGTCAACTGATTGAGCAACACAGGATTCGCGCCTTTGAGCATGATGTCTACCGTGTCGTTATTCACTTTGACGGCTTTATCGATGCCTTGTGCGTAAATCGCGAAATTGGAGGTGCGAGCAAGTGAACGCTGAATGGAAAACACCACGTCATCAGCAGTCATCGTAGAGCCATCGGTGAACTTCACGTTCTTGCGCAGATTGAAGCGCCATTGCGTCGGCGAAACCATGGACCAACTTGTGGCCAACACAGGCTCAACCTTGAAGTCTTTGTTGTAGTACACCAAGCTCTCATAAACCGCAGCATGGATGCCGTTTTGTAGCGCATTGTTTTGGGAGTGGATATCCCACGTTGATATCTCAGCCGCACTGGCCCACTTAAAAGTTTTGGCTGCAACTGTGCCGGCCATACCAGCCAGCACCATGCTGGCGGCGAGGATAGATAGTTTGATCTTCATGATTTCACTCACTTGCCCATCTGGGCGTTAAAAAGTGATGGCAAAGGCCATCGACAAGGGTGAAATGATGCAGCAAGAGGCGCGCCAACTGTGCGGGGATTTACCCCGATGAATTGCACTACTTGAATGCAAACTTGTCGCTGCGAAGACACTAGTCGCCAATTATGGTGCAGTCACCGCACGCGGCTTCAATCGCACTGGCCCGTACCATGATGTGGCGCGCGATTGGGTATTGTCGGTATCCGTCATCAGAGCTACGCCAGTGAGAGTGCCCGGCTCCTCGCCAAAGGTCTTGATGAAGTCTGCACGGATGTCACGTTCGTAGTCTAGCCACTTACCTAGATTGGCTTTACCTGACTCCACAACGAGCTTACGAACACGATCTGTGCGTGGGTTTGTAATGACATCGCCCGCAGAACGCTTGTTGCACCATACGTACATGAGCGTTGCATAAGGCAACTCTTCTCCTGTGAGAACCAGTGAGAGCTCAGAAAGCATTTTGTCTTTAGCAGAGAATCTGCCGCGGTCGCCATCGAAACTCAGCACCACGCGAACGACAGAGTCTTCTGCGTCACGTTCAGCCATATCCGCCTTCTCGATTAATTGCTTGGCTTGCCAAGAGAATGAGAGTGAACCCAGGTCTTTTGCTGGCACTGTCAGTTGTTGACGAAACATGCTAACTGAGCTGTCAGCTACAGCTCTGATCGCTTCACGACCATCATGCATGTCGCGCGAAAAAATTGTTTTGCGCTTGCCCGGTAAGTGCATAGACTTCCAAGCTGCTTGCGAAATATCAGGTTGCTGCTCGGTCGACTTTGCCGCTGACTCTTTAGATGGAGGTGTTGAACAAGCACTCAATACGATAAGCGTGCAAACTACGATCCAGCGTGACACTGGGGTGAACTGATGACGCATGAGCATGTTTCAAAGTATGTCGTAAGCCAACAAAAAAGCCATCCGGATTACTCCGAATGGCTTTGATTTCTTAATTCTCAGCGGATGTTAAACCCGCATCAAATTAGAAGGTGTGGCGCATACCGATAGCGGTAATCGCATTTTTCTCGATAGCCGCACCTGCACCGGACTTCACGCTACCGTTAACCAAACCACCATAAATGGTTGTACGCTTAGACAAAGCATGGGTAACTTGCAGACCAATGGTGTTGCCTTTTTCGATGGTTGCACCACCAGCAGCTGCCTTGTTCTTAGCCGTACCGTAGGCGAGAGAAACAGCGGTAGCGCCAAACGGCACTGTCACACCGAAAGCCATCTCGCTGTCTTTGTCGATATTGGAGTTTTTAGCATTGTTGATTTCGAGGTTGACTTTAGCAACGCCGAGGTCATATGCGCCACCAACCAAGAAGTTGGTCAAAGTTGGGCCAGCGCCAGTTGCTTTTTCGGTTTGGTAAGCTGCTGCTGCGGTGATTGGGCCGTTAGCATACAGAACGTGCATGCTCAACACACGACCAGCACCAACGGTAGCTGTTTTGTTTTCACGCAGACCGTAACCAACAGAAGCGCTGAAACCGCTCATGTTTGGTGTGTTGTACAGCATTTGGTTATCAACACGGAAGGTGTAGTGGTTACCAACACGCTCCCAAGCACCACCAGCAACAGTAGCGGAGAAAGAAGTGTGACCAACGGTATCCAAAGCGCCACGAGCAGCGTCATATGCGCTGTACTGACGACCCAAGCGGAACTCGCCGAAACCACCGCTCATACCAACGTAAGTTTGGCGACCAAACAGCAAACCACCTTGTGCAGCTGCGCCAGTGTCGGTGTTGTGACCGTTTTCCATCACGAAGTTGGCTTTCAAGCCGCCGCCGAGATCTTCAGAACCACGCAGACCAAAACGGCTGCCAGACAGACCGCCGGTGTTCAGAACCATTTGGCTAGCTGTACCAGCAAGACCAGATGTACCGACGAAGCTGCCTTTAGCCTGACCGAACCAGACATCAGCAACACCGTACAGGGTGACGCTAGATTGTGCGAAAGAGGAAACAGCTGCGAAAGCTGCCATTGCAACGAGAGTCTTTTTCATTGAGAAATCTCCAAGGTTAAACATAGGGCTCCGGATTGTGGTCTGCAGAACAAACCGCCAGAGTCCCGGGCCAACCTCCGTTTCGGGAAGTTGGCTCTATTGGACACGATTGAAGGCTTAGGAGCAAAGAAACGCGGCAATATTTGCCTCTAAAGCGGCATGCTCGTTGCCTAATCGCAACAGCTTGTGGCCAGTTTGCTACGTTACAGCTCATGTGAATACTTTAGTATTCATTTAAACGCATGACTTGCACGATGGCGTATTACTGGAGTTTGCGGCATGGCAATGATTCATCTTCGCAGGATTGCCGCGTTCAATGCGACAATTTTCTTTTTTTGGGAGCTCTGATGCTTGTATCTGACATGTTGGTTCAAGCTGCCGATCGCGCTTTACGCACTCTCTTGTCTAAGCCTATAGCGAGCCGAGCTACGCCAGCAGCTACAGAGACATTTGATGTGCAGGGCGAACCAGAAGCTATGAGTGAGGCTGAGAGAGTTCACGCGGGTGCTCTGATGCGCGTGAATCATGTGGGCGAGGTATGCGCTCAAGCACTTTATGCTGGACAGGCGTTTGCCACCAAAAACGATGCACTCCGCGAACAATTTGTCAAAGCTGGCGAAGAAGAGGGAGACCATTTGGCATGGACGGCTGAGCGCTTGCAAGCGCTTGGCGCTCGCCCTTCGCTACTTAACCCGCTTTGGTATGCGGGTTCGTTTGGCTTAGGTGTATTGGCTTCGCAATTGGGTGACCGCATCAGCCTAGGATTTATGGTGGAGACGGAGCGACAAGTCGAGGCACATCTGGATGGCCACCTAGCAGCGCAAAGCCAAGGCGGCTTGCCCAGCGCCGACCATGCCTCGCGCGCCGTGGTAGCGCAAATGCTTTCCGAAGAAGCTGCACATGCCCTAGAGGCTGAAAACGCTGGCGCTGCAGAGCTGCCAGAGCCCGTGAAGAAAGCCATGCAAAGCATGGCTCAGGTGATGACGCGTACCGCTTATTACATCTAACCTCGAAGTCATTCAAGCCATCAAGCTTGCGCGCCTAGCAGGCTGATGCCATGGTTCCAGTGGTTGCGGCTCACCCCGTACTCAATCCACACCATCGCGAGCGCTTCGAGCAAATAGCTCTTGCTGATATCGCCCATGTCAATCGCGCTTCTCCAGCCGAAGGCTTTGAGCAAATCTGCGGTTTGCTGCTTGGCGGCAGCATCGTTGCCGGCGATGAACATGTCGGGCTGACCATCGGAAAACTGGGGATCGATCATGCGGGTGGAGGTGATGATATTGAAAGCTTTGACAACTTTGGCATCTGGCAGCCAAGCTTGAATGCTCGCGCCTGCTGAGTTGGGGAAGCCCAGAGCCATTTGTGGTTTGCCCGTGGAGAAGTCGAGTGGGTTGGTCACGTCGATCAAGAGCTTGCCTTTCAATGCAGTATTGGTCGTGAGCTGCACAGCGTTTTGCGTGCCGCTCCAAGATGTGGCGAGCACGGCCATCTCAGCTTGCGAGGCGGCTTGCGCATAAGGCGCGGCGCTACTACCTGCAACAGCGGCTACCGCCTTCACTGCAGTCTCGCCCTGCGCATTGCGTGTGCCAAATACGACGCTATGACCGCGAGAAACAAAACCTTTGGCCAGATCAATAGCGACTGCACCAGTACCGAGAATTGCGACTTTCATGATGATCTCCTTGTGAATGATTGAACATGTGGTGCAGCACCGATGTGTGCTGCATCCATGGAATGAATTGTGGGTTTTCAGGAGTCAAAGAAAAAGACATAATCACTCACATCATTCACAACTCATAGTTGAAAATAGATGAAGCACCTGCAAACCACCTTGCCCGGCTTGATTAGCGCCATTCAGTCGGCAGACAGTGGCAGCTTCTCTGCCGCCGCTAACGCACTCGGCCTCACGCCAGCCGCTGTGAGCAAGAACGTGGCTGCTCTAGAGGCGCATTTGAAATTGCGCCTCTTTAACCGCACCACGCGTCGCCTAGCACTCACGGAAGAGGGCCGCACCTTCATCGCTCAGGCGCGTATTGGTATGCAGGCGCTGGAAGATGCGAATGCGTTAGCCGCGCAGGGCGCACAACCCGAAGGTTTGGTGCGGGTGAACAGCGCTGTGGGTTTTGGCAGGCGTTATGTATTACCTCTGCTGCCGGCATTCTTCAAAGCCTACCCGCAAGTGCGCGTCGAGCTGAATTTGAACGACAACCAAGTGGATTTAGTTCAAGGTGGATTTGATGTGGGCATACGCGGCGGCAGCCAGCCGCCCGAGGGTATGGTGGCGCGCAAGATTTGTAATATCCCTGCCGTGCTCGCCGCCACGCCTCGCTACTTGAAAGCGCATGGCATACCGCAGACACCGAGCGATCTGGCGCAACATCAATTGATTCGCGTGAAATTCCTCAATGGCCGTATGCCGCCTTGGCCGTTCAAAGGAAGCAGCAAAGCGCAAGGCATCAGCGCGGTCGATGCGCCTGCGCAATTGTTGCTCTCAGATCCAGAAGTGGTTCTGGATGCAGCGCTTTTGCACATCGGCATTGCGCGGCTTGGGCGGCATCATGCCAGCGAAGCGCTGGCGCGCGGCGACTTGGTGGAGGTGCTGCCCAAACTGCATGTGGGCGGCGACGCGAGCATGGCGCTGTTTTATCCGCATCGCGCAGGGCTTGCGCCGCGTGTGCGTGTGCTGGTGGATTTTTTGTTGGAGCGCTTCAAAGAGATGCCCCCATTGCGCATGTAAGGCATGGCAGACTCATTTTTGAAGCCTTATAGGCACTTTGCAGGCATAAAATCTGCGCGGAGTGCTATTAATTTAATAGTAAATAAGGCTAAGACACGATATACGCGGCCGCACCTGCAGAAAGCAAGGTCCCATCAGCCCCGCAAAACTCCATACGCGTTGTAGCAACACGCGAGCCTAGGCGCAGCACTTCGGCTTTCAAGATAAACGTCTCACCAATCGCGGGCCGCAAATAATCCACGCGCAAATCAATCGTGCCCAGCTTGGCAAAGCGCTTGAGCCGATCCATCACAGGCTCTTCATGATGCTGCGCGCCGATGGCGCACATGCAAGCCAAGCCACCCATCGCATCCAGCGCTGCGCTGATCACGCCGCCATGCACGCGGTTGTAGGCGAAGTGCCCCACCAGCTCGGGCCTCATGGCAATATGCGCACGGGCATTCAGCGGCGCAAGTTCGTCAATCTTCAAACCCAAGGTTTGGTTAAAAACAATCTTCGTTTCAAAAATGTCGCGAACGCCCTCGCGGAAAGCTGCGTCAAGCGTGACGGTGGAGAGATCGAGTTTCTTAGCAGACATGGCTTAGTCTGCCACTTAGACCTTGCTGAAGTCTGGCAAGCGCCGCTCCATGAAGGCGGTGAACGCCTCTTTCGCAGCAGGCTCGCGGAGCATGCGGCCAAAGCTTGCGCCTTCTTCTTTCATGCGCTCGGCAACCACTGATTCGTTGCCCCTTTTCAGCAAGCGCTTGGTTTCGATCAAGCTGCTAATGGGCTTAGCAGCGAGCTTTTGCGCCCACTGCATCGCCACGCGTGTGGCTTCTGAGGGTGGCACAACGCGATTGACCAGGCCCACTTCGAGTGCGGCTTCGGCCATGAAGGGCTCACCGAGCAAGAGTGCTTCTGCAGCACGGTGATAGCCCATCATTTGCGGCACAAGATGGCTGCTGGCCGCTTCGGGGCAGAGCCCGAGGTTGACGAAGGGCATGGAGAAGGCGGCGTTGTCACCTGCGATCACCAAATCGCAATGCAAGAGCATCGTGGTGCCGATGCCCACGGCGGGGCCGCAAACGGCAGCGACGATGGGCTTAGGGAAGCTGGCAATCGCTCGCAGAAATTGGAAGACTGGGCTCTCGTCACCCGCTGGCGGGACGTTCATGAAATCGCCGAGATCATTGCCGGCGCTGAAAATTGCTTCGTGGCCTTGGAAGACGACTACGCGAATGGCTGCATCTGTTGACGCGGTGGTGAGCGCATCAGCGAGTTGCTGATACATCGCGACCGTGATGGAGTTTTTCTTCTGCGCGCGGTTGAAGGTGAGCGTTAGGATTGCGCCTTCTGTGTGGCTCAAGATATCTGTGGACGTTGCATTGGACATGACATTTGCTCCGAATTTAATAGCATTCTGCGCATATTTTATGCCGGCGAGGTGCCAATTTCTGTCTCAAAAAGCACAGAAAGGGCATTGCTGCCCTTTCATTCTCTTTTGCGACCGATTTCAGCCGCTCAAGTGCCGGTTTACATTCTTTCGAAAATACCAGCAGCGCCTTGACCCATACCTACGCACATGGTGACCATGCCGTACTTGGCTTGTTTGCGCTGCAGTGCATGAACGACCGTGGCAGAGCGGATCGCGCCGGTTGCGCCGAGTGGGTGACCCAAGGCAATCGCACCGCCCATCGGGTTGACTTTGCTCGCATCCAAGCCGAGGGTATTGATGATGGCCAAGCTCTGTGCAGCGAAGGCTTCGTTGAGCTCAAACCAATCGATGTCGTCTTGCTTCAAGCCTGCATATTGCAGTGCAGCGGGGATGGCTTCAATCGGGCCGATGCCCATGATGTGTGGAGGCACGCCACGGCTGGCGTAGCTTACGAACTTGGCAATCGGCTTCAAGTTGTAGCGCTTGAGAGCGTTCTCGCTGACCAAAATCAATGCGCCTGCGCCGTCAGAGGTTTGCGAGCTGTTGCCTGCCGTCACCGAGCCGCGTGCTGCAAACGCTGGGCGCAGTTTGGCCAAGCCTTCCATCGAGGTGTCGGGGCGTGCACCTTCATCCAAGTTCACGATGCGTGATTTAGAAGTGGTCTCACCCGTGGCCAAATCAAAGCCACGGTCGGTGACTTCAATCGGCGTCATCTCGGCGGTGAAATCACCAGCCTTCATTGCAGCGACTGCTTTTGCATGGCTCTTCACGGCGAATTCATCTTGCGCATCGCGTGAGACTTTCCACTGGGTAGCGACTTTCTCAGCCGTCATGCCCATGCCATAGGCGATGCCGTAGTGTTCGACGTTTTCCGTATCGGTAAAAATCGTGGGCGAGAGCGAAGGTGCATTGCCGCTCATTGGCACCATGCTCATGCTTTCTACGCCTGCGCCGATCATCACATCGGCTTCGCCTACGCGAATCGCATTCGCGGCCATGGCCACGGCAGACAAACCTGCTGCGCAGAAACGATTCACCGTGATACCGGCCACGCTCTTGGGCAAGCCGCCGAGCACAGCAGCCACGCGAGCGACGTTCAAGCCTTGCTGGGATTCTGGAATTGCGCAGCCTGCCACGATGTCTTCAATCGCTGCTGGGTCAAGATTGGGCACTTGCGAGATCGCGTTGCGCAACACGGCGGCCAGCAGATCGTCGGGGCGCATGTTTTTGAAATAGCCGCGATGCGATTTGCCAATCGGCGAGCGCGTGGCGGCAACGATGTAGGCTTCTTGGACTTGCTTGCTCATGGTCTTTCCTTCGGGAAGATGCTTATGCCTTGGCGGCTTCAGTTTTGGGGGTACGCTGGGCGGGAATCCACGCCCAGACAAATTCACATTCAATCGGCTGGTTGCCCGATTCGTCGGTCACCGTGACGGGCACGGTGACTTCGCCTTTGGTGGTGGTCTGAATCAACTCGCGCTGTTCGTTGGTGAGTGTGGCTACTGCACGCATCGCGCCTTGGCCGCGCTTTTTGAACTGCACACGCATGTCTTTCACCACAGGCAAGCAATCGTCACGCACATTCAAGCCCATCACCATGCCCGTGGCTGTCTCAGCAGCGAGCGTGGAGGCCACAGCGTGCACGCCACCGATGTGGTTTTGTACTTTGCGGCTGTTGGCGACAAAGATTTGCACTTTGTTGGGTGACATCTCTTCATAGCGCAGTTTCGCCGTGCCCGTGAACGGCACAGCGCGACCGAGCGCGAGCGAGCGCACGAAGGTGCGCATGAAGGCGGGCGCTTCGTTGACTCTGGCCAGTTGGCGTTGGAGACGATTGGGGGTGTTGGTTTGCATAGGTTACTTAGAACGCAAAATTCGCAAAAGTGACGCAAAAGACGCAAAAATGAATCAAATTCAAACTTGGGCTTTTCTGCGAATTTTGCGTTTGCTTTGCGTCTTTTGCGTTCCTTTTTTAGTTGCGAACAGGCTTACCCGTAGACAACATGCCCATGATGCGCTCCTGAGTCTTCGGGTGCGTGAGCAAGCCGCAGAAGGCATCGCGTTCGAGCTTCATCAGATACTCTTCACTCACCAGTGTGCCGGCATCGACATCACCGCCGCAGACCACATTGGCGATCAAGCTTGCAATGTAGAAGTCGTGACCGCTGGCAAAGCCACCGTCGCGCATGTTGACCAGCTGACCCATGATGGTGGCTTTGCCAGAGCGGCCAGCCACGGGGAAGAGGCGCTTGGAGGGTGCACGGTAGCCCGTAGCGAACATCGCTTTGGTTTCCGCAATCGCAACGTAAAGCAACTCATCCTTATTCGCCACAATCGTGTCGCTCCACAGCAAGAAGCCGAGTTTGCGAGATTCAATCGCGCTGGTGCCGACCTTGGCTGTTGCAGCGCAGGTGAAGCCTTCGGTCAGGAAGGGCAGCAGATCTTTGCCGGTGGAGAAGGCTGAATTCTCAGCCGCGCGGCGAGCAATGTAAGCCAAACCGCCCGCGCCAGGCACGAGGCCCACGCCGACTTCGACCAAGCCGATGTAGCTTTCCATCGCAGCAACGCGCTTGGAGGAATACACCGCCATCTCGCAGCCACCGCCCAGCGCCAAGCCACGAATGGCGGACACCACGGGCACTTTGGCATAGCGAAGTTTGAGCATGGTTTTTTGCAGCTCATGCTCGGCTTCATTCACTGCGCTCACGCCAGACATCATGAACGCAGGCAGCATGCCTTGCAGATCTGCGCCGGCGCTGAAGGGCTCATCGCCGCTCCAGATCACAACGCCTTGATAGTCGCGTTCGGCCATGTCCACAGCCATGTTCAGGCCTTCGGCCACGCCCATGCTGATCGCGTGCATCTTGGTCTTGAGGCTGGCGATGATGACTTCATCATCCAAAGTCCACAAACGGATGTCGTCGTTCTCATGCAGCGTCTTGCCAGCAACAGCGAAGTTCGCATGACCCACGCCTTGTGCGTGGCCGCTCACGGTTTCTGGGAAATGCTGACGCGCATACACGGGCAATTGGCGCTTGCCTTCAAATTTCTTGGTCGCAGGATTCCACGAGCCTTCAGCTTGGTGCACGCCACCTTGGTCTGCCACTGCGCCTTTGAACACCCACTCAGGCAGTGGCGCTTTGCAAAGCGCTTTGCCAGCGTCAATGTCTTCTTGCACCATCTTGGCCACTTCGAGCCAACCGGCTTCTTGCCACAGCTCAAACGGGCCTTGCTGCATGCCGAAGCCCCAACGCATGGCCAGATCCAGATCACGCGCCGTCTCGGCAACGCTTTCCAAGTGAATCGCTGCGTAGTGGAAGCTGTCACGCAGAATTGCCCAGAGGAATTGACCCTGCGCGCCTTCTGCATTGCGCAGCAACTTCAAACGCTCGCCTGCAGGTTTCTTAAGCATGCGGCCATACACTTCGTCGGCCTTCTGGCCGCCGGGCACGTAATCGCCTTTGCCCTCTGCGGCTTTCGCATCGAAGCGCAGAATATCGCGGCCGACTTTCTTGAAGAAACCGGCCTTGGCTTTTTGACCCAAAGCGCCTGCGTCCATCAACTGCTTCAAAACGGTTGGTGTACCGAAGTTGCCGTAGAACGGATCGCTCTTCTCATCAAGATTGTCTTGCAGCGTCTTGATAACGTGGAACATCACATCCAAGCCGACCACATCCGCTGTGCGGAAAGTGCCGGAGCTGGCGCGGCCGAGCTTCTTGCCAGTGAGATCGTCCACCACGTCGTAGCTCAGGCCAAAATTCTCCACCTGCTTCATCACGCCCAGCATGCCAGCGATGCCGATGCGGTTGGCGATGAAGTTAGGCGTGTCTTTCGCGCGCACCACGCCCTTGCCGATCACGCTCGTCACAAAAGCTTCGAGTTGATCGAGCACCACGGGCTGCGTGGTCGGTGTGTTGATCAACTCCACCAAGTACATGTAGCGCGGTGGGTTGAAGAAGTGGATGCCGCAGAAACGTGGCTTGATGCTATCGGGCAAACCTTCGCTGAGCTTGGTGATGCTCAAGCCCGAGGTGTTAGAAGCCACGATCGCATCGGCGCTGACGAAAGGCGCGATCTTTTTGTACAGATCCAGTTTCCAATCCATGCGTTCGGCAATGGCCTCGATGATGAGGTCACAACCGCGCAGGATGTCGAGGTGCTCTTCGTAGTTGGCTTGTTCGATCAGCGCTGCGTCTTCGGGCACGCCCAGTGGTGCAGGTTTGAGCTTTTTCAAGCCTTCAACGGCTTTGCTAACGATGCCATTCTTCGGGCCTTCTTTTGCGGGAAGGTCAAACAAAACGACAGGCACTTTGAGGTTCACCAGATGCGCAGCGATTTGCGCACCCATGACACCTGCGCCGAGCACGGCGACTTTGGAAACATTGAAACGGGACATTCGTGACTTTCTAAACAAGTACGTGGCTTATTGCACACGCACCCAGGTTTGGGTTCGGCCAAATGGGCCAATGCTGCCGCGTACGGCCAGCTTCTTGCCGCCGTCTTCGGGCGTGAGCTTCAGGGTGTATTCCTTGCCGTTTTCAGGATCAAGAATCTTGCCGCCACTCCAGACATCTGCGCCGTCTTCTTTTTTGCCACCGCGAATGATCTCTAAACCAACGATAGGCTGACCCTTGCGTGCGTCTTTGCACTCCTCGCACACGGCATCTGGCTTAGCATCTTTGCGTAACACTTTGCTGACCTTGCCTGAAAGAACACCACCGTTTTCAGTGATAGTGATCTCAGACTTGATCTCTTTGGTTTTCTCATCAACAGAGTGCCACTTGCCCACAGGTGTGTTCTGCGCAAGCGCAGCGCCCGCAACAGCGATGAAAGCAAAGCCTGTAAAAAAACGATTCAACATAGCTATCTCCTAAGAAAAGTTGGATGAACCGAACACTTTAGGCGAACACTGCTTCTGTGTCCAACAAGGACTTAGAGCCAGCGCGCACGGTTTTCAGCAGTGTTGCCGTTTCAGGGAAGAGGCGAGCAAAGTAGAAGCGTGCGGTTTGCAGCTTGGCTTGGTAGAAAGGATCGGTGTTGCCAGCGGCGATCTCTTTCAAAGCCACCTGCGCCATACGGGCGAAGAAGTAGCCAAACACGAGGTGGCCGCAAATGCGCAAATAGTCCACCGCTGCAGCGCCCACTTCGTCGGCATTCTGGAAGCCTTTGAAGCCGATTTCTTGCGTGAGCTTGGTCATCTGGTCGCCGAGGATGGCGATTGGGGTGATGAACTCAGCCATCTTCTCGTTCACGCCTTCTTCAACCACGAGCTTGCCCACGAGCTTGCCGAATTTGGTGAGCGTGGCGCCGTTGTTGCCCAGCACTTTACGGCCAAGCAAGTCGAGCGACTGGATGGTGTTCGTGCCTTCGTAGATCATGTTGATGCGGTTGTCGCGCACATACTGCTCCATGCCCCACTCTTTGACGAAGCCGTGGCCGCCGAAGACTTGCATGCAAGCGTTGGTCGCGGTATGGCCGTTGTCGGTCAAGAAGGCTTTGACGATGGGCGTCAATAGCGAGAGCATTTCGCCACTGTCTTTACGTACTTTTTCATCTGGATGGTTGTGCTCTTTGTCGAGCAACACAGCACAGTAAATTGCAAGGGCACGGCCGCCTTCGGCGTAAGCCTTGGCTGTCAGCAGCATCTTGCGCACATCGGGATGAACAATGATTGGGTCAGCTGGCTTATCTTTGGCTTTCGGGCCGGAGAGGCTGCGCATTTGGATGCGGTCTTTGGCGTAAGCCAGCGCGTTTTGATACGCCACTTCAGTCAAGCCGAGCGACTGATTGCCCACGCCCAGACGTGCGGCATTCATCATCACAAACATGCCTTGCATGCCTTTGTTGGGCTGACCCACCATCGTGCCAATTGCGCCATCGAGCACCATCTGGCAGGTGGAATTGCCATGGATGCCCATCTTGTGCTCCAAGCCGCCGCAGTAAATACCGTTACGTGCGCCCAGCGTGCCGTCTTTGTTCACGAGGAATTTAGGCACGATGAACAAGCTCACGCCCTTGATGCCAGCAGGCGCGTCGGTCAAGCGTGCGAGCACGAGGTGAACGATGTTGCCGGCCATGTCGTGTTCGCCAGCGCTGATGAAGATTTTGTTGCCGGTGATTTTGTAGGTGCCATCGGGCAGGGCTTCTGCCTTGGTGCGCATCAGGCCGAGATCGGTGCCGCAGTGTGGCTCGGTCAAGCACATCGTGCCGGTCCACTCACCGCTGGTCATTTTGTGCAGGTAGGTGGCCTTCTGCTCATCCGTGCCGTGCTCGTGCAGGGCAGCGTGCGCGCCGTGCGTGAGGCCGGGGTACATCGTCCAAGCTTGGTTGGCGCTGTTGAGCATTTCGTAGAAACACTGGTTCACCACAAAGGGCAAGCCTTGGCCGCCGAATTCTGGATCGCACGACAGTGCTGGCCAACCGCCTTCAACATACTTGTTGTATGCGTCTTTGAAGCCTTTGGGCGTGGTGACTTCGTGCGTTTTCTGATCGAGCTTGCAGCCTTCTTGGTCGCCACTGATATTCAACGGAAACGCTACTTCGCTGGCAAACTTGCCGCCCTCTTCGAGCACGGCGTTGACAGTATCCACGTCAAGATCTGCGTACTTTGGAATCGCTTTGAGTTCCTCGTTCACATTCAGCACTTCGTTCATGACGAATTGCATGTCGCGTAGGGGTGGGGTATAGGTGGGCATGGTGGTTTCCCTTTAAATAAAACGAAATGGTTTCAGTACGAGCACTATTTATTTCGTAGCACTCTGCGTAGATTTCTTGCCGGCAACAGGCCGGTTTAGTTCAGAAAATTCGGTCGAATGACGCTCCAAAATGCTGTTAAAGCCTTGGACGGCACGTTCAATCGAGCCGGGTGATTTGAGAAAGCGTGCTTCGTAATGCAAGGCCAAAATCAGACCGTGAATTTCAAACAGGATTTGGCTGGGATCAGCTTGGCTTGCGAGCTGCCCCAGTTCTTGCGCTTGGCGCACGGCACGATCCATCGCGGCGAGCCAAATCTTGACCGATGAGGCAATCTCATCGCGCACAGGGCCTGGGCGGTCGTCAAACTCAACCGCGCCGCTGATGTAGAGGCAGCCCGAATCAATTTCCACCGAGGTGCGCTTCATCCAGTTGGCAAACAGATTTTGCAAACGTGGCAGGCCGCGCTTGGCTTGCATCGCTGGATAAAACACTTCGGCTTCAAAACGGGTGTGGTACTCTTTGACCACCGAGATCTGCAGTTCTTCGCGCGAGCCAAAATGCGCGAATACGCCAGACTTGCTCATACCCGTAACTTCGGCCAAGGCACCGATTGACAATCCTTCCAATCCGATTTGCGTAGCTAAGCCCAAAGCTGCGTCAACGATGACGGCTTTGGTTTTCTCGCCCTTGAGCTGGCCTTTGGGGAGGCTGGCTTCAGAAGCTTTAGCTGATGCGGCGGTGGCCATGATGCTGGGTGGTTTCTTTAAAATAGAACGATCGTGCTATTTTGCAGCAAATCCAGCATTTGTGCGCAAATTGGGGGCTTTCCCTTTGCTTTTAGAGGCAAGAGCCTACTGCATCTAGAGCGAAACCCTAGAAATGACTTTCAGGAGTCATTTAAAGCCAAGGATCACAGCTTGTAATCGTAACCCACTGTAATGGGCGCATGATCCGAGAATTTCTCGGTTTTGTAAATGTCTACTTCTTTCGCTGTAGCCGCGAAAGCTGGTGTGGCCAAGTGGTAGTCCAGCCGCCAGCCCACATTCTTCTCATACGCCGCGCCGCGCTGGCTCCACCAGGTGTAGCAATCGTCTGTAGTCTCTGGGTGGAGTTGCCGATACACATCCAGCAAGCAACCACCTGCTTTTCCGCTGTCCAGCAGCTTCGTCATCCAAGCGCGCTCCTCAGGTGTAAAACCGCTGTTTTTCTGATTGGATTTCCAGTTTTTCAGATCTTTTTCGGTGTGGGCAATGTTCACATCACCGCAGAGCACAAACTCACGCTTTTTACGCAGAGCCACCAGATGCGGAAACATCAGATCCAGAAAGCGGAATTTCGCCTCTTGCCGCTCCGGGCTTGAGGAGCCGCTGGGAAAGTAACTGCTGATCACGGAGAACTTGCGCGCTGGCGTATCAAAGCGAAGCTCCACATAGCGGCCTTCCGCATCAAATTCACCCGCATCAAATCCAATGACCACGTCACTGGGCGCATGGCGGGTATAGACACCCACGCCGCTGTAGCCCTTTTTTTCGGCAAACTGGAAATACCCCGTCATGCCGCCAAGCGATGCCAGATCGCCCAAATCCGCCGCCTGAGCTTTGACCTCCTGCACACACATACAATCAGGAGCTGTTTTTTCCACCCAGCCAGCCACGCCTTTGGTGGCTGCAGAGCGAATACCGTTGAAGTTGAGGCTGGTGACGCGGAAGAGAGATTTTTTCATAGGACAAGCGTTTTGAATAAAAACCAGTTAGCTGTTGATTTTGTGCGATTTTCTGTCGAATCGGGTGTTTTGCGTTTTGGCGAGTTCAAAACCAAGGCCGGGCGGCTCAGCCCGTACTTCTTTAATGCGGGCTTGTTTGATGACGGCGCCAAGCTGCTCAAGCTGGCCAGCTTTTACGCTCAGAGCATTCTGCAAAGTGGTATCCAATTCGACATGCTCTTTGGCCCCGCCTACAAAGGCATTCCGCTGGTGGCTGCTGTGAGCATGGAGTTGGCACGGCTGGGGCACAACTACCCTTTTGCCTACAACCGCAAAGAAGCCAAAGACCACGGCGAAGGTGGCACGCTGGTCGGCGCACCCGTGAAAGGCCGCGTGCTGATCATTGATGACGTCATGAGTGCTGGAACAGCAGCGCGCGAATCCATTGCCATCATTGAGAAAGCAGGAGCGAAAGCTTGTGCTGTTGCCATTGCACTGGACCGGCAAGAAAAAGCGACGGAATATACAACGGAAGGCCTACGCGACGTTGACCACAGCGCAGTGCAGTATGTGAAAAATGTGCTCGGCCTTCAGGTTTGCGCCATTGCGGAACTTAGCTCCTTGCTTCAATATCTTGAACACGATGGCACTTCAAACACGACCGCGCAAACCAACCGAGAAGCCATATTGGCTTATCGGCAACGCTATGGTGTCGCTTAAAGCATGACCCATCTCAAATAAGGGATTTCAGAGCATGGATCGCAAAATACTCTCTCGCTTAGCCAGCATTTGCATGCTAGCCGGTCTGTGCACGCCCATCGCTTTTGCGCAAATTTTCACTTGCATCGATGCCTCTGGCCGTAAGATCACCTCAGATCGCCCGATTTCCGAGTGCCGTGACAAAGATCAAAAAGAGCTCAACGCCAGCGGCACGGTCAAGCGTGTCGTGAAGCCCACGATGACAGCGGAAGAGCAGCGAGTCGCCGAGCAAAAACTGAAAGAAGAAGCTGAGGACAAAGCGCGCCAAGAAGAAGAGCGGCGCAAAAACCGTGCACTGCTCTCTCGCTACCCTAACCGAGCTGCCCACGACAAAGAGCGCAGTACAGCCCTCGCACAAGTCGATGAAGTGATTCAGGCTGCGCAAAAGCGCATTGGCGAACTGGCTGAGCAGCGTAAAAAAATCAATGAAGAACTAGAGTTTTACAAGAAAGATCCCAGTAAAACACCCGCAAGCTTACGCCGCCAAATTGATGAAAATGAGAAGAGCGTTGCTGTGCAAAAGCGCTTCATTGGCGATCAAGATGACGAGAAAAAGCGCGCTAATTTGCGCTTTGATGAAGAACTCGTGCGCCTGCGTACGCTTTGGGCGCAGGCGGCCGTGCCTAGTGCAAGTGCATCAACTTCTGCACCAGTGAAGAAGTAGCTGCCTGAGCTGTCAGGCCGCTTCGCGATAGAAAAACTCGCGCTGCAGGCTTCTGCGCTGCACGCCGCCAACCGCTTCACTGATCGCACCGATGTGCTCTGGCGTGGTGCCGCAGCAGCCGCCCACAATGTTCACCAAACCTTCTTTGGCAAATTCTTGTAGCAAGCGGGAGGTGACTTCTGGCGTTTCGTCAAAGCCGGTGTCGCTCATCGGGTTGGGCAGACCGGCATTGGGGTAGCAGCTGATGAAAGTGTCTGGCGCGACTTTGGCCAATTCTTGAATGTAGGGGCGCATGAGTGTTGCACCCAAAGCGCAATTGAGACCGACAGCCAAGGGGCGCGAATGGCGTACGCTGTGCCAAAAAGCCGTCACAGTTTGGCCGCTCAAGATACGGCCCGAGGCATCCGTCACTGTGCCGCTGATGATGAGGGGCAGGCGCTCGCCGGAGTTTTCAAAATACTCGTCAATCGCGAACAGCGCGGCTTTTGCATTGAGCGTGTCAAAAATCGTTTCGACCAGCAGCACATCTGAGTCGCCTTCTACCAAGGCTTCCACTTGCTCGTAATACGCGGCGCGCAGCTCTTCAAAGCTCACATTGCGCGCGCCCGGGTCGTTCACATCGGGGCTGATGCTGGCCGTCTTGGGGGTAGGGCCAAGTGCGCCGGCGACGAAGCGCGGTTTATCAGGGGTGGAGAACTTATCGCAAGCTGCGCGAGCGATTTTTGCGGATTGCAAATTCATCTCGCGTGCCAGATGCGCCATCTTGTAATCTTCTTGGGCAATCGTCGTCGCGCCAAAGGTATTCGTTTCGATCAAATCGCAACCAGCGGCCAAGTAGCCTTCGTGAATATCCGAGATGACATCTGGACGTGTGATGCTCAGCAGCTCGTTGTTGCCCTTCACATCTTTCTCAAAATCAGCAAACCTCTCACCACGATACTGTGCCTCATTCAACTTGAAGCGCTGAATCATCGTGCCCATCGCGCCATCGAGAATAGCGATACGATTTTCGAGAATGGCAGGCAGCTGCTGTGCGCGTGTGTAGGTGAGTGGCTTCATGCACTCATTTTAAGAGATTTTTAAGATGAAAGCAGCCAATCGCCGGCTTAGGTATTGCGCAGAGTGCTATAGAATTTATAGTAATTAGCAAATAGCCAAATCGGTCAAAATACAGTCATGTGTCAGCTTCTCGGAATGAATTGCAACACGCCCACGGATGTGATGTTTAGCTTTGCAGGCTTTGCGCAGCGCGGCGGGCGCACGGATCATCATGCGGATGGCTGGGGCGTGGCGTTTTTTGAAGGCGGCCGAGATGGGAAGCATCAAGGCCTGCGGCATTTTGTCGATCATCTGCCGGCTTGCGAATCCCCGGTGGCCGAATTGGTGCGCCGCTATCCTATCAAAAGCGAAAACGTGATCGCGCATATCCGCAAAGCCACGCAAGGCGAGGTGAGCCTCGCCAATTGCCACCCGTTTGTGCGCGAGCTCTGGGGGCATTATTGGGTGTTTGCCCACAATGGTGATTTGAAAGATTTCCATCCGCGCTTGCATGCCAGCTTTCACCCCGTGGGAACGACCGATAGCGAGCGCGCGTTTTGCTACATCTTGCAAGAGCTGGCCAAATCCCATGCCGGCTTGCCCAGCATTTCAGAGCTCACGATCACTTTGCGCGAGCTGGCTGCAAAAATCGCGCCGCACGGCACGTTTAACTTCCTGCTGTCGAACGGCAAAGCGCTCTGGGCGCATGCTTCCACCAGCTTGCATTACGTCTTGCGCCAGCACCCGTTTGCCCATGCCCGCCTATCCGATGAAGATTTAGCCGTGAATTTCGCCGAGCTGGCCGCACCCACTGACCGCGTGGCTGTGGTGGTGACGCAACCGCTCACCACCGACGAGGCTTGGGTGGCCATGCCTGCCGGGCAGCTAGCAGTCTTCTCACAAGGGGCTTTGCATGTCTGAAGCCACCTCCTCCATCAATCAAAGTTTGTGCCCACTCTGCGGGAAAGTCAATCAGTGTGCTATGGAGATCGAAAAAGTAACTGGCGAGAAGCAGCCCGCTTGCTGGTGCGTGGGCATGGATTTCAGCGTCGATCTGCTGGCCAAGCTGCCGCTCGAAGCCCAAGGCAAGGCATGCATCTGCGCAAACTGCGCCAGCAACAAGGCGCAAGCCCTTGATACGTAAGCCCTTTTCGGGTTAAAATCGAAGGCTGTCCTGCTTTTGACGATGCAGGACAGAGAGCTGTCTGCGTGATTTCCATGCGGTGCAGCTTTTCGTTTTTTCATTCACGTTTAGGTAGATACATGCCAACCATTAACCAACTCATCCGTCACGGACGCGAGGTTGAGACGATCAAGTCGAAATCTCCCGCGATGCAAAACTGCCCGCAGCGTCGTGGCGTTTGCACCCGTGTTTACACCACAACCCCTAAGAAGCCTAACTCCGCTCTGCGTAAAGTTGCCAAAGTGCGCTTGACCAACGGTTTTGAGGTCATCTCTTACATCGGCGGCGAAGGCCACAACCTCCAAGAACACAGCGTTGTGCTGGTTCGCGGTGGTCGTGTGAAAGACTTGCCCGGTGTGCGTTACCACATCGTTCGTGGTTCGCTCGATTTGCAAGGCGTGAAAGACCGCAAGCAATCGCGCTCCAAGTACGGCGCTAAAAAGCCGAAGGCTAAGTAATTGCCTTGAGCAAAGAATTAATTTCTAAGCTCAAAAAATTCAAGGTGCTGTTTTCTGCGTGGCGCAGACAAACAGCGTAGTGATTCCAAGCTAGCAATTTTGCAGCCGAATCGAGTAAGTGAAAGTCATAAAACTTTCGCGGTATTCCACAAGAATACCAACTGAAGCAAAGAGGTGAAACCATGCCACGTCGTCGCGAAGTCCCTAAACGTGAAATTCTGCCGGATCCAAAATTCGGCAACATCGAGCTCTCAAAATTCATGAACGTCATCATGGAGAGCGGTAAAAAAGCAGTCGCCGAGCGCATCATTTATGGCGCGCTCGAGCAAATCGAGAAAAAAGCAGGCAAAGACCCGATGGAGTTGTTTGGCGTGGCCATCAACAACGTCAAGCCCATGGTCGAGGTGAAATCTCGCCGCGTGGGTGGTGCCAACTACCAAGTGCCTGTTGAAGTGCGCCCTGTGCGTCGCTTGGCTCTGTCTATGCGCTGGATCAAGGAAGCCGCTCGCAAGCGTGGCGAAAAATCCATGGCTCTGCGTTTGGCCAACGAGCTGATCGAAGCTTCTGAAGGCCGTGGCGGCGCGATGAAAAAGCGCGACGAAGTGCACCGTATGGCAGAGGCGAACAAGGCATTCAGCCACTTCCGCTTCTAATTTAGGCGGCTACTGCGCGGCTGTGATCCGTCGTTGCAAGACCCCCCGAAAATCCTCACAGCCGTTTCAGGCTGCTCCGGTTTTCGGCGAACCTTGCGCCTAGGCTGACAGCCGCTCGCTACGCCGCGATACATCATGAGTGTGTCGCGGCAAAATTGTTTTTGAACACAAAGGAAATTAATCATGGCACGCGCCACACCCATTGAGCGTTATCGCAACATCGGCATCTCTGCACACATCGATGCAGGCAAAACCACCACCACTGAGCGTGTGTTGTTTTATACCGGTGTGAACCACAAAATCGGTGAAGTGCACGACGGCGCGGCCACCATGGACTGGATGGAGCAAGAGCAAGAGCGTGGTATCACCATCACCTCCGCTGCCACGACCTGCTTCTGGAAAGGCATGGGCAAGAATTTCGAAGAGCACCGCATCAACATCATTGACACCCCCGGCCACGTGGACTTCACCATTGAGGTGGAGCGTTCCATGCGCGTGCTGGACGGCGCTTGCATGGTGTACTGTGCTGTGGGCGGCGTGCAGCCACAGTCTGAAACCGTATGGCGTCAGGCGAACAAATACAAAGTGCCACGTTTGGCTTTCGTGAACAAGATGGACCGCACTGGCGCGAACTTCTTCAAAGTTTACGAGCAGATGCGTTTGCGCTTGAAGGCCAACCCAGTGCCTTTGCAAATCCCTATCGGCGCCGAAGAAGGCTTCGCCGGCGTGGTCGATTTGATCAAGATGAAAGCTATTTTGTGGAGTGAGGCCGACAAAGGCGTGACCTTCACCTATGGCGACATCCCAGCTGACTTGCAAGAAAAAGCCGACGAATTCCGCGAGAAGCTCGTGGAAGCCGCTGCTGAAGCGTCTGAGGAGCTGATGAACAAGTATTTGGAAGGCACCGCGCTGACCGAAGAAGAAATCAAAGCTGCTATTCGCCAGCGCGCAATCGCTTGCGAAATCCAACCAATGCTCTGCGGCTCTGCATTCAAAAACAAAGGCGTGCAAGCCATGCTTGACGCTGTTGTGGAATACATGCCTAGCCCCATCGACATCCCGCCCGTCACCTGCATGGACGAAGATGACAAGCCAACCACCCGCAAGGCAGACGACAGCGAGAAATTTGCTGCTCTCGCATTCAAGTTGATGACCGACCCCTTCGTGGGCCAGCTCACCTTCGTGCGCGTTTACTCTGGCGTTTTGAAGTCTGGCGACAGCGTTTACAACCCGATCAAGGGCAAGAAAGAGCGTATCGGCCGTATCGTGCAGATGCACGCTAACGCCCGTGAGCCCGTGGAAGAAATTCGCGCTGGCGACATCGCTGCTTGTATCGGCTTGAAAGACGTGATCACCGGCGAGACCCTGTGCGATCCAGATCACGTGGTGACGCTGGAGAAGATGGTGTTCCCTGAGCCCGTGATTGCACAGGCTGTGGAGCCCAAGACCAAGGCTGACCAAGAGAAGATGGGCATTGCCCTGAACCGCTTGGCACAAGAAGATCCTTCATTCCGCGTTCGCACCGATGAAGAGAGTGGCCAGACCATCATCGCCGGTATGGGCGAGTTGCACTTGGAAATTATTGTTGACCGCATGAAGCGCGAATTCGGCGTGGAAGCCAACGTGGGCAAGCCCCAGGTGTCTTACCGCGAAACGATTCGTGGCACGGTGGAAGCTGCCGAAGGCAAGTTCGTTCGTCAGTCTGGCGGTAAGGGCCAATATGGCCACGTTGTGCTCAAAATTGAGCCCAATGAGCCAGGCAAGGGCAACGAGTTCGTTGACGCGATCAAGGGCGGTGTGGTTCCTCGTGAATTCATCCCAGCCGTTGAAAAAGGTATCAACGAAGCCTACACGCAAGGCGTGTTGGCCAACTACCCCGTGGTGGACGTGAAAGTCACGCTACACTTCGGTTCGTACCACGACGTTGACTCCAACGAATTGGCGTTCAAGATGGCTGCGATTTTCGGCTTCAAAGAAGGTTGCCGCAAAGCTCAGCCAGTTATCTTGGAGCCAATGATGAGCGTTGAAGTTGAAACGCCTGAAGACTATGCCGGTAACGTGATGGGCGATCTGTCCAGCCGCCGCGGCATGGTGCAAGGCATGGAAGACATGGTCGGCGGTGGCAAAGCCATCCGCGCTGAAGTACCCTTGTCTGAAATGTTTGGCTACTCCACGACATTGCGCTCCATGAGCCAAGGTCGCGCCACCTACACGATGGAATTCAAGCACTACACGGAAGCTCCGCGTAACGTGTCTGAGGCCATCATGTCTGCGAGAGCAAAGTAAAAAGATTGACGACCACCCCGTAGCGCCTAGCGGCGCTTCCCCCTCAAGGGACGCCGCTAGCGGACTGGCAAAGCCAGATCCGCAGCGGCTGCTGGGACAGATTTCGTTTTATTGAGAATTTTCCCTTGTCTGCGATCACTGCCTCTCACTGCCCGTGGTGAGAGATCAAGCAAGCTGATGCAGACGTTAAACCATACACGGGCATGCTCATTTGAAGGAAGCCATCATGGCAAAAGAAAAGTTTGAACGTACCAAGCCCCACGTCAACGTAGGCACGATCGGCCACGTGGATCACGGCAAGACCACTCTCACGGCAGCAATCACCACCGTCTTGGCTTCCAAGTTCGGCGGCACTGCTAAAGCCTACGACCAGATCGACGCAGCTCCAGAAGAGAAGGCTCGTGGTATCACCATCAACACCGCTCACGTTGAGTACGAGACCGCCAACCGTCACTACGCCCACGTG
>NZ_JAHCDN010000004.1 GCF_018413605.1 Variovorax sp. PCZ-1 | reverse complement strand
TTGAGTTGCCAAAAGACAAAGAGATGGTCATGCCTGGCGACAACGTGTCCATCAGCGTCAAGCTGATTGCGCCTATCGCTATGGAAGAAGGTCTGCGTTTCGCTATCCGTGAGGGTGGCCGTACCGTTGGATCTGGCGTTGTGGCTAAGATTGTTAAGTAAGTTTAAAGATAGTTGTCGTTAAGGACTGTAGGGGCGTAGCTCAATTGGCAGAGTATCGGTCTCCAAAACCGAGGGTTGGGGGTTCGAGGCCCTCCGCCCCTGCCAACAGACTCTAGAGAATCTGTTGGCTCCAGTCCAAAAAACAGCCCGGTGCACTGCACTGGGCTTGTCTGTTTAAAGCGTTCGGTGAAAACCGAGCGAAAAAGTGAAGTGAAACATGGCCGCAGAGCAAATTGAAACTGTGAACACCGGCGCTGACAAGGCCAAATTGGCTGCGTCTGTGCTGCTTGTGATCGCTGGCATTGTGGGTTTCTACATGCTCACCAAGCAAGGTGCGTTGGCGCAATGGGGTGCATTGATTGCTGCTTTGGTGGCGTCTGTTGCGATCTTCATGTCGTCTGAATCGGGTAAAGAGTTTGTTGCTTTTTGCCGCGATGCTGTGCGCGAAGCTAAGAAAGTTGTTTGGCCTGCGCGCAAAGAAGCCATGCAGATGACGGCCTATGTGTTTGCCTTTGTTGTGGTGATGGCGCTCTTTCTGTGGCTGACCGATAAAACCCTCGAGTGGGCGATTTTTGACCTTTTGCTGGGCTGGAGATAATCATGTCTGAGTTGCACGAAGAAGTTGTTGCTGCCGCGCAAGACGAAGCTACGCCGGCATCTGAGTCGCTGGCTCCGGCCGCTGGCATGCAGTGGTATGTGGTGCAGGCCTACTCCGGCATGGAAAAAGCTGTTGAGCGCAATGTTCAAGAGCGCATCGCGCGCGCAGGCATGCAAGCCAAATTTGGTCGTTTCCTCGTGCCCACCGAAGAAGTGGTGGAGATGAAAAACGGCCAGCGCAAAACCACTGAGCGCAAATTCTTCCCTGGCTATGTGCTGGTGGAGATGGTGATGGATGATGAATCCTGGCACTTGGTCAAGCACACCAGCAAGGTCACTGGCTTTGTGGGTGGCGCACGCAATCGCCCTGTGGCGATTTCTGAAGCTGAAGTGCAGAAGATCGTCAACCAAATGAAGGATGGCTCAGATAAGCCGCGCCATAAAGTTGAATTCACCGTGGGTGAGTTTGTGCGCGTCAAAGAAGGCCCATTCACTGACTTCAACGGCACGGTCGAAGAGGTCAACTACGAGAAAAACAAAGTGCGTGTCACGGTCACGATTTTTGGCCGCGCCACGCCTGTGGAGCTGAACTTCTCTGAAGTCGAAAAGACTTGAAATAAGTTCACCCGAAAAATTCGCGCCTTTCAACTCTGCGCGATCAAAGTCCAAAGAGTTGTTAACCCCGGGGAGCCACCAAGTGGCGTTATCACCCGTAAGGAGAAAACATGGCAAAGAAAATTGTCGGCTTCGTGAAGCTGCAAGTGCCAGCAGGTAAAGCGAACCCTTCGCCACCTATCGGCCCCGCTCTCGGTCAGCGCGGTTTGAACATTATGGAATTCTGCAAGGCGTTCAACGCCCAGACCCAAGGCGTTGAGCCAGGTCTGCCATTGCCTGTGGTGATCACAGCGTTTGCAGACAAGAGCTTCACCTTCATCATCAAGACGCCTCCCGCGACCACCTTGATCAAGAAGGCCATCAAGCTTGACAAGGGTTCTGCTAAGCCCCACGTTGACAAGGTTGGCAAGATCACTCGCGCTCAGCTCGAAGAGATCGCCAAAGGCAAAATCAAAGACATGAACGCTGCCAGCATTGATGCAGCTGTTCGTACATTGGCAGGTTCCGCACGCTCCATGGGCGTCACGGTGGAGGGGCTGTAATCATGGCACTCACAAAGAAACAAAAAGCCCAAGAAGGCAAAGTGGACAGCAACAAGCTGTACGCCATCACCGATGCACTGAGCATTGTTCAGTCTGCAGCAACCGCTAAATTCGATGAGTCCATCGACGTGGCTGTACAGCTCGGCATCGATGCCAAGAAGTCTGACCAAGTCGTTCGCGGCGCTGTCGTGTTGCCTAACGGCACCGGCAAAACCAAGCGTGTGGCTGTGTTCGCTCAAGGCGCTAAGGCTGAAGAAGCCAAAGCTGCTGGCGCGGATGTGGTTGGCATGGATGATTTGGCTGCTCGCGTCAAAGCTGGTGATATGCCTTTTGATGTGGTGATCGCTGCTCCTGATGCTATGCGCATCGTGGGTACGCTCGGTCAGATCCTCGGCCCTCGCGGTTTGATGCCTAACCCGAAGGTTGGTACGGTGACTCCTGATGTGGCTAAAGCAGTCAGAGACGCTAAAGCAGGTCAGGTGCAATTCCGTGTTGACAAAGCCGGTATCGTGCACAGCACGATTGGCCGTCGTTCGTTTGATGCTGCTAAGTTGCAAGGCAATTTGGCTGCGCTCGTTGATGCTCTTAATAAAGCGAAACCCGCTTCGAGCAAAGGCGTGTATTTGAAGAAATTGGCTGTCTCGTCCACGATGGGTGTGGGTGTCCGTGTGGACATCCAGTCTCTCGCGGCTTGATGCAAAACAAGCTCTTTGCGCTGGTCTGGCGCAAAGAGCTTTATGGTGGGCTGTGAAGCTCTGAGGTGAAAGCCTTATGAATTTCTCAGGCCATCGAAGACCGTTGGTGTTGAAGGTTCTCGAACCCGAAACTTAATCAACTTCTTCGGAAGTTAACCAACGCAGATGGCGATCCCGCTGAGAAGAAATGAAGAGTGAGAGCTTGGAAGTTTTGATCAGTTGATCGCTGAACTTTAGGCGTGGTGTAGGTGTGAACCGAAACCACATGTTCAAGGAGAAAGACGTTGAGTCTGAATCGCAGTGAGAAACAAGCCGTCATTGATGAAGTGACTGGGCTCGCCGCAAAAGCTCAAACGCTTGTCATGGCGGAATACCGTGGTATCACGGTGGCAGACATGACCAAGTTGCGCATTGATGCGCGCAGCAAAGGTGTTGCTTTAAGCGTGTTGAAAAACACCTTGGCTCGCCGTGCTGTGGCAGGCAGTGCCTTCGAGGTCGTGTCCGAGCAGATGACTGGCCCGTTGATCTATGGTTTTTCTGAAGACGCCGTCGGCGCAGCCAAAGTGCTCGCTGACTTCGCCAAGACCAATGACAAATTGGTGTTGCGCGGTGGTGCGTATGCAGGCAAAGCCCTAGATGTGAACGCGGTCAAGCAACTGGCCAACATTCCATCCAAGGAAGTGTTACTCGCACAGCTTTGTGGTTTGCTCAAGTCCCCCATTTCGCGTACCGCCGTTGTGCTGGGCGCGTTGGCGGCAAAGAAGGAAGGCGCTGCAGCGTAATTCGCCGCACACCTTGAGATCAATTAATTCAAGTTTAGGAAAAATATCATGGCATTTGATAAAGACAGCTTCCTGACCGCGCTCGACAGCATGACGGTTATGGAACTCAACGACCTGGTGAAAGCCATCGAAGAGAAATTCGGCGTGAGCGCCGCAGCAATGGCAGCTCCTGCTGCTGGTGGCGGTGGCGGTGCAGCCGCTGCTGCTGAAGAGAAGACCGACTTCAACGTCGTGCTCCTCGAGGCAGGTGCAAACAAGGTTTCCGTGATTAAAGCCGTGCGCGAAATCACTGGCCTGGGCCTCAAAGAAGCCAAAGACTTGGTCGACGGCGCTCCTAAGACCATCAAGGAAGCCATGCCTAAGGCTGACGCTGAAGGCGCGAAGAAGAAGCTCGAAGAAGCTGGTGCTAAGGCCGAGTTGAAGTAATTCATCTCCCAAGCTAAGGCTGGAGTGCTCGTGAGGCCTCCAGCCTTTGCCGCTTGAAGAATGAGCTGCTTTTAGCGCTTCATTCTTCAAGAAGGCACAAAAAAGCGTTTTGCTCAAAACACTTTTTTGTGTCTTCTGACGTGACTGCAGAAGACCACTTGGTTCGGGTGGGGCGCAATGCTCCACTGTCCGCCAACGGTTGGTAGTGGCCAACCGCCAAGAGCTTGTTGTGTGTGAAAGCATGATGAGTTTGCCAGTCGCCAAGACTTCCCCCGGAGATCTCATGGCTCAAGCTTCGACCTATTCCTACACTGAACGCAAACGCATTCGCAAGAGTTTTGGTACTCGCGATGCGGTGCTGGAAGTGCCTTATCTGCTTCAAATGCAAAAAGATGCTTACACGCTCTTCTTGCAATCAGGAGTTGCCCCCACCAAACGTGTTCACGAAGGCTTGCAAGCTGCTTTTGAAGCTGCTTTCCCTATCGTGTCGCACAACGGCTTTGTCGAGATGAAGTTTCTCGAATACAACTTGGCCAAGCCCGCTTTTGATGTGCGCGAGTGCCAGACACGTGGCCTCTCCTTCGGCTCTGCTGTGCGTGCCCGTGTGCAATTGATTATTTATGACCGTGAATCCTCCACCCCGCAGTCCAAGGTGGTCAAGGAAGTGAAAGAGCAAGAAGTCTATATGGGCGAAGTGCCCCTGATGACCGACAAAGGCTCCTTCATCATCAACGGTACAGAGCGCGTGATCGTGTCTCAGCTGCACCGCAGCCCTGGCGTGTTCTTCGAGCATGACAAAGGCAAAACCCACAGTTCCGGCAAACTGCTGTTTTCCGCCCGTGTGATTCCTTACCGTGGCTCTTGGCTCGATTTTGAATTCGATCCCAAAGATCTGCTGTATTTCCGCGTGGATCGTCGTCGCAAGATGCCAGTCACCATTTTGCTCAAAGCCATTGGCATGTCGCCTGAAGCGATTTTGGCCAACTTCTTTGTGTTCGACAATTTCCGCTTGATGGACAGCGGCGCACAACTTGAGTTTGTGGCCGAGCGTCTGCGTGGCGAAGTGGCTCGTTTTGACATCACCGACAAAAAAGGCAATGTGGTTGTCGCCAAAGACAAGCGCATCACCGCCAAGCACACCCGCGAACTCGAAAGCTCTGGCACAACGCATATCAGCGTGCCAGAAGACTTCCTCGTTGGTCGCGTGTTGGCTCGCAATATCGTAGATAGCGACACTGGCGAGATCATTGCCAAGGCCAACGATGAGTTGACCGAAGCGCTGCTGAAGAAATTGCGCTCTGCTGGCGTGCAAGATCTGCAATGCCTCTACACCAACGAACTCGATCAAGGTGCTTACATCTCTCAAAGCTTGCGCATTGATGAGACGCAAGACGAGATGGCCGCTCGCGTAGCGATTTATCGCATGATGCGCCCTGGCGAGCCACCGACAGAAGATGCTGTGCAAGCGCTCTTCCATCGCTTGTTCTTCAACCCAGACACCTACGATCTGTCTCGCGTCGGTCGCATGAAGTTCAACGCCCGCGTGGGCCGCGAAGGCTCCACCGGCGAGATGGTGCTCTCTCACGAAGACATCTTGTCTGTTGTGAAGATCCTCGTTGATCTGCGCAATGGCCGTGGCGAAGTGGACGACATCGACCACCTTGGCAATCGCCGCGTGCGTTGCGTGGGCGAGCTGGCTGAAAACCAGTACCGCACTGGTCTGGCTCGTATTGAGAAGGCCGTGAAAGAGCGTTTGGGTCAGGCTGAGCAAGAGCCTTTGATGCCGCACGATCTGATCAACTCCAAGCCGATCTCTGCTGCGCTCAAAGAATTCTTTGGCGCATCGCAGCTCTCGCAGTTCATGGACCAGACCAACCCGCTGTCTGAGATCACGCACAAGCGTCGCGTCTCAGCCCTTGGCCCCGGTGGTTTGACCCGCGAGCGCGCAGGCTTTGAAGTGCGCGACGTTCACGTTACGCACTATGGCCGCGTCTGCCCAATCGAAACGCCTGAAGGCCCGAATATTGGTCTGATCAACTCGTTGGCTTTGTATGCGCGCTTAAACGAGTATGGCTTCATCGAAACGCCATATCGCCGCGTGATCGATGGCAAGGTGACCAATCAGATTGATTACCTCTCTGCTATCGAAGAAGGCAAATACGTGATCGCTCAGGCGAACACCGTGCTCGATAAAGACGGTAAGCTCACTGGCGAGCTGATCTCTGCGCGTGACAAAGGTGAATCCGTGTTGGTTGGCGCAAGCGTCATTCAATACATGGACGTGTCTCCTGCGCAGATCGTCTCGGTCGCGGCTTCTCTCGTGCCCTTCCTTGAGCACGACGATGCAAACCGCGCGCTGATGGGTGCGAACATGCAGCGTCAAGCTGTGCCTGTGTTGCGTCCAGAAAAAGCCTTCGTCGGTACAGGTATCGAACGTGTCGCTGCTGTTGACTCCGGCACAGTTGTGACTGCCAATCGCGGCGGCGTGGTCGATTATGTCGATGCCACCCGTATCGTGGTGCGTGTGGACGATAAAGAGGCTGTGGCTGGTGAAGTGGGTGTGGACATCTACAACCTGATCCAATATCAGCGCTCCAACCAAAACACCAATATCCACCAGCGTCCTATCGTCAAGCGTGGCGACAAGATTGCTAAAGGTGATGTGGTGGCTGACGGTGCATCAACAGACTTGGGCGAACTCGCCTTGGGTCAAAACATGCTCGTGGCCTTCATGCCATGGAACGGCTACAACTTCGAAGATTCGATCTTGATCAGCGAGCGCGTGGTCTCTGAAGACCGCTACACCTCGATCCATATCGAAGAGCTCGTCGTGATGGCGCGTGATACCAAGCTGGGTAGCGAAGAGATCACCCGTGATATCCCCAACCTCTCTGAGCAGCAGCTCAACCGTTTGGATGAATCCGGCATCATCTATGTGGGCGCAGAAGTGCAGCCTGGCGACACGCTGGTGGGTAAAGTCACGCCCAAAGGCGAGACCACGCTCACGCCTGAAGAGAAGCTGCTCCGTGCCATCTTCGGCGAGAAGGCCAGCGATGTGAAAGACACGTCTTTGCGTGTTGATCAAGGCAGCTCCGGCACGGTGATTGATGTGCAGGTCTTCACCCGTGAAGGCATCGTACGCGACAAGCGTGCGCAGCAGATCATTGATGATGAATTGAAGCGCTTCCGCCTCGATTTGAACGATCAGCTCCGCATTGTGGAAGCCGATGCGTTTGACCGTATTGAGAAACTGCTGGCTGGTAAAACTGCTAACGGCGGCCCACAGAAGCTCGCCAAAGGCAGCAAGATCGACAAAGCCTATTTGGCTTCGGTGGAGAAATACCACTGGTTCGACATCCGCCCTGCGGATGAAGAAGTCGCTGCACAACTCGAGTCCATCAAGAACGCGATTGAGCAACAGCGCCATAGCTTTGATCTGGCTTTTGAAGAAAAGCGCAAGAAGCTCACCCAAGGCGACGAGCTGCCAGCAGGCGTGCTCAAGATGGTCAAGGTCTACCTCGCTGTTAAGCGCCGCTTGCAGCCTGGTGACAAGATGGCCGGCCGTCACGGTAACAAGGGTGTGGTTTCTAAGATCGTTCCGGTCGAAGACATGCCTTACATGGCCGATGGCACACCGTGCGACATCGTGCTCAACCCGCTAGGCGTGCCTTCGCGCATGAACGTGGGCCAGGTGCTGGAAGTGCATTTGGGCTGGGCAGGCAAGGGCATTGGCCAACGCATTGGCGACATGCTTCAGCAACAAGCCAAAGCTGAAGAGCTGCGCAAATACATGGAAGCTTTCTACAACGCCTCTGGCCGCAAAGAAGACCTTTCCAAGCTCTCTGATGCTAACGTGCAAGAGATGGCTCATAACCTCTCCAAAGGCGCGACCTTTGCAACGCCCGTGTTTGATGGCGCAGCCGAAGAAGAAATTCGCGGCATGCTCAAACTCGCTTACCCAGATGCGATCGCGAAGGCCAAAGGCCTCACCGATACCCGCACACAGGCTTACCTGTATGACGGCCGCACTGGCGAGCAATTCGAGCGCCCAACGACTGTTGGCTACATGCATGTCTTGAAACTGCACCACTTGGTGGACGACAAGATGCACGCACGTTCTACTGGCCCTTACAGCTTGGTCACTCAGCAACCGTTGGGCGGCAAGGCGCAATTCGGTGGCCAGCGTTTCGGCGAGATGGAGGTGTGGGCACTCAAAGCCTATGGCGCTTCTTACGTCTTGCAAGAGATGCTGACTGTGAAATCCGACGACGTGCAAGGCCGTACCAAGGTGTACGAAAACATCGTCAAGGGCGAGCACACCATCCAGGCGGGCATGCCTGAGTCGTTCAACGTCTTGGTCAAAGAGATTCGCTCTTTGGGCATCGACATTGAACTTGAGCGTAACTAATCGGAAGGAACTGGAAACATGAAATCCTTACTCGACTTATTCAAGCAGTTCACTCCTGATGAGCACTTCGATGCGATCCGCATTGGCATTGCTTCTCCTGAGAAAATTCGCAGCTGGTCTTTTGGCGAAGTCAAAAAACCCGAGACGATCAACTACCGCACCTTCAAGCCTGAGCGTGACGGCCTGTTTTGCGCCAAGATTTTCGGCCCTATCAAGGATTACGAATGCTTGTGCGGCAAATACAAGCGCCTCAAGCACCGTGGCGTGATTTGCGAGAAGTGCGGCGTTGAAGTCACGCAAGCCAAAGTGCGCCGCGAGCGCATGGGTCATATTGATCTGGCTGCACCTTGCGCCCACATCTGGTTCTTGAAGTCTCTGCCATCGCGCCTCGGCCTCGTGCTCGACATGACCTTGCGCGATATCGAGCGCGTGTTGTACTTTGAAGCATATGTTGTCACCGATCCTGGCATGACCCCGCTGAAGAAATTCAGCATCATGTCCGAAGACGATTACGACGCCAAGCTGAAAGAATACGGCGATGAATTCCAAGCCAAGATGGGCGCGGAAGGTATCAAAGAATTGCTCGGTGGCCTCGATCTCGATATTGAAATCGAAAAGCTACGCAATGATTTAACCGGCTCTGAGATCAAGATCAAGAAGAATGCCAAGCGCCTCAAAGTGCTGGAAGCCTTCAAGAAATCGGGCATGAAGCCTGAGTGGATGATCCTGGAAGTGCTGCCTGTGCTGCCGCCAGATCTGCGCCCACTCGTGCCGCTGGATGGTGGCCGTTTCGCCACTTCCGATCTGAACGATCTGTATCGCCGCGTGATCAACCGCAACAGCCGCTTGCGCCGCCTGCTCGAACTCAAAGCGCCCGAAATCATCGCGCGTAATGAGAAGCGTATGCTGCAAGAGTCTGTCGATAGCTTGCTGGATAACGGCCGCCGTGGCAAAGCCATGACGGGCGCCAACAAGCGTGCACTCAAATCTTTGGCAGACATGATCAAAGGTAAGAGCGGCCGTTTCCGCCAGAACTTGCTGGGCAAGCGCGTGGACTACTCGGGTCGTTCCGTGATTACCGTGGGCCCAACACTCAAGCTGCATCAGTGCGGTTTGCCAAAGCTCATGGCTCTGGAATTGTTCAAGCCTTTCATCTTCGCCCAGCTGGAAGCGCGTGGCATTGCAACCACCATCAAGGCTGCGAAGAAAGAAGTCGAATCCGGCACGCCAGTCGTGTGGGATATCTTGGAAGAAGTGATTCGCGAGCATCCTGTGCTCTTGAACCGCGCGCCAACCCTGCACCGCTTGGGTATCCAGGCGTTTGAGCCGATCCTGATCGAAGGCAAGGCCATCCAATTGCACCCGCTCGTTTGCTCTGCGTTCAACGCAGACTTCGACGGTGACCAAATGGCTGTTCACATTCCGCTGAGCGTAGAAGCGCAAATGGAAGCTCGCACTTTGATGCTGGCATCCAACAACGTGCTCTTCCCCGCTTCTGGCGAGCCATCCATCGTTCCGTCGCAAGACGTGGTGCTGGGCTTGTACTATGCGACCCGCGAGCGTATCAATGGCGTAGGCGAAGGCATGACCTTCACGGGCCTCGCTGAATTGCAGCGCGCTTTGGACGCAAAAGTCGTGGAGCTCACAGCTCGCGTGAACGTGCGTTTGGTCGAATACACCAAAGACAAAGCCACCGGCGAATTCACCAGCGGCGTGAAGCTGCGCTCCACCACCGTGGGTCGCGCTTTGCTCTCTGAAATTCTGCCCAAAGGCTTGCCATTCGAGAACATCGACAAGGCGCTCAAGAAGAAAGAAATTTCTCGCTTGATCAACACCTCCTTCCGTAAGTGCGGCTTGAAAGAGACCGTCGTGTTTGCCGACAAGCTGCTGCAAAGCGGCTTCCGCTTGGCCACACGCGCTGGTATCTCGATTGCGATTGATGACATGCTCGTGCCGAAAGAGAAGCACACCATCATCGCCCGCGCTGAGAGCGAGGTGAAAGAGATCGCGAACCAATACGCATCAGGTTTGGTGACAGCGGGTGAGCGCTACAACAAGGTCGTGGATATCTGGGGCAAAGCCGGAGACGAAGTTTCCAAAGTGATGTATGCCCAGCTCTCCAAAGAGAAGACCACGGATCGCCATGGCAAAGAAGTGATGCAAGAGTCGTTCAACTCCATCTACATGATGGCCGACTCCGGCGCTCGCGGCTCTGCAGCGCAGATTCGTCAGGTGGCCGGTATGCGCGGTTTGATGGCCAAGCCAGATGGCTCGATCATCGAAACGCCGATTACCGCGAACTTCCGCGAAGGCCTGAACGTGCTGGAGTACTTCATCTCCACGCACGGTGCGCGTAAAGGATTGGCCGATACCGCTTTGAAAACAGCTAACTCTGGCTACCTCACCCGCCGCTTGGTGGATGTGACGCAAGACCTGGTGGTGATTGAAGATGACTGCGGCACGCAAAACGGCCAAGTCATGCGCGCTATCGTTGAAGGCGGTGAGACCATCGAATCCCTGCGTGACCGTATTCTCGGCCGCACCGTGATTGATGATGTGATTCACCCTGAGACACGCGCCGTCCTCGTGCCCGCAGGCAAGCTCCTCGAAGAAGACGAGATCGACATGATCGAAGCTTCGGGTGTGGACGAAGTCAAAGTGCGCACCGTGCTCAATTGCGAAACCCGCTTCGGCCTCTGCGCCAAGTGCTATGGCCGCGATCTGGGTCGTGGTGGTTTGATCAACATGGGCGAAGCAGTCGGCGTGATTGCCGCTCAGTCCATCGGTGAGCCCGGCACACAGCTGACCATGCGTACCTTCCACATCGGTGGTGCCGCATCGCGCGCAGCCGTGGCATCCAGCGTGGAAGCCAAGAGCGCAGGCTCGATTGGCTTCAACAGCACGATGCGCTATGTGAGCAACCGCAAAGGCGAGCTGGTGGTGATTTCTCGCTCTGGCGAGATCATTATTGCCGACGACAATGGCCGCGAGCGCGAGCGCCACAAAGTGCCTTATGGCGCGGTGTTGGCTGTGAAAGCAGACGAAACCATCAAGGCCGGCAAGATCCTCGCTAACTGGGATCCGCTCACACGCCCTGTGATCACCGAGTTCGCAGGTCAAGCCAAGTTTGAGAACGTCGAAGAAGGTTTGACGGTTGCGAAGCAGGTTGACGAAGTCACCGGCTTGTCTACTCTGGTGGTTATCGATCCGAAGCGCCGTGGTGCAACGAAAGTTGTGCGCCCACAGGTGAAGCTGATTGATGCTGCTGGCAAAGAAGTGAAGATCCCTGGCACAGACCACTCTGTGACGATTGGCTTCCAAGTCGGCGCGCTGATTCAAGTGCGTGATGGTCAAGACGTGGGCCCAGGCGAAGTGCTCGCGCGTATTCCGGTCGAAGGCCAGAAGACGCGAGACATTACCGGCGGTTTGCCACGCGTGGCCGAGCTGTTCGAAGCCCGTTCACCCAAAGACAAAGGCATCTTGGCTGAGATGACCGGCACGATCTCCTTCGGTAAAGAAACCAAAGGCAAGGTTCGTTTGCAGATCACCGATCCAGAAGGCAAGGTCTGGGAAGAGCTGATTCCGAAAGAGAAGAATCTCTTGGTGCACGAAGGCCAAGTGGTCAACAAAGGTGAAAACATTGTGGACGGCCCTGCCGACCCACAAGACATTCTGCGTTTGCTGGGCATGGAAGAACTCGCGCGCTACATCGTCGATGAAGTGCAAGATGTGTATCGCTTGCAAGGCGTGAAGATCAACGACAAGCACATCGAGACGATCGTTCGCCAGATGCTGCGCCGTGTGGTGATCGATAACGTCGGTGATTCCAAATACATCGCTGGTGAGCAAGTCGAGCGCTCTGAGCTGCTCGACACCAATGATGCATTGCGCGCCGATGGCAAGATCCCTGCAACCTTCACCAACCTGCTCTTGGGTATCACCAAAGCATCGTTGTCAACAGACTCCTTCATCTCTGCGGCATCCTTCCAGGAAACCACCCGCGTGCTCACCGAAGCTGCCATCATGGGCAAGCGCGACGAGCTGCGTGGCCTGAAAGAAAACGTGATCGTCGGCCGCCTCGTGCCAGCTGGCACAGGCATGGCCTATCACAAGGCTCGCAAGGTCAAAGAAGCCATGGACGACGCCGAGCGCCGCGCGATTGCGGATGCCGAGGCAGCTGAAATGGCCGGTGGCTCTGATGATGCGGCTGCGGAGACCAGCGAGGCTGCATAAGCTTTTCTGATCTTTCAATGAATAGCGACTTGGGGGAACTCAAGTCGCTATTTTTTTGTGAGCACTCTGCGCAGGTTCTATGCCGGCGATATGTGGTTTTCTTTAAATTTGTGCGTTCTTGAGGTGATTACGCGCAACCCGCTCGCCTGCCACGTGACGTGCCCGAAAAAGCCGATGCCTTTCTTGTTGGGCGCTCTTGCCCGCAAGCTCTAAGCTGCGATCATTTGTAGTGTTCTGTACTTTGCTGGCCGCGCTCGACTGAGAAAGGCCTCGTCTTTTTCAGACCCATCACGCGGCGGATGGAGGTGGTTGACACGCAGGTTCGTTATCTATTTGCTACTAATAACGATTGCGTGTGTAAGCATTCAAAGATACGCAATCTCCACGAGAGAGGCAAGCGAACCGATAGAAATCTCTTGGCTTGGAACAGCTCCCACACTACATTACAAGACTTCAGTCAGATACTCATAATTCGTTAACTAACAGTAAAAGAGCACGCGCATGGATCAAGATTGGATTCTATTTAGCAGAGAAACTCGCCGAACCTTTTCTAACGCCACATGGGTGCCACTTAGGGCGTCGAACAGAAATGAACAAAGCAAGCCTCAGTCTATTGGATACATTAGTGAGTCTTTTAGCTGCGGATCAGTTGCGTTTCCACAGGAACATAAACAGACTGCCGATCAGCTCAGTTGGATGGATATAGGAATAGTTCGTAATGTTCAACCCTATGCATACAAAGAGGACGGCTATTATTCCCCAATAGATCAATTTCAGCATGGCGATAGAGAGCCAATTGGTGTTCATCTAGTTTTCGAACACCCCCAACCTGTAGTTGGGGGGACACTTTGGATATTGAATCCAGATCTAGTCGTTGCTCTTCGTCTAATCAAAGAAGGAAACAACTGGGTACGGCCAGAAGAGGACTTTGTTATCGTGGCTCGCGAAACCCTAGATGCAGAAGGCCACCACCGTTTGATAGAAATCAAGCGTGAATTTCTCATGGACTATTTGGCAGCTAGAAATCTCTCTCTTCGTCTTAGCTACTACAGGCAACGAGTGGAAAACGTAGATGCGCTTGCTAGCAGTGCATATGCCAATCTGACAGAACAACGAGAAATGCGAGATCACGGACGTTTTGAGCTTCGTATACGCAATCTGAAAGATGTCTATGGCGGTAGTTGGGCTTCTGTCAGAGTCTGGCGCACTGATGTTGATGAGGATGAAGATGCTCCTGTGATGGGGCAAGAAAATGACAGTAATACCGATTCTGAAAACTCGAGAGGGCATCGAGGCGGTTATGCAGGCGTCAGAGTTGAGGGAGAATTTTGGAGAGACGAATGGATTGAACATCAAAAGCTAAGCACGCGCGTTCGAGGGGATGCAAATGATGTGCTTCCCCAATTCATTGTGGAGACCGATGGAACTCGATTGCCATCTGCCGAGTTAGATAGCGAAGACATTGGTCGATGGCTGTGGTTCCGGCCCAGTATTGTCAATGAGCTGCTTAATCATCGAGGCTTTTCTCTGGAGTGGTACACGTCAGAAACAGGTGGCATACGTTCTACATCTGGATATGTTGCTCATTTTGGACTCAACTCTATAGACTTGATCACCGTTTACGCTTATGACGTTGCCCGCTTGGCTGCATGGGAACAGCACATTTGGGTTGCCCATAACGTTGCCCCAGAAGGAAAAGTCTCAAGTGAATTGTTGGCAGCACAGGTTAAAGCACAACCAGCTTCTACATACGCTGTGGAAGAAATACTTTTGGATAGTATGCGGATGCTGGAAGAGGGATTTAAGTACCACTTTCATATTGCTTTGTTCACTCACGACATTGATGACGAATCAATTAAGCAACATGCCTCGCGTTTTGCAAGCAAAGATCAAGCCTCCTTGCTGCGATTAGCTAAAGAGCTCATACGCGCATTTTCTGATCGGCTTAATGTTCGTGAACTTCGCAAGATATCTAATCATGCAAGAAAGAACGAACTAGGATCAAATAAACTTCTTGAGGACATTTTGAGTAACAAGGTTGGTGCTGATCAAGCTCGCAAAGTCTTTGGTGTAATTGCTGGAGCATATGACATGCGAGTCGGTGATTCACATCCGACAAGTTCGAGCATTGGAGATGCGTTAAAGCTCGCTGGAATCGACGAGAGTAATTCGTTTCTGCGGCAGGGCGAGCAGCTGATTGATAATTTTGGTCAGGCGATTTGGTGGGTAGGCAAACTGCTTTTCGGGCAGCCAGAAAACCACGAAGAAAACCAGAACACATCACAAAAATCCTGAATGCAGAGCCTAACGACGCTCCAATCACATCAATCCGCCGCGTGATGGGTCTGAAAAAGCTGAGGGATTTCCTCGTCGAGCGCGGCCAGCCATGGTTTGAATGCTACAAATGATCGCAGCTTAGAGCTTGCGGGCAAGAGCGCCTGAAGGAAAGCCCTCAGGTTTTTCGGGCACATCACGTGGCAGGCGAGCGGGTTGTGCGAAGGCGGGTGATGACCAAGTGGCAAATCTATCACTATGAATTCAATAGCGCACTGCGCAGATTCTACGTCGGCGACTAGCCGATTTCTATCTCAAAAGACTAAGAAAACTGAGCTTTAGCTACCTAGAACTTCAAGCAACTCCGTCTCAATCTCAATCTGCTTTTTGTTGTGCTGCAGCTCTGCGCCGTCGATCAAGAAATTGTCTTCAACGCGTTCGCCCAGGGTCATGACTTTGGCGAGTTGGAGGTTGATGCGGTGTTTGGCGAGGATGCGGGCGATGGAGTAGAGGAGGCCGCTGCGATCTGAGCAGCTTACCGTTAAGAGCCAGCGCTGGGCTTTTTCATCGGGGGCGAGGCTGACGCGGGGGGCGACGGGGAAGCTCTTGACTCTTCGGGAGACTCTTGACTTCGCAGGCGGTGGCAATTCTTCTTGGGCTGCGAGCACGCGGGGTAGCTCGGCTTCGATCATTTGCATGAGCTCGCGGTGATGCTCGCCCATGCTGTTGCTGATAACTTGGAAGGTGTCTAGCGCGTAGCCGTTGTTGGCGGTGTGCACGCGTGCATCGAGGATGGAGAAGCCTTCGCTGTCGAAGAAGCCGCAGATGCGGGCGAAGAGATCGCTTTGATCGGGCGTGTAAACCAGCACTTGGATGCCTTCGCCGATGGGGGAGAGGCGCGAGCGCACGATGGCAGTTTTTGTAGTATTTTCAGACTCTTTTTGCTCATTCGCCGGCATAGAATCTGCGCGAGATGCTATTGATTTGATAGTATCTATATCTACATGGCGTGAGAGCTGGCGCGCATGCCAAGCAATATCGTTGGCATCATGGCGCAGAAAATAGCTCACCTCCAGTGTGCTCCACAGCGCTTTTTCAGCTTCATGCGGCATGGCATAGAGCGCCATCTTTTGCAGCGCTTCGGTTTTGCGCTCTTGCACTTCTGCGCCAGCATCAGGGGCGCGGCCGCCTAAAGTGCGCAGCGTGAGTTTGTAGAGGTCTTCGAGCAGCTTGCCTTTCCAGGCGTTCCATACCTTCGGACTTGTGCCGCGAATATCGGCGACGGTGAGCAAGTAAAGCGCGGTGAGATAGCGCTCATTGCCTACCTTCTTGGCAAATGCGGTGATCACATCCGGATCGCTCAAATCTTGCTTTTGTGCGGTGGAGCTCATCACGAGGTGATGCTGCACGAGGAAGGCGATGAGTTGTGCGTCTTCTTTGCTGATGCCATGCTCACGGCAAAAGGTTTTGACTTCCATCGCACCAAGATCGGAATGATCGCCGCCTCGGCCTTTGGCGATATCGTGAAAGAGGGCGGCGGTGTAGAGAATCCAAGGCTTATCCCAGCCGGCAGCGAGCTGGCTGCAAAACGGATACTCATGCGTGTGCTCGGCCATGAAGAAGCGGCGCACATTGCGCAGCACCATCAGGATGTGTTGATCCACGGTGTAGACATGAAACAGATCGTGCTGCATCTGCCCGACGATTTTGCGGAAGACCCAAAGATAGCGCCCGAGCACTGAGGTTTGGTTCATCAGGCGCGTGGCATGCGTGATGCCTTGGGGCGATTGCAAAATCTTGCGAAACATCTCGCGGTTGGCGGGATCTTTGCGAAAGCCTGCATTCATGATGCCGCGCGCGTTGTAGAGCGCTCTGAGCGTGCGAGCGGAGAGGCCCTTCACGCCTACTGTGGTTTGATAGATGTGGAAGGTTTCTAGGATCGCATGCGGATTGTTCAGATACAACTCATCGCTCGTCACTTCGATCATGCCTGCCTTATCGGCAAAGCGTTCGTTGATCCAGTGCAAGGTTTGGTTCTGCTCGAACAATCGCTCTTCGATATTGAGCAGCAGAATTTGCGCAAGCTGCGTGACGGCTTTGGCCGCCCAGTAGTAGCGCTTCATGAGCTGCTCGCTGGCTTTGCGCTGCGAGCGGCTTTCGCCTTCAGCGAGATAGCCGAAACTCTCGGCCACGAGATGCTGCAAATCAAACACGAGGCGATCTTCGCGGCGCTTGGCTGCGATGTGAAGGCGTGCGCGCACGAGGGAGAGCACGGCTTCGTTGCGCTTGAGCTCACGCACCTCGCGCGCCGTAGCCAAGCCCTTGCGCGCGAGATCATCCCAGCTCTTGCCATAGCCTGCGGCTTTGGTGAGCCAGAGGATCAATTGGAGATCGCGCAAGCCGCCTGGGGATTCTTTGCAGTTGGGTTCTAGCGAATAAGGCGTATCTTCAAACTTGGTGTGGCGCTGCTTGGCTTCTAAAGTTTTGGCAGTGAAGAAGGCTTGCGGGTCAAGCGCGGCGCGGTAGGCTTTTGAGAAGGCTTTATGCAGCGCGGCATCGCCAGTGAGCAAGCGAGATTCGAGCAAACTGGTTTGCACCGTCACATCTTTTTCTGCTTCGCTCACACACTCACTCACGCTGCGCACGCTTGAGCCGATCTCCAAGCCAGCATCCCAGCAAGCGGTGATGAAGCTGCTGGCGCTGGTTTTGAAATGCTCGTCATCTTGCATCTGATCGCTATCAGGCAGCAAGATCAGCACATCGATATCGGAGTGTGGGAACAACTCGCCACGCCCATAGCCACCTACTGCCAATAGAGCACAGTCAGATGGGAATTGAGCATCGCTCCACAACTGGCGCAGCACCTCATCAGCCACACCAGAGAGTTCACGCAATTGCTGCTTCACGCTGCGCGTGGATGCGCCGGTGGCTGCGATTTTGTCTAAAACGAGTTGTTTTTTAGAGCGAAATGAGCTATTTGCCGGCGTATTCATTGCGCGGAGTGCTCACAAATCAATAGTGATTGAATTGAAACTAGAACGAATCAACCCGTTCGCGTTGAGCCTGTCGAAACGCTTGTACAAGCCTTCGACAAGCTCAGGCCGAACGGAAGTAATGTTTGGCATTGAACTAAGCCGAAACCCAAGCTGGCGGAGGTGGTGAACCTGCAGACACAGTCATCAGCTCATAGCCCGTGGGCGTGACGAGCACGGTGTGCTCCCACTGCGCGGAGAGCGAATGGTCTTTGGTCACAATCGTCCAGCCATCGCCCAGCTCGCGGATATCTTTCTTGCCCATGTTGATCATCGGCTCCACGGTGAATACCATGCCTTCTTCGATCACCTCGCCTGTGCCGGCTTTGCCATAGTGCAAAATTTGCGGCTCTTCGTGAAATTTTTGGCCAATGCCATGGCCGCAGAATTCGCGCACCACACTGTAGCCTTGAGATTCTGCATAGCGTTGAATCGCCTGGCCAATATCGCCAAGCTTCGCGCCGGGCTTCACTTGTGTAATGCCCTTCCACATGCATTCATACGTGACGGCGCACAAACGCTTGGCAAAGGGCGATACATCGCCCACCAAAAACATGCGGCTCGTATCGCCATGCCAGCCATCTTTGATCACAGTCACATCAATGTTGATGATGTCGCCTTTCTTCAAAGCCTTCTCGCTCGGCATACCGTGGCAGACCACGTGATTCACCGAAGTGCAAATCGAGCCGGGAAACGGCGGATAGCCAGGCGGCGCGTAGCCCACGGTGGCTGACTTGCAGCCCTGCACATTGATGATGAAATCCAGCGCGAGTTTGTCTAAAGCAGCGGTGGTGACGCCCGGCTTCACATGCGGCGTGAGGAAATCCAGCACTTCGGAGGCGAGGCGGCCTGCCAAGCGCATGCCAGCTGCGCCGGCTTGATCTTTGATGGTAATGCTCATGTTTTCTTCCACCCTGAATTATCCCTGCTTTGCTGAGGTGTTCGTCATGTGAGGTGAATATGTCTGAATTCACAGTAAATTTGTGAAAAAAAGATGTAAATCGTTAGAAATCACTGTCAAATTTACCGGGGCAAATTACCCAAAATTCAGCTATTGGTTGAAATGGAGCACTCCTTAACGTCTTTTTTGAGAGGTCTCCCATGAGCTGGTCATTAGCATCTGAAGTTTTTCCCTGTGACCCCAATATTTCGGCCCATTTGCATCAACGCATTGAGCGTGATTTCGCCGCACGTTGGAACGAGCAGTGGAAGGGCCGATTCATTCTTCATGGCAGAGCGCAAACACCCAACTCTGTGCGATTGGATGGCAACGATTACCTCGGTATCACTGGGCATCCAGATATCGTGAGAGCGCAAGCACAAGCCCTGCGCCATGACGCTGAATTCGCCATCCAATCAAGCGTGTTTTTGCATGGGGAGCATCCCGTGAGGCAACTGGAGCGCGGTTTGGCGCAGTGGATGGGCAAAGAAGATGGTTTGATTTGCCAGTCTGGCTACGCCGCGAATTTAGGTTTATTGCAAGGCATCGCAGATGCCTCTACGCCCGTCTACATCGATAGCTTGGCACACACCTCCTTGTGGGAGGGCGCGCGAGCTGCCAAGGCGCCTGCGCAGCCTTTTCGGCATAACGATCCTGCACATCTGGCGCGCTTGATCGCGCGGCATGGGCCGGGCGTTGTCGTGGTTGATTCGGTCTACAGCACAACAGGCGCGCTCTGCCCATTGGCTGATATGGTGGAGGTATCGCAGCGGGCGGGCTGCATGATCGTGGTCGATGAGTCTCACTCTTTAGGCACGCATGGCGACGAAGGTGCTGGCCTGTGCGCGCAGCTGGGATTGACGGAGCAAGTGCATTTCATCACGGCAAGCTTGGCCAAAGCGTTCGCAGGTCGGGCGGGCTATTTCACGATGCCCGCGGCCATGCGCCACTATTTCCTGAGCGAAAGCTATCCAAGTATTTTTAGCTCGTGTTTGCTGCCGCACGAAATCGCGGGCCTGGCGGCCACATTGGAAGTCGTCAAACGCAGTGATCAAGAACGGGTGCGATTGCACCGCATGTCTCGCCGCTTGCGCAACGGGCTGACCGAGTTGGGCTACCCAGTCCATCAAGGAACCGAACAGATCATTGCCCTAGAAGCTGGCACAGAGCCGGCCACCGCTGTCTTGCGTGATCATTTGGAAGCGCGTGATGTGTTCGGCGCTGTGTTCTGTGCGCCAGCAACCAGCAAAAACCGCGCGATGGTGCGCCTGACTGTGAGCAGCGCGCTGACCGATGCCGAAATGGATCATGTGCTGGATGTTGCTGCCGAAATTACGCCCATGGTCAAGCCTTGGGATTGGCCCATTGCCAGGCGTGCAGCCATGTCACGCGCTGGACATGCCAATGAGGCCTTGGCCATGGCATGAGGAGGCTCAATTAATCCAGATCCACGCCGCGCTCGGGTAGGCTTTCCAAAAAGGCACGATGGCCTAGCCCGATAGCGCCCAAGGCTTTTTGGGGAAAATGGGCGGCCATCAGGTGGCCGCCCGTGCCCAAAGCAACAGCACGGGCGCATTTTGGCGGCGCATCTGTTCCTATGGCTTGCAGCCATTCGGCGTCACTGAGCATCTCGCCTTGAGAGATCGATGCCAGGGCCGCATCATCATGCCCGGCAGCCTTGGCCAAGTCCACCGCAGCGGGCAAATCTTTGTGCATTTCAAACTGAAACCAATGTGCTAGGCCGAAGCTGTCCAGAGCAAGCAAACCAAAGGGCTCGGGCAGCACCACATATTCCACGCAGTCCAGTGCTTTGATCCAATCCAGCAGGCCTTGTTGCACCGCACGATCTTGCAGCGCCTGCTGCTGGCTGCGCCGCAGCACATTGCGCCAGATGCCTTCATGAAAATCCATGGGTGCGTTGTAGTGCTGGCGCAGTACGCTGGTGAGTTGTTGCACGAGATCGGGTGTTTGCTTGGTCACGTAGCGATCGATCAGGCCATCGTTGAAAGCGGCTACCGCAGTGTGTTCATCGGCTTTGCCGGTGAGCAAGACGCGATACGGCGGCCAAGGCGGGCTGGCTTGAAGCACCTGCAGGCCAGTGGCTGCAGGCATGGCGTAATCCACCACGGCAATGCTGGGCAGGCCATAACGATGAGCTTGCGAGCGCCAATAGTCGAGTACCAAACCGGGCAGTGGCTTGCCTTTGAACCATTGGTTGATGATGTCTTGATGCTGGGCAACGTCCTCTTCCCAGCCTGTAGCTTGCGAATTGATCTGTGCCAAATAATCACGTGTGCGCGTATGAAAACGAATGCACCACTCGCGCGGCAAGACAATGGCCAGCATTTCTAAATATGGCGTCTCGTCATCGAGAAACACCAGGGCACTAGGCCGGTGATAAAGGGGAAACTTCATGGTGAGAGTTTTCTTGGGAAGGAGCTGGCTGGCAGGGCAATTGCAGCGTGAAGGTGGCGCCCATGGCGGGTTCGGAAGCCACCATGATCGTGCCGTGGGATGCCTCGACCACCTGCTTGCAAAAAGCCAAGCCGAGCCCGTGGCCGGTTTCATTGGCGGTGGAGAAAAAAGGCTCAAAGATGAGTTTCAGTTGACTCGCATTGATGCCGATACCTTTGTCAGTGATCTGGATGCGACCTACCGAGCCGCGCATACCCAGCTCAATGCGTAAATCACCAGCCTCATGACGCGATTGTGCAACTTTGAGGGAATGCATCGCGTTTTTGATCAGGTTGTTGAGCACTTGAGTAAATTGCCGTGAAGAGCCATGAAAGCAAAAATCTGCATGCAGCACGATCTGCACGCATTGGCGCTCGCGCCGCGAGCCAAAGGGGTAATCCTCAATCACTTTGGTGACCAACTGTCGAGCAGAGATCAGCTCGTCGCTCGCTGGCAAAAAGGTGTAGCGCGCATTGGCCATTTGCAGATCAATGTGATGATTGATGGTGCGCGAGAGAGCCTCCATCCGTGTGGCCAGTTCCTCCAGCCGTGCTTCGTGGCGATGGTCTTTGGCAATAGACTCAATGCGGATGGCTTGTGCAATCAAAGCCATGGTGGCCAAAGGCGTACGCAACTCATGCGCCATGATGCCAATCACGGTGAGCGATTGACGCAGGCGTTCGCGGCGCAGATTGGCACTGGAGAAAGCGAGCAATGAAGCAAAAACCCAAGAAAAAGAAAACACCAACCAATGCTCGGGAGGAATGGGTGGCCAGTACCCCAAGATGGATTGCGCCAAAACAATAGAAGCCAAAGCGCCCAAAGCCAAGCCGACAGTCGCCAGGCGCCAGTCCGTTAAATTGTTGTACACGACGATCATGACGGCCACAGTGGCCATCCACATCGCCGAGTTAACGTTCATGAAGTACATCCAGACGAAGAAAAATGGCAGCTGTATCCAGCAGGCGAACGTGAAATACCATTTCATGCTTCGCGAATGTGCCAAGCTGCCCTTGGGCTGGAAAATCAATGGCAAGCCCGTGCTTGCCATGAGCAAGCGCCAGCGCCAATCTTCATACGGCTGAGGGAAAACAGAAGTCCATAGCCACCAAAATAGGAAATGCCCCCCGACCGTGAGCACGCCCAGCCACTGCAGGCGCCTGCGCGACGGGTGCAGGATCACCTCAAGCTCTGGCGTAACGATCCAGTCTTTGAGTTGCTTCCAAGTGAAATGCATCATGAGGAACTAAGTGAATACTTTGGTCTTCAAACTTGACAAACACGATCCGATTGATGGGTTTTTGACAAATTTAACGTATCTTATTGTGAGCCTCTTTGTTTGCACAGGCATACTCAAAGGATGATTCAACCTGCCAATTTTGACAGCGTGGTACTTGATGGCCTGCTGGCCGACTGGATGGCTGCCTTGCAAGCGGAGGCCGTAGAGGCGCTGGTGGTACTCGGACCTGATGTGTTGGAGCCTGCCGTGCATCGCTGCGTGCATGCGGTGCATCCGCCACGCCTGCAGGCGATGGCGCAGGCGCTGGCCGAGAGTGAGGAGTTTGGCCGCGATTGGGTGGAATCCGATTCGCCACTGGCGCTGTGGCAAGACATTTCGCGCGGCAGCTATGCCGAGCTCAGCCGCTGGCGCGTACTTGCGCTCTCACACGGCCTGCAATCCATGGTGCGCGTGGCCTTCATGATGCCGCGCGGCAAGGTGCTGGAATGCTATTTGATGACGCCACGTGCTCTGCACGATAAGAGTGAAGCCACCGCACTCGTGTGGTCCATTCTCAATATCTGGCCGCGCATCAAGCGCGGCATGGCTGAGGTGATTTGCCCTTTGAGCCCGCGCGAGAAAGAATGCTTGGCGCTGGCTTTTGACGGAATGACTGCTGCCGAGACGGGGCAAAAACTTGATTGCAGCGAGCGCACGGTGAATTACTACTTATCCAATGCGATGCGCAAGCTCGGCGTCGATAACAAGCTGGCTGCTGTGGAGCGCGCCATCTGGTACGGCGTGATCTGATCAGCCAAGGGCCGGTCTGCGTTGCAATACGTCTTGCGCTGTGGCTTCATACGCCTGCGCCAAGGCCAGTAAGTCGCTGTCAGCCTGCGGCTTGCCGATGATTTGAATGCCCATGGGTAGGCCCGCCTCGCTGAAGCCGCAAGGCAAGCTGATGGCGGGTAAACCAGCGAATGTGGCGTAAATGGTGCATTCCATCCAGCGGTGATAGGTGTCCATCGCTCTTGCGCCATGGGCAGTGAGGATTTCTTTCGGCCATCGCTGTTCAATCGGAAATGGCCAGACTTGCACAGCTGGCAGGGCGAGGAAATCATGCTGCTCAAAAAGCTGGAGCATGGCTTGGTAAAACGCGGTGCGCGAGACGCTGGCTCGCATCAGCTCTGCAGCTTTTAAATCTTGAGCGCTGTCGTATTCCCACAAAGCTTCGGGCTTGATCTTGTCTCGGTTGCTCGGGCTGAGCATGAAGGGTGCAAGCCGTGAGCCCACCAAAGCTTTGCGCCAGACGCTCCAGGCTTCCCACACTTGCGCGGGTGGCATGCTCAATGTGCAGGGCGATACGTGTGCGCCCTCATGCATCATGCGCTGCAAAGCTTGCTCGCACAGCGCCAATACACCGGGCTCCGTGGCCAAATGTGCGTTCATATCGCCCAGCCATCCGATGCGTTGATTTTTTAAGCCAAATTGGCCATTTGATGGCGTAGAATCTGCGCAAAGTGCTATAGAAAGAGGAGCAAGAGGTGAGTAGCCAGATTGCGTTTGTAAGAGCGCAGCAAGGCTCGCCACATCGCGCGCCATCGGCCCTTCTGTGCCCAGCTGGTTGATCCACACATCGGTGGCTGGCCACATTGGCACGCGGCCTTGGCTTGGGCGCATGCCAAACACATTGCCCCAAGCTGCAGGGTTACGCAGGCTACCCATGAAATCCGAGCCATCGGCCACGCTGAGCATGCAGGTATTGAGAGCCACTGCTGCGCCACCACTTGAGCCGCCAGCCGTTTTGCTCAGGTCATAAGCATTGCGCGTTGCGCCAAACACCTCGTTGAAAGAATGTGAGCCCAGGCCAAATTCCGGCACATTGGTTTTGCCTATCACGATGCAGCCGGCCGCCTTCATGCGCTGCACCATCAGGCCATCTTCTTTGGGGATGAAATCTCTGAGCAAAGGGCTGCCCATGGTGTTGGGCAGGCCAGCCGATGGGGCGATATCTTTGATGGCCTGAGGGATGCCATGCAGCCAGCCTTTGCTGGCACCTTTCGCGAGCAGGGCATCGTGCTCAGCGGCTTCCTTGAGCAGATCCTCTTCTGAGCGCAGATTCACAATCGCATTCACACGAGGGTTGACCACGGCAATGCGATCCAAGCTGGCCTGCATCACTTCTTGGCAGGAGACTTGCTTAGAGTAAATCAACTGGGAGAGGTGCGATGCACCAAAACTGGTAATTTCCATAACACAAAGCGATCCTTTATCAGCTACATTGTGGAACATGTTTTATTAGGAGTGTAGGAATCATGAAACGACGCAGTATTTTTTCAACAGCTTTGACCGCTGCTTCACTGGCTATTGCCATGCTGTCGCCCATGGCCGCGCATGCCCAAGCCAAAACACTCAAAGTGATTCCGCACGCCAATTTGACGGTGCTTGACCCGATCTGGACAACAGCCTTCATCTCTCGCAACCACGGCTACATGATCTATGACACGCTCTTTGGCACCGATCTGCAAGGCGCCATCAAGCCACAGATGGTGGATAAATGGAGCGTTTCTAAAGACAACCTGAATTGGACATTTACTCTGCGTGATGGCCTCGAGTTTCATGATGGCAAGCCCGTGACGAGTGAAGACGTGGTCGCATCCCTCAAGCGCTGGGGCAGCCGCGACAGCTTTGGCGGCGCACTGATGCGCAGCGTTGACAGCTGGGGCACACCAGATGCCAAGACCTTCACCATCAAACTCAAAACGCCGTTTGGCGTGATGCTTGATGCTTTGGGCAAGCCATCGTCGAACGTGCCTTTCATCATGCCCGCCCGCATTGCCGCCACACCTGGCACGGAGCAAATCAAGGAGCACATCGGCTCAGGTCCTTACAAGTTCAACCCCGCTGATTTCAAACCCGGCGAGCGCGTGATCTACACGAAGAACGACAAATACAAGCCGCGCAGCGAAGCGCCCAATGGCACGACTGGCGGCAAAGTCGTGAAGGTGGATCGCGTGGAGTGGGTCATCATCCGCGATCCGCAAACCCAATTCAATGCGCTCGTGGCCGGCGAGGTGGATATTGTTGAGCAACCTGCCTTTGAGCAATACGCTTCGCTTAAAACGCAGAAAGAGATCGAGATTTTTGACATGTCGCCCGCCGGCACGCAATTCATCTTCCGTTTCAACCACATGCATCCTCCGTTCAACAACGTGAAGATTCGCCAAGCGGCGATGGTCGCGCTCGGCCAAGAGCAGCATTTGAAGACTCAAGTAGGCACACCCGGCCTCTTCAAATTCTGCAAGAGCATGTATCCCTGCGGCACGCCTTATGCGAGCGACAACACCGGTATCTACACCGGCACGGCGGATCCGAAAAAAGCCGCCGCCATGCTCAAAGAAGCTGGCTACGATGGCACACCCGTCGTGCTGATGCGCCCCACCGATTTGGCCGCGATTGCCAAGCTCCCCTTGGTTGCTAAGCAGCAGCTCGAAGCAGCAGGCTTCAAGGTGGACATGCCCCAATCCGATTGGGCGACGTTGGTAGCACGCCGCGCCAAGAAAGATGCTCCCAACGCAGGCGGCTGGAATGCCTTCATGACGGCGTGGACGGCTGGTGACATTTTGAACCCCATCACCATGGCCATGATGAATGCCACCGGCGACAAGGGCTGGTTTGGCTGGCAAGATGACAAGCAGATTGAAGAGCTCAAAGTGAAATTCATTGCTGCTGGCTCTGAGGCTGAGAAAAAGAAGATCGCCGAGCAAATCCAACTGCGCGCGATGGAAACCGCTTCGCATGTGCATCTCGGTCAATACAACAACCCTGCGGCGATTCGGAAAAACGTGACGGGCTTGCTCGGCGCAGGCGCGCAGGTTTACTGGAACGTGACGAAGAATTAACGCAAGACTGAACCTCAAGCCATGCTGCATTAATGCTCCGATTTTTACTTCAGCGTCTGTTGGCCATCATCCCAGTCTTGCTGGTGGTGGCCATCGTCGTTTTCTTGATCCTGCGGCTCACGCCCGGTGATCCGGCGGCGGTAATTGCGGGCAACAGCGCCACCAATGATGAGATCGAGCGCATCCGCGCGCAACTCGGCCTCACCAAGCCACTGCTGGCGCAATTTGGCATCTGGATCGGCAATGTGCTGCAAGGCGATTTGGGCTTTTCTTATTATTTGAACAAACCCGTCACGCAACTCGTGGCGCAGCGCATTGAGCCGACCTTGTCGCTCGCGATTGGCACGATCACGATTGCGATTTTTGTGGCGATTCCGCTGGGCACGATTGCCGCTTGGCGTATGGGCGGCTGGCTAGATCGCGCTTTGTCCATGTTCTCCGTTGCAGGTTTTTCAGTCCCGATCTTTGTGGTCGGCTACTGTCTGATTTGGCTCTTCGCCATCAAGCTCGATTGGTTCCCCGTGCAAGGCTACAAGCGCATCGCCGAAGGCTTTGTGCCGTGGATCATGCAGCTGATTTTGCCTTGGATCACGCTCTCCACGATTTATGTGGCTTTGATTGCACGCGTCACGCGTGCGAGCGTGAGTGAGGCTTTGACGGAAGATTACATACGCACGGCGCGCGCCAAAGGCATCAAAGAAAGTGCGGTGCTCTTGCGGCATGCGCTGGCCAATGCGGCCGTACCTGTGGCCACGATGGTGGGCATTGGCGTGGCGCTCTTGATTGGTGGCGTGGTCGTTACTGAAACGGTCTACGCGATTCCAGGCCTTGGCTCACTCACTGTCGATGCTGTACTCAACCGAGATTTTCCCGTCATTCAGGGTTTGGTGCTGCTGTTCAGCGTGAGCTATGTGTTGATCAATTTGCTCGTTGACGTGAGCTATCTCTTCCTTGATCCAAGGATTCGGTACTGAGATGACAAGCACTTGGCAACAGCTCGCAAAAAATTCCGCTGTGCGCTTCGGCGTGATCGTCTTAGGCATCTTGCTTTTTGTCTCCCTCTTCGCGCCATGGCTGGGCACAGTCGACCCCTCGGCGATGGATTCAGCACACATCAACACCGCAGCCGGTGCGCGCGGCGCATTCGCCATGCTCGATGGCAGCTCGCCCAAACACACCTTCTGGTTTGGCGCAGACAGCTTTGGCCGCGATATCTACAGCCGTGTGCTGTATGGCACGCGTGTCTCTCTGCTCGTGGGCTTTTCAACAGCACTCGTCGCCATCAGCATCGGCGCATTGCTCGGCATGCTGGCAGGTTACTTCCGCATCATCGATGCCATCCTGATGCGCTTCATGGATGGCCTGATGGCGATTCCTTCCATCTTGCTCGCGATTGCACTCGTGGCCGCGCTCGGCGCACAGGTGTGGACGGTGGTGGTAGCGATTGCGATTCCAGAGATCCCACGCGTGACGCGCCTCGTGCGCTCGCTCGTGCTCACATTACGTGAAGAGCCTTTTGTGGAGGCTGCGAAAGCGCTCGCTACTCCCACGCCTACCATCCTGCTGCGCCACATTTTGCCCAATGCCCTCGCCCCCATGATTGTGCAAGGCACTTTCGTCGCAGCTAGCGCCGTGCTCACCGAAGCCCTGCTCAGCTTCCTCGGCCTCGGCTTGCCTGCAGACATCCCCACCTGGGGCAACATCATGGCCGAAGGCCGCGTGCAATTCACCCAATACCCCGGCAACGTCCTCTTCCCAGCGATGTTCCTCGTGCCGACCGTGCTTGCGATCAATTTGCTCGGTGATGGTCTGCGGGATGTACTTGATCCTAAGTTTGCTAAGAGGTGATTGGCGTGATTGAAAAGGGAACGCAAAAGACGCAAAAAGAACGCAAAAGACGCAAAAATCTTTTTGTTTTCTTCTGCGTCTTTTGCGTTTCTTCTGCGTCTTTTGCGTTCTCCTTGGATTGAGAGCCAGTTATGTCCGTTCTCGCCATTGAAAACTTGAATGTTGCCTTACCCCCGGGAGCAGACCGCCCCCACGCCGTTGAAAACATTTCCCTGAGCATCGAAGCCGGCAAAACACTCTGCGTCGTCGGCGAATCCGGTTCTGGCAAATCCGTGATGGCCACTGCCGTGATGGGCTTGCTCGCCAAAGAGCTGAAAGTCCAAAGCGGCGAGATCACGCTCAATGGTGAAAATCTTCTCACAGCCAGCCAGCAAAAACTCAGAAGCCTGCGTGGCCAAGCCATGGGTATGGTCTTCCAAGAGCCCATGACGGCTTTGAACCCCGTGATGCGCTGTGGCGATCAAATCGACGAGCTACTGAAGACGCACACAGATTGGAGTGCATCCAAGCGTGAGGATGAAGTCTTAAAAATCTTAGAGCGCGTCAAGCTGCCAGAGCCGCAGCGCATGATGCGCAGCTATCCGCATCAGCTCTCCGGCGGCCAGCGCCAGCGCATCGTGATCGCGATGGCTTGTATTTTGAAGCCTGCGCTCTTGATTTGCGATGAGCCCACCACGGCGCTGGATGTGACGACGCAAAAAGAAATCCTGCGCTTGATTGATGAGTTGCAACGCGAACAAGGCTGCGCTGTGCTTTTCATCACCCACGATATGGGCGTGGTAGCTGAGATTGCCGATGATGTGCTCGTGATGAACCAAGGTCAAGCGGTGGAGCTGGGCAGCGCCGCGCAAGTGCTGAAAAATCCGCAGCAGGCTTACACACAAATGCTGCTCGCTGCTGTGCCGAGCATGCAGCCGCCAGCGCCGAAACCTGATCCGGCAGGCGAGCCATTGATTCGCGCAGAGCGCGTTGGCATGACCTACACCTCACGCGATTGGCTAGGCCGCGCGCGCCATACGCAAGCGCTGCAAGATGCTGCGTTGCAACTGCGCGCCGGAGAAACGGTGGGCGTCGTGGGCGAATCTGGCAGCGGAAAATCCACACTTGCTCGCTGCATCATGCGCTTGCTCCAACCCACAGAAGGCACGATCCACTGGGGGCAACACAAAGTCTGCCAACTTCAAGAGAGCGAGCTACGCCCTTTGAGAAGTCATATCCAGGTCGTCTTCCAAGACCCGAATCGCTCGCTCAATCCACGCCGCAAGATCGTTGATTCACTGAGTGAAGGTGCTATTAATTTCGGAGCATCTCGCACAGAAGTTATCCCGGCGGTTGCTCAAATTCTTCAAAAAGTAAAGCTTCCTCAAGAAGCCATGGAGCGCTACCCCAGCCAATTCTCCGGCGGCCAGCGCCAGCGCTTGGCGATTGCCCGCGCCCTCATGTGCAAGCCGCAAGTGCTCGTGGCTGATGAAGCTGTGAGCGCGCTCGATGTGAGCGTGCAAGCGCAGATTTTGCAGTTGCTGCGCGAGGTGCAAGCCGAGCTGGGGCTTGGCCTTCTCTTCATCACGCATGATTTACGAGTGGCCGCTCAACTGTGCGACCGCGTGATCGTGATGCACCAAGGAAAAATCGTGGAGCAGGGCAAGACGGCTGAGCTCTATGCGAATCCGAAACAAGACTACACCAAGCGTCTGTTTGACGCAGCACCCAAGAACATCTAAATGCGCATCTTCATCGCCGGCTACCAACACGAAACCAATACCTTTGCTCCCACGCTCGCTGATTGGGATGCGTTCAATGCAGGGCACACGTTTCCCGCATATCGGCGCGGCGCGAAGCTGATCGAGACGTTCAAGGACATCAATATTCCAGTGGGCGGCTTCATTCAGGCGGCTTTGGGTAAGGGCTGGCAGCTTGTGCCTTCTGTGTGGGCGGGCGCAACGCCTTCCAGCTATGTGACGACGGAGGCTTTTGAGCGCATCTGCGGTGATATTTGTGAAGACCTGCGCGAAGCGGTCAATCAAGGCATTGATGCCGTGTATCTCGATCTGCATGGTGCGGCAGTCGCGCAGAATGCCGACGATTCCGAGGGTGAGCTGATCGCGCGTATTCGCGCTATCGTGGGTGAGGCCGTGCCGATTGTGGGCAGCTTGGATTTGCATGCGAACGTGACTGAGCGCATGCTGAGCGTGGCCGATGCACTGGTGAGCTACCGCACTTATCCGCATATCGACATGGCAGATACGGGGCGATTAGCTGCGAAATTGCTGGAGCGGCGTATCGCACTGGGGCGCAAAGAGAAACTGCACTATCAACGCTTTGCTTACATGATTCCGCTGAATGCGCAGAGCACATGGATGCAACCGGCCAAGCGTTTGTATGACGAGTTGATCGCGAGTGATGCAGCCAACAATGTGGTGCTCAGCTTTTGTATGGGCTTCCCAGCAGCAGATTTTGCAGAATGCGCGCCAATGATTTGGGGTTATGGTGAAAAAGCTGAAATGGCGGTGAGCGCATTGTTTGCGAGCGCATCGCCAGCAAAGCAGTGGGATCCGGGTGTGTTGCCCGTGGCGCAAGCTGTGGCGATAGCGATAGAGCGCGCAGCACAATCCGATAAGCCCATTGTGATCGCCGACACGCAAGACAATCCCGGCGCGGGCGGTGACAGCAACACCACGGGTGTGTTGCATGAGCTGCTGCGCCAAGGCGCTGGCAAGCGCTTCCCGAATCGCGTGGCGCTTGGCATGCTGTATGACCCTGAATCTGCAAATCAAGTGCATATTTATGATCAAAAAGAGCATGTGGTCGGCGTGGAATCTGCGCAGAGTGCTATTAAAAACAGAGTGATTGATCTGAACTTGGGGACAGCTGTGCCCACGTTTACTGGCGTTTTGAGTGATCCACCTGTGCAAGGCAGCTTCCGCATTGAGCAACTGAGCGACGGTGTGTGCACCTACACAGGCCCGATGATGACGGGTGTGACGGCGCATCTTGGAAAGAGCTGTGCATTGAATATCGAAGGCATTCGCGTGGCTGTGGTGAGCGGCAAAGCGCAGTTGCTCGACCGCGAGCTGCTTCGCATGGTGGGCATCAACGCGGAAGAGATGAAGATCATCGTGGTGAAAAGCTCCAATCATTTCCGCGCAGATTTCACGCCGCTGGTGGCAGACTCTGCGCGCGATGTGATCGTGGCGAAAGCGGCGGGGCCGATGGCGGCGGATGCGGGAGATTTGCCTTGGAAGAAACTCTCGCCTACGATTTCGCCATCTCTGCCGGTTTGAGTTGGCGGTCAAAGAATAGAACGCAAAAGACGCAAAAGTTACGCAGAAGACGCGAAAGAAATACCGAAAGGATTTGAATGAATTCTCCTTCTGATCTGGCAGATTGCACAGCGACTGAGCTGATTGCTTTGTTCAAATCTGGCGCAGCGTCTCCAGTGGAGGCGCAGGCGGCTGTGATGAAACGGATTGATGCTCATAATCCGATTTTGAAAGCTTTTAGCCATATCGCCGGCATAGAATCTGCGCAGAGTGCTATCAAAAGTGAAGCGATGTGGAGTGAGCATCGCAGAAGCGGCGCACCCGTACGCGCACTGGAAGGCGTGCCGACTTCGATCAAAGACATTATCTTGACGCAAGGCATGCCGACGCTGCGTGGCAGCCACACGATTGATGCAAACCAAGCCTGGGAGATTGATGCACCAGCCACCGCGCGATTGAAAGAAGCCGGTGCGGTGATCCTAGGCAAAACCACCACACCGGAATTCGGCTGCAAAGGCGAGACGAATTCACCGCGCACAGGTATCACGCGCAACCCGTGGAATACCGCGAAGACACCGGGCGGCTCAAGTGGCGGCACAGCGGCTGCTGTGGCTGCTGGCATGGGGCCGCTGAGCGTAGGCACGGATGGCGCGGGCAGTGTGCGAATCCCCGCAGCGTTCTGCGGCAACTTTGGCATGAAGCCCAGCTTTGGCCGCGTGCCTGCGTATCCTCTCTCGCCCTTTGGCAGCGTGGCGCATTTGGGGCCGCACACGATGAGCGTGCAGGATGCAGCGCTGATGATGAATGTGATCACGCAACTGGATGCGCGCGATTGGACATCGCTGCCGTATGACGGCGTGGACTATCTGAAAGACTTGGACGCAGGTGTCAAAGGCCTACGTATCGCCTTCTCGCCCACGCTCGGCTATGTGAAAAACGTGCATCCAGAAGTGGCCGCTGCAGTCAAACAAGCCGCTACAGATTTGGAAGCGCTCGGCGCACATATTGTGCCGGCTGACCCCGGTTTTGAAGATCCTTTGGAGATCACCACAGGCCTGTGGTTTCTCGGCGCATGGACGGTGTGGAACACGCTCACGCCTGAGCAGCAGAAAGTGACTGACCCAGACTTCCGCGCAGAAGCTGAGCTCGGCGCCAAGCTCTCCGCGCTTGATATCCAAAAGCTCAACATTCGCCGAGGTGCTCTAGGCAGCCAGATGCGCCAATGGATGAAATCGGCGAGCAACCCTCAGGGCTACGATCTGCTGATCACGCCTGCCGTCTCCATCCCTGCCTTCGATGCAAAGCCTGCAGGCCATACCCCGATGAACCCCGAGGCCATGCTGGGCTGGACGCCGTTTAGCTATCCCTTCAATCTCACCCAACAACCCGCTTGCTCCATCCCCTGTGGCTTAACACGAGATGGCCTACCCATCGGATTACAAATCGTCGGCCCTATGTTTGCCGATGCGCTCGTGCTCCGCGCCGCGCGTGCTTATGAAAAGCTGCGCCCAATCCTCAGGCCAACACTTCAAACTACTTAGTACAAATCCCCCAGTGCTCTCCTGATGGTATTGGTGATAATGGCGACAAACAGCAATATTCAGCCATGACACTCCTAGCCATCGACGTTGGAAACACCCGCCTCAAATGGGCGATTTATAGCCAAGCGCAGCCGGGGGCTAAGCTCTTGGCAAGTGGCGCGGAGTTTTTGGAAAACATTGAATCGCTGGCTGAAGGCGCTTGGGCAGCGATCCCCGCGCAAGACGCACCCAGCAAAATGATTGGCTGTATCGTCGCTGGCGATGCACTCAGGCAGCGCGTGCAAGAGCAGATTTTCGAGCGCTGGGATTTGAATCCGCAGTGGGTACTCTCTAGCCCGCAAGAAGCCGGCCTCGTGAATGGTTACGATTTTCCGATGCGCCTCGGCGCGGATCGTTGGGTGGCGATGATCGGCGCTTGGCATCGCATGATGGCCACGCATTCTGCTGCGCCTAAGCCGATGGTGGTTGTGATGGTGGGCACGGCGGTGACTGTAGAAGCCATTGGTGTACAGCTTGCACCCGACGGCACATCGCAAGGCAAATTCCTTGGCGGCTTTATCTTGCCAGGCCACGGCATCATGCTCAAGGCGCTGGAATCCGGCACAGCAGGTTTGCATGTGCCCACGGGCGATGTGAAAGAATTTCCTACCAACACCAGCGACGCACTCACCAGCGGCGGCACTTATGCGATTGCAGGTGCAGTGCGCCGCATGCGCCATCATGTGCAAAACCGCTGCGGCCAAGACCCCGTGCTTTACATGACGGGCGGCGCAGGCTGGAAGATGCATCCGTGGCTGGGCTTGGAAGATGTCGAGCTGGTGGACAACCTCATTTTCGATGGGCTGCTCGAAGTAGCGAAGTTTCGCGGAATCAGTGATTAACTTTTCAAGCCGTCCACCGCTTGAAACATGGACTGCCGCGCTTGGCTCACAATCTGCCCCTTCCACACATCGGTATCGGTATAAAACGCGGCCAGGAGCTGAGCTTTGATTTGCGTGGCCAACTCGGGAGATGCTTCGGGGTGATTGGCCAGCCAATGGTCGGCGCGTAAGGCGCTCAAAACCTCGTTCACAGGTTGTGTGCCGTATTCCATGGCAATGGCGGTGTATTCAGCTTGTGGCGCTTCCTCGTAAGCTGCCATCCACATTAAGCCAGTCAGAAAGGCTGATGCCGATGAACCGTTGTAGATACTGGTGACGGGCGTTTCGCCGCTTGGGCTGCCAGCATTGCCCCACCAGCGCGATGCGCGCGCATAAGCGGCGGCATCGTCATTGCAGGCAAAGATGCGTTCGCCATAACCGCTGGGGCCCAGACCCGTATGCAAATCAATCCACGCCAGCTTCTCGCATTTCTGGGCGTATTGGCGCAGCACTTTGCGCAGGGTGAGGTTGCTCCATGTGGGGGCATTGCCGCCAAAGAAGAGACCGTTGGCATGCGTGTATTGGCCCTTGGTGACGGCTTGTTGAAAGGCGCGCAAGCCACTGGCTTCGTCTGGATTTTTAGAGTCTTTCAAGGCTCTAGAGGCCATCCAATCTGCGCAAGCTGCTATGTTTTCAGGAGTAGGTGGCCACTCCTTGGGCAGCAGCAGATCGTGCAAAGATGTGTAGCCGGGATTGGCTGTGGCTTCATGCAGTGGTTTGGAAAAATCTTGAAAATTACGATTCAAATCCACGTTTTCATGGGTCACGCGGCGCAGATGAGAGAAGCCGTAAGGATTGAGCGCGTGGATGTAGAGCACGGCAACGCCAGCGGCTTTTGCTTTGTCTCTCCATTCTTGATCGTGCAAGGCAAACACCTGTACGCCCGAGCCGCAATAGCCTTCTACGCCGTGGCAGGCGCTGCTGACGATGAGTAGCTCCTTCGCATCGGGCGAGCCATCCAGCGCCACATCCATGGCTAAATCCTCTGCCTCTTTGCCAAGCAGCGGGTGAGAAAAGGAGGTGATGGTCAGCCCTGCTGTCGCGGCAGCTTCAAGAAATTTGACGCGCGCCTGGGCATAGGTTGAGGAGAAAGCTTGAGGGATCTGAATCATTTCAAGATTGTGACGCATGAGACAAATGCCGGGTATTCCATAGGCTATAAATTCATCACAATAGCGCATGCTGCGAATTGATCGAGGAAAAAAACCATGAACCATTTGAGCGGCTTAGATGCCACCTTTTTGCACCTGGAATCGCCAGAAATGCCCATGCATGTGGGCTCGCTGTGTGTGTTGGATCTGCCGCAGGGCTTTGCCAGCGATGATTTTTTTGAATATGCCAAGCAGCGTGTGGCAGAGCGCATGCATTTGGCAGATTTGTTCACGCGCAAACTCGCTTTGATACCGTTTGATTTATCCAACCCTGTATGGGTGGAAGATGAAGACATCGATATCGATTACCACGTGCGGCATGTGACACTGCCCAAGCCGGGCACGAATCGCTTGCTTCAGCAGTATGTGGCGCGCTTGCACTCCAGCTTGTTGGATCGCAGCCGCCCGCTCTGGGAATTTTTCATCATTGATGGTTTGAAGAGCGGGCAAGTGGCGCTCTACACCAAGGCGCATCATGCGGGCATGGATGGGCAGGCGGGTATTGCAGTGGCGCAGGCGATTTTTGATTTGGAGGCCACAGGCCGCGTGGTCAAACCTCCGCGCCCCAAAGTGCGCAGCCATCGCTATCAGCTGGGCATGGCAGAGCTAGGTGGCGCGGCCTTGCGCAATACGGCAATGCAAGTGGTGAAGCTCGCGCAAACCGCGCCTCAAATGCTGCGCGCCTTGAAAGATGTTGTTGCTGCGCCCGATGAAGCCACAGGCAAGCGGCAATGGGGTTTGCCGCAAAACCTCAAGCTCTTTGGCCCGCGCACGATGCTCAACACCAGCATCACGAATCAACGCACCTTCGCTGGCCGAACCATCCCTCTGGCCGAGACGAAATTCATCGGCAAGACACTTGGCGGCACGCTCAACGATGTGGTGCTCACCACCACGGCTGGCGCGCTGCGTCGCTACCTCAAAGAGCACAACAACCTGCCCGATAAAACTCTGCTTGCCGCCATTCCTGTGAGCTTGCGCGAGGCAGGCGATACATCGGCCAACAATCAAGTCAGCTTCGTCACCTCGGTGCTGGGCACCGATATCGCTGATCCCGTCAAGCGCCTTGCAGTGATTCGCGAGGCATCAGAAGCCAACAAGCGCATGATGAGTCGCGTCAAAACCGCGATGCCCACAGATTTCCCACTCTTCGGCGCGCCTTGGCTCATGTCGGGTGTGGCAGCTGCGGTGTCACGCTCAGGCTTGCTCAACAGCATCCCACCGATCAGCAATCTCATCATCTCCAACGTCCCCGGCAGCCCTGTGCCTTTGTATTTCGCCGGTGCGAAGCTGGCGAGTTTCTATCCCGTATCGATCGCCGTTCACAGCATGGCGTTGAATGTCACGGTGCAAAGCTATGCAGGCCGTTTGGATTACGGCCTGATTGCTTGCCGCCGGGCGATGCCGGATGTGGCGGATTTGGGAGACTACTTGCTCTCTGAGCATCAGGTGCTGCTCGCCAAAGCGCAAGAGGCTGCTGCGAAGACTCTGGATGCTGAAACCTCTGAATCTTTGAAGGCTGAGCCGAAACTGAAGCTGGTGAGTGCCAAATCTGTAGTTGCGCCAAAGTCGCGAGTCAAAGCAAAGGCTTCAACCACAAAGAGAACAGCAGCGCGCGCTTAACTTCGGCTCTCTCGGTGTGGGCTCATGCGCCAAACGCTCAGCCCACCGCGTAGATGCAAAACTCAAGCCGCCAGCCACTTCTCCGCCAAGCGGACCCAATACGTCGCCCCCAGAGGAATCAAATCGTCGTTGAAGTCGTAGCTCGGGTTGTGCAGCATGCAAGGGCCGCCGCCATGCCCCATTTCTCGGTGGCTGCCATCCCCATTGGCGATGAAGCAATACGTGCCGGGCTTGGCTTGCAGCATGTAGGCGAAATCTTCTGAGCCCATGGTGGGCTCTTGCGCGGTCACATTCTCTTTGCCTACGATTTCGGCCATCACGCCAGCGCAGAAGAGCGCTTCTTTTTCGCTGTTGACAGTGGGTGGATAGTTGCGCACGAATTCGAAATCTACCGTGCCGCCGAAAGCCTTGGCCAAGCCTTCAGAAATTTCTTTCATCCGCTTCTCGATCAGATCAATCAGCTCGGTGGTGAAGGTGCGCACTGTGCCTTGTAGCTCGCAAGAGTCGGGGATCACATTGGTGGCTTCACCTGCATGAATCATTGTCACGCTGATCACGCCCGCTTCCACCGGCTTCTTATTGCGGCTGATGATGCTCTGGAAAGCTTGCACCGCCTGCGTAGCAATCACGATCGGATCAACAGAATTGTGTGGCAGCGCCGCATGCCCCCCTTTGCCGTGAAACACAATCTTGAATTCATTGGAGGACGCCATCACCGGCCCAGGGCTCACCGCAAATTGCCCCACCTGCGGGCCTGGCCAGTTGTGCATGCCGAATACAGCTTCGACTGGGAATTTTTCAAACAAGCCTTCCTTGATCATCTCCCGCGCGCCACCGCCGCCTTCTTCTGCCGGCTGGAAAATCAAATACACCGTGCCATCGAAATTGCGATGCTTGGCGAAATGCTGCGCAGCGGCGAGCAGCATAGCGGTGTGGCCATCATGCCCGCAGGCATGCATCTTGCCCGCATGCTTACTCGCATGCGAGAAGGTGTTGAATTCCTGCATGGGCAGCGCATCCATATCGGCGCGCAGGCCAATGGCGCGGCTCGATGTGCCTGCTTTGACAATGCCCACCACGCCGGTCGTGCCCAGCCCGCGATGGATCGGAATGCCCCAGCTCTCCAGCTGCTTGGCAACCACATCCGCAGTGCGCACTTCTTGAAAACATAGCTCAGGATGTGCATGAATATCGCGGCGCACGGCGGCGATGCTGGCGGCTTGGGTGACGATGGAATCAATGACTTTCATGGTGTACAGCTTTCTAACGAGCAAACAGTTTAAATCTTTTTGTATCGGAGAGAATGAGGGAATGCCTGAAGCCCTTTCTTCCCAAAGCCTGTCCCTATCCCAGCAGCTCATCCGCATCAATACGGTGAGCCGCAACAGCAATTTGCCGCTGATCGAATTGGCGGCTGATCATTTGCGTAGTTTCGGTGTGGATGTGCGCCTCACCTTCAACGCAGAGAAGACGAAAGCCAATCTTTTTGCGACTGTGGGCGCAGGTAAACCCGCTGGTCTGATCTTGAGCGGCCACACCGACACCGTGCCTTGGGATGGGCAGGATTGGACGCTTGATCCGTTGGGTGCGGAAGTGAAAGACGGCAAGCTCTATGGCCGTGGCTCGGCCGATATGAAAAGCTTCATCGCTTGCGCGCTGGTGCAGGCCAAGCGTTATCAGGAAGCGGATTTGCCTTATGCGATTCACTATGCGCTCTCCTATGACGAAGAGGTGGGCTGCTTTGGTGTGAAAGAGCTGATTGCGGATATGAAAGACGCAGGCATCACGCCGCTGGCCTGCATTGTGGGCGAGCCGACCAATATGGTTCCTGCGATTGCACACAAGGGCGTGTATCGCTGGCGCTGCTGCGTGCGCGGCAAGGAGGCGCATTCTTCGCTCACGCCGCATTCGGTGAACGCGATTGAGGAAGCTGCAAAGCTGGTGAGCCTGATTCGCGGTATGGCCGATGAGTGGCGTGAACACGAGCCTCGGTATGAAGGCTTTGATGTGCCTTTTTCCACCGCAAGCGTCGGGCAATTCCAAGGCGGTATTGCAGATAACGTCGTGCCGCGCGATGCGTGGTTTCATTACGAATTCAGAGATTTACCCACTGCAGATGTGAATTTGATGCAAAAAAGGGTTCTAGCCGGCGCAGATACTGCGCAAAATGCTATGAAAAATATAGCATCTGATGCGGGTTTCACATTTGAAGAAATCTGCGCGATACCCAGTTTCTTGGGCTCTGATGCGAACGCTGTCACGCAATTGGCCAAACAGCTCAGCGGTGAGGCGAAATCTACCCTGGTGGCTTTTGGCACAGAGGCTGGTTTGTTCAAGCAAGCAGGGATTGACACGGTGGTGTGCGGCCCCGGCTCGATCCAGCAGGCGCATCAGCCAGATGAGTATGTGAGCTTGGAGCAGCTGGCGCGCTGCGAGGCTTTCTTGCAAGGTTTAGCCAAGCCGCAGCGAATCAAAGGCTAGCTATTCCCGCACCTTGCCCTGAGAATCAATCAGACTCAGCTCCACGATTTTTGAGCCATTACGGCCGCCGCCGAAGTTCACACGAAAGCCGCCCATATCCCATTCATTGATGTTTTCAATGGCCTTGCGCAGCTTGGCAGGCGTAGGCTCTTTGCCAGCTTTGCGGATGCCATCGGCCAGCGCGCGAGCAGCGATATAGCCTTCCAGCATATAGACATTGGGTTTGCCCAGCTTGGCGGCTTGTGCATCTTCGAGCAACTCGCGCACGACCACGCTTTTGGCATTGTCTGAACGTGGCGTAACTCGGGCGAGCACCACGCCCGCACCCGCGCCGCCAAGCTGCTCGGCGAGCAAGCTTTCTCCGGTGTTGGAGAAGCCATAAATTGCGCCACGAAAGCCTTTGCTGCGTAGTTCGCGTATCGCTTTGCCAGCTTCTTGCGGCGTGCCCACCACCAGCACGGCATCGGGGCGAGAGCTGAGCAGTTTGTCCAGGTTATCCAGTGTGCCTTCGCCCAAGAAATCCCCTAGCGCTTGCATCGTGCGCTTGCTGGCATCCAAGGCGCTGAGTGATTCCACATCGCGCCCATGAGCCACTGAGATTTTGCGTGCGCCCAAGGTTTGGCTGTGGCGCACCATGGCCAGAGCTTCCTCGCTGTAGCCAGGGCGCATGGTGTAGAGATTGGGGAAATTCGCGCCTTGCAGCTCGTCAGCTGCAGCCATTGGAGCAAACAAGATGACATCGCTTGCCTTCAAAGCTTCATAGGCAGCTGTGGTTTGCGCCGAGCCATAAGTACCAAAGAGTGCCAGCACACCGCCTTGCACCAGTTTTTGTGCATTAGCGCGCGCGGTAGCTGGATTGCCACCGTCATCCAGTGCTGTGAAATTGATGCTGCGGCCATTGATACCGCCCGCTGCATTGATGCGATCAAAATACAGTTTGGCGCCTTGATGAAAGGGCAGCGCCAAAGCTGAAGAAGCACCAGTGAGGGCAGTTGTTTGTCCCAGAGAGATCGCAGTTTTGCTCACGCCACTGGCTGTTTGCGCATGCACAGCTAAGCTGGTACAGATCAATACAGAGAGTGATAAACAAAGTCGGCGGGTTGTGTGGTTCATGGGATTGGGCATCTTATAAAGCAGCGCGTATCATGACGGAATAAAGCGCTGTTTCTCCCCCATGTTTTCCCCCGAATCAAGATGTCAACTTCTGTAGTAACTTTGCCTACGCATGTTCGAGGCGCATGCCCTCACGATTGCCCAGATACCTGCGCCTTGCTTACCGAGGTTCAGGATGGCGTTGCGGTGAGGGTGCGCGGCAACCCTGCGCATGCGCATACGCATGGCACGCTGTGCGCGAAGGTGAATAAATACACAGAGCGCACCTACCATCCCGAGCGTTTGCTCTATCCGATGAAGCGCGTGGGTGCGAAAGGCGCTGGGCAGTTTGAGCGCGTGTCTTGGGATGAGGCTTTGAGCGATATTGCACAGCGTCTCAAAGCCATTGCTGCTGTGGATAGCCAAGCCATCCTGCCTTACAGCTATGCCGGTACCATGGGCTTGGCGCAAAGCGAGGGGATGGCGGCTCGGTTTTTTCACAAGCTTGGTGCGTCTTTCTTGGATCGCACGATCTGCGCCTCTGCTGGCACCGAAGGGCTTGTTCACACCTTGGGCGGCAAAGTGGGCATGAAGGTGGAGTTTTTTGCTGAGAGCAAGCTCATCATCATTTGGGGCAGCAATTCCATCACGAGCAATTTGCATTTTTGGCGCTATGTGCAAGAGGCCAAACGCCTCGGCGCGAAGATTTGGTGCATTGATCCTCGCCGCAGCGAGACGGCAGAGAAATGCCATGAGCATGTTCAGCTGCTGCCCGGAACAGATGCAGCGCTGGCACTCGCGATCATGCATGAGCTGATCAGAAATGATGGGCTGGATGACGATTACATCGCGCAGCACACACAGGGCTGGCCAGCACTGAAAGAGCGTGCCTTGCTATGGAATCCAGAGCGCGCTGCGCAGGTGTGTGGCGTTCCAGCGGCACAAATCATTCAAATTTCACGCGAGTATGGCCAAGCGGCTAAGCGCGGCGAGCCCGTGGCGATTCGGCTGAATTACGGCATGCAGCGCGTGCGCGGTGGGGGCAATGCGGCGCGTGCGGTGGCTTGCCTGCCAGCGCTCGTGGGGGCGTGGCGGCATCGCGCGGGCGGGCTGCTGCTCTCCTCGTCGGGCATGTTTCCTGTGAATCGTGCTGCCTTGTATCGCCCTGATTTGCTGGCTGGCAAAACACCGCGCACGATCAATATGAGCACGATTGGCGACGATCTGCTTCGCGAAGCCTCGCCAGAATTCGGCAGCAAAATTCAAGCGGTGATCGTGTACAACAGTAACCCCGTGGCGGTTGCGCCCGAGAGCGGCAAAGTGGTGAAAGGATTCGCGCGAGAAGATGTGTTCACCGTCGTGCTGGAGCATTTTCAAACCGATACCGCCGATTACGCTGATTACATCTTGCCCGCCACCACGCAGCTGGAGCATTGGGATGTGCATTTGGCGTATGGCCATACGGACGTGATGCTCAATCAGCCTGCAATCGGGCCGGTTGGCGAAGCCAAGCCGAACACGCAAATCTTTCGCGAGCTGGCTGCGCTGATGGGATTTGCCGAGCCTTGTTTTGCAGACAGTGATGAGCAGCTGTGCCGCATGGCGTTCGAGGGGGCTGTGGATTTTGGTGTGCTCTTGAAAGATGGCTTCGCGCCTTTGAATGTGCCTGACGCCCCGTTTGCCAACGGTGGTTTTCCTACGGTCTCTGGCAAGTGTGAATTTGAGAGCAAGCAATATGGTCTGCCCGATCATCTGCCGAATTACGAAGTGGCCAGCAGCGATGCCCGCTATCCACTCGCCATGATCTCGCCGCCTGCGCGTAATTTTCTCAACTCCACTTTCGTCAACGTCAAAAGCCTTCGCGATATGGAAGGCGAGCCGCTGCTGGAAATCTCTGCGCATGATGCACAGCAGCGCGGCATTGCAGACGGCAGCATTGTGAAGATCTTCAATGACCGTGGCACATACCGCTGCAAAGCGCAGATCAGCCAACGCGCCCGGCCAGGCGTGGTTCATGGTTTGGGCATTTGGTGGCGAAAGATGGGCTTGGACGGCAAGAACGTGAACGAATTGACGAGTCAGCTTTTGACAGACATGGGGCGTGGCCCCGTGTTTTATGACTGTGCGGTTCAGGTGAGTGCAGATGTGGCGAAAGATACTGCCTAGGGCCTGGTTTTTTATGAAAAAGAAGCCGTTCGCCGGCATATCTATTGCGCTAGCAGCTATGATTTTCATAGTGATTTGCGTCACAGGTTGTAGCAATCTCGGTTACTACTGGCAAAACACCCAAGGCCATTTGGCAGTGATGAATGCGGCCAAGCCAGTACAAGAGTGGCTCGATGATGCGCAAACACCGGATGCAATCAAGCGCCGCCTGGCGCTGTCTCAACGGATACGTGAATTTGCCTCGCGAGAGCTGGCTCTGCCAAGCAATGCCAGCTACCGCCGCTACGCTGATTTGAAGCGCAATGCTGTGGTGTGGAATGTGGTGGCCGCGCCTTTGTTCTCATTGCAGCTTAAAACCTGGTGCTTCGCTGCGGTGGGTTGCGTGGGCTATCGCGGCTATTACAACGAAGCGGATGCGAAGCTTGAGGCCGAGCGCGTGAAGGCCGAAGGCTTTGAAGTGAATGTGTACGGCGTGCCTGCTTATTCCACGCTCGGCTATATGAACTGGGCTGGCGGCGATCCGCTGCTCTCCACTTTTATCGGTTATCCCGAAGGCGAGCTGGCTCGCATGATCTTTCATGAGCTCGCGCATCAGGTGCTGTATGTGAAGGATGACACGATGTTCAACGAATCCTTTGCTACCGCTGTGGAGCGTTTGGGTGGCCAGCAGTGGCTTGCGCAAAACGGCTCAGAAGCCGCGCGCAAGGAGTACGAGGCATTTGACAGCAAGCGCCGAGAATTCCGTACGTTGACGCTACGCACGCGCGAACGCTTGGCGCAGGTTTATAAGCAAAATACGGCTATCGCCGGCAAGGAATCTGCGCAGAGTGCTACTGAATCAATAGCAAATCAAAAACTACAAGTGATGCAGCAATTGCGTGATGAATACGCGCAGCTGAAAACCAGCTGGAGTGGATTTGCCGGCTATGACCGTTTCATTGCGAACGCCAACAACGCAAGCTTAGGCGCACAGGCTGCCTACGACGAACTCGTGCCGCAGTTTGAGGCCGTGTTTGAGAAGAAGGGCAAAAACTGGAAAGAGTTTTACCAAGCCATCCAATCCATCACGCCGCTGCCCAAAGATGAGCGCCGCAAAGCTCTCTTGGCCATGACACAATAAGCCCACAACACTAGGAGACAGCCATGCCAGACATCAAAATTTCCCGTGAACATACCCTCGGCCTTGCCGCCGCACGCAAGATCGCCTACAAATGGGCTGAAGACTGCGAGAAAAAGCTCGATATGGAATGCACATACGAAGAAGGCAAGACGGGGGATGTTGTGCAGTTCACCCGCAGCGGCGTGGACGGCACGCTCAAAGTCACCGCCACTGGCTTTGATCTGCACGCCAAACTCGGCTTCTTGCTCGGCGCATTCAAAGGCAAGATCGAATCCGAGATTGAAAAAAACCTCGACGATCTACTGGCCAAGAGCGCAGCACCTGCCAAAAAACCCGCAGCAAAGAAAAAGGCCTGAGCGCTTTCGCTTTGCACTCGATGCGGACTTTGCCATCCGGTTGATAAGCTGAAGTATGACTTGGATCAACTACTTACTTGTGTTCATGGGAGCAGGTGCAGGGGGTGTTTTTCGTTGGATGATGACGGGTGTGATCAGTCGCCATGTCAGCCCCAGTCTTTTTTGGTTTGGTACTCTGAGCGTCAATGTTTTAGGCGCATTGTTGATCGGCGTGTTCGCTGCTTTGTTAGCCCGATCTGATCACCGATATGTGCTGCTGGTGACAGGTTTGTTGGGCGGCTTCACAACATTCTCAGCCTTCTCTTTGGAAGCAGTGATGCTCATGCGTTCCCAGGCTTATGGGCATGCCGTCATTTACATCAGCGCAAGTGTTTTGCTTTGCCTGATAGCTACCACGCTTGGTTTTTGGCTGACATCCAAACTCTTCACATCATCGCTAGGCTGACCAGCATCGATAAAAATCGATTGCTCAAAAAAAATATGCCGGTAAACCGGCATATTTTTTCAATCTGGGTCGGGAAAATACTTTCTCGACGGAATCTCTTCACTTCAGCGATTCGATCAAGTCGATGTATTGTTGCATCGCGTCTTTCGGGTCGGTGCCCTTGAGCTTGTCCCAGGCATCCCACTTGGCGCGGCCGACCATATCGGTAAAGCCAGGTTTTTTCTCTTCGTTATCGCCCACGCTGCCTTGTTTGTAGAGCGAGTAGATTTTCAGCAAGGTGGCGTTATCGGGGCGCTCGGAGAGATCTTTGGAATCTGCGGCGGCTTTTTCGAATTTGGCTTTGAGGCTGGTGGCCATGGTGTTCTCCAGTCGGGGATAAGAAATTAGGGTTAGCGTGTTCTATCTTAGCGTACGCAATCAGGCCACAATAGGGGCAAAACCCCATTTCAAAACCTCTGCTGGAGAGCGCCGTCCATGGTCACCCGTTTCATCATGCAAGAAGCCGAATTGCTGGCGCAAGATTTTGCTGAAATCGTAGCGCGGCAGGCAGCGGATGCGGGGCAGACGGCTGCTGTGGCTGGTAAAGCGGCTGCCAAGGTGGGTCAAAACATGCAAAACGCTGTGGGCGGTACTTTGGGCATCACAGGCGAGCGCATGACCAAGGTGGATACCGCTTGGCTGCGCATGGATACGAATGAGAACTTGATGATGATCGTGGGCGTGTGGGTGATGCGCCCGCCGGTCAAGCTCGCCGCCATGCAAGAACGTGTGAAAGAGAAACTGCTCAAATACCGGCGCTTCAAGCAATGCGTGGTGGAAGATACAGCGGGCGCGACTTGGGTGACAGATCGCAAATTTGATATCGAAAAGCATGTCGTTGGCGAAGAGCTTTACATTGCGAAGGGGCAAACCGCTCAACAGGCGTTTCAATCACGCGTGGCCGAGCTCACGATGACGCCACTGGATCGCAAGAAACCTTTGTGGCAATTTCACTTCATTGAAAACTATCCGCTTGCTGACGGCACCACAGGCTCGGCGCTGATCGCGCGTATCCACCATTGCATCGCCGATGGCATTGCGCTGATTTCAGTCACGATGTCCATTCTGGATGGAGGCATGGAGCCACCCGAGCGCAAGAAAAAAACCTCGGAAGAAGCAACGCAAGATTGGATCACGCAGCATCTGATCAAACCCCTGACTGCTCAAGCGTCTAGGGCCATCGACCTCGCTGGCGTGAGTGCTGCACGCACCGTGGATATGCTGTCTGACCCGCAAAAAGGTCTGGCAGGCGGCTTGGGGCTTGCGCGCTTAGGCGGCAAGTTAGCCAAGGATTTGGCAGCCATGGCGCTCATGCCCAATGATTCACCCACGCGGCTCAAAGGCAAACCCGGGCGCACCAAACAAGTGGCTTGGTGTGCGCCGATTCCTCTGGAGGATGTGAAGTCTGTGGGCAAGGCGCTGGGCTGCTCGATCAATGATGTGTTGCTCTCCTGCGTGGCAGGTGCGATTGGCGAATATCTGAAAAATCAAGGCGATGATGTCAGCGGCCAAGAGATCCGCGCCATGGTGCCTGTGAATCTTCGCCCGATGGAGCAGGCCTACAAGCTGGGCAACCGCTTCGGCTTGGCAGCGCTGGTGCTGCCGATTGGTATCGACAACCCGATTGATCGCGTATTCGAAGTGCGCAAGCGCATGAATGAGCTCAAAAACAGCTACCAGCCTTTGCTCGCTTTCAGCTTGCTCGCAGTGGCGGGCATGATGCTCAAGCCCGTGCAAGATGCCATGCTCAATCTCTACGCGAAGAAAACCACGGCCGTGATGACCAATGTGCCTGGCCCACGCGAGAAGCACACTTTCCTCGGCTCCACGATTGAAGAAATCATGTTTTGGGTGCCGCAGGCGGGTGATGTGGGCATGGGTGTGAGTATCTTGAGCTATGGCGGAGGCGTGCAATTCGGCCTGATCACCGATGCCACGCTCTGCCCCAATCCGCAAGACATCATTGACGAATTCGCGCCTGAATTTGCCAAGCTCAGCATGATCACATTGATGCTACCTTGGGAAGGCGAAGTATCGTCTTCTGCTTGAATCTCAGATCGAAAACGGCAGATAGCCCGCAAGAATACTGCGCTAAATGCTACTATTTTTGTAGCATTTAGGCTTTACTTTGCTGCCTTCTTCGAGGCCGCTTTCTTGGCAGCAGGTTTTTTGACAGCTGCTTTTTTAGCCGCTGGTGCTGCCTTCTTTGCCGCAGGCTTTTTGGCAGCGGCTGTTTTAGCGGGCTTGGAAGATTTGGCTGGGGCTTCGGATGAACCATTCCACTTCAGGCGCGCCTTCTTCGCCAGCGCCACCACCTTGGCAATGTCTTCATCAGTGAATGCGCCATTTACGCCAGAAATCGCCGAGAGCTTCATGCCGTGGCGCAGGCCGAGTTTGTAGATTTCTTTGACCTTGTCCCACTCGGTATCGCGGCCCACGGTGAACACCTCAAAGCGGCCTTCGAGCGCGAGTACGATGGTTTCTGCAAGACAAGCGTAGACCACATTGGGTGGCAGGCCGATGCTCTTCATGCCGCGCACTTTGGTCGGCAAATCAATTTCACCGGATTCGATCACCAGCACATCGGGGCGCTTGGCCACTTCTTCAGGCGGTAGATCCAGTGGGCGCGCCACATCAGTGATCACGCAGCCAGGCTTGACCTTGGTGATATCCAGAATCTTCTTGCCTGCGCCCGAGGTCGAGGTCACGATCATGTCCATGTCACCGAGCAGGCTGTCGTAATCAATCGAGCAGATCACGTTCGCATCGGGCGTGTCGATCAAGATCGAGCGCTTGAGCTCTTCCAATTTCTTCAAATCGCGCCCAGCAATCACCACCTCTTCAAAAGCCATGGCCAGCAAACGTGCGCTCACTGAGCCAATCGAGCCGCTCGCGCCAATGACCATGGTCTTGGCGTGCAGACGTTTACCGTCTTTCTCCAGTTTGACCAAGCCCATGCGCTTCATGGCATCCGCAGCGGCCCAGAGCGCGCCGGAAGCAGAGTAGCTGTTACCTGTGGTGATCGGTAGGGGCGCACGACGAGCGACTGTCACGCCCGCATCGCCCACCACTTTGGTGAACGCGCCCAAGCCCATGATTTGCGCACCGAGATTTTGCGCAATCTTCGCGGCTTGCAGCAAGCGGCGGTAGGTGAATTCCGGGCTGCGCGAGAGCATTTCACGCGGTGTGCCTCCGACAGAGATCAACCAACCCTCGGCTTCTGCCCCGGTGGGCGAGATGATGTTGTCCATCTTGCAATAGACCATGGGCGGCATGTGCGCAGCAATCGTCTCCACCTTGTCCATGATGAACTTGGGTGTGCTTTTCGGAATGGGGAAACCTTTGCGAATGAAATCTTGCGAGAGCGGGTGAATCACAAAAGCAAAGCGGCGAATATTGCGGAAGCTGCCCGTGGGGTGCAAGAGGCGAGGCGTGATTTTGAGTTCGTCCAAGATCTCTTCAAAATCATCATCCGACACTTCTTCTTTCGGGCGGTTCAGCGAGGCCAAGATCATCGCTTCCAATGTGTTGATACCCACCACATGGTCAAACAGCTTGGGCGACACATCAATCACCAGATTGACCTTGCACTTCTTGAAGAACTCCATGCGGTCGTCATCGACTGCGGAGGTGATAAGCGTCTTGCCAGCGAGATTGCTGGAGCTGCCGATGGCTTTCAATTCAGCAAAGGTGCCGACAATCAAATGCGCTTCTTCAGCTGCTTTGGCTACACGCTTGCTCTTGAGCCAAGTCAGGGACGATTCCAGCAGCTCTGCTGGTTTGCCTGCGAGCAGGAATTTTGTGCCTTTAGCGTAAAGCTCCAACTGCTCAATCGAGCTGAGCATGGCAGGTGCGCCGGTTTGATACAGCGCATCGGCGAAATTCAAATTCGGTGTGTAGTCTGACAAAGCCACGGCCATGTCGTAATTGCGCATGCCGTTTAAAAACAGCACGATGTTGTTGTTGAAATACTCGCCCAACTCTTTTTGCACATGGCGTACCGCACGCACTTGCAGCAAGCGTCGCAGCGTTGCGCCCGTGGTGGCAGGCACGCGGGTAACAACGTTGAGCAAACGCTCCGTTTCTTTGTTCACGACCGTACGCAGACCCACTTGGTAATGGTCGCCAATTTCGCCAATGCCCATGGCATCCGCGAAATTCTGATGGCGGCGTAAGAGTTCCCAGGCTTGGGTGGTGTCGTTGTCTGCACCCATGCGCGTGACTTGGAAATCCTCGCCTAAGAACTTGGTTTTGAACGAAAAATCTTGGGCTTTAGCGCCAAGGGTGACAGTGATGACTTTTTTCATGGCGTGCTCAGGGTGAAGTTAAATTGACTTGGAGGTTGATTTTTTAGCAGGGGCTTTTTTCGCGGCAGGTTTGGCGGCTTCTTTCGAGGCAGCTTTACCCGCCGGCGGCAGCACTTGCCGAATCAGCGCTTCGCATTGCTTTTGCGTCATGTACTTGGGTACAGGGTAGCCAGTGTGTGCTTCGTGGCAAGCGGCTTTAGCCAGAGCGGGAATATCTGCTTCTTGCAGTTTGTCCAGATACTTTGGAATACCCAAGTCATCATTGAGCTGCTCGACGGCGGAGAGGAATTTTTCAGCGAGCTTGTCGTCTTTCTCGCTCTCAGCACCGAGCTTGGCACGCACAGCGAGCTGCGCGAGTTGCTTTTGTATCGCGGGGGCAGAGTAGCGCAACACATGCGGCAGCATGATGGCGTTGGCCAAGCCATGCGGCGTGTGGTATTTGCCGCCAAACTGATGCGCAATTGCATGCACATAACCCACATTCGCGCGGGTGAAGGCCAGACCTGCATAGGTGGAGGCGAGCGACATTTTTTCGCGCGCGACGAGGTTGCCGCCATCGCGGTAGCAGGTGCGCAGGTTTTCAAAGATCAGGCCAGTGGCGGCAAGTGCCATGCCATTGGTGTAGGGCGTGGCCCAGTTGCCGACGAAAGATTCCACGGCGTGGGTGAGCGCATCGATGCCGGTAGCCGCTGTCACATGCGGGGGCAGGCCGGTCATGAGCGATGCATCAAGCGCGGCCATTTTGGGCACGAGGCGCGGATCGATGATCACCACTTTGTCTTCTTTAGAGGGATCGGAAATCACAGCAGCCACCGTGACTTCCGAGCCTGTACCAGCGGTGGTAGGCACAGCATAAATCGGCAGTGGATTGCTGCGGCCTTTGAAGTAACCCGCGAGGCTGCGAAATGGTTTGCGATTGGTCATGGCAATCGCAATGGCTTTGGCGGCATCCATGGAGGAGCCGCCGCCGAAGGCGACCAATGCATCGCAATCATGCTCTTGGCAAAAATCCAAGCCTTCTTCAATCAGCGGAATCGGTGCGTCAGGCGTGATCTTGTCGAACACGACAGTCTTCGTACCACCAGAATGCAGCGCTTCTTGAATGCTTTTCAAAAGCCCGAGTTTGGAGATCACACCATCGGTCACGATCAATACTTTGCTGTGACCAAAACCTGCAATGACTTCACCCATGCGAGCGCTTGAGCCGGGGCCGACCATGAGCGTAGGTTGTGGGATGGGGATGTAGCGCGTGACTTTGCCCGCGCCTTTCATCAGCATTTCCAAGCCAGCCGATTGCGTGGACTTCGGAACGACGTTGGGGATATTCTTTTGAATGAAATCTAAGATCACTGCGGCCTCCTCGGGCAATCAATTCTTTGAAGGAACAGTGTAGGCGCAGGCGCTTGGCTTGTGCTGATACTTATCTCAAAATGCGCACAGGGTTTTCCCGATTCGCAATCTACTCAGGCTACGGGAGCGGTTTTGGCCGAATACTCTGCCACGAGGTTGAGCAAATGCTGCCTCTGGCCCGCTTCGAGGTAAGGCACAAGCAGATTGAGCACATGCTGCGCCCCGCGCACCAGAGCGGTGCTCGCGCTCTCGGGCTCCAGCGCATTGCGCGGGTCGCGCACGTATTCGTAGCTCAGCCAATAGGTGAGCACCACGACCATCGAGGTGGCCGTGCCTTCTATTTCGCGCGAATCAATCGTGATCGCGCCGCTGCGGTTCATGGCTTCGAGCAAGGTGCGCAAGCTGCGCGTTTTGTTTTTGAGCACCCATTGGAAGTGGGTTTCTAAGCGACGGTTTTTACTGAGCAGATCATTCAAATCGCGGTAGAGGAAACGGTATTGCCAGATGAGCTCGTACAAGGTGTGTAGGAAAAACCATGCGTCTTCCACGTTACGCACACCATCGCTGGCATTGAGCAGCTCGCTCAAACTGCGTTCGTAGCGGTCAAACAAGCTGTTGATCAGCTCGTCTTTTGCAGGGTAGTGATAGTAGAGATTGCCGGGGCTGATGTTGAGCTCGGCCGAAATCAGCGTGGTAGAGACATTGGGCTCGCCAAAGCGGTTGAAGAGTTCGAGCGTGACTTCTAGGATGCGTTCTGCAGTGCGGCGCGGCGCTTTTTTGGCCATGTGTGTCCTCTTAGAGCTTGTATTGTCTTGCCCACACTCTAGCTCATGTTGTGTTGTCTGGCTAGTTTGTGTGTTTGTGGTTAGCGCTCTATGGCCAGCGATTGGCGCTAAAAAGAAGAAACCTTTAGCGCGCTAAAAATTAAGCGTACCGCAGCTCAAGATCTTCCAAAGTCTCCTCCAGCCGCTGCACAGCCTTGCCAACCGCAGTTGCCTTAGGCGCTGGCATCACGAGCTGGCGCTTGGGATCGCTCAGCACAGCATCGTTCACCACAATGCCATGCTTTTCAAATTTCGCGGTGAGCGAGCTGCGGCGCGCGCGCAGGAGGTGGCGGGTTTGTTGGTAGGCGTGCTCGGCGAGGCTGGCGCGCTGACTGTAGCTGAAGGTATTGGCCAGATACATTTCTGGGTCGCGTTGATCGGGCTCGATCAGCACGATATCTGTTTGAGGATACTGCCGCTCATAGGCCTTCATGCCCATCTCTAGGCGCGAGTGGATCATCGAGCGGAAGGTTTGCGAGAGCACGGCTGGCAGGCCGCCTTCTGTGATGCGGGGAATGCGCTGGCGCTCTTTGGGCAGACCGCGCTGCATCACAGCAGGGCGGGCGTTCAGGGCATCGAAGGGGACGAGGGGGTTGAGGCAGATCACGAGATCCATGCCTTCATCGAGTGCGACGCTGGCATGCAGCGTTTTCTTCAGTGCGCCATCGACAAAATAATGATCGCCAATTTCTACCGGCGGAAACAGGCCGGGCAGCGCTGAGCTGGCCTGCACGGCTTGAGAGATGGAGACATGATCCCAGCCGGGCGCGCCGAAGGGGGCAGATTCGCCGGAATCGAGATTGGTGGCGATCAATGTGAGGCGGCTGCCGCGCATTTTTTGCAGCGTACGAAAATCATTGCTGCGGCCAGGCTGAGAGAAGATTTCTGCCATGCGTGAGTTGACTTCGACGCTGGAGAAGATGCCTGTGGGCAAGGCGGGGCCGAGCAACTCAAGCGCGCTCACTATACTTTTGCGCTCTACCGTGGCGCGCCAAACAGCAGAGGCCAGCAAGCTAGGCAACATGATGGCGCGGCGAGCGAACTCACCAAAGGCTGGGCGCATCAGCCAAGCGGGATCGAATCGGTCGCTGTGCTGCGTATTGTTGACTTCAGCTTCGGTGTTGTCGATGAAGCTTTTGCAGAGCTCTTGTGGGCTCATGCCATTGGCCAGCGAGGCGGCGATGAAGCTGCCTGCTGATACGCCGATGTAATGATCAAGGCGGGTGAAATCTACGCCGTCGAGTGCTTCTTGCAAAGCGCAGAGTGCGCCGATTTCGTAGATGGCGCCCAGCGGGCCGCCGCCTGCTAATGAGAGCGCGATGCGAGGCTTGCTTGCAGGTTGGGAGCTGACGCGAGGAAAATTGATCACAGAAGCCATGACTGAATGTAGAAATGATTTGCTACTATTTTAATAGCTGCCCGCGCAGATTTTATGCCGGTTAGGTGCCAAAAAGGCATAAAAATCTCATAAAAAAGGGCGCTACGGAGCGCCCTTTTTACAGATGACCAGAATTAAGCGGCTTTGCGAGCACGTTTCGCTGGAGCAGCTTTTTTCACAGCCTTCACGGTGGTAGCCGCTTTGGCCTTCACGGTCTTGGCAGCAGCGCGCACTGGCTTAGCAGCGGCCGTGCCTTTGGTGCCGACTTGCTTGCTCAAAGAGTCGATGCGCTTGATCAGCGTCTCGATGTCTTTGGCAGATGGCACGCCGAGCTTGTTCAGAGCGCGAGCAACGCGGTCTTCAAAGATGTCTTCGAGTTTGTTCCACTGGCCAGTGGCTTTCGCTGCAACTTCGTTGGCCACGCCAGCAGCGCGGTTGGTCACTTCGCTGATGCGCTCTTCAGCAGCAGCTTGGGTGCGACGCTGAACGGCCAGGCCTTCTTTGACCATGGTTTCAAACACGTTGCCACCGTTTTGCTGGGCTTTGGAGAACTGAGCCAGACCAGCCAAATAGATTTGCTGAGCAGAAGCTTTGATGTTTTCTGCCAAAGCGGCAGGGCTCAAGCCGGCGGATTTTGCAGCAGATGCTTTGTTGACTTTCTTGACCATGGTGAACTCCAAAAAATGATGAATGATTGAAATGTGATGACCAGAATGTAGCCCTTGAAAGCGCGCCTGTTTAGATTAGCGCTTCTAAATGCCTAGGGGTTGCGCTCTATGGGCGCGGGGGCTGGAGCCTCGTTATCATGTGAAAAGCTCACGTCAGGATAACCCATGAACTACACGCCTGCCCTTCTTGCTCTCGCTCTTTTTTCAATAGCATTCCGTGCAGATTCTATGCCGACAAATGGCGTTTTTTCATCACAAATAGTCTCTGCGCAAGCAACCGTTACGCCCAGTGGCGCAAAGGCCAAAAAACCCAAAAAAGAAAAGAAAGCCAAGGGCAGCAAGGGCGGTGGCGTCACCTTCTATGAAGGCAGTGGCGAAACGCGAGCTGAGCGTGACAAGCGCCTGACGCGCGAATGCCGGGGTCGCTCCAATTCGGGTTTGTGTGAAGGTTATGCGCGACCTTGATGGCGAGATCAGTCCTCATCATTGGCCACAACGCGGCGAATGATTTCCGCTGAAAAGCCCCGCGTGATCAAGAAGCGCATCTGCTTGCTCCGCTCGCTCGCATCCGCTGCTTCAGCCCCAAATTTCTTACGCCACACTTCGCGTGCGCGCTCAAGCTCCGTGGCTTTGAGTTGCTCAGTGGTTTGCGCGATGGCTTCTGCATCCATGCCGCGCGCTTTCATCTCCTGCACGACTCTGGCTGTACCGAGCTTGCGGCCACGGTGATTGGCGAGCGAATCGGCTGCTCTCTGATCGTCTAAAAAGCCCTTGGCTTGCAGCTCGTCGAGCAGCTTGGCCAACTGGCCAGGTTCTTCTTCAAAGCTTGCGAGTTTGCGCTCCAGCTCCACCCGAGAACGCTCCCGCCCAGCCAGCGCTTTGAGGGCGCGGCCTTTGAGGGAGAGTTGTTGTTGGGCGAACATTTACAGCACGCAAAGAATTTTCAATACCGGACGCAAAGGGCGCAAAAGTTGCGCAGAAGACGCAAAAAATGCCAAAAATAAATGCGAAGAAATTAAACCCATCGTTTTTTCTTTAACGGCTTCTTCTGCGTCTTTTGCGCAACTTTTGCGCCCTTGGCGTCCGGCTGTTCGGCTTTAAACCTTAAGCTTCCGACACATCAGCAGGCAGCAAAGCAATATTCAAAGACTCACGAATCTTGTTTTCGATCTCGAACGCCAGAGCCTGATTTTCTTTCAAGAACTCGCGGGTGTTATCGCGCCCTTGGCCGATCTTCTCGCCGCCGTAGGCATACCAAGCGCCGCTTTTCTCGATGATGCGGGCCTCCACGCCCATGTCGATGATTTCGCCCAAGCGGGAGATGCCTTCGCCAAACATGATGTCGAAATGCGCTTCTTTGAACGGAGGCGAGACTTTGTTTTTCACCACTTTGACTTTGGTCTCATTGCCAATCGCCACTTCAGCTTTCTTGATCGTGCCGGTGCGGCGGATATCGAGGCGCACAGAAGCGTAGAACTTGAGCGCATTGCCGCCGGTGGTCGTCTCTGGCGAGCCAAACATCACGCCGATCTTCATGCGGATTTGGTTGATGAAGATCACCATGCAATTGGTTTTCTTGATCGTGGCAGTGAGCTTGCGCAGAGCTTGGCTCATCAGGCGGGCTTGCAGGCCGGGGAGGGAATCGCCCATCTCGCCTTCGAGTTCAGCTTTTGGAGTTAATGCGGCCACAGAGTCCACCACGATCAGATCCACCGCGCCGGAGCGCACGAGGCTGTCCACAATTTCCAGCGCTTGCTCGCCGGTGTCTGGCTGAGAAATCAGCATGTCTTGCAGGTTCACGCCGAGGTTTTGCGCGTATTGCACATCCAGCGCGTGCTCAGCATCGATGAAGGCGCAGGTGCCGCCTTGCTTTTGCATCTCAGCCACCACTTGCAGGGTGAGCGTGGTTTTGCCAGAGCTTTCTGGGCCGTAAATCTCGATCACGCGGCCACGGGGCAGACCACCCACACCAAGCGCCACATCCAAGCCCAGCGAGCCAGTGGAGACAACCTGAATGTCTTCAATCACCTCGCCCTCGCCCAGCTTCATGATGGAGCCTTTGCCGAATTGCTTCTCAATCTGCGCCAGAGCGGCTTGCAGTGCCTTGGCTTTTTCGTTGGCGGCGGCTTCGATCTTTGTGCCTTTGACTTGTGCGTCCATCTTCATATTTCCTTGCATTCCGGTTAAGTGAGTGTTAGCTCCAACTTAGCCTCTTCAAAAATTCGAATCGAAAAGCTGTTGGATTGATCAGGACTGTATATGCACAGTACAAAGAAGTAAATAGAAATATTGATCAGTTTAATTGACTAAAATAAGCCGATGGAATCTGCCCTCAAAGACGGCTGGCGAGCGACGCACACAGGTCGCTTACTCGGCGAAGCATCCCACCGATTTGACACGCGGGTGCAGACGTTGATGGCGCACAGCAGCCAAGCTCCGCTGCAGTTGGCCAACCTCGCGGGGCGCGGCAAAGTGAGTGCAGCCATCGTTCACATCACGCGGCATCTTGACCTGCAAGGCAGCCGTTTGACGGATCTGGCGCAAGCCGCTGGCATGAGCAAACAAGCCATGACCACGCTCGTGGATGAGTGCGAGGCCTGGGGCTTGGTGCAGCGCGAGGCAGACTCGCGCGATGCCCGAGCAAAAATAGTGCATTTCACGCCTACGGGCCTGGAGTGGCTGGCAGCGTTCGAAGCAGCGGTGGCGCAAGCGCAAGAAGAGCTGGTGAAAGAGGTGGGAAGCCAAGTGGCGCAGGTATTGAACTTTGGCCTAGAAGCCTATGCACGAGGCTACTGAGACGGCTGCGCAGCAGGTATGCTTACCGCATGAAATTCTCGCTTAATCATCCTGTGCGCACCTTAATCACTGGCCTATTGGCTTTGTTGCCACTGGCCGCCACACTCTTGCTGCTGGGTTGGGTTTGGCAATTTCTCGCCAAGTATTTGGGGCCAGGAAGCAGCGTTGGGCAGCTGCTCACCAGTGTGGGCTTGGGCGTCACGGAGTCGGAACTGATCGGCTATTTGTTGGGCATGCTCTTGGTCGTGGTGGTGGTGTATGCGATTGGCCTGCTGGTGGAGGCGGGCCTGCAGCGCGGCATTTCTGGATTACTGAATTCTTTGGTGCAGCGCATCCCCGTGGTGCGCACGATCTATGACGTGGCACAAAAACTCGTGGCGCTCTTCGCGCGCAAAGAGGGTGACGATCTCAAATCCATGTCACCAGTTTGGCTCTATTTTGGCGGTAAGCCCGTTGCGGGCGATCCCGCGAGCAAAGCAGGCACAGCGGTGCTGGGTTTTCTCTCCACGCCGCAGGCTGTGATGATCAGCGGCCAGGCATACCTGGGCGTACTTGTACCCACAGCGCCCGTGCCCGTAGGCGGTGGTTTGCTTTATGTGCCGCCCGAATGGGTCGAGCCTGCAGAGATGGGCATGGAAGCCGTCACGAGCATTTACGTCTCGATGGGCGTGACATCTGAGCAGTATTTGAAGAGCGCAAAAAAGTAAAGCTTAGCTCTTTGGCAGCAAGCCCAGCCGCTCAATCGTGGCGCGCTCTTGCGCGAAAGTGCGGGCGGCGTAACGGGAGTATTCGGCGCTGTCCATCCAAATCACAGGTTGATGGAATTTATCAAACACTTCCAACACCTTTGGATCTTGGCTGACCTTCTGCAGTGCGCTTTCAAGCAATTTAACGACGGCAGGATCCATGCCCTTAGGGCCACCGATGCCGAAAGGCGATTCAGAAATCGTATCCCATCCACTTTCGCGCACGGTCGGCACATCGGGGAAGGCCTTGGTGCGCTTGCTGCCCAGCGTGGCCAGATAGCGCAGCTTGCCCGATTGCACATGGGGCACAAACTCGGTGGTGCCGCTCATCACGGGAATCTGCCCGCCCAAAATCGCCTGCAAAATTTCTGCCGAGCCTTTGTAGGGAATGGGGTTGGTGGTGAAGCCCGCCTTGAAGGCAAACTCCTCAAAAGCCAGATGCGGCGTGGTGCCTGCGCCGGTGTGGCCGTAATCTAATTTGCCAGGATTGGCTTTGGCCCAAGCGACCATCTCTTTGATCGTTTTGAAGGGTGCGTCAGCAGTGGCGGCGATACCGAAGGTGTAGCCGGTGAGGCAAGCAATATGCGTGATGTCATTCACCGGATGGAAGGCCATTTTCTGCATGTGAGGCAGGCGATAAATACCCAGCGGCAATTGCGTCAAGGTGTAGCCATCGGGCTTGGCGGTGAGCATGGCAGTCGCCCCCAGCGTGCCGCCAGCGCCGGGCTTGTTATCAATCGTGACGGTTGCTCCTCCCAAAGCACGAGCCAAAGCCTCACCAATGGAGCGAACTGCGCCGTCTGATGCGCCGCCGGCTGGCCAAGGGCAGATCAAGGAGATCGGGCGCGAAGGAAATTTGTCTTGCGCGCGTGCCCACGGACTCACAAGAGCAGGTGCTGCGATGAGTGCAGCTGTGGTTTTTAGGCTTTGGCGACGTGTCGTTTTCATGCGGTGCTCCTGGTTGCGTCAAGTGATTTGGCGAGATGCTTTTTAGCGTAATGCACATACCAATCCAAGCAATCCGGGTTTGCCATGGCATCTTTGTTCACCACTTTTTCAAGCGGTTGGCCGAGCATGAGTTTCTTGATGGGCAGCTCTTGTTTTTTGCCGCTCAAAGTGCGTGGAATTGCTTCAACCTGCAATGTCTCGTTAGGGACAAAGCGCGGCGAAAGTTGTTGGCGAATCGCATCATGAATTCGAATCTTCAAATCATCCGTGAGCGTCATGCCGGGGCGCAGCGCGACGAAGAGGGGCATGAAGCTTTCTTTGCCGAGGTATTCCAAATCCACCACCATGCTGTCGAGCACTTCAGGCAGCGCTTCCACAGCTGAATAAATCTCACTCGTGCCCATGCGCAGGCCAGCGCGGTTGATCGTGGCATCGCTTCTTCCGTAAATGATGCAGCCACCATCTGCGCCAATTTTGAGCCAATCGCCGTGTCGCCACACGAGGCGTTTTTCGCCTTTGCTATTCACGGTGCTGTACATATCGAAATAGCTAGAGAGATAGCGCTCATTGCCTGCATCGTTCCAGAAATACAGCGGCATGGAAGGAATCGGCTGTGTGCACACCAGCTCGCCCACTTCGCCCATCACTGGCTTACCCTCCTCATTCCACGCTTCTACAGCGCAACCGAGCAAACGGCATTGCATCTGGCCGGGCACTTGTTTCAGTTCACGATGGCTGCCGATGAACGCGCCACAAAAATCTGTGCCGCCGGAGATGTTGCACCAGAAGATGTCTGGTGTGCCGATGCTGGCAAACTGCTCCGCGCCCCAGCGCTGCACATCTTCTGGCAATGGCGAGCCTGTGGAGCCCAGCGCGCGCACTTGTCTGAGCTCATGCCCTGCTGTTTGCAGCGCAGAAGCACTCACGCCCGCCTTCATACAGTTCGTCCAATACGCTGCGCCCGCGCCAAAAAATGTGCAGCGATGCCTTGCACAGAAGCGCCAGAGAATCGTCCAATCCGGCGCGTCTTTGCTGCCAGAAGGCGAGCCGTCGTAAATGCAAATCGTCGTGCCCGTGGCCAAACCTGCCATCTGCGCATTCCACATCACCCAGCCTGTGGAGCTGTACCAATGAAATCGCTCGCCGAAGCTGTTTGGCGCATAGCTGCTGCCAATATCGTTGCCCAAGCATTTCAGTGCCAGCAGCGTGAGCACAATGCCGCCGTGGCCATGCACGATAGGCTTGGGCAGACCCGTCGTACCGCTGGAATAAACGATCCACAGCGGATGATCGAAGGGCAGCATTTCAGGCTTAAATGCAGCAATTTCTAAGCCTTTTCGGCCAATCGCCGGCATGAAATCTGCGCGAACCGCTACTGATTTGATAGCGTTTGAATCTCCCCAAGCTGTGCTGAGCAACACCAGATGCGACACTGTAGGCAGCCCCGCGCACAGCTCCTGCACCACCGCACTGCGATCCATCGCCTTGCCCGCGTAATGCACACCATCTACCGCAATCAACACCTTCGGCGTGATCTGCTTGAAACGATCCAGCACTGCAGGCGTGCCCATATCCGGCGCACACACACTCCACACCGCGCCAATGCTAACGCAGGCTAAGCATGCAATGATCGTCTCAGGAATATTCGGCATATAGGCCGCCACACGATCCCCGCGCTGTACGCCCATTTCGCGCAGCGTGAGCGCAAGCGAAGCCACTTGTGATGCCAACTCAGGCCAGCTCAGCTCACGAATTTCGCCCAACTCATTCTCACTGATGATCGCAGCTAAGCCCGCTGCATGCGCTGCTTCAGCATGCCGCAACACCTGCGCCGCGTAATTCACCTGCGCACCCGGAAACCACTTCGCCTGCGGCATTCGGTCATCAGCCAGCGCTGCCGTGTGCGGCGTAGGTGATTGAACTTCAAAATAATCCCAAATCGATTGCCAAAACCCCTCCAAATCCGTCACCGACCATTGCCACAGCGCGTCATAGTTTTCAAAGCGCAGATCGCGCTCACGCGCGAGCCAATCTTGGTAGAGGCGAATCTGTGGGACGTATGCAGGAGAAGAAGGCGTTAAAGTCATGCGCAAGATATTAGCCTCTACACATCAGCCATCACGCACGGAGATTCCCGCATGAACCTGCCCACACCACAACTAGAACCCATCATGCAACTCACCGTGCAAGTGGCTAAACCCGTGGAAGCGGGCAACGTGACGCACGCACTCGGCACAGGCAAACGCCGCATCATCCCCATCACTGGTGGCACAGTTCAAGGCACAGCGCGTGGCCAATCTATGGCGGGCGAAGTGCTCCCCGGCGGTGCAGATTTCCAACTCGTCACCAGCTCCACAGCAGCCCAACTCGATGCCCGCTACATCATTCTCTTGAGCGATGGCAGCCACATCTACATCACCAACAGTGCGGTGCGCACCGGCAGCGAAGAAGACATCGCAGCCTTAGTGCGCGGCGAATCTGTCCCACCGGAACGCATCTATTTCCGCTGCGCCCCCCGCTTCGAAGTCGAGCGCGCCGATTTAGCGTGGATGACGCAAACCCTCTTCATCGGCACAGGGGCGCGCTTTCCAGATCGCGTAGAGATGGTGTTTTACGAGGTGAAGTGAGGCTAGCCGAGCAAGCGCGCCAAATACTTCCCCGTATGACTCGCTGGGTTCGCCGCCACCTGCTCCGGCGTACCTTCAGCCACCACTTGCCCGCCGCCTGAGCCGCCTTCAGGCCCCATGTCGATGAGCCAGTCGGCGGTTTTGATCACATCTAGGTTGTGTTCGATGATGACGATGGTGTTGCCTGCGTCTCTGAGTTGATGCAGCACTTTGAGAAGCAGTTCGATGTCTGCGAAGTGCAGACCGGTGGTGGGCTCGTCGAGGATGTAGAGCGTGCGGCCGGTGTCGCGTTTGCTGAGTTCGAGCGCGAGTTTGACGCGCTGGGCTTCGCCGCCTGAGAGGGTGGTGGCGCTTTGGCCTAGGCGGATGTAGCTCAGGCCCACGTCGAGCAAGGTTTGCAGTTTGCGCGCGATGGTGGGCACGGCTTTCATGAACTCATGCGCTTCGGCCACAGTCATGTTCAGGATTTGCGCGATGTTTTTGCCTTTGTAGAGCACCTCCAAAGTCTCGCGGTTGTAGCGCTCGCCTTTGCACACATCGCAGGGCACATACACATCGGGCAGAAAGTGCATCTCCACTTTCACCACACCATCGCCTTGGCAAGCTTCGCAGCGGCCACCGGCCACGTTGAAGCTGAAGCGCCCCGCGCCATAGCCGCGCTCGCGCGCCACAGGCATTTCAGCGAGCAGCTCGCGGATGGGCGTGAAGAGGCCGGTGTAGGTGGCGGGGTTGGAGCGGGGCGTGCGGCCAATCGGGGATTGATCGACGTTGATCACCTTATCGAAATGCTCCAAGCCTTCAAGCTCGTCATGCGCAGCGGGCTCATCGTGGCTGCGATAGAGGCTGCGCGCCACGGCTTTGTGCAGCGTGTCGTTCACGAGGGTGGATTTACCTGAGCCGGAAACGCCAGTGACGCAAGTCATCAGGCCAACGGGGAAATCAACGCTCACGTTTTTCAAGTTGTTGCCCGAAGCATTCACCACGCGCAGCAGCTGAAATTTTTCATCGGCCTTAACAGTGGGCTCTTTCTTTTTAAAAGCCGAAACGGGATAGCGCGATTTAGCGGGCGGTGCAACAGGCTCTTTCACTTGCAGCGGCAACCATTTCCCACGCTGCTGCGGAATCGCAATTTCCCGTGCGCCGCTCAAAAACTGCCCTGTAAGTGATTCAGCGCTCGCCTCAATCTGCGCCGCCGTGCCCTGCGCAATGATGCGCCCGCCGTGAATGCCCGCGCCAATGCCAATATCCACCACATAATCCGCCGCGCGAATCATGTCTTCATCATGCTCCACCACGATCACGCTGTTGCCCAAATTACGCAGATGCTTGAGCGTACTGATCAAGCGATCGTTATCGCGCTGGTGCAAGCCAATGCTCGGCTCATCCAACACATACATCACACCCGTGAGACCTGAGCCGATTTGCGAAGCGAGGCGAATGCGCTGTGATTCACCGCCAGAAAGCGTCTCAGCGCTGCGCGACAAACTCAAATAACTCAAGCCCACATCATTCAAAAACTTGAGGCGCGAAGCAATCTCTTTGATCACCTTGCTGGCAATCTCCGCCTTCGCGCCTGTCATCTTCAAGCTCTCGAAATAGCGTTGCGCTTCAATCAAAGTCGCGCTGCCAATCTGGCTGATCGTGCGCGCTTGCCCGCCTTCTTGCAAACCTTCGCCTATGCGCACATTGCGCGCCTCGCGCTTCAAGCGCGTGCCTTCGCAAGCCGTGCAAGGCTGCGTGTGGCGATAGCGCGCTAGATCTTCGCGCACGAGCGCAGATTCCGTTTCCCGATAACGCCGCTCCATGTTGTGAATGATGCCCTCGAACGGGTGCTTCTTCTTCATCTTCTTGCCCGCGAAGCTGCCGCTCTCCATCGTGTAGCTGAAAGCAATTTCTTCCTCGCCGCTGCCCTGCAAGATCACCTGCTGCACATTCGCAGGCAGCTCTTCAAACGGTTTCTCCACATCAAATTTGTAATGCTTGGCCAGAGATTCAATCAAAGCAAAGTAATAACCATTGCGCCGATCCCAGCCCTTGATTGCGCCGCTGGCAAGCGATAGCGAAGGAAACGCCACAATCCGGCTCGGATCAAAAAATTCCATCATGCCGATGCCATCGCATGTCTCGCAAGCGCCCACAGGCGAGTTGAAAGAGAAAAGGCGCGGCTCCAGTTCGCCAATCGTGAAGCCACATACTGGGCAGGCAAACTTCGCGTTGAACCATTGCTCTTTTTCAGGCGTTTTAGCCACTTCGCCGGCATGTTTACTGCGCGAAGTACTATCACTTTCATAGTCCACATTCAGCGCAATCGCTCTGCCCTCAGCGATGCGCAGCGCCGCCTCAAAGCTCTCAGCCAGCCGCTGCTTCATCTCCGGCTTCACCTTCAGCCGATCAATCACCACATCAATATCGTGTTTCTCCGTTTTCTTCAGCTTAGGCAGCGCATCAAACTCCAGCATCTCCCCATCCACCCGAAAGCGCACATAGCCACGCGATTGCATGTCTTCAAACACATCGACAAACTCGCCCTTCTTCTCCCGCGCAATCGGCGCGAGGATCATCACCTTCGTATCCTGCGGCCAAGCGAGCACAGCATCCACCATCTGCGATACCGTCTGCGATTGCAGCGGCAACAAATGATCCGGGCAATGCGGCGTGCCTGCGCGAGCAAACAAGAGGCGCAAATAATCGTGAATCTCCGTGACTGTGCCCACCGTCGAACGCGGGTTATGGCTCGTCGCCTTCTGCTCAATCGAGATCGCAGGTGAGAGCCCCTCAATCACATCCACATCCGGCTTATCCATCAACTGCAAAAACTGCCGCGCATAGGTCGACAAACTCTCCACATACCGTCGCTGCCCTTCGGCATAGAGCGTGTCAAAAGCGAGAGACGATTTGCCCGAGCCAGATAACCCGGTGATCACAACAAGCTGATTACGCGGGATATCCAAATCCACATTCTTCAAGTTGTGCGTCCGCGCCCCACGGATGCTGATGTGGGTGTGCAAAGCTTGGGCCAAATACGTGCCGTCGGTAGAGGAATTCACAGTGTTCAGTTTCAAAAAGTCAACCGAGCATCATAGCGCCCTTACGCAAAACCAGCCACATAATAGGCTGTGGATAAATTCAAACAGATCGAAACCTTCTGCTCTGTCGCTGCCAAAGGCAGCTTGACGGCAGCTGCGCAAGCTGAAGGCGTGGCTGCTGCGATCATTGGGCGGCGCTTGGACGCGCTTGAGGAGCGCTTAGGTGTGAAGCTGATGGTGCGCACTACTCGGCGGATTTCGCTTACACATGAGGGGAGCGCATTCTTGGAAGATTGCCAGCGCTTGCTCTCCGATTTCGCGAATGCTGAAGCCAGTGTGAGCGCTGGAGGCGTGAAGGCCAGCGGGCATTTACGGATCACTGCGCCAGCAGGCTTTGGGCGGCGGCATGTGGCGCCGTTGGTGCCGAGCTTTCGGCAGCAGCATCCTGAGGTGAGCCTGTCGCTCAATCTTTCAGACCGCGTGGTGGATATTGCGGCCGAGGGCTTTGACTGCGCGGTACGCGTGGGAGATTTGCCAGATTCATCGCTGGTGAGCGTGCGGCTCGCGGATAACAGGCGCTTGTGCGTGGCTGCGCCGGCTTATCTCAATCGTCATGGCAAGCCTGAGCAACCGCAAGATTTGCACCAGCATGACTGCTTGATGCTTTCATCCGATGCTTCGCAATCGCGCGGCTGGGCTTTTTTGCTGGAGGGTAAGGTAGAGCATGTGCGACCCGGCGGACCACTGGATTGCTCGGATGGACAAGTGCTGCATGATTGGTGCATCGGCGGGCATGGCATTGCCTGGCGCAGCAGCTGGGAAGTGGCGCGGGAGATTGAAAGTGGACAATTGGTGAGCCTGCTGGAAGATTTTGCTGCGCCACCGAATGGTATTTATGCGGTGTTTCCGCAGCGCAAACATCTGCCCCTGCGCGTGCGACTGTGGGTGGATTTTTTAAAACATCACTATGCGCAAAGCGCTTTTTGGCAACGCGAGATAGGTGTGGCATAACGGCCTCGGCGCAGATAAAATTTGTGTCTGAATGTTGAACCCTCACATGCTTCTCTATTGCCTACCCTTGTCCGCGCTAAAGCTCGGCGCGGCTTGTTTGAGCGAGTATTGAAACCATGAACAATTTCGAAATTGCTTTGTGGAGCGCTTGCTTAGGCATTTTTCTGTCGTATTTCACGTTGTCGTTTTTTTACACCGCCTACAACCGACTTTTTCAAAGTTTGGAGGCGGTGGTTTATGTGTTTGTTTGCGGGGCATTTGTGGCGCTGGCCAGTGGGTGGGTGGTGAATTTTTTTCCTCATTTGTGGGGAATCTCGCAGCAGAAATGGTTGGTCTTGAGCGCGAGCTCTGCGGCAGCGATCTCGGCTTTGGGGTTGCGAGGGTTTTTGCGAGCTCAACAGCGCGATGCTCTGATTGATCGCGGCATGCTGGTGGTGGTGGTGGTGGCAGCCGCACAACTGCTGTGGCTTCTCTTACCCCCTCAAGAAATCAGGCTGGATGTCATGGCCATGACCTTGATCGTTTGTGCGGTCATTGGTTTTTGGCTGTGCTTACGTGCATGGCTGTTGGGTGATGAGCTTGCGTTGGCCATGACGGTGGCCTGCGTCGCCATGGTGTTTGCGGTGACTGGCTTGTTTGCCATGGCTTTACACATGTTCGCCAACGATTTACCCATGCAGGTGGGCACGGCGGTATGCGCGGCTGGTTTCATTGTGATCACTTGCCACACCTTGAAGCGCCGCCACGCTGAGTTTGTGCGTATGCGGCGTGCAGTCTCCATGGGGCGTGATCGCGATCTGCTCACCCAGTTGTGGACGGGGGCTGCGCTCATTCGCAAGGTGGATGAATCGGTGGCGCGTGCGAAGCGTAACCGCAAAGAGATGGCGGTGATTTGCGTGGAGCTGGCCAATGCCGCCACACTGCGTCAAGAGTTCGGCAACAACGGTGCAGAGCAAGTGATCTATGCCATGGCCGCACGTGTGCGCCAAGCCAGCGGCTCGTCTGCTGCGGCTGTGGGACGTTATAGCGATAGCAGCTTTGTCGTGGTGCTCGATAGTGTGCAGCGCCCAGGCGTGCTACGCACGGTAGGTTTGCGCCTAGCGGTAGCATTGCGCCGGCCTTACATGCTGAATGCTCAGAGCTCGAGTCCGGGCGAATTCCGCGCGGATGTGGGCGTGGGTGTGGCGCGCATTTCTCCAGGGCGGCAGGCCACTGGGCGCAAAGCCCCGCGAGACAGCACACAGATGGGTATGTTTGACAGCTTCTCTCTCGCGCAAGATGTGCTGCACGAAGCCGCAGAGCTGGCACTCAGCGCGCGCGCTTTCGGATCGCGTGCAGCCATTGTGGATGCCTATTCACGCAAGACAGTGCCCTTGGAATCCGCCGATTTGAAATAAGCGCACAGACCGCGCAGAAAAGAAAAAGCCAGCCGGGTAGGCTGGCTTTTTTCAATATATGTAGATGCCCGGGAGCGCCGGCGCAGGTACTTCTTTAGTCTCCTCAAGCCCTCTTGCTTGCTTGCGCAAACAGAGTGAGGAGAATGTAAAGGGGATGGCCTCCGGCGCGTATCGGGATTTTCCCTGCTGCTTCATTTCCCTTGGATGATCCAGCGCGCGGCTTTCTCCGCAATCATCAGTGTGGGGCTGTTGGTGTTGCCACTGGTGATACTGGGCATCACGCTGGCATCGACCACACGCAGGCCTTGCACGCGAGAGCCCTGGCCATCGCGCACGCGAAGATGCGAATCGACCACAGAAGTTACATCATCGTCTCGCCCCATCTTCGCTGTGCCTACGGGGTGAAAAATGGTGGTGGCTATGTCGCCAGCCAATTTTGCCAACTCGTCGTCTGATTGGTATTGCACGCCCGGCTTGAATTCTTCGGGCTTGTATTTGGCAAGTGCAGGCTGAGCAGCGATGCGGCGCGTCACGCGCAGGCTCTCTGCAGCCACTTTGCGATCTTCTTCGGTGCTGAGATAGTTGGGCGCAATCGCTGGCGCATCTTCAAAGCGATTGCTCTTGAGCGAAATCGTGCCTCGGCTCGTCGGATTCAAATTGCACACGCTCGCTGTGAACGCCGGGAAATTGTGCAGCGGCTCGCCAAAGGCATCTAGGCTCAGCGGCTGCACGTGATACTCCAAATTCGCGTGCGGCTGATCTGGCGAGGAGCGCGTGAACGCACCCAATTGGCTCGGCGCCATGCTCATCGGGCCAGAGCGAAAGAGCGCGTATTCCAAACCAATCATGGCCTTGCCCCAGAGTGAATTGGCTAGTGCGTTGAGCGTCTTCACGCCCTGCACTTTGAAGACGGCGCGAATTTGCAAATGGTCTTGCAGGTTTGCGCCTACGCCTTTTAAATCGACTTGCGGCTTGATGCCAAGCGCATTCAAAGAAGCGCTATCGCCAATGCCTGAGAGCTGCAAAATTTGCGGGCTACCGACAGCGCCTGCGCTCAAGATCATTTCGCCACCTTGCGCAATGCTCACGCTCGTGCGTTCGCCCCGTCCTCGTATCTGTCGTACGAGTTCTGCGCCAGTGCAGCGCGCACCAGCAGCATCTGTGGTGAGTGAAAGTTTGGCCACCTGCGTTTGCGTCCACACCGTGAGATTGGCGCGGCTTTTTACCGACCGCAAAAACGCCTTGCTCGCATTCCAGCGCCAGCCGCGCCTTTGGTTCACCTCAAAATAACCCACACCTTCGTTATCACCCGTGTTGAAATCTTCACTCGCTGGTATGCCCGCTTGCTGTGCGGCGAGAGAGAAGGCATCCAAAATTTCCCAACTTAAACGCTGCTTTTCAACGCGCCATTCGCCTGTGCTCTTGCCAGCGCCTGCATTGGCATAGTTGCCATGCATCGAAGCAAATTTTTCAAGCGTTTCAGGCACTTTGCCGGCATAGATGCTGCGCTGAATGCTATCTAATTTATAGTGATCTTCATGGGCTAGAAAATCGGGCAAACTGCTCTTCCAGCTCCAATCATCATCGCCTGTCGCCGCTGCCCAGTTGTCGTAATCACGCGCTTGGCCACGCATGTAAATCATGCCATTGATCGAGCTGCAGCCGCCTAAAGTTTTGCCACGCGGATAGCGCAGCTTGCGGCCATTTAAGCCTTTGTCGGCCTCGGTTTGATACAGCCAATCGGTACGCGGATTGCCAATGCAATACAAATAGCCCACCGGGATATGAATCCAATGGTAGTTGTCGGCCTGCCCGGCTTCAATCAGCAACACCTGTTTGCTTGAGTCGGCACTCAACCGATTCGCGAGCAAGCAACCTGCTGTGCCCGCGCCGATGATGATGTAGTCAAAAGTGGCGTCGCTCATTTTGACGTGGGCATTGTAAATTCAGCACCTTTGCCGATGGAATCAGGCCAACGCTGCATGACGGATTTCTGGCGCGTGTAAAAACGCACGCCTTCTTCACCGTAGGCATGCATGTCGCCAAACAGCGAGCGCTTCCAGCCGCCGAAGCCGTGCCAAGCCATCGGCACTGGGATCGGTACGTTCACGCCGACCATGCCGACTTGGATGCGGCGGGCGAATTCGCGCGCCACGCCGCCATCGCGGGTGAAGCAGCTCACGCCATTGGCGAATTCGTGGGCATTCACAAGATCAACAGCCGTCGCAAAATCTTTCACGCGCACGCAGGAGAGCACGGGGCCGAAGATTTCTTCTTTGTAGATTTTGTGCTCTGGTTGCACATGGTCAAACAGCGTGCCGCCGAGCCAGAAGCCTTCTGTGCAGCCAGCTTCATTCGATTTGAATGAGCGGCCATCGACGAGCAGCTTCGCGCCTTCTTTCTCACCTGCAGCGATATAACCCGTGATGCGATCCTGCGCAATCTTCGTCACGATCGGGCCCATCTCGGCATCGAGATTTGTGCCGTTTTTGATCTTGAGAGCTTTCGTGCGCTCGATCAGCGCTGGCATGATGCGCTCGCCCACATCACCCACGAGCACCGCCACCGAGATCGCCATGCAGCGCTCGCCTGCCGAGCCAAATGCGCTGCCGATCAACGCATCCACCACCTGCTCCATATCCGCATCAGGCATCACGATCATGTGATTCTTCGCGCCGCCCAGCGCTTGCACGCGCTTGCCGTGGTGTGCGCCGGTCTCGTAGATGTAATTCGCAATCGGCGTAGAGCCCACAAAGCTCACAGCCTTCACATCGGGATGCACCAGCAGCGCATCCACCGCCTCTTTGTCGCCCTGCACCACGTTGAACACGCCATCGGGCAAGCCGGCTTTTTTGAGCAGCTCAGCCATGAAAAGCGAAGGCGATGGATCAATCGGGCTGGGCTTCAAAATGAAGCAATTGCCCGAAGCAATCGCCAGCGGAAACATCCACATCGGCACCATCACAGGAAAGTTAAATGGCGTGATGCCGGCCACCACGCCCAGCGGCTGGCGCATCGTCCAGTTGTCAATGCCTGTGCCCACTTGCTCGGTGTAGTCGCCTTTCAAGAGCTGCGGAATGCCAGTGGCGAATTCCACAATCTCAATGCCGCGCGTGACTTCGCCTTGCGCATCGGTAAACACCTTGCCATGCTCAGCCGTGATCATGCGGGCGAGATCATCTTTGTGCTGATTGAGCAATTCGAGAAATTTGAACATCACCCGCGCGCGCTTGAGCGGCGGCGCATCTGCCCATGCGGGAAAAGCAGCTTGTGCAGACGCCACTGCGTTGGCCACTTCCGCGCTCGATGCCAAAGCCACTTGGCCCGTTACTGCGCCAGTCGCAGGGTTAAACACGCTCTGGCTGCGACCGGCAGAACCCGCTGCGACTTGCCCATTTACCCAATGTCCGATATTTGCTACGCTCATGATCACCTCGTTGAATTGGAGTGATTTTGAAAGGGGAAACCAAACCAGTCCAATGAAATTCTCAAAACAATGTATAAATACAGCTTATGAATCAAGTGGATCTGCTCAGCCTCAAAGCCTTTGTGGCCGTCGCACGCGAGGGCACAGTGTCTAAGGCGGCTGACACCCTGCACCTGACCCAGCCGGCCGTGAGCCTGCAGCTCAAGGCCATGCAAGAGCGCTTGGGGCTGCAGCTTTTTGCGCGATCTGGCCGAGGCCTCGCGCTCACGCGCGATGGCGCGGCGCTGCTGCCTCAGGCGGAGAAAGTGTTGCAAGCGCTGCAAGATTTCAGTCAATCGGCCAACAACCTCCATGCAAGCACCCGAGGCCAGCTGCGCATCGGCACGATTCTCGATCCCGAGTTCACGCGCCTCGGCGCGTTTCTCAAAGAGCTGGTGGAGGCCGCGCCGCAAATCGAGACTGAGCTTTCGCAGCATATGAGCGGTGATGTGCTCGCGCGCCTGCAGCAAGGCGCGCTCGATGTGGGTTTTTACCTCGCGATGCCGCACGAGTTGGTGCAATTACGTGAGGCCACCGCTGTCGCCACACCCTCAGTCAACCCGTATTTTTATGAAGGAAATATGGCGATAGCCGGCATGGAATCTGCGCAAAATGCTATGAATTTAGTAGTAATTGAACTCGCGCGTTTTAACTATCGCGTGCTCGCACCCAGCGGCTGGGGCACGCAAGTGTTGGGCAAAGATTGGCGCGCCCTGGCGCAGTTGCCGTGGATCACCACGCCCGCGGCTTCTGCGCACCATCGCTTGCTGCAATCGGTGATGCAACCCCTTGGCTTGCAGCTCAAACGCGCGGCCTTGGTCGATCAAGAAGCCTCCATGCTCGATCTGGTGCGCTCAGGTGTTGGCCTCTCCCTGGCGCGAGATACGGTGGCGCTGCGCGAGGCGCAATCGCGCGGTTTGGTGGTGGCAGATCGCGTGCAGCTCGAATGCTGCTTGTGCTTCATTCACAGCGCCACGCAGCGCGACGCGCCTGTGATCCAAGCCGCGCGAGCCGCCCTGACCAAAGTCTGGAGTTGATGCGCATGTGCCACATCCTCCCAGCTGATATCTTTCGCCTAACTGTGAGATATGGTCTCCAAAGCGCATCAAGGATGAAAAATAGGCCTAGGCGGGCTACTATCTGGGGCTAGCTTCATGACGTCATCTGCCCCTCACATCGAAAAGCAAACCCTGCCGGGCCAAACCGCGCCCAGCCTGCTCGTGCTCGGGCGCTGGACGGCGGCGCAATTGGCCAGCAGCGATCAGTTCAAGCAGTTGCAAGCCCATTTGAGCTCGCAGCCAGCCAGTGCGCAAGCTGCTTGGGATTTACGCCTGATCGAGCGGCTCGATCACATTGGTGCGCAATTGCTCTGGCAGCATTGGGGCGGTAAATGGCCAGCGCAATTGCAGCTGCTGCCCACGCAGCGCGCCGTGCTCGAGCGCGTGGCGCAATTCAGCGGCAAAAATGTGCGCGCACCTTCACCCACTTGGCTGCAGCGTTTCTTCAGCTTGGGCGAAATCATCCTCACTGTGATCTCGCATTTGCGTGGCTTCATACGGTTGGTGGGGCAGCTCTTCTTAGATTTGATTCGCCTCGTGCGCGCGCCGCGCCAAGCGCCTTGGCGCGATGTGTCTGGGCATGTGTATGCCATCGGTGCGACCGCTTTGCCCATCACGGCGCTGGTCGGTTTTCTCATTGGCGTGGTGCTGGCGTATTTGTCTGCGCAGCAGCTCAAGCAATTCGGCGCAGATTCGTTCATTGTGAATTTGCTGGGTGTGAGCCTCGTGCGCGAGCTGGGGCCCATGCTGGCGGCGATTTTGATCGCAGGGCGCTCGGGCTCAGCGATTACAGCGCAAATCGGCGTCATGCGCGTCACGGAAGAGCTCGATGCCATGCGCGTGATGGGCATCCCGCACGGTTTTCGCCTCGTGATGCCGCGCGCCATTGCATTGGCCATTGCCATGCCCTTGATCGCCGTATGGACGACGCTGGTGGCGCTGCTGGGCGGCATGCTGGCAGCGGATGTCTCGCTGAATATCTCGCCGCAGTTCTTCATCAATGCGCTGCCAGCTGCGGTTGAGCCGGTGAATTTGACCCTGGCCATGAGCAAATCGGTGGTCTTTGGCATCTTGATCGCTTTGATCGGCTGCCACTACGGCCTGCGTGTGAAGCCGAATACTGAAAGCTTAGGGCAAGGCACCACGGCCTCGGTTGTCACCTCGATCACGGTGGTGATTTTGGTCAACGCGGTGTTCGCCATCGTCTTCAAAGATGTGGGGCTATAGATGCTTTCCGACCTATCCGCTTCCCGTTTGTCTTCTGAGCATGTGGTGGAAATCCATAAGCTCTGGACCGTGTACAAAACGCCCGAAGCAGAATTTGTGATCCACAAAGATCTGGATTTGAACATCGCGCGCGGCGAAGTGCTCTCCCTCGTGGGTGGCTCGGGCACAGGCAAGACAACGCTTTTGCGCCAAATTCTTGGCCTAGAGCAACCCACCAAGGGCGATGTGATGGTGCTCGGCGCGCCAGCCTCTGAGTTGGGCTCTCAAGGCGCAGCCAGCCGCGTGGGCATGCTCTTCCAGCATGGCGCGTTGTTCTCTGCATTCAGCGTGCTTGACAACATCGCCTTCCCATTGCGCGAGCTGGGCAGCTTGCCCGATGATCTGGTCGAAGAATGCGCCATGGTCAAGCTGCAGATGGTGGGCTTAGGTGCTGAGCATGCGCACAAAATGCCCGCCGATCTTTCGGGCGGCATGGTCAAGCGTGTGGCGCTGGCGCGCGCGCTCATCATGGATCCGCCGCTGCTCCTGCTCGATGAGCCCACCGCTGGCCTTGATCCCGAAAGCTCCGATGGCTTTTGCGCCTTGCTGCGCAGCCTTCATAAAGAGCTGGGGCTCACGGTGGTGATGGTCACGCATGATTTAGATACGCTGTATGAGCTCTCCACCAGTGTGGCCGTGCTCGCGCAGCAAAAAGTGGTGGTGAAAGCGCCGCCCAAAGATGTGATCGCTTATCCGCATCCGTTTGTGCAGGAATTCTTCCTGGGCGAGCGCGGGCAGAGAGCGATGGAATTATTGAGGGAGTATCCTTTTGCTGTTTGATCTTATGTCGTGGCTGTTTCAGCCTTCAAAAAAGCGACGGGCCCGCTTCCATAGCTTTTTTGCACTTTCCGCTCCAAAGTATCGTGGGAGCGAAGCGACCGAAACTTTGGAGCGCTGAATTTTATGGAAAATAAATCACATGCTTTAGCGGCTGGTGCGTTTGTGATTTTGGTCACCGCACTGCTGGTGGCGCTGGCCGCATGGCTCATGCGCGATACCCGCATTCGCGACACCCTCGAATTCTCCACCCGCGAATCCGTCACAGGCCTGCAGCCGCAAGCGGCTGTGCGCTATCGGGGCATTGCTGTGGGCAAAGTCGATAGCATCGAGTTTGATCCTAAGCAGCGCGGCAATGTGCTCGTGAGCCTCGCCATCAACCAAGGCACACCGATCACCAAATCCACCTATGCCGTGCTCGGCTACCAAGGCGTCACGGGCCTGGCCTATGTGCAGCTCGATGATGATGGCTCCTCCAATGAAGTGCTGGATTTGTCCGGTAGCACACCGCCGCGCATCCTCCTCAAGCCCAGCCTGCTCTCCAAGCTTTCTGATCAAGGCGCGAATATCTTGATTCAGGTGGAAGAAACCACCAAGCGCCTCAACCAATTGCTCGCGCCTGAGAATCAAAAAGCCTTGATCGGCAGCGTGCAAGCTGTGGGCGCGAGTGCGGCGAATTTCTCAAATCAAGTGACCGCCATGCAAAAAATCTTGGATGCGCAATTTGGCCCCGAGCGCACCGACATCCCCGCTCTGGTCAAAGACACACGCCAAACCATGCAGGCCATGCAAGCCACCGCTGCTGAGCTGAGCAAAACCGCCAAAGACACCAGCGCCGCTGCGGCATCGGTGGGGCAGGTGAGCCAGCGCGTGGCCGAAAAAGGCGGCACGCTCGATCGCGTCAACGAAGGCCTCAGCAGCGCCAACACAGCCGCGCAAGCCATCGGGCAAAGCGCCCAAGCGCTCACTGCCAACACCTTGCCCCGCGCCACCCGCATGACAGACGATGCCGCGCGCGCCGCGCGCGCCACAGATCGCGTGGTGAAAGAGCTGGGCGACAACCCGCAAAGCCTGATCTTCGGCAACGCCCCCGTGCCTCCCGGCCCCGGCGAGCGCGGCTTCACGCCACCCACGACAGCGCCTGTGAAATGAGGATGCGTATGCACAATCCGAACACTATGAATTTAATAGCACTTCGCGCAGATTCTACGCCGGCGAAAGGGCTAAAACGCTTAAAAAATACACCTGCAAAGCGTCTTGCCATGCGCTGCACTTGGCTGCTGCTCCCGCTCATCCTCACCGCCTGCGCCACACCTCAGCCACCCGCGCCCAAAGCCGTGTATGACTTTGGCCCCGTGCTGAGTTCAGCATCCGCCGCCGCGCCCACGCGCAGCGCAGCCGTGGCTCTGCCAGAGATCGAAGCCAGCGCCAGCTTGGACAGCCCCTCCTTGCTTTACCGTTTGCAATACAGCAATGCCCAGCAATTGCTCCCGTATGCGCAAGCGCGCTGGAGCAGCTCGCCCGCCCAGCTCGTACGCGCCCGCGTGCGCGATGCTTTAGCTCTCCAAGGCCCTGTGCTCTCAACGGAAGGCATCGCCCCTTGGGTGCTGCGCATCGAGCTCGATGAATTCAGCCAAGTCTTTGAAAGCCCCGAGAAAAGTTTTGGCCTCGTGCGCCTGCGCGTCAGCTTGTTGAAAAACGATCAGCTCGCCGCGCAAACCACCGTGCTCGCCCGAGCTCCCGCCGCAAGCCAAGATGCCGCAGGCGGCGTCAAAGCGCTCACCGCCGCCACCGATGATGCTGTGCGCCAGCTCAGCAGCTGGCTCGCCGCGCAAATCAAATACAGCGTTGCACGGTGAGTGTTGAGCCAGCCTCTTTGCTCCCGCCTGCCCTGCAGCAGCGTGGCTTCTCGGATCTGGGCGATGCGCAAGAAGCCTTGCAGCGCGAAGCCGATCAGCTGCGCCAAAGCGCCAGCCTGCTTGAGGATTTCAAACTCGATGAGCTCGCCATCCTCGGGCAAGCCATGCGCCGCGTGAGCGCGCAGAGCGGCCAAATCCTCATCGAAGAAGGCGAAGCCGGCGATTGGATGCTGCTCGTGCTCAAAGGCACGGTCGATGTCACCAAGCGCATCATGCAGCAAGACGCCGCAGGCCAGCCCACCAGCTCCTTGCTCGAAGTCTCCCGCTTAGCCGTCGTGCGCGTCGGCGCATCGCTGGGCGAAATGTCCATGCTCGACAGCGAGCTGCGCAACGCCACCTGCACCGCCATCGATGAAGTCCAGGCCGCCATCCTCACCCGTTCTTCAATAGGCCAACTCATCCACCACCACCCCGCAGTAGGCGCCAAACTCCTCGTCAAAATCACCCAGCTCCTAGCGCAGCGCTTGCGCAACACGAGTGCACAGTTGGTGAAGGTGGTGGTGGAAGGTAAGCAAAGGCAACTCTTCAAGCCCTGAGCAAGTTGATGTCGTATTTGACTTGACAAGCCTGTTTGGCCACCTCAAGATAACACTTACGCATTACAAACTTAACAGGAGAAGCGTGATGAGTGCATTTTTTTGCTGCATTTGGTGGTTTCTTTTGGGCCTGCTTTTGGGTTGGTTGCTGAACTGGTTGCTGAGTAACTGGCTGCGCAAAGACAGTGATGATCATGGCGGTGGCTCGGGCACGGCGCATGCGGCTTACAGCGCGCCGGCTGCGGCACCTGTTGTGCGCACGGTGATGGGGGCAGGCGGGATCGATATCGCTGCTGCGGCTGCGGCGGGCTTTTCGATCAAGGGCGCGGATGACATCATCATCATTGAAGGCATTGGCCCGAAGATCAAGGAGCTGTTTAACGCGCATGGCGTGAGCACTTTTGAGCAAGTCTCCAAAATGAGCATTGCGCAAATGAGCGAGATTTTGGACAAGGGCGGCCCGCGCTTTAAGCTGGCCAATCCGGGCAGCTGGGCAGAGCAGGCGCGGCTGGCTTCGACCAACCAGTGGGGTGCTTTGAAGAAGCTGCAAGATGAGTTGTATGCGGGCGTGGCTGCCGTGGCTGATCCTTCGCCAGATGACAAGGCCTGAAGGAGCAACTCATGGCAACTTACCGACGAGAAAATTACCACGCTTGGACTTGGGGGATCGCCGCGCTGATGGCGCTGGCTTTGCTCTGGCTATGGATCACAGGACGCGGCCCGAGCAGCAATTGCTGTGGCGCTGCACCTGTGGCTGCTGCAGCCGCACCAGCTGCAACACTGCCAGTCACACCCGCCCCGGCGCCTGCCCCAGCACCTGCACCTGTGGCAGCAACACCAGCACCCGCCCCCGCGCCTGTGGCTGCGGCTCCCATGGCCAAACCCATCGCTAAACTGTATTTTGCGACGGGGAAATTTGATGCGCCTGTGGACATCAATACAACTTTGGCTGAGGTGCTGGCTTATCTGAAGGCCAATCCAGCATCCAAAGCCGTGATCAGCGGCTACAACGATCCTCGCGGTGATGCGGTGATGAATGCCGAATTATCGAAAAACCGCGCCAAGACCGCACGTGAAACCCTGCGCTCGGCTGGCATCGAGGAAGCGCGCATTGAAATGCGCAAACCCACCGATACCAATCTGGCCGGTGATCCCAAAGAAGCGCGGCGCGTGGAGGTGACTGTCGAGCCATAAGCTTGGCGTGTGTCTATCTTTGAAGGGCTTGATGCGTTCATAGCATCAAGCCTTTTCTTCTTTACATTGGGGAAACACACGTGACTCAAAATCAAAGCATGCCTCATTTACTACTGATTGACGATGACCTGCGTTTGGCCAATATGCTGGGCGATTATTTGCGTGCCCAAGGCTTTGAGCTCAGCCATGCAGCGGAGGGCGCAACTGGCCTGGTGAATGCGCAGGCCTTGAAGCCCGATCTGCTGATTCTGGATCTGATGATGCCAGGCATGGATGGGCTGGAAGTGTGCCGCCGCTTGCGTGCTTTGCCTGAGCCGGTGTGCCACACGCCTGTGCTCATGCTCACGGCCAAAGGTGATCCCTTGGAGCGCGTGGTGGGCTTGGAGTTGGGCGCGGATGATTACATGGCAAAACCTTTTGAGCCGCGCGAGCTGCTGGCGCGTATCAAGGCGATGCTGCGCAGGCAAGCGATGCCCCGTGGAGAAGAGGCAAGCGCAGCTGCTTCCACGCAACTGGTTTTTGGCAGCTTGGAGATTGATCGCGATGCGCGTGTGGTGAAAGTCAAAGGCGAAGCGGCCGAGCTCACTTCGTATCAATTTGATTTGCTCGTGGCATTGGCCGAGCGCGCAGGCCGTGTGCTCACGCGCGAGCAAATCATGGAAGCCGTGCGCGGGCGCGAGCTCGAAGCTTTTGACCGCTCGATCGATGTACACATGGGGCGCATTCGCGCGGCGATTGAGGCGGATGTGAAAGAGCCCAAGCGGATTCTCACGGTGCGCGGTGTGGGGTATGTGTTTGCCAAACAGCAGGATTGACAGATTCTCGATTACTCTTAAATTGATAGCTGCTTGCGCAGTATCTACGCCGGCAATAGGCCGATTTGATTCAGAAATTATGCAAATTCCTTTCTTCCATCGCCTCTATGTTCGCATCTGGCTCGCAGTGGTGTTGGCCGTGGTCGTGCTCGCGATGCTGGTGGGTTGGCTGCTGCGCACGCAGGCCGAGCGCATCCGCGCGGAGCGCTTGGCGGAGGTGCCTGCGCGCGAAGTGTTGATGCGCAACAAAGCGGGGGAAGTGATCGGGAAGATGACGGTGCAGCCGGTGCGCGTGCCTGGGCGTGGCGTGGAATTTCATGTGCAGCTGCCAGAGGGCGTGAAAGGCGGGGAGCAATTGGCGATATCTTTGCCGCCGCGCCAACGGCCAGATGGCGCGGGGCCGCCTGGAAGCAAAGATTCTCGCTGGTGGAGCATTCGCAACGGTGCGGGCGAGCGCGGTGCACCGCCCTCTCTGGGCTTCGTGGCCTTGCTTGCAGCTTTTGCTTTTGCAGTTGCGCTGGGCAGCTATCCGGTCGTGCGCCGGCTCACGCAGCGGCTGGAGAGTTTGCAGCGCGGTGTGGAGCGTTTGGGCGCAGGCGATCTGCGCGCGCGGGTGGATGAAACGGGGCAAGACGAAGCGGCTTTTTTAGCCAAGCGCTTTAACCGCGCAGCGGATCAAGTCGAGGCGCTGGTGCAATCGCAAAAATCAATGCTTGCCAATGCTTCGCACGAGCTGCGCTCGCCGCTGGCGCGTATTCGTATGGGCTTGGAGTTGATGGAGACAGCGCCCAGCGCCTCACTCAAAGCCGAGCTCTCTCGCAATATTGCAGAGCTGGATGCTTTGATTGATGAAATCTTGTTGGCGAGCCGCTTGGAAACACAGGCCTCTGGCGCGCTGCAAGCTGTGCGCGAGCCGGTCGATTTGCTCGCGCTCGCAGCGGAAGAGGGCGCGCGCTTGAATGTTGAGCTGACATGGAGCGGCGGAATACACAATGCGCTCTTGCCCGGCGATGCACGCCTGTTGCGCCGCTTGATTCGTAATTTGCTAGAGAACGCGCAACGCCATGGCGGGCACGATGTGAGCTTGGGCGTCTGTGCCGATGCATCTGAAGTGCAGATCGAAGTGGCAGATCGCGGGCCGGGCGTGCCTCTGGATGAACGCGAACGAATTTTTGAGCCTTTCTACAGAAGCCGTCATGCAAGTGAGCAGCACGGCGGTGTGGGCTTGGGTCTCTCGCTCGTGCGCTCGATTGCCCGCCAGCATGGCGGTAGCGTGCAGTGTCTTGGTCGCGATGATGGGCAAGGCGCACGCTTCCTGGTGCGCATACCCAAAACTGCGATGTGATATTCCGCACATCGGCGTGATTTTTTGCAACAGAAGTGAGTGCATCCCCAGAATTGAGGATGTGCAAAACCAGACTGCACAGAGACAATACAAAAACGCCTGCATACACAGGTGGTTTGGATTTTTTGCCTCCCAACGATGTCCTTTCGAGGACTTCTTCACGCCACAGCGAGAGTTGTGGCGTTTTTTTGTCTGCTGCTTTTGCAGCAGTCGCGTTAACATGTTATCTGTCACCTTTTTGAGGATTGCTAAAGCCATGAACGCCTTGCCTGCCACAACTGCTCAAGAAACTTCCCAACACCCAAGCCGCCGCCGCGCCCTGCATTGGGGCTGCGCAGCCTGCTTGGCCACTGGCTCAGGCTTTGCGCTGGCGCGCGAGGGTGTGGAAGTGGGCGGCAATTCCAAATTCTCCAAACTGGTGTCTGCCAGCCAGGTGGAGCAAGCCGCTGATCAGCAATACAAAAAGATGATGCAAGAAGCCGCTGCACAAAATGCCTTGCTGCCCGCCAATCATCCACAAACGATTCGCCTGCGCAGCATCGCGCAAAAAATCGTGCCCTTCTCCTACGAGTGGAATGCTCGCGCTAAAAACTGGCAGTGGGAAGTCAATATCCTCAACAGCAATCAGATCAATGCCTTCTGCATGCCCGGTGGCAAGATCGCTTTCTACACCGGTATCTTGGAGCAACTCAAGCTCACCGATGATGAAGTGGCCATGATCATGGGCCACGAGGTGGCACACGCCTTGCGCGAGCATGCACGCGAGCGCATGGGCAAGAGTGCTGCTACCAATATCGGCATCAGCCTAGGCGCATCCCTGCTGGGCTTGGGCAACACGGGCGCTCAGCTGGCCAGCATGGGCGGGCAATTGCTTAGCCTCAAGTTTGGCCGCGAAGATGAATCGGAAGCCGATTTGGTCGGTATGGAGCTGGCCGCCCGCGCGGGCTACAACCCCAAAGCTGGCGTGAGCCTGTGGCAAAAAATGGGCGCAGCCAGCATGGGCGCGCCACCCCAATTCTTGTCCACACACCCCAGTGGCCCCACGCGCATCAAAGACATTGAGGCGAATCTTCCGAAAGTAGAGCCGCTGTATAAGCGAGCAACTGCAGCAAAGAAGTAAGCGCGCGCTAGTTAGGCAGTCAAGCGCTGTAGTGCTTCGCGGTATTTGGCCGCGGTTTTCTCAATCACATCGGCAGGCAGCACAGGAGCAGGTGCTTGCTTGCCCCATGGCCTGCCATTGACCTGAACCTGCTCAAGCCAATCGCGCACGAATTGCTTGTCGTAGCTGGGTGGGTTTTTGCCTGCTTGGAAGGCAGCTTCATAAGTCTCGGCAGGCCAGAAGCGGGAGCTGTCGGGGGTGAGCACTTCATCCATCAGCACCAGTGCGCCATCTGCGTCGAGGCCGAATTCAAACTTCGTATCGGCAATGATGATGCCTTTGGTGAGTGCAAAGTCTGCGGCTGCTTTGTAAAGAGCGATGCTGATGGCTTTGATACGAGTGGCCAGTTCGTCGCCAATCATGTTCGCTGCAGTTTCAAAAGATATGTTCTCATCATGCTCGCCCACGGCGGCTTTGGCGGCGGGCGTGAAGATCGGTTCAGGTAATTTGCTGGCATTCTTCAAACCGGCCGGCAGCTTCACACCACAGACCGACTGCGAAGCTTGATACTCTGACCAGCCACTACCCGCCAAATAGCCGCGCACCACGGCTTCGATCATCACGGGCTTGAGGCGTTTGACCAGCATAGAGCGGTCTTTCACCTGCGGTTTCTCGGCTTCTGTGACCACGCTCAGCGGATCCTCGCCCGTCAAATGATTTGGGCAAATTGCCCCAAGCTTCCCAAACCAAAACAGCGCCATCTGAGTGAGCAAAATGCCTTTGCCCGTGATCGGCTCACCCATGATCACATCAAAGGCCGAAAGGCGATCCGAGGCCACCATCAAGATACGATCTTCACCCACAGCGTAGTTATCCCTCACTTTGCCGCGTGCGAGCAGGGGCAGGCTGGTGATGCTGGAGGTGTGGACGGAAAGGCTCATGGCAATATGAATTCAAGCAAAATGAAAAAGCCCGCTGGGGTGATTGCAACTCCTAGCGGGCTTTGAATTATCGCGCCTGAAGGCCAAGCGCGGTATACAAGGAGATCACTGCACTACTTGCGCCAACTCGCCTTTGGCGTATTTCGCCGCCACGACTTGCAGCGTGTCGCCCTTGATCTTGCTGGCTTGGCCGGAGCAGCCGAATTCGATGTAGCGTTGTTTGCAAATCGCTTGCGCGGCAGCACGGGCCGGCTTGAGCCATTCGCGAGCATCGAATTTATCGGGATTCTCAGCGAGGAACTTGCGCACTGCGCCCGTCATGGCGAGGCGGATGTCGGTGTCGATGTTGATTTTGCGAACGCCGAATTGAATCGCTTTTTGAATCTCTTCCACTGGCACGCCGTAAGTTTCTTTCATCTTGCCGCCGTATTGGTTGATCTGCGCGAGCAAATCTTGCGGCACGGAAGACGAGCCGTGCATGACGAGATGGGTATTGGGCAAGCGGCGGTTGATTTCTTTGATGCGCTCAATCGCCAAGATATCGCCTGTTGGTTTACGCGTGAATTTGTAAGCACCGTGGCTGGTGCCAATCGCAATCGCCAAAGCGTCCAGCTGCGTGCGTTTCACAAAGTCTGCAGCTTGCTCAGGGTCGGTCAGCAATTGCTCGCGCGTCATGATCGCGTCTGTGCCGTGGCCGTCTTCTTTGTCGCCTTGCATGGTCTCGAGCGAGCCGAGGCAGCCGAGCTCACCTTCCACCGTCACACCCAGCTTGTGCGCCATATCGACCACTTTGCGCGTCACGTCCACGTTGTAGTCGTAGCTGGCAATCGTTTTGCCATCGGCTTCCAGCGAGCCATCCATCATCACCGAGCTAAAGCCCAAATTGATCGCGCCTTGGCAAACATCGGGCGATTGGCCGTGATCTTGGTGCATCACCAGCGGAATCTGTGGATACTGCTCCACAGCCGCCTGGATCAAATGCTTGATAAACGGCTCGCCCGCATACTTGCGCGCGCCAGCGCTGGCTTGCAAGATCACGGGAGCGCCCACTTCTTTGGCGGCCTCCATCACGGCTTGCACTTGCTCTAAGTTGTTGACGTTGAAGGCGGGGATACCGTAATTGTTGGCGGCTGCATGGTCAAGCAGTTCGCGCATAGACACGAGAGGCATAGAAAGCTCCAGAAATAAAAAAACCGAAGGCCAGCAACTTGGTAACCGGCTTGTAACTACCTTGATTTTACTGGAGCAAAAAAGCCACCGGCTTTGATGCGGGTGGCTTGAATGGGGGCGGACTTGTTTTGTTAAAACGAATGGCGTAGTCCGACCGCGATAGACGTGGAGTCTGTACCACCAGAGGCAGTCACTCCACCCAGATAACCGTTTCCTCCTGGCGCTGCTTGAGCGTTGGCCGAATTATTGAACTTGGTCAGTACAAAATTCACGTTGGTGCGCTTGGAGAATGGGTAGGTGTAGGCCACACCATAAGAAGTGGTGTCAGCATTTGAGGCGCGCTTGTCGTTGAAGCGATTCAAAGCAACTGTCACGTGGCTGGCGTTACTCATGGTGTAGCGTGCTCCCACATGCAACAAGTTAGCATCTTGCTTCAAGCGGTCAATCACGCTGTTGGCGACCAGAGCAGGAACGCCACCTGCGGTAAGTCCAGCCAACAATTCTGGGCCCGAGGATGCGTTGGGTTCTTTGATGTTGGCCAACATACCAGCTACAGAAACACTACCGAAATTAGCAGAGGCACCAAAAACTGTCGTACTCAAAGCGCGCTGACCGGCAGAGTTGTTTTTGGTATTGTGACCAAAACCCACGCTGAATTTATCGGTTTTGTAGATCGTATTGATGCCCATTAAACGGCTATTGCCGGAGGAAGACCCCGTTTCTCCGAAGCCAATCATGGCGGCTGCATTCCACGCGCCTTGCACGATACGATATTGCAAACTGTTGTTGACCCGGAGATCCAAACCTTGCGGAATAGCCACCAATTGCGCCGGCGACATTGCGCTTTGTGTTTGCATGATGTCAAAGCTTGCGAACGCCTCGAAGCCCGGAGAATACTGGCGACCAGCCAAAAACCCACCGATGGGCGTGACCAAACCAACCCAAGCTTGGCGATCAAACATGACGTTGCCAGTATTGACGCCAAGTGTCGGGCCAATGGCTCCAGTCACACCAGCAGCGACTGCAGGCAATAGGCCGGCAGTTAAGCGATCTGGCAGTTGTGAGCCTGAAGGGGGGCGGTTGCCGGTAGACCCTGTGTCAACTTCAGCTCGGCTTTCTAGCGTAGACATCACACGCCAGCCACCGCCTAAATCCTCGGTTGTGCGAATGCCCCAGCGCGAGCCTTCCATGATGCCACTGTTGACGGCCAAGACCGATCCTTGTTTATAACCACTGACCGATGTAACACCAACATCGACTAAGCCGTAAATAGTCGCACTGCTTTGTTGTGCTAAAGCCGAGCCAGCCAAGAGACAGGCCGTGGCGAGAAAAGATAGTTTTGCTTTCATTTTTGATTCCTTGATGTTTGATTCAACGAGTTGACAAGACCATCAGAAGTTGGCGAAGAATCCGCGAGCGGCGGCATTGCAGAATGGAGGCACCAATGCGCCGTGATACTGCGCGGGCGCGTTGGTTCCGGCAGCGGCAAGCGCCATGCCAAAGCCTACCTTGGCAGCTGCAAACGGGTCAGTAGGACCTGTAGGGGAAGAGTCAACGTTGAGCTCAACCAATGCCTGTGGGGGCAATACGGCTTGGCTAGCAAAGAAACCTCGAGCTGCAGTGGTGTTCATTGAATAAAACACCGTGGGGTCGTTTGAGCCACCACAGAAGAGAGATGGCGTCGTCAAGGTGAAGTTCATCAAAGCATTGCGGTAGGCAGCCCGACGCAAAGGATGTGCTGCCGCTGGGGCAGTACCTGTCGAGGGGTTGCCCGCATTCGCTGAAGCATCTGCCAAAACAGCCGTTCTGTAGCTGGTGTTCACCAGGAAACCGCTGGTGCAGAAACCATAACCAGATGCGCCCTCAAACATGCAATCGTTTTGAGGCAGCTTTCCGGCTGTGATTAAAGCAGCCGTAGAAGAGGTGCTTGGCAGCAGAGTTTCTATGCCAGTTGCAAATTGTGGCGCGTAGAGTTGCGAGGGTGTGGTGTAAATATCGCCGTACGCTTTTTGAAACGCCGTGTTGAGCAAGGGTGTGAAAAGGCTGGCGCCACCGTTGACCTGTGCACCAAACACTGTATCGCCAAAGAAGCCTAAGTTGTAGGGCCCAGACATAGGTGCTGATGCCGTGACAGTCATACCAGAAGCTTGCATGGCCTTCACTGTTGCCAGAGCAACGTGGCCGCCTTGAGAATAGCCAGAGACGAACAGCTTGCTGTTGGCATTGGCCCCAATCGATGCGAATGACTTGCGCGCTGCTGCGAGTGCGTCCATCATGTCTTTAGATTGTTGGTCGGCAACCAGATAAGGGTGGTAGCTCAGCGTGGAGGCCTCATAACCAGCATAGTTGGGCGACACCACAATGTAGCCTTGTGCGGCGAAAATTGCGGCAATCAGCGCTGCTTCGCCGTCTTGGGGGCTGGCCATGTTTTTATTTTTATCGGTCGATGTGCCATGTGCGTAAAGCAGAACCGGGCGTGGGCCTTGGCAGGCCGCATCTGTTCCGCTGGGAACCATGATGCCGCCGGAGGCCATGGTTTTCTCGCCCACTGCGCCGACAGTGCCATACTGGAAATACTTGAAACTGATGGTGCATTTCGGGGCACCTGCAACTTGAAAGAGTGAGGCCGGTGCAGCCGCTTGAAACGCCGCAGGGGTCAACTCTGCCAATGTGATGGGTGTAGAAATCAAGGAGCCTCGAGATCCAGATAAATCTACTGTTGCCCCATCGCCAGCGCTACCGCCCCCACCACAAGCGGTTAACAAAGCCGCTGTTGCAACGGCACCCATTGCTGATATCCACTTTTTCATACTTTCTCCTAAAATAGAACGACCGTTCGTTTATTTTGTTATCGTAAGCTGAAGTAAGTTTAAAAAGTAGAGGGGTTATCACTGAGGTGGCTTAGATAAGACACTCCAAATCCGCTGGGATGCGGCATGCGTAGCCTCAGCGGTAGCGCAGTTTCATCAGAAGGATGCTGAGCGCGAGGCTGACAGTGATGACATTGGCGATGATGATGGGCCAAGCGCCGAGCAAGATGCCATAGGCCAGCCAAAGTGCTACCCCCGCCGTAAAGCAGCTGTACATCGACAAGGAAATGCCGCTAACATCTTTTGTGCGGAAGGTTTTGATGGCTTGGGGCAAGAAACTGAAGGTGGTGAGGCAGGCGGCAAGTGTGCCGATCAGATCTGCGATATTCATGGTGATTGCTATAAATTAGTGAGCATGTTGCGCATATTTTATGCCGGCGATCGGCGAATTTGATGAATAAATTTGTGTTGATCACGGGCGCTACCGTCTCTGTCACGCAATGGATAGCCAGAACGCGGACTTAGCACCACAATCCATGCATGCCTACTCTCTATCTCGTGCGCCACGGCCAAGCCAGTTTCGGCGCGGCAGACTATGACAACCTAAGCGATACCGGCCATGCCCAAGCCTTGGCGCTGGGGCAGTATTTCAAAGCCAAAAATCTGAGCTTTGATGCGGCCTACATGGGCACGTTGCGCCGGCATGCCCAAACCTACGCAGGCATCGCAAAGGGCATGGGCTTAGAGAATCAGGCGTTGCCTCGGCCTGGGCTCAATGAATATGACAGCGATGCCGTGGTGCAAGCGATTCACTCCGAGCCACTCTCGCCTGAACGCACGCCTGAGAATTACCGCAAGCATTTTCGTTTGCTGCGCGATGGCTTGGCCGCGTGGATGGAGGGCACGGCGTCCCCGAAAGGCATGCCGGCATATCCTGCTTTCGTGAAAGGCATCACCGATGTGTTGGATGAGGTGCGCACTGAATTTGGCGCACGCGATGATGCGCGGATACTGATTTGCTCCAGTGGCGGCCCGATCAGTACGGCCGTCGGCCATATTCTGGGCACATCTGCGCAGACCACGATTGAGCTCAATCTTCGCATCCGCAACAGCAGCGTGACAGAGTTTGCCTTTACCCCCAAGCGGCATATGCTGGTGACTTACAACACCTTGCCGCATCTGGAAGATAAGCCGGAGTGGGTTACTTACGCTTGAAACAGATACCGTTCGGGCTGAGTTTGTCGAAGCCTGTAGCAATCTCCACAAGCACTTCGACGAGCTCAGTGCGAACGGGGTAAGCGGCTCTAACACCTATCCTTGCCAAACCCCATAGCCTTTGGCCTGCAACTGAATCGCCAGCTCCACTTCAATCTTCTTCGCCGTGACGTGAGGCATCGGATTCAGATGTTCGTAAAGATCAGGCAGCAGGTGTAATCCATAGTCAGTGACGTATTTGTTCGCTTGAATACCGGCTTTATGTTTATCAAAGCGCGTATCGGGATCTAAGCCTGTCATGCCCACATAGACGAAGGGTTTGCCCATCACATGATCGGGATTGCAACGGCGAAATTTAGCGCTGTTCCACACGCGATCGTCTAGCGCAATCACATAGACGTGATACTCGCGAGCCTTCCTAGGCATCGTCGTTCTTGAGCTTCAATGCAAGCTCATACAAAGCATTGCGTGGTTCGCCGCTGATATCTGCAGCGAGCTTCACAGCCGTTTTGGTGGGCAGCTCGGGGAGTAATAGTTTTAAAACGCGCTCGCCTTCACCTGCAGACGATTCAGAAGCAGCTTGCGGATGAATCGCCAGCGAGAATTCGCCACTGCTACGGTGCTTATCCTCAGAAAGCCATTTTGAGAATGCATTGGCAGGCATCGTAGCGATTTGCTCAAACTGTTTGGTGAGTTCGCGGCCAACGGTGAGTGGGCGTTCGCCTAATGCAGCCAGCGCAGCTGCTAAAGCCTCGATGCGATGCGGCGCTTCCAGCAAGATCACCGCGCGGGGCTCCGTGCTCAAGCGCTGTACTTGCGTATCGCGCTCCTTCGCTTTGGAGGAAAGAAAGCCTTCAAATAAAAAGCGGCCATCATTGCCAGCCAGCCCGGCCGCACTGATCAAGGCTGTGATGCTGCTTGCGCCAGGCAATGGCATCACGCGCAGGCGCGCTTCATGCACCGCAGCCGCTAGGCGCGCGCCTGGGTCGCTTACGGCGGGTGTGCCTGCGTCGCTCACATAAGCGATGCGCTCGCCCGCTTGTAACCGGGCGATGATGCCTTGAGCAGCTTCGCGCTCGTTGTGTTCATGCAGGGCAAGTAGCGGTTTGCTGATGCCGTAAATGCCCAGCATGCCTTGGGTGTGGCGCGTGTCTTCGCAGGCGATTAGGTCTACGAGATTGAGCACATGCAAAGCGCGCAAAGAAATATCCGCAAGATTGCCAATTGGCGTGGCCAGCATATAGAGCGTGCTGCTTGGATACAGCTGCGCGCCTGCAGCGGATTGCGCTGCAGAGAGAACAGGGGAAAAATCAGCTTTCAAGGCAAAATCATAGAATGAGTCTATTCAAGAGCATAGCGGCAAAATCCCTACCTACAAGCAAAGCTTTGGGTGATCGTGGCGAAGAGCTCGCGCTCAGTTACTTGATCAAACAAGGGCTGATACTTGTGGCTCGTAATTTCAAAACGCCAGGTCGCGGTGGCGGGGAGGTGGATTTGATCATGCGCACAAGCGATGGCACCCTGGTTTTTGTGGAAGTACGGCAGCGAAAAAATGCGAGCCATGGTGGTGCAGCGGCGAGCGTCAGCACACAGAAGCAGCGGCGTATTGCCTTTGCGGCGCAGCATTACATCAGCAGACTGGCGCGTACGCCGCCCTGCCGCTTTGATGTGATTGCCTTAGAAGGCGAGGGCGCAGAAGTGCAAGTTCGGTGGCTACGTGCTGCTTTTGACGCATCCTGATGCAAATAATTGGAAAAAATCGCGCATTGCCGGCATAAATTAAAGAAACTTTGCTATCAATTTAGTATCATGTTGGGTAAGCCTTTTTCCCCATCATGCTCGAACAACGCATAGAAAAAAACTTTATCGACAGCGCTGACCTGAAATACCAGGCTGCGCAAGTCTTGGCCAAACCGATTGCGCAGGCCACTGAAGCCTTGCTCGCCTGCGTGACCAATGGCTGCAAAGTGCTGGTGTGTGGCAACGGTGGTTCGGCGGCAGATGCGCAGCATTTCGCTGCAGAATTTGTGGGGCGGTATGAGCGAGAGCGCCCAGAGCTGGCTGCGATCGCTCTCGCAACAGACAGCGCGATCATCACCGCGATTGCCAATGATTACGATTTCACGCAAATCTTCGCCAAGCAAGTGCGCGCTCTCGGCACGGGGGGGGATGTGCTGGTGGCAATTTCTACCAGCGGCAATTCTGCCAATGTGATCGCCGCAATTGAAGCGGCGCAAGAGCGCGAGATGATCGTGATTGCGCTGACGGGAAAAGGCGGCGGCAAAATCGGTGCCATGCTCAATGAGACCGATGTGCATATCTGTGTGCCGAATGAGCGCACAGCACGTATCCAAGAAGTTCATCTGCTCAGCTTGCACTGCTTGTGCGATGGAGTAGATGCCATGTTGTTAGGTGATCAGGAGAATCCATGAATACTACTAAATCAGTAGCACGTCGCGCAGTATTGATGCCGGCTGCAGCCATTTTCGGCACTTATTTTTTATCAGGTTGCTTGCCATTGGTGGTCGGTGGTGCCGTGGTCGGCGGCACACTGGTGGCCACGGATCGCCGCACCTCGGGTGCGCAGCTGGAAGATGAAGGCATTGAGCTGCGCTCGGCGAACCGTTTGCGCGAGGCTTTCCTAGAGCGCGTGCACATCAACGCCACCAGCTACAACCGCCAAGTGCTGCTCACAGGTGAGGTGCCGACCGAAGCAGACAAGGTTCGTGCACAAGAGATCGTCAGTCGCGTCGAAAACGTGCGCAGCATCGTGAATGAATTGGCTGTGCTCGGGAACTCCACACTCACGGCGCGCTCATCGGATGCACTCGTCACAGGGCGAGTGAAGGCTTCTTTTGTGGATGCCAAAGATCTGTATGCCAATGCCTTCAAAGTGATCACGGAGCGCGGCACGACGTATTTGATGGGGCGAGTGTCGCAGCGCGAAGCGGATCGCGCTACCGAGATTGCCCGCACTTCACCTGGCGTGCAGCGCGTGGTGCGTGTGCTGGAGATCATCAGCGAAGAAGAGTTACAGCGTTTGCTGCCGCAGCCAGCGAAGCCAAGCACGACTTCAACGAATCCTTCCAACTGATCGCAAACTTGCGCTCATAAACGCCCCTTTGTTGGGGCGTTGCCGTTTCGTTTTCAATTCGTACCTGACATGTAACTCGATTACAGGCACAATGTAATCCAATTACTAATTCGGCCTAATTCGGTCATTTGGAGACCCCATGAAAGAACGCATCCCACGCCACGCCACAAAAATAGTGGCGACCATTGGCCCCGCCTCCTCCACCGTGGAGATGCTCGAAGCCATGATTCGCGCCAAAGTGAGCGTTGTGCGCCTGAATTTCAGCCACGGCAAGGCGCAGGATCATATTGATCGGGCGATGATGGTGCGCGAAGCTTCACGGCGTGCTGGCCGTGTTGTGGCCATCATGGCGGATTTGCAAGGGCCGAAAATTCGCGTGGGCAAGTTCGCAGAAGGCAAAGTGTGGCTGGAAAATGGCGCGAAATTTGTCTTGGATGGCGATCGCACCGAACTAGGCGATGTGAACGCCGTGGGCTTGGATTACAAAGAGCTGCCTCGTGAAGTAAAAGCGGGCGATGTGCTCTTGCTCAACGATGGCCTCATCGTGTTGGACGTGACCGCGATCAAGGGCGAAGCCGTGCACACTGTTGTGCGCTTGGGCGGCGAGCTCTCCAACAACAAAGGCATCAACAAACAAGGCGGTGGCCTCACGGCTCCTGCTCTCACCGCAAAAGACATGGAAGACATCCGCACCGCGATGAGCTTCCAAGCCGATTACGTGGCGGTGAGCTTCCCGAAGAATGCCACCGACATGGAAATGGCAAGGCAGCTGTGTAACGTCGCAGGCGCGGAATACAAACACAAGCCGGGCTTGATTGCGAAGATCGAGCGCGCAGAAGCCATCCCCCATTTGGAAGCCATCCTCGCAGCATCTGACGGCATCATGGTCGCTCGCGGTGACCTCGCTGTGGAAGTGGGCAATGCCGCCGTGCCAGCCCTACAAAAGCGCATGATCAAAATGGCGCGCGAGATGGATAAGGTGGTGATCACCGCCACGCAAATGATGGAAAGCATGATCACCAACCCCGTGCCCACGCGCGCTGAAGTGAGTGATGTGGCCAATGCTGTGCTGGATGGCACAGATGCCGTGATGCTCAGCGCTGAGACGGCCTCTGGCAAATTCCCGCTCGAGACCGTGAAAGAAATGAGCAATGTCTGCGAAGCGGCAGAAGCTGCAGAAGACGTGAAGCTCGATGCAGACTTCACTGGAAAAACTTTCAACCGTATTGATCAATCCATCGCCATGGGCGCGTTGTTCACAGCGCACCACCTCGGCGCCAAAGCCATCGTGGCCTTGACCGACAGCGGCTCAACGCCCCTATGGATGAGCCGGCACCGCATCCATGTGCCGATTTATGCGCTTACGCCCAAAGAAAGCACGCAGCGCAAGATGGCGCTGTATCGCAACGTACGCCCACTCTTCATGGAGAGCGTGAGTGATCGCGACAGCGCCTTGTCAGCCGCTGAAGCTCATCTCAAAATGCGCGGCATCGTGAAGACAGGCGATGTGTATGCCATCACCTGCGGCGAGCCGATGGGCGCGCCTGGCGGCACGAATATGCTGAAGATTTGTAGCGCGAGCTGAGTCTTTGGAGTGCGCTCAGACTTTTGTTCTGAGCCCGCCATCAGCGCGGCGTACCCACCTCCGCAAATGTCCCCCAGCGGGGTTTTGACATCACACCGCTCTGGAGACACCCTAGCCCCGCCTCCCCCTTTATTTTGCTGCGGTGGATACGCCGCGCTGATGGCTACGGATTGATATGACAAGACTCCTAAGAGGTACGGTACAAACGAAATATCTTTTCGTCGAATATCACTTCGCTCGCTAGATCGCGCTACCTGTGCGTATTGCGGGGAAGATCTGAATGAGTCGTCGGGATGAAGCAGGCTTGCTTTCGGGATGGGATGCTAGGCGAAAAACGTAGCTTTAGCGGTGCTAAAGCGAGGCTTTGCAACGACGCAGACCGCCCGAAAGCAAGCCTGATTCGCCCGATTCGACTTGTTCAGATCTTCCCCGTGGTAAAGGAGGAGGTGGCGAAACCTATTTCCCGGAGAAAAATAGAACTCAACGCCACCGGGGGACACGGAGCAAAACGTGCAGGTGGCGCGATCCACCGCCCAAGCAAAGATAGGCAACATCAGACAACAAAAAAGCGACCCGAAGATCGCTTTTTGAATCAAGCAATGCTTGATTATTGCTGCTGCGCAGCCTGCTCAAACGGTAAAGTCATGTTGCGCAGATCGCGTTTGGTTTCTACCAAGACGAGCGGGCCGTCATCGAGCTGCACTGCGGGTGGGCGCTCGCGAGGGATGTGGATCGGCTTGGGTTCTGCGGCGATTTGTGCTTTCACAGCTGCAATTCGCTCAGGGTTGGAGTTGACCCATTGCAAGCCTGCGCCAGTCGCCACAGCATCCATCTCGCTCACGGGGAGTGAGAAGCTGCCGATTTTGGGCATGCCGGTTTTGACTGTTGGCTGAGCAACGGGAGCTTGCACAGGAGTCTGTGCAAGCTGCTCATTTGCTACAAATTCAGTAGCGCCTTGCGCAGATTCTGTGCCGGCTACATCCTTGTTTTGTTCAAAAAACTCGCCTTGTGTCGCATCTTGTGGGCTGCGCTCAGAGCGCTCACCACGCTCGCGACGATCACGGCCATAGCGATCACGTGAGCGGCGCTCACGGCGTTCACCATTTTCACCTTCGCGGCGCTCAGTTGGCGCGCCGTCTGCTGAAGCTGATTCTGGGCTCATTGCCATGGCGGCGCCAGCCGCAGCAACCATGCCACCAGCCGCGAGTGCTGTTGTGGCGGCGTTCATACCTTCTGCATTCTCGCTGCGCTCTTGACGGTCATTGCGCTCACCGCGCTCGCCACCACGGCCACGGCCACCGCGTTCACGGCGACCACCTTCGCGTGGCTCACGCTGCTCACGCACTTCATTTTGCGAGCCATTTTGGCCATTCGCTGGCATAAATTCTGCGCTGAGTGCTCCGTTTTCGGTAGCATCTTGGCGCGGAGCACGATCCGCTCTTTCGCCACGACCTCTACCGCCACGCTCACCGCGACCACCTTCACGTGGTTCACGGCCTTCGACACCAGGACGCTCAGAGCGCTCGGTGCGTTCGCCTTGACGATCTCCGCGTTCTTGGCGTTCGCCACGTTCACTTCGTCCACGACCACCACGGCGGCCATCACGACCGCCGCGCTCGCTACGCTCACCATCACGCCCGTCACGATTTTGGCGGCCTTCTTTACCTTCCACGCCAGGCGCGCGATCACGCGTCACTTCAGTTTTAACTTGCGGTGCGGCTGGCGCAGCCTCGCTGCTGCCAAACAAAGCTTTGACCCATGCAAAGAAGCCTTTTTCTGCGGGCTTTGCAGCGGTAGCAGTCGCAGATGCTGCGGCAGGCGCTACAGAAACAGGAGCGGGCTTCTCTTCTTTCACCACCGGCGCTGGTGCGGGCGCATCAGGCAACACGCCTTTGATGATCGGCGTTTGTTTGTTGGTTGGCTCATTGATACGGCGCGTCACAGCGGTTGCGTCTTCGATTTCTTCGGCCATCTTGTAGCTGGCATCCAAGTTGTCCAAACGCGGGTCGTCGTGCTTCAAGCGCTCAAGCTTGTAGTTCGGCGTCTCGAGTTGTTTGTTCGGAATCAAGATCACAGCGACGCGCTGCTTCAATTCAATCTTCTGAATCTCCAAGCGCTTCTCGTTCAACAAGAAGGAAGCCACATCCACCGGCACTTGCGCATGAACTGCGGCCGTGCTTTCCTTCATGGATTCTTCTTGGATGATGCGCAAGATTTGCAGTGCGGAGCTTTCCGTATCGCGGATATGGCCTGAGCCGCCGCAACGTGGGCAAGGCATCGAAGCGCCTTCCGAGAGAGCCGGGCGCAAGCGCTGGCGGCTCATTTCCATCAGGCCGAATTTCGAGATCGAGCCGAATTGCACGCGTGCACGGTCTTGGCGCAGCGCATCGCGCAAGCGATTTTCCACATCGCGGCGATTGCGGGACTCTTCCATGTCGATGAAGTCAATCACGATCAGGCCGCCCAAATCGCGCAGACGCATTTGGCGCGCCACCTCATCGGCTGCTTCCAGGTTGGTGCGCGTTGCGGTCTCTTCAATATCGCCGCCTTTGATGGCGCGCGCCGAGTTCACGTCTACGGAGACGAGCGCTTCAGTGTGGTCAATCACAATCGCGCCGCCAGAAGGCAATTGCACGGTGCGCGAATACGCGCTTTCAATTTGGTGCTCAATCTGGAAGCGAGAGAACAGCGGCGCATCATCACGATAACGCTTCACGCGCGCAGCGTGCTCAGGCATCACATGATCCATGAAGCCTTTGGCCTGCTCATAGATATCGTCTGTGTCGATCAAGATATCGCCTACTTCGGTGCTGAAGTAGTCACGAATCGCGCGGATCACGAGCGAGGATTCTTGGTAAATCAAGAAAGCGCCCTTGCCCGCCTTGCCAGCGCCTTCAACCGCCGTCCACAGCTTCAAGAGATAGTTCAAATCCCACTGCAGCTCAGGCGCGCTACGGCCAATGCCTGCGGTGCGCGCGATGATGCTCATACCATTGGGATACTGGAGCTGATCCATGTTTTCTTTGAGCTCAGCGCGATCATCGCCTTCGATGCGGCGCGATACGCCACCGCCACGCGGGTTGTTCGGCATCAGCACCACGTAGCGGCCAGCCAGCGAGATAAAGGTGGTGAGCGCAGCGCCTTTGTTGCCGCGCTCTTCTTTTTCCACCTGCACGAAAAGCTCTTGGCCTTCGCGGATCACATCCTGAATGCGCGCTTGGCTGGGCGACACATTGCCGTTGAAATACTGTTTGGAAATCTCTTTAAAAGGCAAAAAGCCATGGCGGTCTTCGCCGTAGTCCACAAAGCAAGCCTCTAAAGACGGCTCAACGCGCGTCACAACCGCTTTGTAAATATTGCCTTTGCGCTGTTCGCGCCCTTCAATCTCAATCTCGTAATCGAGCAGTTTTTGGCCATCGACAATGGCCAAGCGTTTTTCTTCCACCTGAGTGGCATTGATCAGCATGCGTTTCATGCGTTTCTCCTACGTCACTCGTTTCGAGTGACACATCATTCACAGACTCATGACGAGTCAAACGATGCCGTGAACGGAGAATTGCCGACGAAAAGGAATTGCCGAAGGGCAGCGCGGGCGAGAGCGGGTTAGCTCAGGCGACGTGCGTACGCAGGCGCAGGGACGCGGGTGTTGTGCGATGAAGGGATGCACTGATGACTCACGAGAGGTGAGTGAGATACTATAAAAATAATAGCACTCCGCGCAGATTCTATGCCGGCGAATGCATGAAAAGGCTTTGAAAACGGCATCAAAAACCGCTCCAGCCTCATCCAAATGCTAACCAACAAGAACATCATCTAACCGTGTTTCCTAGAGGCTGCCAGTTACTCGGCTCGTAGATCGAGCGGGATGCAACTGGCTGCCAAGATTCCAAAATGGGTGTCAACAAAAATTTCCGCTCGCCCGAAAAACTTAGAACGCCGGCGCAGACTTTGGCCTGCTTGCCTTGCGCCCCGAACTGATCGGTGGCATCAACCGCCAATTGCCACTTATTCTTTGCCCGTAAATACTTGCGAATCAAGGACTTAAGAGCGCTTTGTTCGCGTCAATTGGTAAGAAACATTATAGGCGGGATTGGCGCAAGATGGTTTGTGCGGCTCACAGGGCTGGCTAAAATCACAGATAAGATGAAAACCGTCATATGCTTGATCACGAGCCAGCCACCACTTAGGCTCAGCCATGGTTGAAGCACTCCCCAAAGTCGCTCTGCTTCAGATCGACACCAGTAGCGAAGGCCAGCGGCTCGACAATTTTCTCTTGCGCGTCTGCAAGGGCGTGCCCAAGACACATGTGTATCGCATCATCCGCTCGGGCGAAGTGCGGATCAACAAAGGGCGAGCGCAGGTGGATACGCGGCTGGCTGTGGGCGATGTGGTGCGTATTCCACCGATTCGTTTGACAGATGACGCTGCGCCAGAAGCCACTCAACAGCAAAGTGGGCCTGCAAACACGCCGCCGCGCGAATTTCCTATTCTGTTTGAAGACGATCATTTGCTCGCCATCGACAAACCCGCAGGCGTGGCCGTGCACGGCGGCTCGGGCGTGAACTTTGGTGTGATCGAGCAATTGCGTCGCGCTAGGCCGCAGGCCAAGTTCTTAGAACTCGTGCATCGCCTAGACCGAGACACCAGCGGTATCCTACTCATCGCCAAGCGCCGGAGCGCCTTAGTGAATTTGCAAGCCCAATTCAAAGCGCGTGAAACGGGTAAGACATACTTAGCTTTGGTCAAAGGCACATGGCCTGCCAAGCTCAAAGTCATTGATCTGCCGTTGCACAAATACCTGGTGAATGGCGGCGAAGACGATGGCGAACGCAGAGTGAAAGTCGTCGCCAAAGACGACCCCGATGGCATGCGCTCCATCACGCTTGTGAAAATCGCCAAGCTCTATACCTTGCCCAACGGAGAGCAAGCCAGCCTTCTAGAAGTCACCATCAAAACCGGCCGCACCCACCAAATCCGCGTGCATCTCGCGCACCATGGTCATCCGATCATTGGTGATGAGAAGTATGGCGATTTTGAGTTGAACAAGGCGTTGGTTAAGGCGGGTATGAAGCGCATGTATTTGCATGCTTGGCAGCTTGAGTTTCTGCATCCTGCTAATTCGCAGACAATGACACTGAACAGCGCATCACCTTTCTAAGAATCGTATGACTTCGCTTGCTGCAAATTTTGCTGACTCTGCTATTGGGGCATATCAACGATATTTGTCGCCGCACAAAGGTTTTTGCTGTGCGTACAGGGTGCATACAGGGCGACGTTCGTGCTCAGCATATGCTCGTGGAGTAACGCAACGGCTAGGACTATTCGCATTAGTCACTGCTTTGCCTAAACAGTTCTCTAGATGCAAAACAGCCTATCAATCAATGCAGACAGCCATCGCTTTAGAAAATAACAACAAAAACAATCAGCGCAAAGAAGACGAGAACATTTGCAAAGACTTTTGCGATCCATGCCAAGCTGCGACTTGTTTTTTCTGACTAATGCCGAATAAGCAAATCCATGCGCCTGCTCTACCTCCACGGATTCCGCTCTTCGCCGCAATCTTCCAAAGCGAAACTCATGGCGCAGAAGGTGCGCTTAGCAAACCGCAAGAAAGCCGCTATTGAATGGTATTGCCCGCAACTTCCGCCTTCTCCCGCTGAGGCATTCGAGCTAGCGTGGCAGTTTGCTGCACCTCAAGATGAGACAAAAAGAAAAATCCCGCTTGCCGTGATCGGCTCTTCGCTCGGCGGTTTCTACGCTGCCGCACTCACCGAGCGCCTGTTGCGCGCTGGCATCTACGCGCGCTGCGTATTGCTCAACCCTGCGCCGTTTCCCGCCAGAGATTTATCCGCCTATATTGGTCGCGTGAAAAATTGGCATGATGAAGGAGACTTCGTATTCACGCAGCAGCATGTCGATGAACTCAAAGTGATCGACGGCCAAGCCTTCACCCGCCCCGAGCGCTACATGGCCATCATTGCCAAAGGCGATGAGGTGCTGAAATGGCGGGAGATGACGAAGCGTTTTCCCGCTGGCACGATGCGCGTGCTCGAAGGCGGCGATCATGCGATCAGTGATTTTGAGATGTATGCGGATGAGGTGTTGGCGTTTTGCCAAGGCTTGTAACCCTCTGCTTGAATCACAATATCGCTATGACAAACAACACACTTCAAGCTGATTCACATATTCCGCGCCAAGGTATGGGCGATGATGGGCAGCGAAAAATTGTGGATGTCGCAGTGGGTATCTTGATGCAGCCCGATGGCAGCTTCTTGATGACGACTCGGCCTGCTGGCAAAGTCTATGCGGGCTATTGGGAATTTCCAGGCGGCAAGATTGAGCGCGGGGAAACTTTGGCTGAAGCTTTGCGACGTGAGCTGGTGGAAGAGATCGGCATCACGATTGCCGATGTGCATCCTTGGAAAGAGCAGGTGGTGGACTACCCGCACGCGTTGGTGCGCCTGCATTTTTGCAAAGTGCATGAATGGAGCGGTGTGTTTGACATGCGCGAGGGGCAGGAGATGCGCTGGCAGCGCTTGCCGACAGATGTGAGTCCTATCCTCCCCGGAGCATTGCCAGTACTTGATTGGCTAGCTGAGTAAAAAAATCACAGCGCACCAACAAGGCCTCGGCTGTGGTTGGGTTGTTCACCGCAGTGAAATAAAGGGGGAGGCACGCGCGCAGCGCCAGCCGGAGGACATTCACGGAGGGGAACAGCACAAGCGCAGACGTGGCCGGTCTCCCAAAGCAGAAATCATCAGCACGCCAACACTATAAATTCAATAGCACGCCGCGCAATAAATACGCCGGCAAACTGCCCAAAAAGCATCAAGCCTACGCCTTATCCGCCTCAGTGGTAAACGAATCAGCGTAGAACTCATCCGAAGGCAGCCCACGCTGCGCCACAAAATCTCTTTGCGCCGAATCCACCACAATCGGCGCGCCACAGGCATAGACCTGATGACCATTGAGATCAGCCAAATCATCCAGAACGGCTTGATGCACAAAGCCTGTGCGCCCCGTCCATGCGTCTTCAGGCAAGGCATCCGACACCACTGGCACATATTTCAAGTTCGGCATCTCAGCCAAGCGCTCTTTCACCCAAGCATCCAAATACAAATCCTCAGGGCGACGACCACCCCAGTAAAGCACAGTGGGGCGAGTGATGTTTTTGAATTGCATGTGCTCGATCAGCGCTTTGATAGGCGCGAAGCCTGTCCCAGATGCGAGCATCACGATGGGCTTGTCGCTCTCGCGCAGATAAAAGCTGCCATACGGCCCTTCGATGCGCAGGATTTCTTTTTCTTTCATCGCGCCAAACACATGGTCTGTGAATTTGCCACCGGGCATGTGGCGAATGTGCAGCTCGATCATGGGCGCGGCGGCATCGAGCGTGTGCGGTGCATTACCCATGCTGTAAGCGCGGCGCGCGCCATCGCGCAGCAAAAATTCCACATACTGCCCCGCGTGATACTGCACCACATCATTGGCCGGTAATTGCAGCTTCACGCGCATCACATCATGCGAGAGCTTCTCTAGCGCCATCACGCGGCTAGGCATTTTCTTGATGGGGAATGCGCCGGCTTCCGTGACTTGCTTGGATTCGAGCACCACGTCTGACAAAGGCTTGGCGCAGCAGGTCAGCACGAAGCCGTTTTCCTCTTCCTCGGCAGAGAGCGCTTTGGATTGATGCGGGCCATGCTCCACCGAGCCGGAGATTTTTTTACATTTGCAGCTGCCGCAAGCACCATCTTTGCAGCCATAGGGCAGGCCAATGCCTTGGCTGATGCCAGAGGCGAGGATGAACTGATCGGGGTTGACGGTGAAGCTGCGGCCGCTGGGCTGGATGGTGATTTGGAAAGACATAAGACAATACGCACTGAAACTGTTGTGACTAGCCCGAATTGTGCCTTCAAATCTAAATCCCCTCGGCGCGCTGCCGCGCCGCTTCCGCCAACAACGCTTATTGATCGTAGGCTGTGGCGATGTGGGGCTGCGCGTGGCCGCGCAATTGCCCGCGCATGTGCGCAAGCTCGCGCTCACCTCTTCGCCAGAAAAAGCCCCGCAGCTCCAAGTACTAGGTATTCAGCCTTTGCTGGGAAATTTAGATAACGCTGCAAGCCTGCACCGCCTAGCCGGCATCGCAGACCGCGTGCTCCATCTCGCACCGCCGCCTACAGAAAACAAAGACGAATGGTGGCGCGATCCGCGCACCGCGCATTTGCTGCAAGCCCTGCGCCGCCGCAGCTTACCCACGCATTTCATTTATGGCTCCACCACAGGCGTGTATGGCGACTGTCAAGGCGATTGGGTGAGCGAGAGCCGCGCTACGCAAGCGCACACGCCGCGCGCGCATCGGCGAGTTGATGCAGAGCAGCAAATCTTAAATGCAGCAAGAGGCCGAATGACGGCCAGCATCCTGCGCATCCCCGGTATTTATGCCAACGACAGAGAAGGTGGCACACCGCGTACCCGTCTGCTCAAAGCCACGCCAGTGCTTGTAGCCCAAGACGATGTGTACACCAACCACATCCACGCCAACGATCTCGCCCGCGCCTGCATCGCAGCGCTCTGGCGCGGCAAGCCGCAGCGCATCTACAACGTGGCGGACGACACGCAGCTCAAAATGGGCGACTATTTCGATCTCGCTGCCGATCTGTATGGCCTGCCCCGCCCACCTCGCATCAGCCGCGATGCTGCGCAGGGCGAGCTACCGCTCATGCTGCTGAGCTTCATGAGCGAATCACGCCGCCTCATCAATGAGCGGATGAAGCGCGAGCTGCGGGTGCAGTTGCGCTACCCGCAAGTCTTGGATGGCTTGAAATCCTGAGGTCTTAACCCGCTGCAGGTGCGACGGTTTGCTTGTCGTGCTTTTGGCGTTTGATGTGGCGATTCTGTTTGTTTTGCGCATGATGAATATGGGCGCGCTCGCGCTTCGTCACTGTGCCGTCGGCCTCAGCCTTGGCCTGTTTGTTGTCTACTCGCGATTGGCCTTTGCTCAACCGCGTAGCTTCTTGCGCGGTGAGGGAGCCATTCGCTGCGCCTTTGTTGATACGCTGCTCCTGGCGAGCTTCGCGCTTGTCAATGCGAGGCGTGTTGGTTGAGGAGGGGGCGGTTTGGGCAAAAGCGATGCCAGTGGCTGCCAAGCTTAATGCAATCATCAAATTGCGAATTTTCATCATGTTCTCCATCGGTTTAAGAATGTTGCCTCGCAGCACAGTAGCTGTGAGTGCCCCTAGACAACGCCTATCCGTGCGAACCCGCTCACATCTGGTTTGCAAAGCAAGGTAAAGTTTCGGTTAACTTAACTTCGTTGACCTTCGTATCATGACGCTTTCACGTAGAAATACTATTAAATTCATAGCTGCCAGCGCAGCATCTATGCCGGCAATCTCTGCTTTTTCTCAAAATTTTCCCTCTAAACCCATCCGCTGGATCATCGCCTCCGGTGCAGGTAGCTCATTGGATGCCATCGCCCGCGCCATGCAGGAGCGCTTGGCCGCCACGCTCGGCCAGGCCATAGTCATTGAAAACCGCCCCCAAGCCGGCGGCACAGTCGCCACCAATGAAGTGGCCAAAAGCGCAGCGGATGGCCACACCTGGCTGCTCGGCTTCAACGGCCCCGTGGCCTTCGCGCCCTTCCTCTACAGCAAGCTGCCGTATAACCCGCTCAAAGATTTAGCGCCCGTGGTGATCACCACCTCGCAGCCTAACATCATCGCGGTCAACGCGAGCGTACCTGCAAGCAACATGAAAGAGCTGGTGGCGCTGATGAAGGCCAACCCCGGCAAATACAACTACGCCTCAGTAGGCAATGGCTCTTCATCTCACCTTACGATGGAATATCTGAAGGCACTCACGGGCACATTCGCCGTGCACATTCCTTTCAACGGCGGCCCGCCTGCAGCCCTCTCCACCGCCGCAGGCGACACCCAAATCCTCGCTACCGTGCCCACACTCATCCTCCCGCAAGTGCGCGCAGGCCGCATGAAGGCCTTGGCTGTGACAGGCAAGACGCGCTACTCACTCACCCCCGATTTACCCACTGTGGAAAGCGCAGGTTTGAACGAGTTGAAAGGCTTCGAAGCCATCGCTTGGAACGGCGTGCTCGTCGCCGCAGGCACGCCCCGCCCCATCATTGACCGCATCAATGCCGCCATCAATGCTGCGATGAAAGAAGCCAGTGTGATGGAGCGCATGAAGACCGCGGGCTTGGATGCTGTAGGCGGCAGTGCAGACGATTTCGGCAAGCTCATCGCCGATGAAGCGAAAAAGTGGGAGCCAATCATCAAGCGCTCTGGGGCTAAATTAGATTAAAGATTGATGAAGTTTTCATCACTCAAACAATAGAACGCAAAAGGCGCAGAAGAAACGCAAAAGACGCAAAAATTCAGACTGTGATGGTAGATTTTTGCGAATTTTGCGTTTCTTCTGCGTCTTTTGCGTTCTTCTTTTAAGAAAGTTATCATCATCATGCAACGCAGACAACTCATCGCATTAACTACAAAATCAATAGCACTCGGCGCAATATCCTTGCCGACGATCACCGCTTTTAGCCAACAAAAACCGATCCGCCTCGTCGTCCCCTACGCCGCAGGCGGCCCGATTGACGTCACCGCCCGCCTCATCGCGGAGCAAGTGAAAAGCAGCCTAGGCACCGTCATCATCGACAACAAACCCGGCGCAGGTGGCAATATCGGCGCAGACCTCGTGGCCAAGGCCGCGCCGGATGGCACGACCATTGGCATCGCCGCGCTCGCCACCCACGCCATCAACCCCTGGCTCTACAGCAAGATGCCTTTCGATGCCGGCAAAGATTTCGCCCCCATCACGCAAATGCTGCGCGTGCCCCAAGTGCTGGTGATGAACGCCGATACCGCCGCGCGCCTCAAAATCAACACCTTCCAAGAATTCGTGGCGTATGCCAAAGCCAACCCCGCTAAGCTCAACTACGGCTCAGGTGGCAATGGCTCGGGCGGACATTTGGCGGGCGAAATGTTCAAGCAGCGCGCAGGCGTCTTCGCCGTTCACATCCCCTACAACGGCGGCAACCCCGCCCAGCTCGGCCTGCTTTCCGGCCAAGTCGATTTCAATTTCGACAACCTCGCCACAGCAGCACCGAATATCAGGAGCGGCAAACTCAAAGCCTTGGGTGTCACAGCCCTCAAGCGCTCGCCCAATCTGCCCGATGTGCCCACACTGCAAGAAGCCATGCCCAATCTCTTCACCGGCTTCGCTATCGACACCTGGTGGGGCTTAGTCGCCCCTGCAGGCACACCAGCAGACGTGGTGAACAAACTCAACGCCGCCTTCACCGCCGCTCTCAAACTCCCCGAAACCCAAACCCGCTACGCAGGCCTCATGGCCGAGCCGACACCGAACAGCCCGCAAGAATTCGCCAGCTTTATGGCGCAAGAGCGCGCGAGGTATGAGAAGCCGGTTAAGGCAAGCGGGGCGCGGGTGGATTAAGCTTCCCCTATCAATGGAATGATGAAATAATCAGTGCTGTGGATAAACCTGACCTTTACGACTTTCGGATAGATGCTTGGATGCCCGAAACGCTGCCAATGGCACGTTTGGCAGAATATCTTGCGAGCTTATCGAAAGTGTTTGGCAACCAGGAATACGTGCATTTTTCTAAAGTCCGCAAAGGCAGCGCGATACTTGAAAGCATGGTTGCACGTGAAGCTGCGCCAAAAGTAGCAACGCGCCTAAAACTGGTGGGCTCGCATGATTGCCCTGAAGATGCTAAGAAGCAAATTGGTCATATCAACGACATGCTCCGAGAAGATCGCGCATCGGCTGTTCTAAGGAAAAAAGGCGGGGCTGAAATTATTCTTTTCCCCGGTTGCAAAATACCTTTGGCTGAAGAAGCCATCGTCCATGAGGCTGGTGAGTTGATCGGTACGGTAATTAAAGTCGGTGGTAAGGACGAAACCGTACCTTTGCTATTACAAGACACGGACGGCACGACATACCCTTGCACCACTACCCGTGATTTGGCACGTGAACTTGCACATCATTTATTTGGTGATCAAGTACGTATTCTTGGGACTGGCAAATGGCGGCGTACTCAGGATCGCGTATGGAAGTTAGATGAGTTCAAGCTAAAGAGTTGGGAGCAGCTTGAACAAACACAACTTGTAGATGATGTTGCTATCCTGCGTTCTATCAAAGGTAGTCAATGGAACGCATTTGACGATCCGCATGCCGAATTAAAAAAATTACGGGAAGCATAATTCATGGCGGGTGTTGCATTTGATTCCAGTTATCTAATTGATCTTTTGAATCCGAAGTTGGTGGGCGACAGGCGAGCAGCTTTAGATCATTTACTTAGTTCGTTGAGCAAATCAAAAACACGCATCCTGATCCCAGCCCCTTGTTTGACCGAATTGTTGATTCGTGCCGGTAAGGCACGGGACGAGTACAGTCAAAAATTCAGCAATTCAACTAGTTTTGAAGTTATTCCGTTTGACAGGCGGGCAGCAACAGAGTGCGCTCTTTTATTGGAGCAGGCTTGGGATAAGAAATCGCACAAAGCTGTCACGAGAACCAAATTCAAATACGACTGGATGATCGTTGCATGTGCTGCTTCACGCGGAGTAGGCAAGATATATTCTGACGACGAGGATATTTCGCGCTGCGCCAAAGAACTAGCTATTCAAGTAATCGCGCAGAGTTCGTTACCTATTCCCGCTGAAGCGCGCCAAATGCGAATTCCAGAAGCTGACTGAAACTCAGTGTCGGAGCCGCTCGGCTAGTTCTTTAATGCCGCCGCCGCTTGGTGTCAGCTCAAAATTAAGGGTAAACGCTAGCAATCTTGTGCTCATATTTAGAAGTTATCTATTGTCAATCTAAGAAATATGCAATATATTTCATTTACGCAGGAGAGAGTTGCGGCATTATTGTTCATGTCGCATCCACCGAAGGCGCAAACTCCCATACACGCTCAGGTTTCCACCACTGCATTTTTTTGTTAAAGCCGTCTGGAGAGCCGCCTCACATCAGTGAGTGCGCACCGAAGGAGCAAATGCCTCGCTACCCTAGCGCGGTGTGAATCTCTCAGGTACCGAGGACAGGGGGAGCGGCATGGCCTAGAAGCTGCAGTTGCTATTTATTTCATAGCATTTTGCGCATATTCTATGCCGGCTATCCTCTTAAAAGGCTTAGAAAACAATGAAAGTCCTCGTTCTCGGCAGCGGCTTGCTCGGTGTGAGCTCCGCGTATTACCTCTCTCAGCTTGGCCACGAAGTGACTGTGGTGGATCGACAAGCCAATCCGGCGGCTGAAACCAGCTTTGCCAATGGCGGGCAAATCTCGGTGAGCCATGCTGAGCCTTGGGCGAATCCGAGTGCACCTTTGAAGGTGTTGCAGTGGCTGGGCAAGGAAGATGCGCCGCTGCTGTTTCGCATTCGGGCGGATATGCGGCAGTGGCTTTGGGGGCTGCAATTCATGCGCGAATGCACGCCCGCACGCACGCGGCACAACATTGAGCAGATCGTGCGCTTGGGCACATACAGCCGCAGCATGTTGCAAGAGCTTCGCGCATCGACAGGTTTGCATTACGACCAGCGCACGCAGGGCATTTTGCATTTCTACACCTCACAAAAAGAGTTTGAAGGTGCACTGAAGCCCGCCGAGCAAATGCGCGCACTGGGCTGCGAGCGGCAGGTGATCAGTGCGGAAGAAGCCATCAAACTAGAGCCCGCACTGCGCCACATGCGCGGCACATTGGCAGGCGCAACCTACACCGCTGAAGACGAATCGGGCGATGCAAATCAGTTTGCGCGCGAGTTGGTGAAGCTGTGCGAAGCGGCGGGGGTGAAATTCTTGATGAGTCACACGATCACGGCTTTGCGTGAAGCCGGCGGGAAGATTGATCACATCGAAGCAACAGACAACGAAGGGCGTTTTCAAAGGCTGCGTGCAGACAGTTATGTGCTCGCGATGGGTAGCTTGAGCCCGCTCTACGCCGCGCCGCTAGGCATCAACTTGCCGATCTATCCCGCCAAAGGTTATTCCGTGACGATGCCTGTGAAAGACGCGAGCATGGCGCATCAGGTGAGCTTGACGGATGATGAATTTAAGCTGGTGTTTTCACGCCTTACGCCGAAAGATGGCGACCCGCGTGGCGACAGATTGCGCATCGCAGGCACAGCAGAACTCAATGGCTATGACCGAGACTTGAACCGCGTGCGGTGTGAGGCCATCGTGCGCCGCGTAGAGCAACTTTTCCCCGGCGCGGGCGATGCAACGCAGGCTAGCTACTGGACGGGCCTGCGCCCCGCCACGCCGAGCAATGTGCCCATCATCGGCAAAAGCAAGCTCCCCAATTTATTCATGAACACCGGCCACGGCACGCTCGGCTGGACGCACGCTTGCGGCTCGGGCAAGAGCATCGCGCGCATCGTGAGCGGCCTCGCGCCTGAAGTGAATTTTTCGTTTACCTGAACATGAGCCTCGCTTCAGGCGCGGGGTTCTTGCAAATTGTGTGTTTGGCCTGTTATTTTTACTTGAGGAGACAGAGATGAAAGTTGGATTCAAGATGCTGATGGCAAGCCTTGTGGGCTTGATGCTTGCGGGCGCAGCGCATGCGCAATACCCTTCGCGCCAGATGAACATGGTGGTGGCCTTTCCAGCAGGTGGCCCCTCCGATGTGGTGGCTCGCGTAATGAGCAAGGCGATTTCTGAGCAAACGAATCAGCCTGTGATCGTGGAAAACGTGGTGGGTGTGGGCGGCTCTTTAGGTGTGCTTAAAGTAGCCAATGCAACTGCAGACGGCCACACGATTTTGGCTGGCTCACCGCTTGAGTTGATCTACACCCCGCTGGGTGTGGCCGCTGCGAAAAACAAGCCGGAAGACATGCGCATGGCGGCTCTCATGGGTCGCACAGTCATGGTGATCGCGGTGCGTAAAGATTTGCCTGTCAACACCATGGCCGAATTCGTTGAGTACGCAAAGAAGGCAGACAAGCCATTGGCTTTCGGCAGCACGGGCGTGGGCTCGCTGTATCACCTGATGGCAGAAGACGCCGCCAAAATCGGCGGCTTCAAAGCCCTGCATGCGCCTTACAACGGTCTGGCTCCCTACCTCAAAGATTTGATGGGCGGCGTGCTCGATTGGGCGGTGTTGCCTGCCGCTGGCCCTGTGCCTGGTGCGATTGACGGCGGCCAAATCAAAGCGATTGCTGTTGTTTCGCCCGCGCCGATTGCTCGTTTGCCGAAAGTGCCATCGATTCGCGAAACTTCCGGCTATGGCAATTACGACTACAGTATTTGGATTGGTCTGCAAGTGAGCAAAAACACGCCCGATGCGATTGCCGCTTCGCTCAATAGCGCCGTGCTGGCCGCGTTGGCCAAGCCAGAAGTGCGCAAATCCGTGGAAGCCGCAGGCGTGGTTCTTGCGCCACCGATGACGCTCGGCCGCTTAGATAGCTTCTACAAAGATGAAATCGCAGCGGGTGCGGCTGTGGCTAAGACGGTGGGCTTGAAGCCTCAGTAAATTGCCGCGTTGCAATGCTTCTCAGATCGGCAAGTGGCTCAAACCCACTTGCCGATTTTTTCAATGTCTTCAGGAAACATCTCACCCGATTCGGCATGCAGTACCTTGCCATCTTTCCCGCGCACGATGACGACGGGGAGGCCTTTGGGTTTGGGGAGTGTTTTGGCGATAGCGGGGGTGAACATGGCTGCGGGGAAGCTGTAGTTTTTCTTGGCTAGATAGTCTTTCGCGGCTGCTTCAGTTTTGTCGATCGAGAGCGTGAGCATTTGCAGGCCGCGCGATTGATGCGCTTTCCACAGGGCTTCGATATGCGGGCTTTGGATCATGCAAAACGGACACCAGCTCGCCCACCAATAAATCACGGTGACTTTGCCTCGAGCTTGCGCAGGCTTGAATGTGCCGCCGCCGAGCAAGCTGGCTTCTGGCAAAGCGAGTGCTTGACCGACTGTGGGTAGCGACTGTTTCGTGTCTTGAGCAAAAACTGCTGCAGAGCCTAGCCCCAAGCTGTAGGTCAAAACATCGCGGCGTGTTGATGGCATGTTGAGCTCTGTCAAATCAAACGTGGAAACATATCATCGTTCATTTCTGCGCCATCAGCAAGCCTCTGCGCCAAGCCCTCAAAGGGCGGTGAGGTACGCCAGGGTCTGACCGCATGCCTTGCGTCATCGCCCAAATAGCGCGCAGAAAACACGCGGCGGCGATTACCGGGCGGTGTGCCGCGCGTAGCGTGAAGGGTGAGCATGTGGAAGGCGATGCAATCACCGGGCTCGAGCGCCCATGCGAGTTGCTTGAATTGATCAGGATGAGCTTCGATATCAGGCAGCTCTTGCAAACTGCCTTCAGGAAACCACTTGGCCTGCGCATCACGGAAAGTGCGCGGCATGTACCAAGTGCCTTCGTGCGAGCCTGCGATCAAGCGCAGCGTACTCTGCTCTGGCACAGGATCGACAGGAATCCAAAAGCTCACATTCTGGCGGCCACTCACGTTGTAATACGGCTGATCTTGATGCCAAGGCGTGGGCGCGCGCGTGCCGCTTTCTTTCACGAGCAGATGATCGTGATACAGGCGCACAGTTTGGCTTTGCATCAGCTCTTTGGCGATCAAGGGCAAGGCCGATGTTTTAAGAATCTGCTCGTAGTGATCATTGCTTTGCCAAGTGCAGAAATCTTCGATGAAACGCCCAGGATCGTCGCTCTCGCTAGCGGTGATGGCCAAGGGGCTTAAGTTGGCCAAGTTCTCTTCGATGCCTAATTCAAGCTGCATCAGTTGCATGGTGTTGAACACACCGCGCAACACAACCGCACCATCGCGTTGGAAATTGGAAATCGTTTCTGGATCTAAAACATTCATAACACGCAGCATAAAGCATCAATCGTGTGGCTGATCAGCATGAATACAAGACGGGGCGAGAACAACTTTGCGCCACAATCGATGCATGACTTCACCACCCAGCTTTTCCGCGCGTGACAGCGCGTTTGCCTTGTTCATTGTGGTCAGCTGGGGCTTGAATTTTGTGGTGATGAAATGGGGCTTGGCTAGCTGGACGCCGTTTCAGATGGGGGCGGCGCGCTATTTGTTGGCGGCCTTTCCACTGCTGCTCTTCATCCGTCCGCGCGGCCTGCCTTGGCGCTGGGTGCTGCTGTATGGCGTGGCGCAGGGCATTGGGCAATTTGGTTTCTTATTCACCGCTTTGAAGTTGGGCATGACCGCATCATTGGCTTCGGTGTTGATGCAAACGCAGGTGTTTTTTACGGCGCTGTTTGGGCTGTTGTTTTTGCAAGAGCGTTTGAATCGTGCGCAGCTTGTAGGCTTAGCTATGGCGGCATTGGCGTTGATGTGCTTTGCGATGCACTTCATCACCGGCTCGACGCTGCAATCAGGCGTGACCGTGCTTTCTTTCGCGTTGAATTTATGTGCAGCTGCCTCGTGGGCGGCATCAAATATCGTTGCGCGCAAAGCGCAGCAAGCCGCTCCAGGCTATGACGCATTAGCCTTTGTGGTGTGGAGTTCTGCTGTGCCGATCATTCCATTCGTCTTGCTCTCTGCCGCGCTCGATACGGGCAGCGTGCCAGCTGTGATTGAAAGCCTCATACAAGCGCCGTGGACGGCTTGGGCGGCTGCTGCCTATCTGGGCTGGATTGCTACGATTGCGGCCTACGCGATGTGGACGAATTTGCTCAAGCGCCATGCGGCCAATCGCGTCGCGCCACTCAGCTTGGGTGTGCCCGTCGTTGGTATCGCTGCAGGTATGTTGCTCTTGGGCGAGAGCGTGAGCGCATGGCAATGGGCGGGCGTGGCCTGCGTGGGTGCTGCATTGATCATTGTGCTTTTTGGTGCAAAATTTATAAGCCAAAAAGGCCGTCTGGCCAATTAAATTGTGCGCGAGATGCTACGAATTCAATAGCAATCGGTTTGCGCTAGATGGCTCAAGGCTTCACAGCCGTGACTTCAATCTCCACTTTGGCGCGCTTCTCCACCAAGCGCGCCACGCCCACACAGCTCATCGCCGGAAAGTTCTTTCCCATCACTTCGCGGTAAACACCACCGAGTTCGCGCAAGCGTGCGTTGTATTCATCGCAATCGATGATGTACCAAGTCATGCGCGTCATGTGCTCTGGCGCTGCGCCAGCTTCTTTCAAAATCGCTAACACATTGAGTAACGCTTGCTTGGTTTGCGCAATGAAATCATCGCTCTCAAACTGCTGCTGCGCATTCCAGCCGATTTGCCCGCCGGTGAAGATGAGCTGGCTGCCAGCGGTGAGCGTCACGGCCATACCGTTGGCATAACCTTTTGCAGGCGCCCAATCTGGGGGTTGGAGGAGTTGATGCATTTTGTACTTTCTTGAGACGTATGTACGAGGCTAAGAGGAGAACGCAAAAGACGCAAAAATGCGCAGAAGACGCAAAATAGTAGAAAGAAGGGTGATCGATTGACAAAGAATTGCTTGAGCAGCGATAGGAAAAGACATGGTTTTTTCTGCGGCTTCTGCGAATTTTTGCGTCTTTTGCGTTCTTTTGGTCAGCTCGCCAAAGACCTTAACTTAAACCGCTGCAACTTACCCGTTTCAGTGCGAGGCAAGGAAGTGCGGAATTCGATTTGTCTTGGGTATTTGTAAGGCGCGAGATTGGTTTTGACGTGCTCTTGTAGCGTCTTCACCATGGCCTCGTCGCCTGCAAAACCATTCTTCAATATAAGAACAGCTTTCACCACCATGCCGCGCTCTTCGTCAGGTGCGCCGATCACGCCGCATTCGGCGACTGCGGGATGTTTGAGCAAGCAGTCTTCTACCTCGGGGCCACCGATGTTGTAGCCGGCGCTGATGATCATGTCGTCTGCTCGAGCTTGGAAGAAGAAATAGCCATCAACATCCTGCATGAAGGCATCGCCGGGGTAGTTCCAGCCGTTTTTCACATAGTTCTTTTGGCGTTCATCGGCGAAGTATTTGCAACCTGTGGGGCCGATGACGGCGAGTTTGCCCACTTTGCCGCGTGGGAGTTCATTGCCTTCGTCATCCACCACTTTGGCGGTGTAGCCGGGGACGACTTTACCGATCGCGCCACGCTTGATGTCTGCCCCCGCGCTGGAGATGAAGATGTGAAACATCTCGGTTGCGCCAATGCCATCGAGCATTTCTAGCCCACTGGCTTCTTTCCAAAGTTGGCGCGTGGCATCGGGCAAGCCTTCGCCCGCGCTCACGCTGATGCGCAAGCTCTTCACGCCTTTGGCTTTGGCGAAGGCGGCCATCTGTCGGTAGAAAGTAGGAGCGGTGTAGCTGATGGTGGCTTTGATGTTGTTGATCACATCCACCATGATTTCCGGTGTGTAAGCTTTGTCGTGAAAATACACGCTTGCACCGGCCCACATGGGAAAGAGCAGCAGGCCGCCTAGGCCAAAGGTGAAAGCCAGAGGTGGCGAGCCGATGATGATGTCGGTGGGCTTGGCTTGCAACACATGGCGTGGCCAGCATTCGCAGGCAGCGAGCAGATCGCGGTGCAAATGCACGGCGGCTTTGGGCAAGCCTGTGGTGCCGCTGGTGAAAGCCATCATAGCCACATCGGTGGCGAGTGTGGGGCAGGCTGTGAACTCACCACTTTTGCTCGCGTAGAGTTGTCCTAAATCTTGCGCGCCTTCAGAGTTGAAGCAGATCACACGCTGCATGGGTGAAGAGCTTTGCTGTTGTGCTGCTTCCAGTTCAGCAAGCCATTGCCCATCGCACAGAGCGAGAGAAGGCCGAGCTTTGGTGATGATCTCTGACAATTCTTTTGCACGTAGCAGCGGCATCGTGGCCACGGCTACTAAACCAGCTTTCACCACAGCGAGCCAACACAGAGCCATACCGATGGAATTAGGGCCGCGCAGCAACACGCGATTGCCGGGGATGAGTTTGCAATCCTCGATCAAATACGCCGCAATGCGATTAACCACGCCTTGCGCCTCGGTGTAAGTGAAGTTGCGCTGCACGGAGCGCAGCATCACATTGCTCGCAAAGCCCTTTTTGCTGACTGCGTGATCCAGCAAATGCTCTACCGCATTGAGCTGATCTGGAAACTGCAACTCCGGGCGATCAAAACGGTACTGCGGCCAAGCCTCTGGTGGCGGCAGTTGATCGCGTACGAATGAATCGGTTTGCACAGATTTCATCAGATCACCCCTGTGAGAACAGACTTGCCCAAAATGAGTTGTTGCACTTCCGTCGCACCTTCGTAGATGCGCAGCGCGCGAATGTCGCGGTAGAGCGCTTCGATATGTGTTCCCACCTTCACGCCCATGCCGCCATGCATTTGCAGCGCCATATCGATCACTTTGTTGGCATTCTCGGTGGCCACCATCTTGGCCATGGCAGCGGCGGCTGTGTAGTCTTCTCGTGATGCTTCGCCAGATGCCAAGGCTACATCGCGCATCCAAGCAGCGCGATAAGTGAGCACAGCGCCCGCATCAATGAGCGCAGCCATCTCGCCGAGCTTGGCTTGGGTGATTTGTTGATCAGCCAAAGTCTTGCCAAACATTTTGCGACCTTGCGCATACTCGCGTGCTTCGTGCAGCGCTCGGCGCGCAAAGCCCAAAGCTGCCGCTGCAACTGAGGGGCGGAAGATATCTAGAGTAGCCATCGCCAGCTTGAAGCCCGCATTCTCTTCGCCAAGCATTTGGCTGCCCGGCACTTTGCAAGCATCAAACTTCAAGAGCGCCAGCGGATGCGGCGCGATCACGTCGATATGCTCGCTGTCATCCAAGCCCTTCGTATTCGCATCCATCACAAATGCGCTGATACCGCGCGAGCCCATTTGCATATCGGTCTTGGCAAAGACGCAGTAAAAATCCGCGATACCGCCATTGCTGATCCAAGTCTTTTTCCCATTGATTTCATAAGAAAAATGGCCACTTACCGGCGCAGAATCTGCGTGGACTGCTACTGTATTCATAGCAGCTACATCGCTACCTGCATCGGGCTCAGAAAGTGCAAAGGCCGCAATCTTTTCGCCACGCGCCACTTGCGGCAGATAGTTTTTCTGCAGCTCAGGCGAACCTGCGAGCGAGATTGATCCACTGCCTAAGCCTTGCATGGCGAAGGCGAAATCTGCCAGCGCGGAATGGAAGGCAAGGTTTTCTCGCAGGATTACCAGCGAACGGGAATCAATTTTTTCAAATGCTCCGCCGTGTGCAGCAGGCACGCAGTAGCGCAACCACTGATTCGCGCCCAACAGCTTCACCCATGCCTTGCAAGCGGCGCGATCATCGCTTTCGTCAATGTTCTGCTTGGGCAACCAATCGGCAAGGCAATTGCCGATTTCTTTGTGCTGCGCTTCGAAGAAGGGCAGGCTTAAATGTTTGGTGGAGGCGCGTAGATTCATGATGCTGCCTCGGCGAACAAACCGTTCCTTTTGAATGCAAAAGACGCAGAAGTTACGCAGAAGTCGCAGAAGAAAAAAGCAAAATTTGGCTGTTTCTTTTTTGCGACTTCTGCGAAGTTTTTGCGTCTTTTGCGTTCAAAAGCGCCGTTGAATGTATTCATCTCAATCCCCTGCAAAAACAGGTTTCTGCTTGGCCACGAAAGCCTCATAAGCCCGCGTGAAATCGCCTGTCTTCATGCAAATCGCCTGCGCCTGAGCTTCTGCCTCAATCGCTTGATCAATCGTCATCGCCCATTCTTGATGCAGCATGGTTTTCGTCATGCCGTGAGCGAATGTTGGGCCTTCTGCCAGAGACACCGCCAGCTTGTTGGCAGCAGCGCCCAGATCTGCGCTGTCATGCAGTGCATTGAAGAAACCCCAATTCAAACCCTCTTGCGCTGTCATCGCGCGGCCAGTGAAGAGCAATTCAGAGGCACGGCCTTGGCCGATCATGCGGGGGAGCAAGGCGCATGCGCCCATGTCTGCGCCTGCGAGACCGACGCGGGTGAAGAGGAAGGCGGTCTTTGCATTCGGTGTGCCTAGGCGCATATCCGCAGCGAGTGCGATCATCGCGCCTGCGCCTGCGCAGATACCGTCAATCGCGGCAATCACTGGCTGGGGGCAAGCCTTGATGGCTTTCACTAAGTCGCCCGTCATGCGGGTGAATTCCAGCATCTCGGGCATGCTCATCTTGGTGAGCGGACCAATGATTTCATGCACATCGCCGCCACTGCAGAAATTGCCGCCGCTGCCGGTGAACACGACTGCTTTCACATCGGTGGCGTAAACGAAATTGCGGAAGAGATCGCGCAGCTCGCCGTAGGAATCAAAAGTCAGCGGATTCTTCTTGTCAGGGCGATTGAGTGTGATCGTCGCAATGCCTGCGTCGAAAGCATAAGAAAAATGCTTGGCTGTATAAGATTGCTGCGCAGAGAATTGCGGGCGCATCGGATTATTGGCAGAGATGTAGTGCTTCATGATTTTTATGCAGGTGTATCGGTCATCAAGTTCATGGCCACAGCGCTGTCTTTCACGCGGCCTAGGAGCTTGTGCAGTTGCGTCATGTCTTTTTCACCGAGGCCGGCGAAGGCTTGTGTGATCCAGGTTTCGTGCTCGCGCGCCATGGCTTCGAAGCTTGCGTGGCCTGCGGGTGTGAGCTTCACGAGATAGGCGCGGCGATCGCCTTCCACGCTCATTCGCTCCACAAGCCCTTCGTTGACGAGCTGATCAGTGATGCCCGTGATATTGCCACCTGTGACCATCAAGCGACGAGATAACTCGTTCATCTTCAGTCCTTGCGGCGCACGCTCCAACTGCGCCATCAAGTCGAAACGCGGGAGCGTGGTGTCGAATTTTTCACGCAGTGCGGCGCGGATGTTGCGCTCGATCAGTTGCGTACAAGTGAGCATGCGCAGCCACAGGCGCAGCTCGTCGGCATGATCAGTATGGAGGCGGGCTTCTAGATCCATGTGTGTCCCTCAATGTGTTGCATCCAGCGCTTCTTGGATGGCTCGAGCTTTGGCGATTTCGCGGTACATCTGATCGCGGCCACTGATGTAGGGCAGTGGCCATTCCACATCGCGGCTTTGCTGCTGTGCAGCGGCGTGCAGCGTCCATGCTGGATCTGCCAAATGCGGGCGAGCAATGGCGCAGAGGTCTGCGCGGCCTGCGGCGATGATGCTGTTGGCATGATCAGCCTCGGTGATTGCACCGACGGCAATCGTGGCGATGCCGATTTCATTGCGGATGCGGTCTGCGAATGGCGTTTGATACATGCGGCCATAGATCGGCTTGGCGGCGCGGGTGGTTTGGCCGCTGGAGACGTCGATCATGTCTGCGCCAGCGGCTTGGAAGAGGCGCGCGATTTCTACCGCATCGGCATCCGTGTTGCCACCTTCAGCCCAATCGTGTGCGGAGATGCGCACGCTGATCGGCTTGCCTTGCGGCCATGCGGCTCGAATGGCTTTGAACACTTCGAGCGGATAGCGACAGCGGTTTTCTAAGCTACCACCGTATTCATCGCTACGTTTATTAGTGAGCGGGCAGATGAAGCTAGAGAGCAAATAGCCGTGGGCGCAGTGCAGCTCTAGCCAGTCAATGCCTGCGGCTTGGGCGCGGCGTGTGCTTTCCACGAAGGCGGCTGTGATGCGATCCATATCAGCGCGGGTCATCGCTTTAGGAATTTGGTTTTGCTCGCCATAGGGCACGGCGCTTGCGGCGATCAATGGCCAATTGCCAGTGGTTAAAGGCTCGTCTGTCGTTTCCCAGCCGAGTTGCGTGGAGCCTTTGGGGCCGCTGTGGCCGAGCTGTAATCCTAATTTCGCGCCACTGCTGGCTTTAAAAAATTGTGCAATGCGAGCGAGCGCGGCTTGTTGCGCATCATTCTCTAGTACCGGGCAAGCGGGCGTGATTCTTCCGTCCATCGTGGGCGAAGTCATCTCCACCATCACGAGCGCTGCGCCGCCTAAAGCGCGCGCGCCCAGGTGCACGAGATGGAAATCTTGCAAGATGCCATCGACTGCGCTGTAGGTGGCCATGGGGCTCACAACGATGCGATTTTTCAGCTGCACCTCGCGCATCTTGAAGGGTGTGAGCATCGGTAATACGGGATGCTTTGCGTTAGGGCGTTTGCCAAACCAGCTCTCATACCCGAGCAACCATTTCGCATCGCGTACACGCAGGTTGTCGTGGCTGATGCGCTGGCTGCGGGTGAGCAGGCTGTAATAAAACTGCTCGACTTCCATGCCTGCATAGCGCTCCACATTCTCAAACCACTCGGTGGAATTTCGCGCTGCGTTTTGAATTTTCAGCACTTCCACGCTGCGGCGGGCTTGATAGGCTTGCAAAATCTTAGAAATCGATTCACTATCAAAAGCATAGCTGTTTGCGCTTATTTCTTGCGGGCGATTGGCCGTTTTTCCATATAAAACAAACTCGTCGGCCAAATCAATTGCATCTTCCAGCGCCAGCTTGGTGCCCGAGCCAATGGAGAAGTGCGCCGTGTGCGCAGCATCTCCCATGAGCACGATGGGTACATTCTTGCCAGCAACCGTTTCCTCGTGCACCCAATTGCCGCAAACCACGCGCGGAAACTGTATCCAGATCGCGCTGCCACGCAAATGGCTGGCATTGCTCATGAGGGCATTGCCATCTAAATACTTAGCAAAGAGTTTTTCGCAAAACGCAATGGCTTCTGGCTGCTCCATCGCATCCAAGCCATGCGCCTTCCACACCTCATGCGGTGTTTCTACGATGAAGGTCGAGGTGTCTTCGTTGAATTTGTAGGCATGCGCGGCAAACCAACCGTGCTCTGTCTTTTCAAACGCGAAGGTGAATGCATCAAAGGTCTTCTTCGTGCCCAGCCAAACAAAGCGGCAGCGGCGTGTGTCGATATCGGGCTGATAAGTGGCGGCGTAGCGCGTGCGAATCCGACTGTTCAGGCCATCGCTGGCAATCACCAAATCTGCGCCGTATTGCGCAGCAAGCGCCTGGTCATCCTGCACATCGGTTTCAAACACCAGCTCCACGCCAAGCGCTTGGCAGCGCTCTTGCAAGATATTGAGCAGATGTTTTCTGCCAATGCCGCAAAAGCCATGGCCTGTGGAGCGCATGCTGCGGCCTTTGAAGAAGACCTCGATATCGTCCCAATGGTTGAACGCATCGCCAATGAGCTGCGCGCTCTCGGGATCGGCGGTTTTCAAATTGCCCAAAGTTTGATCCGAGAGCACCACGCCCCAGCCGAAGGTGTCAAAGGGCCGATTGCGCTCAGCCACGATCACACGCATGGCTGGGAAACGCTTTTTCATCAGCAGCGCGAAATACAAGCCGCTGGGGCCGCCGCCGATGCAAAGAATGGTGAGCTGTGAGGAGAGAGGGTTGTTTTCAGACATTATGAATAATTTAAACCTAAACTATCTGTTTGTCAAATAACCCGCAGAGCAAGCTGATTTGGGGTGCGGGGATGGCTGTTGAAGTGAGCGAGGTGTCCGCTCGTCAGCTCAAGGGCTGACAGACGGTGGCGTATCACTACAATGACTCGCACATCAACAACTCAAGAGTATTTACAGTGAACTGGCTCAATCGATTCCTCAGCAATGCGCCGCGTGATCTTGACTCGCCTTCGCATTCCACAGGTTTTTATGATGTTGAGGGCAAGCCTGTGCCCATCAGCGCTGATCAGCAAAATGTGCGAGCTGCGCGCGAGTTGGTTCACGCAGCGGCTGTGCGCACGGCCGCTGCGTTTGGTATTCCATCGAATTGGATGAGTTATGAGGTTGTCACGATCTCCGACGACGAGAAAGCCTATTTCCAGCTGCAGGTGAGCTTGCGTATTTGGGATGAGCAACTCTGGGCGCAATCCAGCGCCTTTGAGCAGCAAGCTTTGAAGAGGATTCGCGAAGACGATGTGAATGTGGCACGCGCCGTGCGTGCAGTGCTGTGGCGCATCTTGCCCGATGCTGGATGCCCGCATGATGAGCTTTCTGGTAACGATAGTTGGAAGCCAGAAAAAGTAAAAGCACGCGCTGTAGCCTACGACAGGTTACGCAATGAGTTGGCGGCAATTTCAACCAGCTTTCCATCAGTGATCACCGGCTTGGATGCGAGCGCTACTTTGCCTTCTCCAAGCTCAGGATTCAGCGAAACCATGCCAGTTCATAGCCCTGATTTTTTAAACACAGAATCAGCCGCCACAGGTTTTGCAAACACTCGCCCGTTCAAGCTCAGCGAAGATTTGCCTGCTGTAGATCAAGGCCAACGCTGATGCTCTACAAATTCAAATCCAAGGCGGGCGCAGATGTGATCATGCTCGAGCCCACAGGCCGTCAGGTGCTGGGCATTATCGGCAAGGGCCCGCAAGCCCAAGGCATTCTGTTGCCAGAACAGATGCTTGCTGCCAAAGCTGCGCTGCAAGCGGCGATTGCGCAAGACGAGCAGGCCGCCGCCGATGCCGAGGATGAAGACGAGGACACAGTTCGCCAGCGCATCAGTTTGCGCACCCGTGCTTGGCCGTTGGTGAGCTTGATCGAACGCAGCTTGAAAGAAGAAACGCCGATCACTTGGGGCGTTTGATGGGTGGGGGTGGTTCAGTCCACTTTAGCGCCTGAAACCTTCACCACCTTCGCCCATTTGGCGATTTCCGCATCAATGTGCTTGGCAAAATCTGCGGGGCTGTTGCCACCGGGCAATGCGCCTTGTGCAACCAATCTTTCTTTCACTTCTGGACGCTCCAAAGCCTTCGCCGTCTCCTGCTGCAAGCGCTGCACTTGAGCGGCAGGCATGGACGCTGGGGCGAGCAGGCCAAACCAACTGCTGGCTTCAAAGCCTCGCATCATTGCACCGCCGGCTTCACTGACCGTGGGAGCATCAGGCAAGGCGCTGGAGCGCGCGCTGCTGGTGACAGCCAGCGCTTTGAGTTTGCCCGCCTTGATTTGCGGTAGAGCGGAAGGCAAGTTGTCAAACATCACATCCATGTTGCCGCTCACCATATCCAGCAATGCCGGGCCTGAGCCGCGATACGGAAAATGCACCATGAAAGTACCGCTCATGCTTTTGAAAAGCTCGCCGGCAAGATGGATCGAGGTGCCGTTGCCGCTGGAGGCCATGTTCAGTTTGCCGGGATTCGCTTGAGCGTAGCGGATGAAATCGGGCACAGAGTTGATATTGAGGGAGCGAGCTTTGTCCGCATTCATCACCATCACATTAGGCACATAGGCCACCACAGTGATGGGCGCAAAATCTTTCACAGGATCAAAAGCAAGCGTGGGATAAAGCGCTTTGTTGATGGCTTGTGTGCCCACCGTGCCCATCAAAATCGTATGGCCGTCGTTGCTCTTGGCCACCACTTCCGTGCCCAGATTGCCACCCGCGCCTGCACGGTTTTCGACGATGAAAGATTGCCCAAACGCTTTTTGCAACTCGGGCGCAATTGCACGCGCGAGGATGTCGGTCGTGCCGCCTGCAGCAAAGGGCACGACGATACGCACCGGCTTGCTAGGCCACGCCTGTGCATACGCTGCGCTCTGCGAGCCGATTAGAGCTGCTCCAGTCATTGCTATAAAAATACTAGCACGTCGCGCAGTATCAATGCCGGCTATAGGCTGTTTTTGTTCAAAAAAAGATTGAAAAAATGAGCTCATCGCTTGTCTCCATGGTTCTTGGTGGAAGTGTTGCCAGTGTGCGGTAAATGTGCGATGGCCTGCTTACAGGTTTGCCCTAGGCGGACACCCAGCTCAACCGCTAGATCGTTGGCATGGCTGATGACACCCTCATCCAAAGTGCTTTGCGCCGCGCCAATGCACGCGCTCGTATGTGCTACAGCGCAAGCGGCCAAGCCCTGAGTTTGCAGCCAAGCCAGGCCTGAAACACCTGCACCATCTTTGCCAATGCCAGCATCATTAAAGATGCTCAGCAATGGCCGTGCTGCGGCCGCAAAGCCAGCCGAACTCATCCCGCCATGAGAGCCGCTCACAGCGATGCATCCTGCATCATTTGGGCTGAGTTGTGTGATGGAGTCAACAATTCGCAGCATGAGCTAAGTGTGGCTCTGCTTAGCTTGCCGCACATCAGTAAACACCCCAGCTTTCTACTGGAATACCCGAAACACAAGGGTCGTAACGTTCGTTACGATATCGGTATGCAAGCTCTATACACCACAGTAGCGAAAGCGCAAGTTTCCATCTTTGATATGAATGCTGTGCCTTGGCAGGTCACATCCAATCCGGGTTTGCTGCTCAAGCCTGTTCGAAACGATGATGCTCAAGGACAGTTCTTGGGGCTAGTCAGATTTGATGCGGATACTCGTAGTGGTTTGCATCAGCATCAGGGCGTAGCAACAAGTTTTGTGATAAACGGTGGTTTATCTGATTATCACGGCAGCATCGGTTTGCACCAAGCTGGCATCAACTTGTGTGGCGCAACGCATGATGCGATTGCATATCAGCGTACCGTTTTGGTGTCACGCTTGGAGGGACGCGTTTCTTATCCGCCCAACAGCGCCATCAGTGGCGTGCATACGGGCTCCTACAGCGCAGAATTTCAAAATCCTGCTCCTGAAGTGCCACCTGAAATCAATGTGCGTGTGGATGAGCTCGCTGTGCAGGCCACAGGTATCGAGGGCGTTAGCCGTCAAATGATTTTTGACTACGCAGGTACGGCTAGTAACCACCGTATGCAGCAACTGAATATTCGCCCAGGTACAAGTTTCAGTTTTCGAGTCAGCGCGCTCACAGAATTTTGGGTGCGTGGCGGTAATCTCCTGATCAACGAGCAAGTCGCGCATGCCAACTGTTTTGTTGTGTGCGAAGCACAGGCTAACGTCACGATCAACAGCCCTTTTGGCGCACAGCTATTGGTGTGGGCAGAAGCACCACCTATCGGTGCACCTGACGCACTGCTGGGCTACTAGAGCGCTTCTAATAACTGATCGAGCAGGGCATCCAGTCGTTGCAAATCTTGCTGACCGAAATCAGCGAATAGCTCAGCCTCGCGTTTCATGGCGCGTGTGCCGATCTTGCTGTAAAGCCGTTTACCTGACGGACTGAGCGAGAGTAAGGTGCGGCGCTGATCTTGTGTATCTGGCGCCTTCACAATACGCCCCGCTTTGGCCAGCGCAGCAATTGCGCGGCTCACAGACATTTTGTCGAGTCCACAAAAATCCGCTACTTCGGTAGCCGCCAATTGCGCATGCGAAGCCAGCACCACCATGACCCGCCAATCGTTAAGCGAGAGATGGTGTTCACGACTAACTCCTTCATGAAAAGGTCGAGCCGTGAGATTGACCACCCTCACGAGCTTGAAGAAAACCGAGCTGTCAACTGGCAGGCGAGGGTGGAGAGAAGTTTTTGGGTTATCAGGCTTTGCGGCTGGCATCGACGATCGCTTCAATTTTGCTGATCAAATTCGGATTGATCTGAGCTTTCCAGCGAGCATACACGCGGCGAGCCGCGATTTGCCATTCGTTCATTTCAGCAGGTGTGGGTACATGCACATTCACGCCCACAGCGCGAACTTTTTCCACATCGCTGTTAAACAAATCACGCGCCAGCTGTGTTTGCTGCTTGGCCGCATCAACGCCTGCCTCACGCACGATCTTCTGATCTTGCGCGCTCCAGCTGGACCACACAGGATTGGCGATCGCAAACAGCAAAATATCGTTGGAATAATTCCATTTGGTGACAAACTTTTGACCGAGGTTGTGTACTTTGGCAGCGAGGAACACCTCCAGAGGGTTCTCTTGCCCATCTACCGCCTTGGATGCCAGCGCGGGCTGAGCATCTGCCCAGCTCATGAAGGTGGGATTCGCGCCCATGCTCGTCATCACGTCGCCATACATCGGGCTGCCGACCACGCGAATCTTCAGGCCCTTCATATCATCAGGCTTGAGAATCGGGCGCTGGCTGTTGCTGATCTGGCGATAACCCGTTTCACCAATCGCCAGCGGCTCTGCGCCTGCTTTGCGTACCAGATCAAAGTATTCACCTGTAATCACAGGCGAAGCCATCACACGATCCCAGGCTTTGTGATCAGGAATCAAGAAGGGCAGGATGAAGGGCGAGAGTTCACGTACGGTACCGCTCCAGTTCACCGGTGCGCCGCAGAGCACGTCGATGATGCCCTGGCGCATGGCCGAGAACTCACGAGTTTGATCGCCTTGTACCAGCGATGAGCCAGGGTATTGCTTGATATTTATACGGCCACTGGTGCGCTCGCGCACGAGGTTGGCGAAAATCTCACCGCCCTTGCCCCATGCAAAGGCTGGCGGCACCACAGTGGACATCTTATATTCCGCTTTGTAGGCGTTTTGCGCAAAAAGGTAAGTCGGTGTGCCCACCGACAGCACAGCAGCCGATTTGGCCGCCACAGACAGAATAGAACGACGCTTAATCATCACAGTCTCCTTCATGAAAGAAAAATCAATACCCCAATGAACGGGGCAACCACAAAGCCAACTCGGGCCACACGGCCACTGCTGCAGTCGCCAGCAAGAAACTCAACACCAGCCACATCACATAAGGCACAGTCTGCTCAATACGAACCTGCGCCATTTTGCAGGCCACCAGCAGATTCACAGCCATAGGCGGTGTGAATTGGCCGATGGCGACCATCATCGTGAGCAGCACGCCAAACCACACTGCGTCCCAACCAAAAGCTAGCATGAGCGGCACGAGAAGCGGCAAGAAGATCAGGAAGATCGACACGCCATCTAACACCATGCCAACAAACAGCAGTACCACCATGACTGCAATCAATGCACCCGTACTGCCCAAGCCCGATGCCTTGATCCATTGCACTACCGGATCGATCAAGCCTAGTGTGTTCACGCTGTAGGCAAAGATGCCCGCCAGCGCCATCACGATCATGATGATGGCTGAGATCTCCGCAGCTTCGCGGAAGATGCTGTAAAGATCAGAGAGCCTGATCGTGCGATGAATCACCAAGCCCACCAGCAGACCATAGACCACGGCGACCACGGCCGCTTCTGTGGGCGTGAACCACCCTACGCGCATGCCGCCCAAAATCAGCACAGGCGCGGCCAGCCCCCAAGATGCCTCGCGCAGCGAATGCCAAAACGGCGGGCGTGGTAAATCTTTCTCCAGCTTGCCAAAGCCGTGATAGCGAGAGAGCAAGATCGCTGGGATCATCAGCGCTAGCCCCGCTAGGATGCCGGGAATCATGCCCGCAGCGAACAGCGCGGGCACGGATGCACCGGGTACATTCACGCTATAAACCACGAAGGCGAGTGACGGCGGAATCAAAATATCTGTGGCTGCTGCGCCGCCCACGATGCTTGCTGAGAACGGCGCTGGATAGCCCGCTCGAGACATGGCCGCGATCATCACACCGCCCACTGCGGCAGCATTGGCAGGCCCCGAGCCGCTGATGCCGCCGAGTACCATCGCCACAAGAATGGCAACGACAGGCAGCATGCCCGGCGAGCGCCCCACGCAAGCCTGCGCAAACGTGACCATACGCTGCGCTACGCCCGAGCGGTCAAAAATCGAGCCAACCAATACAAACATTGGCAGCGCAAGCAGCGGATATTTGGCGATGCTGGTGTAAGCGTTTTGCGGCGCGGCGAGCAAGCCCCACAATGGTGCATCGCTATTCGCCATCGCAATCGCTACCAGCCCACCCACGCCGAGCGATACACCAATCGGCACGCCAAACAGCATCAGCACGATGAAGAGGCCAAAGAGGACGATGCCTGTCATGCCTTATCCTCAGTCACCAAGGGCACACGCGCCACCTTCAAGCCCCACCAGAGCGTGCGCAGTGCAATCGCCATACAAAGCGGCGGCAGCCAAACGCTGTACCACCAGCGCGGTATACCAAGCCCCATGCTGGTTTCCTCGTACTTGATCTCATCCATGGTGAGCCGCGTGAAGAGGTAAGAGAGTACGAGGAAGAACACGACGCTCACTGCGCTTGAAAAGATTTTGAGCGAGCGTTGGCGCGAAGCTGAGCCGCCATCGTAGAAAAACTCAATGCGAATATGCTGATCACGCCCCGCGACACTGGCCGCGCCAGCAAAGCACATCAAGCCCATGAGGAAGACCGAGATTTCTTCTGTCCATGCAAAGGATTGATCGGTGAAATAACGCACCAGCACATTGAGCAAGGTGATCACGACCAGCAGCGCCATGCAAGCCACGGCGATGTGGCCTTCGAGTTCGCGCAAGGCTTGCTTCATCAGGCGCTTGCCTTTTGGATAAGTTGCTGCGCAGCCTGAACGATCTGCTCCGCGTTCACACGTGCCTCAAGCTCAAGCACATTCGAATAGCCCACAGGAATGCGCGGTGCGCCCAAGCGTTTGACTTTGCAGCCAGTTTCTTCTGCGGCAGTGGCCACGATTTCTGCGCCAAAGCCTGCCGCTTGAATCGCCTCATGCACCACGAGAAGGTTGTTTGTTTTGGCGCACGACTGCAAAACGGTGGCACGATCCCAAGGCCAGATCGTACGCAGATCAATCAGCTCCACAAGCACACCGAGCGCAGCCAACTGATCCGCTGCTTGCGCACACACGCCCACCTGTTTGCTCCAGCTCACCATCGTGAGGTGTTCACCGTGGCGAAGCACATTCGCTTGCCCTAGCGGAATCTCAAGCGCGGTATCCACATCCTGCGTTTGCCCCCAAAGCGTTTTGTGCTCCATGTAAATCACAGGATCACCGCTTTGTATGGCTGCGCGCAGCAAGCTGAAATTGTCTTGCGCGCTGCTGGGGCAGACCACCACAAGGCCGGGAATATGCGCAAACCAAGCCTCCAAGCTTTGCGTGTGCTGCGCGGCGCTCGCATCCCAAATGCCAATCGGCATGCGCAGCAGCACAGGCACGCGGCCTTGCCCGCCAAACATATAGCGATTCTTCGCGGCTTGGTTGATGATTTCATCCATGCCGCAGAGCGCGAAATCCACCACCCGCATCTCCACCACAGGCCGCATGCCCGCGAGCGCCATGCCCACGCCTGCGCCTGCAATCGCGGCTTCAGAAATCGGCGTATCGATCACACGCTGCGCGCCAAACTCAGCTTGCAGCCCCGCATATTGGCCAAAGATACCGCCGCGCCCCACATCTTCGCCCAATACGATCACGCGCGCATCTTGCTGCATCTCGAGGCGCATGGCTTGCACGGCAGCTTGCGCGTAGCTCAGTGTTTGAATGCTGCTCATCGCCACTGCCCCGCTCCGGTGCTTTGCACATCGGTGTAGGCGGCCGATTTGTCTGGCCAAGGCGCTGCGCGGGCTGAAGTCACGGCAGTTTGCACTTCTGCATCCACTTCATTTTTAATAGCATTCAGCGCAGATTCTATGCCGGCGATATGACCAAAATGCTTTGAAATATAGTTCTCAAATCGCTCCAAAGGATCGTTTTGCAGCATGCGCGCATGCTTTGCCGGATCACGATACTTCGCGGGATCAACCGACACATGGCCTTTGACGCGATAAGTAATCGCATGCAGCAGGCGAGGCCCGCCATCACTGCGCACTTGGCTCACGAGGTGCTTGGCGGCATCATGCACTTGAACAACATCATTGCCATCTACCTTGATGGCGGGAATGTCAAAGCTTTCCGCACGAGCAGATGCGCCTTGCCCGCCCGTCATCGGCGCGGTGGCTGTTGTGGCGCTCCAGCGGTTGTCTTCACAGACGAAAAGAATATTGAGATTGAAGACGCGCGCCCAATTGAGCGCTTCCGAAAAAGGCCCGCGATTGATCGCGCCATCGCCAAAGAAGCAGGCCGTGATGGCATCGCGCTTTTGGAGCTTCTGTGCGTGCGCAGCACCCACGGCAATCGGCAGGCCAGCGGCCACCACACCATTTGCGCCCAGCATGCCAACGGAGAAATCGGCAATATGCATCGAGCCGCCTTTGCCGCCATTGAAGCCCGTGGCTTTGCCAAAGAGCTCATGCATCATCTTCTCAAGCGATGCACCTTTGGCCAAGGTGTGGCCATGGCCGCGATGGGTGGAGGTGATGTAGTCATCCGGCCGCAAATGCGCGCACACACCTGTGGGCACAGCCTCTTGCCCCGTCGATAAATGCAAAGGCCCGCGCACCGCAGCCGCACCCGTAGCCTCTTTGCCATAAGCACTGACACCGCCCTGGCTGGCTTCTTCGGCTGCAGCCTCAAAAGCACGAATACGCTGCATCATGCGGTACAGCGCTAGTGCTTGGGTGTATGTGATTTCAACTGCCATGCCACATCGTAACGATCGTTACTATTCTTGCTCATGGGGTTTTCCCGGCTGATCAGTGTAGAGGCCACAAAAAAGCCACCCGAAGGTGGCTAGGATGTTGATCACGGATTGACAATCAATCTGCGTAAACACCTGCGGCTTTGATCACGGGTGCCCACTTGGCGATTTCAGCGGCAACGAAGGCGCGGTGGCCTGCGGGGTCGGTGCGCGCATCATTCACCACAATGGCGCCGCCGGCTTCTTGCTTGTTGATGAAATCTGGATCGCGCACAGCGAGCTTGAGGGCATCGTTGAGCTTTTTGAGTACGGGAGCGGGTGTGCCTTTGGGGGCATACAGACCTTGCCAGATCGTCACAGCGAAATCTTTGAAGCCAGTTTCTTGCATGGAAGGAATGTCTTTGAAGACGGCAGGTGCCAAACGCTTCGGTGTTGTCACGGCATAGCCTTTGACTTTTTTACCTTCGAGCTGAGGTGCAGCCACAGTGGATTGATCGCACATCAAATCAATTTGGCCGCCGATCAGATCGGTCATGGCGGGAGCCGTGCCGCGATAAGGCACGGTGGTCATGTCGACCTTGAGTGCAGATTGAAAGAGCATGCCGCACAAGTGCGATGCAGAGCCGATGCCAGCGTTACCGATGTTGATCTTGCCTTTGTTGTCATTGGCCCACTTGACCAATTCAGCCATGTTGTTGGCAGGAAGGGTGGGGCGTGCGAGCACGGCCATGGGGTTCTCGCTCACGATGCCCAGGTGCTCAAAATCGCTTTCCACTTTGTAGGGAATGTTGCGCAGCATGGTGGGCAAGGTGGCCTGGCCGATGTGGAAGAAGAGCAGGGTGTAGCCATCGGGGTTGGCCTTGGCCACTTTGTTGGCACCAATAGAGCCTGATGCGCCAGCGGCATTCTCAATCACCACGGAGGTGCCCAAGGTCTTGCCCATGGATACAGCCAAATCACGAGCTGCTTTGTCGGTGGGGCCGCCTGCAGCGAAAGGCACAACGAAGGTGATGGGCTTGTTGGCCACTGGGTAATCTTGCGCAGTGGCGGGCAGTGCCACGCACAGTGCTGCGGCAGCCGTGGCCAAGAGTGTGAAGCGTTTGGTGAACATGGATAACTCCTAAAGAAATGCGTCGCAAATGATTTGCGCCTAGGTTCATGGTAACGCGCCAACACATAACTTGGCATACGTAATTCCCACTCCCCGAGGCTCAGGATTTACCCGAAATCCCTTGCAAATCATAGGCTTACGGCTTTATGCCATAAAGCCATGAGCATCTGACTACTCTGTATTGGACGCATGAGCCCGCAGTGCTTACAGTACCGTCCATGAAACGAATTGCCACTGTGCTCGCTGCTCTGATCTTGTCTGCCACGGCGTATGCTGGGCAGGCTCATCCTGTGTCTGCGGATGATGCACACACTGCTTTGGCGCAAGGCGCGTTTGTGGTGGATGTGCGCTCAGCACAGGCCTTCGCGCAAGGGCATTTGCCGCAAGCGGCTTCTTTGCCAACGAATACGGCACAACTGCCTTTGTCTGAACTCGCACGCTTGCTGTCACAAGCAGGTGTGGACAGCTCGCGTTCCATCATTGTTGTTGGCGATGCTGGGCAGCCTCAAGCGCAGGCTTTGTGGCAGCGCCTAGCGCAAGTTGCCTCGGGTCGTGTGCTCTGGTTGGTTGGCGGTGTGCAAGAGTGGCAGATGCGCGGACATGCACTCACCACCGACGCATCTTCACGCCCGCCCGTCCCGCAATTTCTAACGCACTTTGACGCACCCAGCCATGCATCGCGCATGGCGGGCAGCAAGGTGCGCACCAGCGCCCTACTGGAGCGCGATCTGCCAGTGCAGCTGGCATCGAACTGATTTTTAAGCCCTTTTCGGCACTTTGCCGGCGCAGATACTGCGCGGAATGCTATATAAATAATAGCAATTCACTGATAGCTTCGCGCATCCTCGATCACCTTACCATCGTTGGGCAAGCTGCCCACTTGCAGCAGCTGCACTTCGCTACGCAGCTTGGTGACATCGCGCATGGCGTTGGCGATTTTGTCTTGGATGTCTGCGCTGGCCTGCGCGGTTTCGACCTTGAGCACCATCTGATCGTTGGCCATTTCGCCGCTCACAACAAGCCTCGCGCGTGAGACTTCCGGGAAGCGCTTCACAACCTCGGCCACTTGACCAGGATGCACAAACATGCCGCGAATCTTGGTGGTTTGATCGGCGCGCCCCATCCAGCCTTTGATGCGCGCATTGGTGCGGCCAGTCGGACATTGACCAGGCAACACGGCAGACAAATCGCCTGTGCCGAAACGAATCAAGGGATAAGCGGGATTCAAGCTGGTGACGACCACTTCACCAACTTCGCCCTCAGGCACAGGATCTCCCGTGCCAGGGCGCACGATCTCGACGATCACGCCTTCATCGAGCACCATGCCCTCGCGCGAAGAAGTCTCATAAGCAATCAAGCCGAGGTCTGCGGTGGCATAGCATTGGTAGATGGCCATGCCCTGCTGCGCGAACCAATCGCGCAAGCTCGGCGGAAAAGCTTCGCCTCCGACCAAGCCTTTTTTAATGCTCAAGCTTTGATTGGCTTCCTGCGCTTTCTCCACCAAGATTTTGAGAAAGCTCGGCGTGCCCAAATAGCCATCCGGTCGCAGCTCTGCAATGGCCTGCAGCTGCTGCTCGGTTTGCCCCGTGCCCGCGGGGAAGATGGTGCAGCCCACGGCATGCGCTCCGCTTTCCATCAGGTATGCGCCTGGCGTCATGTGATAGCTGAAACTGTTGTGTGCCAAATCGCCGGCGCGAAAACCTGCGGCAAATACAGCGCGGCCAGCGCGCCAGTAGTCCGGCGTTTTGCCTTCGGGCTCGTAGATCGGGCCGGGGCTGGCAAAGATGCGGCCCATCTCACGCTGGCCAGGTTTGCGTAGCAAGCTACTAAAACCGCCAAACACATCTTGGCCTGCTGCACGCGAAGCTTTTTGCCGCTCATGCAATTCTGTTTTGCGAGTCACCGGCAGCTTGGCCAGTGCAGCACGGCTCGTGATGGACGCAGCATCCACGCCTTTTAGAATTTCTGCGAAAGCAGTTGTGTTCTTTTGCGCGTGTGCAATCTGCGCAGGCAAGGCTGCCAGATGGGTAGCCTCGCGTTCGGCAGGGCTGCGTGTTTCGAGTGCATCAAAAAAATCAGTCATTGCACTTACTCCTACTTCATTCTGCCAAATTTACTTACTATTAAATTAATAGCACTTCGCGCAGACTTGTAGCCGGCGAATGGCCAATTTCTCTTAAAAAATCAAGCCAACCAACGCTTACGTCGTTTGTAGCTCTTCACATCTTTGAAGCTCTTGCGGCTCTCTCCATCGCCACCCTTGCTCACCCCGAGATAAAACTCTTTCACATCTTCATTCGATGCGAGATCAGCCGCCTTACCGTCCATCACAATGCGGCCCGATTCCAAGATGTAGCCGTAATCCGAATACTTCAGCGCCATATTGGTGTTTTGCTCGGCCAGCAAGAAAGTGGTCTTCTCTTTCTGGTTCAGATCTTTGACGATGTTGAACACCTCTTCCACGATTTGCGGCGCGAGGCCCATAGAAGGCTCATCAAGCAACACCATCGTTGGGTTCGCCATCAGCGCGCGGCCAATCGCGCACATTTGCTGCTCGCCACCCGAGGTGTAGGCCGCTTGGCTAGTGCGGCGGGTTTTCAGGCGCGGGAAGTAGTTATACACCTTCTCCAAATTCGCGGCGATCTGCGCTTTGCTCTTCACAGTGTACGCGCCGGTGAGTAAATTTTCTTCAATCGTGAGGTGAGCAAAGCAATGCCGCCCTTCCATCACTTGCACCACACCGCGCTTCACGAGATCAGCCGGTGTGAGATTTTCAATCCGCTCGCCGCGCAGCTCAATGCTGCCCTTGGTCACAGCGCCGCGCTCGCCAGAGAGCAGATTGGATACGGCACGAAGTGTTGTCGTCTTGCCTGCACCATTGCCGCCCAGCAGCGCCACAATCGAGCTCTGCGGCACTTGCAGGCTCACGCCCTTGAGCACCAAGATCACATGGTTGTAAATGACTTCAATGCCATTGACGTTCAGAACAATATTGCTAGCTTCAGCAGATGTGGGAGTGGTCATAGAGTGAACCTTGCTTCAAATGCAAGCACTGCGCGCAGCACTTGCATTTGAAGATGATTGGCCTTGCGGCCAACCATCTTTCAAACTAGCGGATCAAGAACCACAATCCGTTGGTGCACGACGCGCGAGTTTTTTCTCTGCGCCATACTTTTCAGCGGACGCTTTAACCAGCGGGCGAATGATTGAATCATCGGCCTGCAGCCAGTCAGAAGACCAGGTGAACTTCGCGCCATCCCATGTGTGCACGCGCGCCCAAGCAGAGCCCATGTGATCAGCGCAGCTGGTCGACACAGGGCGCATCACACCTTTGAAGCCCAAAGCATCTAATTTTGCTTGCGTGAGGTTCAGGTTCTCATAACCCCAACGTGCTTGCTCGGGTGTCACGGGCTTGCCTTTGCCAAAGCGCTCTTGCGCAGCACGCGCGCCTTCGACGGCAAGCATCGCACCCACCACGCCGCGCATGTAAAGCACCTGCCCGACTTCATCTTTCGGGCCTGTGCCTTGGCCTTTGCCGTGCACTTTGGTCAGGATTTCTTTGACCACATCAGAATTTGGCTCCGCGCCATGTTGCATCATCACGGCGTTGTAGCCTTTGGCGGCTTGGCCCACGTCTTTCAGATCAGGCTCAGCGCCTGACCACCAGGTGCCAAACATGTTCTCGCGAGGGTAGCCAGTTGCCACAGCTTCTTTGATCGCGGTCGATGTCATCACGCCCCATGTTTGCATGATCACGTAATCGGGGCGGTTTTGGCGCACTTGCAGCCAAGTGGCTTTTTGCTCTACGCCGGGCGCGGCAACTGGCAGCGGCTGAATCGTGAAGCCATGCATCGCTGCGCGCTCATTCACGATCGGCAGCAACTCGCGGCCGAATGGGCTGTCGTGATACACCACGGCAATCTTTTTGCCTTTGAGTTTGTCCCAGCCGCCCGCTTTGTTAGCGATGTGCTTGAGCACGGTGTCACCCGCAACCCAGTAGTGGCCGATCAATGGGAAATTCCACTTGAACATATTGCCATCAGCTGTATCGCTGCGGCCATAGCCCGAGCTGATCAAGGGGATTTTGTCTACGGGTACTTTTTCCGTGAGCGCGAAGGTGATACCGGTGGAGAGCGGCTGGATGACCGTTGCACCGCCATGCTTGCCCTTCAAGCGCTCATAGCATTCCACGCCGCGCGCGGTGTCATAAGCCGTTTCGCACTCTTCTACCAGCGTTTTCACGCCATTGATGCCGCCGCGCTCGTTCACGAGCTTCATGTAATCGGCGTAGCCGTTGGCAAACGGTGTGGCGTTGGGTGCGACTGGGCCAGTGCGGCCTGTCAGGCTGGGGAAAAACTGCACTTTATCCTGCGCGATGGCAGAAGTGGCCACTGCGCCGAGCGCTGAGGCTGCAACCAAAACGGCTGCCGTGATTTGACGAAGTTTCATACAAGTCTCCTAAAAAAGTTGAAACACCAAAAATGAAAAGACACTCATTCCAACGCTCACCAATTTATGAGAGCCTAGGTATTTGCGAGCACGCGACACCAGGGCTTAAGAATTTTCAATGCGGCATCAATGTGGGAAGGGCCAAATGCGAAGCTTCTGTTTTCCCAAGCTCCACAATTTCGCCAAGCCATGCGGCTCGACAATCAAGAACCACACAATCAATGCACCAAACACCATGATCTCTGTGTGCGCAATGCCAGCGGTGGAAATCGTCACGCCCACCAGATTGCCCAGCAAAGGTAAAAACTGATTCAAGAAAATCGGCAAGATCACGATGAAGGCCGCGCCAAAAAAGCTACCCATGATCGAGCCCATGCCGCCGATGATCACCATGAAGAGGAGTTGGAAGGAGCGGTTGATATCAAATGCCGCTGGCTCCCAAGCGCCCAGATAAACGAAGCCCCACATCGCACCAGCCACACCCACGATAAAGCTGCTCACCGCAAAGGCCGAGAGCTTGGCATACATGGGGCGAATACCGATCACGGCCGCTGCCACATCCATATCGCGAATCGCCATCCACTCGCGGCCGATTGCCGAGCGCACCAAATTTTTAGCGAGCAAAGCAAACACGCAGACCATGCCAAGGCAGAACAAGTATTTATCCACCGGGCTGTTGATGCTCCAGCCCATGATGTTCATGTCTGCCACCGACACAGAGCCCGAAGTGGAATTGTTGGTGAACCATTTGATGCGCAAGAAAGCCCAATCGCACACAAACTGCGCAGCCAGTGTTGCCACTGCCAAATACAGGCCACGCACGCGCAAGCTCGGGATGCCAAAAAACACCCCTACAGCTGCAGCACACACGCCACCGAGCAAAAGCGCAGCAATCAGCGGAATGCCATCGACGCGAACAAAAAAGTTATAAGCCGCATACGCCCCCACCGCCATGAAAGCACCTGAGCCCAGCGAGATTTGCCCGCAATAGCCCACCAAAATATTCACACCAATGGCTGCGAGCGAGAGGATGAGGAAAGGCACCAAAATGGCCTTGAACATATAGTCGCTGGCCAACATGGGCACAGCCAGAAATGCAAAGAGCAAAAGTAAGGCAATGCCGTAGCGATCTTGCGTGATACCAAAGATCTGGTTGTCTTTGCTGTACGTCGTTTTGAATTGACCGTTTTCTCTGTAGAACATGATTCTCTTTCCTTGTGCTTCAGATCAAACGCGATCAATGATCTTCTCACCGAAAAGACCTTGTGGCCTGAACAGCAAGAAAACAAGAGCCAGCACGTAGGCAAACCAAATCTCAATGCCGCCACCCACCATGGGGCCCAGATACACCTCGGAGAGCTTCTCGCCCACACCGATGATCAGGCCGCCAATGATCGCGCCAGGCACGGAAGTTAAACCGCCCAAAATCACCACAGGTAGAGCGCGAAGCGCCACAGTCGTCAGCGAAAACTGCACGCCCAGCTTGCTGCCCCAAATCATGCCGGCCACGAGTGCCACCACGCCAGCCACGCACCACACAATCACCCAAATGCGGTTGAGCGGAATACCAATCGATTGCGCGGCTTGGTGATCGTCAGCCACAGCGCGCAGAGCGCGGCCCGTCGTCGTCTTCTGAAAAAACAGCGAGAGCAAAGCCACCAAACCTGCAGCAATCGCTGCCGCATACAAATCTTCTTTGTTGATCAAAATGCCACCTTGGAAAGTGCTTTCAAAAGCCATTAAAGGCTCTTTGGGCATGCCAATGTTGATCTGATAAATCGCACTTCCGAAAATGGATTGGCCCAGGCCGTCCAAGAAGTAGGCAATGCCCAACGTAGCCATCAAGAGTGTGGCACCCTCCTGGTTCACGAGATGGCGCAGCACCAAGCGCTCAATCAACCAAGCGACGACGAACATGATGACGGCTGCGACGGCAAATGCGAACAGATTCGCAACGATTTTGTTTTCAATGCCCGTCCACTGTGGAAACCATTCCGCGAAGCGAGCCATCGCCAGAGCAGCAAAGAGCACCATCGCGCCTTGCGCGAAGTTGAAAACGCCTGAAGCTTTGAAAATCAGCACAAAGCCGAGCGCCACCAGCGAATACAGCATGCCTGCCATCAGGCCGCCTAAGAGAGTCTCTAAGAAAAATCCCATGATCAGTGTCCTGTCCCTAGGTAAGCCTTGATCACCTCAGGGCTGTTACGCACCTCGGTCGGTGTGCCGTCGCCAATCTTCTTGCCGTAATCCAGCACTACGACGCGATCTGAAATATCCATCACTACGCCCATGTCGTGTTCGATCAAAACAACTGTTGTGCCGAACTCATCGTTCACATCGAGCACGAAGCGGCACATGTCTTGTTTTTCTTCCAAGTTCATGCCGGCCATCGGCTCATCGAGCAGCAGCACTTGAGGCTCCATCGCCAACGCACGGCCTAAATCCACGCGCTTTTGTAAACCGTAGGGCAGTTGTCCCACCGGTGTTTTGCGATAAGCCTGAATTTCCAAGAAATCAATGATCTCTTCCACCTTAGCGCGATGCTCGTTTTCCTCGCGCTCGGCTGGCCCCCAACGCAGGGCTTGCCAGAAGATATTGCTCTTGATGCGCAAGTTTCGCCCGCTCATGATGTTGTCCAGCACACTCATGCCTTTGAAGAGCGCCAGATTCTGAAAGGTGCGTGCCACGCCCATCTTGGCCACTTCATGCGAATCCATGTGCTTGAAGGTTTTGCCGCGAAAGGTGATCGAACCTTGCTGCGGGGTGTAGACACCATTGATGCAGTTCAGCATCGAGCTCTTGCCAGCGCCATTAGGCCCAATGATGGCGCGCACTTCATGCTCGCGCACATCAAAGCTGATATCGGTGAGCGCTTTCACGCCGCCGAAGGCTAAGGAGATGTTTTGCACGTCTAAGATGACGTCGCCTATTTTCTTGCTCATCTTTAGGTTGTTTCTCTTTGAAAAGAAGAACGCAAAAGACGCAAAAAGACGCAAAATTCGCAGAAGATAAAACAAGAAATGAATTTCATTTTTGCGTCTTTTGCGTTTTTTTGCGTCTTTTGCGTTCTATTCTCATGATGACTCACGCAGCCACCTTCAAAGGAGCAAATGTCTTTGCATCCTCAATCTTCAAAGTCGCAGATACCTTGCCGCTGCGGCCATCTTCGAATTTGACGACCGTCTCGATGTATTGCTCTTTTTTGCCGCCATACAGCGCGTCAATCAAAGGCTGGTATTTATCGCCGATAAAGCCACGGCGGACTTTGTTGGTGCGTGTCAATTCGCCATCATCCGCATCGAGTTCTTTGTGCAGAACGAGGAAGCGGCTGATCTGGCTGCCTGCAAGCAATGTATCGCGAGATAAGTCGGCATTGACTGATTCCACGCACTCGCGAATGAGCTGATAGACCTCATTTTTCTGAGCGAGATCGGTGTAGCCAGCATAAGGCAAGTTGCGGCGCTCCGCCCAGTTGCCCACCGCGTTCATGTCGATGTTGAGCATCACGCACACCTGATCGCGCCCATCGCCATAGGCCACCGCTTCTTTGATGTGCTGGAAAAACTTGAGTTTGTTTTCTACATACTTGGGCGCAAACATCGCGCCGTCGTTCACGCCGCCTTTGATGCGGCCGACGTCTTTCACGCGGTCAATGATCTTGAGCTGGCCGCTGGCATCAATGAAGCCTGCATCGCTGGTGCGATACCAGCCATCAGCCGTTTTCACTTCGGCTGTGGCTTGAGGATTCTTGAAATACTCTTTGAGCAAGCCAGGTGATTTCACGAGAATTTCACCGTTGTCATCAAGCTTGATTTCTACGCCATCAATCGGCACACCGACGGTGTCAGCACGCACAGCGTTATCAGGCTGCAAGCAAACGAACACAGCAGTCTCAGTAGAGCCATAAAGCTGCTTGAGGTTAATACCAATTGAGCGATAGAAGGTGAAGAGATCTGGGCCAATGGCTTCGCCTGCGGTGTAGGCCACGCGCACGCGGCTCATGCCGAGGTTGTTGCGCAGCGGGCCATAGACGAAGAAATTGCCCAGCGCATACATGATGCTGTCTGCAAAGCCAACCGACTTACCATCCATCTTGTCGGGGCCAACTTTCTTGGCCACATCCATGAAGGTTTTGAAGATCGCGCGCTTGATGCTGCCTGCATCTTCCATGCGAATCATCACACTGGTGAGCAAGCCTTCAAACACGCGCGGCGGAGCGAAGTAATATGTCGGGCCGATTTCTTTGAGGTCAATCGTTACTGTGGCTGCGCTCTCGGGGCAGTTCACGGTGTAGCCGCAAATCAGCCACTGGGCGTAGCTGAAAATGTTTTGGCCAATCCATGCCGGAGGCAAGTAGGCGAGCACATCTTCGCTCGATGTGAGCTTGTCAAACTTCGCGCCAGCTTCGCTGCGATCGAGCAGCGAGAGATGCGTATGCACCACGCCTTTGGGATTGCCTGTCGTGCCTGAGGTGAAAAACATGGCGGCCACATCGTGTGGCTGTGCAATCGCCGCTTCCTTTTTGAAGAAACCAGGGTTGCTCGCAGCAAACTTGGCGCCCGCTTCAATCAAATTGTCCAGCGAATCCAAGCCAGCTTCTTTGTAATTGCGTAGGCCACGTGGATCGTCGAACCAAAAATTCGTCAGCAGCGGGCAGCTCTCCTGCACTTCCAAGAGTTTGTCCACCTGCTCTTGGTCTTCCACAATGCCAAAGCGAATCTCAGCATTGGTGATAGGAAACACGCATTCAGCAGCTACCGCATCTTGATACAGAGGCACAGGAATCGCGCCCAGCGACTGCGCGGCTAGCATGCTCGCATACAGGCGCGGGCGATTCGAGCCGATCACCACCATATGCTCACCGCGCTTCAAGCCTGCTTGGTGCAAGCCACAAGCGATGTGCTCAACAAGCGTGGCCAAAGCCTGCCAGCCAATGGTTTGCCAGATGCCATATTCTTTCTCGCGCATGGCCGGTGCTTGGGGGCGCTCGGCAGCATGTTTGAGCAGCAATTGAGGGAAAGTCTGCATAGTGAATGCAACTTTAGCGATGCATTTGACGTTATCATGTCGGTATAGCGACAATTTAGGGGAAACACTGCTTCGGAATAACCCTTGTACTGTCGCCATACTTACTATCACTGACTTTCTATGAGTAAATCTGCCCCTGAAGAACTGAGTTTGTCGCAGCGCCGTCGTTCGCCGACAGAAGCAGAGATGCAAAGCATCCCATGGCTGGCTGTCTTGGAGCCCCAGCATCAGCTTCGCGCGCGCGCCGCCTTGCAAGTGGGTGATGCGAAAAGTGGTGATTACGTGGTGCGTGTGGGCAGGCCAGTCACCTATTGGTTTGGCTTGATCGATGGCCTGCTCAAGATGAGCAATGAAACGCCCGATGGCCGCAGCATCACGCTCATTGGCGTACCGCCTGGCGGCTGGTTTGGCGAAGGCACGGTGCTCAAGCAAGAGAACTATCGCTACAACATCCAAGCCCTGCGCCCGAGCACGGTGGCAGGTATTCCGGTAGAGACATTTCACTGGCTGCTTGATCAAAGCATTGCTTTCAATCGTTTCGTGATGAACCAGCTCAATGAGCGCGTCGGGCAATTCATCGCGGCGCGTGAGAGCGATCGCATGACCAGCCCTGAGGCGCGCGTGGCTGCCGGCTTGGCGGGTTTGTTCAATCCTGTGCTCTACCCCGGCGCGAGCAATATTTTGCGAATCACTCAGCAAGAGTTGGCGAATCTCGTTGGCTTGTCTCGACAGCGTGTGAACCAAGCTTTGCGTGAGCTGGAGTTGCGTCAGCTGGTTCGCATCGAATACGGCGGCCTGAAAGTGCCGAATATTCCTGCACTGCGTCAAGCGGCTTTTGTCACGGTGGCTTGAGATGAGTGACATTCCTAAAGTCTTGCCTAAAGTTGTCAAAGCTGTTCGCGTGATCAAAGCGCCAGCAGCGCCTGTTGAGCCGATTCGCCTGAACAAACGCATGGCCGAGCTGGGCTTGTGTTCACGCCGCGAAGCCGATGATTGGATCGAGCAGGGCTGGGTCAAGGTCAATGGCGAAATTGCAGCGATGGGTGTGAAAGTTACGCCGCAAGATCGTGTGGAAGTGGATAAAAAAGCGCAAGGCCATCAGGCTGGGCAAGTCACGATTTTGCTTAACAAACCAGTGGGCTACGTGAGCGGCCAAGCAGAAGATGGCCATGAACCTGCTGTAGTTTTGATAGCAAGCCGCGCACATTGGCTGGGCGACTCAAGCCCTTTGCGCTTTGTTCGCGATCAACTGCGTGGCTTGGCGCCGGCAGGGCGCTTGGATATTGATTCCACCGGCCTGCTCGTGCTCACGCAAGACGGCCGCGTGGCGCGCCAGCTCATTGGCGAAGATTCTGAAGTCGAAAAAGAATACCTCGTGCGCGTGAGCCTCGTGCGCGCAAAAGACGCGGCCAATCGCAATATGCAAACGCCCGATGTGCAAAAACAATTCCCTCTGGAGAAGCTCAATCTGCTGCGCCATGGCATCAGCCTAGATGGCCAACCACTCAAGCGCGCGCAAGTCGATTGGCAAAACCCAGAGCAACTGCGCTTTGTATTGAAAGAAGGCAAAAAGCGACAAATCCGCCGCATGTGCGAAGCCGTGGGCTTGCACGTCACAGGCCTCAAGCGTGTGCGCATCGGCAATGTGAAACTGGGGCAGTTGCCGGTGGGGCAGTGGCGGTATTTGGGGGCGAGTGAGAGGTTTTAGGGCATCTGAGAGAACCCTGGCGACATAAAAAAAGGCATCCGAGGATGCCTTTTTTACGGGATTTTTATATCGAAATCAAAGGATTGCCGGCATAGAATCTGCGCAGAGTGCTATTGAATTAATAGTAAATTTAAGCGGCTTTCACCTTCAAACGCCAAGCATGCAGCAGTGGCTCGGTGTAGCCGCTGGGTTGCTCTTTGCCTTTGAAGACCAAATCACATGCCGCTTGGTAAGCCGCGCCTTTTTCGTTTCCAGCCATGTTTTTGTAGAGTGGATCGCCTTTGTTTTGACCATCGACAACGGCTGCCATGCGCTTGAGCGTCTCTTTGATTTGCGCTTCGGTGACGACGCCGTGATGCAACCAGTTGGCCATGTGTTGGCTGCTGATGCGGAGTGTCGCGCGATCTTCCATGAGGCCTACGCCGTTGATGTCGGGCACCTTGGAGCAGCCGACGCCTTGGTCGATCCAGCGGACGACGTAGCCTAGGATGCCTTGGGCGTTGTTGTCGAGTTCTTTTTGTTTGTCTTCGGCGCTCCAATCAGCTTTCGCTACCACTGGGAATTGCAAGAGCTTAGAAAGCGTGTCTTCGCGCACGGCTTTCGCATCTTGCTTGGCGATGGCTTTTTCCATTTGCTTTTGCAGCGCAGGCACGTTGACTTGGTGGTAGTGGATGGCGTGCAGGGTGGCACCGGTGGGGCTGGGCACCCAGGCGGTGTTGGCACCGGCCAGGGGCTGGGCCACTTTTTGTTGCAGCATGGCGGCCATCAGGTCGGGCATGGCCCACATGCCTTTGCCGATTTGCGCTTTGCCGCGCAGGCCGCTTTGCAGGCCGACGATGACGTTATTCTTCTCGTAAGCACCCAGCCAGGCGCTGGTTTTCATGTCACCCTTGCGCATCACGGGGCCGCCCAGCATGCAGGTGTGCATTTCGTCGCCGGTGCGGTCTAGGAAGCCGGTGTTGATGAAGGCCACGCGTGATTTCGCTGCTGCGATACAAGCCTTGAGGTTGACCGAGGTGCGGCGCTCTTCGTCCATGATGCCGAGTTTGACGGTGCTGGGTTTCAAGCCGAGCAGTTTCTCAACGCGGCCAAAAAGCTCATCGGCAAAGCCCACTTCTTTGGGGCCGTGCATTTTGGGTTTGACGATGTAGACGCTGCCTGTGCGGCTGTTGCGGAAGGCGTGGGATTTTTTCTTTTGCAGATCAACCAAGGCGATGGCGGTGGTGATCACGGCATCCAAAATGCCTTCTGGGATTTCTAGCGTCTTGCCGTTTTTAGCGGTGTAGAGGATCGCAGGGTTGGTCATCAAGTGGCCGACGTTGCGGAGGAACAGCAAGCTGCGGCCGTGGAGCTTCACTTCGCCTTTTCCGCTGGGTTTTGTGTAGTCGCGGTCTTTGTTGAGGCCGCGCTTCAAAGTCTGGCCGCCTTTGTCAAAGCTCTCAGTCAACGTGCCGTCCAAAATGCCGAGCCAGTTGCTGTAGGCCAGCACTTTGTCGTCTGCATCCACCACGGCCACGGAGTCTTCCAGATCGAGAATGGTAGACAGAGCCGCTTCCATCACAATGTCTGCCACGCCTGCGGCATCGGTGCTGCCGATGCGATGCGCTTTGTCGATCACGATGTGCAGATGCAAGCCGTTGTGTTGCAACAAGATGCCAGAAGGCGCAGCGGCAGAGCCTTGGTAGCCGATGAACTGCTTGGCATCTTTCAAGCCGACTTTGCTGCCATTTTGAAGCGAAATCACCAGTTTGCCGGCAGAAACGCTATAAAGTTTGCTATCGGAATGTGAGCCCTTGGCAAGCGGGGCACACTGGTCGAGCAAATAGCGGCCTTGGCGCACGACTTCCGCGCCGCGTGCTTCGTTGTAGCCGGGGCCTTTGGCTTTGCCGCCTTCTTCAGAGATGGCATCCGTGCCATAGAGCGCGTCATACAAACTGCCCCAGCGTGCGTTCGCGGCGTTGAGCGCATAGCGAGCGTTCAAGATCGGTACGACGAGTTGCGGGCCTGCGAGTGTGGCGAGCTCAGCATCCACGTTCTTCGTGGTGACTTTGACGTTCTTCGGCTCGGGCACGAGGTAGTCGATGCTGGAGAGGAATTTGCGATAAGCCTTCATGTCAGACACGGGGCCAGGATTGGCTTTGTGCCATCCATCCATCGCGGTTTGAATGCGGTCACGCTCAGCGAGCAGGGCGATGTTTTTCGGTGAAAGGTCTTGCACGATCGCGTCAAAGCCTTTCCAAAATTTATCGCTCTTCACGCCAGCGGCGGGGAGAACTTTTGCTTCGATGAAATCATGTAAGTTGGTGGCAACTTGCAGTGAGTGCTTTTGTGTACGTTTGGTCATAGGAGCCTCGGTTTTCGGTTAATGAGATTTGGATAAATAAAGAAAAGAACGCAAAAGACGCAGAAAAACGCAAAATGCGCAAAAAATTCGAAATGCTTTTTCTGTGTGTTTTGCGTACTTTTGCGCCTTTTGCGTTCTATTGGTGGGATGGAAATAGCATTAGAAAAACGAAAAAACATCGCGCAAGCTCGTACCCATGCGCGTAGGCGCAGGGCCGATTTGTTCAGCGGGCAAGCCAGCACGGTTCACCCAGAGCGTGCGATAGCCTGCCCAGCCTGCGGCCAAGGCGTCCCAGCCGTTGGAGCTGACGAAGAGCATTTGTTTGGGCTGCAGACCGGTGGCGTTGGAGCCGAGCGCGTAGGCATCGGGATGGGTTTTGTATTTGCGGATGCTGTCGATGCTGATCACGTGATCGAGCACGTCAGCCAAGCCGGCGGATTTCACGGCAACATTGAGCATCGCGGGATCGCCGTTGCTCAAAATTCCCGTGACGATTCCGCGCGATTTCAATTCGGCGAGCACCTCACGGTTCTCAGGGAAGGCTGACAAATGGCGGTATTGGTTCATCAGCTGAGTCACAGCCGAATCGGTATTTTTAAGGTCGAATCGGCCATTCGCCGGCATAGAATCTGCGCAAGCAGCTATGAATTCTATAGCGTATCGCAAAGCCTTCTGCGTCACATTCCAGAAGGGCTCGTAGTGCGCGCCGTGATTGCAGGTCGTCAAAAGCCGCGAATATTCAATCTGCTTATCCCGCCACACCTTCGCCAGCTGCTGCCCCTGACCGGGAAACAGTTGCTCCGCAGCCATGCTCACGCTGTACACGTCAAACAACGTGCCATAGGCATCAAACAAGACTGCGCGGGGAGCTTTTTCCATAGATCAGACTGTATTACAGACTGATTCGATGATTAACAGCCTTCGAGTTTCTGCATTAATGACAAAAATATGTGCAATACGCCAATCGCTCAATCCATCGTGATCTTGCTCGAAGCGATGACTTTGCCCCAAAACTCGGTCTCTTGCTTCACTTGTGCGTCTAAAGCTGCTGCATCTTTGTAGCGAATCTCAATGCCCGCAGTCTGAGCGCGGCTCTTGGTCTCAGGCGTTTCCATCGCTTGCTTGATCGCGCCACTCAGTTTGGCCACCACATCGGGCGGCGTGCCGGCTGGCGCGAAGATGCCGACCCAGGCTTCTAGCTCAAAGCCTTTCAAGCCTGCCTCCGCCGTTGTGGGCACATGGGGGATGCCGCTGTGGCGCGTGGGGCCGGCGACTGCCAAACCTTTGAGCTTGCCCGCTTGGATATGCCCCATCACGGAAGGCGGTGTGGTGATGAAGACTTGCACTTGGCCAGAGAGCACATCCGTGATCGCCGCGCCCGAGCCGCGATACGGGATGTGCACCATGCTGATGCCATTGCGCTGCTTGAACATTTCTGTGCCCATATGCGAGAGCGAGCCATTGCCTTGCGAGGCATAGCTGAGCTTGCCGGGATTCTTTTTCACATAAGCGATGAACTCGGGCAGGGTGTTAGCTTGAATGCTCGGATGCACGGCGATCACATTGGTGGCTACCGTGACGAGCGCCACGGGCGTGAGATCTTTCTGCGCCCAAGGCAGCTTAGGGTTCATGTGTGGGTAGCCCACGTGATAGGCGGAATACGAGGTGAGCAAGGTGTAGCCATCGGGCGCGGCCTTGGCCACATTGCCATAAGCCACATTGCCGCTGCCGCCGGGTTGGTTAGTCACCACCACGGGCTGAGCGAGCACTTTGGCGAGCGCATCCGAGACGATGCGCGCCGAGCCATCCACCAACCCGCCGGGTGGGTTGGGCACGATGAGGGTGATGGGTTTGTTGGGGAAGGATGCTTGCGCGTGGGCAGCGCTGTGCAGGCCTGCGAAAGCAGCACACGCAGCCATCAGGACGATGGTGAAATTGCGTTTGAAGCTAGCTTGGTTGAAGTTGCTTTTCATCGGGTGTCTCCTCAGTCAAAGTGTATCGGTTCGCATCAGCCAGCGCCTAGGCTCATGGAGAGGCGCTGCGCCATCTGCACGACATTGGGGATGTGGTTTTCACTGTAGCGGCCGGCGGGCATGGTGAGCACCAGCGCGCCTACAAGCACGCGCTCGCCGGATTCGTTTTTGAACACGGGCGCGCTGATGCCGGCCACTTCCAAATCTCGGTCGCCTACAGCGGCGTGGTAGCCGCGCTTGCGGATGAGATTCAGAATATTTTGATCTTTTTGGGCGCTAGCCAGCGCAGAATCTGCGCTAAATGCTATCAAAACACGAGCGCCTGTGCCGCCATTCATCGGCAAAATATCGCCAACTTTGTAGTGATCCCGAATCGGCTGTGGGCTATCGACGCGAAACAAACTGATGCGCTGCGCGCTCGCGCCGCTGCCCCATTGCGCATGCAGCGCTGCGCTCTCGCCCGTGGTCTGCACGAGCTCGTGCAGCGCCGGCATCACGATGCGCTCCAGCGTGGAGTTGGCTTGATGCACGCGATGGAGTCTCACGATGCCGCGCCCGAGTGTGTAGCGGCCATCTGGTAAACGCTCCACCAGCATCGCGTGCGCCAAAGAGGCAAGTAAGCGCAGCACCGTGCTTTTGTGGAGTTCGCTGCGCTCGGCCAGTTGAGCCAGCGTGAGTGGCTCTTCTCCAGCGCGAAACACCAGCAGCAAACTCATCGCCCGATCAACAGCGGCAACGCCGCCAGGCGCGGCATCGCGTTCGGAGAGGCTGGGGGCGGCAGATTTGCGGGGCATGGCTTGACACAGGGCAGAAATATATGATTAAATTCTAACTATTGATACTATATTTCATAAGATAGAACATGTCAACAGAATATTCAAATCCTGCTGCTTTTGTGGCGGCAGATATTCACATCTGCGAAGTCGGCCCGCGCGATGGTCTGCAATCGGTGGCGCGCACCATGCCCACGGAAAACAAAAAAAACTGGTTGACTGCTCTGCATGCGGCTGGGCTGCGTGAAATCGAGGTCACGTCTTTTGTGCCAGCTAAGCTGATGCCGCAGCTTGCCGACGCTGCTGAGATCGTGGCGCATGCTTTGACTTTGCCGGGCTTGGTGGTGACCGCGCTTGTGCCGAATCTCAAAGGTGCTGAAGCAGCAATGAAAGCTGGCGCACATAAAGTCACCTTGCCTTGTTCCGCGTCTGAGGCGCACAGCAAAGCCAATGTGCGCAAGACGCGCGAGCAGATGGTCGATGAGGTGCGCAATGTGGTGGCGCTGCGAAATGAAATTGCGCCGAGCGTGCAGATCGAAGCAGGTATCAGCGTTGCGTTTGGCTGCACACTGCAAGGCATCGTGCCGGAAGACGATGTGATCTCGCTGGTGAGCGATGTGATCGCTGCGGGAGCAGATGAAACGGGTTTAGCGGACACGACGGGCATGGCCAATCCCGCGCAAGTGCGCCGCCTCTTCAAAAGAGCCTTCGCAGCCGTCGGGCGCGAACGCGTGGGCGCCGCACATATGCACAACACCCGAGGCCTCGGCATTGCCAATTGCTTGGCCGCTTACGAAGAAGGCATCCGCGCTTTTGATTCTTCCTTGGCTGGCTTGGGCGGCTGCCCACATGCGCCGGGTGCTTCTGGCAATGTGGTGACAGAAGATTTGGTGCTCATGTTCGAAGCCATGGGGCTGCGCACGGGGATCGATATCTCTAAACTCATCTTGGCGCGTGAGCCTTTGAAGATTGGCTTGCCTGGTGAGCCGCTGTATGGCATGACGGCTGAGGCTGGGCTGCCTCTTGGGTTTTCATATGCTTGAGATTCCAATTCAAACAGCCGGACGCAAAGGGCGCAAAAGTTGCGCAAAAGACGCAAAAAATACCAAAGAAATTAAAAAAATTAAATTCAAACCTCGACCCCGTATGTTCATCTTGTTTCGATTACCGCCATCCAATCCCGGGTTTCTTTTTTGCGTCTTTTGCGCAACTTTTGCGCCCTTTGCGTCCGGTATTTGTATTGGTATTAAAAATCTATGACCTCACCAAACAAACTCCCCTACGAAGGTATTCGCATGGTCGAATTCACCCATATGGTGATGGGGCCCACCTGTGGCATGCTGCTGGCTGATCTGGGCGCGGAGGTTATCAAGGTCGAGCCGCCAAAGGGTGATAACACCCGCAAGTTGCTCGGCTCTGGCGCAGGGTTTTATCCACTCTTCAATCGCAACAAAAAATCCCTCACCCTCGATCTCAAAACGCGCGAGGGTATTGAAGCGGCGCACAAACTCATCGCCACCGCAGACATCGTGAGCCATAACTTTCGCCCCGAGACGATGGCGGCGCAAGGGCTGGATTACGAGACGTTGAAAAAAATCAATCCGCGTTTGATCTACATTGAGCTGCGCGGCTTTCTGCCCGGCCCGTATGAGCACCGCACGGCGCTTGATGAAGTCGTGCAAATGATGGGTGGTTTGGCTTATATGACGGGGCCCGTCGGTCAGCCGCTGCGCGCAGGCAGTAGCGTGAACGACATCATGGGCGGCCTATTCGGCGGTATTGCTGCGATGGCCGCACTGAAAGAGCGCGAGCAAACAGGCAAAGGCCAGAAAGTGCAATCCGCGCTTTATGAAAACAATATTTTCTTGGTCGCGCAACACATGCTGCAATACGCCGTCACCGGCGTACCTGCCGATCCGATGCCCAGTCGCATCAGCGCGTGGGGTGTGTATGACGTGTTCACGGTGAAAAATGGCGAACAGATTTTCTTGAGCGCCGTCAGCGATAAACAGTGGGAAGTGTTTTGCCGTGTGTTGAATTTGGCGGATCTCAAACTGGATGCGAAATACACCACCAACAACGATCGCGTGCGCGAGCGCCCCACACTCATACCCGTGCTGCGCGAGCGCTTGAAACAATACACCGCTGCCGAGCTCACGCAAATCTTTGAAGACAACGGGCTGCCTTACGCGCCTATTCGCAGACCCGAAGATTTGGTGAACGACCCACACCTCAAAGCCACGGGCGGCCTCACACCCATGACCTTGCCCAATGGCCAAGTCACTGACACCGTGCTTTTCCCATTCACGCTGCACGGCAAGCAGCCAGGCCTGCGCTTGAGCCCACCCAAACTAGGGGAACACAGCATGGAATTGCTGCAGAGCTTGGGATACAGTGAAGAGCAAGCTCAGAAGTTACTATTAAATACATAGCACTTCGCGCAGTATCTGTGCGGGCTAATTGCCATTTTTACTTGAAATTCTTGTTAATAATCATCTGGAGACAACCATGACACTCAATCGTCGCCACCTCCTGGCAGCTGCTGGTGCAGTTGGCCTACCGCTGCACAGTTTTGCTCAAGCCAGCATCACCAAATTCATCCTACCCGTGAGCGTTGGCTCTGGCGTGGATGGCATCGTGCGCGCCAGCAGCAATCAGCTGGGTAAGGCGTTAGGTACGAGCGTGGTCGTGGAAAACCAACCCGGCGCAGGCGGCATCGTTGGCACGCAAAACCTCATCAAATCCGCACCGGATGGCAACACGCTGAGCTTCGTTTCAAACAACCACGTGATCTACCCCAGCGTCACGAAAAATTTAAGCTTTGATCCCGTCGCTGACATCACGCCCATTGCGATCGTGGCCTACACGCCGCTGGTGCTCATCGTGAATGCGAAATTCCCTGCACGCGATCTGCGCGAGTTTGTGGCCATGCTCAAGAAGAGCCCCGGCAAATACAACTACGCCTCCAGCGGCAATGGCACGATCTTGCATCTCGCGCCTGAGTATTTCAAAGACGTGACTGGCACCTTCTCCACCCACATTCCTTATCGTGGCTTCGCCCCCATGCTGCAAGACATCGTGAGCGGCCAAGTGGATTGGGGCGTGAGCGCCTTACCGGCTGCGCTCAGCCAAATCAAAGCTGGCACGGTGCGCGCCCTGTGCATCCCCATGCAGCAGCGCAGCCCCGCCGCGCCTGAGATTCCTACGTCTACCGAAGCTGGCGTGCCCCAATACCAGCTCGATGCCTGGATCGCCTGCGTCGGCCCCAAAGGCCTGCCCACAGCGCAGGTGCAGCGCATCAATGCCGCGATCAAAACGGCGTTTGCCACCGACGAGGTGAAAGAAGCCATGGCCAAGCAAGGCAATATCGTCAACATCAGTACACCTGAATTTGCACTTGAACATTTCAAGAAAGAGCTGGTGCGCTATGGTGCTTTGGTGAAGAAGGCTGGCGTTGTGCCGGCTTAAGTTTTCTCTCGAAGGGTCGGCGGCCTGGGCAGCGCAGCGCACAGCACAGGCTAAGAATGCCATAAGCTAAAAGTTTTAAGAAAAATAGCCATATCGCCGGCATGAAATCTGCGCAGAGTGCTATGAATTAAATAGTAATGACATCGCCAGAGAAGTTACATTTTTGACCTACACTTGAACCCATGCTCTGGGTCAAAGCCTTCCATATCGTCTTCGTGGCCAGCTGGTTTGCTGGTTTGTTTTATCTGCCTCGCATCTTCGTGAATCTGGCGCAAGTGTCTGCAGACTCGGTTGCTGAAAAGCAGCGCCTTTTGCTGATGGCGCGCAAGCTGCTCAAATTCATGACGTTGCTGGCGATCCCAGCCCTCGCACTTGGCATTTGGCTCTGGATGGGCTATGGCATTGGGCGCGGGCAGGGCTGGATGCATGCCAAGCTGTTTGTGGTGCTGCTCGCTATCGGCTATCACCACGGCTGCAGCGTGATTCTGAAAAAATTTGAGCGCAATGCGAACACACGCAGTCATGTTTGGTATCGCTGGTTCAATGAAGTGAGTGTGTTGATCATGATCGTTGCTGTGATCTTGGTGGTTGTGAAGCCTTTCTGAACAAGAGCTTATGCAACCGCACCGCAGCTCAGCCACACTGCTCACACTGATCTTTGCGTTGCTCATCATCTATGCCACGCTGTATCCATTTGAAGGCTGGCGCGATCAGGGCATCAATCCCTTTTACTTCCTGAATGCGCCTTGGCCACGCTACTGGAGCCGTTTTGACGTGGTGGCGAATTTTGTGGGTTATGCGCCTCTGGGCTTCTTAGCCACGCTCGCGCTTTTGCGTACGCGCTTGTTACCTCAGCCTGCTTTGCTGGCAGTAGTTGCATGCAGCGGCCTGTCTGCTTCGCTGGAGGCGCTGCAAACCTATCTGCCTGAACGCGTGCCTCAGCTCTCCGATTGGTTGCTCAACTCAGGCGGCGCCTTCACTGGTGCGGTGCTGGCGCTCGCGCTGGAGCGCATGGGTGCAATTGACCATTGGAGCCGTTTTCGTGAGCGCTGGTTTGTGCGCGATGCGCGCGCGCCGCTGGTGCTGCTCGCGCTCTGGCCAGCGGCTTTGTTGTTTCCTCCTGCCGTGCCTCTGGCGCTTGGCCAAGTGCGCCGCAGGCTGCATGAGTTCTTAAATGAACTGGTGGAGGGCACGCCCTTTGCGGAGCTGATTGACGAGCCTGGCGCATATTTGTTGCCACTGTCGAATTTGGGCGAGCTGACATGCGTGGCACTGGGCTTTGTGATTCCTTGCTTGCTGGCTTACACCGTGACGCTTGGCTGGCATCGGCGTGCGCTGCTTTGGGTGGGTGGTGCGCTCACAGCCATGGCCGCGAGCAGCCTCTCGGCAGCCTTGAGCTACAGCCCCGAGCACGCTTGGGGATGGCTCAGTTTGGCTTCTCAAGTGGGGCTGGCGCTCGGTATTGCAGCGGCGCTTCTGTGCCTGGCGTTGCCGCGCAAGCTGTGTCTTGCTCTGCTGCTGGCTGCGCTCGTGTGGCAATTGAGTTTGATCAACTCAGCACCCGAGACGCCGTATTACGCGCAGACGCTGCAAAGCTGGGAGCAGGGGCGCTTTATTCGCTTTCATGGTTTGGCGCAATGGCTGGGCTGGCTCTGGCCGTATGCGGCCTTGCTGGCGGCGCTGATGGCCTTGAGCCGCAGAGAAAACAGCTTGTCCCGATAAAATCTCGGGCATGTCACAAACTCCCGCCCCTTATTTTCAACGTCATATTTTCTTTTGCACGAATCTGCGGGAGGGCGAGCCAAGCTGCGCTGAACACAACGCTAGCGCGGCACAAAAGCATTGCAAGCAGGCTGTGAAAGCGGCAGGCCTCTCTGGCCCCGGTAAAGTGCGCGTGAATGGTGCAGGCTGTTTGGATCGCTGCGCTGGTGGGCCAGTGTGTGTGGTGTATCCCGATGCGGTTTGGTATACCTATGTGGACAACGACGATATTGATGAGATCGTGGATTCGCATTTGAAGAACGGTCAGGTGGTGGAGCGCTTGCTCTTGCCCGCCCATGTTGGTAAGTAAACATGAATTCGCAGACTGAGCGGCTCATGCTGCAAGGCATCGCGGGACAGGTTGAATCCCTGCGTGATGTGCCTGAGGGCAACAGCAAGGGCATCGCCATCATCTGCCATCCGCATCCGCTTTTCGGCGGCACGATGGATAACAAGGTGGTGCAAACGCTCGCTCGTGCCTTCGTACAAACTGGCTGGACGGCGCTGCGATTTAATTTTCGCGGCATTGGCCGATCTGCAGGTGCTTATGATGAAGGTCGTGGCGAAGCGGATGATCTGCGCGAACTGATCAAGCAGCTCGCACCCGCTGGCTCTGCGTTGGCGGTGGCAGGTTTCTCATTCGGCTCATTCGTTGCGTCTCAAGTGTTGGCAGAGGCCGCGCAAAGCCATGATCTGCAAAAAATCGTCATGGTCGGCACAGCAGCTTCGCGTTTTTCAGTTGCCAATATCCCCGCTGAGCTTCACGAAAAATTGCTGGTCGTTCATGGCGAGCAAGACGACACCGTGCCTTTATCGAGTGTGATGGATTGGGCGCGTCCTCAGGTGATCCCTGTCACTGTCGTGCCCGGCGGCGGGCATTTCTTTCACGGTCAGTTACCTCTCTTGCGCGGATTAGTGGCTAGACACTTGAATTCCTGAATTAGAATTCACAGTATGAATTTGATAGCACTCCGCGCAGGTTTTATGCCGGCGATCACCCACTTTTTCTTATTTTTTGCATTATTTCTGCCGTTTGCGGCGCAATCGCAACCGCTTCAAGGCCCTGAAGTCGCCGCCCGTGCGTACCTTTTGCTGGATGTGACGGCCAATCAAGTGCTGGTCGAAAAAGATGCCGATAGCCCTGTCGAGCCCGCCAGCCTCACCAAGCTGATGACGGCATATATTGTGTTTGACGCACTGCGCGCCAAGAAGATCACCCTGGATCAAACCTTCGCTGTGAGCGAGCGCGCTTGGAAGATGCCCGGCAGCCGCATGTTCATCGATCCGAAGATGAAGGTGAGGGTCGAAGATCTCTTGAAGGGCATGATCGTGCAATCCGGCAACGATGCGACAGTGGCATTGGCCGAAGGCGTGGCCGGCAGCGTGGAGCGCTTTGTGCAGCTCATGAACGAGCAGGCCAAAGCCTTGGGCATGAGCAAGACAGCCTATAAAAACCCAGAAGGGTTGACTGCCCCCGGCCACACCACCACGGCACGAGACTTGGCCTTGCTCTCCACCCGTCTGATGCGCGAATTCCCTGAATACACGCCGATTTATGCCATCAAGAAATTCCGCCTGGAAGGCAGCCCAGCCGCCAACGACACCAATCGCAATCTGTTGCTTTTCCGCGATCCGAGCGTCGATGGCCTCAAAACCGGTCACACCGATGCCGCCGGATACTGCCTGATCGCCACCGCCAAACGCGAACTACCCGGAGTTGGTCAGCGTCGCTTGTTGTCTGTCGTGCTCGGCACGGCCAACGAAAATGCCCGCGCCAACGAGAGCCAAAAACTGCTCAATTGGGGCTATACGGCTTTCGAGGCCGTGAAACTGTTTGATGCCAATCAGCCCGTCATCAATGCTCCTGTCTGGAAAGGCAAAGAAGCCACAGCCAAGCTTGGAAACGCAGTGACTGCTTACATTGTGGCTGTACCAAGCGGCAGCGCCAGCAAGATCAAAACCCAAGTTTCACGGCCTGACCCCTTGCTAGCCCCCTTAAACAAAGGCCAGCAAATTGGCAGTTTGAAGATCAGCATCGGCGACCAGCCTTACACCGAGCAGCCCCTCTTCATATTAGAGTCTGTAGACCAAGCAGGCTGGTTTGGCCGGACTTGGGATGCAGTGCGCTTGTGGATAAAGTAAAAGCGGGCTATAATCAAAGGCTCTGCGCATTTCCGCGTAGAGATTTTTAACAGTCTTTCATATCGCTGAGCTTGCTCAGTCGCTGTCGCCAATTGAAGTGGCAGTGGTGAAAGTTACGGAGAAAACCATGAGCAACAGCAACCGTTTGGGTTTGCTGGGTCGCAAGGTCGGCATGATGCGCGTGTTCACGGATGATGGGGATTCTGTTCCAGTCACCGTGGTCGATGTGTCTAACAACCGTGTGAGCCAGGTCAAATCGCAAGAAAACGACGGCTACGTGGCCTTGCAGGTCACATTTGGTCAACGCCGCGCCTCGCGCGTGACCAAGCCCATCGCTGGCCACTTGGCCAAAGCAGGTGTGCAAGCCGGTGAAATCATTCAAGAATTCCGCGTCGCACAAGATGTCGCAGCTGCTCACGCAGCCGGCTCTGTGATCGCTGCCCAGGCTGTGTTTGCAGTCGGCCAACAGGTGGATGTGCAAGGCACTTCCATCGGTAAAGGTTTCACCGGCACGATCAAGCGTCACAATTTCAGCTCGCAGCGCGCGTCGCACGGTAACAGCCGTTCGCACAACGTGCCAGGCTCGATCGGTATGGCGCAAGATCCAGGCCGCATCTTCCCAGGCAAGCGCATGTCCGGCCACCTCGGTGACGTGACCAAAACCGTGCAAAACCTCGATGTGATCCGCATTGACGAAGCCCGTCAATTGCTGCTCATCAAAGGTGCGGTGCCCGGCGCTAAAGGCGGCTTCCTCACTGTGAGCCCCGCTGTTAAAGCTAAAGCCGTGAAAGGTGCCAAATAATGAAATTGGATCTCCTTAACGATCAAGGCCAAGCTGCTTCCCAGTTTGATGTGCCTGAGACCGTGTTTGGCCGTGAGTACAACGAAGCTCTGATTCATCAGATCGTTGTCGCTTACCAAGCAAACGCTCGTCAAGGCACTCGCGCTCAAAAAGACCGCGAGCAAGTCAAGCACAGCACGAAAAAGCCGTTCAAGCAAAAAGGTACGGGTCGCGCTCGTGCCGGTATGACATCCTCGCCACTGTGGCGCGGAGGCGGTCGCATCTTCCCGAATATGCCTGATGAAAATTTCACGCAGAAAATCAACAAGAAGATGTATCGCGCTGGTATGGCCAGCATTTACTCCCAGCTGGCTCGCGAAGGCCGCTTGATGGTGGTGGATTCGATCAAGGTCGAAGCCCCCAAGACCAAGCTGCTCGCTGCCAAACTCAAAAGCATGAACCTGTCCAATGTGCTGGTGATTGCTGATGAGGTGGACGATAACCTTTACCTCGCTTCCCGCAATCTGCCCGGCGTGCTCGTTCTCGAGCCACGTTATGCTGATCCGCTGTCTTTGGTTCACTACAGCAAAGTGCTGATGACCAAAGCCGCTGTCGAGAAACTCAAGGAGATGTTCGCATGAGCACCCTGAAATTTGACGAAGGCCGTTTGATGCAAGTCTTGGTCGCTCCTATCGTGTCTGAAAAGGCAACGATGGTGGCTGATAAAACCAATGCTGTTGTTTTCAAGGTCCTGCAAAACGCCACCAAGCCCGAGATCAAGGCCGCTGTTGAACTCATGTTCAAAGTCCAGGTCAAGGGCGTGTCGGTGCTCAACACCAAAGGCAAAACCAAGCGTTTTGGCAAATCCGTGGGTCGTCGTGACAACCTGCGTAAAGCCTACGTTACGCTCGTTGCCGGTCAAGAGCTCAATCTGTCTGGGGAGGCCGCTTAATCATGGCAGTCATCAAGATGAAACCGACCAGCCCCGGCCAACGTGCCGTGGTCAAGGTCACACGCGAGCACTTGCACAAGGGCGCACCTCACGCCGCTTTGCTCGAGCCGCAATTCCAAAAAGCGGGTCGTAACAACAACGGCCACATCACCACCCGTCACAAGGGCGGTGGTCACAAGCACCACTACCGCGTGGTCGATTTCAAGCGCAACAAAGATGGCATTCCCGCCAAAGTTGAGCGCATTGAATACGATCCCAACCGTACCGCTCACATCGCTTTGGTGTGCTATGCAGACGGCGAGCGCGCTTACATCATCGCTCCTCGCGGTGTTGAGCCCGGCACGACCCTGCAAAACGGTTCGGAAGCCCCGATCCGCGCTGGCAACACCTTGCCGATCCGTAACATTCCAGTGGGTTCAACCATCCACTGCATCGAGTTGCAGCCTGGCAAAGGCGCACAAATCGTGCGTTCCGCTGGTACATCGGCCACCTTGCTCGCTCGTGAAGGCACCTACGCTCAAGTGCGTATGCGCTCTGGCGAAGTTCGCAAGATCCACATCGAATGCCGCGCCACCATTGGTGAAGTTGCAAACGGTGAGCACAACCTGCGCGTCATCGGTAAAGCCGGTGTCAAGCGTTGGATGGGTATTCGCCCAACAGTGCGTGGCGTTGCCATGAACCCAGTGGATCACCCACACGGCGGCGGCGAAGGCCGTACCGGTACTGGTGGCGAGCCACGCGATCCGTGGGGCAACCTGACCAAGGGCTATCGCACCCGCAACAACAAGCGCACGCAAGTCATGATCGTCTCGCGTCGTAAGAAGTAAGGGGTAAATTGAAATGACACGTTCCCTCAAAAAAGGCCCCTTCGTTGACCATCACCTGATGGCCAAAGTAGAGAAGGCGATTGCCATCAAAGATAAAAAGCCAGTGAAAACCTGGTCGCGTCGTTCGATGATTCTTCCTGAATTCATCGGCCTCACGATTGCTGTGCACAACGGCAAACAGCACGTTCCGGTGTATGTGACTGACCAAATGGTTGGCCACAAGCTAGGCGAATTTGCGCTCACCCGCACATTCAAAGGCCACCCGGCTGACAAAAAAGTCGTGAAGAAGTAAGGAATTCAAATCATGGAAACCAAAGCAACTTTACGTGGCGTCCGCCTCTCTGCCGACAAAGGCCGCTTGGTGGCAGACATGATTCGCGGTATGCCCGTGGATCGTGCACTCAACACCCTGACTTATGCGCGCAAAAAAGCCGCTGGCATCGTGAAAAAAGTACTCGAGTCCGCCATTGCGAATGCTGAGCACAACGATGGCGCGGATATCGACGAGCTGAAGGTCAAGACCATTCACGTCGAGCAAGGCACAGTGCTCAAGCGTTTCACTGCAAACGCCAAAGGCCGTGGCAACCGCATCGTCAAACCCACCTGCCACATTTACGTGGTTGTTGGCAACTAATCCGAAGGACGTAAACACATGGGACAAAAAATCCACCCAACAGGTTTTCGCCTTTCGGTGAGCCGTAATTGGGCCAGCCGCTGGTACGCCAGCAACACTGATTTTGCTGGCATGCTGGCAGAAGACATCAAGGTGCGTGAGTACCTCAAGGCCAAGCTCAAGAGCGCTGCGGTATCCCGCGTGCTCATCGAGCGTCCTGCTAAAAACGCTCGCATCACGATTTTCTCTGCCCGTCCAGGCGTGGTGATCGGTAAAAAAGGCGAAGACATTGAGAACTTGAAGAAAGAACTCTCTGCCAAGCTGGGCGTGCCTGTCGCTGTGAACATCGAAGAAGTGCGCAAGCCTGAAATCGATGCCAAGCTGATTGCTGATTCGATCACGCAACAGCTGGAAAAGCGCATCATGTTCCGTCGCGCCATGAAGCGCGCCATGCAAAACGCCATGCGTATGGGTGCCCTGGGCATCAAGATCATGTCGGCTGGCCGTTTGAATGGTATCGAGATCGCACGTACCGAGTGGTATCGCGAAGGTCGTGTGCCACTGCACACCCTGCGCGCTGACATCGATTACGGCACCTCTGAAGCCAAAACCACGTATGGCGTGATCGGCGTGAAGGTCTGGGTTTACAAGGGTGATACCTTGGGCCGCAATGATCTCCCAGTCGTTCAAGAGCCACGCGCCGATGAAGAACGCAAGCCACGCGGCCCACGCCGTGACGGTGACCGTCGCCCATCAGGTGATCGTCCACCAGCACGCGGCGCACGTCGCCCTGCTGGCGGTAACAACGCCCCAGCCGATGGCAGCGACAAGCCTGCTGAAGCCGGAGCTCCCGAAGTGAAAACCACCGTTAAGCGCGTTCGCAAAGTGACCGCGCCTGCCTCCACAGACGGTGGCCAAGCCTAAATCTGGAGAATAAAAAATGCTACAACCAGCTCGTCGCAAATACCGCAAAGAGCAAAAAGGCCGTAACACCGGCGTGTCCCCCCGTGGCACGTCTGTGGCCTTTGGAGACTTCGGTCTCAAATCTGTTGAGCGTGGCCGTCTGACGGCTCGCCAAATCGAGGCAGCACGCCGCGCCATTTCGCGTCACGTCAAACGTGGCGGCCGTATTTGGATCCGCATGTTCCCAGATAAGCCTATCTCTACCAAGCCCGCCGAAGTTCGTATGGGTAACGGTAAAGGTAATCCTGAGTACTACGTCGCGGAAATTCGTCCCGGCAAGGTGCTCTATGAGATCAATGGCGTGCCCGAGGCCTTGGCTCGTGAAGCGTTCACCCTGGCTGCTGCCAAGCTGCCCCTGCGTACCACCTTCGTGGCTCGCATGCTCGGACAATAAGGCAGGAGAACAGATATGAAAGCTTCCCAGCAACGTAAAGAACTGCGTGCCAAAGACGCTGCAGGCCTCGTCACTGAGGTCAAAGAACTGCAACGTGCGCACTTCAACCTGCGCATGCAAAAGGCCACGCAACAGCTCAACAACACCGGTCAGCTCAAGATCACACGCCGTGCTATTGCACGCGCCAAGACCATTGCTGCTGAACTGGCTGCCAAGTAATCAAGGAACCCACATGACGGAAGCCAAAAAATCCCTCAAGCGCACCTTGATCGGCAAGGTTGTTAGCGACAAACGCGCCAAGACCGTGACGGTTTTGGTGGAGCGCAGTGTGAAACACGAGCTCTACAGCAAGATCGTGATGAAATCCAGCAAGTACCACGCCCACGATGAAAAGGGTGAGTACAAAATGGGTGACACCATCGAGATCACGGAATCACGTCCGATTTCTAAAACCAAGAACTGGGTGGCTACCCGCTTGGTGCAGAAAGCGATCGACGTTTAATTCGGTGTTGCAATTGCGAGTGCATGGTCTTTGACACTGTGCTGTGCAAATCTCCCACAAACGGCTCACAATGTGAGCCGTTTGCATTTGTAGCGAGATAATTTGGCTCTTTGCGAAAACCATTCATTTCACAACCCTTGGAGAAAAACATGATCAAAGTCGGCGACAAACTCCCCGCATCCACCCTGATGGAATATTCCGAAGTGGAAGGCGAAGGCTGCTCCATTGGCCCTAACCCTGTGGACACCGCCAAAGCCAGCGCCGGCAAGACGATTGCCCTGTTCGCTCTTCCTGGCGCATTTACGCCCACCTGCTCAGCCAAGCATGTACCCGGTTATGTGGCGCAATATGAAGAGCTGAAAAAAGCGGGTGTGGATGAGATCTGGTGCGTGAGCGTGAATGATGCTTTCGTGATGGGCGCATGGGCGCGCGATCAGAAAACCGGCACCAAGGTTCGCATGCTCGCTGATGGAAGCGCAGCGTTCACGCAAGCAACAGGTTTGACGCTAGACCTCACCGCACGCGGCATGGGCTTGCGCTCAGATCGCTACTCGATGCTCGTGAAAGACGGCGTGGTGAAAAGCATCAACCGTGAAGCACCAGGTAAGTTTGAAGTGAGCGATGCGGCCACCATGCTGGCTCAAGCGAAGGCTTAAGTGTCAACCAGAATGCTATTAATTAAATAGCATTCTGCGCAGATTCTATAACGGCAATCTGCTAAAACGCTTGTGAATTCAGCTAAAAGCCACGCCATAGCAAGCGTGGTTGTAAAACGATTTGGCTGGGTTGATCCGTCACAGATAAACCATGGCTGCTGAGCCGCTGAGAGATGTATTCGGCACATGCTTGGCCGATGCGCTCGCCATCAATGTGCATGGTGCTCAAACCGCCTTGGCAATAGCGGCCGACTGGGAAATCACCAAAGCCCAGCAAACCCATCTCTTTAGGCATGCGGCACCTCAAGCGCTGCGCTTGCAGCAAAGCGCCTGTGGCAAGTAAGTCGTTAGCAAAGCCCATGCCGCAGCGTATGGGCTGGGCTGAGCCTTGCTGCGCATGCCAAGCTGCAAAGCATTGACCGCCTTGCTCCACAGGTTCACCCATCGCAGCGTGAAGATGTTTTGCTTCTAGCCCAAGCGAAGCTGCTTTTGCCAAGAAACCCTGCGCACGCTCGTGAGCACGAAAATCTTCTTCCACGCCGCTGTCCATGAAAACCAATTGAAGGTAGCCACGTTCTGCCAAAGCTTGCGCCATAAGTGCGCCCACGCGAGCATGATCAAACCCAATTTGCTGAAAAGCATGCGCTTCGCCTTGCGGACTTTGATCCCAAATCTCCACGACCGGAGTGCCTCGCTGTTGTGCAGCCATCAGTAACAGCTGGGTAGCGGGTAAATGCATGCGCCCGGTCAGGACGATGGCCGCTGGAGCCCAGCCGAGCATCGTCCGTACCTGCTGTTCTTCTTGCGCGAGTGAGTAACCTGTGCTGGAGACGATCATGTGTAGCCCGGCCAACTGCAAGCCTGCGCCTAAGCCATGCAAGGTATCCGCAAAGATCGAATGCGCGATATTGGGCACAATCACGGCCACAGCTTGTGAGCGCCCACTCGCCAAGCTTCCGGCTTGTAAATTGGGGCTATAGCCAGTAACTTGCAAGGCTTGCTGGATGTGAGTAGCCGTATCACGTGCGACGCGCTCTGGCGAGCGCAGGAAACGAGAGACGGTCATCGTCGTCACACCCGCATGTTGAGCCACATCCGCCAAAGTCACCCGCCCATGCCCACGCCCTTTCTTGGGCTGGGCGGACGCAGTTCCTATGAGTGATGTAGATGAGTGAATAGGGTTTGTCACAATGACACAGAAGACATAGGGGTATAAAGTGCATCAATGTTAGCGCTAACAATGCATTTCTGATCCACATGAAAACCCTTGCTGATCTCCGCAGCCGCCGCTGGTTTGACGACCAAGGCATGCGCGGCTTTGCGCATCGCCAGCGCATGCAGCAGCAGGGCTTCCGGCGTGAAGACATCATGGGCAAACCCATGATTGCCATCCTCAACACCTGGAGCGATCTCTCGCCCTGCCACGCGCACTTGCGCGAGCGTGCTGAGAGCGTGAAGAAAGGCATCTTGATGGCGGGCGGCTATCCGGTCGAGCTGCCGGCAATGAGCTTGGGCGAAGTGATGGTCAAGCCCACAACCATGCTCTATCGCAATTTTTTAGCCATGGAGGCTGAAGAGCTGTTGCGTAGCCTGCCGTGTGATGGCGCGGTGCTGCTCGGCGGCTGCGACAAGACGACGCCAGGTTTACTGATGGGCGCGTTCAGCATGAACATTCCCGCGATCTTTTGCCCCGCTGGCCCGATGCTCAACGATCGCCATGTGCGCGATGGCAAGCATCGTGCGATAGGCGCAGGAACGCATACGCGTATGTTCTGGGACGAATATCAAGCGGGAAATTTGAGCAAAGCGGAATTGCAAGAGATGGAAGGCCGCATGACGCGCGCGCCCGGCACTTGCAACACCATGGGCACCGCCAGCACGATGACTGGTATGACCGAAGCGCTGGGCATGGCCTTGCCCGGCAGCACCAGCATTCCCGCGATGGATGCATCGCATCCGCGCATGGCCACGAGCTGCGGTGAGCGGATTGTGCAGATGGTATGGGAAGACTTGAAGCCATCAAACGTCCTCACACGCGGCAGCTTCCAAAACGCACTCGCAGTGCAAATGGCACTCGGTGGCAGTACGAATGCCGCTGTGCATGTGATTGCGATGGCGCGGCGTGCAGGCGTGAATCTCACACTCGATGATTTGGATGCGATGAGCCGCCGAGTGCCAGTGATTGCGAATCTCTTCCCCAGCGGAGACCGCTTGATGGAAGATTTTTACTACGCCGGTGGTTTGCCAGCGCTGATGACGGTGATCCGCAAAGAACTCTCGCTCAATGAAATGACGGTGACCGGGAAATCGGTTGAAGACAACATCGCAAAAGCCGTGGTGCATGACGCGGCAGTCATTCGTCCGCTTGACAATCCTGTAGCAGATGGCGCGCTCGCCGTGCTGCATGGCAATCTCGCGCCCAATGGCGCAGTCATGAAGCCCGGCGCAGCCGAGAAAAAGTATCTGCAACACACGGGCAAAGCCATGGTCTTCGACAGCCAGCCCGAGATGCTCAAAGCCATGGCCGATGAATCACTGGATGTTGATGAAAACACCGTGCTCGTGCTGCGCAATGCAGGCCCTGTTGGTGCTCCCGGTATGCCCGAGTGGGGTGGCTTGCCGATTCCAAAAAAACTTTTGAAGCGCGGTGTGCGCGATATGCTGCGCCTCTCGGATGCGCGTATGAGTGGTACACATTACGGCGCTTGCGTGCTGCATATCTCACCCGAAAGCGCGGTAGGTGGCCCGCTGGCCTTAGTGCAAACGGGTGATGTGATTGAGGTGAATGTGGAGCAGCGCCGCTTGCATTTGAATGTGAGCGATGAAGAGCTTGCTAAACGCCGCTCAGTATGGAAAGCGCCTGTGCAACCCTTCAAGCGCGGCTTCACGAAGCTGTATCAAGCCCATGTGACCCAAGCGCATGAAGGCTGTGATTTCGATTTCTTGCAAGGTGTGGACGAAACGCCCGAGCCAGTGATTTTTTGAATGCAAACCATGCAAAACCCCTTCAAAACCCTCCTCGCCCAAAAAGACCTCCCCGCGGGTTACCCAGTTGGTAGCTGGGTGATGTCAGCCAGCCCAGTCGTCGCAGAGGCCATGGGCTGCGCAGGTTTTGATTGGGCGGTGGTGGACATGGAACACACGCCACTGGACATGATGGAGGTTATCCATCTGCTGCAAGCGATTGCTGGCACGCCGATGCTACCGATCACGCGCGTGCCTTGGAATGACACGGTGCTCGTGAAGCGCGTGCTCGATGCTGGCGCGCAGACTTTGATGTTCCCGTTTGTGCAAACTGTGGAAGAAGCGAAGAAGGCAGTTGCTGCAGCGAAATACCCACCCCAAGGCGTGCGCGGCATGGCAGCGATGAGCCGCGGTTCACGCTTTGGCACAGTGAAGGATTATTTCAAAGTGGCCAACGAAGCCGTGAGCGTGATCGTACAAATCGAAACGCCCGAGGCCATGAGCCGGATGAAAGAGATTGCTTCAGTAGAGGGCGTTGACAGTGTGTTCATCGGTCCTGGCGATCTGAGTGGTGCGATGGGGCATGTCGGCAATTTAATGCATCCAGATGTGGTGGCTTTGATGGCTGAGGGTGTGAAAGCCTGCCATGCAGCGGGTAAACCCGTGGGCACCGTGGGTGGCACGCCTGAAGCCGTTGCGACATATCGCGCTTCGGGTTTTGACTATATCGGTGTGGCATCAGATCTGGGTTTAATGATGAGGAATTGCGCTGCCGTGCTTTCCACCATTCGACAGCAAGATATCAAGATTCATTCACAAGGTTATTAAAGCAAGAGGGCAAACACAGTGGCATCGGTCGAACTCAAGCAAGTCGTCAAATCGTATGACGGAAAAAACAACGTCATACATGGCGTAGATTTGTCGATTGCACATGGCGAGTTTGTGGTGTTTGTGGGGCCAAGCGGCTGCGGCAAATCTACCCTATTGCGCATGATCGCTGGCCTAGAAGGTATCAGTGGCGGCGATGTGATGATCGATGGCAAGCGCGTGAACGATGAGCCGCCACGCAGCCGCGATATTGCGATGGTGTTTCAGGATTACGCGCTGTATCCTCATAAAAATCTCTATGACAACATGGCCTTCGGCTTGCGCCTGCGTGGCACAGACGAAACCGAGATCAAACGCCGTGTGATGGATGCGGCCAAGCTACTGAAAATTGATCACATGCTCGAGCGCAAGCCAGGCGCACTCTCCGGCGGGCAGCGCCAGCGCGTAGCGATAGGCCGAGCGATTGTGCGCCAGCCTAAAGTGTTTTTATTCGATGAGCCGTTGTCTAATCTTGATGCGCAATTGCGTGGCGAGATGCGCAGTGAAATCAAAAAGCTGCATCAGCGTTTGGGCGCAACGATCATTTATGTGACGCATGATCAAGTGGAAGCCATGACACTGGCTGATCGCATTGCCGTGCTCTCTGCTGGTCGGGTGATGCAATACGCTTCGCCTAGCGAGATTTATAACCAACCCGCAGCAGTATTCGTAGCAGGCTTCACGGGTTCTCCACCCATGAACCTTGTGCCCTGCACTTTGAGTGGTGGCCAAATTGATTTGGGTGCCGGTGTTACGCTGCCCATGCCCGCTGCTTTGGGTGGCAAAACTGCTGCATCGTTAAGCTTTGGCATCCGCCCAGAAAACATAGCCCTAGTCAGCAGCGCAGGCAGCGTGAGCGCGAACGCGCAAGTTGTGATCACAGAGCCGCTTGGTGCAGAAACCTTGGTCACGTTCCAAGTTGGTAATAGCGAAATGGTGGCGCGCTGCGCTGCCAACTTTGCTGGCAAAGCTGGCGAGCGCATGAGCATTCATTTAGCCAGCGAGCATATGCATTTGTTTGATGCAGCATCAGGAGTGCATCTGTGAAGTGTAAATCATTTGCTATTAAATTAATAGCTGTCTGCGCAGGTTTTATGCCATCGATTGGCCTATTTGCCCAGCAAAGCGCAGGCAAGTATCCAGATCGCGCGATTCAGATGATCGTACCTTTCGGCCCAGGTGGCACGACCGACATCATGGCGCGCTTGCTCCAAGACGAGCTCGCCAAAGCGGTGGGCAACAACGCAAGCATCGTCATCGTTAACACCGCAGGCGCAGGTGGCTTGATCGGCATGCAAAACACTGCGCGCGCCAAACCTGATGGCTACACGATTGCGATGACGACCACCGGACCGCAAACCTTGCAGCCTGCTCGGCGAGAGAGTCCTACCTACACGCCCGATCAATTTGATTACATCTGTGGCACATACGATGTGCCGGTGATGGCGATGGTGGCGCAAGATTCACCCTACAAGACATATCAAGATCTGATGAAGTTTGCCAAGGCCAATCCCGGCAAGCTCAACTACGGTATCTCAGGCATTGGCGGTGTGCTGCATCTTTCCATGATCGAGCTGACGCAAGAAAACAATGCGCAAGCGGTGGCCGTGCCATTCAAAAGCACGGGCGAGATGATCATCCCGCTGAAGACGCAGCAAATTCAATTCTTCAACGAAACCCCAACGGTTGCCACGCAGCACCAATTGCGCCCCTTGATTGCTTTGAGTGATACGCCGGTGCTTGGCTTCGAAACCGTGCCCACGGCAAAATCGCTTGGCGTGAAAGCGCGCGGCTCGGTTTGGGGCGGTTTGGTTGCGCCCAAAGGCTTGCCAGCAGACATCCGCGCCAAGTTAGAGACGGCATGTCAAGCAGCTACGAGCACCACGATCTATAAAGCTCGTGCCCAAGCTGCATACACACCGCTTGCTTATCGTACAGGTGATCAATTTCGCAGCTTCGCTCTCGCAGAGCATGAAAAATTCAAGCAGGTTGTGAAGCAGCACAATCTGTATGAAAAGTAAACCTGCTTCAACCCGTTATCGTTACTCAGTTTTAACCGAAGGAGACTTTTATGAAACGTCGCACACTCACAGCTCTGGCCGCTCTGGCCTTGGGCGCAACCATGAGCCTCACGGCTTATGCGCAGCAAACCACGCTGCGCGTCTTCTCTGGTGGAACGAACCAGCGCCCCGATTTGATGCGCAAGCTGTTTGATGAATACCAAAAGGCCAACCCTGGAGTGAAGATTGATATCGAAACTGGTGGCGCAACATCCGAGTTGCAGCGCCAGTATCTCTCTACGGTGTTGAACGCGAAAGATTCTGCGATTGACATCTACATGATTGACATCGTTAATCCTGCGCAGTATTTCAGCGCAGGCTGGCTCGAGCCATTGGATCAGTATGTGGGCAAAGATGCATTGAAAGCTTATCTGCCCGTGTATGCGCAAGCGAATATGGTGGATGGCAAAGTTGCTGCGATGCCAGCTTTCGCCGATGCAATGTTCATGTATTACCGCAAAGATTTGCTGGAAAAGCATGGCATCAAAGAGCCCAAGACTTGGGACGAGCTCTCAGCAGCGGCCCAGAAAGTCACAGCCGCAGAAAAAGGTGCAAACCCGAATTTACAAGGCCTCTCCATCCAGGGCGCGCCGATTGAAGGTGCAGTCTGCACGTTCTTGTTGCCTTACTGGAGCATGGGCAAGCAATTCAACGATGCCGCAGGCAAGATGACTTTGGACAAAGCCAGTGCCGAGCGCGGCATGAGCATGTGGCTCAAGATGGTGGACGATGGCGTGCTCAAGAAGAACATCGCTGAAGTCACCACACCTGTGACGGTGAATGAATTCAAAGCGGGCAATGTGCTGTTCGCCATCAACTGGGGCTTTGCTTGGGATCGTTTCAAAGACGATGCTGATAGCCAAGTCAAAGGCAAAGTGGGTGTGATGCCTCTTCCTGCTGTGGCCGGCGGCAAAAGCGCGACCTGCGTGGGTGGCTGGCAGTGGGCTGTGAGCGCGTTCAGCAAGAGCAAGCCAGCGGCAGCGAATCTCGTGAAATACATGAGCTCACCTGCGGCTAGCAAATTCTTGGCTGCTGAAGGCTCATTGCTGCCTACGTATCAGTCGGTTTATACCGATGCTGATGTGGTGAAAGCCGTGCCTTGGTTCAAAGATGCAGCGAATGTGGTGACGGCTGGCCAAGCCCGCCCGATCAGCACGCAGTATGGCCAAGTCAGCGATGCGATCCGCACCAACACCAGCGCCGTTTTGGCTCGCACCAAAACGCCTGCTGAGGGTGTGGCCGATATCGAAGGCCGCTTGAACCGCGTGATGCGTTAAACGGAAAGCTGCGCAGATGAGCTTTGCCAAGTTGCGAGATCCCAGCGAAAAAACGCTGGGCTTCTTACTGCTCTTGCCAGCATTTCTTTTGCTGGCGCTGATTGTGGTCTACCCGATTGGCAAGCTCATCTACAACAGCTTTTTTGATCTGCGCCTCTCTGGAGGCTCGGGTCAGATCAAATTCGTGGGGTTTGACAATTACATCGAAGTCTGGAAAGACAAAGACTTTTGGAATGCCACGAAGAACACGGTGTTGATCACTTTGATCACCGTACCGGGCGCACTCGTCGTGGGATTGGGTTTGGCGATGTTGGCTAATCTGCCTTTCAAACGCAAATGGCCTGTGCGCCTCGCGCTCCTCCTGCCATGGGCGCTGCCGCTCAGTTTTGCCGGTTTGATCTTCGCTTGGTTTTTTCATACCGAATACGGCATCGTCAACGATGTGCTGCGCATTTTGGGCAAAGACGAGACAACGATGTGGTTGCTGCGCCCCAATTGGGCGTTTGCCGCGATTTGCTTTACGGTGATTTGGAAATCGTCCTCGTTCATGGCTTTGATCTTGCTCGCAGGTTTGCAGATGATCCCCAAATCGCTTTATGAAGCGGCCGAGGTCGATGGCGCTTCTCGGTGGCAGCAGTTTTGGCAAATCACCATTCCTATGCTCATGCCCAGTATCATCGTGGCGCTGATTTTCCGCACGATCACCGCATTACAAACTTTTGATATTCCCTACACCATGACCAAGGGCGGGCCTGGCAACAGCACAGAGACTTTGGCGATGTTGATCCACAAAACCACGATTGAATACCTCGATGTGGGCTATGGCTCTACGCTGGCCGTCTGCATGTTTTTAATCTCCATGGCGATCACGGCGGTCTATCTCAAGCGTGTGGGGCAGCAAGCATGATGCCGAGTTTGAACTCCAAACAGCTGCGCTGGATCGCAGCCGCCATAGTGGTTTTCAATGGTTTCTTTCCCGCGCTATGGATTTTGCTCACTTCACTCAAAACCGAAGTGGAGTTGGTGAAAAAGCCTATCACCTATTGGCCTCATAATGCCACGCTGCAAAACTACGTGCAGGCGTTCACCGATCAGCCTTTGCTCAAGTATTTGGGCAATAGCTTTATCGTGGCCATGCTCGCCACGATTGCTTCTTTGATCGTTGCGGCTTTTGCGGCGTATGCGATTGCGCGATTGAATTTGAAACGCCGCCAGCTCATTCTCACCTGCATCATTGCGTCCAGCATGTTCCCGCTCGTCACGTTGCTCGTGCCAATTTTTGAGACGATGCGCGCTTTGAATTTGCTCAACACTTACACGGCGTTAGTGCTGCCCTATATTGTGCTCAATCTTCCTGTGTGCACACTTGTACTTGTGAGCTTCTTCCAAAGCATTCCGAAAGATTTAGAGAATGCCGCGATGATTGATGGTTGCACTCGGCTTGGCGCTTTGTGGCGCGTGGTCGTACCACTGGCTGCACCCGGCGTGTTCACAGCTGGCATCTTGGCTTTTGTGAATGCATGGGATGAATTCTTGCTCGCCCTCTCGCTCAATTCCAGTGCCGCCATGCGCACAGCGCCTGTGGGCATCACGCTGTATCAAGGCGAATTCACCTTTCCTTGGCCGATCATCTCTGCTGCGTTGATCGTCACGATTGTTCCTGTGGCTGTGCTCATTGCGATCTTCCAGGAGCGCGTGGTGGGCGGACTAACGCAAGGTGGCTTGAAGGGTTAGGGCAGGTCTTTTGAACGCAAAAGACGCAAAAAATACGCAGAATACGCAAAAAAGAAACACCCGAAATTTGTATTTCTTTTCTGCGTCTTTTGCGTAACTTTTGCGCATTTTGCGTTCTGTTCTCTAGTTTGTTATTTGAACTGATCATGAACCAAATCATTCGTTACGGCATCATTGGCTGCGGCAGCATGGGACGAGAGCATATTTTGAATTTGCTCTCGACGGATGATGTGCAGATCACCGCGCTGCAAGATCCTCATAAGCCCAGCATTGATGCATCGCTGGCTTTGCTGCGCAGCGCCGCAGTGCAGCCCAAGGTGTTTGAAACAGTCGGCGCCATGCTCGATAGCGGCCTTTGCGATGCGGTTGTCGTCGGCACGCCGAACTTCACGCATGCTGTGATCCTGCGTGAAGTGCTCGCGGCTGATGTGCATGTGCTCGCTGAGAAGCCGCTCGTCACCACGATGGAAGATGGGCTTGATCTCGTCAAGCGCGGCAAAGGCAGAAAGAAAGTCACTTGGGTGGCGCAAGAGTATCGCTATATGCCACCTGTGGCTGAGTTGATTCGCCTCGCGCATGCGGGTGAGTGCGGCACGCTGCAACAGGTGGCGATTCGTGAGCACCGTGAGCCGTTTTATCCCAAGGTGGGTGATTGGAATCGTTTCTCTGCAAATACAGGTGGTACGCTGGTAGAGAAGTGCTGCCACTATTTCAATTTGATGGATCACATCTTGCAAGAAAAACCGCTCAAGGTGTATGCCAGTGGCGGCCAGCGCGTGAATCACTTGGATGAAAAATACAGTGGCAAGACGCCCGATATTTTGGACAGCGCTTTCGTCATCGTGGAATATCCAAGCGGCGCGCGAGCCTCACTTGATCTGTGCATGTTTGCTGAGAACAGTGTGGACAACGAACACATCAGCGTCGTTGGCTCAGAAGGCAAAATCGAATCTCTGATTCCTTCGCTCACCTTGCGCGTGGGCAGGCGAGAAGATTGGGGTAAGCGCGAAGTCTGGGGACAGCCTTCGGGCACAGGCAAAGGCGTGGCCACGCGCCGTGTGTGGGACACGAATATCCGCTACGCCGGCCAGCACTTTGGCGCGAGTTGGATTGAGCACCAGAAGTTTGCTCAAGCGATTCGTGAAGGCTTGCCCGCAGAAATTTCTCTGGAAGAAGGACTGCGCTCAGTCGCCACAGGCATGGCGGCGCATCGCAGTATCGAGTCGGGTCTGCCGGTCTTGCTCAGCGACGTGATCCCTGCTGTTTTATAAGCCAAAACAGCCTACCGCCGGCATAGAATCTGCGCTAAATGCTATGAATTTAATAGTTCTGCAATCTGCTGATCTACGCATGCAAATCCGCCCGGATGTAGGCGGCTGCATTGAAGGCTTGTGGTGGAAGGGGCTAGCTGTGTTGCGCTCCAGCACAGCGGGAAGTTTGCAGAATGTGAGGCTTTCGGCCTGTTACCCACTGATTCCGTTTTCCAACCGCGTGGCGCATGCCAAGCTGGTGTGGAATGGGACGGATCATCCGCTGGTGAAAAATTTTGCGGGTGAGGAGCACAGCATTCACGGTATCGGCTGGCAGCGCGCATGGGAGGTGCTCGAGCAATCCGATGATTTTTGCATGCTGAGCTTGGAGCATACTGGTGGCGCAGCTTGGCCGTTTGCTTTCGATGCCTCGCAGACCTTTCGCTTGCATGACAACGCATTGGAGATGACGATGAGCATCACCAATCAATCGTCTCAAGCTGCACCAGTTGGCTTGGGCTGGCATCCTTATTTTGTGAAGCGTGCCGCTTCACGGATCGCATTTGAGGCGAGCGGCATTTGGCAAATGAGCGCGGAGAAATTGCCGACGGATTTGCATCCGAGCACTGGCTTGAAGCAAGACTGCGCGAGCCTGGATGTGGACAATTGCTTTGAAGGCTGGAGTGGCGAGGTCGCTTTGCACGATGAGGCGATGCAAATTCAAATCAGCTCTGATATGCGCCGTCTCGTTGTCTTCACCAATGCAGATAAAGATTTCGTCGCTATCGAGCCGGTGAGCCATGCTAACAATGCGATGAATGCTGGTAACCCAAAAGAATCTGAAACGCGTGGCGTGGTGACGCTGGAACCCGGACAATCATGGCAGGTCTCGATGCAAATTGCAGTGAGCGCACCTTAAAGACTTTCCTATGAGCACTTGGCATCCAATCACCAGCACGCCCTCTATCCTCGGCGAGAGCCCTTTTTGGCATCCGCAAGAGCAGATGCTGTATTGGGCAGATATTGCGGGGTGCAAAGTGCATCGTCTGAATGCATTTACCGGCGATGTGGAAACCTGGGGCATGCCCAGTGAGCCTGGTTGCTTCGCACCTGCAAAGTCGGGTGGATTCATCATCGCACTACGAGATCGCATCGTGCGCGCGCAGAGCTGGGGCGGCGAGCTAGAGCAACTCTGCGTGATTGATCACGATGCCAGCACCACGCGTAGCAACGATGGCAAATGTGACGCGGCAGGGCGCTTTTGGGTCGGCACAATGTTTGAACCGCGTACTGCCAATAACGCCCAGCTGCTTTGCTGGGATGGCCGCACGCTCCAGTTCAAGCAAGGTAACGCTATCGTGGCGAATGCATTGGCTTTCTCGCCTGATGGCAAGACGATCTATTGGGCCGATACACCGCAGCACACCATCTGGGCTTGGAATTTTGATGCGGCCACGGGGGCGATGACGAACCAGCGCATCTTCAAAGAATTCGCCGCTAAGCCAGCTGGCTGGGTGAGCGGGCAAGCTCAAAACGGCGGCTATGGTGGCCGGCCAGATGGCGCGGCAGTCGATGTGCAGGGCAATCTATGGGTTGCGATGTTTGAAGGCAAGCGTGTGGTGCAGCTCTCGCCCACAGGTGTGGAGCTGCAAAGCATCGAAACACCCATGACGACTTGCACCATGCCTGCGTTTGGCGGCGATGATATGCAGACGCTTTATCTCACCAGCGCACGCCATGGCCGCAGCGAAGCAGAAACAACGCGCGAGCCGCAGATGGGTTGTGTATTCAGCATGCGTGTGAACGTGGCGGGCATGCCTGTGAATTTTTATTCGGATTGAAAAAAGCGAGTTTTGCGATGCTTACCCTCTACCCCAGCCTCAAAAACAAAGTCGTCTTCGTCTCCGGTGGCAGCTCAGGTATTGGCGCAGAGATCGTGCGCGCTTTCGCAGCGCAGGGCAGCATTGTTGCGTTCAATGGCACCAAGCCTGGTGGTGGCGATGCTTTGATCGAAGAAATCACCCAGGCGGGCCATGCTGTGCCGTATTACGAGCCTTGCGATGTGCGCGACATCCCGGCGCTGCAAACGATGCTCAATCGCGTCTGCGATAAGTTCGGCGCGATTCAAGTGCTCGTGAACAACGCAGGCCGCGATGATCGCCATGCCTTGTCTGAGCTCACGCCCGAGTATTGGGACAATTGCCTCAACATCAATTTACGCCATCAAGTATTTGCTACACAAACTGTAGCTGCTCGCGCACAATTGGCGGGCGTAAAAGCCTCGATCATCAATATGGGCAGTATCAGCTGGATGCGCGGCCGCCCTAACTTGATTGGCTACACCAGCAGCAAAGCGGCGATCAGCGGCATGACACGCAGCCTCGCACGCGAGCTGGGTGAGCATGGTATCCGCGTGAACGCGCTCGTACCTGGCGCCATTGTCACAGCCCGCCAAAATGAACTCTGGCGCAACCCAGAAGAAGACAAAAAATTCATCGAACTCCAATGCCTGAAATTCCGCTTGGAATCCATCCATGTGGCTAAACCGACTTTGTTCCTTGCTAGCGATGATTCCGAAGGCATCACAGGGCACAACCTGATCGTGGATGCAGGCTTGGCGCAGGTCTCTGTGGTGGGCTGATTTCACAGTTACTTTGAGCAAACTTCACGCGTTTCCTTCATGAAGCCAGTTAGGATAGGGCAATGGATGCAAGCCTTATCTCTCTCGTTGATCAGATTCAAGCCGCTGTTTCAGCCAAAGCCCCACTGCGTATTCGCGGCGGGGGCAGCAAAGATTTTTATGGTGAGCCCTTTGATGCTGCACTTCCCGTTCTCGATACGCGTGCACATGCTGGAATCGTGAGCTATGAGCCCAGTGAATTGGTGATCACGGCAAAAGCCGGCACGCCCTTGGCTGAGCTTGAGGCCGTACTCTCAGAAAAAGGACAGTGCTTGGCTTTCGAGCCGCCGCATTTCAATGAAAGCAGTACCGTTGGCGGCATGGTTGCCGCTGGCCTCGCTGGCCCTGCGCGCGCTTGCGTAGGGGGCGTGCGAGATTACGTGCTCGGTGCACATTTGGTCAATGGCAAAGCAGAGCTGCTTGAATTCGGCGGCCAGGTCATGAAAAACGTCGCGGGTTACGACGTGTCTCGCGCCCTTGCAGGCAGCATGGGCACACTTGGGTTGATCACTCAAGTCTCGCTCAAAGTTTTGCCGAAAGCCGTCGCAGAGGCTACTCTGCGCTTTGAAATGGATGAGGCCGCTGCCATTCGCTACTGCAATGAGTGGGCTGGCCAGCCGCTGCCATTGAATGCCAGCTCTTGGGTGATGGATCAAGGCGTGCCGAGTTTGTATCTGCGTTTGCGTGGCGCAGTCGCGGCGGTGAATTCCGCCTGCCAGCGCTTGGCCATCGAGGCTGGCGGTATTCGTGTGGATTCACCAGAAACGCTTGCTGATTGGAGCGCCGCGCGTGATTTGCAGCTGCCATGGTTCAAAGAGGGCTTTGCGCGTGGTGATGATTTGTGGCGCATCAGCGTGCCGCAAATCACGCCGCCCATGGGCTTGGGCGACACGATGATGGATTGGCTAGGCGGCCAGCGCTGGCTGTTCACACCCAGCGCAGAGCGCTCGCAAGCCGCGCAGCGCATTCGCGCAGCCGTCCAAGCAACTGGCGGGAACACTACACTTTTCATAGCATCTCGCGCAGATTCTATGCCGGCTATAAGCCGATTTGATACTCAAAATGAACCCTTGAAAACGATTCATCGCAAGCTCAAAACTGAATTCGACCCTGCCGGAATTTTCAATCCAGGTCGTCTGGGGGTGATCTAACATGCAAACCAATCTCGCTCCCGAATACAAATCTCGCACCGAAGGCCAAGAGGCAGAAAGTATTTTGCGCAAGTGTGTGCACTGCGGTTTTTGTACCGCGACTTGCCCCACCTATCAATTGCTCGGCGATGAGCTCGATGGGCCACGTGGCCGGATTTATCTGATCAAGCAAGTGCTCGAAGGCGAGGAGCCGACACGCAAGACGCAGATGCATTTGGATCGGTGCCTCACCTGCCGCAATTGCGAGAGCACTTGCCCCAGCGGTGTACAGTATGGGCATTTGGTGGACATTGGGCGCAAGCTGGTGGATGAGAAAGTGAGCAGGCCTGCGGGCGAGTCTGCGCTGCGCTGGGCTTTGAAGGAAGGTTTGCCATCGCCGCTGTTTGCACCCGCGATGGCTGTGGGGCAGATAGTGCGCCCATTGCTGCCCAAAGCTTTGAAAAACAAAGTGCCTGAGAAGCGCTCTGCAGGTGAGCGCCCCACGCGAGAGCATGCGCGCAAGGTGCTGATGCTGGAAGGCTGCGTGCAGCCGAGCATGTCGCCGAATATCAATTCAGCCACCGCGCGCGTTCTGGATGCAGCGGGCATTCAAGCCATCAGTGCGCCCAAAGCGGGCTGCTGTGGCGCGGTGAAATTCCATCTGAACGACCAAGACGGCGGTATGGCACAGATGCGTGCAAATGTGGATGCTTGGTGGCCGTATGTAGAAAGAGGCGAGATTGAGGCCATCATCATGAATGCCTCCGGCTGCGGCGTGACAGTGAAAGAGTATGGCCACATCCTGCAGCATGATGCGGCGTATGCAAGCAAAGCCGCGAAGATCAGCGCGCTCACCAAAGACGTCAGCGAATTACTTGCAGAGCTGGTCACTGCACTGAAGCCAAAACTCAAAACTGCGAGCCAAGAGCAACTCGCTTTCCATCCACCCTGCACCTTGCAACACGGCCAGCAGCTCAAAGGCGGCGTAGAAAAGCATTTCTCAGAGCTGGGCTTCAACATCAAAACCGCCAGCTGCGAAGCGCATTTGTGCTGCGGCTCAGCAGGCACGTACAGCGTCTTGCAACCCGAGTTGTCGTATCAATTACGCGACCGTAAGCTCGGCAATTTGCAAGAGATGAAGCCAGCAGCGATTTTGAGCGCCAACATAGGCTGCATCACGCACCTGCAAAGTGGCACAGATCTGCCGGTGCGGCATTGGATTGAAATACTCGATGCTGCTTTGGCTTGAAATCAAGCCGGCTTCATGAAGCCAAGATCATTGGCATAGGTCAAGCTTGTTCCGTTCACTGTGAGCTGACGCCCTGCGAAATTATCCAAGAAGGGCAGCACGCTGCTCGTTCCTGTGAGCTCGTTGCTATCTACGCCAAACCATTTCGCCAAAGTGGCTGCATACTGATCCACACTTGTGGTGGGCAGCAAGCGGCCTTGACCCACATGCCATTGATCTTGTGGCGCTGTCGTGCTACTTACGCTTACTGGAGGTGCATAGCCATAAAACGCTTGGCCATTGACCGCATCGCCCATGATGATTTGATGGCTGCCCCAGCCATGATCTGAGCCGTCGCCGTTGGACGAGAGGGTACGACCAAAATCTGTAGCAGTGAATGCCGTGACTTTATTCGCGACACCTAAAGTGCTCATGCAGTCGTAGAAAGCCTTCATTGCAGAGCTGACACGGCCCATATTGCGAATATGGTCAGACAGAAGATTGTCATGCGAATCGAAGCCGCCCAGTGAGACCATGAAGACTTGGCGTTTGTTGTTCAAATTCGTCCGGGCTGAAATCAAGCGAGCGACCATGCGTAATTGCACCGATAACGGGTTGTTGTTGTCAAAGCCACTGAAAGCTGCTGCGGTGGGGAGGCTATCGGGTTGAGACAATGCGCTAGTGATTGCCAGCTCAGCATCCACGGCGCGGCGTGTCACGCGGTTGTATTCGTTTTCCAAAATATGGCTGCGACCAATGCTCGTGGTGAGGTTTTGCATCGCCAAGCCCACGGAGTTCAGCCCGAAATTGTTACCTGCTGCGCCCACACTGTTGATACGCACGGCGCCGCCCGTGCCCACCTGATATGACAGCGCCTGATCGCCCGAGAGAAACACGGCATTACCGGTGACGGAAATGCAAGTGAACAGGGGCGTCGCGTTCGAGCTCATGGCTAAATCGCCCAAGTTGCCCCCCCAGCCGACCGTAGAGCCCTCAGGCGAGGAAGACTGCCAAATGGACTGTTGATCATTATGGGAAAACAGCTTGGGTGGCACAGGGAAGTTCGTGCGGTCGTTGCTTTGGTACTGCGCTTTGGTAATGGGTTTGACCAAGGGGCCCGTGTTCAGCAGCACAGCGGCTCTACCGGTATTGAACAGATCACGCAGCCCTGTCATGCTGGGGTGCAAGGCATATTGCAAACCTGTTTGACCAATGGCAGAGACCGGCGCACCAGCAACAGTAGGGTTCAGCAACATCGGTGCGAGATCAGCCTGCGCTAATGCAATACCATTGGCAGCGACCGAGCCTGTCGTACCGCGAATGGTTTGGTAGGCGGCATAGCTGGCTGCATCGTAGGGCACCACGGTATTGGCGTAATCGTTGCCGCCGTAGAGAAAAATGCAGACCAGCGCTTTGTAATCCGAGCCAGCATTGAAGGCAGCGGCTTCGCCCAGAGCTGCCAAATTGATGGCAGTTGGCAAGGCAGCGCCCGTGAATGCCAATTGACCAGCGCGGCGCAAGAAGGCGCGGCGGGTGTGAAGATGAGGTTGGATCAGATGCATGGCAATCCTTACGTTATTTTTGGATCAGGTATTCGGGGCTGGCCATCACCATCAAGATGGCACAAGCAATTAAATCTCGGCGATAGCCATCCATTTGCGTGGTGTTGGCATTGGTGACGCGGCGATTACTTTGCATCATGGCTGCCCTCAAAGCATTGGTGATCTCTGCCACGTTGTTACCGCCAAGCTGGCCTGCGCATAGCAAGGTGTTGAGATAACTCACCAACGATTGCGCCACACGCTGGCTTTCTGCATCGGTGCTGGTGCTGTTGTTGATCAACGCCAGCAGCGCGGTGTAGTCGCCCTCGAAGTCGGTGGTATCCGTATTGGCGACGAAATCCCCATCGGGCGAAGTGGCATTGTTAACTCGGATACCGCTGCGAATACGGTTTTGCATGTAGTTCACGTAGCCGCCCACCGTGGTTTCATTGACCAGTTGGAACTCCGGCGCAGTCGATTGCTTGGTCGCCAGCGCAGTACCGGGCGGCACATAGCCAGGGCGGAAGAAGTTGAATACTGAAGGTGAATGCAAAGGGCTTTGCCCCAAGCCATTGGAAGCGTTGGATAAGTCACCGAGCTTCCACGAACCTGCTTTGGAAACGACACCAAAGCTACGCGCCCAATTCACAAAACGCAGCATAGGCTCGCGCAGTTTGCCAAACTCTGGGTTGCCCAAACCCTGCGAGCCGCGTGCTTCGTCGTCGAGCAAGATCGCCACCCACACGGCTTTCATATCGCCGCGAACGCCTGCCCCGTTGTTGTTGAAAGCACTGGCCACACGCGTCACATACTCAGGAGATGGGTTGCTGGTCACCAAGCGCTGAATCATCTGACGGCCAAAGAAGGGGCCGACATTGGGGTGATTGAACAAGCCGTCCAGCGCAGTTTTCAGCGCCGCTGCGCCGCCGGTTCCACCTGGGCGTGCCGGGACGTTGATACCTAAAAAGCTAGCAGCCAAAGTGGAGTGCCGAGTGGCATCCAAAGTCATGGGGCGACGGGCATATTCACGCGACCAGATTTTGTAGTTTTGTCCTGGAAACTGTATGCCGTTAGGAGAGGAAGGTGAGTAAGCAGGGTCGAAGTTGTAGCCTGTGAAGATACGAGCGAGTTGGCTCACGTCATCGGAGTCGTAGCTCTCAATCTTCTTGCCAGCAGCATCTATTTTTGCTGTGCCATCCAGATTGAGCTCGTACAAACCGATGGTGAAGAGCTGCATCACCTCACGCGCGTAATTTTCATCCGGTAGGCGGCCTCGGTTATCTTCTTTTTGGTTGCCGCGTGTGTTCAGGTAGTAACCCATGGCTGGATTGAGGGTGATGTCTTCCAGCAAATCACGGAAATTGCCAAAGGCATGCTTGTTGAGCACATCCCAATAGGCCGCAATCGTGTAGCCGCGCCAGTCGATTTCCATGGAATTGAGCGAGACGACAAAGAATTCTGAGAGTGCCAATGCCACACGTTTGCGCAGCACATCAGGCGCGCTCATGAGATCGCGCCAGACCATGTAGTCGCCAATGTTGGAGTTGTAGACGTTTTTATCCACGGATCCGTTAGCACCATAACCGCGAGACTCCAGCCAATCCCAGGCGGTGTTGATGGGCTTGGCAAATTCCTGCTTCAAATAGCTTGCGAACGATCCGGCACGAACGGTGCTCACATCGGCGGGTTTGGCAGCAAACTGCGCTTGGAGTAAAAAGCGCGAAGCTTCGTTATCGTTTGCGGCTTTGGGAAAGTTATTAAATCCAGGTGCGCTGGGCAAGCTTCCGTCGTCTGCTGAGCCACCGCTGCCGCCTCCGCCGCAGGCTGCTAGCAGTGCAGAGGCAAGCAAAGTCAGTGCATGCGGGCTGTAGGATTGCCCCGCCGCTGGTGATCGATTTGCACATGATGATTCAGACCTTGCATCCGGCAGTGAAGACGCGCGGTGTGCTAGAGGTGGGCTGTCAGCAGCGATATTTGGAGTGTCGATTTCTTGCATGGCTTGTACAGAGGTGACATGAGGTCACGCCAATGTAAAGCCTTGTTGATGACTTTGTTCCTAAAGTAGAGGTGAAAAATCGCTACCAATTCAACGAAGCTGTGACCAGCTGTTAGCGCGCCAAGACGAGCGGCGCGCTTGCTTGGATGAAAGGAAAAAGTGACAAATCTGTTAGATGTCGGGCCTGATCAAACTGCTTGTGCTTGCTGCAGAAGATCGCGGGTTTTGAGGGCTTCCGTCCGTGCGGCTTGTGCAAAATCATCGCCATTGGAGGCATACAAAATTGCGCGCGATGAATTGACGATGATGGGCGCATTGGCGCGCCAACCTGCGCGTACAGTGGCCCGCGCATCACCGCCCTGCGCACCTACACCTGGGATGAGTAGCGGGAGTGTGGGTGCAATGCTGCGCACACGCTCGATTTCATTGGGATAAGTTGCACCTACGACAAGGCCGAGCTGGCCATTGAGATTCCAAGGCCCTTGAGCGAGCTTGGCAACATGCTCATACAAAAGAGGTTGGCCTTCGATGGAGGCAAAGCGCTGGTTTTGCAGATCGTCTCCACCTTTGTTGGAGGTGCGGCAGAGCAAGAAAGCGCCTTTGTCGTGATACTTCAAATAGGGCTGCACAGAATCAAAGCCCATGAAGGGCGAGAGCGTGACGGCATCTGCACCATAGCGCTCAAAAGCTTCAATCGCGTATTGCTCGGCTGTGGAGCCAATGTCTCCGCGCTTGGCATCGAGAATGATGGGTACGTTGGGCGCAGCGCGGCGCATGTGTTCCATGAGGCGTTCGAGTTGGCCTTCTGCGCGATGCGCTGCGAAGTAGGCGATTTGTGGTTTGAAGGCGATCACAGCATCTGCCGTGGCATCCACTATTGCTGCGCAGAAATCGTAAATCTTGTTGGCGTTGCCTTTGTAGGCGCCGGGGAAGCGGCTTGGCTCAGGATCGAGGCCGACGCAGAGCATGGATTGGTTTTGATTCTGGGCGGCTTGGAGTTGTTCGAGGAAACGCATGCTCTGATTTTAATCTTTGCTTTTTTGGGTTGGCGATCCAAGAGGAGAACGCAAAAGACGCAAAAATGCGCAGAAGGCGCAAAAAAACCTGATTGCTGTCGCTCGCCGTATTGCTCTTAGTGGTGATGGGTTTTCTGCGCTTTCTGCGTTCTCATTTCGGCATATTGCAGCGCTAAATGAAAACCCATAAAAAAAGCCCACACAAGGTGGGCTCGTCCTGAAGAATCAGGAAAATTTAGATTTTGCTTTGCTGCAAGCGGGCAATGCGCTCTTCCATCGGAGGATGTGTAGAAAAGAGTTTGCCTAAACCACCCGTAATGCCCATGGCAGCCACGCTCTTGGGCAACTCGCCGGGAGCCAGGCCACCCAAGCGGGCGAGTGCGTTTTGCATGCTGCGGCTTTGCCCCATCAAGCTGGCTGCACCAGCATCGGCACGGAATTCGCGCTGACGGCTGAACCAGGCTACGATCATGTGCGCCAAGAAGCTGAGCAAGATATCGAGCACGATGGTGGTCGCGTAGTAGCCAATGCCGGGGCCATCGCTGGTGTTGCGCAGCACGACCTTATCGACAAAGTAGCCGATCACGCGTGAGAGGAAGACCACGAAGGTGTTCATCACGCCTTGGATCAAAGTCATCGTCACCATATCGCCATTGGCGATGTGCGCCACTTCATGGCCGATCACGGCTTCGACTTCTTCCTTGGTCATGCTCTGCAGCAGGCCAGTAGATACGGCAACCAGTGCGGAATTTTTGAATGCACCCGTAGCAAAGGCATTGGGTTCGCCTTCGTAGATGGCCACTTCGGGCATGCCGATGCCTGCCTTGTCAGCAAACTTTTGCACCGTGCCGACGATCCATGCTTCATCGCCTGTGGAGGGCTGCACGCCGGGGCCGCCAATGACGCGCGCGCCGGTGCTCCATTTGGCCATGGGCTTGCTGATGAGCAGCGAGATGAATGCGCCAGTGAAGCCCACCACGAGTGAATACATCATCAGCGTAGGAATGCTCAGGCCGCCTGGGCCCATGAAGCGGTTCAAGCCGAAGATGCTGGTGATCACACCGAGCACCACCATCACGGCGATGTTGGTCAAAAGAAACAAGAAGATGCGTTTCATGTCAAAACTTCAAAACAGCGCACGAAGGTGAGCCGATGGTGCTAATGGTAAGGCCAGCATGCCAAAAATCAAGGGCGCGGCGCTCGAAAGACCGTGCTGTCCGTGTAGAAATCAGGATTCTCGTTCGCAGCCCACCAAGCTGGCACACCGAGCACAGGCAGTGGCGCAAAAGGCTTGGGGATCAGGCTGTTTTCACTCAGTTGCGCTGCAACTGCCGCGTCTATTACTTCTAAATTCATAGCACTTCGCGCAGGAAAGACGTGGGCTACGATGGATTTATAGGGTGAAACCAGTTTCTCAAGCAGTGCATGGCCGAAAAGCACGGGTGGATGCTCGGCCAGCAAGTGGCGGTGAGTTTGAAAGGCTGCTTGCCAATCATGTTTGCGCAGCGCAGCAATCACGGGAGCGTGTAAATCTGCGCAAAGAAAAGCTGCGTTTTCGTCAAACAAGGTGAGCGCATCGCGCACTGCGCCGCGAAGTTGTTGCACGCCATCTTTTCGAATCTGTTCATATTGCAAGGCGTTGAGCCGCGCCTTGATCAACGGAAAGCGCAGCCATGCCAAGCCGTTGAAAAAATCATGCAAGTTATCCCGCGTGGGCACGGTGTTCGTTTCGAAGATAAAGGCTTCATAGGCCAGGCCTTCGGGCAAAGCGGATTGCGGCACGAAGCGCACGCTGCCATCCACACCAGCCGCATTGAGCGCCTCATGCACGCGCGCGCCCGCATGCACTAGCGCAGCCACGCGGACGCCATGCTCGCGCCAGTGATGCCACCACGGAGCTTGCCAATCAATCGGTGGAAACATCTGAGATTACTATTAAATTGATAGCTGTTCGCGCACATTTTATGCCGGCGAGAGGCCTATTTTGTTCTTAAAATGCTTGTATTCAAGCACTCAGACTTGCCTATCAACAAGACCTTGCGCGATGTGATCGCGCAAGCTTTTGAGCAGTGGTGTCAGTTGCCGGCGATCAGGCACGACCATGTACAGCGGCGCTGGCTCTGACCATTGGGGGCAGATCACGCGCAGCCTGCCGGCTGTCAAATCAGCCTGCACATCGAGCTGCGCTTTGTAAGCGATGCCGCGCCCCAAGATCGCCCAGCGGCGCACTGCATCGCCATCGTTGGATACATTCACGGCGCGCATGCGCACGCTTAAATTCTTGCCATCCTCCCCTGCGAAGTGCCAGCGGTCATACACAGTTTCGCCAAACATGAAGCACAGCCCATCGCGCTCGGAAAGTTCTTGCAGCGAAGCGGGCTCGCCATGGCGCTTCAGATACTCTGGCGAGGCGCAGAGCACGCGCCTGTTGTCTGGCGCGAGGGGCAGTGCCACCAAAGTCGAGTCAGGCGGCTCGCCGTAACGAAACGCGGCATCCACCGGCTCGCTGTAGAGATTGGCCACGCGATCTGAGAGCTGCAATCGCACTTGCACACGCGGATGCGCTTGCTGAAACTCCTCCAACAAGGGAAGCAGCACATTGCGCCCCAAATCCGAAGGCGCAGACAGCTTCAGCGCCCCTTCGATCGCTGCCTCGCCTTGCGCCAAAAGGCGAGCTGCTTGCTGTAAAGCTTGCAGCGCCGGGCGGCTTTGCTCCAGAAAGATTTCCCCGCGCGGCGTCAGGCGCAGGCTGCGCGTGGAGCGAACAAACAGCGCCGCGCCCAGCTCAGCCTCCAGGCGTTTCAAGGCCGCGCTGGCCGCTGCGGGCGTGAGATCCAGGGCGCGCGCCGTGGCAGACAGGCTGCCCGTTTCAACGGTGCGCACAAAGATATCCAGATCCTGGAGGGCTTTCATGGGCGTTTTTGAGTCATTGAAGCTTTATTTTAAATATTTATTTGAAAATACATTCAAATGATTGGCTATTTATCTTTGAATTAAATGAAATCACAATTCACTCATCGCCAAGGCAAGCCTAAGCCAAACCACTTTGATGATGAACTCAGATAGAAAAAACATGAATACCTCCAAGCTCTTCTCTCCTCTGAATTTCGGCGCATTTGAGTTGCCCCATCGCGTCGTGATGGCCCCCATGACGCGCAGCCGCAGCACCCAGCCCGGCAATGTGCCGAACGACATGATGGCGACTTACTATGCGCAGCGCGCCAGTGCAGGTTTCATCGTGAGCGAGGCCACACAGATTTCGCCTCAAGGGCAGGGCTACAGCTTCACGCCCGGTATTCATAGCCTAGAACAAGTGGCCGGCTGGCGCGGTGTGACGAATGCTGTGCATGCGGCGGGCGGGCGCATGGCGCTGCAGTTGTGGCATGTGGGTCGCATGTCGCATGCCTCGTTTCAAGGCGGTGGCGCGCCCGTTGCGCCTTCTGCCATTGCACCAGATGCCAAAGTGTGGATCGTCGATGCCAACGGCCAAGGCGGTATGGTGGATTGCCCCGTGCCGCGCGCACTCGAAGTCAGCGAAATTCAAGCCATCCTTGAGGACTACGCACTAGCCGCGCAAAACGCCAAAGATGCAGGCTTTGATGGCGTGGAAATCCATGCAGCCAATGGCTATTTGATTGACTCCTTCCTGCGCTCAAGTTCGAATCAACGCACCGATGCGTATGGTGGTTCCAACGACAAGCGCTTGCGCTTTTTTGAAGAGGTGGTGGATGCGGTGGTGAGCGTGATGGGCGCAGCGCGTGTGGGCGTGCGCATGTCGCCGCATATCACGCAACGCGGCATGAATTGCCCCGAGATGATCGAAACCACTTTGCAAGCGGCCAAGCTGTTATCTGACAAAGGCGTGGCTTATCTGCATTTCGCCGAAGCAGATTGGGATGATGCCCCCGAAGTGCCCGAGAGCTTTCGCCGCGATGTGCGCGCGGCTTTCAAGGGCGCGATTGGCGTGGCAGGTGGCTACACGCTGGAGAAAGCGCAAGCTGTGATCGATGCAGGCTTTGCAGATTGGGTCGCCTTCGGTCGCCCCTTCATCGGCAATCCTGATTTGCCAAAGCGCTTGCGCCACAACATCGCCTTAACCAGCCCCGATACAAGCACGCTGTTTGGCGGCGATGCGCGTGGCTACTTTGATTACGCCCCAGCTCAGTAAACCTCATTTTTTGGAGAACACCTCATGAAAGCCATTGCCTTCCAAAACCCCTTGCCCATCAGCGATGCCCTCAGCTTGCAAGATGTGGATCTGCCCGCGCCGCAAGCCAGCGGCCATGACATCTTGGTTGATGTGCAAGCCATCTCCGTCAACCCGGTGGACACCAAAATCCGCGCCTCTCGCCAGCCGCAGCCCGGCCAATGGGCGGTGATCGGCTGGGATGCTGCCGGCATCGTGCGGGCTGTAGGGCCGGAGGTGACTTTGTTCAAACCCGGTGATCGCGTTTGGTATGCCGGCGACATCACTCGTGCGGGCAGCTATGCGCAGCAGCAATTGGTCGATGAGCGCATCGTCGGGCATATGCCCAAGAGCTTGGATTTTGCGCAAGCCGCCGCCCTGCCGCTCACCAGCATCACCGCTTGGGAATTGTTGTTTGATCGCTTGGGCGTCGTGCAAAGCAATGAGCCGGGCAAGCGAGCCAGCAATGAGCGTTTGCTCATCGTGGGCGCAAGCGGCGGCGTAGGCTCCATCCTCACCCAGCTCGCGCGCCAACTCACATCACTCACGGTGATCGGCACAGCCTCGCGGCCTGAGACGCAAGCCTGGGTACAAGAGCTGGGCGCGCATCATGTGATTGATCACAGCAAACCTTTGTCTGAAGAGCTCAAGCGCATCGGCATCGAAGACGTCACCCATGTGGCCAGCCTCACCAACACCGATGCGCACTACGCGCAAATCGTGCAATGCCTCGCACCGCAAGGCAAGCTCGCCCTCATTGATGATCCCAAGTTGCCCATCGACATCATGCAACTCAAACGCAAAAGCATTTCATTGCATTGGGAGCTGATGTTCACCCGCTCACTCTTCCAAACGCCCGACATGATCGCTCAGCACCGCTTGCTCAGCGAAGTGGCGCAGCTCGTGGATGCGGGTGTGATTCGCAGCACAGCTGCAGAGCAAATGGGCAGCATCCATGCGGCGAATCTCAAGCGTGCGCATGCTTTGATTGAATCGGGAAAATCGCGCGGTAAGGTGGTGCTGGCGGGGTTTTAAGTACCGCTAGAGAAGGGGCAATCACTAAATGCTAAACATCCGGCACAGCCACTGCCCAGATTTTTTGCATTGGTAATTCAGAGCGCAGATCTGCTGGAAGGCGCTCATAAACCTCAAACAAAGCTGCAAATAATTCGCGCTGCGTCCATAGCCGCACGGAGAAAAACTCATCCCTTGCCGCTGCCTCAGCTTGTTTTGTAAACCCAGCCCAAGAGACAAACAAGCCATGGGAGGCGCGTACCTTCTTCATGGCACCGCCCAACTCGTTGTACTCCTTGATACCAGCTGGCTTGTCAACATGCGATTTCACCTGCACGCAAAGCCTGGGCTCCCCAAAGCCTAAAGCACCTGAGCCCGCCAAAATATCCACGCCCCCATCTGCGCCGGCAGGGCTGCGCAAGGTACTGTAGCCCTGTGCCTGCAAAATTGCTTCAACTAAGCGCGATAGGCCATGATCTTTGAATCTAGCCATCACCAGCTTAGCAATCTGGTCTTGGCCTGCAGCCTCTAAATCCGTTGCTGCATCGCTCGCCTCAGCATCATCTGTTATGCCAGCTTCGCTCCCATTTTTATGGGCAGCGCTCACAATATCAATCAATTGCTCCGGGCCAAACTTATGCGCGGCCATCTTGCGCACCCTATTTTCAGCGTCATTACGCACGATACGGCATACCGTCATGAATGCGCCAAAAGAATTCAGTAAATCCTGCCCAAAGTGGTAGCGAGGAATGCCTTCCTTAATCCACTTGACTTTGCGCGAGTGGAAAAACGGATTTTCCTCCTTGTCACTGAAAACGTACTCACCCGCGATCTCCGCTATGCAGATGGTGCGATCAGTTTTGCGCGGCAAGATTACCCAATCACCGACCTGCATGCGATGCGCAAACGGCCACAACTGCGAGGCATGATTGCGCCTTCGCCCCAAGCCATCTTGCGTATAAATCTCCCCCAATTTTTGCGCCAAGGCCTCAGAAGATTCAAACCTGCGGAGGTCAACACAAAGATCATCAAAAGTCAAAAACAGCTTGTTCTCAGCCAGGAACTTGCCTTCAAACTCACCATGCGCGCCAGCGCGTACCAACCAGAGTGCCATAAGGCGCCTTTCTAAGCGGCTTTCCGCATCAAATCGCCTTGCGGCTTAGCCGCAGCTTCCGCCCTTTTTTGTTGCACTTGCTCAGCCATTTCTCGCGCAATTAGCTTCAATTCGCTCGTTGCAAAGCGCTTGAGTGCTTGGCGCATCAGGGTTTGGTAGCCCATAGCACCGCCGCGCACGGTGGCGATATTTTTGAAATCTTCGATCAAAGTTTCGGGCAGGCGAATCGAGATCATGCGCAAAGCCAATGCATCATCAATCTGCGCATCTAGCTCCACCGACGAAGGCACGGGTGCGGCAAACTGCTCGTCAGCGCCCAAGGCGCGTTCTTCCCAAGCTTGGGCAGAACCTAGAATTTTCTTAGTCATCATCTATTCTCCAAAAGTCGTTTGACTTTAAAAAAGCAAGCAGCTCAAATGTCAACGAGGCAGTGCCACTCGTTTGTATATACGCTCTTCATCTGCATTCGGCACATACGCCGTTTTGATACTCACCCTGTCAGCTTGGTGCATGAAACATATCTTCAAGCGGCGACCATAATCATTCTCTGAAATAAACCACTGAGTCACTGGGTCTGTCAGATGATCTTCCCTCGTATCGATCAAAAAACCATGCGTTCGATTGGCAAAACATTCCCAAATATCGTTCTCGCTGACGGGGGGCGTTTTGTCTGCCAGCTTTTGGCGAATTTTCGGGGAGAGATCAAGACGCATGGCATCAGCCGGTGGTTTCTAAGAAAGCGTATTGTATATACAAAAGCGAATCATGCTGGGGGACACAGTAATTTCCCGTTTTGCTACAGGCTATGAGTACCCAGCCCCGCTCAGCCCTCAATACGAAACAAATAGCTGTGTTTCTCGACATTGGTCATGCCCACCGGCCAATTTGACCAAACCTCTTCCCCCTTCTCAGCCAAGCGCTTTTGCCAATCGTCCACCACGCAATAGCTCACCGGCACGGTTTCGCGTTCAAATCGCTCATCTGCAAGGTGCAGGCGCTCGCTCAAGGCCTGCCACAGGTTATTTTCAGGCTGCATGCGCAAAGCTTTTTCCAGCATCTCGCCCAAAAAGTAGCGCTGCGCGAGCTCCGCGCAATACGCTCCGGGCGAGATCCAGCCCATTTCTAGCGTTGTACACAAGCTCTCCCAATCTCCCATCATCAACTTCAGCTCGGTGGCTTCAGGGGTGTCAATGATTGGCATGGGGCAATTGTCCAGACTCAATGCAAAGATTAGATGAGTATTAAATTGATAGCACTCTACGCAGGTCTTATGCCGGCGAAGCCCGCTTTTTGCTTGATTTTTTGGCTTTTTCTGTGGGCAGCAGGCTCGTTAAGCGCTGATACAGCTCGAAGAGAAAGGCCACGCGCTCGGCGTCGGTTTTGTAGCTCTTTTTGCCGCCGGAGAATTCGTAGGCTTTGTCCACTGCTGCATCCAGCTTTTGATGCGCTTTGAGCAGGGCGGGCGGCATGGCCAGTGGGTCGTACAGATCCGCCAGTGAGCTGCCAGGGAACTGGGCGCGCGCGTCGAGCACGGCTTGCGCTCCTGATTCAATAGCACTTCGCGCAGATTTTATGCCGGCGAGAGGCTCTTTTTCATCTAAAAACAGGAGTTCGACGGGCCAAGGGAAGTTGTTGTAGACGATTTGCGCTGAGTATTGGAAACGGCTCTCTAAGCGTCCGCAGATAGCACTCATCCAAGCCATATGCATCTTGGACTGCAAGATGCCCAATTCAAACAAACCGGCATTAGGCACAACGAGAACGGATGGATTGATGATGACTTCAGCACCGAAGAAACCAAGCGGCACGTAATCCCGATTTTCGGAAGAAACCTTGGGGATGAGCAAATAGTCGCTGCTAGGTTGGCGGTCTTCCCCAAACAGCGCTGGTGTGTGGGCAGACTCTTGAGTTGGCACTTTGATACTGGCCTCGCGCGCTTGCTTGACCAACTGCACACGCTTGAGAACGGCTGGCATAGCGCGAAGGTCAGCAGGTGTTGCATCTTTCAGCCACAGACAAAAGCGCTTACTGCTATTGAGAAACTCTTCGCTGCCAATAAATTCCCGAATGAAAGCTTTCGCCTTGGGTTCTATGGCGATGAATTGCGACGCCTCGGCTTCGTCAAAAGTGAAATGGCCAAAATCCACGGCCTTGCTGCCGAAGACTATGGGAGGTACGGCGCAAATCGCTGCGCCGCGCTTACCGATCAACACAGAGGGTGTGTCCGTCAAATAAGGAGAAATGTTTGCTGCGAGTTTTGCAATGGGCTCGCCAGCGATGTTTGCATATTCGTAAATCGTCTTTACCCCCCCCCATTCATAACCAAAGCCTATAACGACGCAATGCACCGCGGCTTTGCCCGAGGCTTCGTTGTTCCATTTGAAGGTGCGGTGGGCGAAACTGATTTCGATGCCTTGCGCGAGAAGCCAACTCCAGAGCACGCCTACTTGCTCGCCTTGTGTGATGCTATTGGTGGAAACGAAGGCAGCTTGCAATGAATTTGATAGCAGGCCGCGCATATTCTCTGCCGGCGAAAGCTCGTTTTTGCTTGGAATTTGTGCTGCTTTCATGTAAAGAGCAGCTTTGATGTACCAAGCGCATACCAGATCGAGCACACCTGCGCCTTTGATGCCGCGTGTCAGTGGTTCTAAATCTGCTTTTTGCGAAGCTGATTGCTCCTTTTTCCCTACAAATGGCGGATTTCCCAGGATGTAGCTGCATTGGCTCGCAGGCAGCACATCTTCCCAATCCACCTGCAAGGCATTGCCATGATGAATGTGCGGCGTGCTTTTGAGCGGCAGGCGGTCAAAGTATTTGCCGAATTCGTCGCTCAAATCGCGGTTGATTTGATGATCCGTGAGCCAGAGCGCCACTTGGGCGATTTGTGCGGGGAATTCTTCGATTTCGATGCCGTAGAACTGATCCACATCCACCGTGGTGAACTGATGCACATCGAGCATTTGCTGGCCATCGGCGTAGGCGGTGCGCAAGATTTCGGCTTCGAGCTTGCGTAGCTCGCGGTAAGTGATCACCAAGAAATTGCCGCAGCCGCAGGCAGGATCGAAGAAATGCAGCAGGCGCAGGCTTTTGTGGAAATCGAAGAGGCGATTGCGATTGGTTTTGACTTTGTGGAATTTCGCCCAGAGCTCATCGAGGAAGAGGGGCTTGATGAGCTTGAGGATGTTTTCTTCGCTGGTGTAGTGCGCCCCAATGTCGCGGCGCTCTGCCCCAGACATCACGTCCTGAAACATCGCGCCGAAGATGGCGGGGCTGATCGCGCTCCAATCGAGGGCGGCGGCTTCCAGCAAGGCCTCGCGCGCGGCGTGATCAAGCGCGGGCGTAGAGATGCGCTCGGCGAAGAGCTTGCCGTTGATGTAGCGAAAGCCAGCGTAATTCTCAGCGTGAGCCTTTTGGCGCTTGTCTTCCGGCGTGTTGAGGATTTCAAAGAGCTCGGTGAGCTGGCGGCCTACCTCGGCAGGGTCGGTGAGTTGATCGAGCAGTTCTTTGAATCGGCCTGCGGGCTGGAAGATGCCGGTGTCATCGGCAAAGAGGCAGAACAAGATGCGCACGAGGAAGACGCGCAGATCGTGGCCTTCATATCCGTTTTTGCGCAGCGCATCATGCAGATCGCGCAGGCGGCGCACGGCTTTGATGTTGACCGGATCTTGCGGCGCAATGGTTTGCACCTGATAACCGGGGATGAAGCCGAAGAGCTTGATGTGTTTGGATAATTCCGAGAGCTTGAAGCGATGCTCTTGATTGGTTTCCAAATCAAAGAGGCGAAATTGCTGGAAATCGCAAACGAGGATGAAGCGCGGCAAATCGCGCTCGGGCAGATTGTCAAAATATTGCAGAGCTTGGCCGAAAGCGCGGTCTAGGTTTTGCCCAGCGCTTTTCATCTCGATCAAGAGCTTGCCGCGCCAGAACACATCAATCCAGCCGTTGCTGAATGTGCCGCCGGCTTTGGCGAGTTTCACCTGCTGCTCATAGCTGGCAACGCGCTTGGCATCTACGCCAAACACTTGGAAAAAATCTCGCCAGAATTGCTGCGAGAGCGATTTCTCGCTCTGCGCTTCGCGGTATTCGCGGCTGAAGGCGACGGCGCGATCTCGAATCTCACTCCAGCTCAGGGGCATGCATGTCTCGCTTGATAGTGTTGCTAACTATGAAAATAATAGCAGCTTGCGCAGATTCTATGCCGGCGATGTGCCGATTTCGGCCTAAAAATGCCGAAATATCACGCGATCACACGATCCATTCACCATTGGCCAATAATTCGCTGAAAAAGGCTTGCAAGGTGGTGGCGCTCATGCCATAGGGATCGAAGCTGGCGGAGCGGGAGTATTTGAGAAAGATGTGGCGATTGGTGTCGAGCGGGGCGAGCGAGCCCATCGCCCAGGTGGTGAAGCGGCGGCTGGGGATTTCTGCAAAATCCAGCACGGCGGGCTCGCGGTGGCGCGTATCGGCCAAGATGTGGTGATACAGGCGGTTGACTTCAGCTCGGTCGCCTTCGAGCTGTTGCAAGAAGATGCCATTGGCGAGGCACAATGCACCCGTGACGCCGACGCGGGCATTGTTGCGCTGGGAAGCGGCGAGAATTTTGGCTAAATCGGTGTTGGTGAAGGCGGCAGAGATGCGGCTGGCGTAGGTGAGTTGGATGAGCATGTTGGAGTGTCCTTACATGCCGAAATCTTCCCATAAGGCCTAAGCTGTGACTGCTTGTAAGGGCATAGCGCCCATTCGCAGCCCAGGGCTTCAGCTAGACCGTCAACTGCCTAAGCAATCAAACGCCATTTCAGGCTTTCGCCCCGAGATGAGCTCAGCAATCGCTTTGCCTGAGCCTGCGCCGTGTGTCCAGCCGAGTGTGCCGTGGCCGGTGTTGACCCAGAGTTTGTTGACCTTGGTTTTGCCGATGAAGGGGATGTTGGTGGGCGTGGCGGGGCGCAGGCCGCACCAGTATTGCGGGTTGCCGCCTTGCGCGGGTGTGCGGGTGTCGGCCACGCCAGGGAGGATGGTTTCGATGCGCTTCAAAAGCATTTCGCAGCGCTTTTGAGCAAGTGGCGAATCGAGCGAGAGATCGTAGCCGCCGACTTCAATCGTGCCGGCGACACGCAGATAGTTGCCCAAGCGCGTCATGGCGATTTTCTTTTCGTCGTCAATCGTTGAGACTTGTGGCGCGAGCTCGGGCTTTAAGAGTGGCAGCGTGACGCTATAACCTTTGCCGGGATAGACGGGGAGATTCACACCCACGGTGCGCAGCAGCGGCGCGGAATAACTACCACAAGCGACGACCACAGCATCTGCATGAATTGTGCGCTCCACGCCCGTCGATCTTGCGCGAAGTGCTACTGAATCAATAGCGTTACCAAGCTTGTGCATGCTCAGCACATCATGACCAAACAAGAGTTGTGCGCCCAGTTCACCGCAGCGCTCAGCGAGCTGGCGTGTGAACTCGCGCGCATCGCCAGATTCGTCGCTGGCGGTGTAAGTGCCGCCCACGATGCGCGAGGCAAAGCTTTTGAAGGCGGGCTCAATGCGCAGCAATTTGTGTGTACTGACCACTTCGCGTTGCACACCATGGCGGCGCATCAGCTCAGCGGCATCTTCAGCGGCTGCAAAGGCGCGTTCATCGGTGAAGATATGGGCAATGCCTTTTTGCAGGCGGTTGTAATCCATGCCGGTTTGCGCCACGACATCTTTGAGCGCGGCATGGCTGTAGCTGCCCAGCGCCACGATCTGCGCCACATTGCGTTCAAAAGCCCTATCGTTGCAGTTGGCTAAAAATTCCAAACCCCAGCGGTATTGATGCCAGCCTTTGCCCAGCGGAAACTGGGGGCGAAACAGCAAGGGCGCTTCGTCAGAAAACATCCACTTCAGCGCTTTGAGCGGCGCGTCTTTATTCGCCCAAGGCTCGCAGTAGCTCACCGAGATTTGCGCAGCATTGGCAAAACTCGTCTCGCTCGCGGCTTCCTCCTGCCGATCCACGAGCGTGACCTCATGGCCGTTTTGCAACAAATGCCATGCTGTGCTCACACCGATGATGCCTGCGCCGAGAACTAAAACTTTCATGCTCGCCACTGTGCCAGATATTGACTTGTAATAACAGTGAAATTAAACTCTTCGGATTAACATTAGAAAACCTAATAATGAGCACCTTTGATCCCGATGCTTTGGAATGCTTGGCCGCGATTGTGGAAGAGGGCGGTTTTGAGAGGGCGGCGGTGCGTTTGTCGATCACGCAATCGGCAGTCTCGCAGCGCCTGCGTTCGCTGGAGGCGCAAGTGGGCACGGTGTTGATCGTGCGCAGCCGGCCACTCAAAGCCACAGCGGCTGGGCAATTGCTTTTGAAGCACACCAAACAAATGCGCTTGCTGCGCGCTGATTTGGAGCGCGATATGAAGGAGCTGGCGCCATCGAGCAGCGGCGGCACACGAGAAGACGAGCGCGTAGCCATAGCGATCAATGCCGACAGCATTGCCACTTGGGCGCTGGATGCTTTGGGTGAGTTGGTGCGCGAGGGTTTGCCGCTGGAGATCATCACCGACGATCAGGATTTCACCCAGGAATGGCTGCGTGGCGGGCAGGTGCTCGGCTGCGTGACGACGCTCAAAGCCGCGCTGCGTGGTTGCAAGGTGGTGCCCTTAGGTGCTATGAATTACATAGCTGTTTGCGCAGATTCTATGCCGGCGAACAAGGGTTTTGATCATAAAAAATCTTTGACTGCACATCATCTCAAAGATATCCCCTTCATCGCCTTCAACCGCAAAGACGATATGCAAACCGAATTCGTGGCCAAGGCGTTTGGCTTGAAGCGCGTGGGTTTGCAGCAGCTCTTTGTACCGAGCACGCAGGCGCAGTTGCGTGCGGTGCGCGATGGCTGGGGCGTGAGCGTACTGCCGCAGATGTTGGTTCAGAGCGCGATTGATTCAGGTGAGCTGGTGCATCTCTTGCCGCAATTCTCGCTGCCAGTGCAGCTGTATTGGCATTGCTGGAATTTGGAATCAGAGGTGCTCGATAGCTTGACGCATGCGATTCAAAGCAGCGCTAAGCGACTTTTGAAATAAAAAAAGCTGCCTGCTTGAGAGCAGGCAGCTGGGTCAATGCAGCCAAGAATTACTTGGGCATGATCACAGTGTCGATCACATGGATCACACCATTGGTTGCGGCCACATCGGTAGCGACCACTTTCGCGCCGTCAACCATCACACCACCCGTCGTGGCCACAGTGATCTCAGAGCCTTGCACGGTCTTGACCTTGCCAGCCTTCACATCTTTGGCCATCACTTTGCCTGGCACGACGTGATAGGTCAGCACCTTGGTCAAAGCGGCTTTGTCTTTGATCAAAGCATCCAGCTTGTCTTTAGGGATCTTGGCGAATGCTTCGTCGCTAGGCGCAAACACGGTGAATGGGCCTGGGCCTTTCAAGGTGTCCACCAAGCCAGCAGCTTGCACTGCGGCCACCAAGGTTTTGAAGGTGCCAGCTTTGGATGCGACATCCACAATATCTTGCGCAAAAGCGCTCATGGAGACGCCAAAGCCCAATGTGAGAGCGATGAGGGATTTTTTCATGGTGCTTCCTTTCAAATGTTGAAGCGGGGTTGAAGAAACGAGAGAGAAAAGAGTTGCCATCAAGGCAGAATGTTGGGCAGGATGACCTTGTCGATGGTGTGGATCACGCCATTGGTCGTGAGTACATCGGTAGCCGTGATGTTCGAGACGCGATTTTCTTGATCGGTGATGGCCAATGCAGCGCTCACGCTGAAGGTCTCGGTTTGAACTGTGGTGATCGGCGCGCCAACAGGCACATCTGCTTTGAGCACACGGCCAGAGACAACGTGATACGTCAAGATTTTGGTCAGACGCGGGATATCGCCAAGAAGTTGAGCTTTGGTGAGATTGAGCTCAGAAAGTGCCGCAGCGAAGGCGGCATTGGTCGGTGCAAATACCGTGAAGGGGCCTGTGCCTTGCAAGGTTGGCACAAGACCGGCAGCAACCACTGCTTCTACCAAGATGCTGAAGTCTGGCACGGATTGCGCAGTGGTGACAATATCTTTATCTGCAGGCAAGATCACCTTGTCGATCACATGAACCACGCCGTTGCTGGCTGAAATATCTGTGGCTGTGATGTTGGATTTGCGGTTGCGGCCATCGGTAATGACCACATTTGCGCCGACCGCATCGATTTTGAACACGTCTTGTGTGCCGGGAACGATGGGATCAATTGCTTTGCCCAATGGGATGTTGGCTTTCTTCACCGTCGCACCCAGCACGTGATACTGCAGCACTTTGGTGAGTAAGCCGGTATTGGCCAAGAGTTGTGCTTTGGTCAAGCCCAACTCGCCGAGCAAGGCTGTGAAGGCATCATTCGTCGGCGCAAATACGGTCAAGGTGCCGGGGGCTGAGAGGGCGCCGGTGAGATTGGCCGCAATCACGGCTTCGACCAAGATACTTAAGCTTGGTGTGGCTTGCGCAGTCTCTACGATGTTCTTGGCAGCTGGTGCCACTGGATCATCGCTTCCACCGCAGGCCACCAAGAGGCCTGAGCTGGCTGCCACTGCGCCAAATGTGGCGCTGGTTTTGAGGAATTGTCTTCTCAAAGTTTGTTTCATAGCGGTACTTTCATGAACAGATGCTGCGATGCTCTTGAGCTAGATGCAGCGGGTTGAATGCACCCTCCGGCGCTGAGTATATACCGAACATTCTTAAATATTACCGATCAGTAATTTAATTGACTTATGAGTTACATCGAGATGCATTCTGATCGACGTCGCAAACTATTACTTAAACAAAATTGGCCTGTTGACGGCGTATTTGTTGCGCAGAGTGCTATTGAAAATGTAGCGATTGAGGTTTTCAAATGGATACACGATGGGAGCTTGCGCGGCGTGTGTACACCCACAAGCTTGAGGGCTTTTAAAATCGGTGGCTTATGACCATCACATCCAAGCCCCCTGTCGCCGCCGCTCTGAGCCCCATCAATGCACTTTCGCCCTTAGATGGCCGCTACGGTGGCAAGCTCAGCCAGCTGCGCCCGCTCATGAGTGAGCTCGGGTATATGCATCGCCGGGTGCAGGTGGAGGTGGCTTGGTTCATTGCTTTGTCTGATGCGGGCTTGCCAGAATTCGCACCGCTACCCGCTGCCGAGCGCACTTATCTGCAAGGCCTGGTGGCTCATTTCTCGGAAGGCGATGCACAGGCCATCAAAGAGATTGAGAAGACGACCAACCATGATGTGAAGGCGGTGGAGTATTGGATCAAGGCGCAATTCAAAGGCCATGCCGCACTGGAGCAAGCTGCTGAGTATGTGCACTTCGCTTGCACCAGTGAAGACATCAACAACACCTCACACGCGCTGCAATTGCATAGCAGTCGCTCGGAAGTCGTGTTGCCAGCGCTGGATGCAATTCTCACCAAGCTGCGTGAGATGGCGACAGCGTTTGCCGCTGTGCCCATGCTCAGCCGCACGCATGGCCAAACCGCGACGCCGACGACCGTGGGCAAAGAAATCGCCAACGTGCTCGTGCGCCTCGCAGCTGCGCGCGAGCGCATTGCGGGTGTGAAGCTGATGGCGAAGATGAATGGCGCGGTGGGCAATTTCAATGCGCATTTGGCGGCCTATCCCGAGGTGGATTGGGAAGTTTTCTCGCAGCGCGTGATCGAGAAAGATTTGGGGCTGACGTTTCAGCCCTACAGCATCCAGATCGAGCCGCACGACTACATGGCCGAGCTGTTTGATGCCGTGGCTCGCGCCGATACGATCCTTATTGATTTCGCTCGTGATGTCTGGGGCTATATCTCTCTGGGTTATTTCAAGCAGCGCTTGAAAGCTGGCGAGATTGGCTCATCCACCATGCCGCACAAAGTCAACCCGATTGATTTTGAAAACGCTGAAGGCAACTTGGGTTTGGCCAATGCGCTCTTGCGCCACCTCTCAGAGAAGTTGCCGATTTCCCGTTGGCAGCGTGATTTGACGGACAGCACCGTGCTGCGCAACATGGGCGTGGCGCTGGGCTATGCGGTGCTTGCGTATCAATCATTGATGGTCGGCTTGAACAAGTTGGAGCTGAACGAAGAGGCACTTGCCGCTGATTTGGATGCCAGCTGGGAAGTGCTGGCCGAGCCGATTCAAACCGTGATGCGCCGTTATAACGTGGCTGGTGCGTATGAGAAGCTCAAAGAAGTCACGCGCGGCAAAGTGGTGCGCAAAGAAGATTTGCATGCACTGATTCGCTCGCTGGAGATTCCACAAGCAGACAAAGATCGCCTGCTGCAAATGACACCGGGCAGCTATCTGGGTATGGCGGTGGGGCTGGCGCTGCGGGCTTGATTTTTGAGTGATTTCGGGGATTTGCCGGCGTAGAATCTGCGCAGAGTGCTATTGATTAAATAGCAGGGTAAATGCGAATTTTGCATAAACTAGCCGCCAGAGATAATCCAGCACATGGAAACCAAATGGCTTGAAGACTTTGTGAGCTTGGCTGAAACGCGCAGTTTCAGCCGCTCAGCGCAATTGCGGCACGTGACGCAACCTGCATTTTCGCGGCGCATTCAGTCGCTCGAATCTTGGGCCGGCACCGATCTGGTGGACAGAAGCTCCTATCCCACACGCCTGACGCCCGCCGGCGAGACGCTTTACTCACAAGCACTGGAAACCTTGCAAGGCCTTCAATCGACGCGTGCCATGTTGCGTGCGCATTCATCGGCCGGGCAAGATGTGATTGAGTTTGCTGTGCCTCACACGCTGGCATTCACCTTCTTTCCAAGCTGGCTGACCACGCTGCGCACACGCTTTGGCCCGATCAAAAGCCGCCTGATCGCCCTGAACACGCACGACGCCGCGATGCGCTTGGTGGAGGCCAGCTGCGATTTGTTGATCGCCTACCACCATCCTTCCCAGCCGCTGCAGCTCGATCCAGATCGTTATGAATTCATCAGTTTGGGCAGCGAAATACTCGCGCCCTTTTCACAGGCCGACAGCCAAGGCCAGCCGATTTTCAGTTTGCCAGGCCGATCTGCGACACCGCTGCCCTATCTTGGTTATGCACCCGGGGCTTATCTCGGGCGAGTGGTCGATATGATTCTCAAAACGGCACCGCTTCCCGTGCATTTGGATCGCGTGTATGAAACCGATATGGCCGAGGGCTTGAAGGCCATGGCTTTGGAAGGCCATGGCATCGCCTTCTTGCCACATAGCGCCGTGAAAAAAGAGCTGCGTGCCAAGCGCTTGGTAACTGCTGATGTGCCCAGCAGCGAAATGCAAATGACGATGGACATCCGCGCCTACCGCGAGAAGCCCAGCCTGCGCGAGACGAAGGAAAACAAGAGCGAAAGCCAGCGCCCTTTGAAGCGCACGGCGCAAGTGCTGTGGGAGTATTTGGTCGATACCAACAAGCCCAGCATGGGCTCGGCAATCAAAGGCAAATCCACAGGGTAAACACCAGGATTAAATCATGCGATTTATTCATAATTTGGCAACTATGAATAAATTGCATCGATGATCTTGCAAAAGGCATTGGCTTTTTAGGCGACTTGTTTTTACAGTTCACCGCATCACCACTCCATCGGGTGGATCAAGATTGAAGCGAATGAACACCACCGCCATGCAAGCTGCTCAAGAGGCAGCAAAAATTGCTCTCACACGCGCAGAACATGATTTTCTGGGTGAAAAGCAGATCCCCGCGCAAGCCTATTGGGGCGTGCATACGGCCCGCGCATTGGAGAATTTTCCGATCTCTGGCACGCCGATCTCGGCCATGCCAGATTTGATCCGCGCTTTTGGTTTTGTGAAAAAAGCTGCAGCGCGTGCCAATGCGGATTTGGGCGCGCTAGATCGCAAGCGCACGGCCGCGATCATTTTGGCTTGCAACGAACTGATCGCTGGAAATTTCAAAGAGCAATTCGTGGTGGATGTGATTCAAGGCGGCGCGGGCACATCCACGAATATGAATGCCAACGAGGTGATTGCCAACGTCGCACTCGAAAAACTCGGCTTCGAGAAAGGCCGCTATGACGTGCTTCACCCCAATGACCACGTGAACGCTTCACAAAGCACCAATGATGTCTATCCCACCGCCGTGCGCATCGCGCTGTGGACAGGAATTGACCGCCTGCTTGGATCGATGGAAACCTTGCAGCGCGGTTTTGCTTTGAAGGCTGATGAGTTCAAAGACATTCTCAAGATTGGCCGCACGCAGCTACAAGATGCTGTGCCCATGACTCTGGGGCAAGAGTTCTCAACCTATGCCGTCATGATCGAGGAAGATGTGCAGCGACTGCGTGAAGCCCGCGCCTTGATCGAAGAAATCAACCTTGGTGCGACCGCGATTGGCACAGGTATCAACGCACCTGCAGGCTATGCCGATATGGCCTGCGCCTACCTTGCCGAAGAAAGCAAAATCCCTGTCAAGAAAGCCTTCAACTTGGTGGAAGCCACGCAAGACACTGGCGCTTTCGTACAGCTCTCGGGCGTGCTCAAACGCATTGCCTGCAAGCTCAGCAAAATCTGCAACGATCTGCGCTTGCTCTCCAGCGGCCCGCAAGCAGGCTTTGGGGATATCAAATTGCCAGCTCGCCAAGCGGGCAGCTCCATCATGCCGGGCAAAGTGAATCCTGTGATTCCAGAGGTGATGAACCAAGTGGCTTTTGAAGTGATTGGTAACGACATGACGATCACCATGGCTTCTGAAGCTGGCCAATTGCAGCTCAATGCTTTTGAGCCGATCATGGGCTGGAGCTTGTTCAAGAGCATCGAGCATCTCTCACAAGCCTGCCTCACTTTGCAAGCCAATTGCGTTGCAGGTATTGAGCCCAACCGCGAATTGCTCGCCAAGCGCGTGCGCGAATCCGTCACGCTCGTTACCGCTCTCAATCCCATCATTGGCTACGAGAAAGCAGCGCTGATTGCCAAAACAGCGATTGCCACGGGGCAACCGATTGATGAGGTCGCTGAGTCTTTGGGCATTCTGACCAAGGCGCAAATGGAAGCGCTGCTTGTGCCAGACAAACTCACGCAACCTCTGCGCCTGGCAGCCTAAGCTCAAGCGCTCAGTCGTTCAGCAGAGCGCATCTGTGAACTCTCTCATGGCTGGCATGTTTCTTGTAATTGAAACGGGCTGCATTTCTTGTTTGTATCTATGAAACTCCTCTCATTGAATCGTATTTTTATTTCAATCGCCACGCTCGCTTTAAGCCACAGCCCTGCTTGGGCGCAAAGCGGCCCTGTGCTTGACCGTGTGAAATCAGGCGGCGCGATTGTGATCGCGCATCGAGAGGCATCTGTGCCGTTTTCTTACTTCGATGCCAACAAAAAACCTGTGGGCTATGCCGTCGATCTGTGCATGAAATTGGCGCAGACTGTGGGCACTAAGTTGGGGATAAAAACTGTGCCTCTGAGCTTCTTGGCCGTCACGCCGGCCAGCCGAATCGACACCATCGCTCAAGGCAAGGCAGACATGGAGTGCGGCGGCACCACCAATAACAAAGAACGCCGCGAAAAAGTCTCGTTCACCGTGCCCCACTTCATCACCGGCGTGCGCATGCTGGTCAAGGCCAGCACCAATGTAGAGCGCATTGAAGATTTGGCTGGGCGCACCATCGCAGTGACCAAGGGCAGCACGGCGCAAAAAGCCGTTGATACAGCCAACAAGGAGAGGTTGATCGGCGTCAAGCTGGTCGAGGTCAAAGATCACACGGAGGCAGTTGATTTGGTCGAAAAAGATCAAGCTGCTGCTTACATGACCGATGATGTGATTCTTTTCAGCTTGGCAGCGACGCGGCCCGACCCCAAATCTCTCAAGGTGGTGGGCAAATTCCTCACGATTGAGCCCTTGGCCATCATACTGCCAAAGAATGATCCTGAATTCAAAAAGATCGTGGATGAAGAGATGAAGCGTATGATTCGCACGCGTGAGATTTATCCGATTTACGACAAATGGTTCACACAAGCCATTCCCCCCAAGGGCATCACGCTGAATTTGCCAGTCAGTTATTTGCTGCGCGATTTCTGGAAATACCCCACAGATGTTGTACCGTTTTGAGGCTATGCAAGAAAAGCATCAGTTAAACCCGTATAAACCTCCAACTCGCGGGATAACCCGCAGAGCCGATTTTTTACAATCCCGTTGTTTAAATTCTCGTTTTACTTCCCCGCTTTTGTTTCTAAGGAGAAATTATGAAAAAGCAAATCTTGGCTCTGGCCGTAACCGCTCTCGCTGCAGGCGCAGCCATGGCACAAGCTCAATCCACCATCGACAAGGTCAAGGCCTCTGGCGTGGTGACCATGGGTGTGCGCGAGTCTTCTGGCGCTTTGTCCTACACCTTGGGTGATGGCAAGTTCACGGGCTTCCACGTTGAGATCTGCTCACGTATTTTGGCTGAGCTGGAGAAACAAGCCGGCAAAAAATTGGAAGTGAAATACCAAGCTGTGACTTCACAAAACCGTATCCCTCTCGTGCAAAACGGCACCGTGGATATCGAGTGCGGCTCCACCACCAACAATGCCACCCGTCAAAAAGACGTGAGCTTCCTGAACACCACTTTCGTGGAAGAAGTGCGCATTGCTGTCAAGGCTAACTCTGGCATCACCAGCATCGCCCAGCTCAATGGCAAAAACGTGGCCACCACCACAGGTACAACCTCTGTGCAAACCCTGCGCCGCAATGAGCGCGCTACGGGTGTGGACTTCAAAGAAGTCTTCGGTAAAGACCATGCAGACAGCTTCTTGCTGCTCGAGACTGGCCGTGCTGATGCTTTCGTGATGGACGGCGCTATTCTGGCTGGTAACATTGCTGCCTCCAAGACACCAGCAGATTTCCGTATCGTTGGTGAAGTGCTCTCTGTCGAGCCCATTGCCATCATGATCCGCAAAGACGATGCCGCTTTCAAGAAGCTGGGCAATGACGTGATTGCTGGCATGATTCGCAGCGGCGACATGGCTAAGCTGTGGGACAAGTGGTTCATGCAGCCAATCCCACCGAAGAACACCCGCGTCGGCTTGGCACTCTCTGAGAGCACCAAGACCGCATGGGCAACGCCTAACGACAAGCCAATGGAAGACTACGCTAAGAAGTAATATTTGGCGCAGTTCTTGCAAACCCTGCCCCAATACTGGCCGTGACTGGCCTGAGGCGGTGGGGTTTTTTTATGCGTGATGGGCTTTTGTTTTTCTAATAGGCGTGATACAACGGATGTATCGCAACCATCAAATACATAACGAGGAGCAACTATGGCTTGGGACTGGCAGATCTTCTGCAAAGAGACCACGACGGGCGAGCAGATCGCTGGCTGTTTTGGCAAAGGTGGTGATCAAACCTATTTGAATTGGATCTTGTCGGCTTGGGGCTGGACGCTGACTGTCTCTGCACTGGCGCTCATTGTGGCGCTGACTGTGGGCTTGCTCATGGGCACGTTGCGCACCTTGCCCAATTCGCCATGGCTCACGCGCTTGGCCAATGCATGGACAGAGCTGTTTCGTAATATCCCACTGCTGGTGCAGATTTTCCTTTGGTATTTTGTGATCCCTGCCGTCTTTCCAGTGCTCAAGTCAGTGCCCTCATTTATCTTGGTGGTCATTGCGTTGGGCTTTTTCACCTCCGCGCGCGTGAGCGAGCAGGTGCGCTCAGGCATTCAGGCGCTGCCGCGCGGCCAGCGTTACGCTGCCATGGCTGTTGGCTTCACCACACCGCAAACCTATCGCTATGTGCTGCTGCCGATGGCGCTGCGTATCGTGATTCCGCCGCTCACTTCTGAGTCGATGAACATCATCAAGAATTCATCGGTCGCGTTTGCCGTGTCTATTGCTGAGCTCACTTTCTTTGCGCGCCAATCTGGCGAAGAGACATCTCAGCCAGTGCAGATGTATTTGGCCGTGACTTTGCTCTATGCGATTTCGGCTTTCTCGGTCAACCGTGTGATGAGCTTCATTGAGAAGAAATCCCGCGTGCCTGGCTTCGTGGCCGCTGGCGGCATGGGCGGAGGTCACTGATCATGGGAAATTTAGACCTTGGCTTTTTTGACTGGAGCGTGATTGGTCCTTTTGTGACCAAAGGCTTCATCTTCAGTATCTGGCTCACCGTGGTGGCCACCATCGGCGGCATCGTGCTCGGCACTATTCTTGCCTTGATGCGCTTATCTGGCAAAGCTTGGCTGGATATTCCAGCTGCGGCTTATGTGAACACCATGCGCTCCATTCCTCTCGTGATGGTGTTGCTCTGGTTCTTCTTGCTGATTCCCTTTGCCATCGGCCGGCCACTCGGTGCTGAAACCAGCGCTGTGATCACCTTCATTGCTTTTGAAGCGGCGTATTTCTCCGAGATCGTGCGCGCAGGCATTCAGTCGATCCCGCGCGGGCAGATTCATGCGGGTCAGGCCGTGGGCATGACCTATGGGCAAAACATGCGCATCGTGATCTTGCCGCAGGCTTTCCGCAATATGCTGCCGGTGTTCCTCACGCAGACCATCATCTTGTTTCAAGACACCTCGCTCGTATACGCGATTGGCGCGTATGACATGCTCAAAGGCTTTGAGACCGCTGGCAAAAACTATGGCCGCCCCGTGGAGGCCTATTTGATGGCAGCCGTGGTGTATTTCTTCATGTGCTTGGCGCTGTCATACGCCGCGCGCAGATTGCAGCAAAAAATTCAGATCATTCGCTGATCGTTCGTTGAAAAATTCGGAGAACAAACATGATTGAAATCAAAAACGCATCCAAATGGTATGGCAAGGTGCAGGTGCTCAACAACTGCTCGACCAAGATCAACAAAGGTGAAGTGGTCGTGGTCTGCGGGCCTTCAGGCTCAGGCAAATCCACGCTGATCAAAACCGTGAACGCACTGGAGCCGATTCAGCAAGGCGAAATTTGGGTGGATGGCATTGGCGTGCACGATCCCAAAACGGATCTGCCCAAGCTGCGCTCCAAAGTGGGCATGGTGTTTCAGCACTTTGAGCTGTTTCCACACTTATCCGTGACGGAAAACCTCACGATTGCGCAAATCAAGGTGCTGGGCCGTACGCCCGATGAAGCCAAAACACGCGGCCTGAAAATGCTCGATCGCGTGGGCCTGATGGCTCACAAAGACAAATTCCCTGGCCAGCTCTCCGGCGGCCAGCAGCAGCGTGTGGCGATTGCTCGCGCTTTGTCGATGGATCCGATCGTGATGCTGTTTGACGAGCCGACCTCTGCGCTTGACCCTGAAATGGTGGGCGAGGTGCTGGATGTGATGGTCAAGCTCGCGCATGAGGGCATGACGATGATGGTCGTGACGCACGAGATGGCCTTTGCCCGCAAAGTGGCCAATCGCGTGATCTTCATTGATGTGGGCGGCAATATTTTGGAAGATTGCAACAAAGACGAGTTTTTCAATCATCCAGAAAACCGTCAGCCACGCACCAAAGATTTCTTGTCGAAGATCCTCGCACATTGAGCGCTCGACGCTCTGCCATCAGCCCGGATTCGCTCCGGGCTTTTTTCTGCCCGCTCGGGTTTGAGACAATACGGGTATGACTAAACAATTAACGATCACCCGCCCCGACGATTGGCACTTGCATTTGCGTGATGGCGATGCGCTCAAGGCCGTCGTGCCGCATACCGCTGCGCAGTTCGCCCGCGCCATCGTGATGCCGAATTTGAAGCCACCTGTGACGACGGCTGCGTTGGCCCTCGAATACAAAAAGCGCATCATGGCCGCAGTTCCTGCGGGCATGAAGTTTGAGCCTTTGATGACGCTCTACCTCACTGACAACACATCAGCTGATGAGATCAAGCGCGCCAAAGATGCAGGCGTGGTGGCATTGAAGCTCTATCCTGCGGGTGCAACCACGAACAGCGATGCTGGCGTGACGGATCTGCGCAAGACCTACAAAGCCTTGGAAGCCATGCAGCGCGAAGGTATTTTGCTGCTCGTGCATGGCGAAGTCACCAGCAGTGATATTGACCTCTTTGACCGTGAAGCGGTGTTCATCGACACGCAGTTGATTCCGTTGCGCAAAGACTTTCCAAATCTCAAAATCGTGTTTGAGCACATCACGACGAAAGAGGCAGCGCAGTATGTGGCACAAGCGGATCAGCACACCGCCGCCACGATCACTGCGCATCATTTGCTCTACAACCGTAACGCTATTTTTCTCGGCGGCATCCGCCCGCATTACTACTGCTTGCCTGTGCTCAAACGTGAGACGCATCGCATCGCGCTCGTGCAAGCTGCGACCAGCGAAACAAACAAATTCTTCCTCGGCACAGACAGCGCCCCCCACCCAGCGCACTTGAAAGAGCATGCCAGTGGCTGCGCGGGCTGCTACACCGCCTTAAGCGCGATTGAGCTTTACGCTGAAGCCTTTGAAGCAGCAAATGCGCTACAAAGATTAGAAGCCTTCGCTTCTTTCAATGGCGCAGATTTTTATGGCTTGCCACGCAACACCGAGAAGGTGACGCTTAAGAAGCAAGCCTGGACGCTGCCCGAAAGCCTGCCCTTCGGCAATGCGGAGGTCAAACCTCTGCGCGGTGGCGAGGAGTTGGCTTGGAAATTGGCGTAAGCCTATTTTTAAGCCAAATCGGCATTTCGCCGGCGTAGAATCTGCGCAAAGTGCTATTGAATTAATAGCATAACTACTGTTTGCGCTGAACGATCAAATTGCGCTTGGCATCTTCGGGATAAGCGAAGGTGATTAAACCGTTTTTCACTTGTCCCATCACGAGCATGTTGGAGGTGATGGCATCTTTGTCGTTGGCAGAGAAGGGTTTGTCGTAAGTCGCGACCACGCCGTAATACACGCGCGACATGTTTTCCAGTGCGGTTTTGATGGCTGCGCCACTGGCATTGCCGTCGCGCACATTGAACATCGAATACATCAAGATGTACATCGCGTCATAGCCCTGCGCCGCAGCCATGGGCACGGTGATTCGCTTGGCTTGGTATTTGCGAGCATAGGCCGTGAGGAAAGATGCGCGACGCTCATTGCTGGGTTCGGCGATGAAGGTTTGTGCCATGAGCGCGCCTTCAGCGGCATCTTTTGCGCCATCCAAGAAGAAGGGGAAAGACAGTGGCCATGCGCCGACTTGCGGCACCTTCCAGCCAATGGCTTGCTTAGCTTTGGCGATCACGGCGTTTTCTGGCCCCACGGTATAGCTGAAGACCACATCTGCACCCGCTGCCTTGGCCGCTTTCATCTCTTCGCTCAAATCCTTCACGCCCACATCAAACCGTGCAACGTGCACAGGCTTGATCTTCTTCGCGTCCATGGCTTTGAGCACGTCTTGCAAACCGGCTTCACCGTAGCCACTTTTGTCAGCAAAGATGGCCACTTTTGTCCAGCCGCGCTTGACGATATCTTCCACCACAAAGGGCGCTTGGATGGCATCTTTGGCTGATGTACGGAAGATGTAGCTTTGTGGTGCTGGAAATTTCGCCGTCAGTGGTGAGCCGGTCGAGCAAGGAATGATCAGTGGCACTTGCGCGTTTTGGAATACATCCAGAGATTTCGCGGCCACACCCGTATTACAAAAGCCCACTACCACATTGACTTTCTCGGCGATGAGCGCTTGCGATTGCTTCAGGCCTTCATCGGGATTGGCTTTGTCGTCTTTGACCACGAGCTCCAGCGGTTTGCCCAAGTAGCCGCCCACGGCATTGATCTCATCCACAGCCAGTTTGATGCCATTGAGCATGGGGTTGCCGAAATCTGCAGACGCGCCCGTGAAGGGGCCGATGATGCCTATTTTGAAGGTGTTGCCTTGGGCAATTGCCGTACCTGCAAACAGGCTTAGAACGAATGCGGTCAGGATGGCCAACCGCGTGACTTGTGTGTGCTTCATGATGCGACTCCAGAACAATGACGATTTTTTGTCATTACCGCCCGTTTGCACATGGGGTTTGCCAGCGATTTGCTTGTATTTTCAGCAAATTGTCAGAAATTGTTATTTTTACGTGGCGCCTGGATGTCGGCAGGCTTAAGTAAGCGCTCGCCCATCCAGCGCAGCAGATCCAGCCACATTTGCCGCATTTCGGCGTTGAGCGGCGTACGAAAGGCGCTGGGTAGCTCAATCGTCACCACAGGCATGCCTTTGTGGACACCGCCGTAGTTCCCCAAGCTGCCGGGGAAGATACCCACTTGATCGAGATACAGCCGCCCAAGCTTGGCGGGTGGTGCGGTGGGGCCATCAAAATCAAGCACGCCGTAGGGCGCGTGAATGCTCACGATCAGATGCGGTTTGAAGCGCTCCATCTCATCGTGGAGAAATTTCGATTCAGGCTCAGACAAGGGCTTGGGGCCTGGCCAGCGGCGTGGATCGCGCTTGACTTTCTGCTCCCAGTAAATCTTGGCTTCGCGCTCCCAATTCGGCGTGGGGAAGTTGCGATTCAAATCCACGCCATTTGCATTGGTGCGCCGCGCGGGGCTCATGAGTAGGCCATCAGGATTCAATAAAGGCACAAAACGCCAGTGTGCATCAGCGGGGATTTCTTTGGCAAGCTGCAGCCAATGCAGAGCCAGCGAGGCTGAAGACAGTTCATCGCCGTGAATCCCGCCAACGACCAACACACGCATCTTGGCATCCGCTTTGGGCAAATCCTGCGTGTAAATTGGCTGCCCCTTCACTGAGCGCGCACCAGAGTCTTTGAGTTGCGCTTGCGTGCACAGCTGCATGCTCACATTCGGTAAATGTTTAGAAAAAGTGCCACAAGCCGGCGTGGAATGTGCGAGAGGTGCTATGAAAAAAGAAGCGCTGGTGAGCAAAACAAAAGAACGCAAAAGGCGCAAAAAAAACGCAAAATGCGCAGAAGAATTCCTTAGGGTTTTCTTTTGCGTTTTTTTTGCGTCTTTTGCGTTCACTTCTTGCCTTTCCAAAACACTCACGCAGCAGCCAATTCCTGCCCCGCATCATCACGCAAAAGCCTCAACACTTCCTCGCCATAAGCCTCCAGCTTCTTCGCACCCAGCCCGCTGATGCCTGAGAGCTCAGCCAATGTTTGCGGCGCGGCTGTGGCCATGGCCAGCAAAGTGGCATCGTGGAAGATCACATAGGCGGGGAGGGCATGCTCACGCGCCACTTCCGCACGCCAGGCTTTGAGCGCAGCGAAGCGCTGTTGAGCCATGCTGTCGAGTGCAGCCAATGTCTCGGGTGTTTTGGTCTTCGGCTTGCCGTCACTGCGCATGCTGCTCTTGGCTTTACGCGCGCTCTCGGGTGCAGCTTCGCGCAGCAGCACCGTGTGCTCACCTTTGAGATAGCTCTTGGCCAGTGGCTCCAGCTTGAGCGTATTGAAATGCTCCGCATCCACACTGACTGCGCCAAGCGCAATCAATTGGCGCAACAGCGCTTTGTATTGCTGCTCAGAGATGTCTGCGCCGATGCCGAAGGTGGACAACTGATGATGCGCAAACTGCGCCATCTTGTCCGTCGTCTTGCCTCGCAGGATATCAATGATGTGCCCCGCGCCAAAGCTGATGCCGCTGGCCTGCTGCACGCGGTAGATGCAGGAGAGGAGCTTTTGCGCAGCCTGTGTCGCATCCCAAGTCACAGCGGGGCTCAAACAGTTATCGCAATTGTTGCAGCGGTAATTGAGCCGCTGCTCGCCCGATAGGCCCTGATCGTTGAAATAGCTGAGTAATCTGCCGCGGCGGCAATCTGTGGCTTCGGCGAGTGAGAGCAGCGCGTCGAGCTTGCCGCGCATCACGGCTTTGTATTCGTCGTTAGCTGGGCTCTCATCGATCATGCGGCGTTGGTTCACCACATCTTGCAGGCCGTAAGCCATCCAAGCATCGGCGTTCAGCCCATCGCGGCCGGCGCGGCCTGTTTCTTGATAGTAGCCTTCGATGTTTTTGGGCAAATCCAAATGCGCCACGAAGCGTACATCGGGTTTGTCGATACCCATGCCGAAAGCAATTGTCGCGGTCATCACCACGGCCGAGCCTTCTTGCGCATCACCGCGCAGAAAAGCATCTTGATTAGCTTGGCGCTCGCGCTGCTCCATGCCGGCGTGATACGGCAAGGCGCGAATGCCCTCCCCGCGCAGCCACTCAGCCGTCTCTTCCACTTTCTTGCGCGATTGGCAATACACAATGCCCGCTTCGCCGGCATGCTCATCTTCAATAAAGCGAAGTAGCTGTTTGCGCGGATCGGTTTTTTCACTGATGCGGTAGCGAATGTTGGGGCGATCAAAGCTGCTCACCAATTGCGCCGCGCCTTGCAGCTGCAAACGCTCAATCATGTCTTGCCGAGTCAGCTCGTCTGCTGTTGCCGTGAGCGCGAGGCGCGGCACATCGGGGTAGCGCTCGTGCAAGAGCGCAAGCGAGCGGTATTCAGGCCGGAAATCATGCCCCCACTGGCTGACGCAATGTGCTTCGTCAATCGCAAACAAACTCAGAAGCTTTTGCTCATACAAGCATTGCAGCAAAGCGAGAAAGCGTGGTGTGTTTAGGCGCTCGGGAGCGACGTAGAGCAAAGCCAATTCGCCGCGCAGCATCTGCTGCTCTATCTCGCCTGCCTGTTGGCTATCCAGCGTGGAATTCAAAAACGCCGCCGGAATGCCCAGCTCATGAAGTGCGCCCACCTGATCGTGCATGAGCGCGATCAGCGGCGAGACGACGATGCAAACGCCTTTGCCTTGCTGCGCACGCAAAATAGCAGGAATCTGATAACACAGGGATTTGCCGCCGCCCGTAGGCATCAGCACCAAGGCATCGCCACCCGAGAGCACTTGTTCAATGGCAGCTTGCTGCTGGCCACGAAACGCGTTGTATCCAAACACATCGTGCAGGATTTGGAGGGGTGAGTGAGCTGCGGAATCCATCGGTGATTACTATAAAAATTATAGCGTTTCGCGCAGTATGTACGCCGGCAAACGGCATAAAAGGCTTAAAAAATCAATAAATAGACCTCAGGGACGCTTGACCACCCATTCCACCAGTGCATCCAAGGCGGGCCGTGCTGCGCCTGCGTTGGGGTGGTTGATGATGGCCGCCAGACTGTAGCGCTGGCCATTGCTGGCATTGGCGTAGCCGGCGATGGCGGCGACATCACGCAATGTGCCGGTTTTGAGCTGGGCTTGGCCAATCGCTGCTGATGTCCCATTGCGATCTCGCATTCTGGCGACTGTGCCATCCACGCCCGCGAGCCCCAAAGAATTGGCAAAGACCTGCGATTGCGGACCGCTGGCGGCCAGTTGCAGCAGGCTGTTGATGGCTGCGGCGCTGGAGCGTTCTTTGCGCGAGAGGCCTGAGCCATTGTCTAAGGTGGGTGCTGCTGCGTCAGGCAAACGTGCTTTCCACCAAGCGGCTACATTGCGCTGTGAGGCGGCGAAGCTGCCAGTGCGTCCGGGGCTGGGAAACTGATTGGACAGGGTAAGAAAGACTTGCTGCGCCATCACATTGTTGGAAAACTTATTCACATCGGCAATGATGTCGGAAAGCGGTAAAGAGGGCTCGCTGTGCAGCAGGCGGGCCGTGCGCGGCAGGGCTTCTTCACGCACTTGGCCGCTGAGCAGCCCGCCCGATTTTCGCCACATCGCATCGATCACGCGCGCCGCATATTGGCGCGGCGCAACATAAGCCACCGGCCAAACGCGCTCGCCGCAGGAGATCGGATAACGGCCTGAAAAGCTGACGCGATCCGGGTTAGAAAAATCAGCTTGCAAGCTACTGCGCCAATCGCCACAGTTGCCATACGATGCCGTGATTTCAGTGGGTAACTCAACGCCAGCAATCGGCGGATCGACGCGCAACATCACTTTTTTCGTGACTGGATCTGGGATGAAGTTGTAGATCAGGGCTTTGAAATTCACCAGCATGCCATCAGGCACGGCGTTGTAGGGGCGCAGAGGCTCATCATCAAAGTCTGCAGGATTTTTATCGGGCACATCAAACACACGCCGATCCAGCAAAATATCGCCGCGCACCTCGCGCACGCCTTTGGCCTGCACTTGACGAAACAATTCTTCAATGCGCTCCAGCACCAATTTGGGATCACCACTGCCGCGAATGATCAGATTGCCTTGCAGCACATCTGCGTCCAGTGTGCCGTCGATATACACCCGGTTTTTCCAGGTGAAATCTGCGCCAAGCTGATCCAGCGCTGCGTAGGTGGTGATCAGCTTCATCACAGAAGCAGGATTCACGCTGGTTTCGGCGCGATGTTTGATCAGGGCGGGCTCAAGCGCGGCTGTGGGGCTGGCCTGAGCAGGCACAGTTTGTACGACGATGCTGATGGCGGATGCTGGCACGCCCGCACGCGAGAGCGCCTGCGTGACCTCTTTGGGCAGCGGCTGTGCCATCAAGTTCGCGAGGCATCCTGAGGTGATCAGAAGCCCATAAAAAAATCGCTGCATGCGCGTGTTCGTCATGCAGCGATTATCGCGTTAAGCCAGCGATGTCAGCCGAGGGGCTTAGCCAATGAAGCGTCCGCTCGAACCCATCACGCCCAAATCCACATACTTGCTGGCCACAAAAGGCGAGGCTTGGTAGTTCACCATGAAGCCGCCCAAATCAAAGTTGCGCACACTGGCCAAAGCGGTTTGCAGTTTGGCTCGATTCAGATCGCGGCCTGCGCGCTCCAGGCCTTCAGCCAAGACGCGGGTGTTGATGTAGCTCTCCAAACTGCCGAGCGAAAACTCTTCTTTGCCCATGGCACGCATCGCGGCTTGATAATCGCGCACGATCTGGATGCGAGCACGGTTCGGGTCTGGGAAAACCATGGTGATGGCCAAGCCGCTGACGGCGTTGCCTAGTTGCTTGAGACCATCATTGGTGAGCGCGACCGATAAGCCTGCGATGGGCAGCATGGGCGAGACCTTCTTCAAGCCTGCTACCAGGCCCGTAGAAGCTGCACCTGCCGAGGCCAAAAACACAGCAGCAGGTTTGGCTGCCAGCGTTTGCTCAATCACGCCGCTCAGATTTTTTCCGTCGGTGGCCAGCGCCACTTCGGCGGTCGCCTTGATGCCGTTGGCAGCCAGTGTCTTCTGCGCATCGGCCAGCACTTCTTTGCCGAAGGCGTTGTCCAAATAAACGATGGCCAGGTTTTTGATGCCCATGTCTACCAATTTGCTCACCAAGCGCTGTGTCTCATCGCTGTAACTTGCACGTACATGAAACACATGGCGTGAAGCTTTGCGCAAACTCGTCGCACCCGTCAGTGGCGCGATATAAGGCAAATTATTTTCTTCAATCATCGGCAAGATGGCGGCGTTGTTCGGGGTGCCAATACAGCTCATGAGCGCAAAGACACTGCTTTCGCCGATCATTTTTTTCACGTTGTCGACGGTGCGGGTGGGCACATAGCCATCGTCCATCATCTGCAGTTGCAGTGCGCGGCCCTGGATGCCGCCTTTGGCGTTGATCTGCGTCATCGCAGCATCGACGCCAATTTTCAGTTCTTGGCCAAAGCCGGCCAGCGGGCCAGACAGTGCGCCAGAGCAGCCCACAGTGATCGTGCGGGCGTTCACGCCGTCTTGGGCGAAAGCGGGGCGCATCAATACTGGGGTACTGGCCAAAACGGCGGCTTGGGGAATCAAGGAAAGGAAATTGCGGCGTTGCATGGTGTTTGTCTCACTCATTGAGGCTGCGAGCAGCCGGGTCGGCTGGCGCAGCGGGTTGCAGAGATGGCGGAATGCCAGCGCAGCGTGTTTGGGTCACAAATTTGCTGCGATGGGGTGAACTGTAGAATCAAAAGCGGTTTTGATCAAGAGAAATACTAGGGTTAACCCTTTAAAATCGTGAGAAAAAGCACGATCGTGCGAATTTTATTTTTACTGATCTGCGTGTGGTTTGTTTGCCACCCGAAAGTTCTGTCAGCGAAGATTTCGGAAGATAATCGCGCATCTTCATTTCGGAGCAAACCCTTGGACACCTACCCCAGTTGGTAGCTTCCCTGGCAGGTGAATGAGCCCTCTGGCAAACAGCTAGGCTCACGCAGGCACGGGAAGCACACATTCATACTTCCCGTCAACCGCCTTAGTTGGAGCCTGCACCATGCTCAACATTTTTACGCTGGCCAATGGCCGCCTCTTCCAAGAAGAGATCGAATCGCTCGAAGAGCTCGCTAAATTTCAGCCTGTTTGGGTGGATTTGGAATCGCCAACGCCCGAAGAAAAGGCCTGGATCAAGCAGCATTACGGTCTTTCCATCCCCGATGATGCGATGGACGAAGACATCGAAGAATCCGCCCGTTTTTACGAGGCAGACAACGGCGATCTACACATCCGCTCGGATTTTTTGATCGATGATGAAGAGTCGCGAACAGAGCGCGTGGCTTTCATTTTGAATCTGAACAATTCTGATCTCAAAAGCAAGGGTGTGCTGTTTTCTATTCACGAGCAAGACATTCCCATCTTCCGTTTGCTGCGCCTGCGCGCGCGTCGCATGCCGGGGCTGATTGAAGATGCGCGCGAAGTGTTGCTCAAGCTCTATGACGCCGATGCCGAATACTGCGCCGATGCCCTCGAAGGCATTCACGATGAGCTGGAAAAAGCCAGCGGCCAAGTCTTGAAGGGCGATGTGACGGACGATCTGGCCGCAGATGTGCTGGCCAATATCGCCAAGCAAGAGGATTTGAACGGCCGCATTCGCCGCAACATGATGGATACGCGCCGCGCCCTCTCTTTCATGATGCGAAGCAAGATGCTCTCTGCAGAGCAGTTCAACGAAGCGCGGCAGATTCTGCGCGATATTGATTCGCTCGATTCACACACCGCCTTCCTGTTTGACAAGATCAACTTCTTGATGGATGCCGTCGTCGGTTTCATCAACATCAACCAAAACAAGATCATCAAAATCTTCTCGGTGGCCAGTGTGGCTTTGCTACCTCCAACATTGATTGCCAGCATCTACGGCATGAACATGCAAATCCCAGAGGTGCAAGCGCTGGGTGCAAGCGCGTACCCCTTCGTTGTTGCACTCATGCTGGCCAGCGCCATCGTACCGATGTGGTATTTCCGACGCCGGGGCTGGCTCAAAGGCTGATTTTTAAGCCTTTTAGATGCCTAGCCGGTATAGATACTGCGCGAATTGCTATTAATTTAATAGTAACTGCAGCTCAGACGTTGAACAAGAAATTCAGCACATCGCCATCTTTGACGATGTACTCCTTGCCTTCAGCGCGCATCTTGCCCGCCTCTTTTGCGCCATGTTCGCCTTGGAAGGCGATGTAGTCGTCAAATGCAATGGTCTGCGCGCGAATGAAGCCGCGTTCGAAGTCGGTGTGGATCACCCCCGCAGCTTGCGGGCCGGTTGCGCCAATCGGCACGGTCCAAGCGCGCACTTCTTTCACGCCAGCGGTGAAGTAAGTTTGCAAGCCCAGCAGCTTGAAACCCGCGCGGATCAAGCGATTCAGGCCTGGCTCGCTTTGGCCGAGGTCTGCCAAGAAAGTGGTCTTGTCTTCATCGCTCATATCAGCCAATTCGGCTTCAATCTTGGCGCAAATCGCCACCACAGGCGCGTTTTGGCCTTTGGCGTACTCTTCCAGTTTGGCCAAGAAGGGGTTGTTGTCAAAGCCATCTTCGGACACATTGCCCACAAACATGGCCGGCTTGGCCGTGATCAAGCACAGGGGTTTCAGCGTGACGAGTTCTTCCTTGGAAAAATCAATGCCGCGCACTGGCTTGCCTTGGTTGAGTGCAGCTTGGCATTTTTCCAACACGCCCACCAGCTTCACCGCCTCTTTGTCATTGCCGGTTTTGGCGACCTTGGTGTAGCGCTGGAGGCTTTTCTCAACGGTCGTCAAATCTGCCAAGCACAGCTCGGTTTGAATGACCTCGATATCGGAGATCGGATCAACCTTGCCCGCCACATGGATCACGTTGGGATCTTCAAAGCAGCGCACCACGTTCACAATCGCGTCTGTTTCGCGGATGTGGGCGAGAAACTGGTTGCCCAAGCCTTCGCCTTTGGATGCGCCCGCCACCAGGCCCGCGATGTCCACAAATTCAACCACAGCAGGAACAATTTTTTCAGGCTCCACAATCTTCGCAAGCTGCTGAAGTCGAGGATCTGGCAGCTCAACGATGCCCACATTGGGCTCAATCGTACAAAAAGGGTAGTTTTCTGCGGCAATCCCTGCCTTGGTTAAGGCGTTAAATAGTGTAGATTTGCCTACATTAGGTAACCCAACAATTCCACATTTCAAACTCATGGTGCATATCCTCAAGGCCGCAATGATTTGCTGGGCCATAACAAACGTGCGCCGCGCAAGCATCTCGTGCGGCAAAGCCCTCAAGTGTATGCGATGGGTGTGCATGCTGGTTGTGAGCACTGGCGCATTGGCGCAGACCACGGCTTCTTTACAAATTGCCCCCGAAGATCAAAAGCAAGTGACAGCCAAGGCGGTTTATTGGCTGGATACGGCTGGAATGTCCAAATTGGAGACCTTGGTGGGAAGCGCGAGCCAAGAAGGCATGAAAGCGTCCAGCTTCGCGCCTTTGCAGTTTGAAACCCTGTTTCGCTTAGAGCCAGAACATAAGCTATGGATTCGCCTAGATTTAGAGCGCAGTGCACTCAGCGATCCGCATAAAGTGTTGTGGTTGCCTCTGTCTCTCATTGATCGCGTGACCTTGTACAGAAAATCAGAAGATGGCAAATGGCTGATGGAAGCTGCTGGTGACAGGGTGCCAGTCAAGGATTGGCCCGAGCCAGGGCGCTACCCGAGATTTCATATGGACTTGCCTCTAGGCAACTCGGTGATGTATCTGTTGATTCAGGGCAGCACCCCGGTGAGTATCGCGCTCCATATGGGTTCTGAGCACACGGCACAAGAGGCAGACCGTCATGGCTTTTTGGGCCTGGGCGTGGTCGTTGGCCTCCTCCTGACCTTGGTGTTGATGTGTCTTGTCACCTCCTATGCCTATCGCGACCGCTTGTATTTGCTTTATGGTTTGTATGTGCTGTCCATGATTTTGGCGGTGTCGGCATACACCGGCGTGGCGGGCTATTTACTCTGGCCAGACAGTCCCGACTGGTCAGACGCCTCGCAAGGCATCCTGGCCTTACTCACAGCGGGTGGCGCGCTGTACTTTATCGAGTCCATCTTGGGAGGGCGGCAATTCGCGCGAAGACTGTCGCGATCACTCAATATCCTTGCAATATTGGCTATCCCTCTGTCAGTGGTGTATTTCTACATGACCCGCAAAGTAGGCGTAGCGATTCTGGGTGGCTATATGTTTGTGGTGTCTATCACGGCATTAACACTGGCGTTTCGCGCCTGGCGTCGAGGGGATCGCGTTGGGCGTTGGGTGGTGTTTGCTTACATACCTTTGCTGGGAGCCGTGTTGATCGCCTTAGCCCGAGCGTATGGGTGGATCAGTGTTTCATGGGTCGTGCAGTATGGGCTGGTGATTGCGTTGCTGGTTGAAGTGCCGATGATGATGATCGCTTTGAATGTGCGATCGCGCGACAGGCATGAGATCCAGACCCGTGAGCAAGCACTCAATACGCAGGATGCACTGACAGGCTTGCTGGCTGAGCATATTTTTGATGATCGCTTGGCACAAACACTGGCACGCTACAAGAAGCATCGCGAGAACGCGGCCGTTGTTTTGATCTCATTGGTCAACTACCCCAATATCGAGGCGGCGCATGGCCTGCCAGTCGCGGAGCAAAGCGTCTTGCGTGCCGTGATCAAATTACGCAAGGTTCTGCGGGATGTGGAGACAGTGGCACGTGTGGGGACATCACATTTTGGCCTGATATTGGAAGGCGCGGGTCACCGCAGCAGAGTCACTGATATAGGCGCTCGCTTGATTGCACAAGGCCTGATGCCTTTGCCCGGTTTGGTGCCTGAAGTGACTTTGCAGTTTCACTTGGCCGCAACCGTGTTACGTGAGTCGCCCGACATTGATCCCGAAATCAAAAATAGCTTGCTTGCCTTGCTCAAAGGGATGTCGCCTCGTACGCGTCGGCCGATCCGTTTCTTGGAAGCCATGTCCACAGGCGGTACGCCATTGCCTCTTGCAAACAAACACAGCGCCTTGGATGCGATGACGGCCCAAGTCGAAGCGGCCGACATCAAGCCGGGCTGGGAGCCAACAGCCGCAACAATAGACAGCTCTTCAGGCAGCCACTGGGGGATAGGCGGCTCGTCCAGTTTTCCGATCTCTGAGCCTGCACCAACGAAGCCAATGCGCTAAAAACGCAACTGACCCTGCGCGGTCTGGCCTACAGCGAGATGTAAATCAAAAGGCTCTTGATCGTGACGTTTCACCATCGCATTCATGCCAAAAGTGATGGCGCCATCTAATCGGGCATCTTGCCGGTAGGTTTGAAGCATCTGACCGACCTCGGGGCTGGTTTGTGCCGTTTGTGGATTCACATTCGGAATCGGGCAGCGCGGGCAAGGTTTGATCAATGCGAGCTTGAAGTCCGTCTCGCCGGCCGAAATGTGGAGCTCATCTGTGCGGTCTTCATCATGCGCATCCAAGCCTGAGAGCACAATATTAGGTCGAAATCGCTCCATGGTCACGGGCGCATGGCCGGCCGCTTTGAGTCGGGCATTCAGATCATCGAGCGAAGCCTCGCTGATGACGAGGACGGGATAACCGTCAGAGAACTGATTAAGAGCTTGTTGGCCCTGAGTCCATTTCATGTTGGAGGCGCGTTTGTGTTCAGGATCAAAGCGCACCAAACGCAGCTTCATGACAGGGATGCCAGCCTGGCGATCTTGCATCAAAAAATCGGTGAACCATTGCGCCGCTGTATCACCCATATCAAAGGCCGCGCATTCATCATCCCACACGCGAACTTTGCAAGGCTGCTCCACGGCATCCAATGCAATATGCAAAGCCAGCATGCCCGGCGCACGCAGCACCATTTCAAATTGCTTGAGCTGAGGCGCAATCAAGGCCATGCGTGGCAATTCGCGCTGGCTCAAAAATTCCCCTTTTTCATCAACCACCATCCAAGCGCGGTCAAACTCCAGCCCCGTCTCAATCAAAAGAGACTCTCTCAGCTCAACTCCCGCGCAAGATTTGATTGGGTAAACGAAGAGGCGGCTGATGGTGGCATTCAGATCGTAGTCAGACATGTCGGGGCTCAAGGTTCCAGGTTAATGAATCAGGTGAACTCGCTCGATTGTGCCGCCTTCTACAATCTCGGGTGTGAAAACAGACATATGTATTCGAGGTGCTGGCGTGGTGGGGCAAGTCTTGGCTCTGCTTCTCGCGCGAGCGCGTATCCAGGTGGCTTTGATATCTGCCAAGCCTTCCCCCGGCAAAACCCAAGATGTGCGTAGCTTTGCGCTGAATGCCGCTTCACGTCAGCTGTTGGCGGAGTTGCGTGTATGGCCACAGGATGCTACGCCTGTCCAACACATGAAGGTTTGGGGTGATTCCTCAGGCCATATTGAATTCGACGCTCAAACTGAAGCCTTGGCTTGGATTGTGGATGCTGCTTCCTTGCAAGAGCGCTTAACTCAGGCGCTGTCTTTTGCCAGTGAGGTTCAAATTCTCAAGGAAACAGCAGCGCCAATCGCTGATTTGACGGTGATTTGTGAAGGCCGTGTGAGCCAAACACGTGAGACCACAGGCGCAGTCTTTGATCAGTTTGCCTACGGGCAAACCGCTATTGCAGCGCATCTGTCTTGTGAAATACCGCATGAAAATACTGCTTGGCAGTGGATGGACTCATCCCAAATCTGTGCCTTGCTGCCGCGCAGTGACAGCGCTGAGGGGAACTCTGTCGCCTTAGTCTGGTCAGTTTCAAATGATCATGCACAGACTTTGCAAGCCATGGCTCCTGGTGATTTCGCAATCGCCTTGCAAGAAGCGACGCAGAATCAATTGGGCAACTTGCAGCTGCTTAGCGAACGCGCAAGCTGGCCACTGATGCTCGCACAAGCCCAGCAGTGGTGTGGTCTAGCCGAATGGGGCACTTGGGTTTTGGCGGGAGATGCCGCACACGCGGTGCATCCCTTGGCTGGGCAGGGTTTGAATTTGGGCTTGGGAGATGCTGCAGAGCTTGCCAACGTTCTGGCCAGCAAGCCGTATTTCCGAAGCTATAGCGATAAGAAGCTGCTGCGAGCCTATGAGCGTGTGCGTAAAGCAGATGCGGCCATGCTGAGGTTGGCGACGGATGGTCTGCAACAAACCTTCAGCCGCAGCGATGCCAGGCTACAAGGCTTGCGCCACTGGGGCATGAAGGGTTTAGATGCTGCGCCGCCACTCAAGGCCTGGCTCATGCGCCAAGCCTCGGGCATGCGCTGATGCGGCATGTGAAGGCCTAGGGTACATTGTTAGATTGTTACGAAAGATCAAGATGTCAGTTCAAAAATACTTAATTGCTATTAAATTGATAGCTGCCTCCGCATTATTTATGCCGGCGAGCGGCCTATTTGCACAGTCAAATGCGCCAGTTTCTGCTGCCCAAGATGCAGCAGTACGCAAAGCGCTCACCGAGCGCCTGCCCAATTTGCCGAAGATTGATGAAATCACCCGCTCTGGCATGCCCGGTTTGCTGGAGGTGCGAATCAATGGCTTTGACATCGTTTATACCGATCTTGAGGGTAATTTCTTGATCCAAGGCAACCTGATTGATACCAGGGCGAAGAGGAACCTCACAGAGGAGCGCATCGAAAAGCTCACGGCCGTAGATTTTGACAGCCTGCCCTTCAAAGACGCCTTCACCATCGTACGCGGCAATGGCAAGCGTAAGGTGGCTGTCTTTGAGGATCCCAATTGTGGTTACTGCAAGCGTTTTGAGCGTGATCTGCAGAATGTGAACAACGTCACCATCCATATGTTTCTTTATCCAATCCTGGGCGCTGATTCCACAGCGAAGTCCCAAAACATCTGGTGCAGCAAAGACAAAACCAAGACCTTTTTAGATTGGATGATCAAGGATGCTGCGCCGGCCGCGGCAGCCTGTGATGCCAGCGCCTTGCAAAGAAACGTCGAGTTCGGGAAGAAATACCGCATAACCGGGACGCCAACCCTCATATTTGCTGATGGCTCTCGCGTGCCAGGCGCCATACCTGCAGCCCAAGTGGAGAAATTCTTGTCGGAAGCCAAGTAAGAGATTGGGATAGCTGTGATTCAAGCCAAGTATTTCAAAATTATTTCAAAATACTTGCACTGAACTCAATTTCCGGTATATACTAGCGGGCTCTGCTGATGAGAAAGATTAAGGGTTTACCCGCAATCTTGTGTTGTTTTGGTGAACCCACTTGCTGGATCAATCAAAACAAATAAATCAAAAGAAAATCTCAAAATTTGACGAGAACGAGTTTTTCGGTATATAATCTGAGGCTCTGCTGAAAACGAAGCAAAATCATCTCGCTAGAGTGAAATGCCGAAAAGAAAGTAGAAAAAGTTTTGACAAACTTGACGATTCGATGAAAAGTATGTCATAATTCAAGGCTTCGCTGATCGCAGTGAAGAAAACGAAAAAGAGTCAAATCTAATTCGTTGTTACTTAAAAAATTACAGCCGATAAGCGTGGGTGTTTGAAGGCAATTGCCGAAAACGTCAAAGTCGAAAGACCGAGACACAAACACTCATGAGAAATTGAATGAAGATTATCTTCTTCAATTCCGATTGAGTAACAAGATCAAACTATAGAGTTTGATCCTGGCTCAGATTGAACGCTGGCGGCATGCTTTACACATGCAAGTCGAACGGTAGGGTAGCAATACCTGAGAGTGGCGAACGGGTGAGTAATGCATCGGAACATGCCTATTTGTGGGGGATAGCCCGGCGAAAGCCGGATTAATACCGCATACGATCTACGGATGAAAGCTGGGGACCGCAAGGCCTAGCGCAAATAGAGTGGCCGATGTCAGATTAGCTAGTTGGTGGGGTAAAGGCTCACCAAGGCAACGATCTGTAGCTGGTTTGAGAGAACGACCAGCCACACTGGGACTGAGACACGGCCCAGACTCCTACGGGAGGCAGCAGTGGGGAATTTTGGACAATGGGCGCAAGCCTGATCCAGCAATGCCGCGTGCAGGATGAAGGCCTTCGGGTTGTAAACTGCTTTTGTACGGAGCGAAAAGGCTTCTTCTAATACAGGAGGCTCATGACGGTACCGTAAGAATAAGCACCGGCTAACTACGTGCCAGCAGCCGCGGTAATACGTAGGGTGCAAGCGTTAATCGGAATTACTGGGCGTAAAGCGTGCGCAGGCGGTTATGTAAGACAGTCGTGAAATCCCCGGGCTCAACCTGGGAACTGCGATTGTGACTGCATAGCTAGAGTACGGTAGAGGGGGGTGGAATTCCGCGTGTAGCAGTGAAATGCGTAGATATGCGGAGGAACACCGATGGCGAAGGCAGCCCCCTGGACCTGTACTGACGCTCATGCACGAAAGCATGGGGAGCAAACAGGATTAGATACCCTGGTAGTCCATGCCCTAAACGATGTCAACTGGTTGTTGGGAATTAACTTTCTCAGTAACGAAGCTAACGCGTGAAGTTGACCGCCTGGGGAGTACGGCCGCAAGGTTGAAACTCAAAGGAATTGACGGGGACCCGCACAAGCGGTGGATGATGTGGTTTAATTCGATGCAACGCGAAAAACCTTACCCACCTTTGACATGGTTGGAATTTGCCAGAGATGGCTTAGTGCTCGAAAGAGAACCAATACACAGGTGCTGCATGGCTGTCGTCAGCTCGTGTCGTGAGATGTTGGGTTAAGTCCCGCAACGAGCGCAACCCTTACCATTAGTTGCTACGCAAGGGCACTCTAATGGGACTGCCGGTGACAAACCGGAGGAAGGTGGGGATGACGTCAAGTCCTCATGGCCCTTATAGGTGGGGCTACACACGTCATACAATGGCTGGTACAAACGGTTGCCAACCCGCGAGGGGGAGCTAATCCGAGAAAACCAGTCGTAGTCCGGATCGTAGTCTGCAACTCGACTGCGTGAAGTCGGAATCGCTAGTAATCGTGGATCAGAATGTCACGGTGAATACGTTCCCGGGTCTTGTACACACCGCCCGTCACACCATGGGAGCGGGTTCTGCCAGAAGTAGTTAGCCTAACCGCAAGGAGGGCGATTACCACGGCAGGGTTCGTGACTGGGGTGAAGTCGTAACAAGGTAGCCGTATCGGAAGGTGCGGCTGGATCACCTCCTTTCTAGAAGTGCAATTAAATTTGAACACCCACACTTATCGGTTGTTGGAAGAGAAGTCGCCAACGGTCTGCAATTACTGATGTACTTGTAGCTATTGCGACCGGCTTGGGTCTGTAGCTCAGTTGGTTAGAGCACCGTCTTGATAAGGCGGGGGTCGTTGGTTCGAGACCAACCAGACCCACCATCCCCTCCAATTTGCCTTTACAAACCCGGGGGATTAGCTCAGCTGGGAGAGCACCTGCTTTGCAAGCAGGGGGTCGTCGGTTCGATCCCGTCATCCTCCACCAATTTTCAGTTCTATCTCTTTCTTATCAATCAGATAAACGTCAACACCAAAGCGGATTCGCAAGAGTCTGCTTCGTTGTTGGCTTCGATCTCGAAGTCAATCGGCTGTTCTTTAACAATTCATAGAGTTGATATCAGCGCTGTTAGCGGAAACTTGTTGCTTTTGAGTATTCAAGACCGTGCCGCTAACAGCTTTTTGATTGCGTCAATCACGAATTCAACTGCAGAGAAATCTGTAAGTGTATTCTGGTAATTGACATGTATGTTCTCAAAGTCGTCAGTTGGCTTTATTGCTGATTGACAACCTTAATGAATAAGCGTGATGGATTACGGCAAATAAAACGCGTGAAGTTTAAATACTTCAACGTTTACTTGATTTGTTTGATGTTTCTAACGAAACGTCAAAGTTATAGGGTCAAGTGAATAAGAGCATGTGCTGGATGCCTTGGCAATGATAGGCGACGAAAGACGTGATAGCCTGCGATAAGCTTCGGCGAGGTGGCAAATAACCTGTGACCCGGAGATCTCTGAATGGGGAAACCCACCCGCAAGGGTATCCCACACTGAATTCATAGGTGTGGGAAGCGAACCGAGTGAACTGAAACATCTAAGTAGCTCGAGGAAAAGACATCAACCGAGATTCCGATAGTAGTGGCGAGCGAAATCGGAACAGCCTGCTAGTGATAGCACAAGATTTAACGGAACGCTCTGGAAAGGGCGGCCATAGTGGGTGATAGCCCCGTACGTGAAAAGTCCTGTGTGGTACTAAGCTAGCGAAAAGTAGGGCGGGACACGTGAAATCCTGTCTGAACATGGGGGGACCATCCTCCAAGGCTAAATACTCATCATTGACCGATAGTGAACTAGTACCGTGAGGGAAAGGCGAAAAGAACCCCGGGAGGGGAGTGAAATAGATCCTGAAAGCGCATGCTTACAAAAAGTCGGAGCCCGCAAGGGTGACGGCGTACCTTTTGTATAATGGGTCAGCGACTTACATTCAGTGGCAAGGTTAACCGAATAGGGTAGCCGCAGAGAAATCGAGTCCGAATAGGGCGAATTCAGTCGCTGGGTGTAGACCCGAAACCAAGTGATCTATCCATGGCCAGGATGAAGGTGCCGTAACAGGTACTGGAGGTCCGAACCGACTAGTGTTGCAAAACTAGCGGATGAGCTGTGGATAGGGGTGAAAGGCTAAACAAACTTGGAAATAGCTGGTTCTCTCCGAAAACTATTTAGGTAGTGCCTCAAGTATTACCGACGGGGGTAGAGCACTGTTTTGGCTAGGGGGTCATGGCGACTTACCAAACCAATGCAAACTCCGAATACCGTTGAGTACAGCTTGGGAGACAGAGCACCGGGTGCTAACGTCCGGACTCAAGAGGGAAACAACCCAGACCGCCAGCTAAGGTCCCTAAAATTGGCTAAGTGGGAAACGAAGTGGGAAGGCTAAAACAGTCAGGATGTTGGCTTAGAAGCAGCCATCATTTAAAGAAAGCGTAATAGCTCACTGATCGAGTCGTCCTGCGCGGAAGATGTAACGGGGCTCAAGCCAGTTACCGAAGCTGCGGATTTGCAATTTATTGCAAGTGGTAGGAGAGCGTTCTGTAAGCCTGTGAAGGTGGCTTGTAAAGGCTGCTGGAGGTATCAGAAGTGCGAATGCTGACATGAGTAGCGTTAAAGGGGGTGAAAAGCCCCCTCGCCGTAAGCGCAAGGTTTTCTACGCAACGTTCATCGGCGTAGAGTGAGTCGGCCCCTAAGGCGAGGCAGAGATGCGTAGCTGATGGGAAACAGGTCAATATTCCTGTACCGATGTATAGTGCGATGTGGGGACGGAGAAGGTTAACTCAGCAGACTGTTGGATATGTCTGTTCAAGCCTGTAGTCGTGCCTGGTAGGTAAATCCGCCGGGCTTAGATGAGGGGTGATAACGAGGGTGCTTGCACCCGAAGTGAGTGATACCCTGCTTCCAGGAAAAGCCACTAAGCTTCAGCTATACACGACCGTACCGCAAACCGACACTGGTGCGCGAGATGAGTATTCTAAGGCGCTTGAGAGAACTGCGGAGAAGGAACTCGGCAAATTGACACCGTAACTTCGGAAGAAGGTGTGCCCTAAGTAGGTGAAGCTGTACAAGCTGAGCCCAACGGGGTTGCAAAGAATAGGTGGCTGCGACTGTTTAATAAAAACACAGCACTCTGCAAAGACGAAAGTCGACGTATAGGGTGTGACGCCTGCCCGGTGCTGGAAGATTAATTGATGGGGTGCAAGCTCTTGATCGAAGTCCCAGTAAACGGCGGCCGTAACTATAACGGTCCTAAGGTAGCGAAATTCCTTGTCGGGTAAGTTCCGACCTGCACGAATGGCGTAACGATGGCCACACTGTCTCCTCCGCAGACTCAGCGAAGTTGAAATGTTTGTGATGATGCAATCTCCCCGCAGAAAGACGGAAAGACCCCATGAACCTTTACTGTAGCTTTGTATTGGACTTTGAACAGATCTGTGTAGGATAGGTGGGAGGCTTTGAAGCAGGGTCGCTAGATCTTGTGGAGCCAACGTTGAAATACCACCCTGGTGTGTTTGAGGTTCTAACCTAGGCCCGTTATCCGGGTCGGGGACAGTGCATGGTAGGCAGTTTGACTGGGGCGGTCTCCTCCCAAAGCGTAACGGAGGAGTTCGAAGGTACGCTAGGTACGGTCGGACATCGTGCTAATAGTGCAATGGCATAAGCGTGCTTAACTGCGAGACTGACAAGTCGAGCAGATACGAAAGTAGGACATAGTGATCCGGTGGTTCTGTATGGAAGGGCCATCGCTCAACGGATAAAAGGTACTCTGGGGATAACAGGCTGATACCGCCCAAGAGTTCATATCGACGGCGGTGTTTGGCACCTCGATGTCGGCTCATCTCATCCTGGGGCTGTAGCCGGTCCCAAGGGTATGGCTGTTCGCCATTTAAAGAGGTACGTGAGCTGGGTTTAAAACGTCGTGAGACAGTTTGGTCCCTATCTTCTGTGGGCGCTGCAAATTTGAGGAAGCCTGCTCCTAGTACGAGAGGACCGGAGTGGACGTACCTCTGGTGTACCTGTTGTCACGCCAGTGGCATCGCAGGGTAGCTATGTACGGAAGAGATAACCGCTGAAAGCATCTAAGCGGGAAACTCGTTTCAAGATGAGATTTGCCGGGGGCTTGACCCCCCTAAAGAGCCGTTCAAGACCAGGACGTTGATAGGTCAGGTGTGGAAGCGCAGTAATGCGTTAAGCTAACTGATACTAATTGCTCGTGCGGCTTGACCCTATAACTTTGACTGTGAAACAGATCGAAGCTTTGCGGTTGACTGCAATCGAATATGCATGAAGCCTAGGCATTCACCTAGAGCGATCTGCTGCTGATATAACTCTATGAATTGGTTGTGTTGATTGTCTGCCAAGGCAATAATCAACATGACGACAAGTTATGCCTGATGACCATAGCAAGTTGGTCCCACTCCTTCCCATCCCGAACAGGACAGTGAAACGACTTAGCGCCGATGATAGTGCGGATTCCCGTGTGAAAGTAGGACATTGTCAGGCTCTTATGCTGAAAACGCCCAGTCGAAAGACTGGGCGTTTTTCTTTGTCTGAACGAAATGTGCTCATGTGTAATTCGTGATGATTTCGGACGCTGTGCAGCATCACAATTGCAGCAAGATCTCTTAGAAATCAGCGTTGGAAGCTAGATAGCAGCCTGAGAAATCTACTTCAATCGCGGTTGATCAACATGCCCTGTGTTTTCTCCAGCGCTCCTGAGCGTTCAAGATCCGAGAGCAGACCTTGCAGCCATTGATCAACGGGTTGATCGATGAAAAAGCGTTGATGCAAGATGTGGAAATACGGCGTTTGCTCGATCCATTCTTGCAATTGCACCATCGTACTGTGCTGCCATTCAAGCAGTTTGTACTTGATCAAAACCTTGCCGCCATAGTTGGCATGTCGAATGGGGTCCTGAATGAACTTCTCTAGGCGCGTTCGAGCCCTTGAGAGCGCAGCGCTCACATCCGTAAAAACATGACCATGGCCTGGAATAACGGTTGAAGGCTTGAGTTGTTCGATCACATCGAGCGTGGCAGCTACTTCATCGAAGGCTTTTATACCTTCCAGCTCCTGAAAGACAACACCAAACCCATTTTCCCAGAGCGCATCGGCTGAAATCAAGGTGCGTGATTGAGGCTCAAACAAAATGACCGAATGTGGATCATGGCCGGGAGCTGCATGAATTTCCCAAAGATCTTTGCCTAGAGCCAAGCTTTGGCCGGCTTGCAATACATCTAGGAAGTCAAAGCGCGGACAAGATTGCCCAGTGGGTGTGTATGAGAGGGTATCTTCATCCCATTGAGCCACTTCTGTAGCATGACCCGGTGGAATGAGTGTTCGCGCTTGAGGATATTGCGATTGAAGAAGTGCATTTCCGCCGCAGTGATCACTGTGCAAGTGCGTGTTCACGATGAGATCAAGAGAGCACTCGCCTAAGATGGATCGCAGCAAGCTCAATGTTTGATCGGAATGCGTCACATAACCTGTGTCAACAATCGCCGTTTGCTGACCTTGTGTGAAAACGATATTGTTACTAGAGAGCCAGCCACGCTCGAGGACGGTGCACCCGACAGGTAGCAGGCTCTGTGCACTCATGTTCTAGATTTAAGGCGAAAACTACCTATCGGTGGCACAGAATCAGCGCAGAGTGCTATGAATATCATAGTGATACGCGCAGCATTATACTTACTTTGCGCTGCGCAACTCACGGCGCAATATCTTGCCGACGTTGGTCTTCGGCAGATCATCACGGAATTCGATGTATTTTGGAATCTTGTAGCCCGTGAGATTCTGTCGGCAGTAGCTCATGACTTGCTCTTCCGTCATGCCGGGATCGTTTTTAACCACGAAGACTTTGATCGCTTCGCCTTGCTTCTCGTCAACCACGCCCACAGCCGCGCATTCGACCACGCCGGGGCAGAGAGAAATCACATTTTCTAATTCATTGGGGAAGACATTGAAGCCGCTGACGATGATCATGTCTTTCTTGCGATCAACGATCTTTGTGTAGCCGCGCTCGTCCATGATGCCGATGTCGCCTGTACGCATGTAGCCGTCTGGCGTGAAGGCTTTCACGTTTTCTTCGGGCTGGTTGTAGTAGCCCACCATGATGTTGGGGCCTTTGATGCAGATCTCACCGGATTGGCCCACGGTCAAAGTGTTGCCGTCATCATCTTTGATAGCAACATAAATGCTTGGCAAAGGCAAACCAATTGTGCCGGTGAACTCTTTGTTGGTCACTGGGTTGTTCGTACCAATCGCGCAAGTTTCGCTCATGCCCCAGCCTTCAACCATGGGGCAGCCTGTGGCTTCCTGCCAATGTTTGGCAGTACCTTCGGAAGCAGCCATGCCGCCCGCTTGCGAAACGCGCAAGTGGCTCCAATCCACAGTCTTGAACATGGGGTGTTGCAGCAAAGCATTGAACAGCGTGTTCACTGCGGGGAGCATGTGGAAGGGGCGCTTCTTAAGCACTTCGATGAACTTGCCGAAATCGCGCGGATTGGGAATCATCGTCATGTGCGAGCCATTACGAATCGCAAGAAGGCTCAAGGTCAAAGCGAAGATGTGATACAGCGGCAGCGCTGCAATGCTGTTGGTTTTGCTGATATCGCCGATATCTTTGAGGGCCGGTGAGAACCAAGCTTCAGCTTGCAGAATAGCGGCAACGATATTGCGATGGGTAAGCACCGCGCCCTTGGACAAACCTGTCGTGCCTCCTGTGTATTGCAAGAAAGCAATCGAATCGAGGTTGGCTTGCGAGGGCTTCAGTGGCCTGTTCGTGCCTTCTGCAATGGCGCGATTAAAGGGCGTAACTTTCAGTCCACCATCCAGCGGTAATTTGTACGCAGGCACCATCTTGGCCAAATGACGAACAGCGAAGGTGAGCCATTGGCCATACCAAAAGCCGAGCATATCGCCCATGGAAGCGACGACGACTTCTTTGATCTGCGTTTTACCAATCACTTCTTCCAGCGTGTGGCAGAAATTCTCAAGAATGACAATCACAGTCGCACCAGAATCTTTGAGCTGATGCTCGAGCTCGCGCGGTGTGTAGAGCGGATTCACATTCACACAGGTGTAGCCCGCGCGCAAGACGCCCGACATCGTGACGGGGAATTGCGGAATATTGGGCAGCATGATGGCCACGCGCGCATCTTTTTCCAAACCACGACTTTGCAGCCAGGCGCCCAATGCGCTGGAAAAATTATCCAGCTGGCGGTAGCTCATCCATCGATCCATGCAGACAGAAAATGGATTCGAAGCGTTGCGCTTGAAACTTTCTTCTAGCAGCTGCGCCAGCGAATGGTATTGCTCGGGATGAATGTCGTGCACAACGCCGGGTGGATAGCTTTTGAGCCAGATGCGTTCTTGTGGGGTGCTTGCGCTCTGTGTAACCTGCATGGTGGAAGTCTCCAAAATCACTTCGAATGATTCTAGGGCAGTGCTGTAGTTCAAGCTCTCAGTGAAGTCCCGATGAACGAGTCAATTGCGGGACTCAAAATAGCACTGTTTATCTAAGCGGCCATCTTGGCGAGCCAAGCGGCTTCACGCTCCGATACGATCGCTAAAAACTTCGGTACCTTACCGGCTTTACCCAATTGCCCAAAGGTATCGAAGCCACGCTCTAGGAAACGCTGCAAATCTTGCAAACCTGCTGCAGTGGCCGGCGCGCGCATCATGGTGAGCATGAAGCGCAGGCCTGGCACTTTGGTGTGGCGCTGGAGTTGAAGGCCGAGGTCTTGCGTGGCATGAAGCTGTTGTTGACGAGCCTGAGCATAGCCGGGCACATTCATCAGGCTTTGCCACAAGCTTTGATAGATATTCAGATTGAGATCATCGTTTTCTTTGGCCTGATCAAGCCATTGGATGGCCATGCAGGCATCCAAAGTTTCAGACAGGGCATGGAGCTTGGCAAGCAAAGTGGCTGTTTGCACCACAGCTTGAGGAAACAAGCGCTCAATCGCGCCTGCGATGCGGGCAAACTGTGCATCACGTTTGGAAAAATCCTGTTCGCTGTAGAGCTCAGTCAAGAAGAAAAGGGCTGCAGGCCCCATGTGGGGGTCTTTCAACACATCCGTATAGGTATTGCGAAAGCGCTGGGCTTGCCATTGCCGCAAAGATTCGGTGCGCTTGGCTAGTTCAGGATGAGTATGTCGTTGCTTGCGCAAATGCTCCACGACGCTTAAGGCTTGAGCGATAGTGCCATAGGCTTCGAGGTTGCGAATGGTGGGCAGGGTGAGCATACGTGGCAAGCGCAGCTTACTTCATCTCAAACACGAGGCAGGTCGTGGTGGCATGCGCATAGAGCTTGCCTGTGGCATCCACGATGCGACCTTCAGCGGTGGCGAGTTGTTTGCCGCAATGCAGGACTTTGCCGATCACACGCAGCGGCTCTTTGCCTGCAACAGCACCGCGCACGAGATTCACTGAGAGTTCAGCCGTGGTGTAGCCGCGCCCGGGGGGCATCATGGTGTGAACGGCGCAGCCTACGGCTGAATCGAGCAGAGTGGCATACCAGCCGCCGTGTACAGTGCCCATCGGGTTCAGGTGTCTGCTATCTGGTGTGCCTTGAAAAATCGCCTCGCCTGCGCTCACGGAGATGAGGGCGAAATCCATGGTGACGGAAATACTGGGATACGGAAATTCGCCGCGTAAAGAGGCTTGCAGGACTTCAAGGCCACTCAAGCCAATGACTTGCTCTGGCTTGGCCACGCCAGCACCCACGCCTTTACTCATTTGCAGGCGCATCGCAGCTTCTTCTTCACGCCACTGGCGTAATGTGTCTTCAGGTGTTGTCATGTTCTTAAATCGCAGGGCGCTCGATCAATTCTATTTTGTAGCCATCGGGATCGGTGATGAAAGCGATCACGGTGTTGCCGCCTTTCACGGGGCCGGGCTCGCGCGTGATCGCGCCACCGAGGCTGGCTGCTTTGTCACGAACTGCGGCGCAGGTGGCGGCTACATCTTTCACACCAATGGCGATGTGGCCATAGGCTGAGCCGAGCTCGTAGCTCTCAACACCATAGTTGTAGGTGAGCTCAATCTCAGCGTGATCAGGATTGGTGCCGTAGCCGACGAAAGCGAGTGAGTATTTCTGCTCAGGTCGCTCGGTGGTGCGCAACAGTTGCATGCCCATGACTTGGGTATAAAAATCAATGGAGCGCTGCAGGTTTCCCACGCGCAGCATAGTGTGGAGGAGTCTCATGGTTTGTGGTTGGCGATGAGTTGATCGGCTTGTTCTTGCCAGTAGTTCACAGCAGCATACCAGCCCTCCCACACGCAGCCATTACAGCCTCGGCCGCAGCAGGTGGTGGGTTGGGGTGGGGCGGGTCTGTGGTCTATTTGGGCTTCTTTGAGGGCTTTACGGGTTTGAGCGATTTGAATTCTGACTTGGCTTAATGATGCTTCTAGTTGTTGGGTGAATGCGCTTTCTTGCATGTTGATATTTTGCCAGCGCACGGGAGATTTCGCTTTGGATCGAGCGGCTGCGCCTTGGGCGCTGCGCTTAGGGCATCCCACTCCGCAAATGTCCCCCGGCTGGCGCTGCGCGCGTGCCTCCTCCTTTATTTTGCTGCGTGAGGTACCCTAATCACAGCGCCCAAGCGTGGCCTTTTGGCACTCGGAAAAATCTTCGCGCATTGGCCCGTTTGAGCTGATTGTGATTGGGTTATCTCCCGCAACGAAATAAAGGGGGAGGCGGCGCAGCCGGCGGAGGACATTCGTGGAGGGGGATAGCCCAAGCGCAGTCGGCAGGCTAATGCCCAAGAGCGCTATTCAAAAGAGCTCAAACACCGCAAAACATTCTCAGCAGTACAAGGTGCATTCAAGCGAGAAGTATCCCCACCCGCTGAGGAAATAGCATCCCGATAAGCCTCCCACACACTGATCGCCAACATGAAAGGCGGCTCGCCTACGGCTTTGCTGCCGAAGATGTTGTCTTCGCGGTTTGCTTCTGGCCAGAGATCGACTTTGAAATGCTCGGGAATGCAGCCTGTGGCGGGGATTTTGTAGGTGCTGGGTGCGTGGGTGGAGAGGTGGCCTTTGTCGTTCCACACGAGCTGCTCGGTGGTGAGCCAGCCCATGCCTTGGACGAATGCGCCTTCGATTTGGCCGATATCAATCGTGGGGTTGATGCTGCGGCCTACGTCGTGCAGGATGTCTACTTTGAGGATGCGGCTCTCGCCGGCGCGCGTGTCGATGATGACTTCGGTGCAGGCGGCGCCATAGGCGAAATAGTAGAAGGGGCGGCCTGAGAGGGTCTTTTTGTCGTAATGGATTTTGGGCGTGGCGTAGAAGCCGTCGCTCCAGAGTTGGATGCGGTTGGCGTATGCCAAGCCTACGACTTCTTGCCATGGGCGCGATTGGCTAGGCGAGATGACTTGGCCATCTTTGAAGCTGACTGCGCCAGCGCCGCAACCATCTAAGCCACTCACAAAGGCTGCGAGTTTGTCGCGCACGCTTCTCGCTGCGAATTGCGCGGCGCGGCCATTGAGATCTGTACCAGCGCTCGCGGCTGTAGCGCTAGCGTTGGGAATTTTGCTGGTGTCGCTGGCTGTAGCGCGAATGAGCTCGTAGGGAATGCCGAGCTCATGCGCCACGATTTGCGCGATCTTGGTGTGCAAGCCTTGGCCCATTTCTGTGCCGCCGTGGTTGATCTGCACGCTTCCATCGGTATACACATGCACGAGTGCGCCGGCTTGGTTGAAGAGGGTGGCGGTGAAGCTGATGCCGAATTTGACGGGGGTGATACTGATGCCGCGTTTGAAGTGGGTTTGCGCTGAATTCCAAGTGTTTATGGCATCTCGCCGGCGTATGTATTGCGCGGAATGCTCTAGTTTTGATAGTAAGGCGTGGAGGATGTTGTCTTCTACGGGCATGCCGTAGTGGGTGGTGTTTCTCTTTGCTTTGTTGGCGCGGTTCGGAGAATTAATTGGGGTCAGAGCCGAATTAATTTCGTTGAGTTTTGTGGTGTTCGAAGATGTGGGAGAAATTAATTCAGATCTGACCCCAATTAATTCTGAAGCTCCATCGTAGAGATTGCGCATTCGTACTGCCAGTGGATCGCGCTTCAAATGCCTTGCTATGTCGCCCATGATGGTTTCTATGACCATCATGCCTTGGGGGCCACCGAAGCCTCGGAAGGCTGTGTGAGACTGCGTGTGGGTTTTGCAGCGGTAGGAGCTAATTGATACGTCTTGTAGGAAGTAGGCGTTGTCTAGGTGGAAGATGGCGCGGTCTGCGACGGGGCCGGAGAGATCGGCGCTGAAGCCGCAGTTGACGCGCATGCTGACTTTGAGGCCGCTGAGTAAACCTGTCTCGTCAAAGCCGACTTCGTAGTCGTAATCAAAGGGGTGGCGTTTGCCGGTGATCATGAAATCATCATCACGGTCTAAACGCAGTTTGACAGGTGCTCCGAATTTAAGAGCGGCCAGTGCAGACCAAACAGCGAGATGGCCGGCTTGGGTTTCTTTGCCGCCGAAGCCGCCGCCCATGCGGCGTGTTTCTACGCGCACATCATTCAGGTTGAGCTTCAAAGCATGTGCCACCCAATGCTGCACTTCGCCGGGGTGCTGAGTGCTGCTGTGGATGAGCCATTGCCCCATCTCTTGTGGCTGCGCGTAGGCCACTTGGCCTTCGAGGTAGAAATGCTCTTGGCCGCCGACTGAGAAACTTCCGTTTAGGCGATGCGGCGCGGCTTGTAACGCTGTATCTGCATCTCCTCGACGCACATGTACGGGCGGGAGGACGAAATGGTTTTTCTCTAGGGCTTCTTGCGTGCTGAGGATGGCGGGCAACTCTTCAATATCCGCTTTGACTAAGCGGGCGGCTCGACGAGCCGTCATCACGTCAGCGGCTACGATGAGCGCCATCACGTTGCCCACGTGCTGCACCAGTTCGCTGGCGAAAATGGGTTCGTCATGTGCGAACGCGCCGAGGATCGGATCGCCTGGAATATCTTGCGCGGTGACGATGCCGCGCACGCCAGGCAATGCCAAAGCCGCGCTGAAATCCAGCCCTCGCACGCGGCCATGCGCAACGCGAGACATCACGGGCGCGGCATGCAGTGTGCCTTGCAGTTCGGGGATATCGTCTACATAACGGACGGCGCCTTGCACTTGAGCTTTGGCTGACTCGTGGGCAACATGGAGTCCCGCGCTCATACCAGAACCTCTTGAAGAGCATCCCAAGATTCAAGACTCACGAGTTTCTCGCCGCGCCAATCACTGGCGAAACGATCCACCAAAGCGCCGAGCAGTTCGCGTCGGTAGGCGCCGGAAGCTCGCATGTCGGAGATGGGTTGAAACTCAGCTTGCAGGCTGGTTTTTATAGCATCAAATAAGCCGTTCGCCGGCATAGAATCTGCGCAGAGTGCTTCTGTTTTGATAGCGCGCACAGGTGTGGCGGCCACACCGCCTACACCGATGCTCATGGCGCGAAGTCCATCGCCATTGCGTTGTACCGATATGGCTAAACACACCGCAGAGATGTCATCGTCATAACGCTTAGAGATTTTGTAAACACGGCTGAATTCGGATGCCGTGGGGAGCGGCACTTTGATCCAAGCGAGCACTTCGTCTGGTCTCATCACGTTTTTGCGATAGCCGGTGTAGAGCGTTTCAAGCGGCATTTCACGATGGCCACGCACGCTCATGAGAACCACATTCGCCTTCAAAGCAATCAGCAAAGGCATGGAATCGCCAATCGGCGAGCCGTTGGCCACATTGCCGCCGAGTGTGCCGCTGTTGCGCACAGGCAATCCTGCGAAGCGTTCGGCAAAGGTTTTGAGCTGCGGGCGGTCTTGCACGAGTGCGGCATAGGCAACATGCAGCGAGACGGCAGCACCTATCGCGATGTGATGCGGATAGCGCTCCACGCGGCGCAGCTCGGCCACGCGGGTCACGTCGAGTATTTGTGCAAATTGTTGATGGCCTTTATTGACCCACAAGCCCACATCGGTGCAGCCCGCCACGATCTGCGCCTCTGGGTGGGCGCTGCGCAACGCCAGCAGCTGTGCAAGCGTTGTGGGCAGCAAATAGCTGCCAGAGGCTGTTTGCGATGCGTTTTTATAAGCGTTTTTGGCATCTAGCCGGTATGTATCCTGCGCAGAGTGCTCACCTTTTGATAGTGTTTGCATCTTCACGGCTGCATCAAGAATGGGCCGATAGCCTGTGCAGCGGCAGAGGTTTCCAGACAAAGCCACCTGCGCCGCGCTGCGATCTACGGGCTGCTGACTCACAAGAGAGTTCTCATGCAGTGCAAACATGCTCATCACAAAGCCCGGTGTGCAAAAACCGCATTGCGAGCCGTGGCATTGCATAAGAGCTTCTTGAGCGGGATGCAATTGACGCGCGCAAGACAAGTCTTCCACCGTTGTCAGCTCCAGCCCTTCGATGGAATGCGCAAAGCGAATGCAACTGTTTACCGCTTTGAATTCAGAAGCGCCCGGCTCACGCAACGCGACAACGCAGGCGCCGCAATCGCCCTCGTTGCAGCCCTCTTTCGTGCCGCACAGATGCAGGTCTTCCCGAATCAGCTGTAAGAGCGTGCGCGTGGGTGGTACATTCTGTATCTCACGGAGTTGCCCCCGGTGCAGGAATCTAAGAGGTTTAACTTGCATTTCTAGAGGGTAGCTTGAAACTGTTTCCATCACATACCTTTCTGCGTATAGCCACAAGCACTCTGACAGTATGCAAAACAGCGCCTTGTTAGACAAGATCGACCTTCATCTCATCAAGGTCTTGCATACCGTGCTCACTGAACGCTCCGTCTCGCGCGCCGCCACCCGCTTGGGCATGTATCAGCCTGCGGTGAGCGCGGCTTTGAAGCGCTTGCGCGAGCTCTCTGGCGACCCTTTGTTGGTGCGCTCGGGCGCAGGCATGGTACCCACCGATGCTGGCCTGCGCATGATTGAGCCCTCAGCGCACATCATCCGTGCTGCGGAGGTGATGTTCAGTGATGCGCGCGGCTTTGACGCGAAGACGGCGGAGGCCAGCTTTCGGATTGCCGCGAGTGACTATCTCGATCCGCTGTTCTTGCCCCAGCTTGTGAGCCGCATCAAAGCCCAAGCACCGCTTTCTAAAATTGATATTCAGCCGCTCACGGGCGCACAAGACTATCGCCAGCGTTTGGCGCAAGGCGAGTGCGATATCGTGATCGGCAATTGGCCGCAGCCGCCGGATGATTTGCACATGGGCAAATTGTTTTCCGATGAAGTGGTTTGTCTTGTGAGCGACATGCATCCCGCGCTGCGCCGCAAATGGACGCAGGAGGCTTGGCTGGCCGCCGAGCACATCGCGCCCACGCCCACGCACCCCGGCGCCAAGGGCGTGATTGACGATCATCTCTCTGGCCTAGGTTTGGCGAGAAACATCACGGCTCGCTGCCCGCATTTCGGATTGATCCCCAGCATGGTGGCATCGAGTTTGCTTGTGCTTACCACCGGCCGCCAATACTGCGAGCGCTACGTGAGTGGCTCTCTGGGCAGCCTTCCGGTAAAAATCCTGCCTTGCCCGATTCAATTTCCTCCACTTATGTATTACCAGCTTTGGCACGAACGCTCGCATGCTTCCGCGCAGGCGCGCTGGCTGCGTGAGCAGGTGAAGGCCGTGGCGGCTAGTTTGAAGGTGAGTGCATGACCCAAGCTCGGCTTCAGCTTGAAGGCATCACCAAAGCTTACCCGGCCGTGGTGGCCAATGATTCGGTGAGCCTGAGCGTTCAGCCCGGTGAGATCCATGCGGTGCTTGGCGAAAACGGCGCGGGCAAATCCACGCTGATGAAGATCATTTATGGCGCGGTGGCGGCTGATCGCGGGCAGATGATGTTTGATGGGCGCGAGGTGACTATTCGCAATCCGCAAGAAGCACGCGCTTTAGGCATCGCGATGGTGTTTCAGCATTTCAGTTTGTTTGAAACGCTCACAGTGGCCGAGAACGTGTTGCTGGGCTTGGATCGCTCGCAGTCGCTCGCGCAAGTGACTCAAGCGATTACTGCGAAGGCCAGTGAATATGGCTTGCCGATTGATCCGCTGCGCCCCGTGCACACTTTGAGCGTGGGCGAGCGCCAGCGCGTAGAAATCATCCGCGCTTTGCTCACAAATCCGAAGCTTTTGATTTTGGATGAGCCTACTTCCGTGCTCACGCCACAAGCTGTAGAAAAACTGTTTGAGACTTTGCGTTTGCTCAAAACCCAAGGCTGCAGCATCCTCTATATCTCCCACAAGCTGCATGAGATTCGCGCGCTGTGTGATACCTGCACCGTGATGCGTGGTGGCAAGGTGGTGGCGACTTGCACGCCCGCGCAAGAGACCAATGCCAGCCTCTCCCGCATGATGATCGGCTCTGAGCCTGCGCAGCTGGCGCACCGTGAATCAACAGCCGGGGCAGCTGTATTGCAAGTGAAGGCTTTGTCGCTTGCTAAATCGGATGCGTTTGCCGTCGATCTGGATGGTATCTCGCTCACCGTGCATGCTGGCGAGGTGTTGGGTATTGCGGGCGTCTCAGGTAATGGGCAAAAAGAATTGATGGCGGCGATCAGCGGTGAAGATGCGCGCGCATCGCATGGCTCAATAACCATTGCTGGTCAAGCTGTAGGCAGTTTGCCGGCCGGTGAGCGCCGTGAGCTTGGCATGCATTTCGTGCCTGAGGAGCGGCTGGGGCGCGGCGCTGTGCCGGTGATGAGCTTGGCGCAGAATTTGTTGCTCACGCGGCAAGAGGCAGTCTCCGCATCTGGCTGGATCACACCTTCCCAATTGAAAGCCCAAGCGCAGGCCATCATCAGCCGTTTCGGCGTGAAAGCGGGCGGTGCGAATGCTGCAGCGCGCAGCCTCTCTGGCGGTAATTTGCAAAAATTCATCATGGGGCGCGAGATTTCAGCGCAGCCCAAGCTGCTCATCGTTTCGCAGCCCACTTGGGGCGTGGATGTGGGCGCAGCGGCGCAAATTCATGCCGAAATATTGGCGCTGCGCGATGCGGGATGCGCTGTGCTCGTGGTCAGCGAAGAATTGGATGAGTTGATGGAATTGTCGGATCGTTTGCAAGTGATTGCTAAAGGAAAACTCTCGCCGAGCATCGCGCGCTCAGTTGCGAGTGTGGAGCTGATCGGGCAATGGATGAGCGGGCTGTGGGAAACCTCGGCGGAGGGTCAACATGCTGCGGCTTGAGCCACGCCCTGAGCCCTCCAAAGCATGGGTCTATGCTTCACCTGCTTTGGCATTGCTCATCACGATCTTGGTGGCTGGCGTGCTGTTTGTGGCGCTCGGAAAAGATCCCGTGCGCGGCCTCTCCGTCTTCTTGATCGAGCCTTGGGCGAATTGGCGCGGCGCGAGCGAGATTGCGCTCAAATCCATTCCGCTGGTGCTCTGCGCTTTGGGGCTCGCACTTTGCTACAGAAGCAATGTGTGGAATATCGGCGCAGAAGGCCAGCTGCTGATGGGCGCGATCTTCGCAGGCGGTTTGGCGATGTGGGCAACTGAAGCCAAGCAAAGCTTCTCGCCATGGGTCTTCATGTGGCTGGGCATGCTCGCGGGTGCGATCGGTGGCGCGCTCTGGGCAGGTATTGTGGCGCTGCTGCGAGATAAGTTCAACGCGAATGAAATCCTCGTGAGCCTGATGCTGGTGTATGTGGCGAATCTGCTGCTCAGTTATTTGGTGTTCGGCCCGTGGAAAGATCCGCAGGGGTTTAACTTTCCACAAACTGTCACGTTTGACGACGGCACGCTGCTGCCGCGCATCTTCAAAGGTCTGCGGCTGCATTGGGGGTTTGTGATTGCACTGCTGGCTGCTGCGGCGATGACGGTGTTTTTATTCCGCACCTTCAAAGGCTACAAACTGCAGGTAGGTGGCCTAGCGCCTGCCGCAGCAAGATACGCTGGCTTTTCCAGCCGCAGTGCTTTGTGGACAGTGCTTCTCACCTCCGGCGCACTCGCTGGCATTGCCGGCAGCATGGAGGCGCTTGGGCCCCTGGCGCAGCTCACGCCGCATGTGTCGGTGGGCTACGGGTTCACGGCGATCATCGTGGCCTTCATCGGGCGCTTGCATCCAGTAGGCTGTATTTTCGGCGCGGCGCTGCTTTCCATGTTTTTGATCGGCGGGGAGCTGGCGCAATCGCGTATTGGCCTGCCTTCGGCTTTGTCGAATGTTTTTCAAGGCGTGCTGCTGGTCGCATTGCTTGCTTGCGATACGCTGATTCACTATCGAATTCGTAGCACTTCGCGCAGTCATTACGCCTGCTAGAGCCTTTAAACACTTAAAAAATGAATGAAATCGCTCTCCTCTTAGCCGCCACGCTCAATGCAGGCACGCCGCTGGCCTTGGCTGCGCTGGGGCTGCTGATCAATGAGCGCGTAGGGGTGCTCAATCTTGGCGCAGAGGGCTTGATGCTGATGGCAGCTGTGGCTGGCTTTGCCGTGGGCTTTCATACCGGCAGCGACACGCTGGCTTTCGTGGCAGGGGCGCTTGCGGGCGCTGCTGCGGCTGCAGTCTTTGGCTGGCTGGTGATCTGGCTGGGCACGAATCAATATGCAACCGGTTTGGCTTTGAGTCTTTTCGGCGCGGGGCTCTCGGCTTTCGTGGGCGTGGCCTATGTGGGCAAAAAGCTGGAAAACCGTATCACGCATGAAGTGCCGTTCCTCTCTGATATTCCCTTCATCGGCACGGCGCTGTTTCGCCAGCATGCCATGGTGTATTTAACGATGGCCCTCACAGCGCTGCTGGCTTGGTGGCTGTTTCGCACTCGCGCTGGCCTGGTGCTGCGCAGCATCGGCGAATCGCCTGAATCGGCACATGCCTTAGGCTATCGCGTGCGCTGGGTGCGCTTAGGCGGCGTGATGGCGGGCGGAGCGCTATGTGGTGTGGCCGGGGCGTATTTGTCGGTCGTTTATGCACCGTTATGGGTCGAGGGCATGGTGGCCGGGCGCGGCTGGATTGCTTTGGCGCTCACCGTGTTTGCCACTTGGCGGCCAGCGCGCGCTTTGCTGGGTGCGTATCTCTTTGGCGGCGTGACGATGCTGCAGCTGCATTTGCAGGGCCAGGGGGTGCAAATCCCCTCGCAATTCATGAGCATGCTGCCTTATTTGGCCACGATTGTGGTGCTCGTGATCATGTCGCGCAACCCGGTATGGATTCGTATGAATATGCCTGCTTCATTAGGAAAACCCTTTAATCCCAATGGTTGACTGGCTGCATGGCCCGATTTCTCCCATAATGTTGGTTTGATTTTTGCTTGCCCTGTTTTGTCATATTTACCCAAGAAGGAACTGAGATGACTGACTTTACGAAGCGCTCCGCGCTCAAACTCGCTGCTATCAGCGCCGCCATGGCCACCGCGGCTTTGGTTGGCTGCGGCAAAAAAGAAACCCCGCCTCCTCCAGCGCCTGCGGCTGCCGCCCCTGCTGCAGCGCCCGCACCCGCAGCTGAGCCGCTCAAAGCCGCTTGGGTGTATGTGGGCCCCGTGGGTGATGCCGGTTGGACGTTTGCTCACGACCTCGGCCGCAAAGCTGTGGAAGCCAAATTTGGCGACAAAGTAAAAACCACTTTTGTGGAAAAAGTGCCTGAAGGCGCTGATGCAGAGCGCGTGATTCGCGATCTGGCTCAGCAAGGCAACAAAATCATTTTCGCGACCTCTTTCGGTTACATGGAGCCCATGCTCAAAGTGGCCAAGGATTTCCCTGATGTGAAATTCGAGCACGCCACCGGCTACAAAACCGCCGACAACATGCGCGTGTACGATGCTCGCTTCTACCAAGACGCCTACCTCGCAGGCATGATCGCCGGCAAGATGACCAAGAGCAACACGCTCGGCTTCGTGGGCTCCTTCCCCATTCCTGAAGTGCTGCGCAATATCAATGCCTACACTTTGGGCGCACAAAGCGTGAACCCGAAAGTCAAGACCAAAGTCGTTTGGGTGAACACTTGGTTTGATCCTCCAAAAGAGAGCGAAGCCGCTCAGTCGCTCATCAACGGCGGCGCAGACGTGCTCTTGCAAAACACCGATTCCACCGCTGTGCTGCAAACCGCAGAGAAGGCTGGCAAATACGCCTTCGGCTGGGATTCCGATATGAGCAGCTTCGCCCCCAAAGCACATTTGGCCTCGGCTATTGTGGATTGGAGCAACTACTACACCAAGTCCATTCAAGAAGTGATGGACAAGACCTGGAAGGGCGGCATCGTCACGCGCTGGGGTGTGCCTGAAGGCCAGAATGATTTGGTCAAAGTCTCTGAGCAAGTGCCTGCTGAGACGCGCGCCAAAGTCGATGAGATCAAGGCCGCCATGAAAGCCGGCACGTTTGATCCGTTCACTGGCCCGATCGTGGACAACGCTGGCAAAGAGCGCTTGGCCAAAGATGCCAAGAGCGATGATGACTGGAAAGGCAAGATTGATTTCTACGTCAAGGGCGTAGAAGGCAAGATCCCTGCTGGCAAGTAAAGCGGTCTCGCATGCATGAAGAGAGCCGCCTCGCGCGGCTCTTTTTTATGCCAAATTTCGAGTAAAAATAGCCCTTCGCCGGCATAGGTACTGCGCAAAGTGCTATTCAATTTGTAGTAATGAGGGCATCGTAATGATAGAGAGAACGCTCTGGCATCCCGTATTGGCAAGCGCTGATTTGGCAAACACGCCTGTGGCGATCATATTGCTTGGGCATGAATTGGTGCTCTGGAAAGATGCGCAAGGCGCAGCGCATGCTTGGGCTGATCGCTGCCCGCATCGCGGTGCGAAATTTTCTCTAGGCCGTGTGGTGAATGATCGCTTGGAATGCGGCTATCACGGCTGGCAGTTTGCAGCTTCAGGCCAATGCACACTCGTACCCGCGTTGCCTACATTCACGCCGCCTGCCAGCCATTGCGCTACCGTTTATGAATTGCATGGGGCGTATGGCTTGCTCTGGGTGCGGTTGGAAAAAAGTGAAAGCGCGATTCCCGCATTTGCAGCAGAGAGCGATACGCGTTTGCGCAAAGTCAATTGCGGCCCCTATCTCGTGCAAACCTCCGCGCCGCGCCTCGTCGAAAATTTTCTCGACATGAGCCATTTTGGCTTTGTACATGAAGGCTGGCTAGGAGACCGCGAGCACGTTGCGATGGAAAATTACGAGGTGCAAAAAACTGCCACGGGATTGCTAGCTACCAACTGCCAAGCTTGGCAGCCCAAGAGCAATCTGCATTCCACCACAGGCTCGATGGTCGATTACACCTACGAAGTCAACGCGCCCTACACCTGCATCCTGACTAAAGCGCCCGATCCCTCCACGCTGGGTGCACATATCACTGATAAAGACAACTTCCGCGAATCCATTGCGCTCTTTGTTTGCCCCATCACGCCCGAGCTCTCGCGTGTGTGGATTCGCATGGCCATGACAGATTTTGATTCGCCTGATTCGGCTTTGCAAAGTTTCCAAAACACCATCTTCGGTCAGGATCAACCTGTGCTCGAATCACAATCACCCAAGCGCTTGCCGCTGGATTTGCGTGCGGAGTTGCACACGGTGGCAGATAAAGCATCTTCGGCTTATCGCCGCTATCTGCAAGAGTCTGGCATCACCTTTGGAGTTTGCTAACCATGAGCCTCATCAAACCCGTCCCCCCCGAGCGCTTACCCGAACTACTGCGCCGCATTCCCAAAGCCGAGCTGCATATTCACATCGAAGGCTCGCTCGAGCCCGAGATGATTTTCAAACTCGCTCAGCGCAATGGCGTGACCATCCCGTATGCGAGCGTGGAGGATTTGCGTAAAGCCTATGCATTTACCAATCTGCAAAGCTTCTTGGATATTTACTACGCAGGCGCTTCGGTGCTGTTGAAGGAACAAGACTTCTACGACATGGCTTGGGCTTATCTGGAAAAAGCCGCGCTAGACAACGTAATCCGCGCAGAAATCTTCTTCGATCCGCAAACGCATACCGCGCGCGGTGTGAGCATGGAAACTGTTGTTAAAGGCTTATCTCGCGCTTGCAAAGAAGCTAAGGCGGGCCTCGGCGTAGATGCCGAACTCATCCTCTGCTTCCTGCGCCACTTGAGCGAACAAGAAGCCTTTGAAACTTTAGAAGCTGCATTGCCATTTCGAGATCACTTCATCGGAGTCGGCCTAGACAGCAGCGAAGTTGGTCACCCGCCCGAAAAATTCGCCAAAGTATTTGCCAAGTGCAAAGAACTAGGCTTCCGCCTCGTCGCCCACGCAGGTGAAGAAGGCCCGCCCGAATACATCTGGAGCGCGCTCGATGTGCTCAAAGTCGAGCGCATCGACCATGGCGTGCAATCCACCCGCGATGCCGCCCTGATGCAACGTTTGGCCAAAGATCGCATTCCCTTAACTGTCTGCCCTCTCTCTAACCAAAAGCTCAAAGTCTTCCCCGATCTCAAAGACCACAGCCTACGCAAACCCCTAGACGCAGGCCTGTGCGCCATGATCAACAGCGACGATCCAGCTTACTTCGGTGGCTACATGAACGACAACTGGCAGGCCACTTTCACCGCTCTTGGCTTAGATGCTTCGCATGCCGTGCAACTGGCTAAGAACAGTTTTGAAGCGAGTTTTTGTGATGCGGCAATGAAGCGGAAATATGCGGATCGAGTGAGCTCAGTCGTTGAGAGTTTTCATTGAACTTCCGCACTGAGTTGAAACTAAAACGCCCCGCATCTGCGGGGCGTTTGTTATTCAAAGCCTAAGAGTTTTACGCACCCACTGGCTTACCATCTGTGCGGCGCACGACGATGGTGGATGAGCGCGGTGGCAGTGTGTTGCCTTGCACATTAGATGGCCAAGCACCAGTGGGGTGCTGAATGTTGATGAAGAAGGTTTTGAGATCGGGCGTGTAGGCCAAGCCGGTGATCTCGCAGCCATTGGGGCCCACCAAGAAGCGCTTGGATTCTTTGGTGGTTTGATCCAAGTAATACATCGCATTGTTGCCGTAGGTGGCCGTGGTGGCTGAGGATGTGCTGGCATCGGTCTGCACCCACAGACGACCTTTGGGATCAACGCCAATGCCATCGGGGCTGGAGAAGGTGTCGCCGTTGATGTTGCCTTTTTCGCTGCTGGGGCCGCGGCGTGGGTCGCCAGCGAGCAGGAAGATTTCCCAGTTGAACGTGGTGGCCGTGGGCGAGTTGCCAGTCTCCGTCCAGCGGATGATGTGGCCTTGGCTATTGGCCGTGCGTGGGTTGGCAGCATCCGTCACAGCGCGGCCGCCGTTGTTGGTGAGGGTGATGTAGATTTTCTTATCTGGGCCAACAGTGATCCACTCAGGGCGATCCATCAGCGTGCCGCCAGCGACGCGAGCGGCGGCTTTGGTTTCAATCAACACATCAGCTTGCGTATTGAAGTTCACGGTCACTGGGGCAGGAGGCGTTGTGCTTTGCGTGGTCACGCCAGGATCTTGCGCGCCAGCAACCAAGCCGTTTTGGCCTTGCACCAAGGCGCGCCATTCGCCCGTGCCATTGGCATTGAATTTCGCCACATAGAGCGTACCAGCATCGAGCAGATTGGTATTGGCTGCACGGTTGTTGGGGGTGAACTTGGCACTCGGTACGAATTTGTAGATACAGCCAGGCGTGCTGTCGTCGCCCATGTAGATCGCCAAGTTGTTAGCGCTGTCCAGCATGTAGGCGGTGTTTTCGTGATCGAAGCGGCCAAGCGCTGTGCGCTTCACGGGCATGCCGGCGAGTTGGTTTTGTGGGTCGATTTCGACCACCCAGCCGTAGCCATTGGTGGGCTGTGTCGGATCAAGGTAGTTGTCGGTGGTTTCTTCGCAGGTGAGATAAGTGCCCCATGGGGTTTCGCCGCTGGCGCAGTTATTCAGTGTGCCAATCACCGTGCTGCCGACGACGCTGGCTGCGGGGCCACTCACGCGGTAGCTGCTGTTGCCGGTGTAGCGCTTGTTGTAGGGGGAGTTTTTGACCACCGTCCATTTGCCAGCGACTTCTTGCACTTCAATCACAGCCACGCCCACTGCCGACAGCGCAATCTTCTTCTGCTCTGCAGTGGCCGTAGCACCGTTGTAGTTGGTGAGACCTAAGATACCGAAATCAGGGAACTCGTGGTTGATGGCGAGCAAGCCGCGCTTGTTACCGTCCACGTTCGGCAAGGTGAAGAAGAACATGCCATCATGGTTGCCGCCAGCGAATTTTTCTGTGTCTGCGGAGGTGAGCGGCGTGCCTGCATACGCAACTGAATTGGGCTCGACGGGATCGCCTGCAGCGAAGAGCACATCCATGGTGTAGCCAGCAGGCACAGTCACGTTGTCATTCGTGGAAGCAAGGACTTTTTGGAAGGAGACGGCAAAGCTCTCTGCGGCTTGTGCGAGTTGCGCGGTTGGAGCAGGATCACTTCCGCCGCCACCGCAAGCGGAAAGACCCGCTGCGCCAAACAAAGCGCCCAAGCCTGCGCCGAATCCGCCGCGCAACATAGTGCGGCGCGCGAGCGGCATTTGACGAATGACATCGTCCAGCGTTTGGCCGGGGACATCGTGAACTTGCGTGGTGGTGTGAATCGCTGCATGCGCTTCGCGCGCGCGATCGGTCAGGTATGACATATTGGCTTCCTAAGAGTTGGGTGGCTGATGGTGTGCATGAGGTGCATGCGCTTAACCAACTCGGAAGATAGTCACAATGTGTGACTTCGGAGTGACGAGAGCGTGACGACTGTGTGTCAGCTTCATCATCAAACTGTCATTTATCGCTCATCAAAGCTCACCACCACGCGTTGTGTCTGGCAGCGCGCTTGGCAGGTGAGCACGAAGCCTTTGTCGATTTCCCATTGCTCGAGCGTGTAGTTCTTATCCATGCTCACTTTGCCTTCGATCACTTTGGCGCGGCAGGTGCAGCAGACACCGCCTTTGCAGGCGTAGGGGAGATCCAGGCCAGCTTCTAGCGCTACGTCGAGCACAGTATTTTCATCGCCCATCTGCATGGCATTGGTTTTACCGTCGAGGATGACTTCTAGGCTGTATTTCAAGGCTTTTTGGCCGTTCGCCGGCGTAGATACTGCGCGAAGTGCTATCGTTTTTGTAGTGTGCGCGGAGATGAAGCGCTCGCTGTGAATGCGGTCTTTGGTGATGCCAGCGGTTTGCAGTGCAGGCTCAAGAGCTTCAATCATTGCTTCAGGGCCGCAGATAAAAGCTTCGTCGATTGCCTTTGGATCAATCAGGTTGCTTGTGAGTTCTTTGATTTTTTCAGCATCAATGCGGCCATGGCTGAGTGGCAATTCAGTGGCTTGGCGCGAGAGGATGTGAATGAGTTGCAAGCGGCCGGGATAGCGGTCTTTCAAATCTTGTAGGGCTTCGCCAAACATGATCGTGTTCGTTCGCTGATTGCCATACACGAGTGTGAAGCGGCTGCTGGACTCGCTGGCAAGTGTGTGCGCTGCGATGGAGAGGATGGGCGTGATGCCGCTGCCAGCTGCGATGCCAAGGCGCATCTTGGCATCTGGCTTTTTAACGATGAAGCGGCCATCGGGGGGCATCACATCGATCTCGTTGCCTGTTTGCAATTGCGTGGTTGCCCAAGTGCTGAACGCACCGCCTTCAACCCGCTTGATACCGACAGAAATTTCTTGCGAGTGCGCAAGCATTGAAGGCGTGGAGCAAATCGAATAACTGCGGCGCACCGATTCACCGTTTACCTGTGCGCGCAGCGTGAGGAACTGGCCACTTTTGAATTCAAACGCATCGCGCAAATTTGGCGGAATGGCGAAGGTGATTTGCGCAGCATCTGCGGTGAGCGCGTCGATACGTTTGACGACGAGAGAATGGAAATGAGGTGTTGACATGAGGCAGTCAATAGGGTTTGAAATAATCAAACGGCTCCAAGCAATCGAGGCATTTGTAGAGCGCTTTGCAGGCAGTGGAGGCGAAGTGGCTGGTCTCTGTGGTGTTATCGCTGCTGCAATGGGGGCAGATGATGGTTTTTGATGAAAAAGCACCGTTTGCCTTTGTACTCATTGCGCGGGCTGCTATTGATTTAGGAGCAAATTGAATCGCATTGGCATTGCCGTACTCATTGCTTAAATGCTGTGGTGGCGCAATGCCGTATTCGCGCAGCTTGAGTTTGGCTGCATCGCTCATCCAATCAGTCGTCCATGCAGGCGCGAGGCTGGTTTTGATGCGAGCAGGAATGTCTTCAGCATCCATCTCATTCAAGATGTCGTCGCGAATCTGATCCATGGCGGGGCAGCCGCTGTAGGTGGGTGTTATGGTGATCTCCACCAAATAGCCTTGCTGGCCATCGGCAGTGGCTTCGCCGAAGGGCACAGCCTGCACATCGCGCAAGATGCCTAGCTCTTCAATCGTGATCACAGGGATTTCAGGATCGGGCACGCTGGCGGCGAGCACGCGGGCGCGATCGACGATACCCTGCAACTTCTCGGGCGATATCACCAAACCGCTCCCGGATGCTCGCGCGCAAGGCTTTGCATTTCTGCGAGCAGATAGCTCAGGTGCTCGGAATGCAGGCCTTCTTTGCCGCGCGTGAGGTGGCCTGTAGCAGGGCTCATTTGTAGCGTCGCTTCAGTAACTACAGTTGCTACGCGGCTTTGCCATTCGTCTTTGAGATTCGCCACACTGATGCCGATACCGCTTCGCAAGGCTTCGTTTTCAAACGCAGCCGTGGTGAAAAACTCTTGCGTGTATGGCATCAAATAATCGAGTGCCGCTTGCATCTTGTTATGCGAGAGTGCCGTGCCATCGCCTAAGCGCAGCATCCAATCTGTAGAGTGGCGTAGGTGGTAGCGCACTTCTTTGCTCGACTTCGCAGCAATTGCTGCTAGCTGATCGTCTTTGGAAGCTTGCAGTGCGGGCCACACTAAATTCATGAGCGTGCTGTAGAGAAAATTGCGCGTGATGGTGATGCTGTAATCGCGAGGCACGTTGGCTGAAGGCGCGAAGGCGGTTTGATGCGGCAGCTCAAGCAGTGTGTAGTTTCTGAATTCAGACGCGCTGCGAAAATAGGCGAGGGTGTCTTCAGTCGTCTCTCCGCCAATCAACCCAGCAGCGTGTTGATACAGCATACGCGCTTGGCCAATGCAATCCAAGCCAATATTCGCCATGGCAATATCTTCTTCCAGCACAGGCCCATGGCCGCACCATTCGGCATTGCGCTGGCCGAGGATGAGGGCGTTGTCGGCGAGATGGAGTAGGTAAGTGGCTGACATTACATGTGCCCCACTTCATCTGGAATATCGTAAAACGTTGGATGCCGATAAATCTTGTCGCTCGCCGGCTCAAACATTTCGTCTTTATCGTCAGGCTGGCTAGCAGTGATCTGATTCGACGGGATCACCCAAATGCTCACACCTTCCATCCGCCGCGTGTAAACATCCCGCGCCATCTGCAAAGCTTGCTGTGCATCGGATGCATGCAAGCTGCCGCAATGCTTATGTTCGAGTCCTTGTTTGGAACGGATGAAGACTTCAAAGAGGGGGAGTTCTTGTGTTGTCATAAGGATGATTGGTATTCAAAGAGGAGAACGCAAAAGACGCAGAAGTACGCAAAAGTCGCAAAAATTAAATTCAGAAGTTGATGTTGGGTAGACGGTGAAATTGACGTTTTACTTAATCGGATTTTTCTGCGTCTTTTGCGTACTTCTGCGCTTTTTGCGTTCTATTGTTGGCGCGCCTAAAACTCAAGCCGCCACAGCCAATTCGCGAGCGCGTTTCTTCGCTGCATAAGCCAAAGCCGCCTCGCGCACCCAAGCGCCATTCTCATGTGCGTTCACGCGCGTTGCCAAGCGCTCTTTGTTGCATGGCCCGTTGCCATTGACCACGTTCCAGAAGTCATCCCAATCAATCTGGCCATAGTCATAAGATTGCCGCGCTTCGTTCCATTTCAAATCTGGATCAGGCAAAGTCACGCCCAAAATCTCCGCCTGCTTCACCGTCGCATCAATAAACTTTTGCCGCAGCTCGTCATTCGATAAACGCTTGATCCCCCAGCGCATGCTCTGCTCGCTGTTGGGCGAATTCGCATCCGGCGGGCCAAACATCGCAATCGATGGCCACCACCAGCGGTTCACCGCGTCTTGCACCATCTCGCGCTGAGCGGGCGTGCCCTTCATGAGCTGCATCAGCGATTCATAGCCTTGGCGCTGATGGAAACTTTCTTCTTTGCAAATGCGAATCATCGCGCGCGCATACGGGCCATAGGAGCAGCGGCAGATTGGCACCTGATTCATGATCGCTGCGCCATCCACCAGCCAGCCGATCACGCCCGTGTCTGCCCAGGTGAGCGTGGGGTAATTGAAGATCGAGCTGTATTTCGCTTTGCCGGTGTGCAGCGCATCGAGCATTTCGTCGCGCGAAGTGCCCAGCGTCTCGCCCGCTGAATAAAGATAAAGCCCATGCCCGCCTTCATCCTGCACCTTGGCTAGCAAAATCGCTTTGCGCTTGAGCGAAGGCGCGCGTGAGATCCAGTTGCCCTCCGGCTGCATGCCAATGATCTCGCTGTGCGCATGCTGGCTGATCTGGCGCACGAGCGTTTTGCGATAAGCCGAAGGCATCCAATCTTGCGGCTCGATCTTGCCGTCTGCATTAATCTTTTTGTCAAACGCGGTTTGCAACGCCTGCTCGCGCTCGGAAAGCGGTGCGGCCACGGCTTTTAATGTCGGTTTGGTGTCAGTGCTTTGAGGAAGATCGAGCGCTTGGGTGTACATCGGGCAACTCCTTGTGAATTGCCCAAGTATATCAATTAACCAACCGCATGGTTGGTTAATTGATGCGGCTTATTTCTTCAATACCGAATCAAATTGAGAGAAAGTTGAGGTGTTCTCGATCCGAAGCTCGGTAAAGTTGGCAGAAAAAGCCGCGTATTGGGTGCGAGCTGTGCCCACCAATGCGCCGGTCGTTCTGTTGTATTCCTGAATCGTCAACCGATCAGCGTTGCCAGAAAAGATCACAGAACTGCTCCGAGAGTTCGAGGTGGCAACCGGATTGGTACTAGAAACAAAAGTTGTTGTCATTGGGTTGCTACCCGAACTCACTGGCGTACCCGTGCAATTTGTGGAGGAATACAAAGTGACTGTCACCGTACCAGGGATGACCGTGGCACTCACTGGAGTCGCAAATTGGTAACCGCCAAGCCCAGACTTTGCGCTAGAGCCTGCGATAAATGTGAATCCACAGCCCGTAGACCAGCGACCTAAATACTTGTTCAAATCGCCCGCCGATGAGGCGAGTGTGACTTGAGTGGGGTTGTAGGTCGTCGTGCTGCTATCGCTACCCCCGCCGCCGCAGGCACTGAGGATGAGTGCAGCTGCGCAAGCGAGTGCCAGCTTTGTGGACGAAATAGAACGAGATGAAATCATATGCCCTCCGCAATACTATGTAAGTAAATATATTATTCAACACAGAATGCAAGAAAGATGGATTAATTCATCAGCGTAAACCCCTTACCCCGCCCACGCCCCAATTGCGCCACCACCTGTGGCAGCGCTTCCTGCAAAGCTGCTTTCAAAGTATGCGGCGGATTGATGATGAACATGCCGCTCGCCCGCAGGCCGACCAGTTTGCTCGGCTTCTCGCCCGGCGCATGGCGCGGTGGCTCTTGGCCAATATTGAGCGTGGCTTGCAGCCAAGTGCGTTTGGCCTGCACAGCCATCGTCTTGAGCTTTTTGGGCAAACTGTGCGCTTCAGGGCGCGGAATGATCGGATACCAAACCGCATAGCAGCCAGTAGGAAAACGCAGCAAAGCATCTTGTATGCAGGCGCTCACTTGCCCGTAATCGCTCTTCATTTCGTAGCTCGGATCTATCAACACCAAAGCGCGTTTGTTCGGCGGTGGCAGCAAAGTCTTGAGCTTTTCAAAGCCGTTGGCGCAATCCACAGTGACCATCCGCCCCGCATCCAGCTGCTTCACATGGCCACTTAAGCTCCGGTAATCCGTGGGGTGTAGCTCAAACAGCTTGAGTTTGTCAGCCTCAGGGCGCAGCAGACTATGAATGATCAGTGGCGAACCGGGATAGACGCGCTGCCCCGTTGCATTAGAGTTAAAGCTAGCTAGAGCATCCAGATAGTCTTGCAAAGCGGACGCTACGGATTTAATAGCTGCTTGCGCAGTATTTATCTGTGCTAGGGGCTGTTTTTGCTCTAAATCCGAGCCTAAAAACAGCTTCTGCACACCCTGAGTCGCCTCCGCGCTTGTGCGAGCCATATCGCCATCGAGACGATACAGCCCCGCTCCGGCATGCGTATCAATCACCGTCAAAGCAGAATCTTTGTCAGTCAAATACTTCAGCATAGCCACCAAAGTCAAATGTTTAAGCACATCGGCATGGTTGCCGGCATGGAAGGCGTGGCGGTAGGAGAACATGCCCTGATGGTAACTCCTCTAAGGGCAACTTGCGCTAAGTCCTTGATTTGGCATATAATTTAGGGCTCTGCAGCGTTCATCCGCCCGCGGTAGAGCTAGATACACCGAGCGCCTGCTTGCCCGCCCCTGCGGTGCGGTCAGTCCTCGGTTGATTTAATACCCACCTAAGAGGCTCTCAACAGAAGAGCACCGACCGTGGAAAAGGCGGTTCAAACCATCTCACTATAGAAGAGAAAACTCATGAGCACTTTCAGCGCAAAACCCGCTGAGGTCGTACACGAGTGGTTTGTGATTGACGCGACCAACAAGGTCCTCGGAAGAATTGCCAGCGAAGCAGCTCTCCGTTTACGCGGCAAACACAAGGCCATTTATACGCCTCACGTCGATACTGGTGACTTCATCGTCGTCGTTAACGCAGACAAAATCCGCGTGACCGGCAACAAAGCCGATCAAAAAATTTACTACCGCCACAGCGGTCATCCTGGCGGCATCTATGCCACCAAGTTCAAGGACATGCAAGCCAAGCACCCTGGCCGCGCCTTGGAGAAGGCTGTCAAGGGCATGCTGCCCAAAGGCCCTCTGGGTTACGCCATGATCAAAAAGCTCAAGGTCTATGCTGGTGGCGAACATCCGCACAGCGCCCAGCAGCCTAAAGTTCTTGACATTTAAGGAGCCGACATGATTGGTGAATGGAACAATGGCACCGGCCGTCGCAAAAGCAGCGTCGCCCGCGTGTTTCTGAAAAAAGGCTCTGGCAAGATTTCGATCAATGGCAAAGACATCGCTGAATATTTCGGCCGTCAAACCTCGATCATGATCGCCAAGCAACCCCTGCTTTTGACCAACCACGCTGAGACGTTTGATATTCAAATCAACGTCAACGGTGGTGGCGAATCCGGCCAAGCCGGTGCAGCCCGTCACGGCATCACCCGCGCTCTGATTGACTACGATGCAACGCTCAAGCCTGCACTCTCCCAAGCTGGCTTCGTGACGCGTGATGCGCGTGAAGTTGAGCGTAAGAAGGTCGGTTTGCGTAGCGCTCGTCGCCGCAAGCAGTTCTCCAAGCGTTAATTTTTACGCTTGCAAACAGACCGCCGAATCGCAAGGTTCGGCGGTTTTGTCCTTTTGCAGTACATTCTTATCCCTCATGCGTTTTCGACTCCTCCGCCGCCGCCTCACGATCAGCGCGCCCAGCATGGCGATTCGCTCGGCCATGCCTTGGCCATTGCGCTGGGCTTTAGTCGCTGTGATGCTCGGATTTTGCGCAGCCATTGGTTTGTGGGCCTTCGAGCTGGGCAAGGATCTAGCGGGTATTGATGACAATGCCAAAGAAGAGCTGGCTAAGTTGCGTACGGAAGTTGTGCAATTACGCGATCAGCGTGATAAAGCGCAATCTGTATTGAATACCTCCGGCAGCTTACTCACTGCGGAAAAAGCCGCGCAAGAAAAAATCATTGAGCAGGTGAAAAGGCTCGAGGCAGAAAACCGCGCGTTGCGTGATGATCTCGGCTTCTTTGAAAAACTCATCCCCACGGGCGGCAATGAAGGCGTGGCCATTCGTGGCTTGCAAGCAGAGCCGTTGAACGCAGGCACGCAGCTCAAATGGCAAGTGTTGGTGATTCAGCCCACCAAGAATGCGCCAGCATTCAACGGCAAGCTGGAAATCACGCTCTCCGGTCTACAAGGTGGCATGCCCGGTACAGGCGCAGGCGGCAAACCTTGGACGCAAGTGGTGGGCGGCTCTGCGCAGGCTCTGCAATTCACGCAATACCGACGTCTGGAAAACGTGATCGACTTGCCCCCGCAAGTCGTGGTAAAACAGGTGTCCGCAAAAGTGACCGAGGGCTCAGCTACTCGCGCTGTGCAGACCTTGAAGATATAACTCGTTGGAGCAGTACAAAATGTTTGGCAAGAAAAAACAACCCCCCGTGCGCAGCCTGATCGACAAAGGCACGCAAATTCAGGGCAATCTCAAATTCACCGACGGTATGCGTGTCGATGGCAATGTAGTGGGCAATATCCGCGCTAATGAAGACAGCGATAGCCTCATCGTCATTGGCGAAAGCGCTGTGATCGAAGGCGATGTGTATTCCGACCACGTCATCATCAACGGCAAAATCATCGGTCATGTGCATGCATTTGAGCTGCTGGAGCTGCAGCCTAAGGCGCAGATCGAAGGCGATGTGAGCTACAAAGCGCTTGAAATGCACCAAGGCGCCGTCATCTCTGGTCAGTTAAAGCCAATGATTCCTGGCGAAAAGCCTGCGCTCAAGCTGGCCGCTAACAACGGTTAAAGCACTGGGATCAGCAGGTTTTCTGCCAATAGGTTAGTATTTCACTCAAGTATTGAATTTCAAGGAGCCGCTATGAGCGCAGTTGCCGAAAACATCCAAACCGAGATGCCCTCTCCCATCATCTTCACCGAGAGCGCCGCTGTGAAAGTGGCTGATCTCATTGCCGAAGAGGGCAATCCCGATCTCAAGCTACGCGTCTTCGTGCAGGGTGGTGGCTGCTCCGGCTTCCAATACGGCTTCACATTCGACGAAATCACCAATGACGACGACACCGTGTTGCATAAAAACGGCGTGCAACTCTTGGTGGACGCGATGAGTTACCAGTATTTGGTTGGCGCAGAAATTGACTACAAAGAAGACCTGCAAGGTGCGCAGTTCGTGATCAAGAATCCGAATGCCACGACGACTTGCGGCTGCGGCTCCTCGTTTTCGACCTGAATTCCCTTCTCTCCAATGAAAAAACCGCTGAATTCAGCGGTTTTTTGTTTTCGGAGGGGTGGCGCGGCTGGCGGGGATCGAACCCACGACCCTTGGCTTCGGAGGCCAATACTCTATCCACTGAGCTACAGCCGCGCATAGGGAGAACAGTCTTGATTGTAGCTGGCATGCGGCTGGAAACTGTTATAATTTAAGGCTTTGCTGCATTTGCCATACCTTATGCAGCAAGCCCGAATACCCTTTTGCGCTGATGCACAAAGTCAGCGAACCCCAAATTCTAGGAGCCCATCATGGCCGTTCAACAGAATAAAAAATCGCCGTCCAAGCGCGGCATGCACCGTTCACACAATGCCCTCGTGGCCGCGAACGTGGTTACCGACAAAGACTCCGGCGAAGCCGGTCTGCGTCACCATATCAGCGCCAACGGCATGTACCGTGGCCGTCAGGTGATCAAGCCTAAGCAAGTCGCTGCTGAGTAATTGCCATTAGCGCAGCTGTTTGGCTGTGCTCATTGCAGGTCAAAGCCAAAGCCCGCTGCTCTTTTGCGAGAGCGTCGGGCTTTTTGCATGGTTTTCTTGGTATTTTTAAGTGTTTTAAGCATTTCGCCGGCGTATATACTGCGCGGAGTGCTATTAAAATAATAGTGAACTAAACTCTCATCTATGAGCGAGACAACGCCCCTATCCGCCTCCAATGAAACGCAACTGGCCATTACTTTGGCCGTGGATTGCATGGGCGGCGATCATGGCGTGGCTTCCACATTACCCGCTTGCCGCGCGTTTTTGGAAAGCCATCCACAAGCTCGTTTGCTCCTGGTCGGTCTGCCCGAGGCGCTGAAAGATTTGGCGCATCCGCGCGCCAAGCACGTTGCTGCCAGCGAGGTTGTCACCATGGACGATCCTTTGGAAGTGGCGCTGCGCAAGAAGAAAGATTCTTCTATGCGCGTGGCCATTGCGCAGGTGAAAGAGGGCGCTGCGCAAGCAGCAGTCTCGGCTGGCAATACCGGCGCTTTGATGGCGATTGCCCGCTATGTGCTCAAAACGCTCGACGGCATTGACCGCCCAGCCATTGCCACCCAAATGCCCAATATCAAAGGCCGCAGCACCACCGTGCTCGATCTGGGTGCCAATGTGGATTGCCAGCCCGAGCACTTGTTCCAGTTCGCCATCATGGGCTCGGCCTTGGTTTCGGTGCTCAACAATGACGAAAACCCATCGGTTGGTCTGCTCAATATCGGCGAAGAAGTCATCAAAGGCAATGAAATCATCAAAAAAACCGGCGAATTACTGCGATCTGCCGCTAAAAACGGTGATTTGAATTTTTATGGCAACGTCGAAGGCAATGATATTTACACCGGCGTCACGGATATCGTGGTGTGCGACGGTTTTGTGGGTAACGTAGCACTCAAGGCCAGCGAAGGCTTGGCCAAAATGATCGGTCAGTTTCTCAAAGATGAGTTTTCTCGCAGCATTTTCACAAAAACTGCCGCTATCGGTGCTTATTCGGTGCTAAATGCGTTTAAAGATCGCGTTGATCACCGTCGTTACAACGGTGCAGCGCTTTTGGGGTTGCGCGGCTTGGTCTTCAAAAGCCATGGCTCGGCAGATGCTCTGGCTTTCGAGGCGGCTTTGACAAAAGCTTATGAGGCAGCGAGTCACGGTTTGCTCGACAAACTCAAAACCCGAATTTCTCATGCTGCACCAGTTTTGGCTGCTGCTTCGAATGCATCTGAGGTCGCAGGCTGATTTAAGATAAGAACGCAAAAGACGCAAAAATTACGCAAAAGACGCGAAAAATACCGAAAGCCCTGTTAAAAAACTGCAGGCCAAAGCAACCACACTATTTCTAATTTGGTTTTTCTTTTTTGCGTCTTTTGCGCAACTTTTGCGCCCTTTGCGTCCGGTATTTCTCTTCGTCGTTTGGCTAGCCGTTGAGTATAAAAAAGCATGGCAAACTCTAGGCCATGACAAGCGCTTTGATCTATTCCCGCATCACCGGCACAGGCAGCTACCTGCCAACCAACAAGCTCAGCAACGCCGATTTGGCCACTTTGCTGGCAAAAGATGGCATCGAAACCTCTGACGAATGGATCGTCGAGCGCACCGGCATTCGCAATCGCCACTTCGCAGCAGCCGATCAATCGGCCAGCGATCTCGCGTTACCCGCCTGCGTGAGCGCGCTGCAAGCTGCGGGAAAAGTGGCTGGTGATGTGGATCTGATCATCTGCGCCACTTCTACGCCGGATATGGTGTTCCCTTCCACGGCAGCCATCTTGCAGCATAAATTAGGCCAGTTTTATGAGCAAAAGAGCACGATTGACGGCATGGAATCTGCGCAGAATGCTACTAAATCAATAGCGGATAAAAGTATTGCTGGTTGCCCGGCCTTCGATGTGCAAGCCGTATGCAGCGGCTTCGTCTATGCGCTCACCGTGGCTGACGCGATGATCAAAACCGGCGCAGCCAAATGCGCCTTGGTCGTGGGCACAGAAGTCTTCAGCCGCATCCTCGATTTCAAAGACCGTACCACCTGCGTGCTCTTTGGCGATGGCGCAGGCGCCGTCGTTTTAGAAGCCTCCAGCGAACCCGGCCTCTTGGCCAGCGAGCTGCATGCCGATGGCAAGCATGTCGGCGTGCTCTGCACCCCCGGCACAGTGAGCGGCGGCCAGATCTTGGGCGACCCGACGCTCAAAATGGACGGCCAAGCCGTTTTCAAACTCGCCGTCGGCGTGCTCGCAGACGTCGCCCGCTCAGTATTGGCCAAAGCGGGCAAGACAGAAGCCGATATCGACTGGCTCATCCCCCACCAAGCCAACATCCGCATCATGCTCGGCACAGCCAAAAAGCTCAAACTCCCGGAAAGCAAAGTCATCGTCACCGTTGCTGATCATGGCAACACCTCAGCCGCGTCAATCCCCTTAGCGCTTGATCACGGTGTGCGCAGCGGGCAGATCAAGAAAGGTGAAACGCTGATGCTTGAAGGCGTGGGTGGTGGGTTTACTTGGGGTGCGGTTCTGCTAGAGCTATGAACGAAATAAAACGTCCGCCACCACTACCTTTAAAAATTGTAGTCAGCATTTGGGGTCTCTTGTGCCTCACTTTTTTGATGTGGGGGTCGAGTCCGCTTTACCTTCTTCAGAATTGGTTAATGTTTCTCAAGTTTGACGAAGCTTGGAACCATTCAAACCCCATTGGGGCGACCTTGACGATGACCGTAATGTTTGTGGCTGGGGTAATTACAGTTCCAATCGTATGTGTGAAGACTTGGAGCGGTAATCGAGATGCAAAGAGCGCATTCATGATCCTTAACTTTATTCACATTGCGTCAATAGTATGGGCAGCATTTCAAATGACCTCGTTTCTATTTTTGGCTTTCGCTTTAGTACCTATTGTCATACTTATCACGATGGTCTCGTCTGAAGAAATTGTCAAATACTTTGCTGTACCGAATAATCAATCTGAATCATTGAAATGAAGAAATTTGCATTTGTTTTTCCCGGCCAAGGCTCTCAGGCTGTGGGTATGTTGGACGCTTGGGGTGATCACCCCGCAGTCATATCTGTGCTGCAGGAAAGCTCAGAGGCGCTGGGCGAGGATGTGGCTCAGTTGATTAAAGAAGGGCCGAAGGAGGCGCTGGCTTTGACGACGAATACGCAGCCTGTGATGTTGGTGGCGGGTGTGGCGGCTTATCGGGCTTGGCTGGCTGAGGGCGGCGTTGTGCCGTCTGTGGTGGCGGGGCATTCGCTGGGCGAGTATTCGGCGTTGGTGGCATCTAGCGTGTTGACACTCAAAGATGCGGTGCAAACCGTGCGCCTGCGTGCGGCGGCGATGCAAGAGGCTGTGCCGGTGGGCACGGGGGCGATGGCGGCTGTGCTCGGGATGAGTGCGGCGGATGTGATTGCGGGTTGTGCGGAAGCTGCTGCGGCTAGCGGCGAAGTGGTGGAAGCGGTGAATTTCAACGATCCGGCGCAGACGGTGATTGCGGGCAGCAAGGCGGGTGTGGAGAAGGCGAGCGAATTGCTCAAGGCCAAGGGCGCGAAGCGCTGCTTGCCGCTGCCTGTGTCTGCGCCTTTTCATTCGAGCTTGATGAAGCCGGCGGCTGAGAAGCTACGTGAGAAATTGGCGACACTGACTTTCAATGCGCCGCAAATTCCGGTGGTGAACAATATTGATGTGGCGGTCGAGACTGATGCTGCAAGAATCAAAGACGCGCTTTATCGCCAAGCCTTCGGCCCGGTGCGCTGGGTGGAGTGCATTGCTGCGATCAAAGCGCGTGGCGTGAACACCGTGATCGAATGCGGGCCGGGCAAGGTGCTGGCGGGGATGTGCAAACGCATTGATGCTGAAATCGTGAGTGGCGCGGTGTTTGATCCGGCTTCTTTGGTTGAGGCGAAGGCGCTCTTAGTCTGAAATCCAACAGCCGGACGCAAAGGGCGCAAAGGTTGCGCAAAAGACGCAGAAAATACCGAAAATAAGATTCAAATAAATCAAAAATTATTCAGTGCATTCCTAATTCTTTTTGTATTTCTTTTTTGCGTCTTTTGCGCAACTTTTGCGCCCTTTGCGTCCGGAAATTTTTCTTTATCCTTCAATAAACCAACAACCTAAGCAGAGAGCCATCATGACTACACCGACAGAACAACAAATCGCCCTCGTCACCGGTGCCACGCGCGGCATTGGCGCTGCAATTGCACAAGAATTGAAAGCCGCTGGCATGACGGTGATTGGCACGGCCACGAGCGCAGAAGGCGCAGCGAAGATCACTGCCGCTGGTATTCACGGTGTGGTGCTGAACGTGACCGACGCTGCCGCCACCGATGCACTCATTGAACAAATCGTCAAAGAGCGCGGCGGCCTGCATGTGCTGGTCAACAACGCAGGCATCACGCGCGATACGCTCGCCATGCGCATGAAGGATGAGGATTGGGATGCCGTGATGGACACGAATCTCAAAGCCGTCTTCCGCCTCTCCCGCGCTGTGATTCGCCCGATGATGAAGCAGCGCTATGGCCGCATCATCAATATCACTTCGGTGGTGGGCGCATCAGGCAACCCCGGCCAAGCGAATTACGCGGCGGCCAAAGCCGGCCTTGCGGGCATGACGCGCGCGCTGGCGCGCGAGCTGGGCTCACGCAACATCACCGTGAACTGCATTGCTCCCGGCTTCATCGAAACGGATATGACCGCCAGCTTGCCCGAAGAGCAGCAAAAAGCCTTGCTCAGCCAAATCGCGCTTGGGCATTTGGGCAAACCTGCCGATATCGCCCATGCCGTTGCTTTCGTGGCCAGTCCGCGAGCCGGCTACATCACAGGACAAGAAATCCATGTGAATGGCGGCATGTACATGTAAACAGTGACCGGCCTTAGAGTTGACGCTCTAAGCGGGTAGAATCATCAGGTTTTCAACAACCCTTAGAGGGACTTATGAGTGATATTGAAGCACGTGTCAAAAAAATCATTGCCGAGCAACTCGGTGTGGAAGAGTCGCAAGTCTCGCCAGAGAAGGCTTTCGTAGCCGACTTGGGCGCTGATTCGCTGGACACGGTGGAATTGGTGATGGCCTTGGAAGATGAGTTCGGCATCGAAATCCCTGATGAGGATGCTGAGAAGATCACCACGGTGGGCGCAGCGATTGACTACGCCACTTCGCACAAGAAGGCTTAAACGCATCTTGCTTAAGAAGCTGGTTGTGTAGGGGCTGGTAGCTGCGAGGCTACCTGCCCTTTTTCATTTGAGATGGAAGATTTTTCGGGTTGTTTATGAGCAAACGTCGCGTCGTCATCACAGGTTTGGGCTGCATCAGCCCAGTGGGTAACACGGTGGAGTCCGCTTGGAATGCACTGGTGGCCGGGCAATCGGGCATTACCGCCATCACCAAATTCGATGCGAGTGCTTTTTCCTGCAAGATCGCGGGCGAAGTCAAGGGCTTCAATGTGGAGGAGTACATGAGCTCCAAAGAAGCCCGCACGATGGATACCTTTATTCACTACGGCATTGCCGCTGCAGTGCAGGCGGTGAAAGATGCGGGCCTTGCGACGAATGATGCCTTGAGCGACGAACAATCCGTGCGCATCGGTGTGAACATCGGCTCGGGTATCGGCGGTTTGCCTTTGATTGAAGAGACGCATACCGAGCTGACCACTCGTGGCCCGCGCCGCGTGACGCCATTTTTCGTGCCTGCCAGCATCATCAACATGATTTCTGGCCACGTGAGCATGAAATACGGTTTCAAGGGGCCAAATATTGCCGTTGTGACCGCGTGCACCACCGGCCTGCATGCCATTGGCGTGTCGGCTCGCATGATTGAGTATGGCGATGCCGATGTCATGGTCTGCGGCGGTGCGGAGAGCACAGTCTCGCCTCTGGGTATCGGCGGATTTGCTGCGATGCGCGCGTTGTCCACCCGCAACGACGATCCCGCCACTGCCTCCCGCCCCTGGGACAAAGACCGCGATGGCTTCGTGCTTGGCGAAGGTGCGGGTGTGATGGTGATCGAAGAATACGAGCACGCTAAAGCACGCGGCGCAAAGATTTATGCGGAGATCGCCGGCTTTGGCATGAGCGCCGATGCTGGTCACATGACCGCGCCAAATATGGATGGCCCGCGCCGCGCGATGCTTTCGGCGTTGGCCAATGCGGATTTGAAGCCCAGCGATGTAGATTATGTGAACGCGCACGGCACATCCACACCCCTGGGCGATATCAACGAATCCAACGCGATCAAGGCGGCGCTGGGTGATCATGCCAAAAACATCGTGGTGAGCTCCACCAAGGGCGCGACCGGCCATTTGCTGGGCGGCGCGGGCGGCTTGGAGAGCGTGTTTACCGTGCTCGCCATGCATCACCAAACCATTCCGCCCACGATCAATATCCAAAACCAAGATCCTGAATGCGATTTGGATTACTGTGCGAATACCGCTCGGAAGAAAGAGATCAAAGTGGCGCTGAAAAACAATTTTGGTTTTGGCGGCACGAACGGCGCTTTGGTTTTCAAGCGCGTTTGATCTGAGCCCCTACTCAGCACACAGTTCACAGCGCGGAGCAAACCATGCGCTACCCGCCCGCCCTCACGTTCACGCCCAGCGCGAGTTGGGCGTATCGCGCATTTGCGCTGCTGATCACTCTCATATTGATAGCATCTTGCGCAGTATTCATACCGGCAAATGGCCATTTTTCCTTAAAAATCATGGCTTATCTGGCGCTCGCCGCAGGTGCCAGTGGTTGGCTCCTTCACGACGCTTGGAAAAAGCCGCGCGGCAGCTTGCATTACGCCCAAGGCCAATGGCATCACTTGCAGGATCAGCGCGAAATACCGGGAACTTTAGGCCTGCATATTGATCTGCAAGCCTACATGTTGGTGAGCTTTCGAGCTCATTCAGCGAATAACAGGCTTTTTCACACAACAACACAGTGGTTCCATCTCGAAGCGAGGCATCTAGATCACGCAGCTCAAGCGCCGGCACATGCTGGGGCTTGGAGCAAGCTGCGTCGTGCTGTCCATTCACCGATGGGGTCTGCTGATGAAGCTGTGGTCGCCTGAGATGGATGCCGTCAGCGCAGTCAGCGCCAACCCAGTGCAGCAGCCAGACCCAGATCAGGCCCTGGTAGAAATTGCCAAAGCGGGCGGGCGAGAAGGCGAGCGCGCTTTTGAGCTGCTCTTCATCAAATACCGCAAAAAGCTCGAGCGCATGATTTCTCGCATGGTGCGCGATGAAGGCGCGATGCAAGATGTGGTGCAGGAGAGTTTTCTCAAAGCTTGGCGTGCCATGGCGGGCTTTCGGGGTGAATCGCAGTTTTACACTTGGCTCTACCGCATCGCCATCAATACGGCCAAAAAGCATTTGGTGGCCGTCCGCAAGAACCCAGTGATCAGCGAATCGAGCCTCTCATCCGGCAGCGACGATGAGGAAAATCCTCTCGCCGAAGCTCTGATGAACGGTGGCGGTGAAGTGGATACACCCGAGGCCGCCTACGCTGCTCAGGAAATTGCTGCAGCTGTGAACGAAGCTTTAGAGGCATTACCTGAGGAACTGCGTCGCGCTTTGGTACTCAGAGAAATGGAAGGCCTCTCCTATGAAGATATCAGCGAAGCCATGGATTGCCCGATTGGTACGGTGCGCTCGCGCATCTTCCGTGCCAGGGAAGCAATCTCAGTGCGTATCAAGCCCATGCTTGAGCGACAAACCGGCAAGCGCTGGTAGAAGTTGAAGTCAAGTGATTTTTGGAATTCGATCATGAAGTACGTAGTATCTGAACCCATGTCCCAGCAAGAGCAGCTGTCTGCACTGCATGACGGCCAGCTGGACGCCGCTCAAGCGGCTGCGCTAGTGAAAGCCAGCTTGAATGATGAAAGCATCATGCAGCAGTGGCGCAGCATGAGCGTGATAAGCCAAGTGTTGCGCGAGCAGCAAGGCTATGCCGTGACGCAGCCAGCCCTATCAAAGATTGAAGTACCGCAAACTCTGCAGCCTCAGCAAGAAGCCGCCAACGATGGCGTTTTCCGCTGGAAGATGGTCGCAGGATTTGCTGCGTTGGCAGCCGTCGGTTCGTTGGTTTGGGGCTTGCTCGGCGCGGTAGGTGAAAAGGCTGGCATGCCACAAGGCGCTGTCATGGCCAATCAACAAGTCGCGCCAGCAGTTAGCCCCGCGAGCCAAGGTTTGATCACGGTGGGCTCTCAAATCGCGGGTCAAGAAGTGACGATGATTCGTGATCCTCGTTTGGATGAATTGCTCGCTGCGCACAAGCAGTTTGGTGGTGTTTCTGCCCTGCAGCAGCCGGCGGGATCATTGCGCAGCGTTTCCTTGGCAGCACAGCGTCCTTGAGTAGCGGTGTCATCATGATGCAGTATTTGAAGAAAAATCCGATGCTAGTCGGCTATGAATCTGCGCGGAATGCTCTGATTTTTATAGCAATGAGCGGATGCCTTGCGGCAGCGTTTGCGCAGACCCAAGTGCCCGTTGCAGCACCTGTGCCGACGGGCGATGGGGCGATTTCGGTCAACGAATGGTTGGTGCGCATGCACGAGGCCTCGATGAAAAAGCGTTCCTACATTGGCACGCTGGTGCAATCTTCCCGCGATGGCATGAGCAGTGCCCGCATTTGGCATGCATGTGATGGCGCCAGTCAAATTGAGCGCATCGAATCTCTCACCGGCGCGCCGCGCAGCTCGATCCGCAAAGACGACAAACTCGTGACCTTCATGCCCGAGACGAAATTAGTGCGGATGGAAAAGCGCGAAGGTCTTGGAGCTGGCGCGAGTTTTTCCGATTTGCTTAAACCCGGCGCGAATCAGATTCCAGATTTCTACACCGTGAAATCCTTAGGATCAGAGCGCATAGCTGGCCTGGATGCTGATGTGGTGGTGCTCAACCCACGTGATGGGCTGCGCTATGGCTACCGCATCTGGACAGAGCGCAAGAGTGCACTCGTGCTCAAACTGCAGACCTTGGATGCCAGCGGCACGATTGTGGAGCAGGCCGCTTTTTCGGAGCTTCAGCTTGATGCTCCGGTGAAAGCCGATAAGCTCAAAAGCATGATGAAGCCCGCCGAGGGTTGGCGCGTCGAGCAGGCCGATGTGGTTAAAACGACTGCATCCGCTGAAGGTTGGAATCTGAAAACGCCCGTGCCTGGCTTCAAGAGCGTGAGTTGCCATAAGCGCGGCTCGGCGCAGTCTGGTTTGGTCAGCGGTGATGGCACGGTCCAGTGGGTGTTCTCCGATGGTTTGGCCACCGTCTCGCTTTTCTTGGAAGCCTTTGATAAAACACGCCACACGCAAGAGGGCTTGGCAAGCGCCGGCGCGACGCATTCTTTGTTTCGCCGTATGAACGAGCATTTCCTCACTGCTGTGGGCGAAGTACCGCCGCAAACCTTGCGCAATTTTGCAGCTGCACTTGAGCGCAAAAAGTAAACTCATCCATCTCATCATTCGTTGTCATTCTTTTTTTGGCAAGCCTCATGAAAACTCATCCTCTTCTCAAGCATCTGCAATCTACTGCTGTGGCATTCGCTTTCGGCTCATCCATGGTGTTTGGCCTCACGCTCTTGCCGAGCCAAAGCGCACAAGCCCAATCGGCAGCTGCTGTGCGCGGCCTGCCTGACTTTGCGGAACTTGCAGAAGCCACAGGCCCCAGCGTGGTGAACATTCGTACGCTGGCCAAGGTGTCTTCTCGCTCTGGCGGCGGCAATCTCGAAGGCATGGATGAAGAGATGCAGGAATTTTTCCGTCGCTTCTTCGGCGATCGCGTGCCCGGTGGTCCGCGTGGCAACACACCGCCACGCAACAATGCCCCGCAAGAAGAGCGTGAAGTGCCGCGCGGCGTGGGCTCTGGTTTCATCTTGTCTGCCGATGGCTTCATCATGACGAATGCGCACGTGGTCGATGGTGCTGACGAAGTGATCGTCACGCTCACTGACAAGCGCGAGCTCAAAGCAAAAATCATCGGCGCAGACAAGCGTACCGATGTGGCTGTGATCAAGGTCGAAGCCACAGGTCTGCCAGTCGTGAAAATCGGCGATTCCAACCGCGTGCGTGTTGGCGAATGGGTGATGGCCATTGGCTCACCTTTTGGCTTGGATAACTCTGTGACCGCTGGCATCGTGAGCGCGAAAGCGCGCGAGACAGGCGATTTCCTCCCCTTCATCCAAACCGATGTGGCCATCAACCCCGGCAATTCCGGTGGCCCGCTCCTGAATATGCGCGGCGAAGTGATCGGCATCAACAGCCAAATCTATTCCCGCTCCGGCGGCTTCCAAGGTATTTCGTTTGCGATTCCCATCGACGAAGCCGTGCGTGTGAGTGAGCAGCTGCGCACCAATGGCCGCGTGGTGCGCAGCCGAATCGGCGTGCAGATTGGTGAGGTGACGAAAGAAGTGGCTGAGTCGATTGGCCTGCCCAAGCCTGCCGGCGCATTGGTGCGCTCAGTAGAAGCCGATGCGCCTGCAGCCAAAGGTGGCGTAGAGGCTGGCGACATCATCACCAAGTTTGATGGCAAAACAATTGAACGCTCCACCGATCTGCCTCGCCTCGTGGGCGCGACCAAGCCTGGCACCAAGAGCACCATCACCGTCTTCCGGCGTGGCGCAAGCCGCGATCTGGCTGTGACTGTGGTGGAAATCCCTGCAGAGACGCCAGTGAAGAAAGCTGCCGCACCAGCTGAGCCACCCAAGCCCACAGGCGCTGGTCAAGTCGTTGGCTTGGCCGTAGCTGAGCTTACCGATGCGCAGAAAAAAGAGCTCAAGCTCAAAGGCGGCGTGCGCGTCACGGCGGCTCAAGAAGCTTCTGCGCGGGCTGGTTTACGCGAAGGCGATGTGATTGTTGCTGTCGCGAATACTGAAGTGAACACAGTGGCTGAGTTTGATGCAGCCCTGTCTAAGGCTGACCGCAGCAAGCCGATCAATGTGTTGTTCCGTCGCGGTGAGATGGCGCAGTTTGCATTGATTCGCGCACGTTGATTGTTTTTGCTTGTGCTCCGAGGCCGCCTCTTTCGACGCTGTGCCTCTGGCCGAAGACTATTTGCGTAAATCCAGTACCCGCTTAGCTTTTCCAGCGCTGCGTTCCACGCCACCTTCAGCACGCAATTCAATCGCCGCAGACGAGCCGATATAAGTCTTGATATCGTGCGCTAGCGCCGCAGATGCTGCGCGAGCTGATTCTGATTCGATAGCAAAGCCGGGTTTGGTTTCGACGGCCACGGTGAGTGCATCCATGTGACCGTCTTTGCTCAAGATGCATTGGTAGTGCGCGCTGAGCGCAGCTTGCTTCAAGATCAGTTCTTCGATTTGGGAAGGAAACACATTCACGCCACGCACGATCATCATGTCGTCGCTTCGCCCAGTGATTTTTTCCATGCGGCGCATACTGCGTGCTGTACCGGGCAGCAGGCGAGTTAAGTCTCGTGTGCGGTAGCGGATGATGGGCAGGGCTTCTTTGGTGAGGCTGGTAAACACCAGTTCGCCGAATTCGCCATCGGGAAGCACTGCGCCCGTTTCTGGATCAATGATCTCGGGATAGAAATGATCTTCCCAAATCGTCGGGCCATCTTTGGTCTCCACGCATTCGTTGGCCACACCGGGGCCCATGACTTCGCTCAGGCCATAGATGTCCACCGCTTGGATGTTCAGGCGCGCTTCAATCGAAGCACGCATCTCGTTCGTCCACGGCTCTGCGCCGAAGATGCCGATGCGCAGGCTCGTCTTGCGCGGATCAATGCCTTGGCGCTCCATCTCATCAGCAATCGCGAGCATGTAGCTGGGTGTGACCATGATGATCGTGGGCTTGAAATCCATGATGAGCTGCACTTGCCGCTCGGTCTGCCCGCCACCGAAAGGCACCACGGTGAGGCCGAGTTTCTCCGCGCCGTAATGCGCGCCCAAGCCGCCCGTGAAGAGGCCATAGCCGTAGCTCACATGCACCAGATCGCCCGGCTTCGCGCCTGCTGCTCGGATAGAGCGAGCCACGAGATTGCTCCACATATCAATGTCGTTTTGCGTGTAGCCAACGACGGTGGGCTTACCTGTTGTGCCGCTGCTCGCATGAATACGTACGATTTGCTCGCGCGGCACTGCAAACATGCCAAACGGATAGGCATCACGCAAATCTTTTTTCGTGGTGAAAGGCAGTTTGCTCAAACAGCCAAGTGTTTTCACATCACTGGGTTTGACGCGAGCTTCATCAAACTTGGCGCGATAGACCGGCGAATTTTCGTACGCATGGGCGAGCGTGGATTGCAGGCGCTTGAGCTGCAAAGCGCGTAGCTCAGCGATGGGTGCTTTCTCGACAGGTTCTAATAAAAATGATGTTTTTTGAAGCATTTTGGCCTTTCGCCGGCATAGATACTGCGCGGAGTGCTCACAAATTAATAGTGAATAGATTTAACTTGGCAAGACTGTGCCTTTGATCTGCGCAGACTTACCGCGAAACATAGCGATGACTTCGCCCTCTTGATTCGTCACTTTCATGTCGTAGATGCCGTGGCGGCCAGAGAGTGTTTGCTCGATGCCTTCGCAGGTGAGCACATCGCCGAGCCTTCCTGGCCTGAGAAATTCAATGCTGCAGCCTGCAGCAACTGCGACGGTGTTATGCGAGTTGCATGCGAAGGCGAAGGTGGAATCAGCGAGTGTGAAGATGAAGCCGCCGTGGCAAATCTTGTGGCCATTCAGATGCAGGGCTTTGATCTCCATGCTCATGCGTGCATAGCCCGGCTTGCATTCGATGAGCTGCATGCCCATGGTCTCGCGCGAGGCGGTATCGCTGGCAAACATCTGCTTGCCAACGGCTGTGGCCAATTCAAGCGCTGTCATCTTCATTGCCCCTTGAACTGTGGCGCGCGCTTTTGCAAAAACGCATTCACGCCTTCGATGTAGTCGTCGGTGTAGCCCAGCGTGCCCTGCATATCTCGCTCAGCGTCCAGTTGTTGATCGAATGAGCGGTTGTGTGCGCTGCGCAGAAGATGCCTTGTTTCCACCAATGCTTTGGTTGGCATTTGTGCGAGCTTCTCAGCTAAGGCAAGCGCAGCGCCCAGAGCGTCGTCTTGTACATCCCAAATCATGCCGAATTCTTTGGCTTGCGCTGCAGTGAGTTTGTCGCCCGTGAGCGCGAGGCCGAGTGCGCGTGCGAGCCCTAAGCGCTGGGGGAGCAGCCATGAGCCGCCCGCATCAGGGATCAGGCCAATTTTGCTGAAGGCTTGAATGAAGCTCGCGTTTGGCGAAGCAATTGCCATATCGCAGCTCATCACCAGCGATGCGCCGGCGCCTGCCGCCACGCCATTCACAGCGCAAATCGTGGGCATACGAAGATTCATCACAGCGCGTGCGCTAGGGTTGAAATTCGCCTCAATCGTCGGGCCGGGATTAGCGCGTTCTTTGAGGCCAGGGCCAGGCGCGAAATCAAAGCTGCTCAAATCAGCCCCAGCGCAAAAGCCACGGCCTGCACCCGTGATCACGCAGGCCCGCACTTGTTGGTTGGCGCTGGCCTGCGCCAAAGCCGCACGAAAGGCTTCATGCATTGCGGGAATGAGGCTGTTTAATGCAGCCGGACGATTGAAAGTGATCAGCGCGATCTTGGCATCCCCAGCTTCGCGTTCTTCGTACAAGATAGTCGGTTCTGTCATGTTTGTCTCCAATCTCTAATTTACCCGAAAAACCCATTCCCCAACCGGGCAGTCGGGAAATCGCTGTTTCACGACGATTTTCCCCAAGCAAAGCTATGATCAGCCTATGACATACGAACTCATCCTCACAGAAACGCTCGGCTCAGTGGGCAAGATCACACTGAACCGCCCCAAACAACTCAATGCCTTGAACGGCCAGCTCATGGACGAGTTGGGCGCTGCGCTTAAGGCCTTTGATGCTGATGAAAAGATCGGCTGCATGATCATCACCGGCAGTGAAAAAGCCTTTGCTGCAGGCGCTGATATTGGTGCGATGGCCACTTACAGCTTTGCTGATGTGTACAAAGGCGACTACATCACTAAGAACTGGGAAACCATCCGCGGCATTCGCAAACCTGTGATCGCGGCCGTGAGCGGCTTCGCCTTGGGCGGTGGCTGCGAGCTGGCCATGATGTGTGATTTCATCATCGCAGCGGACAATGCCAAATTTGGCCAGCCCGAGATCAAGCTGGGCATCATCCCCGGCGCGGGCGGCACGCAGCGCCTGCCGCGCGCGGTGGGCAAGGCCAAGGCAATGGATTTGGCGCTGACGGGCCGCATGATGGATGCCAGCGAGGCTGAGCGAGCCGGGCTGGTCAGCCGAGTTGTGCCTTTGGCGGGTCTGCAAGACGAGGTGCTGGCCGCAGCTAACATGATCTGCGAATACAGTCAAATCGCGGTGATGGCAGCCAAAGAAAGCGTGAACCGGGCGTTTGAGAGCGGTTTGAGTGACGGTGTGATGTTTGAGCGCCGCTTGTTCCACGCGCTGTTTGCCACGGCAGACCAGAAAGAGGGCATGGATGCCTTTGTGAACAAGCGAAAAGCGGCTTTCAAGCACGAATAAAGCCACTGAGCAATCTTCGGTATAATCTTGGCTCTCGGTGATATAGCTCAGTTGGTTAGAGCGCAGCATTCATAATGCTGATGTCGGTGGTTCAAATCCACCTATCACCACCAAACATCGATCCCTGCCGGCCAAAGCTGGTGGGGATTTTTTTTTGGATGCTACGCCTCAACGAGCCGCAAGCATCCGTCGGTATCATGCAAAGATGACAAATGCATGGCTTCAGCGCTTGATTAACCTCGGCGTTTTGACTTTGACGTACTCACTTGCAGCTTGGCTTTGGGATAGCCAGCGCGCGTGGGCCACTGTTTGCCTGCTCGCCCCATGGCTGCTTACGCCATTGATCTTAGGGATTCAATGCGTTTGGGCGGCTCAGATCAATCGCGCAGAGACCCTCGTCCATCCAGCAAGCCTCAGGCAGTGGCTCAAAGCTTGGCTTGCAGAGTGGCGTGTTGCGACCCAGGTGTTTGCTTGGTGGCAGCCGTTTCGATACCGTGCGATTGCTGACCATTTGAAATCCTCGCCCAGTCAGCGCGGTATGGTGCTGGTGCATGGTTTTTTCTGTAATCGTGCGCTGTGGACGGACTGGATGAGGCAACTGCATTCGCGGCAACGTGCTTTTGTATCGGTGGATTTGGAGCCGGCCTATGGCTCGATCAGTGACTATTCAGATGTGGTGGAAGCAGCGATAAGGCAGGTCGAGAAGGCCACGGGTATGCCGCCAGTGCTCGTAGGTCACAGCATGGGTGGGCTCGCGATTCGCGCTTGGGCTGCGAAATATGTGGGCCGAGATGGTGATATGAAGCGCATTCACCATATTTTCACGCTGGGCACCCCACACCAGGGCACCGCCATCGCGGCAGCCTCTCATACCGAAAACGGGCATCAAATGCGCCGAGGCAGCCCCTGGCTGGCGGATAATGCGTCGCGTTTGCCCCACAATTTTGCAAAGCATTGCACTTGCTACTACTCACATTGCGACAATATCGTTTTCCCCGCCAGTACAGCCACCATATCGGGCGCGGATAATCGACACATTGCTGGCTATGCGCATGTGCAGCTGGTTTTTGCCAACGAAATACAACAGGCCTGCTTGGGCCAACTGGAGAACTGATCATGCCATTGATCGTTGTGATGGATGATGATGCCAGCACGCGCGTGTTGGTCTCAGGCGTGTTGCGAAAAGAAGGCTATGACGTGCTGGCCGCGGAAGATGGCGCACAAGGGTTGGCATTGATTCGCGAACACAAACCCGATTTGGTGGTCAGCGATGTGCAGATGCCAAATATGGATGGTTTTGGCGTGCTGGAAGCCGTACGCGCAGACGAAGCCACGACCACCACCCCAATTATCCTGCTGACGTCTTTGCAAGACCGCGCGCACATGCGTCAAGGCATGACGACAGGTGCCGATGATTACCTCACCAAGCCTTTTGCACCCCAAGAGCTGCGTGATGCTGTCAATGCGCAGTTGTCAAAACTGGTGCGTGCTGAAGCAGTTCAGGCGCAAATCGTGGATCGTGCTGTCACCAACGCTTTAGCCGAGCAGCAAGAGAAAATTGGCCGTCTGTATGAAAAGCGCATGGCCAAAGAATTGTCCGAACAGTGGCCTGACAGCGGGCAGTTTGAAGGCAATGAGCGCCACCCAAGTGCCACTGTGCTGTATGCCGATGTGCGAGATTACACGCAATGGACGCAGCGCTTGTCTACCAATGAATTGGGTGACGTGATCACGCAGTTCTATTCTGGTGTGGGTGATACCGTGCATTTGTTTGGCGCAAGGCATATGCAATTTGTGGGCGATGGCATGCTCTGTGTATTTGTGGGCAGTGGCGACAGTCAATCCGTCAATCATGCGCTTCGCGCTGTGAAGGCGGCCATGGGTTTGCTCGATGGCTGCAAACGCTTGGACAACTTCATGCAACAGAGTTTTGGTGATCGAGGTCAACCCAAATTCGGACTCAATATCGCGCTGCACAGCGGCCCGGTGACCTTCACTAAGTTGGATGGCCTGTTTTCAAGCAGCTCGCAATCTACACCTGTGGGTGAGGCTGTGAGCACCACACTGAAATTCTTCCAGGGCAGCCAGCCGCCTGATTGGGCGATTGCCGCGACCGTACAAACCAATATCTTGCTGGATCGAGCAGCACGCATTGGAAGGCGCGGCATGGTGAGTGTGCCTGGCAGACAAGGCGCTGTAGACGCTGTAGAGATACTTGGCTTGCACGCCTGAAGGACGATTTATGACGAAGTTGGAGCACGCCCGGCAGGAGCGCGGCGGATGGACAGTGCGCAGCATGTCGATGACATTGCTCTTGCTGTTTGCAATCGTGCCGGCAGTGCTGGTAGGCTGGCTGCTCTACTCAAGCAACATTCAAACCGTTGATAAACTTTCGCAAAAAATCATCAACGACGTCGTTCAGCGTGTGCAGGCGGATGCAGAAGTACAACTACAAAATGCAGGGCTGGTATTGAATGGCTTGGTGCCAGCTGCTCCAAGCGATTCGCAAACCAAAACAGCACGTCGTCTGCTCAATTCACCCGAGGAATTTGAGAAATTAGCCACATCGCTCACGCGCATGGCCGCTGATGTACCTTATTTGTATTTTGGAACGAACAAGGGCGAATTCCACGGTGTCGAGCAGATCACGCGCGGTGGTACAGGCTTGATACGCATCGGCATTCGCCGCCAAGGGGACGAAGGGCGGCAATTTTATTCAGCCGCCGTGCCAGGCGATCGCAGCCAGAAACTAGAGCCTGAAGCAAGAAATTACGAGCCACGCACACGCCCTTGGTATACCCAAGCTTTGAGCAAGCGCGAGCGCATTTTTACGCCTGTTTATTTATCAGCATCGAAAAAGCAACTGGTAATTACTGTGGCGCAGCCTGTGTTTGAGGATGATGGCGGTGTGCTCGGCGTATTCGCCGCTGACTTGTATTTGAAGCAATTGTCCGAGGCTTTGCAGATTATCAATATCTCGTCGCGTGGCGTCGCATTCATCGTGGATGACTCCGGTATGTTGGTCGCGACCTCCGCAGGCGATCCTCTTTTCGTGGAGCAAGCAGGTAAATTAGATCGACAACCGCCCAGCAGCAGCGCCAATCCGATCCAGCGCGAGGTGTTCGCACAAATGAAGCCGCTGATTGGCAAATACAAGCAAGACTCGGTGCAGCGCGAGCGCTTCAATGGCGCGATCAAAACTTCTGTGGGCGATACTTTGGTTTCGATGCGGCCTTTTGCCGAGCATTTGGGCCTGCCTCTGACTTTGGTGGTTGCCGCTCCCGAGCTTGATTTTTCTAGTGAAGTACAAGACGGCCTCAAAAATGCTTTGTTTTCAATGGCTGGCGTGGTGGTTTTCGGTGCGCTGTTAGCGGCGATCATCGCTTGGCGATTTTCCAATCGCTTCAAATCATTGATGCACTCCGCTGTTCAGATGGGGCAAGGGCAGGTACCAGCTTTGCAATCCCAAGCTAAGATTTTGGAAGTGCGGCAATTGGCGCGCACTTTGCATGACAGTGCAGAGGAAATTCAAACGCATCGTGCGGCTATCGAGGTGCAAAAGCAAGCCTTGCAAGAAGCCAACGAATATCTGGAAGAGCGCGTTGCTCTGCGTACTCAGCAACTTGAAGAATCGCGCGAAGAAGCCTTGCAAGCGGCCAAAGCCAAAGCAGCCTTCCTTGCCACCATGAGCCACGAAATCCGCACGCCACTCAATGGTGTGGTGGGTATGACGACGCTGATGGCCGATACGCCGCTGAGCAACGAACAAAAAGACTATTTACACACCATGCGTGTGTCCAGTGATCAGTTGCTCTCGGTGATTAACGATATTTTGGATTACTCCAAAATCGAATCGGGCAAGCTCGATCTGGAAAACGAGCCGTTGTCTGTACAGAGCGCTATTGAAGAAGCTTGCGATATCGGCGCGCCTCGCGCCCGCGAGAAAGGGCTGGAGCTGCTGATCGATGTGGGTGATGATGTGCCGCCGTGGGTGCGTGGTGATATCACACGGCTGCGCCAGATCTTGTTGAATTTCTTAGGCAATGCTGTGAAATTCACCGAAAAAGGCCAGATCTTTGTCACAGCGCATCTGAAAGAAGATTTCGATCTGAACCGTGTGATTGACGGCATCTCGCAGCCTGGGGCGCTGATTGAATTTCGCGTGAAAGACTCGGGAATTGGCATTCCTAAAGAGCGCCAAGGTGCACTGTTCCAATCGTTCACCCAAGTGGATGCATCCACCACCCGCAAATATGGTGGTACAGGTTTGGGGCTGGCCATTTGCAAACGTTTGGCCGAGATGATGGGCGGAGCGGTGGGGCTTGAATCTGAGGCAGGGCAGGGCTCGACATTCTGGTTCACTGCGCGCATGAACTACAGCGATGCCCCTGATAAATCTGAAAGCTCCATCCTTGAATTGGCGAGCTTAGAAGGCAAGCTGGCCGTGATTGTGGATGATATGCCCGTCAACATTCAGATTTTGGATAAGCAGCTCAAGCGCTGGAAGATGAATACTGTGGCTTTTGACAACGCACCCGATGCGTTGCAATGGCTCTCCATACGTGATGCTGATGTGGTGATCACTGACATGCATATGCCAGAGATGGATGGTGTCATGTTTGCTCAGGCCGTGCACAAGATCAAGCCTCAGGCGCGATTCGTTTTGCTGACCTCAGGTACGCTTCCCAGCGAGGGCGAAGCGAGTCAATTTGAGGGGCGCTTGCTCAAGCCCTATCGCCAATCGCAGCTTTTCAATATCTTGGCGCGCTTGCTGTACGCGAACAGCGGCGCTTCTCAAGCGGTGATTTCAGAGAAGAAGTCAGCTGTGAAAAATCAAACCATTTTGGTCGCTGACGATAACTTGGTGAACATCAAAGTGGCTGTGAGTATGCTCACCAAATTGGGCTATGAATCCGTGAGTGTGATGGATGGCCAGCAAGCAGCGGATAGCGTGGCTGCCTCTCTTCAGGCGGGAGGCAAACGTTTTGCAGCGGTGCTGATGGATGCCAATATGCCAGTGCTTGATGGTTACGGCTCCGCGCGTCAGATCATCAGCGCACACGGTAGCAAAGCGCCGCCCATCATTGCATTGACAGCTTCTGTGATGGAGGAAGACCGCCAGCGCTGCTTAGATGCTGGCATGATTGGTTTCTTGCCTAAGCCGCTGCGCATTGATGAGCTCTCCTCTGGCTTGTCACAGTATGCGCGCGCCGATGTCGACGCTACTAATTCAATAGCATTCAGCGCAGAAGATAAACCGGCTATCGCCGAAAAAGATATAAAAAAAGCGCCTCAGAATGAGTCTGAGCAAGCTTTGATTGACTGGACTCGCCTAGAGCAATTCAAAGAGTTTGACGATGAAGAACTCTCCATGACTCGCGAGGTGATGGGCCTCTTTATCCAAGACGCCCCCATGCGCCGTGATGACATCAAGAACAGTTTGGCCACGACTGATCCTGTGCTTCTTTCGCTGCGCGCACACGCACTCAAAGGCGCGGCCTCGAATGTGGGCGCGATCGTGCTGTCAGACGCTTGCTCTGTGCTGGAGCATGCTTGCAAGACCAGCGGTTGGCCAACTGATGCAGAAGACCAAATCGCGCGAATTGATGCGCTGACGGATGCGACGCTGGCGGCGCTGACTGCCTGGAAGCCTTGAGCGATTGACAGCCGCGTTTAGGCAGCGTCAATCTTCAGATTTTGAGCCGTGACGACCTGCCGCCAGCCAGAAAAATCTTTTTCGATGAAGCTGGCCAACTGAGCCGGCGAGCCATTGGATGAGCTGACAGGCTCCAGCGCATCGGAGGCGAAACGGGCGCGCACATCAGGCAGCTGTACCACTTTGCCCAGCGCTGCGTTCAAGCGCTCTATCGTCGCATGAGGTGTGGCTTTGGGGGCCATCAGGCCAAAATAGTTGAGCACATCAAAACCCGCAAAACCAGCCTCGGCCATGCTTTGCACATCGGGCAATGCACTAGAGCGCTTGGAGGCCGTCACGGCCAGCGCCTTGACGCGGCCATCCTTGATGAAGGGATTGAGCGCAGGCACAGTGCCCGTGACCATGTGAATTTGCCCGCCAATCATGTCCATCGTGGCGGGTGCAATGCCGCGATAGGGAATATGCGTCACGAAAACGCCCGCGCGATTTTTCAGCATTTCCAGCACCAGATGGTTGATGCCGCCTGCGCCTGCACTGCCGTAGTTGTAAAAGCCGGGCCTGGCTTTGGCCAGCTGCACAAAATCACGCATATTGCTCACAGGCAAATCTTTGTTCACCGCCCAAACCAAAGGACCGCTGGCGATCATGCCCACTGGTGCAAATTGGCGCACAGGATCGTAGCCTGCATTGGCAAGCGCAGCGGGTACGGTGGTGAAGGGCGCAGCGGCTAACAGCAGGGTTTGACCATCTGGCGCAGCGTCTGCAACGAATTTCGCACCAATCGCTCCGCCAGCGCCGGTTTTGTTGTCTACTACCACGGTCGTGCCCAGCACCTCCCCCAGCTTTTGCGCCACCAAGCGACCCACCGCATCGGTGCCAGCGCCGGGCGCGAAAGGCACGATGATTTTTGTGGCGTTCTGCTGTGCACGCGCGATCTGAGGAAATGCTATTAAAACAGTAGCAGCTCGCGCAGTATTGATGAGTGCTAGACGGCGATTTTGCATATGAAATTCTCAAAAAATAATGTCAATTTTCTTGATTTGACATGACAAACACGTGTCAACTGCCTCGGTACGTGGAATAGCTCCACGGCGAGCACAGCAACGGCACATGGTAGTGCTGGTCAGCATGTGCAATACCGAAATCCAAATTCACAATCTCCAGAAAAGCTGGCTCGGGCAGGGCCACACCTTTGCTCTGGAAATAGGCGGCCACATCAAAACTCAAGCGGTAGCGCCCGATTTTCAGGCTGGCGTTGTCGTACAAAGGGCCATCGGGGTTGCGGCCATCTGCATTGAGCGTGAAGCTTTTGACGTGGGCATAAGCTGCGCCGCGAAGCTCATGCAAGCTCACTTGCATGCCAGCGGCCGGGCAGCCGTGCATGGTGTCTAAAACGTGTGTGGATAAGCCCATGGCCAAGATTCCTTCAATTCGCAGATTAGTGTATACAATTTCGCTGATCAGCTTTGCAGGGTTAGCAACAATGGAAGTCTCCACCACCCAACACATCGTGCAAGCGCTCACCAAAGCGATTGTGGCGCATCGGCTCGCGCCTGGCGTCAAGCTGGTTGAGCAAAAGCTCGCGGATCATTTCGGTGTCTCGCGTACTTTGGTCAGGCAAGCGCTCTATCAGCTTGAAAATCAACGCCTGATTGTGCTGGAGCCTGCGCGAGGCGCTTTTGTTGCCTCACCGTCGATTGAAGAGGCGGCTCAAGTGTTTGAGGTGCGCCGCATGCTAGAGGCGCAGATGACGCGGCATTTTGCTGAGCAGGCAACACCTGCGCAGATCAAAACACTGCTTGAGCATGTCGCCCAAGAAAAAGCTGCGGTCGAGAGCGGTGATGCGCCAGGCCGTATTGAGCTGCTGGGCGATTTTCATGTGCGCATGGCCGAGCTCTTGGGCAATACCGTGCTGGCCGAGCTGCTCAGTGATTTGATTTCGCGCTGTGCGCTGATCACGTTGATGTATCAAAGCACGCATGCGGCACAAGAGAGCAATGACGAACATGCGTTTATTGTGGAAGCATTGGCCAAAGGCGATGCTGAAAAAGCCGTGGCCTTGATGGATCAACATTTGAGCCAAGTATTTAACAATCTTCAGCTCCAAAAGCATCAACCATCGCGCGAATCCTACGAATCCTTAGCCAGTTTTGCAGGGCTTTGAGCGTGGCACAGATTTACGACAGCACCGCTGCTTATCCGCGTGATCTTGCGGGATACGGTAAAAATGCACCGCATGCGCAATGGCCGGGCGGCGCGCGCATCGCAGTGCAATTCGTTTTGAATTTCGAAGAAGGCGGCGAAAACCATGTCTTGCATGGTGATGCAGGCTCTGAGACTTTTCTTTCCGAGATGTTTAATCCCGCCAGCTTCCCAGCGCGGCATATGAGCATGGATGGTATTTATGAATACGGCTCGCGCCAAGGCGTATGGCGCATCTTGCGGGAGTTTGAAAAGCGGAATTTGCCACTCACGGTGTTTGGCGTGGCTTCCGCTTTGCAGCGCTGCCCGGATGTGACGGCTGCATTTCAAGAACTCGGTCATGAGATTGCTTGCCACGGCCTCAAATGGATTCATTATCAAAACTTGCCTGAAGACCTTGAGCGCACGCATATGCAAGAGGCATTGGCGATTTTCAAATCTCTAGGGATCAAGGCCAGCGGCTGGTATACCGGGCGAGATAGCCCGAATACGCTTCGCCTTGTTGCTGATCAAGGCTTTGAATATGCGAGCGATTATTACGGCGATGATTTGCCGTTTTGGATGAAGCTGCGCAAGACGGATGGCACAGATGCGCATCAGCTCATCGTGCCTTACACGCTCGATTGCAACGACATGCGCTTCAGTTTGCCGCAGGGCTACTCGCATGCCGATCCGTTTTTTCAATACCTGAAAGACACATTCGATGCACTCTACGCGGAAGGCGATCCCAAGGGATTGAATCAACCCAAGATGATGAATATTGGCATGCATTGCCGTTTGCTCGGCAGACCTGGGCGCATCGCGGCGCTGCAGCGTTTTCTCGACCATATTGCGCAGTTTGACAAAGTATGGGTGGCCAAGCGCATTGACATTGCACAACATTGGGCGAAAGTGCATCCATCGCTATGACTCTGACATTACAACAACTCAATGCGGCTTCACAGGATGAAGCCACAGCTCTTCTGGATGGCACCTACGAGCACTCCGCTTGGATTGCGCATGCTGCTATGGCGCAGCGCCCGTTCACCACGCTTGCCGCACTCAAATACGCGATGGCGCAAGTCGTCGCGCAAGCCAGCCGCGAGCAACAGCTTGGCTTGATTCGCGCACACCCCGAATTGGCGGGCAAAGCCATGGTGAGCCAATCGCTCACAGCGGAGTCCACCCATGAGCAAAGCAAAGCTGGGCTGACAAACTGCAGCGCTGAAGAATTTGCCAAGCTGCAAAAGCTGAACGCGGATTACAACGCCAAATTCGGCTGGCCTTTTATCCTCGCGGTGCGTGGGCCGCGTGGCCTTGGCCTCACTCGCCAGCAAATCATCGCTACGTTTGAACGTCGCTTGCACGGTCATCCGGATTTCGAATTGGTTGAATGCCTGCGCAACATCCACCGCATCGCTGAAATCCGTTTGAACGATAAGTTCGCTACTCAACCTGACTTGGGCAGCGAGCTCTGGGATTGGCATGAAAGCCTGAGTGCACACAGCGATCCCGGCTTCAAAGAAAACGGTCAACTCACCGTCACCTACATGACCGATGCGCACAAGGCCTGCGCGCAAGAGATCGCCGCTCGCATGCGCGAGTGCGGCTTTGATTCGGTTGAAATCGATGTGCTGGGCAATGTGGTTGGATGCTATGAATCAGATAGCGCTTCGCGCAGTATCCATGCCGTCGAAATGCCTAAAACGCTTGAAAAATCCGCTAAGAAATCATTGCTCACTGGGAGCCATTACGACACGGTGCGCAATGGCGGCAAGTACGATGGTCGCTTAGGTTTCTTCACGCCCATGATGTGTGTGCGTGAGCTGCACAAAACGGGCAGGCGTTTGCCCTTTGGCATTGAAGTCGTCGCGTTTTCAGAAGAGGAAGGCCAGCGCTACAAAGCCACTTTTTTGGCCTCTGGCGCGCTGACCGGGCACTTCAATCCTGCATGGCTCGAACAAGCGGACAGCGATGGCATTTTGATGAAAAATATGCTGTTTGCCGGCACAGAATCTGCGCAAGATGCTATGAATAAAATAGCGTTTTTGAAGCGTGATCCAACCAACTACCTTGGTTTTGTGGAAGTGCATATCGAGCAAGGCCCTGTGCTCAATGCCATGAATTTGCCGCTGGGCGTCGTCACCTCCATCAACGGCAGCGTGCGCTACCTCGGAGAGATCATCGGCCAAGCCAGCCATGCCGGTACGACACCCATGGCCACACGCCGCGATGCTGCCGCGGCGCTCGCCGAGCTTAGCGTGTATATGGAAAGCCGCGCAGCCAAGGATGGTGATTCGGTGGCCACCATCGGCATGCTGAATGTGCCCAATGGCTCGATCAATGTTGTGCCTGGCAAGTGCAGCTTCAGCCTCGATCTTCGCGCGCCTACCGATGCGCAGCGCGATGCGTTGGTGAATGATGTGATCGCGCAATTGAAATCCATTTGCGAGCGTCGCGCCGTGAGCTACACCTTGGAAGAAACCATGCGCGTCGCCGCTGCCCCTTCTGATGCGGCATGGCAAGCCCGCTGGACAAAGGCTGTGCAAGCCACCGGCCTGCCGATTTTCACCATGCCCAGCGGTGCAGGCCATGATGCGATGAAGCTACACGAAATCATGCCGCAAGCCATGCTCTTTGTGCGCGGCGAAAACTCTGGCATCAGCCATAACCCACTTGAATCCACCACGCAAGACGATATGCAGCTGGGCATCGATGCCTTCATGCAACTGCTCAACAATTTAGCTCAAGAAAAAGATCAATGACAGATTTCGCAAAACTCGACGCATGGATTGACGCACACTTTGACGAACAGGTGCGCTTCCTGCAAGAACTCATCCGCGTACCAACCGACACACCGCCGGGCAACAATACCCCCCATGCGCTGCGTACGGCCGAGTTGCTGCAGGGCTTTGGTTACGAAGCCGAGAAGCATGCACCTCCGCAAGACGCTGTGAAGGCGGCAGGCCTTGAGAGCATCACCAATCTGATCGTGCGCAGAAAGTTTGGCGATGGTGGCAAAACGATTGCACTCAATGCGCATGGCGATGTCGTTCCGCCCGGCGAAGGCTGGAGCGTGGATCCCTATGGCGGCGAGGTGAAAGATGGCTTCATCTATGGCCGCGCAGCCGCAGTGAGCAAGTGCGATTTCTCCACCTTCACATTTGCGCTGCGTGCTCTCGAAGCTGTGGCCAAGCCGAGCAAAGGCAGTGTGGAACTTCACTTCACCTATGACGAGGAGTTTGGCGGCGAAGTCGGCCCCGATTGGCTGCTGAGTGAAGGCATCACCAAGCCAGATTTGATGATCGCCGCAGGCTTCAGCTACCAAGTGATCGTGGCGCACAACGGTTGCTTGCAAATGGAAGTCACGGTGCATGGCGAAATGAGCCATGCGGCGATTCCTGATTCCAGCATAGATGCGATCCAAGGCGCGAATCACATCATGAGCGCGCTGTATGCGCTCAATGCCGATTACAAAAAGATCACTTCAAAAGTAGAAGGCATCACGCACCCGTATCTCAATATCGGTTTGATCGAAGGCGGCACGAATACCAATGTGGTGCCTGGCAAAGTCAGCTTCAAACTGGATCGCCGCATGATCCCTGAAGAAGATGCGGCGCAGGTGGAGCAAAGCATTCGCGACACCATCGCACAAGCCGCCAAAAGCTATCAGCCTCCGCGCGGCTCCGGTGCGATCAAGGTCGATATCCGCCGCATGCTGCTCGCCCAAGCTATGAAGCCATTGCCGGGTAATCAGCCACTGGTGCATGCCCTGCAAAAGCACGGTGGCGAAGTCTTTGGTGAGCCAATTCCTGCTTTGGGCACCCCCCTGTACACCGATGTGCGCTTGTATGTGGATCGCGGTATTCCCGGTGTCATTTATGGCGCGGGGCCCCGTACGGTGCTGGAATCCCATGCGAAGCGTGCAGACGAACGCTTGAATCTGGAAGATTTGCGCCGCGCCACCCAGGTCATCGCCCGCAGCTTGCATGATTTGATGGTGTAAACCCGCCCCATTACGGGTTTCCGCGCACCGATTTAAGCATCAAGTTGTATACAATCCGCACGCGAACTGTGCACAGGGGCTGAGCGTAGTGCGTTGTCTGAGCGGCACTCTTCTTGCAAACATCTTCTCGTGTGACGCTTAAGTGCCGACCTAATCGCCCTTTTTTGTTTTCTTCTCTGGAGCTTTCATGAACAAGCGTTCTGCCCTCAAAACCCTCGCCGCGACGAGCATCGCCGCTGCTTCTCTTTTGGCGACCAGCGCTTTTGCGCAAGCCAACACACCCGTCAAGTTCATTTTGGATTGGCGTTTCGAGGGGCCTTCGGCACTGTTTCTCAGCCCGATCGCTAAAGGCTATTTCAAAGACGCCAAGCTCGATGTGAGCTTGGATGCCGGCACCGGCTCAGGCGCTGCCGTTCAACGCGTCGCGACCGGCACCTACGACATGGGTTTCGCCGACATGGCTGCGCTCATGGAATTCCACGCCAACAACCCAGATGCTCCCAACAAGCCTGTTGCGGTGATGATGGTTTACAACAATACGCCAGCTGCCGTGCTGACCTTGAAGAAAAACGGCATCAGCAAGCCTGCGGATCTGGTGGGCAAGAAACTTGGCGCTCCCGTGTTTGACGCAGGCCGCCGCGCTTTCCCGATCTTCCAAAAAGCCAATGGTGTAGGCGCAGTTAACTGGGTCACGATGGATCCACCCCTGCGTGAGACCATGCTCGCGCGCGGTGATGTCGATGCGATCACCGGCTTTTCCTTCACCTCCTTGCTTAATCTGGAAGCGCGTAACGTGAAAACAGAAGACATTGTGGTGATGCCTTATTCAGCCTTCGGTGTGAAGCTCTATGGCAACGCCATCATTGCCAGCCCCAAGCTGATCAAAGAAAATCCCGCGGCTGTCAAAGCCTTCTTAGCCGCATTCACCAAAGGTGCCAAAGAAGTGATGGCCAAACCTGAAGCAGCCATGGATTCAGTGAAGGCGCGCGATGGCATCATTAACGTCGCCCTCGAAGAGCGCCGCCTCAAACTCGCTATCGATTCCGTGATCAACAGCGCGGATGCGCGCACCGAAGGCTTCGGTCAGATCAACCCAGGCCGCATGTCGCTCATGGCTTCGCAAGTCTCTGATGCATTCAACACCAAGAGCCGCGTGAAGGTGGACGATGTGTGGAATGGCAGCTTCTTGCCCAGCAAGGCAGAGCTCAATATTTTGCCTGCCGTGAAGAAGTAAGCGCAGCGTTCCCCATGAAAGACCAGAAGCCTTCAAAAACTTCTGGTTTTTTGCTATCTATTAGTGAGCATTCGACGCAATAAATACGCCGTCAATCAGTTGATTTGGTACTAAAAATGACGTCCCCCACCGAAACCCGCCCGTTTGTTGATTTCCGAAATGTCTGGCTTGCCTACAACGACGAGCTTCTAGCCCAAGGCCAATTCGCCGTAGAGGATATTTCTCTGCAAATGACACAGGGCGAGTTCATCGCCATCGTCGGCCCTTCGGGTTGCGGCAAATCCACTTTCATGAAACTCACCACGGGTTTGAAGATGCCCAGCAAGGGCACAATTCATGTGGATGGCGCGCCGGTCACCGGGCCTCTCAAAATCTCCGGCATGGCTTTCCAAGCGCCTTCGCTGCTGCCCTGGCGCACGACGATTGATAACGTGCTCTTGCCGCTGGAGATCGTCGAGCCCTATCGCAGCAATTTCAAATCCAAACGCAAAGAGTATGAAGAGCGCGCTGCCAAGCTCTTGCAGTCAGTCGGCTTGGGCGGCTACGAAAAGAAGTTTCCTTGGCAGCTCTCGGGTGGCATGCAACAGCGCGCCTCGATTTGCCGTGCGCTGATTCATGAGCCCAAAATGCTGCTGCTGGATGAGCCGTTCGGTGCGCTGGATGCGTTCACCCGCGAGGAGCTGTGGTGTGCGCTGCGTGATCTGCATGCCGCACAAAAATTCAATGTGATTTTGGTCACGCATGATTTGCGCGAGAGCGTGTTTCTCGCGGATCGCGTGTATTGCATGAGCAAGAGCCCCGGACGCTTTATCGTCGAGCGCGATATTGATTTACCGCGCCCACGTGATTTGGAAGTGACTTACACCCCTGAATTCACCGCCATCGTGCAAGAGTTGCGCGGGCATATTGGTGCCATTCGTAAAACCGGCGCAGCCGTTCCTCAGTAAGGCGGAAGAAGATCATGACGAAAAATTTTGAACGCTTCGCTCCGCTGGCGGTTTTGATCTTGATCCTGCTGCTATGGCAAGCCATCGTGAGCATTTTCAATATCGCTGAATTCATCTTCCCCAGCCCTTTGCAAATCGCCAAAGAGTTTGTGGAGTTCAAAGAGCCCTTGCTCAAAGCCGCTTGGCAAACCTTCTGGGTCACGATGGTGGGCTTCGGTATCGCTATTGTTGTGGGTGTATTGCTCGGCTTCATCGTGGGCTCTTCGCCCATGGCCTATGCTGCTTTCTATCCATTGATGGTGGGCTTCAATGCTGTGCCTAAAGCGGCGATTGTGCCAATTCTGGTGGTGTGGTTTGGTATTGGCATAGGCCCTGGCATTCTTACCGCCTTCCTGATCAGCTTCTTCCCCATCACGGTGAACATCGCCACGGGCTTGGCCACACTCGAGCCTGAGCTGGAAGATGTGCTGCGTGTGCTTGGCGCGAAGCGCTGGGATATCTTGACGAAGATTGGTCTGCCGCGCTGCATGCCGTATTTCTACGGCTCCCTCAAGGTAGCGATCACCTTGGCCTTCGTGGGTACCGTGCTCGCGGAGATGACGGCAGGTGATTCGGGCATTGGCTCGCTGATGCAAACTGCGGGCAGCCAACAGCGTTTGCCGCTGGCCTTTGCTGGTTTGGTGCTCATCAGTGTGATGGCGATGGCGATGTATGAATTCTTCTCCTACATCGAGAAGCACACCACGGCTTGGGCGCATCGCGGCTCACAGAACCATTAAGACCATGAATCCACAGCAAGTGATCGCTGCGCTTCGTCTGGTCAACGAAGTAGCACGTGAGGCGATGAACCAAGGTCACCATCCATTTGGTGCGATCTTGATTGCGCCCGATGGCGAAACCGTGTTGATGCGCCAAGGCAATATCAATACTGTCAACCATGCAGAAGCCACATTGATTCGCGTCGCAGCAGAAAAGTACAGCGCTGAGTATTTGTGGCAATGCAGCATGGTCACCAATGTGGAGCCTTGTGCTATGTGTTCGGGTACTTTGTATTGGGCGAACATTGGCCGTGTTGTCTTTGGCATGACCGAAGAGCGACTGCTTTCCTTCACCGGCAACGATGCCCAAAACCCAACGCTCAATCTGCCCTGCCGTGAAGTGTTTGCACGCGGCCAAAAAGCGATTGAAGTGATTGGCCCAGTGCCAGAATTGGAAGAAGAGATCGCCGCGCTTCACACCGGCTTCTGGCAAAAGCAATAAATCAATACACAAAGAAAATCGGCGCAGACCCTTGAAAGGATCTGCGCCGAATGCTACTGAATCAGTAGCAATTCATCAAACTTCTAGTTAAGCCCAGATCACCTGGCCTTTGCTCTCATACCATTTATCCACATTCGCAGCCACGCCACCTTCGATCTTGGCGCGCTTGATTTTCATCGTGGGTGTGAGCTGGCCATTCTCTATGCTCCAAGGCTCGCGTGCCACCACGATTTTGGCCAGTTGCTCGTAATCTGCGACTTTCGCATTCACGCGAGCGAGCACGGCTTTCATCTCGGCTTCGAATTCAGCGCGCACGGCTGGGTCTTTGAGCTGTGGGCGCAGGGCTTCGGAAGGCACAACCAAAGCATAAGCTGCTGGTTGGCCAATACCTGAGACCATGGAGAGCTCAACCATTGGGCTTTCATTGATCATGTTCTCAATCGGCGCAGGAGCCACGTATTTGCCTTTAGCTGTTTTGAACAGCTCTTTGGCGCGGCCTGTGAGTTTGAGTTGACCATCGGCGCTCAGCTCGCCTTTGTCGCCGGTCATGAAGAAACCATCGGCGGTGAACGATTCAGCGGTGAGTTCTGGCTGCTTGTAATAGCCCACAAACGTGCCGGGCGATTTGATCAGCAATTCGCCGCTTTCGCTGAAGCGTCGCTCCACGCCCTCGTGCGCGAAGCCCACATAACCGGGCTTGGCGCTGCCCTTGCGGGTGGTGTGAGAAAACGCGAAGTCTTCCGTCATACCCAAGCCTTCGACCAAGTTGAGGCCAAGTTTGCGATACCACTCGAGCAAGGCGGGTGGAATCGGTGCGGAGCCAGAGCCAGCGAGCAAAGCGTTTTGCAAACCGAGCTTGGTGAGCACTTTCTTTTTCACGATGCCGCCGAGAATAGGAATACCCAACAGTTTGTCGAGTTTTTTCTGCGGCATTTTGGCCAACACGCCTTGCTGGAATTTGAGCCAGAGGCGCGGCACAGAAATAAATACAGTCGGTTGCGCACGCTGCAAATCCTGCACAAAGGTGTCGAGCGATTCGGCAAAGAAGATACGGCCACGGCCACCGATGAAGCCAGCGCATTCCACACAGGCGCGCTCGAAAATATGCGCCAGCGGCAGATAAGAGAGCACACGGTAAGGTGAGTTCGCGCCAATTTCGCGGTTTGTATAGGCATCAAAGCCCACGCTGGCTGCTGTGCCGCGCTCAAAGCTGTGCATCACGCCCTTGGGTGTGCCGGTGGAGCCAGAGGTGTACATGATGAACATGATGTCTTTGCCATCACGTGCGGGTTTGCCTGCAATCGGCTGCGTCTGCTTGGTGATGTCGTCCCAGGTGCGGTAGCTGGTTTTGGGTGAGAGTGGCAAGGCGATGCAGGGCAGATTTGCAGGAATACCGCCGATTTGGTTATCCCATGTATCGAGCTTGCCCACAAACAGCATCTTGGCTTCGCTGTGCGTGAGCACATAGTTCACCGTGTCTGCGCCTTCGGTTGGGAAGATAGCCACGGTGGTGTAGCCAGCCATCCAAATAGCCAGCTCGGCCATGATGAAGTGCGCGGTGTTCTTGGAGAGGATAGCGATGCGTGCGCCTGGCTCAAAGCCTTGCGCCTTCAAATACGTGGCCATCCGACGCGATTGATCCATCAATTGCGCCCATGTGTAGTCCACCACATTGCCACCACCCGTAGGCTGCGTCAGATAGATCTGACTGGCGCGATTTGTTTCGTGCTCGTAGACGTAATCGAGAATGAGTTTGGAGGAGGCCATGGAAATCCTTGTAGTGGTCGCAAAAGATACATCCTAGAGGCAGTGCTTGCCCAGAACAATCGGGGAAACACTGGGCAGACTTAGGTAGAGGGCTCGATCTTTTGTGCTTGGCTATTGGCTTTGACCATGAAAAAAGCCACTTCAATAACTTGAAGTGGCTTTTCTTTGATTTGGCGGAGCGGACGACGTTATTTACTTTTCACTCAAACACTATCATAACCTATCATTCGCATGCTAGGCTGTTGATTTGATTGAGATTTTTCTAGAGTTTGAACTTTCATGTTCTCGCATTTAATCTCAAGGATTCTCGTCAATCGCATAAATAAATGTGGATAAAATCGCATATATGAAAAGCGAACCCGGCTCTGAAAACCCCTCCGTCGAACTGAAATCTGAACCTGCTCCTCATAGTCGCGCACGTGAGCGATTCACAGCCGTTGCCGTGCGCAATCTGGATGTTCCCGGTTTCCACCACGATGGTGCTGGACTTTATCTCCAAGTGAGTAAGAGCGGTAGCAAGTCTTGGGCTTTTCGGTACACCCTCAACAAAAAAATTCACTATATGGGGCTGGGTTCTTTCCCAGACTGGTCACTGGCTGAGGCTCGTGACCGCGCACGCCGTTGCCGTCAACTGCTTGACGATGGTATTGACCCCATGACTCAGCGCAAGGAAGAGCGGCAAGCGAGGGAAGTGGCCGAAGCCAACGCTGAAAAACTGGCGCGGACATTCAAACAATGTGCTGAGGAGTACCACGCGATTCACAAAGATGATTGGAAGAACAAAAAGCACAGCGATCAATGGATCAACACCCTCACCACCTATGCTTTCCCGCATTTTGGACACAAGCCAGTCGGCAGCATTACCAATGATCACATCCGCAATGCCCTAAAACCCGAATGGAAAAAGAAATCTGAAACCTTGAGTCGTGTTCTACAGCGGATTCGTACTGTCATCAACTATGCTGCGGCAATGGGCTACTGCGCTGGGTTGGACAGTGAAGCATGGACGCAAATCAAGATGACACTAGGCAAGCAGAAAGAGGCGACCAACTACGCTTCTTGCCCACACGAACAAGTGGGCGCGGTCATGAAAGCAGTGATGAACAGCACATCATCGGATACCGTCAAGTTGGCTTTCCAGTTCATTGTCTTGAATGCCTCACGCTCAGGTGAAGTACGCGGCGCAGTATGGGAAGAAATCGATTTGGCCAAACGCATCTGGAAAATCCCTCCAGAACGCATGAAGGCCAATCGCGAACACAGCGTACCATTGTCGAACGAGGCATGGTCGGTGCTTGAGCAAGCCAAGTTGCTTCAACCACAGAATCTGTTGGATGGTAAAAAACTCACAGGTCTGATCTTTCCCAACACCAAGAAAGCCATCCTCAGTGACATGACGTTCACCCAGTTGCTGCGGCGCATGCAACTATCGCATACGGCTCATGGATTTCGAGCCTCATTCCGAACATGGGGAGCGGAAGTTGGTGAATACGAACCCGATATTTTGGAAATCGCGCTCGCGCATATTGTTGGCGACAAGACAGTGCAGGCCTATCAACGCTCTAATATGGTCGAACGACGCAGGCAATTGATGCAAGATTGGGCAAACTATATTCAAAGCAAGCGAGATGAGCCGTTGATCTTGGATGTTAAGCCTGAAGCAAGCGACTATTGAACAACTGAAAATCAAGCGCTATCTGCTTTTGCGTTGAGATTTCTTCGCTGCCTGAAATTCGCGCTCAGACAGTTCGGCCAGCGTGGGCGGTCGTCCGCGCGGTGTTTGAACAAAATGGCCGAGCACAGGCTTTAACGTGCTGACCGCATACCTTGCGACAGTTCTGTATCTGCCTTGCAGATGTTCGATCAACGCTAGCGGGCTTAATGACGTTGAGTAAGGACGATTGTCACTACTGCCTTTAATGACGTTTGATTTCCGACGTTCAACGCAGTGCTCCAATGCTTGCTCAACAGCATCTACGCAGCCAGTTCCATACTGTGTTCGTAGAGCCTTGATGTTGCGTCGCTTGCCGGGCTTGCTTGGCTTTGAAGCTATAGCTTTCTGGATCGCTTCGACTTCCTGCAAATTCCGTTTTGACTTACGTGGCGTTACCTTGCCATCAGGAACAGGTTTTATCTTAGTTTTTACTTTGAAGCCTGCATAAGCTTCAACGATCCAATTTAAGGCGAGCACCATTTTGGTGAGCTTGTCAGGCAGATCACCATTCGCTAGCTCAAGTGCTGTGCGGCCATGCTTCCCCGTTGGCTCATGTTTGGGGCCGATGTAGTTCTGCCTCTTCTCATTCCAGTACTTGTACAAAAAGTACCTGCCTTTAGCCTCGTTTCTTAACTGCCATAACTTTAACTCATTCATTGCATGCGCTTGAATGGGAAATTGCAACTCTTTGAATAAACGCATCCAGAGCGGTGGAGGAAACAAAAGCTCTCGTGTCAACTTACGCTCAAGCATATGCTCGTCTAAGCGCGAAAGAATATGCGAGAGATTTGGCACTTCTTCTCGCAAAACCTCATCTTGCAGCAACGCACCTTTTGCACCATCAAACCAAGAATCGAGCCTTGAATTGATACGTCTTGCGAGAACACCATCTTCTCGCATCTGCTTGTCGTCAAGCAGAAAATATTGCACAGCTTGCCGTGCTGACCACATGGTTTCCCACAGATCAGATTGCATTTTTAAATTAATCATTACCTAATTTCATACCTATTTTCATTTATCACACTATAGCACCTGTAAATAAATTGGGCTAGGGGATAGTGGCGCACATCGCGCTACGCGATCTAGCTTCTCTCAAGGAGATTTTCATGAAAAAAATCTTGAAAACAAAATCGCTGCCAACTTTGGCAGCAATGCATAACCCCATCAGCCTTTCCACTGGCTTGACAGTGGTTCTCGTCGATGGCGCAGTCGATTGCGAAGTAGCACGTCAGACAATGGCACAGCAGGTTATGAAAGGTGGCGCAGATTTAGGTATTCAGTTTCCCAAACCCAAAATCATCCGCACATGGCACGGTGGAGGTGAACGCAACAAGGCTCACGTCGAAGCTGCTAACAACATCTACCCCGAACCACCCGCTGGTGTTAAACGCTTTGTCCGTAGTCTTGAAGTGGATCATCGCTTTAATTGGTTGTCGGATGCCGCCTTCATGGTGATTGGCAAAACCATCAAGGGAACTGAAAAGCAAAGCGCACAAGGCGATTGGAACGTTATTCTGCAAAATGGCGTGACGCTTGACGATTCCGGAACGATGCACGCCTTGTTCAAACTGCGCCAAGTGGCAAAGACCGCAAGCAATCACGTCATGGTCATCATTGGAGGCGCTAACAAACTCCAAGATGCCGCTGAAAAATTGTTCCCAATGTGCGATGAGGTCATCACCATCGAAGCATGCGAAGCTGATCCCGAAACGCATAGCGCTTTCAAGATCGCAATTCCCAGCCTGCACCACAGCCATCAATTTGGCAAGGGTGCGGTTATGGCATCGTTGGCGCGTTTTCAAGGCAAGTTCAAATTCAAAATTGAACCCTTCA
>NZ_JAHCDN010000003.1 GCF_018413605.1 Variovorax sp. PCZ-1 | reverse complement strand
TGGCGGTGGCGTTGGCGGCAAGAGTAGCCGCTGTGCCGGTGACTTGGTTGCCGCTGTTGGTGGCGGCCAGGCCTGCGCCGTTGACGCTGACCACGGTCAGGCTGGCGGAGACCAGGTCGGTGACGGTAACGTTGGCGGCTGTGCTGGAGCCGGCGTTGAAGACGGTGATGGTGTAGCTGAATGTCTGGCCTGCGTTGACGCTGGTGACGCTGGCGGTTTTGCTGATTTGTAAGTCAGCCACCGGGGTAACAGTTAAAGTAGCTGTCACGCCAGTGGCGTTAGCACCCACGGTTGTCGTTAAAGAGCCAGCAGGGATGCTGTTAGCGCCAGTCGCAAGTGCCGTTACAACAACTGACACAGAACATGACGCTCCCGGCGGAATAACTGAGCCCGAACTCACCGATAGGGAATTGGCTGCAGGGGTTGCAGTGACTGTTGACCCATTAGCGCATGTCGTGGCAGGCAGCGGCGCAGATGAATTGCTCATTTGCGGCGGATAGGTATCAACGAAAGCGCTAGAGAAGGTCGCGGAGACGAGCTGATGCGTATTGGTGAATGTAATAACAAGCAGCGAAGTTCCGCCTGCGTTGATATTGGATGGCGTAAAAGTTTTGCTAACTGTAGGCAGACTGGGGGTGACGGTATCGACGTCTGATACCGTGCAGGTGCCTGATGAGCAACCAGCCCCAGTATTTGTTACCCCAGAAGGTACAGATATGGAAGCGGTATTAGTCACCTGAGTCTGCGCAAATGCGGGTAATTGCAGACTTATCAGAAAAAGTAATACCCCGAGGCCGCCAAACAGCATGCCTGCAGACTGCAACTTTAACAGTGACATTTTCAGAAGATTGAATACCTTCTGCTTACCATTTTTCAAAAAAGCAACCTGATATGTTTAGCTTAGTTATACGAAACCACTTAAGTTTACCTAAATAAACGCTTGATAATGAATGTTTTCTTTACCGAAGCTCATTTTCAAGAGGAATTTTAACATTGTGTTACCAAGAAGATCTACTTTTATCGAACTCATCACATAGACGCAAAAATGGCTGAAAAAGCATGAAAAGACGATGTGATTTTGTTTCTGTAAAGAAATATTTTTCACGGTGTCGAATTTGAATCAGACGGTTTAAACTCGGTCAAGGAAATAGCACGTGTCCACACAAAAAACCTCTCTCATTGCTCTGATCATAGGCGCTGTAGGTGTTGTGTACGGCGACATTGGAACCAGTGTTCTGTACGCAATGAAGGAGATCTTTGGATCTGGGCATGTGGAATTTACGCCACAAAACATTTATGGCATCTTGTCACTGATCTTCTGGACTTTGACGGTGATCGTTTCCGTCAAGTACGTCGCGCTGGTGTTGCGAGCAGACAACGAGGGCGAGGGTGGCTTGGTGGCAATGCTCACATTAGCCTCACGCGCCGTAAGTGATAAGCCCGAGTTACGGCGCGTGTTACTCATGGTGGGCATCTTTGGCACCTGCCTGTTTTATGGTGATGGCGTGATCACACCGGCGATTTCTGTGCTGGGTGCTGTGGAAGGTTTGGAGGTGATTTCGCCTCAGTTCAAAAAGTATGTGGTCCCCGTATCACTGGTGATTTTGTTTTTCTTGTTTCTTGTGCAAAAGCGTGGCACAGCGGGTATTGGCAAGTTCTTTGGACCCATTACCTTGGTCTGGTTTGCAACTTTGGCGGGTTTGGGCATCTTCCACATCATGGGCAATCCCGTGGTTTTGAAGGCATTGAGCCCGCATTACGCTCTTTTGTTCATGTGGCATAACCCAGGAACGACCTTCATTATTTTGGGCGCGGTTGTGTTGTGCGTGACAGGTGCTGAAGCGCTGTATGCTGATATGGGGCATTTTGGCAAGCGTCCGATTCGTATTGCTTGGTTCACCGTAGTGATGCCAGCGCTCACGCTCAATTATTTTGGCCAAGGCGCTTTGCTACTAGCCAAGCCTGAGACGGTGAAGAATCCGTTTTACATGATGGCACCTGATTGGATGCTGATTCCTTTGGTGATACTCGCCACGATGGCTGCCGTGATCGCGTCTCAAGCTTTGATCTCGGGCGCATTTTCAGTCACCAAGCAAGTTGTGCAGCTCGGTTTCTTGCCGCGCCTGCGCATGCTTCATACATCCACGAAAGAAACGGGGCAAATCTATATCCCATTTGTGAACTGGGCGCTGTTTGTGGCGATTGTGTTGGCCGTGGTGATGTTCAAATCCTCTGGCGCTTTGGCTTCGGCTTACGGCATTGCCGTGACGACGGATATGCTGATCACCACGATTCTCACCTTCTTCGTGATTCGCCATGCTTGGAAATACCCGCTGTGGCTGTGCATCGCGGCCACAGGCGTGTTTTTCATCGTGGATTTTGCGTTTTGGGCATCCAATATGCTCAAGCTGCTCGATGGCGGCTGGTTCCCCTTGGTGATTGGCGCGGCCATCTTCACACTGATGATCACATGGAAGCAAGGTCGCAAACTGCTTCATGAGAAATCCAAAGCAGATGGCATTGATTTGAAGAGCTTTTTAGAAGCCGTGTTTGTGAGCCCACCCACCCGTGTGGAAGGAACGGCAGTATTTCTCACCAGCGATCAAGGTACAGTGCCCAATGCATTGCTCCACAACTTGAAGCACAACAAAGTGCTGCATCAACACAATCTGTTTGTGACCGTGAAAAGCCATGAAGTGCCTTGGATTGGTTTGAACAAGCGTGTGCAGATTGAGCCGCTTGGGCATGACTGCTGGCAAGTGACGCTGAATTTCGGATTTAAAAACGATCCCGATGTGCCCGAGGCCTTACAGCAAATCACCAGCCGTGGCTGCGAGCTGGATCCGATGCAAACCAGCTATTTCCTCTCGCGCGACACTGTTGTGCCGACCATAGGTGGCGGCATGAGTGAATGGCGCGAGAAGCTGTTTGCGCAAATGCATCACAACGCGAGTGCTGCGGCTGATTTCTTGCGCCTGCCTAATAACGCGGTTGTCGAGCTAGGCTCTAAAGTTGAAATTTAGGGTCGGAATTTGAGTTTTTTCAAAGACTTTTCGCTGTCTGCTGCGACTGCAGGCTTCGTTGCTGTGCTGGTGGGCTTCACCAGCTCCGTCGCCATCGTTTTCTCAGCAGCCCTCGCGTTCAAAGCCACGCCGGAGCAGCTCACCTCTTGGATGTGGGCACTCGGTTTGGGTATGGGCTTATGTACCTTGATTCCCTCTTTGATTTTGCGCAAGCCCGTGATGGTGGCTTGGAGCACGCCAGGCGCTGCGGTACTGGCGGTAGCAGGCGTGGCTGGTGCATCTGGCGCGGGCTACTCGATGAATGAAGCCGTGGGCGCATTCATGATTTGCGCAGCGCTGATCACACTCGCTGGCGTCACCGGTTGGTTTGAAAAACTGATGGATCGCATCCCGATGGCGATAGCTGCTGCGCTGCTCGCTGGCGTGCTCGCGCGCTTTGGCATGCAGGGCTTTGTTGCGGCGCAAACGGACTGGGCGCTGGTGGTGCTGATGCTCATCACCTATCTACTAGGTAAGCGCTGGAACGCACGTTATGCAGTCGTACTCACCTTGGTAATCGCTATTATTTTCGTAGCATTTCGCGCAGATTCTATGCCGGCAAACATCACTTTTTCCTTGGCAAAACCAGTGTTTGTGATGCCTGAATTCAGTTGGGGCGCAGCCATCAGCCTAGCGCTGCCACTTTTTATTGTGACGATGGCTTCGCAGAATCTTCCCGGTGTGGCGGCGATTCGCGCCTCGGGCTTTCAACTGCCTCTCTCCAAAATCATCAGCATGACGGGCGTGGCAACTTTTCTGCTTGCACCTTTTGGCGGATTTGCTTTGAATCTATCCGCGATCACTGCAGCGATTTGTATGGGCAAAGAAGCGCATCCTGATCCTGATAAACGCTACATCGCGTCATCTGTGTGCGGCATCATTTACATTTTCATCGGCCTGTTTGCGAGCATCGTGACTGCGCTGCTCACCGCTTTCCCCAAAGAGCTGATCGCTGCCATTGCAGGATTAGCACTCTTGGGCACGATTGCAGGCGGCTTGGCAACTGCTCTGCAAGATGAAAAGCACCGCGATGCTGCGATCATCACCTTCCTCGTGACATTGAGTGGCGTAACGCTGGCCGGCATTGGCGCAGCCTTCTGGGGTGTGGTGGCCGGCAGCTTGGCGCTGTTTGTGCAAAACTATCGAGCTAAGACCTAAGCCAGAGAACACGAATGCACATCCTCTTCATCGCCGATCCGCTCGAATCCTTCAAGACCTACAAAGACAGCACCTTCGCCATGATGCGGGCTGCCGCCGCACGCGGGCACACACTCAGCGCTTGCGAGCCCAAAGATGTGATGTGGCAAAGCGGTGGTGTGGTCACTGGCTTTGTGCGCGATATTTCGCTCACCGGTGAGCTAGAAAACTGGTTCATATCCAAGCAAGACAAGCCCAACGAGCGCCCTGCTCCACTCAAAGATTTTGATGCGGTGATCATGCGCAAAGATCCGCCTTTTGACAGCGAGTATTTCTACGCGACGCATTTGCTGGAGCAGGCCGAGCGCGAAGGCGCAAAGGTGTTTAACAAAGCCCGATCACTGCGCGATCATCCAGAGAAACTCGCCATCATGGAGTTTCCGCAGTTCGTCTCGCCTACGCTGGTGACGCGCGATGCGTCAGACATCAAACGCTTTCACGCTGAGCACAAAGACATCATCTTGAAGCCGCTCGATGGCATGGGCGGCGCTGGCATTTTTCGCGTGAAAGCCGATGGGCTGAACCTTGGCGGCATCATCGAAACGCTGAACAAAGACGGCGCGCAAACTGTGATGGTGCAAAAGTTCATTCCGGCGATTGAGCAAGGCGATAAACGCATCCTCGTGATCAATGGTGCGCCTGTGCCCTACTGCCTCGCACGCATCCCACAGGGCGGCGAGGTACGAGGCAATTTGGCGGCGGGCGGCAAAGGTGTGGCGCAACCGATCACGCCGCGCGACAGAGAAATTGCTGAACACATCGGCTCGAATCTCGCCAAACGTGGTTTGTTTTTAATCGGCCTAGATGTGATCGGCGAGCAGCTCACGGAAATCAATGTAACCAGCCCGACATGCTTTCAAGAAATCACCGATCAGATGGGATGGGACGTGGCTACCCACTTCATCACGCAGCTTGAATTACTATTAAATCAATAGCATTCCGCGCAGATTCTATGCCGGCGATATGCCAAAAATGCTTTAAAAATGGGCTACTTCCCGCCTAGGCGCTCTAGCTCTCTGCGCGCCGCATCCAGATCACGGCCATATTCAGCTAAGTAGCGATCACGCTCTTCGCTGCTCCATTCGTTGGGCGAAAAGCTGTCAGCGTTGTAGCTGCCACTGGTGTGCACCACACCGGCGCGGCGCGACATCATCAAGCGATCTGGAAATTTATCGGGAATCAGCAAAAAGCCATCCACATCGCGAAGCTTGAGTGGAAACACGGGGCGCTTGTCGCGGATCAAAGCGCCAAACAGATGCAGTTTGAATTCCTTCGCGCCAGCTGCAACTTCATCGTTGAACGTCACCAAAGCAAATGGCTGACCGCGCGCATCATCCACACGAGCACTCACCACATAGCGCCCTGGCACGCGCACATTGGCTTTGACATAGAAATTGAGCGAGCCCTGCTCCTGCGCTTCGCGGACTGTGCCCCAAGTGGCTGGCGCGTCTTCGGTGTAGATCACGTCAAAATGCGCCACACCTTCTTTGCCATCGGCACGCACGAAAACGAGCACGCGGATCGTGCCTGCAAAGCCCGCAAAACCTTGGGTAGATGGCGAGAGGCGGGCGCTGAAATTGCCATCTCCGGCCACATCATCTGCACCGCCTGCCCCCGATGCGCCAGCATCTGTAAAATCCAAATTGGCCGCGCGTACTTGCTGCAATTGCTTGCCATCAGGCATGGATTGCGCAGCAGCGCGCGTGATGAGCAAAGGCAATACTTTGCCACTACTGTCTATGGCCTGCACGGTGAACTTCACCGTATCCTGCCCAGAGAGAAACACGCGATCTTGCCCGGTCTTCAGCGTGATACCTTTGACGCCTTCACCACGCTCATTGCGCATGGTTTTTTCTTCGATCACGGGATCAAAGGGGCGCACCTGATCGGGCGCATCTGCAATCGGGCGAGATTCATGCGGATAGCGTGTGGCATCGCGGTAGCTGCTGAATACTTGGCTCGCGCGCTCGTAGCGCTCGCGTGCTTGCACCAGTTTTTCTTCACGGAGCCTCTGGCCTTCTGGGCTGAGTGGCGCGCCACTGCTGCTTATCGATGAACCTGCCGCTGCACCAATCAATGACGAGGCAGCCGAACTTTGCATCGCGCCTGACATGCTCGCAGCAGCAGCTGGCTTAGCTGCTTCGGTACTAGTCGAATCATCACCAAACAGCCACCATAGCAGCAGCGCAGCCACCCCGAGGATGGCCAGCATCCAAGCGGTGGCGGCGCGTTTGTGCATGGCTAAAAGTAAGGGCTCTTATTGCGCGTTGGCCACCATGTTGGCGCGCACCAAGCCCACCACGCCACCCCAATTGCCATTGGTGTAGTGGTTGTACTGGTCACTGCTGTCACGGAACTGCACCGTATGGTTTGCCCACTTGACCGAGCCACCCTCGTTGCTCGCTGTGCCTGACGTCAGATCATCACAGAACCAGACACTGGGATTGCACAAGCGTCGGCCACCGCTGCCCGCTGTGCCGCCTGCGGAGTGGTAAGCCACGGCTTGGTCATCTTCGCCCGGCATAAACAATTCTGAATACCAGACGCCTTGGGCACCGGTGTACATGTAGAACCACTTGGCGCGGGTCTGGTTGTGGTCATACATCGCGCGCGCTGTAGCAGTTTTCAAATCTTGTGAGAGGGGGTCAGACACCGCCCAACTGCCCACATCAGCCAACTCACTGCCGCCAGCAGCGCCTGCGGCCACATTCACCCATTTGATGTTCCAGCCGGTTTGCGTGCCGCCGCCAGCCGCGGCTTGACATTGACCGCCCGAGACCACGCCATTTCTTTTGGGTCTCGCGCTCCCGCCGTAAAGCGACAAGGCATAGCCAATTTGCAAGTTGCCAGCGCTGTGCGCGGCCACGTAGCACCAGTTATCACCAGTGCAATAGCAATCCAACGCATCGCGAACGCGATAGTTCTGATCAGCCACGCGGTTAAAGCCATCCCAGTTCACCGAGATTTTGTTCACACCAGCGGCCGTGCTGGCTGGCCCCCAGTAAGTGAAATCAGCGTAATTGCCGGCCTGCGCATTTTGGTTGTTGCGACCATTGATCCACAAAGAATAATTGGTCGCGACTGCGGCGGTAGCGCCAGCAAGAATCAGGGCAGCAGCCACAAGCAGTTTGCGTTTCATGAATGTCTCCTATCTAGAAAGAATGATTGTTCGTAGAACAGCGCAAATGCTGTTGCCGTGCCCGATCAGGCTTTACAACGCGTTGGCCACCATGTTGGCACGCACCAAGCCCACCACGCCGCCCCAATTGCCATTGGTGTAGTGGTTGTATTGGTCGCTGCTGTCACGGAATTTCACGTCGTGGTTCGTCCACTTCGCGCTGCCGCCTTCATTGGCTGCGGTGCCTGTGGTCAAGTCATTGCAGGAGCTCACCGATGGGTTGCACAAACGCGTGCCGCCTGAGCCAGCCGTGCCGCCTGAAGAGTGATAAGCCACGGCTTGATCGTCTTCGCCAGGCATGAATGCTTCTGAATACCAGACACCTTTGGCGCCGGTGTACATGTAGAACCACTTGGAGCGGGTCTGGTTGTGGTCATACATCGCACGCGCCGTGGCCGTCTTCAGATCTTGTGTGAGCGCATCAGACACAGCCCAGCTGCCCACATCAGCCAACTCGCTGCCGCCAGCAGCGCCTGCAGCCACATTCACCCATTTGATGTTCCAGCCTGTTTGCGTGCCGCCGCCAGCAGCGGTGCCGCATTGGCCGCCAGAGACGACGCCGTTTCTCTTCGTGCGGGCAGAGCCGCCGTAAAGAGACAGGGCGTAGCCAATTTGCAAATTGCCGGCGCTGTGCGCAGCCACATAACACCAGTTATCACCTGTGCAATAGCAATCGAGCGCATCGCGCACGCGGTAGTTTTGATCAGCGATGCGGCTCGACCCATCCCAGTTCACAGAGATTTTGTTCACGCCGGCGGCCGTCGTTGTGGGGCCCCAATAAGTAAAGTCGGCGTAGTTTCCAGCTTGGGCATTGGCGTTGTTACGGCCATTGATCCACAAGGAATAATTGGTTGCTACGGCTGTGCCTGCAGTTGCCAGCACAAGAGCGGCCACGCCTATGGCGGCCAGGAGTTTGTTTTTCATTGATGTCTCCGGTTTAGATTTTTTAAAATAGAACGGTCGTTCTTTTTCAATTGTCCAAAACGTGACAAACAATAACAACTCGGGGAAACCCGAAAAGTCGTGGCGTAAGCACGACACTCTGAAACGGCGCTATCACAAGCCTATCAAGGCGCGGCGGTTTTCCAAGGAATGTCTTCCACCTTACGCGGCTTGCCAATCGGCGCAGCGGCCTGGCCTTTTTTCACAGCCACTAAATCTTCTTCACTCGGGTATTGCCCAAGCAACACGTAATCAAACACACGGCGCGCAATCGGCGCGGCATGCTCTGCGCCGAAGCCTGCGTTTTCTACGATCACGGCGAGAGCGATTTGTGGATTGTCTGCCGGCGCGAAGGCCATGTAGAGGGCGTGATCACGCTGGTGCTCTTCTAATTTGGAGGCGTTGTATTTATCTTTTTGGCCAATCGTCACGGCCTGGGCTGTGCCGGTTTTGCCGCCGCTCACGTAGCCTGCGCCTGCAAATACGCGTGCAGATGTGCCCTCTTTCGTCACGCCCACGAGCGAGCGATTGATCACGGCCACGTGCTCGGGTTTATAGCCTAGGTTCATCGCTGGCTCTTTGGCAGCAGGTATCCAATTGCGGCTCAAAGCATCCTGCGTAGCTGTCACCAGCTTAGGCTGATGCCGAATACCGCCATTGGCCAAGATGCCAGTGGCATGTGCAAGCTGCAGCATGGTGAAGGTGTTGTAGCCTTGGCCGATGCCCAGCGAGATCGTCTCGCCGGCATACCATTTCTTCTGCTCAGGCTTCTTGTAATACGTGCGCTTCCACTCTTGGCTAGGCAACACGCCACGCACCTCGCCATTGATGTCAATGCCGGTGTATTGCCCAAAGCCCAGCGGCTTCATGAAATCATGCATGGCATCCACACCCATCTCGTTGGCAAGAGAGTAGTAATACACATTGGATGATTTCACGATGCTGCGATACATATCTACCGCGCCCAAGCCGCCATCGCCGTGGCTGCGGAAGGTGTGGCCGCCGAATGTCCATGAGCCGGCATCGTTGATGATCGTGCCCGCGGTGCGCTTGCCTGTTTCCAGCGCTGCCAAAGCCATGAAAGGCTTGTAAGTGGAGCCAGGTGGGTACGTGCCGCGCAGGGCGCGATTGAGCAAGGGCTTATCAATGCTCTCATTCAAGATTTGCCAGTTCTCAACATCAATGCCCTCAACGAAGAGATTCGGATCAAAGGTCGGCATGCTCACAAAGGCCAGAACCTCGCCATTGCGCGGATCAATCGCCACCAAAGCCCCGCGCCGCTCGCCATACATCTCTTCGATGAGTTTCTGCAGCTTGATATCGATGGAGAGCTTGATGGTGTTACCCGGCGTAGCGGGGTTACTGGCGAGCTTGCGCACTGCGCGGCCACCCGCAGATGTCTCGACCTCATCGACACCCGTGATGCCATGCAACTGCTGTTCAAAGCTTTGCTCAATGCCTAGCTTGCCAATGTAATCTGTGCCTTTGTAATTGGTTTGCTGTTCTTCGGGCCACTCTTCAATTTGTTCTTTTTCGCGCTGGTTGATGCGGCCAATGTAGCCAATCACATGACTGGCGAGCTCCCCATGTGGATACTGACGAAACAATCGCGCCTTGATATCCACGCCGGGAAAGCGAAAGCGCTGCGCGGCAAATTTCGCCACTTCCTCATCGGAGAGACGCGTGCGAATCGGCAGTGATTCAAAACTTTTGGATTCATCCACCAGTTTCTTGAAGCGGCGCTTATCGCGCGGCTGGATGTCTACCAAGGCGGAAAGCTGATCAATCGTTTCCTCCAAAGTGCCGGGAATTTTGGAAGGCGTGATCTCTAGCGTGTAGGCAGAGTAATTGGTGGCCAGTGTGATGCCATTGCGATCCATGATCAAGCCGCGATTGGGCACGATGGGCACAATGGCCGTACGGTTGCTCTCCGCCTGCTCTTCAAAATCGTCATGGCGCACCACTTGCAGCCACACCAAGCGCGAGACGAGTAGCAAGAAGCAGAACAGCACGAAGACGCTGGCCACCAGCACGCGGCGGCGAAACTTGGCTAACTCGGCTTCTACGTTGCGCAGTTCAGTCATGGCATCGGTCCTAACAATGAGCTCTACAACGGCCGATTGGCATCCGGATCAGGCGCTCGCATCTGTGGCGCGAGCAAGATCAGTGTCACAACAGGCCAAAGCAAAGCCTCGATCACAGGTGCAATCACAAAGCCCCAGCCGGGGAAACTGTGACCTGCGAGCAAGCGCACCGCGAGTTGCAGTGCATGCGCTGCCGCCAACAAAGGGAAGATTTGCAGCGCCTGAGACGGAATGCTGTACCAGAGCAAGCGACGCGAAATCGTGATGGCGAAAAAACTCAAGGCGGTGTAAGCCAGCGCATGCTGCCCAAGCAGCGCACCTTGATGCACATCCATGCACAGACCAAAGATAAACGCCGTGCCCACACCCACACGCAGCGGCTGATGAATCACCCAAAACACCAAGGCCAGCGCCAACACATCCGGCGGCCATGATGCGCGGCCAAACAGCGCCGACATCAGCACATTGAGCATCAGCGCAGCCAGCAATGAGCCCCAAAGATACCAAGGGTTCACTGGCAGCAGCAATTGATCACCCGAACGCATGATCATTTTTTCGCTCCTTTTTTAGGAGCACTTTGCGCAGATTCTACGCTGGCGGGAATGGGTATTTGCACTGAAAAAGGCTCAAGAATCATCACATGGCGTGCGCCCAGCGTGTTGGCCAGCGGCTGACAAATGATCTTCGCAAAAGCCGAATCAGCGCGCCGCTCGACCTTATCCACCTTCGCCACAGGCATGCCGGGCGGATACACGCCATCCACACCGCTGGTCGTCAAGATATCGCCCTGCTGCACATCGGCATTGCCAGCCATGAAGCGCAGCTCCAGTGTGCCGCCATGGATCGACGGATCACCATACACCACACTGCGCGCGCCGGTGCGCGTGTTGAGCACGGGGATGGTGTGGTCACGGTCAATCAACAGCGTCACTTCGCTGGAGAGCGGATACACGCGTGTGACTTGGCCCAGCACGCCAGACTCATCCATCACCGGCGAGCCACCTTTGATACCCGCGATCGAACCCTTATCCACCATCACGCGTCGCGTAAAGGGATCGGCTGCGTCGTACACCACTTGCGCGGCTTGCGCGGGCGTGGTGGTTCGCTCTTTAAGCGCCAGCAGCTTGCGCAAGCGATCATTTTCCAGCCCGAGTTGCTCGACTTGCGCAGCACGCTGGGCTTGAAGTGCCAAACGCTTTTCAGCTTCTGTCTTTGCCTTTTGTGCATCATCCAGAGATACAAAATACGCACCACCACCGCGCGCCATCTCGATGGGGCGCATCACTGCCCATTGCACGGGATAAAGCGCGGTAGCCACAGCCACGCGTATCGGCCCGGTGAGCTTAAAGCGCGTATCGGCCACCATGAGGAAGAGCGCCAAGGCTGAGAACAACATCAGCTTAGAAAGCGCCGATTGCCCTTGCTTGAAGAAGGGCGGCGGTGTTCGATCCAGAGTCCCTAACGGCACAACATGCTCCGAGCCAAAAGGGAAAGACGATTCACATTATTCGGAAGCGAAGATGCTGCCCATGCGCGCGCCAGAATTCTCCAGCGCAATGCCGCAGCCGCGCACCACGCAGGTGAGCGGATCTTCAGCAACGAGCACTGGCAAGCCGGTTTCTTCAGCCAGCAAGCGATCCAGATCGCGCAAGAGCGCGCCGCCGCCAGTGAGCATCATGCCGCGTTCGGCAATGTCTGCGCCCAGCTCGGGAGGCGTTTGCTCCAAAGCATTCTTCACCGCACTCACGATTTGGTTGAGCGGATCGGTCAAAGCTTCCAGCACTTCGTTCGATGAAATCGTGAACGCACGTGGCACGCCTTCGGATAGATTGCGACCTTTGACTTCCATCTCTTTGACTTCTGAGCCGGGGAAGGCCGAGCCAATTTGCTTCTTGATCGCTTCTGCGGTGGGCTCGCCGATCAGCATGCCGTAGTTTCGGCGAATGTAGTTGATGATGGCTTCGTCAAACTTATCGCCACCGACGCGCACGCTGCCTTTGTAGACCATGCCGCCGAGCGAGATCACGCCCACTTCGGTTGTGCCGCCGCCAATGTCCACCACCATCGAGCCAGAAGCCTCGCTCACTGGCAGGCCTGCACCAATCGCCGCCGCCATCGGCTCTTCAATCAAATCCACCGGGCTGCCGCCAGCCGCTTCAGCCGCATCACGAATCGCGCGGCGCTCCACTTGCGTTGAGCCGCAAGGCACGCAAATAATGATGCGCGGGCTGGGCGTGAGCAAGCTGCGGGGGTGAACCATCTTGATGAACTGCTTGATCATCTGCTCGGTGATCACGAAATCGGCAATCACGCCGTCTTTCATCGGGCGAATCGCTTCGATGTTGCCAGGCACTTTGCCCAACATGGCCTTGGCTTCTTTGCCCACGGCCTGAATCACTTTTTTGCCCTGCGGACCGCCTTCATGGCGAATCGCCACGACAGAAGGCTCATCGAGCACGATGCCCTTGCCGCGCGCGAAAATCAGAGTATTGGCCGTCCCCAAATCGATGGCCAGGTCGGTGGAGAGATACCGACGAAATGCACCTAACATCTTCAATCCTTTTTTTAGGTTTTTATGCCCTCAAATGAGGCGCGGCAAACCATAGACAAACCAAAGACAGGATAATACCCGATTGCACTCTTGAAAAAGCCGGTTTTTGCTCCTAAATTTGTTGCAAAACCTCTAGACATCATCATGGCCTTGAACCCTTCCGACATTGACCGCATTGCCAACCTCGCGCGCCTTGAGCTGCGCGGCGACGAGCCCCAGCGCATGCTCAGCTCCATCAACAACTTTTTTGACATCGTCGAGCAGATGCGTGCGGTGGACACCAAAGGCATCGAGCCCCTCGCCCATCCCGTGGCCGCCATCCAAGAGATTCAGCTGCGCCTGCGCGCCGATATCGCCTCTGAGCCGAATAACCGCGAAGCTAACCAGCAAAGCGCGCCAGCTGTGGAGCGCGGCCTGTTTCTTGTGCCCAAAGTAATCGAGTGAGGCCAAGAAAATGAGCGATATTCACTTCCAGCCCTTATCCCACCTGCGCAAACAGCTATCAAAAAAGGAGTTGTCCGCGCCTGAATTGGCTCAGCATTTCCTCGCCCGCATGAAGGCGAATGCGCATCTGGGCGCGTATTTGGCCACTGACGAGGCCACCACGCTCGCCCAAGCCGCTGCTGCACAAAAGCGCCTAGACACTGGCGATACAGCACCCCTGCTCGGCCTGCCGATTGCCCACAAAGACATTTTCGTGACGAAAGACTGGCCGACCACCGCTGGCTCAAAGATGCTCAAAGGCTATCGCTCACCTTTCGATAGCACAGTCGTGAGCAATCTTGGCGGCGAGGGAGCCGTTACTCTTGGAAAACTCAATTGCGATGAATTCGCGATGGGTTCAAGCAATGAAAACTCTGCCTATGCCAAAGTTTTGAATCCTTGGGACACCAGCCGCATCCCCGGCGGCAGCTCGGGCGGCAGCGCCGTGGCAGTCGCCGCCGGGCTGGTAAGCGCAGCAACTGGCACAGACACTGGCGGCTCGATCCGCCAGCCCGCAGCCTTTTGCGGCATCACTGGCATTAAGCCAACGTACGGCCGCGCCAGCCGCTACGGCATGATTGCTTTTGCCTCCAGCCTCGATCAAGCTGGCGTGATGGCGCGCTCCGCTGAAGACAGCGCTTTGCTGCTCTCTGCCATGTGTGGCCCGGATTTGGATCGTGATTCCACGTCGCTTGATATGCCCGCCGAGGATTTCTCTCTCGGCTTGAATGACAAGCTAGATGGCCTTCGCATCGGCATCCCCAAAGAATTCTTTGGCGAGGGCTTGAGTGCAGACGTGCGCGCCGCTGTTGATGCGGCTTTGAAAGAACTAGAAAAACTCGGCGCAAAGCTCGTCCCCATCACCTTGCCACGCACCGAGCTGTCCATCCCGGTCTACTACATCATCGCCCCCGCCGAAGCCAGCTCCAATCTCTCCCGTTTTGACGGCGTGAAATTCGGCTACCGCGCAGCGCAGCACGGCGATTTGCTCGATATGTACAAAAAAACCCGCGCTCAAGGCTTTGGCGATGAGGTCAAACGCCGCATCATGATCGGCGCATACGTTTTGAGCCACGGCTACTACGATGCCTACTACCTCCAAGCCCAAAAAATCCGCCGCATGATCGCGGATGATTTTCAAAATGCGCTCAAAGAATGCGACGTAATCGCCGGGCCCGTGGCTCCCACCGTTGCTTGGAAAATTGGCGAAAAATCCGATGACCCAGTAGCAAACTACCTCGCAGACATCTTCACGCTCCCCGCAAGCCTAGCGGGCCTGCCTGGCATGAGCCTGCCCGTCGGCTTCGGCGCAGCAAATATGCCAGTAGGCATGCAATTGATTGGCAACTACTTCAAAGAAGCCCAGCTTCTCAACGTCGCCCACCAATACCAACAAGCCACCGATTTCCACGCCCGCCGCCCGGAGGGTTTTTGATTATGAGCAAACTCATTCAAGGCTACGAAGTCGTCATCGGCTTCGAGACGCACACCCAGCTCGCCACGCAAAGCAAAATCTTCAGCCGCGCCTCCACCGCTTTCGGCGCTGAGCCCAACACGCAGGCCGCACCCGTGGATTTGGCGCTGCCCGGCACGCTCCCGGTCATGAACAAAGGCGCGGTCGAATGCGCCATCAAGCTCGGCCTCGCGCTCGGCTCCACGATTGCCGAGAAAAGCATCTTCGCCCGCAAAAACTATTTCTATCCCGATCTGCCCAAGGGCTATCAAATCAGCCAATTCGAAATCCCCGTCGTGCAAGGCGGCTTAGTTGAGTTTTATTTGGGCGACGAAAAGAAAACCGTGCGCCTCGTGCGCGCCCACCTCGAAGAAGATGCCGGCAAATCCCTCCACGAAGATTTCATCGGGCAATCTGGCATTGACCTCAACCGAGCAGGCACGCCCTTGCTAGAAATCGTCACCGAGCCCGACATGCGCTCGTCTGACGAAGCGGTGGCCTACGCCAAAGAGCTGCACAAAATCGTCACTTGGATCGGCATTTGCGATGGCAACATGCAAGAGGGCTCGTTTCGCTGCGATGCCAACGTGAGCGTGCGCAAGCCCGGCGCCGAACTCGGCACACGCCGCGAAATCAAGAATCTCAACAGCTTCAAATTCATGCAGCAAGCCATTGATTTTGAAATCCGCTGGCAAATCGAGCAAATCGAAGACGGCAAAAAAATCCAACAAGCCACCGTCTTGTTCGACCCTGACACGGGTGAGACCCGCGCCATGCGCACCAAGGAAGACGCCGCCGATTACCGCTATTTCCCTGACCCCGATTTGCCGCCGCTGCATGTTGCGCCAAGCTGGGTGAACGACGTAAAAGCCACCATGCCCGAACTCCCGCGCGTTATGGCGCAGCGCTTCGTGAGCGATTACGCTCTGCCGGAATACGATGCCACCCAACTTACCCAAAGCCAATCTTGCGCTGCATATTTTGAGACGGCCGCTAAAGCATGTGGCCAAGCAAAACTAGCCAGCAACTGGGTCATGGGCGAACTCTCGCGCCGCTTGAACCAAGAAGAAAAGTCCTTCGAGCAAAGCCCCGTGTCCGCGCAAAAACTAGGCGCGCTCATCAGCCGCATTCACGACGGCACGATCTCCAACAATGCCGCTAAGCAAGTGATGGATGCGATGTGGACAGAAGGTGGCGAAGTCGATGCCATCATCGAAGCCAAAGGCCTCAAACAGATGAACGACTCTGGCGCGCTAGAGAAAATCATCGAAGAAGTGCTCGCCGCCAATCCAGACAACGTCGCGCAATTCAAAGCTGGCAAAGAAAAAGCCTTCAACGCCTTGGTCGGCCAAGCCATGAAAGCCAGCAAAGGCAAAGCCAATCCAAGCCAAGTCAACGAGATGCTGAAAGCCAAACTCGCTGCGGCTTGATGTATTTGTATGGAAAGTGGTTACTATTAATTTAGTAGCACTCTGCGCAGATTTTATGCCGGCGAATGCTCTGTTTTGCCTTAAAACTGAGCAGAAAAAATAGTTTCTCTCAAACCATCGCACCTACACCTGCGCGTGACACTGCGCCCGGCCTGTCTTCTTTTCAGCGCACCGAGCGGAATACGACTAGCTACTGATCTTTTGTAGCGGTGATGAGATGGCTGGCCGCGCCCGATCAAGAAGCCATCCGTACGCAGCATCCCGCGCTGGTGTGAATGGGCGCGATTGGCGAACTACGATTTTCTAACCTAAAGTGAAATCTTAGGTCTGTTTTACAACAGGCAAAAATCTCACAAAAAGCGTCTTGATATAAAAATCTATAAAAACAAAACCCGCAAGAAATGTACTCATGGTGATTCCATACATGACCCATGACTCGCCCGGATATGGCGATAAAAGATGCACGACCTCGTCAGTACGCGACAAAAATATCATCAAGCAAAAGATGTAAAAAATGAATTGCAGTGTGAAAAACCAATCGACATTCCAGCCTTTGTGGCAATGATGACACCAATGCCTAGCTACTGATGTATATGACTCTCCATGCAAGTAAAAGCTTCTGATTAAATCGATGAGCGCAAGATGATTAACTTTACCGCAATGAGGGCAAGTTTTTTGCAACAGTCGAGTTTGTCGAAGAAACTTCTTCATTACTTAAGTTTAGCAGCGGGTTTTATAGACGAGTACCAACCAAGCCCATCAGCGCCGGAGCGGGATGCTGCGCTCGGATGGCTTCTCGGTCGGGCGCAGCAAACCATCTCATCATCGCTACAAAAGATCAGTAGCTCGTCGTATCCCGCACGGTTCGCTGAAAAGAAGACAGGCCGGGCGCAGTGTCACGCGCAGGTGTAAGTGCGATGGTCAGCGCGCAATCTTGCACACGTTGCACAGCCAATGCATTCACTATGAAATAGATAGCACCTTGCGCAGATTCTATGCCGGCGAATGCCTTGTTTTGCCTTAAAAACCGAGCAAAAAAGAGATTCAGCGAGTAAGCATCACCACGCGCTCTGCTGGCACGCTCACACGCAGCTCGACCCATTGCCCGCCAGCGCGGCCAGGCAGCGTGGCCATGGCTTGCACTTCAATTGGCGCGTTGCCTGCCGTCAAAGCGGGCGTGGGGCTTTTGCTGCCTTGGCTGGCATCGCCATCCGCCATGGCTTGCCCAGCATTGCATTTAGACAGCAGCATGGGCGAGGATACGCGCACGGATTTGATGGAGGAGAGCACAGTTTGCGCCGCGCTGCTCACTGGTTTGCCAGCGGTATCGAGCAATTGCATGCCTTTGGTCTGCGGAGCCCAGCGGCCTTCGCTGCTGAGGCGGCCGGCCAAGATGCATTGCGCATCGCCGGCTTGGGGCGCTGCGGCGCTGGGTATGCCGGGCGAAGAGGGGCTTTGCTGGGCTTGCAGCACGGGCGTTGCGAGTGCTAAGCACAGCAGCAATGGGAGGGGAGAGAATGAAAATTTGGGCATGGCAATCTCCTAAAACAATTCAATTTTCCCCCTTTTGGCCTCCGATTGTCGCGTCAGCCCCGATTCAGCACAATCCTTACAATCTGCTGCAAGAGTGAGAACAACATAGGAGACTAGCCATGCGTATCCTGATTGCGGAAGACGACCAAGTGTTGGCCGATGGGCTGCTGCGTGCGCTGCGCAGCTCGGGCGCGGCGGTGGATCATGTGACGGATGGCGTGCAGGCCGATGCGGCGCTGATGACCAATACCGAATTTGATTTACTGATTCTCGATCTGGGCTTGCCCAAGCTGCATGGCTTGGAAGTATTGAAGCGCTTGCGTGGGCGCGGCTCTTCGCTGCAGGTGCTGATTCTCACGGCGGCGGATAGCGTGGAAGAGCGCGTGAAGGGGCTGGATTATGGGGCTGACGATTACATGGCCAAGCCCTTTGCTTTGGAAGAGTTGGAGGCTCGCGTGCGCGCACTCACACGGCGTACGGCGGGCAGCGCGAGCACACTCATCAAGCATGGGCCTTTAAGCTACGACCAATCTGGCCGCGTGGCAACGATTGATGGGAAGATGATTGACCTCTCAGCGCGCGAGATCAGCTTGCTGGAGATTTTGCTGGCGCGCTCGGGCCGCTTGGTAAGCAAAGATCAACTGGTAGAGCGGCTTTGCGAATGGGGCGAAGAAGTGAGCAATAACGCGATTGAGGTGTATATCCACCGCCTGCGTAAGAAGATTGAGAAAGGCCCGATCCGCATTGCCACGGTGCGCGGGCTGGGCTATTGCCTCGAGAAAATTTGATCGCACACCTGATCGAACTCTAGCGGCGCAAACCATTTAGCATAGCGCTGTGCCCTTCAAAATCTTCCAGCGCGAGCAGCGCAGCTTATTCGGCGAAATCCTCGATTGGATGCTCACGCCGCTGCTGATTGTTTGGCCAGCCAGCTTGATCCTGACTTGGCTGGTAGCACAAGGCATTGCGGGTGGCCCGTTTGATCGGGCGCTCGAATACAACACACAGGCGCTTTCGCAGCTGGTCAGCGTGAGCCAAGGCAAGGCGGTTTTTAATTTGCCGCAGCCAGCACGCGAAATTTTGCGCGCAGATGAGGATGATTTGGTTTATTACCAAGTGCTGGGCCTGCGAGGTGAGCATTTAAGCGGCGAGCGAGATCTGCCATTGCCGCCTGAGGACGATGTGGTGGAGACAGGACGCGTGAAATTGCGCGATGATGAGTTTCGCGGCGAAGAGGTGCGTATCGCTTGGCTTTACACCCGCACCGATCTCAGCAGCGCGGGAAGTAAACCTATCTTGATCCAAGTGGCTGAAACGCGAGAGAAGCGCTCACGTTTGGCCACAGAAATCGTCAAGGGCGTGATGCTGCCGCAATTTATCGTGTTGCCACTGGCTGTGCTCTTGGTGTGGTTGGCTCTGGCACGCGGTATTCGCCCGCTGCATGAGCTAGAAGAGCGTATTCGCGCTCGCCGCCCAGATGATTTGAGCCCGATTGATACGCAGGCTGTGCCGCAAGAGGTGGCACCTTTGGTCAATTCGGTCAACGATCTGTTTGGCCGCGAGCGCCAGTCTCTCGCCGCTCAAAGGCGCTTTTTGGCCGATGCAGCGCACCAGCTGAAAACGCCCCTCGCGGGCCTGCGCATGCAAGCCGAGCTGGCTTTACGTGCGCAAGCCAGTGAGGCTGATCTCAAGCAATCCCTCAAACAAATCAGCCGCGCCAGCATGAATGCCACACGCACGGTGAATCAATTGCTGGCTCTGGCCCGAGCTGAAGGCAGCGGCCAAAGCCTGCCCAAGCAAAACGTGCATGTAGCACAGCTGGCGCAGGAGGTGGTGCGCGAGGCACTGCCGCGCGCCATGGAGCGGCACTTTGATCTGGGCTACGAAGGTTTGGAAGCGGATGATCCTGCCGCACAAATTCAAGGCTACCCTGCCTTACTGGCAGAGCTGGTGCGTAATTTGGTGGACAACGCCTTGGCTTATGTCCCGAGCACGCCCGAGCGCAGTGGTGTGATCACGCTTCGCGTGTTGGCAAGCGATTCTGGTCAGGTGCTGCTTCAGGTCGAAGACAATGGCCCTGGCATCCCCGAGGGCGAACGAGAGTTGGTATTGCAACCGTTTTACCGCCGCTTAGGACAAGAGGCCGATGGCTCTGGCTTGGGACTGGCCATCGTGGCAGAGATCGCCAAACGCCATGGCGCCCAGCTAGTTATTGAGGACGCGCATGCGCGTGCTGAGATGCCGGGCGTACGCTTTAGTCTGCGATTGACGCGCCACCCCTTTTAAACAAACGTAGAGCAGCTGGCAAGTCTTGTAAAATACAAGGATTGTTATTTTCGAGGTTTAGTCATGTCTGCACCCCACTCTACCGAACACGCCGACCACTCGGATGCGCCACAAGACGGCGTAGAGGCGATTGTGCCTTTGATGCCCGTGGTGCTGCCCGTTGTTGGCGGCCTGCTGATGTTTTTGTTGGCGTTTATTGCCGTTTTTGTGGCTTAACTCGACAAGCCGCCGATTCGGTCTAACCACCGAAAACAGCTCTCCAAAGCGCCTTCACGGCGCTTTTTGCATTTTGGAGCTGATCCATCTCAACTTGTGGGTTTTGCTCATCAAGCCTGGCCAGATGCTGCGCTTGGCGCAATTGCCGATAAGCATCAGCTGCCTCTTTACCGATACTTGAAGGCAGTAAACCCACGTCCTCAGCGGCCTGCAACAAGGCAATATTGCCGCTGTTAAGAGCCAGCACCGGGTGGAAAGCCGCTTGGGAAAGCACCAAATACTGCACCGCAAACTCGACATCGACCATGCCGCCAACGCTGTGCTTCACATCAAAGCGTGCAGCAGGTACGCGGTGCGCTTGCATCACGCGCTCGCGCATGGCCAAAATTTCAGACTTCAAAGCCGCCGCATCGCGCTGTGAGATGAGTACCTGATGCCGAATAGACTCGAAACGCGCCGCCAACTCTGGCGCGGCATACACGCAGCGCGCTCGTGTCATGGCTTGGTGCTCCCACGTCCAAGCGGTATTGCTGCCGCGCTGGGTTTGGTAATCTGCAAATGCTTCGATGGATGTCACCAGCAAGCCAGCGCTGCCGTTGGGGCGAAGCGCGGTATCAATATCGTACAAATCGCCTTGCGCCGTCTTGGTGGAGAGCCAGCTGATGAGTTTGCGGATCAGCTTGGCATACAAGGCGCTCGCCTCTGGGCTGGTGTCCTCATACAAGCAAACGATATCCAAATCACTGCCGTAACCGAGCTCTTTACCGCCTAATTTGCCATAGCCAATGATGGCAATGCACGGTTGCTCTCGATGGCGCTCTTTGATGAACTCCCAAGCCCATTGTGTGCTCACGCGAAGAATGGTGTCGGCCAAAGCGCTCAAATCATCGGCCACTTGCTCCACCGAGATGCGGCCTTCCAGGTCCCGCACGAGAATACGAAAGAGCTCGGCTTGCTGCGCGCGGCGCAGCAAAGCCATCAGGCTTTCCTCATCGCCTTGGCCGCTGCCTTGCAAAGCGGCGCGACGCTGCTGCAACTCCTGTGCAAACTGCTGCACATCAAATCGCTCTGCCAAGATACTCTCGCTGGCCAGCTCATCGATCACGCCCGGATGCTGCATCAAATAACGCTGTGGCCAGCGCGCTGCGCCCAGCACGCGCAGCAAACGCTCGTGTACCGCCGGGCGCTCAAGAAGCAGAGCGAGATAGGCTTCGCGGCGTAGCAGGGGCTCAAGCCAATCAGCAAAGCGCAAAGCAGCGGTTTCAGTGACTGCGCCCTCAAGCAACCACTGCGCCATGCGCTGCACCAGCCTGTGCAATCGCTGGCGAGATTCTTCTTTGAGGCTTTGAATGCGCGGATGCTCTTGCCATTGCTGCACGCGCGCTTGAAGAGCTGGCGGCATCTCTGCAATAGCTTCTGTGATGATGTCACCCGACTGCCCAGGGCTGGCACCACAACCTTTGCATGCTTTATCTTGGCCCAAGAGTTTGTCAAATTCGCTCGCAATTAACTCGCGATGGTCGTCAAGCGCAGAGAGAAAACCGCAGCAGTTCTCATACCCCATGCTGCGTGAAAGCCAAGCGCAATCCTCATCGTTCGTGGGCAGCAAATGCGTTTGCTGATCATCCAGATACTGGATGCGGTGCTCTGTGCGGCGAAGGAATTCGTAGGCGCGTGCAAGTGCCTGCGCCGTTTCTGCCGGCATCAAGCCGCTTGCTGCAACGCGCTGCAAGGCCTTCAGCGTCGGCCGTGTGCACAGCTCAGGAAACTGGCCGCCACGCACCACTTGCAGCAATTGCACAATAAATTCCAGCTCACGAATGCCGCCGCGCGAAAGCTTCACATCATTAGCTCGCTCGGGCCGCCCCGCTGCTCGGCGGCTGGCGTGCTCCCGGATTTGGCCATGCAATTGGCGCAAGGCTTCGAACACGCTGTAATCCAGATAGCGACGATAGACAAAGGGATTGACCACCTCATGCAAGGCTTTGGCTTTCAATAGCTCACCGGTAAAAGCAACAACACGACTTTTGAGCCAAGCAAAGCGCTCCCATTCGCGACCACTCACAAGAAAGTAGTCTTCCAAGGCCGCAAGAGATACCGCCGATGGCCCGGAATTGCCATGCGGGCGCAGCGCCAGATCAATTCGGAACACAAAGCCGTGCTCACTCACGTCAGCAAGGAGTTGGCACACGCTTCGCACGAGCTTTTGGAAATACTCATGGTTACTGATGCTCCCGCGTTGCTGCTCATCAATACCCGCTGTTTGCCCCTCATGGGAATAGACAAAGATCAAATCAATATCACTGGAAACATTGAGCTCGCGTGCACCTAGCTTGCCCATACCAACGATCCAAAGCTCGCTCGCCTGTTGCTCGCTGCCCAGAGGCAAGCCATGAAGTGCCTGCAAATGAGCCTGCACTTCGTACAATGCCAATCCGAGTGACCACTCTGCCAGCTCGGTCATGCATGAAGTGATAACCGATAGAGGCGCATTTTCATCGCAATCCAGGACGATGAGCCGCTCCATCGCCAAGGCTCGTGTCATGCGCAGCGATGCCGCAACATCATGGTTTTTTTGTAGTGCGGTGTAACAGGTTTGAAGGGTTTGCCGTGTGAATACCCCCGCCGGCAAATATTGCAATTGCTCTGCATACCGCCTGCGAACCCGTGTGGCGTAGCGAGAGAAACTTGTGAAGCTATTTTCACTCCAAGACTGCAGCATCGCATCACTGGCAGCGCAAGGTGTTGGCTCATCCGGTGCTGCTGAGCTCGCCGCTTCAGAGCCCGTCATAATTGCGTTGTCTGCTTCAAGCATGTCCAGTACTACATCCATCGTGTCGCTATTTCGTTCCACCAAAATCCCAAATGCGCCCTCAAGAGGTTTGAGTTGGTTTTCAGGCTTTGCATCTGTGCTTTGGTGGGGCAGTGTGATGCTTTTTGGCCTGATCGCTTTGGTGTGGATCGCGATCTATGGCCTGATTGTGCCGCGAATCGGAGAATTGCGCCCGCAATTAGAAAACAGGCTCACTGCAGCACTGGGCGTTCCTTTGCGTATAGGCACCATCTCCGCGCATGTCGATGGCCTCATGCCGACCTTCACCATGACTCAAGTCCGCCTACTGGATGCACAAGGCCGCGATGCATTGGTGCTCAAAACCGTGACAGCCGCCGTTTCGCCGCAATCGCTGTTTGATCTCGGTTTCGAACAGCTGCTCATTGAGCAGCCTGAGCTAGCGATTCGGCGCAATGCGCAAGGGCGCATCACTGTCGCAGGGCTGGATGTCTCGGAGACGAATAAGCCAGAAACCGACACCTCGGTGGCGGCCGACTGGCTGTTTTCTCAAGGTGAGATCGTGATCCGCTCGGGCACCTTGCGATGGAGCGATGAATTGCGCGGCGCACCGCCTTTGGCGTTGAGTCAAGTCGATTTTTATCTGCGCAACCAAGGCCGAAGGCATCAAGCACGGTTGGATGCCACGCCACCCCAAGAATGGGGCGCACGGATGAGCATCACTGCTGATTTTCTGGGCTCTCGCTTCCGTCGCCAATCGGGCGATTGGCGCGATTGGGAAGGTCAGCTGCATGCGGATTTGCCCCAGGTGGATGTGCAGCAACTGCGCCGATACACACAATTAGGCGTCGATGTCACCCAAGGGCGTGGCGCCTTGCGCGGTTGGCTCAAGCTGGATCAGGGCATGGTGCGCGAATCTACTGTAGATGCTGCGTTAGCGGATGTCAGCGTACAGCTGCGCCCTGATTTGCAGCCCTTAGCCATGAACTCGCTATCAAGCCGCTTTAATCTGCTTCTGGATACTGAAAATTTGGCGTTCAGCACAGAGAATTTGGCCTTTGAGCTGCGCGACGGTCTGCGCTGGCCAGGCGGCAATGTGCGATTGAGCATGAAAAATCGCCACCAGGCCGATCAGATGCGCGGGGAGTTTTCGGCAGATAAGCTAGACCTTGCCGCATTGGCGCAAATTTCTGATCGCTTGCCATTAGATGCCACTGTACATGCTTGGTTGCGCGAGCTAAAGCCCCAAGGTGTTCTGCCCGAGATCAAAGCACAGTGGCGAGGCGCAATTTCTTCGCCCAAGCAGTATGAAGTGCAAGGCAAAGCATCAGGCATCAGCTTACAACCCAGCGCGCCTAGTGCAGGCAACAAAACCAGCACATTAGCCTGGCATCCCGGCGTGAGCAACGCACATCTAGATTTCAAATTCAATAACAAAAGTGGCAACGCACTGTTGCAGATCGAACGCGGCAGCATCAGCCTGCCCGGCGTGTTTGAAGAGCCGACCGTGGTACTGGATCAATTCAGCACCCAGATGAATTGGCTCATCGATGGCGACAATATTCAGCTGCAATTACCTCAGATCAAATTCGCCAATGCGGATGCCCAAGGAGAAGCCAAAGCCATCTGGAAAACAGCCGACCCCGCTAAAAGCGCAGCAAAGTCCCGTTTTCCAGGCGTCTTGGATTTACAAGGTAGCCTAGTGCGCGCCGAGGGCACCAAAGTACACAGGTATCTGCCCGTGTTAATACAGGAGGATGCGCGCCGTTATGTGCGTGATTCTGTACTCGAAGGCAAGATCAGCCAAGGTAGCTTCAAAATCAAAGGTGATTTGTTTGATATGCCGTTCGCGGATCCAAGCAAAGGTGAGTTTCGAATTGCCGTACAAGTCAACGGCGCCGTCCTCGACTATGCACCGCGCAGCGTGCTTGCTCAGGGCAGCCTGCCTTGGCCGGCTCTCACACAAATCAACGGGGAATTAGTATTCGATCGACAGTCCATGACAGTGCGTGGAGCGAGTGCACGCGTAGCCAATGCGCCGAGTTTGGCTCTGAGCAGATTAGAAGCTACGATTGCCAACCTCGCTGAGAAGCAACAAGTGGTCATCAGCACAGATGCGCGGGGCAATGCTGCTGATGTGATTGCGGTTGTCAACACATCACCTCTGCTGGAGATCAGCAGCAAAGCTTTGGCGAAAGCCAGTATCAATGGCGTCACTGATCTGAAACTGCGCTTGATGCTGCCGATCAACGAGTTGGACAAAAGCCGAGTCCAAGGTACCGTGACTCTACCCGGCAATGATTTGCAATTTTCACCCGAATCTCCCGCACTACAGCAAGCGAAGGGGCAAGTTCTCTTCAATGAAAAGGGGTTTAGTTTGCGCGACACCTCAGCTCGTGCTTTCGGAGGTGAATTGCGCTTGGAGGGCGGTAGCCGCCCAATCACCAACATCAACGATGTAAGCGTAGCTTTGCGCGCACAAGGCAGTCTCACTGCAGAAGGCTTACGCCAAGCCAAAGAATTGGGCTATGTATCGCGTTTAGCAGCGCAAGCAAGTGGTGGTGCTGTTTATGCTGCCAATTTGAATATACGTCGTGGCGTACCCGAAATTACGGTGAGCAGTAATTTGCAAGGCCTTGCACTTAATCTGCCGCAGCCCTTGACCAAAGCCGCAGAAACTCTGCTGCCCTTGCGCTATGACAATTCTTTGGTCCGCGATTCTTTACAAGAAGGCCGCAAACTGCAAGACCAGCTAAGTTTGGAGTTGGGCAATCTGGCTTCAGTGAACTATTTGCGCGATATATCTGGCGACATTCCGCGAGTGATTCGCGGGCGTATCGGTGTGGGTTTAGCGCAAGGTGAGGTCATTGCCGCCAACGATGATCCCGGTGTTGCAGCCAATATCAATTTTGAGCAAATCAACCTAGATGCTTGGGAAAAATTACTCAGCAGCTCGGCAAGTCGTACACCTGCTCCGCAAAACAGCACGGGGCTGAGCGCCGAAACACTGCCCTACTTGCCCTCCATTTTGTCCGTGCGTGCACGTGAGCTCACAGCGCAAGGGCGTACGCTCAACAACGTGGTGGTGGGTGGCTCGCGCGAAGGTTTAACTTGGCGCGCCAATCTCGATGCGCGCGAGCTCAATGGTTATGTCGAATACCGCCAACCCAGCGGCAATAATTTGGGGCGCGTGTATGCACGCTTGGCTCGCCTCTCGCTGGCCGCTAGCACAGCATCAGATATCGAGGCCACATTGGATCAGCAGCCTAGCAGTATTCCCGCATTGGATGTGGTGGTGGAAGACCTCGAACTGCGCGGCACACGCTTAGGGCGCGTGGAGCTGGAAGCCCTCAATCGCGAGAGTGCTGGTGTGCGCGAGTGGCGGCTATCACGCCTGAACGTGAGCGTGCCCGAGGCACAATTCAGCGCCACCGGCAATTGGGTACAAGTGGGAGCAAGCCAAAATGCACCGCGCAATGAGCGCCGACGCACCGCACTCAACTTCAAACTGGACATCGCCAACAGCGGTGAGTTACTCAAACGATTCGGGCAAGATAAAGTGATTGCACAGGGCAAGGGCGTGATGCAAGGACAAATCGCTTGGCTGGGCGCGCCTTGGGCGCTGGATTATGCGAGCATGAATGGCGGCTTCAACTTGAATGTCGAGACTGGGCAATTCCTCAAAGCAGATCCAGGTATTGCCAAGCTTTTGGGTGTGCTCAGCCTTCAATCTCTGCCGCGTCGTCTCACGCTAGATTTCCGTGATGTCTTCAGCGAGGGTTTTCCGTTTGATTTTCTGCGCGGCGATATCAAGATTGATCAAGGCATCGCTTCTACCAACAATCTGCAGATGAAAGGTGTGAATGCCGCCGTGCTGATGGAGGGCTCTGCTAATATCGCCAAAGAGACGCAAGACATCAAGGTGGTCGTCGTGCCTGAGATCAATGCAGGCACGGCCTCCTTGGTAGCTGCAGTCATCAATCCTGCGATTGGTTTGGGTACATTTTTAGCGCAACTGATTTTGCGCCGCCCTGTGATTGAAGCGGCCACTCAGGAATTCCATATCACTGGTCAATGGGTTGATCCGCAGATAGCGCGCGTCAAACGCACAAGCGCAGGGCCAAACTCATCCAGCGCACCGACAGTAACCTCTCCGGGGAATGTGAAGCCATGAAGGTTGCAGCGATACAAATGGTTTCCGGTATGGATGCTGCGCGCAACCTCCAAAATGCTCTTGATTTCATAGCACTTAGCGCAGATCAGGACTGCGAATTACTCGTTTTACCTGAGTATTTTTGCTTGCTTGGCGCACGCGATACAGATAAGCTCTCGATCGCAGAAGACGAAGGGCAAGGTCCGCTGCAAGATGCTTTGCGAGAAGCAGCTCGCAGACTGCAGGTGTGGATAGTGGCGGGCACATTGCCCCTGAAGACGCACCAAGCCGATCGCGTGTTCAACGCTTGCTTGGCATTCAACCCACAAGGCCAGCAAGTGGCACGCTACGACAAAATGCATCTGTTTGCGTTTGACAATGGCACTGAGCACTACGATGAAGCTCGCGTGTTGCAAGCAGGGCGCAGCCCAGTGGCATTTGATCTGCCATCACGTGATGGTGCGACTTGGCGTGTGGGTCTGTCAGTTTGCTATGACCTGCGCTTCCCTGAGCTGTATCGCACTTTGCAGGCTGATTTGATCCTGATTCCAAGTGCCTTCACCCACACCACGGGCCAAGCGCATTGGGAAACGTTGATTCGTGCCCGCGCGATTGAAAACCAAGCTTGTGTGGTTGCGCCTGCACAAGGTGGACAGCATGAAAACGGACGTCGAACCTGGGGGCACTCCATGGTGGTCGACAGTTGGGGGGCAGTACTTGGCTCGCGTGATGTCGGCGCAGGATTGGTGATTGCTGAGCTTGATCATGCCGCTATGCAACAGCGCCGCGCGCAGCTGCCAGCACTCCATCATCGCTTGTTGTGATGCCAAGCATGATCCGTGCGATCCAAAGCTTGTGGCAGCAAATTGCGCGCCGACCAACACGGCGCATGGCGTTATGGTTAGCCTTGCTCCTGCTCGTAGCAGGTTTGCTTGTTACTCTGATCTGGTTGGCTGGGCGTTATGAAGCAGATCAAAATCAAGCGCGGGTGGATCGTGATGCGCAAGATGCTGCCAGCGATATCCGAGCAGGCCTCACGCGCAATGTCCAAAGCTTGCAAGCCCTGCGTACCAGTCTGCCGCAATGGAAACTGGATGCGGAAGACCTTCTGCGTAGCCGGCGTGAGCTGGCAAGATTGGAGTGGCGCGATACGAATTTCAAACTTCTCGCCAGCGCTCAAAGCCCTTATATCGCTGCACCGCAATTGCCACTCAACCCTCGTGATATCCCCTATGGCGATCTGCAATTGGCTTGTGAGCGAGCGCGCCGCCAAAGCGGGCCCATGTATGCGCCCAGCCATTTCTCTCCTCTCAGTGCAGGGCAAGGCAGCGAGTTGATGGAGCTTTGCTTGCCGCTGATTCAAGCAGGGCAGCATCAAGGTTATTTGGTTGCTGTTTATGGGCTTCAGGCAGTGCTTGTGGAGATTGTCGGCAAGCCCCTACAGCGTGGGCAAGAGCTGTCCTTCACCGAACCCGATGGCACTCGCCTGGCGATTCAGGGCGTCGCGCGACGTGGTGGAAGAATGTTCACCAGTCAGCAATTGCTGGATCTGCCAGGCAACACAGTCGTGCTGCGCGCCGACAGTTGGCGTATCACACCCGATCTGTTTCCCAATGTGCTCACCGCTGTGGTCACTGTGATGTCGATTGCGTTGGTAGGGGTGCTGCTGTTGCTAGGCCGGGATATCAACCGAAGATTGCGCGCCGAGCGTGAGCTGGCCGATGCGCTGGCCTTTCGCAAAGCGATGGAAGATTCTTTGGTAACTGGCTTACGAGCTCGCGATATGGAAGGGCATATCCGTTATGTCAACCCCGCCTTTTGCGCGATGACAGGCTTTGATGCCGACGAATTGATGGGTAAAAAAGCACCCATGCCTTATTGGCCACCCGAACTGATTGATGAATATCAGCAACGCCAAGCTGTGCGCCTCTCTGGCAATGCGCCTGCGCGTGAAGGCTATGAGTCTGTGTTCATCCGTAAAGATGGCTCGCGCTTTTCCGTGCTGGTGTTTGAAGCGCCTTTGATTGATGCGCAAGGCACTCAAAGCGGTTGGATGAGCGCGATTTTGGATATCTCCGAGCAACGCCGCATGGAAGAGCTTTCGCGCGCCTCACAAGAGCGCCTGCAAGCCAGCGCGCGCCTGGCAACTATGGGAGAGATGGCTTCTTTGCTCAGCCACGAACTCAATCAACCACTGGCTGCCATTTCAAGCTATGCCGCGGGCACGGCTAACATGATGCAAGAACCGAGCATCGCGAGCCCGCAAGACGTGTCGCATGCACTCACGCAGATTGCAAACCAAGCTGAGCGCGCAGGCAAGGTGATCAAATCAGTGCATGATTTTGTGCGCCGGCGTGAGAGCAAGCATGAGCGTGTGAGTGCGCAGTCGCTGCTGGATGCTGTGATGCCGCTGGTGCAGTTGCAAGCACGCAAGCTCTCCGTGCAAGTGCAGATGGGTCAACTCACCGGCTTACCTGCTGTGATGGTGGATCGTGTCATGGTGGAGCAGGTGCTGCTGAATCTGGCGCGCAATGGCATACAAGCCATGGAGGCCACAGCACCTGCCCAGCGCATCTTGCATATTCGAGCGCGCACACTTGGCACTCAATGGCTGGAGTTTTTGGTGGCGGATTTCGGCCAGGGCATCACGAACGAGATTGCCAAGCAACTCTTCACACCATTCTTCTCCACCAAAGCCGAAGGCATGGGGCTGGGCTTGAGTTTGTGCCGCACGGTGGTGGAGCAGCATGGTGGCTTCTTGCAATTTGAGGCGAATCAACCCAATGGGGCAGTGTTTGTCTTTAGCTTGCCTGTGGCTTCCACGAATATGCCGTCAAACCTGGATGTGGCACAGTAACGCATATGGGCAAACCCGTTGATTCTTTGATCTATATCGTGGATGACGATGCCAGCGTGCGTGATGCTCTGGCATGGCTTCTTCGCTCTCGCCGCCATCTTCATGAGGGCTACGCCAACGCCGAAGATTTTTGGACACTGGTCCAAGCAGCCGCGCCACGCCAAGCATGCTGTGTGCTGCTCGATGTACGTATGCCAGGTATGAGCGGATTGGCTTTGTTTGACAAGCTCCTCGCATTGCCTTGGGCGGGTGCGCTACCTGTGATCTTTCTCACTGGGCATGCCGATGTGCCCACAGCAGTAGATGCTGTCAAACGCGGTGCATTTGATTTTTGTGAAAAACCTTTTTCTGATAACGCCTTGGTTGATCGGATAGAGCAAGCACTTGTGCAAAGCCAAGAAGCTCTTGAAGAGCTGCAAGGTCGCCAGCAGATGGATGGCCGCATTGCCGAGCTTACCGATCGCGAGCGTGATGTGATGCGCTTAGTGACCCAAGGTTTACCCAACAAACTGATCGCAGACCAGTTGCAAATCAGCGTGCGTACGGTAGAGGTGCACCGCGCTCGCGTGTTTGACAAAATGGGCGTGAAGTCAGCCGTGGAGTTGGCAAATCTTTTACAGACACCAAGCGCATAACGCTATTGTTTAGATAGCACTTTGCGCAGTAAGTACGCCGGCAAACGCCTATTTTTCTTTAAAAAATGAATCGGGATGCTGAATACCAGTATCCCTAGCAAGGTTAGCCATAACCACTGATCCGCGCCCCCGCCGCCACCGCCACCTGCGCTACTACTGACTGCAGCAGCAGGTAGCGCGGTACCGATAAAGAGCTGGGCGGTTCCATTTCGCCCCAATGTATCTGTCACGATAAGCTGAAAAACAAAATCTCCTGGTGTGCTTGGCAAGACTACTTGTGTCAGAGAAGAGCTGGCATTTGGCAGACTCCGAGCCGCTCCACTGATTTGACTCCATGAGTAGCTAGAGATCGTTGGCGTACCCACTGCGGTACTGGCGCGGCCATCAAGCACCACAGTTGCTCCCAAGCCAGGGCTGCCTACCGCAGCAATCACGGCAGCAGGATTCACAGACTGCTCTAGTGCGCCCTGCGGATTGAGCAAGCCTGCACCACAAACACTTGTGTTGCAATTGCAAGCCACGCTATCGTCGCTGCTGCAACTAGGCAGACCAGATAAATTCACATGTGGCAATGCAGCGGCTTTCATGCGTGCAATCAATGCATCAGGGCTGAGGTTGGGGTTCACAGCCAGCATGAGTGATGCCACGCCTGCAGCCAAAGGTGCTGAGAAACTTGTACCTGCTTTATAGCCATACCCATTTCTATTTGGCGAAGTGAGGCCATCGTTATCCGTCGAAATGAGCAAGGTCGTTGTGCTGCCGCCGTGGCCGCCAGTGGTCATGAGCGCCATGTTGGAGCCTAAGAAAGAGTAGGCAGTTTTCAGACCATCACGCTGCACAGCGCCCACAGCCATGACGCCTCGGCAGTCTGCAGGACGCTTGAGTTGGCGCGACTCCTGATCCAAGCCATTGCCCGCAGCAACTACAACCAAGGTGCCACGCGCTGCCAACTCATCGATAACACTTTGATAACTGGACGTGCAGGCACTGTCACCACCAAAGCTCAAGTTAATGACCTTTGCGGGATTTAAATTCAGAGGCACGCCATCGACAGGCAAGCCAGCAGCCCAGCGCATACCATCAACAATATCTGACAATTCCGCGCCACACTTGCCAGACACGCGAACAGGCAAGATCTTCACATTCCAGTTCAGACCTGACACACCTAAGTTGTTATTGGTAGCAGCGGCGATTTGACCAGCAATAAAAGTACCGTGCCAAGAGCTATTTTCAGCTTTACATCTCAATTGAGAAAAAAGTATGCTTCCCGCTTCCGTCGTGGTCACCCAATCACCAGGATCATCGGCATTTGCGTCGCGCCCATTGTTGTCATTGGAAAAATCGACATCCCCTACAAAATCGTAGCCACTGAGCAATCGACTGCCCATGGCAACCAAATCAGGATGGTTGCGCAGCACACCAGTGTCTAGGACGGCGACTGTGATAGCGGATGTACCTGTGGTTATCGCCCAAGTGCTGCTCATATTGAGCGCAGCTGCCGCACTGGCGCGACTTCCTAAATGCCATTGCTGGGCAAAGTTGGGATCGTTGGGGACCTGCGCCAATGGCACACGAACATTCGGCTCGACCGAAGCCACGTCAGGATGCAGGCGCAGGCGACGCATCGTATCTTCAAGATCGCGGCCATGCAAAGGCTTGGTAAACCTCATCAGGCGATGATCACCAGTGAGCTGGCGATGCGCAAAACCCTTGACGCCCGCGCCTTGCGCCACGGCACTCATACGCTCATGCGCGAGACTTTCCCGCTTGGCATGCGCAGCACTGGGCAGCTCTCGGCTGAACTCAGATTGCGCACCTGCCTTGAGTTGGATGATCAGGCTGTTCGCTGGTGCTGAAGATTGTGCTTGCACCTCAACGCTAGCGACCAAGCTCAGAAAAAAAGACAATAAAAATCGGCACATGCCACTTTGTAGCATGTGCCGATGTCTTTTGTATGTTTTTCAGGCAATTGAGCCTGAATTTACAGGCTCGTTACTTACCTGCCACCACGCGCGCCATTTCCAGGCACTTGTTGGAGTAACCCCACTCGTTGTCATACCAGCTCACCACTTTGATGAAAGTACTGTCCAGGGCCAAGCCTGCTTCTGCGTCAAACACACTGGTGCAGACCTCGCCACGGAAGTCGGTGGCCACTACTTTGTCTTCGGTGTAGCCGAGCACGCCTTTTAAAGCACCTTGGCTTTGCGATTTCATCTCAGCGCAGATCTCAGCATAGGTGGCTGGGTTGTTCAGTTCGACAGTGAGGTCAACGACGGACACATCGCTGGTGGGCACGCGAAAGGCCATGCCAGTGAGTTTTTTGTTGAGCTCAGGAATCACTACGCCTACGGCCTTTGCAGCGCCTGTGCTGGAAGGAATGATGTTTTCCAAAATGCCACGGCCGCCGCGCCAATCTTTGTTAGATGGGCCATCCACGGTTTTTTGCGTGGCAGTCGCCGCGTGAACTGTTGTCATCAAACCGCGCTTGATGCCCCATTTGTCATTGAGCACCTTAGCCACAGGAGCCAAGCAGTTGGTGGTGCAGCTGGCATTGGAGATGATGGCTTGGCCAGCATAGCTCTTGTGGTTCACGCCATAGACGAACATAGGTGTGTCGTCCTTCGATGGGGCGGAGAAGATCACCTTCTTCGCGCCGGCAGCCAAATGCTTCTCGCCAGCATCTTTGGTCAGAAAGAGTCCGGTGGCCTCCAAGACGACATCGGCGCCTACTTCGTTCCACTTCAGTGCTGCAGGGTCTTTCTCGGCGGTGAGGCGAATTTTTTTGCCGTTCACAACCAAAGTATTGCCTTCAACCTTTACATCGCCTTTGAAGCGGCCATGCACGCTGTCATAGGTGAGCATGTAGGCGAGGTAATCAGGCTCAAGAAGGTCGTTGATACCAACGATTTCAATATCCGAAAAATTTTGCACCGCAGCGCGAAACACCATGCGGCCGATGCGGCCAAATCCATTGATACCTAACTTGATGGTCATTGCTCTCTCCAGAAAATAAAATCAAAACACTCAGTCAGAAAGCGTTGTCAAAATTAGAGCAACGCTTTCTTGCTCAGGGCTTTGCGTCCAAATTAAACGCGGCAGCCGAGCTGGCCTTTTTTGCTGTTATCAAAGTATGTCAAATCACCTGGGCAAGAGAGTTTGGGCTCAGGAATCTTCGTGCCAGCTTTGGCGCTGCATGTGAAGGCTTGTGTCTTCTTATTCACACCTGGTTTAGCCAAAGTCCAGCCTGCCGGGCAAGGCGTTGTGGACTTGGCCGCTGGCGTAGCTTTAGTAGCACTGGCAGCGGGCGCAACTGGCGCTGCAGCAGCAGGAGCCGCGGCCACTGGGGCGACGACAGCAGCAACAGCCACGGCTGCATTCACTGTTTTGCCATTGCATTTCAGCGTCGATCCCGTACCGCTAGGTTCAGCATACACGGTGTAATTTCCGGCTTTGGCGTAGGTATGAGTCAAGACGTAGGGAATATCCTTTGCTTGATTGATCTTCACACGTTCTTCGCGGCCATCACCGAGTTTGATTTTCATACCGCAATTAGGATTGTCAGCATTATCAAAACTCACTGTGACTTTGACACTCTCACCAGCCTTGATCTGTGCTGGCTCAACTTTCACACCTGAGACAGTTTGCGCAAATGCATTTGTAGCCAACATAGCAACAGACACTGCAATCAGTTTCAATACTTTCATGACAAAGCTCCTCTTTGAAAAATATATCGGGAAAACCAGTTTACCGCTTTAGCACGACAGCTAGCGCGGTATCTGCCACATTTTGAGCTGTGAAACCAAAATGCTTGAAGAGGACAGGTGCTGGGGCCGACTCGCCATAAGTGTCTAGGCCCACAACTGCTGCGCAGCCGTATTTCCACCAGCCATCTGTCACGCCCATCTCCACCGCTACACGCGGCAAATTGGCTGGCAGCACAAGAAATTTATAGACTGCTGTTTGACGATCAAATGTGGTGGTACTCGGCACGGAAACAACGCGCGCCGCTATCTTTTGTGCAGCAAGCAGTTTTTGCGCATCCAGCGCCAAGCTCACTTCCGAACCCGTGGCCATGAGCACAATTTGCGCTTTTTTCTTCATGCCGATGTCTTCGGGTTCGCTCAATACATATGCACCTTTGTCGATGTTGTCTGCGGTTTGCTTGGGCAGATAGGGCAAGTTTTGACGCGAGAGCAGAAGTGCTGTCGGGCGATCTGTGTGAGACAAAGCAGTTGCCCACGCAATTGCTGTTTCCAGCGTATCTGCGGGGCGCCAAACATCGAGATTGGGAATCAAACGCAAGCTAGCAGCGTGCTCCACGGACTGGTGCGTCGGGCCGTCTTCGCCGAGGCCGATGGAATCGTGCGTGAACACATGGATCACGCGCTGCTTCATGAGCGCGGCCATGCGAATCGCGTTACGGCTGTAGTCGGAGAACGTCAAAAACGTGCCGCCGTATGGGATATAGCCGCCGTGCAGAGCCACGCCATTCATGATGGCGGCCATGCCGAATTCGCGCACGCCGTAGTTGATGTGGCGGCCGAGTTTGCCTTCGGTATCGCGCTTCACATCGCCTGCCAAATCAATGCGCAGAGCCGGTGTGGATTTGGTGTTGGTGAGGTTAGAGCCCGTCAAATCGGCGCTGCCACCGAGCATTTCAGGCAAGGCTGCCGTGAAAGCTTCGAGGGCGAGCTGGCTGGCTTTGCGGCTGGCTACGGTTTCGGCCTTGGTGTGGGTTGCGGCCAAGGTTTCAGCCACCACATTCGCAAAGCCTTTGGGCAACACACCAGCCATGCGGCGCTTGAATTCTGCGGCTTGGCTTGGATAAGCTTTTGAGTAAGCAGCAAACTGCTCATTCCATGCGGCTTCTGCTTGCTTGCCCGCAGCTTTGGCATCCCACGCTGAATAAATCTCAGCGGGAATTTCAAACGGTGCATGATTCCAGCCCAGCGCTTCGCGTGTCAGCTTGATTTCTTCTGCGCCGAGTGGCTCGCCGTGAGCCTTAGAAGTATTTGCGCGATTGGGGCTGCCTTTGCCGATGTGTGTTTTGCAAATGATCAGCGTGGGCTTCGTAGCAGATTTCTTCGCATCAGCAATAGCTCGGCTCACGGCTTTGGCGTCATGCCCATCCACGGCATCAATCACGTTCCACTGATAAGCCTTGAAGCGGCCGGGCACATCATCTACATACCAGGGCGCCACTTGGCCATCAATGGAGATGCCGTTATCGTCATACAGCGCGATCAGTTTGTTGAGCTTCCACGCACCCGCGAGCGCGCAGGCCTCGTGCGAGATGCCTTCCATCATGCAGCCGTCGCCCAAGAAGGTGTAGGTGAAGTGATTGACGATTTTGTGGCTAGGTTGGTTGAACTCCGCAGCGAGCAACTTTTCAGCGAGTGCCATGCCCACGGCATTGGTTATGCCTTGTCCCAAAGGCCCAGTGGTGGTTTCTACGCCGGGGGTGATACCCGCTTCGGGGTGGCCAGCGGTTTTGCTGTGCAGTTGGCGGAAATTCTTCAGTTCCTGCATCGGCAGGTCATAACCCGTGAGGTGCAAGAGCGAGTAAATCAGCATCGAGCCGTGGCCGTTCGATAAAACGAAACGATCACGGTTCGCCCACTGAGGGTTCATCGGGTTATGGCTCAAATGCTCATTCCAGAGCGCCACAGCGATATCGGCCATGCCCATGGGCGCACCGGGGTGGCCAGAATTGGCGGCTTGGACAGCGTCCATCGACAGGGCACGGATGGCGTTCGCCATGGTTTGGGTGTTTGCGCTCATGGGAGGGGAATTTGAGTTGGAGATGGGGGAAACCCGTAATTCTAGCGGGCTGCTTACTCCCAGGAATTGTTTGAGTTACCCAACAGAAAGATTGCCAGGCAAGCTCTCAACTGCTTATGCCCGGAATCGCCCATCCCTCGAATAAACACTCAAATCTACAAATGTCGAGTTTGTCCGCGTTTTGTTGCTCAAGCTCCCCAAATAACCGCCAAATTCCAATGCAGGAGATTTGTCCAGCTCTGCCAACAACTTGGCGGCGCTAACGGGCTTCGTTTTGCGCAAAGTATCGACCAGCAATCGTGATGCCATCCATGCTTCGACGCCTTCAAAGGAAGCTTGTAGTTGATGGCGTTGGCAAAATTGCAGAAAATTTCGGCTCGCCTCAGTGCGAGCCGACCATGGATAAGGCACTACTTGCGTCACGGAAATACCCGCAGCGTTTTTGATGCCCACTTGATCCATCAAGGCCTGACCACCGACCGTAGAAAGAGCGTAAAACGCACCATTGAAACCAGCTGCTCGCGCGCCTTGCACAAATTTAGCACTTGCTGCGTAATCCGCCCCTAACACAATGCCGTTTGGTTTCTCATTAAGTAAAGTGACCACAGCATCACGAATGCTGAGCTCCGAGCCCTCTTGATCCACGCTCACCAATGCCGTTTCGCCCAAGCCAGATGCCTTTGCTTGTTCGACAAAGGCATCGCGTAGCTCCCAGCCCTGTGAGTTGTATTCGAAGAGAATACCCAAGCGCCCGAGACCTGTTTGCTGAGCGTGCTTAGCGATGAACCGCAGTTCTTCTTTGTGGCCACTGCGCAGATTAAACACCCAAGGCCTGCTGCCATTTCTAAGATCGCCAGCACCACTCACAGGCGCAATGTAAGGCAAACCTTCTTGCTGCGCGCCAGTCGCACCGACCCGATGTGCGCCAGCGCCCATGAAGCCAAACAATGCAATAACTTGGTGTTGACTGGCCAGCAATTTGATATTTGTTGCTGTGAGCTCAGAGCGGCCCTTGTCGTCCAGAGTAATCAACTCAATCGGCCGACCCGAGATGCCGCCGCGCTCATTCACATCCTTGAAAACGGCATGGGTCGCATCACGGAAAAACCCTGCGCTCTTCGCTAAAGGGCCAGTTAGCGGAGCCGACTGGCCAATCGTGATCGCTCCGCTCTTTTCGGCCTGCCCCAGCACGATTTGCGGAAAACAAATCATTTGAGCTGCCGCCGCTAGTGCTGGCTTCATGAAGCATCGACGCTTGATCTCAGTATCAATAGAATTTTGACAAAGCATGACAAACTCCTAGCTATTACGAAACAGCTCCCCAACTCTTACCAGCGCAGTGCAGCTGTATGCACTGGCGCATCCCACAGTTGACGAATCTCCGCATCCAACATAGTCACGGTCAAAGATGCGCCCGCCATTTCCAACGATGTGGTGTAGTTACCCACCAGCGAACGCACAGGCTTGTAACCCATCGAGCGCAACTGCTTGGCCGCATCGTGATACAGCAAGTACAGCTCCATCAATGGCGTACCGCCAAAGCCATTGACATGCAAGAGCAATTCGCTGCCCTTTTGAGGCTGCAGATCGCGCAAGATGGAGTCCAGCAACTCATCGACGATCACTGAAGCCGGCCTGACCTTGGAGCGGCGGCGGCCTGGCTCACCATGGATGCCCACACCAACTTCCATCTCATCCGCGCCGATATCAAACGTCGCGCGCCCTGCAGCAGGCACCACGCAACTTGTAAATGCCACCCCCATGGATGCTGTCGCTTTGTTCACACGATCCCCCACAGCCTTGCACTCTGCCAGAGTCGCGCCTTGCTCAGCTGCGGCGCCAACGGTTTTTTCAACAATCAGAGTGCCCGCCACACCTCGGCGACCCGTGGTGTGCGTAGAGTTTTCGACAGCCACATCATCATTAACCAAAACTGTGGCATTCTCTATTTCCAGCATTTCCGCTGCCATTTGGAAATTCATCAAGTCGCCAGAATAATTCTTGACGATGAACAGCACGCCTTTGCCCGTATTGACCGCTTCAGCAGCAGCCAACATTTGATCAGGTGTGGGTGAAGTGAACACCTGCCCTGGGCAAGCAGCATCCAACATACCTTGGCCAATGAAGCCGCAATGCAAAGGCTCATGACCCGAACCACCGCCAGATAACAGCGCCACCTTACTGGTTGCGCGCATGGCGCGAGACATGAAAGTGGGCTCGAACTGTATTTGAAGCAAATCGGGATGCGCATCCACCATGCCGCCCAGAGACTCACGCATGACCGCATCAATCTCATTGATAAATTTTTTCATGATTCAACGACCTTTATGCTGTCAACAAATCACACACTGCGCCAATCGCGACTTCGCAGGTTTTTGAGCCAGGATCGATATGCCCCAAGGCGCGCTCACCCAGAAAATGTGCACGCCCCTTGGTGGCAATCATGTCTTTGGTGAACAGCATGTTGGCATGTGCATCCTCCTTCAACAGCTTGCATAGTTTTTCTAGCTCAATAGGCTCATGCGCAAAATTTTGGAGCAGTCTTGCCGCCGGAATGAGCACATCCAACATGGTTTTTTCACCCAAATCGGCTTTGCCACGTGATTTGATGGCATCCACCCCCGCTCCGAAAGCAATCGCAAACTGCGCACGAGATGGCTCAGTCACACCCTCTAAAGCTTTTCCCATGGCCATAAAGAAGCTGGAAATCAAAGGCCCAGATGCGCCACCAATCGTCGATAGCAATTTCATGCCAATCTTGTGAAAGACTTGTGCAGGCAACTCGTCTTTCAGATCTTTGGCCAACTCTGCTGTCACTTCGCAACCTCTGCGAACATTGATGAAGTGGTCGCCATCGCCGATAGCACGGTCTAACGATTCAATATTTGCCTCATTCGCCAGGATTGCTTTTTGCACTGCGAAAATCGAGTTAATGATCAATGCTGTATTCATGTATTACTCCTAAAAATCAATGGCTAAAGGCGAGCCGTTCGCCCGCCTTGCCGAACAGTTGATAGCCCCCACGGCCACTAAAACCCAGTGATACGGTAGATCCCGGTGCGATGCTGTGATCCATGGGCTGGCTCACGCGAACCTCAACACCCGAGCGCTCCGTCACGAGTAAGTGCTTTGCCAAAGAACACTCAATCACCTTGTAAACAGGCCCCGAGGATGCGGGCATGATGCTGATGTCTTCAGGGCGAATGGCAACAAATGCTGCTTTGGTGTTGAGTTGAATATCTGTGTTTCCAGCTAGCCAATCGGTCGGCAACACGTTGATGGCGGGGGAGCCGAGTCGCTGGGCGACTTTGAGCGAAGATGGGTTGCTGTAAATATCCTGGGGCGTTCCAACTTGCTCCAGATGGCCCTCTTCCAAGATACCAATGCGATCTGCCATGGTGGTCGCCTCAACTTGGTCATGCGTCACATAGACCACCGTAGATCCCGTGGATTTTTGAATGCGCCTGAGTTCAACCCGAAGCTCTTCACGCAGCTTGGCATCCAGTGAGGACAGTGGCTCATCCATCAAATACACTTGCGGGCGACGCACCAGTGCACGACCAATCGCAACGCGCTGCATTTCACCGCCAGAGAGCGCCGTCGCCTTGCGTTGCAGCTTGGATTCCATGTGCAAGAGCTCTGCAATTTCATGCACGCGTTTCTTGATTTCCGCTTCTTGCGTTTTCAGCAAAGGCGAGCGTAACGGGAACGCCATGTTGTCATACACCGTCAGATGCGGATACAAGGAATACTGTTGGAAGACAAACGCACAATCGCGATGCGCTGGCGCAAGATTTGCCACATCTTTGCTGTTAAATAAGATACTGCCTTGGTCTGGCTTTTCCAGACCAGAAATCAATCGCAGTGTTGTGGTTTTTCCTGCGCCACTCGGTCCTAAGAGGACGAAAAATTCACCTTCTTGGATATCCAAATTCAGTGCGTTGATTGCCGTCTTTTTATGGAATTTTTTAGTGATGTATTTGAGCGAAATACTAGCCATGATTCATGCTCCGTTGGTGTGCTTGCGTTGTTTCGCTGGCAAGTAACTGCTGTGATACAGCGTCAAACAGCACAGTACGCTCCGTCTTGAATTGAACGCCCACCACATCGCCCTCGTTGGGGCGGTTTGTTTTGGGCACCATAGCTCGAATCAATCCGCTTTCGGTGTCAACAACAACAATCCAGTGAGAGCCGAAGTATTCCACTTGGCTGATCTTTCCTTGGATAGCCTGTGGATCATTGGTGAGCATCACGTGTTCTGGCCTGATACCCAACAAGGCGCTATTTGCGTGTCCAATCGTCAAAGGAATCGCAACGCTCACGCCACCCAATTTCACCTCGCGCACACCCGCTTGCACGCCTTGCGATAACGGCAACAAGTTCATAGGGGGGCGTCCGATAAACTGCGCCACAAAAACACAACTTGGAAAGTTATAGACACCTTCTGGCGAATCTGCTTGAAGAATATCGCCTTGATTCATCACCACAATATGGTCGGCCAAAGCCATGGCTTCGTTTTGATCGTGTGTGACGAATACCGTGGTTGTTTTCAAGCGCTCGTGCAACTTTCGCAATTCAATGCACATCAGCTCCCTGAATTCGGCGTCGAGCGTGCCCAATGGCTCATCCATCAAAAACGCCTTGGGTTGCCGCACAATTGCCCTCCCCAAGGCCAAGCGTTGGCGGTCACCACCGGCCAAGCTGCTTAAGCGAGAGTTCATCAAATGCTCAATGCGCAAGATCGCGGCCACTTCGTTGATACGGCGATCAATTTCAGCTTTTGGCAAGCCTTCGTTTTTGAGAGGAAACGCCAAGTTCTCACGCACACCCATGTGGGGATACAGCGCAAAGAGCTGAAACACCATGGCGATATCACGCTCTCTTGGGCGCAGATAAGTCACATCTTTGCCGTCTAGCGTGATTTGCCCGGAGGTGGGATATTCCAGCCCAGCAATCATGCGTAGCGTGGTGGTCTTCCCGCAGCCTGATGGACCGAGCAGCACCACAAATTTGCCGTCTTCCAGCTTCAAACTTGAATTGCGAACCGCCACAAAATCTGCAAAGCTTTTGTGGAGTTGATTGATGATGATTTCAGCCACACTTATTCCTTCGGCAATTTGCCAGCCACCGAGTAGCCCAGCACGCCCAACAGCAACACGGAAAAGCTATAGCCATACACTTGGATCGACCAAGGTTGCATCAGCATCACCAAGCCAACACCAATTAATACAGCAAAAATAGGCTCCCACAGCTCACGCCGAATCGAGCGCAATACAGAAGACTTGTCATGAGTGTTCATTTGCGAACGGCTCCAAATGTGATTCCACGCAGCAGGTGCTTGCGCAGCAAAATCGTGAAGAAAAGAACGGGTAGCAAAAACAGCGTCGTACCCGCAGCCATCGCCGGCCAATCCAAGCCGCCTTCACCAATGATGGTGGGAATGAAAGGCGGCGAAGTCTGTGCTGTGCCACTCGTGAGCAGCAAAGCAAATGCATACTCGTTCCACGAGAAAATTAAACAAAAAATTGCGGTAGTAGCGATTCCCGTTGTTGCTTGTGGCAAAACGACCTTTAAAAACGCTTGCCAGCGCGTGTAGCCATCGACCATGGCTGCCTCTTCGTATTCACGAGGAATCTCATCCATGAAGCCTTGCAGCAACCACACAGACAGCGACAAGTTCACTACGGTATAGAGCAAAATCATGCCGGTATAGGTATCACTCAATCCAACATTTCTAAACATCAGATAGATCGGAATGGCCACAGCGATCGGCGGCATCATCCGTGTTGACAAAATGAAGAACAGCCAATCATCCTTGCCCGGTATGCGAAAACGCGAGAATGCATAGGCCGCCAGCGTTCCCAAGACGATGGACAGCAGCGTGGAGCCGAACCCAATGATCAGAGAATTGAGGTAACGGTCTTTGAAACGAGATGGGCCAGCCAAAATCATTTGCTGCTCACGAACCAGTTTCTCGTACCACGTTGCTGGGGGCGGTAACGCAGCTAGCTCATCTGCACTCACGCGTGAGCGCGTGGTGAACAAATTGACATAGCCCACCAAGGATTGCTCAGCTACGATTTTGGGCGGGTACGCAATAGCATCTTGTGGTGTTTTGAAGCTGGTCATGAAAATCCATGCCAATGGAATCAGCGAGATCAGCGCATAAGTAATAACGGCACATGCTGCGAACCATTTGGCAAACGCAGTAGGCTCCAGCGGGCTGTGAACGGCGGTTTTCATCGTTGTTTGACCTTATCGAGATAGCGAACTGTGACCAATGACAGGCCGTAAATTGCCACAAACAAAATGATGGCGAGCGCGGAGGCGTAACCGGTGCGCCACTTTTCAAAAGCCTCACGTTTGAGCTTGATCGAAGCAAGTTCTGTGATGGCACCTGGCCCCCCATTGGTCAATTGATCCACCAAGTCAAACATCTTGAAGTTCTCAATCGTGCGGAATAAGACCGCCAACACGATGAAAGGCAACATCATGGGCAAAGTAACTTGCCAGAATTTCGTCCACTCAGAGGCTCGATCAATTTCTGCCGCCTCATACAGATAACCCGGGATGGAGCGCAAACCCGCCAATAGCAACAGCATCACGTAGGGCGTCCACATCCATGTATCTACCAAGATGATCGCCCATGGCGACAGATTGGTATCACCCAGCATAGTGAACTGAGCATCGCCACCAAAAAAACCGATGATGTAGTTGAAGATGCCGTATTGAGGCTCGAAGAAGTACTTCCAGAATGTGCCCACCACCGCAGGTGCGAGCATCATAGGCAGCAAAATGGCAGTGCTCCAAAAACTGTGACTGCGAAATTTCTTGTTCAGCAGCAAAGCCAACAAAAATCCTAGGATCAATTGCAATGCGATGGACCAGCAAAGAAAATGCGCCGTTGCACGCATATTTTCCCAAATCGCTTCGTCCGCCAAAACGCGCTGGTAATTCGCAATTCCCACCCAATCGGTGTCTGCATTGGGGCGGTTGGCGCGATAGTTGGTGAACGACAGGTAGATCGTCCAGAATAGCGGAAAGATATTAAAAGCCAGCAAGAGCAAAATCGTTGGTGTGACAAAGAGCCAAGCCAGTGATCTATCTGATAGCCCTTGAGAGCGTTGTGTCAATGAATTCATGATGTTTTTGGGTGAGCTGATCTCTCGCGCCGATCCAGCGCGTAACCAAACAAAGGAAACAAGATGGATGTGCCCCAAGAGGCCACATCCATCTGCATCACGGCTTACTTCAGCTTGCCGTCTTCCTTGAACACTTCCGTCCAGTCTTTGAGCAGACCATCCAGTGCTTCCTGCGGCGTGCCTTGTTTGGCCACCACATAGTTGTGAACACGTTTTTGCATCGCCAAGAGCAATTGCGCATAGGTTGGCTCAGCCCAGAAGTCTTTGACGATCTTCATGGAGTCGAGATACACCTGCGCGTATGCCGTGCTCTTCTCAAAGCCAGGCTTGCTCAGTACGGCGTTGTGAGTGGAAGCGCCACCCGCATCCCACCAGCGCTGCTGAATGCTGGGCTGCGCAAACCATTTCAGATACTCCAAAGCTTCGTTTTGCTTGTCAGAGTACTTGACCACGGAGATGCCTTGCCCGCCCAACTGTGCAAAGTGCTTTTCACCTTTTGGCATCACGAAGAAGCCGCTCTTCTCGCCACCGACCTGCGGATCTTTGGCAACGCCGGGCCAGAAGGCAATGAAGTTCATTTGCATGGCGACTTGGCCAGACTTATAAGCATCCAGGTTTTCCGTCATGTAGGCATTGGAATGGCCGGGAGGTGTGCAGCAGTCGTACAAATCTTTGTACAGTTTCAAGCCTTTCACTGCGGCTGGGCTATTTATGAAGCCCTTCATGTCATAGGGCTTGGCAGGGTTGGCAAACTCCATACCGCTGCTGAACATGGTGTTGGTCACACCCATGGTGATGCCTTCGGAGCCACGCTCTGTGTAAAGTGCTGCGCCGTAAACCTTCTTTCCATCGATCGTGCGGCCTTGGAAAAACTCGCCCACTTTCTTGAACTCATCCCATGTTGTAGGCACAGCCAGAGCGCGGCCATGCTTTTTCTTATATTCTGCTTGCAGGTCAGGTCGTGCAAACCAATCTTTGCGATAGGCGAACGCCACTGCATCGCCCATAGCTGGCAGTGCCCAGTAGTTTTTGCTGCCCTTTGGCCATGTGGAGTAGCCCTCAACGGTGGCGGGCGCAAAATCAGTCATCTTGATGCCGTTCTTGTCAAAGAACTCATTGAGCTTGATGTAGTGGCCTTCTGTGGCAGCAGAGCCAATCCACTGGCTGTCGCCGATCAACAGATCGCACAGCTTGCCTTTGGAGTTCAGCTCATTGAGCATGCGCTGGGCAAAGTTAGGCCAAGGCACAAACTCATATTTCATCTGGATGCCTGTCTTGGCTGTGAAGTCTTTGGACAACTCCACCAAAGCGTTTGCTGGGTCCCAAGCCGCCCAGCAAAGCGTCAGTTGTTTTTGCTGCGCCTGTGCAGCGCCTGCCATCAAGCCTAGTGCGGCTGCAGTTGCAACCGCAAGCTTGCGAGTCAAAGTTTTCATGTTTGCTCCTAATTTTCCTAATGAGATGTTGAAGAATGGCCTGTGTCTATTTCCGCCAGTGATGTCATCTTTTCGTCAAAGCAAACGCCAAACAATTAATCACATCAGATGGTGATTGAATAATAATTAAATAAATCAATCATTAAATCAATACAAACCCTTGGTTTTCACCAAAATGAGGCTGTTTTTGATGTGATTTCATATTTCCTCATCCCTAAGACGTGCTGCTCGAGCCATGGTTTATGATGGAGTTGATGCTTTTTTGACCAAAGGCATAATTGCTATGCACTAAATCCATCAAAAACCTCATGACTACGCCAATCACGATCACTCAAATTGCTGAAGAAGCGGGTGTTGGAACGGCCACTGTGGATCGGGTGCTCAATAATCGCCCTGGAGTGAACCCGGCAACCGTTGAGCGTGTGCAGGCGGCCATGCAAAAGCTAGGAGCGAGTACACCTTCACGTGGTAGGCCGCGTGTATCAGCCAACTACCGGTTTGCCTTCGTCTTGCCAGCCGTCAAACGCGGGGTTTTTGATCTGGTAGATCGCGTCATTGCGCAAGCCGCAGGTGAGTTTCGCCACCAACACATCACCGAAGTGACGCACCGCCTGCCTGCAGAAGATCCGGCTGTATTTGCAAGCCAATTGGCCAGCATGACGGATTTTGATGGCATAGCCGTCTTAGCACCCGATGTTCCCGCTGTGAAGCTGGCGATTAACGAGCTGGTGCGCGCCGGCGTGCATGTAGTCACGCTTTTCTCTGATGTGCCTGGCTCCATGCGTGAGACGTATATCGGCGCAGACAACCGGGCGGCTGGGCGCACGGCAGGCACGCTTTTGGGCCATAGCCTGCCTCAGCACCAGCCCTCTTGCTGTTTATTGGTCAGCCCTGCCACGCGCTATGCGGCTGAGATTGATCGCAGCATCGGGTTTTTGCACTTGCTGGAGGAGCGTTTCGCACAGGTCTTACCCATCCAAATCACGGATATTCCAGAAAAGGAAGAGGACATCTTTGAACTCACCCGTGATGCAATAAGGAATCTGAATCAAGCTGCGCCCTTGGGCGCTGTTCATATTGTCTCAGTGGGCAGTGCAGCAATCGTTCGCGCTTTGGATAGCATGGGTTATGGCACTTCCGTGCGCGTTGCTGGGCATGATCTCATTGAACCTCACCGCAACTTGCTCGTGAGTGGAGGCCTGACTTATGTGCTCCATCAAGATGTTCAGTATTCCGTGTTGGCTGCAGGGCGAGTGCTGCGATCTTTGTGTGACGGCGTGCGGGGAGCGCTGTCTGTGGGTCATCCTCGGGTCGAGATTGCCACGGTAGAAAACCTAGCATGATGGCAGCAGACATTCCGTATGATCTGTAGCGGGATTTCTGCATCTAACCTCATTGGCAATACCCATGAAAAAATTTCTGAATGATCCTGAAGCACTGGTGCATGAGAGCTTACAGGGCTTTGCATCTGCGCACAGCGATATCGTCTCAGTGAGCTTAGCGCCCAAAGCTGTGTATCGGAAACAAGCCAAAACCCAAGGTGTTGCATTGATCTCTGGCGGCGGCTCTGGGCATGAGCCTTTGCATATTGGCATGGTGGGCAAGGGCATGCTGGATGCTGCCTGCCCTGGGCAAATATTCACATCACCCACGCCCGATCAAATGATTGCAGCAGCGCGTCGGGTGAACACCGGTGCGGGCATTCTTTTCATCGTCAAGAATTACACAGGCGATACGCTCAATTTCCAGATGGCCACAGAAATGCTCGATATCGACAACAAGGTGGTTTTGGTCAACGATGATGTGGCGGTGGAAAACTCCACACACACCACAGGCAGGCGAGGCGTGGCTGGAACGCTCGTGGTGGAAAAAATCTTGGGCGCTGCCGCCGAGCAAGGCGCAACATTGGAGGAATGCAAGACGCTCGGTGATCGTGTCAACAGAAACACGGCCTCCATGGGGGTAGCTTTCAGCAGCTGCATCGTGCCCGAAGCAGGTGTGCCCACTTTTGATATTGGCGGCGATGAGATGGAGATCGGCGTGGGTATTCATGGTGAGCCAGGCCGGCGCAGAGAAAAATTCAAACCAGCAGATGCCATCGTTGATGAATTGCTCACAGCTATCCTGAAGGATCTGCAGCCCAAAGCGGGCCAAGAACTGCTACTGCATATCAATGGCTTAGGTGCAACACCCTTGATGGAGCTGTATGCTTTGCATCACAAAGCCAACGAGCAGTTATTGGCGCTTGGCTTCAAACCGGTACGCAGCTTGGTGGGTAACTACACCACCGCACTCGAAATGACGGGCGCCTCAATCACGCTCAGCTTGCTTGACGACGAAACCAAGACACTTTGGGATGCACCAGTGCACACCAGCGCTTTGCACTGGTAAAGAAACCATGCAAGGCCTGCACCTCACGGCGGATTTATCCGATTGCAAATGCGATGCCGCCTGGTTGGTTGACGCAAATCGTTTGGGGGCGGCTTGCGTGCAGGCTGTCAAAGACTCTGGTTTGCAAGCAGTCGCCCAGCTGTTTCACACTTTTCCTGCGGCAGATGGCAGCGCAGGTGGCGTGACGGCGACGGTGCTGCTGGCAGAGAGCCATTTGTGCGTTCACACGTGGCCGGAAAAAAATGCGGTGACGTTGGATGTCTATGTCTGCAATTTCGGTGGTGATCATTCCACCAAGGCGCGCGCGCTGATGGCGGCCTTGATGCAGATCTTTTTGCCGGGTAAGGCGGCTGTGAATGCCCTAGAGCGCGGAGTTTAGCCCAGCGGTTTAGCGCGTAGAGGCTAGAGTTCTACGCGTTGCCCGCTGTTGGCGCTTTGCCGCACAGCATCCAGTACCGTAGCCACAGCCAAGCTCACTTCTTTTGCTTGAGCGATAGCTGATTTGTCCTGCGTTTGCACGATATCTGCGAATTTCTGCGCTTCGAGATAAAAGCCATTGGCAGTGATTTGTGGCGTAGCTTGGGCGGCTTCGGTGAGCATCGGCCCACGCCATAAAGTGGGGTGGATATCGTTGGTATGGTTTTGCACGCTGCGATGCCCCGCCGTGTGATTTGGAAAACTTGTCTCAATCACGCCCTGATCGCCACAGATGCGAGCGGCACGGCGATAGGATTGATTCATTCCGCAGAGCAGGTGTACTACAGCGCCATCTTCATAATCCATCGTGATGGCCATACTCATATCAACGCGCTTGGCCACGTCTGAGTGGCTCCAAACAGGCACAGCATGCACGGTGCGCGGCATTCTTCCCATGACCAATTGCGCCAGGCTCACCACGTAGCAGCCGACATCTCCGGTTGCACCACCGCCCGTCTCAGCGCGAGCGCGAATATCGTTAGCTCGATTGACCATCGGAAAGGAAAAATGAGCGCTCAAGCTGCGCACCGAGCCCACGCTACCGCCCTGCACCCAATCGAGAACCTGCCTTAAATGAGGCTGAAACCAATAGGGATAGCCTTCCAGCAGCATCACATCCGCCTCTTGTGCGGCATCAAACATGGCCTGCGCCTCGGCGCGCGTCATCGCCAGAGGCTTTTCGCAGAGCACATGCTTGCCAGCCTTCGCGGCCGCGATCGCCCAAGGCGCATGCAGATGGTTGGGCAGCGGGATATACACAGCATCAATCTGCGAATCGGCCAGCAGAGCTTCGTAACTCGCATACGAACGCGTGATGCCGTGTTTCTTGGCAAAAGCGCGTGCAGTGTCCGCGCTAAGACTGCCCACTGCCGCAATCCTAATGCGCGGATTACCTAAATTGCCTTCGCAAAACTCATCGGCGATACGTGCCGTGCTCAAGATGCCAATTCGCAGAGGAGGGAGTTGTGAAGTGTTCATAGCGATCATATTAACGCAGCATGCAAGCCGCGCAAAGTTTTACAACACGCTGTGCAAGCCCCGCGCGAAGGCCTCTTCAAACACACTGTAGCCACTCCAATCGCTGTGGGCGAAACGCAAGCGCGGCGTGGAAGGCGTGGGGCGAGTTGGATATTGCTTTGATATTGATAGCACTCTGCGCAGTTTGTATGCCGGCGATTGGCTGATTTGGCTTATAAATTGCGGTGTAAGTACAGCCATGGCGTGGCCGTAGCGGGTGATATCGATCTGCTGGGCGCGGCGTGTGATGTCTGGATGTGCTTGCGCGATTTCTGCTAAGGCGCGATCTCTGAGTTGAGGCCATCTGGCTTTTAGCAAAGCTTGGCGTAGCGCACTGCCCGCACCTTCTGCATGGTAGTAAGTGAGCACGGTCGCGCCTGGCGCGGTGCGCGTACTTTGGTGCATCGCATCCACATAGCCTAAGCCCTTGCTGCCGTAGATCACGTTGTCCCATGAGGGGAAAGCGCCTTGGCCGTTGTCGTGTAGCGGGGCATCAATGTGGATATTGGCGACCCACCAACTGGAATGCGTCAGATTGACCGCTGCAGCTTTCAAAAAATCTGGCGCATTGTTCACCACACGCGAAGCCACATGCAATGGCAGGGCCACGATGCAGCGCTGTGCGGCGTAGCGCCGTACACGCTTTGTAGGCAAATGCAGTGCATCGATCAGCACTTCGCTTTTACCTTCTTCAATGCGCAAAACGATCTGCTGGCTTTGCAAACGATCTCTCAAAGGTGCAGCGAGCGCTTGCGTGAGAAAGCCATTGCCTTGCGGCCAAGTGAGCACGCCTTCTTTCTCGCCATCCTGCGTGCCGGGCGCTGAAAAGCCATGACGCGCTGCGAAGTAGTGCATGCCAGCAAAGGTGCTCACCGTGTCAATCCCCGCGCCGTAATCATCGCGGCAGCAGTAATCCAGATACCAGCGCAGATGCGGATCGGTGAGGCCTTGAGTATCTAAATACGCTATAAAAACAGTAGCTGCTTGCGCAATATCTATGCCGGCGATTTGCAGTTTTTGCCTAAAATTCTCTTTCAAAGGCATGCTGAATGCACCTGTGACCTGCCATTGTGCGACGAGCTTGGCAAAGCGTTGATACTGCTGCTGCGTCTCGCTGCTGATGCCTTGCGTGGGCAGCAAACCCTCTTGCCAAGCACCGTTGAAAAACAAACGCTCTTGCGGGCTGTGGCAAAGCGCCTTTTCATCGTAAACCCAGCGGCCTGAGATACGTTTTCTAAGCCCCAGCTCTTCTAAGAAATCTTGTACCTCGGGCGCATCGTCTCCGGGCACGGGCAGGTAATGCGCCCCCAGCGGATGCGCCATGCCAGCGATGGAGCCGCCACGTGCGTTGCCACCCACCTCGCTCTCCAAATCGAGCAACACAAAATCTTCCGCGCTTTGCATACGCAGCGCACGCGCGGCAGATAAGCCCGCTACGCCGCCACCCGCAATCAGGGTATGAATTTTGCGCACGGGGCTACCGTCGTAAACAGGCAGCTTGGCTTCACGCAAGATATGGCCAACTTCGGGCGAGCTGCCTACAAAGCCGCCAGTGATTTTTGTGAGTTGATCTGGCTCTGCGCGACAAGCAGCAAGCGTTGTCAATGCTGCCGCACCGAGTAGCTCGCGCCGCTTCATTGCAGCACCTTGCCCCATTCTTCCTCGAAGGTCAGCACCAGAGTTTGGTTGCTCATTCGATTGGGTTCTGCATTCACACGCGCCATATCTTGCGGAAAATCGAAGAGCAAAGGCAGCGTCTGCGCATTCATAAAACGCAAATCTTTGGGAAAGGCAGCTTGCGCGGTAGCGGGCTTGAACGGTCTGCGGCTGGCCACAATAAAACCCCACTCACCAAAGCTCGGCACATGCGCGTGATACGGCGTAGCCTTCAATCCCACTTCTTCAATCGTGCGCACCACCGTCCAAAAACTCTTGCGCGCCACCAGCGGCGAGGTGCTTTGAATCACGGCGTAGCCGCTGGCAGACAGCGCTTTATCAAGCAGCGCATAGAACGAGGTGGAATACAGCTTGCCCAATGAGAAATTGCTCGGATCAGGAAAATCCACCACGATCACATCAAACACTTCGCTCGTAGTTTCTAAAAAATTGAAGGCATCGGTGTTGATGATTTTGACTTTTGGCGATTGCAGCGCGCCGCCATTCAAACCGGCGAGCTGCGCGTTATCAGAAAACAAGCGCGTCATGTTCGGATCAAGCTCCACCAATGTGACCTGCTCCACGCTGGCGTATTTCAACACTTCACGCACCGCCATGCCATCGCCACCGCCGAGCACGGCCACCTTCTTCGGCGCGCCATGCGCGGCCATCGCCGGGTGCACCAATGCCTCGTGATAGCGATACTCATCGCGCTGGGCAAACTGCAAATTCCCATTCAAATACAAGCGATGCCCGGCCTTGCCATTCGTCACCACGATGCGCTGATAGGGCGAGGTGGCGGTGAACACGATGCTGTCTTGGTAAAACTTATCTTCCGCCAGCGTGGTGATTTTGTCTGCGCCGAGCAAGGCGGCAAAAAGCACGCCGATCACTAAAACCGCTGCGATCACATGCGCAGTCAATGCCCGCAATTCATGCCGAAACAACCACAGCGCCCAAAGCGCCACGCCCGCATTGAGCAGCCCAAACACCAGCCCCGTGCGCACGAGGCCGAGCTGTGGCACAAGCAGCAACGGGAAGGCAATGCTCACAGCGAGCGCGCCCAAATAATCAAACGTGAGCACCTGAGAAACCAAATCTTTGAGCTGCGTGTTGCGCTTCAAAATCCGCATCACCAGTGGAATCTCCAGCCCCACCAGCATGCCCACCAGCATCACCAAGCCATAGAGCAAAGGCCGAAAGCCTTGCGGCGCATACGCATTGGCCAAAAACAAAATCGCTGGCAGCATGCCGCCCACCAAGCCCACCAGCAATTCAATCCGCAAAAACTGCGCGGGCAATTGCCGATCAATATAACGAGAGAGCCAGCTTCCCACACCCATGGCAAACAGGTAGGTGCCGATGATGGTGGAGAACTGAAGGATCGAATCGCCGAGCACATACGAAGCAATCGCTCCCGCTGCTAACTCATACAGCAAGCCGCATGCTGCCACGACGAAGACGCTGGCGAGCAAGGCCAGCTCTATGGGTGCGGGCGGTTTCGGGTGATCTTGCTTGATATCAGTCATACCGTTCTAGGTAACGCGAAAAACGCAAAAATGACGCAAAAATCGCGAAAGACACCCTTTTTCTTTTTTGCGTTTTTCGCGCTGTTTTCGCGCTTTTCGCGTTACCTAGTTTCAAAGCACGCCTAACCGTGAATCGCCGCAGCCACTATCATAGAAATACCTAAGCACATCGCAGCAACTACAAGCCCCAGCGCCACGTTTTGCTTCTCCACGATCTCTTCCCACAAGTCATAGGGCGTGATCTTGTCGATGATGATGAAGCAGAGCCAAAAAATCACCACGCCGATCAGTGCGAAGACGATGGAGCCTAGAAAAGCGCCGGGTTTGAGCCATTCAATCATGATGTTCTCCTTCAAGAAATAAAAAGTTCATTTGTGTCCCCCGCCAGAGCTGTAGCCACCGTAGCTGCCGCCACTGCTGCGGTAGCTCGATGAGCAATTCTCGCGCTGCGGATCGCAATTACTGCTACAGCGTGACATCATCGAAAGCAGGATGAAGATGATCACGAGCACCACGATCCAGCCCATGATGCCCATGCCCGTACCGCCGTTGAAACTCACGGGCGCAACATCCGCGCGATCAAACTTGGCCTCTTGGCCTTTGAGCTTGAAGGCACTGATCACGGTGCTCGCTTCAATCTTGCTGCCGATCGACCAAGTCACTTCCTTGCCACTGCTGCCCGCGCTTTGCTCACGCGAGAGCACGAGCTTGCCGCTGGCGTAATCCTCGTTATACGTCTTCTGCCCGCGCTCCACACGCCAGTAAAACTCACCAGCCACATAGTTCGTCTCGGCTTTGTAAGCGTATTGCTGGGTGAAACTGCTTCCTTGGTAAGTCACCAAGCGGCTCGTCTTCACCTCAGGCGCGCCTGTAGCGGGCTTCACCAAACTCCAGCCATCTTCCGCATCGACCAAGAATTGAAAGCCCGCCTTGGCGTTGTAGAGCAAGTACTCGCTCCAGCCAAAGCTCTCATCTTCATCACCAATTTCCTGCCCCATGCGATGTTGAAAACCAACGATCTGCCAGCTCTTGCCTTGCAGCGTGCCTACCGAGCCCATCGGAATCAAAGGCTTCACCGGCTCATCTTGAATCGCATGGCTCAACTCACCGCCAATGCCCTGAGACACATCAATCAAACTGTTGCACGAGCCGCAGGTGATGCTCTTGCTCGTCTCCAGCTTCACAGAGACTGCGCTACCGCAATTCGGGCAGTTGAAATGCCGGCCTTTGACTTCTTTGCCGCCTTGTCCAGTCTTGTTCGTGAGATCGCGCAATCCTGTGAGCTGGAGATTGTCCAAAACAATCGATGTGCCTGATGACAGAGAAGGCGGCTCCGTCGAGTAATCAATGCTGATCACCTCGCCTTGCGCGCTGCGCAGCTCCACCACAGGGAAGCTCGTGCCGATCGGCGGCAATTTGGGCAGCTCGCCCTGCGCTGACATAAGCGCCACCTCTTGGATCGAGGCCACGCTATAGGCACGCCCATTGATCGCGGTGGTGTTGCCGAGCACCCATTGCTGCGGCTTGGGCAAAACGCGCTGCGTGCTCGCGGCTTTGCTCCAAATGAAGCTGCCATTGTCTTCACTCAAACTGGCCGTGCTGCCATCATCCAAAGCGCAAAGCCATTCGCTCCAGCTGCCTTCGCGGTATTTGTATTGCAAGCGACCAACAACTGTGAAGCCGACATTGTTGATCTTGCCTTGAGAGAGGATTTGCAGCGGCGAGTAATCATCAAACACCTCGCTCATCTTGCCGATGCGCTGTAGTGCATCGCCATCGCGCACGATGGTGCTCTGGCAAAAGCCGCAAACGGCATGCGTGGAAGCCAGCGAGCGAAACTCCACCGCCGCGCCACAACCTGGGCAGGCGGCGCGGTAAGTTCGCTGAATGGGCGAGTCAGCCACAGTCAAAAAAGCGGGCTGAGCTTAGACCAATTTCTTAAGTAGCTCAGCCTTCTTCGCGCTGAATTCTTCCTCAGTGAGAATACCTTTGGCTTTCAAATCACCGAGCTTTTCCAGCATGCCCATCACATCATCGGGCTTCACGCCTACGGCAGCAGCAGCGGCTTGTGCAGATGCAGCGCCCGCGCCTTGCAGCCCAGCCTGCAGGTTCTGCGCCATGATCTGCCCCATGGCAAGGCCCGCACCCATACCCATTGCATCACCTGCAATGCCTGAGCCGCCGCCCGCGCCTTCCGCAAACTTCGGAATCGCCTGCGCCGCCTGGTATTGCATGAATTTGCCCATGTCGTTGCCGACCATGCCCATGCCGATTTTCTGATCGAGGATTTTTTGCAGCTCTTCCGGCAGCGAGACGTTTTGCACCGTCATGCCATCCAGCTTCAAGCCAATCTTGGCAAATTCGCCTTCCAGCGCCTTCACCAGCGCTTGCGCAAACATGGATTGATTGGCCGCGAGATCGAGGAAAGGAATGCCGCTGCCTGCAATCGCATTGCTGATGTTTTGCAACACGAGACCGCGCAACTGACCATCCAGCTCCTCAGCCATATACGTATCGCGCGTGCCCGAGATTTCCGTGTGAAACAGCTTCGGATCTGCCAAGCGGAAGTTGTAGTTACCGAAAGCGCGCAGGCGCACCGCGCCAAAATCTTTGTCGCGAATCGTGATCGGCTGCGGCGTGCCCCATTTCGCATCGAGCTGCTGGCGCGTGGAGAAGAAATACACATCCGTCTTGAAGGGCGACTCAAACAGCTTGTCCCAGTTCTTCAAATTGGTCAGCAGCGGAATATTCTGCGTGGTGAGCTTGTGCAGACCGGGGCCAAACACATCGGCCACCTTGCCTTCGTTCACGATCATCGCCATCTGAGATTCGCGCACGGTGAGCATCGCGCCGTTTTGAATCTCCATATCGCGCATGGGGAAGCGCCAGGCAAGAGTGCCATCGCCCTCCTCCGTCCATTGAATGACGTCAATAAACTGCTTCTTGATGAAATCCATCAGTGCCATGGCGAACTCCTAGTGTGAGATGCTTATGAATGGGCGCGACTGCTGCTTGCGCTACAGTTTGACCAACATACCCATAACCATCATACCCACAGTTTGCGAATGAACCAAGAATCCACCCTGTCCGCTCAAGCCATGATCTTGGCCGCGGGTCGCGGCGAGCGCATGCGGCCTTTGACGGACGCAACTCCTAAGCCATTGCTCCAAGTGCGTGGCAAGCCTCTGATGCAGTGGCATATGGAAGCCTTGCTGCGTGAAGGCTTTGCTCAGCAACTGATCAACACCGCATGGCTTGGAGAGCAGATTGAAGCTTATTTTTTAAGTAAAAATGGCAGTTCGCCGGCAAGAATACTGCGCGAAGTGCTATTGAATCAGGAGCAAACCACTTCTCCCGTACACCTACAGTTCTCCCACGAAGGCCGTGATTTCGGCGGCGCATTGGAAACGGCGGGCGGCATTTGCCGCGCTCTGCCACATTTAGCAGAAGTCTTCTGGGTCGTCGCAGGCGATGTCTTCATGCCGCAGTTTGAATTCAACCGCGCCGCCTACGAGCGCTTTGAGAACAGTGACGCGCTCGCCCACCTCTGGCTCGTGCCCAACCCCGCACACAACCCACGCGGCGATTTCGGTATCTCAGCAACCGGTCAAGCACTCAATCTCCCCAAAGACGCTGGCTATCAGCTCTACACTTTCAGCACAGTCGCCCTCTACAAACGCGCCTTCTTTGAACCTCCGCTCTGCGACATCCCCGCCGGCAACCCCCAAGGCATCAAAACCGCCCTCGCCCCCCTCCTACGCGCCGCCATGGACGCGGGCCGAGTGAGCGCTTCTCTTTATGAAGGCGAATGGACAGACGTAGGAACGCCTGAGCGGCTTGCCCAACTTAATGCTAAAACTTAGCGTCTTGTCGTCATGCTTACATCGACCCGTTCGCCCTGAGCTTGTCGAAGGGCACACTGAGGCTTCGACAAGCTCAGCCCGAACTTAATGGATCAATGCAAACAGCATTGCAGCAGGCCTTGTTAAAAAATACGAAAATCAAACCATGAACACCATCCAACACCACGCCATCTACGCCCAGCGCCGCTCCCGCGTGGCAGCCGCCCTCGGCAAAGAATCAATAGCCATCATCCCCACCGCGCCCGAGCATGCGCGCAACCGCGATACGGGCTACCTCTATCGCCACGACAGTTATTTCTATTACCTCACCGGCTTCACCGAGCCCGGCGCAACACTGCTGATCGAATCCAGCGGCGCGAGCACTTTGTTTTGCCAGCCGAAAGACACTGAACGTGAAATCTGGGATGGCTATCGCCTCGGCCCCGATGCAGCCCCAGAATTCCTCGGCCTGCAAGCCGCGCATGCCAACACCGAGCTCGCCACCCAGCTCCCCAAGCTGCTAGAAAACCGCGCCACCGTTTGGTATCCCTTCGCCATTCATCCTGGCTTAGAGACTCAAGTTGACGGTTGGCTCAAGCAAGTTCGCGCCCGAGTGCGCTATGGCGCACTTTGCCCCGAAAGCCAGCGCGATGTGTGCAGCATCTTGGATGAAATGCGCCTCATCAAAGACGCGCATGAAATCGATATCATGCGCAAAGCCGCTGCGATTTCCGCCAAAGCCCACATCCGCGCCATGCAGATTTCCGCCCGCATGCTGAAAGACGGCCAAGACCTGCGCGAATACCACCTTGATGCTGAGCTGCTGCACGAATTCCGCCGCAACGGCAGCGAATACCCAGCGTATGGCAGCATCGTCGCAGGCGGCGCAAATGCTTGCGTGCTGCACTACCAAGCGGGTGACGCAAAAATCAACAACGGCGATCTCGTCCTCATCGACGCAGGCTGCGAGCTGCACGGCTATGCGAGCGACATCACCCGCACCTTCCCCGCCAACGGCAAGTTCACCGCGCCGCAACGCGAGATGTATGAAATCGTCCTCGCCGCGCAAGAAGCCGCAGTCGCCGCCACCAAACCCGGCATGCGCTTCATTGATCCTCACGAAGCCGCCGTCAAAGTGCTCGCCCAAGGCATGCTCGACACCGGCCTGCTCACCCACGACAAACACGGCAGCCTGCAAGACGTCATCGAAAACCGCGCCTACTTCCCCTACTACATGCACCGCACCGGCCACTGGCTTGGCATGGACGTGCATGACTGCGGCGGCTACAACGAACTCTCCGAACTCGACAAAACCACAGAGCGCAAAGATCCGCTAAGCGGCGAACTCATCAAAAACCGCCCCAGCCGAATCCTGCGCGAAGGCATGGTGCTCACGATTGAGCCCGGCATCTACATCCGCCCCGCAGCAGGCGTGCCCGAGAAATTCCACAACATCGGGATTCGGATTGAGGATGATGCGGTGGTGAATGCGAAGGGCTGTGAGTTGATGTCGCGGGGAGTTCCAGTTGATGTAATTAGCTTAGAGCAACTGATGGTTTGACATACTGCATTCAAGTATCTTCTTCTCGACACTTGTTTCGATTCAAAAATCTGAGGTATGGCTTACGACGCTGGTCAATATGCAGAGCTATTGCTAGAGCTAGACAAAACTCTTCTATCTCTAGATGAACTCGGTTCGCTTAATTTCCGCGCTAGTGGTCTGATCGAAAATGTAAGAGTGCAGGTTTATTTAAATGAGGGCTTTGGCAGAAGGGTAAGCATCCTAAAGCATTGCTTGGCCAACATCTACCGTCAATTTCCCCCAGATACATCAAGCCGTCTTACCAAAGAGGCGCTTCACGATGTAGAAATTGCTTTGCATGCGTTTGTGATGAATCTCTATGGCGCTTTTGATAATTTGGCATGGGCCTTTGTGATTCGTCATGATTTAATGCCAAAGCTTAAGACTGTTAACAACGTTGGTATGTTTACCAAACATGTAAAAGCTTTTCTGCCCCAAGCTATTTCACACTATTTATACAGCGAAACGATGTCGGCTTGGAGTAAGAATTATCTGAAAAATTATCGAGATTCACTTGCGCATCGAATTCCTCTCTATATCCCGCCAGCAGTTTTGTCTAATGAGCAAGCTGATAGATATATCGAGCTCGATCGCCAAGAGATTGTGAATTTACGCGAACGCAAATGGAATGCACTCGATGAAATTCGTGCAGAACGTGATTTGCTAGGAGGTCCTAGTTTTATGTTTTTGAACTCACTGTCAAATGGTGAATCATCGCAAGCAATTCGTTTGCATCCTCAATTGCTTTGCGATGCGGCAACCTTAATTGAGTTCTCGCGTGTCTTTTTCAATCATTGGCATGAAGTTCCAACTTAGTCAGCACCTGAGAACGGGTTCCCCAACTTCACTCCACTCATAACTTTCTCCGTACTCATATGCACCATGGAGTCATGATTAATCTCATATCTATCAATATCGCCACAGCCAAGCCTCTCCTCGCTTCAGGCCGCAAAGTGCTTTCTGCGATTGGCAAACGCGCTGTCTCTTGCTCAGTCGCTGTGGAGCGCATGGGCTTGGTGGGCGATGAGCAGGCGGATTTGTCTGTGCATGGGGGATTGGAGAAGGCGGTGTATGCCTATCCGCAGGAGCACTATGGGTTTTGGCAGGCGGCGCGGCGGGAACATGGGGCTTCGCTGTTTGAGGAGGATTTGCCGCATGGCTTCATGGGGGAAAACCTGACGATTTCTGGGCTGCTTGAAGCGGATGTGTTTGTGGGCGATGAGCTGGCGTTTGCAAACTGCAGGCTGCGCGTAGAAGCCCCGCGTGAGCCTTGTTTTAAGTTTGCAGCGGTGATGGGTTTTGCGCAGGCGGGCAAGCTGATGGTGCAGGAGGCGCGGTGTGGGTTTTATCTCTCGGTGGTGGAGACGGGGAATTTGCAAGCAGGTGAGAGCTTCACGCTGATTGCAGGCGCGCGGCGCTTATCGATTGCGGATGCGATTCGCGGGAAGATGGCAAAGCATCGTAGAGATTAATTTTTTAGCAAAAACGGCACCTAGCCGGCATAGATACTGCGCAAGCAGCTATCTAATTTATAGCAATTAGCTTTAAGACTTGTTCCCAGTGAACAGTATCAACCGGCGTGATTGAGAGGCGATTACCGCGCTGCAGGATGGTGAGATCGGCAAGAGCAGGTGTTTCGCGCAAGGTAGCGAGTGAGATCAAGGGCAATTTGCGCACGAGCTGCACATCGACGTGCTCCCAGCGCGGGGCTTCTGGTTTGGATTTGGCATCGAAGTATTTGCTCTTCGCATCAAACTGCGTGGCATCGGGATAGGCCAAGCGACTGATCTGAACAATGCCGGCAATACCTGGTTCTGGGCAAGAGGAGTGGTAGAAAAACGCGAGATCACCTAGGCGCATCTCGCGCATGAAGTTGCGGGCTTGGTAATTGCGCACACCTGTCCAAGGCACGGTTTGATTCGGCAAATTGGCGAGATCGTCGATAGTGCATTCGTCTGGCTCACCTTTCATGAGCCAGAACTTAGGAGCTGTCGGGGGTTTAGAGGTAGCGGCTGTCATGCCGCTACCTTATCACTTTGAAAGGCTTTGGTCTTTAGCGAAACCAACCGCCGCCGTGACCACCACCATACCCGCCACCGTGTCCACGATGGCCACGGCCTTCGCCTCGCTGCTTCATCTTGTCGGCCACGATAGTGCGCTGCACGGGCGTGAGCACTTCGGCGGCATCCATCATGTGGGCGCTCATGCGGCGGCTGATGCCGTCCATCAGCTGGATTTGCTCACCTCGCAGTTTGTCAATGCCGCTGCGGTCAATACTGGCAGCAGAAAGCAACTCCATGCCGCGCTTGCGGGCGGCGCTGAGTTGTTCGCGCATGGGTTTCATATCTGCCATAGCAGCTTGCGCCAAAGCGAGTAGCTTGGTTTTTTGCTCGGGCGTGCCGTTAACCAATTTGATCAAATGATCCACACGGCGCTCGGCCATGGCTGACATATCACCACGACCTCCTGGGCCGGGCATGCCTTGCGCAACAGCTTTACCCAAGAAGCCGAGCGTGGCGACGGCGGCAATCGCATGGAAGGTGCGGCGTTTGCCACTGACAGGTTGAGAGATGGGCGTAGAGCCTGAAGAGATATCCGACATACGAACTCCTTTGAAATGGGATAAGCGCTACTTTGCGCCGCAAATGCAAAGTCAAAGTAGATGCAGGGTAAAGTTAGGTAAATGCAAAACACGCAAGCCTCCACGCTTTGGCAAATGCTGCTCGCTCAGAGCAAGCCGCGCGGCAACGCGCCTGCGTTGCGCTCGAGGGGGCAGGAGATAAGTTATGCGCACCTCGCTGAGCAGTCTGTGGCGATGGCTGCCGCATTGCAAGCGCAGGGCATTCAGCGTGGTGATCACATCGCTTGGCTGGGCTTGAACCATCCTTTGCAGATCGCGCTGCTCTTTGCATGCGCAGGCATGGGCGCGATAGCGATGCCGCTGAACTACCGGCTTGCCGCGCCAGAGCTTGAGCGTATCTTGCGTGATGGGCAGCCGAGATTACTGATTCATGATGCGGCTTGGCAAGAGTTGGCTGAAGGCTTGAAGCGAAGCTGCGCTGTGCCGCTGCGCAGTTTTCAAGGCTTGCTCGATGATGGCCTGAAGCTGCCCGCAGCCAACATGAGCGCAGGCCAAGCGAATGATGCCGCTTTGCTGGTGTACACCTCTGGCACTACAGGCTTGCCCAAAGGCGCTGTACATACACAGAACAATTTATGCCGAAATATGGCTATCGCCGGCAAGAATGCTGCGCTAGATGCTACTGATTTGATAGCGACTGTGCTACCTCTGTTTCATGTGGGTGGCCTGTGCATTCAGACCTTGCCTGCACTCGCGGCGGGTGCCTGCGTAAGCCTGCATGAACGTTTTGATGCAGGTGCTGCATTGAAGAGCTTCGCCCTGGAGCGCCCAACGCTCACGCTGCAAGTGCCAGCCACGATGCGCGCGTTGATTGAGCATGCCGATTGGGCGAGCACGGATCTGAGCAGCCTGCGCGCGGTATGGGCGGGCTCATCGGTATTGCCAGCGAATTTGATCGAGGCCTTTCATGCGCGCGGCATCCCCGTATGCAATGTGTATGGCAGCACGGAGACAGGGCCTTTCTCGATCAGTCTGCCCCCTGCGCATGCGCGCACGCATGTGGGCAGCTGCGGCTGGCCGGCGAGCGATGATGTGCATGTGAAGCTGCTGGATGCGCAACAAGGCGTGGGCGAGATTTGTATTCGCGCGCCGAATGTGGCCGAGCGCTATTGGCCAGATATTGCATTGAAAGATGAAGAGGGCTGGTTTCATACTGGCGATTTGGCAAGGCAGGCCGAAGATGGCAGCTACTGGGTGGTGGGCCGCGCGAAAGATATGCTGATCTCGGGTGGAGAAAACATTTACCCTGCTGAGATTGAAAATCTGCTGGCCGCGCAGCCGGGCGTGATCGAATGTGCAGTAGTCGGCGTGCCTGATTCGAAGTGGGGCGAAGTGGTGGCCGCTTGTGTGGTGCTCGCAACCAATGAAACCCAAGAAAAAGCGCAGCAAGCCTTGAGCACTGCGCTCAACAGCCAACTCGCCCGCTACAAGCTTCCTCGCCAATGGCACTTCATGAGCACTTTGCCCAAAACAGCGCTGGGCAAAGTGCAAAAAGCGCAGCTCTTGGCTGATCTATCCCGCTCGCAAGAGTCTTGATATACTTCTATTCACAGCGCCGATTTGCTTCAGCTTGCGGGCGCTTTAGAAATACTGCTAAATACGAGCCCGATTCTCAAATGATCACCCGGTTTCGCATTTAGCAACCGGGTTTTTTATTGCACGGGTTTTTTATTGCTTATGAGTTTTGTAGCCACACCACAGTCCATGCATTTTGAAGCTGCCTTGCCTTTGCAAAGCGGCGAGAGTATTCGCGGGTATGACGTGGCTTACGAGACGTATGGCACATTGAATGCCGATAAAAGCAATGCGGTGTTGATTTGCCACGCGCTCAACGCTTCGCATCATGTGGCGGGTGTGTACGAAGGCCAAGAAAAATCCGAAGGTTGGTGGGACAACATGATTGGCCCCGGTAAGCCGGTGGATACGAACCGCTTCTTCGTGATCGGCGTGAACAATCTGGGCTCTTGCTTTGGCAGCACAGGCCCGATGCACAAGAATCCCGACAGCGGAGAAATTTATGGCGCAGATTTCCCGGTCGTCACCGTGGAAGACTGGGTGAATGCGCAAGCTCGCTTACTCGATCAACTGGGCATTCAAACCCTGGCTGCTGTGATGGGCGGCAGCTTGGGCGGCATGCAAGCGCTCAGTTGGACGCTGCAATACCCTGAGCGCGTCAAGCATGCTGTGGTGGTGGCGAGTGCGCCGAATTTGAACGCGGAGAATATTGCTTTCAACGAAGTGGCGCGCCGCGCGATTGCCACCGATCCGGATTTTCATGGCGGGCATTTTTACAAGCATGGCGTTGTCCCGAAACGCGGCTTGCGCATTGCGCGGATGATTGGGCACATCACGTATCTGAGCGATGACGTGATGAATGAGAAGTTTGGCCGCATCTTGAGAGAGGGCGTGGATCTCAAATACTCGACGCAAGAGGTGGAATTCCAGATCGAGAGCTATCTGCGCTATCAAGGCGATAAATTTGCGGAGTATTTCGACGCGAACACATATTTGCTGATCACCCGCGCTTTGGATTATTTCGACCCGGCCAAAAAATTCGGCGGTAACTTGAGCGCCGCGCTGGCCGAAGCCTCGGCAAAATTCCTGCTCGTGAGCTTCACCACCGATTGGCGCTTCTCGCCCGCCCGCTCACGCGAGATCGTGCGCGCCCTGCTCGACAATGGTCGCGATGTGAGCTACGCGGAGATTGATGCACCGCATGGGCATGATGCCTTTTTGTTGGATGATCCACGCTATCTGCGCGCAGTCAGCTCCTATTTTGAGAGCATTGCAGCATCCTTTGAAGGGAGCGCAGCATGAGCGATCTCGCCTTACATCAGCGCATTGCGCAAATGATTCCCCAAGGCGCGCATGTGCTTGACTTGGGCTGTGGTGATGGCGCATTGCTCGCGCACCTCAAAGCAGCGCGCGGCTGCACCGGCTATGGTGTGGAAATCAGCGACGACGGCGTGCATGCTTGCATCGCACGCGGCGTGAATGTGATTCAGGCCAACCTCGATGCCGGTCTCTCCATGTTCCGCGATAAGAGCTTCGATGTGGTACTGCAGATCGATACGCTGCAACATCTGCGCAATGCCGAAACCATGCTGCGCGAAACAGCGCGCGTCGGGCAGCTAGGCATCGTCGCCTTCCCCAATTTCGCCCATTGGCCGAACCGTTTGCAAGTGCTGCAAGGCCAAATGCCAGTCACGAAGACCTTGCCCTACCAGTGGTATGACACACCGAACATCCGCGTCGGCACCTTCAAAGATTTTGAACAACTTGCGCAGAAAAACGGCCTTCAAATTCAAGATGCCTTCGGCTGGCAGGGCAACCGCGAAGTGCGCTTCGCGCCGAATGCGCGAGCGAGCATGGCGGTGTTTGCTTTTAAGCAGTGAACGCAGCTATACTTTCTTCATCGGGACTCACAGCCTCCCGAATCTTTGCGAAGATAGACGGTGTCCCGTCCAAGTGCTGACCACCCTGATCTTCAGGACGTTTTTGATTGGACACCGCAATGACTCTTCCGTTCTCCATCCCCCCCTCTGATCTGTTGCCACTTCTCGGCACAGCGCATGCGCCCGTGTTACTTGACGTGCGGCGCGATGCGGCGTTTGAGGCCAGCCCGCAGATGATTGCAGGCGCGCAGCGCTGTGCGCCGCAAAACGTGGCGTCTTGGGCTGCGGCAAATGCGGCTCTAAGGGACAAACCCGTCGTCGTGTATTGCGTTTACGGCCATAACGTCAGCGCCGATGCTTGCAGCGAACTTCGCACACTAGGCTTTGATGCTGTGGCCTTAGCAGGCGGCATCAAGGGCGGCGAAGACGGCGTGGATTTAGCGGCAGACATTGCCACTTGGCGTGCAACAGCATTACCGCGAGAAACCCAGTAAAGGCTGGCGATATGACAAACCCAGTACCCCAAGTCTCCTTCACCCAAGCCCTTCTCTTCTGGCTCAAGCTCGGCTTTATCAGCTTTGGCGGGCCAGCGGGGCAAATTGCCATCATGCAGCGCGAGCTGGTCGATGAGCGGCGCTGGATATCGCAGGCGCGCTTTAACCATGCGCTCAATTACTGCATGCTGCTGCCTGGCCCTGAGGCGCAGCAGCTGGCCACTTACATCGGCTGGTTGATGCATCGCACAAGTGGCGCATTGGTTGCTGGCGGATTGTTTGTGTTGCCATCGTTTTTTATTTTGATTGCGCTTTCTTGGGTGTATGTGGCGTATGGCCAAGTGCCCGCTGTCGCATCCGTGCTTTGGGGCGTGCAATGCGCAGTCGCAGCGATTGTGGTGCATGCGTTATGGCGTGTGGCCAGCCGTACCATGCCAAATCCCAAGGTAGCCGCGATATTGATTGCGCTAGCAGCTATGAGTTTTATAGCAATTGCTTTCTTTCATATCAGCTTCTTATGGATCGTGCTCATTGCGGGCATCGTGGGTTGGCTGGGGGCAAAACGGTATCCGGAGCAGTTTTCTAGCGGCGGCGGGCATGGCGGCGCGGCGAAGGCTGGCAGCGAAGGCTATGTGATTGGCGACGACACGCCCACGCCCGCACATGCGATGTTTTCCAAAGCAAAGATGATTCGCATCTTGCTCATTGGCTTGGCGCTCTGGGCAGCGAGCATGGGAGCGCTCGTCGCCTGGCAAGGCTGGAGCGCCAGCCTCACGCAAATGGGCTGGTTTTTCAGCAAGGCAGCGATGGTGACTTTTGGCGGCGCGTATGCCGTGCTGCCGTATGTGACGCAAACCGCTGTGGCCAACCAGTGGCTCACGCCCGATCAAATGATGGCTGGCTTGGCCTTGGGCGAGACCACGCCGGGCCCGCTGATCATGGTGGTGGCTTTTGTGGGTTACGTCGGTCAAGCTTTGGAGGTGCAGCGCATGGGCGCGGGTGCAAACCTCATTGGTGCAGCGATGTTCATCATGGGTGGCTTAGGAGCTCTGGTTGCCACATGGTTCACGTTTTTGCCGAGCTTCGTATTTATCTTGGCAGGCGGGCCGTTTGTGGAATCCACGCATGGCAAGCTGGGATTCACTGCGCCGCTCAAAGCAATTAGCGCGGCAGTGGTTGGAGCGATTGCTTCGCTTGCCGTGCTCTTTATTCAGCATACTGTGATCAGCAGCAAAGGTGTGGATTGGGCGGCTTTGGTATTGATGCTGCTTGCTGCGTTTGCTTTGTTCAAATTGCAGTGGGGGATTGTTCGGGTGATTGTGTTGTGTGCTTTCGTTGGCTTGGTACGTGGGTTGATTTGAGGTTTGACGCGACCCGCTCGCCTGCCCCGTGACGTGCCTGAAAAAGCCGAGGCCTTTCTTCGTGTGGCGCTCTGTGCCGCCAGCGACGAGCTGCCATCTTTTGTAGCGATGATTGCATGGTTGGCCGCGCCCGACCAGCGAAAGGCTTCGTTTTTTCAGACCCATCACGGAGCGGGTATGGATGGTTGGCGCGTCGTTGCGTACTATTATTTTCATAGCTGTTTGCACAATAAATATGCCGGCGATCTGCCTCTTTTTACTTTAAATCGACTCGAAAAAGAAGCAACGACGCGCCTACACTCTTGATCCGCTGCGTGATGGGTCTGAAAAAGACGATTTTTTTCTTCATCGAGCGCGGCCAACCAAGCACGGGGCACTACAAATGATCGCAGCTTATGAAACCATGCACAGCACGCCGCAAAGAAAAAAGATCGGCTTTTTCGGGTACGTTACGTAGCAGGTGAGCGGGTCGCGTGCAAAGCGAAGCGGCATTAAAAGCGCCCACGAGTATCACGCCACGCTACTTCACACAGCGCGTGTTCCAAACCACATCAAAACAAGATTTCCGAGATAACAATGCACCTGTCTGAGCTTTTCAGACGCACATTGTTCAACTCGTGAAAGGTTAGCGTTCACAACGCAAAATGTATGAGTACCTCCCCTTGCCCTGCAAGCTGTCGGTGTCGTTTTGATTGCCGATTTTCTTTCGGGACTGGTGCATTGGGCAGAAGATGCCTATGCGCGCAAAGACACGCCAATCATCGGCAAATGGATTGGCGAGGCCAATATTGAGCACCATGTGAAGCCACGTGCATTCGTCTCTCGCGGCTGGTGGGCGAGCTCTTGGGATTTGGTGCTGGCCAGCGTGCTCGTCGTGTGCGGTGCTTGGTGGATGAAACTGCTTAGCTGGCATGTGTGGCTGTTTGCACTCGTGAGCGCCAATGCCAATCAAGTGCATAAATGGGCACATCGCGCGCCGCATGAGAATGGCCGCTTCATCACTTGGCTGCAAAAATTCAAACTTTTGCAGACGCAACGCCATCATGCCAAGCACCACAGCGGCGAGAAAAACTCACACTATTGCTCGGTGACGAATTTTTTGAATCCGATTTTGGAAGAGCTCGATTTTTGGAAAGGCTTTGAGCGCTTCAATGAGAAGGTATTTGGATTGAAGCGCAAGCTGGATCCAACAGTGAAAGTGACGGTGACGAACACTGTTGCGAGTTGATCCAGCTTGCGGCTTCAAGCGGGAGTGGCCTTACTCTTTAGCCACTTCCGCAAACTCCGCCTTCGACAAGAAGCCGTCTTTATCCACATCGGCCTTGTCAAACGCCTCTGCAATCGCTGGCATCGCAGCGGCTTCTTCTTTGCTCAGCTTGCCATCGGTGTTTTTGTCTGCGCGCGCAAAAGCTTCTTGCACCTTGGCGCTCATCTCTGCTGGCTTGGCAGGAGCTGCCATCTGCGCCATGGCAGGATTCATGCTCAAAGCGGCCATGGTGACGATCGCTACGCTAAATGCATTGAAATGCCGAGAGACAAAGCTCTTTTCTGCCTTGCGTTGTTGGCGCTTGATGGATTTGCTGGTCTGGCTTGGGTTCATGCGAACACTCCTTGAATGGTTGAAAGAAGCTTGATTGAAACTCAACTTCCACCATTGCCCAAGCGCTTTTGCCAACTGTTGTCTGGAGCGCAGTTATCTCACACCGTATGCTGCAATGCTCACGTTATCCACATCTATTTACAGTCAAAGTGGCCTTTAGCCGGCATAGAATCTGCGCAGAATGCTACCAAATTCGTAGTAAATGTAAATTCTGCAAGCGCATGCCGTGCACATTAGGCGTTCGCTTGCGCGATCACCTCATGCACGAGCTGCAATTTCGCCACCACCTTGCGCGAAAGCACAAAGGGATAAAACGGTGCTTGCCCCATGCTGTCGGAAAGCTCATTGAGCACACTCGTCATGCGCAGCCAATCGTTGATGAGCTTGAGGTAAGCGCCGCTGCCTGGGCGCTGCGCATCCCAGAGAGCATCCAGGCTGAAATCTTGTGAACGCCATTCCACATCTTCCGCCGTGAGCCCAAAGCTAGCCGCGCTATCTAGCGCATCGCGCAAATGCAAATAATGCGCCCAGCTCTCCGCCCAATCTTCCCAAGGGTGACTGCTGGCATAGGCGCTCACATGCTTTTCGCGCCAATCCTGTGGCGCACCCTGGGCATAGTGGCGCTGCAAAGCAACAGAATAGTCTGCGCGCTCATCGCCAAAGAGCTGGCGGAATGCGTCGAGCCACGGTGTATGTGCAATCAAACGATCCCAGTAGTAGTGCCCCACCTCATGGCGCAGATGACCAAGCAAAGTGCGATAGGGCTCATGCAGCGCCGCGCGGGTTTGCTCGCGCACGGCATCGTCGGCTTCCAGTGCGTTCACCGTGATCACGCCATGCGCATGGCCAGTTGTCACCGGTTGATCTGGCCAATCGCGCAGGAAATCAAAAGCCAAGCCTTGCGTCTCATCCTGCCACACGCCGGGCAGCTTGGAGCGCACGGGCAGCCCCAGTGCGAGCAACTGGCTCACGAGGCGGCGCTTGGCATTTTCAATGCGACCCCAGAGCACTTGATTTTCTTCGCTGCTTTGATCGGGGATCATGCGATTCAAGCTGCAAGAGATGCACAGACCGCGATCATGATGCGATGCGATGCCCGCAGGGCGCAGCCAATTGCAGCCGGCGGCGGTTTGATAGTTGGCACAGCGGTGGAAGGCTGAACCATCCTTATCGCCTTCGATATGCCATGTGTCGCCTGTGGAATCGTGATGCGAGACGAGCGCCACCATGCGCGCGCTCACAGGCTCATAGGCGAGCGTGCGACCACAGGAGAGGCATTGGCTGTTGCGGAAGAAAATCGGCGAGCCGCAAACGCATTGATACGCTCGCCGTGTGGAGCGGATCGTCTTCAGCGGAGCGTTAGATAATGGCATGCTATTGAATTAGTAGCTGTTAGCGCAGATTCTACGCCGGCTATCGATTGTTTTAGCACTATATTTACTCGTAAACTTCGGCTTCAGGATCCGTCGCCTCCAGCTCATAGCTGGCTGCCAGCATCGCCAAGCGCCCAATCACGCCATACATATAAAAGCGATTCGGCACGCTCGCACCCGGCTTAGCACCCGGCTGAGGCAGATGTGCCGATTTATCAAACGCCAGCGGCACAAACTGCGCACCAGGGGAGTTCAAATTCTCATCTACGCCGCGCTCAGAATGCACGCGATAAAAGCCGCCCACCACATAACGATCCATCATATAAACCACGGGCTCAGCCACTGCAGCGTTCACGCGCTCATTGGTGTGCACGCCTTCTTGGATGATCACTTGGTTGATCTCTTGCCCATCTTTGGCCACGCTCATTTTGTTTTTCGTTTTGCGATTGATCTCTTCCAATTCTTTCGCATCGCGCACCGTCATGATGCCCATGCCATAGGTGCCGTTATCAGCCTTCACCACGACGAAAGGCTTCTCGGTGATACCGTATTCTTTGTATTTACGTTTGATCTTGGTGAGCAACGCATCCACATTCGAGGTCAGGCAATCCATGCCCACACCTTCATGGAAATTCACCTCACCGCATTGCGCAAACATCGGATTGATCAGCCAAGGATCGATGCCGAGCAATTTGCCAAAGCGCTTCGTTAATTCTTCATACGCTTGGAAATGCTGTGATTTGCGGCGCACATGCCAGCCCGCGTGCAGTGGCGGCAGCAAAAACTGCTCGTGGATATCCTCCAAGATGCCGGGCACGCCAGCGCTCAAATCGTTATTTAAAAGAATAGTGCAAGGATCAAAATCTTTCAGCCCCAAGCGGCCTTTGCCCAAACCGGAATCGCTCTTGATGCGCTGCGCAGGCTCAAGCACCACATGATCACCATTGGGCAAATCAATGCGCGTGGTTTCTTTGATTTCAGGATTGATTGAGCCTAGGCGCACGTTCAGCCCGGCCATGTTGAAAATGCGAGCCAAGCGCGCCACGTTCATCAGATAGAACATATTGCGCGTATGGTTCTCCGGAATCACGAGCAGATTCTTCGCATCGGGGCAAATCTTCTCAATCGCCGCCATCGCCGCTTGCACAGCGAGAGGCAGCATCTCTTCCGTCAAGTTGTTCCAGCCACCGGGATACAGATTGGTATCCACCGGCGCGAGCTTGAAGCCTGCATTGCGCACATCGACCGAACTGTAAAACGGGGGCGTGTGCTCCATCCACTCCAAGCGAAACCAGCGTTCAATCGCGGGCATGCTGTCTAAGATGCGCTGTTCCAGTTCGTTGATGGGGCTGTTGGTGGCGGTAATGAGGTGCGGAACCATTTTTTCTTTCAGTATGAGGCGCGTATGGGCTCTATTGTAGGAATTTGGGGACAAGTCTGCTGGTTACAAGGTGGTGACGAAATTTGAGTCTTCACGCGCCGCCTACAATTGCAGACTGCTGACCATACCTTTGAACGCAAAAGACGCAAAGGTGACGCAGAAGACGCAAAAAAGAAAGCCCAGGGTTATTTTCTTTTCTGTGGTTTTTGCGAATTTTTGCGCCTTCTGCGTTCAAAAAATCCTTACTTCCTCTCTCATCATGCAATTCATCCGCTTCTCCGATCTCTGCTCCTCAGGCCAAGCCACTGGTAAACGCGTTTTCATCCGCGCAGATCTCAACGTGCCGCAAGACGACGCTGGCAAGATCACCGAAGACACCCGCATCCGCGCCAGCATCCCTTGCATTGAGATGGCCTTGAAGGCAGGCGCAGCAGTGATGGTGACCTCTCACCTCGGCCGCCCCACGGAAGGTGAATTCAAACCCGAAGACAGCCTCGCACCCGTGGCCGCGCGCATGAGCGAGCTACTGGGCAAGCCTGTGAAGCTGGTTTCCAACTGGGTCGATGGCGTAGCCGTGAACCCCGGCGAAGTGGTGTTGCTGGAAAACTGCCGCGTGAACAAAGGTGAAAAGAAAAACGCCCCCGAGCTCGCACAAAAAATGGCTCAGCTGTGCGACATCTTCGTGCATGATGCTTTCGGCACAGCCCACCGAGCCGAAGCCTCCACTTACGGTATCGCCCAGTTCGCAAAAATCGCCAGCGCTGGCCCCTTGCTCGCTGCCGAGATGGACGCAATTGGCAAAGCCTTGGCCAACCCTAAGCGTCCCTTGGTCGCCATCGTCGCAGGCAGCAAAGTCTCCACCAAGCTCACCATCCTGCAAGCCCTCTCTGCAAAAGTCGATGGCCTGATCGTCGGCGGCGGCATCGCCAACACCTTCATGCTCGCAGCTGGTCTGAAAATCGGCAAATCCTTAGCCGAGCCAGATTTGCTCTCCGATGCTAAGGCCGTGATCGAAGCGATGAAAGCGCGCGGCGCGGCAGTGCCCATCCCCGTTGATGTCGTCTGCGCCAAAACCTTCGCAGCCGATGCGCCCGCCACAGTCAAAGCCGCAACTGACGTAGCCGATGACGATCTCATCCTAGACATCGGCCCCAAAACAGCCGCCATCCTCGCCGACCAACTCAAAGCCGCCGGCACTATCGTCTGGAATGGCCCCATCGGCGTGTTCGAATTCGACGCATTCGCGGGCGGCACAAAAACCATCGCCAAGGCCATCGCCGATTCCAGCGCCTTCAGCATCGCAGGTGGCGGCGACACCTTGGCCGCCATCGCCAAATACGGTATAGAAAAAGAAGTGAGCTACATCTCCACCGGCGGCGGCGCATTCCTCGAAGTGCTCGAAGGCAAAACCTTGCCAGCGTTTGAAATTTTGGCGAAGCGGGCTGGATGAATTCAATATGAGTCATCTTCTTGAAATTCGCACCTATCGTCTTAAACCTGGCACGCTAGAGGCATTCCATGAGGCGATGCACAACCTAGCTGTGCCAATGATCAGAAGCGCGGGCATGGATGTGGTTGCCTATGGAAAATCAGACCACGAAGAAGAGACTTATTTTCTGATTCGCGCCTATAAAAACCGAGAAGCTCTTGAAGCAGAACAGGCGGCGTTTTATGGATCAAGCCGGTGGAGAGAAGGTCCGCGTGCAGCTCTGGTTGATCGAATAGAAACGTATGTCAACACGCTGGTCTGGTTATCTGCACAAGGCGTTGAAGATCTTCGCACTAACAACGCATCGTAGCCCGATCACACCACCCGCTCGCCTGCCCCGTGACGTGCCCGAAAAAGCCGAGGCCTTTCTTCGTGTGGCGCTCTTACCCGCAAGCGACGAGCTGCGATCTTTTGTAGCGATGATGAGATGGTTGGCCGCGCCCGACCAGCGAAAGGCTTCGTTTTTTCAGACCCATCACGGAGCGGATGAAGACTGAATAAAGCAAAGACTAACCGATTCGAGTCGTGAGTTATCTAGATGCTAGGCCCTTGCGCTCAGCTTCGCGATCCATGGAGTAGGCTGACATATAGTTAGGATCAAAGTTCAATCCTCGCGTGCTCCAATAACGTGCACGTTCAATGTCACGCACTTTCTGATCCATTGAGTATGCTGACATGTATTCAGCATTAAAGGTGTAGCCCCGCTCTTGCCAGTGCTTAGCACGCTCTATATCCTTTACTTTCTGATCCATCGAGTATGCTGACATGAACTCTGGGTTGAAGTTGAAGCCCTTTGCGCTCCAGAACTTTGCACGTTCGATATCTTTGACCTTTTGATCCATTGAGTACGCTGACATGTACGCTGGATTGAAAGAGTAACCTTGCTTAGCCCAGAATTGCGCACGCTCCACATCTCGTAGCTTCTGTTGTTCGGCATAAGTTAGAGAGCGTGAGTTATTGCTTTGAGGAATGGGGGCAACAGATTTATTGGTTGACCCGAGCTGATCAATGCCGAGCGGCTGCAACTGTAATGGATCGGACTGCAACTGAGTGGATGGCAACTCCCTCGGCAAAGGCTCGGGCATCATCAAACTTCTTGCAGCCGGTGGCGCAGTTAACAGTCCTGGAGCCACGGGTGGCTTATCCGTACCAAGCACGGGAGCCGAATATGAAGTACCACTAGATCCTAGAGTACGGCTTGGTGGTGCGACAACTTTCCCATCTTCGCCTGTGTACGGGTTGTAGTTACCTTGAGTCCTCCAATTATTCTGGAAATTGCCATCAGGGGCGGTTCGATGGTGAGGTGCGACGTAGGTTCCGTCCTTACGAAAATGTCCACGTACGGAAACAGTTCCACCACCGCTGCCTTTTCCGCGTGCCATCGAAATGTCGGTAAAGCAGAAAAGTGCAATCAGAGCGCTTAAGAATATTTTGCAACCCATATCTTTCGCAATGTAACCGATACGCCGTTGATCGTGTTAAAAATTTATTTGGCTGTAGTAGGCTTTTATTAGTGATGCGTGAAAAGTTTTTTGTTCAACCGATTTACTATTAAAATAGTAGCGTTTTGCGCAGTAAATACGCCGGCAGCATGCTTCTTTTGCCCTAAATTCTCTCGGGAAACGCAACGACGCGCCCACCAACTCGATCCGCTCCGTGATGGGTCTGAAAAAACGAAGCCTTTCGCTGGTCGGGCGCGGCCAACCATATCATCATCGCTACAAAAGATCGCAGCTCGTCGCTTGCGGGCAAGAGTGCCACACGAAGAAAGGCCTCGGCTTTTTCGGGCACGTCACGGGGCAGGTGAGCGGGTGGTGTGAAATAAGCGCAGGGACTTCGACAAGCTCAGTTCGAACGGAATGTGCCGTAAAGAATCAAGCAGCCTTAGCAAGTGGTGATGAAAACTCTTCTTCCAGCTTGCTCCACTTCGCACGCGCCGCAACCACATTACGCTCTTTCACATGACCGAAGCCTTTGATTTGCTCGGGGATGCGAGCAATCTCAACAGCAGTCGCAGCGTTGGAGGCGTTGAGAAAAGGCAGTAGCTTTTCTATGCTCGCGCGGTATTCACCAATCAAAGCGCGCTCCATCTTGCGCTCTTCGGTTTTGCCGAAGATATCGAAAGCCGTGCCACGCAGGCCTTTCATTTTTGCAAGCAACTTGAATGCTGTGAGCATCCATGCGCCGTAGGGTTGCTTTTGTAATTCGCCTTTGCTATTTTTCTTGGCAAGCAAAGGTGGGGCGAGGTGATAGCTGAGTTTGACTTCGCCTTCGAAGAGCGTTTTCACTTTGTCGTGGAAGGCGGTATCGGTGTGCAGGCGGGCGACTTCGTATTCGTCTTTGTAGGCCATGAGCTTGAAGAGATACTTCGTCACTGCTTCAGTGAGTTGCGCGTTGCCTGCGGCGCTTACTTTATCTACGAAAGCTTTGTAGTCTTGCGCGTAGGCGGTGTTTTGATAGTTCGTTAAGAATTCGACGCGCTTGGCGAGCATCTCTGGCTGGCCTTCTCGCTTTTTGAATTCGATGGTTTGCGCGGGGGTGAGTAGCTTTTCTACGCTCGCCCAATCATGCGCGGCGCGGCGGCCCCATTCGAAGGCGGCTTTGTTTTGATCGATAGCTACGGCATTCAATTCCATGGCGCGGAGCAGCGATACTTTCTCCAAAGGAATCCAGCCTTTTTGCCAAGCGAAGCCGAGCATCATGGGGTTGGTGTAGAGTGTGTCGCCCATGAGCTTGCTCGCTGCGGCATCGGCATTGAACATGCCTACACCTTGCTGGCCAACGGCTTCGACGATGGCTGCGGCGCAGCGCTCGGAAGGGTTTTGCCAATTGCCATTCAATACGAAACTCGCGGTGGGCGAGCCGTGCGCGTTGAGCGCGACATGCGTGCGACCCTCGAGCATGCGCGCCATCGTCTCTTTGCTGGCGGCCACCATCGGATCGCAGCCAAGAATCAAATCGGCGCTGGCCATGGCGACGCGGGTGGTGGCGATGTCGGCTTGCGTGTTGGCCAAGAGCACATGGCTCCAAGTGTTGCCGCCTTTTTGCGCGAGGCCAGCGGCATCTTGCGTGACGATGCCTTTGCCTTCCATATGCGCGGCCATGCCCAAGAGCTGGCCAATGGTGATCACGCCTGTGCCGCCTACGCCTGCGACGATGATGCCCCAGGCGTTGCCTTGCGGGATCTGCGCAATCGCTGGCTCTGGTAATGCCCCTAATTCGAAGGGATTGGCCTTGCCTGTCTTGGATTTTTTCTTGAGCTCGCCTTCCACGGTGACGAAGCTGGGGCAGAAGCCTTTGACGCAGGAGAAATCTTTGTTGCAAGTGCTTTGGTTGATCGTGCGCTTGCGGCCGAATTCGGTTTCTAGCGGCTCCACACTCATGCAATTGGATTGCACGCCGCAATCACCGCAGCCTTCGCAGACTAATTCGTTGATGAGCACGCGTTTGGTGGGATCAACCATCGTACCGCGCTTTCGGCGGCGACGTTTTTCTGTTGCGCAGGTTTGATCGTAGATGATGGCTGTCGTGCCCTTGATTTCACGGAATTCTTTTTGAATATCGTCGAGCAAATCGCGGTGTTTGACTTCTACGCCGTCGGGCAATCTAGTGCTTGAATACTTCTCTGGCTCATCGGTGACGACGACGAGTTTTTGCACGCCTTCGGCGGTCAGCGAATGCGCAATTTGAATGACCGAATGCCCCTCAGGCCGCTCACCCACTTGCTGCCCGCCCGTCATGGCTACGGCATCGTTGTAGAGCACTTTGTAGGTGATGTTCACGCCGGCTGCAATCGCTTGGCGAATCGCCAGCAGGCCACTATGAAAGTAAGTGCCATCGCCGAGATTTGCAAAGATGTGCGCATCATTGGTGAACGGCTGCTGGCCGACCCAGGGCACGCCTTCGCCACCCATTTGCGTGAAGCCTGTGGTGGCGCGATCCATCCAGAGCGCCATGTAGTGGCAGCCAATGCCAGCCATCGCGCGCGAGCCTTCGGGCACTTTGGTGGAGGTGTTGTGTGGGCAGCCGGAGCAGAACCAGGGTGTGCGATCTGCCTTTAGATCGATCACTTGCAGCGAGCGCTCTTTGGCTTCAATGATGGCGAGGCGTGATTCGATGTGGGCGAGTGTGTCGGCATCGACGCCGAGTTTTTTCACGCGTGCGGCCACTGCTTTGGCGATCAGTGCGGGAGATAAATCTGAATTGGCGCGCAGCAATGTATTTGCCGTTGGATTCGGCATGCTCCATTCGCCACCTTCGCCTTTATCGTCGAATTTACCGAGAACAGTAGGGCGCACATCAGAGCGCCAGTTGTAGAGCTCTTCTTTGAGCTGGTATTCGATGACTTGGCGTTTCTCTTCAACAACCAGAATTTCTTTGAGCCCAGTGGCGAACTCGCGCGTGATTTGCGCTTCGAGCGGCCACACCACGGCGACTTTATGCACGCGAATGCCTAGGCGCTGGCAAGTCTCGGTGTCCAAACCCAAATCAACCAAGGCTTGACGCAAATCGTTATAAGCCTTGCCACTCGCAATCAACCCCAAGCGATCATTCTTGCCCTCAATCACATTGCGATTCAAGCGATTCGCGCGCACATAGGCCAGCGCCGCATACCATTTGAAATCAAACAAACGTTGCTCTTGCTCCAAAGCCGCATCTGGCCAGCGAATATGCAAGCCGCCTTTGGGCATCTCAAAATCTGTAGGAATCACGATGTTCACGCGATCCGGATCAATCTGTGTGCTCATCGACGATTCCACAATCTCCTGAATCGTCTTCATGCCCGTCCACACACCGGCATAGCGGCTCATGGCGAAGGCATGCAAGCCCAGATCGAGAATGTCTTGCACATCGGTGGGGAAGAACACCGGCAGGCCGCAGGCTTTGAAGATGTGATCGCTCTGGTGCGCGGCGGTGGAGCTCTTGGCCACATGATCATCACCCGCCACAGCAATCACGCCACCCAGCGGCGTGGTGCCGGCCATATTGGCATGCTTGAACACATCCGAGCAACGATCCACACCGGGGCCTTTGCCATACCAAATGCCAAACACGCCATCGTATTTATTGCTGCCCTGCGGCGCGAAGCCCAGTTGCTGTGTGCCCCAAATCGCGGTGGCGGCCAGCTCTTCATTCACACCGGGTTGGAAGACGACATGCTTTTCTTGCAGATACTTTTTGGCTTTCCATAAAGCTTGGTCATACCCGCCCAATGGTGAGCCGCGATAACCGCTGATGAAGCCTGCGGTGTTTTTGCCATTTTGCTGATCGCGCAAACGCTGCAGCATCGGCAACTTCACAAGGGCTTGCACGCCGCTCATGAAAGCTCTTCCGTAATCTAAAGAATACTTGTCATCCAGCGTGACAGTTTCAAGCGCTTTGCGGATGTGCTCGGGCAGCGGTGCGTTCATGCGGTTTGTCTCCGGGATGTTCTGAATAAGTCCCTGCGATGAAGCAGGCTTGATTTCGGGATGGGATGCTAGGCGAAAAACGTAGCTTTAGCGGTGCTAAAGCGAGGCTTTTCAACGACGCAGACCGCCCGAAAGCGAGTCTGATTCGCGCAGATGACTTGTTCAGAGCATCCCCAGCCGAAGGAGTTTAGGCCGTAACGCGGGCTTTGTGTTTTCTTTTATCGCTTGAAAATGCTGCTTGTCAGCAATTTTGTTTTAATTTGGTGGTAGTTCAAGCAATAAATATCAGCCTTAACGATCTTTAACGCAACGCACAGCCAGCGGCAGGAGTGGATAGCGCAACAAAGCCTCATTGCCGTCTTTACCGAGCTGGAATTCTGCGCTCATGCGTGGATTGCGGTATTCGTAGGGCTTGGGTGGATCAGGCAATGGCTTGGCATCGCGGAAGAGCATTTCGTAGCCGCGCGTGGTGTCCAGCGACACCGATTCGCCCGAGAAACGTGCGCTGAACTCGATACCCATTTCGCAGCGGTAGCGTTGAGCGGGTGGCTCGTTACCTGTGTTTGCGCAGGCCGCAAGCAGCACAGCAGCTGAAACTGAAAGAATGAGTTTGCTATTCAATAAGTAGCGCATGTCGCAGATTCCTTGCCGGCGAAGTGCTGAATAAGCTCACTATTTTGGCCAAAACACCCAAAGTTGCAAGCCTTGCTTGAGCCGCCCGGCAAGTTCACCAGCCGCATCGCCCGAGCCCATGTAGTAATCGGCGCGTACTGCGCCAAGGATGGCGCTGCCCACATCTTGCGCGATCACCATGCGCTGGGTGTTGAGCGCATCACCGCGCGTTTGCAACCACACGGGTGCACCGAGCGGAATGCTCTCGCGATCCACGGCGATGGAGCGGCCAGCGGTGAGCGCTACACCTTGCGCGCCTCTTGGGCCTTGAGATGCAGCGGCTGGATCAATCGCTTCTTCGCGGAAAAACACCATGCGCGGATTGCTCCAGAGCATCTCTTGCACGCGCTGCGGATTGACGGCAATCCATGCTTTGATACCCGGCCAGCTGGCATCGCGAATCAAGTTTTGATCGAGCAACCATCGGCCCACTGAGCGATAGGGCTGATCGTTCGTGCCCGCGAAGGCTACGCGCACGAGGCGCTGGCTCCCATCGGGCTCAGCGATGCGTAAACGACCCGAACCTTGGATTTGCAGGATGAGTGCGTCCACAGGATCGGCGAGATAGGCGATCTCGCGGCCTCGCAGTGCGGCTTGCGCTTCGGGCAAGGTGTCGATGTCTTTGCGGCTGAACCAAGGTTTGCGCTGCGCAAGGCCTGTGGGCGGTTGCCAAAGAGCGACGCTGTGTTTGGGTGTGGCGCGGCGACTGGCTTCAAACACGGGCTCGTAATAACTCGTGAGCAGGCCTTCGGTTGTGCCACCCGGATTGACGCTTAAGGGCTCAACGCGATACGGCTGCAAACGCTCGCGCATCCAAGCACGCTGCTGCGCACCATCGGCAATCGAGAGGCGACGCACATCGGCGCACAATACCGCCCACGGCGGCGCAGGCCGCTCACAACTGCGAATCCAAGCGTTCCAAGCCTCATGAAGCGCATCGCTTTCAAAACCAGGGATATCCGCCCAACGCACTGGCTGCCAGCGGCTCTTGGCCTGCAAAATCGGCGCTGTGCCAGGCGGCGCATCTGCAGGCGGCACAGGCTGCGCCACTGGCGGCGCCGGTTGAGTAACGGGTGGCAAGCCTTGCTCGCTTTGTGGATTTGTCTGTGGGCTCAGACCACATGCTGCCAGCATTCCTACAATGCCCAGCATGCTTGCCCAACGCGTGATAGATGCGTGGCAGCGCAATGGTTGGAGAAATCTCATGGGGCTTATTTTGCTTGAAGCGCTGGGCGCACTGTTACTGCTGGTATTGATCGTCTGGTGGACGATGTTTTCTGGGCGCAAAAAAGGCGAACTGCCACAAGCCAATCCAGCAGACCATGAGCAAAAGAAATGATGTTTTGATGCCGTTTTAGGCGTGTAGCCGGCATGGATACTGCGCGGCATGCTATTAAAATAGTAGCTTTTAGGCAGCTGCCAGCAGACGATCAGGCTGGGCATCGATCTTGTTAAGGGCCGCGCGCGTGGCGCGCACGGTAAGCGTTTCGTCTTCCACGGGTGCAATCAAACCTGCTTGCAAATAAGCCGCCAGGCGCTTGATCTGGAAGAGATAGGTGAGCCCCGCTGTATCGGCAAACAGGAAAAGCTGGCCTTTTTTGCTGCGCCATGAATACTGCACTTTGGCCATCTTGCCTTTGTGATCCAAATGGAACCAGCTGCCGCGCTCCAGCTCCATGGCCCAGGCGCGCATGGCTTGGGTAGGTTCACTGCCGCCTTCGCTGATGATCTCTACGCCGGTCATGTCAATCCCGAGCATGAGCTCAATGCTCTCGGCATCCAACGGCAAATCGCCCACCTCTTCTTCGGAGACGAAATCTTCCAGGTGCTTGATGCGCTGCGCGACTTCGGCCACTTGGGTGGAGTCCATCGCGGCGGTTTTGCTCATGAAGGCTTCGGCCAGAGTGTCGCTGATTTTTTTGATGTGTTCGTCTTGAACAGGCGCTGTGAGGCCGAGCATGTTCATGCCAGTGCGCAATCGCTTGAGCAAATCGGGTAGATCGGCAATCACCTTGGCGCGCTCAGCACGGCTGGCTTTGGCGCTGGCTGCCCAGAGTAAATCAGCCGCCACTTGCTTGAGCGCGAGTGTGCTCTCATGCTGGCCACCGTTTTTCATCGCAGCAAGGGCGAGCACTTCGGCCCACACTTTGAACAAGAACTCCCGAATCTCATCACGCAAAGGCAAATTGCCCAGCATCTTGCGCAGCTCAATCGTGTATTGAATCGCCGCGGTTTCTTTCTGCTCGACCTGCTGTGCAAGCGAGACAACCTTGGCTGTGGCTTTGCTCTCGGTGAGGAATTTGCTGAGGAATTTCTCAAACTCATCAAACACAAGCTGGAACACACGCCGCCCGGTTTCGGGATACTGCTCGATGGTTTGCACAATGCGCTTGATCTCCGTTTCGAGCTCAACGCTACCCACATTGGCATCAAAACCGAGCACGCAAGAGCCCATGCGGTCAATCAGCTTGCGCGCGGGATGCTGCATCGTGCCGAAAAATTCTGGCTCGGAGAGCGCCAAACGCAATACCGGCATTTGCAAGCGCGCAAACCACACGCGCACACCCGTGGGAATGCGCTCTTCCGACAAGATGCTTTGGAACATCAGCGCGACGATTTCAATCGTGGCTTTCTCGCCATCGGTATCCGCTACTTTTTTCAGCTCTTTGGTTTGCTCGCGCAGCGCGTTATTCACCTGCGCGGGCTGCATACCTTCAACGATTTGCGCTTGCACGCCCACATACATGGGCGCGGCGACTTGCATCTCGCCCGCTTGCATGGTGGAGCCGCCTTGGCTGGTGCGCTGATAGCCTGGTGTGCGCATCGCAGGGCGCTGAACAAATGCGGCGGCGAGCTGGGGTGACATTTGCGGTCCGCGCGTATCTTCAAAACCCGCCACACGCTGCACCAGCATGCTCTTGAGTTGCCCCATCACACCTTGCGCGCGCATGCGCGCGCGCGCCAGCGGTGTGGCAGCTGTCTGCATACGGGTCTCGTAAGCTTCGTCTTGTGACACGTAATTGGCCACAGCCGAGCGCCCTGGGCGAGCCGCTGCGCCAGAAGCTGCACCACCTCCCGCTGAACCGCCAGCATAAGCTGCGCCGCCGCCATTACCGCCCATGCCACCAGCCTGCGCCATGCCAGCTGCGCCCGCGACACCGCGCTGACGCCCTGGTGTAGTCACAGCAGAATCCGCAAAACCACTGAAACCGCCAGCCATGGTGCCACCCGCAGTGCTCATGATGCTGCCACCCGTTGATAAGGCTGCGCCACCCGTAAAGCCACTGCTGAAGCCGCTGCCGCCAGACTGCATGATGCCTGCCTGCTGCTGTGCACTCGCAGCTTGCGCAGCGGCATACTGCGCCGCTTGCGCGCGCAGCTTGGCGATGTGCTCAGCGACCTGGCTAGACGCATTGCCTGCCCGGCTCATCGCGCCTGTGGCTGGCGGGCCTTGGCGGCCTTGCATTTGCACGGGCGGCGCATCGTGGCCATAGCTCGTCTGGCCATAGTGCGTTTGCGCATAGGCATTACCACTGCCTGAAAGTGGCAGGTTTTGCGTCTGCGTATTGGACAGCGCCCCGGGCTGGCTCATCGCATGCTCAGCACCGGCTCCGCCGCCGGATGCGCCTCGGGCATTTGGCGTACGTTTGAGATTGCCTCGCAAATCGATCTCTTTCATCACGCCTTGCGCGATGAGAAATTCGTTGGTGGCTTTGTAGGCTTTAACGACCTTGTCGCCAAAGGATTGCTGAATCACATCTTGTACAGAAAGCCAAGCGTCTTGCGTGAGCCCCGCAGAGAGCCATTGCTCCAGTAGAGCTTGTGCAAACGCCTCGGGTCGCAGAATATCTGTTTTGTCCAGCTCTTCTTTGCCATCGAGCATGCGCATACGCACTTGCAGATCGTTGAGCTCCCAACCCGATTTATCGAGAATGCGCATCGACAAACGTGAGGAAAGAATCTTGCTTTCCACCACCTCATTGCCAATCAACTCCAAATTCAGCGCTGGCAACCTGGTGTTGGAGGCAGACAAATCGACTTGCGAGGCTGCTTTCCAAGTACGGTCTGTGCCTTCCAGCCATTTGATCTGGCCTTGTTGATAGGCAATCATTGCATCACGCCGATCTTGCGCCTCACGCGCGTTGGCAGATTGCTCAAACAGTGTGGTCAGCCGCGTACCGATGGCGCTGGACAGCTCCGTGAGCAACTTCACCGATTGCTCCACGAACACGGCGCGCGCCTGCCGCGCGATAGCAGCATGATTGGCAGGGCGTTGGATGGGTGGGCTGCTCACAAGACGGTATGTCGAAATGGAAGACGTAAAACGGCACAACGCTAAAAAGCGCTGTTTGATACATATTACTAGGAAAGCCCGTCTGAGGAGTCAACGAACCCAAGCGAGCCGTGACAAGCTGTTATCAATGCGCCGCATGCCTTACACATGTATCACTTATGCCACAGTTTCAAAGTGCCTGTCCAAGCTTTGTCGGAGCCAGACCTGGCTAGCCTCAGACCATGGCACCCGAGTTCGGATCGTTGGGATCAGTAGGGCCTTCGCCCTCTTTCTTGATCGGCGTTTTGATCAAATCTTCCCGTTTCACGCCCAGCCACATGGCAATCGCGGCGGCCACGAAAACAGAGGAATAGATACCAAAGAGAATACCGATAGTGAGCGCTAACGCAAAGTAAAACAGCGTAGGGCCGCCAAAAATCAACATCGACAACACCATCATCTCGGTGGAGCCGTGGGTGATGATGGTGCGGCTGATGGTGGAGGTGATGGCGTGATCAATGACTTCTCGCGTCGTCATCTTGCGGTATTTGCGGAAGGCTTCGCGGATTCGATCAAAAATCACCACGGATTCGTTCACCGAATAGCCCAGCACCGCCAAAATCGCGGCCAACACAGCCAGCGAGAATTCCCACTGGAAAAAGGCAAAGAAGCCCAAGATGATCACGATATCGTGCAAGTTCGCAATGATGCCGGCCACCGCGAATTTCCATTCGAAGCGAAAAGCCAGATAAATCATGATGCCCAGCACCGTCATGCCCAGAGCGATCAAACCATTGCTCACCAGCTCCGCCCCCACAGAAGGGCCAACGAATTCGCTGCGTTGCAGCTTGACAGGTTCTTTGCCATCGGGCGTTTTACACAACAACTTCTGCTGAGTTTCGCCTTGCGACGAAACCACGGTGGTGGACTGCACGGCGCCGCCATCGGCTTGGCAGACCGATTCAAACACCTTGAGCACCGTATCTGATTGCGTGGAAGCTGCTGAGGTGCTTGTACCGGCCGCAGGGTTGGAAGGCAGCGCTTTATTAGCCACGCGGATCAGCACATCCGAAGCCGAGCCGAACAGCTGTACCTGCACCTCGCCAAAGCCCAATTTTTCGACAGCCTCACGGGTTTTGGCTACTTGCGCTGCTTGCGGGTATTCGACCTCCACCAGCGTGCCGCCTGTAAATTCCACCGAGAGATGCAGGCCGCGTGTGAGGATAAAAAAGACAGCCAATACGAAGGTGATGAGCGAAATCGCATTCAGCACGATAGCGTGCTTCATGAACGGGATGTCGCGTTTGATTCTAAAGAATTCCATGTTGCGGCTCCCTTATTTCTTCAACGCAGGTGCTGCGTTTTTCATAGCGCTTTGCGAAGGCTTCATGCCGGCGAGTGCTGGTTTTTCTTCCAAATCTTGCGCCTCGGCGACAACGGCATCACCCTCAGGCCGCCACACCTGCCCAATGCTGATGTCTTTGAGCTTCTTCTTGCCGCCATACCAAAGATTGACCAAACCGCGAGAGAAGAACACGGCAGAGAACATGCTCGTGAGAATACCCAAGCAATGCACGACCGCGAAGCCGCGCACCGGGCCGGAGCCGAAGATGAGCAGAGCAATACCTGCGATCAAGGTCGTGATGTTGGAGTCAAGAATCGTGGCCCATGCGTTTTCATAGCCCGCATGAATCGCCTGCTGCGGCGATTTGCCATTGCGCAGCTCTTCGCGAATGCGCTCGTTGATCAGCACGTTGGAGTCAATCGCCATACCAAGCGCCAACGCGATAGCGGCCATGCCGGGCAGCGTCAGCGTCGCTTGGATCATCGAAAGAATAGAGACCAGCATCAGCAAGTTCACCGAGAGCGCCACCGTCGAAATCACGCCGAAAAAGCGGTAGTAAACGCACATGAAGGCAGCGATCACGAGAAAGCCGTAGATCACACTGTTGAAGCCTTTGGCAATGTTGTCTGCACCGAGGCTGGGGCCAATCGTGCGCTCTTCGATGATCTCCATCGGCGCGGCCAGCGAGCCGGCTCGCAGCAAGAGGGCGGTGTCATTGGCCTCCACCGTGGTCATGCGACCCGAGATTTGCACACGGCCGCCGGCGATTTCGCTTCGGATCACGGGCGCTGTGACGACTTCGCCTTTGCCTTTTTCAAACAACAAGATCGCCATGCGTTTGTTGACGTTTTCACGGGTCACGTCTTTGAAAATACGCGCGCCCTTGGCATCGAGCGACAAGTTTACTGAAGGCTCTTGCGTTTGGCTATCAAAGCCGGCTTGAGCGTCCGTCAAGTTCTCACCCGAGAAGATCACATCGCGTTTGACGATCACTGCTTGGCCGTTGCGGTCCAGATAACGCTCTGAACCAAAAGGCACAGCAGCTTGGCCGCGCTCTGCTGCAAGACCTTCTGAGCTTTCATCGACCATGCGCACTTGCAGCGTGGCAATGCGGCCGATGATTTTCTTCACCGTGGCGGTATCTTGCACGCCGGGCAGCTGCACCACAATGCGATCCGCGCCCTGTTGCTGTATCACCGGCTCGGCCACACCGAGCTCGTTGACGCGGTTGTTCAGCGTAGAAATATTTTGCTTGAGCGCAGATTCCTGGATGCGCTTGATCGCATCGGGTTTGATGCTGGCTGTCACCAAATAATCTGTGCCCTGGGTGCTTTCCACCGTGCCTAAATCCACGCCAAACTGATCGTCCACCATGTTTTTGGCGGCTTGCTGCGCCTGCGCTGTGGAAAAGCGCATGACCACGGTGTTGCCCTCGCGCGCCGTGCGGCCACGGATGTCTTTGCCGCGAAGGCTGGTGCGAATGTCGCTGGTGAGTGTATCGATGCGTTTGTCAATCGCACCCGCCATATCCACTTGCAGCATCAAATGAATACCGCCGCGCAAATCTAAGCCCAAATACATCGGATTCGCATGCAGGCTGCGCAGCCATTGCGGTGTTTGCGGCACCAGATTCAAAGCGACCACATAAGAAGGATCGTTTTTATCGGGATTGAGAGCAGAAGAGATCGCCGCCTGCGCTTGCTTTTGCACCTCGGTGGTGGCGAAGCGGGCGCGAACCGAGTTGTTATCGAGCTCGACCTTGCCATCGACCACGACCTTAGCTTCCTTCAATGCATCTTCCACCCGCGTGCGCGTGGTGGCGTCGATTTTGATGGTGGCTTTGCCGCCGGAGACTTGCACGGCAGGCGCTTCGCCAAAGAAATTGGGGAGCGTGTACAGCGTGGAAATCAAGACCACCACCGCAAGGACGATGTATTTCCAAAGAGGATAACGGTTCATAGCAAGAACTCACAAAACAATAGCACTCAGCGCAGATTCTGTGCCGGCGATCAAGGCTTTTCGCTCAAAAAAACAGCAAGAAGCCACTCAAAACAACGGACGGGATCGTGCCTTATTTGATCGTGCCTTTGGGCAACACGCGAGCCACGGCAGCGCGCTCAACTTGCATCTGACCCTGCTCAACCACGAGAGTCATGTAGCCATCGCCGATTTTCTCGATCTTGCCGAGCACGCCGCCGATGGTGACGACCTCATCGCCTTTTTGCAGCGCATCAATCATCGCGCGCTGTTCTTTCTGGCGCTTCATTTGAGGACGAATCATCAGAAAATACAAGACCACGAACATCAGCACCAAGGGCAGCATGCTGAGCAAAGCGGAATCGCCACCGCCGGCAGCGGCAGGAGCGGTTTGGGCAAAAGCAGAAGAAATCAACACATCAAACTCCAAAAAATTCTAAAAATAGCCCTGTTTTCAATGCTCAGGGCGTAACCCACCATTGTAGGCGCTAGGCACATATCCCTTTTTCGGGAATGAGACACCCGGTTAAACTTGGGGCGTTCTTAAGCACAACAAGGGGCAGCCATGCTGGCATTAACTGAAGGAATCCGCGATTACTGGGCTTTTGTGGTCGCTGTGATCGTGTTTTTGGCGATTCCCGGCCCCGGCAACTTGGCCATCATCACCTCCACCAGCAAAGGCCGCATCATGGGCGGCTTGGCGGCGACTTTCGGCGTGATCGCTGGCGATCAGGTGCTGATGTGGCTGGCTGTGGCGGGCGTGGCAGCGCTTTTGGCGGCGCATCCGAGCGTGTTTGCTGTCGTGCAATACGCTGGTGCGGCGTATTTGGCCTATCTCGGCGTGAAAATGATTCTGGCTAAGCCGGGCGATGCGCCGATTTTGAAGATGGAAGCCCGCCAGTATTTCAAGCAGAGCGTGTTGATCACCTTGCTCAACCCCAAGGCGATCGTGTTTTACATGGCCTTCTTTCCGGTGTTTGTGAATCCAGCGAAGCACCAAGGCATGGTGACTTTCGCGGTGATGGCGGTGACGATTGCCGTGTTGACGTTTTTGTATTGCTTCACGCTCACGCTGATCACGCATTTCGCGGCTGAGCGCATGCGCAGCAATCCTCGCGTGACGAGCTGGCTCAATAAAATTGCAGGCACGATGCTGGTGGGCTTCGGCGCAAAGCTTGCCTTGGATAAATAAATGAAGATTTTTTGTGTAGCGAACCAAAAAGGCGGCGTCGGCAAAACCACGACCACCGTGAATCTCGCCGCTGGTCTTGCAAAAATCGGCCAGCGCGTGCTGATGGTTGACCTTGATCCCCAGGGCAATGCCACCATGGGCTCGGGCGTGGATAAACGCAAGCTGGAGCTCTCGGTGTATGACGTGCTGCTTGAATCGGCAAGTATCAAAGAAGCTGCTGTGAAGAGCGAAAAAGTGGGCTACAGCGTGCTTGGCGCGAACCGCGATTTGGCCGGCGCCGAGGTGGAGTTGGTCGCGCTCGAACACCGAGACCAGCGTCTGAGAACAGCTTTGCAAGAAGTGAGTGGCGACTACGATTTCGTTTTGATCGATTGCCCACCGAGTTTAAGCATGCTGACCTTGAACGGCTTGTGCAGCGCCCATGGCGTGATCGTGCCCATGCAATGCGAGTATTTCGCCCTCGAAGGCCTCACCGATTTGGTCAACACCATCAAGCAGGTTCACGCCAATCTCAACAAAGATTTGCAAATCATTGGCCTGCTGCGCGTGATGTTTGATCCGCGTATCACGCTGCAGCAGCAGGTGAGCGATCAGCTCAAAGCGCACTTTGCGGATAAGGTCTTCAACGCCGTGATCCCGCGCAATGTGCGCTTGGCCGAAGCGCCGAGTTATGGCCTTCCAGGTGTGGTGTTTGATCCATCCGCCAAAGGCAGCCAAGCTTTTGTCGAGTTTGCCAGCGAGATGGTCGAACGCATCAAGAAGATGTAATTTTTAAGCAAAATCGGCTTGTTGACCGCATAGAATCTGCGCAAACAGCTCTTATATTGATAGCAAAATGCTCGCCAAACGTATCATCCCCTGCCTTGATGTGACCGGTGGTCGCGTCGTCAAAGGCGTCAATTTCGTCGAGCTGCGCGATGCGGGCGACCCCGTGGAAATTGCTGCGCGCTATAACGAGCAAGGCGCCGACGAGCTCACTTTCCTCGACATCACCGCCACCAGCGATGGCCGCGATTTGATCTTGCCGATCATCGAGGCGGTAGCCTCGCAAGTGTTCATCCCGCTCACGGTGGGCGGCGGCGTGCGCACGGTGGACGATGTGCGCCGTTTGCTCAACGCCGGGGCGGACAAAACCTCGTTCAACTCCGCAGCGATTGCCAACCCGCAAGTGATTTACGACGCTTCGCAAAAATATGGCTCGCAGTGCATCGTGGTGGCGATTGATGCGAAGAAACGCAGCGCGGAAGACGAAGCGCGGTTGGACGCCAATGGAAAAGCCGTGGGCGCAGGCTGGGATGTCTACAGCCACGGTGGCCGCAAAAACACGGGGCTGGATGCGGTGCAGTGGGCCACGAAGATGGCAGAGCTCGGCGCAGGCGAGATTTTGCTCACCAGCATGGACAAAGACGGCACGAAATCCGGCTTTGATTTGGCACTCACGCGCTCTGTGAGCGATGCGGTGTCCGTGCCCGTGATCGCATCAGGCGGCGTGGGCACGCTGGCGCATCTGGCCGATGGCATTCAAACGGGCGGCGCAGATGCTGTGCTGGCCGCGAGTATTTTTCACTACGGCGAATTCACGGTGCAACAAGCCAAAGCATTCATGGCTGAGCGCGGGATACCTGTGCGGCAGTGATTTTTAAGCCTTTTAGGCCGCTTGCCGGCATAGGATCTGCGCGAAGTGCTATCACTCCAATAGCATTTTTAGATTTCCTTGTGGAGAGCATGAGCACGGTTGGGCGGTAATTACCGCCACTCATGAGGCCACGGCAAAGCGCCGAGCACAGCCCGCAAGCGCCCCAACCAACACAGCATTTATCGCAGACAATCCAAGCATGAATTGGTTAGACAACATCAAGTGGGACGCACAAGGCCTCGTGCCCGTCATCGCACAGGAGCAGGGCACGGGCGATGTGCTCATGTTTGCCTACATGAACCGCGAAGCCCTGCAAAAAACCGCTGAGCTCAAACGCGCCGTGTATTTCAGCCGCTCACGCAACAAACTTTGGTTCAAAGGCGAAGAGTCCGGCCATGTGCAAACCGTGCACGACATTCGGCTCGATTGCGATGCCGACGTGATTTTGCTCACCGTCACGCAACTCGGCCACGAGCCCGGCATTGCCTGCCACACGGGCCGCCACAGCTGTTTTTTCAATCAATTGCAAGAATCTGGCGGACAACAACAATGGGCCAGCGTTGAGCCGGTGCTCAAAGACCCGGAGAGTATTTACAAATGACTTCCAACGACTCCCTCGACAAATTAGCCCAAGTGCTGGAAAGCCGCAAAGGCGGCGATCCTGAGACCAGCTACGTGGCGCGTCTCTTCTCCAAAGCACCCGATGCATTCCTGAAGAAAATTGGCGAAGAAGCCACGGAAGTGGTACTCGCTTGCAAAGATGCCAGTCACGGCGGAGACAAACAAAAGATTGTCAGCGAGACAGCTGATTTATGGTTTCATAGTTTGGTTGCGCTTTCACATTACGGGCTGACGCCGCGCGATGTGCTCGCTGAATTAGAGCGTCGCGTGGGGCTGAGTGGCTTGGACGAAAAGGCTGCTCGCAAAGCTCTCGGGCGCGATACTGAAGATCGCCAAAAATAAACAAATTGAACTAAACTTATTGCCCCCGCAGGAAATTGATTCATGTCAGAAACTGATTTCGCCGCTTTTGCGCCTAAAGACTCTGGTGATCGCACCGTCATGCACATCTTGTATGGCATGCACACCGTTGCTTGGGCCTCGCTAGGCACTCTCGCTGTGATCGCACTGATCATCAACTACATCAAGCGCGGCGACGAAACCGATCCGCTCTACGAAGATCACCACAGCTACATGATTTCCACTTTTTGGTGGACGATTCTCTGGCTGATCGTCACATCCCCGCTCTATCTGCTGTTTGTGCTGCCCGGCGTGATCGCGCATGGCATTGTGGGCCTTTGGTATTTGTATCGCTGCATCAAAGGTTGGCTGCGCTTTACGGGCAACCGCCCTGCGCGCTGAAGCTGATCTCCATCATGCATACCGATCCGAACTGCATCTTCTGCAAAATCGTTGCGGGCCAGATTCCGAGCAAAAAGGTCTATGAAGACGAAGAAATTCTGGCTTTTCACGACATCAACCCTTGGGCGCCCGTGCATTTCTTGGTGATTCCTAAGGAACACATCACCTCGATGGCGCATCTGCAAGAGCGCCATGCCGCTCTGATGGGGCGCATCATGACGCTCATTCCAAAATTAGCCGCGCAAGAGGGCTGCAACCCCTATCCCGCAGGCGGTTTCCGCGTTGTAACCAATACCGGCGACGAAGGCGGGCAGGAAGTGCAACACTTACACATCCATGTGATCGGCGGCGCCAGGCCTTGGAAAAAGGGATAACCCCCCAAGATATACGTTACCCATAAACGGGGAACGCGCTTGGGGCTTTAGAATCAACACTTATCTGACAGCGCTCTCGCTGTTCTTAGGAGATTTTCATGGGTTCATTTTCAATTTGGCACTGGCTGATCGTTTTGCTCATCGTCGTCATGGTGTTCGGCACCAAAAAGCTCAAAAACATGGGCTCTGATCTGGGCGGTGCGGTCAAAGGCTTCAAAGACGGCATGAAAACCGGCGGCGATGCAGACAAAGATGCTGCTGCTGGCGCACCTGCCGGCCAAGTGGCTGATGGCTCTGCTGCCAAAACGACCATTGATGTCGAAGCCAAGCAAAAAAGCTAATTCCCCTGCTTTGCTGTGATCGATTTAGGCGTCTCCAAAATCGCCCTGATCGGCGCTGTCGCGCTGATTGTGATTGGGCCCGAAAAACTTCCTCGCGTGGCGCGCATGGTCGGCACGATGATTGGTCGTGCGCAGCGCTATGTGAGCGATGTGAAGGCCGAAGTCAATCGCTCCATGGATTTGGATGAGCTGAAAAAGATGAAGGAAACCGTCGAGGGCGCTGCCCGCGACGTGGAAAGCTCGATTCAAACTTCCGCCAGTGATTTTGAGAAATCTTGGGAGCAGGTCACCAATGAGGCGGGAAACACCAGCTACGAGAGCTATCCTACCTATTCCCGCCCGCATAAAAAATGGCGCATGAAAACCAGCGCCACACCCAAGTGGTTCAAGAGCCGCTCTGGCGTACGCACCAGCGCGCAATCGGGCGCAGCGCGCGTGGCGAGATATCGGCCACAAAAACCCTTGTGATCTTGAAGCTTACGCATGACTGAAGCAAAAAAAGACGAGATGGCTGGCACGGAGCAGCCCTTTGTTGAGCACTTGAAAGAGTTGCGCGATAGGCTGCTGTATTGCATTTATGGCTTGGTGGCTGCCGGCATCCTTTTGGCTATTTTCCCCGGCCCTTCTGGCCTGATTGACTGGATCTCCAAGCCCATCATGGCGCACATGCCGCCTGGCGCCAAGCTGATTGCTACCGGCGTGTTCTCGCCCTTCTTTGTGCCACTCAAGGTCTTGATGATGGGCGCTTTCCTGCTGGCTTTGCCGTGGGTGCTCTATCAACTGTGGATGTTTGTTGCGCCTGGTTTGTACAAGCATGAAAAATTATTTGCGCTGCCGCTGATCATGTTTGGCAGCTTGCTGGCCTACACCGGCCTGGCCTTCGTGCAGTTTTTCGTGCTCGACAAGATGTTCGCGTTTATCCAGAACTTCACCCCCGCGAACGTGGCCGCCACGCCAGACATCGCATCGTATGTGGAGTCCATTCTGAGCCTGTACATCGCTTTTGCCTTGGCCTTCCAAGTGCCCATCGTCGTGATGCTGCTCACACGTTTCAATATCGTCACGATCCAGCAGCTCAAAGATTTCCGTGGCTACTTCATCGTCGTGGCTTTCGTGATTGCCGCTGTCGTCACGCCGCCCGATGTGATCAGCCAACTCGCACTCGCCATTCCGATGTGCATCTTGTACGAAGTGGGCCTGTTTGCCTCCAAGTTCTATACCAAGTTTTCCAAGAAGCCAGAAGAGGCTGAGGCTGAAAGCAAGCCTACTTGAGTTTTGCGCTGTTTTATAAGCGTTTTAGGCCGATCGCCGGCGTGGAATCTGCGCGAAGTGCTATTAAATTTATAGTGATTTGAGCATTTATTTTTGCTTAGACTGACTGCGGCTGGGCGGTATACGCTGCTGCTCAAGAAACTACGCCAAAGCGCTGATCCTTGGGCTTGGCGCACCAACAAAGCGCATCGGCATTCCAATACACAAAGTCAAAACTGTTCATGCCGCATACGCATATCCCCGCACTAGGGTTATCCCGTTCATCGGCCTACAATCCGTTTCCACGATAGAAAAAGACGGCTACAACGACGTGTTGTGCCGATGGATTAGACGAGAGACCCAAACACATGCCTTCCTTGAATGACAACTCCGCCAAAATGAGCGATGAAAAGCGCCTGCTAGCGCGCGAAGAGCTGCGCAAAGCGGCCTTGGAGTATCACGAGTTCCCCACCCCTGGCAAAGTGGCCATTGCTGCCACCAAGGCTCTCTCCAACCAACGCGATCTCGCGCTTGCCTACAGCCCCGGCGTGGCCGCGCCTTGCGAAGAGATTGTCAAAGACCCGAATGCGGCGTTCAAGTACACCTCGCGCGGCAACCTCGTCGCCGTGATCACCAATGGCACAGCCGTGCTCGGCCTGGGCGATATCGGCCCACTCGCTGCCAAGCCTGTGATGGAAGGCAAAGGCGTGCTGTTCAAGAAGTTTGCCGGCATTGATGTGTTTGACATCGAGATCAACGAAAAACATGATCTCGATAAATTGGTAGACATCATCGCCGCGCTCGAACCCACCTTCGGCGGCGTGAATCTGGAAGACATCAAAGCGCCGGATTGCTTCTACGTGGAGCGCAAGCTGCGCGAGCGCATGAAGATCCCGGTTTTCCATGACGATCAGCACGGCACAGCCATCGTGGTGGGTGCGGCGATTTTGAATGGCTTGAAAGTCGTGGGCAAAGATCCTAAGAAGATCAAGCTCGTCACTTCTGGAGCGGGCGCTGCGGCGCTTGCCTGCTTAGGTCTGCTCGTGAAGCTGGGCATTCCACGCGAGAACATTTGGGTCACCGACTTGGCAGGTGTGGTGTATGAAGGCCGCACTGAGCTGATGGATGAAGACAAGATCCAATTCGTGCAGAAGACGGACAAGCGCACCCTCGCAGAAGTGATGGAAGGCGCGGACGTGTTCCTCGGTTTGTCTGCGGGTGGCGTGTTGAAGCCTGCGATGGTGAAAAGCATGGCGGCCAAGCCCATCATCCTCGCGCTGGCCAACCCGAACCCTGAAATCTTGCCTGAAGAGGCGCACGCGGTGCGTGATGACGTGATCATGGCCACAGGCCGCACGGATTATCCGAACCAAGTGAACAACGTGCTCTGCTTCCCCTACATCTTCCGTGGCGCACTCGACGCTGGCGCATCGACGATCACGGTGGAGATGGAGATTGCCGCGGTGCACGCGATTGCTGAGCTGGCGCAAGCGGAGCAAAGCGAAGTGGTGGCCGCGGCCTATGCGGGCGAGAAACTGGCGTTTGGCGCGGAGTATTTGATTCCCAAGCCATTCGATCCACGCCTGATGATGAAGATTGCTCCCGCTGTGGCCAAGGCCGCACAGGACAGCGGCGTGGCGCTGCGCCCGATTGCCGATATGGAGGCCTACAAGCAAAAACTGCAAAGCTTCGTGTATGCCAGCGGCACGACGATGAAGCCGATCTTCCAAGCGGCAAAAAAAGCAGCCAACAAACGCATCGCTTACGCCGAGGGCGAAGAAGAGCGCGTGTTGCGCGCCTGCCAGATCGTCGTGGACGAAGGCATTGCACGCCCCACGCTCATTGGCCGCCCGGCTGTGATCGCGCAGCGCATCGAAAAATTCGGCCTGCGCCTGAAAGAAGAGCTGGATTACGACGTGGTGAACGTGGAGCAAGATCACCGCTACCGCGATTTCTGGCAGACCTATCACCGCATGATGGAACGCAAAGGCGTGACGGTGCAAGTCGCCAAAATCGAGATGCGCCGCCGCCTCACTTTGATTGGCTCGATGCTGCTGCACAAAGGCGATGTGGATGGCCTGATCTGCGGCACTTGGGGCACGACCAATCTGCATCTGCAATACATCGATCAAGTGATCGGCAAGCGCCCCGGGGGTTGCGACAGCACGCCGCAAGATGTGCCGGTGTATGCCTGCATGAATGGCTTGCTGCTGCCTGATCGCCAAGTGTTCTTGGTCGATACGCATGTGAACTACGACCCCACCGCTGAAGAGTTGGCTGAGATCACGGTGATGGCTGCAGAAGAAATGATGCGCTTTGGCATCACGCCAAAGGCCGCACTGCTTTCGCACAGCAACTTCGGATCAAGCAATCAGCCCAGCGCCGTGAAGATGCGCCGCGTGTTGGATTTGCTGCGCACGCAAGCACCTTGGCTCGAAGTCGATGGCGAGATGCATGGCGATGTGGCACTCGATGCCGATATGCGCAAAGTCATCATGCCGAACAGCACGCTCACAGGCGAGGCGAATTTGCTGGTGCTGCCCAATATCGATGCCGCTAACATCGCTTACAACCTGCTCAAAACAGCGGCAGGCGGCAATATCGCCATTGGCCCCGTGCTTTTGGGCTGCGCCAAACCAGTGCATATCCTCACTGCCAGCGCGACCGTGCGCCGTATTGTGAATATGACGGCTTTGACCGTCGCTGATGCCAACGCCGCGAGACAAGCGACTATTCGATAGCATGCACTCACTTTATTTGTTAACAATCCCTCTATGAATCACTAGAGGTTGCGCCTCAAAAGGGGTTTTGAATCCCTTGGGACTTGCACTTTTTTCTACATTGCGCGACAATAGAGAGCTTAGGAATTGCGGGAAAACCCGTATTTTGTGCATGGATCAGGAAGCTGAGGCAAGAAGTGATGACGCGCTGGATCAAACAAAGTTGGGTTGGCGCTCGCTCACTTCTGAGTTTCACGCTGATGGCATTCAGCCTCACGCTCGCGCCTATGGCGCAGGCCAAAGGCCCAGCTCCTGAGGTCAGCAGCAAGGCTCAAAGCATTGCTCTGGCCGATTTGCCCAAACAAGGCCGCGAAACCTATGCATTGATTTTGGCTGGTGGCCCCTTTCCTTATGAGAAAGATGGCACCGTGTTTGGCAACCGTGAACGATTGCTGCCTGCTGAAAAGCGTGGCTTCTATCGCGAATACACGGTCAAAACGCCCTACGCCCGCACACGCGGCGCCAAACGGATCGTCTGCGGCGGCAGTCAACCCGTGAAACCTGAGGTGTGTTACTACACCGAAGACCATTACGCGAGTTTCAAACGCATCGCTCCTTGATCACCATCAAAGCGAAGTTTTTGCAACCAGCGCCGCCTGAAGTAAGTAAATTTTTTAGTTGTTGACACTTTCACGGAGAAGCACCATGCCCCTTCGTCACACCAAACCCAATATCGTCCAATCCATTCGCGCTCACAGCGTGCAAGATCTGCAGCAAGCCGCCACAGACATGGGGCACCACTTCTTGTATGCCAGCATTGGCGAAGCCCAATCCAAGCAAGACGTGCTGGACATGCTGGCCGTGCAGCTCAAGCTGCCAGCGCACTTTGGCAAAAATTACGACGCACTCTATGACGTGTTGACCGACCCGATCCACAAATCCGGCAGCCAGCCCGGCTTCATCGTCGTGCTCGAGCACATCCCGACGAACCCGAAGTTCGACAAAGAAGCCCGCGAGCAACTGCTCGATATCTTCCGCGATATCGCAGACTACTGGCACGACCGCAAAGTGCCCTTCCGCTGCTTCTACTCCTTCGCTGTGGCTCGCGCCAATGCAGGCAAAGGCGTGCCAGCCGCTGCCGCTGACGATGCTGAAGAAGGCGAAAAAATGCCAACGGACAAGCTGGTGGATGTATCGCCATTGGCACTGCGCATGAGCTCGCCGTTCAACGCGGGATACTGGTTAGCCGCAGCCTAAAGCTCTGCGCTTTCAGCAAAAAGCCGCTTCTCTCGAAGCGGCTTTTTTATTCTGGGTACAGAGCATGCCGCCTTGCATGCACACGCGCGAGGCCCAGCAAAGCATCGGTCCATGGCGTAGGCATCTTGCACAGTTGCCCAATCTCACGCACGCTGGAGACGAGGGCATCGAGTTCTACTGCGCGCCCTGCTTCCACATCTTGCAGCATCGAGGTTTTAAAAGCGCCGAGCGTCAGCGTGACTTGATGGCGATCTTCTGGTTGCTGCGCAATCGGAATGCCGATACGCTCGCCAATGGCCTTGGCCTCAAGCATCACGTTACTGATAAAGCCACGCAGCAAATCATCACCCAGAATCTTATCGGTCGTCGCACCCGTGATCGCGCTCACCGGGTTCACCGTCATATTGCCCCAGAGCTTGTACCAAATGTCTTTTTGAATTTGCGGTGAGAGCGTGGCATCAAAACCCGCTTCTTTCAGCAAAGCGAGCAAGGCTTGCACGCGTGGCGTATCCTGCCCAGAAGGCTCGCCAATGATGAGACCATTGCCAAAATTGTGTTGAATCACGCCCGGGTTCTTGGTCGCGCAACTGGCATGCACCACCGAACCGATGATGTGATGTGCTTTCAAATGCTGTGCGATCTGGCCATCTGCATCAATACTCTGCAAACATTGATCTTTCAACGCACCACCCAAGCCATTGAAGAACCACCATGGCACGCCATTCATCGCGCTGAGCAGCATCGTGCTTTTTCCCAAGAGCGGCGTGATCTGCGCGGCTACTTCGCGCACCGCGGGCGCTTTCACCGCGAGGATCACCAGATCTTGCTCGCCAAGCTCAACCGCATCGTTCGATGCTTTGACATTTGCTTGGATCTGCGCATCTTTCATCTGCAATTGCAAGCCATCTTTCTGCAAAGCCGAAAGCGTTGCCCCACGTGCAAACACGCTCAGCTGCACGCCTGCGCAACGCGAGAGCTTCGTGCCGATCCAGCCGCCGATGCTGCCTGCACCGACGATGCAAATACGTTGAATCTTCATTGGTTCACTCATTTTTAAAGCATTTTTGGCATATCGCCGGCATAGGATCTGCGCAAAGTGCTATCTAATTAGTAGCAAAATTCACTGCGCATAACCTGGGTTGAATTGATCCACGCGCCGCTTCAAGGCATCAAAGACATCCTGCCCTGCGCCAAACTGCGCATCAAACTGAAAGCTGTCATGCGTGGTTTTCTCGGCCACGGTTTGTGACACAGTAATCGCTGCACCGAGACCAGCCTGCATGCATTGAATATCGCAGGCACGCTGCAGTGTCCACAGGCGAACGAGTGCGAGAGGCAAGGTAGGCGCCCAAGCGAGCAGACCGTGGTTACGCAAGATCAACAGTGGTTTGCCTGCCATATTGTTCAATAGCCTTGGCGCTTCCTCGGCGTGCACGGTGATGCCTTCAAAGTCGTGATACGCCACCAAGCCATGCAATTGCGCAGAGTAGAAATTGTTTTGCGCCAAGCCGCTGGCTGTGCAGGCCACGGCCATGCCCGTGGTGGTGTGGGTGTGCATGATGCAATGCGCATCGGGAGTGTGTTGATGAATCGCGCTGTGAACGGTAAAGCCCGCTGGGTTAACCGGATGTGGATTTGCAGCATCTAACTTCTTGCCAGCTGTATCAATCTTCACCAAATTACTCGCAGTGACTTCGCTGTAATGCAAACCAAAGGGATTGATCAGAAACTGTTTGCTAGGCCCGCTCACGCTTTCGGGAATACGCACGGTGATGTGGTTGTAAATCATCTCCGCCCAACCGAGCATGTCAAAGATGCGGTAGCAGGCAGCCAGCTCCACGCGAGCTTGCCATTCGTCAGGATGAAAATCTTCTTGCTTCATCGTCTGTCCTCACACAAATTTAAATTGGAGCTTGCCATGCACCCCGTAATCCACATCAAAGACATCACCCACTTTCGCGGGCACAGGCTTGGTGAATGAGCCCGCGAGCACGATCTCGCCTACCGCCAAATGCTCGCCCCAGGGCGCCAGCTTATTTGCAAGCCAAGCAATACCCACAGCAGGATGGCCTTGCACACCTGCAGCCAAACCCGTTTCTTCCACCACGCCGTTGTAGCGGCAAATCGCGCCGACCCATGGGAGATCCACCGTCTCTGCGTTCATGCGATAGCGCGAATCAGTTAATGGATCCCCCAACACGATGCCCGCATTCGCTGCGTTGTCGCTGATCGTGTCAAACACTTTGCGCGGGGTTTTGGTGTGGCGATCAAATTGCTCGATGCGAGCGTCGATGATTTCTACAGCAGGCGTGACGTAATCCGTTGCAGCCATCACATCTTGCACGCTTGTGTTTGGCCCGCGCAGTTCGCGCTTCAAGATAAAGGCCAGCTCCACCTCCACACGTGGTGCGATGAAATTTTTGTGCGGTATCTGCAGCACCTCACCGCCTTTGCAGGTGTAGCGCATGGTATCGAGCAGTGTGCCGTAATCCGGCTCATCAATATTGCTGGAGATTTGCATGGCACGAGAGGTCAAGCCAATTTTGTGGCCAATCACTTGTCTGCCTTGTGCCGCTTTGATCTTCATCCATGCGCGATTGATGCGGTAGCCATCCTCCATCGTCATGCTCGGATGCCGTTTAGAGAAATGCTCCACCTGCGTGCGAGTATTTTCAGCTTGCTCCAGCTCTTGAGCAAGTTGCGCGATCAATGCGTCATCCAACATCGTTCATACCTTCTTAAACAGCGGATGAATCGAGCTGTGCTTCTCATCAAAAGCCTCATGCCCTTCGTCGATCTGGACTGTCACGCCAATGTGCTCCGTCTGTAATAACTGCTCGAAATGCGCTTTCGCAGCCGCAGATATTGCGCGGCCAGCTATTGATTTAGTAGCATCTGTGCGCCCTCGCCCCATGCGCAGATTCATATACACAAACGCATAATCGCCCGAACCACCGGCCGCTTTACTTGCTGCGCCGCCATCGGCAATTGCAAAATGCGCCGCAGGGTAGGCAAGCACGCGTGTGCCACCTGTTGGATACACTTGCGCACCCGACTCATCGCGCACAGCCAGCATGGCATCAGCCATCTTCCTGCACAGCGCAGTCATATCGGTCTTCGTCTCTAAATTCGACGTGTAGTAAATCACGAGGTGTGGCATATTGTTCTCATTTCATTAAAGGCACGACAGGAAAAATCGCGTTGATCTGCCCCGTGCCGCTGGAGCCGAAATACGGTGTGATCACTTCCACTTTTTCTTGGTAGTGAAAATTCTCAAATGCACCACCGACCACGCCATAGAGCATCGCGGTATCGTGCATATCGCCTTCGCCCCAGCATTTATCCGCATACATGGGCAGCATATCGACCACAGCTCGATGTTCGCCTCTTTCCCAGAGTTCGACGACGCGCAAATCGATTTGCTCCAAGAATGCGTCATACACCTTGAAGGCGTACTCTGGCGCTTTGCCGTTGTCTGCAAAGTGATGGCTCAAGCTGCCGCTGGCAAACACAGCCACTGTGCCATCGTATTTTTCTTCAATAGCGCGACGCAGCGCAAATCCAAACTTCTGACTCTCGCGCAGATCATGCCAATCGCACCAAGCGCTCACGCAAATCACTTTGTAATGCTGATCGGCATTCATGTAGCGCATGGGCACGAGCGTGCCGTATTCGAGCTCGAGCGAGGTATCCGAATGCGCGCGGGATTTCACGCCCATCTCATTGGCCATGTCTGCAATCGCGTGGCCAAGCTCTGGGTTGCCATGGTATTCATACGGCATGTTTTTAATAAAGTGCGGCAGCTCGTTGCTGGTGTAGAGGCCTTTGAAGTGTGGTGCGCAGTTAAGGTGGTATTCGCTGTTGACTTGCCAATGCACATCGAGCACGACGATGGTGTCTACGCCGGCTTCTCTGCAGCGCTTGTCAATTTCTTTGTGGCCCGCAATCGCTGCGTCTCTCTTGCCAAAATTCGGCCCCGGAAATTCGCAGAGGTACATGCTGGGGACATGGGTGATTTTTGCGGCTAGTGCTAGTTTGCCCATCGTTCTCTCCTTTTTATTCCGCTCCCAAGAATCAGCGGGCGCGAGCCTCCGCGAATGTCCCCCGCCGGCTTTGCCGTCTCCTCCTTTATTTCGCTGCGGCTCACGCCCGCTGCCTCTTGTGCGCTACTGAATAGTGATCGCAGACTGCATGCAACCTTCCTCACCTGAGCCGAGGGTTGGGGTATCCCACGCAGCGAAATAAAGGGGGAGGCACGCGCGAAGCGCCAGCCGGAGGACATTCGCGGAGTGGGATACCCCAAGCGTCGGCGATTGTGACAAAGGTTGAGAGAAGCAAGCGGCAAAACCATCAAACACCCCAATGAGGAATATGGTGCGAACCCAGCGACACCGCCACATTCTTAGGCTCAAGAAACACCTCATAGCTCCAAGTGCCACCCTCGCGCCCTGTGCCACTGGCCTTTGTGCCGCCAAAGGGTTGTCTCAAATCACGCACATTTTGGCTGTTCACAAAACACATCCCCGCTTCAATCTGAGCTGCCACGCGATGTGCGCGGCCAAGATTTTCTGTCCACACATAGCTGCTCAAACCATACTGCGTATCGTTAGCAATGCGCACTGCATCCGCTTCATCTTTAAACGGAATCAAACAAGCCACAGGGCCAAAGATTTCGTCTTGCGCGATCTTCATGCGGTTATCGACATCGGCAAACACCGTAGGCCAAACATAGTTGCCACGCTTCACTCGTTCAGGCAACTCAGCCGCATAGCTCGGCATGTCAATACCTCCACAAAGCATTGACGCACCCTCTTTCGAGCCCAGATCAATATAACTACGCACCTTCGCCAAATGCGCTTGCGAAATCATCGGCCCCACAATCGTTTTCTCATCCAGCGGATCGCCCACTGTGATGCGCTTGGCTCGCTCTGCAAACTTATGTGCAAAATCTGCATAAATACTCTGCTGCACGATGATCCGACTACCTGCTGTGCAACGCTCGCCATTGTTAGAGAAGATCATAAAGACAGCCGCATCTAAAGCACGATCCAAATCCGCATCTTCAAAAATCACAAATGGCGATTTACCGCCCAGCTCCATGCTGAATTTTTTTAGACCTGCACTCTGCACAATACGGTTGCCCGTGGCTGTTGAGCCAGTGAACGAAATCGCGCGCACATCCGGGTGCGCACACAAAGGCTCACCCGCTTCTTTGCCTGTGCCGTGCACGATGTTGAGCACGCCCGCCGGAATACCGGCTTCGAGTGCCAGCTCGCCCAGACGAGAAGCCGTCATCGGTGAAAGTTCGCTCATTTTGAGAACGGCTGTGTTCCCAAAAGCCAAACAAGGCGCAACCTTCCAAGTGGCCGTCATGAAAGGCACATTCCAAGGCGAGATCAAAGCGCACACGCCAACGGGATGAAACAGCGTGTAGTTCAAATGCGTGGGCGTGGGATAAGTGTGGCCATCCACACGCGTACACATCTCCGCGAAATAATAAAAATTATCAGCGGCGCGCGGAATGAGCTGCTTGCCCGTTTGCGCAATCACTTGCCCGCAATCATTCGTCTCCATCTGAGCAATCTCAGGCACATGCGCGGCGATCAAATCACCGAGCTTGCGAATCAGCTTGGCGCGCTCGGGGGCGGGCATGCCCGCCCATTTAGGGAAAGCTTCTTTGGCAGCGGCAACTGCGGAATTCACTTCTTGTGCGCCACCCGCTGCAACCTCTGCCAATACTTCTTGCGTCGCAGGATTGATGGTTTCAAATGTTGCGGCACTTGTCGTATGCTTGCCGTTGATGAGATGAGAAATCATGAAGTGCTTTCAATCGTGTTTTGCAATGAGCCAATGCCTTCAATGCTGCACTCAATCTGCGCACCTGGCTGGCAATCAACCACGCCATCGGGCGTACCCGTGAGGATGAGATCGCCGGGGCGCAGGGTCATGAAGCTGGTGAAGTATTCAATGAGCGCGGGGATGCTGAAGATCATGTCTTTTGTGTTGCCGCGTTGCGTGATTTGGCCGTTGACGATGGTTTGCAGATTCAAATGCATCGGATCAGCAATGTCTTTCGCATCGACGAGCCACGGGCCGAGTGGTGTGCAGGTGGGGCGGCCTTTGACGCGGAGATTGGGGCGATACCAGTTTTCCAGATAGTCGCGGATGGCGTAATCGTTGGCGATGGTGTAGCCCTGCACGAAGTCGTAGGCATCGGCTTGCTTCACGTTTTTTGCTGTGCGCCCGATCACCACGGCCAGCTCGCATTCGTAATGCATCATCTTTACGCCATGCGGGCGAAGGGTGTGCTCGCGGTGACCGATCAGTGAGCTTTGGCCTTTGAGGAAGGCGAGCGGCTCGCTCGGCGGTTTGAAGGCCAGTTCTTTGGCGTGATCGGCGTAATTCAGGCCGAGGCAGAGGATGGTGCGTGCTTGCGCCACAGGTGCAAGCGGTGGCAGCCAGTGCACCGCGTCTTGGCGCACGCGTTGCCCATCAGACAGTAAGAGCATGCCTTCTGACTCTTGCGCGCTGTGCTCACGGCCTTGGTAAATCACACGGGCGTGCTTCATGCGGCCTCCTGCAGGATCACCGTGCGCGTGAGGACTTGGCCATTCATGCGCGCTTCCACCACATCACCCGCTTTCACCAGCGGCGCATCGGGTGGGCAGCCGAGCATGAGCACATCGCCAGCTTCCCAGGCGATGAATTCACCGACCCGCTGCAATTGCTCCAGCGCCGAGCATGTCCAATCTGATGTTTGATACCTGTGCGCACAAACGCCATTCACCCAAGTCTCGATACGTTGATCTTTCAAATCATTCTCAGACCACGATGCACTGGCTTGTGGCAAACCCAGCGAGCCATCGAGCGCATTGAAGCGCAGTGGTGGCCGATAGAAGCTGCTGTGGGGCAAACTGAAATCGCAGAACAACGCAATTCGCCAATCTTCAATCACTATATTTTTAATAGCATCTTGCGCAGTTTCTACGCCGGCGACGGGCTGATTTGGTCTATAATTCAAGCCTATGCAAGCGCGCGCGTGAATAGGCGCATGCGCAGCGGATAAGCGCAGCGCTTGGCCAAACGGGTTGAATGTATTGGCTGGCTTGATGTAGAGCACCGGAGCATGGGGTGGCGCGTTGTAGGGTGCTTCATAGCTTGCATCGCCCAGCGCTTGAAGCTCAGCGCTGTGATGCATGAGACTTCCATAGACGGTTGCGAGCATCATGGCTTGGCTCGCTTTCGCGCTGTGGGCAAAGGCTCAGCAGCTGGCACAGGCATGGCAATCACTTCATCGAGCAGGGCATAGAGCTGCAGCAAGCGCGCTTTACCCAAGCTCGTTTCCATGCGCGCGTAATGCGCCTCGATCGATTCGGAAAGCTTGACCACCAAACGCTTGCCTTTGGCGCTGGCACGGATCACTTGCCGGCGCGCATCCTGGCTATCAGCCGCTCTCACAATCAAACCATCGCGCTCCATGCGCGTGAGCACGCCCGAAAGACTGGGGCCGAGCAAAAACGCGCCTTGCGCAATTGTGCTCACATCGCATTCGCCCTCTTCAGCCAACACGCGCAGCACGCGCCATTGCTGATCTGTGAGGCTATGCTCACGTAAGCCAGGGCGGAAATGCTCCAGCACGGTTTCGCGCGCTTGCAGCAGTAGGCGGGGGAGGTTGCGGTGCGCAAAAGGATTCATTAGTTAACATGTTAATTAATCTCTCTTGCATTGTCAAACCGGGTTTTCACGGCAGCCAACAAATCTGTTGAGTTGATCTGCGAGAACGCCCACATCTCGTGCTGCGAAACCACTGTGATGCCGCTTGGTGCGGTTTGCAGGAAAGCATCCACGATTTCGGCAATTTTTGTGGGGCGTACAGGCTGCTCTTGCGCAGGCACCATGAATTTGAAGATGCCCAGCATCCAATGCGCGAGGGCGGCCAGTGGATGCTTGTGACGCAAAGCCGCGGGCTTTTCTGCGCTGCGAAAAATCAGCAGTCGCTCAAAACCCGTCGCCGCCAAAGCCTGCTCATCCAGCGAGGCCAAGCCCTGCTTGAGCGATTCGGGCAGTGTGCCTTGCGCATAGGGCAACACCACAGCCAATGTGCTTGCGCCACTCGCATACAACCAAGCGGCAAGCTCCGTGAGCTGAGCTGGCTCGGGCGTCCACAAAGCGCGCTCGCGCTCATAAAACATTCTGGGCGGCTCAAACATCACCACGGCAACATCAGACGACAGATTGACCGGCCAACCCGCGATATCACCTGCAACCAAATGCAAAGAGAGTTGGCGCATGCCCTGCTGCACGCGCTCGCGCGCCAGCACCTGCGTATGCGCATAGCGATGCACTCCCACGAGCCGACGCAGCACAGTATTGCCGAGCACGCCGGTAGCGCCGGCAATCAGCAAATCTGGCTGCTTTGGTGTAGCTTGGGATGGCTTTTGAATCGCAGCAATGGCTTGAGATGGGGAAACTTGCATCCATCTATGCTACTGTTAGAACCTGTGCACCCAAAACCGAAGAGGAACGCTATGAAAAAATTACTTTTATCTGCCCTTCTGATCTGCACCGCCTTGCTCACAGGCTGCGGCTACAACGATTTCCAGCGCTTGGATGAGCAATCCAAAGCTGCTTGGAGCGAAGTGCTGAATCAGTACCAGCGCCGCGCTGATTTGATTCCGAACATTGTGAATACCGTCAAAGGTGAAGCGGGCTTTGAACAAGAGACGCTGGTGAAAGTGGTGGAGGCGCGCGCTAAGGCCACCAGCATTCAAATGACACCAGAAATGCTGAACGATCCTGAAGCCATGAAGAAATTTCAAGCGGCACAAGGTGAGATTGGCTCAGCGCTCTCTCGCCTGCTCGTCGTCACGGAAAACTACCCCAACTTGAAAGCCAACCAAGGCTTCCAAGATCTGCGCGTGCAGCTTGAAGGCACAGAAAACCGCATCACCGTCGCACGCAACCGCTACATCAAAACCATCGAGGAATACAACGTGCTCGCACGCAGCTTCCCGAGCAATCTCACGGCAATGATTTTTAGCTACTCGCCCAAGCCCGGCTTCACGGTCGCCAACGAAGCGCAGATCACCACTGCGCCCACGGTAGACTTCAACAAGAAGTAAATTTTTAAGCGTTTTAAGCCATTCGCCGGCATAGAATCTGCGCGGAGTGCTCACTAATTGATAGTAATTAGACGCCTATTCAGAGCTTGGCTACTCGCGGGCGCATTGCTCGCACCGTTTGCAGCGCTCTCGCAGCAAGCCGTGCCTGCCCTCTCTGGCCGCGTGGTGGATACCGCGCAAATTCTCTCCGCTGGCGAAGCTGGCAGTATCGAAACACAGCTGGCACGCATCGAACAAGAGCGCGGCTCGCAGATCGCCGTGCTGCTCGTCAACACCACAGCGCCTGAAGACATCGCCAGCTACGCCAACCGCGTAGCCAACGCCTGGAAAATCGGGCGGCGTGATGTGGGTGACGGCGTTCTCATCGTGATCGCCAAGGAAGATCGCAAGCTGCGCATTGAAGTGGCGAAATCTTTGGAAGGTGCGATTCCTGATCTTGCCGCCAAGCAAATCATCAGCACCTCGCTTGCACCTGCACTCAAAGCAGGGCAATACGCTCAAGGCATTGAAGCCACGATTGAGGCGCTGGATAAACGCATCGGCGCTGAGAATCTCCCTGCCCCAAATGCCGAGCGCGGCTTCAATCCACAACAACTCGGCTTTGAGTGGATGGATTTCTTCATCTTCCTCTTCTTCGCTGTGCCCATTGGCGGCGCAATAGCCAAAGGCATTTTCGGCAACAAACTCGGCTCCCTCGTGACAGGAGGCGCAGTGGGCGGCATCGCCTTCTTCATCACCGCGAGTATGGTGATAGCTGGCATCGCCTTCTTTGCCGCGCTGATCTTCACCTTGATCACCAGCTTTGGCAGAGCTGTCAGTGGCAGGCGTGGTTATTCACGCGGCTACGACGGTGGTGGTTGGTCAACCGGCGGTGGCGGCGGCTGGAGCAGTGGCGGAGGTGGGGGTTTTAGCTCCGGCGGTGGGGGTGATTTCGGTGGCGGCGGCGCGAGTGGAGATTTTTGAGATGAAACAGCGCAGCTTCTTCGGAAAACTGACCCGCATCTGGAAACACCGCTGGATGGACGACAGCGATGTGCGCCGCGCCGTGCCGCCCGAGCTGCTCGCTAAGCTAGAGCGCTTCACGCAGGCAAGCGAAGCAAGACATAGCGGCGAAATCCGCATCTGCATCGAAGCAGGCCTGCCCATGAGCTATTTGTGGCGCGATGCCACGCCACGCGAACGTGCCATCGCCATGTTCGGCAAACTCCGCGTGTGGGACACGCAGCAAAACAACGGCGTATTGATCTATCTCTTACTCGCCGAAAATGCTATAGAAATAGTAGCTGATCGCGCTGTATCTATGCCGCCGAACAGCACTTTTTGGCAAGAAACAGTCGATCATTTAAGCGCGCACCTCAAACGCGGCGATTTCGAACGCGGGCTCACGCAGGCGCTAGAAGAAATCTCTGCGCTGCTGATGCAGCACTTTCCTGTGGATGCCAACGCAGCCAATCCAAACGAGTTGAGCAATCGGCCTGATGTGCGGTAATCAGCTGCGAGCTATTACGTTTGCAGGATTGCGCTAGCCGTGCGTTTTGCGCAGGTAAAGGAGGAGGCGGCGAAACCAACCCTTCGAAAATGAATAAAACCAAATGCCGCCGGGGGACACGGAGCAAAACGTGCAGCTAGTGCGAGCCTGCGGATACAACGAATCTCACTGCACCACCATCTTCACCAATGCCCCAGGCTGCACCGTCCCCGTGGAATACACACCATTCATGAGCTTGAGCTGCTGCTCAGGCAACGTCGTCATCGGCGCAGTTCGCGCTAAATCCGCAAAACCACCGCGTGGCAAAGCTGTTGTGCGCAGCACCCACGGTTTCGCCGCTGCAGTGTCTTGCGCACTCATGCCTCGGAAGCTGCCTTCGGTCTCGCGCAGAAAGCTTCGGTTGCGCTGCACTGTGGCTGCATCTTTGCCAGCGTAGATCATCAAAAAGTTTTGCCCACCAGCTCCTGTGGCTACAGTGAGCTCCACAGCTCGCTGCCCGCCTTGCGCTTGCACAGCGCCGTTGAAGTGCGTGGCTTGCAGACCATTGAGCGTGTAGCGCTCCGCGCGGCCAGAAACAGGCTTGACGACATTGCGAATGATCTCCTCATGGTTTCGCCCCGCGTTCGGTGGTGCGAGCTGTACGATCAGCGCAGCATCGCCTGCAGGATTCACAATGGTCAGCTGCTCCTCTTCATTCACAATCCGCCAACCTGTGGGCGCGGTCATCGCAAAATTCAAAGTGGAGTGGTAAAAATTTCGCCCACGCGTGAGCCCCTGCTCCGGGCTTTCGCCAAAGGCCATGCCATCGATGATTTGCAGATAACGTATGCGGCCTTCGTCTGCATAGTTTTTATTCGCCTGATACTGAGCCGCGATTTTGTTGATCGATTCCAAGCGTTGATCGTTGCTCGGATGCGAAGCCAGCCAGGAGTTGCCGCCTTGCGGCGCAGGCCGACCTTCTGCACGAGCGACTTCAACTGCAAAGCGCTCCTGATCTTTGAGCACGCGGATCACATCAATCATGTTGCGCGGATCGTAATTCACCCGGCTCAAATACTCAGCGCCCAAGCCATCCGCCTGCAACTCTTGCTCACGCCCATATTTGGCTACGCGCCCCGCAGCAGCCATGCCAGCCACTTCACCGATTTGCTGACCAATGCCGCCACCGCCTTTGGCATCCAGCACCGCGCCGAGCACATTGCCCAGCAAACCTACCAAGGCCGCATCTTGCTGCCGCGTTGCGCGCTGCGCACCATGCCGCGCCGTCACATGCCCGATCTCATGACCAATCACGCCCGCCAGATCAGCCTCGCTATCCAAATAAGCCATGATGCCGCGCGTCATATACACATAGCCGCCCGGCAGCGCAAACGCATTGATCTCCGGGCTATCCAGCACGGTGAACGTCCACTTGAGCTGATTGCGGTGCGAGAGTTTGGCCAAGCGCTGGCCGATGTCGTTCACATAGTTTTGAATGCGATCGTTTTTCAGCACGCCGTATTCTTTGAGAATTTCTTGATGCGCCTTCGCCCCTTCGCGCACCTCATCAGCCTCGCTCATGACCGAGCGCTCTTGCTGGCCAGTGACGGGATTCACAGTTTGCGTGCCGCAGCCCATGAGTGCAGCAGCAGCGATGGCGCTGAGTGCCCATTTTTTGGTGCTGGGTGTCCAGAATGTGAGTGCATTTTTCATACGAAATCTCCGCTTAACGAGGCAATCGTATCACCATGAAGCAAAACTCGAGTCTGCCATCAGGCTGTGCTTGGGCTATCTCCCGCAGCGACATAAAGGAGGAGCCGGCGAAGCCGGCGGGGGACAGTCGCGGAGGGAGGTAGCCCAAGCGCAGCCACTCCATCCAAAAATAATCAAACTACAAATTTAATAGCACTCTGCGCAGCAAATACGCCGGCGAAGTGCTCAAAAGATCATCAAAACTACTTGATGCACACCATCCGCACTTGCTTGATATCGGTGAGCCCCATCATCACCTTTTCCATGCCATCCATCTTCAGTGTGCGCATGCCGCCGCCCACCGCGGCGATGAACAAATCCGCCACGCGTGCTCGCTCTTGAATCAGCTTCTTCACGGTGTCATCGCCCACCAGCAACTCGTGCAAACCAATGCGGCCTTTGTAGCCCGTCTTGTTGCACTTATCGCAACCTACGGGGCGATAAAAGCGCAGGCTGCCATCTTTGCCATAAGTATCCGTCCAAGTTTGCAGCAGCTCTTGCTGCGCACCACCAGGGTCAGCAATCCAAGCGGCCGTGTGCTGCAAATCTTCCGCGTATTCCTTGATGAAGGCTTTGATCTCTTTGGCATCAGGTGTGTATTCTTCTTTGCAATCACACAGCTTCTTCGCCAAACGCTGCGCGAGGATGCCCAGCAGCGCATCCGCAAAGTTAAACGGATCCATGCCCATATCGAGCAAACGGATGATGGATTCAGGCGCGCTGTTGGTGTGCAGCGTAGAGAAGACGAGGTGACCTGTGAGCGAAGCTTCCACGCCCATGCTCACCGTTTCCTTGTCGCGCGATTCGCCCACCATGATGATGTCTGGATCAGCGCGCAAGAAGGCACGCATGATGGTGGCGAAATCAAGGCCGGCTTTCTTGTTCACCTGCACTTGGCGCAAACCCTTTTGCGTGATCTCCACAGGGTCTTCCGCTGTCCAGATTTTGGTGTCAATCTTGTTCAAGAATTTGAGCACCGAATGCAGCGTGGTCGTCTTACCAGAGCCTGTAGGACCGCAGACGTAGAAGAGACCATAAGGCTTGGAAACCGTGCTCTCCAATCGCTCACGGTTGTGCGGCGTGAGGCCCAGCTTATCCATCGGAATGGGCTCGCCTGAAGCCAAGATGCGCATCACCACATCTTCCACGCCACCCGCTGAAGGGATGGTGGCTACTCGCAGCTCGATATCGAGCGGGCCATATTTCTTGAATTTGATCTTGCCATCTTGCGGCTTGCGGCGTTCGGAAATATCCAGATCGCACATAATTTTCAGGCGAGTCACCAAGGCTTGGCGGAAGCTCGCGGGCACTTCAATATAGGTTTGCAAGCTGCCATCAATACGAAAACGGATGCCGGTTTTTTCTTTGCCCGGCATCGGCTCGATGTGAATATCTGAGACGCGCTGGTTGTATGCATCGATGATGACTTTGTTGACGAACTTCACCAACTCGTTATCTGCAGCAGCGGATTCGAGTGATGAGTCATCGGCATCTTCATCCAGCGGTGAATTCAAGTCCGCCAGCAGTTCATTGATCGAGCCGCCTTCAGCACCCGCACCGAAAAACTGCACGATGGTTTCTTCAAACTCAGTCTGCGTGGTGACGCAGTATTTGATTTTGGAGATGCGCGGCAGGATTTGCTGCACGATGCGCGAGCCGCGCACTGCCTCGGGGTCGAGGCACATCACCACCAACCCCTCGGGCGTTTCTTCCAGCGGAATCCAGCCTTGCGAATGCACAAAATCCAGCTTAAGCGGTGCATGCAGCATTTCAGAGCGAATACGCCCAGCTTTGAAAGGCTCGTAATCCACGCCGAAGAATTTAGCCAGCGAAGGGCCAATCTGCGCAGGCCGAATGCCAAACTCGGCCATGAGCACATGCTCCACCGATTTGGATTGCTCACGCGCTTGGCGCACGCAATCGCTGAGCTGCTCAGCGGTGATCACACCCTCCTTGAGCAGCCCGTCGTATTTGGTGGCCTTCTTGCGCGCCGCATCGTCGATCAGCTTTTGCGCTTTTTCAGCGCGCTGGCGAATGGCGGTTGCTAGTGTTTTGCAAAGTTGAGTGGCGCCCTCCAGTTCAAGCTCTCCAAAAGGGCTATCGGCCTTGCTATTGATCACTTGCAACACGCCATGCAGTTGCTCGCCATCCATGATCGGCATCACCAGCATTTGTTTGGTGCGATAGCCTGAGCGCTTATCGACCTCTTTGAGGAAAGCCAAGGAAGGGTGAATGCGCTTCAAAGCTTCATCGTCATACACATCCGCGATATTCACTGGCTGCTTGGCCATCGCCACATAGCCTGCGATGCTCTGCACGCCAATCGGCAGCTTCAAATCTTTGGCCACATTCAGGCCAGTCTTGAACTTGGAGACAATGGCTGTGCCATCTTCATTCACAGCATAGAGTGTGAGGCGATCTGCATTGAGTAATTTGCAAATATCTTCGCTCGCATCGAGCATGAGCTGATCGATATTCTCTGTATCGTGAATGCGTGTGGTGACTTTCTGCAGCTGCCGGTAGAACAAGACCTCAAAAGTCATCCCCCGTTTCTCAGCGGGGAGCATCTGCGAATCGAAAAAGGCTTTTTCTGCTGCGGAACTGGTATTTGACACGGAAGGCTTGAGAACAGCATTCATACGGTGAGCTCCTGACCGGCGCGCAGCCAGCGGATATCGTGCGTGACGTTCGGGCCAAACGGTTGAGTTTGGTCAAAGCGCTGGATCTCCTCCATGATCTGCTCCGTCTCGGCGGGCTTGGTGTGCGTGATGTAAATTGGGAAATGCTTGGTCTTGTCAATCTGATCCAGCTCATCGGCCAGCACATTGGGCGAGAGATGCAGGCTCAGATGCGCCAACTGCTTTTCGCGATTGGAAAACGCCGTCTCGATCACGAGCATGGCTACATTCATTTGATTGATACGTTTCCAGAAAGCGGGGTTGCGCTCCGTATCTCCTGAGAATACCCAGCAGCCTGCGCCAGCGGTGATCGCATAGCCCACGGCGGGCACGGTATGCACAGCAGGTAAAGCCTCCACCATTTTGTTGGCGATGCGCAGGCGTGCGCCTGTTTGCAGTGGGTGAAAGCTCAGGAAAGGCTTTTCTGCACTAGGGATTTTTGTGAAATCCGGCCAAATCGTGTTGTTGAAAATGTATTGCTGCATGGCTGCAATCGTTTCGGGCAGGGCATGTACGCGCAGGGCCTGCGTGCGCATGGAAGCCACCGAATCGATCATCAAGGGCAGATTGGCAATGTGGTCCAAGTGTGAGTGCGTGATCAGTACATCATTGATCGCAGCCATCTCGGGTAGGGTCAGGTCGCCCACGCCCGTGCCTGCATCCACCAGCAAATCCTCGTCTACCAAGAAGGAGGTGGTGCGGCAATCTTTGGCGATGGCTCCTGAGCATCCCAGAACCCTGATTTTCATGAGGCGCGGCTTCCTTATTTCGTCTCAAAATTTGTTGCGCCATCCCAACTCGGGTCAAATGGCAGCTGACGCATAGAGGCTACACGCTCTGAGTACAGTTGGTAAAGGTATTTTTTCGCAGTTTTGCCGCTCTTGGCTATTTGGCTACGCTCAATATTGAGCATGTGCAGATCGCATTGCTCCCAATCCTGAGCGCGATACGATTTCAAGAACGTGTTCCATAGCTTGATTTCATCGCCCAGCTCCTTTGGCAAGCGATCCAGCGGTGCCAAAGGCCAATAGATGGTGACGGCCTGATCCTTGCCTTTCACTCGCACGCGATCCAGCTCTTGCCATGCAAAGTCAGGCGCAAGTTTTTTGGTGCTTTCAGCCACGACGATATCTACGCCATAGGTCTTGGACAAACCCTCCAAGCGTGAGCCCAGATTCACCGAATCACCAATCACGGTGTAGCTTTTGCGAATACTTGAGCCCATATCGCCCACACACATCATGCCGGTGTTCAGACCGATGCCAATACCAATTTCTGGCAAGTTTTTGCTGCGGTGCTCTTCATTGATTTTGCGCACCTCACCCGCCATCTCCATCGAGGCTTTCACAGCCAGCGCGGCATGCTCAGGGGAATCCACAGGTGCTCCCCAGAAGGCCATCACGCAATCGCCCATGTATTTATCGATCGTGCCCCGGTTGTTACGGATCACATTCGTTAAGCGACTGAACACATCGTTGAGCAAGCCCTGCAATTGTGTGGGCTCCATCGTCTCGCTCATTTTGGTGAAGCCGCGCATATCGCAAAAGAGTACGGTGAGCTCTTTGCTTGCGGCCTTCATGTTGTAGCTGTCGGGGTCTTTGACCATTTCATCGACCAACTCTGGCGGCACATAGGTGCCAAACAGATTGGCAATCTGGCGCTTGGATTTGCTTTCCACGAAGTAGCCGTAGCTCATATTGAGCGCAAAAGCCGTGAGCGCCATCACCAAGGCTGTCGCCAAGGGCAGCACCAGCCCTGCGCCCAAATACAGCCAGAAATTCATACCCACCAAAGCAGCAATCACAACAGCGCTGAGCGCTACAGCTTTAGGTGCAGACAGCAAGGGCAGCGCGAAAGCCAAGATCAGGCCGGCAAACACCAGCACAATCACCTCATAACCCACGGCGTAATCGGGCTTCACATAGATGCGCCCATCGAGCAAACCAGAGATGACGTTGGCATGGACCTCCACACCGGGATATGTCTCGCCCACGGGCGTGACGCGCAAATCGAGCAAACCAGGCGCTGTGGTGCCGATCAATACGATCTTGCCTTTGAGCGCATCTGCGGACATACGGCGCGCCAGCACATCCGCAGCAGAGATGTATTTGAAAGAGCCGCCAGACACATTCCCCGCTCCGCGATAAGGCACGAGCGCAGCCACGCGATCATCCACAGGAATCGCCAAGCTCTTGCCGTCCTGCTTGAGCAAAATGCTTTCAAGCCCTTGGTAATTGCGCGAAAGAAAACGCTCTTGTGGAAAACCAGGCTCAACCTGGGGCAAGCCAGTCAGCACGCGAAACATCGCTAGGGAAAAAGATTCGTAATACTGCCCTTTGTATTCAGACAGCAAAGGAATTGCACGAATCACCCCATCTGGATCGATCACAGGATTGATCGATCCCGCCATCGGCGCGGCTTTGGCCAGTTGCTCGATATTGGCACCGTAGCCTGAAAATGTAAAAAACTTGATCGGGCGACCCTGCAAGGCTTGCTTTTGCATGGCCGCTTTAGGCAATACGCCATTGGTGAATCCGTCGCGATCACTGGTCAAGTAGTAACTCAACACAACCGGCCGCTTCTCCAGAGATTTGGCAAACAAACCGTCGTAATCCAAACTCGCTTCCAGTTGGCTCAAACGTTCCGTAAATCCTGGCTGATCCTTCAATTCATTGCCAGCCAGTTGCTTTAAGCGCTTCATGCCTGAGCTCTCATCAGGCTCGGGAAACAACACATCGAAGCCAACGATGGCGGCTTTTTGCCGCTCAAATAACTCATCGGTCAGCGTGGCAAGCTTGTTACGCCCCCAAGGCCAGCGGCCTACTTCTGCCAAGCTTTTTTCGTCAATATCGACGATGACGATACGATCATCCAGCGTTTTGGGCATCGTGGCGCGCAAACGCGTGTCGTAGATGATGTCATCCAAGCGCTGGAGCACTGTGATGGGAAGGATATTAGCTGTATGCAGCAGCGCAAGCAACAATGGGATGAGCGTGACCAGGATTCGGGGCCAATGCCTGGTCAAGAGTTGCATGATGTCAAGAGCCTCTGTGTGTCTGCGAGGCAAAGCAGGGCGTCAGAGAGCTTTCTAGCAGCCTAAACTGCAGTTCAGGCGGTAGCAAACTGCATTTGTGTGCCAGCCAGCTCCAACACATCACCATCCTTGAGGGTGACAGGTTCAGCACCAATCGGCTGGCCGTTCAATGTCGGCTTGCTCGAACCTTCGACATGTGCAACAACGAAGCCATGGGGGCGTTTGGTGATCGCTGCCACCGCAACGCCTGGTTTGCCGATGGTGGTCACGACCTTCACAAGCGGTACTTCGCGGCCTGCTGCCGCGCCCGAAAGCACTTTGATGGCCGCGTTTCCTGCAGGCGCAGCAGGCATGCTTGGCGCAGCTGAAGGCGCAGTGGCCCCAAGACCCGCAGAGCCAGCCTTGATCACCATCGTGCGCTCGAAGCCTTCGGCTTCTTGCTCATTGACATACTTGATCTTGTACTTGCCTATTTCAATGGTGTCGTTGTTCGCAAGTTGTTGCTTTTTCACTGCCTTGCCGTTGATATAGGTGCCGTTGGTGCTGTTCAAATCCTCAAGGCTCACTTCGTTACCGGCGAGTTGAATCACAGCGTGCTCGCCGCTGACGGCCAGATTGTCAATCACGATATCGTTGTACGGACGGCGACCGAGCGTGGTGCGGTCTTTGGTCAGTTGTACTTCTTTGATGACGACACCGTCGATCGACACGATCATTTTCGGCATGGTCGGCTCCTGTTGTTGAGTTTGTTTACTTGCCCAGCAGACGCGACATCAAGCCGCGCTTGCTCTGCCCATCCTTGGCTTTCACCAGCAGCACAGAGATGTTGTCTCTGCCACCACCGGCGTTAGCCGCATCCACCAAGGCCTTTGCCTTGGTTTCTAAATCTTCATCTACTCGCATGATATCAGCGATGCCTTCGTCTGTAACCATGTCAGACAAGCCATCCGAGCACATGAGGTAGAGGTCGCCGACCTCAGTGCGGTGCTCGTTGGTCTCCAGCATCACCACATCTTCCACGCCCAGTGCACGTGTGACGAGATTTTTGTTCAGCGATGTCGCAGCCTGCTCTGGCGTGATCAGACCAGCATCCATCTGCTCTTGTAGCAAGGAGTGGTCTTTGGTGATTTGCGACAACTCATTGCCACGCAAACGATAACAACGTGAATCGCCAATATGACCCAGCATCAAACGGCCATCTTGAAACACGCCCACCACCAGGGTGGTGCCCATACCTGTGTATTGAGGATTGGAATTTGCCGCGTTGAAAATAGAACGGTTGGCGTTGTCTACACAAATTTCTAAGGCTCGACGCACTTCACGCGCATTGGCATTTTTGCCAGCCTGCGAGAGCCAACGGCTCATTTCTGATTTGATGAAGGCTGTGGCCATACCACTGGCGACTTCTCCCGCGTTGTAGCCACCCATGCCATCGGCCAGCACGGCCAACTGGGTCGGCGTGTCAAAAACCACCGAATCCTCGTTGTTATCGCGGGATAGGCCGGGGTCGGTACTGAGAGAAAACTGGTAAATCATGAATTAATAACGAACTATAGCGGCTTTCGGGAGCAAATCTGCCTGGAATCAGCAGCCTTATGTATTACCCTGACTGGGAGGGCGCGAGACCATGGTTTTCTCAAACGGATCGTCTGCAGGTTTTGAGGCACTGCTGGCCGGGGTGAATTTTTGCGTGGCGGCGTATGCCTCGTGACTGCCTAAAGGTGCAGGCTCGGTGGCTTGATTGTCTCGGCTGAACACTTGCGTAGCCATGTCTGCACCGGCTGCCGCAGTCATCACCTGGGTTTTGTCATTCGCGCCAACTGCCGGGGATGCCGCATCTTGCTTGGCCACCCAAGTGTCACCGGCATCGCCTAGCAAGCTCATCACTGCGCGCAGATCGGCAGCGAATTGCTCACCGTCTTGATAGCGCGTCTCGGGACGCTTGGACAGGCTCATCGCCACCACATCGGCCAGTTTTTCGGGAATCTGAGGCCGGATCACGCGGATATCGGGGGCTTCTTCATTAGCGATCTTGTACATCAGCTCGGCCATCGAGTCGCCACGGAAAGGCAACACACCGGCGAGCATTTGGAAGAGCATGACACCCAGGGAATACAAATCAGAGCGGCCATCGACTTTTTTACCTGCAATTTGCTCAGGGCTCATGAAGCTCGGTGTGCCCAACACGAGGCCGGTTTTGGTTTTGCTGGAATCCGTGATGCGGGCAATGCCGAAGTCGGTCACTTTCACCGTGTCTGAACTGTGCTCATACATCACGTTGGCTGGCTTGATATCGCGGTGCACCACGCTGTTTTGATGCGCATAGGCCAATGCTTTTGCCACGCGTTCAACAATCGAAGCGACGCGCAGCATCGGCAGCAAATTGCCATCCTTGCTGTAATCCACCAAATCCTTGCCTTTGAGGAATTCCATGGCGATGTAGGCCAGATCGTGCTCTTCGCCGGCGTCGTAGATCGTGACGATATTCGGGTGCTGCAAGCGGCCAGCGGTTTCGGCTTCGCGGAAGAAGCGCTCGCGGGCATCTTGCAGCTCATCGCCCTCAAACTCTTGCGAGAGCGCCATGGTTTTGATGGCCACCACGCGACCGATCTTGGGATCTTTACCCAAATACACCACGCCCATTGCGCCCTTGCCCAGCTCTTTCTCGACTTGATAGCGACCCAACATCGGTTTTTCTACACCACCACCATCGAGCAGCATCGTGCCGCCCGCGTGCGCATTCCCGCCACCCAAAATCACGGTTTCAGACAGGTTTTTGGCGCGGTTGAGTTTGTCTTGCAGGCCTTTGTGGTTTTTATCCAGACTGGCCATGTGCTCATACACGGCTTGCGCTTTATTGAACTGGCGCTTGCGCTCAAAATCAAGCGCCAAGTTGCCTAGGTTATCAAGCAATGCGCTCGATGCAGGTACTCGGCGATAGCGATCAAAAGCTTCATCCAAACGCCCCTGCCCAGCCATCGCCAAACCCATCATGCGGTTAGTCTCAGCAGATTCTTCGTCAGATTTGACTTTGCCTGCCTCTGTGACCAAGAAGCGCTTGGTGGTGAGTGTCAGGTGGCCAATTAAGAGCAGTGCAGCGGGCAAAACCAGCTTGAGCCACATGGCAACGCCCGAGAGAAGGCCAAACTCTATGCCTAACAACAGCACAAACAGCACAGCAGTCACACCCGCGCCCATGCCTGCGGACAGACGCGGCAACACAGCGATCAAGTAAGCCGCCACCATCAAAAACGCCAGCAAAGAAATCCACAACCCCCAAGCAGGCTGCACGATAAAGTGCTCATTCAAGATGCTGGAAGTCACATGCGCAATGGTCTCTGCAGGGCTCATGTCTTTGGCAGCGGGGGTGGGGAAGATGTTGCCCACACCTGCGGCCGTGGCGCCAATGATCACAATCTTGCCCTCATACTTGCTCGCAGGAATCTTGCCGCTGAGCACATCAAAGAAGGAATCAACAGGGAAAGCGCGTTTGTCGGCGCTGGTTTTGTAGAACTGCGGCAGCATCAAGGCAGCATCATCAGTTCTGACCTTGAGTTTGCCAATCTGAACAGACTCACCGTAATTAAGTTTGATATCGCTGGCGTTCAGGTTGAGGCTTTTTGCAGCCACCAACAATGACATGGATGGCACAGCCTTGCCGTAGTAGTTGACCAGCAATGGCTCATAACGCACTGCGCCATCCACATCGAGCCATTGGTTCAAATGCGCAACACCCACAGCGCTATTACCTAGAGCATCCAAAGGTTGCTGGCCAGAAATGGCGGCAACGGAAAAGTTTTGATTTTCATCTACTGCGCTCTTCAGAGCAAAAGCTGGCAGTGGCTTGTCGGGGTTACCCAAGGGTTCGCCAATTTTGTAAACCGAGGGTAGTACGACGTTGTTGGCCTTAGCAATACTGGCTGCCAACTTAGCATCGCTATCCAGTGCGACCTCAGCCTCGGCAATCACTTTGCCCGCTTGCTCAATGGCCGGCTGTGGGTTAGATGGGTCTGGCGCACCCAAGGTTTCTTTGATTTTGCGGATGTAGGCCAAGCCACGGTCTGTTTGCGGCTCAAAAAAGAAAGTGGTATTGGCGATCACCTTGGCTTTTGCGCCCGAGAGCATGTCGGTCATCTGCGCATGCACTTCGCGATTCCAAGGCCAGCGGCCGATATTGGCGATGCTGGTGTCGTCAATCGCAATCACAGCGATTTTGTCGGAGGGTTGTCGGCTGTTTGATGTGCTGGCGAAATCGTAGTAGCGGCGCTCGAGTGTGCCGATCAGATCGCCCATTTGATGCAAGATCAGGACGGCAACGACCACCAACACGCCAACAAACCAGTCAGCGCGCCAAAAATTACCGCGTTTTTTCAGTGTGGATGTCGCCACAGCTGTCCCTCTCGACCATCATTTACGCACTGCTCAATTTACTTTTCAGAAAAGTGCGCTAAGTTGTTGTCCCTGAAGAAAATTTTTTGAAAATTTTCTAAGAAATTGACTTGGTACGATAACAGACGCGGGAGAGACAATCAAGGCAAAATGTCACGCCTCTTGTGCGTTTTGTTGCAAATAAACACCACCCAATTGCGGTGTTATTTGCTCTTACTTTGTGCTTTTTTGCGCTCGGCGCTGCAAATATTGGCCGACCAACAGGACCAGTAATGCACCAATCGCTGCACAAGTGTATTCCCACATCTTGCCTTCGGGGCGAATGCCTTGGAGCGCGATATCGGTATAGGCCATCTGACCGGCGATCCAGCCCAGCAGCATGGCGCCGAGCGTGATGATGATGGGGAAACGCTCCATGAGTTTCAAAACAATCTGGCTACCCCAAACGATGATCGGAATGCTGACCAAGAGGCCAAAAATCACCAAGGGCAGCTGATGCGCTTGACCCGCGCCCTGCGCCGCTCCGGCAATGGCGATCACGTTGTCCACGCTCATGACCAAATCGGCCACGATCACGGTTTTGACCGCGCCCCAGAGCTTGTCGCTGGGGTTGATGTTGTGCGCCTCTTCGTCTTCGGGGAGCAGAAGCTGGATACCGATATAGATCAACAGCGCTGCACCAACGATTTTCAAGTAAGGAATGGCCAGCAAGGCCAGCGCAAAGGCGATCAGGATCACGCGCAGCACAATCGCACCGATCGTGCCGTAGATGATGCCCAGTTTGCGCTGCTTTTCGGGCAAATTGCGGCAGGCCAGCGCGATCACCACGGCATTGTCGCCGCCGAGCAAGATATCAATCATGATGATTTGGCCAACGGCTAGCCAAAACGCACCTGTCATGAACTCTTCCATGCTATCTCCAAATTACTATAAATTTAATAGCACTTCGCGCAGATTCTGTGCCGGCCAAGTGCTCAAAAGGCTTTAAAAAACCATTGAATATCCAGGGCATGAGTGTAGCGGCTACAAAGCGGCTTGCGCCGCGTAATCCTACGTATTTGCTGACATGTGCAAGCCATGCCGCCAAAAAAAACGGCGGCTCTCTTGCAAGAGCCGCCGCCTTGTCGGTGCACGAAACGATTACAGCATAGCTTTGAGCAGCTTAGCCATTTCAGAAGGATTACGGGTCACTTTGAAGCCGCACTCTTCCATCACGGAAAGCTTGGCATCCGCCGTATCCGCGCCACCGGAGATCAGCGCGCCAGCGTGGCCCATGCGCTTGCCGGGAGGGGCTGTGACGCCAGCGATGAAGCCGACGATCGGTTTTTTCATATTGGCTTTGCACCAGCGAGCCGCTTCGGCTTCATCAGGGCCGCCGATTTCGCCGATCATGATGACGGCGTCGGTGTCCGGATCGTCGTTGAAAGCCTTCATCACATCGATGTGCTTCAAACCGTTGATCGGATCGCCACCGATACCGACTGCGCTGGATTGGCCGAGGCCGATTTCCGTCAACTGAGCCACGGCTTCGTACGTGAGCGTGCCGGAGCGCGAGACCACGCCGATGCGGCCTTTGCGGTGAATGTGGCCGGGCATGATGCCGATTTTGATTTCATCGGGGGTGATGAGGCCGGGGCAGTTGGGGCCGAGCAGCAAAGTTTTCTTGCCGCCAGCGGCTTCTTTGGCCTTCATGCGGTTGCGCACTTCGAGCATGTCGCGCACGGGGATGCCTTCGGTGATGCAGATGGCCAAGTCCAGATCCGCTTCCACAGCCTCAAGAATGGCTGCAGCAGCGCCCGCTGGGGGCACATAGATCACAGAAACCGTGGCGCCAGTTTGGCTCGCCGCTTCTTTCACAGAAGCGTAGATGGGGATGTTGAAGATCGATTCGCCCGCTTTTTTCGGGTTCACGCCGGCGACGAAGCAGTTCTTGCCGTTGGCGTATTCCTGGCATTTTTCCGTGTGGAACTGGCCGGTCTTGCCGGTGATGCCTTGGGTGATGACTTTGGTGTTTTTGTTGATGAAGATAGACATGATTTTTCCTTAGGCTTTCTTGACAGCGATCATGACTTTTTCAGCAGCTTCAGCCATGCTGTCAGCACTGATGATCGGCAGGCCGCTCTCGGCCAGCATCTTCTTGCCCAGCTCTTCATTGGTGCCCTTCATGCGCACGACCAGGGGCACATTGAGGTTGGTGGCTTTGCAAGCAGTGATCACGCCAGTGGCAATCGTGTCGCATTTCATGATGCCGCCGAAGATGTTGACGAGAATCGCCTTGACCTTGGGGTTCTTCAGCATGATCTTGAAAGCTTCGGTGACTTTCTCAGGGGTGGCGCCGCCGCCCACATCCAAGAAGTTGGCTGGCTCGCCGCCGTAGAGTTTGATGGTGTCCATCGTGGCCATGGCCAGGCCTGCGCCGTTGACCAGGCAGCCGATGTTGCCATCCAAGCTGATGTAGGCCAGATCGAATTTAGAAGCTTCCACTTCGGCCGCGTCTTCTTCATCCAAATCGCGCAGGGCCACGATTTCTGGGTGACGGAACAGGGCGTTGGAGTCAAAGTTGAATTTGGAATCCAAAGCGATGATCTCGCCTTTGCTGGTGCGGTTCAAGGGGTTGATTTCCACCAGCGACGCATCGGTGTCCATGTAGCACTTGTAGAGCTTTTTGCAGACATCGGCAAACTGCGCCTGCGAATCAGCGGGCATCTGAATGCCTTTGCCGATCTCAGCGCATTGTGCATCGGTCAAGCCAGCAAGTGGATCAACGAAGATGGTGATGATCTTCTCAGGCGTATCGTGCGCCACTTGCTCGATATCCATGCCGCCTTCACTTGAGGCGATAAAGGCAACCTTCTGCGTGGCGCGATCGGTCACGATCGAGAGGTAATATTCTTTTTGAATGTCTGCGCCATCTTCAATGTAGAGGCGACGCACTTTTTGGCCTTCTGGACCTGTTTGGTGCGTGACGAGCTGCATGCCCAAAATGTCGGTCGCGCGGGCTTTCACATCGTCAATCGTCTTGGCCACTTTCACGCCGCCGCCCTTGCCACGGCCACCCGCGTGGATTTGGGCTTTCACCACCCAAACCGGGCCGCCCAGCTTTTGTGCAGCTTCAATGGCCTCTTGCACGGTAAACGCAGCGATGCCGCGCGGCACGGGGATGCCGAATTGACGCAAGATTTCCTTGCCTTGGTACTCGTGGATTTTCATGGGGAGCTTTCCGGCTGTATGTCGTTATGAATGACGAAATGGACTGAATTCATGCAAAATCGTCAGTAGCTCAATACATCAGTTACCAAGCGATTTCAGCGCGTAACTGTATCATGTTGCGACGCACCATTTTTGTACGTATCTCCCCCCATCCCCCTTGCAACAGGAGCAGCACCATGGCAAAAGTCTTTATCGACGGCGAAGCAGGCACGACCGGGCTGCAAATCCGCGAACGCTTGGCCACGCTGCCGCAGATCCAGGTGCTTTCGATTGCGCCTGAGAAGCGCAAAGACATCGAAGCGAAGAAGGCTTTGTTCAACGAGGCCGATCTCGTTGTGCTTTGCTTGCATGACCAATCTGCTATTGAATCCGTAGCACTTTGCGCAGAATTGGCGCCGGCCAGAGCCCAAAAAGGCTTAAAACCCTTGAAAATGGTCGATGCCAGCAGCGCACATCGCGTGGCGCCGGGTTGGGTGTATGGCTTTCCTGAACTCAATGCCGAACAAACGGCTGCCGTCAAAAACGCGCAATTCGTGGCCAACCCTGGCTGCTACCCCACGGGCGGCATTGCACTCTTGCGCCCCTTGGTCGACGCCGGGCTTTTGCCTGCTGACTACCCCATCGTGATGCAAGGCTTCTCTGGCTACTCAGGTGGCGGGCGTCAGATGATTGAGAGCTATGAAATCGCCAAAACAGCCGCACCGCTGGAGGTGTATGGCCTCAATTTGGCGCACAAGCATGTGGCCGAGCTGCACAAATACAGCGGCCTCACACGCCGCCCCATCTTTATCCCGACCGTGGGTAATTTCCACAGCGGCATGATTGATCACATCGGCTTGCAGTTTGATTTGATGAAGGGCGTCACAAGCGCTGCCCAACTCGAGGCTGTGCTCAAAGCACATTACGCGGGCTGTGAGTTTGTCAAAGTCGTGCCTGCTTCTGAATCCAACAAAATGGAGCCTACCGCCTTGGTGGGCACGAACATGCTGGAGCTCTCGGTGTATGGCAACGATGCCAACGGCCAAGCTGTTTTGATGGCGCGCTACGATAACTTAGGCAAGGGCGCAAGTGGCGCAGCTGTGCAAAACATGCGCTTGATGTTGAGCATCTAAATTTAAAGCGTTTTAGGCCGCTAGCCGGCACAGATACTGCGCTAAATGCTATTAAAACAATAGCGATTAGGTAACTGCACCACGCTTGGGTTTGTTCGTCATGCGGCGCGTCACCACGCTGCCCAAAGCCATCACGAAACTCAACGCAATGCTGGGGTGCCTGTGCGCCAGCTCCGCATAGCGCATGGGGGAGAGCCCCCAGAGCACGCAACGGCTCAAGGCCTGCACCGTGGCGTTGCGCGGCGTGCGAGCGAAAAACGCACCCTCGCCGACCACCGACCCAGATCCCACGGTGGCCAGCTGTACCTTGCCATTGGCATCTTCATGATGCACTCCCAAGGTGCCCGATTCGACGATATAAACCGTCACCTCGGTCGCACCTTGGCGAATCACTTCTTGACCAGTTTCTACCGTGAATGGCTGCATGTGCTCGGCCAAAATGGTCCAGTCTGCGAGCTTGAGTGTGAGGCGAACCGCATCAAACTGCTGCGAGCCCTGAATGCTGGCGGCCAAGCGCACCACGCCATCGTTGACCTTGTTGGGACGCACCGAACCGACGCGCTCTGAAGGCGCGAGAACACCAGGCGTGCTCGGACGGAAATTGCTGTTGGGGCTTTCGCTGTCTTCTTCGCTGCTGCCATAAAAGCCGCTGCTGAAAAAGCTGCTGCGCAACTTATCCTGCTCTGAGCTGCCGAAATCTTTTTTCTTCCACATCCCGTTAGTTTGCGTGCGTAGAAGTGTGTGCGCAAGCAAAAACTGTGTAGTTAGCTAGGAATATGTTCTCAATGGGTAGCTTTTTGGACTGAGCGGCACACGATCTGTCGTTTATATACATCAGTTTCTAAATGTAAACGCAGCTCTATTCTGCTCTGACCTCAGGCCGTTTGCAGTTGCTTCATGGCCAGGCGCTGCATATGCTGGCGCAGGCGTTGCAAACCCAGATCGTGCTCGTATTGCTTTTCGCGTGTGTTGGCATCTGGCTCCATGGCCTCAAGCATGACGCGGTCTTGCTCCAGTACATTCCAATGCCGCGCCTCCAAGCGGTTGCGATACAAAAAGCGCCACGCATCGCGCTGCCAGCCCTGCACTTTGCGGCAGCGCCAGAAGAACACGGCAGTCGCTGGGGGCTGGCCGGGCACGATGATCGGGGTGTACGCGCCGATGATGGAAAAGCTGCCGCCGGGCCCGCCGGTTTTGGGATACGGAATTTCCAGGCGCATCCAATGCACGCCCGTATCCGCCCATTCCGTCCAATCAAAATTCACATCGCGCTGGCCATCTTTTTCAAACACGAAGCCCTGTGGCGTGGTGCGCAGTTTGAATTTCGCGGAGATATCGCCCTCGCTCATGCTGTGGCTCATCTTGTGCAGGAAGCTGCCGTGCATCGGATCCATCACGTTGTCGATCACGTAGCGGTAATCACCTGCCCACTCCACGTAGCAGAGGAAGTTGCTCCAAGTTTCTTCATCCGTGATTTCGGGTGGAAGATTTAAAGCTGGCGCATCATCGGTATTGGCTGCATTGTTGTAGACCCACACCGCACCCGCTGCTTCTTTCACATGAAAAGCCAGCGTCGCACGCGAATTCTCCAGCGGGCAGCCAGGGCTGGCCGGCACTTTCGTCACCATGCCATCGCAGCGCACTTCAATGCCGTGATACGGGCAGGCCAACCGATCACCTAAATTCACACCCATCGAGAGTGGCGCGCCACGATGCGGGCAATGGTCTTCCAGCGCATGCACCTTGCCTTGGCCGTCTCTCCACAAGGCAATCTTGTAGCCCAGCCTTCTGAGGGCGCGCGGCTTGTCGGTGATCCAGTCACTCGGGCAAACGGGATACCAAAGATTCTTCAAGCCTTTTTCTAAAGCGGCGCTGACATCGGCTTTGGTGGGGGCGGGTTTTGTGGCGCTCTTATCCGTTTGTTGACTGTCCATGTTGGCTCCAATCGATATTCAATTCACACTAAAAATGAGAACGCAAAAGACGCAGAAATACGCAGAAGGCGCAAAGGTAAGTTGATCTCGCTTATTAACTTTTGCGCTTTTTGCGTACTTTTGCGTCTTTTGCGTTCTCATGGTCAAGTGCTCAAACTTTTGCCAAACGCTGTAGCTCGACCTGAAAACTCTCCGCCGTCCACAACTGCCCGTTCGCAGCCATGGGTCCGCTTTGATTCAAGTAACCAACCAGCTGATCCAGCTCCCACAAGCCTTGGCCGAAGGCGCGCTCCATCGCATCGCCCAGCAGGATTTCGTATTGGCTGGGCTCGCGTGTGCGCGCCTGATGCGGGTTCACATAGAGCGGATCGATCTTCATATTTGCTCCTGATTTAGTAGCTGTTTGCGCAGTATCTATGCCGGCAATCAGCGCTTTTCGCTTAAAAATTGGCCGCCTGCAGCGACTTGCGGCTGCCTGCGCGTGTGGCCATCAATACCGCCATCGATCGCCCATTCCGCAAACACGGTGGGGCCAGGCGTGAACTCGCGGGGCTGCCAGTTTTCAGTCAAGTGATCTTCATCGGCGTTGTATTCGATAAGGCCGCCCACGGGGCATTCAAAGTACCAAAAGTAGGCGCTAGAGACAGGATGGCGGCCGGGGCCAAGCTGCGTTTTCCAACCCGCGCGGCTCATCGCCAAGCCACCACCAAACACCTCATGAATATCGCGCACCGTAAACGCCACATGGTTCAAACCCTGCGCCTTGCCCGGCACTTGTAACAGGAACACATCATGATGCCCGCCCTGGGGCGCGCAACGCAGAAACGCACCTCGGCCGGGATAGCTGTCACTCATCAAAAAGCCCAAGCTTTCGTAGAACTTCACCGCCTCTGCCAACTGCTGCGTGAAGAGTACGATGTGGCCGATTTCCACAGGTTGCGCGCGCTCATACACAGGCGATGGCGCGTTGACGCGCTGCACATGCCCCCATGCATTGCTGGCAGAGCCCTGCAGACTCAGCACTCGCTTGCGGCTAGGTGCAAAGCGATGCACCAAGCCATGCGGATCGGTCGCCGTTGCTGGCAAAGCCGTATCGCCTTGCATGCCCCAGACCACTTCACGCAGGGTTGCGCCCTCCTCCATCGGGGCAGTACCTGCCAGATCAAGATGTGCAGGATGCAAGATGCGAACTTGCGCGCCATTCAAGGTTTCAAAAAGCAATTCATCGCTGGCCTCGTGCTGTAGAGACAAGCCCCAATCCATGAAACATTGCTTTGATCGCGCAAGGTTTTCTGCACTGCCATCGGTGCAATAGGTCAGGCGGTCGATGCCTTCAATCATGATTGACTCCATGGCAGAGGCTGCGCATTCGTGCCCCAATAAAAACTTTTTTGCATCATGTATTCCATGATCGAGGCTGCGCCTTTTTCTCTGCCTAAGCCGCTCATTTTGTAGCCTGTGAAGGGCGTGCTGATGGAGAAGAGTTTGTAGGTGTTGACCCAGACTGTGCCGGCGGTGATCGCGCTGCCTAGACGTAACGCGGTTTTGTAATCTTGGCTCCAAATGCCGCAGGCGAGGCCGTAGTCGTTGTCATTGGCTTGAGCGATCAAATCCTCCTCGCTCTCCCAAGGCAGCAAGCAAAGCACGGGACCGAAGATTTCTTCTTGGGCTGTGCGGCTGGTGTTGGGTAAGCCTTCAAAGATAGTGGGCTCGTAGTAATAGCCTGCATCACCTGCAGGCCGCTTGCCGCCACAAAGCAATTTGCCGCCTTCTTCCAAAGCAAGTGCTACATAGCGCTCGACGCTTTCGCGGTGGCTCTTGGAAATGAGCGGGCCCATGTGAGTGGATTCCAATGCAGGATCGGCCACACGAAGCTTGGCGGTTTGCGCCAGCAAGCGGCGTTTGAATTCTTCGTACACGCTCGCATGCACGAAGGCGCGCGAGCCGGCGACGCAACTCTCGCCGCTTGAGCTGAAGATACCGTAGATCACGCCGGCCACGGCATGGTCTAAATCCGCATCGGCACAAACAATCGTAGGCGATTTACCGCCGAGTTCTAGAGACACTGGCATCAGCTTTTTCGCGGCGAGCTCGGCAATACCCAGCCCCACATTTGTGCCACCCGTGAACGCGATACGTTTGATAAGCGGATGCTTCACAAGCGCATCGCCCACCACTGAACCTTTGCCGGGCAGCACGCTCAAGATACCTTGCGGCAAGCCTGCCTGCTCACCAATGCGCGCGAACTCAATCGCCATACGCGGCGTGATCTCCGCTGGCTTGATCACCACAGCGCATCCTGCGGCGAGCGCTGGCGCGATTTTCTGCGCTTCGCTAGCAATCGGCGAATTCCAAGGCGTGATCGCGCCGACCACGCCCAGGGGCTGATACAAACTCATCGTGAGAAAGTCACCACGCTGGGGCGTGACGGAGCTCTCAAAGGTTTCGCACACGGCAGCGAAGTATTGGAAGGTGCCCGCTGCGCTCGCCACCAATGCACGACATTCTTTGACCGGTTTGCCGTTATCCAATCGTTGCAGAGCAGCGAGCTCTTCGCTTTTCTCACGAATGAGCGCAGCCATCTTGTGCAAAATCGCTGCACGCTGATGCGGCATGAGCTTCGCCCAATCGGGTTGGTGGCGAGCGGCTTCAGCAAAACGCACAGCCTCATCCACATCTTGTGCGGTGCTTGCATGCAATTGCGCCACCACTTCACCCGTAGCAGGATATTCTGTGCTGTAGAGAGTGCCGCTGCCATCACGCCATTGGCCAGAGAAAAAGGTTTGTAAATGCGTACTCATATCACCACCCCTGCGGCGCGGTTTTCCAAGAAGCGCAAAGCAGACAAGACCGTGAGCATCGAAGTCTTGGGGTTATCGGGCAGAGGCTGGTTACGCATCTCGAGTTTCATTTTTCCGAAAGCGCCGTCCATCTCGATCTCGTGCACGTTCTCGGTCTGCGAACCATCGGCGATCAGGCGCACTTGCGTGGCATCGAGCCCCAAGCCAGCCAGAGAAATCGTTGCGGCAACGTTCGCGTTCTTCGGATACTGCGCCGCAGCCTCTCGTGCAGATGCTTCAAAAATCGTAGCGCTTTGCGCAGTATCGGCGAGCGCTTTGAGGTCAAATTGCTTCTCAGCTGGCGTGCCTTTCCAAGCCAACGGTGGCTTGCGGCCGGTGTAGCGCACGGCAGTTAAACCAGCTTGCTTCGCTGCGGCAATCGCATCAATACCGCCAATCGCTCCGGGCAGCAGATGCAATTGCGCGCCACCAACACGCGCTGCTTGCGCCAAAGCTTCAGGCAAACCGACTTCTGACAAAGCACCGACCGAGAGCACAGCGCAATCGATACCACGCTGGAGCGCTGGCAACACATGATCATGCAAGGCGCTGTGGCCTGCGCATTCGAGCACGAGCTGTGCGTCTGGCGGCACGTCGTTCACAGCTTGAATGCCATGCGGCACGACAACACTTGAACTGCGCACGACGATGTGGCTGATCTTCACGCGTGAATGCGTTGCTATACGCTGCACGATGGCCTGGCCGATGGCTCCGTAGCCAATTAGGCAGACGTTCAGGCTAGGCGTGCTCATAGCTTCCTCGGCGGCCCCGCGAACTTTTCTGTGAAGGGCCCCCAAGCATGCATGTCGATTTCCAAGACGGTGGGGCCACGGCCTTGTAATGCTGCTGTGAGCTGGGTTTGAATCTGCGCAGGCTCGGTGCTTTTGAGATGCCTGACGCCCATGCTGGCGCACAGTTGCGCGAAGTCTGGTGTGTGCAGATCCACATAGCAATGCCGGCTACCGTAATCCACATCCTGAATATTTTTGATCACGCCGTAACCGCCGTCATTCATCAGGATCACGAGAATATCCGCCCGCTCCTGAGCAGCACAAGCGAGCTCACCCACATTCAGCATGAAGCCGCCATCACCCACAAGCACTATAGTTTTCATAGCACTTCGCGCAGATCCTACGCCGGCGACAGCCTGTTTTTCCTTATAAATATCGGCTGCAAGTGCTGCGCCAACGCCCATCTGCAAACCTTGCCCAATCCCGCCGCCCAGCGCATGCACACCTGCGCGCGGGTGGCGCAGCACCGGGCTGCGGTTGCCCCACATGGTGTTGCTCAAAGTGATATCGCGCACCCAAATGCATTGGCCTTGCAACTCATGGGTCACTGTGTGGTTCAGCGCATTTTTGAGTTGCACATAGGCGCCCACTGCCGCGTCAACCTGCTGCTGCGCGCCTTGCTTGGCAGTAAAGATCTCTTCATGCCAGCTGCTCTCGGCACGCCAGTCTTGTAGCGCATCGGCGAGTGCATGCAATGCCAAGTCAGCGTCTGCTTCGATGAACTGCTCGCATGCATAAGCGTGCGTTTGCACCTTGGGATTGGCATCGATACGGAAGCGCCGTGCGGGCAGCGCCAGCTTGTACTTCATCGTCTCATTGCTGCGCAGACGCGAGCCAACAATCAGCATCGCATCGCAGCGCTGATACAACTGCGCCGAGGCACGCTGCAAATTAAATGCGCCCAACGAGGCTGGGTGATCTTCCGCCATCACGCCGCGCCCTTGCACGGAGGTCACCACACCAAAGCCCAAATCCACCAAGCGCTGCACTGCTGCGCCGGCATTGCGAGCCCCACCGCCCAGCCACAGCAGTGGCCGCTGAGCGCCTTGCAAGCTCTTGGCGAGTTGCGCAATATGCGCAGGATCAGGCTGCTTTGATGCTATTAATACAGGAGCACTCTGCGCAGATTCCACACCGGGGAAATGCACATTTTCATCTAAAAATGCTTGCTGCACATCAATGGCAATCTCCACGCTCACTGGGCCGCAAGGTGGTGTGAGCGCCAGCCGTGTGGCGCGCGTGAGCACCTCCCAGGCCTCTTGCGGCGAGTTGATTCGAAACGCAGCTTTGCCCACAGCACGCAGCATGCCCTGCTGATCAGGATGCTCATGCATGAAGCCCCAGTTTTTATCGATCCATTCTGAATCAATCTGCCCGGTCAAGTGCAAGAGTGGTGTGCCTGCGGTCATCGCCTCCACCAACGCACCCGCAGCATTGCCTGCACCCGTGCCTGTGCTGGTGACGACAACGCTCAGTGTGTTGCTGACTCTCGCCGCAGCATCCGCCATATTCGCTGCGCCCGCCTCGCCGCGCGCGGGGACAAAACGAATTTTTCCCAAGCGATGGAAGGCATCCAGCATGGGCATGTTGTGAATCGAGATCACGCCAAAAGCCAAGCGAACGCCTTGTGCTTGCAGAAACCGGGCGACGATTTCACCTGTGTTGATGCGCTCTTCTTGGGCAGGATGGCTCATTTGCGATAACCTGGTGTGTGCTGCATTCGCCATGTGAGTGTGAGCGCAGATTCGCGCACTTGTGTGATCAACAAAGGTAGCTTATCTTCGGGGATGCGCGACGAGAGTACCGTGACACTGACTGCGGCACAAATTTGTTTGTCTTCATTGAACACGGGGGCTGCGACAGTCGAAATACCGGATTCAAAACCCCCTTGGCTCACAGCGTAACCCGCCTCGGCTGCCTCATCGATCAAGGCTTTGACAGCTTGCGGCGTGGTGGGCGTTTGTAGTGTGAATGCCTTCATCGGATGATTCGCATACAGCTGCTCAATCTCAGCCAGTGACAAACCACCCATCAGCACACGGCCAAGCACCGTAGCGTGCGCGGGCAGGCGTGCGCCCACCGCTATGGCATGAAATGTGGCCAAACGCCCAAGCGCTTTAGCCACCACCACGACATCGCGGCCATCGCGCACAACGATATGGGATGAGTGACCACATGCATCTGACAAAGACTCCAACACCGGGCGGCCTTGCTCGGCGAGCTCCATGGAAGAGAGAAACTCAAAGCCCAAGCGCAGCACAGCCACGCCTAAACGATAGCTCGGGTGCGTGCCTGGCTCGCCCACGCGATCCAGATAACCTGCTTGCTCCAAAGTTTGCAGCATACGAAACACGCTCGCTCTGGGCAAATCGGCCATCTTGGCCAATTGAGCGCCAGAGAGAATGCGCTTGTCGTGCGTGAAATAACTGAGAATCTCTAGGCCCCGCGCGAGCGCGGGCACGGTGTATCGTGATGTGTTTTCCTTATCCCCTAGACTGTCTGACATGTGAATAACCCTGTGAAATTAAAAGTGAAATCGCTTGTGGCGCTTGCAGTGCACAAAGGTGACCTGCGCCATCTAATTCTGTGTAAGGTGCCGCTATGAATGCGGCCAAATCGCGGCAAGCCTGAGGCGGCGTGATCACATCTTGATCGCCGCAAGCCACTTGGATCGGCGCACTGCTGACAGCGCGAAAAGCTTGCACATCTGAACGAATGCTTGCGCTGCTGAGCATGTGTGTCGCCTGTGCATAGCCGCCTTCATTCAAACGACTCATCACATGCATGGCCAATGCGATTTGCTCTGGCGTGGCTTGCTTTGAAAGCAGGCGTGGCGCACGCGCCTCAGCCATTTTTTGCATGCCCAGCTGTGCAACAGCTTGCATCCGCTCTTCGCGCTTCTTGGCTTGCACCTCCAGTGGAGCTGTGCCATAGCCTTGCGCGGGTGCGAGCAGGGTGAGCGCTTTCACACGCTTGGCTTGCAAGCGCGCGGCACTTGCGGCCATGATGCAGCCCAGCGAATGCCCCACCAAATGCACTTCTTTGATGTGCAATGCATCCAACCAAGCCCAGAGCACTTGCGCATAGTCTGCCGCTGTTGGCTCGGCCATTTTGAGCGGCGAGCTGTCGGCGTAACCGGGCGCATCCCATGCGAGCACATGACCTAGCTGGGTATCTGTCAGCTGATGCAGCCAACTTCCAGATCCCGAGCCGATGCCATGCAACAAAACGATCGGCACTTGTTCAGCCATGCGTTGTGATCCGACCGTATTCAACTCTCGGTAGCGGATGAAGCCCCTGAACGGCAAGGCCACCCCCAGCGTGGGTAGCTCTTGGAGGCGTTCGAGCAAGGTCATGGTTTATCTTTTGAGCTGAGACAAGGGCGAGCCGGGCGGATAGACCGGGCGGATTGGCGTTGGGCTGCCCAGCATCACGCACATCAGGGCATCCTCATCGCCGATGTTGATTTCTTCGCGATACACACCAGGGGGCACGCTGATGAGATCGCGCTCTTTCAAAACAGTTTCCCATCGATCGGTGACGGTGCCACTGGCATCGCGTTTTTCACAAATCACTTTGAGCGTGCCACGCAGCATGAAGAAGATTTCTTCCACATCGTAATGAATGTGGCTGGGGCCTTCATGCTTGGCTGGGATCACCATCGTGGAGAAGGTGAAGTGAGCTGCAGGCACGGTGTTCATATCGGTGGCCACACCTGTGCCGCCTGTGCCCACGTAGCGCATCTGCGCACGGCGGTATTTGGGGTCGTAATCGGCTTGGAATTTCAAGGCATCCCAATCGTAGCGGCGTGTGGCAAAGCGCGCCACGCGGGATTCGAGCCATTGCTCAAAGTTTTGCCCGTCCGCCGGCAACATGCCTTGCTGAATCTGCGCTTCAGAGGGAATTGCGGCGTTGAGTAGGCCACGCTCGTTAAATACTGGATCGTTTGCTGCGTTCATCGTTGTCTCAATTCATCACGTAGCCACCATTGACGGGCAGCACTTGCCCCGTCACAAAACCTGCACCTGCGCTGAGCAGAAAGATGGCAGCATCGGTGCAGTCTTGCGGCTGTTGCGCTCGCTTGAGCGCACGCCCTTCCATGTACTGATCATGCCGCGCTTGGGGCACATATTCAGTGGATTCGCCCACCACGAGACCGGGCGCAATGGCATTCACGCGGATGCCATCACCGCCGAGCTCGCGCGCCATGCTATGTGTCATGCTGATCACCGCGCCTTTGCTGGCCACATAGGCCATCAGGCGCGGCGCGCCCCAAAGCGCTGTATCGGATGCGATATTTAGGATGCTGGCTGCGACGCCTGCGGCTGCGGCGGCTTTCAAATGGGGATGCGCAGCATTACTTACCAACCACACGCCCTTGATGTTGACCTGCATCACGCGGTCAAACATGTCTTCCTCGATCTCGCTCATCATCTTGCCGCCTGAGTTCGTGATCGCGGCGTTGTTGATCAAGCCATCGAGCCCTCCCAGCCATTGCACAGCTTCTTGCATGCCAGCTTGCACGGAAGCTCGGCTGGCCACATCCATCGCCACAAAATACGCCGCATCGCCCAGCTCTTGAGCCAAGGCTTTGCCGCGCTGTGTATCCACATCGGCAATCACCGCCTTTGCCCCGGCTTGCACACAAGCTTTCGCGAACGCCTGCCCCAAACCACGCGCCGCACCAGTGATCAGCAACCGTCGATTCTGTAACAAAAGCGTTAATTGAGTCATATATGATTTACTAAAGAAACGCTGATTCTCTAATGATAAATTATTTCACAAATAGGACACAATAGCAAGTCTTGCACATTTTGTATACACTTTGCAAGACTTATTTACGGCATCATGCCGCATACAAAAGGACAGCATCATGGATATGGGTATCGCAGGCCGCTGGGCCTTGGTGGGCGGCGCGAGCAAAGGCCTGGGCTACGGCTGCGCATCGGCACTTGCTTTAGAGGGAGTGAACGTGGTGATGGTCTCACGCGGATCGGAAGCACTCGAAACGGCCGCTACTAAAATCAGAGCACTCTGCGCAGACTCTATGCCGGCGAATGGCTTAAAAGTGCCTGAAATTCATACTGTCGCTGCCGATATCACCACGCCGCAAGGCCGCGCAGCCATCTTCGCCCTGCGCAAGGATTTCGATATCGTCGTCACCAATGCGGGCGGCCCGCCCCCAGGTGATTTCCGCTCTTGGGATCGTGATGCGTGGCTTGCGGCCCTGGATGCCAACATGCTCACGCCGATCGAGCTGATCAAAGCCACGGTGGATGGCATGGCCGCGCGCGGCTTCGGCCGCATTGTGAACATCACCAGCAGCGCCGTGAAAGCGCCGATTGATATTCTGGGTCTGTCCAACGGCGCGCGTAGCGGCTTGACTGGTTTTGTCGCAGGCGTGGCGCGCTCGAGCTTGGCCGCACAAGGCGTGACGATCAACAACCTCTTGCCTGGCATCTTCGACACCGACCGCTTGAAAAGCAATTTCGCCACGCAAGCAGCCAAAGCGGGCAAGAGCGCAGAAGAGATCAAAGCCGCACGCATTGCCGCCTTACCCGGCAAGCGCTTGGGCAACGCCGAAGAGTTTGGCAAAACCTGCGCGTTTCTTTGCAGCCAACATGCCGGCTACATCAATGGTCAAAACATTTTGATGGATGGTGGCAGCTACCCTGGAACGTTTTGAGGTAAACCATGCATCGAAGAATCTATACTTCGATGCATGCCTCACCTCCTATTAGTTGAAGACGATGATCTGCTGCGCGACGGCTTGGCCGCACAGCTGACCCAGATGGGGCACACCATCACCGTAGCAAGCAATGGCGCGGTTGCGGTGCATGTGGTCGATACAGCGCGTTTTGATGGTGTGATACTGGATCTGGGCTTGCCTTTGATCGATGGCATGGGTGTGCTGCGGCATATTCGTCAACACCACGCGGCGCTGCCCGTGCTCGTGCTCACAGCGCGTGACGGTGTCGAAGATCGCGTGGCAGGCCTGAATGCGGGCGCGGATGATTATTTGACCAAGCCCTTCAATCTGGCCGAGCTGGCCGCACGCTTAGCTGCGATGCTGCGCCGGTCGCAATTGCCAGCTTTCGACGGCTCGCGCGCCACCGAAGGCTTGCGCGTACATGCCAGCGAGCCGCGTGCGTGGGTGAGCCTAGCTAGCGGAGAAAGTGAGCTGGAGCTCACGCAACGGGAATGGTCTTTGCTGACCTTGCTTGTGACGCAGCGTGGCAGCGTGGTGGGGCGCGAAGATGTGCTCACGCGCTGGAGCAAAGACGATGGCGACAGTCAAAACGCCGACTCCGACAACAACGCGCTTGAGGTCTATATCCATCGCTTACGCAAGAAGCTTGAAGGCTCTAAGCTGGCGATCCGCAATGTACGCGGACTGGGCTATTTGCTGGACAGTGCTTGAATCGCAATTGCTATGAAACATATAGCACTTTGCGCAGATCTCATGCCGGCTATCGGCTGATTTGGCACTAAAAATGCCCTCTTCCAACACACCCCAGCTCTCGCTCAAGCGCCAGCTCCTGCTGTGGTTGCTGCTGCCGCAATTGCTGCTCTGGCTGGTGGGTGGCACGCTCGCTTTTCGCATTGCATTGTCTTATGCGGAGAAGGGCATTGATCAATCGCTCACACAATCCGTGCGCTCTCTCGCGCGCCAAGTCAAACCCGTCGGCTCTGGGCTGCTGATTGATTTCCCAAAAGCCGCGCAAGCCATCATCGAGGAAGACCCAGAAGACAAAGTGAGCTACATGGTCTCCAGCCCACCGGGGCAGTTCATCTTGGGCAATGCCAAATTACCAGAACCGCCCGCATCGGTGCTGCAGGGATTGCTACAAAAGAATGATCCGCTTCTCTACCAAGCCATGATTGGCAGTGAGGAAAGCAAAGAAGGCAGCGCAGCCCGTGAGCTGCGCATCGCGGTGCTGGAGTTGCAATTTGGCGAGGTCAGCGCACCGCAACGCATCCGCGTGCAAGTCGCCAAGAGTTTGGCCGTGCGTGAGCGTATTGCGCGCGAGCTGGTGTTTGACATGCTGGTGCCGCTCTTGCTCTTGGGCGCCGTGCTGGGCGCACTGGTCTACGCCGGTATTGCGCGCGGCCTGCAGCCTTTGGCGCGGCTACAAGATCAATTGCAAGCGCAATCCGGGCGCGATTCAGCCAATGCCACAGCGCTCGCCCCCATTGCACTGCAGCAAGCACCGCAAGAAGTTCATCAGTTGGCAGGTGCTGTCAATCAGTTGTTAGGCGCCGTGCAGCGCAGTTTGAGCCAAGAAAAACGCTTTGTGAACGATGCGGCGCACCAGCTGCGCACCCCGTTGGCTGGCCTGCAAACTCAACTCGATCTCGCGCTCAGCGAACCCGACCCGCAAGCCTTGCAAGAGCGCCTACAAAAAGTCAGCGCGGGGGTGCAGCGCTCCGGGCATTTGGTACACCAGCTCTTGCAACTGGCTCGCAGCGAAGCCGATGTGCCGATGCAAGCGCTGGATGCAGCACAGCTAGCGCGAAGCATTGCGCAAGATGCTGCACCGGCAGCGATTGCAGCAGGCGTAGATTTCGGCTTTGAACACGAAGAGGGCGATGCGCCCTTGATGATTCAAGGCAATGCCTTGCTGCTACGGGAAGCCATCACCAACTTGATTGACAACGCCGTGCGCTACGCTGGCCGAGGCGCAACGATTACCCTGCGCGCACGACGCGCAGGAGCGCAAGTTTGCCTCGAAGTGGAAGACAACGGCTCAGGCTTGCCGCCCGAAGAGCTCAGCAAGGTCTTTGAGCGTTTCTACCGCCTGAGCGAAACACCTGGCGGGGCAGGCCTGGGTCTTGCGATCGTGCAAGAAATTGCACATCGACATGGTGGCCAAGCGCGTGCTGTTGCTGTTGTACCGCATGGGCTACGGGTTGAGATTCTTCTTTAGCGACAAGATGCACTGGACGCATCAATTCGTACATTTTTGATGCTCAATATTCACCAAGCCCACGCTTGATCGCCGCAATAATCAAGGCATGAAGGATGCGACATGATCACTTGCTACTTGCGCTACGTTGTTGACCCCTACAAACTCAAAGAATTCGAGCAATATGGTCGTCTTTGGATACCATTGGTCAATAAGTTCGGAGGGCAGCATCATGGCTACTTCTTTCCCTCTGAAGGCGCCAACAATATTGCGCTTGCTTTATTCAGCTTCCCCAGTATGGCCGCTTATGAAGACTATCGCACTCGCTCTCTAGCCGACCCTGAGTGCGTAGCGGCATTTGAATATGCCGAGCAGACGCGTTGTATCGTCAGTTATGAGCGCAGCTTTTTCCGACCGGTGTTTACGTCAGATTGATTTGCGTTTGCTGCGCTTCAGATCACTTCAGATTGAGCAGCCAAGGCTTGGCCTGCTAAACCAAGCGTACGCCCTGCGCGTCAAACCAATGCAATGCCTGGGTGTTCGCAGCCAAGCCAATTTCTTGCCCCGGCGCGATACTCACTTCTGGTGAGACACGTACCGTCAAATGCGTGCCGGCAGCATCGACATCAACGAAGGTATCAGCGCCTGTCGGCTCAACTAAAGTGACTGTGCCGCGCCAATCAGAATCAGACATCAACGTGATGTGCTCAGGCCGCAAACCGAGCTGCGCAGCGCCTGTAGGCGCATGCACTGGCGATTTGGCTGCCTGAATCATATTCATCGTAGGAGAGCCGATGAAGCTTGCCACGAAAGTATTCGCTGGGCGACCATAAATTTCTGCAGGTGTGCCAAGTTGCTGCACGATGCCATCTTTCATCACAGCGATGCGGCTTCCCAAAGTCATCGCTTCGATTTGATCGTGCGTCACATACACGCTTGTGATGCCGCTGGCTTGATGCAAGCGCTTGATCTCAGCGCGCATTTCTACGCGCAGCTTGGCATCCAGATTGGATAAGGGCTCATCAAACAAAAACAGCAAGGGCTCGCGGGCGAGTGCGCGCCCCATGGCCACGCGCTGGCGCTGACCACCTGAAAGCTGTGAAGGGCGACGATCCAGCAGATGTGTGATTTGCAGCATCTCGGCGACGCGGTTGATGGTTTTCGTGCGTTCGTCTTTTGGCACTTTACGCATCTCCAGCGCGAAGCCGATGTTGTCAGCCACACTCATCGTGGGATACAGCGCGTAGCTTTGAAAGACCATCGCAATATCGCGCTGCGCCGGCGGCACGCCCACCACCGAGCGCACGCCGATACGCACATCGCCTTCGGTGGGGTCTTCCAAGCCCGCGATGATGTTGAGCAGGGTGGATTTGCCGCAGCCTGAGGGCCCGACCAAAATCAAAAACTCACCAGGCGCAACATCAATATCAATGCGCTTCAAGACTTCCGTTTGCTTACCCGCCTTACCAAAGCGTTTCACAATACCGTCAATTTTCAAACCTGCTGCCATGTCTTCAACCCTTCACCGCGCCGGCCGTTAAGCCGCGCACAAAATACTGCCCCGCCAACACATAAATGATCATCGTGGGCAAGCCTGCGATCATGGCTGCGGCCATATCGACCTCATAAGCTTTCACGCTGCTCGATGTATTGACCATGTTGTTCAATCCGACGGTGACGGGCTTACTGTCTGCCCCGCTGAAGGCCACACCGAATAAAAAGTCATTCCAAATATTGGTGAACTGCCAAATCAGCGTGACCATCAATATCGGTGTCGAGAGCGGGAAGATCACGCGCCAGAAAATTTGCCAAAAGCCTGCACCGTCCATGCGCGCGGCATTGACCAATTCTTTGGGAATGCTCACGTAGTAGTTGCGGAAAAACAGTGTCGTGCCCGCCATGCCTGCGAGCACGTGCACAATCACCAGCCCTGTCACGCTGGATGACAGTCCCAGCATGCCCAGCACCTGGCTCATCGGCAAAAGCACCACCTGAAACGGCATGAACACGCCAAACAGCATGAAGCCAAACATCAGCTCCGAGCCACGAAATTTCCAGTGACTCAGCACATAGCCGTTCACCGCGCCCCACGCTGTCGAAATCAATACCGCAGGCACAGTCATCATCATTGAGTTGGTGAAGAAGGGCTTGAGACCATTGCAATCGACGCCCGTGCAGGCGCTGCTCCAAGCTTTTGACCAGCTGCTCCAATTCAAACTCGTGGGTAGTGCAAGCAAGCTGCCTGAGCGGATTTGCTCGGCATCTTTGAAGCTCGTCGCGAGCATCACATACAAAGGCGCGAGGAAAAACAAAGCGGCCAGTAACAGCACCGCATACACGGCAAGGCGTGACAAGGCTTTAGCGGTCATGCGGCTTGCTCCTGAGTTCGCTATAGAGATACGGCACCACAATGGCGGCCACCGTCATGAGCATGACTGTCGCGCTCGCAGCACCCAAGCCCACTTGTCCGCGATTGAAACTCATGGCGTACATAAAGGTGGCTGGCACATCGGTGGAATAACCGGGCCCGCCATTGGTCAGCGCCATCACCAAGTCAAAGCTCTTGATGGCCAGATGCGAGAGCACCAACACGGTGGAGAAAAACACGGGGCGCATGGCGGGCAAAATAATTCGCCAATAGATTCGAGGCAGTGAAGCGCCATCCACTTGTGCGGCTTTGATGATGCTGTCGTCAATGCCTCGCAAGCCTGCAAGAAACAAGGCCATCGCAAAGCCAGCGCTTTGCCAAATTCCCGCCAGCACCACACAGTAGATCGCCGTTTCTGGGTTGACCAGCCATTCAATCGGCTGCTCTGTGATGCCCCAATCTTGCAGAAGCTTGGGAATCCCCAATGATGGATTGAGCATCCACTTCCAAGCCGTACCCGTGACGATGAAGCTCAGCGCCATCGGATACAAATAAATCGTGCGTAGCGCGCCTTCTGCGCGAATTTTTTGATCCAGAAATATGGCCAGAAGAATGCCAATGACACAAGCGCCACCTACATACAAAACGCCAAACACAAACATATTTTTGAGCGCCACATGCCAGCGGTCCATCTCAAAGAGTTTGACGTATTGCTCCAAACCAACGAATTCGTCGTAGCGCGGCAACATGCGCGAAGCCGTCACGCTAAGGATGCCATTCCAAATCATGAAGCCGTAGATGAATGCCAAGCCAAAAATGAAGCCAGGCGCAATCACGAGCTTGGGGAGCCAGTTGTCTGAAGTGCGTTGCATGATTGTTTTCGGACACCACCAAGAGAACGCAGAAGCCGCAAAAGCACGCAAAAGACGCAAAAAGAAACCTGTGGTTTTACTTCTGCGTCTTTTGCGTTTGTTTTGCGCCTCGCGTTCAGAGGATTGTCAAAGTGTCAAAGAATGGCTGTTTACTTCGTCGCAGCAGCCGTCACCAGCTTCTTCTGCGCATCAGCCACACTCATCTTGTCGTCGTTCCAGTAAGCGCTGATCATGTCTTTGATCGCGCCTTCTGCGGCTGGCTTGATGGCCATGCCGTGAGCGACGGATGGCACGAGGCCGCCGCTCTTGGACGTGGCCACGAAGTCTTTGGCAGATTGCTGAGCGCAAGAGTCAAATTTGCTCATGTCGTGACCCAAACGAACGGGGATCGAGCCCTTGTTCTGGTTGAACACTTCTTGGAACTCTTTCGACAGAATGGCGCTGGCCAAATCAGCCTGCGCTTTTTGAGCGCCTGCGTCTTTCAGCTTGAACATGATGAAGCTGTCCACGTTGAACGTGTAGGCATTCGCCGTGCCAGGAGCGGCTGCGCAGAGGAAGCCTTCACCGGGCTTTTTGCCAGCGGCGGTGAACTCACCTTTGGCCCAATCGCCCATGAACTGGAAGCCGGCCTTGCCTTGAATGACCATGGCAGTGGTCAAGTTCCAATCGCGGCCGTTGGAGGCGTTGTCGGTGTAGCCCTTGAGCTTTTTGAAGGTCTCCAGCACCTTGGTGGTGGTGGGGCTTTGCAGCGCTTTCGGGTCGAGCTTCACGAGTGCGTCGTTGTAATACTTCGCACCGCCTACGCCGAGTGCCACAGACTCAAACACCGTGAAATCTTGCCAATTTTGGCCACCATGTGCGAGCGCCACAGCGCCAGATTTCTTGATCTTGTCAGCCGCAACGAAGAACTCATCCCAAGTCTTGGGCATACCAGCCACGCCAGCTTTTTTCAGCACATCAGGATTCGCCCACATCCAGTTGACGCGGTGCACGTTCACAGGAGCAGCGACATAATTGCCTTTGCTCTTCATGACATCGGCCACAGCCTTGGGCAGCAAATCGTCCCACTTCTCGCCTTTGGCAACGGTGTCAATACTGGCCAACATGCCCTCGTTCGCCCATTCTTGAATGGCAGGGCCTTTGACCTGAGCTGCTGCGGGTGGGTTACCAGCAACTGCGCGGCTCTTCAATGCGGTTTGTGCATTGTCGCCACCACCACCGGCTACAGCGAAGTCTTTCCACTTGTGGCCTTTGGCTTCCAGCATTTTCTTCAGCTCAGCCACCGACTTGGCCTCGCCGCCCGATGTCCAGTAGTGCAAGACCTCCACATCAGCAGCTTGCACAGCAAAGCTACCTGCCGCCAAAGCCACGGCTGTGGCCAGTTTTGAGAGTTTCAACATCTTTGTCTCCTCGAAATTGGCCGTCACAACAGCCAAAAAATTACCCTGCCCGCCCCTTGCGGCCAGTTGTTTTAATTATTCTTTAATTATTATTAATAGTTTCTCGGGGTTTTCCCGGCTTTTTGAAAGGCTTTGTACCCTGCGCTGTGTGCGGCTGATGCCACGGTGGACATGCCAATGGATACCTCAAGAATACTATTAATTTGATAGCATTTCGCGCAGTCTGTACGCCGGCAAACTGCCAAAAACACTTCAAATCAAGACAGGCGATAGGTTTCCAAGTGAATACTCGTTTCGGTATTGCTGATGCCTTTGATGAGGCGAATCCGCTCGAGCGTTTTGCTCAAGCTTTGCAAATCTTCCGCGCGCAATTCAGCCAGCAAATCCCATCGGCCATTCGTATCGTGCAAGGTCGCCACATTGGGCTCACCGAGCAGACTGGCAATGACCAAACGCGTTTGATTGCCTTCAACAGCAATACTCATCCAAGCCTTGATGTCTGTGCGCTGCACATCTGGGCGCACACGCACGGTGTAGCCCACGATCACGCCCGCATCCTCTAGCTTGGTGATGCGATTCGTCACTGTGCCGCGCGAGACGGCGAGCTTGTGTGCCAAGTCAGCGATAGAGAGGCGTGCATCTTGGCGCAGCAAAGACAGGAGTTTGTTGTCAGTCTCATCCATTTTGTCATTTTGACACTACTGATTGCCAAATTGATAGAAAAATAGCATTTTTGATGCATTTATTGCTATTTTCATTGATTCAGCGACAGAGCAAACTTCGTCTCATGATGAAAAAAGCATTGCAAACCCAATTCTTGAGTGCCGAGGGCGCTGCCAAGCTCGTACGCCAAATCGGCTTGCCGCAGGTGATGCAAGGTATCGCTGCAAATATCCACCAAGATTTTCTACATTGGCGAGCCTTCGACAAAAGCGCTCGCGTAGCGGCTCATTCCCAAGACGGCGTGATTGAGCTCATGCCGATTGCAGATGACCGCACTTTCAGCTTCAAATACGTCAACGGCCACCCCAAGAACAACATGCTGCACGGCTTGCCCACCGTGATGGCATTTGGCGTGCTGGCCGATGTGGCCACAGGCATGCCACTTTTGATCAGTGAGCTCACACTCACCACCGCCATTCGCACCGCCGCCACAAGCGTCGTGGCAGCGCGAGCACTTGCGCGCCAAAACAGCCGCAGCATGGCCTTGATTGGTAATGGCGCGCAAAGCGAATTCCAAGCACTGGCTTTTCATCATTTGCTCGGCATCGAAGAAATTCACCTCTACGACACGGATGTAGAAGCCACCGCCAAGCTCATGCGCAATCTGCAGGCCAATCCCGATGCACGCGATCTTCGCGTGAGCGCTTACGCGAGCACACGCGAAGCAGTGCGTGGTGTGGACATCATCACCACCGTCACGGCAGACAAAACCAATGCCGCTGTTCTTACGGCAGACATGATTGAGCCCGGCATGCACATCAATGGCGTGGGCGGTGATTGCCCTGGCAAGACGGAGATTCCACCTGAGGTGCTGCGTAAGGCACGTGTGTTCGTCGAGTTCGAGCCGCAAACCCGCATTGAAGGCGACTTGCAGCACATGCCAGCGGATTTTGCGGTGACCGAGTTGTGGCAAGTGCTGGCTGGCAAGTTGCCCGGTCGTACTTCGGATACGCAGGTCACGATGTTTGATTCCGTGGGCTTTGCATTGGAAGATTTTTCTGCCTTGCGCTTTTTGCAAAGCGCTGCCACAGCACAAGGCCTGACGCAAGCGCTTGATTTGATTCCACGCTTGACTGATCCCAAAAATCTCTACCAGTTGATCCAGCCCCATCAAAGCACAAACCACCCAACACGAAAATCTGCAGCTACAGTGTTGGCATGAGCAAGACGATTTCACTTCCCTCCATCAGCCTGATTGGCGCGCCCACAGACATTGGTGCCGGTGCGCGCGGCGCAAGCATGGGCCCGGAGGCCTTACGCGTGGCAGGCATTCGCGAGGCGCTGCAAGGCTTGGGCATGCAGGTCAAAGACTGCGGCAACCTGCAAGGCCCAGCCAATCCTTGGTTACCTGCAGTAGACGGTTTTCGTCATTTACACGAAGTCGCGCAGTGGAATGCTTTGCTGCATCAGGCCATGTTTACAGAGCTCAATACTGGCCAACTCCCCATCATGCTTGGCGGCGATCATTGCCTAGGTATCGGCTCCATCAGCGCCGTGGCCAAGCATTGCAAATCGAAGGGTAAAAAGCTGCGCGTGCTTTGGCTGGATGCCCACGCTGATTTCAACACCGCCACACTCACGCCCAGTGGCAATATCCATGGCATGCCTGTCGCTTGTTTGTGCGGTCAAGGGCCGGCAGAGTTGGTAAACATCGGTGGCTTCTCTGCCGCACAGCCGGCGCTGCATCCGCGAGAGATTCGCCAAATCGGTATCCGAAGCGTGGATGCCGGCGAGAAAAAACTCGTGCATGACATGGGTATTGAAGTCTTTGACATGCGCTACATCGACGAGATGGGCATGCGCCATGCGATGGAGTTGGCGTTGGCTGTGATGGACAACAACACGCATTTGCATGTCAGCTTGGATGTAGATTTTCTCGATCCCGACATCGCCCCTGGCGTAGGGACCACGGTGCGTGGCGGCCCAACTTACCGCGAGGCACAGTTGTGCATGGAGATGATCGCCGACACCGGCCGCTTGGCTTCGCTGGATATTGTGGAGCTCAACCCGGCCTTCGATATTCGCAATCGCACAGCAGAACTCGCGGTAGATTTGGTTGAAAGCTTGTTTGGCAAGAGCACGTTGATGCGCACTTGAGCAGAAATGCCTGCTGCTGCTCGGGTTTTCACCAGAGCAATATGGTGCATTTTTTTCATATCATTCGTATATGAAAAATAGCGTTCATAGCTATTTTTCATTCGCTTGACTCATGCCCATGTCGCGGCGGTGGGGGGCGATTTCCCACTCAAGGATTCCCCATGAATTTCCATCTACGTTTGGCGCTAGCCTCGCTTTTTACAGCGGGGCTGTGCGCCTGTGGCGGAGGCAGCGGTAGCGCCGCCAGTACGCCGATCACAGGACAATTGCTTGAACCTATTTCAGGCTTAAGCTTTGAGACCAGCTCAGGGCTCAAAGGTACAAGCACCTCGCTAGGCCAATTCAGCTTTCGTGCTGGTGATCGCATCACGCTGAGCATTGGTAAACTCAATTTGGGACAGACCACTGCAGCCGATGTGCTGACTTTGGCTGCTCTCGTCGGCACGAACACGCAAGCGGATAATGCCAAGCTGCTCAATCTGATGCAGATATTGCAAGCTTTAGACGAAGATAAAAACCCCGCCAACGGCATCAGCATTTCTGCTGCAACCCAATCCAAACTTGCAGCCCTAGCCAACACACTTGATGCACAAGACTTAAGCGACAGCGATTTACAAACCAGGGTGGTCGATGTTGTCTTTGGCACGGGTGTGCGCACCCTTGTATCTGAGACCACGGCTTTGAATGCTGCACTGGCCGTTGAATCGAAATTGATCATTGCCGGCATGCCAACCATCACCAATTACGTGATCGGTGGCGGCGTTCAGAATTGCTCCAGCTTCAACGGCACAGGGCAGAGTCGCAACTGCGGTGCAGACTGGGCCACCATCGCCGCGCAGGACCCCACGATTGCCGCACTGGGCACCGCCAACATCAGCTTTGACGGCAACTACGTGCGCCCTACGCTCACCTACACCATCAACCAAGCCAATATCGACAAGATCACCGCTCTGCAAACGAGCATCTTTCGCAGTACACAAAAAACCAGTCTCACTGCGGCACTGAATGCACGCTTGGCAGACAACAGCAAACCAAAAGTCAATCTGAGTTTTGCCGACTTTGATGGCGGCAAAGCACTGTTTGCAGATGGGACAGCATTCTGGAATGGCTCGACACTGGCCGATTTCGACTTGGTCGTCTCCACTTTCTGCAGCACTGCCGCGCCCGTCAATGGTACGCAATGCACACTGTCCAACGCCAATATTGCAGCTGTGCAAGCAGCGACTTTTGCAACAGCTTCCGACAAGGCCAAAGTGGTGCTGATTGCGCAAAACTTGCAAACCAGTTTAGGCACTGCGCCGATCTTCTATCGCCGCGATGCTTCTGGAGTGACCGCCACACCCAATTTCAGAGCCAGCTTTCAGGCGGTTAAGCTAGCTGCCGATGGCACGCCCCCCGTACTTGGTTTGACCGATGGCTTGAACACGCTTGAACTCGCAGCATTGCGCGAGAGCTTCGTCAATCCCAACACAGCGACAACGCGCAAAATTGAAGCGCGCAGTGTGGCCTTCTTGAGCAACACAGATTCGCGTGATATCTACATCAGTTTTGTGCAATCGGCACGACGCTTGAATGGCGGTAACACGCCAACGATTGGTGTCTTGACCTCAGCCACGGAGAATCCCTGGGCAGACCGTGATATCAACGTAACTGCGTTGCAGTCCGCCGGTGCGAATGTGCTCTACATCCCTATGGAAGGTGGCCTGCGCAAAGCGCTGGATGAAAACAACGCATGCCAGAACGCTGCTATCTACATGGCCAACTACAGCAATAGTAATTCTGGCTCCACCAACTTCCACATGGGCGAGGTCTATCCGGATATCGTCAGTCTACGCAATGGTTTCTGTGCCAACAATGCGGCCAGCCTCAACAGTACCCTCAGCAGTTTGAATGGCCTGTTCTTTGCTGGCGGTGATCAAGCCCGCCACTTGGAGACTTTCATCAGCAAGGACGCCGGCAACGCCTACACCGTGTTGAGCCCACAATACAGCGCTTTGCGCACTCGCTTTGATGCGGGGCAATTGGTCGTCTCAGGAACAAGCGCTGGCGCGGCTGTGCAATCAGGTGGCTTGTGGAAAGGTAAGAAAGTGCCCATGCTGGGCGGCGGCTATTCATGGGATGTGCTGCAGGCCGGTTACGCTGCTGGCGCAGGGCCCACGGCGTCTGAGGGCACGGCAGGTTTGATCTACACTGAAGGCGGGCTGAATTTCTTCAAATATGGTGTGCTGGATCAACACTTCTCACAGCGCACACGCGAAGGCCGATTGCTGAGAGCTGTGCGTGAGGCTGGTTTGGACTACGGCTTCGGCGTGGATGAAAACACCAGCCTCGTCGTGGGTAAGCCAGATGCCAGCGGCAAAACCACCATGACCGTGCTGGGCGCTGGCGGCGTTTTCATCGCTGATGTTCGCGGCTCATCAAGCAGTGGCGCACCCACTGCGCAATACAGCATCAGCGCCGTGAAAGCACATTACGTCAGTGCAGGAGATCGCATCGAAATTGATTCGGCTGGAGAGCTCAGTGTGATTTTGGGCCAAGGCAAGCCAGTGATAGGGCTGAATGCCAGCACACCTGTCGTCACAGCCACACAGGTGCAGGAATACGGTAGCAGCAACTATTTGAAGATGATGCAAAGTATGGCCAGTTCAGGTGCGGCCAAAGCCTTTGGCACCACGGAGAACTCGGCCGGGCAATCCTCCGCCTTCAGCTTCACCGCGAGTCGAACCAGCACCACCGTGATGCGTATCAAATCAGGTCGCATGTCATACACGAATGTGGTGCTGGCGGTTGCACCTTGCCCAAGCAATGTGTGCACCGCGCCGCCAAACTAAGTGATGCCCGTTTGCCGAATAGCATTCGGCAAACATCATAAAAAAAACCGCCACATTGGGCGGTTTTTTTATGGCCGGTTCAAACTCACTTCAAGCTATTGGCCAAGAAGGCTTGCAAGCGTTCAGTTTGCGGCTTGAGCAGCACCTCTTTCGGATCCCCTTGCTCTTCAATACAGCCTTTGTGCAAAAAGACCACATGGTTGCTCACTTCGCGGGCAAAGCTCATCTCATGCGTCACGACAATCATGGTGCGGCCTTCTTCGGCCACAGCGCGCATCACACGCAGGACCTCGCCCACGAGTTCAGGATCGAGCGCTGAGGTAGGTTCATCGAACAACATGACTTTCGGCTCCATGGCCAGGGCGCGTGCAATCGCCACGCGCTGCTGCTCACCACCGGAGAGATGCGCAGGGAAGGCGTCTTTTCGATGATACACACCCACGTTCTGGAGATATGCCTCAGCGCGATCGCGTGCCTCGGCTTTGGACAAGCCCAGCACATGCACGGGTGCCTCCATCACGTTGTCCATCGCGGTCATGTGTGCCCACAGATTGAAATGCTGAAACACCATGGCCACTTGGCTGCGCAGGCGCTGCAGTTGCGCGGGATCGGTGGCTTGCAAAGCACCATCTTTGCCAGCTTTAAGTTGTAGCTCTTCACCGCCCAACACGATACGGCCGCTGTTGGGTTGCTCTAGCAAATTGAGACAGCGCAAGAACGTGCTCTTGCCCGAGCCGCTGGAGCCAATCATGGAGATCACATCGCCCGCATGGGCTTGTACGCTCAGGCCCTTCAAGACTTCGTTGCTGCCGAATCGCTTGTGAATGTTGTCTGCTTGTAAAACAGGTGTGGAGGTCATACGAACTTCTCTGCAAATTTAAGGACTGAGTAACTTGCCGGTGCGAGCGAGTGATGTGCCAGCTATTTTTGCTAAGCGCTTGCCTGCATGCGCCCAGCGGGTGCTGCAGCGGGCATAGAGCACGCCAGCAGATGCACAGCGCAGCGTGGTGATATCGCCAGAGGCGGGGTTCACGATGTCTGCAATCGCATCACCTGCTTGTACCTTCTCGCCGCTTTGACGATGAAAAACAATCACGCCTGCGCTGGGCGCGGTGATGGGCTCTGAGCCCGATAAAGGAGTAGGTTCACAGAGCGCGGCTTTTTCCGGCGCTGTGCCGGCGATAAAGCCTTGCATCTGTAGAAACCCGATCAGCGCTAGTGCATCTTGATGCGCTAATTCATGGCTCACATCGGCTTCACCGCGCAACTCCACCGTGGTGCTCATGCAGGCCAGGGGGATTTCAGCATCGGGGATCATGCGCTGCAAATCGAGCCATGGGCGGCTGCACGCTTCGTCAAAGGGCGAGTCGCCGGACTCGGTGGCCAGCAAAATAGCTTGCGCACCCAGCTGCGCGCCCAGCTGGGAAAGCGCAGGTGCTTGCGGCGTGAGGCCGTAGAGATGCACCACGGCATCGCTGTCGCAATGCAGGTCGATCACGATGTCTGCATCGATGGCGAGTTGCAGAAGGCGGCGCTTAAGGTCTTGCGTGGGCGTGAGTGCGGGCAAGATATCAGCGGCTGTTTTTAAGGCGGCACGAATGATTTGCTGATTAGCCTGTGCATCTTTGCATAAGCGTCCTCTGACATGTTCAGCGATCGATGCGGCCAGCTCAGGAAATCCACGATTGAAATTGATGCCATCAGAAAGCGAAAAACGCCCATGGTGCTGGCCGTGAATGTGTTGCGACAAGCCCAATGGATTCGCAGAAGGAACAAGCACGATTTCGCCTAAAAGTTGACCTTGCTCTTCTAGCGCTTGCAGCAACGTTTTCAGGCGCAAGGCCGTGAGCATAGCGGGCACCTCGTCAGCATGCAAGGCGGCTTGGATGTAGGCCTTGCGAGCAGAGTGGCCCACACCAAAGCGCAAGACCTGCAAGCGGCAACTTTGCCCAGGCGCGGGTGCGATCAATTCGATGGATTCAGTGTGCATAGGTTGTTTTAGTGCGCAGCTTGCGCATTGTTTTTCTGCGGTTGCAAGCTTTGTGGCTGTAGGTGCTTCATGTACTTCTTTTCGATCAGCTTAAAGATACCCACCAAGCTAAATGTGAGGATGAAATAAATCACAGCGGCCACACCAAACGATTCTGTGACCAGTAAATGATTGGAGTTCACATCACGTGCCACGCGGGTAATGTCGACCAATGTCACAGTGCTGGCAATTGCTGTGGCATGCATCAGGCCAACGACTTCATTGCTGTATTGCGGCAAGGCGCGGCGCAAGGCGCTGGGTAGCAAGATACGAGCGTAAAGCTTAAAGCCAGAGAGACCATAGCTGCGCGCTGCTTCAATCTCGCCATGGTTGGTGGCTTTCAATGCGCCCGCAAAGATTTCTGTGGTGTAGGCGGCGGAGTTGAGCGTGAACGCGAGCCACGCACAGAACCATGCGTTTTTCAGCAGAAACCAAGCCGGGCTGTTGCGTACTGCTTCAAATTGCGCCAGGCCATGGTAGATGATGAAGAGCTGCACCAAGAGCGGTGTGCCGCGCAATACATAAGTGAAAAACCACACTGGCTTGGAGAGCCAATGCCGGTCTGAAACGCGCGCTACCGCCAGCGGCACAGAGACCACAAATGAGCTGGCCAAGCTGATCGCGAGCAAGACCAGAGTGGTGCGAATGCCTTCCACATAGAGCGGCAGGCTGTTAAGAATGACTTGCCAATCCATCTTAGAAGCTCACTTTCTTCACGCCAAGGCTGTAGCGTTTTTCTATTTGAGATAGCAAGATGATGGAGAGGGTTGTGAGCGCGAGATAGATCAGCGCCACCGCCATGTAGAAGGTGAATGGCGCGCGTGTCGTGGCCGCGGCCAGACCCGCGCGATGGATCATGTCATCCAAGCCGATGATAGACACCAAAGCCGATGCTTTGATCATGATGAGCCAGTTGTTGGAAAAACCGGGGATCGCATGACGCACCATTTGCGGCAGGATGATGCGCCGCCACATCTGCCCGCGCGTGAGGCCAAAAGCCATCGCCGCTTCCGATTGGCCTTTGGGTATGGCGAGGATCGCACCGCGAAAAGTTTCGGTGAGATATGCGCCGAAAATGAACCCAACCGTCATCACACCAGCAAGGAAGGGCGGAATATCGACATAGCCCCAACCACGCGCATCCGCAACCTTGTTGATGGCAATTTGCCCACCGTAAAAAATCAACAGCATCAACACCAGCTCGGGTAGACCGCGAATGAGTGTGGTGTACACATCGGCTGCCCAGCGTGCACCGCGCGAAGCGGAGAGCTTGGCGGCAGCGCCAATCAAGCCAAAAACGCAGGCAATGGCCAAGGAAGTGGCAGACACTTGCAGTGTCAGCACCAAGCCTTCAAGGATGGCGGGCAGGTAGCCGTAGAGCATGACGGATGAGATTTACTATAAAAATAAGAGCAGTCCGCGCAGTATGTATGCCGGCGAACTGCTCAAAACGCTTTAAAAAATAGCGGCGGAGCCGTTATTTATTCGCCACGAATGTTCACGTCAAAGTATTTATCGTTGATGGCTTTGTACACGCCATTGCCAGAGATGACTTTGAGTGCAGCATTGATTTTGTTGCGCAGATCATCTTCACCTTTGCGCATGGCAATGCCTACGCCGCCGCCTTGCTTGGCACCACCGGAAGGATAGATGCCTGGGCCGACTTTGCTGTAACCTGCACCTGCGGGAGATTTCAAGAAAGCAGCCGTAGCAGCCAAGGAGGAACCAAAGCCGATATCGCCACGGCCAGCAGCCAGCTCCATCGTCACTTCTGATTCTTTGGCCACTTGCAGGATCTCGCTCTCTTTGTAGTTGTCAGCCAAATATTTGGCGCGCGGCGTGTTGCGTGTCACGATGATCTTTTTGCCTTTGAGCGCGGCGGGGGTCACAGCAGTGAATGCGCCTGTCTTGGCCACGAAGCTGGAAGGAATGTCGTAATACGAATCACTGAAATCCGCATTCTTCTTGCGTTCTTCGGTGATCGACATGGAGGCCACGATCATGTCGAATTTCTTGGCATTGAGTGCGGGCATCATGCCGTCCCACTCTTGCGCAACCATCGTGCACTCGGCCTTCATCTGAGCGCACAGGGCATTGGCGATATCAATGTCAAAGCCGGAAAACTTGCCGTCGGGAGACATTTGGGAAAATGGTGGGTAGTTAGCTTCCACACCAATACGGATCTTTGCCCAGCCGGGGGCTTGGGCTTGAACAGCGGTAGCCACCAAAAGGCTGGCCAAAAGCGCAGATGCGCCAAGAATCTTACGGATCATGAATTTCTCCAAACGTTGAACAACAAACACATAAACTCGAACTCAGGCTCTTTGAAAATGACAAGGAGCACACCAGAACCCAGTTTGTACCATAATTTTCATAAAATTGAAATATGAAAAAATCCAGTCTTTCCCTTAGTTCCTCAGACACAAGTGCCCTCTACAACGCGCCAGGTGGCAGCTCTGCGGACACCGCTTTTGCTCAGTCAGAGCTTGGGCAAAAGCTGTTGAATACCTTGTCTGACCCCAAAGCCTCCGCGGCCAACAAGGCCGTGGCAGAGCAATTGCTGCGCAACCCCGTGCGCGCCACGGCCTGGGGCATTGAAGAGCTGGCCGCGCATGCACAAACCTCGGCCGCCACACTCAGCCGCTTTGCGCGCAGCACGGGTTTTTCTGGTTTTGCGGCCATGCGCGACGAAATGGCTCAAGTGCTGCAAAGCATGTTGCAACCCATGGAGAAACTTCGCGATGCTGTGCAACCGGGCGCGAAGCAAGGTGCTGTGACGCAAAGTTTGGAAGCGGGTTTGAACAATGCGCGCACAGCAGCGCAAACCGTGGATGAGGCACTGCTTTCTCGCATCAGCGCGCGACTGGCTACTGCTGGCACGGTGTATGTGATGGGCTTTGGTATCAGCTCGCATTTGGCGGCCATGCTCTCGCTGGATTTGCAGCCCTTTTGCAAAACGCTGATCAATGTGGTGGAGTTTGGCGGCACAGAAGTCGCAGCTGGCCGTTTGATGAACATCGATAAAAACGATGTGCTGATCGTGCTGAGTTTTCCACGCTATGCGCGCGATGCGATCCAGCTCACCAGCTATGCGCGTGATCGCGGCGCGCATGTTGTGGCGCTCACGGATGCGATTGTCTCGCCCTTGGTGGCGCTGGCTGATGATGTGTTGCTCGCTACCGCGCATCATCCTGTGATCTCTAGCAGCTCAGTGGCCGCTGTCCTGCTGATCGAAGCCTTGGTGACCAGCCTGATGGTCAGCCGCAAAGCGAATGTTCAGCAAGCGGGCAAACTCACCGAAGCCATTGCTGGCTATTTGATTTCGCCGTCCAGCAAAAAACGTTAGAGGGTTTTCACAGCAGAGAGGCGGCGCAGCGCCTGCTGCACCACATCGCTTTGCATGCTGCGGTAGATCAAAGCTTCTTCGGCCTCTTTGGCCAGAGCACCCGTTTCATTGAAGCTGAAATCGCGCTGGAGCAAAAGCTCGGTTTCGGGGATCACTTCATTGCCCGCTTTATCGCGCAAACGGAATTTGAAGCGAACGCGCAGCTGAAACTCGCGTACTTGGCCAGACGCGTTCACCCCCACCACGGTTTTTTCGCGCTGATCTTGAATCACATCTAAGATCACCTGCGCGGCATCAAGCTGGCGGTTGTCCGTGATCACTCGCACACCCGAGGATTCCAGCGAACGACGCAGCTCTTGGCCAAGGCTAGAGTTCTCAGCGAAACCTGCATACATGGTGTTGAACGGCAGATTAGGTGCTTGGCGGAGCTGAAAGCCGCAAGCCGATAAGCCAACCGCAATCAGTGAGGTTGAAGCTGCCTTCAAAAGCAAACGGCGTGGGTGAGAGGATGCTGTCATGGCATTCACACCACGATGTTCACCAAACGCCCGGGTACAACGATGATTTTCTTCGGCGCTGCTCCGGCGGAAGCCTTCAGATAAGCTTCGCTAGCGATCGCTGCTGCTTCAATCTGCTCTTTGCTGGCCGTAGCGGCCACAAGGATGGAGCCGCGCAGCTTGCCGCCTACTTGCAGCATTAGCTCGATCTCATCTTGCACGAGAGCCTGCGCATCCACCTGCGGCCATGCGGCATCGAGCAGATCACCATGTGCTTTGGCATAGCCCAGCTCTTGCCAGAGTGCATGCGCCAAATGCGGCGTGGCCGGATAGAGCACACGCAACAAAATGCCAAAGCCCTCAAACACAGCCATCATGTCGCTGTTGCCCGCCGCTTGCGTACCATCGCTGGCCTTGAAGCCTTCCAACGCATTGAGCAATTTCATCGCACCAGAGACCACGGTGTTGTACTGCATGCGCTCGTAGTCGTAGCTCACCTGCTTCAAAACACTGTGAATCTCCAGTCGAAGCGATTTGGCGGGCTTGCTCAAACTTTTTGCACTCAATGAGCCTTCCGCCCTGATGAAACCTGCGCTAGGTGCTATGGAAATAAGAGTATGCAACTTGCTGGCCAAGCCCCACACGCGCTTGAGGAAGCGATAGCTGCCTTCGACAGCGCCATCATTCCACTCCAGCGTGGCCTCTGGCGGTGCGGTGAACATGGTGTACAGACGAGCGGTATCTGCGCCGTATTTATCGATCAACTCCTGCGGATCAATACCGTTGTTTTTGCTCTTGCTCATCGTGCCCACACCTTCGTAGGTGATGGGCGTGCCTGCAGGCAAAGGCTCGCCTGCGTAATCAACGGCGTGCTTTAACTTCGCACCAACGATCTTGCCAGCTTCATCGTGCACATGCTCCACATCGTGCGGCCAGAAATATTCTTTACCGCCTTTCGCATTCTTGCGCGAGTAGATGTGATTGAGCACCATGCCTTGGCAGAGCAGTTTGGTGAAGGGCTCATCCATGCGCACCAAATCCATATCGCGCATCACCTTCGTCCAGAAGCGGGCGTAGAGCAAATGCAGGATAGCGTGTTCAATGCCGCCGATGTATTGATCCATGCCAGGGCCATTAGCCCCACCAGCGCTACCGGAGGGGCCTGAAGAGCCGGGCATCCAGTAATCAACCGCATCATTGGTCATCACCACGCTGTCTTTCTGGTCTTGCTGGGGCAGGCAGTAGCGGATGAAATACCAGGATGAATCCACGAAGGTGTCCATCGTGTCGGTCTCGCGGCGTGCGTCTGCGCCGCAGATCGGGCAGACCGCACCTTTGTGGAAACCTTCGTGCCTATGCAGCGGATTGCCTGAGCCATCGGGGATGCAATCTTCAGGCAGCTTCACCGGCAGCTGCGAGAGCGGCACGGGCTGCGCGCCATGCTCAGGGCAATGCACGATGGGGATCGGTGTGCCCCAGTAGCGCTGGCGGCTGATGCCCCAATCGCGCAGGCGCCAAGTGGTTTTCTTTTCGCCGAGGTTTTGTGCGGCTAAGTCGGCTGCAACAGCATCGACGCAGGCTTTGAATTTCAAACCATCGTATTTGCCGGAGTTGACAGCGATGCCTTCGCCTTTTTCTGCATAGTGTTCTTGCCAAGCATCGGTAGAAAAACTCTTATCCGCCACTTGCACCACTTGCTTGATCGGCAAACTGTATTTCATCGCAAACGCAAAATCTCGCTCGTCATGCGCAGGCACACCCATCACCGCGCCATCACCGTAGCTGATCAGCACATAGTTGCCGACCCAGACTTCAACTTTCTCATTCGTGATCGGATGCATCACGAAGAGACCCGTGGGCACGCCTTCTTTTTCTTTCAGCGCCAGCTCCGCTTCCGTCGTGCCGCCTGCTTTCAACGCTTCAATTTTGGTAGCAAGCTGCGCAGACAGTTCGCCGGCGCGCACTGCAATAGGGTGCTCAGGCGCTACTGCCACAAAGGTCACGCCCATGATCGTGTCAGCGCGTGTGGTGAAGACGTACATCTTGCCGTCTTGAATCAACTTGCCGCTCGCATCCTTGATCGCATGCGGAAACGCAAAGCGCACACCTTCGGATTTGCCCAGCCAGTTCTCTTGCATCAAACGCACTTTGTCAGGCCAGCCGGTGAGTGTTGCTTTGTCGTTGCCGATCTGCACATGATCCAAGAGCTCTTGCGCGTAATCGGTGATCTTGAGGTAGTAACCGGGAATCTCGCGCTTTTCCACCGTCGCGCCCGTGCGCCAGCCTTTGCCGTCAATCACTTGCTCGTTGGCGAGCACGGTTTGATCGACCGGATCCCAGTTCACGATCTGCGTTTTGCGATAAGCGATGCCTTTTTCCAGCATCTTCAAAAACAGCCACTGATTCCATTTGTAGTAAGCCGGATCGCAGGCCGCCATCTCGCGGCTCCAGTCAATCGCGAGGCCCATGGCCTGCATTTGGCCTTTCATGTGCTCGATGTTGGAGTACGTCCACTTCGCAGGCGGCACGCCATTTTTCATCGCGGCGTTTTCAGCCGGCAAGCCAAACGCATCCCAGCCCATAGGCATGAGCACGTTGTAGCCCTTCATGCGCAGCTGGCGCGCGAGCATGTCGTTGATGGTGTAGTTACGCACATGGCCCATGTGTAGCTTGCCACTGGGGTAGGGCAGCATGGAGCAGGCATAGTATTTGGGCTTCAAGCCGCCTTGGGCGTTTTTGGCGTGCTCTTGCACGCGGTAAGCGTCTTTTTCCTGCCACGAGGCTTGCGCGGCTTTCTCAACCGCCGTGTGATCGTATTTGTCTTGCATCCCCTGATTTTACGGGGCTGCGGGTGATTTCAGGGCTTAGAGGCTGGCACTTGAGGATTCGCCACAAAGCCGATGCGCGTGAGCCCCGCTTTTTGTGCGATGCCGATCACTTCGATGACTTTTCCGTAGGGCACGGTTTCATCGCTGCGCAGCTGCACTTCGGTGTCTTTGTTTTGCTTGGCAGTCTGCTGCAAGCTGGTGGCCAGCGCAGCCAGATCCGTGGGTTGATCGCCTAAGAAGATCTTGGCCGATTTGTCGATCACGACGGTCACAAATTTAGGCGCTTCAGTGGGCTTGGCGACATCGGTGCTGGGCAGATCGAGCTTGATGGAGCTGGCGAGCAAGGGCGCGGTGATGATGAAGATCACCAAGAGCACGAGCATCACATCCACCAAGGGCGTGACGTTGATCTCACTCATGGGCTGGCTGCCCTTGCTGCGCTCGAGTTTGCCAAAGCTCATACAGAAGCCTTTTCTGGCAACGATGAGAACGCAAAAGACGCGGAAGAAACGCAAAAGACGCAAAAATTAAACACAGGATTTTTCTGCGTCTTTTGCGTAAGATTTGCGTCTTTTGCGTTCATTTGGTCGAGCGAAGCAGCATTAATTGGCAGGAATAGCGTGGTGAGCAAGAAGCTCGCGCAAGTCTCGTGCAAAGCCTTCTAGATCGGCTTCGATGCGGCCGATGTAGCGGCCAAAGAGGTTGTAGGCGAGCACGGCGGGGATGGCGACTGCCAAACCGGCAGCCGTCATGATCAAGGCCTCGCCCACAGGGCCAGCGATTTTGTCGATCGTGACTTGGCCAGCGCCAACCAAGCCGACCAAGGCGTGATAAATGCCCCAGACTGTGCCAAGCAAGCCAACGAAGGGCGCGGTGGAGCCGACGGTGGCGAGCAGCACTTGGCCGAATTGCAATTTAAGCAACACGCCATGAAGGGCATCGCGCAGAAGGCGAGTGAGTTGCTGGGCTTTGTCGCCTGCGCCAGCGAGCGTGCCTGTGGCATTGACTTGCGCTGCATCGATCAAGGGCAGCACGAGTTGCTCGCGATCCAGGGCGGCCACGCTGCCGCGGCCTTGGCTCACATCTGCAGCTTGCCAAAAACTGGCCACGGATTTGGCCACATCGGGCACAGCACGTTTGATGACCCAAGCTTTCCAAAAAATCACCACCCAGCTGGCTATTGACATGAGCAAGAGCAAGACGGCAATGAATTTGCCCACGCCATCACTTTGCTTGAGGAAATCAAGTGCATCCATCGTTGGCTTCTCGCGTTAAGAATTCAAGCCCAAAACATCAAACATATCGTACATGCCGCTTTTCTTGCCCGATAGGAAGCGCACGGCACGCAATGCGCCTTCGGCATAGCCTTCACGAGTCGATGATTTATGTGTGATTTCGATGCGCTCGCCGATGCCAGCAAACATCACGGTATGGTCGCCCACGATATCGCCACCGCGAATGGCGGAAAAGCCAATCGCCTGCGGATCACGTGCGCCCGTGATGCCTTCGCGGGCAAACACGGCATGGCCTTTGAGATCGCGCCCCAAAGCTTGTGCCACCACTTCACCCATCTTCAAAGCCGTGCCCGATGGCGCATCAACCTTGTGGCGATGATGGGTTTCAATGATTTCAATGTCGTAACCGCTGCTGAGCGATTTGGCAGCCAGCTCGAGCAACTTGAGCGTGACATTCACGCCCACGCTCATATTGGGCGCGAGCATGATGGCAATGTCTTTGCTGGCTTCGAGCAGCTCCTGCTTTTGCGCATCGGAGAAGCCGGTGGTGCCGATCACCAAATTCACACCCTGCTTGCGACACTGTTCTAAATGCAGCATCGTGCCCTCGGGCCGGGTGAAATCTATCAAGGCATGGCAACCCTTTAAAGCATGCGCCACATCGGAAGTGATCGTGACGCCACTGGCCGTGCCTAGGAAGCCGCTGGCATCCAAACCCATGCCTGGGCTGTCGGGCACATCGAGCGCGCCGCCAAGCACACAATCGGGCGCTTTTGTAACGGCTTCAATCAACATGCGACCCATGCGGCCGCCAGCTCCAGCAATACAAATTTTTTGCAACTGACTCATTAGCGCACCGCCGACTCAAGGGGGGGATAAACGCGCGGTGGCTCTGCGCTGCTCGTGGCGTTGTTGCCTGTATTTGGAGCCGTACCTGCCGGTACAGCCGCTGGCAACTTGTCGGTAGTAACTTCGAGCACAGGAACCTTGGACAATGAGCGCCCGGTAGAAAGCGAGGTGACAAACTCTTGCTCCGAAATCAGCTCATCGCTTTCCACTTTGGCCAGCTCATCGCCCTTAAAAAACACGGTGAGCTTGCGCTGCTGGGGCTGCTGGCCTTGGCGGCTGATGGTGAACACGTAATCCCAGCGCTCGGCGTGAAAGACGCTGGTAACCAAGGGCGATCCCAAAATGTCTTTCACCTGGGCGCGAGGCATGCCCACTTGCAGTGCGTCTTTTTGCTCTTTGGAGACAAAATTGCCTTGCACAACCTCGACCTTGTAGGGCGAGACCCAATTGACGACATGCCCCGAGGCATTGTTCAGCGTGGAACAGGCCGATACAGCGGCGCAGGCCGCAAGCAACATGGATAAACGAAACACGGAGGAAACATGCATGGCTAACAGAGCGCTTGCCACAGGTAGGCAACAGCGCTGGCTAAGGTTATGATCAATCCATTGTAGCGGCTTGCCCACATCCTTAGCTTGCCAACTGCCCGCCCATGACGACGCTTGATGAACTGAAAAACACCGGCCTCAAGGCCACCTTGCCGCGCCTGAAAATCATGCAGATTTTTCAAGCGGGCACGCAGCGCCACATGACGGCTGAGGACGTCTACCGTGTGCTGCTGAATGAGCGCACCGATATTGGTTTGGCGACGGTCTATCGTGTGCTGACGCAGTTTGAACAAGCGGGCTTGCTCACGCGCAGCAACTTCGAGAGCGGCAAAGCGGTTTATGAGCTCAATGAGGGCACACACCATGATCATCTGGTGTGCCTCGATTGCGGCAGAGTGGAAGAATTTCACGACCCTGAAATTGAGAAGCGCCAAACGGCTGTGGCCAAAACCAAAGGTTTCGCACTAGAAGAGCATGCGCTCTCACTGTATGCACGCTGCACCAAGACGGCCTGCCCGCATCGGCCCGCGCCCAGCAAAGCCCTCTGATTTTTAAGCGTTTTAGGCATATCGCCCGCATAAAACCTGCGCGAGCTGCTCATTATTTAATAGCAAATATATCTTGAATCCAGATACTTCTGCACCTTTGTCTCCACCGATTCGCCCCAGCGTGCTGCGCCCAGGCGCACGGTTTTTGCTCTCTCACGTTGCGCATTTCATCGCTTTGGGTGCAGGCTCTGGCCTCTCTCGGCTTGCACCTGGCACGCTGGGCACGCTCTGGGCTTGGGGCGCTTTTGCTGTGATGCAGTTGTATTTTTCCGAGGCGCAAATCGGCGGTTTGATCTTGGTCTCGCTCTTCGTGGGCTGGTGGGCATGCACAGTGACTGCCGCGCATCTGCGGGTGCTTGATCCGGGCGCGATTGTGTGGGACGAGGTGGTGGCGTTTTGGATCATTCTCTGGCTTATTTCGCCGGCTGGCTTTTGGGCGCAGCTGGCTGCGTTTGCTCTGTTTCGCTTCTTTGATGCTGTCAAGCCTGGCCCCGTAGCTTGGGCCGACAATTTGTTTCATGGCTTTGGCTGGAAGGGCGGCTTTGGAATCATGCTGGATGATTTGGTGGCCGCGGCTTGCACGCTCTTGGTGATTGCGCTGTGGCGGTTTTGAGGATCAATGGATGACACCGAAACTACAAAAAAGTGAGCATTCTGCGCAGATTCTATGCGGCCTGATGGCTGATTTCTTCTTAAAAAATGAGTTGAAACTGGTGACGGCTGAAAGCTGCACTGGCGGCATGATTTCTGCCGCCTGCACAGATTTGGCTGGCTCATCGAATTGGTTTGAGCGCGGCTTTGTGACATATTCCAACGAAGCGAAAACAGAGCTGCTGGGTGTGGATGCCGCTTTGATCACCGCGCATGGTGCAGTGAGCGAAGCCGTGGCTCGCGCCATGGCTTTTGGCGCAATTCGCCACAGCTTGGCGCAGGTCAGCATCGCTGTCACCGGCGTGGCCGGGCCTACAGGCGGCAGCGTTGCTAAACCAGTGGGTACGGTATGGTTTGGCTTCTCAGTGCAAGGCCAGTTGTACAGCGAAATGATGCGCTTTGATGGTGATCGCGCGGCGGTTCGTTCGCAGACTGTGGTGCATGCTTTGCAGCGCGTTTTGGGTCTTTTGTCTGCAGGTGAGTAGTTCGGATATCCAAATGTCGCACATGACCCGCCCACCTGCCCCTTGACTTGCCAGAAGAAGCCGAGTTGGACGACTGTCTTTTGTAGTAATGATTGCGTGATTGGCCGCGCCCGACTGATACGGTCTTCGCTTTTTCAGACCCATCACGGAGTGGGTCTGAATGTTTGGCGCATCGTTGCAAGCTATTAATTCGATCGCGCACTATGCAGTAAATACGCCGACGATCTGCCTAGATTGTTGAAAAATTGAAGTGGCAGCAGCTGCACAAGATTTTCGCTGCGCAATGGATCTAAGCAGACTAAGCGAGCAGAACTTGCGAGGCGTGCTCTACATGTCAACAAATTGGCCGCTGAGGTCAACGACACTTCGGATGCTTGTCGATATCGTAGAACTTCTTTTACTACTTATCGAAAGTCATCCATGAACTCTCTTGATCGACGCTCGTTCGTCAAAACGCTCTCTGCTGCTTCAACGCCTCTCTGGCTACCCGGATGTGGCGGCAGTGATGCGGTCAGTCAACCTGCTCCTATTTACCCGCGCGTAGAAAGCGCCAATCCACTCGGTTTTGTAGGGCATCTACAAAAAGGCACAGAAGGAGGCTACGAACCCGTCGTTACGGGCAAACTCCCTGCGGGTCTGGCCGGTACGTTTTACCGCAATGGGCCTGGTGTCTTTAGCCGAGGCGCTGAGCGCAAGGGCTCAATCACTGATGGCGACGGCATGATCCGCATGTATCGGTTTAACAATGGGAAGGTCAGCTATCGCGCTCGCTTAGTGCAAACCGATAAGTTGCGCGAAGAGGAGGCCGCCGGCAAATTCATCTACGGTACTTGGACCAGCCCCTTGCCACCCGGCGGAAAGCGCACGCAAGGCTCGCCCAACCAAGCGGGCGTGACCACCGTGGTACGCAACGGCAAGCTCTATGCGCATGATGAAGTCAATCCGCCGTGGACACTGAACCCCGACACACTCGAATCTATTGCGACAGACAATGTGGGCATCGCTGACCCCAGCGGGCTGAAAGCGCATACTCGTGTCGATGAAAAAACCGGCGAATGGATCTTGTTTGATACTTCGTTTAACCCCACCGCGCCCTCGCATTCAGCCTATATCGTCAGCGCAGACGGCAAGACCACAACACAACGCACCATCCCAGTGGGCGCGAACGTACCACTGAACTACATGCACGATTTCTTCGTGACCGGCTCTAGCGTCATGCTGCATCTGCAGCCCGCCCTTCCTGATTTTGCCAAGCTGCGCACTGGCGTGCCATTCGCCAAGAGCTTGACCTGGCAGGCGGGCCTTGGCACAAAGCTGGCCATTCTCTCTAGAGCCAGCGGTGTGGAGCCGATCATTGCTGAAACGGAGAGCCGCTGGATGTGGCACTCGGTTAATGCCTATGAGCGCGGTAACGAAATCGTGGCTGATTTTGTGGGTTATGACACACCCGATCATTTCGTCGAGATCGCTGGAAATGAGCCCGCTTGGTATGCCTACATGCAGGGGCGCAAGGGCAGCTATGTCAATCCGGGCAAACTGCGCCGCTTGGTTGTTAACAAAACCACGAAGCGTACGCGTGAAGAAATTTTGGATAGCAGCAACAATGAATTTCCAGTGGTGGACAAGCGTGTGCACTGTCATGAGCATCGCGACATTTACTTTTTGCAAGCGCCCGGTAATGCGCTGTGGTGGTCTCGCGTCGTGCGCTTTGACGCGCAAACAGGCGCATCGGAAGGCTACGATTTTGGCCCTGGCTATTTCCTCAACGAACCCTCGTTTGCGGCAGATGCTAGTAGGCAGGTGAATTTGGCGAAGCCAGATGAAGGGTGGTTGCTCGTGCCGGTTTTTGAGGCAGCCACGGGCATCAGCTCATTGGCTGTTTTCAGAGCTAATGCATTAGCCGATGGACCCATTGCATCGGTGCGCTTACGCACACAAGATCCGTTTGCGTTTCATGGATCATGGCAGGCTGCCTAAGCGAGACCAGCAATCCCCTATTTCCGCAATTGCGGGAATAGGGGATTATTTCTTTGCCCGAAATGGCACATCAAACCAACGCCGCCACGCACGGCTAAATGCACTCAGCTCGGAAAACCCTAGCTTGAATGCGACGTCAGTCATCGAATACTCCATGTCATCAGCTAATTCTTTCGCGCGTTGGCGGCGTGTGTTGTCAACCAAAGACCGGTATGCGTAACCCGCATCCGACAATTCACGACGCAAGCTGCGAGGAGCGCGCCCTAAAGCCGCAGCGATGGTTGACAAACTCACATCGCCTGTTGGCAAACGCCGTGAAATTGAATCAGTCACCGCAGACAACAAATCACTGGCTGGTAACAGCTCTAACCGGCGTAGAGCCTCTTTTTCGATGAAGTCCCCAAGCGATGCATCAACGCCAAGCGGCGTATGCATCACCTCGAGCGCCCATTGCACACTGTTCTCGTCGGCAGACCAAGCCAGAGGACAATCGAAAAATTGGCGATGCCGTGAGCTATCAAGGGGCTCAGCGTGCATAAACGATACGCTGCGCGGCACGGCCCCCGGTATCAAGACCCGAACCACCGCAACATGCTCCGTCAGAACAACTTCGTTGCGCATCCGTGTGCCTAAGGTTTGCGGCTCGGTATTGCTCCAAACCCATTTAACGCCGCCAGCGCATTTTTCTAGATAGATTCGCCCTGTATCCGTCATCAATCGCGAAAATCTCACCGAGCGCTCCAACGCATCTCGCAGGGTTGGAGCGGTCAAGATCACCATGCCATATATACCCATGTCAGCTGGGCGAATGCTAGCGCCAAAGTCAACCGCAAGCCCGGGGTTGTTGGAGGCCTGCATGGATGATTGCAGCGCATCTACCAATGCCTGCTGGCCTACCCGATCTTCCGCTGCCGCACTGCTCGTACCGGCCACGCGATAAAACGACCTAGGCACAGGCAACTTACTTGCCAACAAAAACAGCTTCAGACGGAGCGCCTCACTGCCGATGACCATCGAAGTCGAATCGGGCGTAGTCATATCAGCGGCCTTTAATATGTATTTAATAGCTTGCAAGCAATAAATACGATGGCAAAGCGCCTAAATTACTGTGCAACGCGGCGGCGGGGCAGCTTGATAGTCTGACCAATTGCCATTACATCAAACGATTCTTGCGGCAGTTGTTTGACAGTGCGGGCTAAGGCTAAGTCTTTCGGCGGTTGATCCAGCGATTCATCCGTCATCGTAAACGTCCCCCAATGCACGCCCACGCTGCGCTTGGCCTGTAGATCAAGATGAATTTGCACAGCATCCGTTGGATCGATATGTTGATCCTTCATGAACCAGCGCGGAGCGTAGGCGCCCACGGCAATCAGTGCGATGTCGAAGCTGCCGCCCAAGGCTGGCGTCTGCCGCGCTGCGAAATGCTTTTGCGTGTCGTTGAAGTCTTGTGAATAGCCGGTATCGCCGCTGAAATACATCTGGAAATCGCTGGCAAATACAGCGAATCCGCCCCACAGCGACCTGCGGCGATCACCGGGGCCGCGCGCGCTCCAATGCTGCACAGGTGTGAAATGCACCTCCACTTGGCCTGCAGCAGTTTTCAATGTGGTTTGATCCCACCAATCGAGCTGCTGCACATTGGTGATGCCCTCGGCGGCAAACCATTTTTTCACGCCCAGCGGCACGATAAAAAGCGGCGCGCCACCAGCTTGTGCGTTCAGAGCTTTCACGCTGCCCGCATCAAGATGGTCGTAATGGTTGTGCGAGAGAAGCACAAGATCAATGTGCGGCAAATCTTTCAAGGCCATGCCAGGCGGCTGGGCACGCTTGGGGCCCGCAAATTGCACGGGAGAGGCGCGCTCGGAAAAATGAGGATCGGTGAGGATATTGAGCCCGCCCATTTGCACGAGCATGGTGGCGTGGCCAATCCACGTGATGGCGGGCTCTTGGGCGGCGCCCCTGTTTGCCGCCACGAATTTGATATCGGGGGAGACGGTGGGCGTTGGCTTCTCGGGCGGCTTGGGCAAACCTGCCAGCGTGCTTTGCCATTTCCAGCGCAGCAAATCAAGGCGCGATTTGTCAATCACATCAATGTAGTTGTTCTGGAAGCCCTCTGGGCGATGGTGTTTCTTGGCGGGGTTGTAGTCTTCATTCACAGAAGCGCAGGCGCTGAGTCCCAGCAACCCACAGATCACTATAAATTTCATAGCGCTTTGCGCAGATAATACGCCGGTAATCAGCCGATTTGTCTTAAAAAATGACATAAATATCTTCCTGGGAGTCTTCAACGCAGCGGCTTAGGCGGTGACGATGAATTGATCCAAAGCGCGTCGTGGCGTCGCTGTTACTGGCTCGGGCACGTAGCCAATACGGCAAAGCATTTGCACGGTCTGATCCGATGCGCTACGCGGCGCGCTCGCGCTGAGCACGAGTTGGTGAACTTGCTCATACTGCGCCTTCATTTCAGGAAACTCTTGCAGCGCTTGACTCATCGGGTGCATGCCGATGCCACTGGCCGTGGCTTGCAATTGCAAGCGCACATACATTCGCCCTGCCTCCACTTGATCATGCCGGGTATTTTTGCCTGTGATCCACACAAATCCCATCGCGGTTTTGCTCGTGCCATCAAAGCGCTCGATGAACTTTTTCTCTGCGGTGCTGTCTGCTGGAGGCGGTTGGCTTCGATCAAATTGGCCAAAAGCCGTGAGTGCACGTACCATGGGTGAGTTGATCGAGATGCCATCGCGATTGGCCAAAATTTCTTCCGGCCCCACGCGCACAAGGCGGATACTCTCCAGATTCGTGCGGGGCGTGCGCATTTCAACAAATGCTGAATCTAAGCAAAGCTTGCGCAAAGGTGCGAGACGTTGCTCTTGCACTGTGCCGCCGCACTGCATGCGTGAGCTGCCGCCAGCAGCCAAAATGCCTTGCAGATTGCTCTCAGACACGGGCTTGGCTATATCGAAATTCACCTTCACTGTGTGACGATTCAATATGTGCGCAAAAAGTGCGTCCTTCTGTGCGCCCTGCGCAATGCTGATTCGCGCCACGGGCAGCTTCATGGCTGCGCGCCAATCCTTCAACTCCGTAGGCATTTCGCCCTGCGGCCACAGCTGCACATCCGCACGCAAGCCCTGCTCAGCCAAGGCAATCACCAGCAACTCGATGAACGCACCATGCCCCACCATGATTTGCCGGCCAAACGGATCGGTCTCAGGCAACACACGCTTTGGATCGGTGCGCAGTGTGATCACATTAGGCTCGCGTAAATCCACCAGCCAAGGCTGAAGGTTATGCGGGTTCGGCGCAGTGATCGCGTAGGCCAAAGCCCTGCGACGCGGCTCCGTCTCACTTGCTGCTGGCCCATTCCATGCCTCAAGAGCCAGCGCGGGCATCGCGCCGCTCATACAACCACTCAAGCCTGCAGTGGCAGCGGCGACCGTACCCCCACCGACCAAACGAATGAATTGACGACGAATCATGATGTTCTCCAAATAAAAATGAATAAGGCGGGGCTAAAAATGAAGGTTTATGCCCAAAACGGTTGTCCGCGCAGTGCTTGTAAAAAAGTCCAAAAACACAAAGCACAAAACAACGCAGAAAAAACCCAGACTGCAACACGGGCAGGCGCTTGCGAGACTCGCAAACGATGCAAAGCAAAGGCAAACAAGGGAATAAAGTGCATGGCATGGATACCAAAGAAATGCGCCACACGCAAATCCCCCCCGCTGCGCGACCATGTGACCACGGGCAGCCCACCGGCATCCGTAGCCGCCGTACCGACCCAATGACCGTTTTGTTGGCCACTCAAATAGCCTCCAAAACCTGTGCCCAACACGAAGGTAATGATCAATCCCAAGACGATGGACAGCTTGAGAGCTGCTGGCAAGGCATAAGCTTGGGTGCGCGCAATCAAAATGGCTAGAACGATAGATGCGCTGGTCAGTAACACGGCACCGATGCCCATCAAGGTATACATCATCGAGTGAAACGATGTGGCCACATTGAAATGCGACCCCTGCCCCAGAGCCCCCTGCCAAGTGACGTAAGCGACCTCGAACAAACCATTCGTCAAAGCCACCCAAACCACATAGCGCGCAGAGCGGGTTTGTAAAGCAGACTTGGGCAACCAGACCATAAAAAGGGCCAAGCTCAGTAAATACACGCCTGTGGAGACTTGAAATTTCCAAGGCTTGAGCCAAACGCTCACGCCTTGAAAGAGGCGAACATCCATCAGTGGTAGTAGCAACGTGGCGCAAGACATCGCCAACAACGCCACGCCGCCCAAGAACAGTGCAGGCGAAGTGTGTCGCAAAGAATGAGTGATCGTTTGTGGATTCATAACGTGTCTAGGAATTGATGTGCAATGCAGCGATTGTGAAAACTTCTTTGTTGTTGCACAATTGCCTATCTGTTCACACCAGATATTCAACAATGAATAACACTTTTGACTGGACATTAATCCGCTCCTTCCTTGCCGCGCTGGAGCACGGCAGCTTGCTGGGTGCGGCCAAAGCCTTGCGTTCTAGCCAACCCACACTAGGGCGGCATATTGCAGAGCTGGAATCGCAACTGGGCACCACGCTTTTTGAGCGCACGGGGCGTGGCCTGCTGCCCACAGCTATGGCGCTGCGCCTCGCCGATTCGGCGCGCGCCATGGAGGCGGGCGCGATGCAGCTCGCGCGCCAAGCGGCGGGCGCGCAATCAAAATTAGCGGGCTCTGTGCGCATCAGTGCAAGCCAGCCGGTGGCCTGTGTGTTGCTGCCGCCGCTTCTCGCGCAAATGCGCGTGGCGCTGCCTGAGATAACGGTGGAGCTGGTGGTCAGCAATGCCGTGAGCAATTTGCTCAAGCGCGAGGCGGATATTGCGCTGCGCATGGTGCAGCCCGATCAAGGCAGTGTGATTGCTCGGCGTGTGGGGCAGGTCACAATAAGCGCCTATGCGCATCGCGACTATTTGCGCCGGCGCGGCATTCCCAAGCAGCCTGCGGATCTGCTGCAACACGATTTACTCAGCGGCGACAAAGACGATACCTTGGAGCGTGGCGCGGCTGCCATGGGTTTGCCGCTTCCAAGCGAGAGAATCGTGCTGCGCACAGATGATTTGATCGCGTATAACTCCGCTTTGCGTGCGGGCTTGGGCGTGGGCTTTATTTCTGACTACATTGGACGTACGGATAACTGCTTGGTGCCCTTGCTGCCGATGCTGCAAATCCCGCCACTGCCCCTGTGGCTTGTGGTGCACCGGGAAATCCGCAGCAACCAACGCATCAAGGCGGTGTACGATTTCCTTGGTAGCCATTTACCCAAAGTCTTATAAGGATTGCTATGAGCACCACCACCATCAACGCCTTGTACACAGCGTTTTCTAACTTAGATGCAGCGGGCATGGGCGCTTGCTATGCCGATGCGGTGCGCTTTGAAGATGAGGCTTTTCAATTGGAGGGAAAGGCGCAAGTCATGGCGATGTGGAGCATGCTGATTGATGCTGTACGCGCGCCTAAAAATGTCAAAGGACGCGAGGTCTGGAAACTGGTGTTTTCGCAAGTTAAGGCCAACGGCACATCAGGCAGCGCACATTGGGAGCCTACCTACCTCTTCACTGCCACCGGGCGTGTCGTACACAACATCATTGACGCAGAATTCATCTTCAATGAACAAGGCCTGATCATTCAACAACGAGACCGCTTTGATTTTTGGCGCTGGTCTCGCCAAGCGCTGGGGGCGCCTGGATTGCTGCTGGGCTGGAGCCCAATGCTGCGCAGCAAAGTCAAACAACAGGCCATGGCCAATTTGCGCAAGTATCAAAAAGGATCCGCATGATCACCGATCTGATTGCCCGTGCCAACACCTATGTGCCGGTGCGCTACAGCGCCTTCATCACATGTATTGCATTCGCTCTGTTGGGCTTGTTTTGCATCATTGCTTTTGATATTGGCTGGCTTTGGACCCTGGTTTTTTTAGCGCTGACAGGTTTGGGCATCCGCGATCTTCGGCAAGAGCGACATGCGGTGTTGCGCAACTATCCCGTGATTGGGCACATGCGCTTTTTGCTTGAGTTCATTCGCCCCGAAATTCGCCAGTATTTCCTGGAAGGCGATAACGAGGCCGCGCCATTTTCCAGAGCACAGCGCTCGCTCGTGTATGCACGCGCAAAAGGCGACAGCGATAAGCGCCCCTTTGGCACGCAGCTGGATGTGGGCGAAGATGGCTACGAGTGGATCAACCATTCCATGGCACCCACCCAAATTGCCTCCCATGATTTCCGCATCACCATTGGCACAGCTGCAAACAACTGCACGCAACCATACTCGGCCAGTGTGTTCAATATATCGGCCATGAGTTTTGGTGCGCTGAGCGCCAATGCGATTCTTGCACTGAATCAAGGTGCGAAAGCTGGCGGCTTTGCGCATGATACGGGCGAAGGCTCGATCAGTGTGCACCATCGCCAGCATGGTGGCGATTTGATTTGGGAAATTGGCTCGGGCTATTTTGGCTGCCGCAACGATGATGGTTCATTCAGCCCCGAAAAATTCAAAGCGACCGCCAGCGATCCACAAGTGAAAATGATTGAACTCAAGCTCAGCCAAGGCGCCAAGCCAGGGCATGGTGGCTTGCTGCCAGGCTCTAAAGTAACGGCAGAAATTGCTGCCGCTCGTGGCGTGCCACAAGGCGTCGATTGCGTCTCACCGGCCTCGCACAGCGCATTTTCCACGCCTCTGGACATGATGGCCTTCATCGCGCAACTGCGCGAACTCTCTGGCGGCAAACCCGTGGGGTTTAAGTTGTGTATTGGCCATCCTTGGGAATGGTTTGCTCTGGTAAAAGCCATGCTGGCCACTGATATCGTGCCGGATTTCATCGTGGTTGATGGCGCTGAAGGCGGCACGGGCGCTGCGCCAGTGGAGTTCACCGATCACGTAGGCGCACCCTTGCAAGAGGGCTTGCTGCTCGTGCACAACACACTCAAAGGCGCGGGCTTGCGTGATCGCATTCGCATTGGCTGCGCGGGTAAAGTGGTGAGCGCTTTTGATATGGCGCGCATGATGGCACTGGGCGCAGACTGGTGCAATTCAGCGCGCGGCTTTATGTTTGCTCTGGGCTGTATTCAGGCGCAGGCTTGCCACACCGGCCACTGCCCTACGGGCGTGACCACGCAAGACGCGCATCGGCAAAAAGCCTTGCATGTACCCAGCAAGGCTGAGCGTGTGCATCATTTTCATACGCAGACCTTGCATGCGCTGGCGGAGATCGTGCAGGCGGCTGGCTTGAATCATCCTGGTGATATCACGGCGCATCACATCGTGCGCCGCGTCAACGATAACGAAGTGCGCTTGCTGGCCAATTTGGTGCCGCAAGTCTCAACCGGCAGCTTGCTGCACAACGATTTGAGCGAGGTGCACAACGTCTTCCGCCTGTATTGGCCGCGTGCACAAGCCTCCAGCTTTTCTTTGGCACCCACCTAAAACAGTGATTGCAACTCACCCGCCAAAGTATTCATGCGCTTGCCCAAGCGCTGCAGCATCCATGGGCTGGTGTGACTGAAGTCGCCAGGCAAGGATGAGGCTTCCCCATCGTGTGTTGTGGCTTGTTGTGTTGAGATGCAGCGCGTGAGGTAGAGGGCATACAGATCACGCTCTAGCCAATCATCCTGCTCGGTACGCAGCTTTTGTAGCTGCTCAAAACTGGTGGGGTGATGCCACAACTGGTCAATCAAGATCGCATGTCTTGGATACAGCAAGGAGCTACGAACACGAGGGTTGTGCAAGATATGGATCGGCTTGCTTCGGTAGCGCTTGGGCAGCTCAATATCCATGCAATGCGTTGCAAACACCCAACCCACCTCATCAAGGCTGCACTCCATGAAATTCGAAGGTGCGAAATTGGCCGAGCGCGGCCTGGCTAACCAAGCATCCTCACAAATATCCACTGGCCGCGTGCCTGGGCGCAAGAGCACGCGGCGCTTGGGTACATCAATGATGGCATCCAAATTACCGTTACGCTCCAGATGATAGGTGTGATCTTTATCCAACTCTTGCCTGCGCTCAGTCAGCTCAACGGCGAGCGAATACAGAGAGCGCAAGGGTCGCAAAACCGTCTCAAAATGCTGCACAGCTTTCAGCATACTGGCATCTTGCTGAAGATTGAAGCAATGGCTATCTTTGGTGTCGATTCCCAAAGCCTGTAAATGCGCTGTATCGCCTATGGCAAAGGGCAATTTCATGGCCGCCAGATCGACGCCCAGGGGCGCATTCGGATGCGCGTCCTGTAGGTCTGGCGAAAACTGCAAATGTGTGCCAAAGCCCTGTGCCACACCCGCTCCGCGGATCAGCAAAGCATCCGCCTCGCGAAAATCAACCACTTGCCAAATGGGATGCTCATCGCCACCCTTTGCTTGGGAAGCATAAGTTGTTAGCCAACGCCGAGCCGCCGCTTCGCTAGCAGCGTCAAAACCCATCAATCCCAAATACAACAAGGGATGTTTCATGTGGTGTACTACTTAACTTTTCATGTACAAGCTCGCTTTATAGGCCAACAAGTGAAATCGTGCAATACCTGAAATATGGGTTTCATCCATCAGGATGAGGGGGTTTCCCCGGTTTTTTGCACTGGTGTGTAGCGATTCGCAAGAAAAACCAAGGCGATGACTGGCAACCCCAGCAAAGCTGTGCCGGTGAAAAATTGAGCATAACCCACACTGTTCACCACCTGCCCAGAAAATCCAGCCAGAAATTTGGGCAATAAAAGCATCAACGAACTGAACAGCGCGTATTGCGTTGCCGAGTACTGGATGTTGGTTAAGCTGGAAAGATATGCAATGAAAGCTGCAGAGGCAATGCCGCTGGAGAGGTTGTCCGCCGAGATCACCCAAATCAGTGCATTCACATTTGCGCCTTGACTGCCGAGCCAAGCAAAAAGCAAATTGCTCACTGCGCTAAGCAGCGCACCAAGCATCAACACACGCATCACTCCCAAGCGCATCGATAAAATTCCACCGATGAATGCGCCAACCAAGGTCATGATCACGCCATACACTTTGGTGACACCGGCGACTTGATCCTTGGTAAAACCCATGTCGACATAGAACGGGTTGGCCATCACACCCATCACGATATCGCTGATGCGGTACACGGCAATCAGGGCCAAGATCAAGGCGGCTTGCCATTTGTAGCGTTTGAAGAAATCAGAGAAGGGCTCGATCAATGTGATGAGCAACCAATCCTGCATGTTCTTGGCGGGTGCAAGCGCTTTCGCGGCCGGTTCTGGCGATAAGAGCACTGTGAGTATGCCCACACCCATCGATGCTGCCATGCACAAATACGCCGTGCGCCAAGCCAGCGGATCGTAGTTCGCTGCATTAGCCACTTCGGCGCGCGCAGCAATCCACAACACACCAGCGCCCGCCCAGATCATGGCTAAGCGATACCCTGTTTGATAAGCTGCCGCCAATGCTGCTTGGCGATCCGCATCTGCAGACTCAATGCGGTAAGCATCAAGCGCAATATCCTGCGTAGCCGATCCAAAAGCCACAACCAAAGCGCACCAGACCACGGGCATCAAGGCCAGCTTCGGATCAGAAACCGCCATACCGATCAACCCGCCAATGATCGCCAGTTGAGACAACAACAACCAAGAGCGCCTGCGCCCTAGCCAGCGCGTGAGCAGCGGTATCGGCAATCGATCCACCAGCGGCGCCCAACACCACTTGAAACCATAGGCCAGCCCCACCCACGTCAAGAACCCAATCGTGGCGCGATCAATTCCCGCCTCGCGTAAACGGAAACTGAGAGTGCCAAGTACCAAGAGCAGAGGCAAACCTGCAGAAAAACCAAGCGCGAGCATGCGCAGTGTTGGCGCTTCAAGATAGACCTTGAAAGACTGCCTCCAACTCAATGCGACAGCTGAGTTCGATGACGTTGAGGTACTCATAGGCTCACCATAAAAGAAATGATTACTCAGCAGTCAGTGGCCGCTGCTGGCGATGAATCGACCACAAAATGGCGACCATGGTGACGAAAAAGCTATTGCTCAAGCCCTGCGAGAAAGCCGGGTTGAACACACCGCTGAGCATATGCACGCTGTAAAGTATGGCAAATAACATCGCCAGTTCTTGCTCACCATTTCGCCACAGCTGCACCACGCTCACGCGCCATGCCAAGATCAAAGCAGCACAGGCAAGGAAGGCTCCCAACACGCCGACATCCACCAAGGTTTGCAGGTATTGGCTGTGCAAGTGTGTGCGTTCAAACATCTGCTCAGGAAAATGCGCGTACTGTTTCAGATAGTGGGCTCTTGCACCCGCCCCCCAGCCTAGCCATGGCTTTTCTTGGATGGCTTGCACAGCAATGTGATACATCTCCATGCGCTGCCCCAAAGAGGTGTTGTAGTCTTGCAGACTGGGCTGCGAGGCGGAAAAATACTGCCTTACCTCATGACCCGCCTTGACAAAACGATCTGCCTGAAATGAAAGCGCTACGCCGATCAGTAAGCCAACCGCACAGGCCATGGACAAGACTAAGCGCAACTGGCCGCGTTTGAACAAACGCAGCATGATGAACGCCATAGATAACAACACATAAAGTGCCAGCTCGATACGCCGATCTGCCGCAACCAGTAATAGCAGGCCCAAGCCCCAAACCAACGCCATCACAGCACGCCATCGCATGGACAGCGGAGCAACGCCTGCAGGGCGCAGCATTCCGGCAGCCAGCACCATGCCCCACAGCCCAAATACGGCGACGATCTTGCCCATCACACTGGGATTTTGAGCGGCCGCTTCAAATTGACCGCCCACCCAACCGATCTTCGTGGGCAACAACATCCACAGCACGGTCAAGCTCATCACAGCCAACAAACCGCGCTCCATCCAGCGCTGAGAATCTTTCGCGCGACTAAGCACCCACACCAATAAAGGCCATACCAGAAAGTGCACATGCTTGAGTGCAGATGCCGCACTCTGCTTGGGCCATTGCGACCAAGCCACAGATACGAATTGCAGCAAGACAATGCTGGCCAAGGCCACAGCCATATAGGAGTCCTCGCGTCGCCAATCCAAGCCTTGCTGTGATCGAAGGCGCTGAATTCCCCAGCCTAGACCACCCATCAGAGTGAGCAACACCATCATGGCCTCTGCACCCACCGGGATCAAAAGCGGCGCGAGCATGGCTACAAAGAGTAAGCCCGGCAGGATGATGGGTTGACGAGTAGATAAGGGGCTCATAGCTTGCCTCGCGCGGGCGGTGCTGCCAAGCGCTCACGCATCGCCCATGCCCCGCGCATGCGCCCACACCAGCGAGCCACCAATCGTGGCGCAGGCAGCAGCAGGCGGAACGGCAACCCCAGTGCGGCGAACGCCCAAGTGCGCCACATCAAGCTCTGCGCAATATTTTCGCTGTGGTGCTTCCACGCAAACAAAATTTTAGATTGCGCGTGATGGTAGCCCCTGCCGTATTCCGCACGCAATGGATACTTGCCGCGCACCGAGCCGCGTGATGAATGTGTGAGCTGCACATGCGGCGCCAAAATGATGCTGCGCTGAGCCTGGAACAGTCTTAAGCAAAGATCTTCGTCTTCGTAGTAAAGAAAAAAATCTTCATCAAAAAAACCAACAGGCTTGGCTTGCGCCATATTGATCAGCATCGCCGCGCCGCACACAAAGCCCACGCAGCACTCCGATTCAGCGCCTACACCAGAAGATGCCCAGTGCGTTGATGGCCAGCGGTAGCTGATCTCTTGAGAGCCGTTAGCGCGCAGCAGTTGCGGTGCAACGACAGCAGCCTCTGGATAAGCTTCACTGACCTTGAGCAAGGCAAGCGCAGCATCTCGGCTCATCTGGCAGTCGGGATTGAGCAACAAAGCAAAGCGGGTTTGCACTTGTGCCAAGGCGCGATTGTTCGCGGCACCAAAACCTAGATTGCTGCTGTGAGCCAAAATCCGAGCCTGAGGCATCAAATGCGCTGCCGCATCACACGTGCCATCTTCGCTCGCATTATCTGAAATGAAGACTTTGGCAAAGCCTTGTAAATCGGATGCCAGTGCGGGGATGCAGTGCGCGCTGTTGTAGGTCACGATGATGATGGTCACATCATCCAAGGTGTAGGCCTGCTCAGCCATGCGAAGCGGTTTCTTTGATGGCTTTCAGTTCCCAGAGCAAATGCGAGCGTTTGCCGGCTAAGCCATCTAGCACTCTGAGCATCGCGCGTGAAGCACCTTCGGGCTCGTATGCGCCACGGGGATGCAGCCTGACTTGTCGCTTCAACTCAAACGTGCCGGCAAAGCCATACATACGCGCCTCCAGCTTGGGCAATGTGAAGTAACGATGCGTCTTGGCGGTGATGATGTTCACATGCGTGGGATCACGAAACGCTTTTTCATGCGGATAGGCGGGCGTGATGGCATACAGCATCCCACCCGGTTTGAGCACGCGCCAAATCTCATCTATCAACTTGATAAACGGAAATTGCGTGTCACCTTGCGCATCCAAGCTCACGCGCGGCACATGCTCCAAAAAATCATAAGCTGAGACAGAATCAAATTGATTGTCGCCAAACGGAATCGGCTGGCTGCTGAGATTGGCCGCCTCAATACGCTCAACGCCCTCGATCTGTAAGCCTGAGCGGATGTCCACACCAAACAGGCGTGGGTGACCGTAGGGATTTTTGGGGCGCTGGCCACAGCCCAGATCAAGATGGGATGCCGCCATCAGCTTGTCTCAATGCGCGTGGACGTGTTCGCCCGCTTTGAGCTTGTATTCCGTGCCGCAATACGGGCACTTGGCTTGGCCGTGTTTACCCACATCGAGGAAGACGCGGGGATGGCCGTTCCACAGCTCCATGCCCGCTTGTTTGCTGGGGCAGAAGATGCCGCCTTGGGGATTGAGGTCGGCGGCAGCGAGTTCGATGGCTGGTTTCATTGCTTTAAACCTTTGTCAGCCAGTGCGCGTATTTGGGGTTGCGGCCATTGACGATATCGAAGAAGGCGCTTTGGATTTTTTCGGTGATCGGGCCGCGGCTTCCCGAGCCGAGTTCGATGCGATCGAGCTCACGAATCGGCGTGACTTCGGCTGCAGTACCGGTGAAGAAGGCTTCGTCGCAGATATAGACTTCATCGCGCGTGATGCGCTTTTGCACAATCTCATAGCCCAAATCTTTTGCGATGTGGAAGACAGTGTTGCGGGTGATGCCGTTCAATGCGCCGGCAGACAAGTCGGGTGTGTAGATCACGCCGCCTTTGATGACGAAAAGATTTTCACCTGCGCCTTCGCTCACGAAGCCCGAACTGTCGAGCAGCAGCGCTTCGTCATAGCCTTCGTCGGTGGCCTCCATGTTGGCCAAAATCGAGTTGGTGTAGTTGCTCACCGCTTTGGCCTGCGTCATGGTGATGTTGACGTGATGGCGGGTGTAGCTGCTCGTCTTCACACGGATGCCGCGCTTCAAGCCTTCTTCGCCGAGGTATGCGCCCCATGCCCAAGCAGCCACCATGAGGTGAATGGTGTTGCCCTTTGGCGATACGCCGAGCTTCTTGTCACCAATCCAGGTGAGCGGGCGCAGATAGCAGCTCTCCAACTTGTTGGCGCGTACGACTTCGCATTGCGCGGCGTTGACTTGATCTTTTGTGAAAGGAATCGCCATACGCAGGATCTTGGCGCTGTTGAACAAGCGCTCGGTGTGCTCTTGCAGGCGGAAAATCGCTGTGCCGTTGACCGTGTTGTAGGCGCGTACGCCTTCAAAGGCGCCGCAGCCATAGTGCAGGGTGTGGGAAAGCACATGAATCTTGGCATCGCGCCACTCGACGAGTTGGCCGTCCATCCAAATTTTGCCGTCGCGGTCAGACATGCTGGGGGCTACGAGTGCCATGAGGTGTTCCTGAGGTTTTGTATCTAAAAGCAGAGATTTTACTGGGCGGCGGGGGCTTGCGCGAGATCGGTTTCTGTTGCGGGCGCTGCTGGGCGGAAAAGCTCCCAGCTTTGTAATTTGCCATGCATGAAGGTACAGGTGACGAAGGAGCCGCCGCCATCTTGCCAACGGTAAATTTCAGGCTGCGCATCTTTCTCGGTCTGCAAGAGGCCGATGCTGCGGGTGAGCGCCATCACATGCAGAAGATTCACGCCTTTTTTCAGCTTGGCGTTGAGCATCACAGCGCTGCCCACGTAGCCCATGGGTGTGTTGGCGGCACGTTTGAGCACCGTCATCATGCGGGTGAAATGCAAGAGCATCCAAAACACAATGCCGCCCAAGACCACTGCCACGCCAGGCAGTCCGTATTTTTGATAGCCCACAACGAGTAAGGCTGCGCCTGCAAGCCATAAGAAGATACTTTTGAAATTCATCCTGCGATTTTACGGCCTGTTATACGGCAAAATTTAAGGCAAAAATAGCCAATCGCCGGCGTATCTATTGCGCAAAGTGCTATTAATTCAGGAGTATTAACTCATACGCCCGGTGCGCAAAGGCCGTGCCCAATCGGGGCGCTTGCGACGCTCGGCAAGTTGCGCCATGCGCTCAAAGTCATAGGCCACGCTGCGCAGTTGCACATTCCAGCCATGCGGCGTTTTCTCGATCAAGGCATATCGGGCATGTGGGCTGCCCGTTTCGATCCAGTGTTTGTGAGGGTGAATATCGTCATAGCCCGGTAAGCCAACGCTGCCTGCATTAACGATGGTGATGGGGTGGCCAGCATCTGGCGAGTTCACCTGAACGACGCGGGGCACGTGGGTGTGACCACAGATGATCAGGCTTGCTTTGCACGTGTGTGCACCGCTGCCTAGGCGCTCTAATATTTCCGCATGCGACGCTGGGCGCACACCGACCGAGCCGTTTTGCCCGAAATCATCGGTGATCGTTTCCAGCCAGTAGTGAAGATCAGAGGCGGGTGTACCGTGGCAGATGAACACATCTTCCGCAAACCACATTGTTGGCGGCGCGCTGGCCAGCCAAGCTCGGTGCGCATCGTTGATCTCACTCGCTGTGCAAGCATCGCTGCGATTGAGTTTGTCAGGCGGTAAGGTGAGCAATTGCCGCTCGTGATTACCCGCGATCATCGGGATGCCACGCGCCATCAGCAAGTCTGCCGTCTTCGCTGATTCGAGTGGCCCGCCAAGCGTGTCGCCGCAATTGATGATTTGATCTACGCCTTCACGATCTATTTCTGCGAGCACAGCTTGCAGTGCATTCAAGTTACCGTGGATATCAGAAATAGCAGCGATTTTCATGGCGGTTTAGGCGGTTTGCACTCGTATATGATGCGCAACGCGCTATTGAATAAATAGCATTATGGTTGAAACAAAATACGCAAAATATCTGCCATCGTACGAATGCTGGGATGTTGTTTCTGAAGATATTGCGCGCCAAAATAAACCAAGATCATCAACATCACGAGTATCCACGCTGTCTTTTTTAGCAGCACCCAGTGCCAACCGCCGACGTAGTAATCCACTTGCCCCATGCGGCGCACTACAGCGCCCGCAAAAGCGACTTCAAAAGCAACCTCCAGCAAGATGGGTACGCCAAGCCAAGAAATCGTGCCGGCCAACAGCAATGCCAAAAAGAAGAATATGACCACAAAAAAGCAGCCCTCCGCATCCACGGCAGGGATGTCTGTTGGCATATCCCAAGATGAGTTACCTCGCTCAACGGGGTGACGTTTTTGGAAATCTGCCCAGATGCGAACTGCGCAGAAAAACACCGCATATCCCACGCACATGGCAGCGACGTAGCGCCACGACATCGATAAGGCCGTTTGTTTAAGCAAAGCAGCGCTGGCTAGCCAAGTAGCAATCAACGTGACCACAAAAACCAGCGACAGGCCAAGCGCAGAGGTACGGTGTTTGCGCGCCTCAACAAAAACATTGCGCTCGCTCTCCAGCTTCGCTTCATTCCATGGTTTCATGTGCCAAGTTTAGCCAGACTGCAACTCCCGCATCATCTCCATCGCTTGCTCCACCCGCTCCACGGCATGAATCGTCATGCCCTCGAAATCTTTCATCTGCGATTTCTTGGGCGCATTGGCTTTAGGAATGATGGCGGTGGAGAAACCTAGCTTCGCGGCTTCTTTCAATCGCTCTTGGCCGCGCGGCGCGGGGCGCACTTCGCCAGCCAAGCCGACTTCGCCAAAGGCGATGAAGCCTTTGGGCAAGGGCTTGCCGCGCAAGCTGCTGGTGATGCTCAGCATCACAGACAAATCGGCTGCGGGCTCGGTGATGCGCACGCCTCCCACGGCATTCACAAACACATCTTGATCAGCGCAGGCGATGCCAGCGTGGCGATGCAAAACCGCCAGCAGCATCGCTAAACGATCACGATCCAGACCGACGGAGAGACGGCGCGGCGACGGCCCGCCGCCATCGACCAAGGCTTGAATTTCCACCAGCATCGGGCGCGTGCCTTCGAGCGTGACCATCACGCAGCTACCGGGCACGGGCTCGCTGTGTTGGGAGAGAAAAATCGCGCTTGGGTTGCTCACGCCTTTCAAACCCTGCTGCGTCATGGCGAACACGCCAATTTCATTCACGGCGCCAAAGCGATTTTTGATGGCGCGCACGAGGCGGAAATTGGAGTGTGTGTCGCCCTCGAAATACAGCACGGTATCGACCATGTGCTCGAGCACACGCGGGCCGGCGAGAGCGCCTTCTTTGGTGACGTGGCCGACGAGCACGATGGCCGTGCCACTGCTTTTGGCAAAGCGCGTGAGATGCGCTGCGCACTCGCGCACCTGCGCCACCGAGCCGGGGGCACTGGTGAGCTGCTCGGAATACACGGTTTGGATGGAATCGATGACTGCAATGCGCGGTTGTTGTGCGGCGAGTGTGGCGATGATTTTTTCGAGCTGCGTTTCTGCTTGGACTTGCACTTGACTGTTATCCAAGCCCAGCCTGCGTGCGCGCAGCGCAACTTGTGCGGCGCTTTCCTCGCCTGTGACATACAAAGCTGCTGTGCCGGCGCGTTGAAGCGAATCCAGCGCTTGCAAGAGCAATGTGGATTTGCCAATCCCCGGATCGCCGCCGATGAGCACCACGCCGCCTTCCACAATGCCGCCACCGAGCACACGATCCAGTTCTTCATGGCCAGTGGGTGTGCGCTCGACATCCGAAGCTTCGATGTCGCCCAGCGCCTGCACGGGCGAGCTGCCCGCTAAAGACAAAGGCGCCGCGAAGCGGTTTTTGCCAGTCGCCGCGCTTTCGGCCACACCCTCGATCAAGGTATTCCAAGCGCCGCAACTGGGGCATTTACCCAACCATTTCGGCGATGTACCGCCGCATTCGGTGCAGGTGAAGAGGGTTTTGTCTTTGGCCATGCTGAGATCATACTGTTTTTATAAACAGATTTGGGCTCTTGAGAAAAGTACGCAAAAGACGCAGAGGAAGCTCAAAATTCGCAAAAAAGAGCCCATGAAATGTCTTCTTTTGCGCTTTTTGCGAATTTCTGCGTCTTTTGCGTTCTCCTGCTAGCCCGGCGATCACCCTAGATAAGTCACCAATTTATCTGCAAGTACTTTAGCCACCTCATCCCAAGAAGCACTCACACCGCAGAAAGCCATATCCACCGTGCGCAGCCCCGCATAGCCACAAGGGTTGATGCGTTCATAGGGCGACAAATCCATCGCCACATTCAAAGCAAGACCATGGTAGGTGATGTGGCGGCTGACTTTGATGCCGAGGGCGGCGATTTTGCCGATGTCTGTGCGCGTGGCAAGCTCCGCTTCTTGCATGGGCTGACCATCTGCGCCGAGCAATCTCGCATGTGAGGCAGGTTCGTCAAGCCGCACATAAATTCCCGGCGCGCCGCGCACGCGATGGCCTGTGAGCCCAAAATGCGCGAGTGTGCGAATCGTCGCTTCTTCGAGCCGATGCACATATTCCTTCACGAAATAGTTGCGCGCCCTCAAGTCAATCATTGGATACGCCACCACCTGCCCCGGCCCGTGATACGTGACTTGCCCGCCGCGATTGGTTTGCACTACGGGGATATCACCAGCCATCAGCACATGCTCCGCCTTACCAGCAAGCCCCTGCGTGAAAACCGGAGGATGCTCACATATCCATAGCACTTCGCGCAGATCCTGTGCCGGCAAAGTGCCGTTTTCGCTTAAAAAATCACCCCTCGAAAGCGCCAACTGCGCCACATACGCCTGCATCGCCTCAAAGCTGGGCGCATAGGGCTGAAGGCCTTTGAATTCAACTTGCATGGCTTGATTGTCCTGCGATTGCGGGATCACCATTACCTGCCAGCCGCCTTGCGAAATTTCTCCATGCGCTCTTCATCCAACGGGTGGCTGGAGATGATGGAAAAGCCCAAGGGGGTTTTCTTCACTTCTTTGGGTTTGTCGGCTTGTTCAGCGGGTGGCTCAGCCGATGGTGGCAGATCGTTGCCGTCTTTGTCTTTCTTCGGCGGTTTGTAATTGCGAGCGGCTTGGAAGAATTTCACCATCACCAAGGGGCTGATGCCTGCGGCGCGCATGTAGGCAATCGATTCGTCATCGGCTTCGCGCTCATGGGCGCGGCTGTAGGCCATGCTGCCCAGGATGAGCGGCGCGGCGGTGATCAAGCTGCCGTAATCGCCAAAGGCAATGGAAAGCACGCCTTGCATCACGCCGACCTGCACGAGCTGGCGCATACCGTGGCGGCGGGTGATGTGGCCAAGCTCGTGGCCGAGCACGCCGAGCACCACCTCGTCGTCTTTCACCAGCTGCACCAGCTCATCCGTCATCACCATGATGCCACCGGGCAGGGCGAAGGCGTTGGGGCCAATTTCGGATTTGCGAAATTCGAGCTGGATTTGTGGTGTGTCGCTCGGGTATTGTTTTTTCACGCCCGCAAGAAAGCGCTCGCGGATACGCGTTTGATCTTCGAGCGGTAATTTACTGGGCGTCATCCAACGGCCATCGATTTGCTGCAGGGCATTGCGGCCAATCGCTTGGTCTGCCGCTTGCGGCACGAGCGCCGTGATGCCGCGAGCCGCAACGGGTAGGCCATACAAATACATGCCCCAGATCACGCCAACGAGCAACACGAAAGCCACCAGCACACCGCGCCAGCTTTGCTGCGCGCGCGCAACCCAACCAGCAGAAGGATTGGCGCTGTTGCTCACATGTTGCGCCACCCATGCATCAAACACCTTGGCATCTTGATCCGAAGGCCAATGCAGTTGCGCGCCCTCCCATTCTGGTGGGGCTTTGTCCGTCAACTCAACGATGCGCGCGCCGCGGGCTGTGGCTTCTGGCCAGCGCATTTGCTTGCGCATGTCCTTGAGAGGAATTTCTAATAACAAATCACCCGTTTGCCGGCGAATGATCTGCGCAGAGTGCTCCGAAATTTGTAGCATTACAGGCTGAGCACTGGCACTGCGGCCATCCAGCAAATTCAAAGCGAGGCGCGGAGCTTGTGTGTTCACGACTTACATGCCCACATCAAAACCAAAAATATCTGCGGCCATGTCGCCGGCGGCATCGTTTTCGCGAGCGCGGGCTGCGTCCGTGAGTTTATCGAGTGCCACACGGGTTTTGAGGCTGATGGCTTCGAGCTTCATGCGCTGAGTGGCCACCACGGCGAAGGGCCAATACAGCCCCAGCGTGATCAAGATCAGAAAGTAGTTTTTGAATTGCAAAACAATGAACTTGCCAGTAGCCAGCTCGCTCTTGAAGCGGAAATGGCGATTGCCTGTGCGCGACCAGAGCAGGTTTTGCATCTTGGCTGTCAAGTATGCGCGGGGAAGAATATTTATCGTAATCGCAAACAAAAAGAACAAAGGAACCAACAGACTGAAAGCAGCGATCACACCACCTGGTTTACGAATGCTCCCCGCGCTGTTTGGAATTAAGGCAAATACAATAACAGCAAATGCTACTGCAATCAGCATGGCAACAACCAGTGTCCAAGCGAATATCTTATAAGTATCACCAACTTCGCTTCGGTATTCTGTCTTCAATGGCCCCCATGCAAAATGACTGTGCTGTAGGCGTTTGATTCGCCAGAAAAAATAGGGGAATGTAACGAAAAAGGTGAGCGAGCTTGCGATAGCCAAACCGATTAGTAACTTTATCTCTTGATTCTTAGCAAGCACTTGTTCAGCGACAAACACACTCATAACCGTCGGCAGTAGGAAAAGTAGGGCTGCGGGCATGACACACTTATATGCCTCGCTCAGGTCTTTGAGTACAAAGCGCATACGCATACCCCGCCAACTGGTATTTGCCATTCGAAAGCGCTGCGCACCGCGGAATACAACAGGTGAAACAGCTGCCAAAATCACACTTGCTATTAGTCCAGACAAGGCTGAGAACTCAATAGCGGTAGAGAAAATCGAAAACAAAATGATTCCCAGTACATAGCCGCGCAAAAGCATAAGTCCAGTCGCATGAAACTCCAGAGCATGATCGTCAATCCGCGTGTTGTTGTAAAAATACTTGAGCTTGCGCACCTTTGCCCAAGGGTAGTAAATGCCGAAGGTGACCATGATCAGCAGCAGATTCACGATCCAGATACGGAAATATTCGCTGCCTAAACCGCTGAACTCCACAGGCGTGCTTTCGATGCGATCGCTGGGCTCGGGAATGCCGCGCGGCGTACCAGCGATAGCCGTCGCACCTGCTTTTTCGAGAGGGATGGGGTTGCTCAGGCTGCTGTTATTGCTGATCAAATGCGTTCTCCTTGGCTGATTGCTTTATGGATGATCAATTTATGCCGCAGATTATGACCCGGAGAATCTCTGAATCATTCGTCGGGATGAAGCTGGTTTGATTTCGGGATGGGATGCTAGGCGAAAAACATAGCTTTAGCGGTGCTAAAGCGAGGCTTTTCAACGACGCAGACCGCTCGAAAACGAGCCAGATTCGCCCGAACCGAATTATTCAGAGGTTCTCTACATCGTTAAAATAGATTTTTAAGCACAAAGAGAATTCGCATGAAACTGATCGGCGCTGTGACCAGCCCTTATGCACGCAAGGTGCGCATTGTGATGGCTGAGAAGAAGCTGGATTACCAATTCATCTTGGAAGATGTGTGGTCAGCCACGACGCAGATCACCGAATCCAACCCACTGGGCAAAGTGCCTTGTTTGGTGATGGAGGGTGGCGAGGCGCTGTTTGATTCGCGCGTGATCGTCGAGTATCTGGATACGCTCTCGCCCGTGGGCAAGCTGATTCCTGCCAATGGCCGCGAAAAAGCTGAAGTGAAGACCTGGGAAGCACTGGCCGATGGCCTTTGCGATGCCGCGATATTGGCACGCCTGGAAGCCACGTGGGCAGGCCGCAGCGATGCGCAGCGCTCCCAGGCTTGGATCGACCGCCAAATGGGCAAGATTGCAGCCAGCTTGAAGGCCATGAGCCAAGGCTTGGGCGACCGCGCATTCTGCGCCGGCACACATTTCAGCTTGGCCGATGTGGCGGTAGGCTGCGCCCTGGGCTATTTGGATTTCCGCTTTGCGCAGATGGATTGGCGTGCGGATTATGCGAATTTGGCCAAGCTCAGTGAGAAGCTGGCGGCGCGGCAGAGTTTTATCGATACCCAACCCGCCTGATCATTTCCCGATACAAAATTTCGAGAAGATCTCGCCGAGCAAATCATCGGAAGAAAACGCGCCAGTAATTTCATTCAAAGCGTTTTGCGCCAAACGGAGCTCTTCGGCAAGCAAATCTAGGCCGCCTGCGTTGTGTACAAGACTTGCATCCAGGTGATCTGAAGCTTCTGCGAGATGCGCTTGCACAGCAGCCACAGCTTGCACATGGCGCTCGCGGGCGATGTAGCTGCCTTCGCCGCTGGATGATTGCCAGCCAGCGACTTCGAGGAGCTTTTTTCGCAGCGCATCGATGCCTTGGCCGGTTTTGGCGCTGATGAGGATACCTTCTGTTGGCGCGCTGGCCTGCGTGAGGTCTGCTTTGTTCCAGACATCAAGAATGGGCGTGTTTTGAGGCAGTTTTTGCCGTATCGCCGGCATCAGTGCTGCGCGGGCAGCTATCGAATTAGTAGCGATTTCTTTTTCTTGCGATTGCTCAGCATGCAGATCGTGCAAGTGAATCACGCAATCGGCCTTGGCGATTTCTTCCCAGGCGCGCTCGATACCGATGCGCTCGACGACATCTTCGCTCTCTCGCAAACCAGCGGTATCAATGATGTGGATGGGCACACCTTGAACTGAAATAGTCTCTTGCACTTTATCGCGCGTGGTGCCTGCAATGGGCGTAACGATGGCGAGCTCTGCGCCGGCAAGAGCATTGAGCAAGCTGCTTTTTCCGGCATTCGGTTGGCCAGCAATCACGACCTTGATGCCTTCGCGCAGGAGCGCGCCTTGTGCAGTTTTTTTCTGGAAGCTCAGCACCGATTGCTGCAAATTTGATAGCTGCTCGCGCGCTTTGTTCTTGCTCAAATGCTCGATTTCTTCCTCGGGAAAATCCAGCGTGGCTTCGACCAGCATGCGCAGATGGATGAGCGCATCTCGCAGGGTGTGAACCTCTTTGGAGAATGCGCCCGAGAGCGAACGCGCTGCACCGCGCGCTGCGGCTTCTGTGCTGGCATCGATCAAATCCGTCACAGCTTCAGCCTGCGCCAGATCCATCTTGTCATTTAAAAACGCCCGCTCGGTGAACTCGCCAGGCTGGGCAATGCGCATGCTTTTAAGCGCGTCGATCTCTTTCGAGGCTTCAAGCACGCGCGAGACGAGCAATTGCAGCACTACGGGGCCGCCATGCGCTTGCAGCTCGATCACGTCTTCGCCGGTGAAGGAGTGCGGTGCTGGGAAATACAGCGCAAGACCTTGATCGATCGCTTGGTTGTTTTTATCGAGAAATTTTAAGTATTTTGCCTCTCTCGCCGGCATAGAATCTGCGCGAGATGCTCCTAAAAGAGGAGTGAGCAGGGGCTTGAGATATTTGCCAGATACGCGCACGATCCCCACCGCACCGCGACCAGGGGCGGTGGCGATAGCAACGATGGGGTCTTGGTGGCGGGGGAGCATGGAGAAGATTTTAGGAGGGCTGAAGAGGAGAACGCAAAAGACGCAGAAGTACGCAAAATTCGCAAAAAATGTGCCTTTGTTTTTTCTGCGTCTTTTGCGTACTTCTGCGCTTTTGCGTTCTCTTGGTCGCCATAAAACAAAGCCGCCTAGAAGTAACTCCGGCGGCTTTGTTAAGCAAAACAGTCTTTACGCCTTCTTCTCTTCTGCCTTCTTCCAAGGCAGATTGAACTGCGGGGGCACGCCCATGCTTTTGTTGATCATCCACTGCTGGGCAATCGAGAGCACGTTGTTGGTGATCCAGTAGAGCACCAAGCCGGCGGGAAAGAAGAAGAACATGACCGAGAAGATCAGGGGCATGTACCACATCAACTTCGCCTGCAGCGGATCGGGTGGCGTTGGGTTGAGTGCGGTTTGCAACATCGTCGTTGCAGCCATCACCACAGGCAGGATGAACCAAGGATCAGGCACGGAGAGATCGGTGATCCAGCCGATCCAAGGCGCGCCACGCACCTCCACGGAAGAGAGCAGCACCCAATACAAGGCGATGAACACGGGGATCTGAATCATGATCGGGAAGCAGCCGCCCATGGGGTTGACCTTTTCTTCGCGGTAGATGCGCATCATCTCTTGTTGCATCTGCTGCGGCTTGTCTTTCAAGCGCTCGCGCATTTCCATGATCTTGGGGTTGATGGCTTTCATCTTAGCCATAGAGCGGTAGGCTGTGGCGTTGAGCCAGTAGAAAGCGATCTTGAGGAGGAGCACGAGGGCCATGATCGTCCAGCCCCAGTTGCCAATGTAGGCAAAGAGCTTGTCCATGATCCAGTAGAGCGGCTTGGCGAGGATGGTGAGCCAGCCGTAGTCTTTGATCAGCTCGAGGCCGGGGTAGAGGGCTTCGAGTTTGTTTTCTTCTTGCGGGCCGATGAAGAGGCGCGTCTCGGTGCTTTGTGTGGCGCCTGCAGCTACGGCTTGCATGGGCGCTTTCATGCCCACGGAATACAGGTTCGCGCCGGCTTTGCTCATGTAGTTGTCGCGCTGAATGCCATCGGGCAAGAGCCAGGCGCTGCCGAAATAATGCTGCACCATGGCCACATAGCCGGCCTTGGTTTGCGTTTGGAATTCGGCTTTGTTTTTCTCGATATCGGTGAACTCGGCTTTTTCGTATTTCTTCTCAGCCGTGTAGACCACGGGGCCGGTGAAGGTGCTGTAGAAAGCGGATTCGCCGGCGGGCTTGTTGCCATCGCGCACGAGCTGCATATAGAGCTGGGCAGAGACGGGTGAGCCGCTGGTGTTGACGATGTCGTGCTTCACGGCCATCGCGTATTCGCCACGCTTGAGGGTGTAGGTTTTCACATATTTGACGCCGCCCATTTCTTGGGATTCAAATTTGAGCGTGAGTTCGTTTTGGCCATCTTTCAAAGCTTTGTCGCCACTGAAGCTCATAGCTGCCAAATGGCTGGGCAAAGCGGGCTGGCCATTCATGCCGAGCAGGCCGGATTGGGCTTCGTAGGCGCGGCCTGTGCTGCGGTCTAGCAGGACAACATTTTTATTCGGATCGAGCTTGTCTTTCTTGGCATCGAGCTCGCGGTGCTTCAAGAGCTCGGCGCGCACGATGTTGCCGCCTTCACTGGCGAACGTGAGCTTGAGCACATCAGTGCTGACTTCCCAGGTTTGGCCCGTTGTAGAGATGGGTGCTTGTGCAGGCGCGGATTGCGCCGTGCCTGCGGGTGTTGCCGCGGCGCTTGGCGCGGGCACGGCCGCAGCTGATGCACCGGCGGCGGGGGTCGCTAAGCTGGTTGCGGGGTTAGCAGCCGTCGCTGCTGGCTTCGGCTTAGGGAAGAAGGTCGCGGCGCGGCCGTTGTGCACTTGCCAGGCATCCCAGAGCATCACAAGAGAAAACGCGAAAACCGCCCAGAGAATGGAGCGCCGAATATCGTTCATGAGGAGGTCTTTTCAGGAGAAACAAGAGAAGTGAAGAGCGTATTGGCTGTTTTGCCCACAGGCTTGTTGGCTGGTGGCACAGGATCATGCCCGCCTTCGCACCAAGGATGGCAGCGCACAATGCGGCGTGCAGCCAAATAGCTGCCTCGGCCCGCACCATGCTGCTGCAAGGCTTCGAGCGCGTAGGCAGAGCAGGTCGGCGTGAAGCGGCAAGCACTGCCCAGCCACGCGCTTAAAAACAAACGGTAAAACTGTACGATGCCGATGAGGATTTTTTGCAGGACGCTCATACGGCCGCACCTTGCTGCGCGGGCAGTTTGCCAAGCAGCGCCAGCAGCTCAGCGCGCAGTGTTGCTTTCAAGGCAGACGAGGTGGCGCTAGGAAACTGTTCACGCGAGAAGCCCGAGGCCAAGCGCAGCACAAGGCAGGCAGCTGGCAACTGGGGTTCGAGTTCGCTGAACACGGCGTAAATCTGGCGCTTGATGGTGTTGCGGGTGACGGCGCGTTTGGCCCAACGCTTGGGGCAGATCACGCCAATGATAGGCGTGGCGCTGGCACTGGGTCTGCGGCCTGGCGAAGCAGTTTTCGACTCGGGCTTGACGGCAGTTTCGGCGGCACTCAAAGGTGCCATGTGCAACGCGAAATGCGCGCTGCGCCACATGCCGGCTGGCTGCGCTGCTTTGTGTTTGCTCGCATCCAGCACGGCAGCAAACTGCTCGGCGGTTTTCAGGCGAGGCAGCAAGGCAGCGTCAGCCACTCTTGTGCAATTAGACGGCCAGGCGCTTGCGGCCTTTGGCGCGGCGTGCGTTGATCACAGCGCGGCCACCTTTGGTTTTCATGCGCACGAGGAAACCGTGTGTACGGGCGCGGCGGGTTTTGGAAGGTTGATAAGTACGTTTCATGATTCGATGATCCAGAGCAAAAGGCTGAATTGCCTTTCAATTAGCGCCCGATCACAAGCATTGCAGCTGCGTCAAGCGAAGCCCTCGATTATCGCAGATTTCGGGCTCTTTGCGCTAGTGCTCTGGCATGCTTTTCTTGTGCTGACAAGGGTTTGGCGGCGATATTGCCAGCCCTTTCACACAACAGTACAGCAAATAGCGCAGCGCAGCGGGTTTGTAAGCACACACTATGGCCCAAACTCACTGTATATTTGTGTAACTTTCCCTGTGGATAACTGCCTTTTCTGACTACAATCGCTGCTCTGATTTTCAGAATTATCCACAATTATTTTTAGAAGCTTTGCAGTAAAAATGACCGAGGGGCAAGTAATTTCTTCTTCCGTTTCTTTCTTGGAAACGAGCGCCGACCCCGCCTTTGGCTTGGACTCGCCTGAGGCCAGCGCTATTCAACTCGAAGCACCCCAGCTCTGGCCACGCTGCCTCGCCGTGCTTGCACAAGAACTGCCCGAACAGCAGTTCGTGACCTGGATCAAGCCGCTGCAAGCGGTGGTCAGCCCAGATCTTTCCAAGCTCACCGTGCTGGTGGCCAACCGCTTCAAGCTCGATTGGGTGCGCGCCCAATATGCCGGCAAGATTGCTGCCACAGCGGAAAAGCTCTGCCGCGAAGCAGGTGGAGCAAGCATCGCACTTGAGTTAGCGCTTGCTCCGCGCGAATCGCAAGCCAAATCAAGCATCTCTTCTGGACCCAATTCTTCTTTTGTCGCTGCCAGCAGCATCGTACAAGGGCAGAACATCGGTGATTTTCCGCCTCCCGGCCCCGCCTTGCTCACAGAAGATGAGGGAGCTGGCGGCTTCAAATCCCGGATTAACACAGCGCTTTCCTTCGACACTTTGGTGGAAGGCTCAGCCAACCGCATGGCACGCGCAGCCGCCCTGCATGTGGCCAGCAACCTCGGCAATCTCTACAACCCGCTCTTTATTTATGGTGGCGTGGGTCTGGGCAAAACCCATTTATTGCATGCTGTGGGCAACCAGCTTTTGGCCGCCAAACCCGATGCTAAGGTGCTTTACACTCACGCGGAGCAATTCGTCTCGGACGTGGTGCGCGCCTACCAGCGCAAGACTTTTGATGAATTCAAGGCGCGTTATCACCAGCTCGACCTCCTGTTGATCGACGATGTGCAGTTCTTTGCCAACAAAGACCGCACCCAGGAAGAATTCTTCAATGCTTTTGAGGCGCTTTTGGCCAAAAAGAGCCATATCGTGATGACTTCCGACACCTATCCCAAGGGTTTGACGGACATGCACGAGCGCCTGGTGTCGCGCTTTGATTCTGGCCTTTCCGTGGCCATAGAGCCGCCTGAGCTTGAAATGCGGGTGGCCATCCTGATCAACAAAGCCATCAGCGAAGGCTCTTCCATGCCGGAAGACGTGGCTTTCTTCGTGGCCAAGAATGTGCGCTCCAACGTGCGTGAGCTCGAAGGCGCACTGCGCAAGATCCTGGCCTATTCGCGCTTTAACCAAAAAGAGATCTCGATCCAGCTGGCCCGAGAAGCCCTGCGCGATCTGCTTTCTATCCAAAACCGCCAGATCGGCGTGGAAAACATCCAGAAAACCGTGGCCGATTTTTACAAAATCAAGGTGGCGGACATGTATTCCAAAAAGCGCCCCGCCTCGATCGCTAGGCCCCGCCAAATCGCCATGTATTTGGCCAAAGAACTCACCCAAAAAAGCCTGCCTGAGATCGGCGAGCTTTTTGGCGGGCGGGATCACACCACGGTGCTGCACGCTGTGCGCAAAATCGGCACCGAACGACAGCAGTTTTCTGAGCTCAACCAGCAATTGCATGTGCTGGAGCAGACGCTCAAAGGTTAATGGGCTGGGATTCCCAATCTTTCAAACAAAACCTGCAGTTCCCCGGCAAATATATTGCGCGAGCTGCTATCAATTTAGGACTTTTCAGGTGAAAATGGATGGTGTTTTTAGACTCTGGAACAAGTCTGGGGATAGTTTTGGGACAAGACGCAGCTTATCCACAGGCTTGTCGCTTTTTCCAAACTTATTCATGCTCATCCACACCCACGGAAGCAGGCTTGCCCACAGTTTTCAAAACACGCTAAACCCATGATTTTTCAGGCGAAAATACTGTTTTCCACAGCGCACCGGCTCCCTTATCTACTACTACTATCTTTATTAATTGATTTAAAGAACAAGAGGCTGACAACATGATCGTACTCAAGGCAACACAAGAAAAGCTGCTCGGCCTGCTTCAATCCGTCTGCGGCATCGTGGAGCGCCGCCATACATTGCCCATCCTCGCCAATGTGCTTCTGCGCAAGACGGGTGAGAGCATGCAGCTGACCACCAGCGATTTGGAAATTCAAATTCGCACCAGTGCGGGCATGGATGGCGATGTAGGCAATTTCTCCACCACCGTGGGCGCGCGCAAGCTCATCGACATTTTGCGCACCATGCCGGCTGATCAAACCGTCTCACTCGAATCCAGCGCCAGCAAATTGATCTTGAAAGGCGGCAAGAGTAAGTTCACCTTGCAAACTTTGCCTGCAGAAGATTTCCCGCTCGTTCAAGAAGCCGCCAATTTCGGCCCTGCTTTCTCCATCCCGCAAAAGGCTTTGAAGAATCTGCTTAGCCAAGTTTCTTTCGCGATGGCTGTGCACGATATCCGTTACTACCTCAACGGCATCTTGTTCGTCGCCGAAGGCAAGCAGCTTGCTATCGTCGCTACTGATGGCCACCGCCTCGCATTTGCATCCGCTCAGCTGGATGTGGAAGTGCCGAAGCAAGAAGTGATCTTGCCGCGCAAAACCGTGCTTGAACTCCAGCGCCTGCTCTCTGACAGCGAAGGCGAGATCAACATGCAGTTCGCGGGCAACCAAGCCAAATTCAGCTTCGGCGAAATGGAATTCGTCACCAAGTTGGTCGAAGGCAAATTCCCCGATTACAACCGCGTGATTCCGAAGAACCATAAAAACATCATCACCGTGGGTCGTGCTGCCTTGCTCGCTACCTTGCAACGCACAGCGATCTTGACGAGCGATAAATTCAAAGGCGTGCGCCTCAACATCGATCCAGGCACTTTGCGTGTCGCGGCCAACAATGCTGAGCAAGAAGAAGCCGTGGACGAGATTGATATCGACTACACCGGCGACAGCATCGAGATTGGTTTTAACGTGACCTATCTCATTGATGTGCTGGCCAACATGGAGCAAGAGATGGCGCGGATTGAGCTGTCTGATTCCAACAGCTCCGCGCTCTTCACCCTGCCTGAAGACAGCAGCTTCAAGTATGTCGTGATGCCGATGCGAATATAAATTTAAGTTGAGAGAAACGGGGGCTTCGGCCCCCTTAAGTGTTTTTAGTATTTGAGTTTTTGTAGTTTTTTGTGAATTGAGAGTCTGATGAGCGCATCTGAAACCCCAAAAGAAGTCCCTGATAACAGCGTCAAAGCAAGCCCATCCACGGCAGCAGGCAGCGCAGAATACGGTTCAGAGTCGATCCAGATCCTCGAAGGCTTGGAGGCCGTGCGCAAGCGCCCCGGCATGTACATCGGCGATACGTCAGATGGCACAGGTTTGCACCATTTGGTATTCGAGGTGGTCGATAACTCGATTGACGAAGCCCTTGCTGGCCATTGCGACGATATCGTCGTGACGATTCACTCCGACAACTCCATCAGCGTGGTCGACAACGGCCGTGGCATCCCCACTGGCGTGAAGATGGATGACAAGCATGAGCCCAAGCGCTCTGCTTCTGAGATCGCGCTCACGGAATTGCACGCAGGCGGCAAGTTCAACCAAAACAGCTACAAAGTCTCAGGCGGTTTGCATGGCGTGGGCGTGAGCTGCGTGAATGGACTCTCTAAATGGCTGCGCCTCACGGTGCGCCGCGAAGGGCAGATGCATACCCTTGAATTTGCGCAAGGCGTGGTGCAAAACCGCATCATTGAAAAGCGTGATGGTGTTGAAGTCTCGCCGATGCGCGTGATGGGGCAAACGGAGAAGCGTGGCACGGAAGTGCATTTCTTGCCCGATGTAGAAATCTTCACGCAAAACAACGAATACCACTATGAGATTTTGGCCAAGCGCTTGCGCGAGCTGAGCTTTTTGAACAACGGTGTGCGCATCCGTTTGCATGATGAGCGCAGCGGCAAGAGCGATGACTTCTCTGGCGCTGGCGGCGTGAAAGGCTTTGTTGAGTTCATCAACGGCGCAAAGAAAGTGCTCCACCCCACCACCTTCTCAGCCATGGGCGAGCGCCCCGCAGACAGCTACGGCGGCATTCCCGGCACGCATATTGGCGTGGAAGTCTCCATGCAGTGGAACGAGAGCTACAACGAAAACGTGCTCTGCTTCACCAACAACATCCCCCAGCGCGATGGCGGCACCCACCTCACTGGCCTGCGCGCCGCGATGACGCGCGTGATCAGCAAATACATTGAGGCGAATGAGTTGGCCAAAAAAGCCAAGGTGGACATATCAGGCGACGACATGCGCGAAGGCCTCTGCTGCGTGCTCTCCGTCAAAGTACCTGAGCCAAAGTTCTCCAGCCAGACGAAAGACAAACTCGTCAGCAGCGAAGTGCGCGCCCCGGTGGAAGACATCGTGGCCAAAGCGCTCACCGAGTATTTGGATGAGCGCCCGAATGACGCAAAAATCATCTGCGGCAAGATCATCGATGCAGCCCGCGCCCGCGATGCTGCCCGCAAAGCACGCGAAATGACGCGCCGCAAAGGCGCACTCGATGGCTTCGGCCTGCCCGGCAAGCTCGCTGATTGCCAAGAAAAGGATGCATCGCTCTGCGAAATCTACATCGTCGAGGGTGATTCCGCCGGCGGCTCCGCCAAGCAAGGCCGTGATCGCAAATTCCAAGCCATCCTGCCTTTGCGCGGCAAGATTTTGAACGTCGAAAAAGCCCGCTATGACAAGCTGCTCACCAGCAATGAAATCGTCACACTCATCACCGCTTTAGGCACAGGCATCGGCGCAGTGGGCGGCTCTGATGATTTCAACGTAGACAAACTGCGCTATCACCGCATCATCATCATGACCGATGCTGACGTGGACGGCGCGCACATCCGCACTCTGCTGCTCACCTTCTTCTATCGCCAGATGCCAGCGCTGGTTGAGCGCGGCCACATTTATATTGCTCAGCCGCCGCTCTACAAAGTCAAGCACGGCAAGGCCGAGCAATACCTCAAAGATGGCCACGATCTCGATGCCTATTTACTGCGCGTGGCCATGGATGGCGCCAAGCTCGTGCCTGGTAAAGACAAAGCCGCTATTAGCGGCGACACGCTGGTGGAGATCGCCCGCAAATACCAGCTCGCAGAAGCCGTGATCGCGCGCCTCTCCAACTGGATGGATGGCGAAGCCCTGCATGCCATCATGAATGGCGTGTCGCTCAATCTCGACACCATGGCAGACGCAGAAAAATCAGCCACCGCTCTGCAAGGCGCATTGCATGCCGCGCAAGTGGCCGCCGTGTTTGACGCGCGCACCGACAAGCATGTGCTCACCATCACGCGCCGCGTGCATGGCAACGACAAACTCTCCACCATCACCGCAGATTTCGTACACGGCGGCGACTATGCCGCCCTAGTGGACGCAGCGCTCACCTTCCAAGGCTTGGTCACCGATGGCGCCATCGTGCAGCGCGGCGAAGGCGACAAACTCAAAGACAGCAAAGTGGCCGACTTCCGCGAAGCCATGCAATGGCTCATTGGCGAAGCCGAGCGCACCACCAGCCGCCAGCGCTACAAAGGCTTGGGTGAGATGAACCCCGAGCAACTCTGGGAAACCACCATGGACCCAACAGTCCGCCGCCTGCTCAAAGTGCAAATCGAAGACGCCATCGAAGCCGACCGCGTGTTCACCACCCTCATGGGCGACGAAGTCGAACCCCGCCGCCAATTCATTGAAGACAATGCGCTGAGGGCGATGAATATTGATGTTTGATAAGTACAGACAGGTGGCCGGATGCGCGCTTTCTACTCGGCCCTTGTTGGTAAGTTTTTACAACAATCAGACGAAGAGATTCTTGGCGCGTTAGCACGCGAGAGCCTAGCATTAGATGACACTCAAAAGCGTGCTTGGCTTCACCAGATTCTGGTACTACGAGAGCAGCTGACGCCCCTGTCTCTATCTCAATGTAGTAACGCAACGCTTTATTTCGAGTTTGTCGTTCCACGATTGGGACGCCGAATTGATGTTGTACTTTTAGCCCATCGAACGATATTCGTTCTTGAGTTTAAGGTTGGGTCTGTCGAGTTTCACAGGGGGGCGATCGAGCAGGTGTGGGACTATGCACTCGATCTTAAAAACTTCCACGAAACAAGTGCGCACGAGAAAATAATCCCGATCTTGGTTGCTACGGAGGCGTTGTCAATAACGAGGAGTCTGCGACCAAACTATGCTAACGATGGAGTCGCAGTACCGATATGCGTCGCATCGAAACAAATTGCCGATGTGATCGCGGAGGCCTTGGCCTACGACCAAGACAGCTTCGATATTGACGCTGACGCTTGGGCAGCCGGACGCTATCGACCCACTCCGACAATTGTTGAGGCAGCTATTGCGCTCTATGCAGACCATACGGTCGAGGAGCTGTGTAAATCGGATGCCTCGGCGCAAAACCTAGCGGTTACTGCGTCCGCGATCGACGAAATCATCGTTGATGCGAGAGCAAAAGGGCGCAAGGCGATTTGTATGGTTACGGGCGTGCCAGGCGCAGGCAAAACGCTGGTTGGGTTAAATACCGCCACGCAGCACCAGAGCGCTTTAGATTCGCTACATAGCGTTTACCTTTCAGGCAATGGACCGTTGGTAGCGATCTTGCGGGAGGCATTGGCTCGAGATCAAGTGAGTCGTGGCAAGGCATCGAACAAGCCCGTGAAGAAAGGCCGAGCACGACAAGCAGTTGATATGTTCATCCAAAACGTCCATCACTTTCGAGATGCTTGCCTTGACTCGGAGGATCCACCTGTTGATCACATTGCAATCTTTGACGAAGCACAACGTGCATGGACGAAAGAGCAAACAAGTGACTTCATGCAGCGAAAAAAGGGGAGGCCTGGCTTTAGCCAATCAGAACCTGAGTTTTTGATTTCCTGTCTTGATCGCCACAAAGACTGGGCAGTGGTCGTTTGCCTTATTGGCGGAGGGCAGGAAATCAACACGGGTGAGGCGGGAATGGCAGAGTGGCTGCGGGCTATTGAAACCTCATTTCCTCACTGGTCCATTTACGTCTCGAGTCAGCTCAGAGATCCCGAGTACGGCGCTGCCAGTGACCTAAAGCGAATCGCCAGCAAGACGCAAATTAATGACGTTCCCGAACTTCATTTGTCTACGTCTATGCGAAGTTTCCGTGCAGAAAAACAGGCGCATTTGATTAACGCAATTCTTGACTGTGACGTAGACCGTGCTCGTAGCTTGTACCAAGAGGTCGGCAAGCGCTATCCAATATGCTTGACCAGAAATGTAGACCAAGCAAGACAGTGGCTTCGCAAGAAAGCACGAGGCTCCGAGCGGTTTGGTATGGTGGCGTCTTCACGAGCACAACGACTGCGACCGCATGCGATCGACGTGAGGGTGAAAATCGATCCTGTGCATTGGTTTCTAGACGACAGAACCGATGTTCGCTCGTCGTTCTATCTTGAAGATGTTGCGACAGAGTTTGATGTGCAGGGCCTCGAACTAGACTGGACGGCGGTCGTTTGGGATGCAGATTTGCGATTTACGCAAGACGGTTGGAGCGCGCACGCATTTAAAGGTAATAAGTGGCAAAAGACACACAAGGTAGAAAGGCAGAGCTACCTAATAAACGCGTACAGAGTGCTTCTGACGCGCGCGCGGCAGGGTCTGGTGATAGTGGTGCCCGATGGAGATGTAAGTGATCCAACGCGCGCAGCCGGACTTTACGACCAAACCTACTGCTACCTAAAGTCGCTAGGCCTGCCAAGCATAGGTGCGCTCTAGATACACATCGAACTGACGACTAGCCGGCAGATAATCTGCGCAATACGCTACTAAATATATAGCGACTCAAAACCCATTCTTCTTCAGCCAAGCATTGAGTGGCGGGCTCCAGTGTCTGCCACCGATGGCGAGCAGGCGGTGGCCGTCTGGGTCAACCGGTGGGGCGGCGAAGAATTCGGCGGTGGTTTTCTGGCCGGCGGCTGTGGCGGCTTCGACATGGGCTTTGTGCCATTGTTTGGGGGGCTCGGCGCCCCAATAGAGATCGTTTTCTGAATAGAGCCAGAGGCTGGGGACTTGGGTGGTTTTGCCGGCGCTGCCGAGGACATCGCGCATGCGATCGGGCTGGCAGGAGGCGCCGGGGTGGGTGTCGGGCTTGCCGCCGGAGCCGCCGGCGAAGTTGACGCAGCCGATCACGCCGGGCCAATTCTGCCCGCAGGCGGCCACCGTGGTGAGGCCGCCGACGGATTGGCCGACGAGTAAGACGCGATCTTTGTTAGCCCAGGGCTGCTCGCGCAGCCAATCATGCGCAGCGCGCACGGCGCGGGTGGCGTTTTCGGCGACTTTGTCGTATTGGGCGAGGCCGGTGCAGGGGCCGTTGCCCGTCTCAGGAAATCGCGTGCCGGCGGCTTCGGGGTCGTGGGCGGTGAGCTCGCCATAGCCGGGGCGGATGGGAGCGATGACGGCATAGCCCTTGGCATGCCAATAGCGCACATGGCCGAAGAGGACGGGGTTGCGCACATTTTGACGCTCTTCTACGGTGGTGGCGCGGCCATGCGAGAAGATGACGACGGGCCAGGGCCCAACGCCTGCATTGGCTTGGCTGAGTGTGGGCTTGAACACATGCACCGGCATGGCGACATCTGCGCCGCGCGGGCCGGATTCTTTGACGGTGACTTGGATGATTTCAGCGGTGAGGGCGGTGCTGGGGCTGGCGGCAGGGGCGGAGGCTGCGGGCGCTGCGGTTTGCGCGAAGGCGGGGAGGGAGAGCGCGGCGGCAATGAGAAGCGCGGCGCTTAAGAGGCGAGAGGTTTGCATGCTCAGATAATAGGGGCTGCATGCTGGGAAGGCAATATTTGAAGTGTTTTGGGCAGTTTGCCGGCATAGAATCTGCGCAGAGTGCTCACATTTTGAGAGTGTTGATCAAGGAAGACTGCGATGAAAAGCAAGTGGTGGATAGGCGCATTGGCGGCGCTGGTGGTGTTGGTGGGCGGTGGGCTGGCAGCGAGCTGGGCGCCTGATCGGCCGGTGGAGTCACTCAAGGCGCGCTGGGCCGCGCCGGCATCGGGCTCGAAGTTTGTGGATGTGCGGGGGATGGCTGTGCACTATCGGGATGAAGGCGTGCGCACCGATGCTGAGCCGATCGTGCTCCTGCATGGCACGAGTGCGAGTTTGCATACCTGGGACGGCTGGGCGGCCGAGCTGGCCAAGACGCGGCGGGTGATTCGCTTTGATTTGCCGGGCTTTGGGCTGACGGGGCCCTTTCGTGGCGATGGGGCGGGCCAATGGATGAATGAGGATGGCGGCCGATACACGCCGCTGAATTACGCGAAATTCGTGGTGGCCACGCTGGATGCTTTGGGCATCTCTCAGCCGGTGGTGCTGGGTGGCAATTCCTTGGGTGGGCAAATTGCTTGGGAAACGGCAGACTATTTGCGGGCCACGCAGCCGGCGCGTATTGCGAAATTGATTTTGGTGGATGCAGCGGGCTATCCGTTTGAATCAAAGTCGGTGCCTTTGGGTTTTCGCTTGGCGCGCATCGAGGGGCTTGCGCCATTGCTTGAAAACACGCTGCCGCGCGGACTGGTGGAGACAAGTGTGAAGAATGTGTATGGCGACCCTTCGAAGATCACGCCTGAATTGGTGGATCGGTATTACGAGCTCACGCTGCGCGAGGGCAACCGCCGCGCTCTCGGCTTGCGCATGCGTGAGCGCATGGCTCTTGCGCCAGAGCGCATTGCCAATATCACACAGCCCACGCTGATCATCTGGGGCGGGCAAGATCGCCTGATTCCGCCGATCAATGGCGAGCGCTTTGCCAAAGACATCGCCGGCTCAAAGCTGGTGAAGTTTGAAACGCTGGGGCATGTGCCGCATGAGGAAGACGCGATGCAGACGGTGGCGGCGGTGCAGGCGTTCTTAGCTGGGAAGTGATTTTTGAAGCAAAAACGGCATGTTGCCGGCATAGAGTCTGCGCAGAGTGCTATCTAATTTATAGTGCTTTTCGGGGCTATCGCGCCCCTGCAACCTCTAGCATGCGCACCATGGGCGCATAGCCGCGCTGGCGAGCGAGCGCCAAAGGGGTGTTGCCTTGCCGATCCGCCAGTTGCAGATTCGCGCCGGCTTTGATCAGGGCTTCGAGTGTGGCTTGGTGGCGTTTGCCGCTATCGCCCAAGACGATGGATTCGATCACGGCGGTCCAGTGCAGGTTGTTGACATGATCGAGCGGCGCGCCGGCGGCAATGAGCTGGCGAACCACGCCATCATGGCCTAAATGCGCAGCGGCGATCAGGGCGGTACCGTCGTAGCGGCTGGTGGTGAGCTTGGCGTTGGCGCCGAGTTGGATCAAAACGCGAAGGGTCTCTTCATCATCGGCCACGGAGGCGATGGTGATGCCGTCGTAGCGGTCGTTTTCTAGCAGATTGATGTTAGCGCCTGCTTTCACCAAAGCTTTTACGGCTTCGCGCTGCTTGGCAAACACGGCCACATGCAGCGGCGTGCGGCCGTAGCTGTCGCGGGCATTCAGATCAGCTTTGGCAGATGCTGCTGCTTCAATGGCCGCAACATTGCCGCGATGGGCGGCAGCATGCAGCGTGCTGAAGCGCGCGACTTCTTGCGCATTTGGCGGGATTTGGGCCGAGGCGGCTAGAGGCATTTGCAGCAAGCTCATGAAGGCTAAGCTGGTGGCCAGCGAGAGCGCCAAGCGGGGAAGCTGGCGGCTGAGCGGGATGACTTTGGGCTGAGCATTCATGAGGTTTTCTCCTTCGGGGAATTTACTTGAGCAGCTCTTTGACTTTTTCCAGAGCGGCTGTGGCGCATTGCTCATCGAGATGGCCGCCTGGTGCGCCTCCCACGCCAACTGCGCCAATCACTTCATTGCCCACGCGCACAGGCACGCCGCCGCCCACCAGCAAGAAGCCGGGGATGTAAACCAGGTTGGCTGCTGCGGGATTCTTCTGCGCGTTTTCCATCATGGCCAAGGTGTTGTTGCGGGCCGATGCGGAGGTGAAGGCCTTCTCAAAACTGGCGGCGATAGTGTGCGGGCCAGCGTTGTCGGCGCGTTGAACGGCGCGAATCGTGCCTGCACGATCCACCACGGTGGCGGTGACGTTGTGGCCACCGGCAGTGCAAGCGGCAACGGTGGCTGCGGCGATTTGGTTGGCGAGGTCGAGCGACATATTGCGCTCGGTGCGCACAGCTTGAGCTTGTGCAGTGGAAGCGACTGCGCAAGCAGCCAAGATAAGGGTGGTAGCAAAGTGACGCATGAGATTCTCCTGATAGGACATTGCGGTTCGATCAACCGTAGGAGAACTGTAAAAACAATGCGCGGTTTGCACCATCCGCACCGCTACGCCAAAGCATCCGTAGAACTACGCGGCGCCATCCTCTTGCTCGACCAAGCTGGCGTAGCTGCGAATGAGCTGGGCTAAGGAGCCGGCTTCGAGCTTGGCAAACAGGTGGGCGCGATGCGTTTCCACGGTGCGCGGCGAAAGATCCAGCGCGCGGCCGATTTCTTTGTTGGTCAGGCCCTCGACGATGAGGCCCAGCACCTCGCGCTCGCGCTCAGACAGCTGCGCATAGCGCTCGCGTGCGGCGCGATCGGCTTGATGGCGCTGGCGCGAACGCACATGCTGGCGCACCGCTTGTTGCAGAGCTTCGATCAAGGCTTCATCATCCACAGGCTTTTCCAAAAACTCGGCAGCGCCAGCTTTGAAAGCGCGGCGACACATCTCCACCGTGCCGTGGCCGGTGAGCATGATGACGGGTTGATCAACATTTTGCGCCATCAGACGTTCTAAAACGCTCAGCCCGCTCAGGCCAGGCATGCGCACATCCAGCACGATGGTGCCAATGCTCTCGCGATCAAAGCCTTCTAAGAAAGCCACAGGATCAGCCCAGCTTTGCACCCGCAGCCCGACGGTGCTGATCAGCAAGCTCAAGCTGCTGCGCACGGCATCGTCATCGTCAATGAGCTGGATCAAAGGCGAGAGCGGCTGGGCGGGTGATGTGGCGTCGAGGCTGTTCATGAGGGCGAGCGCTGCGCGAGAGCAAGCGTCAATTGAAAGACTGCGCCGGTGGGCGCATGGTTGCTGGCGGTGAGCCGCCCGCCCATTTTTTCGGCCAAGGATTCGCATAGGCTCAAGCCCAGCCCGAGCCCGCCTTCGCGGGTGCTGAAAAATGGCTCGAACACGCGAGGTAGTGCTTCAGGCGAAATGCCGCTGCCGCTGTCTTGCACGCTGAGCACGCCATTTGCGCTTTCGGAGGCCACGGAGAGCATGAGGCTGCGCTGGCTGGCGGGTGTGTTGGCCATGGCTTGAATGGCGTTGGTTAAAAGATTGTGAATGATTTGCTCTAAGGCGATGGGATCGGCCTGCACGAAGACGGGCTGCGGTGCATCCAGTGTTGCGTTGACGTGATGTTTGTGAAGCTCGGGTTCGAGCAAGTTCAGCGCCGCTTTCGCTGCATCGGCCAAGCTAACGGATTGCAGTATTGCGGAGGTGGACGGATCGATGCTGCGCCGCAGGCGGGCGATCACATCGGATGCGCGGCGCGCTTGTGTGGCGGCTTGCTTCATGGCTTCACGCGCGGTATCGAGCTCGGGTGGATCATCATCAAGCAGCCTGTGCGCAGCTTGCGTGTTGGCCAAGACGGCGGTGAGCGGTTGGTTGAGTTCATGAGCGAGGCCAGCGGCCAGCTCGCCCATTTGATTGAGTCGCGCGACTTGCCCCAATCGCAAAAGCTCTTCGGCGCGGCGGCGCTGCTCGCGCTGGCGCAGCAGGCCAAATAGCGCGGCAAGCAGCGCAGCCACCAGCATGAGCCAGAAGGCGATGCGCAGCCAAGGCAACTGTGACCACGCCACTTGCTGCACCGCCACGACATTGAAGGGCTGGCTTTCCGAGGCGAGATTTTTCTGCGCTTCAAAGCGCCAGTCGCCACTGCCCAGCTCGCCGGGTTGCACGATGTATTGCTGGCCTTGATGCTCGAGGCTGACGCGAACCGGGCTGCTCTTGGGATTCATCGGCCACTCAGCCCAAGGCACGATGGCATTCAGATCAAGCCGCAGCGCGAAGCTGGCGGGCTCAGCCGCGCTGACCAAGACATATCGGCCCTGCGCAAATTCAAGGCGTGCGAGCTCTGCGCGGCGCAGTGAGCGCGAGCGCGCCTCGGCTTGTGTCAGGTCTGGATAGCTCCATTGCGCAGCACCTTCGCGGCGCTTGACTTCCAAGATTTGCGGATACACCGATGACAGGCGCTGCTCGCCACCGGCAGGCGGCTGGAGCAAAGCCATCGATGAGAGCAGCGCGTCATGCTGCACCACGCGCTGGCTGAGCAAGCGGTGCACGATGCGCGCATCCGTGTCAAAAGCATTGCGAAGCTGGCTCAAACGATCACGCGCCAGCAGCACAGAGCCGACCGCGCCGATCAGCCCCCAAGCGAGCAGCCAGATGGCGAGACGAGGAAATGACGCAGGCATGGCAAGCATTCTGGCATGCTGGGGCTTTACCGAGCCAGCGAGCGAACGCGCGCTTCCAGAGGCGGCAAGAAGCTGCGATCAAACACCTCGCTCACACTTGGCGCTCGCGGCAGGCGCTTGACGCGCACAATGCGCTCGATCAAGGCTTGCAGGCGTTGATCATCCATATCGCCGATGCCGATGCGGCGGCCTTCGGGGTGCGCCATCTCCATATTGAGCGTGCCTTGCAAGCGGCGCAAATTGAGGGCGGCATCGCTGCCGGGGGCATGACGCTGCAATGCATCAATGGCCGCCTGCGGGCTGCGCACGGTATCCACCAAGCCTTGATTGACGGCGCGCACCAAGCCGGGCAGTGCCTTGCGATCACGCTGATAGGTTTCACGCGTGACAAACAAGGTGTTGCCATACATCTCAGGCAAAACATCCGACCAATTGAGAAAACGCAGCGCTGCTGGGTCAACCCCATAAGGCGTGGCCGATGCAATCAGCGTGTTGACGAAGCCAAACACGCCGTCTGCGCCACGGCCAGCGAGCATATCGCTGACCGCTTGCCCCATGCCGCCCATGGAGCCATCCACGTTGACGCCTTTGGCATCGAAGCCAGCGGCTTGGGCATACATGTCAAACGTGAGTAGCGCAGCATCACTGCCATGCCCTGTGATGCGCTTACCCAGCAAATCGCGGGGAAGGCGAATAGGGCTGCGTGCATCCACCGCGATGGTGAACGGGACCACATTGAAGGTGGTGAAGATCGCTACTGGCCCGGTGTTGGGCGCACTGCGGGCAATGCGCTCGATCAGTGCGCTGATGTCACCGTAGCCGATGTCAAATGCGCCATCGCGCACCATGGGCACCATGGCGGCTGCACCCGGGCCACCCGAGAGCTGCACCTCGATGCCTGCATCACGCAAATAGTGGCGATCTTGCGCGAGCAAGAAAAAAGCGACGTGGCCGGACATGCCGGTGTTGAGCAGCAGGCGATACGACTTGCGCACAACATCTGCACGCGCACGCGCCGCAGCCGGTGGAAGAAGCGCGGCGGTGAAAATTTCAGCGGCTCCCGGTGTGCGCGGCAGTTTGCTGCCTTGCACCATCAGGGCGATGCTGCGAGACAGGCGCGCAGCATCCACATCGCCAAGATGTGTTTGCTGCGCGGAGTTTGGCAGCGCGGCATTCATTTCCAAATCGAGTGTGGCTTGCAGGCGCGCACGCTCGGCCTCGCGATGCAAGCCCGGCGCGGCTTGCAGCGTTGCAGCGAGCCCAGCTTCGGGATCGCGCAGCATGTCTTGCACGCCTCGGTTGATGGCTCGCAGCACAGCCGCGATCACAGCGGGATCATCACGCAGCAAGCGGGGCGAGGCCATCACCACGCTGCCATACAGATCGGGCGCAAACTCGGCAAATCGCAGAAAGCGCACGCGGCGCAACAAGCTCGGATCGGAGGCGACGATGGCGCCAGTGAAGGTGCTGACATAACCAAACACCCCTGCAGCCCGACCCGCAAGAACCTCTTCTGCCATACCAGCCATGCCCGACCACGCGCTGGCGATTTGCACACCCGAGGCATCGATGCCCTGATGCCGACACAAGGCGCCGAAGGTGCGCAGCGCGACGTCTGAATCATGGCCGATGATGCGCTGCCCCAGCAACTGCCGAGGGTGCTGGATCGGCCCGTCTGCCGCCACCAAGACGCAGGAAGGCGAGGCATTGAACATCATGTAAACGCCGCGTGGCGCTGTATCGGGGCTGCGGGCACTGACCTCAATCAGTGAATTGATGTCGCCATAGCCCAAATCGAAATCGCCCGAGGTCATGCGAGGCGCGGCGGTATAAGCGCCACCGCCCGGCGTGAGTTGTAGCTCAATGCCTTCTGCCGCAAGGTAGCCCCGCGTTTGCGCTAACCAGAGCCAAGCTTGTGGGCTGGAGTAACTGGTGTTGAGCAGCATGCGCAGACGCTTGATTGGGCGCTGGGCGCGGCTGGGCAGAACGGCAAACAAGGAGGTGGCAGCAGCGCTGCTGAGACACAAACGACGGTTTGGGCTGACAAGATGAGTGGCGGAGTTCATGGCAGCAATGTATGCCAAGGCGGCGTGATGCTCCATCCGTAGGAACGCCTTTTGGGCTGCGTAGTTCTACGGAGGCTAACCACGCACAAAGGCAGCGGGCTGAGCCCGGCTTAAGCTCATGCTGCTAAGCGTTGCGCCGCGAAGATGACTTGATCAACCACGGCTTTGACTTTTTGTGTGGTGGCTTGGTCGAGTAAACGGCCTTGCGCATCGAAAGCATCACCTGCTTTGCCTAAAGCGAATTGCTGCGGAGCGAGCCAGCATTGCAGATTGCGCAAGAGCGGTGCGAGATGATCCAAGCTGCGCAGGCCGCCCATCATGCCGGGCGAGGCTGAGAGCAGGCCGACGACTTTGCCGGCGAAAGGCTTGGTGCCGTTTTTCCAGTTCGCTGCCTCGTCTTCTGAGCATTCCGCGCCGGCTTTGGCGGGGCTGCTTGCCCAATCGATGGTGTTTTTCAAAAGTGCGGTGTAAGAGCCGTTGTATTCCGGGCTGGTGATGATCCAGCCAGCGTGGCTGTGCATCATTTCTTTGAGGCGGATCACACTGCCCGGCGTGCCGCGCGATTCGAGATCGGCGTTGTAGAGCGGGATATTCAGATCAGAGAGCTCGATATATGTTGGCCTGCAATCGACTTCGCGTACCAAACGGGCGGCTTCTTTGGCGAGCTTGCGGTTGAAAGAGTTGACGCGGCTGGAGCCGGCGAAGATGAGGATGGATTGTTCGCGTGTGGACATAAGACGCAGTGTGCCAGACAACGAAAAACCGCCGAGGTTTGTTGTCAAACCAAGGCGGCGGCAGTGGGTTTAACCCGAAAATTTAAGCGCCAGTGAAGGGCAAGGAGGAGTGGTGAACCACAATGCGCAGCTTGCCTGCGTCATCTTTCACGAATTTCCAAGTCTTATCGACCGTGGTGACTTTGCCGTCTTTGCCGGTGATCATCACATTGCCCATGCTGGTGGCGGAATCACCGGAGATGAAGACAGCCACGTTTTTCGACTCGCACTTGTTCCAGCCGTTCAGCGCAAAGCCGGTGTCTTTCGGGAAGGCTGGGTTGCCACCCACGAAGTAGGCCAGTGCGCCTTCACGTGTGGTGCGGAAGGTTTGTGGCGCTTGCGTCACGGTGGGCTTGAAGAGCACCGCGCCCATTTGGTAACCATAGGCGGCATCAATCACTTTCTCAGCGAGTGCCTTGGCTGCGGGCTGGCCGCTCTTGGCGTGTGTGCTGCTGATGTCGACCAGAGCCTGGCACCAGCCTTTTTGTGCGGCAAGCACTTCAGCTTCGGTGATGGATTGGTTGACCACGGTGGCTGATGCCGAGATGGACAGGGTAGCCAGAGCGATTGCGCCGAGGGAGGTGCGGAGGTTTTTCATGATGTCGTCCTTTAAGTTAACGAGGGTTTGAAAGATATGGGTCTGCTTTTCAAGAGGGCTCTTGTGTTGCTCACCATGAAATGAATTAGAAATGCTGCAATTGAATTTGCTCTGAACACTGCATGAGTAGGAGTTAACAGTTTCATTAACATCAGATGACAACGGTTTTTAAACCTTCGAGCAAGCACAATCGAGCCATGATTCGACATCGACTGAGCTGGGTATTGATTTTGCTGGCCACCACCATTGTTTTGCAGGCGGTGGTGGCGGTGTTTGCGCTGCGCGAAGCACAGCAGCAAATCGTGCGCGGGCGCATTGCCAGTGACATTCATCGCGGCTTTGTGGAAATGTCGGCCACCAAACAGCGCTTGCACACTTGGGTGGCGCAACTCACCTTGGGTGGTGGCGGTGATGTAAAGGAGCGTGACCGGCTCCTTGGCCAGATGAGCCTGACGCTCACCCAACTCCAAGCCCTGACGCAAGCGGCTGCCGACAGCTCTTTGGCCTCAGACCAGCCGCTAGAGCAACGCCAGCGCCAAGAGGCTTTGGATCAACTGAGCAAAACCATTCCCATACTTCAAGCGGCGACCTATCAAGCGCGCCCGACCCCGGCGAATTTACAAGCGCAGCAGGCATGGCAAGCGCTGACGCAGACCTTCGAGTACGCTGGCGGGCAAGATTTGCGGCAATTGATATCACAAAGCATTGTGCGAGAACAGGCTGCGATGGAGCGAAAGCGAAGCGCAGCGGATCAGGCCTTGACGCAGATTCGCTTGATTTGGCTGGGCATGGCGGCATTGCTGGCCTTGCTCTCGCTGGCGGCGATGGTGTACTTCGCCCGCGCCTTGCGTCGCCCGCTGGAGGTGTTGACTGGCGGCGCGCAAGCCTTGGCGCAAGGGCAGTGGCAGCATCGAATCTCGCTGCGTGGGAAAGATGAATTTGCACTCGTGGCTACCAGCATGAATGGCATGGCTGAAAAGCTTGAGCAGCATCATCTGCAAGAAGCCGCGAAACGCACGCAACTGGAAGAGCAGGTGAAAGAGCGCACCACCGAGCTGCATTTGGCCAATGAATCTCTGCGACAAACCGATGTACGCCGCCGCCAACTGCTGGCCGATATCAGCCATGAGCTGCGCACACCCACCACCGCCATTCGCGGCGAAGCGGAAGTGACGCTGCGCGGGGCTTCGCGCACCAGCGAAGAATACCGCGATGCGCTGGGCAGAATTGTGCAAACCTCGCGCGAGCTGGGCGCGGTGATTGATGATTTGCTGTCGATGGCGCGAACGGATTTGGAATCGCTCACCCTTGTGCGCGAGCCGATTGATATGGCTCTTCCGCTGGCTGATGCGCTGGCGCAGGCGGGCGCGCTGGCTGCAGCCAATGGCGTGCGCATGGTGTGCGAGCCGCCGGAGTCGGTGACAGGCCGCGTGTTGGCAGACCGGCAGCGCCTGCGGCAATTGCTGCTGCTGCTGCTTGATAACGCGATTCGCTATTCGCATTCAGGCGGCACGGTGACGCTGCATGTGAGCTTGCAAGCCGCGCGTCCGTCACAGCCTGCGCAGTGGCGCATTGTGGTGGCGGATCAGGGCATTGGTATTCCAGAAGATGAGCTGCCCTTGATTTTTCAGCGCCATTTTCGTGGCCAACAAGCCCGCGAACACCGCGCATCGGGTAGTGGCTTGGGGCTGCCGATTGCCAGCAGCTTGGCGCAGGCGCACGGCGGGAAACTAAGCTTGTCCAGCCAACTGAATCAAGGCACGCAAGCGGAATTGATCTTGCCTGCTCTTGCGTTTGACCCGAGCTTGCCCAGTGGCGCTGCCGCATCACCCGAGACACCGACATGAATGTATTGATTGTGGAAGACGATGCCCGCATCGCCGATTTTTTAATGCGCGGCTTGCGTGCAGAGGGCTATCACGTACAGCGCGCGGCCACTGGCCCGCTGGGGCTGGAGATGGCGCAACAAGCGGCGCGTGATGCCGCGCAGCAGGCCACGCCCAGTGTGGTGGTGCTGGATTTGATGCTGCCAGGGATGAGCGGCATGGAGATTTGCCAAACCTTGCGCGCGGGTGGTGTGCAACTGCCGATTTTGATGCTCACGGCGATGTCTTCGCTGGAAGATCGCGTCAATGGGCTGCGGATGGGGGCAGATGATTATTTGTGCAAACCGTTTGAGTTTGAAGAGCTGCTGGCGCGGCTGGAGGCACTGGGCCGGCGTGCGCGGGCGGTGCAACCGGGGCGCACGCAGTTGCTGCAAGTGCATGATCTGGTGCTTGATCGGGAATCGATGCGGGTGAGCCGCGCTGGCCAGCCGATCAGCTTGACGGCGCGGGAGCTGGCGCTCTTGGAGCTGCTGATGAGCGCACCGGGGCGCATGTTCAGCCGCGAGCGGATTTTGGCCAATGTGTGGGGGCACAACGAAGACCCGCTGACCAATGTGGTGGATGTGTACATTCGCCGCCTGCGCGCCAAGGTGGATGAAGGCCACCCTGCTACGCTGATTCAGACGATGCGGGGGCTGGGCTACCGCTTAGAGCGGGTGGAAAGCAACATGGCTTAAATCACACAACTTAGACGAGTGGACTCACTTTGCCGAGCAGAGTGCCAGCTTAAGGCGCGAGATCTTGCGAGGGGCGAGCCCAGAGATTGAGCCCGCCATCTTGTGCATGCTGATCAATGGCCGTGAGCTCATCTGCTGTGAATGCGGTGTTGCGCAAAGCGCCTGTGAGTTCGGTGATTTGCTCAGGGTGGCTGGCGCCGATCAGGGCGCTAGTGACGCTGCTGTGGCGCAGCACCCAAGCGACGGCCATTTGTGCCAAACTCTGGCCGCGCGATTGAGCGATCTCATGAAGCGCACGCACGCGGCGCAGATTGTCTTCGCTCAAATGATCGGCTTTGAAGCTGCCGCCACCTGCGCGGTGCATGCGCGCATCTTGCGGTGGGCCTTGCAAATAGCGCGCGGAGAGCAAGCCTTGCGCAAGTGGGCTGAAGACGATCGCGCCCGCGCCCACATCCTGCAGCGCGGTGAGCAGGCTGCCTTGGCCTGGTTGCTGCGGATCTTCTTGTTCGATCCAGCGGTTGAGCAGGCTGTAGGAGGGCTGATGAATCAAGAGGGGAACGCCCATGCTGCGCAGAATCGCTGCGGCTTCGCGGGTTTTGCCGGCGCTGTAGCTGGAGATGCCCACATACAGCGCCTTGCCCTGCTGCACAGCACTGGCTAGCGCGCCCATGGTTTCTTCGAGGGGTGTGTGCGGATCAAAGCGGTGGGAATAGAAGATGTCTACATAATCCAGCCCCATGCGCTTTAAGCTTTGATCGAGGCTGGCGAGCAGATATTTGCGTGAGCCGCCGCTTTTGCTGTTGCCGCCATAGGGGCCTGGCCACATATCCCAGCCGGCTTTGCTGGAGATGATGAGCTCATCGCGATACGGGCGAAAATCGCGGCGCAGGTGTTCGCCGAAATTGATTTCTGCCGAGCCTGCTGGCGGGCCGTAATTGTTGGCCAAATCAAAATGCGTGATGCCTGCATCAAAGGCGGTGCGTAGCATTTGCCGCTGCGTCTCTAGCGGCGTGTTGTCACCAAAGTTGTGCCACAAGCCCAATGAGATAGCGGACAGCTGCAGGCCGCGCGCACCGCAGTGGCGATAGATCATGCTTTCATAACGGGTGGGTGAAGCGGTGTACATGATAGATTCTTGTGACAAAACAAACACTATAAATTTAATAGCATTTCGCGCACATTCTACGCCGGCGAAAGACCTTTTTTGCTTGAAATCCCTGCTTTGAAACTGGCGAGTATCACGGCCACGGAAAGCAAGGCGAGCCAAGCCGATAAGCCCCAAGCGCTGAAAACTTGCAAGGCCGTGCCGCTGATGATGGGCCCCAATGCACCGCCCAATGTGTAGCCGGTGATCATGGCGGCTGTGCCTGAGGCCACGGCTTGCGCGCCCATGCTGGCATCGAAGTGATGCGCCACGCGGATCATGGTGAGGGTGTAGAGCGCGCCGCCGATGCCGCCCCAGATCACGGCGGTGGCGTAGAGCAGCCAAGGCCATTGTGCAGAGGCTGCAAACGCCAAGCTGGCTACGAGCAACAGCAGGCCTGCCACACCAAACACGCGCTGCGGTGCAAAGCGATCTGCGGCCAAGCCTGCTGGATATTGAAATACAAAACTGCCTACGCCTAAAGCGCCGACGATGCTGGAGGCTTGCGCGAGGGACAGGCCAAGCGCTGCGCCGTTGGCTGCACTGATGCTGGAGAGGCCCGCTTCAAACACGCCACCTGCAAAGGCAATGAGCACGAGCGCGGGCACGAGGCGCACGGCCTGCCATGTGCTGCCGATTTGCTTCGTGCCTTCTTCGTGCACATGCGTGTGTGCGGCTTGTGTGAGCTTGAGGCGCAGCGCGATACCAAGCGCTGCAAATTGCACGATCGCTGCGGCGATCAAAGTCGTCTTAGCCTCCCAGCCCAAGAAAACTGGCACGAAAGGGCCAGCGGCAAGTGCTGCCCCCAATGCCGTTTGATACAGGCCCATCACTTGGCCGCGTTTGTCTGGCGGCGCATGCTCGGCGAGCAAAGCTTCGGTGGCATTCCACACCGCCGCCGCGCCCACACCACCGGCCACCGCACTCGCACACCACCAAGCAAAGGCATGGGGCGAATCCATGAAGGCGATGTAGCCCAGCGTACACACACTCTCCAGCACCATGCCTGCGAGATACACGCGGCCAATACCAAAGCGCGCAAAGATGCGCGGCATGATCGGGATGAGCAAGGCCACGCAGGCAAAGGGAATCATGGCAAACGCGCCCACGGCTGCTGTGCCCATGCCGCGCTGCTGCAGCAAGACCGCCAACACAGGGCCAAACATGGAAAAAGAAGTGACCACCAGTGTGGTGGCAGCTGCAAGCCACCAGAATTTTTTCATAGGAATTTCATCGCGGGTTAGCCAAACAGCCAATACAGGAACAGCATAAGCGCAATCGCGCCGATGTAATTAACGGCGCTGTGTGCTTCGCTGTAGCGATGGTTTCCCGAAGAAAAAATATCTTTGGTGTGCCCGAGCCACCGATGCAACTGTGTGGCGCTGGCGTCGCCCTTCATGTTCTTGAGTTTCTCACCCCATGGGCGCGCTTGTCGAGCGCGTGTGTTTCTCAGGATGGGCTCTATTTTGTCGAGCAGGGGTTTCACGCTTTCCAGCCTCGGCATAGCCACCACATGGCCGCAGTTTTCGCAGCTCGTGTCTTGCGTGGCATCCAGCGGCTGGCCGCAGCCTCGGCAAGCGATGGCGAGTTGCTGACGCGGCTCTTCTACAGTGAGCACATCGCCATGGCGCACGAGCAAAGCTTGTGTGAGGCGGGGTAAGTCAAACAGCATGAGCGGTGTGTCGCAATGTTTGCATACCGGCGTTTGACCTGAGAGCGAGGTAGGCACATCTTCAACGGGCGCGCCGCAATTGAGGCAACTCGGCGCAGTGTTTTCCTCTTTCAAGGCAGCGAGATCGTGAGAGTTGATCGTGCGCACGAGGCCACGCTCAGCCAGCAATAGCGCAAATCCCTGAAAGTGCCCATGCCCGCGCTCGCACTCCAGCGCAGCCGTGCGCCCAAAGCGTGTGAGATTGCGCACCGCCTTCAAGCTCCCCTTGCAACGCACGCATTGCATCTTTGTTGGCACACTTTGCGCAGCACGTGGCGTGGCGATCATCTCGCGCAGCAAGCCGACCCAACCGAGGCCAGACAAACGCACCGACTCAAACGCATCAAACCACACTAGATGGCAATTACCGCAAACATCCGCAGTCACGCCCTGCCCGTAATGCCCTTCTAACTTGATTTCTTTGAGCGGCTGCTGGCAACTGGTGCAGGTGCTGAGTTGCTGCACGTTTACAGACCTGCGAAATCTATCTGTGTTGCGCTCAAGCCAGAGCTTGCTTCATGCCTTCCAGCACGCCATGCGCTTGTGCGTCAGCATGGTAGCTAGACCGCACCATCGCGCCCACCGCCGCATGGGTGAAGCCCATTTTGTAGGCCTCTTCTTCAAACATTTTGAAAACGTCGGGATGCACGTAGCGCTTGACGGGTAGATGGCTATTGCTTGGCGCGAGGTATTGGCCGATGGTGAGCATGTCGATGTTGTGCTCGCGCATATCGCGCATGACTTGAAGGATTTCCTCATCCGTCTCGCCGAGGCCGACCATGATGCCGCTCTTGGTGGGAACCTTGGGATGCAGGGCTTTGAATTTCTTGAGGAGATTGAGCGAGAAGGCGTAGTCGCTGCCGGGGCGAGCTTGTTTATAGAGGCGCGGGGCGGTTTCTAGGTTGTGGTTCATCACATCGGGGGGCGCGGCCTTCAAGATTTCTAGGGCGCGATCATCGCGGCCACGGAAATCAGGGACGAGGACTTCGATGGTGGTTTGTGGGGAGAGTTCGCGTGTTTTCTTAATGCACTCGACGAAATGACCTGCACCGCCGTCGCGCAAATCATCACGATCCACGCTGGTGATGACGACGTATTTGAGTTTGAGTGCGGCAATGGTTTTGGCGAGATTCAAAGGCTCATCCACATCGAGTGGATCAGGCCTGCCGTGACCGACATCGCAGAAGGGGCAGCGGCGGGTGCATTTGTCGCCCATGATCATGAAGGTGGCGGTGCCTTTGCCAAAGCATTCGCCGATGTTGGGGCAGCTGGCTTCTTCGCAGACGGTGTGCAGCTTGTGCTCGCGCAGGATCTGCTTGATTTCGTAGAAGCGGGTGGAAGGCGAGCCTGCTTTGACGCGGATCCAATCGGGCTTTTTCAGGAGTTCGCCTTGCTCTACCTTCACGGGAATGCGTGAAAGCTTGGCGGCGGCTTTTTGTTTGGCTGAGGCGTTGTAGTTCTCAGCAGATTGCGCTTCGCGGACGACTTCGGTGGTGCTCATGACCGCATTTTACGCGGGGGTGGGTTTTCACGTGGGTTGTTGGGGCTTAGGCTCTCGCAGCAGGAGAACGCAAAAAGCGCAAAACAAACGCAAAATTCGCAGAAGAATTACAAAAAATCAATGTGTATTTTTGCGTCTTTTGCGTTCTTCTCTTCGAATGCGAGCTTGAGCGACCTATCAAGTCGGCATCAAACGATCAATCTCTTCCTGCATAGCCTGCGTGAGCTGGGTGTAGAGCTTGAGTTTTTCGGAGGTGTCGCGCAATCTCTCGGCAATGCGCAGGGAAATCGACATCATGAATTTCGCACCGACGGCGGGGTGTTCGTTGATCAGCTGCTCTAATGCACTGCGCGTAAAGATGGCGGCGTGCACTCGGCTGGTGGCTGTGCAGGTGGCGGAGCGCGGCTCGCCATCAACGATGCCCATTTCGCCTAACAGACTGCCCGCGCCGAGCACAGCGGTCGTGACAGGTGTGGTGCGGCTGACCACGATGCTCTCGACGGTGACTTCACCATCGAGCACGAGCACCATGTAATCGGTGTTGTTTTTGTCGCCTTCTTGAATGAAGACGGTGCCCTCGGAAAACTTGCGCGGTTGCATGTAGCTCACCACAATGCGCGCCTCATCCAGCGTGAGCCGCATCATGGCATCGGGCGCGGCGAGCAACTCGGCGGCAAGCTCTGCACTGTCTGAGCCCTCCGTTTTGAGCAATCGCTCAGCCAAATCCTCATCCAGCACTGTTTGCTGCTCTGTATCGCTGAATGAGCCAGGGGTGCGGGAGAAGAGTTTTTTGAACATACTTGAATCAAGAGAGTAGTAAAATCATAACCTCCAAGGAGCGTTGCAGCAAACTCATGCGAGTTTGTCAGGCTTGGAGCCGATGTGTTCATCACGTACATAGCGAACCGCGCTCACCAATGAATACTTTTTAATTCAGGTGAGCCCCGTGTCTGATACTTCCCAAGCCCCCGTTGTTCCTATGATGCTTTCTGGCCTGGAGCCAGTAAAGATTGGCCAAGGCACACTTTTCGTGAACGTAGGCGAGCGCACCAACGTCACAGGCTCCAAAGCCTTCGCCCGCATGATCTTGAATGGCGAATACGAGCAGGCTCTCGCCGTGGCGCGCCAGCAGGTGGAAAACGGTGCGCAGATCATCGACATCAATATGGATGAGGCCATGCTTGATAGCCAGGCCGCGATGGTGCGCTTTTTGAATCTGATTGCTTCTGAGCCCGATATCGCTCGCGTGCCGATCATGATTGATTCGTCTAAATGGAGCGTGATCGAGGCGGGGCTGCGCTGCATTCAGGGCAAAGGGATTGTGAATTCGATCTCGATGAAAGAAGGTGTGGAGGCATTCAAGCACCAAGCGAATTTGCTGCGCCGCTATGGGGCGGCTGCTGTGGTGATGGCCTTTGACGAAAAAGGCCAGGCCGATACCTATGCCCGCAAGATTGAGATTTGCGAGCGGGCGTATCGCGTGCTGGTGGATGAAGTGGGCTTCCCGCCAGAAGACATTATTTTTGATCCGAACATTTTTGCGATTGCCACCGGCATTGAAGAGCACAACAACTACGCGGTAGATTTCATTGAAGCCACACGCTGGATCAAGCAGAATTTGCCGGGCGCGAAGGTCTCGGGCGGTGTGTCGAACGTGAGCTTTTCATTTCGCGGCAACGATCATGTGCGCGAGGCGATTCATACCGTGTTTCTCTACCACGCGATTCAAGCGGGTATGGACATGGGCATTGTGAATGCCGGCCAGCTTGGCGTGTATGAGCAGATTGATCCGGCGCTGCGTTCGCTCGTTGAAGATGTGGTGCTCAACCGCGATCCAGATGCTGGTGAGAAATTAGTTGCTGCGGCTGAAGGCCTCAAAGGCGCAGCGAAAGACGAATCCACAAAACTCGTGTGGCGCGAGACAGATTTGAATGGCCGCTTGGCGCATGCGTTGATCCACGGCATCACGGATTTCATCACGGCTGATACCGAAGAGAGCTACCAAGCCATCAAAGCCGCAGGTGGCAGGCCGCTGCATGTGATCGAAGGCCCGCTGATGGATGGCATGAATGTGGTGGGCGATTTGTTTGGGCAGGGCAAGATGTTTTTGCCGCAGGTGGTGAAATCTGCTCGCGTGATGAAGCAGGCCGTGGCGCATTTGATTCCCTACATCGAAGAAGAAAAAAAGCAGATGGAGGCCGCAGGGCAAGATGTTCGCACCAAGGGCAAGATCATCATCGCCACCGTGAAAGGCGATGTGCACGATATTGGCAAAAACATCGTCACCGTCGTTTTGCAATGCAACAACTTTGATGTGGTGAACATGGGTGTGATGGTGCCCTGCCATGAGATTTTGGCGCGGGCGAAGGTCGAAGGCGCAGACATTGTTGGTTTGAGTGGTCTCATCACGCCTTCACTAGAAGAGATGCAATACGTGGCTGCGGAGATGCAGAAAGACGATCACTTCCGCATCAAGAAGATTCCGCTGCTGATTGGTGGCGCAACCTGCAGCCGTGTGCATACCGCTGTAAAAATCGCGCCGCATTACGAAGGCCCAGTGGTTTACGTGCCGGATGCTTCGCGTAGCGTGGGCGTGGCGCAGAGCTTGCTCTCGGATCAGGCGACGAAGTTTATCAACGAGCTCAATGCCGACTACGACAACGTGCGCAAGCTGCATGCCAACAAGAAGCAAACACCGATGTGGCCGCTGGCCAAGGCGCGTGCGAACAAAACGCCGCTCGACTGGGCAGCTTACACCCCGCCCGTGCCGAAATTCATTGGCCGCCGCCTCTTCAAGAATTTTGATTTGACGGAGCTGGCCAAATACATCGACTGGGGCCCTTTCTTCCAGACTTGGGATCTGGCCGGGCCCTTCCCGCAAATCTTGAAAGACGAGATCGTGGGCACAGAAGCGCAGCGCGTGTTCTCTGACGGCAAGCGCATGTTGCAACGCCTCATCGAAGGCCGCTGGCTCACGGCCAATGGCGTGATTGGCTTGTACCCAGCCAACAGCGTGGGCGACGATATTGAAATCTACGCGGATGAGTCGCGCAGCGAAAAACTCATGACTTGGCATGGCTTGCGCCAACAAACCGAGAAGCAAATGATCGATGGCGTGATGCGCCCCAGCCGCTGTTTGAGTGATTTCATTGCACCACTCAACACTCCTGAATTGATAGCTGCTCGCGCAGATTCTACGCCGGCGAACGGCCAAAAAGCCTTCAAAAATGATTACATCGGCATTTTCGCCGTCACTGCCGGTATCGGCGTCGACAAGAAAGAAAAGTTCTTTACCGACGACTTAGATGACTACAGCGCCATCATGCTCAAAGCCTTGGCCGACCGTTTGGCCGAAGCCTTCGCTGAAATGCTGCACCACCGCGTGCGTACCGATTTGTGGGGCTATGCCGCGCAAGAGGCGCTCAGCAATGAAGACATGATCGCCGAGAAATATCAAGGCATCCGCCCCGCTCCCGGCTACCCCGCTTGCCCAGACCATTCCCCCAAGCGAGACATGTTCAAAGTCTTGCAATGCGAAGACATTGGCATGGCTTTGACAGAGAGTTTGGCGATGACACCCGCTGCCAGCGTGAGCGGCTTCATGCTCAGCCACCCTGAAGCGCAATACTTCAACGTCGGCAAAATCGGTGAGGATCAACTCAAGGATTTGGCTGCAAGGCGCGGCGAAACAGAAGAGCAATTGCAAAGATTGCTCGCTCCGAATCTCTAAGGCCACTCTGTCCTTAAGAAGTATTGACTTCCGTTTGGGTTGAGCTTGTCGAAACCCTTCGACGAGCTCAGGGTGAACGGTTTGTATTTCATCGTGCCGCATCACTAGATGCCTGCGTGCGACATAAAAAAAGTGGTGCAGCCGATCAAGCTGCACCACCACAACGGTTAGCTCAACGCGTGAGCGGGATTTTTACGCTGCATTTTTGATCGCAGGTACAGCCTCATTGCGAGTCTTCCACAGTGAGACGATCACGCCGCCAGCAATCAGGCCAAAGGTGACGGAAAGTGAGATCACGGGCGGGATTTTGCCGATGATGCCGACCAGGAAGATCTTCGTGCCGATGAAGACGAGCACCATGGCCAGCGCGTACTTCAGGTATTTGAAGCGATGGATCATCGCAGCGAGTGCGAAATACAAAGCACGCAAACCCAGAATAGCGAAGATGTTGCTGGTGTAGACGATGAAGGGATCGGTGGTGATCGCGAAGATAGCGGGCACAGAATCGACAGCGAAGACCAGATCGACAAACTCCACCAGCATCAGTGCGAGAAACAGCGGTGTGGCCCAGCGCACGAGCTTGCCTGTCTTGGGATCAGGCTGCTTGACGAAGAATTCATTGCCTTTGACTTCTTGCGTCACGCGCATGTGTTTGCGCAAGAATTTCAGCAGCGGGTTGTTGGCAATATCGGGCATGTGATCGGCAATGATCCACATCTTGATGCCTGTGAAGACCAAGAACGCGCCGAAGATATACAAGACCCAGCTGTATTGCGAGACGAGCGCAGCACCCAGACCAATCATGATGGCGCGCAACACGATCACGCCGATGATGCCCCAGAAGAGCACGCGGTGTTGGTATTGCCTTGGAATAGCAAAGTAAGTGAAGATGAGCGCGATGACGAACACGTTGTCCATCGACAGCGATTTCTCGATCAAGAAGCCTGTGTAGTATTCCATGCCGCTTTGCGCGCCAAGATACCACCACACCCAGCCGCCGAAGGCGAGCGCCACGCTGATGTAACCCGCTGAGAGCCACAAACTCTCGCCCACGCCGATCTCATGATCGTCTTTGTGCAGCACGCCCAGATCAAACGCCAGCAAGGCGACGACGATGCCGATGAAGCTCAGCCAGAGCCAGGTGGCCTTGCCGAGAAAGGGTTCGTTGAGAAAAAGTTGTAGAGCTTCCATGATGGTGTTTTGATATCAGTTGCGGGTTGATGAGAAAAAAGTATCCCGACCCTGCGCTCAGCATGAGCCACAGAGTGTTGAATAAAAGTGGAGAGAAGCAGTCGCTAGAGTTGCGCCTGCTGGCCGCAAGGAATGCGGCCGATAGACAGCGCAATCAAATGGCTTGGACAGGTGCGCGGCGGCTGCGGCCTTCGCTGATCGCGCGCTTGCGCTGCCATGCGCGCAGCAAGGTTTGCTGGGCGCGCTGCACGGCTTGCTCCAGCGCGGTGCGCCAGTCTGCGGCCATAGCGGTGATCACAAGTTTGCCGGTGGCCTTGGTTTTGAGCTCCACGCGGCATTGCTTGTCTACGCCACCTTGCGGGCCGTTCACATCATCAAGCTTCACGGTCGCTTGCGGCACGAGCCAGAGTAGGCGGCGCATGACGAACTTGAGCCTTTGCTGTGCGGTATCGCGCAGATGCATGCCTTCAGGGTCATTGGATTGGAAGATGATGCGCATGATGAATTCCTCAGAAAAAAATAGGGGAAGCCGCACTTTAGGCGAACAAGAATTTCCGAAAAAGCAGAGAATTCGAGAGATTAATTTCGGAAAAAGCTGAATATCATGAGCCAAACCTTCAATTACAAGCACCTGTATTACTTCTGGGTGGTGGCGCAATCGGGCGGTATGTCTCGTGGCGCGGAGCGCTTGGGCATGGCGGTGCAGACGGTGAGTGCGCAGGTCAGGCAGCTAGAGCAGAGCTTAGGCGTGGCTTTGCTCAAGCCCTCTGGCCGCCATGTGGTGTTGACCGAAGCGGGGCAAGCGGCGCTGCGCCAAGCGGAGCAGATTTTTCAACTGGGGGCGCAGTTGCCAGAGTTGGTGAAGGCGGCGAATTTGCCGCAAAAGAGGCTGTCGATTGGCTTATCGGATGGCTTGCCCAAGATGGCGGCCAAACGCTTGATGCAGCCTTTGCTGGGGGTAGACAACATCCGCTTGGTTTGCATGGAGGGCGAGATTGATGATTTGCTGGCTGATCTTGCCCTGCATCGGCTGGACTTGGTGCTGGCGGATCGCCCTGCGCCGCAGAATCAAAATTTCAAGCTTTACACACATGCCTTGGGTAGCTCGGCCTTGCTTTGGTATGCGCCACCGGCTTTGCTGGCTGCAGCCAAAGAAGGCTTTCCGCAATCTTTGGCCCGTGTGCCTGTGCTCTTGCCCAGCCACCACAACGCTGCACGAGTGCGACTGGATACCTGGTTTGATCGCATCGGTGTGCGGCCCAATATTGTGGGCGAGTTTGAGGACAGCGCTTTGCTCAAAACCTTTGGCGCGGCAGGCATGGGTGTGTTTCCCGCAACAGCGATGGTGGAGCCGGAGCTAGCGGCGCAGTTTTCCGTCTCGCGCGTGGGTGGCTGCGAATGGCTCGGTGCAAGTGTCGAAGAGCAATTCTTCGGTATTGCTGCGCAGAAAAAGATCGAGCATCCGCTGGTGCTGCAACTGCTGCAAACGCGGCAGCTGTGAATGAGAAAAGGCGCAAACATTTGCGCCTTTTTCACAGTGCGCGCAATGTTTACTTGATCAGGCCTTCTGCCTTCATCGCCTGCTGCACGGCTGGGCGAGCGGCCACGCGCTCGCGCAATGCGAGGACGTTGGTGAAGGGTGAAAGATCGAGCTTGACGAAGGCCGCCCAGTTGGTGACGTTGAAGAGGTAGCCATCGGCCACGGTGAATTGATCGCCCATCAAATATTGCTTGCCAGCGAGCTCGCCATCGATCCACTTGAGGCGGCCGGTGATGCTGTCCTTGGCCATTTGCTGCGCCTCTGGTGGCATGCCGGGTTTGAAGAGTGGCGCAAAGTTTTTGTGGATTTCGGTGGAGATGAAATGCAGCAGGCTTTGCAGCTTGTAGCGATCGAGTGTGCCGTTGGCGGGCGCGAGCTTTTTCTCGGGCGCTTGGTCGGCAATGTATTGCACGATGGCTGCGCCTTCTGTGAGGCGAGTGCCATCGTCAAGCTCGAGCACGGGGACATAGCCCAGCGGGTTGATGCTGTAGAAATCTGTGCCGTCGGCGAGCTTGTGCGTTTTGGTGCTGGCGAGCACGGCATCGAACTTCAAGCCAGCCTCGTAAAGCGCGATATGGGGAGAGAGGGAGCAGGCGGCGGGGGAGTAGTAGAGTTTCATGCTGATCTCAAGAGTTGGAAAAACCTGCATCGTAGCGGGTATGGATAGGCTTTGCTGGCGCGGCACAATGGCGGTATGGCACGCGTTTTTAAACTCTTCTTGAGCGCCTTGCTGGCTCTCGCCCTGCTCTTTGCTGCAGCGGCCGGCGCGCTGGCTTGGTGGCTGTCTGGCGACGGGCCGCGCCTGCGGCTGCAGGCGCTGGCCACGGAGCAACTGGGCGTGTCTGTGAGCCTAGGCGCGATGTCACTTTCGGTCTTGCCTTGGCCTTCGGTGGCTGTGAGCGATGTGAAGATTGCGACGCAAGCGCCGCTGTCCGCGCAGCGTGTGGCCTTGCGCCCCGCATGGCGCAAACTCTTGGGGCTGGGCGGCGCAGCGCGCGAAGTGGAGCTGGAATCGCTGAGTTTGGAGGGCCTGAACCTGCCGCAACGGGGCTTGGATCAGCTTTCTAAATCGCTATTAAAAACAGAGCGCTCTGCGCAGAATACACGCCGCCAATCGGCCAAAAGCACTCAAAAAACTGAGGATGGCAAGGAAGAAACTGCAGCCGTGATCGTTGGCCTCTTGGCGATTCCGAAGCACACGCAGCTGGAAAACGTGGTCTGGCAATCTGCGGCGGGCGAAGCACTGTCGTTGTCTGGCGAGCTGAGCCTGAATGCCGCGCGCGAACAAATGGATGTTGACCTGCGCTTGGCGGGCGGTTCTGTGCGCGGTGTGATGCGGCTCGTTTCCCAGGGCGGTAAATCGGGCTGGCAACTGCGGGGCGAGTTGGTGACCCGTGGGGTGGATTTGGCTCAACTGCCCGGCGCGCGCCAGCGCATGGCTGGGCGCTTGAGCGGTACAACAACGATCGATGCAAGGGCTGCAAAGCTGACAGACATTGACGGCGCGCTTCAAACCAGCACGCCGTTTAACGTGAGCGGCGCGGTCATCAAGGGCATGGATTTGGCCAAAGCGGTGCGCACGCTGGGCTTGTCTCGCGGCGGCGAAACCGCGCTGCAGCAACTCAGCGGCACGCTCTCTACGCGTGGGTCAGGTGCACCGATGCAAATCACTTTGTCGGATTTGCAGGCCAGCTCCAGTTTGCTCAAAGCCAGTGGCGCAGTGAGCGTGGGTGCAGCGGCCAGCCCCGGCGCGCCGCGTGCGCTGAATGGCAAGGTGAGTGTGGACTTGATGGCGGGCAGCAGCCAGGTCGGCCAAGCGGTGGGGCAGCTGGTGGGTATCCCGCTGGAGATCAGCGGCACGACGGCCGCGCCGGTCGTTGCGCCCACACGCGGTGCAATGATCGGCGGTGCGCTTGGCTCGGTGATGGCGCCCGTGATCGGCACAGGGGCTGGCGCGAAGATGGGGGATAAAGTGGGCGAGAAGCTCTCTGACCTGAAAGAGAAACTGTTTGGCAAATGATTTTTATGGCAAATCAGCAGTTTGCCGGCATGGAATCTGCGCGGACAGCTATCAAATTAGTAGCAATTAAGGTGTGTGCTTTTCTCGAACCAGCTTGGCAGGATCGTAGCCCTGCTCTTTCAAGCGCGCTTCAATCGCAGACCAATCGGTTGCGCTGAGTTGGGTCTCGCGTGCCAAAACCCAAAGGAATTCACGGCTGGGCTCGCCGACGACGGCGTAGCGGTAATTGGGCTCGAGTTGGATCACCCAATAGTTGCCCCAGACAAAGGGCAGCCACGAGAGCCAGGCTGGAGCGAAGCGCACCTGCAATTGTGGCGGCGTGATTTGGCCATTGCTCACGCGTGCTGCACCCGCGGGCCGCGCCTGGCCCACGGCCTGCACTTCTTTGCCATCGGCTGAGCGACATTGGTTGGTGACGCTGACCGTGCCACCCTCTTCCACAGCATACGTTGCACGCGTATTGCTTGCGCACATTTTCTGGAAGCGATTGGGATACAGGGCGACTTGATGCCACACGCCTTGGTAACGGGCGAGCTCGATGCTCGGCACGGTGGTGAGCACAGCGGTAGGCGGGGTGCTTTGTGCGAACGCGCTTGCGGCAACCAAGCCAACGGCTAGGCGCAAAGCATTGCGAAAAATAGAGGTCATTTGAGTTTCATCCAAACAATGCAGCGCTCGGCGTCGAGCCCGGGTACTTTGAGTTGTTCCACGTGAAACACGTCCACGTCGGTCGGAAGAGCGGCAATCTCATCATCGGGCAGCTTGCCTTTGAGTGCCATCCAAATGCCCCCCTTTTTCAGATGCATTCGGGTAAGCTGCACGAAATCCAGCAAGGAGGCAAAGGCACGGCTGGTGATCACATCAAACGGCGCGGCTTGCATATCTTCGACGCGGGCATGCACGCCGCGCAGGTTTTTCAAGCCCAGCTCGTTAGCCGCCTGCTGCACGAAGGCGGCTTTTTTGCCGACGGTATCCACGCAGGTGACATCTAAGCCCTCGATCACCGTGGCTAAAACCACGCCGGGCAAGCCGCCGCCGGAGCCGACATCGATCAGGCGGCAATTTGCCAAACCCGCTTGCGAGAGGTGTTTTTGCAGAGGAGGCGCTGCTGCCAGCGAATCAATGATGTGGTGCGAGAGCATCTGCGAGGGATCGCGCAGGGAGGTCAGGTTGTAAACCTTGTTCCACTTGGCGATCATGTCGCGGTAAGCGAGCAGCAGCTGGGCTTGGGGCGAAGACAGGGGCAGGCCAAGCTGCTGGGCGGCGGTTTCTAAGGTGATGAGATCGGGTTTCAAGCGGGCAATTGTAGGCGGCGTTTCACGTGAAACCTAGAGCTCAAGATGTGGTCATCGGCAATTCGCAGCCACATCTTGCTCCACAACTCTGAGGGCTGCGCGATCTGCTTCACTTAGGCTGGGCAGGCGCGCGCGGCGCTCATCCAACACTCTTTGCTTGGCGGCGCATTCGCTCTTTTGCTGGGCGACTTTTTCTTGCTCGCGCCGCCTGCGCTCATCCGCTTCGGCTTTTTCCCGGTCTTTGGCGCTGAGCTTCCCCAGAGCATCGCTGACGGCAAACTGGCAAGTTTCCCAAGCTTTGGAGATGGGGTTGCCCTCTTTCATGAGCTCATCCATGCCGCCTCTTTCCCGTGCTTTGGCTTCAAAGGCTTGGCGAGCACGGCGGCATTCAGGTGAGAGCAAGGCCTCGTATTCCGCTAGGCGCTTGTCCATTGCGCCGCGTGTTTGAGGATCCGCTTTTGCGGGTGGGCTGGCTGCTCCGCTGGCTGGTTTGACAGAGATTTCCCCGCCTTGCCCATGGGCGCAAGCTGTGTCGCTGATCGTGATTTGGCCTCCTGCGCCCGCGCAGCGATAGATTTTTTGGGCAGAAGCTGCTGGGCTGGCCAAGCACAACCAGGCGGTGATCATCAGGCAGGCTGTGGGCGCGAAGATGTGTTTCACGTGAAACTTTCTCATGGCTTGTCCTTGTTGTTCCAGCAATTACCCGGCTGGTTATTGATATGAACCCAATGGCGTAGCCCCGGATCGAGCTGTGCGCTGCGCTTGGCAGTTAAGCTCCAGCCGCCGCCATCATGATGCTCGGCCATGCGCCAGCCAGCGCCTAATTCTTTTTCGCAGCGGGCATTGGCTTGTGCTACCGATCCGATCACAAAGCCGGCCACAGGCTGAGTGCTGGCTAAGCTGCCGGCAGGCATGCCTTCGTTGCTGCCGGTTTGCTGGAAACACAGCACAGGTAGCGCCAATCTGCAGGAGCTATCGCCGGCGTAGGGGTTGCAACTCTCGGCATGGGGCTGCGTGATGGTGTCTCTCGGCTGGCCGTGGCAGCCCATCATCACGGCATCGGGCGGCAGTTTGTCGTCGGCTTGCATGCCCCATGTGAGGCCGAAAGCTTCTGGGTTATTGACTGCCGCGGTTGCGATTTGGGGTGTGCTGATATTGGCTGGGCCTTGGGCGATGGCCTTTTCTTTGGCGAGCTCAGCATGTGTTTGCTCGGACTTCTCGCTCAGCCACCACAAGGGGATCAAGAGCATGGCCAACAAAATCACCACAACGGCGATGCTGCGGGGTGTTAAAAAACCGAATTGTTTTGCTTTGCTGCGCATGTATCTTGCGCAAGTGCCACAGGGTTTAAGCCGCTTCGGCTTTTTGCCCTGCACCGTTCGCGCTGTTGTTGAAGCCTTTGAATTTAGCCTTCTTGAGGTAAATCAGCAAGAGCGAAATGCTGGCTGGGGTAATGCCGCTGATGCGAGAGGCTTGGCCGAGGGTTTCGGGCTGGTGTTTGGCCAGTTTGTGGCGGGCTTCAAAGGAAAGGCTTTGCACTTGGGTGTAATCGAGGCCGACCGGGAGACGCAGGTTTTCGTAATGCGCGGCGCGGGCGACTTCGTCTTTTTGGCGGTCGATGTAGCCGCTGTATTTGGCGGCGATCTCGACTTGCTCTACCACTGGCTCGCGAAGATCGCCGAGTGTTTCACGTGAAACAGTCTCCGAGGTCAAATCCTTGCCGTCTAGCTGGAGCGAAACCAAGCCTTCGTAGCCCACACCGGGGCGGCGCAGCAGCTCAAACAGGTTGTATTCACGCTCAATATTCTTGCCCAGCACACGCTCGGCCTCGGCTTGCGGCAGCTTGGAGGGCATCACCCAAGTGGTTTTCAGGCGCTCTGTTTCACGTGAAACAGCATCGCGTTTGCGGTTGAAAGCTTCCCAGCGGGCGTCGTCCACCAGGCCGAGTTGGCGGGCCACTTCGGTGAGGCGGGCATCGGCATTGTCTTCCCGCAGCTGGAGCCGGTATTCTGCGCGGCTGGTGAACATGCGGTAAGGCTCGGTCACGCCCTGAGTCGTGAGGTCATCGACCAATACGCCGAGATAGGCTTCGGCGCGGCCGGGCAGCCATGTTGAATCTGAATACGTTATCGAGCCGGAAGAAGACTTGGCTGCATCGCCAAAACCTTGCGCCCGCACCTTCAGCGCCGCATTGATTCCGGCAAACATGCCCTGAGCCGCTGCCTCTTCATAGCCCGTCGTGCCATTGATCTGCCCGGCGAAAAACAGGCCATCAATCGCCTTGGTCTCAAAGTTGCTGCGCAGCTCGCGTGGGTCAAAGTAGTCGTATTCAATCGCGTAGCCGGGCCGTAAGATGTGGGCGTTTTCCAAGCCCTTCATCGAGCGGATCATGGCGTATTGAATGTCAAACGGCAGGCTGGTGGAGATGCCGTTCGGATACACCTCGTGCGTCGTCAAGCCCTCGGGCTCGAGGAAGATTTGGTGCGAGTCTTTGTCGGCAAATCGGTTCACCTTGTCTTCCACGCTCGGGCAATAGCGCGGGCCCACGCCTTCGATCTTGCCGGTGAACATGGGGCTACGGTCAAAGCCGCTTCTGATGATCTCGTGCGTTTTCTCGTTGGTGTGCGTGATCCAGCAAGGCACTTGGCGCGGGTGCATCGAAGCCTTGCCCATGAAGCTGAAGACGGGCATGGGGCTACCGTCACCCATTCCATCGCCAGGCTGCTCGATGCACTTCGAGTAATCAATGCTGCGACCATCGATACGGGCGGGCGTGCCAGTTTTCAAGCGGCCTTGTGGGAGCTTGAGTTCTTTGAGTCTGGCGGAGAGAGAAACCGCTGGTGGATCACCTGCCCTGCCTGCTGCATAGTTGCTGAGGCCAACGTGAATCTTGCCATCCAAGAAAGTGCCAGCGGTAAGCACCACCGAGCGGCTGCGAAAACGGATGCCGACTTGGGTCACTGCACCCACCACTTTGTCGCCCTCAACCATCAAGTCATCCACCGCTTGTTGAAACAGCCACAAATTCGGTTGGTTCTCTAACATCTGGCGAATCGCCGCTTTGTACAAAACGCGGTCCGCTTGCGCGCGAGTCGCGCGCACGGCCGGCCCTTTCGAGCCATTCAAAATCCGAAACTGAATGCCGCCCTCATCGGTGGCCAGCGCCATTGCGCCGCCCATGGCATCCACCTCTTTCACAAGATGTCCTTTGCCAATCCCACCAATCGACGGATTGCAGCTCATCTGCCCGAGCGTCTCAATATTATGAGAAAGCAACAAAGTGGAGCAGCCCATGCGCGCGCTGGCCAGCGCGGCTTCCGTGCCGGCGTGGCCACCGCCAACGACGATGACATCAAAAATCTGAGGGTAGTCCATGGGTGCTTCTAACTGCTTGCTAACCCTGTATTGTCTCAAATTTACAGTGCGCTATCAATACAATAGCATTTTGCGCAGATTCTATAAGGGTAAACTGCCTAAAACGCTTGAAAAACGGCTTTGACGTGCTTGGAGGTGAGCATCATGCCTACGCCCTTGCACATGTTCTTCGCTTCGGTCAAACGCCCGACAGAGCACCCGGGGCGGATGGCTCCATGTCCTCCGGCGGCATCAAGGCTTGGTTTGTCTTCGGTGAGTTGATCTCGCCGCCTCCCCCTTTACTTACGCCATCCGCCCCGGGTGCTCTGTCGGGCTTGGTACAGATCGAGCATCTTGTTGCGGCCCCAAAACTTATGCCCGTCCGATGTGGCTTTGCGTCTGGCGTAAGTAAAGGGGGAGGCGGGGAAACACATCAACCGGAGAAGACGACGCCAATCCCCGCCGGAGGACATGGAGCCAGACGCAAAGCCACGTCGGACGGGCTGCCTCTAAGCGCTCGGAAAGTACATGGGCTCAAGCCTTGACTGCTACCGCTCTGGGCGGTAGCGAGTGCACCAAGATGCGCTTCATCACCGTCATGTATTGCTTGAACAAGCTGCCCGTGTTGTAGAACAGCCCATACTTCTTGCAAAGCGCTTGAATTTGCGGCGCGACTTCTGGGTAACGGTGCGCAGGCATATCGGGGAAGAGGTGGTGCTCAATTTGGTGGCTCAGATGCCCGGTCATGATGTGAAACAGTCGCCCGCCGGTGAGGTTGCTCGATCCCGAGAGCTGGCGCAGATACCAGTCACCTCGCGTTTCATTGCGTGTGTCTTCCTCGCGGTACATCGCCACGCCTTCGGTGAAGTGCCCGCAGAAGATCACCACATACGTCCATAAATTGCGGATCAAATTGGCGCAAAAGTTTCCGGCCAACACGCGCGGCGCACTCCACAGCGCCAGCGCGGGAAACAGCAGATAGTCTTTGAACCACACCTTGCCCAGCTTGGTGGTAAAGCGCTTGAGGCGCGCGCGAAACTCTTCCTTGGGCATCGCGCCGTGGGTGTATTTGCCAATCTCCAAATCGTGTGAGCCCACGCCATATTGAAAGCCGAGCGCCAGCAGCGCATTGGCCAGCGGTTGCAGCAAGTGCCGGGGTTTCCAGCGCTGAGCATCGGTGAGGCGCAGCAATGAGTAGCCCAGATCGCGGTCTTTGCCCAAAATGTTGGTGTAGGTGTGGTGCATCACATTGTGCGAATGCCGCCATTGCTCGCCGTCGCAGGCAATGTCCCATTCAAACTTTTGCGAATTGAGCGCGGGGTCGCCCGTCCAGTCGTATTGGCCATGCATCACGTTGTGGCCAATTTCCATGTTGTCGAGAATTTTCGCGTTGGCCAAAGCCATCACGCCGGCCACCCAGCTGAGCGGCCCCAGGCCGAAATGCAGCAAAGCGCGGCCTCCAATTTCACTGGCGCGGCTGATGCGGATCATGCGGCGAATGTGATCCACATCGGCTTGGCCGAGATCGTTCATCACACTGGCGCGGATCGCATCGACCTCGCGTTCAAATTCATCCACTTGGGCGCGGCTTAGAGAGGTGGGTTTGGCAAAGCTCATGGGTGCTCCTGTGAGAAAAGGGTTAAAGATCAAGCGTCACATCAGAGCGCGCAGCGCTGATGCACAGGCGAATCAGTGTGTTGGGTGCATCACATAGCTCGCCCGTTTGCAGGTTTTGCACCGTGCCGCTGGTCTTGGTGCATTGGCAGCTGCGGCAAATGCCGATGCGGCAACCATGCTTGGGCGAAAGGCCATGCTGCTCGGCTTGCATCAGCAAAGCGGCGCTGCCTTGCGTGGTGAACTGCTTGCCGCTGGCTTGAAACGTGATGGACACAGGCTCGCCCAGCGCTTGAGCAGGCAGCACGGGCGCGGCTGCAAAGCGTTCGCTCAGCAAGGGCTGCTTGATGCCGGAAGCCAGCCAATACCGATGCATCTCGTCCATCCAAGCGCTGGGGCCACACATCCAGGTGTTGCGCTCAGCCAGATCCGGCACGGCTTGGCTGAGCAGTGCGGGGCTCAAGCGCCCTGCTGTGGCAGTGAAGTGCTCCACGATGCGCTGCGCGGGGCTATCCGCTTGCAACTTAGCCAAAGCCGCTGCGAAGATCTGATGCTCCGGGCTGCGACAAGCGTGCACAAACATCACATCGCCCGCATAGCCCCGCGCGCTCAAATCTCGCAGCATCGCCATCACGGGCGTGATGCCACTGCCCGCACTCAGCAGCAGTATTTTGGAAGGCAACTGAGCAGGCAACACAAACTCACCCATGGCTTGGCTGATCGTCAGCACATCGCCCACGCGAAGCGTCTCATGCAGATGGTTGGAAACCACCCCGCCCGGCTGGCGCTGCACCGTGATGGCCAGGCGCCGCGCACCGGGGCTAGAAGACAGGCTGTACATGCGCGAGACGCGGCGGCCATCAATTTCCACCTGCACGCTCACAAATTGCCCGGCCAAAGCACCTTGCCACAAAGCATTCGGTTGCAGCACAAAAGTCTTGGCGCTGTTGGTTTCGTTGATCACTTTCAACACCCGCGCGCGCACCTCGGTGAGCGAGAGCATCGGGTGCAAGCCGCGCAGCGTGTCTTCTACGGCGCCTTGGCTCACGATTGACTCCACCCAAGGCCTCTGGAGCAGCCGTGTCACGGGCGCGTTGACCTTGTGAGCGAGTCGACTCAGTGGGCGCAAGGGTCTTGGGGCGGTCTGGACAGTCATGGGCGGGCTCCGGGCTGGGCTTCAGGCAAATGCCTGTTTGCTAGATTCGTATTGTGTACGAACGTACACAAAAAGTAAAGCCAACTCAATTCATTTAGGGATCAAAGCCAAATTACCAATGAAAAACAAGAGAATTTGCCAAATTCAAGCCGAAAAGATAGAATACGAACGTACACAAAACAAGACGCCATGAAGAAAACCCGCCCCGCCGAAGAGCAAAGCCCCAAAGAAGAATTGAGTCGCAGTGCGCGCAAAGACCTCACGCGCGCAGGCTTGACGCAGGCCGCGCTCCAGCTCATGGGCGAAGGCCGCAGTTTCACGAGCTTAGGCATTCGTGAAATTGCTCGCGAGGCCGGCATGGTGCCCAACGCTTTTTACCGACACTTTCGCAACACCGATGAGCTCGGCCTCGCGCTGGTGGAAGAAGTGGGCATCACCCTGCGCCGGCTTCTTCGCGAGGCGCGGCAAGGCGGCGTGGCGCCGGGCGATATCGTGCGCCGCTCGGTGCAGGTGTATCACCAGTATGTGCTGCAAAACCGCTTGTTGTTTCTTTTCATCTCCAGTGAGCGCTCGGGCGGCAGCCGCATTCTGCGCCTGGCGATTCGCAACGATGTGACCCACTTCACCAACGAGATGGCACAAGATTTCCGGCATCTGGGCCTCTACAAAGACCTCTCCACCCGCAGTCTGCAAATGATCTGCGGTTTGATCGTCACCACCATGCTCGCAGTAGCGCCTGAGATTCTGGATTTGCCTCCCAATCAGCCCTTGCTAGAGGCTGAAATGACCGAAAACTTTGTGCAGCAACTCCAAGTGGTGCTGCTGGGGGCGACGCTGTGGAAAGAGAAAGTGCGTGCCATTGATTGAAAGCCCCATCAGCAAAATAAATGCCATATCAGCAGTTTGCCGGCGTAGAATCTGCGCAAAGTGCTATTAAAAAATAGCACTGTTATTGACCGAGTCCGTGGGATGACAACACAGCTTTTGCAGTATTCGTCTGCAAAAAAGCGTAGAAGCGTTGCGCTGAAACTGGCGCTTTAGCGTGTAAAGCCATGCGTTGAATGATCGGCGGATGAAGCGCTGCATCCACCACGCCATGGCGCGTGCGCTGCGCAACTTCTGGCGCTACCGCCAAAGACAAAGCCACCACGCCCACCTGCGCAGCTCCCGTGCTCACAAACTGTGTGGCTTGGCTCACATTTTCTCCAAGCACCAAACGGCTTTGTACGGCTGGCCACACCCCAGTGTTTTGCAAAGCTGACCGAGCCGCGCGGCCATACGGTGCGTGATCGGGGTTAGCAATCGAGAGCTTGCCCGATTCGCCCAAAGCCGCAGTCAGCCCTTTCAGGTCTGGAGATAACGCAGCACGGGAATCTTTAGGCACGATCCAAGCCAGTCGCCCCGTGCCATACACCACGCCTTCATCGCGCGCCCAGCCGCCCTTGGCCAAGCGAAACACCAGTGCCTCATCCGCAGATAAAAACACATCCATCGGCAAGCCCTGCTCAAGCTGCCGCGCCAGATTGCCTGAAGAGCCGAAAGTGATGGCCAGTTTCAGGCCGGTTTGCTTTTCAAACTGTGCGCCCAGCTCGGCCAAGGCGAATTTCAAATCGCTTGCTGCTGCCACGCGGATGGGCGCGGCCTGAGCGGAGCCTTGAGCCCAAGCTTGAGAGCCGGCAATAAGCGCGACGCCACCCGCTAGCAAAGCTGGCAAAAAGCTTCTTCTATGAAGCATAAAGTCATGCATGGATTGCATAGATTTCGCTGTAACTGACAAGTAACTCGGGGGTGGAGTTTTAAAATTGAGGGCTTCGGGAATGCAGGAAGCTGTTTTTGCAAGGGCTGGATGGGATTGTGCAGGATGCGTCAAACCCTTGCAAAAACAGATTTTTAACTTAGAGGACATCCGATGAACGCTCCCATGATGCAGGGTCTCGAATTAGGGACACCGAGCTATGTGAAAAACGCCAAGCTGATTGCTTGGGTGGCCGATATGGTCGCCCTGTGCAAGCCCGCCGCCATCCACTGGTGCGATGGCAGCAAGGAAGAATACGATGCGCTCTGCCAGCAGCTCGTTGACGCAGGCACCTTCAAAAAGCTCAACCCGGCCAAGCGCCCCGGCTCCTTCCTCGCTTGGAGCGATCCATCCGATGTGGCTCGCGTGGAAGACCGCACCTACATCTGCTCCGAGAAAAAAGAAGACGCAGGCCCGACCAACAACTGGGCAGCGCCTGCGGAAATGCGCGCTACTTTGAACTCATTGTTCGACGGCTGCATGCGTGGCCGCACGATGTATGTTGTGCCTTTCTCGATGGGCCCACTTGGTTCCAACATTGCGCACATCGGCATTGAGTTGTCCGACTCTCCCTACGTGGCAGTCAACATGCGCATCATGACGCGCATGGGCAAGGCCGTGTACGACGTGATCGGCGTGAACGGAGATTTCGTGCCTTGCGTGCACACCGTGGGCGCGCCTTTGGCTGCTGGCGAAAAAGACGTGAGCTGGCCTTGCAACAAAACCAAATACATCGTTCACTACCCCGAGACCCGCGAAATCTGGAGCTATGGCTCGGGCTACGGCGGCAACGCCTTGCTCGGCAAAAAATGCTTCGCGTTGCGTATTGCATCCACCATGGGCCGCGATCAAGGCTGGCTCGCTGAGCACATGCTCATCCTCGGTGTGACGAATCCTCAAGGCAAGAAATACCACGTTGCTGCCGCCTTCCCATCAGCATGCGGCAAGACGAACTTTGCGATGCTGATTCCCCCAGCAGGCTTCGACGGCTGGAAAGTCACCACCATCGGCGACGACATCGCCTGGATCAAACCGCAAGCCGATGGCACATTGCGCGCGATCAACCCAGAAGCCGGCTACTTCGGTGTCGCCCCTGGCACAAACACTTTGACGAATCCTAACTGCATGGCCAGTTTGGACAAAGACGTGATCTACACCAACGTCGCACTCACCGATGATGGCGATGTGTGGTGGGAAGGCATGAGCGATGCCCCTGCTCACGCGATCGACTGGCAAGGCAAAGAGTGGACACCACAAATCGCCAAAGAAACGGGCGCAAAAGCCGCGCACCCTAATGCACGCTTTACCGTTGCCGCAACCAACAACCCAGCGCTCGATAGCGCATGGGACGACGCAGCAGGCGTAAAAATCGATGCCTTCCTCTTCGGTGGCCGTCGCTCGACAACCGTACCTTTGGTGACGGAAGCCCGCAACTGGACAGAAGGCGTTTACATGGCAGCGACCATGGGCAGCGAGACGACCGCCGCCGCATTTGGCCAACAAGGCGTCGTGCGCCGCGACCCGTTTGCCATGCTGCCCTTCATGGGCTACAACATGAGCGACTATTTCCAGCACTGGCTCAACCTCGGCAACAAGCTCACCGCCGCTGGAGCCAAGCAACCAAAGATCTTCACTACAAATTGGTTCCGCAAAGGCCAAGACGGCAAATTCATCTGGCCAGGCTACGGCGAGAACATGCGCGTCTTGAAGTGGATGATCGACCGCATCGAAGGTCAAGCAGCTGGTGTGGAACACGCTTTCGGCATCAGCCCCAACTACGAAGAACTGAACTGGACGGGTCTGAACTTCTCCAAAGAGCAGTTCACCAACGTCACCAGCATGGACAAAGCCGCTTGGGTGGCCGAGCTCAAGCTACATGAAGAGCTGTTCACGCAGTTGGCGTATCACTTGCCTGTTGAGCTCACTTCTGCAAAAGCGGCTTTGGAAAAACGCCTCGCTGCTTGATCCAAATCTGCTTCGATAAAAAACCGCCTCCAACCAGGCGGTTTTTTTACGATACTTGCAGCATGACAACCTACCTCATCCTCCCTGGCTGGCAAAACTCTGGCCCACAGCATTGGCAAAGCCTTTGGGAAACGCAACTCCCTGCGCAACGCGTGATGCAACACGATTGGATGCATCCCTTGCGTGGTGACTGGATCACCCGATTGGAAGATCATTTGCTATCAATAACTGAGCACCCTGCGCAGCAACTACGCCGGCAAAGTGCCGAAAATGCATTAAAAAATGATGCAAAAGACATTGTTTTCATCTCGCACAGCTTGGGTTGTCATCTCGTCGCGGCTTGGGCGGCATTGTCCAAACAAACGCATCGCATCAGGGGCGCATTGCTGGTTGCGCCGCCCGATGGCTTGCGCGAGCAGTTTCCGCAAGAGCTCAAAAGCTGGCGGCCACCCGTGTTGCAAAAGCTCCCCTTCCCCAGCATCTGCGTGATCTCTAGCAACGATCCGTTTTGTGATTTGCAGCCGGGCAAAGACATGGCGGCCGCTTGGGGCAGTGAGTTGATTGAGCTAGGCGATAAAGGCCACATCAATGCAGACAGTGGCCTTGGGGATTGGCCGCAAGGTTGCGCTTTGCTCAATCGGTTAGCCAGCTAAGCTCCGAACCTACAATCACAGCTTCGCGAAAAAGAATCCATCATGGTCACCAAAAAACCAAAAGGCCTCGGCATGGGGCTTGAAGCTCTGCTCGGCCCCAAAGTGCAAGACACGCCTGCCGCCAGCAGTCCCGCCAATCCCGGTCAGCCTGCCAGCCTCCGGCTCGACGATCTCGTGCCCGGCCAATATCAGCCGCGCACGCGCATGGACGAAGGCGCTTTGTATGAGCTCGCCGAGAGCATCAAAGCACAAGGCATCATGCAGCCGATTCTGGTGCGCTTGCTCTCAGAAGGCAAAAACAAAGGCAAATACGAAATCATTGCCGGCGAGCGCAGAAGCCGTGCGGCTCGCTTGGCCGGGCTCGACAGCGTGCCCGTGCTCGTGCGCGATGTGCCCAACGAAGCCGCTGCGGCGATGGCGCTGATTGAGAATATCCAGCGCGAAGACCTCAATCCCCTCGAAGAAGCTCAAGGCATACAACGGCTCATCAAAGAGTTTGGGCTCACTCACGAAACTGCGGCTCAAGCCGTAGGCCGCAGCCGCAGCGCAGCATCCAATCTGCTTCGATTGCTCAATTTGGCCGATCCTGTCCAAACCATGCTCATGGCAGGCGACCTTGACATGGGCCACGCCCGCGCCCTGCTCGCCCTGGATCGAGCCACGCAAATCACCGCCGCTGCGCAGATCGCCGCCAAGAAAATGTCGGTGCGCGAAGCTGAAAGCTTGGTGAAAAAGTTGGGTGCCGAATTCAATCTCACCCCCCAAAAACCCGGTAAAGAAAAATCCCGCGATATCAAGCGCGTAGAAGAAGAGCTGTCAGACCTGCTCACAGCGCAGGTGGAGGTCCGCGTCAAAAAACGCGTCAAACGCCACGGAAAATTTGAAGAGCAGGGCGAGTTAGCAATTCAATTTGGCTCTTTGGAGGAGCTGCAAGGCTTGATCGAAAAGCTGCAAAAGTGAATACCTAAGAATTATTTTTCTAAACCTGATGGGATAAATGTTATTTAGTTAACAAATATTAACTAATTTGTATTAAGCGCACAACAGAGCTACACACTGATTTCTAAATAGTTCCCGTAATACGTCGAAAGTATTCAAAACAACTTGCGTCGCATGTTGTTAGCGTGCAAGATCGCACGAATTGTATGAGTTATGTTGTTAACTTGTTACACGGCGCGATCTAACGGGAATATCATGAAGAAACTCGCTTCCAAGCCAATAAAAAGTTTCATGCGTTGGGGGGACGAGACCCTCTCTGCACTCACAGATCGGTTAGGCTGTCTAAAGCCCGCGTCGGATCTGATTGCCAAGCCCATGTTCGCAGTTTTGGCGTCTATGGCTTTGTTGGGCGCACATTCTGCGCAAGCACAAGTCAGCACGACCAACGCAGGGGCAGCATTTGCATGTGATGCGAATTTTTATCAAACCAGAGCGGGTGGGGGCTCGACAGCACTGCTCCGTTTCCCATCCTCAGCGCTCAGCACAGGAGGTTCTGCGCAAAGCGTCTTCGGTAGCAGTTTAATTCCCGTCGATCTGAATGCAATTGGCTTTCGCAGACAAGACGGGTTCATGTATGCGCTTCAGCAAGCCACGCAGCAGCCAAAGATTTACCGCGTTGGACAAGGCGGCGTGCAACTCGTCGGCACAGTGGTGACCTCGGCTGGACAATCGCCAGCGCTTTCCAGTAGCTTCGTACCAACGGCAGGCGTTTTTGACACGCAAGGTCGTTATTACATCCTCGGGCAAGGTGCTGCCGGCATTGTTCCTCAAGCGATTTACAGAATCGACAACTTGGTACCTGATGGCAGCGGCAATATTCAAGTGTCACAGGTCTATCCTTTGAACATACCCGTCGTCAATCCCGGTGATGTTTCGTTTGCGCCCGACGGAAACTTATATGCCGCAACGGGTAACAGCATCATTCAAATTGCCCTGACCCCGGCGAACACTGCAGTTGCCACGGTTCGCACCCTGCCAAGCAGTGTTGGCGGTGTCGGCTCAGCATTTTTGAACGATGCTGGCGATCTTTTTGTTTTTTCAAACGGTGACGGAAAACTCAGCAAGGTTAATTTCAGTTTTGGTGCAGCCTTTCCTACAGGGCCCTTGAGCATATCTGCCGCTGCTTTGAGTACCGCTGGTTTGACTCTGCCCAGCTCTGTTGCTGCCAGTGATGGCGCAAATTGCGTGAATGTAGATGCTGACATGGTCGCTCAGCCGCCCGTTTTACCTGCCGTGGTGTCACCAGGCAGCACGATAACGACCAACGCAGTTTGCGTTAACAATGGCCCCGCCGGTGCTACCGCCCCCACTTGTGCAATCACCTCCAACATCCCCGGTGCGGTTGTGACCGTCGGTACTTGTACGCCTCCTTTGCCGGTGGAAGCCTTGCGTGCCAGCGCAGGAAACAACACGATTTCTTGCCCCGTGACCATTCAGGTGCCAGGTACGCTCGGTGGGACTGATATCCCATTGAGCAGTGGCTCTTTCACTGTCACGGCCGGCAGCAGCAGCCCTGACCCGACGCCCTCCAACAATCAAGCCTCCAAAACCTTCACCGTGATTGATGCGGTGAATGATCCACTTCAAACGGTTGCGCAAGGGCAGGCGGTCACATTTCCTGTATTGGGCAATGACACGGTGGGTAATCAGCCTGCAACAGCGGCGAACGTCACAGTGACCTTGCTGTCAAGCCCTGGGCTAAGCGGAACTAACGCCCCGACAGTGGATAGCAGCGGCAACATCACCATTCCATCGACAGCGCCTGCAGGCAACTACACATTAACCTACCAAATATGCGCTGTTCCTACACAAAGCCCACCCGCCTGCGATACGGCCACCAAGCCCATCACGATCACACCTCAGCCCGTCGTTGATACACGCAAGAGTGCTGGCACACCGCAAGATCTCGGTAATGGTCGTTTCGCCGTGCCATACAGCGTGAGCGTGGGCAACAATGGCGCAACACCCCTACCAAATGTCCAAGCTGTAGATAACTTGCGTCGCAGCTTCCCTGGTGCGAGCACCGTCACCGTCGGCCCCGTCACAACCACGGGCGTCAATGGCGCGACTTGCACACCTGCTAGCCCAGCATTCACAGGCCAAGGCACCAATACCAAATTGCTCTCAGGTAGCAACACGCTCACACAAGGCCAGCGCTGTGATTTCGCTTTTGTAGTCACCGTGGACTATGGCGGTGTTGCGGCCATACCCACCACCGCGCAGAAAAACAGCGTGTATGCAAGCGGCTCCAGCAACCCAGCGAACCCTGGCCCAACGGTGGCTGACAACCCCAGCACACCAGTCACCACAGCAAGCTATCCAGCTGGCACGTTGGCAAGAGACGAATCCACCGACAAGACGGTGAATCCACCCGGAGCGCCTGGTGTGTTGCCACCCGCTCCAGGTTTGCCGAGCACGCCCGGCTCAGATTTTGCCGACCCCACACCAGTAAGCTTTGCTCCGCAGTTGTTGGATGTCCTCAAGAGTGCCTCTATCCCTGTTCAGCTTGACATCTCTGGCAAACGCTTCCGCGTAGCTTATGCCGTAACCATAGCAAATACGGGCAGCACCAATGCCACCAATGTGCAGGCTGGAGAGAACCTCAAGTTCACCTTCCCTGCACCAGCAAGCTTTACCGTCAGCGGCACGCAAATCATGGCTGGCAGCAGTGCAGCCACTTGCGCAAGTAATCTCAATACGCAGTTCGATGGCGGTACAGCCTACACAGGCTCCAATGCAGAAAACTACAACCTCTTCCGTAGCAGTGCCAGCTTGGCCGACAAAGCCTCCAACATGACCTTGGCGCCAGGTCAGTTCTGTCAGGTTAGTTTTGTGGTCGATGTGGACTACGGTACGGCAGTGGTTCCCAATGGCGGTTTGAATGCTCAAAACCGCGTTTTTGGCCAAACCGCGGCGTCGCCAAATAAAGGTGCGACATTTGACCCGTCCACCGGCGTTAAGACCGGTGATGCGCCCGACTTGATTAACAAAGACACCTCTGAGGCCGTGGCTCCTACCACGCCAACCTATGGAGGTACGCCTCCAGCGCCGCCCGCAGCACCGACCACGCCTAAGCAAAACCCAGGCAGTTCCACCAGTGCCAACTTCGCGACGCTTGAAACAGTCAAGAAGCTCAGCGCCGCACCTGTGCGTACGGGTGCTTCTACATTCCAGGTGGCTTATGAAGTAACGGTTCAAGCGGTTGGTAACAACACCCGTGTTCTCAATCAAGTCCAAGCGGTAGACAGTTTGCGAGCCACCTACTCAAGCGGCAACCCAACTGTTACCGTTGCTGGCTTGGCGGGTGCGCCGATCTCCGGCGCAACCTGCAGCGTTAACAACACCTTCAATGGCGATAGCGATATCAGACTCTTAGCAGGTACAGATGATTGGACGCTCGGCCAAGGTTGTACCTTGCGTTTCACGGCGACTTTGGCGTATCCCAATGTTGCTGCTATACCGACGACTGCCCAACAAAACAGCGTTTACGCCAGCTCGATCAGCGACAGGACCAATGCCAATACACCGAACAACGGCGGCACGATCAATCCGTCCAACGGCAACTGGACCGAGCCAACGCCGCCCGCAGGGCAGCAGGTGATAGCTAAGGATAAATCTACCGACGGTGCGCCGATCCCACCGAGTCCGGGTTTAGACACGCCAAGCCCCACGCCAGTAGATTTGAGTGCCATCCCCCAAGTGCCTGCAGACATGCGAGTAGCCGTCAACGGTCTGCCCACATCTTCTGCTCCCGGTGCTGTGGTCACAGGCACCTTAGTCTGCACCAACGCAGGTCCTTCAGAAGCCGTTGCTGTGAGTTGCAACGCCAACGTCGGCAGCGGTGCCAGCATCGTTGTCGGCGCATGCGTAGCTTCTAGCGGCTCCACCAGCATCTTGCCCGTTGGCGCAACCTTAAGCTGCCCCATCCAAGTCACCCTGCCAGGCACACCCGGCGGAGTAGACACCACCGCGCAAGATATCATCGTCTCCGGCGTTACCGCTGCCAGCAACGACAGCAACCCGGCCAACAACAACGCCCAAGCACCGATCAGCATCATCGATGCCATCGACGATCCAGCGCAGACCATTCCTCAAGGCCAAGCTGCCACCCTCAACGTCCTCGGCAACGACGGCGCAGGCGTGCCAGTGGCCAGTGCCGCCAACGTCACCGTCACTTTAGTCAGCGGCGCACCTGCTGGCACGACAGTAGACAGCAACGGCAACCTGATCGTGCCCGCCAGCGCCCCAGCCGGCAGCTACACCATCACCTACCGCATCTGCGCAGCACCAGCGACGACACCGGCAGCCTGCGACACCGCCACCAAGCCCTTGACCATCAGCCCACTGCCCGTCATCGACACCCGCAAGAGCGCAGGCACACCGCAAGACCTTGGTTTGGGCAGATTTCTTGTGCCCTACGCCATCAGCGTCGGGAACAACGGAGCCACTCCCGTGCCCAACGTGCAGGCCATCGAGAACCTGCAGCGCACCTTCCCAGGAGCGACCATCGTCGCTGGCCCCGTGACCATCACGCCAGTCGGTGGTGCAAGCTGCAGCCCAGCAGCCACCACCTTCAACGGCATCGGCAACAACGCCTTGCTCTCAGGCAGCAATACCTTGAACCAAGGCCAGCGCTGCGACTTTACCTTCACCACCACAGTGGACTTCGGCAGCCTAGCCGCCGTACCCACCACCGCGCAGAAGAACAGCGTCTATGCCTCGGGCAGCAGCACGCCAAGCAACCCTGGCCACACCGTGCCCAACAGCGGCCCAGTGACCTCGCCAACCAATGCCGTCACCGTTGATGAATCCACAGATCGCACGGTCACACCACCCGGCGCGCCCGGCGTCCTCCCGCCCGTGCCCGGCATCCCCGGCACACCTGGCTCGGATGCGGCTGATCCCACCCCCGTGCTCTTTGTGGCGCAGACCTTAGACGTGCTCAAAGCCGCTTCGCGCCCCATCCAGCTCGATACTTCGGGCAAGCGCTTCCGCGTGGCCTATGCCATCACCGTTGCCAATACCGGAGCGACCGTTGCGACCAACGTGCAAGCTGGTGAGAACCTCAAGTTCACCTTCCCCGCGCCAGCCAGCTTCGTTGTGAGCAACGTTGCGCTTGGCGCTGGCAGTGCAGCGACTTGCGCGCCAAATCTCAACGCCCAGTTTGACGGTGGCGCAGGCTACAACAGCGCAGCCGATGCCAAGAACTACAACCTGTTCAGAAACAGTGCGGATGCCAGCAACAAAGCCAGCAACATGAACTTGGCCGCAGGCACAGCCTGCCAGGTCAGCTTCACCGTCGATGTGGACTACGGCTCAGCCGTGGTGCCCAACGCTGCAGCCGGCGCACAAAACCGCGTCTTCGGCCAGACCGCAGCCAGCCCGAATGAGGGAGCCACATTTGATCCGGCCACCGGCACCAAGACAGGTGACGCACCTGATCTGATCAACAAAGACACCTCCGAAGGCGTGGTGACCACGACGACATATGGTGGCACACCACCGGCCTTCCCAGGCATCCCCACCACGCCTAAGGCCAGCCCAGGCAGCTCCACCGAGGCCAAATTTGCCACATTGGAAGTGGTCAAGAGAGTTGCGGGCACCATCGTGCGCAGCGGCCCATCTACCTTCCAAGTGCCCTATGAAGTCACTGTCCAAGCCGTGGGCAATGCCGGTGTCACATTGACCCAAGTGCAGTCGGTCGATAGCCTGCGTGCAGCCTTTGCTGCAGGCAACCCCAGCATCAGTGTCACCCCAGCATTGAGCGCAGCCAGCGGCAGTGCGATTGGCGCGGCCACTTGCAGCGTCAACGCCGGCTTCAATGGCGTGGGCGATATCAGGCTCTTGGCCGGTACAGACGATTGGGTTGTGGGTCAGGGCTGCACGATCCGCTTTACGGCCACGGTGGCTTATGCAGCGGTGGCAGACATTCCAAGTGCAGCGCAAGAGAACAGTGTCTATGCAAGCTCGGTGAGCGATCTGGCCAATGCCAATACGCCCAACGATGGCGGTGCAGTTAATCCTGCTACCGGTGTGTGGACACCTCCTACGCCACCCGCAGGTCAGCAAGTCATTGCCAAGGACAGATCCACCGACGCAGCTCCCGTGCCTCCTAGCTCAGCACTGGATACACCTCGGCCGACTCCTGCCTTGCTGATTGCACCCCCAACCATTGTGGGTATCAAGTATGCAGAGCTGCCCAATTCTCTGGGGGGGGGTGCGATCCCCGGCGATACGGTTCGTTGGACGATCATCTACAAAAACACTAGCTCACAAGTGGCCACCAATGTGCGTATCACAGATGTGCTCGATACCAGCCTGAGTAATCCAGTGATCGTATCGGTCACGCCAGCAGGCTTCACCGCTAACCCTGCCTACACAGGCATTGCGCCCAACACAGAATTGCTCAATACAGGCGGCACATTGGGCGCTGGCGCGGTGCTCAGGATTGTGGTGGAAACGCAAATCCGCGCCACACCCACGGTAGCGCAAGTGACCAACGGCGCCGTGCTTCGCGCAGACGAGCTGGGTGGCTCTGCTCCCGGTGCGATCACTGTGCCAACCAGCGCAGCAGGCCCGACCCTGCCGCCTTGTCCGGCTGCCACAGCTTGCAACCCTGATCCAGCCAGTATCACCATTCCTCCAACAGCTATAGGCGGCCAACCAACAAGCGTAGGCGGCAACACTGTGGTGCCTTTGGTCGCGCCCGGCGGCATCAGTGGCCGCGTTTGGATCGATGGCAATGGCAACGGCCAGTTAGATGGCGGCGAGCCAACCCTGGGTGGCTACCGAGTAGCTGTATATGCGGTTGATCCTACAACTGGAGCGCGTCTGCGCGAGGTGACTAGTCCGACAACACGTCCAGCAACACTGCCTAATGGCTCATACAACGTGACAGGCCTCGCACCTACCGGTCCTAACTTGACCTATGACGTCGTTTTCTTCAACGAAAACGGAGATGCCATCATGGGTGTGCCACGAGGCAACAACACCAATACAGCGATCAACGGCGCGCCGAATAACTTGCGTAACGCTTTAACAAATGTGCGCGTGTTACCTGGAGTTGTGACAACACTTCAAGACCTTCCACTTGACCCGAGCGGCGTGGTGTATGACTCCAATACACGCGCTCCTATCCCAGGCGCAACAGTGCAGCTTTTACGCATTGTTGGCGGTGCAGCCACATCTGTTCCTGCTAGCGATTTGGTCGGTGGAGCCAACACAGTGGTTACCGGTGCAAGTGGCGTGTATCAATTCATCCTCAACGCTGGCGCGCCAGCAGGTGAATACGAGGTGCGAGTGATTTCTGCACCTTCTGGATACAACACTCAGTCAACGCAAATTCCGCCATCACCTAGCCCAGTCACGCCTGGCGCAGGTGCAGTATGCCCTGGTCAAGTTGCTGGTCAGCAGTGTCAGATTCAACCGCAAGGTACAGCACCGCTCGTTGGCCAAGCAACGACTTACTTCTTGCGATTTAACCTCACGCCGGGAGTTTCGCCAGATGTGGTGCATAACCATATTCCTCTGGATGCAGGCACGCCAGCCGTGCTGGTGGTGACCAAGGTTGCCAATAAAGCGAGCGTTGAGTTGGGCGATACTTTGCTCTATAAAGTTCGTGTGAAATACGTGGCAGGTGGAGCCAACCTCACCACTTTGAGCATCACAGACAATCTGCCTGCCGGCTTCCGATTGATCGCCAGCACTGCGCAGATTTCTGCACCAGCCTCAGCAACGCCCGTTAATTTGGCGGCCGCTAGTATTGTCGGCGCGCCAGGCGCGTCGGTGACCTTCAACCTCACTGGCGCGCTACCTGCTGGTGGCTTGCCAGTAGCGGGTGAGGTGGAATTGAGTTATCGCGTACGAGTTGGCGTGGGCTCATTGCAGGGCGACGGAATCAACAAAGCACAGGCATTTGGCAATGGTCAGCGATCAAATGTGGCGCAGGCCAAAGTTAAAGTCACAGGCGGTGTCTTTGCCAACGAAGGCTGTATCGTCGGCAAAATTTATGTGGATTGCAATAACAACCACATGCAGGACGCTGAAGAGCTGGGCGTACCCAACGTACGTCTATATCTCAACGATGGTACCTATATGGTGTCAGATTCGGAGGGCAAATACAGCATCTGCGGTATCGAGCCAAAGAGCTGGGTGCTCAAAGTAGATCAGCTCACCTTGCCACGCGGCTCACGTTTGACCACCAGCAGTAACCGTAACTTGGGCAATGCCGACAGCCTGTGGGTGGATCTCAAGAACGGTGAGATGCACCAGGCAGACTTCATCATTGGCTCATGTTCCAACACCGTGATGGAGCAGGTCAAGTCACGCCGCAGCCAAGGCGGTGTGAGTAGCGTGGGTACTGAGCGTCAGGGCGGGCCTGCTTTGAAGTGGGAAGGCAAAGCCCCGGGTTTCCCAGATCAAGGCACGGATAGCGCCAATCAGCCTCTCATGCAGCCTAGACCTTCCGGGCCACCGAGGCCGAGCACTGCATCTTCGGATGCTGAAAACAACACCCCAGTGCCGCAGTTGCCAGCTTCCAGTGGAAGCACGCGTGGCAACAATCTGCGTGATGTGAAGTAAGGGGACGATCATGAATAACAAGCGAATCGCTTACAAAAACAACACCGTACATAGCAACACAAAGTTGACGCAACAGGGGATGTCGCAACAAATCACCCCCATTGCCTTGGCTGTTGCCTTGATGGCAAGTGGCGCCATGGCGCAAACGCAGCAAAGCGCAGATGGTGGAGCTTATCGTGGCCTATCCACTAGCCCATCTTTAGGGTCGGCTCCTTCGGTTTTCAACGGAAGCTCAAATGGCGGTGTCAACTATGCAGCGAACACTTCAGTCGCAAGGCTGGTGGTCGATGTCGAGAAAAGCGATATTCCGGCGGATGGAACGAGTGGAAATCGGATCACGATTCGTACTTTTGACGGTAAAGGCCAACCCACATCGACAGATGTGGTTGCTACGATTGAGGTTAGCGGCGGCCGTGTGTTGCTTGACGGCGCAAAGACGGATGAGCTTGGTGCGGGCCGACGCGATACAGATCGCGTCACCCCTGGTGTACAAATCACCGTCAAGAACGGCGTGGCAAGCTTTATCTTGCTTTCGCCGATAGAAGCAGGCGATGTGCGCGTTCGTATCACTGCGGGCGCTGCTGTTGCGCAAGGTGTCGTTAGTTACTTGCCAGAGCTGCGCGAGTTTGTCGCGGCGGGTTTGGTGGAAGCCATACTATCGCGCAAAGCTAAGGGCAACAGCATTGATCCTGTGCGCATTGATGATGGCTTTGAACGAGAGCTGCGCCGTTGGGTTCGCAGTTCTTCGGACGGAAAGAGCTATTTTGGCGCTCGCAGTGCTTTTTTTGTCAAAGGTAAACTGCAAAAAGAATGGCTATTAACGGCGGCATTTGATTCCGATAAAGATACTCGCAATCGTTTCTTGCGGGATCCGCGTGCAGATGACCTTTACCCAGTATATGGCGATAGTTCGCTACGTGGCTCAGAGGCCAAAAGCGCAGATCGCGTCTATTTGCGTTTAGATAAGGAGCGCAGCTATGCTCTGTATGGAGACTTCAACACTGGCGATGGCTTTGCGCAACTCAGCTCTGGTGGCGCTGTTGCAGGAATGCGGGTACGTAACCTCGGTGCGTACAACCGAAGTGGCACGGGCTTGCGCGGCCACGTGGAGCAATCTACATATTTCGCCAATGTATTTGCGACCCGTGACTCGCTCAAGCAAGTTGTTGAAGAGTACGGCTTAAATGGCACACGCGGCCCTTTCTACACACGCTTAACAAGTGGTGTGCAAAACACCGAAAAAGTCGAAATCATCACGCGCGATCGCAGCCAGGTCAATCTCGTGCGCAACGTAGTCGCGCTGGCTCGATTTGAGGATTACTCTTTTGAGCCCTTCTCTGGTGCGATTTTGCTGACCAACTCTTTGCCTAGTGTGGATGTCGATGGTAATCCCCAATACCTTCGCATCACCTACGAGGTGGACCAAGGTGGGGAAGAATTCTGGGTGGCGGGCGTCGATGGCCAACTAAAGCTGGGCGAGCGAAGCGAAGTGGGCGCAAGTTTGGTGCGTGACAGCAACCCTCTGTCACCCTATAACTTAAGTAGCGTTAACGTCGTGGTGGGCTTGTCCGACAACACGCGCATCGTTGCAGAGTTTGCTCGCAGTGACTCCACGCGTTATGTCGTGGGATCGGCCTTAGCGACAACAACACCTTCTGGCTTAGCTGGAGAGGCCAAAGACAAACGCTCTGGAACGGCATGGCGTGTCGAAGCGCAGCACAAAGCTGACAAGTTCGATGCAGCGGCGTGGGCGATGCGTAGTGGCGATGAGTTCTACAACCCAAACGCGAGCATCAGTGAGGGGCGCGCTGAATATGGGGCGAGAGCCGGTTATGACATTTCAGACAGCATGCAGGTCTATGGCGAGGCTGCTCGTACGCAAAATCAAGCCCTCGCAGGTGATCCTAAGCGCGATACAAAAGCATTAGGCTTACGCTGGAAGCCTAATAAAACCTTGGGCTTAGACCTCTCACTACGACACTCACAGGAAGACGCAGGATTTGTTGGCAGCTCTACTATCAGCTCCAGCAATACGGGTGCAGGAGGCTTTTTCAACCAAGGCGTTGACGCAACCAATCCAAGTACAGGCACAACGATTACAAGCAACTCTACGTTTTCTGGCGGCAACGGCATCGCTTCGACTCTGGATCGCAAAGCGACGACGCTGCGCTTAGGTGCGAACTGGCAAGCCACAGAACGGTTTGGCTTGCGAGGCGAAGTTGAGGGTGGTAGCAGTTCGCAACGCCGCTTGGCACTGGGTGCGCAATATCAAGTTGCAGAGCGAACGCGGTTGTATGGCAACTATGAGATTCAGCGCGGCCTAACTTCTTCAGCCGCTTTGAGCCCTGCAGATAAAAGTAATGCTTTTACGCTTGGTGTGGACAGCAGCTACATGCCTGGCGGCACGGTGTTCAGTGAATACCGCTTGAGAGATGCTTTGTCTACTGGAACTGCCTCTAATCGGGATATGCAGTTGGCTACCGGTGTGCGCAATACTTGGAATGTACGCGAAGGCCTGTCTTACAGCACGGGCGCTGAGGTGCTGAAGGTCTTCCAAGGCAGTGTGCGCAATGCCGTAGCTCTGAGCGGCGGTGTGGATTACACGGTCAGCGAGTTGTCGAAGGTATCGGTCAAACTCGACTGGCGACGCTTAGACGATGACAAGAGTGTTGTCGGCAATCAGACCGAAACCCAATGGCTCAAGACCTTGAGCTATGCCCGCAAGATGGATCGTGACTGGACTTTCCTGGCCCGCAATTACTTGCTGTTCACCAACTACAGCGACAAACCCAACCGCCTCCAAGATCGCCTGCAGGCAGGCTTCGCATGGCGGCCTGTGGATAACAACCGAATCAATGGCTTGGCGCGCTATGAATACCGCATTGAGCGCGACAACGCCGCCAGTATCAACGAATATGCTCACGCGTTCTCGGTTCATGGCAGCTATCACCCAAGTCGTCCGTGGTGGCTCAATGGCCGTGTTGCATTCAAGACAAGTACCGACAAAACCTTACCTGCAGCAGATCGACGCTACACAGCTTGGCTGCTTGGTGGTCGTGCGACTTACGACATCAGCGAGAAATGGGATGTGGGTGTGCTCGCCAGTGTCTTGGGTAGCCCTCAGGGTAGCAGTAAGCAGTATGCGTTTGGCCTAGAGGCTGGCTACCAAATCGCGACGGATCTCTGGCTATCAGCAGGCTACAACTGGACGGGCTTTTCCGATAAGGATTTGACAAGCGGCGAATACACCAACCGTGGTGCATTCCTGCGCTTGCGCTTCAAATTTGATGAAAATCTTTTCCGCAGCCGCAATACCAGCGTAAACCGCACCCTCGACCGTTGATTCAGGATGGAGCATTCAATGAAAAATAATCCGCAAACCCACCTCTTTGCTGTGCTTGGCATGTCTTTGGCTGCTTTGGTTTTGGTCGGCTGCGCAAGCACCGGCTCTGCACCAGCCGCTGCTACGGCGGGTGGCACACAGCTCACCGCCGCACCTGAACGCATCACGGATCGCGCGATCTTTCAAGATATGGGCACTTACGATGATCAGCAAGCCCGCATCAAAGCGCTCAATGACTCTGGCCGACATCGCGTCAGCAGTTACAGCCTGGCTAAAGCGCAGTGCTGGTTGGATGTGAGTTTGCATGAATACAGCCGCAATGATCGCGGCGGATTCCCTCAGGCTGCACTCTCGGAGTCTTTCAAGATCACCGACTACCTCGAAAAAGGTGGTGTCGTGGCAGCCGCAGCCAATCCTGCCAACACCACACCCTCGGTCAACGAAGCTGCCAAGCTTCGCCCCGACTTGTGGGATGCTGCGGCCAAGCTCAAAGGCCATCCCGGCTGGCGCTGCGCTGAGCAGAAAACGGCTTGCGCCGAGGTTGAGCTGGTGCATGCTGGCAACGAATTCAATCAGCAGCAATGGCGTCATGCCAAGCCTTATGTGCAGATTGCAGAAGACTTGATCGGTGATGCACAGCGTGCGGCTGAGGCATGCATCCCAGCGCCTGCTCCTGCTGCCGCTCTAGCTCCCCGTGTTGTGCCGCCTGCGCCAATTGTGGCACCACCTGCCCCTGTCGTTCCTGTCAATGCTGCAGCGAACGTACTGTTTAACTTTGACAAGCGTGATTTGGGTAATGTGCGCCCTTACACCAAAGATCAACTTGACAGCTTGATCGCGCAAGTCAAGGGTGGCAATATCACTGTGACCAGCATCAAGCTGGTTGGTCATGCAGATCGCTTGAACAGCACAGGCGATGCCAACTACAACACCAAGCTCAGCCAAGACCGCGTGGAAACCATACGTGCGTATATGGTGAGCCAAGGTGTGCCAGCCAATTTGATCAGCACAGAATTCAGGGCTGATTCGCAGCAGATTGAGGCTTGCACCAAGGCCAAATTCCGCTCCAATGCTGAGCTACAAGAATGCCTGTTACCCAACCGCCGCGTTGAAGTGTTGTTGAGCGGCGTACGTAAGTAAGGACGTAAGGACGACCACCATCTTCAAAAAACGCCTGCCTAGGCTGCCTAGGCAGGCGTTTTCGTTTGATTGCAGCTCCGCTGACTTGGAAACAAGATGTGAACTCAGCGGAAAACATCACAGAAATGGCGTTATCCCAACCAAAGTCGGGCCTTGATGTTGCATCATGCCAACATCAGCATACAAGGCTGACGCATAAAATACCAAATGCGCTGAAGTGAAAGTCTAGGTTTGTATTTGTATAGCGCAGTTTAATTCCAGAAAGAGTTTGATCATGTTGCAACGTTCCCTCACGATTTTGGCTAGCGCCTGTATTGCGCTGTTTTTGGTTGGCTGCGAAACGACAAAGATGAAACAAGGCGGCGGTACGAATGAATCCATCACGGGTGCGGCTGCTGGTGGTGCGGCGACCAATGCCAACTCGCAGCTAGAGCGCTGTGCATCGCCGCTGGGTACGCTGTCTTTGGTTGAAAATCAGGCAGCTGGTTGGTACACCATCCTGCGCGACGAATATCGCCTGCCACCCACTTCAAATTTGTTGCGCATCATGGTGGCGCAGTCCAATTGTTTCATCATTGTCGAGCGCGGTGCAGCGGGCATGGCTGCGATGAGCCGCGAGCGTGAGCTGATGGCTTCGGGCGAGATGCGTGCTGGCAGCAATATCGGCCGCGGTCAAATGGTGGCATCGGACTACGCCCTGTCGCCAGAAATTGTTTTCAGCAACAGCAATGCTGGCGGTATGGGTGCTGTGTTGGGCGGCCTGTTGGGCTCACGTAATGCCAATATTGGCCGCTTGGCTGGAGGCTTGCAGACCAAGGAGGCCTCAGCGATGTTGACTTTGGTGGATAACCGCTCGGGCGTGCAGGTGGCTGCCAGCCAAGGCAGCGCTTCTAAAACCGATTGGAGCTTGGGTGCAGCATTTGGCGGCAGTTCGGCCGCTGGCGGCGCAGGCGCGTACTCCAATACAGAGCAAGGCAAGGTCATCTCTGGGGCGTTTGCTGATGCCTTCAATCAAATGGTGATTGCCTTGCGCGCTTACAAACCGCAGACTGTGCAAGGTCAAGGTTTGGGTGGCGGCGGCAGACTCACGGTGGATGGCTCTGCGCCCCCAGCTCAAACAGTCGCCCCGACGCAAGCTGCGCCATCCACGGCACCACTGCCGACTGGCCGCCGTCCTGCGACGACCACGGTTAAACCTGTGATTGTTGCGCCCGTCAAAAAATAAGCTGTCACAAGCTTTCATGAAAAACGCCATGCACGATGAGTGCATGGCGTTTTTTTATGGTCGTAGATCGCAGCAAATCACCAGCTGAATATCTTTCCGGGATTCATGATGTTCAGCGGATCAAGTGCATGCTTGATCGTGCGCATGAAGGCCACAGCACCATCGCCAGCCTCGGACTTAAGAAACTCTTGTTTGTGCAAACCAATGCCATGCTCGCCGGAGCATGTGCCGCCCAGTGCCAAAGTGCGGTGCACGAGGCTGTGATTAAGCTGCTCTGCTTTGGCAAACTCTGCAGGGTTATTCGGATCAATCAAATAACCAAAGTGGAAATTGCCGTCGCCCACATGGCCGACGAGGAAATACGGGATGCCGCTGGCATCGGCTTCGTCCACGGAATCCAGCAGTGCATCGGCAAGGCGCGAAATCGGCACGCAAGTGTCGGTTGATATCGCGCGGCAGCCGGGCTTACTTTGGATCGCTGCAAAGTAAGCGTTGTGGCGCGCTGTCCAGAGTTTGCTGCGTGCCTCAGGTGTGCTCGCCCATTCAAAAGCTTGGCCGCTATTTTCCTTCGCCAGCTCTTGCACGGTTTCAATCTGCTCGGCCACGCCATTGGGCGAACCGTGGAATTCCATCATCAATGTGGGCTGCTCGCTCAGGGTCGTCTTGCTATGTGCATTCACCATGCGCACGGTATTGCCATCAATCAGCTCCACGCGCGCTATTGGCACGCCCAGCTGGATCATTTGAATCACAGTGGCCACCGCATCGCGGATGCTGGGGAAGGAGCAGAGCGCGGCTTGAATCGTCTCGGGAATCGGATACAGACGTAGCGTGATCTCGGTCATGATGCCCAGCGTGCCTTCGCTGCCCACCATGAGGCGAGTCAGATCGTAGCCCGCTGATGATTTTTTCGCGCGTGAGCCGGTGCGGATCACGTCGCCTTGCGCGGTCACTACTTCCAGCGCGAGCACGTTCTCGCGCATCGTGCCGTAGCGCACTGCATTCGTGCCGCTCGCACGCGTGGCGCTCATGCCGCCAATGGTGGCATCTGCGCCCGGATCAATCGGGAAAAACAAACCTGTGGATTTGATCTCGTTGTTGAGTGCAATGCGGCACACGCCGGCTTGCACAGTCACGGTGAGGTCTTCAGCATTCACAGAGAGAATCTTGTTCATTCGGCTCACATCAATGCTGATGCCACCTTCCACCGCGAGCAAATGGCCTTCAAGCGATGAACCCACGCCAAACGGAATCACGGGCACTTTATGCTCAGCGCAAAGCTTCACAGCATCGGACACATCTTGCGTGTTTTCAGCAAACACCACGGCCGCAGGGGGCGGTACGGTGGTGAACGCACTCTCATCACGCCCATGCTGCTCGCGGATCACCTGTGCTGTGGAGCAGTTCGCACCAAAGCGCGCTTTCAACACATCGAGGAAAGCTGCAGGGATTTCGCGTTGGCGGATTTGGGGCAGCAGATGGGTGGGCAGAGGGGCGTTCATCAATCGTCTCCATAACAACAGGCACAATACATTCTTACACAGTCAGACTGACAATTCACTGATACAAACGAGAGTAAATATGGGCAACCGACTCACCCAAATCGCCACACGCACCGGAGACGATGGCACGACAGGCCTTGCCGACAACTCCCGCATCTCCAAAGCCAGCGATCGCATCAACGCTGTGGGCGATGTGGATGAGCTCAACTCCAACCTGGGCGTGTTGCTCTGCGAGCCGATGCCGCAAGATGTGCGCGAACTGCTGATTGATGTGCAGCATCAGCTCTTCAATCTCGGTGGTGAGCTGGCGATGCCGGGCTACGAGCTTTTGAAGAAGGAAGCTTTGCTTCAGCTCGACCAAGCGCTAGAGACTTACAACGCGCAGCTCCCGCGCCTGCTTGAATTCATCTTGCCCGCAGGCAGCCGCGCCGCCTCGCTCGCGCATGTGTGCCGCACCGTGGCGCGTCGTGCGGAGCGTTCGGTGGTGGCGCTGCATGCCAAAGAACAAATCAACGATGCGCCGCGCTTGTATCTCAATCGCTTGAGCGATTTGCTCTTCGTTCTCGCGCGCGTCTTGAACCGCATGGACGGAGGCGATGATGTCTATTGGAAGAGCGAGCGGCTGAAAAAAATGGGTGATGCAGGCGAATAATCACTCGCCTACTTCTTCGTACGTTTGGGTCGTGTTGAGGTTTTGCGCGCCACGGGTCGCTTAGGTTGAGCGGCAGCCTTAGCAAACAGCCCCAGCTTGTTGCCTGGATTGTAAAAATCAGGCAATTGGTTGAGCTGCAGACGGTCTTTGATCAATCCCGCCGCTTGCTTGACCAAATCATCCACGCCCGCCTTGCGCTGATTGCGCTGCATCAGCTGCGTGAGCACATAGGTGAATGCGCCGTGTGACTCCACGCCATGGCGGTATTCGTAGGCGTATTGCTTTTCTTGGCAGGAAGTGATGACGATAGGGTTGAACGGACCGTAGTGCTTGAACTTCATAGCCAGCTTCTTGGCTTGCTCGCCATCATCACTCCAGCGGCTGATGGCTCGGCCAAATTTTTGGGTGGCTTTGTCTTCGCCGAAAAAACGTTTGGCGTGTTCGGAGCTGCGATCTGCTTTGGAGAGCATCTTCGTCAAATCCAGTGAGCGGTTTACCCAGAGTTTGCTCTTCGGATCCCACTTCAGCGAGCGGTGGTGAATATCATCGGGCGGCTGAATACTCTTGGCAGGGTTGGCGCCACGCGTGAGCCCGCCGCTGTGGCAGCAATCGAAGATGAAAAACAGGCGGGCTTTGTAGGGCAGATGCGCATACAGCTGCGCCAAATCCTTATCGGTAATGCCCACGTTTTTCTGCCAATCCATATCATGCGTCACCAGCGTTTCAGCACGATGATCGGGCTCGCCTTGCGTGTCGTATTGTGTGAGTTGCGCGCCGTGGCCTGAGAAATAAAACACCCGCACTTCATCGGGACTGTCTTTCACATCTTCCAGCAGCCACTTCATGCGATCGAGCACACCTTGTGTGGTGGCGCGCTCATCCAGCACCACACGAATGCTGTCGGGCGACCAGCCCTGATCTTGCAGCATTGCGCTCATGGAAAACACATCGTTCACGCAGCCGCTCAAGCGATCGGATTCGTTTGGGTAGTTGTTGATGCCCACCAGCAAGGCGCGCTGCTTGCGGTGAATGGGGTGCTTGGCTATCGCCCGGGCAGGCGCGAGCAGCAATTGACCGCCAGAGCTAGCCGCTTTAGTTGCGCCAATACTTAAGCGCGCCCAAACCTGCTCCTGCGCTTGCACATGCGCGAGGTATTTTTCGGCATCGTGGTTGAGCGAGAAAGGCGCCATATGCTCGGTGAGCACCTGGGTGAAGGCGGGATGCTGAATCAGGATCGGTTGATCCGCGAGCACCATGTCATAGGGGTTGTGCAAATGAAACCAGTACCGCGCCTGCTCGATCATCGTCACATAGCCACCCCATGCATTGCACAGCGTAGGGTGCGCGATTTGCGAGCCAATGGTGATGATCACGCGCCCCTGCGCTAAATCAGGCTCGTGCAGCAGCGTGTCATACAACATCAACGAACCCAAGCTGTGCGCGATGATCAAATCAGGATTGCTTTGCCGAATCTGCTGTGCCAAGTGCGTGCGCAAGGTTTGGCGCAAGCCGTCTGCGCCGACCCACTTGGCCACCATGCTGATCGTGCCAGGGTTCACATCCTGCGGCCCGCGCGAGCGCGCGAACCAGCTCTTGACCAAGCTGCTGAAGGCTTGGCCAACAGCGCTGATGTAGTGGCTTGGCTTAGCCTGCACTGCATTGAAATACTTGTTGTAGGGAAACTCAATCACATCCGCAGGCTGCAGGCGTGGCAATTGCTGCTGCAGCGTGCTGCGCCACATATCAAACCAATAATCCGACGCGCCGGGATTTTCTTCGGTGTTCACGCCGTGCAAGCAAAGGATCTTCATGGATGCCTCCTTGGGAATGTGGCCGCAGTTTAATCCTAAGCGGCTTAGCTTGTCTCGCTAAAACAGATGAGAATCTATTTTTTAAGCAAAATCGACTGTTCGCCGGCGCAGAATCTGCGCAAAGTGCTATTGAATTTATAGTAATTAAATGAACCCCTTTTCTTCTGCCAATTTATTCGCCTTAGGCGCAATTGCACTCTGGGCACTGCTGGCCTGGCTGGGCATTTCGCTTTCGCATGTGCCGCCATTTCTGCTCACGGGCGTGGGGCTGCTCGTCGGTAGCTTGATCGCCATACCTTTGTCTTTTAAAAATGGCAAGCTGGATTTATCAAGTTGGAAACTGCCTTGGCAGCATGTGTTGCTCGGCGTGTATGGCTTGTTTGGTTTTCATTTTCTGCTCTTCATCGCGCTGCGCCATGCGCCGCCCGTGCAAGCCAATTTGGTGAACTATCTTTGGCCGCTGGGTATGGTGGTCTTGGCGCCTTTGTTTTTGCCGGGCGTGAAGCTCACTCCTGCGCATCTGCTGGCCGCCTGCATTGGCTTTGCGGGCGCTTGCATTGCGATCCTGGGCCGCGCCTCCAGTGCTTCGGCCATAGGGTTTGAATGGGGCTATGTGATTGCTTTGGGTTCAGCCTTCATCTGGGCGAGCTATTCGCTACTCACCAAGCGCCTTGCGCTACAAGGCAAGAGCTTTGCCACGGCGGCGATTGGATTGTTTGGCTTGGTCAGTGGCTTGCTGTCTTTGCTCTGCCATGCGCTGTTAGAGCCGCGCGTGAACTTGAGTGGGCAGGATTGGATGCTGCTCATTGCTCTAGGCATTGGCCCACTCGGAGCTGCTTTTTATTTGTGGGATGCAGCCCTCAAGCGCGGTGATGCGCGGCAAATCGGCATCTTGAGCTACATCACACCACTGGCATCAACTGCTGTGTTGTTGATCGCCACGGGTCAGCCCTTGTCTTTAAGCATTGGCCTAGCCGCAGCGCTGATCGTGGGCGCAGCGGTCTTGGGCACGCGTGCGAAGTGATCGCCTGTTTGCTATAAATATAATAGCATTTTGCGCAGATTCTGCGCCGGCTACAAGTCGATTTGGCTTAAAAAAACCAACAATCAGTTGCTTAAATCGCCGATGGGCTCCAGCCCAGCAAGCCAGCGAGCCAATTCATGGCTACACCTGCCAAAGCACAGGCCGCAGAAGCGCAAATCATCGCGAAGATGCCGATGCGGTGGGTGTCTTTGGCATTCGCTGCGCTTTGGCTTCCTGGCCAGGCAAACAGCACGGCAGACAGCGCGCACACCGCACCGAGCACAAAGGCCTGCCCGATAGAGCGCATCCATGCCAGAGGCGAGGTGCTGGCCAAGATGGTGGTGAGCACGCTGCGCAGATCGCCCACGGCAAGTACAAGCTCAGCAATGATGCCGAAGACCAAGGTGAACATCACCAAGAGGCAGGCGCAGGCCGCGCAGAGGAAACCGTGCGCAAAAATTTGTGGCAAGGCCAGCGCAGCCACTTGTCTATCGCGGGTGTGGCTGTCGGCAGCGAAAGTCTGCGCGCCTTGCAGCTCCACATAGCGCAGCGCCATGGCGGGGGCGTTGAGCAAGGCCAGCACTTGCGCGCAGACCATCGGCGCAGCCTGCACAACCCAGATCGGCCACAGATTGGTGAGAATCGTCTCGGCTTGCTCTCGCAGCGACGAGGGCAGCACGATAAAGATCATGATGGCTGCGATCAGCGAGAGGATCAGCACGATAGGCATCGTCTCGCTGAGTTCGAGATGCAGCTCTGCTTTGATGCGCTGGCGTATGGCAGGCAAGCGCCAGCAGCCGTGATAGCGCCACAGCCCGCAAGCCGCTTCCCAGCGCACGCGCAGCGGTGAAACCAGCAGCGCATTCACGCTGAGCTTCATGGGCTTTGCGGGAGATGTGTTCATTGACGATTGTTGGGAGAGGTGGCCGTCGTAGGCGTGTTGCTCTTGGTGGAATCTGCGTTTTTCACAAAGGTGGAAATCGGCCAAGTTTTCTTCGCGCCATCGGTGATCACGGCGGCATCTTGCGCGGCTGTGCGGGCTGCGCGCACAGCCGGCGGCACATCGCCTTTGATTTCACTGACCATTTGCTTCACATCTTGCGTGATGACTTTGATGTTGTCAGCCGAAGTCTGCACGCTGGTGAGTGCCTCTTTGACTTGCCCCAAAGTGGGCGGCATGTCTTTTTCCAGCGCGGCCAAGCTGTTACGAGCGGCTGTGGCCGCAGCCTCCGCTTGCGTGGTGATCTTGTTGATGTCTTGCATCAGCGCCACGCTGTCTTTATCGAGGCGCTGCGCCACATTACCCGCTGAGTTGCCCATGGCCTTGAGTTGGCCGCTCATGGCTTCCATGTTGGCGAGCACCGTCGTTACTGAAGTGCGAATGTCTTTGCGCATCTCCGCGGCTTCGCCTGTGAGCTTTTTCGTGTCGTCCAGAATCGGCTCCATCTTGCCGATGGCCACCGCCAGCTTTTCCACGGCCACCTTCACCGTACCCATCACATCTTCCAGCTCATTGCCCACATCCATCGGCAGCATCGCACCTTGCGCCAGGCGCTGGCCTGCGCGATCACCGGGCAGCACATCAATGTATTTGCCGCCCAGCGGGCCATCGCGCCCAAAGCGGGCGCTGGCATCCAAGCCCAGCAAGGGCATGCGCTCGCTCACGATACGCAGCCGCGCGCGCACATTGAGCTGCGGATCCAGATCAATGGCGTCCACATCACCAATCTTGAAACCTTTGAGCCGCACAGGCGTGCCAATTTGCACGCCACTCGCGCCCGGCAGCTCGACATAAACATTCGTCATCGGCGTGAACCAGCCTTGCCGCCAAGCCGAAAGCCCCATCAAGATCATTGCCGAGATCACAGCCAGAGCGAGCCAAAAGCGCCCCGGATTCTTGCGCGCAATCTCGGCCATGTCATGGTCAAGCAAAGCGGCAACTTCGCCTTCCAAACCGGAGGGCTTCTGAGCAGGCGCGGGTGATGCGGGTTCAGTCATCCTGCCAGCATAACGCAAGTGCGCCCCAACTGCGACGACAGGAGAAACACAGTGTTGCTTATGCAGTGATCGCGATGCGCTCTGCGGGGGCGGTCTGCGCGCGTCTTTGCAACTGCCGCTGCGCCTGTGTCAGCCCGGCGTAGCCCCAGTCGGTGGCCGGCAACTCACGGACGATGACGTAACTCGCCTCATGCAAATCGCCCAGCAGTCGTCGCAGCAAGGCATGCGCTTCATGCACAAATTGCTGCTTCTCTTGCATCGTGTTCGTGCCTGCGGTGATGTCGATCTCTAGGCAGGCTACAGGCTGATCGCTTGCTGCGCCACCCACGCAAAAGCGAGCCGCAGGCATATCGTCAATCATCACAGCCGTGACCTCCGGCCGTTTGTGCAAAACGCGTGCGGTGAGCGCTGTGAGCTGCTGGGCCAAGGCGGTGTAATGCGGTGGATTGAGCAGCGGGGCGAGTCGCAGATGAAGTGTGGGCATGCCGCCTCCTTCAATACATGCGCTGAGCGCGGTTGTTGCTGAAAGGCAAACGCATCAGGCCGCGCAGGGCTTGGCTCAAAATGTTTTGCATGTTTTGCAATAAGCGTGACGATGAAGTATGCATGATGAACTCCTAAATACCGCCGCAGTAATTGCAGCGATGGATGAACTTTAGACCTTGCCCGCCACCATGGAAACCGCAATCAGTGCATAATGCTTTTGCAAATATTGCAAAAGCAAGGCGCATCCAGGATCAATCACTATGGATTTAGGCGATCTCCACACCTTCACCCGCGTGGTCGAGCTCGGCTCGCTCTCAGGCGCGGCGCGCGAAAGCGATGTGCCCGTGAGCCAGATTTCACGCGCGCTTGCGCGGCTGGAGGCGAAGCACAAAGTGCGCCTACTGCATCGCAGCACTCACGCGCTCTCGCTCACCGAAGCGGGGCAATCGCTGCTGGAGCATGGCAAGCGAATACTCGATAACTACGCACAATTTGAAGCCGATGTCGGCGATCACGGGCAGGTCGGCGGCGTGGTGAAACTTGCGGTCAGCCCAGCGATGGCGCATTACGTGATCGTGCCCAGTTTAGATGCCCTGGCAGAGCAACATCCGCGTTTGAGCGTGGAGCTGCATGTGGATGATCGTGTGGTGGATTTGGCGCAACATGGCATCGATCTGGCGATTCGCAGCGGCGACCCAGGCTCAGACACTTTGGTGGCACGCAAAATCGGCGAGCTTGGACGCCGCTTGTATGCATCACCGCAATACTTGGCCAAGCATGGCATGCCGACCAGCGTGGATGATCTTCAACACCACCGCCTGATTACCAGCAGCGTGCACCCTGCTTACAACCGCTGGCCCTTCATGATTGGCAGTGAGGCTCACGTACACGTTGCACGCGGGCACTACCGCGCCAACTCCACTGGCATCATGATGGGCATGGCACTCCAAAGTTTGGGTATCGTGCGCGCTGGCAATGTGGCGGCCGAGCCCATGGTTGCTGCTGGGCGCTTGGTGCGCGTGATGGATGCCCAAGTGGATTGCCAAACCATGCCCATCAACGCCGTCATGCTACAAGAGCGCCACCGCGCCCCCAAAATCCGCGCCTGTATTGATTTCTTTGCGCAATGGCTGGCGCAGCATTGATGTTTATTTGCTATAAATAAAATAGCACGTTGCGCAGATTCTATGCTGGCAAACGGCCTAAAACGCTTAAAAACTAATCCACAACCACAGGCACGCGCTGCGCCAGCGCGCACATGAGCTCGTAGCCGACCGTCTGCGCTTGGATGGCCACTTCGTCAATCGAGAGCACGGCGCCATTGGCTGCACGTCCCCAGAGCGTGACTGTGCTGCCGATACCAGCGCTGGGTAAATCAGTGATGTCTACCGTGATCATGTCCATGCTGACGCGGCCCACGGTGCGGCTGCGTATGCCGTCCACGAGCACAGGTGTGCCTTGCGCATTTGTGCCTTTGGCAATGCGCGGGTAGCCATCGGCATAGCCGCAGGCCACCACGCCAATGCGCATTGGCTTCTCAGCGACAAAAGCCGAGCCGTAGCCCACGCTGTCACCGGGTTGCAAATCTTGCGTTGCAATGATCTGGGCTTGCAGCGTCATCGCGGGTTGCAAATCCCAGTGGGCAATGTCGTGCTCTGGGTAGTCGGTGGAGCTGCCGTATTGCGCGATGCCGGGGCGAATCCAATCGGTGCGCAGCGCGTCGGCGGAGTAGCGCAGGGAAGCTGCGCTGTTGGAGAGCGATCTCTCGCCGGGCAAATCTTGCGTGGCTTCGTTGAACGCGGCCACTTGATGCGCGATGCCATCTTGCCCGAAGCGCTTCGCATCCGCATCGGAGAAATGCGTCATCAGCGTGATTTCTTCAACCTGCGTGAGCGCATTAAGCCGCGTCCAGGCGCTGCGGTAGCTGTATGGCTTGAAGCCCAGGCGGTTCATGCCGGAATTCATTTTGAGAAACACGCGGTGCGGCTCGTGCGTTTTGTGGGCGGCAAGCCAATCGATTTGTTCGCTGCAATGGATCGTGTGCCACAGGCCAAGGCGCGAGCAGAGCTCCAAATCACGCGGCTCGAAGCAGCCCTCCAAAAGCAGAATCGGCCCGCGCCAGCCCAAGGCGCGAATACGCTGCGCTTCTTCCAAATCCAGCAGCGCAAAGCCGTCTGCCCCGCGCAGGCCATCAAAGGCGCGCTCGATCCCGTGGCCATAAGCATTGGCTTTGACCACTGCCCAGACTTTGGCATCAGGCGCGGCAGCGCGGCAGCGCTCGATGTTGTGGCGCAGGGCGGCGGTGTGGATGGTGGCGAGGATGGGGCGCGGCATGGTGTGTCACTGTTCGGCGCTAGCTGGGCGCATCGTTTCCCCTAGTTTAGTCGGAGTGGATAAGTAAAGAAATGTCAACGCCACATGCTATAAACCGTCAGTCTGAATTTTTTGTTGTTGTTTGGAGAATGCGCCGCTTGTTACAAGCGCGCGCGCAACATGCAGGTTTTTGATTTCCTATTGCCCATTTTCACGGATTACGGCTACATCGCTGTCTTCGTCATGTTGCTTATTTGCGGCTTTGGCGTACCCGTGCCGGAGGATGTGACCCTCGTCACAGGCGGCGTGATCGCCGGCCTGGGTTATGCCAATCCGCATGTGATGTTTGCTGTAGGCATGGCGGGCGTGATGATTGGCGATGGCATCATGTTCAGCCTGGGGCGCTGGCATGGGCATCGCGTTATGAAACTACCTGTCTTTCGGCGAATTCTCACAGCCGAGCGCTTTGAGCAGGCACAGGGTGCGTTTGAAAAGTACGGCCGCTGGGTGATGTTTGTGGCGCGCTTTCTGCCTGGGCTGCGCACACCCGTGTTTTTCACCGCAGGCATGACGCGCAAGGTGAGTTTTGGCACTTGGTTTGTGATGGATGGCTTTGCGGCCCTGATCAGCGTGCCGATCTGGATTTACTTGGGCTACTTTGGCGCGCAAAACCGCGAGTGGCTGTTTGCAACTTTGAAGAAATTCCAGTTGGGCATTTTCTTCTTGCTCGGTGTCGGCGCCATCGCGCTGTTTATTTGGTGGCGCAAGAAAAAGCGCGCGGCCAAGTAGTCTGCCCGGCATCCGCCCTACACTCAAACTCAGGCCTGGCATACGCTAGGCGCTTCACTTTTTACACACCCCATGGGAATGTCCACTACCACGCTTGCTGCGTTGGGTCTTTTGCTGAATGCTCTTGCTTGGGGGCTGTCATGGTGGCCGTTTCGTGAGCTGCAAACCTTAGGCCTGCATCCGCTGTGGGCGAACACCGTGATTTACGGCATGGCCATTTTGGCGATCTTTGTCATGCGCCCACAGGCTTGGCGCGGCTTGATCAGCGTGCCCGCGCTTTGGCTGATTGCACTGGGTTCGGGGCTCACCAATGTGGGTTTCAATTGGGCTGTCACGGTGGGTGATGTGGTGCGCGTGGTGCTGCTGTTTTACATGATGCCTGTGTGGTCGATGCTGCTGGCTTGGCTGATTTTGGGCGAGCGGCCCACCAAGATGTCAGTCGCGCGCGTGCTGCTGGCGGTGGCGGGCGTGGCCATGGTGCTCAAAGCGCCCGAGTCGCCATGGCCTGTGCCAAACAGTTTGGCCGATTGGCTGGCGCTCATGGGTGGGTTTTGTTTTGCTTTGAACAACGCCATGCTGCGCCGTTTGCGCGAAACGCCCGGCGAGCAGCGCGCTTTTGCGATGTTTTTTGGTGGCGCCTTGCTGTCTTTCGCCATTGGCAGTATCGGCACCTGGCAAGGCAGCATCACGCCGCCTGTGATGCTGGGGGGCTTGGGCTGGATTTTGCTGATCGGTTTTGCTGTGCTCTTCTTGCTGAGCAACCTCACCTTGCAATACGGCGCAGCACGGCTCAAAGCCAGCACCACCAGCTTGATCATGCTCACGGAGATTTTGTTCGCCACGGCCTCATCTGTGGCGCTTGGTGTTTCGCAGCTGGAAAACCGCATCGTGCTCGGCGGTTCGCTGATCATTGCTGCTGCGATTTGGGCGGCTTGGGAAGAGCGGTAGCCTCAACTCAATCGCTGCACACCCGGCAATTCGCAGGCATAGATCGCATTGCGCAAGGCCGCGATGGCTTCATAGCGCGTGAAACTGCGCCGCCATGCCAGCACCACACGGCGGGTGGGTGGCGCGCCTTCGAAGGGGATGTAGCGCACATAGGGCAAATCATCTGGCTCTGATCTTGACGCTCTCTTTTTAGTAGCACTTTGCGCAGAATTCATGCCGGCCAAATGCCCTTTTGGCACTGAAAGTTGCGGCACAACCGTCACACCCATACCGGCGGCGACCATGTGTTTGATCGTCTCCAGCGAGGAGCCTTCAAAGCTTTTGCGGATGCCTTCCGCATTGCTTGAGAAGCGCGCAAACTCGGGGCAGACCTCGAGCACATGATCACGAAAGCAATGCCCATTGCCCAGCAGCAGCATGGTCTGCGCCTTGAGCTCTTCTGCTTCAATCGCATCTCGCGAAGCCAGCTCATGTGTGGAAGGCACAGCAATCATGAAAGGCTCATCGTAGAGCTGCGCTGTGGCCAAGCCGGTGTCGGGAAAGGGCTCGGCCAAAATCGCGCAATCGATCTCACCTGTGCGCAGCATCTCCAAAAGCTTCACGGTGAAATTCTCTTGCAGCATCAGCGGCATTTGCGGTGTGTGCGCAATCACTTGGCGCACCAAATCAGGCAGCAAATAAGGGCCGATGGTGTAGATCACACCGAGGCGCAAGCTTCCCGCTAAGGGATCTTTGCCACGCTTGGCGATTTCTTTGATCTGAGAAGCCTGCTCCAGCACGCTCTGCGCCTGCCGCACAATCTCTTCGCCCAGCGGCGTGACTGTCACTTCGTTGGCGCTGCGCTCAAACAGCTTGCAATCGAGCTCTTCTTCCAGCTTCTTGATCGAGACCGACAAGGTGGGCTGCGACACAAAGCATGCCTCGGCCGCATGGCCAAAATGCTTCTCGCGCGCGAGAGCCACGATGTATTTGAGCTCAGTAAGTGTCATGCGCAGATTTTGCAGCAAAAGCAAAAAGCCTGCGGTAAAAAATTTGCTATGTAATTAATAGCGCTTCGCGCAGATTCCTAGCCGGCTACATGCCAAAAAGGCTCAAATTATTCAACAAGCACGGGCGCGCCACTCTGCTGCGCAGCCATTTGCCCGATCACAAACACCTGCTCACCTAAGCCACTGAGCGTAGCCGCGCAGGCCACAGCATCAGCAGGGTCCACCACGACGATCATGCCGATGCCGTTGTTGAAGGTGCGGTTCATCTCAAAATCATCGATGCCAGCGGTTTGTTGCAGCCATGCGAAGAGCTCGGTTTGCGGCCAGCTGCCCTTTTTCAGATGTGCAGCGATGCCTTCGGGCAAGACGCGAGGGATATTTTCTAGCAAACCGCCGCCAGTGATGTGAGCCAGTGCCTTGATTGGATGAGCCTTCAGCGCAGCCAAGACATTCTTCACATACAAACGCGTTGGCATCATCAGCGCTTCTTTGAAGGGCTTACCATCCAGCGTGGCAGGCAGTTTACTCTCGTCGCGCTCAATGCCCGCGCCACAGGCGCGTTCAATACAGCTTCGCACGAGAGAAAAGCCATTGCTGTGCACGCCACTCGATGCCAGGCCAAGAATCACATCGCCAGCTTGCACATTCGGGCGCGGCAGCAATTTCGATTTCTCCGCTGCGCCCACGCAAAAGCCCGCTAAATCGTATTCGCCAGCGGGGTACATGCCGGGCATCTCAGCTGTCTCGCCGCCAATGAGTGCGCAGCCTGACAACTCGCAGCCCTTGGCAATGCCGCCGATCACTGCTGCTGCGGTATCCACATCCAGCTTGCCGCAGGCAAAGTAATCGAGGAAAAACAGCGGCTCTGCGCCTTGCACCAGCACATCGTTCACGCTCATGGCCACCAGATCGATGCCCACGGTGTCGTGCATATTCCATTCGAAAGCCAATTTCAGCTTCGTGCCCACGCCATCCGTGCCGCTCACCAGCACCGGCTCTTTGTAACGCTTTGGGATCTCAAACAGCGCGCCAAAGCCGCCAATGCCGCCCAAAACACCTTCACGCAGGGTGCGTTTGGCCAGCGGTTTGATGCGCTCAACAAGCGCGTCGCCTGCGTCAATATCAACGCCAGCGGCTTTGTAGGAGAGAGGGGAAGATGAATTGCTCATGATTTGATAGCTGCTCGCGCAGTAAATACGCCGGCGATATGGCAAAAAGGGCATGAAAACGGGTTAAAAACCTGCTTTAAACCCGTAAAATTGCTCGCGGAACTTCCCGATTGTAAGTTTTCAAGCCCTCGCCCTTGTATGCAGTTCACCAAAACACAAAAAACCGCAGCCGCTTGGAGTGTGATTGCTGCGGTCGTCGTCATCGTGGTCTGGCTGCTGGGGCCGGTGCTCACACCCTTTGTCGTGGCTGCTGTGTTGGCGTATGCGCTCACGCCGCTGGTCAACAAACTCGATCATGCCGGGCGCGGCAGATTGCCTCGCGTTTTGGCGGTGTTGATTGTGGAGCTGCTCTTTATCATCGCCGTGCTGGCGATTGCCTTGCTGATCGTGCCGATTTTGGCCAAAGAAATCCCACTGCTGCGCGAGCAATTGCCTGCTTTGGCTGAGCGGCTCAATGCTTGGGCGGCTCCTATGCTCAAAAGCTTGGGCGTCAATCTCACACTGGATGTGGACAGCATCAAAGCCTTTGTTTTGAAATATCTCAATGCCAATATCGAAGACGGTGTCGCAGCCCTGCTCTCTTCGCTCAAAGTGGGCGGCAGCTTCGCACTCACCTTGGTTGGTAATGCTATTTTGATTCCTGTGGCTTTGTTTTATCTGCTCATGGATTGGGAAAATTTCGTGAACCGCGCTGTGCAACTCGTGCCGCCGCGCCTACGCGCTGCGTACGACAGTTTCATGAACGAAGCCGACGAGGTGCTCGGGCAATACCTGCGCGGGCAGATGCTGGTGATGCTGATTTTGGCGGTGTATTTCAGCATTGGCTTGTCTCTTTTTGGCTTGGATCTGGCCTTGCCGATTGGCGTGTTTACTGGCCTCGCGATTTTTGTGCCGTATGTGGGCTTTGGTGTCGGCTTGGTGCTCGCGCTGCTCGCTGGGCTCTTAGAGTTTGCCTCCATCAAAGCTGTGATCATGGTGGCTGTGGTGTATGGCGCGGGGCAGCTGATGGAGAGCCTGGTACTTACGCCGCGCCTCGTGGGCGAGCGCATCGGCTTGCATCCGCTGGCGGTGATTTTTGCTTTGCTGGCCTTTGGTCAGCTTTTTGGTTTTGTCGGCGTGTTGATTGCGTTGCCCGCAAGTGCCGTGCTGTTGGTGGCGATTCGCCGCATTCGCGTGCAGTATCTGGCCTCAGATCTGTATCGTCACAAATGAAGCTCTCATGAAGCAAATTGCGCTCGATATCGCCCTCTCGCCCGCGCCCGCGCTGGCGAGCTTTCTGCCAGGGCCCAATGCCGCTGCGCTGGAGCACCTGCGGCTGTGGGTGGGAGAGGGCTCAGGCACGGGTGGCATTGCCAAACTGCGCTCCCCGGTGCCCACCTATCTCTGGGGCGAGAGCGCCAGCGGCAAATCGTATTTGCTCAAAGCTGTGCGCGAAGCCTTGCGCGATCAGGGTGGCGAAGTCGGCTGGCTCGATCCCTCCATCCACGAGCCACCCGAATTCAACCCGCGCTGGGTGGCCGTGATGCTCGATGATGTGCAGGGCTACAGCGCCGTGCAGCAGCATGCAGCGTTCAATTATTTCGTCAATGCGCAAACCGAGCAACGCTGGATCTTGGCCGCCGGCACGCTCCCGCCAGCGGACTTGCAACTGCGCGACGATCTGCGCACCCGCCTTGGCTGGGGTCATGTGTTCGCCCTGCAAGTGCTCACAGAAGCCGAGCGCCGCGCCGTGCTGCGCCAAGAAGCCGATGCACGCGGCATTTTCCTTTCCGACGAAGTGATGGATTTCATCCTCGCCCGCTTCTCGCGCGATCTCAACTCCCTCATGCAGCTCTTGCAGCAGCTCGACGGCTACTCGCTCGCCACCAAACGCGCGATCACCATCCCGCTGGTCAAGAGCATGCTGGAATCTTTGTAATCTTCATGCGTCTTGCTCTTTTCGATCTGGATCACACCCTTCTGCCCATCGACAGCGATCATGCTTGGGGCGAATACACGGTGCAGCGCGGCTGGCGCGATCCAGTGGCATTCAAAGCGCGCAATGATGCGTTTTATGAGAATTACAAGATCGGCAAGCTCGATCCTGTGGAGTATTTGATGTTTGCCACGGAGGCGATTCGCCAGCGTGGCGCTACTGAATCGATAGCACTTCGCGCAGACTATATGACGGCAGTTGTTGAAAAGCACATCAAAAAACCAGCGCTGGATTTGCTTGAAAAGCATCGCGCGGCAGGCGATGAGGTTTTGATGGTGACGGCAACCAATGAATTTGTGACAGAGCCAATCGCCAAGCGTTTTGGCATCGAACACTTGATCGCGGTGCAGCTCGAAGTGGGCGCGGATGGTTGGTACACCGGCCGCTCGCGTGGCACGCCCAGCTACCAAGCGGGCAAAGTCGAGCGCGTGAGACAATGGCTCTCTGAGCGGGGCAAGACTTGGGCTGATGTCAGCCACAGCACCTTCTACTCCGACAGCATGAACGACCTGCCTTTGCTCGAGCATGTGACTGAGCCCGTGGCGACCAACCCCGATCCGCGACTGCGCACTTTGGCCACAGAGCGTGGCTGGAAAATCATCGATCTCTTCCAATGATCAAAAAACTAATAGAAAAATTGATGGCGCCACGTGTCGTCAAAACGCCCAAGCCCAAGTTTGGCAAGCGCGTTGACATCGCGCAGGCCGAGCACGGTATCAACCGTGATTTGGTCGATGCCAAGGCCTGGGAAGTCGTCACCACGCTCAAAGATGCAGGCTTTGAAGCTTTCATCGTGGGCGGTGCAGTGCGTGATTTGCTGCTGGGTTTGCGACCCAAAGATTTTGATGTGGCCACGAATGCTGAGCCAGAAGAAGTCAAACGCTTGTTCAAACGCGCCTTCATCATCGGGCGGCGCTTTCGCATCGTGCATGTGGTGTATGGGCGCGGGCGCGAGCATGAGGTGATTGAGGTCTCCACCTTCCGCGCACACTTGGACAGCGCGGATGCAAGCCAAGTCAGCGGCAACGAAAAAACCTCCAAGGCTGCGCTCTCAGGCATGCAGCATGCAGTGGATGCCAGTGGCCGTGTGCTGCGCGACAACGTCTGGGGACCGATGGAAGAAGATGCTGCGCGACGCGATTTCACGATCAACGCGATGTATTACGACCCTGAGACACAGGTGGTGGTGGACTATCACAAAGGCATCGACGACATTCACAAAAAGCGCATCAAGATAATTGGTGAGCCAGAAGCGCGCTATCGTGAAGACCCCGTGCGCATCATTCGCGCTGCACGTTTTGCAGCAAAACTGGCCGCGAGCGGCTTCAAGATTGAGCCCAAAACGGCCAAGCCTTTGACCGAAATGCTCAAGCTGCTGAAAGACGTGCCACAAAGCCGCATGTTTGACGAGATGCTGAAATTCTTGCAAACCGGCCACGGCATTGCCAGCATCCAAGTGCTGCGCGAGCTGGGCTTGGCCAAAGGCATTTATCCGCTGCTTGATTTGATCGTCGCACGTGCCGATGAGCCCATGATCAAGACAGCATTGCAAGACACCGACAAACGCATCGCGCAAGACAAAGGCGTGAGCCCCAGCTACCTGCTGGCCTGCGTGCTCTGGCGCGATGTGAATGATGTGTGGGCAAAAAAGAAAGCACGTGGCGAGCATCCCTTCCCTGCGCTGCAAGACGCGATTGATGAAGTGTTCAACACCCGCATCGGCGATGTGAGCGGCCGAGGCAAGCTCGCCGCCGACATGCGAGAAATCTGGATGATGCAGCCGCGCTTTGACAAACGCACCAGCAGCTCCGTCTTCAGCTTGGTCGAGCATCTGCGCTTCAGAGCCGGCTACGACTTTCTGCGTTTGCGTGCTGAGACAGGCGAAGTGGCCGTGAGCCTCGCAGATTGGTGGCTGGAGTTTTCAGAAGCTGATCAAGCGGGCAGAGAAGATTTGGCCAAACAGGCCCGCGAAGAGCAAAAAACAGCGCCTAAAGTTGTCAAGGCGGTCAAATCGCAGCGCGCCTCTGTAGCCGTGCCTAACGAAGCTTTGAATGAATCAGAGGCAGCATCAGAAAATGATGCGCCAGATGCGCCAGATGCGCCCAAAAAACGGCGCCGCCGCAAGCGCAAGCCACCGGCAAGCACAGGGGATAACTTCGCAGCTGTCAGCGAGCCAAAGCCTCAAGAAACCTGATGTCAGATATCGAGCTGAGCATTTGGGCGGCCATGTTGGGCGCCTTGCTGACGTTCTTTGGCGCAGCCTTAGCAGATGCCATCCGTCACCCCACGATAGCAGCAGGGCGCGCCTTGTGCTTCATTGCGCTGGTGGGGACAAGTGCCATGCTCATGAGCGGCTGGGTAGAGCATGTGTGGCACATTGAGCAAGGCGCGTGGCTGATTCCTGCCAAAGTGACCCTGGGGCCTTTGAGCGGGGCTTTGGCTTTGTTTTATTTGGGCATTTGGTTTGGCAATCTGGCGCAAGATCCGTGGTTGGATGGGCTGATTCACTGGGGTAGTTTGGCGCAATGTTTGGCAGCGGGCGCCTTGTTAGTCGCTGTGGTGCTCTGGCCAGATCAGGGGCGCAGTTTTTTAGTCGCGGCACTTTTCGTCAACCTGATATCAGTCGTCTTGGCTTTGGCTGCTTCAGCGCGAGGCATCGCATTGGGTGATCGTTTGGCCATACCGATGCTGGCCGGTTGCGTGTGCTTGGGGCTGATGGTGATCGGTTTGTACGCCAAAGGCTTAGGCTGGGCATCCTCCAACCTGCTGTGGGCATTAACGGCGATCTGCGGCATTGTTTATTTTCTGGTGACCACCGTGCTGACGATTCAACGCAATCGCCAAAGGCGATTGCTCAGTCGTATGTCTGAAGGTGTTGCCAAAACCGATGAAATCACCGGCCTGCCAGTCGGCGGCACGCTGCTGAGCAAGATCGACGACGCGCTGTGGCGCAGCGTACAAAATGAGCGTGAATGTGCTGTGGTGGCCGTATGGGTGGATAACTTGTACACCTTGAACGATGAACTGGACAGCTCGGTAGAGCACGAAATTCGCCATGTGCTGTCTGCAAGGATTCGGCGCGCGATTGGGTTTCGTCATACCCTCGGCTTGCAACAAGCACGCTGCTTTATCGCGGGTATTTCAACGATCAGTCATCGGCAGCGTGTGAACGACAAACTCTCGGAGTTGACGCCGTATTTACAGCGACCCATGCAAGTGGGTGTGATGATTGGCAAAACCATGCCGTTCACGCCGCAGATAGGTATTGGTGTGGTGTTTGTGGGTTTGGGGCATATGACGGATCCCTTGAGTGCCATGGATCATGCGCAGACACTGGCTAAGCGGGCGCGTCGTGAGCACTCGCACCTCTTGTTTGAAGAGGCGAACCCAACAACACATGTGACTTCGCGCAGGCCATTGACTGAAGAAGCCCAATGAAATCCAGCGGGCTCGTGCGGCTTTGAATCAACTGTGAGCGACGCCCTTGCTTCAAGCGCGAGGGAAAGTGTCTGGCAGCAAGATGCCTTGATCGACGGTGTTGATATCCGTCTTCCCGCAAAACGCCATCGTGAGATCGAGCTCTTTGTGGATGATCTCTAGCGCTTTCGTCACGCCAGCAAGACCTGCTGCGCCCAAGCCATGCAGCCAAGCGCGGCCAATGAGGGTGCCTTGTGCGCCTAGGGCGCGGGCTTTGAGCACGTCTTGGCCGCTGCGGATGCCGCCGTCCATCCACACCTCAATGTTTTTGCCGACAGCTTGAGCGATGGCAGGCAGCGCAGTGATGGAAGAAGGCGCGCCATCAAGCTGGCGGCCGCCGTGGTTGGAGACGATGAGGGCATCTGCACCGCTCTCTACCGCAAGCCGAGCGTCTTCCACATCTTGGATGCCTTTCAAAATGATCTTGCCCCCCCAGCGCTTTTTGATCCATTCCACATCGCCCCAATTGAGGCGTGGATCGAACTGCTGGCTCGTCCATGCGGAGAGGCTGCTCATGTTGTCCACGCCCTTCACATGGCCAACGATGTTGCCGAAATCGCGGCGCTTGGTGCCGAGCATTCCCATGCACCATGCGGGTTTGGTCATCATGTTCATGATGTTGGGCAGGGTGAGTTTGGGCGGGGCAGACAGGCCGTTTTTGATGTCTTTGTGGCGTTGGCCCAGAATTTGCAGATCGAGCGTGATTTGCAGCGCGGAGCAATTCGCGGCTTTGGCGCGGTCAATCAAACGCTCGATGAAATCACGGTCTCGCAGCACATACATTTGAAACCAGAAGGGATGGCGGTTCGTGGCCTCTGCTACATCTTCAATCGAGCAGATGCTCATGGTGGAAAGTGTGAAGGGAATGCCGAAGGCCTTGGCCGCGAGCGCGCCTAGGATTTCGCCATCGGCATGCTGCATACCCGTCAAACCCGTTGGCGCTATGGCGACGGGCATCGCCACTTGCTCGCCAATCATCGTGGTCTTGGTCGTGCGGCCTTCCATGTTCACCGCCACGCGCTGGCGCAGCTTGATGCTTTGGAAATCGGCGCTGTTGGCGCGGTAGGTGCTCTCCGTCCATGAGCCGGAATCGCAATAGTCGTAAAACATGCGCGGGGCGCGCTTCTCGTGCATGATGCGCAGGTCTTCGATGCAGGTGACTTTGGAAAGATCGGGCATGGCTATGTCTCAAATGATTTTGGAATGCCTTGATCCTAGCCCAAGCCTGCGCTGGGCGGTTTGAAATACTGCTCGGGGCGTGTGAAATTATTTGACGACTGCGGAGGCTGATTTCACAACAGCCATTTTCATGGCCGCGCCACGCACTTCAAACTTCACTTCATCGAGCACGCGGCCTTGCGCGTCTGCCAGTTGCAGCGTGTGGCGGCCAGGCATGGGCAGCCATTGTTTATGGTTCGCATCGCCCAAGCTTTTGCCATTGAGCAGCCATTGCGCTGCATCACCCTTCGCTTTGAAGTGCAAGCGCTGATGGCGCGGCGGGATATCTGGATCGAGCGCGATGATCGTGCCAGCAGCGGGAGAGGTGATCTGTGCAATCTGATTTTTCTCTGTGTTTTTAAGGCTTTTTTGGCTGTTCACCGTTATAGATGCTGCGCGAAGTGCTATTGATTTAGGAGTATTTGTGGACTCTCTTGCGAACTGCACCTGCTGCGTGCCGCTGACAAACCATTCTTGGCGCGGCGCTTCAAGCATCTGCGCGCCTTGTGCAGAAAAATTCACACCCTCGCGTACAAGGCCCGCAGGCGGCTGCGGTGCGCGACTTGGCGTGCGCTCATGCAGGTAGCTCATGATGCTCGCCCACACAGGAGCTGCGCCTGAGACGCCGCTCACATCCCACATGCTCGCGCCGCTGGCATTGCCCACCCACACGCCTACCGTGTATTTCTGCGAGTAGCCCACAGCCCAGTTATCTCGCATGTCTTTGCTGGTGCCGGTTTTCACGGCGCTCCAAAAGCGGGTGGCGAGTACGTTGTCTGTGCCGAAGGTGCGGGCTCGTGCATTGCCATCGCTCATGATGTCACTCACGATGAAGGCGGCTTGCGGGTTGATCACGGTTTGTGCAGGTGCGGCAGCAGTCTTTACAAAACTGCTTTCTGAATACTGCCCGCCATTCGCTAAAGCACGATAAGCATTGGTGAGCGAGAGGAGCGACACATCCGCACTGCCCAGCGCCAAGCTGTAGCCGTAAAAATCGCCTTCGTTTTTCAGAGGCAGACCGAGCTTGCGCAATTGCTTGGCAAACGCATCGGGTGAGACCATCACCAATGTGCGCACGGCGGGCACATTGAGCGATGCGCCAAGCGCTGTGCGGGTGGACACCCAGCCTTTGAAGCTGCGGTCATAGTTTTGCGGAATGTAGAGGCCGCTTGCTGTGGGAATGTGTGCAGAAGAGTCTTCGAGCAATGAAGCCGCAGTGATGCGCTGCTCCTGAATAGCTTGCGCATAGAGAAATGGCTTGAGCGTTGAGCCCGCTTGGCGCAGCGCAGCAGCGGCATCGACCTCCTGCGCAGTGCCCAGCTCGCCCGATGAGCCCACATAGGCGAGCACTTGGCCGCTCGCGTTATCCAGCACCACCACCGCGCCATCTTGCACGTTGCGGCCACGCAGCTCGCGCAGATGCTGTTGCAAGCTTTGCAAAGCTTGGCGCTGCAAAGCTGCATCGAGCGTGCTGCGCTGATCGACCTTTGCTTTCGCCAATAGCCGCCGCGCCGCATGCGGCGCGATGCCATCGCTGGCTTCCCAAGCTTTGCGAGGCAATACAGCTTGCGTGAGCGCAGCCAATGCCGCGCAATCCGCATCGTTTGTGGGCTGCATGCTGCGGAGCACGCCGCAAGCCCGGCTCGCCACAGTTTGTGCCTTCGCATTGGGCGCACGCACGAGCGCGGCGGCAATCGCAGCCTCTCTCGCATCCAGCCCATGCGCAGCTTTGTCAAACAGCGTGCGCGATAGCGCATCAATGCCCTGAATCTCTCCGCGAAACGGCACGAGATTCAAATACGCTTCCAAGATTTGATCTTTGCGCCAACTGCGCTCTAGAGAAGTGGCAGAAATCGCTTGGCCTGCTTTGCCGAAAATGTTTTTCCGTTCGCTACCTGTACGTGGGCCTTCATCAATCAAGCTGGCGAGCTGCATCGAAAGAGTTGACGCGCCACGCGTGCGCTGATTGAGCAAATTGCCCCAAGCAGCAGCAGACACAGCTTTCCAATCCACACCGCTGTGCTCGTAAAAGCGCTTGTCTTCACTCAGCACCATGGCTTCTCGTAAAGCTGGCGACATATCGGCCAGTGCAATCCATTCACCGCGCCGCACTTGCGCGTTCACACGCATGCGATGCAGCTTCTGGCCATGGCGATCCAGTAGCCAGGCTTCAGAGGCTTTGGTTTCTTGTTTTACATGCTCAAAACTGCCACTCGCCGGCATGGAGTGTGCGTTAAACGCTACAAAAACGATAGTGTAAATTGGACTCGCAAGAATAGAACGCAAAAGACGCAGAGGAAACGCAAAAGACGCAAAAGAAGAAACCAAAAATTTCTTCTGCGTCTTCTGCGTTTGTTTTGCGTCTTTTGTGTTCATATCTATGCACGCCAACATTACTTGGCTTCCACTCGGACCCGAGCATTCGGCGTTTCGCCAAACATCTCCGGCGCGTACATCGCCTCTGCCCTCGTCGGTGGCAAAGCGAAATCACCCACGTTGTTCAGCCGAATCGTGTATTCAAACTTGAAGCTGCCCTTGGGCACGTACTCGTAGTAAGCGCGGAAGGCTTCGAAGCTGCGCTCTTCGAAAGCGGGCCATGCGTTACCTGCTGCACGCTCGCCGCTGGTGGCAATGGCTGAATCGCGCCCCAAGCCGCCACCCAGAATCGTTGCGCCGCCGGGGATGGGGTCAGTCACCGCCACCCAAGTCATATCAGCGCTTGCGATCACTTCTACGCTCACGCGCAGCACATCGCCGCGCGAGTATTTGCCAGCTGTGGCTTGTTCTACTGCGGTGATGGTTTTCTTCACCTGATAGCCTGCGTTGAACGGCGTAGTGAGCGGTACTGCAGCGAGCGATTGAATCGTGAGCCATGGCTTGCCTGTGCCTTGGTGGGTGACGCTCAAGGTATCTTTGGCTTCTTTGCCCCAAGCCAGCATCATGCTGTTGTTGCGCAAGTTGCCAGGAGAAGCGGGCGCACCGAACATCGTGGCTTGGTTGGGTGCGCCAGTTGTATCACTAGCGGTGATGCGCTCCACGCGAGCCCAGTCCACAGCCGCATTGCCTGCACCCATGACTGCGCGGGTGCTACCAGCAACTGGCGTGGCTTCAAACGCCGCAGAGAATTTCTCTAAGGCGATTCCGCCCCACAAATTCGCCGTCGTCGTGAGCCATGCGCCACGTTGCTGGCGGCTGATGAAGCCATTGGCTAGGCGCGGCATATCGTCTTTCCAGCTCGGCTCATTCATCACAGCGAGAATCAAGCGTGCTGTGTTCACATCACCGCTTTGCATCAGCCACCACCAGTAGTCATCCTTCTCTGTGCTGAAGATGAGCTTGGTGCCTTGGTAAGACAGGCGGGCACGCAAGATTTGCTGCGCTTCTGCCAAGCGCTCATCGCGCTTAGGCACATCACGCACGCGTTGCAAAATTTGTAGCCAATCAATCACGGTATGCGTAGGCCATTGATTCGGCGCAATCGTGATGCTGCCCACCATGCGGCCTTGAGCTCTACCGAAACGCGAGAGAGCTTCAAGCGCTGCGATTTTGCGCATATCCAAATCTTTGCGTGGGCTCCAAAAATCGCGCTGGATCTTGCCTTCCACAAAAGCGAGCAAGCCCGCTTCCATCTTGGCGCGGGATTCATCAGGAATGGTGAAGGCTGCGTTCAAACCAGCGGCCTCATGCGTCGCTGAAAGCAAATAAGCAGTGAGCACGTCGCTGCCGCGATTGGCGTCGCCTTGTCGCGGTGGGAAATAATTAGCGAGACCATCACTATCGAGATACGTAGGAATTTGTGCTGCCACGGTTTGCCAAAGCTTGGCATCGCGCAGACCCACAGATTTACTGGTTTTTTGCTCCAAGCAGATGAAGGGGTACTGCGCAAAATAATCGCGTACGCCTGGCATACCTTCAGCGAGCTTCGGTTGCAGCGCAAGCTTCAAGCCACCTCGCCCTTCAATCGCACCTGCTGGCCACGCAGCATCTAGCGAGTAAGCGCCATCGAGCTGCACGAGAGTGGCTTGCTGCACCGTCACAGGCACAGCAGGCACGATGCGCTGGCGTGCTTTGAGTGCATCGCGCGCGCCAGCCACAGAGTCTTTGGCTTCAATCTCCCACAAAATCGCTTCAAAGCGGCTGAGCGCCAACTGCGGCGGTGCAACCACATTCCAAGCTACTTCACGCGATTCACCCGCTGGAATGTCGATGGACTGGCTCTTCAATTCCAGCAGCGCAGCGCGCGGGCTCACATCTACTTTCATTGCTGCTTTCGTCGTGTTGCGCAAAGTCAGCTGCGCGCGGAACTCATCACCTTCACGCACGAGAGGCGGCAAGCCGCTGATGATTTGCAAATCTTGCGTGGCCTTGATCGTGGTCTGCCCTGTGCCGAAACGGCCTGTGCCGTGATCAGCCACTGCAACGATTTTGAAACTCGTGATGGCATCATTGAGCGGCACATTCACTGTAGCTTGACCATTCGCATCGAGCTGCACTTTCGGATTCCACACCAGCAAGGTATCGAGCAGTTCGCGTGTTTGAGATTTCCCGCCACCGCCACCCGCAGGCACAGCCTTGCGCCCGTAATGCCTTCGGCCAATGATTTCCATTTGGGCTGTGGAGGTTTCTACACCCCATGCGCGAGGCTGGAGCATGGCTTCGAGCAGATCCCAGGTTTCGTTGCCTGAGAGTTCGAGCAAAGCTTGATCCACGGCTGCTAAGGCCACTTCTGCATTCGCAGCTGGTTTGCCATCGGGCAGCTTGGCGCTGATCGTCACTTTCGCTGTGCCGCGCACGGGGTAGCTCTCTTTATCAGCCACCACTTTCACATCGAGCGCATGCGCTTTGCTGCCCACGCGCAGCTCGGCCACCCCGAGGCGAAACGCTGGCTTGCTCAAATCCACCAAGGCTGTGGGCGCTGAGTATTCCTGCCCCTCTACCCAAAACGCATTCCACCACTCACGCGGCGCTTTATAGCCCCAGCTGAAAAAGCTGTACCAAGGCACTTCACGCAAGCGCCCGCGCAGCACGAGGGCTGAGACGTACACATTCGGTGTCCACGCCTCATCAATCTTCAGTTCAATGGTTGGGTCTTGTCCGTTGAGCTGCACGATGCGGTGTTGCAACACGCCTTCTCGCTCCAATGTGACGAGCGCCGTGGCGAAACGGAAGGGCATGCGCACTTGCAGCTTGGCTGTCTCGCCCGCTTGGTAATTTTTCTTCTCGGGCAGCAGATCAATACGATCATGATCCTCGCCGCCAAACCACAGCTCGCCTTGCTTGGTGACCCATACGCTGCTGGCAGCTTGGATGCTGTTGCCATCTTTATCGGTCGCAGTCACGATGAGATCAATTTCACCGGCTTGACCCAGCTTCGTATCGCAGAGCAAGAGCCCACGCGAGTCGCTTTTACCATCGCAGACTTTGCCGAGGTCTTTGATTTCGGTTTTGTTGTCGTAGCTGTAGAAGCCGCCCACCATGCGCTTGCGGCTGGTGGTGGTGATGCGTGCGATGGCCTGCACTTCGAGCTTCACACCAGACTGCGGCTTACCAGCGAGATCCAGCGCTAGGGCTTGGAATTTGATTTTCTGGCTCGCAGATGCCCAGCCTTCGGTGCGGATGCCGGCCACCACGGATGCTGGCCAGAGGGTTTGCGTTGAGCGGATAGTTTGGATTTCGCCATTTGGATCAGCGTACGTTGCTTCCAGTACGATGTCTTGTGGCTGCTTGGCTTGGGGGAGTTGTTCTAGCGTGAGTTTGCCGCCACCGTTTTTATCGAGCGTGATGGGCAGTTTGTCGGCAATGAGTTTGTTATCTCGTGGGCTCACAGCCTCTTCACCTTCTTCCCCTGATTCCTGTGCATCACGCTTGCGTGGAGCTTCGAAGCTGTAGGCCTCAAAATCTGGGTAGCTTAAATATTTACCGCGCACCATGGCTGAGACGCGCACAGGCAGATTGCTCGCCGGCCCGCCTGCGACGTAGTTGATCTGCACAGACGTGGGCAAGGTGGCCGCATTCACCAAAGGTTTTTTATCTGTCGGCACGATGCTGCCTTCCAGCACAGGCAAGCGGAATTCCTCGACTCGGAATTGCGTGGTGTTGTAGCTTCTTGCATCGCGCTGCTGCGCCTTACGCGAGAGGCTGATTTCATACACGCCGAGCTTGGCTGCCGGTGGAATAGCAAAACTGCTTTCACTGGTGAGCCCACCAGTCGCCGTCTTGCGCCACAACAGAGGTTGCTTGAACACTGTGCCTGAGCCAACATGCGTGATACTCATTTGATCGGGCGTATCTTGCTCAGATTTGATGCCGAAACCAGAGCCAATCAGGGTGCGCAGCAGATGCTTCATGCCCACCGTCTCGCCTGCACGGAATAAGCTGCGATCCAAAATCGTATGCGCGGCATCATCTGGCTGGCTTTGCGATGAGGTACGCATGTTGAAACGCCATGGCTCAATGCCTTTTTGCCAATCGCTCCAAGTAAAAGCCATATCAGCCACGCCATCTGCACCCGTGTGGCGCGCACTCACGAAATAGGCGCGATCACCTGAATCATATTTGCCCACTTTCGGGCAGGGGGGTGCAGTTGGGTCAATGCCAGTGAGTGTGGCCACACCTTGCTCATTGGTTTTTCCGCTGGCGATCAGCTTGCCTGCGCAGTTAGACACTCGAACTTCAGCACCTGCCACCACTTTGGCTTTATCCAGCGTCGTCACCCAAGCCAAAGAGTTTTCTCGGCCGAGTTTGAAATGCACACCGAGATTGGTCACCAAGGCCGAGGTGCGCACATACATCTTGCGATCTTTGCCGAGCTTCTCATCCAGCAGCGCTTCACCCAAACGTTGCGAAGCAATCTCCACCACATGAAAGCCCGGAGAGAGCGGCACGCCGACCACTTCAAACGGCCTGCCCTTGCCAGCGTCTGCGCCTTCAGGTTTAGGCAACTCCAATGCGCGTGTCGTCACGCCTTTACCCAGCAAAGGCGTTTCGCGCGATTCACGGTTGGTGTTGTTCGCGTGTTGCACTTTGCGGTACCACTCGATGATGGAAGCATCGTCTTTGAGTAGCAAATCACTGATCTCGCCTGCTTGTCTGCGTGGATTGCTGCCCACACTCACGGCTTTCACCGGCAACGACTGCTCAACGTTGCGCAAGGTCACGGGCAGCAAAGCCAGTGTCGCCGTCTTCTCCGAGCCGGGCTCAGCAAAACGCTCAATCACACCAAAACTGCTCGCCGCAAACTTGGCCAGCGGTGGCGGGCCGGCGGTGCGTGTTTTGAGCGGAAAGCTATCGGCATTGTTCAGCGTGCGACCAGAGGCATCCGTAAAACCACTGGGCAGCTCAATGTGTAGCTCGGTCTCCTCAGGAAGTGGCGGTTTGAATTGAAGGTTTTGAATCGCATCATCGGCAGCGCCATCTTCTAGGCTTGGCTTGATGCTCTTGGAGCCACCTTTGAGCACAATGCGCTGCGCCATCTTGCGCGTGATCGGGCTAGAGAAGCGCAAACTCATCGGCATGATGGGTAAGCAAGCGCTCTGTGCATTCTCACGCTCGCAACTGAAACTTGCCGTGAACGGTTGACGCACTTGGAAATCAAAGCGCTTTTCCACCGTATTCGGCACGACGGTGCCACGCACATTCGGCGTAGAGATGCCTTTGCCATAGACGAGCGAGACACGAGCATCTGCGCTCAAGCGGCGATTGCACTGCAGCGCGAGAATGCGCTGGGGATCGCGCTCCGCCGCTTTGGTCAATCCCAAGCTTTTAAGCACCTCCGTGCGCGCACCGCCCTCCACCATTTTGAAAGGCACACGCTCACCCAAGCCCTGCACATTGCACCAAAGATTGCCATTCAAGGTGGCGGGATCCACCGCGCCACTGAGTTGCAGCACAAAAATCTGCTCTTCATCGATGCGTTGACCTTCATAAGGCCAGATGCGCTTCACGAAAGGCCCGCCACTATTAAAAGCATAGCTGCTTGCGCTTGAAATACGCCGCCCAGCAGGCGATTGGAAGCTTGAATTCACGGCCACGGTGCAACGTACACCGGCAGACAGATCCTGCTCCAGCTCATACACCCACTCACGCTCGCTCGTCCAGCGGCCATTGCCTTTGCTGGCTTGCGAATCGCTGCAAGACAGTGTGGCGGGTGCAGCAGCACGTGGATCACCAAAATTCACGGCCGCTTCGTCAAACTTGATGACGACTTGCCGAATCTGCGCCACCTCGCCTTGCGGCGACAGACTGGTGATTTGCAGAGCCTGAGCTGCTGTGCAGCTCAACATAGCGCAAGCGATCAGCCGGCGCACGTATCCAGAGTGTTGTTTGTTTTGCATGTATGCCCTCGTGATGAGAGATTACATGAATGGAGCAGACTTGGGCACAAAGATACGCTTGGTCACCATCTGAGGCTGAGCTCAAGCCTGGTGCTGAGGCTAATCGTCTAGCGAGCCTGTCTCCACATCACTTTCTGGCACTTCGCCAATCAGCCTGCGCGTTTCCTGCGCTTGGCTTTTGAGCCAGTTGCAAAAGGCAGTGACTTCTGGGCGGGCTGTACTGATGCTTCTTTGGCGGGGGGAGAGGACGAGCCAGAAGGCCATGGGGGAATCCATGCGCAGTTTGGGCAAGATTTCGACCAGATCGCCGCGTGCGAGTTGTTCGGCCACGAGGGGCGTGCGGGCGAGTACAACGCCTTGGCCACTGAGCGCGGCTTGCGCCATTTGGTAAGCGTAGTTGAAATAGAGCCAGCGCTTGGGGGCGATTTTCACAAGCCGCTTATCGCTTGGGTTTTGCTCGACTTGCCTGTCAAACCAGCGACGCCAGCTGAGCCATTCCAGATGCGTGCTGTGGGCATCGCCGGCTTCGATCAAGGTGAAATTGGCAAAGTCTGCGGGGCTTTTGATTTTGACTTCGCTTTTCAAGAGCCAGGGGCTGGCGGCGGGCGTGAGCTGCTCGCCGAAGAGGCGGATGGCGTGCGCGGGCATGCTGCGTGCAGGCCCGTAGCGCAGTGCCACATCCACATCAGCCGTCTCCATATCCACCGATACGTCTGACGCATCAATGCGGAAATCGATATCGGGCGCATCTTTTTGAAAAGCTTCCAGGCGTGGAATCAGCCACATTGATGCGAAAGATGCAAAAGTAGTGAGGGCCACATGCTTTCTGCCCACACTGGTGCGAATTTGGCGCACACTGCTGTCGATTCGCTCTAGGCTGGGAGCCACTGCGCCGAGCAAACCCATGCCTGCGGCGGTGAGCTCGACGCTGCGGGTGTGACGATTGAAAAGGTTAGTACCCACTTCTTCTTCTAAGGATTGGATTTGGCGGGAGACAGCGCTTTGCGTGAGCGCCATTTCTTCGGCGGCAGCGCGAAAATTCAAATGCCGAGCCACGGCTTCAAAAGCACGCAGATTGCCGGCGCCGATGGGGCGAGTGCGTAAATGGGTTTGGGAGTGCAACATGGTGTTTCTCATTCATGCGTTAATCACAATAATAGTGTGGCGCGAATTCATTGGACTGTCAAGAGATGGAAGTGCATCATTCATGTCCATTGAAGGAGAAAATCATGGCTGAAATCGCATCAATCTCTGTTTCTCAATATGCTGCCGCTTGCATGAGCACTCGTGCGAATCCATCTTTTGCTCGCGCAGGTGCATTCGTACTCGCGCCCGCACAGGCCTTGGCGCTGCGCCCGAAGACGGAGAGCAGCATCCGCATCACCTGCGGCAGCGCTTGGGTGACGATCAATGATGGCTGCGATTACTTCTTGGCGGCGGGTGAGCAACTCACTGCGCCTGCGGGTAGCCGCGTGGTGATGGAAAGCATGCGGCGCGATGGCCAAGTCAAGTTTGATTGGCAGCCTGTGATGCCTGCCCAGCGAGAGCGGAGCCAGCTTCGAGGCGGCGTTGATGAGATGGCTGCTGAAGTTGGTTTAAGCCAAGCTGCTCAGGCTTTGCGAGATTTGCGTGGCGCGGCAGATTTAGCCGCTCGCGGCTTGGTGGGTTTGGCGACAGCTTTGGTCGCTGGCTTGGCGCGCGGTTTAGGAATAGGCTTCGCAGCTCTCGCCCGCACCGCACATTCCAATGCCAACCGCGCCCAAGGTCGCATGGCATCTTGAGAATCCATCGCCTCTTCGGGGGCGGTGTAGTAGCCCATGGAGGCGAGCCGGTCTTTCATCTGATAGGTGAATCGTTCGCAGCCGGCGGCTTCAAAGCGGGCGCGGACAACATCGTCGCCCTTAAGCCAGAGCTTCTCTCCGCTACCCACATTCGCAATGATGGCCAGCGTCATGCCCTCGATAGAAATACTCCAACCGCCAAACATGCGTTTGGGCAAACATGCGCCTTGGGTGGAAAGCAGGTCGCAGCAATAGTCTGCAAATTGCCGAGGAATAGCCGAGGGTGTTTTTGCGGGCATGGCCGCAATCATAAGTATCCCCACGATAATTGCAACATGAGCGTCATCACTCCTCCCACGCGCCAAGCGGCACTGGTTTTATTTTCTGGCGGGCAAGACTCCACCACTTGTCTGGTGTGGGCTTTGCAACGCTTTGAACGCGTTGAGACCTTGGGCTTTGACTATGGGCAGCGCCATCGTGTGGAGCTGGACGCGCGGCTGGTGGTGTTGCGCGAGATCAAAGCAGAGTACCCGCAATGGGCAGCGAAGCTTGGCGACGATCATTTGCTGGATGTGAACGTACTCGGCCAAGTGAGCGAGACATCGCTCACGCGCGACATGGCCTTCAAGATGGAAGCCACTGGCCTGCCTAACACGTTTGTGCCTGGCCGCAATCTGCTCTTCCTCACACTCGCGGGCGCACTCGCCTACCGCAGAGGCACAGACGTGCTCGTGACAGGTGTGTGCGAAACCGATTTCTCGGGCTATCCTGATTGTCGCGACGATACGATGAAAGCGATGCAGCTCGCTTTATCGCTCGGCATGGATAAACGCCTCTTGATCGAAACGCCGCTGATGTGGATTGATAAGGCGCAGACTTGGCAACTCGCTCACACGCTCGGCGGCGACAAGCTCATTACGCTCATCCAAGAACACACCCATACTTGCTACCTCGGCGAACGAACCCATCGTCATGAATGGGGCTACGGCTGTGGTCAATGCCCGGCGTGTGAGCTGCGCGCGAAAGGTTGGCAGCAGTGGCGTGCTTCTCATTAATACTATAAATATAATAGCACTCTGCGCAGATTCTATGCCGGCGATATGCCGATTTTGCTTTAAAAACACATCATGAACACACCTACTTCCTCCATCGCCGATTGGCGCAAAAACTACGAGCGAGGCGAGCTGCTGGAATCGCATGCGAACACTGACCCGCTCAAGCAATTCGATGTCTGGCTGCAAGATGCTGTGAAAGCGCAATGCCCAGAGCCGAACGCGATGACGCTCGCCACCGTTGGCTCTGATCTACGCCCCTCGACCCGCATCGTGTTGATCAAAGGCTATGACGAACGAGGCATTAGCTGGTTCACGAGCTATGGCTCACGTAAGGGCACAGAGCTTGCTGGCAATCCATTCGCAGCGCTGCAGTTTCACTGGGTGGAGCTGGAGCGCACCGTACGCATCGAAGGGCGTGTAGAAAAGATGAGTGCGGAAGAGTCTGATGCTTATTTCAACAGTCGTCCACTGGCCAGCCGCATCAGCGCGATCACCAGTCCGCAAAGCCAAGTCGTGGCCAGCCGCCAATGGCTCGATGATCGCGCATCAGTCGTGGCGAAAGAGCACGGCGAGAACCCAATGCGCCCCGCAGATTGGGGTGGCTACCGCCTCATCCCAGATCGCTGGCAATTCTGGCAAGGCCGTCGAAATCGCCTGCACGATCGTTTGGCTTATGCGGTGGATGCCCGTGGGCAATGGAATATGGAGCGACTGGCACCATGAAAATCAAACTCACCGCCTTGGCCGCCACCTGCTGCGCTGCAGCTGTACAAGCGCAAATGGCCGTCGCGCCCTTGGCTTGCCAAACGATTGCCGAGAGTACGGCTCGCTTGGCCTGCTATGACAATTGGGCTCAACAGCAAAGCGCGATACCAACAGCCGTTGTGACGCCAACACCTGCACAAACCCCGAATCCAGTGATCGCGCCGGTGATTGAACTGACCAACACCGGGCGTGCCGCCATTCAGCCCAGCGAGATCATGCGGTTTTGGGATTTAGAAAAAGCCAGTGCACGAGACACTTTTCAATTGCGCGGCTACCGCCCAGTGAGCTTGTCGGTCGTTGGTGCCAGCCAGGTGAACACTTTGCCTAGCTCACCCACAAACGGCTCGCCGGCCAGCGCTGTGGCCTACAGCCCCAGTGAGATGAAGATCAACTTGAGTGTTCGCACAAAATTAGCCAGCGGCCTATTGCACCGCGCGGATCAGCCGCTCTCGGATTCCATTTGGTTTGGCTATTCGCAGCAAAGTTATTGGCAGCTTTTCAACGGGACGATTTCCCGTCCCTTCCGCTCAACCGATCATGAGCCTGAGCTGATCTATGTCTTTGGCCACAACCGCCCTCTTCCAGGGGGCTTCACTTATCGCATGAGCGGCGCGGGCATCGTGCATCAGTCCAACGGGCAGAGCTTGCCGCTCTCGCGCAGTTGGAATCGCGTGTATGTGATGGCCGCTGCCGACAAGATCACGAGCCAAGGCAATCACTTCACCCTGCAAGTCAAGGGCTGGCAACGCTTGCCGGAGAGTGCCGGTAAAGACGATAACCCCGATATCAGCAACTTTGTTGGCCGAGCAGAATTTGCGGGCAGATGGAGCTTTGACAGCGGCTCTGGCGCTGATCTGCGCACACACACTTTGGGCATGACGGTGCGCCACAGCATGCGTAAAGAAGGCCGTGGCTCGGTGCGCTTGGAGTATCTGCGCAGCCTGGGCGCAGCCAACAGCGGCCTGCGTTTTCATACACAACTCTTCTCAGGCTATGGCGACAGCTTGATCGATTACAACCGCAACCGCACCGTGCTCAGCGTGGGCTTGAGTTTGGTGGATTGGTGAGCATGGGACCGAAAACCTCGGAGCGTTTGGCCTTTGTATTGTTGCTGCTCACCCCTGCACTTTGGTCAGTGAACTATCTCGTTGCTCGCCTTGCGCCCGGTGAGATTGCGCCGCACATGCTCGCGCTTGGGCGCTGGGCGCTCGCTGCATGTGTGCTGGGTGTGTTTGCCTTTGCCGAACTCAAAGCTAAGCGCCATTTGATTTTGAAAAACGCTTGGCATTACCTGGTGCTGGGCGCGCTTGGCATGTGGGTCTGCGGCGCATGGGTCTATATCGGTGCGCGCTCCACCAGCGCTACCAATATCGCACTGATCTATTCACTCTCGCCCGCTTTCATCGTACTCTGTGCCTCGGTATGGTTGCATGAAAAGCTGCGTGGCATCCAATGGCTGGGGATTGCGTTAGCCATGGCTGGCTTGGTGCATGTGGTGATCAAAGGGCAATGGGGAAATTTGCTCGCTGTGCGCTTTGTAGCAGGCGATTTGTGGATTTTGGCTTGCGCATTCAGCTGGGCTGGGTACGCGTTACTCATGAAGAGATGGCCGACAGATTTTTCCCCCATGGCGCGACTCGTGCTGACAGCCATTGGCGGCTGTATCGTGTTGCTGCCCTTCACAGTGATCGAGGCCATGAGCGACTTACCTCTGACGCAAACTCTCTGGGGCTGGAAATCGTTTGCTTTGATTGTTGCATCAGGTCTTTTGCCTGGTGCATTAGCTTACTGGGCTTATGGTGCAGCACAAAAATCTCTCGGCGCGGCGCGCACGGCCATGGCGCTTTACATGGGGCCGCTGTATGGCGCGCTGCTGGGTTGGGCGGTGCTGGGCGAGGCAGTGAGTGCGTATCATGCGATAGGCGCGGCGCTGATCTTGCCGGGGCTGTATTTGGCATCACTCAGTCCGAAATCAGCCTAGGAACTTTAGCTCGTAAGCGATGGTCTGAATTGTTCTGATTCAAAGAAAGCCGATCATGACCACGACGATTGCCCGCCGCTCTGCTCTGAAGCTCTCTGCACTGGCCGCCAGCTCGGTTGTATTGCCGACCTTGTTGCTACAAGCGGCCATAGCCCAAACATCTCGTAAGCTCACGCCCTCGCAATCCGAAGGGCCGTTTTATCCGGATCAGCAGATGCAAGATGCGGATGCCGATTTACTGAAAAACGGTAGGGTGGCTTACACGGCTGGGCAAAGCGCTTGGGTCAGCGGTGTGGTCAGTGATATGGATGGCAAGCCCGTCTCAGGCGCGCTGGTAGAGATTTGGCAATGCGATCATGAGGGTGTGTATCGCCACAGCCGCTCTTCTGGCAATGCGCCGATGGCGTTTCAGGGCTTTGGAAAAGTGCAGGTCGGCGCGGATGGGCGCTACCGTTTTCGCACCATCAAGCCAGTGCCTTACACCGGCAGACCCCCACATATTCACATGAAAATCAAGCTCGGCTCACGCGAGTTGCTGACCACGCAAATGTATGTGGCTGGTGACGCATCGAATGCGAGAGACTTCCTCACCCGCTCATTGGGTGCTGATCGCAGCTTGCTCGAGGCAGCGTTTACGCGCGGCTCCGATGGCTGGCAGGCAGAATTTGGTATTGTGGTGAAGACCTAACCAAACTCGCGGCCCAATTCAGCTGCGCGTGCGCCAGCGGCGCGCAAGGCCTGCTCGAAACGCTGGCCAACCAAGCTGTCTTGCATCGAGGTGATGGCAGCATAAGTTGTACCGCCTTTGGAGGTGACGCGCTGGCGCAGCACCTCGGGGCTCTCGGGCGATTGTCGCGCCAATTCCGCAGCGCCAGCGAAAGTGCTTTGCGCCAAAGCGCGGGATTGGCCTTCGGTGAGCCCCATGCTTTGCCCTGCACGCATCATGGCCTCGATGAAGAAAAAGACATACGCTGGACCGGAGCCTGAGAGCGCTGTGACTGCATCCAGATGGCTTTCATCCGTGACCCACAGATACTCTCCTGTGGTGGCAATCAAGGCCTCAATGCTTAACTTATCCGACGCGCTCACCGCCGCGCGCGCGAAGAGGCCTGCGATACCTTTACCAATCAATGCAGGCGTGTTGGGCATGGCGCGCACGATGCGCTGTGTGGACAGCTGCTGCGCCATGCTGGTGGATGTGATGCCTGCCATCACACTGAGGTGCAAAGCTTGTTGGGTGTGGTCTGCCACTTGCGCGGCAGCTTCACGAAATGTTTGTGGCTTCACCGCCCACACGATCTGTTGCGCTTGAGCCAGCGCGTTACTGGACTTTTCTAGGGCATGGATGCCAAAATCAGACAGAAGCTTCTCGCGTCGCGGCGCGTAAGGCTCTAGCACGATGAATTGCTCAGCCGCCATGCCTTGGCGGCGCAGGCCACCGATGATGGCGCTGGCCATATTGCCGCCACCAATAAAGCCGATTTTTTCAGAGAGAGAGGTCATATTCATGCTGATAAGTGTACCGACATAGCTCTAGATGAATTCTGGTTTGCCATAAAGCCAATCCAACGCATTTGCGCTACGCTAGATACATGAGCATCATCATCTCTCTTGACCAAGGTACCACCAGCTCGCGCAGCATCGCGTTTGATCAGGCGGGCACACCCGTCGCAAGCGCCCAGCAAGAGTTCCAACAGATCTTTCCGCAACCGGGCTGGGTGGAGCACGATGCCCAAGAGATCTGGGCATCACAGCTGGCTACGCTGCAAAATTTAAAGCAAAAACTCCATGTCGCCGGCGTAAAATCTGCGCAAACAGCTATCAATTCGATAGCAATTACCAATCAACGTGAAACCACCGTGCTGTGGGAACGCGCCACCGGCAAGCCGCTGGCCAACGCCATCGTCTGGCAAGACCGCCGCACTGCACCCGCCTGCGATGCCCTGCGCAAAGCAGGCAAGGCCGCGCTGATTCAACGCAAGACGGGGCTGGTGCTCGATGCGTATTTTTCAGGCACGAAGCTCGCATGGCTGTTGGACAACATCCCCGGTGCACGCCAGCGCGCAGAGAAGGGCGATTTGTGCTTTGGCACGATCGACAGTTGGCTGATTTACAAACTCACGGGTGGCCACAGCGCGGCATCAGCACACAAAGCCTTGCATGTCACGGATGCGAGCAATGCTTCACGCACCTTGCTGCTCAATATTCACACAGGGCAATGGGATGACGAGCTGCTCAAACTCTTTAACATCCCGCGCGCTGTGTTGCCTAAAGTCATGCCATCGAGCGGTATCGTCGGCATGACGGATGCTTCACTGCTCGGACAAGAAATCCCGATCGCTGGCATCGCAGGCGATCAGCAAGCGGCCACTTTCGGCCAAGCCTGCTTTGCACCGGGCATGGCGAAAAACACCTACGGCACAGGCTGCTTCATGCTGATGAACACGGGCACATCGGCTGTGTCGAGCAAAAATAAGCTGCTCACGACGGTCGCATGGCAAGGGCCTGCCAAGGCAGCGGCGGCCTATGCGCTTGAAGGCTCGGTCTTTATGGGCGGCGCAACGGTTCAGTGGCTGCGCGATGGTCTGGGGATGATCCAATCAGCTTCAGATGTGGAGGCTTTGGCGGGCAGTGTAGAAGATACGGGCGATATGTATCTCGTGCCCGCTTTCGCAGGCCTAGGCACACCGCATTGGGACAGCTACGCACGCGGCACCATGGTGGGCATGACGCGCGGCACAACGCGCGCGCATATCGCTCGCGCCGCGCTAGAAGCGATAGCACTACAAAGCGCCGATGTGTTTGATGCGATGCGTGCAGACAGTGGTATCGCGCTCAAAGAGTTGCGTGTTGATGGTGGCGCATGTGCCAATAATCTTCTGATGCAAATGCAAGCGGATTTTCTTGGCGTGCCTGTTGTGCGCCCCAAAGTGACAGAGACCACCGCATTGGGCGCTGCTTACTTGGCTGGTTTGGCTACCGGCTATTGGAAAAATGCGAGCGAGATCAGCGCGCAATGGCAAATGGATCGCCGCTTTGAACCTCGAATGTCTGCATCGCAGCGACATACAAAAATTACACGCTGGCGCGAAGCTCTAGAACGATCAAAAGGCTGGGCACAATAGAGCCATGACATCTCGGCAAGACTTATTCGCACAACTGACAAGCACCGCCAGTTTTGATATCGCCATCATTGGCGGCGGTGCGACTGGATTGGGCGTGGCTCTTGATGCCGCAGCGCGCGGCTTCAAAGTGGTGCTCTTTGAAAGTCATGATTTCGCCAAAGGCACATCTTCTCGTGCCACAAAGCTGGTCCATGGCGGCGTGCGATATCTCGCGCAGGGCAATATCAGCCTTGTGCGCGAAGCACTGCATGAGCGCACCACCTTGTTGGCCAACGCGCCGCACATCGCACAGCCCTTGCCTTTTGTGATGCCTAGCTACGCATGGTGGCAAGCACCGTTTTATGGCATCGGCCTCAAGATGTATGACTTGCTGGCTGGCAAAGCAGGCTTAGGACGCACAGAATTTTTAAACCGCAGTGAGACCTTGAAGCTCTTGCCCAATGCGCGAGAGAGCGGATTAACTGGTGGCGTGAAGTATTGGGATGGCCAGTTTGATGACGCACGTCTGGCTCTGGCTTTGGCCAAAACCGCTGCTGAGCGCAGTGCATTGCTCATCAACTATTGCGCAGCAACTGGCTTGATCCACGAAGGCGGCAAAGTAGCTGGTCTGCAGGTTCAAGACAAAGAAACTGGGCAGAGCTATTCCGTAAAAGCCACTTGCGTGATCAACGCAGCCGGTGTATGGGTCGATGAATTCCGCCAGATGGATGGCGATCAAACCAAGCGGCCTGTGAAAAACATGGTCGCGCCCAGCCAAGGCACGCATCTGGTGGTCGATCGCGAATTCATGCCTTCCGATCATGCGATCTTGATTCCCAAAACAGCCGATGGTCGCGTGCTGTTTATCGTGCCATGGCTTGGTAAATTGATTTTGGGCACAACAGATTCGCCACGCGATGATCTCGCCCGCGAGCCTACTGCTTTCAAAGACGATACAGGTTTCATCTTGGGCGAAGCCGCGAAATACCTCACCCGCGCGCCGCAGCGCAGCGATGTGAAATCTATTTGGGTGGGCTTGCGGCCTCTGGTCAAACCACCTGATGAAGATGGTGGCAACACGAAGAAGCTTTCGCGCGAGCACACCATTCTTGTGAGCAAATCAGGATTGCTCACCGTGACGGGTGGTAAATGGACGACTTACCGCGCTATGGCCGAAGATGTGCTCGACAACGCCTTCGAAGCCAAGCTGCTGCCACAACGCCCAGGCGCTGTGACGGTGAAGCTACCGCTTGCGGGATCGCTCACGACGCAAAAGCGCATCAGTGATGCGCCCGGCCTGCACATGTATGGCAATGAATCCGTCAAAGTACAGGCCATGCCCGGCGCAGCGAATGAGCTCTGCCCCGGCCTCACAGAAGCCATGGTGCGTTATGCCGCTCGCTTTGAATATGCCCGCACCGTAGAAGACATGCTGGCTCGCCGCTCGCGTTTGCTTTTCTTGGATGCCAAACTCGCCGCACAAATGGCGCAAAGCGTGGCAACGATCTTGCAAGAAGAAACTGGCGTTGATCCCCAGCGCGATGCATTCTTGGCGCTTGCCAAGCAATACGCAACGCTTCCAGAGTAAGACTGTGGATCACAAGTGGCTCGAAGATTTCATTGCGCTCTCGCGCGAGAAGAGCTTCAGCAAGGCCGCTGAGCTGCGCCACATCACGCAGCCGCAATTCTCCCGCCGCATCCGCGCGCTGGAGATGTGGGCAGGCAGCGATTTGGTCAACCGCGCCACCGTGCCCTTGTCGCTCACCACTGCTGGCGAAGAGCTGCTCGCGATCTCACGGCAAACCGTTTCCAGCCTCACCGATCTTCGCGCACGTCTGCGCAGCGGCAAAGACAACGCAGGCTGGGTCACGCTTGCCACAGGGCGCACACTGGCGCGTACAGCAGTGCCTACTTGGTTCACACAAACGCGCCGTGCTGTAGGCGACTATCGCTTGCGTCTCATCACGGGTTCGATTGCCGAGGGCGTGACAGCCTTGGAACAAGGCGCTGCCGATTTTTTGCTGAGCTATACGCATCCACGCTTACCCCTTGTGCTGGACGACGCGAATTTTGAAAGCAAGGCCTTTGGCCGAGACGAACTTGTCGCCGTCAGCAGCCCGCGCGCAGATGGCTCAGCGCTGCATGCCTTACCCGGCAATACCAATAAGCCGGTTCACCTGTTGAGCTACACACCCACGCTGGCACTTGCGCAAGTGCTGCAAGACGGTATTGCACGCCAGGTGCAGCAAAGCAAGCAAGAGCTGCATTTGCACACCATCTTTGAATCCGATTTTGCAGAGAGCCTGCATGAGCAAGCATTGCAAGGCGCAGGTATGGGCTGGCTTCCCCTGAGCTTGGTGCATGCCGATTTGCAATCTGGCAAATTGGTGCATGCCAGCAGTCCAGTCAGCTCAATTCCGATTGAATTTCGCCTTTTCCGGCCTCGAAAAAGCAGCAATACCCAAGCGCGCCGCGTTTGGGATCAAACAGCTTGACATCACATAGGCGTATGCGCACAACGCATACGCGCTGCAAGGCAACATCTTGATACTTGTCCACAAGGCGTCCACATCGGTATGCCAGGAGTATCGCCATGTTGCCAACCGCTTTGCATCGTCAAGACCGTCGCCAGTTGCTCAAGCTCTCAGGCCTGTTACCCGTTTCGTATTTGGTGTCTACTGTTTGGGCTCAAAACACATATGCAGGTTGGCCGCAGGGCAAAGCCATCACCTTGTTTGTGGGCTATCCGCCCGGTGGCAGCACCGATATGGTGGCGCGCACGATTGGCGAAGCGATGGGCAAACGATTAGGTGCAACAGTGGTGATTGAAAACGCAGCAGGCGCAGGCGGCACGATTGCTGCGCAGAAAGTGGTGAGCGCAGCACCCGATGGCTACACCCTGCTGCTTGGCTCAGGTAGCGAAATCTCGATTGCTCGGCTCTTCAATTCTGCGGTGCGCTACAACGGCGAAACAGATTTGTCGCACATCGGCTTGATTGGCAGCACGCCCATGGTCTTGCTCGCCAGCCCCAAACTGGGTATCAAATCACTCGATGATGTGATCAGCAAATCCAAAACCGAGCCCAAGCGCTACAGCTTTGCATCTTCGGGCGTGGGCACGCCACTGCATATCAGCGGCGAGCTGCTCAATATGATGGGTGGCAGCAACCTGCGCCATGTGCCCTATCGTGGCGCAGCACAGCAAATGCAAGATTTGATCGGCGGCAACATCGAATACAGCATGTCGGTGCTGTCGTCTGCTATGCCGCATATTGAATCTGGTAAAGCCACGGCCGTTGCTGTGACGACATCGCAGCGCGCGCGTGTAGCGCCACAAGTGCCCACCATGAGCGAACACCCTCGTCTCAAAGGCTATGACATGAATGTGTGGTTTGGGTTGTTTGGCCCAGCCAAGCTGCCTGCGCCCATGATTGCAAGGCTCAATCAAGCGCTGAACGACTGCCTGCGCGATCCCGATGTGTGGAAAAAACTCCAAGCGGGTGGCATCAGCAATGAGGGCGGCAGCCCGGCACAATTGAGTCAATTCATCCGTGCAGAGACCCACCGTGTGAAATCGGTGATTACGCGCGTGGTGGCCACAGGTTTTGCTTCTTGATTTCCTTTTTCTTAGAAAGATCCTTCATGAATTCACTCCCCTACTTACTCAAGCGCCGTGATGTGGTGCGCCTCGCTGGCGCAAGTGTCGCTGCTTCTGCTTTAGGCGTGGCCCAAGCACAGAACTATCCAGGCAGTAAGCCCATCACTATCGTGGTGGGCTACCCGCCAGGCGGCAGCACAGATTTGACAGCGCGCACAGTAGGTGCTGAGTTGGCTAAAAAGCTCGGTACCACGGTGGTGATTGACAACGTAGGAGGCGCAGGCGGCACGCTGGGCGCGCAAAAGGTTGCATCGGCTGCGCCCGATGGCTACACCCTGATCGTGGGTGCAAACAACGAGATGGCCATCAGCAAGCTCGTCTCATCCTCGGTGCGCTACGACAGCATCAGCAGCTTCACGCCTGTGGGCTTGATCGCCTCGCAGCCCATGGTGCTTGTGGCCTCCACCAAGATGAATGTGAAGACCGTAGATGAGTTCATCAAACTGGTCAAAGCCAATCCTGGTAAATACAGTTATGGCTCTTCAGGTGTGGGCACGGCTCTGAATCTCGCAGGTGAGATGGTGAAAGAAGCTTCTGGAACATTCTTGGTTCATATTCCCTATCGCGGTGTTGCACCGCTCACCAACGATTTGATCGGCGGCCAGCTTGATTTTGGTGTGTTTGTGCTCTCTAGTGGCTTGCCACATATCAAGAGCGGTAAGGTGATAGCACTCGGCATCACAGAAGGCCAGCGCTCTAAAGCAGCACCAGAAATTCCAACACTGTCTGAGCATCCGCTGCTCAAGAACGTGAAAATTTCCAGTTGGTTTGGCCTGTGGGGCCCTGCGGGCATGCCAGCGCCTGTGACTCAGCGTTTGCAGCAAGCTTTGAGCGAAGTCATGGCGACGGCCGATGTGCGCAGCAAGCTCGAAGCCGCTGGCGCGTCCTTCTTCACACCTGGCCAATCCCTCGCGGATTATCAGAAAAGCGAAATCGCCAACTACAAACGCATCGTGGAATTTGCCAAGATCAAGGAATCCTGATGCAAGCTCACTTCAAGCCTCATGCGGTAGAGGTAGAGCGCCCGGATATTTCTCGCTGGGAAGTGAGTAATGTTGGTGCGGCGCCCTATGTGCATGAATTCAAATCGCAAGAGATAGGCGCTGATGTGCTCATCACATCGCTGGTGCATGGTAACGAATACACGGGCGCTATTGTTTTGAGTGAACTGCTGGCTTTGCTCAGCAGTTGCAAGCTTGTGCTTCACCGTGGCAGTTTGACGGCTGTGTTTGCCAATGTGGATGGCTTTGCGCGCTTTGATCCGACGCAACCTGATGCATCACGCTTTGTGGATCAAGATCTCAATCGCGTTTGGAGCCCTGCTTTGCTTGCCGGCTCAGCACAGAGCAGCGAGCTCGCTCGTGCTCGTGCGATTCGCCCTTATGTGGAGCGCGCCACACATCTGCTGGATTTGCATTCCATGCATGAACCCTGCGAGCCTTTGCTCATCACTGGCTTGCTGCCACGCAATGTGGCTTTTGCGCAATCTCTGGGCGGTGTGGGGCAAGTGGTGATGGATGCGGGGCACAAGGATGGCGTGCGCATGCGTGATTTTGCTGGCTTTGGCAGCGAGGGAGGCAGCAAAATCGCCTTGCTGCTGGAGGCAGGGCAGCATTGGCAGCGGGCTTCTGTGGCCGCAGTGCAAAATGTGGTGATTCGATTTTTGTTGCGCGCTGAAATAGTCACGATGCAAGAAGTGATAGATGCAGGACTGCAAGCTTGGCTAGCTGCTGATCGCAAGCCACCTGCCCCCGTGCAAGTGACGCACGCCGTAGTGGCGCGCAGCATGCAGTTTGAATTCACGCAAGCCTTCACTGGTAATGAGATCATTGCAAAGGCGGGTACTGTGATCGCGCACGATGCTGACCAAGCCATCACCACGCCTTACGACAACTGCATGCTCGTCATGCCCTCGATTCGCCAATTGCGCCCTGGCGTCACCACTGTACGCTTGGGTCGGCGCGTGGCTATGTGATGTAACTTATAGAGAATCCCGCCGCTTTTTGCGAGGGCGGCCAGCGAGGGCTTTGTCATAGAGCCAGTTGGGCAACACGCGTAGCAGCTTGGCTACTACGCCCATTTGCCAAGGGATCACGCGGTAGCTCACGCCAGCTGTGATGGCTTTGAAAGCCTGATCCGCAAAGTCTTCAGGCTGCATCAAGAAGGGCATGCTGTAAGGATTTTGCGCCGTGAGCGGCGTGGCTACATAGCCTGGCGCAATGGTGACGACCTTCACACCAGCCTTGCCTGTCTCAGCGCGCATCTCGCCACGCAAGCTTTCGCAATAACTGATCACCGCAGCCTTGCTCGCACAATACGCCCCATGACCTGGTAAACCGCGAATGCCCGCCACGCTGGCTATGCCCACCAGCGTACCAGTTCTTCTTTGCACCATACTGGAAATGAAGGGATGAAAGGTGGCAGCTAAGCCGATGTTGTTTGTTGCAAAGGTTTGCGCGAGCACATCAATGTCTTCCCGAATGGCGCTATCCACACCAATGCTGATGCCCGCATTGGCAATCACCACATCAGGCACGCCTTGGCGCGCGATGCAATCTTGCCCGGCTTTCACGATGCTCTCTGTGAGTGCCACATCTGCGCTATAAATAGTATAGCTGTCTGCGCTGATTTTATGCCGTGAAACCCATGATTCGACCTCGGAAACACGGCGTGCTACCAAGGCCAGACGATAGCCTGCCTGATAAAAACGCCATGCCAGAGCTTGCCCAATGCCGCTAGAAGCACCGGTGATGAAAACGAGGGGAGCAGTCATGATGGCGGTCTCGCAAATGATCAAAATCAGCGTGAATCAGTGCTTGGCTTGGCTTCTAGTCGCACGCGTACCCGACCATCAAGTTGTACCGTGCCATCAATCTTGTTGTAGAGCATGGCATCGCCACTGAATTGATCTGAGCCGCGCAGCATCGTCACGGGTTTGTGGGATTTCACTTCTTCGGTGCGCAAAAAGGCATGCAAAAATTCACCACGGAACTCCATACGCGGTAGCTGGCGGCCTTGGGGCCCAAGTGCAGCTTCGCGAATCACCAGCGCATTGCCAACAAGCTGTACCTCAGAGCCGTCGCCATTACTGTAGGCGCGATCTCCTTGACCAAAGATGACTCTGGCACTGCGCAGCGAGCGAAAACGTGCAGCATCTACCTCCAAGATATCCGTGGCTGGAAAATGCCGCGCTTTCTCTCCCCACACCTCACTCATGAGTTGACCCTGAGGGTCAAAGCTTTTGACTGAAAACTTCGTGAGAAAGTAATCGGGCTCCTGACGTTGTATTTGTTGCGGTGCTGTGGCGACGGTGACTGGCGTATTGCGCGCCAACCACCAACTGCCTAAAGCCAACACCCCCATCAATGCCATGGGCAAATAGAGCGTGATGTTGCCCACGAGTTTGCGAAGCATGTTGGCAGAACTCATGCTTGTACAGCTGCTTCGAAAAATTTTGCATAGTGCCCTTGGGCACAAGCAATCAGATCGCACAGCTCACGCACTGCACCTGAACCACCTTGGTTACTCGAAGTGAAATGTGCGAGCGCGCGGTTCTCGTGGTGGCCATTGGCGGGTGTGCTGGCCAATTGCGCGCGGTGCAGCAGGGGTAAATCTGGCCAATCGTCGCCCATCACAGCGACCTGCCCCCAGTTCAAGCCCAACTCCGATAGCAATTTGTTTGCTGCCGGCAGTTTATCTTCCGTGCCAAACACAGCATGCTTGATCTTCAAAGCCGAAAGTCGGGTGCGCAAGGCTGCACTATCGCGCCCAGTGATCACTGCCAAAGCGATGCCCGCATGCTGCAGCATCTTGATACCCTGGCCATCAAGCACGGAAAAGCGTTTGAGCGATTCACCCTGCTCGCTGAAATACAGGCCACCATCGGTGAGCACGCCATCCACATCCAAGATCACCAAGCGCACAGGCTGTGCACGCAGCAACAGAGGTGCTGGAAACTGCAGAGAGGGTGACATGGCCACGATCAAATCACCTTGGCGCGCATCAGGTCGTTGGAGTTGAGTGCACCCACCAAGAGCCCATCTGCATCGGTGACAAGCACGCTAGTAACGCGATGCAGCTCCATCAGCTCCGCAGCTTCTACAGCCAGGGCGTCGGGGGAGACCGCGAGGCTACCTTTGTGCATCACTTCGCCCGCGGTCAGCTCGCGCAAATCTACGCCACGCTCGATCAAGCGACGCAAATCACCGTCTGTGAAAATACCCATCACATGGCCTGCGTTATCCACCACGGCTGATGCTCCCAAGCCCTTGTGGCTCATTTCGCGCATCAGATCGGTGAAGCCCGTGTGCGCTTGTACGCGTGGCACATCATTGCCTGTGCGCATCAGATCGCGCACATGCATCAGCAGCTTACGCCCAAGGCTTCCACCGGGATGCGAGCGAGCAAAATCCTCGGCTTTGAAACCACGCGCATCAAGCAAGGCCATGGCTAAAGCATCTCCCAGAGCAAGCTGCGCTGTGGTGCTGGCTGTGGGGGCGAGGTTGAGCGGACAAGCCTCTTTGGTAACGGAACTATCAAGCACCACATCAGCATGCTGCGCAAGTGTGGATTGCAGGCCACCCGTCATTGCGATCAAAGGTGCGCCCATGCGTTTGATGAAAGGCAAGATAGCAGAGAGCTCTTCGGATTCCCCTGAGTTGGAAATTGCCACGATCGAATCGATGGCTTTGACCATGCCTAAATCACCATGGCTGGCTTCTGCAGGATGCACGAACATAGCCGCAGTACCTGTGGAAGCCAAAGTGGCTGCAATCTTGCGCCCCACGTGGCCGCTCTTGCCCATGCCCATGACAACGACGCGGCCTCGCGTCGCGAGTATGGTTTCTACCGCTTGCGTGAAAGCGCGTGCAGCTGAGGCTTCAATGGCCAAGCGCGTGCGCAGCTCGGTCACGGCTGCAGCTTCGATGTCCAGGGTGTCCAGTGCCAAATTAATGGCTTGCTGAGATTGTGTGTGGGTCATGCGCATGCGCTGATTTTAGGCGCATCGCCTCGTGGCAGACTAGACCAGCAAAGCAGAAGCGTCTTGGGAGGTCAGTCGTTTAACGTGTTCGATCAACGTTGCATCTGTGTAAGGCTTGGTGAGATACAAATCCACGCCTGCTTCTTCGGCCATTTCCCGGTGTTTGTCGCTGGCGCGCGAGGTGATCATCACGATCGGCGTACCCATGAACTGGGGCAGCTCGCGCAGACGTTTGGTGAGTTCCAAACCGTTCAAGTTGGGCATTTCCAGATCGGTGAGCACAATCGCGGGCGCCCGGCTGCGCACCACTTCCAACGCCAAGAAGCCATCAGCCGCTGTAACAACGTCGTAACCCGCATCTTCGAGCAATTGCTCCATGGAGCGGCGCACGGATAAGGCATCATCCACCACCAACACACGGGTGCGTTGCACGGCCATTCGGCGGCGCAACGCAAGCGATGAGCCTGCGCGGCGCGTGGTTTGAGAGGCGCGCTCCAGTGCCGCCACATCCAATAAAAACATCGGGCGGCCATCGTTGCGCAGCGCTCCGCCCACCACACCTGCAATTCGGCGTGCCAAGCGCCCGACGTCTTGCAAAATCAATTCTCGTGCATCGACGACGGCATCCACAATCACAGCCACAGTTTGCGTAGCACCGCGGCACAGCACCGCTGGCTTGCCCGCTAGCGAGGCGGTGGTGTGGGTATCTTCGAAGCCCAGCCACACACCCAAGGGATACACAGGGTATTCTTGTCCCAAGTGGCGTAACACGGGTGATGCACCTGGAATGATCTCCACCTCATCAGCAGCGAGCGCCTGCACGACCTGGTCAGAAGGCAGTGCCACCTCTTCTTGGGCGGATTGCACAATCAGAGCCTGCACAGCGCCGCTGGAGACGGGCACACGAACGATGAATCGTGAGCCAGCATAGGGCTGGCTTTCAATATCCAGGCGACCTTTGAGACCAGAAACACGGTCATTGACCACATCCATGCCCACGCCACGACCAGAGACTTCCGTGACCTCGCCTTTGGTAGAAAACCCAGGGCGCAAAATCAAGCGCCGCATCTCGTCTTCAGACAGCTCCGTGCCTTGCTCGATCAAGCCATACTCCACGGCCTTGTCGTAAATCGTTGGCAGATCCAAGCCTTTCCCATCATCTGCGCAGATGAGTTCGACATCTTGACCGACGCGGCGGAAGCTCAATGTGATGGTACCGACCTCGTTCTTGCCCAGCATATGGCGCTCTTCGGTTGATTCGAGGCCATGGTCCACCGCGTTGCGCAGCAAATGCAAGAGTGGCTCAGTCAAGCGAGTGAGCACGTCAGCATCGAGCGTGGTGTTGTCGCCTTCAACAACCAACTGCGCTTGCTTGCCCGTCGAGGCTGCCGTTTGCGCCACGTTACGCTTCAATCGCGGCAAGATACTTTTCACTGGCACGAGTCGCGCGCCTAGCAAGTCTCGGTGTTGCTCGCGCTGGATTTGGTCTTCATCTCGGATGAGCTGCTGTGCAAGTGCGACTTGGTTGCGCGCTTCACGCGCCAGCTCCAACTCGTCTTGCACAGCTTCTGTGACGAAACGGGAAAGTGTGTAGAGCGCGTCATAGCGATCCATCTCGAGCGGATCGAAACTCTCACCCGATTCTTTTTGACCGCGCAGTTGCACCACCTGCTTGTCCACCGTTTGCTCCAACTCGCGCAAGCGGCGAGCGAGTTCAGCATGGCTGACTTCAATCGCCGAGAGGCGATCATTCGCGGTGCGTACCAACTGCCCAACGCGCTGCGAAGCCACGATGGATTGCGTTGCTCGGCGCAGCACACGGCTCAAACGATCCACACCGACGCGCAACATTTGCACATCGGCGCTCTGGGGCTCGTTTTGACCTGCATTTATGCTGTTTGCCGGCGTAATATCTGCGCGGAATGCTACTACATTCATAGCGCCCTGCGCTGCAAGCGGCTCGGGCGACTGAGCGGCTGCGACACCTTGGCGAATCCAATTGACCCAATCGATCAAGCGCTGTAAACATTCTTGCGCGCCGCCAGGTGGAGCCTCCTCGCCCTGCAAGTGAGCCACCATATGCTGCAGAATGCCGACAGAGTGACGCATATCCTGCAAGGCGGCGCTGTTACTGCCCTCGCCGGCTTGGACTTGTTCAATCGTCCACTCCATCACATCTTCCAGCCGATGTGCAATACGGCCAATGCCAGGCAAGCCAATGATGTTGCCCGAACCTTTGAAGGTGTGGGCAATGCGTTGCGCTTCGATCATGCGCGCGGAATCAGCCTTGCCGGCTACCAGCTCATCCAAATAGCCCATCAAGCGCTCAAGTTGCTCGGGGGCATCTTGCAACATGGCAGACAGTAGGCCGCCATCCACATCATCGGTCTGCAAGCTCACGTCTTCAAGCGTCGCATCTTCCACCACGGCTTGTGCAGCGGCAGCTTCTTCAGAGGTCAGTGCTGGCGGGACGAGGAGTTGTGCATGCAACACACTCAAGGCCGCGTCATCCGTGGCCTGAGGACAGGCTTTCAGGTAAGCAATGATGGCTTGCGCTGTGGCTGCCTGTGCTGGAGATTCGAGATAGGCCAGAGCGGGTGTCGTCCAACCGGCAAGCCATTGAAGGCTGGCATGGTCGGGCGACATCATCTGCAACTGCGTGAATTGCGAGACCTGCGAGAGAAAATTGCCCCAACCGTCCAGGCTCACCAATGCACTGGCTTGCACCGAGCGCTCAATATAGCCCACGACCGGTTCGAGCAAGGCAGCCGCTTCTCCTGGCTGCGCTGCGGCATCAAGCGCTGCCTGCTGCGCCATGGGCACATCCAGTGCAAACTCTTCATGCAGCAGAGCGAGCAGATCGCTGATATTCATCTGGGCAAACCTGGGTGCTTTAGGCCAACTTGAACTGACCCACCGCCGCTGTCAACTGGCGTGATGAGTCGGCCAGCATCTGCGTCGAAGTGGTTTGTTCGGCAATAGCGGCCGAGGTCTGCTCTGTACCGGCATTGATCTCCACAACGGACTTCTGCAAATCGGCCGCCAACCGGGCTTGCTGCTCAGAGAACTGCGCAATCTGGCGCACCAAGCTCACGAGCTGTTGGGTCGTTTGCTGCGTTTGGTTCATCTGCACACCGGCGCGCTGCGCGAGCTCAGACTGACGCACCACGTCGCCGATCAATCGGTTCACCGTGAAGAGCGTTTCGTTCGTCTCAGCTTGAATGTTGCCCACCAGCTGAGAGATTGTTGACGTTGCTTGGCGTGAGCTATCCGAGAGGCGCTGCACCTCTTCAGCCACCACCGCGAAACCGCGGCCTGCTTCACCAGCTGTGGCCGCTTGCATGGAAGCATTCAAAGCCAGAACGTGCGTGCGCTCCGAGATCGCGTTGATCAGCTGCACAGCGGTAGAAATTTCTTGTGAGCGCTCACCCAATCGTTTGAAGCGCTTTTCCATGTCCGAGATGGATTCACGCAACTGATCCATACCCTGCACCGTACCCTGCACCGCCGCCAGCGCGTTTTGCGTTGCGTCGGTGGCCACACCAGCAGCCTTGTTGGATTGCTCAGACAATTCAGCCACTTGAGCGAGCTGTGTGGTCGCTTGCGTGAGGTTACTCGACATGGCCTGCAAAGCATCACGTTCAGCACGCGCCGTTTCTTCCACCATCACGGATTGCACTCGCACAGATTCAGAAGTCATCGCCAGCTGTTCGGCAATTTTCTGCACATCGGTCAGCGTACGTCCGGTCTCATCCGAGAACTGGTTAATAGAAGAGGCTACCGTACCAATAATGTCTTCCGTCACCGGAGCTCGTGCGGTCAAGTCTTTGTTAGAGAGCTGGAACACCGCCTGCAGCAAGTCAATCACGGAGTTGTTGAGCGTCTCATTTTCTTTTGCGGATTTTTCCAGCGCAGCAATACGGTCATCCAGCAGGCCGTCGAACGCACGACCCAGATCGCCAATCTCATCTTTCTCGACAAGCTGGCTTCGCGCCGCGGTCTCTCCGCTGGCGACCTTTTGCACAGTATCAGACAGGGTTTGAATGGGCTTTAAGAACTGGCGCAAGAAAACTGACACCGCGAAACCTGCGATGGCCACCACGCCCAAACCAATGATCAAGGCTCGTAAAAATGATTGACGGTTGAGGTTATTGATGGGCTCGTCTGCTTCTGCCGCATCAATCTTTGCAACCATGCCCCAGTTCAGGCCTTGCACCTTGAGCGGGCCATAAGCACCATAGCTTGGAATACCTCGATAGTCAGCAAACTCCAAATAGCCTTCTTGCCCCGAAAGTGATGCTTTCGTATCATCCGTATCCACAGAAACCAAACCGATAGACGTTTCTTTTTTGAGCAGTGAAGATTTGGCGGCAGCGGAGAGCTTGCTGCCCAACGCGTCTGCGAATGTGGTTTTGTTTTCGATCACGTATCGCGCATTTGTGCGCATGAGCTTATCGGAGCCGACCAAGAAGATGTCGCCTGTCTTGCCCAAACCAATCTTCTCCCAAGCTTTGCCTGAGCTCATGGCTTCGGTGATTTTGTCAATCGGGTATTGCATCGCAATCACGCCAATTTGGCGATCACCATCAAATACAGGCGCTGCGGCGAAAGCCGCTTGGTCGTCATAAGAGGCCAGGTAAGTCGCGAAGTCAGAAAGATATACCGCATCACGATTAGGCGATTGCTTCATTTTTTCATAAGCTTCGGCCAGCTTTGTGCCAGAAGCAATGCCTTTGGTCAGTGAGGTGCCGAAATCCAGCTCCTTAAACACGGTGTAGACAATGTTATCGGTCTCTGTATCGATCAAGAAAATATCGTAGAACTCGGATAGCTTTTGCGCACGCTCGAAGCCAGGGTGGAATTGCGCATGCGCTTGACCGTAAGCCGAGGCAGCATCGGGGCGCACGAGGCGCTCTTTCTGACCCAAGGGATTGGGGTTACGCACAATGAATTCGGATTGAAGTGCCAAACCATTGGGATCCATTGCTGCAATGAACTTAGCCAAATCTGGTGAAGCGCCAGCATTGCGCTTGGCGTATTCAGGTGCAAATTGGTCTTGTGTGTATTTCGCGATCTCCGCGCTCGCTGCTGCGGCATCAATGGCTTTGTCTTTTGCGGCGCTTGTAAACGCAGGTTTAAAACTGCGCATAGCATCAATGGTTGAGCGCTGCGCGGCCAAAGTTTGCAGTGCGCGTACGCGCGAGTTGATCTCGTCAGTCACCTGCTGGCGCTTGGTATCGCGCAATGAGTTAAGTTGGTTTTGAGTACGTTCCTCAAGGGCCGTATCCGCCAGCGTAGACGCGCCTTGCCATAGCAGAGCCGCGGTGATGGTCACAGGGATCAGTGTCAGTAGGCCTGCGCCAATCAGCATTTTTTGCCGGATATTCATGGTGTGCGCTCCGAATCCATCAAAGTGTGTGGGTAACTAAACAAAACAACAATATTTATACCTGTGCTAACTCATCGCTCAAGGCGGCGAGCAGGCGCTCGGCATCAATTTCCAAAAACTCATGACCCGCGCTATTGCTACCGACGCCTGTGCACAGCTCACGCAGACGTGGCGGCAAGGCGCTGGCATAGGTGAGTGCGCGCTGTTCGTAGCCCAGCTGCTGCGGCAGACCCTCGAAAGCGATCGCAATCGCATCACCCGTTGTATCGGCAGAGCTTTGTGTACCCGACAGGCCACCAATCAATAGTCGCTGCTGGCGGGCCGAAGCAGGCATGCTCTGGTTCAGATAGGCTTGGAGATCAACGACTGGCAAGATATTGCCATCGACGTTTGCAGCGCCCAAAAGCCAACCGGGTGCTTTGGGCACCGGGCTGAGCTCGAATTGATCGACGATTTGGCGTGCCCAATCAAATGGGAATGCCAGTGCCCAAGAGCCGCAGAGAATTCCTTGAGCGAGTTTCAAAGCAGATACTTGCCCGAGATCAAATGGTGCCCAGAATCTGGTCAGCTGTGTAGGGCTTGGTCACATAGCCTTTGGCCCCCAGCATTTGAGCAAATACGCGATCTGCTTTTTGATCTTTTGAAGTGACAAATACCACCGGGATGCCCTTGGTTGCAGGGTCTTGCATCAGCTGGCGTGTTGCAGAAAAACCATCGAGCCCAGGCATGTTCACATCCATCATGATCAGATCAGGCACTTCAGCTTTGGCTTTGGCCACTGCTTCTGCACCAGAAGCGGCTGTTACGACCACCCATCCAGCATCTGCAAAGATGCGCTGCAGGTTTTGCGAATCCACGGGTGCATCATCAACCACTAATACTTTTTTCATACAACTTCACTCCAAAAACTACCAACGCGACGCATTGGACTGTATGTTACCCACGCATCACGCTGATAAGCATGATGCCCCTCTTTCACTCACTTGACTGACCGTGAAAACCCCGACCCGCTGTTGTTGCCAAAGTTGGTTTCTTGGAAGCCGCGCGCGACATTGCGATCATGCTTGGCAAGCACAGCGATGAGATCGCGTTCGTTCAGTGGCTTGGTCAAGTAAGCATCACAGCCAGCGAGTGTGCCGCGAATTTTGTCAATCGTGCCGCCACGGCTGGTGAGCATGACGACCACGGGTGGTTTGCCATCTGAATACTTGCGCTGCTTGATGGCGCGGCAAGTTTGATAACCATCTAAGCCTTCCATCATCACGTCTAGGAAAACGAATTTATAGGGGCGGGTGTTCATTTTGCCCAAGGCCTCTTCGCCTGAATTCACCAAATCGGCGTGGAAGCCAAAGCGCGAGAGACGATTGCGCATGAATTTAAGCGCGATATCGCTGTCGTCCACCACCAAGATGTGATCGACATCCATGGCGCTGTCTGGGGGTACGGTCTTCGCTGCACCTAAGCCGGTCATGTTGTCATCAGCGCGCGAGGACTCAAACTTTGGCAATGCGCCTGCACCCGTGCGCACAGAGCGGCGTAGGGTGGAATCGGGGCCTTTTGCAGAGGATGCCGAAGAACTCGGCGCAGCCGTGCTATGTGCAACTGCCGCTGAAGCCGTTGGAGAAGCGGGGCGTGCGGTAATTGGAGAGGAGCTGGGAGCACGCATCGCCGTCAAATCTGCCGGCACGGTGGCTGCAGCAGCTGGTGCTGCTGGCGCGAGTAAGCTCTCTACCGTGGCCAAGACCTTCATCAAATTGAGTGGGCGACGCTGCAGTATCCAGCCCGTGCCACCATCTTGACTGCCTATCAGGAGCACTTGCGCAGCGGGCTTGGCGGCAATGCATTGGCGCAGGACGGACGCATCGTCTGCATTCACAACAGCCAAATGAGCCTGCGCAGCGTCTTCTACCAATTGATAGCCTGGCGGGCGACGGGCAGCCAAGCGGAAGAAGGATTCAAACGTGACCTTTTCAAAAGATGAAAAGCCCACCAGAACGATTTTGTGTGGCTGACTCATAGCGCGTCTCCATGCAAGCCTGCATCAGCCTTGGCAAGCAAAGCTGAAGGGAAAAAATCCAGAAAAATCATAGGCTTGAACAGTATTGTTAGTAAATTAGTAGCAGTTTATTCTATAGAAACACACTGACTTTGCCTAGGGCAGAGCGACACAAATCGATCATTGTGAGGGGCTCTTGCTGCAGTGTGCAAAGGCCACGAGCATAATCCATTGAAATCTCTAGAGAAAATCATCATGCCAGCTAACACCAGTGCCTACGACTTCCATGCTCTTGATATCCATGGCAAGAAGGTCATGTTGAAGAAATATGCCGGACGGGTGTTGCTAATTGTTAACACCGCGAGCAGCTGTGGCTTCACGCCTCAATACAAAGGTCTGCAGGCCTTGCACGAAAAATACGAAACACAAGGCTTGGTGGTGCTGGGTTTTCCCTGCAATCAATTTGGCGCGCAAGAATCGGGCAATGAAGAAGAAATCGCCTCGTTTTGCGAAATGAATTTCGGCGTGAGCTTCCCGCTGATGGGTAAAGTGGATGTGAATGGCGACGATGCCACACCATTGTTCAAATGGCTCAGCGAAGAAGCTCCTGGCTTATTGGGAAGCAAAGCGATCAAGTGGAATTTCACCAAATTTTTAGTAGGCAGAGATGGGCAAGTGATCAAACGCTATGCCCCACAAGACACGCCTCAAAGTCTGGTGAAAGACATTGAGGCGGCTTTGGCTTGAGTTGTCTGCTATATATTTGGTAGCATTCTGCGCAGATTCTATGCCGGCGAACGGCATTAAATGCATTTAAAGCTGCCTCATCAGCCGATCCATTAGCTGCACTGCCAAAGGCCCTGCTACTTCGCGTACAAAGCTGGGGAAATCAACATGCGCGTTGTCATCGGCCTTGTCGGAGATGCTTCGCACTGCTGCAAACGGGATGCGGTAGTCGTGGCAAACCTGCGCAATCGCTGCGCCTTCCATTTCGACACAGAGCGCATCCGGCAGATCGTTGCGCAGGGTTTGCACTTCTGAGGCGCTGCTGACGAAGCGATCGCCGCTGATGATCAATCCTTCATGGATTTTGAAGGGTTTGGGGCTGTTCGCGGGCGTATTGATTGCGCGGAGTGCTTCTAAAATAATAGTGATTAACTCAGCATTGCCTTCAAATTTGCTGATGCCCGTGTAGGGAACCTCAAAGCGCGGGAAGAGTGGCGAGGCATCCATATCGTGCTGCAAATAGCTGCTGCCCAAGACCACATCTCCAACTTGGATGTGAGTGGCTACTGCGCCTGCAACCCCTGTGAAAATGATGCGCTGCACCTGATGCCGCTCAATCAGCATCGTTGCAGTAGTGGCTGCCGCGACTTTGCCCACACCCGCCAATGCCAGAATCACTGGCTTTTTATGAATCAAACCGAGCTCTAGACGGCGTGAAATCTGCGCAAGATGCTCATGATTTGATAGCAATTGAAGGAGGCCCGCTTGTTCTTCGGGAAGGGCGCTGATGATGGCAGTGGTCATGAAGGGCAGTTTATCCCCTTGCCAAGAAACGGGCTTTACATTTATTAATCAATCGTTTGATTAAATCGATTATGATCGCGCCCCATGCTCCAAAACCCTAGTATTCCGACCAAGCTTGAACCAGAGCACAACGAATCGCGCCAATGCCTGCTGCATGCGGCGCTGCGCTGTTTTGCCGAGCATGGGTTTGTCAAAACGACGACTCGCATGATTGCCGACTCTGCAAAAGCGAATGTGGCGGCCATTCGCTACTACTTTGGCGATAAAGCCGGCATCTACCGTGCGGCCTTCATTGAGCCGATGGGGCAGCCGCAAGACGATATTGAGCTGTTTGACGATCCGAAGCTGACCTTGGAACAAGCCTTGCAAGGTCTTTATTCCGGCTTCATTGAGCCGCTCAAACAAGGCGAATTGGTGCAGCTGTGCACCAAGCTGCACATGCGCGAGATGGTGGAGCCGACTGGCTTGTGGAAAGAAGAGATTGACCATGGCATTGCGCCTTATCACCAAGCTTTGGTGAAGGTGCTGTGCCGTCATCTGCAGATCACACAAGAAGACGATGATGTACACCGCTTAGCGATCTGCATTGTGGCGCAGGCGGTTTTTTTGTACATGGGACGTGAGGTGTTGCAAGCGGTGCGGCCAGGCTTGATGGACAGCACGCAGGCACTGGATGTGATGGGCGAGCGCCTCGTGCAATACGCCACGGCCTTGGTGAATGCCGAACAGCAACGCCGACACATGCTGCCCCCAGCGGCATCAGCGAATTAAAGGAACGACGAAATGAATTTGAAATTAAATCTCATCGCGCTCTGCGTGCCGCTCTTGGCAGCATGCGGCAGCGCCGTGAAAATGCCCGAAGCCGCGCAGGTGCAAAGCGACGCGCAAATCCGCGCGGCCTCAGCCTGGCAAGCTCCCCTGCCGCACAACGGCAGCACAGTACAGCTGAGTAACTGGTGGACACAACTGGGCGATCCGGTGTTCGATGAGCTCATGCAAGCTGCGCAAACTGGCAATGCCAATCTCGCTGCAGCGCTCACGCGCATCGCGCAAGCCCGCACAGGTATCGCGCGTGCTGACGATGCCATCACGCCAAGCTTGAACTTGAATGCGCAGGGCAGCCGGGGCGTGCAGCAGCCCAAAGCGCCGCCAGCCACCAGCCTATCTGTTGGTGTGCAGGCCTCATGGGAGCTGGATTTATGGGGTGCGAATCAGGCCACCTTGAGCGCTGCTCAGCTGCGCGCGCGCGGTGCAGAGCTATCGTGGCATGAGGCGCGAGTGGCCGTTGCGGCTGAGATGGCCAGTGCCTACACAGGCTACCGTTACTGTGAAAATCTGCTTGCCCTGACGCTACGCGATGCCGAATCGCGCAACGAGACGGCACGCTTGGCTGAGCTCACGGCCAAGGCCGGGTTCTCGGCGCCTGCGGTTGCTCAACTGGCGCGAGCCAGCAGCTTGGATGCCGGCAGCTCCGTCACAGCCACGCAGGCGCAATGCGATGCGCAGATCAAGTCGCTGGTAGCACTCAGCGGCATGGCTGAGCCCACGTTGCGTGAGAAATTAAAGGCTAATTCGGCTGCGGCCGGCAAGATATCTGCGCAGGCAGCTATGTTTTCTATAGCAAATGCTGTTACACAAGTGCCTGCTCAGCTGCTGGCTCAGCGCCCTGATATTGCAGCCGCTCAGCAAGCCGTGACTGCCGCCGCGCTTGATATCCGCACTGCGGATGCACGCCGCTATCCATCGCTGAGTTTGAATGGCAACATCGGTGCAGGCAGCGTGCGCCAAATGGGCATGACGAGTGAGGGCCTCACCTGGGGCATTGGCCCGATTGCATTGAATCTGCCACTGACGAATCAGGCCTCCACACGCAGCAACACCGAAGCGGCCGTGGCCGCTTACAACGAAGCCGTGATCAACCTGCAGGCGCGCTCGCGCCAAGCGGTGAGCGAAGTGGAAACAGCGCTCGTGCAACTCAATGCCGCAGCTCAACGCGGCACGCAAACCAAAGCCGCTGCCGAAGGCTACACAGCATCCCTGGCCGCGACGCAATCACGCTACCGCGCTGGATTGGCCAGCTTGGTCGAGCTAGAGGATGCGCGCCGCACGGCCCTCTTCGCCCAACAAAACCAACTGGCCGTCGAGCGCGATCGCATCGCCGCTTGGATCAGCCTCTACCGCGCCACAGGCGGTGGATGGACGGCCGATGCACCCATCAACGCAGCCCTGAACACACCCGCCAAATAAGTTCACCCACATACCGACGGACCCACATCATGACTTTCTCCAAAAAGCCACTTACTATTATTTTGATAGCTATCGGCGCAATCTCCTTACCGGCAATCGGCCTGTTTTCTTCAAAAACTCAAGCGCAGAATGCGCCAGCAGCTGCGCCTGCTGCCAAGGCTGCGCTCAGTGTGAGCAGCATCAGCCCCAGCAGCGGCGCTTTGGCTATCAAGCTCAGTGCCAATGGTTCGGTGGCCGCATGGCAAGAAGCGAGTATTGGCGCAGAAGTCAATGGCCTCAAGCTCAATGATGTGCGCGTGAACGTGGGCGATGTGGTGCGCAAAGGCCAAGTGCTGGCCACCTTCTCAGCCGAGACGGTGCAAGCCGATCTTCTGCAAGCGCAGGCCACATTGGCGGAAGCTGAAGCCAGCGCAGCCGCTGCGAGTGCGGATGCGCAGCGCGCCGCCACGCTCAAAGACACGGGCGCTTTATCTGCCCAGCAAATCGCGCAGTTCAACACTGCCGAGGCCACAGCCAAAGCCCGTGTGCAAGCTGCCAAAGCCATGCTTGCCGCCGCACAAGTGCGCCGCAACAATGCGCAACTCACCGCGCCTGATAACGGCATCATCTCCGCCCGCAATGCCACCGTCGGCTCCGTGGTGGGCGCAGGTGCCGAGCTCTTTCGTATGGTGCGACAAGGCCGTTTGGAGTGGCGCGCGGAAGTCACCAGCAGCGAGATTGCCAAGATCAAGCCAGGGGCTGCCGTGAGCGTCACTGCAGCCAGCGGCGCGACTGTGAATGGCAAGGTGCGCATGGTTGCTCCCACAGTCGATCCCGTCACACGCAATGCGTTCGTGTATGTGGATATTCCACAGCACGCAGATATCAAAGCCGGCATGTATGCCAAGGGCGACTTTAACCTCGGTACACAAAATGCATTGACCTTACCTCAGCAAGCTTTGGTGTTGCGTGATGGCTTCACTTACGCCATGCGCATTGAGCCAAGCAACAAGATCACGCAGGTCAAGTTGCAAACCGGCAAGCGCAGCGGCGATGCCGTGGAAATCCTCTCGGGCGCGAAAGCCGGCGAGAGGTTCGTGGCATCGGGCGCAGCCTTCTTGGCTGATGGCGATACCGTCAAAGTCGTGGCGAAGTAAAAGCAATCGAAGGATCAACCATGAACGTTTCCGCTTGGTGCATACGCAACCCGATTGCCGCCATCATGTTTTTCGTGATGCTGTGCTTTGCCGGCACGCTGGGCTATCAAAACATGAAAGTGCAAAACTTTCCTGATTTGGATGTGCCCAACATCATCATCACCGCCAGCTTGCCCGGCGGCTCGCCCGCTCAGCTTGAAACCGAGGTGGCGCGCAAGATTGAAAATTCGATTGCAGCTTTGGCAGGCTTGAAGAATATCTACACCAAAGTGCAAGATGGTGTGGTCACGATCACCGCTGAATTCCGCATCGAAAAATCTACGCAAGAAGCGCTGGACGAAACCCGCTCTGCTGTGCAACAGGTGCGAGCCGATTTACCTGCTGACTTGCGCGATCCAATTGTGAGCAAGGTCAATATTTCGGGCGGCCCCGTGCTGGCTTACACGATTCGCATTCCCTCGATGGACGATGAGGCATTGAGCTGGTTTGTGGACGACACGCTCACGCGCCGCTTGTTGGCAGTTCCCGGCGTGGGCTCAGTCAACCGTGTGGGCGGCGTGAACCGCGAGGTGCGCATCACACTCGATACAGCCAAGATGCAATCGCTGGGCGTAAGTGCGGCAGCGGTCTCGCGCCAGCTGCGTGATGTGCAAATGGAAACCGCCGGTGGTCGTACGAACTTGGGCACGAGCGAGCAGCCCGTGCGCACCCTGGCCACGGTGAAATCTGCTGCAGAAATCGCAGCGATTGAACTTTCTCTTGGCGCCAACGGGCAAAAAATCCGCCTCGATCAAATCGCCGAAGTCAAAGACACGATTGCCGAGCAACGCTCTAGCGCTTTGCTCAATGGCGTGCCCGTGGTGGGCTTTGAAATTGCACGCAGCAAAGGCGCGAGCGAGGTCGATGCAGGCCGTGGCGTGCGCAAGGCTTTGGAGGAGATCAAGCTCGCCCGCCCCGATATGCAGCTCACGGAGGCGTTTGACTTTGTGACGCCAGTGGAAGAAGAATATTCGGCATCGCTCACCTTGCTGGCTGAAGGTGCTGCGCTGGCCGTGCTGGTGGTGCTGCTGTTCTTGCGCGATTGGCGAGCCACCTTCGTCTCTGCGGTGGCTTTGCCTTTATCGGTAATTCCTGCCTTTATCGGCATGAATTACTTGGGCTTCTCCATCAACGTCGTCACCCTGCTCGCACTCTCACTCGTCATCGGCATTTTGGTGGACGATGCGATTGTGGAAGTGGAGAATATCGTGCGCCATTTGCGCATGGGCAAAACACCCTACCAGGCAGCGATGGAAGCTGCAGATGAGATTGGCGTGGCCGTGATTGCGATCACTTTCACTTTGATCGCGGTGTTTTTGCCCACCGCCTTCATGAGCGGCATCGTGGGCAAATTCTTCAAGCAATTTGGCTGGACGGCGGCGCTCGCGGTGTTCGCCTCGCTCGTGGTCGCGCGCATGCTCACACCCATGATGGCGGCCTATCTGCTCAAGCCGATCAAAGACGGTCATGTAGAAAAAGATGGCGCGCTCATGACTTGGTACATGAATGTGAGCCGCTGGTGTTTGAAGCATCGCCTGATCACCGTGGTAGCCGCGATAGCTTTCTTTGTCGGCTCGCTGTTTTTGATTCCATTGTTACCCACAGGCTTCATCCCACCCGATGACAACTCACAGACACAAGTGAACTTAGAGCTTCCACCGGGCACCAAACTCGCCGAGACGAAAGTGGCTGCAGAAGCGGCGCGCTTGCTCGTGAGCAAAGTTGAGCATGTGAAATCGGTGTACACCACGATTGGTGGCGGCGCGGCGGGCAGTGATCCGTTTGCACCCGGCGGCGCGGCAGAAGCACGCAAAGCCACACTCACAATTTTGCTGGCCGAGCGCGGCACACGCCCGCGCAAGCAAGGCATTGAAAACAACATCCGCAAAGCCCTGGAAGAATTGCCTGGCGTGCGCAGCAAAGTCGGCTTGGGCGGCTCAGGTGAGAAATACATCCTGGCCTTGCAGGGCGATGATCCACTGGCTTTGGCCGCTGCCGCTGCGGCCGTGGAGCGCGATTTGCGCACGATTCCCGGCCTGGGCTCTGTCGCATCGAGCGCCTCCTTGGTGCGGCCGGAGCTAACCGTGCGCCCAGATTTCGCACGCATGGCCGACTTGGGTGTCACGAGTGCGGCCATTGGCGAAACCTTGCGAATTGCCACCGTGGGCGATTACGATTCTTCATTGCCTAAGCTCAATCTGGCGCAGCGCCAAATTCCTATCGTCGTACGCTTGTCCGACGATGCGCGCGACAACTTAAGCGCCATTGAGCGTCTGATGGTGCCAGGCGCACGCGGCCCGGTGATGCTCAGTCAAGTGGCCACGATTGAACTCTCAGGCGGCCCAGCCGTGATTGATCGCTTCAACCGCGCTCGCAACGTGCAGTTTGAGGTGGAATTGTCTGGCTTGCCTTTGGGTGAAGTCACGGCTGCTGTCGACAAGCTGCCTGCGATTCAAAACTTGCCTGCGGGTGTGAAGCAAGTGGTGATTGGTGATGCCGAGGTGATGGGCGAACTCTTCGCCAGCTTCGGCTTAGCCATGCTCACTGCCGTGCTTTGCATTTACATCGTGCTCGTGCTGCTCTTCAAAGATTTCTTGCACCCGATGACGATTTTGGTGGCGCTCCCACTCTCTCTCGGTGGCGCCTTCGTGGCTCTACTGGTGGCCGATAAGAGCTTCTCCATGCCGTCGCTGATTGGCTTGATCATGCTGATGGGTGTGGCGACGAAGAACTCGATTCTCTTGGTGGAGTATGCGATTGAAGCGCGACGCGGCAAACCAGCAACTGACACGCAGCCTGCGCAAGCCCCCATGAGCCGCACCGAAGCTTTGCTCGATGCCTGCCACAAACGAGTACGCCCGATTGTGATGACCACCATTGCCATGGGCGCAGGCATGACGCCGATTGCCATGAGCTGGGGCGCAGCAGATGGCAGCTTCCGCTCCCCCATGGGCGTGGCCGTGATCGGTGGTCTGATCACCAGCACCTTTCTCTCGCTCTTGGTGATTCCCGCAGTGTTCACCTTTGTCGATGATTTCAAAGAAGGTATGGCTGGTGGCTGGTGGCGCAAGTTCAAGCGCCGTGGTTCTGCGCAGGGCGCAGCACAGCAGCCCGTTGAATTGCCTTCGGGTCGCTGATTTCGGTATGCGCCCGCTCCAAGCCTTTGCCTGGAGCGGCTTGTGCGCCACACTTGCTGCGCTGTGCATCGCCGTTTGGTTGCTGCCCACAGATGTGCAAATCGCGATGCGTTGGCAGGCTGATACTTGGGTTTCCCAACCCTGGACGCTGTGGACGGCCAGTCTCACGCACTTGAGCGATGTGCATTTGCTGGTGAACCTGCTGGCTTTACTTGGCCTGGGCGTACTGGGACAACTCATTGGCATGCAGCGCGTGGACGCGCTCGCACTCCTACTGGCGTGGCCACTGCTGCATATGAGTTTGCTGCTGTGGCCTCAGATCCAGTTTTATGCTGGATTTTCAGGCTTAAATCATGCTCTCGCCGGCGTCATTGTTGCGCGAAGTGCTATAAATTTAATAGTGAATCGTAGGTGCCACATGCTCGCATTCCCGCTCACAGCGGTGCTGTTTGCCAAGATGATTTGGGAGATGCCGTGGGAGCAGCCGTTGCGCATGGATGCGAGTTGGGGCTTCTCCGTGGTCCAGGCAGCACACCTGACGGGCGTGGTGGCGGGCATGTTTGCCGTAGCAGCAATTCAGCTCGCGCGGATCTTTTTCACCAAGGCTGTGGTGGAGTAGCCATCCACAAACTGCAATGCCATGGCTTGACCGCCCCAGCTTTGCACCAGTTGTGCTTCAGGCAATTGGCTCATGTCGTAATCGCCACCTTTGACGATGATATCGGGGCGTATGGCTTCGATCAGTTCATAGGGTGTGTCTTCATCAAAAAACACCACCGCATCCACGCTGGCGAGCGCTGCGATCACATGAGCACGATCGTCCTGTTTGTTGAGCGGCCGATCAGGGCCTTTTCCAAGTCGCTTGGCCGATGCATCGGTGTTCAAGCCCACGATCAAGCTGCCGCCCAAAGCGCGCGCAGCCTCTAAGTAGCTCACATGGCCACGATGCAAGACATCAAACACCCCATTCGTGAAAACCACTGGTTTTTTTAAACCAAATCCCTCAATCGCCGGCGCAGAATCTGCGCGAGGTGCTATTATTTTTGAAGCAATCGACTTCGCCGCAGGCGCTGTCATTATGCGAGCTTAGGTGCTGCTGGAATGATTTGCGGCAGAGCCAAACCTTCTGCTTTGGCAGCCAAGCTTTGCGCCAACTCTTTGCGGTAACGATTGAGCTCAGATGCTGTGACGAAGCTGCGCTCCATCAGCAAGCTCATGTTGTGCAAAATGCGCTCGACCACTTTGGTCTCCCACACCGCATCAAAATTGATTTGCTTATCCAGCCAGTGCTCCAGCCACTCGGGATTGGGCAGGCGGCTTTGAATTGTGTCGCGCGGGAAGAGCGCTTTGTTCACATGCAAGTTTGTAGGGTGCAGAGCTTGCGCCGTGCGGCGCGCGCTAGCCATCAGCACGCCGACTTTGGTGAATGCGGATTTGGCCTCATCGCCAAACTTGCCAATCGCGCGCTTCATGTAGCGCAGGTAAGCGCCGCCATGTCGCGCTTCGTCTTGGCTGAGTGTGGTGTAGATGTGCTTGATGACCGGCTCTGTATGCCATTCGCTGGCGCGGCGATACCAATGGTTCAGGCGAATCTCGCCGCAGAAATGCAGCATGAGAGTTTCTAGCGCAGGAGCTGGCTCAAATTCAAAGCGTATATCGTGCAACTCTTGCTCGGTGGGTGCGAGATCGGGGCGGAAGCGCTTCAAGTATTCCATCAGCACCAGCGAATGCTTTTGCTCTTCAAAAAACCAAATCGACATGAAGGCCGAGAAATCAGAATCATCGCGGTTGTCGCGCAAAAACATTTCCGTGGCAGGCAGCGCAGCCCACTCGGTAATCGCATTCATCTTGATCGTCTGAGCTTGCTCATCGGAAAGCTTGGTGCCTTCAAAGGCGTGCCAAGGGATATCTTTGTCCATATCCCAACGGACGGATTCGAGCTGTTTGAATAATTCAGGGTAGAGCATTGCAGCACCTTGTCAACAAGCTAAGAATTTTAGCTGGCCTCCATGACAATTTGAAGCCAGCCAGGCATGACCCCAGAAACGACAGCGAATCAGTGTTGGCTTCGCCAATTCGCCACTTGAGCAGCGATGTCTTGCAAAGCCGCGATGGGCTTAACGCCTTCAATACTGCGGCGATGGATGATGGGGCAACTGCCGCCCGCCCAAATCTCGATGCCTGTGCCCAGTTTGCTGCGCAGCTCTTCCAAACCGTTGACCACGTAATTGGGGTTCTGGCTTGCTGTGAAGCTCAGGGCCACGATATCAGCTTTGTGAGCCGTGGCTGCCAGCACGATATCCCAAATCGGTGTTTGGGTACCCAGGGAGACACAGCGGCAAGCTTCCAGAGACAGCATGGCTTCAGCCATGAGCAGACCCATGCCATGAGGCTCTTGAGGGAAAGTCGTGAGCAGCACGCGTGGGCTGGCCAGCTGCGCAGAATCGGGTGCAGCGCCAATCGCGCTTCGCAGAACCATGTTGACACTTTCGGTGTACATATGCTCTTCAAACACCTCAATCTGACCGCGCATCCAAGCGTCACCTACCGTGGTGTTCAGTGGCGCAACGACATTGCAGACAAAGCTGCCTATGCCCATGCGCATCAGAGATTGGCCTAGCAAGCGGCGCAGGCCATCGACATCATGCGATTTGATCAAAGCCAAATATTCGCGCAGATCCGTTTTGTCAGCTTGAGTAATGCGTTGGGGCGCTGCCGATAAGCTCTCCCCAATACTCTGAAGCTCTTCAATGCTCATAGCCACCACGCGACCAGGCCGGTGCCCGTTATCGAGCAAACGCTTGATCACACGCAGTTTTTCAACCTGATCCAATGAATAAGCGCGCTCGCCATAGGTGTCGCGCAGCGGCATCGGAAAACCATAGCGCCGCTCCCAGACGCGTAAAGTGTCTTTCGACAAACCAGTGTCTCGCTCTACAGCGGCGATAGACACGGTAATGGGGCGAACTGCTGCCCGATCATTCACGTTGAGCTAACTCCAAAAAACAACGCCAAGCGGGACAACGCTGGGGTACTGCCTGTTTATGGTTGCAATCTGGTGAGCAGATTGCATCTTTGTCCTGAACAAGAGTATCGGGCATTTCGTGGTTTTTGCCTAACTGTGATGCGCCTTCATCCTTGCTGCTTGCAGGGCGATGTATCAAATAGGCTGAATTTGGGCATGCTTGCGAGATAAATCAAAGTAAAAACTAGGGTAAACACTATGTTTTTAGAGTATTTGTGTCCTAGACAAAAGACAATTCCAAGTGCATCATTGTCATAACGAATTACAAGGTATTCGTCTTGGGTTGTCAGCATAGAAGTACAACAGAAACCCCAGAGAAGATGCCCTCGGCTGTGCAGTCACCATCAGCCGTTCGAGTCGTAGTAGCCTTTTTTCATTTTGAGCAGTCAATAGCCTTCAGAAATAGAAGGATATTAGTCTGGGTAGTTGAAAATTAATACTGATCAGTCACAATTTAGCTATTAGAGTTTCGGAGATGCTGAGTGCTTCATATCAACCCCACTGCCGCAAGTTGTCTGCCTTGGCAACTGAAGCTCGGCTATGGGAAGTTGATTTCTCTGTATCCCCCCTTTTTCTTGCTGCGAGGTCTTCCGAGAGCTTTTAGCTCGGTTGAAATCCTGAGACGCTTCTCCTCCTCCTCCCTCCCTCCCTACTTCGTCTCAGGGCGCCTCGCAGCAATTTTCTCTTCCGCCAGTCATCACGGGAACGCGTGATGACGGCTCCACGAAAAATCGCCATCATTGGCTCGGGCATCACGGGTCTCGGAGCGGCTCATGCTTTGCAGGGCAGTGCCCAAATCACGCTCTTTGAAGCGGGCAGTTATTTCGGTGGCCACTCCAACACTGTTGACATCAGTTTGCCCACGCCGCATGGTGAGCGAACACATGGCATTGACACCGGCTTTCTGGTTTACAACGAGCGCACCTATCCGAACTTGATTGCATTGTTTGAGCAATTGGGTACACACACCACAGTGACAGATATGAGTTTTTCTGTGCAAGGCCGCGATGGCGAGCGAGCCCTAGAGTGGGGCGGTGCCAATCTCAACACGGTATTTGCACAACGTGGCAACTTGTTTCGTCCGCGCTTTCTGAAAATGCTGCTGGAATTGCTGCGCCTGAACAAGCTGTGCACGCAAATCGCTGTTGCCGGAACAGAAGCGCAATTGGCTCAGCCATTGTCTGTCTTTCTAGCAGAGCACCGCTTCGGTCAAGACGTGCGCGATTGGTATCTGCTGCCTATGCTCGGCTGTATCTGGAGTTGCCCCACAGAACAGATGCTGCAATTTCCTGTCTCCACCATGATCCGCTTCTGCCACAACCATGGTTTGATGCAGGTCAACAATCGCCCTAAATGGTGGACGGTCACAGGTGGATCGCGCAACTATGTCAAAGCCATCACAGACAAGATTGCCGATAAACGATTGAACACGCCGGTGCAGTTGGTCGAACGAGATGGCGATGGCGTGCGCGTTGTGACTCAAGGCCAAGCAGAACGCTTTGACCGCGTGATTTTCGCCACGCACGCACCGCAGGCATTGGCCATGTTGCGCGACGCAGGAGCGCAAGAGCGTGAGATATTGGGTGAGTTCAGAACACAGCCCAACCAAGTCGTGTTGCATACCGATGCGAGTGTGTTGCCAAAATCGAAGCTCGCATGGAGTGCGTGGAACTATGTGCGTGGCAACTCATCGCAAGAAGGCAGCCGTGTGTGTCTGCACTACCTCATCAACAAACTCCAACCGATTCCATTTCAGCAAGCTGTGGTGGTGAGTCTGAATCCGACACAAGAGATAGCGCGTAGTCACATCCATGGTGTATTTGAATACGCGCATCCGGTGATGGATCTGGCAGCTACCCGCGCGCAAGCGCGTTTGCATGAAATCAACGGCGCCAATCACGCTTGGTTTTGTGGCGCATGGACGCGCTATGGCTTTCATGAAGATGGCTTGATGTCTGGCTTGGCAGCAGCTCGCGCCATCCTCAAGCAAATTCATGGAGCAGCCGCATGAGCGCCGCGCCGGTAGCCATGATGGGCTTTGGCGCAGTTCGTCATACGCGCCTGCGCCCCGCGCGAAATGCCTTTGCTTATCCAACCTATTTTTTGATGCTGCCGATGCGAAGCTTGGGGCTGCATGGCGCAGGTGAGCTTGCGCGTAACCGCGCCGCAGCAATCAGTTTCCATGATAAAGACCATGGTGATGGCCGAGCCGATGCCATGCAATGGATCGACGACTTGCTAAAAAGTGAAGGCATTGACGATGCTAAAGGTGAGGCTTGGCTTCATTGCTATCCGCGCGTATTCGGCTATAGCTTCAAGCCCGTAAGCTTCTGGTACTGTCATCGTGAGGATGGCAGTTTGCGAGCCGTGGTGGTGGAGGTGAACAACACCTTTGGTGAGCGCCATGTGTATTTGCTTGATCACGCAAAATACGGTCACGAAATGAAAGCCACCAAGGTTTTTCATGTTTCGCCGTTTTGCAATGTCGAGGGGCAATACCGCTTTCGCTTCATGACCACAGCAAAAAATGCGCGAACTGTCGCTCGTATTGATTATGACGATGCGAACGGCGCATTGATCAACACATCTGTCAGCGGCGATTTGCAGGCACTGAATAGCCAAGCGATTCGCAAAGCATTGCTTTCCTACGGGGCAATGACGCTGGGTGTGATCGCAAGAATACATTGGCAAGCCTTGAAGCTGTTTCTCAAGCGCGTCCCCTTCTTTTCCAAGCCCAAGCCACCTGCAGTTTTGGTGACCCGTTAAAACTAACAAATATCCTTCACATGCAAGCCACTACCTCTACTCATTCATTCGAGATCCCTAGCAGTGCACCAGCAGCAGCACGCACCTGCTTGAAGCTGTTGCAGCAGCTCAAACATGGCTCACTCACGGTTCAAATGCCCGATGGCAGCATGCAACATTTTGGGCAACCCAGTGGTCAGGCAGCGATCCACGGCAATTTAAATCTGCATAACTGGAATGTTTGCGCCGCTGCGCTCAAATCGGGCGACATCGGCTTCGCTGAAAGCTATATTGCAGGCGAATGGAGCACTCCCAACCTGGCTAATGTGCTGCGTGTGTTTGTAGCCAACCGCCGCGAAGTGGAAGACATCATTTATGGCACATGGCTGGGTCGCTTAGCCTACCGTATCAAGCATTTGCTCAATCGCAATACCAAGGCCAATTCGCAGAAAAACATCCATGCCCACTACGACCTGGGTAATGCGTTTTATGAGCTCTGGCTGGATAAGAGCATGAGCTATTCCAGCGCTTGGTTTGAGGGCGATTTCACCAAGCCCATGATCGATGCGCAATACGCCAAGGTGCGCCGCGCGCTGCGTATGGCAGATGTGAAGCCTTACGATCGCGTGCTTGAAATTGGTTGCGGTTGGGGTGGTTTGGCTGAAATCGCCGCGAAAGAATTTGATGCCAATATCACCGGCGTAACTCTTTCCACTGAGCAATTGGGGTTTGCAAAAGCGCGCATGGACTCCATTGGTAAAGCAGGACACACCGATCTTCGCCTGCAGGATTACCGCGATATCAGCGATGCGCCTTTTGATGCGATTTGCTCTATTGAAATGGTAGAGGCGGTGGGGCGCGAGTATTGGGCTGAGTATTTCTCCACCGTATCGCGCTTGCTCAAAAGCGGCGGCCGCGCCTGCATACAAGCGATCACGATTGATGATGCACTCTTTGAGCGCTATGTGAAATCCACTGATTTCATTCAGCAATATATCTTCCCAGGCGGTTGCCTGCCTAGCCCCAGCGAATTTCGAAAGGCTGCACAAGCGGCAGGTTTGCAAGTGGTAGATCAATTTGCATTCGGTAAGGACTATGCCGAAACCTGCCGTCGCTGGCGAGCCGATTTTCTGCAAAAGCGCGCAGTCATCGAGCCTTTAGGCTTTGACGAAAAATTCATGCGCACCTGGGAGTTTTATCTGGCTTATTGTGAAGCTGCTTTTGAAGAGCAGAACATTGATGTGATGCAGTTCACACTGCTTAAACCTTGAGGATAAGTACCATGCCCATGTTTTTTTCTCAGATCTCAAGCGCTACTTTTTCAATAGCACTCTGCGCTGGTTTGATGGCGGGTATTGGTCAATATTCTCATGCTGCAAGCCCTGCGGTACCACCCTCTGTGTCCCAGGGCGTAGGCAATGCTAAAGCGTTTGGGCAAGCGCGCTTGGTGGTTTATGGCTTCAATATTTACGATGCCAAACTATGGGCTGCAGAGAGCTTTTCTGCCGCGAATTACAGCACGGAGCCTTTCGCGTTGGAGCTGCGCTATTTGCGCAATTTCAGTGGCACGATGATCGCAGAGCGTTCCCTGAAAGAAATGCGGCGCTTGGGGCAAGTGAGCGATGAAAAAGCCGCGCAGTGGTTAGACACCATGAAGAAGACCTTTCCCGATGTGAAGAAAGGCGATCAATTGATTGGCATTCATCGGCCGGATGGCTCAGCCAGCTTCACGCTTAATGGCAAATCCATAGGCGAGGTGCGTGATGAAGAATTCACGCGATTGTTTTTTGGTATTTGGCTCAGCCCGAAGACGAGTGAACCCAAGATGCGCAGCGCGCTGATAGGTATGGCAACTGGAGCCGCTAGCGGCGGCGCCAAGCAGTGAATGCAAGCACGGATTTGAAGGCGAGCACAGCTCATGCCAGCTCGCCATTTTGGACTGCACGCCAAGGCCTGAGCTATGGCGCTTTAGGTATTGCATTGGCCTTTGTCGCCTTGCCACTGTATGTTTTGTTGCCCAATTACTATGCCAAAGAATTCGGCATGAGCCTCACGGTATTGGGCGCCATTTTGCTTGGCGCTCGGCTGTTCGATGCAGTGATTGATCCGGCGCTCGGGAGCTGGGCGGATCGGCTGTTCGGCCGCTCGGTGCATGCGGCTTGGCGAATGGCTTGTATCGTTGCCGTGATTTTGGCGTTTGGCTTTGCCGCTTTGTTTTTTCCGCCCGTCAGAGGAAACAATCTCCTGGTATGGGCGACGCTTGCGTTGATCGTCACTTATGCGGCATATAGTTTTGTGAGCGTCACACATCAAAGCTGGGGCGCTCGTCTGGGCGGCGATGCGCCTTTCCGCGCGCGCGTGGCGGCCTGGCGCGAAGCGCCGGGCTTGATCGGCGTACTACTCGCGTCCACCTTGCCGATAGTGGCTGGCTTACCTGTGATGGTGAGTGTGTTTGTGGCTTTGTTGGCTCTTGGGCTTTGGGCTTTGTTTCACGCGCCGCGCCCGGCTCAACGCGATGTGGCAACACAAACCACGCAAAACATTTGGCAGCCATGGGGAAACAGTCGTTTTCGCGCGCTGATGCTGATTTTTATTTTGAACGGTATTGCTAGCGCTGTACCGGCGACCCTTGTACTTTTCTTTGTACAGGATTTATTGCAAGCACCCAAAAATTTAGAGGGCGTGTTTCTTGGCACATATTTCATTGCTGGCGCATTAGCAATCCCCGGTTGGATGCAAGTTGTGAAGCGCATCGGCTTAGCTTGGGGTTGGCTGGTCAGCATGTTGTTGTCTATCCTGGTGTTCATATGGGCAGCAACACTTGGCGCGGGTGATGTCTGGGCTTACGCGGCCGTATGTGCGCTCTCGGGCATCGCGCTGGGCGCGGACTTGGCTTTCCCCAGTGCCCTGCTCACAGGTGCCATCGCTGCGCAAGGTGACCATGGCCAGCATGAGGGTGCTTATTATGGTTGGTGGAACTTCGCCACCAAACTCAATATGGCGTTGGCCGCAGGGCTGGCGCTGCCTTTGCTCGATGTGTTCGGCTACACACCAGGTGCGCGTGATCCGCAGGCGCTACAAGCACTCATCATTGCTTATTGTGTGCTGCCATGCGCTCTTAAATTGATAGCGTCTGGTGCGTTGTTTATCGCGGCCAAAGGTCAAAAATTCTCTTGAATGGAGCATCAGATGTCAACCTTACCCACGCGTCGTTTATTGCTTGCTGCGGGCAGCGCAGCTGCCACCTTGGCTCTCACCGGCTGCGGTACGCGCCCGCAAGTGGCTGACTACGCCAATGAAAAACCCGTCTTTGATCTGAAAAATTATTTCAACGGCATGGTCGATGGCTGGGGCATCTTCACTGATCGCTCGGGCAAAGTGGTGCGCCGATTTATCGTCACCATGAATTGCACTTGGAACGGTGAAGAAGGCATCTTGGATGAAGATTTCGTCTACAGCGATGGCAAGAAAGAAAAACGCATCTGGCGCATGAAACGCCTCACTGGAGCAGATGGCATCGTGCGCTACGAGGGGCGAGCAGACGATGTGGTGGGTATCGGCAACGGCGAGCAGCGCGGCAACGCCTTCCGCTGGGGCTACACGCTGGCGCTGCCGGTGGATGGCAAAGTGTATGAAGTGCAGTTTGACGACTGGATGTACCAGATGGATAACAAGGTCGTCATTAACAAAGCCACGATGAGTAAATTCGGCATCACCCTCGGTGAACTCGTCGTTACCTTCACTAAAAGAAATTAATTGGGGTCAGAACCCAATTAATTTTAGAACTTAAAAACAAAGAAGTACCCATGAGCCTGAACCCCAAGATCACTGATTGGCATGGAAAACGTGCCTGGCTCGTGGGCGCATCCACAGGCATTGGCCGAGCAACGGCTGTGGCGCTGCATATGGCGGGTGCGAAGGTGATTGTGTCGGCGCGCAGCGCATCGCCTTTGCAGGAGTTAACTGCGCAATACCCGGGTCTGCAAACCCTTCAGCTGGACGCTACAGATGAAGCCGGTGTGAAAGCAGCAGCGAACAAACTGGTTGCTGAGGGCGGCTTAGATCTCATGATGTATTGCGCAGGTATTTATCAGCCATTACGTGCGCAGGAGCTCAAAAGCTCCATCATGGCGCAGCACATGCAGGTCAACTACATCGGCGCAGCCTACGTCACAGAAGCCGTGTTGCCTGCCATGCTCAGGGCTAAGCGAGGGCATTTGAGTTATGTATCGAGCGTGGCAGGCTTTCGCGGTTTGCCAAAATCCTTGGCCTACGGCCCCACCAAAGCCGCCATGATCAATATGGCTGAGGCGCTGTATATCGATTTACATGACGAAGGCTTGGGTGTGAGTGTTATCAATCCAGGTTTTGTTGAAACACCGCTCACCTCGCAAAACACCTTCCGTATGCCAGCATTGATCAAGCCAGAGCAAGCTGCGCGAGAGATCATTTCGGGCTGGGAGGCTGGGAAATTCGAAATGCATTTCCCCAAGCGCTTTACCGCTTGGCTCAAGCTCATGCGCAGCGCACCGCACGGCTTGTATTTCAAAATGACACGCCAGTTTACCGGGCTTTAAGATTCGACTATGCCTCACACCAGCCCAGATCCACGCGTACAAAGCATCGTCGATTTCTTTGAAACACTGCAACCCGCTTCAGTACAGCGTATGGGCGAGTTCTATGAGAACGATGCCTATTTCAAAGACCCGTTTAACGAAGTACGCGGCTTGGAGGATGTCAAGCGCATCTTCAGCCATATGTACGTCGCCTTGCACGAGCCGCATTTCGTGGTGACGACGACCGTGACCCAAGGCGATCAATGCTTCATCGTCTGGGATTTCAAATTCCGCTTCAAGCGCTTTGATACGGTGACAGTTCAAACCGTGCGTGGTTGCTCACATTTGCAGCTCACCTCTGATGGCAAGATTGCATTTCATCGTGATTATTGGGATGCGGCAGAAGAGCTTTACGAGAAGCTTCCTTACGTAGGCGCACTGATGCGCTGGCTCAAGAAGCGCGCCAACAGCTAAGCCAAGCGGCCTTCGTTCACCACCACCGCTTCATCCAGCGTGATCGTACAATGCTTCATGGGCAGATCGAAATGCCCCAGCGTGTAGCGCCCAGCCGTTTCGTTTGCGCCCGTGCTGTAGAGAAAACTGCCTGCAGCGCAGCGCAATTCTGTGCCGTTGAAATCGCGCTTGTCGAACATGGCCATGCTGTCAAACCGTGCGGCGGGATGGAGGCCGTAGCCAATATGCGAGACAGCATAAGCCGCCTTGTGGCCATCGCGCGCCTCCCAAGCAGCGAGGTATTCGCGCATGAGTTGCGCATCCACACCTGAGCCTTCGATCCTTGTGATGTGATCGTTCTCGATGGTGAGCGATATGGCTTGCTCGATGTACCGTTTGAAAGCCAAATTCACGTCACCTACACCGAGCACCAAGCGGCCATTCACGCTACCCGCTTGGGGGAAGGCGAGCACGAGGCCACCAGGAAAATGCGTCATCGTGCCGGGCTTGGCGGTGTAGCCCCAATTGCCGCCGCTGGGTGCGCCTTCTAGGCCGATGTGCAAATCGGTACCCGCGCTGCTGCTCACATGCATTTTTTTCACACTGCGCAAGCGCTTGCTATGCGCTTTCACTGCTTGCTCCAGCGCATCATCGGGCAGGAGGCGACACAGAGCTTCGGGATGTTCGTTGCTCACATAAATCACACGTGGCTGATTTGTGCCGTTGCCCTTTAAGATCGCGGGCAGCTCTGGGGCGTGCATCAGGCCTTCCACCGTGCAATCAATCACCATATGGCTGCCCGCCAAGGCTTGAATCACGGGAGCGATACCCGCAATGGCCGTGCTCGCACCCGTGGAGCGGATGATGGGTGTGGGTGGCTGGGTGGAGGCAGGCCGTGTGGGCAAGCTCAGCGTGAAGGCCTGCGCGCCGATGCGTGCACAGGCGTGGCGCATGGCTTCTATGAGCTCAATCCGCGATTGACTCTCGCAGAGAATCGCCGCTGTCTCGCCGCTGTGCAGAGCGCAGCGGCGCAAAAGCGCTTCGAAGCAGTCGATCCAATGGGGCTCAATGTGGTTGTGATTTGTCATGGCTGCGTGTGTGGCATCTCATCTGCGGGCATACTACATGAAAATACACTGACTCATGACTCTAGCTTCTTCCCCTCCGCCTGCCGCTTTGCGCGCCGCTCTCGGCTTGTTTGCAACTGGTGTGACGATCGTGACCACGCGTGCGAGTGATGGCAGCATGATTGGGCTGACAGCCAATTCGTTCAACTCTGTCTCTCTGACGCCGCCACTGGTGCTCTGGAGTCTTGGTCTCAAAGCAGGCTCATTGCAAGCGTTTTTGCATGCCAAACATTACGCGATTCATGTGTTGGCTGTGGAGCAGCAGAGTTTGGCTGAGCGTTTTGCAAGCAAGACGACCAATCGCTTTGAGGGTTTGGCTCTGCAAGAAGGCCTGGGCGGCGTGCCTCTGCTGCCAGGCTGCGCAGCGGTATTTGAATGCACGAGCCGCAGCCAATACCCAGAGGGCGACCATGTGATCCTAGTTGGGGAGGTGCTTGCTTGCCAGCATGACTCAACGCGAGCGCCGCTGCTGTTTCATGGCGGCAAGTTTTATACAGAGCATCCCCTGTGAGTTCGGCAGTGCAGACTGAGCGTAAGGATCATCTGGATGGCTTGGCCATTGTTTTGTTGCTGGGCTGCTGCCTGTTTTGGGGCTTTCAGCAAGTGCTCGCCAAGGCAACGATCAGTGAAGTGCCACCGGTCTTTCAATCTGCAGTGCGTGCCATGGGCGCGACGCTGCTGCTCATGATATGGTGTAAAGCGCGTGGTATTTCACTGTTTGTACGTGATGGCACGCTCTGGGTCGGTTTGTTCGCGGGCGGCTTGTTCAGTTTTGAATTTGTTTGCATCTATCTCGCCCTGAACCTCACAGGCGCATCCCGCGTGACGGTGTTCCTCTATACCTCGCCGTTTTGGGTGGCGGCGTTGCTGCCGCTGTTTGTGCGGGCTGAGCGCATGAATCGCATGCAGTGGCTCGGATTGTTTTGTGCATTTGCCGCCGTGGTGTTTGCACTCTGGGAGAGCTTGCAAAAAGCTGGAGCGGGGCGCATGGGGGATGTGTTGGCGCTGTTGGCCGGCGCTTCATGGGGTCTGACGACGGTGACAATTCGCGCGACTGCCCTGGCCAAGATCAGCGCTGAGCGCTTGTTGTTTTATCAGTTGGCTTGTAGCGCTGTCTCCTTGCCCTTTGTCTCGCTGGCCTTTGGCGAGAGCTGGCCGGCGATGGGGCAGCTCAGCAGCTTCGCTCTCTTATCGCTGTTTTTGCAGACCGCAGTTGGGGCATTTGCCAGCTACTTACTCTGGATGTGGATGCTCACGCGCTACCCCGCTGGGAAGATGAGTGCTTTTGTGTTTCTGACGCCTGTTTTTGCGCTACTTTTTGCCGCGCTGTGGCTGGGCGAGCCAGTGACACCGAATTTGGTCATCGCCATCGCCTTGGTGGGCGCGGGCATCATCTTGGTCAATCGGCGCTGAACTTCGCGCCCCGGTGCCGCGCTTTGCGCCTCAAAGTATCAAAAAACTCGACCTTTCATAGTCTTCGCACCATCACTTGCCAGCCTGCGATAGTGCGTTCACGGCATGTGCCGTGCTTTGAAAGTTTGTATGAGTGATTTGAAATCCCTGCGTCGCTCGGCGTTGATCGCTGTGCCATTGTTGGCTGTGGCGGCGCTGTCGGCTTGCGTTATCGTGCCCATGGATCCGAAAACTGGGCGGCCTTATGAATCAGCTACGCAGCCACCTGTCGTGGTGGTGCAGCAGCCAACGCCCGCTGCAAGCCCCGGCATCGCCGCGCCGCAGTGGCAAACCGTGCAAGCGCGCTTGTATCCAGTGAATGAAGCGGCGCGCAACGCGGGTATTTTGCAAGCCACGGTGATTGACAACGGTGCAGGGCGAGGAAGTTTCAGTGTGACTTACCAAGGCCAAGCACTGCAAGGCGAGGCGACACGGGTGGATCGGCAGTATCCAGGCTTTGGGCAAATCATGAGCCAAGTGCAGGGTGGAGTGAACTGGGCGCAAGCTGCAGGGCAGCGAGGCATCGCCAATGCTGCAAGCTCAAGCTACAGCTTGCGCTGCGAATATCTCTTCACAGCGGCTACGCAAGGCACGGGGGCTTGTCTAGCAAGCGATGGCGCTCGCTATCAAATTCATTTCGGAAGTTAACTACCGACTCAGCTCAGCTGTGAAAAAGGGCGGTGGACATGCCGCCTTTTTTATTGGAACCAACTCGCGGCGGCAATACCAGCAAACAGCGTGAATCCCAGCCAATGATTTTGGCGAAATGCGGTGAAGCAGCCTTCGCGTGAGCGGGTGCGGATGAGCTGCCAGTGCCAGAAGATTTGCGCAGCTGCAGCAATAATTACTATCAATTTAATAGCTGCTGGCGCAGATCCTATGCCGGCAATCAGCCAAAAAAGCATATAAATCACATAAAAAAGCGTGATCGCTGCGACATCGAATCGCCCAAGCGTGATGGCAGATGTTTTCATGCCGATGCGCAAATCATCATCACGATCAACCATGGCGTATTCGGTGTCGTAGGCCAGTACCCAGAAGAGATTGCCCAGCAGGAGAATCCACGCAAGCAGCGGCACGCGTCCTTGTACTGCGGCGAAGGCCATGGGAATGCCGAAGCTAAAAGCTACGCCGAGCACGGCTTGGGGCATGGAGACGAAGCGTTTGGCAAACGGGTAGGCGATGGCAATCGCAAGCGCAGCGAATGACCAAAGTATCGTCGCCGCATTCGTCGTGAGCACGAGGCCGAAAGCAAGCAATGCGAGGAAAGCGCCCAAGAGCAGCGCCTCCTTCTTGCCCACTCTGCCACTCGTCACCGGCCGCTGCGCCGTGCGCTTCACATGCTTGTCAAAATCCGCATCGGCCACATCGTTCACACAGCAGCCTGCGCTGCGCATGAGGATGGTGCCAAGCGTGAAGACGATGATCAAATGCCAGCCGGGGAAGCCGCCTGCGGCGATCCACAGTGCTGAGAGCGTTGGCCAAAGCAGAAGCAGCCATCCCGCCGGGCGATTCCAGCGGATCAGATCGAGATAGAGACCAAGACGCGCCTGCAGCATATGGCTTGGTTAAATCAGAATACTATGAATTTAATAGCACTCTGCGCAGATTCTATGCCGGCGAAGTGCCATAAATGCTTTAAAAACAGTGAGAAATACGAGATCAGAACGGAATATCGTCGTCCATATCGTCAAAGCCACTGCCTTGCTTCGCCTTGGGAGCAGCGGCTGGCGCTGCGGGGCGAGCTGCAGGCGGGCGCGAGGCAGGTGCAGGTGCGCGTGAGTAGCCACCGCCACCTTCATCAGGAGAGCCCGCGCCTTGGCGGCTGCCGAGGAGCTGCATCTCGGTGGCGATGATGTCTACTGTGTTGCGCTCGATGCCGTCTTTGTCGGTGTATTTGCCGTATTTCAAGCGGCCTTCCACGTAGAGCGGCGCGCCTTTTTTCACATACTCGCCCACGATCTCGGCGAGGCGATCAAAGAATTGCACACGATGCCATTGGGTGTCTTCCACCGTCTCGCCAGAGTTTTTGTCTTTGCGTTTGCTGGTGGTGGCAATCGAGATATTGGCCACCGCGCCGCCAGAGGGCATGTAGCGAATCTCGGGATCGCGCCCGCAGTTGCCCAGAAGAATGACTTTGTTGACGGAGGCCATGTGTGTGTTCCTTGTGTTTCAGTGCTAATTTAAGTGGTCGGGCTGTAACTGTTTTGAATAGCAAGGCAAGGTTCTTTTGAACGCAAAAGGCGCAAAAGTTACGCAGAAGACGCAAAATAAAAACCAAAATTTGGCTGTTTCTTTTGCGTCTTTTGCGAATTTCTCGCGTCTTTTCCGTTCAAAAAGAACGGCTGCATGCCATTCTTTTTGGTTAAAGCCCAAGCATTATGACGCAGAGCGAGCAGGCGGTTTCATGCCCCAAGCTGCCACAAGCCAGATCAACATGAGGGCAAAGCAGCCTGCAAACAAAGCTTCAAAGCCATAGTGCTTCGCTAGCCAGCCACCGCCAAAGCCGCCCACGAAGAAGCCGAGAGACTGCACGGTGTTGTAAACGCCAAGAGCAGCTCCGCGTGCATGCGCGGGGGCAACGCGTGAGGCTAGGCTGGGTTGGGAAGCCTCGAGTACGTTAAAGCCAACGAAGAAAGCAAAGAGCAAGAAGCCGAGTAGCCAGATGTTGGGCGCTTGATTCAAAGCCCACCATAGCCCAAGCTGCACCAAACCGATCAAGCCTACGCCGCCCAAAAACGCGGCTTTCAAATGCCCGCGCGCTTCCAAAGCAAACAAGCCCCCCATCAAGACAAACGAGAGCAAGACCGCCGGCAAATACACTTGCCAATGTGCCGCTTTGGCTAGCCCCGCTTGCACCAGCATTGCCGGAATCGCCACCCACATTGCCAGCTGCACCGCGTGCAAAATGAAAGCGCCGAGATCCAATCTCAGCAAATTGGCATGCGTGAGCACTTCCTTCAAACCATGCAGGCGGCTGCTTGGCGCAGATGTGAGTGCAGGCTCCGGTGGCACGGCCCAGATCACGACAGCCATGCAAAGGATCACCAAAACACCCGTCAGCGCAAACAAGCCCGAGAGTCCGATTTGCGTTGCCAGCCAAGGCGCGAGCACCAAAGACAGAGCAAACATCAGCCCGATGCTCGCGCCCACCAAAGCCATCGCTTTGGTGCGCACTTCATCGCGCGTCAGGTCTGCTAGCAGTGCTGTCACGGCCGCAGAAATTGCCCCAGCGCCTTGCAGCGAGCGACCCGCAATCAACCAATTCAAGGTTGGGGCCCAGGCGGCTAAAAAACTGCCCAATGCAAAAATCAGCAAGCCAATCAATATCACCTTCTTGCGCCCAAAGCGATCCGAAGCCATGCCAAACGGAATTTGCAAAATGCCTTGCGTGAGCCCGTAAATCCCCATGGCCAAGCCCACGCGTGCGGGATCATCTCCACCCGGATACTTCACCGCCTCCAGCGCAAACACCGGCAGCACCAAAAACAGCCCCAGCATGCGCATGGCAAAAATGCTGGCCAAAGAAAAGCTGGCGCGGAGCTCTAGGGGGAGCAGGCTGGTGGAAGAGGAAGCAGAAGCAAGGGTCATGAAGAGCCGTGATTGTCGGGCATGATGGCGCTCTTTTTCGAATGCGCGGGTCAACTCGCTTGACGGCATTTAAAAAATACTTTAGATTTAAATAATCGTTGCTTCTATTAATTTGGTGCAAGAGCAATATTCACGCTCACGCACCGTATCAAATGGAAAACACTGCCCTCGCAAACAAGTCTTGCCCGTTAAGATCATGTGATCTATGAACAGTTAACACTAGGAGTTGGTGATGAGTACACGTCGTTTGGTTTTGACCCGTTCTGCCGCTGCCATCGGCGCGGCTTCTACTGGTTTGTTCTTGCCTGAGATCGCAAGAGCGCAATCTAACAAAATCCGCGTCGGCCTGATGCTGCCCTACACCGGCACCTTTGCCCAGCTCGGCGTAGCGATTGAAAACGGTTTCCGCATGGCGATCAACGAGCAAGGCGGCAAGCTTGGTGGCCGTGAGATCGAGTATTTCAAGGTCGATGACGAATCCAATCCCGCCAAAGGCGTAGAGAATGCGCAGCGCCTGGTGCAGCGCGACAAAGTGGATGTGCTGGTTGGCACGGTTCACTCGGGTGTGCAAATGGGTATTCACCGCGTGGCGCGTGAATCCGGTGTGCTCAATATCATTCCCAATGCTGGTGTGCATGTGGCCACACGTGCGCAATGTGCACCCAATGTGTTCCGCACCAGTTTCACCAATTCGCAGCCTACTTTGGGCTTAGGCAAGGCCATGGTCGAGCGCGGCCATAAGAAAGCGGTGTGGATCACTTGGGGCTACGCGGCTGGCGAAGAGGCCATGGAAGGCTTTGAGCAAAGCTACACCGCAGCAGGCGGCCAGATCGTGAAGAAGCTGGCGCTTCCCTTCCCGAACGTCGAATTCCAAGCTCTGCTCACAGAGATCGCTTCGATCAAGCCAGACGCAGTGGCTTGCTTCTTCGCAGGCGGCGGTGCAGCCAAGTTCATCCGCGATTACGCTGCTGCTGGTCTGAACAAAACCATTCCCCTGTATGGCTCTGGCTTCCTCACCGAAGGCGTGCTCGATGCCGCTGGCCCAGCCGCAGAAGGCATCATCACCGCCATGCACTACAGCGATTCGTTAGATACGGCTACCAATCGTCGCTTCCGCTTGGAATATGCCAAGACCTTCAAGAGCCAGCCCGATGTGTATGCGGTGCAAGGTTACGACTCCGGCCTGCTGCTGGTGCAAGGTGCAAACGCCGTCAAAGGTGATCTGAACAACAAGCAAGCCCTGTATGCCGCCATGCAAAACGCAAAAATAGACAGCCCGCGCGGCAAGTGGACCATGAGCAAGTCCAACAATCCGATTCAAGATATCTACTTGCGCAAAGTCGAAGGCAAGGAAAATAAAGTGATCGGTATCGCCGCCAAAGCCGTGCAAGATTCGGGCGCTGGCTGCAAGATGGGCTGATCTTTTTAAGGTTTTAATAATGATCCGTTCGCCCTGAGCTTGTCGAAGGGCTTCGACAAGCTCAGCCCGAACGGGATGGGTACTGAATCACAAGTTACCCAATGGATTTCGCCAACTTCCTCATCCAGCTGCTCAACAGCGTGCAATACGGCCTGCTACTCTTCATGCTGGCCGCCGGGCTCACGCTGATCTTTGGCATCATGGGCGTAGTGAATCTCGCGCATGGCAGTTTTTATATGTTGGGTGCTTATCTCGCTTGGTCGCTCTCGTTGCAGCTAGGCAGCCTCACCTTGGCTATCTTGCTCGGCACAGCGTTATCCGTAGTCTTCGGACTCTTGCTTGAGAAGCTGTTAATCCAACATTTCTATCACCGCGATCACTTGGATCAAGTGCTGCTCACCTTTGGCCTGATCTACATCTTTGAAGAAGCCCGCTCCATGATCTGGGGCGATGATGTGCATGGCGTGACGATTCCCGCGCTGCTCGCGGGTGGCATTCAGCTGACTGAAAATCTCTCGTATCCCATCTATCGCCTCTTCATCAGCGGCGTTTGCATCGTTCTCGCGCTGGGCTTGTATTTCCTGATTTCTAAAACTCGTCTCGGCATGAAAATCCGCGCGGGTGCATTTAACCGCGAGATGACTGAAGCGCTCGGTGTGAACATCAAGCTGATTCACTCTTTGGTGTTCGCGCTCGGTGTGGGCCTCGCCACCATCGCAGGCATGATCGCATCGCCGATCTCGAGCGTGTACCCGAACATGGGAGGCTCGGTACTCATCATGTGTTTCGTCGTCGTCGTCATCGGCGGCATTGGCTCTGTGCGCGGTGCGCTGATTGCAGCATTGCTTGTTGGCTTTGTCGATACCTTCGGCAAAGTGCTGCTGCCCCAGTTCTCAGGCATGTTGGTTTATATGCTGATGGCGCTTGTGTTGCTCTACAAACCAGAAGGCTTGTTTAAAGCCTAACAACACGTCATGTCTGCACCACAAGCCAATCTAGAAATCTTGCCGCGCAGCGTCAATGTGCTGCTCGCGCTAGCCGTCATCGCGCTCGCAGGCGTGCCCATCTTCGGCGCGGATTACACCATCGGCCTCATCACCAGCATGATGATCATGGCCATCTTTGCGATGAGCTTGGATCTCCTGCAAGGCGTCACTGGCCTCGTCTCGCTCGGGCATGCGGCCTTCTTCGGTTTTGCGGGCTATGCGCTGGCCTTTATCACGCCATCGTCGGAAGCCATCAGCCTCTGGTGGAGCTTACCGCTCGCGCTCGCCGCCACAGCCTTGGTCGCCTGCATCATCGGCTTCTTCGTGGTGCGCACGCATGGCATTTACTTCATCATGGTCACCATGGCTTTCGCGCAGATGATGTATTTCATCTTCTTTGACAACAAAGTCTTGTTCGGCGTCACGCTCGGCGGCTCAGATGGCGCGTATTTGAATTTCAAACCCAACGCTGGAATTTTTGATTTAGAAAACAAACGCGTCTTCTTCTATTTCACTTTGGTCTGCATGGTCGGCGTGTATGCCTTCTTGCGCCGCCTGCTCTTCTCGCCCTTTGGCCGCGCTCTCGCAGGCATCCGCGCCAATGAGCATCGCATGCGCGCTCTGGGCTTCGCCACCTTCGCCCACAAGCTCGCCGCGTTCACGCTTGCGGGCGCACTCGCTGGCTTGGCAGGCTACTTGTGGGCCGCGCAAACCGGCTTCATCAATCCCGAGCTCATGGGCTTTCATATGAGCGCGCATGCCATCATGATGGTCATCTTGGGCGGCATGGGCAATTTTGCGGGCGCGGCCATCGGCGCGTTCTCGTTTGAATATTTGCTGCATCTCTTCAAAGATTTGCCTGCCTTCGGAAATTTTCAAACCGGCAAACATTGGCAAATGTGGATGGGGCTGTTCATTGTTGCCTTGGTGATTCTCGCGCCACGCGGCATCTTGGGGCTGGTGTCTAAATGGCTGGCGAAAAAGGATGAAAAGAAATGACAGCCATCCTTTCTGCCAAAAACCTCACCAAGCGCTTCGGCGGCTTGGCAGCCGTCAATGAAGTCAGCCTCGATCTTTGGCAAGGCCGCTTGCATGCCGTGATCGGGCCGAACGGCGCAGGCAAATCCACGCTCGCCAATCTGCTCTCCGGCGATTTGCCGCCCACCTCTGGGACAGTGCATCTATCAGGGCAAGACATCACAGGCTGGAGCCCAGAAAAAATCTCCCGCCAGCGCCTAGGCCGCAGCTACCAAAAGACCAACATCTTCCGCAGCTTCACCGTCTGGGACAACATCCGCCTCGCCGCGCAATCGCGCAATCAACCCTTCGCATTCAACCCACTCGGCTGGCTCTCTAATGCTTCCAAGCAAGCCGCAGTGAACGCAAGAGCAGAGCGTGCGATGGAGTTGGCCTTGCTCACCGAGCGCCGCAGCACAATCGCAGGCGCAGCCAGCCACGGCGAGCAGCGCCAGCTAGAAATCGCCATGACGCTCGCCACCGAGCCGCAAGTGCTCCTGCTCGATGAGCCACTCGCCGGCATGGGCACAGCCGAGGCCGAGCGCATGGTGCAGCTCTTGCTGAAATTAAAGGTAGATCACGCCATGCTCTTGGTCGAGCACGATATGGATGCCGTGTTCGCCGTGGCCGATCACCTCACCGTGATGGTCAATGGGCAAGTGATTGCGAGCGATAAACCAGAAGTCGTTCGCGCAGACGCAGGCGTGCAAGCTGCATATCTCGGGGAAGAACATTAAATGAGCGAAGCCCTCATCTCCGCTCGCGGCCTGCACACCTATTACGGCCAAAGCCATATCCTGCGCGGCATAGATTTCACCGTGCAGCGCGGCCAAACCATCGGCCTCATGGGGCGCAACGGCATGGGCAAAAGCACCCTGCTCAAATCCATCATGGGCATCGTGCCACCCGCCCGAGGCGCGATCGAAATCAAAGGCAAAAGCATGCTCGGCAAGCCCACCTTCGAAGTCGCACAAATGGGCATCGCCTATGTGCCCGAAGGCCGAGGCATCTTCGCCAATTTAAGCGTCACTGAAAATCTAAAGATGGCAGCTCGCGCAGGCACGCAAGGGCAGAGAGACTGGACGTACGAGCGCGTCCTAGAAACCTTCCCAAGACTCAAAGAGCGCCTCAACCACGGCGGCCAGCAACTCTCCGGCGGCGAACAGCAAATGCTCACCATCGGCCGCGCCCTCATGACCAACCCCGACGTGCTCATTCTCGATGAAGCCACCGAAGGCCTCGCCCCCTTGATCGCCAAAGAAATCTGGCGCATCTGCGGCGAGATCAAACAAAGCGGCATCAGCTCCATCATCGTCGATAAAAACTGGAAACACGTCACCCAAATCACAGACAACAACGTGATCTTGGTAAAAGGCGAAGTCGTCTTCAGCGGCTCATCCGCCGAGCTCATCGCCAAGCCAGAGATTCTTGAGCAGCATTTGGGTGTTTGATCGCTTGTTTATAAGCGAAATTAGCTATCCGCCGGCATAGATACTGCGCAAGATGCTATTGAATTCATAGTGGCCTGTTCCGTTCACCCTGAGCTTGTCGAAGGGTTGGTGCACTAACCGTTTCACTCAATCTTTTGCACCTGCGGCCTACCATCTGGCATTTGCCTCAGAAATCTTTTTGAAAACACACGCGATTGAGACCTCGGTGATTCGAAGACGATCTCCGCACGCCCTCCAAAAAATTTCCGATTGAAATACTCAATGTTTCTACAAAAGCTATGTAGGAGTAAGAGTTTCTGCTTTGCATCTGGTTTGCTGCTTTATAAAATCAATTCAACAGATACGCGCGTCCATAACAGGGTACTCAACACATGATCACCACAATCGAAAATTTCATGAACTGGCTAACTGACATGGATTGGGGGTGGTGGCCACTAGTGTCGTTGAGACCACCTAAAGACACTGATATCGATAACATAGTTCTTGTGAAAATCACGCCATTTTTTGGAACCATAACAGGCGTGATGTTGTACCTGATGAACCAGATCTACATTAGTGATAATTTTAATCTTGTGATCTTTATGCTTCATCTGCTAGCTGGTTTGGTCGTATTCTTTTTTTTGTACAAAACTACTTTTGCGTTTTTTTGGAACAGGAGAGCAAAAAGACTTAGATACGCACACGCACTTTTAGCCCAAAATTCGAGAGCTGCATGAGAAAAAAGATTTTTTTGTAATTCTTATCCTGAAAGCTAAGCTGTTTCAGACCGCCCAGCCGTAGCCAGTCTGTCCGAAGCGTAATCAACTTCTGGCGCACGTAAAAAAGGCCGAGCAAGCTCGGCCTTTTGCATTGAATGAGCAAAGATCAAGAAGCCTTCTCATCCTTCGGCGTCGTCTTCACACTCCAGATCATCGTAACGGCCAAGATGCCGACGACGACCAGCAGAGATATCACCACAGGAATCTTGAAGATGTCGATCAGCATCATCTTCGTTCCGATGAAGACCAGGATCACAGCCAGGCCATAGGTGAGCAAGTGGAATTTGTTGGCCACAGCTGCGAGCAAGAAATACATGGCACGCAAGCCCAGAATGGCAAACACGTTACTGGTCAGCACGATGAAGGGATCACTCGTGATCGCAAAAATCGCGGGGATGGAATCCACAGCGAAGATCACGTCTGTCAAGCCGACCAAGCAGATCACCATGAACAAAGGCGTAGCGATTTTCTTGCCGTTTTCTACCGTCCAGAACTTCTCGCCATCGTAGTTTTTGCTTACAGGCAAGATCTTGCGAAGCAGTTTGAGCGCTGGGTTGTCGTCAAGAGATTGCTCTTTACCAGCCGCCCACCACATCTTGATGCCGGTGAGAATCAGGAACGCGCCGAAGATGTAGAGAATCCAGTGGAATTGCTGGAGCAACCAGCCGCCGATCAAGATCATGATCGTGCGCAACACAATCGCGCCGATGATACCTATCATGAGCACACGCTTTTGATAAGCGGGCGGCACAGCAAAGTAAGTGAAGATCATCAGGAAGACGAAGATGTTGTCTACCGCGAGTGATTTTTCAATCAAATAGCCGGTGAGAAACTCGAGCGCTTTTTCGTTAGCAAGCGCGGTGTCTCCGGTGGTGTCTTTCACCGCCCACCAGAACAAACCATTGAAGAGGAAACTTAAAGCAACCCAGATGATGGACCAATTGATTGCTTCCTTCACACCAACTTCATGTGCGCCTTGTTTATTGAGCACGACGAAATCGATGATGAGAGCTGCGATCACGATCACAATAAACACTGCCCAGAGCCAGGCGGGTGCCACGGATTCAAACATGACTGACCTTTCGATTTTTGCATGGCCGAACAAAGCCCATGCTGTTGTTATCCGAAAGGTCTTGCGAGGGGATTCTCGTGCACCGGCTGCATCCCCGCGGAGGCAGCGTATTGACGACACACGAGCATGAGCTTTTGATAAGCTTATGCGCTACTCCCCTTCCGGGAGAAGCCGAATTTTGCTCAAAGTCTGGCTGAAGCGTTGTTGCATCGCACAAAAACCCTACAAATCGATCAAATTATTCGATTTGTCCTAGACAAAGCATCTCAAATTGATCCATAATGTATCTACGAAGGGGAGTAGCTCCCTGCAGATACATCGTCAATACGAAGATAACTTCCGGTGTATCAGGTCTGAATGGCAGCATGTTTGCTATTCAGATTGAGCAAGACCTTCGATTCACCCTGTCGTTACAGGTGTTCTGGATCGAAGTGCGCGAAAACCCATTTCATCCAGTCCCGTGGCGTCAGAACAATTAGACACATAACACGGAATATCGGATATGGAATTATTTTCTACCCCTTGGTGGTCTGCGCTATTGGCCATCATTTTGATTGATTTGGTGCTCGCTGGCGACAACGCGATTGTGATCGCCTTGGCAGCTCGCAATCTGCCACCCGATCTGCAAAAGAAAGCCATCATGTGGGGCACTGTGGGCGCAATTGCTGTGCGCGCTGCAATGACTTTGATCGTGGTTTGGCTGCTGAAGATACCAGGCTTGATGCTGATTGGTGGTCTGGGACTGCTCTGGATTGCCTACAAACTCTTGGTAGACACCGGCGGCGACGAGCATGATGGCCCAGTGGCCACCACATTTTGGGGCGCAATGAAAACCATCGTGATCGCCGATGCCTTAATGGGCATCGATAACGTACTGGGTGTTGCGGGTGCAGCGGGTGGATCCATGACGCTTGTTGTGCTTGGTTTGCTGATCAGTGTGCCCATCGTTGTGTATGGCAGCCAAATCGTGCTCAAGCTTGTTGAGCGTTTTCCCATCATCATTCAGCTCGGCGCAGCGGTGCTGGCCTTCACTGCAGCCAAGATGATCATTGGCGAGCAATTGCTCAAAGAGGTATTCAACCCACCAGCAAGCTATGCAGATTTGGCGCGCTGGTCAGTCTATGCCGCGTGTATTGCGGGTGTATTGCTCGCAGGAGCCTGGGCAGCCCGTCGTGCAGCCAAAAGTGTGCCTGGGCAATTGACTCAGTAACAATGCCACACACAAGCTGTGAAACCAAAACGTGATTTGTAACTCTGAGCACTATTGCTTATGTCTTGGAAGGAGCTTCGTATGAATCTACTGCCTACTTATATCGTCTATCTAGATGATGCAGATCACGCACAGCGACAGCTGAGCCAACTGCTTGCCCAGCCGCACACCAAACGCTGGGTTCTTGTGGCTTGCGCTCCTCGCATGACGCGCCGCATTGGCAAATGGCTCAGCCACAGTGCTCGAGAAAACTGGCGTGATAAGTGGTGCGATAAGCTCTTCTCGCAATTCACACCGCGCATCAGCCGCACGGATCATGTGTTTTGTGAGGTGGCCACAGGCCCCTTGCCAGAATTCACAGAAATGTTGCTCAAAGATTTGAGCAATGCCGAAGTGATTGATGCGCGTCGCCCCAAGTTCGGTATAGAGATGCAACCCGTGATGCAGCCCGCGCAGACTGCACAAAAGCCTGCGGCTCCCCTGCCGAGCATGCCGCTCTCTGGCAATGCACGCCCCGCCATGGGCTAGTGAGCTTGATTTCATACGAGCAGATGGTATGCTGCTCGTATGAAAATACTTGCTAAATGGCTACTCAGCGCTGCAGCTCTACTGGCTGTAGCGCATTTTTATTCTGGCGTGATTGTCACGAGTTTCGTTGCTGCCCTCATAGCAGCCTTCGTGATTGGTTTGCTCAATACGATCGTGCGCCCGATCTTCGTCATCCTTACGTTACCGCTCACAGTGATCACTTTGGGGCTGTTCCTTTTTGTGATCAATGCGCTCATGTTCTATATGGCCTCGGGTTTGCTTGAAGGTTTCAAAGTGAAAAGCTTCACTGCAGCTCTGATTGGTTCACTGCTCTATTCGGTGGCAGGTATGGTCATTGAAGCTGCTTTGGAGCGGCTTTTCAAGAAAAACCAAGAGCTCTAGCGCTTCAATTGCGCAGTAACTTTTCTTGCGCCAAAGCCAAAGCCTCCGGCTTGCCATTGAGCACCAGCGTATCGCCTTCTTCTAGTGTTGTCGCTTCGTCCAGCACGGCGAGCTGGCCAGCTTTTCTTCTGAGGTGCATCACACGCACGCCGACTGCATGCAGAGCCAAGCTTTCTAGTGGCATACCCAGCGTTTTTGCTGCGACTGGCAGCGTGAAGCTTTGTAAGCGCTCGTGATCCAGCTCATCCACCGTGTCGTCGTCTTGGCCATGGAAATAACCTCGAAGGAGGTTGTAGCGTGCATCGCGTTGTTCTTGCACGGTGCGGATCACTCGTCGCATCGGTACGCCGACCAAGGCCAGAGCGTGACTGGCGAGCATGAGGCTGCCTTCGATGGATTCGGGCACGACTTCGGTGGCACCGGCGGCGGTGAGTTTATCTAAATCATGGTCGTCTTGTGTGCGCACGATCACAGGCACTTGTGGAGCGTGGCCGCGCGTGTTGGCAAGCACCTTCAGCGTGCTGGGCACATCCAAATAAGTGATGACAACCGCGCTAGCACGCGCCAAACCTGCCGCCATGAGTGCTTGCAAACGCGCTGCATCGCCGAACACCACACTATCGCCAGCTGCAGCTGCTTGGCGCACGCGGTCTGGATCGAGATCGAGCGCCATGTACTGAATGCCTTCGCGTTCAAGCATGCGCGCCAAGTTCTGTCCACAGCGTCCATAGCCGCAGATGATCACGTGTTTATCACGGCTGATCGACTTCTTGGCGATTTGCGTCATCTGCAGGGATTGTGCTAGCCATTCGCTGCTGACCAACTTCATCACGATGCGATTGCTGTACATGATGATGAAAGGTGTGGCCAGCATGGAGAGCACCATGCTGGCCAAGATGGGGCTCTGCATGGTTGTGCTGATCAGTTTGTTTTGCTGAGAAAGCGTGAGAAGCACAAAACCGAACTCACCGGCTTGCGCGAGATACAAACCCGTGCGTAAAGCTGTGCCCTCGCTCGCACCCAAAAGGCGCGCGAGCACCGTGATCATCAGCAATTTGAACAATACGGGCAAGATCGTGAGCAACAAAACCAAAGGCCAGCGCTCGAGCACGATGCGCCAATCCAGCAGCATGCCAATCGTGATGAAGAAAAGGCCAAGCAGCACATCATGGAAAGGGCGAATATCCGTTTCCACTTGGTGTTTGTATTCCGTCTCAGATACGAGCATGCCGGCGATGAACGCGCCCAATGCGAGAGACAGACCTGCATGTTCAGTGAGATAAGAGAGCCCCAGCGTGATGAGTAGCAGATTGAGCATGAAGAGCTCTTCGCTTTTGCGCCGTGCCACCAGCGTGAGCCACCAGCGCATCAGCTTTTGCCCACCCGTGAGCAAAATAGCGATCAAGAAGGTGGCTTTGAGCGCGGCCAAGCCTAAGGAAGAAGCCAGTTGGTCTGGCGAAGCCGCAAGCGCCGGCACGAGCACCAACAGCAGCACAACAGCCAAATCTTGAAACAGCAGGACACCCATCACCCGCTTGCCATGCTCGCTCTCCAGCTCCAAGCGCTCTTGCATGAGCTTCACCACAATCGCTGTACTGCTCATGGCCAAAGCGCCACCCAGCGCAAGCGCGCTTTGCCAGCTCATCTGCCAGTATTGCGGCAGCAAGTAGGCCAGCGCGAGCGAACCGGCAGCGGCGATCATCATCGTCAGTGCAACTTGCAGCGCACCCAGGCCAAACACATGCTGACGCATCGTGCGAAGTTTGCTCAGATTGAACTCCAGCCCAATAACAAACATCAGGAATACCACGCCAAATTCAGCCAGATAGCGGATGGATGTGGAGTTTTGCGCCAGTGCAAGTGCATTGGGCCCAATGATCACACCCACCGCCAAATAGCCCAGCATGGCTGGTAGCTTCAACATGCGGCAAACCACCACACCCAGCACGGCGGCAAGCAAATACAGCAGAGTGAGCTCAAGGGCATTCATGCTTCGATACTAGCAAACCCTGCGCCAAGATCAGTTTGAGTTCGATGGAGCGCAGATAAATGACTGACAAGTTCATTTTGTCAATTGTTTGTCTGAATTTCAGATAGACAAGCTATTTTTTGTCTGAGGCGTAGAATCTCACACATGGCCACCAAACTCACTACTACCAAGCCCGCCGCAAAGTCTGCTCCCAAGGAGGCCGTGAAAGCGGCGCCGAAAAGCGCATTGAAGAAGCCCAGCTTTAAGCAGCAAATGCTTGCAGCGCGAGAAGAGGCCATCATTGATGTGGTGAACCGTCTGCTTGCTGAAAAAGGCTTCGAAGCCATGACGGTAGACGAAGTGGCTTTTGAAGTAGGCGTAGCCAAGGCCTCGCTTTACAAGCATTTCCCCAGCAAAGAAGATTTGGCCACTGCCGCTATGGTGCGCATGATGCATCGCGCTGTAGACGAGCTAGGCAAAATGCCCGAAAGCTATAAGCCGATAGACAAGCTCAAAGCCATCACGCGCTGGATGATGCAACTCAAGCTCGCCCGCGAGATGCCCAATCTGCCCAGTCAGAATTCCACCCTGCGCGCGACACTCACCGCCAATAAAGCCTATGTGGATGCGCTGATGTTTGCATCGGACACGCTTGGCGGCTGGATTGAAGCGGCGCAGAAAACCGGCCAAATCAGCAGCAAATTACCAGCTATTGCCGTGCTCTATACGATTTATGCAAGAGCCTGCGATCCCGTGCTCGAATTCCTCAAGGCTGCTGAACTCTACACCGATGAGCAGATCTTAGATATGGTGGAGATGAGCTGCTTTGATGGGCTGGCCAAGCGCTAACTTACCAACGCGCTTTAATCTGAAGCGGATTGCTGTAAAGCCCACATCGCTGCATATCTGCCTTCTTGAGCCAGTAGATCGGAATGCGTGCCGCGCTCAATGATGCGGCCAGCATCGAGCACCAAGATTTCATGCGCATCGACGACTGTGGAGAGACGGTGTGCGATGACTAGCGTGGTCTTGTTCGCAGAGACGCCTTGCAGCTCGGCTTGAATAGCGCGCTCATTGGTGGTGTCTAACGCCGAAGTGGCCTCATCGAAAATCAAGATCGGCGGGTTTTTCAAGAGTGTGCGGGCAATGGCGACGCGCTGCTTTTCGCCGCCAGAGAGTTTGAGGCCGCGCTCGCCGACCATGGTTTCGTAGCCTTTGGGCGTAGAGGCAATGAAGTCGTGAATGCGGGCGGCTCTTGCGGCTTCGCGCACCTGCTCTGGCGTGGAGCCAGGTTTGCCATAAGCGATGTTGTATTCCACCGTGTCGTTGAAGAGCACGGTGTCTTGCGGCACGATGCCGATGCTGGCGCGCACGCTGGCTTGCGTGAGGCTGCGAATGTCTTGGCCGTTGATTTGGATGCTGCCGTTCTGGATGTCGTAGAAGCGGTAGAGCAAGCGGGCGAGCGTGGATTTACCTGAACCGCTCGCGCCGACGACGGCAACTGTTTTGCCCGCCGGTATTTCAAAGCTCACGCCGTGAAGAATTGGGCGCGTGGCTTCGTAAGAAAAGTTCACGTTGACGAAGCTCACGGCTGGCGACGCATTCAATTGCAAGGCGCTTGCATCGGGCGAATCCGCCACCTCGCGCTCACGTTCCATGAGCACAAACATCTTGTCCAAATCTGTGAGGCTTTGCTTGATCTCGCGGTAAATCACGCCGAGAAAATTTAAGGGGATGTAGAGCTGAATCATGAAGGCGTTAACCATCACGAGATCGCCCAGCGTCATGCGGCCTTCCACCACACCTTGCGTGGCGCGCCAGAGCATGGCTACCAAAGCCACCGCGATGATGAGTTGCTGCCCTGTGTTGAGCATGGAGAGCGTGGTTTGGCTTTTCAGGCGAGCTTTGCGCAGCTTCTCTAAGCTCTCGTCATAACGCTTGGCTTCGAAGCCTTCGTTATTGAAATACTTCACCGTCTCATAGTTCAGCAACGAATCCACTGCCTTGGTGTGCGCAGCGGAATCAAACTCATTGGCTTCTTTGCGGAATTTCGTGCGCCATTCGGTGATCATCACGGTGAAGGTGATGTACAGAGCCAGAGCGGAAAGCGTGATGATGGCGAACCACACATCGAATTTCACCGCGAGGATGGTGAGCACCAGCGCCACTTCGATCAGCGTGGGGATGATGGAATACAGCGAATAGGAAATCAGCGATTCGATGCCGCGCACGCCGCGCTCGATATCGCGCGTCATGCCGCCTGTTTGTCTTTCCAAGTGAAAGCGCAGAGAGAGGGCGTGAAGATGCTGAAAGGTTTTGAGGGCGATCGAGCGCGCTGCGCCTTGCGTGGCTTTGGCAAACACCAGTTCTCTCAACTCTGTGAAAAGAGAAGTGGACAAACGCAGCAAGCCATAAGCCAGCAGCAAGCCCATGGGAATCACCAGCATACTTTGCACCGAGCCGGGCTTCAAGGTCATCGCATCCACCAATTCCTTGAGCAACACCGGCACGCCCACATTGGCCACCTTCGCGCCCACCATGAAAGCCAGCGCTGCGATCACGCGCCATTTGTATTCGAGCAAATAGGGCAGCAGGCGCTTGAGCGTGAGCCAGTCGGAGCGTTCGGCGGGTGGAGTTGGTGAGGCTGCTGGCGGGTTGGTGGCAAGAGAGCGCATTGGATTTATCATGGGGCTTTTGCATCAGATTGTGCCCATGTCTTCAAACTCAAGCGAAACTCGTGCCTCCGTGACCTTGCCCACCGACAAAGAACTGGTGCTCAAAGTGATTCCGATGCCCGGCGACAGCAATGCCAATGGTGATATTTTTGGCGGCTGGGTGATGGCGCAGGTCGATTTGGCTGGCTCTGTGATCCCGGCACGCCTTGCCAGAGGCCGGATTGCAACGGTCGCAGTGAACGAATTTTTGTTCAAGCAGCCGGTGAAAGTGGGTGATTTGCTCAGCTTTTATGCGGAAGCAGTGCGCGTAGGCAACACATCGGTCACCGTGCATGTGGAGGTGTATGCGCAGCGGTTGCGCTATGCCGATGAAATTGTGAAAGTCACGGATGCGAATTTGACCTATGTGGCCATTGATATGGAAGGCAAGCCTCGGCAGTTGCCGAAAACACCTTGATCAGCTTTTAAAGTGATCGAAGGAGACGTATTCGCTCTGTGAAAGAGTGCCATCGGTCTCCCGTAAGCGCAGCCCATGCTCGGTTTGCACGGTGCCAATATGGGTGATCAGAGTTTGTGATGCGAGAGCCGCTGATCGGATAGCTTCGCGTTGCGAAGCTGCTGCGGTGAAGACGAGCTCGTAATCATCGCCGCCTGAAAGCACCATTTTTCTCAAATATTTTGTATCGAATTGGCTTCTAGCCGGCATGTAATCTGCGCAAAGTGCTATTGAATCAATAGCGTTTAGATTAATTTCTGCACCCACACCACTGGCTTTCAAGACATGGCTGAAATCACCCAGCAGGCCATCACTCACATCAATTGCGCTCGTGGCGAGCCCTCGTAGCGCGAGGCCAAGCAAGACGCGTGGCGTGGGGCGCTCCATGCGTTGGCGGGTGAGCGCGAAGTCTTTTTCATTCAAAGAAATTTCGCCACGAAAAGCTTCCAATGCAAGCCGCGCTTGACCTGGCAGTCCACTCACATAGATATCGTCGCCAGCTTGTGCGCCGCTACGAACAAGCGCTTGGCCTGTGGGCACATGGCCGAAGACGGTGATGCAGATATTGAGCGGCCCGGCCGTGGTATCGCCACCGATCAAAGCGCAGCCGTGCTCTTGCGCTAAATCAAGCAGGCCTTTTGAAAAACCTGCAAGCCAAACCTCATCGAGACGCGGCAGCGCAAGCGCCAGTGTGAAAGCCACAGGTTTTGCAGCGCAAGCAGCCAGATCACTCAAATTCACGGCGAGAGCCTTGTGGCCAAGCGCTTCAGGGCTCACCGTACTCAAAAAATGCCGCCCCTCCACCAGCATGTCGGAGCTGATCGCCAGCTGCATGCCGGGAGCGGGAGCGAGCAGGGCGCAATCGTCGCCAATACCCAAATCCACGCCAGCCGATGATTTAGCAGCGCTTTTGAAGTAACGCTCGATCAGATCAAACTCACCCATGGAGAAACACCGTCGCCTTCGTCTCAGTGCAGCGTCGGTTTGCCGCCCAGATGACTGAGCGCATCCAAAACAAACATTGGAATATCGGCATGAAATGGCGTGCCATCATCGGCCATGCAGTGGTATTGCCCATGCATCGTGCCTGTGGGAGTGCGCAGGCGACAGCCGCTGGTGTATTCGAAGCTTTCGCCGGGTGCAAGCGTAGGCTGCTCGCCCACCACACCTTCGCCTTTGACTTTCTCCGTCACGCCATTGGCATCGTTGATGTTCCAAGTGCGCGAGATAAGCTGGGCAGTGATGTCGCCTGTATTCGTGATCGTCACGGTGTAGGCAAAGCCAAATACGCCCATACTGGGTGCAGATTGCTCAGGCAGGTATTGCGGGCGGACGGTGACGGTGAATTGCGGGCGAGGCATGGCCTAATGGTAACGCTTTGCTTGGCTGGCCATGGCTTGAAAAATCCAGCAACCGCCTAAAATCAAGGGCTATGAGTAAAAAACAGCGTGTTGTGGTCGGTTTGAGCGGGGGCGTGGACTCGGCGGTTTCAGCCTATTTGCTCAAGCAACAAGGCTACGATGTGATCGGCATCTTCATGAAAAATTGGGAAGATGACGATGATTCTGAATACTGCTCCAGTAATGTGGATTTTGTCGATGCGGCAGCGGTGGCTGATGTGCTTGGTATTGAAATTGAGCATGTGAATTTCGCAGCGGATTACAAAGACCGCGTGTTTGCAGAGTTCTTGCGCGAATACCAGGCGGGGCGCACGCCGAATCCAGATATTTTGTGCAACGCGGAGATCAAGTTCAAATCTTTCCTTGATCATGCAATGCGCCTCGGGGCAGAAAAGATCGCTACAGGGCATTACGCAAGGGTTCGCTTGAATGAGAAGACGGGTTTGCATGAGCTGCTCAAAGGCCTGGATTCGAGCAAAGACCAAAGCTATTTTTTGCATCGCTTGACGCAGGCGCAGCTCGCCAAAACACTCTTCCCCGTGGGCGAATTGCGCAAAACCGAAGTGCGACGCATTGCCGATGAGATCAAACTACCTAACGCGAAGAAGAAAGACTCCACAGGCATCTGCTTCATCGGCGAGCGGCCATTCCGCGAGTTTTTGAACCGTTACATCAGCAAAGAGCCCGGGCCGATCAAAGACGAAAAAGGCCGCATTATTGGCCAGCATGTGGGCTTGAGTTTTTACACGCTCGGCCAGCGTCAAGGCCTAGGCATTGGCGGTGTGAAAGAAAAGGGTGCGCAGCGCGGTAGCGGCGAGCATTCGCCTTGGTATGTGGCGCGCAAAGACATGGCAAAAAACACGCTCTGGGTGGTGCAAGGCCATGAGCATCCTTGGCTCCTTTCGAGCGCATTGCAAGCCGATGATGTGAGCTGGTGTGCGGGGCATGCGCCTACCAACGGCCTGCTGGCAAATAAATCACGTTATCGCCAAGCCGATGCAGCCTGTGATTTCACAGCAGCGCCCAGTGGCTTCCATCTCCATTTCCCACAAGCGCAATGGGCTGTGACGCCCGGCCAATCGGCTGTGATGTATGACGGCGAAGTGTGCTTAGGCGGCGGTGTGATTTCAGCTTCAGCACCAGCTGTTGCGCAGCCGCTTCAAGCCTGAGCAATAACGGCCCGCACGCTGGCCAATTGCCTGCGTGAGACTTGCAGCGCATCATCGCAAGCGCGAAGGCGAACTGCCCATCCCTCGACGGAGCCGCCCTGTGGATCATCATCGTCCACACCATGAAAACGCTCAAGTGCCCGCATCTCGCGCCGAGCCACCAAGGTGTTTCGGTGGATGCGCAAAAAATCTTCGCCGTATTGCGTTTCTAAATCGGCCAGAGAGCCATCCAAAATATAGCTGCGCTGCGCAGTGCGTACAGTCACGTATTTGAGCTCTGCCTTGAAATAAAGCACATCTGGCAATGGAATGCGCTCGGTACGCCCACGGTCTTGAATGATGATGAATTTTTGAGCCAAATCGGCAGATGGCCGGCTAGATATCTGCGCAAACTGCTCCTTTTTTAGGAGTGCTTTCTGCAATGCCTTTTGCAACCGCTCCGCGCGCACGGGCTTGGTGAGATAGTCCGTCACATCTAAATCGAAGGCATCCACAGCATGTTCGGCATGTGCTGTGACGAAGATGATGGCCAGCTCTGGGCGGATTCTGCGCAGCTCGCGCGCCAGTTGTAAGCCATCTGCGCCTGGCATGTGAATATCCAGCAGCACCACATCAACGCTCGCACTGCGTAGCTTGGCCATCGCCTCCATCGCATCTGAAGCCTCGGCTTCGAGCAAGCAGGGGGGCTCTGGGCAATCAGCCAGCAAGGTTTTGATGCGCGATCGCGCCAGATGCTCGTCGTCCACCACCATCACATTCAATGACATCATGCAGGTATCTCCATCCTGACTTGATAAATTCCGTTCACCCAAGTACAACGAAAGCTCGCCTGCACATCATGCAGCAAGCGCAGCCGATCCTGCACATTTTGCAGCGCCACCCCATGCCCAGCATGGCCTTGCCCGCCAGGCGCTGTGTTGGTGATTTTGATCACGATGGCACTGCCCCGCTTTTGCGTACTGATTTTCACATCTGCCCCACTCGTGCTCGGTTCTACACCATGCTTCACAGCGTTTTCCACCAAAGGCTGAAGCAGCAAAGGCGGTAGTTTGGCTAGTAATGTGCTTGAGTCAATCGCCCACTCCACCCGCAACCGCTCACCGAATCGCACACCTTCAATTTCGAGATAACGCTTGGCCAACTCAATTTCTTGGCTCAGCGTAACCGCATCGCCTTGATCCACCAAAGCGCTGCGAAACAATTCACTCAAATCTTCAAGCAGCATCTCCGCCTTGGCAGGCTCCGCGCGTACGAGTGCGATAGCGCTATTGAGGGTGTTGAAGAGGAAATGTGGGCGAATACGTGATTGCAGCTCAGTCAATCGCGCTGCTGCGCTAGCAGGGGTGCGTTGCTGGGCTCGCCAAATCAGCGCTGCCACCAAGCCCGCCGCGATGAGCGCACCTGATACGGCACTGGCGATCCAAGGCGCATTGTTGATGAAACCCACCCATACCAACAAGGCGCAACCATACAAGCCCGCTAGGCTACCCAGCACCATGCCGCTGGCCCACTGCCCAAGGCGTGTGAGTTTTTGCAATGGCTTTTTCAATGCACATGCCACCACCAACCAAAGCAAAGCCGCTGGCAGCGCTGCTCCTGTGATGATGGCCAGCAAAGAGAACCAAGCTATCACATCGTTCGTGACAAACATTGCCCCCACACCCATCAGCAACTCCACCGAGAGCACCGTGCGCAAAATGACACCCACATGGCAAGCATCAAACACCAATACGGGCTCTGGCTGCGGCATGGCCAGAATATCTTGCAAAGGCGCCACGCCGCGCTTGCCCTGGCCGCGAGCCACTGTTTGCGATGTCAATGCATCTAATTGAGAGGTGCCAAAACGGGTTTCCATGGGGGAGTAGGTGTTGGGGCGAATAAAATCCTATGGAAGCAACAAAACCGCAGTATGCCAGCCCTTCCCGTATTTGCCACTCCCCGTTTGAGCGTTGACACGCTCATGCAAGGCAATTTCTGGCAACAGTTTGCACCTCAGCTGCACATTGGTGCGCCGGGCTATGCGCAGGCGCCCATGCCCAGTTTGCCGGGCGACGTGGTGTCTGCGATTCAAGGCTTGGTGCGCACAGAAGGCTATTTTCAAGGCAATCTCTCTCAGTGGAATACACCTTATGCTGCGGTCACGGATATGATTTCTCGCCTGAACGCAGCTGGCTTGCTGCCTGTGTTTGCCTTCATGTATGACGAGATGTGGATGCTCGCGCACCAGCTTCATCCCGTGATCGAAGGCTTGCTAGGACCCAACTACGCCATGCTGCCCGATTTCTGGGCTTGGCATATCGACCCCACCCAGGCCGAATCCGGCTGGCGGCCACATCGCGACAAAGGCTTTCGTGCGCTCGCTGCTGATGGCTCGCCCACCAGCGTCACCGCTTGGATTCCGCTCACACAAGCCACCACTTTGAACGGCTGCATGTACATCGTGCCCGCAGACCGTGACCCTACTTACGGCACGCCGCAAGACACTGAGTGGAAATTTCAATACCCGGATGTGCGCGCTTTGCCAGCGAACCCTGGCGATTTCTTCATATGGAATCAAGCCGTGCTCCACTGGGGCTCGCATGCCAGCCCACGAGCAGGCCATGCGCCTCGCATGAGCTGTGCCTTTGAGTTTCAGCGCACTGATATTCCTGCTTGGAATCAGCCTCTGATGCAGCCTCGCAGCATCCTGAGCTACGCAGACCGCGTTCGCCTGATTGGCAAACAAGTCAAACAATACCAACACATGTATCCTTTGCCAGATCACCTGTCCACTTTGGCGGATCGCATGCTTTCCTACACATCATGAATCAACTCGACAAAAAATCCGAAGCCTGGTCTGCCCTCTTTTCTGAGCCCATGAGCGATCTCGTCAAGCGCTACACCGCTAGCGTGTTTTTTGACAAGCGTTTGTGGGAGGCGGATATCACAGGCTCTCTGGCGCACGCCGAGATGCTGGCCGCACAAAGCATCATTTCTGAGGCTGACCATGCTTCCATCCAGAAAGGGATGGCGCAGATTCGCCATGAAATTGAAAGTGGCGCATTTGAATGGAAGCTTGATCTGGAAGACGTGCATCTGAACATCGAGGCTCGCCTCACGCAACTCGTGGGCGATGCAGGCAAGCGCCTGCACACGGGCCGCAGCCGCAACGATCAAGTCGCCACCGATGTGCGGCTGTGGCTGCGCAGTGAGATGGATGTGATCTCTGGCTTGCTCGCAGAGCTGCAGCGCTCGCTGCTTTCCGTGGCTGAGAAAAATGCTGACGTGATTCTGCCCGGCTTCACGCATCTGCAAGTCGCACAACCTGTGAGCTTTGGGCATCACATGCTCGCCTATGTGGAAATGTTCGCTCGCGATGCGCAACGCTTGGCGGATGTGCGCAAGCGTGTGAACCAGCTGCCGCTGGGCAGTGCAGCTCTGGCCGGTACGACCTATCCCCTAGACCGTGAGCGCGTCGCCAAGACGCTTGGCATGGAGGGGGTCTGCCAAAACAGCCTTGATGCCGTGAGTGACCGTGATTTCGCCATCGAGTTCACCGCAGCTGCATCGATTGTGATGGTGCATATCAGCCGCCTGTCTGAAGAACTCATCATCTGGATGAGCCAAAACTTCGCCTTCATCAAAATCGCAGATCGCTTCACCACTGGCAGCTCCATCATGCCGCAGAAGAAGAATCCCGATGTGCCTGAGCTCGCGCGCGGCAAAACAGGCCGCGTCGTCGGCCACCTCATGGGCTTGATCACCTTGATGAAAGGCCAGCCCTTGGCCTACAACAAAGACAACCAAGAAGACAAAGAGCCTTTGTTTGATACGGTGGATACGCTCAAAGACACCCTGCGCATCTTCGCTGAGATGATGGGCGGCCAGCTTCAAGCAGACGGCTCACGCCAAGGCGGCATCTCCGTCAACCCTGAAGCCATGGAGCGCGCTGCCTTGAAAGGCTACGCCACCGCCACCGACCTCGCCGATTACTTGGTGAAAAAAGGCCTTCCTTTCAGAGATGCCCACGAAGTCGTCGCCCACGCCGTCAAATTCGCCAGCGAGCGCGGCATGGATTTAAGCGATTTGCCGCTCGATACCTTGCAGAGCTTCAACAAAGGTGTGGAAAAGGATGTTTATGACGTGCTTTCTTTGCGCGGCAGCTTGAATGCCCGCAACACTCTAGGCGGCACTGCGCCCGCGCAAGTCAAACTACAAATCGCCAAGCATCAAAAACGCCTAGCCGTCTGAAATTGAAGATGCCAACGAAGAAAGCCCCAGTATTTTTGATACTGGGGCTTGTTTGTTTGGTGGCCTGGGGCGGAATCGAACCACCGACACAAGGATTTTCAATCCTCTGCTCTACCGACTGAGCTACCGGGCCATACTCAGCGTGTAGCTGAGCCCATGATTATAGCTGATGCGCCGCGCTCGCTTTAAGCTTTGCTGCGCAAAGATCAATTGCCGCGTTTGCTGCGATTGATATCCACACCGAGTTGTTTGAGTTTGCGATAGAGGTGGGTGCGCTCTAGACCTGTTTTTTCAGCAACTCGGGTCATGGAGCCGCCTTCTTTGGCGAGGTGAAATTCGAAATAGGCTTTTTCGAATTCATCGCGAGCCTCGCGCAGGGGCTGATCCATGCTGAAGCTTTGTATGGACTGCGGGCCAATATCTACAGGCGAGGGTAAATTCAAGCCGCCCGTCATGGCGGCCTCAACTGTCAACTCTGCTGCTTTGGCTTGTGCAGCAGGCGCGGTGGCTTTGAGGCGCTCGCCTTTGGCCAGTGCATCGTTCACAGCCTTGAGCAGTTTTTGCAGCGTGATCGGCTTTTCTAGGAAGGAGTGCGCGCCAATTTTGGTGGCCTCCACCGCTGTATCGATGGTGGCGTGACCACTCATCATGACGACGGGCATGGTGAGCAAGCCAGTGGCTGACCATTCTTTGAGCAGAGTGACGCCATCTGTATCAGGCATCCAGATATCGAGGAGGATCAAATCGGGCTGACTGCTAGCGCGAGCCTTGCGAGCCTGAGCAGCGTTATCGGCCGTCTCTACGCTGTGCCCTTCATCGCTGAGGATTTCAGTCAGGAGATCTCTGATACCCAGCTCATCATCAACCACCAAGATGTTTGCCATGTTGCCTGTCTGCTTGTTATTTCGTTCTGCCGTCCAATCTGCCTGTGGGAAATGCCTGTGGCAGATTTGCGACGTGTGTATTACACCACAGGGAAGGAGAGGCTGACCTGAGCGCCCACCACTTGAGGGTTCGGGTTATCCACGCTTTGTGTAACCGCTTGTGAGTTTTCTGCGGTGCTCAGAATATTGCTCAGTTCGATGCGCGCAGCGTGCTCGTCTGCAATTTTCTTCACAACAGCCAAGCCAAGCCCTGTGCCGCGTGATTTGGTGGTGACATAGGGCTCAAAAGCGCGCTGCAAAATATGCGGCGCAAAGCCTGTGCCAGCATCACGTACGATCAATCGCACGCGTGAACTCGTGGGGTTAAAGCGCGTGATGATCTCCACCTGAGGTGAGCGACCACTGTGCTCGAAAAGTAAGCCACTGGCTGCTGTGAGGCTGGCATCCTGCGCATTTTGTAGTAAGTTATGGATCACTTGGCGAAGCTGTTGTGCATCTCCCAAAATTTGCGGGCAGGCAGAATCGAGGGTTGATGTGATGGGGACGACGGAGTTTTCTGGCGCATACAAAGCCAGCACATCCTGCACCAAAGCATTGAGATCAAGGGGCTTGAGTTCAGCGCTAGGCAAGCGCGCGTAATCACGGAATTCGTTCACCAGCCGCTTCATGGCATCGACCTGATCGACAATGGTTTTGACGGAGCGCTTGAGCAGCGCATCGTCGGGCGAACTCAGTTTGCTCAGTAGCTTCATTTCCAATCGCTCAGCCGAGAGCTGAATCGGCGTGAGTGGATTTTTGATTTCATGTGCGAGCCGGCGCGCCACCTCGCCCCATGCGCGCGAGCGTTGAGCGGAGACAACCTCGGTGATGTCATCCAGCACCAAAAGGCGCAAACCGTCAGGCAGGGCTGCGCCGCGCGCGATGATGCTGGTGGTGTCGTCATTGCCAGCAAAACTCTGCGTTCCAGTTTGGCCGCCGAGCTCAAAAGAATGCTGCCAGTGATCGGCATGCGTGTTGCGTTCACCGAAAAATACGCGGAACTGGTCACTCACGCTCTGTGCAAAATCTTCCAAGCCTGGCAAGTTTGACAATGGCTGGCCAATATGGGCGGCAAGTGGGGCATGCAGCACGCGGGTAGCGCCGGGATTGGCCTGCACGATCTGGCCTTGCTCATCCAACACGATCACCGCAGCGGTTAAATTGTCCAGAATCGTCTGCAAATTCGAGCGAGAGGCATCTAGCTCGCCCAAGCTGGCTTGCAACTGTGTGCGTGCGTCGGAGAGTTGCTGCGTCATCTGCGCAAAAGACCGTGTGAGGCCGCCCAGTTCATCGCGCGTTTGCAGCGCAGCCTTGGGCCGTAAATCACCCGCTGCGACCTGGGCCACACCATCGGCCAAAACCAAGAGGGGTCGCACCAGTTGATTGCCCAGCACAGCGGCCAACAGCACCGCGCCAAACATGGTGAGAAACAGGCTCAGTGTGAGGGTGGCCAAGTACATGTTGCGCAGACCATCCCGCGCCAATGCTCTTTGTTGGTACTCCTTGTAGGCCTCTTGTACAGCCAAGGCATTGGTGACTAAGCCATTAGGCACAGCTTGCATGACCTGCAAATAGCGCACATCGCTGGTCAGTGTGCCTAGCCCAAGCTGGCCGATGCCGCTGCTGCTGACCATCGCCAATGCTTTGATACGCACGTTGGCGGGTGTTGCAGTTTTCTCGGCGGCCTCATCCAGACCTTCTATTTGACTGATCACGCGCGCGCTGCGGGCTTGGCGCAATTGCGCACTGCTGGGGCGCTCTGGCGAGAGCGTGAAGCGCGATTGCCCTGCGCTGGTGATGACTTGGCCGGAGGCGCTCCACAAGATCACGTCGGTGGCATCCAATTGCTCGCGCAGACGCTCCATCGCCAAAGGGCCAATCAGCGCCGTTTCGCTCAGTTGTTGGGCAGCGGCTTGCGTTTTACTGGCTAATGCGGTGGAGAGAGACTCCATCGTGCCGCGTCCGAGATTGAGACCGGCATCGAGTGCGCCTTCCACCTTAACGTTAAACCAACTCTCGATCGAGCGCGCGACGAATTGGTAGGACACGGTATAGATCAGCACACCAGGCACAAAGCCGACAAGTGCAAAAATCGCTGCTAACTTCAGCAGCAGGCGGCTGCCAAACTTGCCTCGCCGCAAGCGTTGTACCAAACGCCAAACCGCCCACACGATGACTGCGAGAAACACCGCACCCACGCCAATGTTCAGATAGAACAAGCGCTCGTAATACTGCTCAAAACGCGTTTGGCTGTTGGTTGCTAATGCCAAAAGAAATACCAGCACCGAAGCCACAGCCAGCATCGCCACCGCACCCAATGTGACGACCCAGCGAAGGCTGCGGCTCCTCTGCGCTTGCCGTAGCTGCGAATCGCCCAAAGACGAATCCAGCGCGGAATCTTGTGTGGTCTGTGAACGCATCAATTAGCTCGCGCTCAGCGTGCCTCAGGGCGTAAGCTGCGCTGCACAGAAATATTCCAATCAGCGTTGCCAGTGATGCCGATCTGCATAGGACGCGGTAGCTGTGAAGTATCGAGCCGGAAACGAAAATCTACGTTGTGCCGGGCATCTTGCTCAATCTCTGCACCCTCAGCAATCTTCCAGCGGGAGATGCGGCGCACGGCTGCCATGGCATCTGCGAGTTGATCAAAGCTCTGGGAGAGACTGGCACCGCTGGGTTGATCGCCATTGCCAATCACGCTGATGCGCCAGCGGCGTGTGAGCGGCTGGTAAGACAGGCGCACGTTGCGCGTCGCGCTAGCCACATTTTTGTCATACCAATACCAACGATCACGAAGCACCAGCGCTTCAGCCACGAAGGTGATGGCGATGCCTTTGAGCAAGGCATCCTCCACCGCGCTGGGAAGTTCAAAGCGAAGCGTTGCGCTCAGATAAATGCCATCAGGCGTTTGCTCCAAACGCACATTATTCACGTCGGTGGTGTTTTGCGCCTGAGCAGGAAGCGCGGCAAACAAAGCTAACCAGCAGGCCAGCCACACATGCAGCAGCCAACCTCGCCGAGATTTAAGACCGCTTGCGCAGTAGCGCGTAGAAAAATCCGTCATGCCCACCCAATGAATTTTCAGGCATGGGACTCAAATCAGCACTTTTTAAGGGCAACAAATGCCCAGGAGCAGGTAAAGACTGGGCATCAGTGTTGTTTGCAACAAACGCTTCGATCTGCGCGGAGCCTTCAGCCTTGAACACCGAGCAGGTGCAGTACAGCAGCGCGCCACCCTCTTTCACAAGTGGCCACAAGGCCTGTAGCAATCGCTTTTGCTGTGATGCCAAGCCAGAAATATCGGTATCGCGCCGCAGCCAAGGAATGTCAGGATGTCGGCGCACGATTCCGCTGGCCGTGCAAGGTGCGTCGAGCAGGATGCCGTCAAAAGGCTGGCCATCATGCCAAGCTGAGGGATCGGCGGCATCCGCGACGATGATGCGAGCTTTAAGCCCCAAACGTTTCAAATTGTCTTCAATGCGCTCACAGCGCTGGCCATCCACGTCGAGCGCAATCACTTCGAGGGGAATATTTCGAGCAGCCGCCCATTCGAGCAGATGAGAGGTTTTGCCGCCAGGCGCAGCGCAGGCGTCCAGAATACGCAGAGGCTTTGCGCTCTTTTGGCTAGATACAGCTTGCATGAGTAAAGGCGCAGCCAATTGCGCCGCTGCATCCTGCACTGAAAACCAGCCCTCAGCATAGCCCGGTAATTGTGAAACAGGCAGACTGCGAGAGAGCTCCAAGCCAGTATGTGCCACAGCCTGCATTTCTGTGTTCACTATGAATTCAGTAGCATTCAGCGCAGATTTCATGCCGGCGAATGAGCTTTTTTGTTCATTTACTCTCAAGGTCAGTGGTGCACTGTAGCGATTAGCATGCAGCAGAGCTTGCCAGTGATCCGGCCAATCGCGCTGCACTTGGCGCACCCACCAGATCGGATGGTTGAACTGCGCTTCCAGATTGCCACGCAAGCTTTGCATCAGCGCGCCGCGCTCACGCAAAAAGCGGCGCAAACAAGCATTGATGAAGCTCGATTGTGGTGCGAGCTGCCGCTGCAGCTTGATCGCCTCCACCGCTTGGCTCACGATCACATCATCCCGATATGCAGCGCCGGGCGGTGGGTTTTCTGGATCTTGCGCGCAGAGCAATGCCAATGCAGCGGTGAGCAAAGCATCCGCAGCAGGCACGGGTCTTTTCGGGGCAAGCGCGACGCGCAGCGCATGCGCTTGGCCAAGATGGCGTAGCACAGCGAAAGTGATGGCTTGAACACCTGCGCGCTGTGTATTTTCTATATCAAATTGGGCTGTAGCCCAGGAATGACCTGCGCGAAGTGCTATCAAAAAGTTAGCAACTTGCTGAAGCTGATGCGCCAGTGTGGTGGGCGCAGATTTGATTTGAGCGACGCTTTTCGCGTTGGGCAAAGCAGTGCGGGTGGCTTTCACCACCCGCACTGCTGGTTTGTTGGAGTTGGGTTGATTCAAGATCAGGCGAGTGTATCCGCCCAGATATTTTGAGCCCAATTCATCGCATACACACCTTCCAACTGCGTGACTTCGGGCTTGAGATCGATGGCCGAAACGCCGCCGGAGCCAGCCACAGTCTTGAAGGTCTTCTCTGCCGACACATATTCATGCACGCTCGCCACATGCACCACTTCTTTGTCGTTCACAAAGCTGTAGCAGGTGTTGGTGAGCATCGGATTGGCATTGATTTCCCAACCTGAGAGCTCGGCCACGATGGCCGCAGCGGCTACTTTGGCATGGCTGTTGGCCATATGGCCGCTCTTGGGCATGGCGGGAGCGATTTGAATCGCATCGCCGAGCACATGAATATTTTTTGCCGCAGTGGATTCAAAGTTTTGATAATTCACGCCACACCAGCGGCCATTGGCTTGGTTGTTGAGCCCGGTTTGTACGGCAATGCGGCCAGCGCGCATGGCGGGGATGACATTGAGCACTTGAGCCTTCACATCGTCTTGCACATCAAACTTGACAGTGTTGGTTTTCGCATCGACCGCAGTGACATTGTGATTGCCACGGTATTCGATGATGCCCTTGTATTGATCAGCCCAGACTTTCTTGAACAATGCGGCTTTAGAAGTCACATCTGGGTTGCCATCCAAAATCAGCACTTTAGAGCGTGGCTTGGCTTGCTTGAAATACCAAGCCACTTGGCAAGCGCGCTCATAAGGGCCAGGTGGGCAGCGATAGGGCGCCACAGGAATCGTGATGGCATAGGTGCCGCCATCAGGCATGTCCATGAGCTGTTTGCGCAAGGCCACAGTTTCAGGGCCAGCTTTCCAGGCTTGCAGAACCTGCCCCGCATCACTGGCTTGGCGCAGGCCTTCAATCGTGCCCCACAGCAAATCAATACCCGGAGAGACCACCAATTTGTCGTAGCCAATTTGTGCACCGCGCGCCAGCGTCACAACGCGGCGCGTGGCATCAATTTCTGTCACCAAATCTTTGACCATGGTCACGCCATGATTCTTGGACAGGCCGCCATAGGCGCTGGTGACGTCCTTGATCTGCTTGCTGCCTCCGATCACGAGGTTGGAAATCGGGCAGGAGACGAAGGCATCGTTAGGCTCGATCAGCACCACATCGATTTTGTAGTCAGACAGCAGACGAACATACTTGGCGGCAGTTGCGCCGCCATAGCCGCCGCCAATCACCACGACGCGTGCTTTGCTGGGAATGGCTTGCTCACTCGGCGTGCTGGCGCAACCAGCCAAGCCCAGCATGGAAAGAGCAGCGGAGGATTGGATAAAACTTCTGCGGGCAATCATGGGGCGCTCCTTATTTTTTCTGTGCGGCGAAGTAGCCTGCGATTTGTTCGATCTGCGCATCGCTGTAGCCTTTGGCCAGCTGATGCATGACCGTGGCCGAGCGCGTGCCGTTTTTGAAGGCCGCCATTTGCGCCACGATGTAATCCTTGGGCATGCCAGCCAGGCTCACAACGGCGGAGCCATCTTGCGCTTTGCCATTCGTGCCATGGCAATTGGCACAGGTCGCAGCCAAGCTGCGAATATTGAGGTCTTGCACGGTCTGCGCTTGGGCGCTCAAGTGGAGGTTGGCAGCCAGCAGGGCCGTGAGAATCAGAACGGGGGATTTCAAGAAGGTCTCCTAGGCACAAATAAGAAACAAGATTATCACCCGCCCAGCCGCTTTGTCATACTGGTTTCTACGATCGATCGCTGTGTTTAGCCCAGCTCGCCCGTCGCACCAAAACCAAACACCCATGCCAAGAGCAGCGCTGGGAATTGATGAATAGCTTGCATGTAGGCCCGCACTGATTGGTTGTAATCGCGCAGCCGCTCTGCTGCCAGCGGCTCATGTTGTGCCCAGAGCACTTGCAAGTCGGGTGGCACACTCTCGCCCGCCAAATCCTCTTGTGTGTTGAGCAACAGCTGCCAGTTGGCTTCGAAAATGTCACGCGCTGCACGGACGGACGATAAATCATCCAAGGCCGCGATCTGCTGAGGCTTGGCTTGCAGCACAGCAAGGCATGCCAAAAATTGGCGTGCAGATAACGTCAGAGGCCGCCAGCGCAAGGCATCATCATCCAGCGACGCCCATTGTGATTCGGTTTCGCGGCCTTGTGCATACTGTTCGAGTCTCACACCCACAGCCTGCGCTTGTGCTTGCCACTGCTGCACAAGCGCCTGCAAGCTACGGGCAACGTGGCCGCGCAAACGCACCAAGCGGTTGTAAGCACCCAATGCCCAAAACACCAAAACGCAGGCCAGCAGTATCGAGAGGAAAGAAGCGCTCACAAAAATCAGCCGCGCAGTTTGCGTGCGGCCTCGCGAGCAAAGTAAGTCAAGATGCCATCCGCGCCGGCGCGCTTGAAAGCCAGCAGCGATTCCATCATCACCAAATCATGATCGAGCCAGCCGTTTTGCGCAGCGGCCTTGAGCATGGCGTATTCGCCGCTCACTTGGTAGGCGAAGGTCGGCACAGCGAATTCATCTTTCACACGGCGCACGATATCCAGGTAGGGCATGCCGGGCTTGACCATCACCATATCTGCGCCCTCGGCAATATCCAGCCCCACTTCGCGCAGCGCCTCATCGCTGTTGCCGGGATCCATTTGATAGACTTTTTTATCGGCTTTTCCTAAATTCGCTGCGCTACCCACCGCATCTCGGAAGGGGCCGTAAAAAGCACTCGCATACTTCGCGCTATAGGCCATGATGCGGGTGTGAATATGGCCTGCAGCCTCCAACGCCTGGCGAATCGCACCGATCCTGCCATCCATCATGTCGCTCGGCGCAACAATATCCACGCCAGCCTCAGCTTGAGTGAGCGCTTGTTTCACGAGGAGCTTCACGGTCTCATCGTTCAAGATGTAGCCCGTGTCATCAATCAGACCGTCTTGCCCATGCGAGGTGAAGGGATCGAGCGCCACATCGGTCATCACACCCAATTGCGGGAAATGTTTTTTGAGCTCTCGAACGGCGCGCGGCACAAGGCCTTCGGTATTCCAAGCTTCTTGGCCGTCGGGTGTCTTGAGCTTGGCGTCGATCACTGGAAACAAGGCCATCACAGGAATGCCCAGATCCACGCACTCTTGCGCCACGGGTAGCAGCAAATCCACACTCAAGCGCTCCACGCCCGGCATGGAGGCCACGGCTTGCCTCTGGCCCTGACCATCCAAGATGAACACGGGGTAGATCAGGTCATGTGTAGTGAGTGTGTGCTCACGAACGAGGTTGCGCGTGAAAGCATCTCGGCGCAAGCGGCGCGGCCGGGAGGCGGGAAATGAGGTGGAAATGCGTGTTGACATGGCCTTATTGTGAAGCAATGTGGCGGGACAGCATGCCAAGTCGGGCAGTTCGACTGCATTTATCAAGTCAAGTGAATTTCAGCCATTTGAGTGTCAGAATTGACAAAGTAAGTATCATTGGTGTCATCTATGCGACTTGTTTGCTGAATGTAACCGTCAAAACATCGCTTTTTCGTTGTTTTTTAACGATACGCCATCGAATCCGAGCTTGTTGGCTTGTCCATGCTTTGTTAAATTACCGGTGGGCGCATTGCGCTCCCCGCTTTTCCTCCCTGAGCGGGTGCCTCGTTGTTTGACAGCAGAGGCTTCCCCGGCCACCTTGTGTGGCCGTTTTTTTTGGTTCACCGATTAAATGCTGATGCTGGCGTCGGTGTGGATGCTTGTCAAAGGCATGCGCTGACCACTCAGAAAGTCTTCCATGCAACGCAAAACCAGCGGGCTGCGATGCCTGTTTTGACTGTTGCGTATCTCATCGGGCGTGAGCCAGAGGGTGCGCACAATACCTGTGTCTAGCGCTTGTCCGGCGAGGGGTGGGCTCACGCTGCCGCAGAATGCAAAGCGCAAATAGGTGATATCTTGCCCAGCCGTTGGGCGCTGAAAACGGCTCATATAAATACCGAGCAAAGCAGTGGGCTGGAATGGATGCGCTGTTTCTTCCAAAGCTTCTCGCACACAGGCCTGGAGCAAACTCTCACCTTGCTCTAGATGACCGGCAGGATTATTCAGCCGCAGGCCTTCTGGCGTGTGCTCTTCCACCAGCAAAAACTTACCGCCCTGCTCGATCACAGCGGCAACTGTCACGCTGGGATGCCAGCGTTGATGGTGTTGAGGTGAATTCATGTGCTTGGATTATGCGTAAGTCAAAGTTGTTTATTCCGATAATGTCTTAGAGATGCCAGCCTAGTGAGCCCTTGCCACGCAAACTCGTGTAAGCTGCGAGTCAACGAAAATTTTCCAACAAACAGTTGAGGAGAGAGCCATGCGCATCGGCGTGCCCGCAGAGATTTTGGCGGGAGAAACCAGGGTTGCCGTCACCCCCGAGACGGCCAAGAAACTGATCGCCCAAGGGCATTCTTTACATGTGCAAGCTGGCGCAGGCCAGGCGGCTAGTGTGATCGACAGTGCTTTTGAAGCCGTGGGCTGCCAAATGACCGATGCAGCTGGCGCATATGCTTGCGACTTGGTGCTCAAGGTGCGCGCACCCTCCGCAGCCGAAGTGTCACTGCTCAAAAGTGGCTCTACCTTGGTCGGCATGCTCGAGCCTTTCAATACGGAAGGTTTGCAGCGTTTGGCATCGGCTGGCGTGACTGGCTTCGCCTTAGAAGCCGCGCCCCGCACCACTCGTGCGCAAAGCATGGATGTACTCTCCTCGCAAGCCAATATCGCCGGCTACAAAGCCGTGATGCTGGGCGCGAATGCCTATGGCCGCTTGTTCCCCATGCTGATGACTGCAGCCGGCACGATCAAGGCCGCACGCGTGGTGATTCTTGGCGTAGGCGTGGCGGGCTTGCAAGCGATTGCGACTGCTAAGCGCCTCGGTGCAGTGATTGAAGCGTCCGATGTGCGGCCTTCCGTGAAAGAGCAAATCGAATCGCTAGGCGGTAAGTTCATCGATGTGCCGTATGAGACGGACGAAGAAAAAGAAGCAGCTGTTGGCGTGGGCGGATATGCCAAACCCATGCCGCAAAGCTGGCTGGATCGCCAAAAGCTCGAAGTCGCTAAGCGTGTGGCCGCAGCTGATGTGGTGATTTCCACTGCGCTGATTCCAGGCCGCGCTGCACCTACCTTGATTACCGAAGACATGGTTAAAGCCATGAAGCCTGGCTCGGTGATTGTGGATATTGCTGCGGGCAAAGGCGCAAACGGTGTGGGCGGCAATTGCCCGCTGTCTGAAGCTGATAAGACCGTCGTCAAACATGGCGTGACCATCATTGGCGACACGAATCTTCCCGCACTCGTCGCCGCAGACTCATCTGCCCTCTATGCCCGCAACGTGCTGGACTTCCTCAAGCTCATCGCGCCGCCTGCCGCAAAAGGTGAGCCAGCATCGAGCTTGAAAATCGACATGGAAGACGACATCGTGGCTGCTTGCTTGATGACCCAAGCTGGCGAAGTGAAAAGGAAATAAACATGGACATCGTATCTCCTACCATCCTCAACCTCATCATCTTTGTGCTCGCCATCTATGTGGGCTACCACGTGGTTTGGACTGTTACGCCTGCGTTGCACACGCCGCTGATGGCGGTGACGAATGCGATCTCAGCCATCGTGATCGTTGGCGCGATGCTCGCTGCTGCGTTGACCGAAGGCGGCGTGGCCAAGGCCATGGGCGTGCTCGCTGTTGCGTTAGCAGCAGTGAATGTGTTCGGTGGATTCTTAGTAACTCGCCGGATGCTTGAAATGTTTAAGAAAAAAGAGCCAAAACAGGCTCCTGCCAGCACAGAATCTGCGCTGAATGCTACGAAATAAGGAGCGTTTGAGATGAGCATGAACGTCGTCACGCTGCTGTATTTGGTGGCTTCTATTTGTTTTATTCAAGCCTTGAAGGGTTTGAGCCATCCCACGACTTCGATTCGCGGGAATCTGTTTGGCATGATCGGCATGGCGATTGCCGTGCTGACCACGGCCGCTTTGATTGTGCAGCTCTCGGGTGGCAAAGCCATTGGCATGACTTGGGTGTTGCTCGGCCTCGTGGTCGGCGGTGGCTTGGGCACTTACATGGCCAAGACGGTTGAGATGACCAAGATGCCTGAGTTGGTGGCTTTCATGCACAGCATGATTGGCTTGGCAGCGGTGTTTATTGCCGTGGCCACAGCTATCGAGCCTTGGGCGTTTTCGATCACCGAAAAAGGTGGCGCGATTCCGCACGGCAACCGCTTCGAATTGGCATTGGGCGCAGTAATCGGTGCGATCACCTTCAGTGGCTCGGTGATTGCGTTTGGCAAACTCTCCGGCAAATACAAATTCCGCCTTTTCCAAGGCGCACCCGTCACTTTCGGCGGGCAGCACATGATCAATCTGATCTTGGGTCTGGCCATGCTGGCGCTGATTGGGCTGTATACCGCCACGCAAGCTGATTGGGCACTGTGGGCAGCGATTGCGATTGCCTTCGTGCTCGGCGTGCTCATCATCATCCCGATTGGCGGCGCGGATATGCCGGTGGTGGTCTCGATGCTCAACAGCTACTCGGGCTGGGCAGCAGCAGGCATTGGTTTTTCGCTGAACAACTCCATGCTCATCATCGCCGGCTCGCTCGTGGGCAGCTCCGGCGCGATTCTGTCGTACATCATGTGCAAGGCGATGAATCGCTCGTTCTTCAACGTGATTTTGGGTGGCTTCGGCGGCGATGCGGCCACTGCTGGCGGCGCAGCCGCTGAGCAACGCCCCGTGAAGTCTGGCAGCGCAGACGATGCGGCCTTCGTGCTCGGCAATGCAGAGACCGTGATCATCGTGCCAGGCTACGGCTTGGCGGTTGCTCGCGCGCAGCATGCCGTGAAAGAACTCGCTGCCAAGCTCACCGCCAAAGGCGTGAACGTGAAATACGCGATTCACCCCGTGGCAGGGCGCATGCCTGGCCACATGAACGTGTTGCTGGCTGAGGCTGAAGTGCCGTATGACCAAGTGCATGAGATGGAAGACATCAACGGTGAATTCCAGCAAGCGGACGTGGCCATCATCTTGGGTGCGAATGACGTAGTAAACCCTGCAGCCTTGCAAAAAGGCAGCGCGATTTACGGCATGCCGATTTTGGAAGCCTACAAAGCGCGTACCGTGATCGTCAACAAACGCTCGATGGCTGCAGGCTACGCTGGCCTAGATAACGAACTCTTCTATATGGACAAAACCATGATGGTGTTTGGCGATGCGAAGAAAGTCGTTGAGCACATGGTCAAGGCTGTTGAGTAAATTGCTATTAATATAATAGCTGTTCGCGCAGTATCTATGCCGGAAAAAGACCTAAAAGGCTTATAAATTCATTGGCAGATATAACTGCCTTGCAGCATTCACACATAAAAAAACCGAGCACAGAGGCTCGGTTTTTTTATTCCCGCCGAAGCGGGAAGAGTATGCATTACTGCAACTTGATTTCCACGTCCACGCCAGCTGGCAGGTCGAGTTTCATCAATGCGTCCACAGTCTTGTCTGTAGGGTCAACGATGTCCATCAAACGCTGGTGCGTGCGGATTTCAAACTGGTCACGGCTCGTCTTGTTGACGTGAGGTGAACGCAGAATGTCAAAACGCTTCATGCGGGTTGGCAAAGGCACGGGGCCTTTGACAATCGCGCCGGTGCGCTTGGCGGTATCGACGATTTCCGCAGCGGATTGGTCGATCAGTTTGTAGTCAAACGCCTTGAGGCGAATGCGGATTTTTTGTTTAGCTGCCATGATATGTGTGTCCTAGCAATTACTTAACAATCTTAGCCACAACGCCAGAGCCCACGGTACGGCCACCCTCACGGATAGCGAAACGCAGACCTTCTTCCATAGCGATAGGCGCAATCAGCTTGACGCTGATGGACACGTTGTCGCCAGGCATGACCATCTCTTTGTCTTTTGGCAACTCAA
>NZ_JAHCDN010000002.1 GCF_018413605.1 Variovorax sp. PCZ-1 | reverse complement strand
TTGGTCAAATATTTATGAATCTCATGCCTACAGAAGCAATGACCATCGGCAAGTTAGCCAAATCGGCAGGCGTGGGTGTTGAAACCATTCGCTATTACCAACAGCGTGGCCTGCTTCCAGTGCCGGAAGCCTCCGGTTCTTATCGGTACTACCCGGTATCACTGGTCAGCCGCATTCGCTTTATCAAGCGGGCCCAAGAGCTGGGGTTTTCTTTGGACGAGGTGTCTGAATTGCTGTCGCTGGAGGATGGCCTTGATCGCGTTTCAATTAGACATATTGCAGGTCGGCGGCTCGATGAAATACAAGTCAAGTTGGCTGATTTGAACCGCATGAAAAAGGCGTTGACGCATCTCATCCATGAATGCGAACACACAGGAAAGGAGCAGCCGTGCCCAATAATTGCAACACTCGCTACAAATGGTCGCTGATTAGTGCTCAAGAGCCCGCGTTGCATTGTGGATGCTTTTTGTGCAGTAGGTACTTCTTCCAGCGCCGCTGCCGATGTGCGTAGAACGCTAAAGCAAAAAGAGCGCAGAACGGCGTGAAGACCAAGGGGAGATAACGCGCATGCACTTCAACTTCATCGACGTAAAGCGTTTGGTTATCACCCAGCGATTTTGTAGTTATCCAATGATCCCAGCGCTGCATCAATGTACCGCTTCCATCATCACGCAGCACGACGCTGCCATCTGACGCAAAGCCGTTGCTCGGGTTGCTAATACTGATCTGCTGACTGCCCACTGGCAAGATTCCAAAAAGACGAAAGCGAAACACATCACGACCGATTTCCCAGCGCTCAGGCCAAATACCACTCGCTGGCTGAAAGCTCAATATTGGCCAAGTGATGAAACGGAAACTCTCTGTGCCCCGTAACAGTTCTACAAATTCGTGGTGTGGGTAGTCATAAACACTGGTTAAGCGAATCTTCATTTGCTTTCTTTCACGAGAATGGCACGACTTTGCTCAATCAAGAGAGTCAAATGCACGGGTACAGGCATCGGGACTAACGCGCCGACTCTGCTGCTGCCCGGATTGCCAAGTGGCAGGCGTTGAAGCAGATGCCCCAACGGAACGAGGGCTAGACGTAGCAATTGCGCGAACACCTCGTGCCATGCACGCTCAGCCCAAGCGCGAGAGAGCATGTGTAGATGCACACGGCCATGGAGAACAAAGCGCGTTTGACCGACGATATGTGCTGCTTCCAACCAAGGCCATGCATCAGGTGAGTGCCGTGGCTCTTTCAAGGCTTGCTCTAAAAGCCAGACAACTTGTTTGTTGGCGGCAGATGGCCTGTTCATATGTTGGTCAGTGACTGTGCGCAGCATGCTTCTCTCCAGTAGCAAGCTCTTTGCGAGCTGATTTGAATACAGTGAAAGCGGAACTGATGGCCAATAGGCCCATGACACTGGCTACAACCAAATCTGGCCATGCGCTGGCAGTGCCAAACACGCCAAATGCAGCGAGGATAACTGCCATATTTGACAGGGCATCATTGCGTGAACACAGCCAAACGGATTGCATATTGGCATCGCCATTACGGTAGGCATAGAGCATTGCGGCAACACCGATGTTCACGCACAGTGCAGCAAAGCCTACGATGCCCATGGTGAGCGCCTCTGGCGGCACGCCAGTGCGAGCAGACCAAGCCGCTTTGCCCAAGACGAAGAGGCCAAAGCCCAGCATGCAAGCGGCTTTTAAAAGCGCCGCTTTGGCGCGTACAGCCAGCGCCATGGTGAGTACTGCGAGAGATACGCCGTAGTTCGCCGCATCCCCAAAGAAATCAATGGAATCGGCCAGCAAGGAGACCGAACCAGATGCCAAGCCAGCAGCAAGTTCTACGACAAACATCGCAAAATTGAGCGCAAGAGCGATCCAAAGAATCTTGCGGTAGCGCGGATCGGTGGCTTGGCTGCTGGTACAGCTATCGGAATGACAATGGGCGGACATAAAAATCGCTTTAAAAATGAAGATAATGAAGTAAAAACCTTAAAGCTACTTGAAGGTCAAGTGTTTGTCAAAAACCGAATTTCAGTAGGTACAATTGAAACCATAACTCTAGATGTGGGGCATCGGCTTAGCCTTGGAGCCGATGCTTCGTAACTCGACCTGTCCGTTGGGTGCTCTTAATGTATGCTCAGCATTCAAACACGAGGTCATAAAAATCATGGGTTCAGACCATACGCACGCCATTCCAGAAAACAAAAAAGAGACCACTTTGTGGATCGCGCTGGGATTAACCAGCACTTTTTTGATCGCTGAAGCCATTGCTGGCATCGTGCTCAACAGCTTGGCTTTGCTGGCCGATGCTGCGCATATGTTCACAGACGCTGCCGCGCTGGCCATTGCTTTGGCGGCTGTGAGGATTGCTAAGCGGCCTGCTGATGCGAAGCACACCTATGGCTATCACCGCTTTGAGATTTTGGCAGCCGCGTTCAATGCCATATTGCTTTTTGCTGTTGCCTTTTATATTTTGTTTGAAGCCTACCAGCGCTTTAGAAATCCTGCGCAAGTGCAGACAGTGGGCATGTTGGTGGTTGCGTCACTCGGCTTAATTATCAATTTGATCAGCATGCGCTTGCTCAGCGCAGACAAAGACAGCAGCTTGAACATCAAGGGTGCATACCTTGAAGTGTGGAGCGATATGCTGGGCTCTTTGGGCGTGATCATTGCTGCCATCGTGATCTATTTCACCGGCTGGATTTGGGTGGATTCCTTGGTGGCTGCCGCTATTGGCCTGTGGGTCTTGCCACGCACATGGGTCTTGCTCAAAGAAAGTTTGAATATTCTGCTTGAAGGCACGCCGGAGGGCTTGTCGCTCGATGATGTGTCTAAGGCGATCCTAGCGATACCTGGCATCACCAGCTTGCATGATCTGCATGTGTGGGTGCTGACCAGTGGAAAAAACAGCATGACAGTGCACGTCGTTCACGCAGCAGATACCCAGCCTGCTGTACTGATTGAAAAAATCCAACAAACTGTTGCTGAGCTCTTCAATGTTTTGCACACGACGATTCAATGCGAGTTGGTGGCCTGCGAACACAGCGAGGATGGCTGTAATTTTTCGCCCCAAAAAGCTGAAGAAAGCAATAGCCATCAGGGGCATCAGCACTGATTGCCGTATTGAGCTGAAAATAACAAACTTGTCATTCAAGTGCCATCTAACTGTCGCGCTACGTTCTCTACATTAACACTCATGACACAAACCTTGTGTCATCACAAAACTGATTCTCAGTGTGTGATTAGTGGTTATTTGTTAAAGGACATCATCATGACGATTCGTAAACTCTTGGCAACGACAGCAGCTGTTTCACTGGCTACGTTGGCATTCTCTGGCGCTGCCGTTGCAGACACCGTTTGGCACTCAAAAGGTGGCGATGCCGGTTACGTGTTTGTACCCGAGCATTTCAAATCCGACAAAACGCGCGCCCAAGTACAAGCTGAAGCCAAGCTGGCGCGTGATTTCGGTGCTGGCAAAGTGTCGCCCGATGGCTGGCGTTATGTTGGCGGTGAGCGCGGCTGGATCAATGAAGGCCACAAAATCGAGTACCGCGATGGCAAATGGGTTCATGTGGACGGTATTGACAAAACGACTGCAAAGCCCAGCCCCAAAATGACCCCAAAAGAAGAAGCTGAATACAAGAAGCTCTTCACGGGCGGTTGATCTAGAAAATGATTTTGGGCTGATCTTCCGAAACCAGTAAAAAAGCGGCACACCAGCCGCTTTTTTTACGCCCTAAATAGTGGCTTGTGCGAATCAGCACTCATTAACCTATTGGAAATTCAAAGCCGATTTCAAACACACCATTTTGATGCGATACGAATGTTTTACCCGCATGCATTTTTGCCACGGCGCTGACTATCGCCAAGCCCAATCCATGATGATCTCGTGGACTATCCATGGTTGTGGTTGCTCGAAAAAATCTTTCAAAGATTTTAGGTAAATCAGCCTCGCTGACATCTGAGCCAACATTGGTCACGCGAACACGCATCCAAGTCGGCAGTTCGGCATGCTTGTCTACCTTGATCAGAATCGTGGAGTGCTTGTCTGCATGGCGTATAGCGTTAGACACAAGATTGGAAAGCGCACGTTTGAACAAACCAGTATCCACATGCGCACCGCCATCACCTTGCACCAGCAAAGTTACATCAGCTTCTGCGGCGCTTGCTTCGTAATAATCGACCACAGATTGCGCCAGAACCGCCAAATTTTCAACCCAGACCGTGCGTGCCAGCGATCCGCTGTCTGCGCGCGACATGAAAAGCATGTCGTTCACGATAGCGGAGATGCGTTGCAATTCTTCTAAATTGGAAGCCAGATATTCTGTCTGCGCATCATCACGCGTACCGGAGCGAAGCGCCAGCTCGTGAGAGGCAATCAGGGTGGCAATTGGGTTTTTCAGCTCATGCGCCACATTGGCATTGAAGTCTTCCATTTGCACGTAGGATTGTTGCAGACGAGTGAGCAAGGCGTTGAATTGCGCTACCAAGCCTTGAATCTCCAAGGGCTGCACCGAGCTGTCCAGGCGCGCATCCAGATCAGATGCGGATATTCGCTGAGTTTGCTGTGTGAGCAAGCGCAGAGGTTTCAGTCCAGCGCGGCTGATCCAATAGCCCAGCGATGCCACGAGTGTGGAGCCGATCACTGCAACTGCAATTAGCAGCCAAGCAAACTTCTCTTTCAACTCACGATCTGCTTTGATGTCAAGCTGTAGATTCACTTCCACGCTGCCCCAGCTCTCAGTCGTAATAAAAGACTGGCCTCGTTTGAGCACTGCATTTTGCTGATAGACGCGCTCTTTCTCGTAGAGTTGAGTGCCTTGTGCAGCTCGCAAGCTCACGCTGAGTTCATCGTTGGAAAACAGCAAATCATCAAGCTTGTGAACCAATTCATCAGTGGATTTGTGTTTGTTGGCTTCCATCACCAAGTGCTGCACTACCGCCATGTTTTGTTGAAGCACGTTCTCTTGCTTGTTTTCCAGCGAGACAGCCAAAAAAATGTACACCACACTGCATAGCGCAGTCAGCGTGGTGACTGACAGAATAATTTGCCAAACGAGCAAGCGTTTGCTGAGGCTGCGAAAATCTGGCATTACTTTTTACTCGATTCGGCTTTGTTGTCGCGAGGCTCAAGCACGTATCCCATGCCGCGCACATTGTGAATCAAGGGTGAGTCAAAGCCATCTTCTACTTTCAGCCGCAGCCGCCTCACGGCAACCTCCACCACATTGGTATCACTGTCAAAATTCATATCCCAGACTTGCTGCGCCAGCTCTGTACGCGAGATCACTTCACCACTTCGCTGCATTAATACTGTGAGCAGTAAAAATTCTTTGGACGTGAGATCCAAACGCTTCTCGCCTCGAAAAACCTTGCGCTTGACAAAATCCAAACGCAAATCTGCCACCACATATTCGTTGCTGGTGGTTTGCTGGCGAGCCGGATCGCTGCGGCGAAGCAGGGCTTGGATGCGCGCCAGAAGCTCAGAGAACACGAAGGGCTTGACCAAGTAATCATCCGCGCCCATCGTGAGCCCTTTGACGCGATCTTCCACACTGCTGCGCGCAGTCAGCATCAACACCGGCAATTGATGGGTTTGCCGAAGCGCTGCCAATACGCCCATACCGTCAATGCCGGGAAGGTTGCCATCCAGCACCATTAAGTCGTAATGATTGGTCGTCACTTCATGCAGGCCATCGATACCATTGTGTACAGCATCGGCTTGGTAGCCTTCTTGTATCAAGCCTTGGCGCAGATAATTAGCCAGCTTTTTCTCATCTTCAACAATCAAAATTTTCATGGGAATTTCAAAGTCTTTTTGTTCAACCGAAAAATAACGAAATTGTCATTTTTCAGACGGCTGTTTGACGGCGTGAGAAGCATAAAGTTCATACCAGTGCGATGTTGCACGGGTCTTCAGCAAAAGCCAGAAGACATTTCATCAAATGGAGTTTTTCATGAAAGTTCGTTCTACTTTGTCCCTCGCCATCGTCGGTTTTGCCATGGCTTTGCCAGCCGTCAGCATGGCCTCTGGTGTTTACCATCCAGCTAATACTGATGCAGGTTTCACCACACACTGGGATCACTTCCAGAGCACCAAAACCCGCGCTCAAGTGCTGGCTGAACTGGATGCTGCTCGCAAAGATGGCTCAATCCGCTTCTTGAATCTGGGCATGGCTGTGCCTACAAAGGCGACAGAGCCTGCAAAAACCCGCGAGCAAGTTCGTCAAGAACTGCTTGGCATGAGTGCAACTGATAAGGCAGCTGCATTTCAATACAACGGCGCAAACTGATCGCTCAGTAACGCAACAAAAAAGCGGCAAGTATGCCGCTTTTTTTACGTCTGTCGTCTATTGCTGAATGCTTACTTCACTTCAAAGCGCACGGTAGTTGCGCTCTTTCCTGCGAGCGTGATCAAAGCAATTCCTTTGGTGCCTTTAGCCACCTTGAATGCGCCCTTGGCCTCGAATTTATCGCCAGCGGGTTGCAGCTCAACTTCGCTCTTTTCACTGCCGTTGAGCAGAGTCACTTTAGCTTTCGCGCCATCGAGCTTGGCAGATTTTCCGTGATCGCTCACGTAAATCTGCATCAGATCAGTCTTAGCCACGATTTCATAATCCATGTCTTTGACTTCGACAACAATGCCGCCGTGTTTGGCGCTGTGATCGTGCTTGTCACCAGCGGCATAGGCGATGCCAGACAGTGCCAGTGCAGCAGCGAGGATGAGAGATGTTTTCATGGTGTGTTCCTTTTAAGGGTTGGGGGAGGTTGAGAAAAAACGGAGTAATGCGGCTGTCGCGCCATAGAGCAACGCGGTCACAGCACATGAGGCTGACAGGGATGACCAAAACGACCATCCTTTGCCAATCAGAAAAGGTAAAAGTAGAAACAAAGCGAGGGATGGCAAGACCAGCCAGAAAATATCTCGCGAGAGCTGGCTGATGCTTTGCAAACTGGCTCCCTCGTGATGCATCCAGGCAAAAGCCAGCAGCGATGTGAGCGGCAAAGCCGCCAACAGCGCTGCCAGCCACAGGCTGCGTTTGGCCAGCTCAGATATCGCAACGATCAATGCTGCGCTGATTGCAAATTTGAGAACCAGATACATGGCGTACTCCTGATCAGAAAGCCTCATCGTTAGACGAATTGGCCAGAGCTTCCACAGCCTTTTGACCAAACACTTTGACCATCGCTGGCGTGAGGAATGAATCGAGCAATGTTGAGGTAATCAGGCCAGAGAAAATCACTACGGCCACGGGGTGCAAAATTTCTGTGCCCGGCATATCGGCTTCAAAAAGCAAAGGCGCAAGCGCTAAAGCTGCCACCAAAGCCGTCATGAGAACAGGCGTTAGCCGCTCCATAGAGCCGCGCATCAACATTGCATCGTTGAATTTCTCATTTTCAAAAGCGCAAAGATTCACGTAATGAGAAACTTTGAGAATACCGTTGCGAATGGCAATACCTGAGAGCGTGATGAAGCCCACCAAAGCCGCGACTGATAAAGGCTGGCCTGAAAGCCACAAGCCAATCACCGCGCCCACCAAAGCCAGCGGAATATTGGCCATGATGATGGCTGAGAGCACAGCAGAGCGATAGCGGGAATACAAAATCAGAAAGATCACCGCCACAGAAATGATGGAGAGCAAACCAATCAAACGCGAGGCATCTTCTTGCGCTTGGAATTGGCCGCCAATGGTGGTGAAATACCCCTCTGGCATTTTGGTGTCAGCCAAAATCGTGCGCAAATCAGCCACTACATCGCTCATGGCGCGGCCTTGGGTATTGGCTGCAATCACGATGCGGCGGCGGCCATCATCGCGGCTGATCTGATTGGGCCCGTCCGACTCCTCAACTGTGGCGAGTGTTGCCAGTGGTACGCGCCCCGCTGGTGTATCAATCATCAAGCCGCGCAGGCCGTCCATACCGCGCGCCGTATCGGGCAGGCGAATCACCAGATTGAAGCGTCGATTACCTTCTACCACTTGTGTGATGCGCTCACCATCGACCATCATTTGTAGCTCTTTGAGCAGCTTGGCAGGCGGCAAACCCACGGCAAGCGCTTTGTCGTAATGCACATTGATCTTGATTTGCGGCGTGAGCACCTGCTTTTCCACTTCCAAATCCACCACGCCGGGCACGGTGGAGAGCTTGACTCGCAGGCTTTCCGCTTGCGCACGCAGCGTATCCAGATCATCACCAAAAATCTTGATAGCGATTTGCGTGCGCACGCCAGAGAGCATGTGATCAATGCGGTGGCTGATGGGCTGCCCCAAGCCAATCGCTGCCGGCAGGCTAGCTAGTCGCGAGCGAATATCGGCATAGATAGTTTCAATACTTCGCTCACTGCGTTTGAGCTTTACATCTAGCTCAGACACATGTACACCTTCGGCATGCTCATCCAACTCAGCACGGCCAGATCGGCGACCCACATTTTCTACCTCAGGCACACCCGCAATCGCCTTTTCTGCAATCGCACCGATGCGCACCGATTCGCTAAGAGTAGTTCCGGGGTTGAGGCGGATGCCTACCAGTGCTACGCCTTCGTTAAAAGGTGGCAAAAATGTGGTGGCAAAAAACGGCACAGCAACTGCGGAGAGAGCAGCCGCTGTTGCGCCTGCGGCTAGCCATACGCGCGGCGCACGCAGCACAAAAGCCAGCGCAGCTTTGTAGCGGCCTTTGACCCAAGCTTGCACCCGCGTGTCGCCATGATCCAGATTTTTCATCTTCGGCAGAAGATAAAAAGCCATCACTGGCGTGAGCGTCACTGAGACGATCATCGAAGCCAGCAGCGAGACGATATACGCCACCGCCAACGGCTGCATCAAGCGGCCTTCAATGCCGGGCAAGAAAAACAAAGGAATCAGCACCAGCACGATGATCACTGTGGCGATCACAATGCCAGAGCGCACCTCCAGCGTGGCTTTAGCAATCAGCTCCAAAGGGCCGATGTGGGGCTTGTCTGTTGATTCGCGCTGCATCTTGAGGCGGCGTAGTACATTCTCCACACCCACCACCGCATCATCGACCAGCTCGCCAATGGCAATTGTCAAGCCACCCAGCGTCATGGTGTTGATGCCGAGGCCGAAGTAATTGAAGATCAGCAGCGTGATCGCCATAGAAATGGGAATGGCTGTGAGCGAGATGATGGTGGTGCGGGCGTTCTGCAAAAACAGATACAGGATCAGCGCCACGATCACGCCAGCGGCCATCAGCTTGCCTTGCAGCGTACTGATCGAGGTTTCGATGAAGGTGGCTTGGCGCATCGTCACCTGCGGCTGTCCCATGCCAGCGGGCAGGCCTTTGCTCAGCTCGGCCAAAGCCACCTCCACCTGCTTGGTGAGCTTCACGGTGTCTGCATCTGGCTGCTTTTGGATGCCCATGATCACCGCAGGTTTGCTGTTCAAGCCAGCATCGCCGCGCTTGATCGCTGGCGCGAACGTGACCTGCGCGACTTGCGCGAGCTGGATGGCTTGTGAATTGCGGAAGGCCACAGGTAGCTTTTGCAAATCTTCCAAGCGTGTGGTTTGCGCGATGTTCCGAATCAAGTATTCACGGCCATTCAGCTCCAAAAAGCCACCGCTAGAATTGCTAGAAAAGCCGCGCACAGCGGCTTCTATCTGCTCCAGTGTGATGCCCAAGGCGGCCATCCGTGCTGTATCAGGCTGCACTTGGTATTGGCGCACTTCGCCGCCGATAGGAATCACCTGCGCGATGCCGGGAATCGTGAGCAAGCGAGGCCTCATCAAAAAATCAGCAAACTCGCGCACAGCCATCGGCGTGGTCTTGCTGGTGTCCACAGGCATTGCCACGAGCATGATTTCGCCCATGATGGAACTGATCGGGCCCATGCCCACATGCTCCACATCGCTGGGTAATTGCTCGCGCACAGAAGATAGCCGCTCGCCGACCATTTGACGAGCGCGGAAAATATCCGTCTTCCAGTCAAACGTCACATATACAAAGGCCAAGCCCACGCTGGAGACAGAGCGAACACTCTCCACACCGGGCATACCGCTCATGGCGGTTTCCAGCGGCAAAGTAATGCGTTGCTCCACTTCTTCGGGAGCCATGCCGCCGGCTTCGGCTTGCAGCGTGACGGTGGGTTTGTTGAGGTCAGGGAACACATCCACTGGCATTTTGACGAGCGACAGCGCCCCAAAAATCAAAAGCACAGCGGCCAGAATCATCACCATGAGCCGATTGCCCATGGCGGAATGCACAAGTTTGTCAAACATAGATGGCTTTCTCTGTTCAACGCACTTGATTGAGCAAGGCTGCGCCTTGCGTGACTACACGTTCATCTGCTTTGAGGCCATCGACCACCGTGACGCGGCCACCATCAAGCGCCTGCCAGCGCACGGTGCGAGCCGCAAACTGCTCTTCGCCGGTATGCACCCACACGATGTCTTGGTTGCTGGGGTTTTTCACGACTGCCGCATTGGGCACGATGAAACCCTGAGTTTGTGATTTGGTATGCACGATCACTTTGACGGGTTGCCCCACGGCCAATGGCAAGGCCGTTGCGCCTGTGGTGCGAAATTGCAAGGGAATCGCACCCTCACGCAACATACGCCCCGCACCACTGAAGCGCAGCGCAGCATTTTGGTTTTGTGGCAAGGCCAAATTCGCTGATGCGATATTGCTCAAGATGCTGGCATCAAAGGCCGTGGCTTCCACCATCAACCGCGCAGGGTCAATGATTTCAAACAATACTTCACGCGCGTCAACCACTTGTCCGGCCACCACATTGCTGGCCGCGATCACGCCAGAGACGGGCGCAACCAAGCTTTCCACCGTCGATACGCTCGGCGCAACAAGCGCAGCGCGTTGAGAGAGGCTTTGCACTTCAGCGCGCGCTGCTTCAATGTCTTTTTGCGGTACTGTGCCTTCTAGCTGCTCAAGGCGAGCCAAGCGCTTGCGAGCAAGCTCTAGACTGCTACGCAGCTCAGCGCTTTGCGCACCTTGGTTAGCACGCTCAATCGCACTCACAGTAGGGCGCACGATAGCCAAAACCTCGCCTTTACGCACGGCTTGACCCAGCGTGGGCAAGCCACGTGCTCCAGCCTCAACCCGGCCAGCTTGTGTGGGCTGCACTTTGCCGCCAGCATTCGGATCAGCCACCACACGGCCTAGCAGCTCAACGGTTTGCGGCGCAGATTCTTGCTTAACTGGTATGGTGCGCACCAACAATTGGCGCTGGCTGGGCTTGGGTAGAAATACGCTGCCATCAGGCAAGCGCTTGGGCGCATTGCTGCTGGCCGCTGGCGCAGCATCGCCGTGGTCATGGCCGGGACCGGCGATGGCGCTCTGGGGTACTTGTATCATCGCGATGAACATCGCACCCGTTGCAATGGCCGATAAGGTGACGATTTTCCTGCGCCGCTGCCAGCGCCAAGCAAGCAGAGCGACGAATACTGCACCAATGGCAGCAGCGGCATAACCTGCATAGGCCAACCATGAGGTTGTGTGAGCATGATCGTGAGCCTGTCCAGCGTCTGAGACAGTTGCGCCAATTTTCAGCTCGCCAGCGAGCAAATCCGTGTCTTTACCTGCTGTCACTGTAAAGCTCAAAGCATACGCACCCGGCTTTTCCAGTAAGTCGTTGGTCACGCTGAATGTTCCGTCTGCCTCGGCTTTAGCAATGAGCTTGATCGGAGATTTATCCTGTGTAATTTCTAACTCGATTTGAGCTTGTGTGATCGGCTCGTTGGTGCTGAAACGATCCAGATAGATCGTCATCTTGTTGTGATCAACGATCCCAACAAGCTCAAACAAATCAGAATGCGTACTCACGCGCGGAGAGGCCGCGCCAGTAGCAGTGGGCGCTTCATCGCCGTGGTCATGACCGGGGCCAGCTTGCGTAGATAGGCTGAGAGCTGCCAAGAATGTTATTGCGCAGATGCGCAGTGTGTTGGTGAGAGAGGAGAAGCGTTTCATGGCAGAAGCCCTAAGCTGTGTTGCAGTTGCGATTGAGCACGTTGGAGTTGAAGCTGAGCACGGCTCAGTGCCAAATCAGCATCGAATTTTTCGTTGTCTGCGCGCAGGCGAGTGACCAGATCACTCTCACCCAAACGGAAGGCTTTGGCGTACAAGCTTTGCGCTTCGGTAGCGAGCTTGGCGCGCTGCTCGGCAAGAGCTAGGGCGCGTTGAGCAGAAGCCACTTGCGCGCGCGCTGTACTTTGCTCAGCTTGCAATTGGCGCTCTGTGACTTGAAGAGCATTTTGCGCTTCATCCAATTCAGCGCGCGCTGCGGCTGCTTTGGCTGTATTGCGGCTGGCACTACCCAAAGGGATGCGCACTGCGAATTGCATGCTGGTTTCATTCGGGTTCCCTCTCGCGGATCGCTCGCGCGTAGCGGTGATGCCCACTTCCATCGGGTCGCGCGAATCTGCCAGCGTGGTGGCGAGCTTGGCCTGCACTGCATTCACCGTGGCTTGCGCTTCCTGCAATTGCGGGTGGTTGCTTAGGTCGCTGGTTTGCGCAGAGAATGCGTTAGGCAATGGTACTGGTGTTGTTGTCAAACCCGTCAAGGTCTGCCATTGGCTTTGCAGCGCAACCAGCTCCGTTTGTGCCGCTTCAAGCTGCCCTTGCGCGAGCGTTACAGCACTTTGCGCCATGAGGTTGTCAACACGCGCCACATCGCCAACGCGCACACGCTTGGCTACATCGTCGGCTAGGCTCTTCGCCTCTGAGACTTTGCGCTTGGCAAGCTGCTGATCCGATTGTGCCAAAGCAAAGCGCGCGGACAGCTCGCGTAGCTCGCCGGCGAGCTTGAGCTTGGCCGCTTGCCCCGAAAGCAAAAAGCGCTGCTCATCGCGCTCGATTTGGCTTTGTGTGGCGGAGCGCAGGCCAGCATTCCACAGCGGCGCGCTGATTTCCACTTCTAGGCCACGCAAGCCATTATTGCTGCCTATGCGATCTGTGCTGTGTGCCAAACCGATGGTGGGCGCAGCCGATGTTAAACCTTGAGTTTGCAGCTTGCGCCCGGCCAGCTCAGCGCGTCGGTTAGCCTCGCTTTGAAGCCAAGGATGACGTTGCCAAGCCGATTCAAGTGCTTCGCTAAAGCTTATGTTTTGAGTAGCGGTATTAGAGGGAGAGGTTGCGCTTGCCTGAGCTGCTATAGATATGCTGATAACTGCTAAGCCAAGTAAACAACCCCATGCTTTGAAATGGAGTATTGAGTTCATCTGATCAGGGGCACAAAGCCCATGCGTGAAGAAAAAATGACGAAGCTGCTCTTCGCAGCAAAAATCGTCAAAGACGCTTTGAAATCAGACGGTTGCCCACTTGGGGCGTTCAATACTTGCGATTAAATCAGTAGGGTCAACAGCCACTGCACTCAAGTGAAAAACTTGGCTCGGGGAGTCTACAGACGCTGACACACGTGTTTGCAGTAAGGGGGTGAGGTGAGATGCAGCGCAATGATGATGCTCAGCACCGCATTCGGCCTGTTCAACGCTGGCTTTATGATCGGATGAATGAGCCAAGTGCGCATCATATGATGCAACACCCTCTGAATGAGAATGATGGTGCTCATGCGGTGTGTACTGCGCATACGAAGCAAGCGCAACCGAAGCCATTTGCACGCATAGTGCAATTAGCAGAAGGGTGCGCCACATTTTTCTCATGCAGTAATTCTATGCGATAGCCATTTGTAAGATGACTTGCGATGCCTAAACGCCTTCATTTGTAGGGATTTAATACCCAGCGTTCAGTTTGCCGGGTGATGCACACGACTTCACCAACAATCAGGATCACTACGGTACTGCTCGCGGTAAGCGGTAATTAGAGCCGCGACCTGTGTGCGTAACTCGTGCGGTATCCTCATAGTGGCACTTGTTTTTGAGGGTCTATGCCGCCGAGTAGCAGCAATTGCTTTTTGTTCTGTTGAGGCTACTGCGGGCTGCGATTTTTGAAGCGATTGCTGTGACTGCAACGGCATGGCTGTCACAGCGCTGTGATGGCGGTTTTTGGTGGCTTTGACGTTCGTTGTTTTCACATGCTTCTCCGATGTTTGGTGGAACATGTGATGAAATTAGATTAGTGATCAGCAAACAACTGCACTCATGTTCCCTGCGCCTAGTCCTTCTTTTTGCTGCGTTTTGTTTTTGGTTTGGGTTCAGCAGTCTTGGCTTGGTACTCAAGCAATGTCGAATGCTTCCAATACGCACCACCACCGGGCTTTGTGTAGGGTGCTGGAAATGTTCCGGCTTTGATCTTCTTGTACAGATTGCCCTCGGATTGGCCGATGAAGTACGAGACGTATTTCATCCGCACCTCTGGATCGTGTTCAAGTTTCAGTAGGGCATTAACGCGAACAATCTCATCTTTAAGCAACACATCGCCGCTGGGCTTCTTGCCGCCTCTGATCTTCTTGGCAGGCGTCGCAGCCGTAGCTTCGCTAGCCTCAGCCTTTCGAGCCGCTGGCCAACCAAGCTGTCGCGTGACATTGGTGACCAATTCCCGAGCTACTACTTGCCCAACGACGCGCAATCGTTCGTCTGTACTGGTGATGACGGTGAATCGCTGGTCGGACTCTGCCTTGGTGTAGTTTGGTGAAGTTTTGAGGGCAACCAATGCCACTTTGGTTTTACCAACAGTTGGCTTCTTCGGTGTTGATGCCGCATACAACGTGCCACTAACGAGCAGCGCCTCTTTGTCACTGCGCAAACGCAGCAAGCCCTCGCCATTCTGTCCAAGATACTTGTAGGTGGTTTTTGCTGCACTGACTTTTGTCATTTGGTCTCCTTGACAGCACACACTGCCACACATTATTTTCGCTCATGGCCTTGAGTCACTTTCGCTACGCTGTGCAGGCGTAATGCTCGCATGTTCTCGCATTTCATCTCTTGCTATCGCAATGAGAAATGCATAACGAAATGCATATTGGAAACAAAAAATCCACCGAGCGGTGGATTTTTTTAACTGAATCAACGAGTTACGAAAATTCAGTGGCGGAGAGGGCGGGATTCGAACCCGCGGTAAGTTTGACCCTACGCACGCTTTCCAGGCGTGTGACTTAAACCGCTCATCCACCTCTCCTGAAGCCGGTGCGATTTGTTCAGACTGTATTGTAATGCACGGCGATAATGTCAAATGTAGATAAAGATAAGGAATTTTCGATGCCTCGTGTTCATAATTTCAGTGCCGGCCCGGCCATGTTGCCGCAAGAAGTCTTGCAAATAGCCTCAGAAGAAATGCTGGATTGGCAAGGCAGTGGCATGAGCGTGATGGAGATGAGTCACCGGGGGCCGGAATTCATTGGAATTTATGAGCGGGCCGTGGCGGATTTACGCTCTTTGTTGGCAATTCCTGAAAATTACAAAGTGATCTTTCTGCAAGGCGGCGGCTTGGGGGAGAACGCGATTGTGCCGATGAACATGTTGCGCGGGAAAAGCGAAATTGATTTCGTCGTTACGGGCACCTGGAGTGAAAAATCAGCGCAGGAAGCAGCGAAGTTTGCCAAGGTGAATATTGCCGCCTCAGCTAAAGCGGATGGTTTCACACATATTCCGGCCGTTTCCAGCTGGAAGCAAAGCGCAAACGCAGCCTACTTGCACATCTGCCAGAACGAAACGATAGATGGCGTTGAATTTCAAGGCACACCTGACATCGGCAACCAAATTTTGGTGAGCGATGTGTCGTCGATGATCCTCTCGCGCCCGATGGACGTGAGCAAATACGGCCTCATTTTCGGTGGTGCTCAGAAAAATATTGGGCCTGCAGGCCTCACCATTGTGATCGTGCGCGAAGATTTGCTGGGAGGTGCGCTGGCTTACACGCCAGACGTATTCAATTACGCGGTGCAAGGCAAGGCCGATTCGATGTACAACACACCGCCGACTTATGCGATTTATATTGCTGGCCTGGTGTTTCAGTGGTTGAAAAAACGTGGTGGCTTGGCTGCGATGCAAGCTCACAACGCGACGAAAGCCTCCCTACTCTATGACGCACTCGATGCTTCAGACTTCTACAAAACCAAAGTGCAAAAGGCATTCCGCTCGCGCATGAATGTGCCCTTCTTTTTGCCCGATGAGAAGCTCTACGTACCTTTCTTGAAGGGAGCAGATGAGCGCGGCCTCCTCCAACTCAAAGGTCACCGCAGCGTCGGTGGATTGCGGGCGAGCATCTATAACGCTATGCCGCTTGAGGGTGTGCAGGCGCTGGTAAGCTATTTGGCGGAGTTTGAGAAATCTCATGGCTGATGCCTTGAAAGCCCCCTCCAGCCCCGTTCATCGCACGCGGATCAAAATTTGTGGTCTCACGCGTGAGGCAGATGTGGATGCAGCTGTCCACGCAGGCGCGGATGCGATTGGTTTTGTGTTGTATGCCAAGAGCCCACGTGCGGTGAGCTACGCGCGGGCGTGCGAGCTCGCTCAACGGCTGCCTGCGTTCGTCACGCCTGTGCTGTTGTACGTGAATGAAGATACTACTAATTTGATAGCACTTCGCGCAGATTCTATGCCGGCTAGACCTCGATTTTTATTACAATTTCATGGTGATGAAAGTCCTCAGCAATGTTTAGCAGCGGGTCAGGCCTTCATGCGCGCAGCACGAATCCCCGTGGCTAGCGCCGCTTCGTTTGACTTGGTAAAATTCTGTGCAGACTACGCCGCTGCGCAAGCCATTTTGGTCGATGCTGATTCTGAAGGGTTCGGAGGTAGCGGCAAGTCTTTTGATTGGAAAGCTCAACCGTGGTCACATCCACAAATAAACGCAAGCTCTCGGATCGTTTTGTCTGGTGGGCTCACCGCACAAAACGTGATTGACGGCATCACGCTGGTGCGGCCTTGGGCCGTGGACGTGAGCTCGGGTGTTGAGTTGGATGCTCCAAATGGGGGCACTCAGAAAGGTCTCAAAGACCCGAAAAAGATCATCGATTTCATTGCCGCCGTGCGCCGCGCCGATGAGATCCTTTCCAAGAGTTAAAGCTGTGAAACCTTATGCATACCCCGACCAAAATGGTCACTTCGGCAAATACGGCGGCAATTTCGTCTCCGAAACTTTGTCCCATGCGATTGAAGAGCTGAAAGAGGCCTACGCGCATTATCAAAACGACCCTGAATTCATTCGTGAATTCAACTACGAGCTGGCGCATTTCGTTGGCCGCCCTTCCCCGATTTATCATGCAGCTCGCATGAGCCGTGAAATGGGTGGTGCACAAATCTACTTGAAGCGTGAGGATTTGAATCACACTGGCGCACACAAGGTCAACAACACGATTGGCCAAGCCCTGCTCGCCAAGCGCATGGGCAAGCCTCGTGTGATCGCTGAGACAGGCGCTGGCCAGCACGGCGTGGCCACAGCCACGATCTGCGCACGTTACGGCCTAGAATGCGTGGTCTACATGGGCTCTGTGGATGTGAAGCGCCAATCACCCAACGTCTACCGCATGAAGCTCTTGGGCGCAACTGTGATCCCAGTCGAATCAGGCAGCAAAACCCTCAAAGACGCTTTGAATGAAGCGATGCGCGACTGGGTGGCGAACGTGGACAATACCTTCTACATCATCGGCACGGTGGCCGGCCCGCATCCTTATCCCATGATGGTGCGCGATTTCCAGAGCATCATTGGCAAGGAATGCATTGAGCAAATGCCTAAGCATTTAGGTAGTGACAAACAGCCTGATGCCGTGATCGCTTGCGTGGGCGGCGGCAGCAATGCGATGGGGATTTTTCATCCCTATATTCCGTTTGAAAACACACGCCTGATTGGCGTGGAGGCGGCCGGCGAAGGCTTGGACAGCGGCAAACACAGCGCTTCAATCCAGCGCGGCCAGCCAGGCGTGTTGCACGGCAACCGCACCTATGTGCTACAAGACGATAACGGCCAAATCATTGAAACGCATTCCGTGAGCGCTGGTTTGGACTACCCCGGCGTGGGGCCTGAGCATGCATGGTTATCTGACACGAAGCGCGCAGAATATGTCGGCATCACAGACAAAGAGGCTCTGGACGCTTTTCATTACCTCTGCCGCACCGAAGGCATCATTCCTGCGCTGGAATCCAGTCATGCAGTGGCACAAGCGATGAAGATGGCGAAAACCATGCGCCCGGATCAATCCATTCTCGTGAACCTCTCTGGTCGAGGTGACAAAGACATTGGCACGGTGGCTGATCTCTCAGGTGCAGACTTTTATTGCCGCCCATCCTGCCGAGGTGAATCCGTCAAAGGCGGTCAGGTTGTGGAGTTCAAGCGATGAGCAGAATTTCCTCATGTATGGCCGCTTTGAAAGCGCAAAACCGCCAGGCGCTGATTCCCTACGTCACAGCCGGCTTTCCCTATCGCGATATCACGCCTGATTTGATGCATGCCATGGTCGGTGCAGGAGCCGACATCATTGAGCTGGGTGTGCCCTTCTCTGATCCATCCGCAGACGGCCCCGTGATCCAAAAAGCTGGCGATCGCGCGTTGGCACTGGGCATCGGTATGACGCAAGTGCTGGATATGGTCAAGACCTTCCGCGCCAAGGATGCGAGTACACCCGTTGTGCTCATGGGCTATGCCAATCCGGTGGAGCGCTATGACCTCAAACACGGCGAAGACGCCTTCATCCGCGACGCGTCGGCAGCGGGCGTGGATGGCGTGCTAATCGTCGACTACCCCCCGGAAGAATGCACCGAGTTTGCCAGCAAGCTCAAAGCCAATGGCTTGGATTTAATCTTCCTCCTCGCCCCTACCTCCACCGAAAAGCGCATGAAGCTCGTCGGCGAGCTCGCCAGCGGCTATGTGTATTACGTCTCGCTCAAAGGTGTGACGGGTTCTGGCGCCTTGGATACTGACGCGGTAGCGCAAGCCGTGCCACGCATCAAGCAGTTCGTGAATGTGCCCGTTGGCGTAGGCTTTGGCATCCGAGATGCAGCATCGGCGAAAGCAGTCGCCGCCGTGAGCGATGCGGTGGTGATCGGCAGCCGCTTGATTCAGCTGATCGAGGATCAGCCGCATGAAAAAGTGGCATCCGCAGCTGCTCAATTTTTACGCGATATCCGTAGTGCGCTAGACTCTTGAAACACCTTTGGAGACTGATATGTCTTGGCTAGAAAAACTCCTGCCCCCTAAGATCGAGCAAACTGATCCCAACGAACGCCGCAGCATTCCTGAAGGTCTGTGGACGAAATGCCCAAGCTGCGAAACTGTGCTTTTCAAAACCGATTTAGAGCACAGCCTGATGGTCTGTCCCAAATGCAGCCACCATCACCGTATCTCAGCACGCGCCCGCCTGGATGGCCTGCTCGATCCAGAGGGTCGATACGATATTGGTCAAGAAGTCATCCCCGTGGATGCGCTCAAATTCAAAGACAGCCGTAAGTACCCGGAGCGTTTAAAAGCAGCCATGGAAGAAACCGGCGAAACCGATGCGCTGATCGTCAAGGGTGGCGCAATCCATAGCTTAGAAGTCGTCGTGGCTTGCTTCGAATTTGATTTCATGGGTGGCTCCATGGGCTCAGTGGTCGGTGAGCGTTTTGTGCGCGGCGTGGAAACCGCTATCGAGCAAAAAGTGCCCTTTATTTGCTTTACGGCTACGGGTGGCGCGCGTATGCAAGAAGGCCTTCTCTCACTTATGCAGATGGCCAAAACCAACTCTGCACTGACGCGCTTGGCCAAAAAAGGGCTGCCCTACATCAGCGTGCTCACCGACCCAACCATGGGTGGTGTCAGTGCTGGTTTTGCCTTTGTAGGCGATGTGGTGATTGCTGAGCCTAAAGCTCTGATCGGCTTTGCCGGTCCCCGAGTGATTGAAAACACTGTACGCCAGACCTTGCCGGAGGGCTTCCAGCGCGCTGAATTCCTTGTGGAGAAGGGCGCTGTCGACTTCATCTGCGATCGCCGCGAGCTGCGCGCGAAAATCGCTTCCGTTTTGGCTATGCTGCAGCGCCAGCCCGCAGAAGCTGTTTCCTAAGCCTTGGTCTGTGGTTCTCAACAACCTGCCCCTCTTCCCCTTGGGCTCGGTGCTTTTCCCGGGGTCGGTATTGCCGCTTCGAATTTTTGAAGTCCGCTATCTCGACATGATTCGCCGTTGCATCGAAAATGGCGCACCCTTTGGCATCGTCAGCCTCACCAAAGGCCACGAAGTCGTACAGCCCGGTCAAAGCGAGGCCTTTGCACAAGTGGGCACGCTCGCCACAATCACACACCATGAATCTCCTCAGCCTGGCCTGCGAGTGATTCGCTGCCTCGGTCAACAACGTTTTCGCACCTCGCGCATTGAACGACTCAAGCACGGTTTATGGGTGGCAGATGTCAGCTACCTTGCAGAAGACAACTCCATTCCTGTCCCAGAAGAATTGAGCAGCTGCCGCCGACTTTTTGAAAGTGTGCTCGCGCGCATGCCGGAAACCACACAAGTCGATCTTTTCCCAGGCCCAGCCACTGAGGCCCAACTCTCCGATTGCAGCTGGCTAGCCAACCGCTGGTGCCAGCTGCTACCGCTACCCATGGAAATGAAACAGCGTCTATTGGAACTAGACAGCCCACTGATTCGCTTAGAGCTCGTGAGCGATTTGCTAGACAAGCTGGGTATCAACTCTCAGAGTGCAACCTAATTACTATGAATTCAATAGCATTCTGCGCAGATTCTATGCCGGCGATTGAGCATTTTTGCTTAAAATAGTACTGTGAAACGCTGCTTTGATCTCATCCTAGCCCTGCTTGCTTTGGCCTTGCTCATCTGGCCAATGGTATTCATCGCTATCGCCGTACGCCTCACTTCTCCTGGGCCGGCTTTGTACTGGTCAGATCGAGTAGGCAAAGACAACACAATCTTCAAGATGCCTAAATTCCGTAGCATGCGGATCGATACCCCGGCCGTCGCTACGCATTTGCTTGACAAACCAGAAGCATGGCTCACGCCTATCGGCTCCTTCATTCGTAAAACCAGCTTAGATGAGTTGCCTCAGCTGTGGTGCATACTAAAAGGCGACATGAGTTTCGTCGGTCCTCGCCCTGCACTTTTTAATCAACATGATTTGATCGAATTGCGAACCGCGCAAGGCGTGCACAAGCTCGTCCCCGGCCTGACAGGTTGGGCGCAAATCAATGGCCGCGACGAACTCTCCATCCCCGACAAAGTCAACTTCGATACCACATACCTCAACACGCGCAGTCTTGCCTTGGACATACAAATCATCTGGCGCACTTTCCACCACGCAATTCAATCTAAGGGCGTGTCACATTAATGCAGCTCAGCAACACTCGCCGCATCAGTAGTCTGCTTGCACTGCCCCGCAATGCAAAAAAAACCATCGCCGTTTTAGCCGATTCCTCGCTTTGCGTTCTTACAGTTTGGCTCGCTATCTGCTTTCGCTTTGAAAGCTGGGTCAGCTTGTCTGGCTATCAATGGCTCGCAGTTGTAGCGTCGATAGTGTTAGCGATACCCCTGCTCACTGCGTTTGGTTTTTACCATACGGTGATCCGCTATGTTGGCCGACAGACCATCACAGCCGCTTTGCGTGCAATTGCCGTCTATGCAGTGATTTACAGCGCTATTTTTACAGTCTACGGCTTCCCGCTTGTTCCGCGCACTATCGGGGTGTTACAGCCGTTACTTCTCCTCATCGGCCTTGCACTTCTTCGCCTGATGGCTAATCAGCTCTTAACCGAGCAATCCGTATCGGTAAATCGCAGCGAACATTTGCCCAACGTACTCATCTACGGCGCTGGCAACTCTGGCCAACAACTCGCGGCATCTCTCCTAGCGAACGGGGAGAGGCAGGTGATTGGCTTCTTGGACGATAACGTCAATTTACACAAAGCTCGTATTTCTGGCATCCCAGTCTATGGGCCCAATGAATTCCTCAAACTCAGTGAGAAGTATCAAATTCATGATGTGATCCTGGCTATTCCTAGCCTATCGCGTAGTAGACGCACACAAATCATCAAACACTTTAGGCAAGAACGCGTCGCTATCCGTACTGTACCTAGTTTGACTGACTTAGCGCAAGGTAAAGTTCAGGAGAGTGATTTACGAGAGATTGCCATCGAAGATTTATTGGGGCGTGATCCAGTGGCCCCGATGACTGATCTTATGGAAAACACGATCCGGGGAAAGGTCGTTGTTGTTACAGGCGCAGGGGGCTCCATTGGCAGCGAACTGTGCAGGCAAATTGTCAAGTTCTCTCCAAAGCAACTCTTGCTACTTGAGCTCAATGAGCTCGCCCTATACAACATAACTCAAGAATTATCCGAGGCAAAAGCATTTCGCAAACTGACTATCACCCCCGTTCTCGGCAACATCCTAGATAGAGCATTTTTGCAGGCACTTTTTGCACAACATAAACCCGCGACCATCTTTCACGCGGCAGCTTATAAACACGTTCCACTCGTCGAGGCAAATTCAGCAGCCGGTTTGCGAAACAATGTCCTAGGAACTGTGACGCTCGCTGAGACAGCTCAGCAGGCGGCTGTGTGTGATATGGTCATGATAAGCACTGACAAAGCTGTTCGCCCAACGAATGTCATGGGAGCTAGCAAGCGACTGGCAGAAATTGCTCTGCATGCAATTGCACAGATCCCATCCGACTCGCCTCAGAAAACGCGCTTTTGTATCGTTAGATTTGGAAACGTCTTAGGCTCCTCTGGGTCTGTAGTTCCGTTATTCAGACAACAAATCAAGCAAGGTGGCCCGATTACATTAACCCACCCAGACATCACACGCTATTTCATGACCATACCCGAGGCTGCACAGTTGGTTCTACAAGCTGCTGGTCTGAACGCAGAGCACGCACTCTCCCGTCATGTCTACCTGCTAGATATGGGCGAGAGCGTGCGAATCATGGATCTTGCTATTGCCATGGTGCAACTCAGCGGTCTCAGTATCAAAGATGATCAACATCCAGAAGGTGACATCGCAGTAGAAATTACAGGCCTGCGACCAGGAGAAAAACTCTACGAAGAATTATTGGTTTCTGACAATGCGAAGCCTACTCGACACCCTCAAATCTTGTCGGCAGAAGATAGCGTAGAAATCGCATTTGAAAGCAGCCTAAGAAGTATCATCGACTTTTGTGAAAACCCTCGAAGTGCCGACAACATCACAGCTAAGCTTGCCGATTTCAATATTGGCTATACGCACACTCCATAACCATGACTGATCGATCATCCCCAGAACAAATTTCGCGTGAAATTTTACTGCGTTCTGAACAGATTCAAGCGAAAGATGGCAGCCAAGGACTTGATGCACTTGCTAGCCTTCATCAGTATCACCTCGCGTATACCACCGCAAACAGATTGCTACCTGAGGCTGCGAACGTTCTTGACTGGGGCGGCGGCAGCGGTCATTTTTCATTCTTCCTGAATCGATCTGGTTTTCATACAAATATCTATACATTCTCAGAGCCACAGTTTATTTGCACAGAAATCAGTAATGGTCAAATTAATTGTTGCATTGCTGAGCCAAACCAGCCCGTCCTCTTACCCTATCCGGATAACTTCTTTGATGCTGTTTTTTCAATCGGGGTGCTAGAGCACGTGCGAGAGACCGGTGGAGACGAGCGGGCATCGTTATCAGAAATTCACCGTATTCTCAAACCAAATGGTGTTTTCCTTTGCTACCATTTTCCCAGCAGCGGTAGTTGGATTGAGTGGCTCGCAGCAAAGCTTGGCCGCTATCATCATCAACATACTTACAATCATGCTCAAGTACAAAAAATCTACGACGGCATCTTCTTGATCTCCGAGCTACAACGCTATGCAGTGCTCCCGCGTAACATGCTTCGCCGTTTGCCAAAAAGTATCGCTAATCACTCTTGGTTTTGCCGCTTATTCAATTTTGTGGACAAAGTTCTCGCTAAGTGCTTACCTTGGGTCACCCAAAATTGGATGATCGTCGCTCGTAAAGTACAGGTCGATGGTAATCCCTGAACACATCACTGATACACCTCGCTTAAGCGTATGCATTCCTGCGTACGGAAGGCCAGAAGAGTATGCACTCTTATTGAAAAGTATAGAAGCGCAGACACAGTTTCCGCATGAAGTATTGATATGCGAAGACGGTTCACCACAACGTGATGCTCTGCGAGATATAACCACACAGTTTGCCTCGCGCATGCGAGTGCATGGCTTGGTAGTGCGTTTTATCGAAAATCCGATTAATCTGGGCTATGACGGGAATTTGCGCCGCTTGATCGAATTAGCCACTGGAACTCATGTTTTCTTCATTGGCAACGACGATTTCATTCTGCCCGACGGCATACAGATTGCGCAGCGTTTTTTGATGAACAATCAAGTTCTTGCCGCATCACGCAGCTTCGCGCGCTTTGACCACGATCCGCTTAAACCTATTGGATATTCCCGACAGATCGCAACAGACACCTCCATCAGCAAAGCATCACATCCAGCTGGAATTGTGATGCGTATCGGAGGATTTTTTGGTGGGCTAATTTTTGATCGTAATTGGGCGCTACAGCACTCAACTCAGCAATACGATGGCACTCTCTATTATCAAATCTATTTGTTGCTTGAAGCCTATTGCCATGGCACGATTGGCTATATGGCAACGCCAACTGTTGCAGCACGCGCTGACAATGCCCCCCTCTTTGGTAGCGCTAAGTCAGAGAAAAGTCACTTCACTCCCGGCAGATACAGCGCACAGGCAAGAGGTCGTATGTGGGAATCTATCCTCACAATAACATCTGATGTTGAGAAAAAAAATCAGGTAGCACTAATTGCGTCTATGCGAAGCGAACTAGCGGGACGAATGTCATTTCATCTGTTTGAAATGTTTGCCGGAAGATCCACTGCTGAGCAGAGACAGCTCAAGGAAGAGCTCAATCGCTTAGGTTTATTTGATCACTGGATGCCAAAAACACTTTATATTATGAATACCCTCCTCGGCTCTCACAGTGCTTGGGTCTACCAGCTTGCAAGACGCTCCATTCAACGATAAACGTCAATATGAAAAGTCTATTGCGGCAAATAAAGATCAGTTTTGAGCGCGAAACGCTACTTTTCGCGTTGCTCAAAATCTTCCGCTACGGCTTTTATCTAGTGCGTAGCCTGCCTCTACGCTGGAGCTTGGATGCCCCTGGCTTGTATATCGGTCCAAAGTTTTTACTCCTTGGTACGAAACATCTAAATATTGGTAAAAATTTTTACGCCCATTCTAATTTATGGATAGAAGCCATTCCAGAATACAAAACTCAAAAATTTTCGCCTTCGATCACTATCGGCGATAACGTGAGTATGGGCGATGCGGTACACATCAGCTGCAATAACAAAGTCAACATCGGCAATAACGTATTATTTGGCAGTAATATATTCGTAGGCGATCATCAGCATGGTTGCTATTCAGGCCCTAATCAGTCACATATTGAAATTTGCCCTGCACTCCGCCCACTAAGTATTTCACAAGGCATTGACATTGGTGACAACACTTGGATTGCCAACAACGTCGTGATTACAGGGGGAGTAACTATTGGTCGCAGCTGTATTATTGCTGCAAATAGTTTAGTAAACCAAGACTTCACAGAAGGCACTCTAGTAGCAGGCTCGCCTGCTCGTGCAATCAAGCGCTTTGATGCTGAATCCAACTCTTGGGTTAAGATTTGATCCTTGCTGCTAAGTACCGAAACCAGTTGGTCATTGTCCATACTCGATCAAGAATTTTGACCGATACAAAAAACAGAAAAGCGAGCCACTTTGGTAGCGATAGCATAGGTTTATGCACCGTCTTGTAAGCCCAACCAGAACTCCAAAGAGCCAAAGCAGACTCGTAATCCTCTGGTAGAAAGTTCTCTGACTGCTGCTCGCGACTGAACCAAATGAGACTCGGGAGGTAGGTCCAACCTAGTCTGTTCAAGATCGGCTCTAGGAGTTCGCGCCTGCCCTCTAGACTCACAACAAGGATTTCTCTTAGATTCTTGCCAAAAACAGTTAATAGCTTATAGCCACCAGTATTGCCCGATCTGGCAATGACACAAGCACGATCAACCATAGAGAACCTTCGCCCTCTACATAGTGCTTGCAAAATCCATGACATCTGAAGAAGATTCGTTTGAATCAATGTACTAGGCGCATTTAACGTACCACCAGGTGATCTCCAATGTACTCGCTTGACAACCCAAGAAGAAATAAACGTCAAATTCACATGGCAATGCGTTGCCAGCACCGCAGCATCAACGCTGATAAATCGTTGTTTAAAATTAGCAAGCTTGTACGCAGATTGCGCAAGATCTCCCGTTGTCCAATGGCTTGGTAGATAGATCAAATCAGGCTCATGATTCTGTAAGTGCGCCAATAATGGCGATAACAGGCCTTTAACCATCAAATCGTCATCCCCCAACAGCCAGAAGTATGGTGTCACGACTAGGTCTACTGCATCCATGAAATTTCGGTCAGGACCAACATTGCACGGCTGCCGAAACAGCGACATCCATGGATGAGCTTCTATAACGCTGATCACTTCAGCAGATACGCCGCCAGGCGAGGCATTGTCAGAAATGACAACGCGGATCATCTCTGCCACAGCTTCAACCTCTGCTTCTAACCAATGCAGCAAGCGCAACAGCTCAGGTTGACGCTTGTAGGTAGGAATCACAATGGTTAACAACATACTGACTTTTGAATCTGCACTTCAATCAAGTAACAATTTTTTGGGCTACTCGAGATATTAAATGAGATACAGCAAAACAGCAGATCACTAAAGCGTGCAGAATAATCGGCGACTTGTCATTCCTTCGTCTATCGAAATAACGCTTAGTAAATCTTGCCGCCATTGCGATCACTTGGAATACAGAAATCTTCTCAACGCCCATACGGTAATGGGCACAAAGCTGCTCGTTAGCCATGATCGAGCGGTAACCAACAGTTGAAACCCAAATACCACTCAAAAAAACGCTCGACTCAATTCTCACGGCATTGAATCTAGACAAGGTCAACCTGTCTAAATGTTTAGCAAACTTAATAGACATTCTAAGGCGGCTGTCTGGTGAAAAAAATGCAGTTTTAGACTTTCCGTCGGTCGTTGAGGACTTATGCTCAGTCACGCTCTTACTGACCTCTGGTTGAAACAACCCTTTTCTATAAATCAGCGCTGCTCCTTTTAACGCAAGCTCGGCGAAAACGAACTCTAGTGGGAAAAGCTCAACTTCGTCAAAACGACTAAACTTATCAGGAAAACCAATGGCCTTTAAATCCTCTGACCTAAAGAAATAACCCGTTGGATGACGCGAACGATAAGCAACAGCAAGCATTGCATCGTAGCCGGCAGGCACTGTTCTCGTGGGTCGGTCAGCATCAACGGGCAACAAACAAAAACCACAACTGATTTGTGATTCATGACGCAGCAGCTCAAGAAATTCAGTCAACTGGTTAGCCAAGAAGTAATCTTGGTCTGTACAGTAGATCACATACTTGCCCGTGCCCAAAGAAAGCGCTCGGAGCATATTAAAAAGCGCACCTTGATTTTCGCTACTGCTATAAATCTTTAATCGTGCGTCTGCAAGTTCATTGAGAACATCTAACGTATCATCTGGCGATGCATTGTTTGAGACGATGATCTCAATGTCGCTTGTGTCACAGGCTAGGATTGAGCGTACCAACCTATTGACGCTTGCAGACCTATTGAAAGTCGGAATACAAAGGCTTAGTAAAGGGGCTACGGCGGTAGCAGCAGATTTGTTATGCATTGGCAGTTTTTGAATTATTTTTATTTATAACCAACTGCCCATCTACCAACTCCACCAGCATATCGCATCGCTCAACTGTCGCTAGTCGATGGGCAACAAAAATCATTGTTAATTCCGGTCGATAGCTATACAACAATTCGACAATATCCTGCTCAGTTTGGATATCGAGTGCACTCGTCGCCTCATCAAATACCAGCACTGCTGCCCGTTTGTACAGCGCACGAGCAATCGCTAAGCGCTGCCGTTGACCACCAGACATTTGTACGCCACGCTCACCAACTGCACAACTATATGTACCCGGTAAAGCTTGGATAAATGTGTCAAGCCCTACTTGCTGACACATTTCAATCACGCGAGCTTGGTCAATAGCCCCTGGCGCCACACCGAAAGCAACATTCTCAGAAATACTAGCATCAAGTAGAAAAATACTCTGCGGCACATGCGCAACTTGACGTCTCCAACTCGCCATGACCGTTGGTGTTAGTTCAACACCGTCAATAGTGACGTGACCGCTGGTAGGAAGTTGCAAGCCTAGAACGATATCGATTAATGTGCTTTTTCCAGCTCCTGTTTTACCAATAACGCCGATCGCGACTCCTTTTGGAATGGTTAAATTAATATTGCTGAGCGTTTCTACTTCACGGTCTGGGTACTTAAAACTAACGTTAACAAGGGAAAGACTTGTTTGCATGCTCGGTAATTCAGTCACTGACTGAATCGGCTTGTTTTTTGATACTTGACGCAGTAAATCAAGCGTTTGATCGAGTGATGATCTTGCGCCTTGTAGCATTGTCCAAGACTGATAAAAGGACTGCGCTACTGGCAACAAGCGTTGAAGCCCGATAGCCATGACTGCAAGTATAGAAATCGCGGCTCCGACACCAGCTTGCTGGCTATTGACCATCACGAAAGCGAGACCAGCGATGACAAGAGTTCCCATCATCTCTAGGAGGAAACGCGGACTTTGTGCCATAAACTGATTTTGATACTGTGCTGTACGCATTCCTTTGTCAGTATTATCAAAAAGAGATATGAACGTCCCTTGAGCGGCATCCACTGCGATCTCTCGAATACCCATCAAACTCTCTTGAATGAGTTTTTGTGACCGTACCTGACTTATAGTAATCAACGCGCTGTTGCGCTGTAGCTTCGACCTCAGAGATAGTGTCAGGGCAATATAGACTGCTGCAAGTAGGCCAAGAGAAATCGTAGCGTAAGCAGGTACTATGATAACTATTACAGTAGCAATCGCGACCATTATTAAGCCAGAACTAATCATAGTTAAGCATGACAATATCACATAGAAAATGACTTCATTGATACTTGTCGTCAACACATTGATGACTTCAGAGCTGTTCCGCTGTGTGTGTGCGGAATAGTTTTCACGAACTGTACCGCTGTATGCTAGCAAGCTTAAGTCGTGACCAATTGCAAAGCAAAATTTATTGTTAGCGTAAAGCACAAGTAAACGTAGCATGCCTGATACAAGTACCAAGATGCAAAACAGTGTTGTCAACAATACGACCCATTCATGATTCGCTAAGCGAAAAATTTCCCAATCTAAATTCATAAACTGGAATTTTGCAAAGCTAGTAGGATCCAGAAGTGCTGCCAAAAACGGCACGATCATTCCTACGCTTGCAATCTCGGCCACTCCACCGACAAGCCCCAATAGAGTAAGAGCAACGAATTGGCGCTTACGTCTTCTTGGCAAATACTCGCTCAACTCTCTAAGTTTCTCAATCATCGTTTAACTCTTTGATCCACTTGAGCATAGAAGCAACACCATTGACTGTATCTACTTGTGGCGTCCAGTTGAGCATGGCTTGAGCTTTAGAGATATCAGCCACGAAAAAGCGTTGATCGCTCTTTCTAGCATCAATTTTAAAAAAACGAAGCTGGATGCCGAGCTGCTCATTCAATACTGTAAACAACTCAAGCAATGACAGACTATTTTTAATGCCGCCGCCTATGTTGAATGCATGTCCTGCCGCGTTATCTATGCTACAAACGGCAGCATCATATAGCTGCAGCATGTCCTTCACATGGAGCACATCACGAACCTGTTTGCCATTCCCGGAAATAGAAAATGGCTCCGAATCAGTACCTGATGCTTGATCAATAGCTTTTTGACAAAACCAGCCAATCCAACCTTGATCTGTAGTGGAAAACTGACGGCCACCGTACATCGAAGAGTGGCGAAAAACCAAAGTTTTTAAACCATACATCCTATGGTAGTCAAGAACGTATTGATCTGCGGCGCCTTTGGAACAGCCATACGGTGAATGAAACTCTAGTCCGACATCCTCGTTGAAGCCATCAGGGTGCTCTACACAATCATAACGCGTGTGAGACTCAAGATAATGGAATTGCTCTAAGTCTCCGTAGACTTTATTCGTTGATGAATATATAAAAGCACACTTTGGAGCATGTTTTCGCATCGCTTCCAGCACATACAAAGTTCCTGCGACGTTCGTTTGAAAATCGAGTATCGGTGACGCAAGAGAAGTAGTCATTGCGACCTGACCAGCCAGATGAAAAATGACATCGGGCTCTGCAGAAACAACAACAGATTCAACTTCGTACTGATTGCGCACATCACCATGCACAAAACGACAAGCTCCTTGCGAACGTATCCACTGAAGATTAGCACTCGAACCCAACCGGCTCAGGTTGTCCATCACCGTCACAGTGTGTCCTCGGCGAAGGCAATCAACGGCTAGATTTGAACCTAAGAAACCGCAGCCACCAGTAATCAGATAGTTCATTTTCGTTCCAAGTTTTTATATTGCAATATGACAGCTCTGACGCCAGATTCCAACGAGTGTTCACAACGCCAGCCTAAGCTGCGGAGTTTGGATGTATCTGCTTTTGAAAGCATCACTTCACCATCTCTGTAAGCCAGCGCACCAAAATCTAAGGCTGTAGAACTTTCAAACCCTGCGTGAACCAGCTCCACAAAAGAGCGCACGGGAACTGGTTTGCCACTACCGATCTCGAACTCATCAAACATTGGCTGATTTTTGAATGCTGCGTTTAGCACGCAGCGATATGCAGCGACTACATCGTCAATATAGATGAAATCGCGAAGTTGATCGCCAGGAGTCAAGGAGATCGATTGCACATTGTCGTAGCAGGATCTGAAAATAAATTCAGTGAATTTTGTTTTGTCGTCAAACGCGCCGAAAAAATGTTCTAGCTTAAGATTAATGAATCGTAGTTTCTGCTGTCGGGAAAAAAACGTTCCCCATTGAAGAAATTGATTTTTCGACAAGGAATAAAGATTCAAATATTTATCTAGTACTGTATCTGTATTGATAAAAATCTCCACCCCGTTTTCAACACCTGCATCCAACAGCCGCAACGGAAATGCAGTATTTGCATCAAAGACCTGACTAGGTGATTCGCCACCTCGGCCGTAGTTGGTGGCGGTATGAATAATCGCATCGACACCTCTGAGTGTCGCAACCAGCTTGACTTGGTCTAACTGGTCAATATCAATCAGTTCAACTCGATCTATTTGCTCTGCAATTCGATCCAGCTTCGAATTCGTTCGTTTAACGATCACAACTTCATGGTTATTTTCAAGCAAATCAATCAGCAAATGACTACCCAAAAAGCCTGTGCCCCCCGTTAATACAATCTTCATTTTGAATTGCTCGGAGCTGAGCTTGACATATGCAAAAACCTTGAGAGCTCTTGCACTACGACTTGCTCGGATGTACGTTTGGGAATATAGCCAAATGACTTAGCTCTTCTGTCAGTACTGAAATAGTTAAATTTATATGCCGCGTTTGATTCAAATTGGTCATCTTCTTTGTAGTCGACGCGCAAAGAGAAATCACGGATCAGTACTTCAAGCAAATACGTTTTTAGAATAGGTGCTGCGCTATAGACATCGATGCTAGTGTTGGATGCTGGAGAATCAATGATGGAATATACGACCTGCGCTAACTCCGTTGGCCCTATGTAGTCACGCCAAAAATCTTTACGATCAGTTGACAGAGGTGTTCGATCCATCAGAGCTTTCACAACATCCACCAGAAAGAAGGGTCTATCAGTTGGCAACCATGAACTCACATAGCCAAAAATTCGAACATCTACGATAGCCAAGTCGCTTTTTGAACGATGGCGGATCTCAGAGCTTAACTTCGCCAAACCATACCAATCCAGTTGTGATGGCATATTCAAATTTACGTGCGCGCACGTATCACTTGTGGTCGGCTCTTCAAACGCTCCGCCGTATACTGCTCCACTACTCAAGTAAATGTATTTTGTGGCGGGAAACGAGTCCAGGTAGCTCATTACTCGTTCGTCATAGTGGCGATTGATATCAAACACTTGGCTACCGATTTCCGCAATCCGGACCATGTCTGAAACACCGATCGCATTTATAACGATATCGAATTGTTTTTGCCCGAATACCTTGGGATGATGAGCCAGTTTTTCGATTTGAAACTCAGCTTTAATCCACGCGCTTAGCGCACATGGATCACGTGCATACAAGACAGTTGTAGCAAACTCATCTGGGCGATGGCGAATGAATTCCGAGATCAAGCCCTTACCGATATGACTGTTTGCGCCTAGCAGTGCAATTTGCTTACTCACCATATCTCAGCCATCCGAAAGTAGCGCTCTATCGATCTTGTTTTTCAGGCTTTCAATATCTAGACTGTGTTCGGTAAGTAGATACTCATAAGTCCCGCAGTGGGCGGAAAATCTGTGCGGACTTCCCAAACGCAGTACTCGCAGAGGTCGATGCATCGACATAACCTCGCATACCGCCGAACCCAAGCCTCCAGACTCACAATGCTCTTCGAACGTGACGATTAACTGAGCTTTGCCGACTATCTCGAGCAACTGCTGTGTAGCAAGCGGATGAATCATTGGCACACTGTAAACATCAGCATCTTGAAAGTGCGTAGCGGCGAGCTTGCTTGCTGAGGCCACCATAGATCCAGTCGCCAGAAAGACAAGTCTGCTCGACGTGTTTTCTCCTGCCTTCACTCTTTGGAGTTCACTCACGGATATAAGCTGCGAAGCATGTATATCGCCACGATCCGCTTTTCCCATTCGGATATAAAAGCTTGATGACGAGTTGTATGCAAATTGCATGCTTGCCTGCAACTCAAATCGATCTGATGGCGAGCAAATGCTGATATTCGGCACTGAACGCAAAACGGCAATGTCTTCCAGCGATTGATGACTTGTACCAAGATGACTGTAGACCAAGCCAGCGCCATCTCCAATTAAGATGACAGGCAGGCTGTCATGTGCAATATCGATTTTAATTTGCTCAACTACACGAACAGGAATAAAGGCACTAAGGCCATAGACGATAGGCCGCATACCCACTTTTGCCAATCCAGCGGCCATGCCCACCATGTTTTGCTCAGCGATTCCAGCATTGATATATTGGTTAGGCAAACGCCGGCGAAACTCATCAAACAACGCATAGCCGTGATCTCCGGTGAGTAATACGACACGCTCATCTTCTGCGGCTAACTTAATCAGCGTATCAGAGAACGCCTGTCTCATGTGCTGCTCCCAGCGATCTCTTGAATCGCTCTTTGATAGCTGGCAGCATCCAAGCGTGAGTAATGCCAGCGATTATCGTTTTCCATGAAAGAAACGCCCTTACCTTTGACGGTGCGCGCAATCAGCGCTTTCGGACGACTATCAGTGCTTTCAAGTAGTGCCGTGAGGGCCACACTCAGCTCAGTCATGGAATGGCCGTCTGCCTCTACAGCCTCAAAACCAAAAGCCTTGAACTTGTCCGCAATACTGTCAAGCCTGAGGACTTCAGCAGTTTTGCCCATGGCTTGGAAACCATTTTCGTCTACGATCACAACAAAATTTTTAAGCGCGTGGTGGCTAGCAAACAAAGCACCCTCCCAGATCGGGCCTTCGTTGATTTCCCCATCGCCAACGATCACATAGGTTTTCTGATCCGTTTTTTTCCGATGGGCACCAAGTGCCATACCCAAGCCAACTGAAAATCCATGCCCCAGTGACCCTGATGTAACTTCAAGGCCAGCTATTCGCGAGTCTGATAAACCTTTGAGGTGACTCCCATCTGAAAAGTAACCCGCAATATCTTGGTCTGTCAACCAGCCACGTTCGCGCATACAGGCATACTGCGCCATCACACCATGACCTTTGCTGAGTATCAAATAATCGCGCATTGGATGCTGAGGTTGATTTTCTGGATAGCGTAAAAATCGTTGATGCAAAACGGCGAGCACTTCAATGATGGAGAACGCACACCCGATGTGCACGGTCGATCCAGCGTATGCCATATCTAGCACTGTCTTGCGCAACCGATTGCAGTCAAAGTTAAACACGTTGGCGCTCAAAAACTTACGCCCAAGTACGACTCAATGTGCCGTGCAGCATACTCGAGCATCTCTTGCGATAAACCTGGATAGACACCGATCCAAAACGTATTGTTCATCACAATGTCGGTATTGGTCAAATCGCCACTGACACGATAATTACGCCCTAGCATATAGGGCTGGCGAGTAAGATTTCCCGCAAAGAGCAAGCGAGTACCGATTTTTTGTTGATCTAAATAGGTCAGCAGATCGACGCGGCTTACTGGGGAGTTATCGCGCAAAGTTAAAGGGAAACCGAACCAAGACGGATCGCTACCATGCGTCGCTTCGGGCAAGATCAAAAACTCTTCGCATGCAGCTAAACGCTCGCGTAGCCAACTGAAATTTTTACGACGCTGTGCAATGAAATCGGATAAGCGATCCATCTGTGCTAAACCACAAGCTGCCTGCATATCTGTGATTTTGAGGTTGTAACCGAGATGGCTATAGGTGTACTTGTGGTCATAGCCCTCTGGTAATGTGCCGAGTTGCCAGCAAAAACGTTTTCCACAAGTGTTGTCTTTACCGGGTGGGCAATAGCAATCACGCCCCCAATCTCTAAAACTCTCGGCAATAGCCTTGAGCTCAGGTTGATTGGTAAACACGGCCCCACCCTCACCCATCGTAATATGGTGTGCAGGATAAAAACTCAATGTGCCAATATCACCAAAAGTACCGACCTTCTGACCTGCGTATGTTGCACCAAGAGCATCGCAACAATCCTCAATCAGCCACAAACCATACTTTTTACACAAGGCACTGATGACTTCGAGATTAAAAGGATTGCCCAAAGTGTGTGCAAGCATAATCGCTTTGGTTTTTGGTGTAATTGCAGCTTCGATCTTCGTTGCATCAATGTTGTAAGTGGCCAACTCGACGTCAATGAATACAGGCACTGCACCAAACTGAATAATCGGATTAACCGTTGTTGGGAAACCAGCAGCTACGCCGATGACCTCATCCCCCGGTTTGATTGCTCGATCCCCTAATTTGTCAGATGTGAGAGTTGAAAATGCAACCAAGTTTGCTGATGATCCAGAATTGACAGTGATCAGATATTTAACGCCGATGAAATCAGCAAGGCGTTTTTCGAACTCGTCATTGAAGCGCCCGGTGGTCAACCAACCATCCAGAGAAGCCTCTACCATCAACTCCAACTCTTTAGCACCAATCACTTTACCCGAAGGCGGGATCAGGCTCATGCCAGGCATAAAGACTGGCTTGCGTAGCGTCTCATTGGCGAATTCTTGTACCAACGCCGAAATTTGTTGGCGCAGCTGCGCTGATTTTGTGGTTTCCATAGAGTATTAGCTCAAATCATTGAATTGTTGAATTTGCGACAGGCACATCGCTTTACAGTCTTGCCCTGCCATGAAAGCTTTGCTCCAAACAATCGTCAAATCAAGAGCTTGCAAGAGATGCATGCGTGGCTTCCATCGTAATAATTGCGCGGCTTTAGAGATATCTAGCTTCAGGTATTTGGCCTCATGGGGTTGAACTTCGCTATTCTTTGTCCAACTCGCATCTGCGGACCACAGTCGAGCCATATTCTCAACGATCCATTGCACGCTTTGAGCGTCTTCGTCTCGCGGGCCAAAATTCCAAGCCTCAGCGAACTTCTCGCCTTCTTCGGAATACAACGCTTCAGCAAGCATCAAATAGCCAGACAAGGGCTCAAGGACGTGTTGCCAGGGCCGAATGGCATTCGGAAAGCGGATTTCAACTGGGTTGTTCGCTGCGAATGCTGCTAGCGTGTCTGGAATTAAGCGATCCTTGGACCAATCTCCACCGCCGATAACATTTCCAGCTCTCGCAGAAGCCAAGCGAACAGAGCGACCACCAGACACAGAATCAGAAAAAAAGGAACGCCTATAACTTGACGTCACAATTTCAGAACATGCTTTGCTGCTACTGTAGGGATCGTGCCCACCCAAAGGTTCGTTTTCTCGATACCCCCATACCCACTCCTTATTTTCATAGCACTTGTCAGTGGTCACGTTAACCACCGCCTTCACAAACGGTAGAAGGCGCACAGCCTCCAGCAGATTCACTGTGCCCATGACATTCGTGCTATAGGTGTTCACCGGATCTGTGTAAGAGTCTCGCACCAAAGGCTGCGCAGCCATGTGGAAAACAATTTCTGCTTGGCTCTGCTCCAGAGCTCGCATCAACGAAACAGCATCACGCACATCACCAATGACCGAAGTCATACCCGAGCCTACATTAGCTTGCTCAAATAAACTCATTGACGTCGGCGGACTCAGCGCATAGCCTGTGACTTTCGCTCCAAGCTGCTGAAGCCATAGACTCATCCAGCTGCCTTTGAAACCTGTATGCCCAGTTATAAACACGCGCTTGTCGCGCCAAAAATCGCGCATCATGACCAAGCCTTCCAAGGTGCCTGATTGCTAGACCAGAGCTCTTCTAGCAAGGTCTTGTCTCGTAAGGTGTCCATGGGCTGCCAGAAGCCTGAATGCTGATATGCCATAAGCTCCCCGCTTTGGGCCAGTCTTTCTAAAGGAAGCCTTTCCCAGATGGTTTTATCATCATCTATCAATTCAAGCACTTTTGGCGACAAGACGAAAAAGCCGCCATTGATCATTGCGCCATCACCTTTTGGTTTTTCTTCAAAAGATTTGACCATGGCACCATCATCAATATCAAGGGCGCCAAAGCGACCAGGAGGGTAAACAGCAGTGAGCGTCGCCTGCTTGCCGTGCTTAGAATGAAACGCGAGTAGCGCTGTGATGTCGACGCTTGATACACCATCACCATATGTAAAGCAGAAGTCTTCCGAATCCTTCAGATATTTGCTCACACGCTTTAAGCGTCCGCCTGTCATCGTATTCTCACCTGTGTCTACCAGCGTCACACGCCAAGGTTCAGCGTGCCTTTGGTGCACTTCCATTTTGTTTTCTGACATATCAAACGTGACGTCTGACATATGCAAAAAATAGTTGGCGAAATACTCTTTGATAACGTAGCCTTTGTAGCCACAGCAAATGATGAAATCGTGAATGCCGTGGTGTGAGTACATCTTCATGATGTGCCAGAGAACAGGCTTGCCGCCGATCTCTATCATCGGCTTCGGTTTCAGATGCGTTTCCTCGGAAATACGCGTGCCTAAACCTCCAGCCAAAATGACGGCCTTCATACTGCCACCTGCTTTCCGAATAAATTCAGAGAATTTGAAAGGGCTAACTCCAAACTTTTAGAAGGCTTCTTTTGCCTCCCGGCCTTACTGGCCCTGATATGGTCGCTTTTGACTCTGCGCCCCTGAGGTAAGCCACCGTCGCTACACCAAAGCATGGCACCCGGCTCTCCAAAGCTTGATTTCAAATGCGATCCCAGCAACCTCGCATCGAACCAAAGAATCTGTAGCAACTGACCAATCAACTGACAAAGGCTGTGCATGCCAGATGCCTCGAAGAGGGTCGCAATGATTACTTGCATCATAAGGATTGATTCCCAGGAAGTAATATGGAATTGTCTTGCTCAGCTTGCGCTTTCAATGCAGCAATCTCATGACTCAAGCGCTCGTATTCCTGTTGCTTGACTTGCAGGAACTCGATGGTTAGCTCTGCACGCGCAGCAATTCCTGCGGGTGTGAGCACGTAGGCGTAAGCGAGTTTGTTTTTGCTGTTCTTGAAGTTTTGAGCCTTCAAAAAGCCTTTGGCTAACAGCATCTTCAAACAATAATTCACTTTACCCAGGCTCACTCCGAGCTCGCTGGCCAACTCGCGTTGGTTGAGCTTAGGCTGCCGCGCCAGCAATTGCAAGGCGCGCAAATCTGTTTCTAGAGCGGATGTGTTCATGTATTGAACAGATGCTACCATAAGCAAGGTTTAAAAATCAAATTTATGTTGCGCGTACTTTGTTTTGGTCGTTTTTTTGACGATATTCCCGGCGGCATGCAAACGCATGTGGATCATTTGTTTCGCGCCATGAAAAATCATGTGGAGTACGTCCATTTGGTGCCCAGCAGAGACACGCAAGCCTTCAAGGGAAGCCTGCATGGCTACCCGCTGATTCGTACGCCCAGCTGGAATGTTGACGGTTCCTTGTGTTTGTCACCAGGGTTGATTAGCACAGCACGGCAACTACACCAGCAAAAACCTTTTGATCTGGTCCATTTGCATTTTCCCGATCCAATGTCGCATTTGGCATCATGGGCCGTGCCAAAGAATATTCCACGAGTGATCACATGGCATGCAGACATCATTCGCCAGAAATTGATGCTTCTGGGCTATCGCCCGTTTCAGAATGCAGCATTGCGCAACGCCAAAGGCATCATTGCAGCCACGCCCGCACACATCAAAAGCTCCTCCGAGCTGACTGCGCCTCATCTACAGCAAAAATTGCATGTGGTGCCTTTTGGTTTTGATCTGGCACATTACGCACTTCCGCTCGAACAGTGCACGCGGATACGCAACACTTATCCGGGCAATATCATCTTCGCTCTGGGGCGTCATGTGCATTACAAAGGCTTCGATGTGCTCATCAAGGCCATGGCGCAATTGCCGCACGATACTCAGCTGATCATAGGCGGCGAAGGGCCTTTGAGCGATGCTTGGAAAGCCTTGGCGACACAAAGCGCCAGCAAAGACAGAATTCACTTTGTAGGCAAGATTTCCGATCAAGATTTACCAGCCTATTTCCAAGCCTGCGATGTATTTTGCTTACCCGCAGTCAATCAAGCAGAAGCTTTTGGCATTGTGCAAGTCGAGGCCTTTGCTTGCGCCAAGCCCGTGGTGAGCACGCGTTTGAACAATGGTGTGGATTTTGTGAACCAAGACGGGATCACGGGCTACAGCGTGACGCCCAGCAGTGTGGATGATTTGGCGCAAGCTCTGAATCGCTTGCTGGCCGATCCAGCCCTGCGTCAGCGCTTGGGTGCGCAGGCTTTGCAGCGTGCCCAGCAGGAGTTTTCGCTGGATGCATTGCGCACCAAAACCCTGGCCGTGTATGACCAAGCTGTGAGTAAGCGCTAAGATGAAACTGCTGGTCACTGGCGCGAGCGGCTTTGTTGGTCAAGCGCTCTGCCAGCACTTGGCTGGCTTGCAACATGAGGTTCTGGCGCAATCGCGTCAAGCGAGCTCACTATCAAAAGATGAGCATCTTGCGCAGTATTTATGCCGTCTACATGCCGATTTGGCTCAAATTATTGAGAACACATCACACCTGCAAGGCATAGAGGCTGTTGTTCACTGCGCAGCACGTGTACATCAAGTGAACGAAGCCAACCCCCATCCGCTGGCTGCTTATCGCGAGATCAACACGCAAGCCACGCTGGATTTGGCCCACGCAGCCGCCCGCGCTGGCGTGCGCCGTTTTGTTTTTCTGAGCTCGGTCAAGGTCAATGGCGAATACACATTGCCTGGGCAAGCCTTTCGCGCTGATCAGGCCCAGCCGCAAGATCCGTATGGCATCAGCAAATGGGAAGCAGAGCAAGGCTTGCAAGAGATAGCGGCCAAGACGGGGATGCAATTCGTGATCATTCGCCCGCCCTTGGTTTATGGCCCTGGCGTCAAAGCGAATTTCTTGACGATGATGCAATGGCTCAATCGCGGTATTCCGCTGCCTCTGGGCGCCATCAACAATCGGCGCAGTTTGGTGGCCTTGCCGAATTTCGTGGACTTCATTGCCTTATGCCTCACCCATCCTAAGGCCGCGAACCAGACGTTTTTGATCAGCGATCAACAAGATGTGAGCACCACCGAGCTGCTGCAAGGCTTAGGCGCTGCGCTCAAGCGCCCTGCACGGCTGACTCCCGTGCCTCAAAGCCTTTTAGAGCTGAGTCTGAAGGCGCTGGGCAAAGGCGGCATGGCGCAGCGTTTGTGCGGGGATTTGACGGTGGATTCAAACCCGGCCACTCAATTGCTGGGCTGGAAGCCGCCTTTTACCGTGCAACAAGGCTTGCAGCTCACAGCGGATCATTTCCTCAGGCCTTAAAATCTAGGGCTTTGCCGCGCATATTTGAGCGAGCGGCTTTATTTTTTAGCAATCATGAGCGATAACAATACCCCACTCGACGAAAACCAACTCATCGCCGAGCGCCGCAGCAAGCTCGCAGCCATTCGAAGCCAAGGCATTGCCTTCCCGAATCATTTCAAGCCTCAGCACAAGGCACATGATCTGCATTCGCAGTACGACAAGCAAGAAATGCCCGGTATGGCTGAGGCGGCAATTGCTGTGGTCGTTGCAGGCCGCATGATGCTCAAACGCGTGATGGGCAAAGCCAGCTTTGCCACGATTCAAGATGGCTCAAGCTCCATCGTGAGCGAAGGCATCGCCGTAGATAACCCCAGCCGCATTCAGCTCTATGTGAGTAAAGATTTCGTGCCAGAAGCAGATTACGAAGCCTTCAAACACTGGGATTTGGGCGATATCGTAGGCGCTGAAGGCAAGCTCTTCAAAACCAAAACTGGCGAGCTCTCAGTTCTGGTGACCAAAATCCAACTGCTCACCAAAAACTTGCGCCCCCTGCCCGATAAATTCCACGGCGTGGCCGATCAAGAGGTGAAGTATCGCCAGCGTTATGTCGATCTAATTACAGACGAAGTCGCCCGAGAGCGCTTCCGTGCTCGCAGCAAGGGCGTGAGCAGCATTCGCAATTTCATGATCGAGCATGGCTTTTTAGAAGTCGAAACGCCGATGCTCCACCCCATCCCCGGCGGTGCGAATGCCAAGCCATTCACCACGCACCACAACGCGCTCGATCAAGAAATGTTTCTTCGTATCGCGCCCGAGCTGTATTTAAAGCGCCTGGTGGTGGGCGGCTTTGAGCGCGTGTTTGAGATCAACCGCAATTTCCGCAACGAAGGCATCTCGGTGCGCCACAACCCCGAATTCACCATGATGGAGTTTTATGCGGCGTATTGGAATCATCATGATTTGATGGATTTCACCGAAAAGCTGATTCGCGATGTGGCTGTGAAAGCTACTGGCAGCACCACCTTGCCTTACCAGCTTGGCACAACCATGCACAGCATTGACTTGGCCAAGCCTTTCGCACGCCTGTCCATCCGAGATGCTATCGTCAAGCACACCGAAGCTGGCGAAGCCGGTGCTGATGATCGCACTTGGCTCACCAATGCACTCAAGAAGCTTGGCAAAAAAGAAGCTGAAGACAAGCTCTCCACCCGCAGCATCGCCAGCTTGCAAGTGATGTATTTTGAAGAAGTCGTCGAAGAAAAGCTGATCGAGCCCACCTTTATCTGCAATCACCCCACCGAAATTTCGCCGCTTGCAAGAGCCAGCGACACCGACCCGACCATCACCGAGCGCTTTGAGCTCTACATCACAGGCCGCGAATTCGGCAACGGTTTTTCTGAGCTCAATGATGCCGAAGAACAAGCCGCGCGCTTCCAAGCGCAGGTGAATGCGAAAGATGCAGGTGACGATGAAGCCATGTATTACGACCACGATTTCGTGCGCGCCCTGGAATACGGCATGCCACCCACTGGCGGCTGCGGTATCGGTATTGATCGCTTGATGATGCTGCTCACCAACAGCCCCAGCATCCGTGATGTGATCTTGTTCCCTGCGTTGCGCCGAGAGGTTTAAGGCTAAAGGAGGCTAATTTTTAAGAGGAATCGGTTCCTAGCCCAATGATTATTTGCGCGAACAGCTACTGAATTGATAGCAAATGTCGTTCTACAAAAAGATCATCGTCGGCGTGATTATTCTGCTCACCCACGTTGTATTAACGGTATTTGTGCTGTCGAGTAATCTAGGATCTGGACTGTATCCTGTAGATGCTGATTCCATCAGTATCACCATATTTCAGACTGGCGCAATTGCCCTTTTGATGTTCATTGGCTTGCTGTTCGTAACGCTTAATGTCAAAACGAATCGATGGATCGGCGCGTTGTTGCTAATATTACGCACCCTCGCCGTGGGGTTGCCTTTGATTGGCATACTGGATTGGCTTGATCGCGATCATGCTTTGATCTCGCTGTCGTATGCTGGAATGCTGCTGTACTTTATATTTCTTCTGATTCAAAACGAGAGAACAAGCGCGGAAAAGCCACTCATTTATCGTGCGATTTTCTATCCGCTGGTTTTGGCGTTTCATGCGATTGCTTTTGGAACGAATTTTGGCAATTTTTATCACGGCGGCACAGGAATGGAGTTCATCGCTTTGCAGTCCGTCGCTGTTTTGACTGTTTACTGCGGCTTGCGATTCATCGCAAAAGTCAGCCAGAAGGAGCGAGTCCTGGTTGGCTTGCTAAGTATCATTCCCATGCTGTCCATGGGATGGGTAGTTTTGACCGAATTTACAGTCATGTAGGCCTGTGGTTCTTATTCGAATTGTGCAAGCAGCTACTATTTTTGTAGCATCTCCGCAACATATTCACCTATCGCCAAAGCGCTCGTCAAGCCAGGCGATTCGATACCAAAGAGATTCACCAAGCCTGAGATGCCATGCACGCTCTGGCCTTGAATCAAAAAATCTGCGGCTGGATCTTGCTTTGAGACGATTTTCGGGCGCACGCCGCTGTAGCTCGGTGTGAGCTGCCCATCGCGCAGACCAGGCCAGTATTTGCGCACCTCGGCATAAAAGGCATCTGCGCGGCGCGGGTCAACGCTGTAATCTATTTCCTCCGGATTCGTGATGCCATCGAGCCACTCCACATCTGGGCCAAATTTCGCTTGACCTCCTAAATCGACAGTGATGTGAACACCTAAACCAGCCGCACTCGGGATGGGGTAGATCAAATGCCTGAAAGGTGATTTGCCGCTGAGTGAATAATAATTGCCCTTCGCATAGTGCGCCTGTGGAATATGCGCCGCATTCAAGCCTTGCATGCGCTGCGCGAGTTGGGGTGCGTAAAGGCCTGCTGCATTGATGAGCTGCTTGAAGCCGAGTTCAATGCTTTCTCCATTCACTCCTGATTCAATAGCACTCTGCGCAGATAGTACGCCGGCGAATGGCCGATTTTGATCTAAATTTTGATCAAAAAACTGAATGCCATTCACCTCCGTAGCCAACGCAAGCATGCCACCTGCATTTTCCAGATCACCCTGCAGAGCCGTCATCAGATCGTGGCTGCTCACGATGCCTGTGGTGGGCGAGTGCAGCGCTGCAATGCATTCAAGCTCGGGCTCCAAGGCTCTGGCTTGCTCGCGGGTGAGGCGCTGAACAGGAACGCCATTGGCCACGGCCTGTGCTTCAATCTGCGCGAGCTTCGGCAATTGCAATGCACTCGTTGCCACGATCAATTTGCCGCATTGTTGCATCGGCAAACCACGCTCTGCGCAATAAGCATAGAGCATCTCTTTGCCACGCACGCAGAGCTTAGCTTTGAGCGAGCTTGTAGGGTAATACAAGCCGCCATGCACAACTTCACTGTTACGTGAGCTGACGCCTTGGCCAATCGCTTTTTCTTTCTCGATCACCATCACCTCGCGCCCTGTGAGCGCAATCGCACGCGCGACCGCGAGGCCAACCACACCTGCGCCGATGACGAGGGTATCAACCTGATCCATCATTTATCTCGGATCGAAAGATTGCAAGGCGAGTACAAGCTGCTTCAAGTGATCACGTAGTGACGCAAAGCCTTCGGTGATCTCTAGCGTCTTCTCGTTCATGTAGAGGCCGCGATTGATCTCAATTTGCACACTATGCCGATGCTTCGCTGGCTCACCATAGCGGCGCACCAGCTCCACGCCTTTGTAGGGGTGATTGAGCGCCACGCCATAGCCCATGTTCACGAGTTGCGCCTGAATGAAGAGCAACACCGCTTCGCTCGATGTGCTGTGATCTCGATTGCCGAGCACGAAATCCGGATGCTTGATCCCCGGAAAATCTGTGGCATGGCTGCCTGCCACTTCGGGCATGCTGTGGCAATTGATATGCAAGCTATAGCCATGCCGCTGATGTGCAGCATCAATCGCTGCTTTCACAGCAGCGTGATATGGCTTCCAGCAGAGATCAATGCGCTGCTCCACTTCTTTGACGCTGAGCTGCCGCGAATACAAAGGTTCGCCCTCATCGGTCGCACGCCAAATCAAGCCTTTGCCCAAACGCCGCTTGGAGAGCACATACGGATCGCTCATCTCCAGCTCATGCGGCCAAGAGCCATCCAGCATATCTGGGTCAACTTCTGTGAGATTGCGGTTCGCATCCAAATAGCTGCGCGGAAAATGCGCTTCAATCCAAGCGCAACCCAGCTCACTAGCGAAGCTGTAGAGTTTTTCCACATGCGTGTCTTCCGCAGAGCGCAGGCGAGCCAGATCGCAGGCGAAGCCGAAATCAGGTGGATAGAAAGTGCCGCTGTGCGGCGAGTCGAGCACCAGAGGCGAGCTGCCCCCGTGCGTAGTCACAAAATGCATAAATTCCTAAGTTCAGTCGAGAGCTATTTTCGCAAACTTGGCGATACGCTGCATTTTGTCGATTTCTTTCTTGATTTGCACAGCAAATTCTTCGGGCTTAGAGTCTGAAGCGAAGAGGCCTTGCCCTTTGAGCTTTTCGACCAAGGCAGTATCTTTCAAAGCTGTGCTCACTGCTTGTTGAATGCGACTCACTATTGGCAATGGTGTGCCAGCAGGTGCGACCAAGCCAAACCAGGAAGCATCGTTATTCGCAAACAGTGTCTTCTCGCCATAGGTAGGAATCTCTTTGAGCACATCCAAGCGAGAGCCCCAAGCCACAGCGAGAGCCTTCAAACGCCCACCTTGGATATGTGGCAAAGAAGAAGCCACCTGATCAAAATACACCTGCACTTGCCCGCCAATCACATCAGTAATCGCCGGGCCTGCGCCACGATAGGGGATATGCACCATGAAGGTATTGGTGGTGCTCTTGAACAGCTCGCCCCACATATGGCCAATCGTGCCATTGCCCGGCGAGGCATAGCTCACTTTGCCTGGATTGGCTTTGAGGTATTTGATGAATTCATCCAGGCTGTTCACTGGTAATTTGCTGTTGACCACGAGCACGCCAGGTGCTTTAACCAGCTCAGTCACAGGTGCGAAATCTTTGATCGGGTCATAAGGCAATTTTTTATACACCGCCGGGTTCACACCATGCGTGGAGAGCGTGGCCACGCCCAGCGTCATGCCATCTGGCGTGGCCTTGGCCACTTCACTCATGCCAACCGAGCCGCCTGCGCCCGCCTTGTTTTCCACGATCACGGAAAGCCCAAGCGCTTTGCCCAAAGGCTCTTGCAAAGCGCGTGCTGTGATGTCCGTTGCGCCGCCAGGCGGGAATGGAACAACCAAACGCAAAGGCTTGGCTTGCGCCATCAAAGAGCCCACACCTAGACTCACTACCGAGCCCGTTGCTAAATTCAAAACATGCCTGCGCTTCATGAAATTCACCTCTTAAAAATGTGATGGGCGAATTCTTTCCAATACAAGATGTTTTGAAAAGCGAAAGATACGCCGCAAAACATTCCTAGGTAGACTGATTTTCTACGGGTTTACCCGAAACGTATCTCTGCTTTCAGAGGGCAATATAGAGCGATGACGCTTCGCAAACTCCATCCACCCACGCACCTCCTGCGAGCCTTCATCATGACTGCACGGCATGACAGTATCTCCCGCGCTGCCGAAGCTTTGCATCTCACGCAGAGCGCAGTGAGCAAGCAAATCTTGGAGCTGGAAGGCAGCCTAGGCGTGGCACTCTTTGAGCGTGTACGCAAGCGCTTGGTGCTCACACCTGCCGGTGCGCGCTACGAAGCGGCTGTGCGCCCGCTGCTCGCGCAGCTTGAAGCAGCCACACTCGATGTGATCACCAGCGGCGATGGTGGTGGTGCATTGCATATCTCTTGCTTGCCCACATTTGCCGCCAAATGGCTGATCCCGCGCTTGCCAGAGTTTCAAAAGCTGCATCCGCAAATCGCGTTGCATTTCGTGCCCAGTAATCAGGGCTACACCTTTGACCGTCCAGACCTTGATTGCTCGATTCTTTTTGGCCAAGGCCATTGGCCAGGTGCCGTGGCGCATTACCTCACTGGCCGAGAGGTCGTGCTCATCGCGCCACCTTCGCCAAAATCCAAACCACTTCTGCGCAAGCCGCACGAGATCACCAAGTTCGCCTTGCTTCAACACACCAGCGTGCCGCAGGCGTGGGTGCATTGGTGCGAAGCGCATGGCGTCAAAGGTATCAATCCCCTCGCCGGCCCGCAGCTCGATCAATTCCACAGCCTCATCCGCGCCGTGATGGCGGGTATGGGCTTAGCGCTCGTGCCGCGCTGCTTGGTGCAAGACGATGTGGCCACCGGCTTGGTGTCTGCTCCGCTAGATGATGGTTATATGGACGATAGCGGTTATTACCTGTGCTATCCCGAATCCAAAGCGCAGCTCGCGCCTCTGCTGAGTTTCAATGAATGGCTCAAGAAAGCCATTTCCTCCTCAGAATTTAAAGCGAATTAAGCCTTTCGCCGGCGTATTCATTGCGCAAAGTGCTACGCAATTAGTAGCATTCGGTATCCACTTCGGATTGCGACTGCGGGTCGTAGCGTGCACCGCTGACGTTATGGCGGTTGATCATTTGATTGAGTTGCTCTAGCTGAGCGGTGCTGAGAGAGATGCTTTGCGCGGCGAAGTTGTCTCGCATGTGCTGCGGGTTCGTGGTGCCGGGAATGGAGACGATGTGGTTGCCTTGCGCGAGCACCCACGCGAGCGCCAGCTGCGCCATCGTCACGCCCAGCTCATCTGCCATCGCTTGCATGGGGGGCAGCAACGCGAGATTTTTTTGCAGGTTCTCGCCTTGGAAGCGGCTCATGGTGCGACGGATGTCTTTGGCATCCAGAGCATTGACATCCGTCAAACCTCCGAAGAATTTGCGAGCCACTGAGCTGAAAGCCACAAAGCCCACGCCGAGTTCTTTGCACGCTTGTAGCACCGCGATCTCGGGGTCACGCGTCCACAAGCTGTATTCGCTTTGCACGGCGGCAATGGGGTGAACTGCATGCGCTTTGCGCAAGGTAGTTGCGCCCACTTCACTCAGGCCAATCGCACGGATATTGCCTTTGCGCACCATGTCGCTTAAAGCGCCCACGCTGTCTTCAATCGGCACTTTTTTATCCCAGCGATGCAAGTAGTACAAATCGATCACATCGGTTTGCAAACGGCGCAGGCTGTCTTCGCATTGGCGTTTGATCGTCTCGGGTCGCCCATCGATCACGCGGGTTGGCTTGCCATCTACGGGAACAATCGCCATCACGCATTTGCTGGCCAGCGTGTAGCGATGGCGATGCTTTTTTAATACTTCACCGATGCGCGTTTCATTTTTGCCACCGCCATACAGCGTGGCGGTATCCAAAAAATCATAACCCGCATCCAGCGCACCGAGCAACACGCGCTCGCCTTGGCTTTCGGAGACTGATGGCCCGTAGGCATGATCCAAATTCATGCAACCCAAGCCAATGGGTTGCACAGAGAAAATTCCAATTTGACGCTTTTTCATGCCTCAATTATAGGCAAAAGTAGCCTGTTGCCGGCATAGAGTCTGCGTGATATGCTATTAAATTAATAGTAATTAGCTCAACTGCTTTTCTAAGTTGTGGAGCACTTGATAGCAAGGCAACACCTGCGCAACTGATCCATTGGGCTCACGACCTTCGCGGATGGCGGCGATAAATTCTCGGTCTTGCAGCTCAATGCCGTTCATGCTGACCGCCACTTTGCTCACGTCGATTTTTTCTTCTTTGCCGTTGAAGAGGTCATCGTAGCGGGCGATGTAGGTGGCGCTGTCGCCGATGTAGCGGAAGAAGGTGCCCAGTGGCCCGTCGTTGTTGAAGCTTAGGGAAAGCGTACAGATCGCGCCGTTGGCAGCTTGCAGCTGAATACTCATGTCCATCGCGATGCCTAAAGCAGGGTGAATCGGGCCTTGAATCGCGTTGGCTTTCACCACTTGGCTGCCGGTTTGGTATTGGAAGAGATCGACAGTGTGCGCAGCGTGATGCCAGAGCAAATGATCCGTCCAGCTGCGAGCTTGGCCGAGCGCATTCATATTCGTGCGGCGGAAAAAATAGGTTTGCACATCCATTTGCTGGATTTTGAATTGGCCTGCTTTGATTTTTTGGTTCACATACTGGTGCGAAGGATTAAAGCGCCGCGTGTGACCACACATCGCCACCTTGCCGGAGGCTTTGGCCGCTTGCACCACTTTCTCGCCATCGGCATACACATCACATAGCGGAATCTCCACCTGCACATGCTTACCCCCTTCAAGGCAAGCCAGCGTTTGCGAGGCGTGCATTTGCGTGGGCGTGCAGAGGATCACGGCATCGACTTCTTTGATTTTCAAAGTCTGCGCCAACTCGTCTGTGACATGCGCGATGCCGTATTTGTCGGCGACCTCTTGCGTCTTAGCAAAATCACGGCCAATCACGGAGATGACTTTCACATCGTCAATCAGTTTGAGAGCATCCAAATGCTTGATACCAAAAGCGCCTGCGCCGGCGAGAGCTACGTTGATCGTCATATCAGTTTTCCATTATCAAATGGCCAACAGCAGTATTGGAAGCAGGCACATGGTAGAAGCGGTGTTTGACTTGCGGGGCTTTGCCGCCATTGATATCAGCCATCGCACCGCGAGCGATCAGCCACATCACGAGCTCAATGCCTTCGCTGCCTGCATCGCGCACGTAATCGATGTGCGATTTCTTCGCGAGCGCTGCAGGGTTGGCAATCAGCTCATCCATGAAGGCTGCATCGAATTCTTTGTTGATCAAGCCTGCGCGTGGCCCTTGGAGTTGATGGCTCATGCCGCCTGTGCCCCAAATTTGCACGTTCAAATCTTCATCAAAACTCTCAATCGCTCTGCGAATCGCCTGGCCAATTTTGAAACAGCGCTCGCCCGAAGGAATCGGGTAATGCACCACGTTGACAGCAAAGGGAATCACTTTGCAAGGCCACGCTTCTTTGACGGGATCTTTTTCTCCGAACATCAAAGACAGCGGCACGGAGAGACCGTGATCCACCGGCATTTCATTGACGATGGTGAGATCAAAATCATCTTGAATCACGCTGTGCGCAATATGCGAAGCCAGCTCTGGATGCCCCTGCACAGCAGGCACCGGGCGTGGACCCCAGCCTTCATCGGCAATCGGGTAGCTCGCGCCCGTGCCAATCGCAAAAGTAGGAATCATCTCCAAGCTGAATGCTGTGGCGTGATCGTTATAGACCAAGAACACGACATCGGGCTTGTTGGCCTTGATCCATTCTTTAGAGAATTCGTAGCCTTTGAAGAGCGGCTGCCAATAAGCTTCGCCAGTTTTCTTCAAATCCATCGCTGCCCCAATCGCGGGCACATGCGAGGTATAAACAGATGCGGTGATTTTTGCCATTATTTTTTACCCCAATAGTTGCCTTTACCACTGCCTTGCGGTTGTCTCTCGGGTTGTGCGTCTCCGCCCTCGCCTAGCTTGCGGTTGCCTTGAACGCTGCGCCCGCCGGCCAGCATCATGGCTTTGTATTCGTCTTCGGTCATGCCAGTCATCGAACCAGCCAGCTGCTGGAAATTTCTCTGGTCAGTAAACCCGAGCTTGGCCAGAAAATAGATGTTGCCGCCCAGCGCAATCATGCGGTTCAAGTCGCGCGCCAAGGTGGCCAGCTTTTGCTCTTCGGTCATGGCGTATTTATCGAGATAAGCACGTTCATTCGCTTTGAATTCAGCGCGGTTTTCTGCCTTCATGAGCGACATGCAAAACTGATTGAGCCAATAGCCTTTGCGGGCCTGATCGGCATCAAAAATTGTGGTGCCGGGGATGTCGGTATAAGGTTTATTCAAAGACATGTTAGTTTTCCTCTGGCCAATACAGGCGCATTGGATTGTCCACCAGAAGCTTTTTTTGCAGTTCAGGCGTGCGGGCGATGTGCGGGATGAAATCGACCAAGAGGCCGTCATCTGGCATATGGTCTTTCAAATTCGGGTGCGGCCAATCGGTGCCCCAAAGCACGCGGTCTGGAAAGGTCTCCACCACTTGGCGAGCGAACGGGATCACATCTTGGTACGCATTCTGTTCGCCATTCAAAGCTTTGGGGCCAAGCAAGCTCAAGCGCTCGGGGCAGCTCACCTTGCTCCACACATTTTCATGCTCACGCATGAATTTCATGAAGAGCGCGAACTCTGCGCCGTCGATGGGCTTGCTCACATCGGGTCGCCCCATGTGATCGACCACCACCGTTGTAGGCAAGGCAGTGAAGAAATCCCACAGCTCGGGCAAATCCACTGCTTCAAAATAGATCACCACATGCCAACCCAGCGGCTTGATGCGATTCGCGATTTCTAAAAGCTCGTCTTTCGGTGTGAAATCGACTAGGCGCTTCACAAAATTGAAACGCACACCGCGAACGCCTGCTGCATGCAGGTCCTGCAGCTCTTGATCTGAAATGCTGCGCTTGACAGTCGCCACGCCGCGTGCTTTGCCGCCAGATGCACGGCAAGCATCGACAAGAGCGCGATTGTCTGCGCCGTGGCAAGTGGCTTGCACGATCACATTTCGGCTGAAACCCAAGTGGTCGCGCAGAGCAAAGAGCTGAGCTTTGGAAGCATCGCAGGGCGTGTACTTGCGCTCTGGCGCATAAGGAAATTCTGCGCCGGGGCCAAACACATGGCAATGCGCATCCACTGCGCCTGCGGGCAAAGAGAAGCGCGGTTTAGCTGGGCCCGCGTACCAATCGAGCCAGCCAGCAGTTTTGGTGAAATCACCTGTTGTGACTTTGCTCATAGGGTCAATCAATATATTTCAAACCGGCTTTTTCAAGCGCTGGTCGCATGTTGTACATGTCCAAACCGAGAATGCCGCTGGCCAGTTTGTTGCGCTTTTCGCCTTCATTGGCTTCGCGCGCTTGCGCTGCTTCAAGCGTCTTTTGCACCATGGCTTTGGGCACGACGACGATGCCATCATCATCAGCCACCACGGCATCGCCCGGCTGCACGCTCATGCCTGCGCACACGACGGGGATATTCACCGAGCCGAGAGTCGCCTTGATCGTACCTTTGCTGCTGATGGCTTTGCTCCAGACGGGGAAGTTCATTTCTTTCAACGTTTTCACGTCGCGCACGCCTGCATCGATGATGAGGCCTCTCGCGCCGCGCGCTTGGAAGCTGGTGGCGAGCAAATCGCCGAAATAACCATCGGTGCAATCGGCAGTGATGGCTGCCACCACGATATCGCCGAGCTGGATTTGCTCTGCGACGACATGCATCATCCAGTTGTCGCCGGGATGAAGGAGCACGGTGACTGCCGTGCCGCTGGTTTGCGCGCCGCTGTAAATCGGGCGCATGTAGGGCTTCATGAGACCAACACGCCCCATAGCTTCGTGGACGGTTGCGCTTCCTAAAGCAGCGAGTGCATCAGTGGCTGCGCGATCTGCGCGGGTGATGTTGCGGTAAACAACGCCGAGTTCAAACATGATTATTTCCCTTGTTTCTTCAATCGCGTATCCAGGCGAGAAAACACGCGGCGCGTGTTGCCTTCAAAAATCGCAGCTTTGTCTGATGCGCTGAGCTGAGTCGATGCGTCGATATAGCGCTTGGTGTCGTCGTAGTAATGCCCGGTTTGCGGATCAATACCGCGCACTGCGCCAATCATCTCGCTGGCAAATAGCACGTTTTTCACGGGGATGACTTTGTTGAGCAAGTCAATACCAGGCTGATGATAGACGCAGGTATCGAAGAAGATGTTGTTCAGCAAATGCTCTTCCAGCAAAGGCTTCTTCATCTCTTGCGCGAGGCCTCTGAAACGCCCCCAGTGGTAGGGCACTGCACCGCCGCCATGAGGAATGAGGAACTTCAAAGTAGGGAAATCTTTGAAGAGATCGCCGCTGAGACACTGCATGAAAGCCGTTGTGTCCGCATTCAAATAATGCGCGCCCGTGGTGTGAAAACAGGCATTGCAGCTCGTGCTCACATGAATCATCGCGGGCAAATCGTATTCGACCATTTTTTCGTAGATCGGATACCAGTGTTTATCGGTGAGGGGCGGCGATGTCCAGTGCCCACCGCTGGGGTCAGGGTTCAAATTGATGCCGACTGCGCCGTAAACGTTGACGCATTTTTCTAGCTCTGGAATACAAGTTTTCGGGTCAACGCCCGGAGACTGCGGCAACATCGCCACGGGCACGAAGTTGTCTGGAAACAAAGTAGCTACGCGATAGCACAGCTCATTGCAAATCGCCGCCCAAGTGCTGGACACATTGAAATCACCAATGTGATGAGCCATGAAGCTCGCACGGGGCGAGAAGAGCGTCATGTCGTTGCCGCGCTCTTTCATGAGCTTGAGTTGGTTGGCGAGGATGGTCTCTTTGATGTCGTCATCAGAGATTTTTAAATCCGCAGCCTTAGGCATCAAGGAAGCGTCTTTGATACCGGCGATTTGCGCGTTGCGCCAAGTCTCCAGCGCTTTGGGAGCGGTGGTGTAGTGGCCGTGGCAGTCGATGATGAGGCTCATGGTTCGAGAAGGAATAAATTAAATGTGATCTGACCCCATTTAATTGGGGATGGAGGTCATGCCTTGTGATTGTTTGATGGGAATGGCTTGAGCAGAGTTGAGGAAAGCTAGAAATTGCTGAGCCGCTGCTGCAGACTCGGATGATGCCTTGCTGGGAAGACCTGCGCTGAATGTGGTGATGTAGGCCACTTCGTCGGGCAATGTGCCCAGCACATCAATACCTTCGATATTGATCAGTTCGGAGAGCTGCTGAAAGCCCAGCTCCACCTCGCCCTTGGCCACCAAGCTGCCCACAGGAACGCCTGGCGCAGGCACGATGGTCTTGGCTTTGAGTTGTTCGGCAATGCCCATTTTTTCAAAAAGCCCAGCGAGATACACGCCACTGGGCCCAGTGGAATAGCTGATGCTTCTGGCTGCAATTAATGAAGCTTTTAGCGCAGCGGACGGCGAAATCATTGCGCGAAGCGCTCCGCTTTTAGTAGCAACTGCAATGGGAGATTGAACGATATCAACTCTGCTACCAGCCATCAAATGACCCCCTGCAATCAACTTATCAATCGCATCTGAGCCAAGGATCACCACATCAAAAGCTTCTCCTGCAGCCACCCGCTTGGCAGCATCCACGCCGCCCACAGACTCCATCTCAACGCGAACACCTGCTTGCGCGGCATAGGCTGCACAAAGCTCAGCGAGCAGGGTGCGGGTGGCCATTGAGGAGATGCCTTTGAGAGTGATCATGATGCGAGTTTCTTGTGCGTATTTTTTCAGTTTTAAGTAAACATAGAAACGGGCATAGCCGCTAGCAGTTATAAATAAGCTCAATATCAGTAGTTTTCCCATGCCTAAAATGTTAAATAGCGCGCAATATGCGGGCATGGACTTACGCCAACTCGAATATTTCGTCCGCGTTGCTGAATTAGGTAGCTTCACGCGAGCCGCTCAGCAGCTGCGCATTGCCCAGCCCGCGCTCTCGCGCCAAGTGCGTCTGCTCGAAGTGGAGCTGCGGCAAAACTTGCTCACCCGCAATGGACGAGGCGCCGTGCCAACAGAAGCGGGCAAGCTCATGCTCGAGCATGGGCGGGGCATCTTGCATCAGGTCGAGCGAGCGAAGGAAGATTTGGGACGCGTGCGTGGCGGGCTGTCTGGCCGCGTGGCCGTGGGCATGCCCACCAGTGTGGCGCGCGTGCTGGCTGTGCCGCTCACACGAGAATTTCGCAAGCAATTGCCTGAGGCGACGATCGCCATCAGTGAAGGCCTCTCCGTGGCTATGCAAGAGGCCTTGATCAATGGCCGGCTGGACATCGCCTTGCTTTACAACGCGATGCCTTCCTCCGATGTCGAGCTGGTGCCGCTGCTCGAAGAGGCGCTGTATTTGGTCAAACCTACCGCTGTGAATGTCAAGGCTCAGCGCGGCGTGAGTGCGACCAAAAAAGTGAAAACTGAAAAAGTTGCTTTGGAGGGTATTGCGGCTTTGCCGCTGGTGATTCCCACACGCCCGAATGCCATTCGCAATTTGGTCGAAACGCGCTTGGGCGATCTTGGGCTGCGTCCCACGATCGCTTTGGAAATTGACGGCGTGTCTGCGATATTGGAGCTTGTGGCTGATGGCGCGGGTTGCGCGGTATTGCCCCAAAGCGCGGTGATGTCGGCCTCGGGCGGCACGGCGGCTATGCAAAGATTTGAGATCGCTCAGATCGATGGCTTGCTATCGCGCCTGTCGATCGCCACCAGTGCCCAACGCCCTAGCACGCTCACGCAACGCGCCATGTTGGATCTCATCAGCAGCTTGGCCAAACCTCTGATCGTGACCCAGACATAATGCCAATAACTATCAAATCCATAGCACGCTGCGCAATATCCTTGCCGGCAATGGCCCTGTTTTTCTCCCAAATCTGGGCTCAAACCAACCCAAGCACCCCGGCTTATCCCAACAAGCCTGTGCGCATGATCGTGCCTTTCACACCGGGCGGCACGACGGACATCTTGGCGCGGGCTATCAGCTTAGAGCTGGGCAAAGCGTGGAATCAAAGCATCGTTGTGGACAACGTGCCCGGCGCAGGCGGCAGCATTGGCGCAGATCGCGCGGCCAAGGCCAATGCCGATGGCTACACGTTGATGATGGGACACATCGGCACGCTCGCCGTCAACCCCAGCCTCTACCCCAAGCTGCCATATGACCCTGTGAAAGATTACGCGCCCGTTGCTTGGGTTGCGCGCGTCCCCAATGTGTTGGTGGTGCATCCCAATGTGCCCGTGAAAAATCTGCGTGAGCTCGTGGCTTATTTGAAATCTAACCCTGGCCGTTTGAACTATGGCTCAGGTGGCAATGGCAGCGCGGCCAACCTGGCCACCGAGTATTTCAAGATGCAGACGGGCACGAGCATCGTGCATATTCCCTATCGCGGCACGGCGCCAGCTGTGAACGATTTAATCTCCGGGCAAATACAGCTGATGTTCACAGGCGCTCCCGCGCTCGTGACGCATATCAAGGCAGGCACATTGCGCGCACTCGCCGTCTCTTCGCCCAAGCGGCTGGATGCTCTGCCAGATCTGCCCACGGTGAATGAAGCACTGGGACTCAAAGATTTTGAAGCAGACCAATGGTATGGCGTCGTCGCGCCTGCAGGCACGCCACGCGATGTGGTGATGAAGCTCAATGCGCAGATCAATTCAGCGCTGAGCTCCGATGCACTTAGAGCCCGATTGAATTCAGAAGGCGCTATCGCCACACCCACAACGCCTGAAGCCTACGGCCAACTCATCACGAGCGAAATCGCCCGCTGGAAACCTGTGATGACATCGGGGCGCGTGAAAGCTGATTGACTATCAATTCAATAGCAATCCGCGCAGTATCTATGCCGGCGATCAGCCAATTTTGATCAAAAAATGTCTATCTCGTGCATCACGCCTTCGCTCTCTGCACAACGCGCCGAAGAAATCGCTCGTAGCTTTGATCTGCGCAATCTGCCGCAAGAGTTTTACGCCAACCCCTATCCCATCTACGATTGGCTGCGTGAGCATGAACCGATTCGCCGCATGCCTGATGGCAGCTTGTTTCTCACCCGCCATGCGGATTTGGTGAGTGTTTACAAGGATGCGCAAACTTTCAGCTCGGATAAGCAAGCGGAATTTACGCCGAAGTACGGTGCGGGTTCGCCTTTGCACGAGCACCACACCACCAGCCTCGTCTTCAACGATCCACCGCTGCACACCCGAGTGAGAAAAATCATCATGGGCGCACTCTCACGCCGCGCCATCGCTCAGATGGAAGCCGGCTTGATTGCGCTGGTCAATGGCCTGCTGGATCGCATCGAAGAACAAGGCGATGGTGATCTGATCGAAGATTTTGCTTCGGCGATCCCGGTGGAAATCATTGGCAATCTGCTGGGCATCCCACATACAGACCGCGAACCTCTGCGCGATTGGAGTCTTGCCATCCTTGGCGCGCTCGAGCCCAAGCTTTCACGAGAGCAAGAAGAGCTGGGAAACAGCAGTGTGCGCGAATTCAAATCCTATCTGCAAGGCTTGGTGAAAGAGCGCCGCCAACACCCCGGAGACCCCGAGCATGATGTGCTCACGCGACTCATCCAAAGCGAAGCTGAGCTGACCGAGATCGAGCTGCTGCAAAACTGCATCTTCATCCTCAACGCCGGCCACGAAACCACCACCAATCTGATCGGCAATGCTCTCATCGCCCTGCAAGAGCATCCTCAAGCACTTTCGTATTTGCTATCAATTCATGAGCACTCTGCGCAGGAAGTACGCCAGCAAACCACTGATTTTGATCGAAATTCGAGTATTGAAGCAAGATGGGATACCGCCATCGACGAATTCCTGCGTTTCGAATCCAGCAACCAGCTTGGCAACCGCCGCGCAACCTATGATTTCGAGCTCGGTGGCCAGACTTATCCAGCTGGCACGCTACTGACTTTGTGCATTGGCGCAGCCAACCGTGATCCCAGCGTCTTTACTCAAGCCAATGCGCTCCAGCTGGACAGAAGCCCTAACAAACACCTCGCCTTTGGCTACGGCATCCACCAATGCGCAGGCCTGTCCCTCGCACGCCTGGAAGGCCGTATCGCCGTTTCCAGCTTCCTGCAGCGCTTTCCAGATTACCAACTCACCGATCAGCCAGTGCGCGGCGGCAGAGCCAGGTTTCGTGGCTTTTTGAGAGCAGGTTTTAAGATATCTTGACACCCGATTTCACCCCGTAAAATCAAAGGGTGACTAATTCACCCTTGACCCAAGCCCTGATCTTCGACATGGATGGCACCATGATCGACTCCATGCCTTTTCACGCGCGTTCGTGGGAAGTGTTTGCGCAACGGCATGGTGTGAAGATGGATTTGCCTGAGCTCATGCGCCGCACCACCGGACGCACGGGCACGGAATGCATGGGTGAGCTCTTTGGCCGCGTGATGAGCGTTGCCGAGGCGCTACCGCTGGTGCAGGAGAAAGAGCAGATTTACCGCGATATGTTTGCACCTGTGTTTGCTGAGGTGCGCGGTTTCAAGGCGTTTGAAGCGGCTGCTCGCGATTTAGGCCTGAAGATCGCTGTAGGCACGGCGGGTGACATCCATAACGTCGAATTCGCCCTATCTCACTTGAAGCTGCCACAAGCCCCGCAAGCCGTGATTCGCGGTGATATGGGGTTGCCGGGCAAGCCCGAGCCCGCTATCTTTTTGGAAGCTGCTCGCGCAGTATCTGTGAGGCCAAACGGTGCAATTGTCTTTGAAGATGCGCCTTTGGGAATTGAAGCAGCGCTGCGCGCGGGCATGCGCGCTGTGGCGATTTGCAGCACGCATTCTGCCGCTGAGCTGGCGGGTGATCATGTGATCGCTGCCGTGAAAAATTACGAAGAATTGATAGCGCAGGGCTTTTTGCAGAGCCTACGCATCGCAGATTAAACAAGAAAGAAACTTATGTTCAAGGAAGGCTCTGCCACCCCCACCCTCGTTAAGCGTGAAGACTACACGCCGCCGCCGTTTTGGATCGACACGGTTGACCTGACGTTTGATCTCGATCCCGCCAAAACGCGTGTGCTCAGCAAAATGCATATTCGCCGCAATGCGGATGCTGCTGCAGATGCAGCTTTGCGCCTAGAAGGTGTCGAGCTCAATCTCGCTCGCGTGCTGGTCAACGGCGCTGGCTGCTCGTTCAAGATGGATGGTGAGACTCTAGTGCTCGATGGGCTACCCTTTGAGTGCGATCTGGAGATCTTCACCACCTGCAATCCCAGTAAAAACACCTCGCTCACGGGCCTGTATGTGAGCCAAGACACCTTCTTCACGCAATGCGAAGCAGAAGGCTTTCGACGCATCACTTACTTCCTAGATCGCCCCGATGTGATGGCTTCATACAGCGTGACGCTGCGGGCTGATAAAGCGCTCTATCCTGTGCTTCTCTCCAATGGCAATCTGGTCGAAAGCGGCGATCTGCCAGAAGGTAAGCATTTCGCCAAATGGATCGATCCGCACAAAAAGCCCTGCTACCTCTTCGCTCTCGTCGCCGGTAAACTCGTCGCTAGAGAGCAGCGTATCACCTCGCGCTCAGGCAAAGATCATTTGTTGCAAGTCTTCGTGCGCCCCGGTGATTTGGATAAAACCGAGCACGCCATGAATTCACTGATGGCATCCGTTGCTTGGGATGAAGCGCGCTTCAATCTCCCGCTCGATCTAGAGCGCTTCATGATCGTCGCCACCAGCGATTTCAACATGGGCGCGATGGAAAACAAAGGCCTCAACATCTTCAACACCAAATACGTGTTGGCCAACCCAGCCACGGCCACTGATGTGGATTACGCCAACATCGAAAGCGTCGTCGGCCACGAGTATTTCCACAACTGGACGGGCAACCGCATCACCTGCCGCGATTGGTTTCAGCTCTCTCTGAAGGAAGGTCTCACCGTCTTCCGAGATCAGGAGTTCTCACAAGACCTCTGCCCCAATCCATCCGCAAGAGCGGTCAAGCGCATTGAAGATGTGCGCGTGCTGCGTCAAGCCCAGTTCCCAGAAGATGCAGGGCCGATGGCACACCCCGTTCGCCCCGATCAATACCAAGAAATCAATAATTTCTACACCGTCACGATCTACGAAAAAGGCGCAGAAGTCGTTCGTATGATGCAGAGTTTGGTTGGCCGCTCTGGTTTTACGAAAGGTATGGCCGAGTATTTCAAGCGCCACGATGGTCAAGCAGTCACTTGTGATGATTTCGCCAATGCGATTGCCGCCGCCAACCCAGGTTCTGCGCTGCAGAAGCTACTACCGCAATTCCTGCGCTGGTATGCCCAAGCAGGCACGCCGCGTGTTGCGGCCAAGGGCGTGTACGACGCTGCCGCACAGACCTACACACTAAGCCTCACACAAACATGTCCTCCCACGCCAGGTCAGCCGAACAAAGAGCCTTTCGTGCTCCCGCTCGCGCTCGGGCTGCTGAATCCCACAACTGGCCAAGACATGGCTTTACAGCTCGCTCACGAAGCGCAGCCCGTGCATGGCCAGCGCACCATTGTGCTCACGCAAGCACAGGAGGTTTTGCAGTTTATCGGCGTGCCCACTGAGCCCGTGCCCTCGCTGTTTCGCGGCTTCTCAGCGCCCGTGATTTTGGAATTCGATTACAGCGAAGATCAACTCCTCGCTCTGCTTGGAGCAGACAACGACCCCTTCAATCGCTGGGAGGCCGCGCAGCGATTGGCCATGCAAGCCGCGCTCAACGCTATGCATTTGATAGCATCTCGCGCAGATTCTATGCCGTCGATTGGCCATTTTGACACTAAAAACTTTGTTCAAAGTAAGTTCGTAGCTGCTTTGCGCGAAGTGCTGCGCGATGCATCGCTCGATGCCGCCTTCAAAGAGCTCGTGCTCACCCTGCCCTCCGAGACGTATATTGCTGAGCAGCTCGAGGCAGTCGATCCACAAGCCATTCACGCAGTGCGTGAAGGCATGCGCCATGCATTGGCTGTTGCTCTCCATGACGATTGGGCAGCCACCTATGAAGCCAACAAAGACACCGGCAGCTACACACCCGATGCTGTTCAAGCGGGTCGTCGCTCACTCGCCAATCTCGCCCTGCACATGCTCTGCTTAGGATCTGAAGGCCAAGCACGCGAAGTCTGGCACGGCAAAGCCTACCAACGCTTCAAAGATGCCGGCAACATGACAGACCGCTTCGGCGCATTGAGTGCCCTCGTCGCAAGCCGCAGCCAGCATGCCGAGCCAGCCTTGGCCAAATTCCACAGCCTCTTTCAGCAAGAAGCTTTGGTGATCGACAAATGGTTCGCCTTGCAAGCCGGCAGCTCCGATGCAGGCGGCGATATCCTGCCTAAGGTGCGCACGCTCATGCAGCACCCCGATTTCAATATCAAAAACCCCAACCGCGCCCGCAGCCTGATCTTCAGCTACTGCAGCGCCAATCCTGCCGCATTCCACCGCGCCGATGCAGCGGGCTATGTCTTCTGGGCTGATCAAGTGCTGGCCTTAGATGCCCTCAACCCCCAAGTAGCCGCCCGCTTGGCTCGCGCCCTGGATCGTTGGAAGAAACTCGCACAGCCTTATCAAGATGCTGCCAAGCATGCGATTGAACGAGTCGCTGCCAAGAGCGATTTGAGTAGCGACGTGCGTGAGGTCGTCTCACGGGCTTTAGCTGTTTGATTCGGTCAATGGACTTGCTTAACAATAGAACGCAAAATTCGCAAAACAACGCAAAAGACGCCAAAGGTTTTTTTGATTTATCTTTTGCGTCTTCTGCGTACTTCTGCGACTTTTGCGTTCTCCTCTACCCAATAAAAAACCTATGAACAAACCCATCTCCCTCTCCCGGTACCTCCTAGAAAAACAACGCGAAAGTAAAAACGAATCTGTCCCACAAGGCCAGATTCCCCCGAAACTTCGCCTGCTCCTAGAAATCGTCGCACGCGCCTGCAAGCGCATCAGCCATGCCGTCAATAAAGGCGCTTTGGGCGATGTGCTCGGTGGCGCGGAGACGGAAAACGTGCAAGGCGAGATGCAGAAGAAACTCGACATCATCGCCAACGAAGTGCTGATCGAAGCCAACGAATGGGGTGGGCATCTGGCGGCCATGGCCAGCGAGGAGATGGACAGCATCTACGTCGTGCCCAATCGCTACCCACAAGGCGAATACCTGCTGCTGTTTGATCCGCTCGATGGCTCATCGAACATCGACATCAACGTGAGCATCGGCACGATCTTCAGCGTGCTCAAAAAGCCCGAGGGCTCGAATGCCGTGACTGAGCAAGACTTCCTGCAAGCTGGCGCCAAACAAGTCGCCGCAGGCTACTGCATCTACGGCCCGCAAACCACCCTCGTGCTCACCGTGGGCGCAGGCGTGGTGATGTTCACACTCGACCGTGAGCAAGGCAGCTTCGTGCTCACCGACAGCGATGTACGCATCCCCGAAGACACCAAAGAATTCGCTATCAACATGAGCAATATGCGCCACTGGGCTCCTCCCGTGCGCCGCTACATTGACGAATGCTTGGCTGGCAAAGACGGCCCGCGCGGCAAAGATTTCAACATGCGCTGGATCGCCGCCATGGTGGCTGATGTGCACCGCATCCTCACACGCGGCGGCATCTTCATGTATCCCTGGGATAAGCGTGAGCCCGAGAAAGCCGGCAAACTGCGCCTCATGTACGAAGCCAACCCCATGAGCTGGCTGGTCGAGCAAGCCGGCGGCGCAGCCACCAATGGCAAGCAGCGCATCATGGACATTCAGCCTACCAAGCTCCATGAACGCGTGAGCGTGATCCTCGGCTCGAAAAACGAGGTCGAGCGCGTCACCCAGTATCACAACAGCTAGCGCCATCATGCTGCGCACGTTCGATCTGTTTGATACGTTGATCGCACGTCGCTGCATCTCACCGCTGTCCGTGTATGAAGCCGTAGAAACTATCAGCCGCATCCCAGGCTTGGCTGAATCGCGCAGCCGTGCTGGCCATCAACTCTGGCTGAGCCAAACGCCGCACAGCACGCAAGACATCTACCGTTTAGCGCTCAGCAATATGGCAGGGAGCCCGATGAATGCGGCTCAACTGGCGCAACTGGAATACGAGCGCGAGTATGCTGAATGCCTGCCCGTGCTGCGCGCAATGGATCAACTAGATCGAGCATCTATCGTGGTCTCTGATATGCATCATCCTGCTTGGGTGATTGAACGCCTTTACTCAGGTGCTGCACGATCCTTTTCCAAGCGTTGGATGCCTAGCATCCACATCAGTAACCAAGACAAACACAACGGCAGTTTCTGGCAAGCACTGGCAAGCCAAGGCCTTGTTGCTCAGCATCTTGGCGACAACGCTCACAGCGACTTTGCACAAGCACAAGCCCATGGCCATCAAGCCACGATTTTCGACTGGGCGCATTTGCAAGCCACCGAGCAAAGCTTGGCCACCATCGGCCTTCACAGCGTGGCACGCGCCTGTCGGAGCACCCGGCTGCAGTGCGTTCCTCAGCTCAATGCACCGTTTGAGAAAATCCTTTCTGTTATGTGCAGCCATGTCGTGCCGATCTTGGCTCTAGGCTGTTTGCTCTTGAATGCGCTCATGAAGCAAGAAGGCAAAACATCCGTGGTTTTTGTCGGGCGTGATGGTGCTGTTTGGCAGTCAGTATTTCAGGCGATTGACGGTCAAACGCCCACCACGCGCGTGGCACTTTCACGGCGCTTGATGCAAACCTCGCCCCATACTGCGGTCTCGATGCTCAAGTCTTGCGTTTCCCGAGACACGCTCGTTGCAGACTTAGTGGGCTCGGGGGCATCTTGGGCAGATTTGCAACGAACCACGGGTTTTGCCATGGAGTTTCAGCTCTGTCATTTGCTTCGCTATCCCAGCGCCAGCTCCGTTGCAAACATTTCTCTGCAGAGCTTGGTTGATTTCAGTCACAGCCCCATCGCTGGCATGTATGCACTTGAGGCGTTTTGTGAGGAATCCTACGCCAGCACGTGTGATGCTGATTGGATAAATTTAGGCAAACAATCTGGCTTTGCTCAGATCAGAGCCACGTCTGACGACCATCTCAGTTTGGCTGAATCTGCTGCGTCTGATGCCTTACATGGCGCGCTAGAATGCGCACAACGAGAGCTTCGTTTTGAAATGAGCCGCGCCAATGACCAATGCAGCATCGAGTCTATCCAAGCACTTTTGCGCAATCTGGTCTTAGAGCTGTGCCAGGAATTTGAAACCATCAATGCTTGCACCCAGTTTTGGAATCGCAACGCCAAAATGGCCACGCCTCCCCCATCATGAACCAGCCCACTCTGCATCAACTGGCTGATCACTACGGCACAGACAAAGGTTTCAACACGCTCAATGCGCATGGCTACACGCGTATCTACGAAAGTTTGCTGAGAAATGTGCGGGAACAGCCACTGCGCATCCTCGAGATTGGCTTACTGCATCCGGCTCTGCACCAAAGCACAAAATCGCAACATGGCAGCTTCAGTGTTGCGCCATCACTCCAGATGTGGGCACATTACTTGCCGCGCGCATTGATCGCAGGTTTTGATATTGAAGATTTTTCTAGCCTGCAACACGATCGTATTCAAACCTGGAGAGCAGATCAATCAGACCGTGCCAGCTTGAATCTCGCAGCAGAGCAAGCATGCCAGCGCTTTGGGGGAGCATTTGATTTGATCATCGACGACGGCAGCCACAGCTCCGCGCATCAGCAAATCACTTTGGTCACACTCCTGCCCTATCTCCATCCTACGGGTGCATATGTGATCGAAGATTTGCATTACCAGCCCAGCGATATTGAGTTACCTGGCATCTCCAAAACTCGCCAACTGCTCAAAGGATTGGCGCACGAGAGCACTGCGCAAGCCATTCAAACCGTGCTCAAGAACGAAGAATTGGCTTGGCTGCAAACAAATATTGCCTCCATTCATTTTTTCGACAGCTTAGATCGCGACAGGCCGAATCCCGTTGATTCCATGGATGCCTTGGCCGTGATCAAGCGCGCTATAATCTGAGGCTTGTCAGAAAACGACACGTTTTTTTGATTGAAAAGCCGGTGTAGCTCAGTCGGTAGAGCAGCTCATTCGTAATGAGAAGGTCGGGTGTTCGATTCATCTCTCCGGCACCAAAAATGAAAGCCTGATTGACAACCTCAGTGGTTAGCAATCAGGCTTTTTCTTTTGTTGCGCTCAAATCAAGCAACAAGCACCATCATTTGCTGCAAATCATGCAGTGCTTGGGCGCAGAATTGGCGAGAGAGTTGCGCCAATTCTGGCTCTGCTGTGATGCGCTCTTGCCCGCGATTGGCGGTTAAACGGCCATCTTTGAGCTGGGCGAGTAGCTCAGCTTGCAAAGCGGCCTGATCGCGTGTGCCATCCAGCAATGCCAGCACGCTGCGATGCGCAGGCGAAATGCTGACGGGTTGATGCAGCAAATTGGTGGCCCAGTTCTGTCCCAACTCCGCTTGTGCGAGCGCAAGCCTATAGGCCTTGGGCTGCGCACTGATGGCAGGCGTCACGGTCTCTTCCAGAGAGAGTTTGATGACGTTTTGCACCAACAAATTCATCAGCTCCATGCCTATTGCATCGTTGATGGCCTCATCTGAGTTGGCCGCCAAGCCAGCAACTGTGGCCTTGAGCTTTTGGACCATCTTGCCAAAGGCCATCGAGCCTGGTTTGGCTTCCACCAAGACTTTGATCAGCGCAAGCGATAAAGCGCTGTTAACGCCCAAGCTGCGGCCAAAATTGTCTTTGTATTGCGCCAAGGGCAATTGCCCTGCCATTGGCTTGAATTCAGGATCTGGAAACAGTGTGGTGCTGACTGCAAATGCGCGCATCGATTGCGGACTCAAACCACGATTGATCTTGGCTGTTTGCGCTTCATGCACGAGCAGCGTTTGGCGGAACGTACGGTTGGTGAAGAAATCCATGTATTGCTCGGTGGCCAAGATGTTGCCGCCAGAGAGCATGCCCAGCGTGTCATGCACCTCCTTGCCTAAGCGCTGCGGTGCCATATCCGAGAGCCCCGCTTCGCCGAGATACGCCAGCTTGCGTGCGCCTGCAAGACTGATGAAATCACGGAAATACATGGGGTTATTTTCAATCTCCAAATACTCGTGATAGAGGTAATAGTCTTCCGCACGTCCTACTTGTGCGGCCTCATCACGCAGCAACTTCCCATAGGTGGACTGCTCTGCACTCAGGTTTTTGGTGTACTCCAAGATCGCTTTGGCTTGTTGAAGTTTTTCAGCGGGCGTGGCGCGGCCATTGGCATGAAACATCATCATCTCGCGGATCACTTCTCGCGTCTTCCAACCGGGATACACGTTGTAGCTCACATACGCCACGCCAGTTGGCGAAAGATGATCCCGGATCACATCAAGAATCGCATGGCGCACAGGCTCGGGCACCCAACTGAACACACCATGGCAAATGATGTAATCAAACTGCCCTTTGATTTCCGCTTGCGCCTTCACGATATCCAGCGCTTTCAACTCGCAATTGTTGATGCCCGCCTTTTTGATCACTTCTTGACCATGCTCAATTTCCACTTTGGAAATATCCAGACCCACGGCCTTCACACCGGGATACTTCGCTGCCAAAGGAATCAAATTGCCGCCGGCAGAGCAACCTAGCTCCAGCACACGCGCATTGCGAAAATCAGGGGGAGTAAGACCAAACAGCGTAGCCATCACTGCCAGTTGCTCAGGCGCACTTTGCGCAAATGGCTTGGATTGGTAGGGCACACTGTCGTAGGCATCGGCAATCGCTTGATTGTCGGCATTCGCGCCGATCTGCGTGCCAGTTTGCACGGCTACGCTGGTAGCTACAGGAGGAAGGGCAGACATCTGGCGCTCCGATCAAACGGGGGTGGATAGCTGTGTGGGTAATGGCGCGTCGGGTATGGCCGCTGCAGCCGTCGTGCGCTTGGAATCCGCCAGCTTATCGACCAAACGGTTCAAATTCGACAGTGAGACCAGGTGCGCATAAATCCAAGACAACTCTCCCGAGCGGAACACCTCCAATGCTTGTGCATCGGTCAGCTGTAGCAGCTTTCGCTCATCCACCACCATCAGGCCATTGACAGTAAAGCTGGTGCCATCAAACAGATCTGCCTTGGCATTCATCTCCATCAGCAAGCCCATCTCCTTGAGGCGCTGGCAAAAGCGATCTGTGCGCATATGCTCCACTTGGTAGCGATTCAGAAAATCCAATGCGTTTTGAAGAAAAGGGGTGTTGTTGCCCTTGCTGTCAAACAGCGCTTCACCATCTTTTTCATTCAGACCGCTGTAACCTTCATCGATGCACACCCCCATTTGTTGGCCCTCCAGCTCTGCCAGCACGAATGGGTAGCGACGCACGAAAGCGGGCACATAGCCCGCTTTCCATTGGCCATCCATGTCCACAAAGAGATTCTCCGCTTCGCGCAAACCGAGCATAGCCACGGGCACGATCTTGCCTTTGCCCACTTGAGTAAAAACAATCGGATATTCTTTGCAAGCCTCAACAAACTCCACGCCCGCCATATAAAGAGAATTGGCTTTGCTTGCAAACGCAAAGCTACCACTGGAAGCAATTTTCTTAGCCTTGTGAGACTCCCGATTCAGCAAAACAGGCTTCTCATAAAACATCACTGCAGCCATGCACTTCTCCTCTTTCTTAAGTAAACCACCCTAGATTCAACAAGGTCTCGTTAAATTAGTAGAGCTTGACTTTACTTCAAAAAAAAACGGCCCGAAGGCCGCCTTTGAGCTTGCGATTGCAATTGATGCAATCAACCCATATGCAAACCACCGTTGCAAGAAAAATCTGCACCCGTGGTAAAGCCTGATTCATCGCCAGCGAGCCAGCCCACAATACCGCCAATTTCTTCTGGCGTACCAAGGCGTTTCACGGGAATCGTCGCCACGATTTTTTCCAGCACATCGGCTCGGATGGCTTTGACCATATCGGTACCAATGTAGCCTGGGCTCACGGTGTTCACCGTCACGCCCTTGGCTGCCATCTCTTGCGCCAGCGCCATGGTGAAGCCATGCATACCCGCTTTGGCAGCCGAGTAATTCGTTTGGCCAGCTTGGCCTTTTTCGCCATTGACCGAGCTGATCTGAATGATGCGACCCCAGCCTTTTTCCACCATATCGGGCACGACTTGCTTGGTCACGTTGAACATGGAGTTGAGATTGGTATCGATCACAGCATCCCAATCATCGCGCGTCATTTTGAGGAACATGCGATCGCGCGTGATACCGGCGTTATTCACCAACACATCAATCGGGCCATGCTCGGCCTTGGCCTTGGTGAAAGCAGCAACGGTGGACTCCCAATCGGCCACATTGCCCACGGAGGTGTAGAAGGTATAGCCAAGAGCAGCCTGCTCCGCAATCCATTTGTTGAAGTCGCGCGTGGGGCCGCAACCCGCGATGACTTTGAAGCCACGCTTGTGCAGAGCTTGGCAAATCGAGGTGCCGATGCCACCCATACCACCCGTGACGTAGGCTACTTTTTGACTCATGATGTTTCCTCTTTGAAATCAGACACTATAAATTTAATAGCACTCTGCGCAGACTTGTAGCCGGCAAAGTGCCAATAATGCTTAAAAACCTTGATGTCCACTCTAATGGAAGATCAACGCTCAACGCACAGGGAAACCCCCATGCCGCCGCCAATGCACAGCGCGGCCAGGCCTTTCTTGGCATTGCTGCGCTGCATTTCGTGCAAGAGCGTGACCAAGATGCGGCAGCCAGATGCGCCAATAGGGTGACCAATCGCAATGGCGCCGCCATTGACGTTGACTTTGGCGGGATCGATATCAAGCGCTTTATTCACAGCGCAGGCTTGTGCGGCGAAGGCTTCGTTGAGTTCGAATAGATCCACGTCTTGCGCTTTCCAGCCTGCGCGCTGCAAAGCTTTCTGCGATGCAGGCACAGGGCCCATGCCCATCGTGGCAGGGTCCAGGCCGCTGGTGCCGAAGCTCACAATGCGTGCGAGTGGCGTGAGGCCAAGCGCTGCTGCTTTGGCAGCACTCATCACCACGACAGCTGCAGCGCCATCATTCAAACCCGATGCATTTCCTGCTGTGACGGAGCCTGCTTTGTCAAACGCGGGGCGCAGGCCAGCGAGCGCTTCTAAATTGGTTTTCTTGTTGATGAATTCGTCCGAATTGAAAACGATTGCGTCGCCCTTCTTCTGCGGAATCACCACATCGACGATTTCGGCAGCAAACTTGCCAGCTGCTTGCGCTGCAGCGGCCTTGGTTTGTGAGCCGAGAGCGAGCGCGTCTTGCATGTCACGCGTGATGCCGTGGGCTTTTGCTACGTTCTCTGCCGTGATGCCCATGTGGTATTGGTTGTACACATCCCAGAGGCCATCGACGATCATGGAATCAATCATCTTCCAATCACCCATGCGCTGACCATCGCGCGAGCCCATCACGACGTGAGGCGAAGCGCTCATGTTTTCTTGACCACCCGCCACGACGATTTCGCTATCGCCCCAAGCCACAGCTTGTGCGGCAAGCATCACGGCTTTGAGGCCTGAGCCGCAAACGGCGTTGATCGTGAGCGCTGGCGTTTCTTTCGCTACGCCAGCCTTCATCATGGCTTGGCGTGCAGGATTCTGCCCGCTGCCTGCGGTGAGCACTTGGCCCATGATGATTTCGCCAATTTGCTCAGGCGTTAATTTCGCACGTGCAATGGCTTCTTTGATAGCGATGGCGCCCAGCTCTGGAGCGCTGACCTTAGCGAGCGAGCCGCCGAATTTGCCGACAGCGGTGCGTGCGGCGGAGACGATGACGATGTCTTGCATGTTTGTTTCCTTTGAATATAGATTTCGGTTAACTAAGCGTTAGAACGCAACAGGCGCAAAAGTTACGCAGAATGCGCAAAAGAAGAAACCGAGTTCTTCACATTTCTTTTCTGCGCCTTTTGCGTATTTTTTGCGTCTTTTGCGTTCATCTTTTTTCCTCGCCAATCAAGCCTTGGCCTTAACGTACCTACCCGGCGCAGGCTCGATGGCCTTGGCTGAATATGTTTTAGGTGCAGCAATAAGCTTGCCAGATTGAGGTTTCAGCCATGTGAACCAATCGGTCCACCAGCTGCCGGGGTGTTCTTTCGCTGACTTGAGCCATTCGGCTTGTGTAGCAGGGAAATGATTTTCTTTGCCGATCCAGTGTGATCTTTTCTTCGCAGCAGGCGCGTTGATCACGCCAGCAATGTGGCCGCTTGCGCCCATCACGAAGCGCTTTTTGCCAGTTAGGATTTGCGTGCTGGCATACGCGCCGCCGCCGTTCACGCCAATCGGCACGATATGGTCTTCTCGCGAGCCGTAGATGTATGCGGGAATATCGATCTTGCTCAAATCCAGCTTTTGCCCGCAGACCGTGAGCTTGCCAGGTTTGCGCAGATTGTTTTCAAGATACGTATTTCGCAGATACCAAGCGTAAAACGGGCCTGGCAAATTCGTCGCATCGGAATTCCAATACAGAAGATCAAAAGGCGGTGGTGTTTCGCCTTTCAGATAATTGCCCACCACGTAATTCCACACGAGATCATTGGGCCGAAGGAAGCTGAAGGTCGAAGCCAGCTCTTGGCCTTTGAGCAAGCCGCCCGCTGCATACTGCTGCTCGCGCATTTTCACGCTGGCTTCGTCGATGAAGATATCAAGGATGCCAGTGTCGGAGAAATCCAAGAAAGTGGTGAGGAAGGTAGCGCTCGCCACTGGCTTTTGTTTACGAGCCGCGAGCACCGCGAGCGCCGTGCCCAAAATCGTGCCGCCAACGCAAAAGCCCAAGGCGTTGATTTGCTTTTGCTTCGTGAGTGCTGCCACTTTCTCAATCGCGCAAATCGCGGCATGCTCGATGTAATCATCCCACGTCTTGTCCTGCAAACTCTCATCCGGATTGCGCCAACTGATCACAAAGGTGCGGTGCCCCTCCTGCACGAGATGACGCACCATGGAATTCGCAGGCTGCAAATCCAAAATATAAAACTTGTTGATGCAAGGCGGGATCACGAGAAAAGGTTTCTCATGCACTTGGCTTGTGAGCGGCTTGTATTCAATGAGTTGAAACAGCTCATTCTCAAAAACGACAGCGCCCTCCGTCGTGCCCACATTGCGGCCGACTTCGAATTGGCTCTCATCCGTCATCGACATATGGCCTTGTCGCATGTCGGAGAGCATGTTTTGCATGCCCTGCGCAATACTCTGGCCTTGCGTCTCTTGCGCTTTTTTCAAAGCATCAGGATTGAGCGCGAGAAAATTCGATGGCGAGGCGGCAGCGATTTGCTGCTCGGTGGCAAAGCGCAGGCGGGCTTTGGTTTTTTCATCGGCTTGCACGCAATCCACCATTTGCATCATCGTGCGGGCATTGAGCAAATACATCGCGGTGGTGAAGCTGGCAATCGGATTAGCACCCCAAGCTTCGCTGGAGAAACGTCTGTCACTGACTGGCTGCGCTTGCATGCCCCCTGCCCACAACGCTTGCACTTCCTTCAAATAGCCTTGCTGCAGCTGCTGTAAAGCGAGCGCATCCAACTGAAAAGGCGCAAATGCCTCAAAATTCATACTCGTCTCCAGATTGCTTTAATTATTCGGGAAAACCCGAGTATCTCAAAATTTTTGCTGCAGTGCAACATTTTTTGATTTATCGGCCTGACATTTATGCACTCTAACCGCAGAACGGCGCATATTCAAGCCTGCAACTTCGTCAATCTCAAGAAACCTAATATATGTATTTAGTCGCCATCGCTTGGATGTATGTCGTCGTCATGATGAGTGTGGCCGAAGCCACCGCGCCCAATGGCACGGTGCTCGGCTCAATAGTCACTTTCTTTCTCTACGGCGTATTGCCCTGCGTGATCTTGATGTACCTCATGGGCACGCCGATGCGCAGGCGCGCGATTCGGGCGAAGGAGAAAGCAGAGCTTGAGCAACTGCGCGCCCAAGTAGCCGCTTCAGGTCAACCAGACGCTGGCAGCGAAGCGCCCGCTGACGCGGTCTCGGCGGTGCGAAAAGAAGTTTGACGAATTGCTGACGGTGCACCAGGTGAGGCTACCGTCGTTGCCATAGATTTGTGTGATACCCATACGGGTCAATCGCTGACGAGCCAGCGCTGGCAAGTCTGCCAGATACTTTTCTCCATGCGATTTGAAAGAGGTCTGAGCTTGTGCATCAGCTGCAACAAAAGCTTCACGCACCTCCGCGCCCACTTCAAATGCTGTAGGTCCAATGCATGGGCCTAACCACACCAGCCAATCGTTTGCTACAAATTTAGTAGCACTTTGCGCAGTATCCTTGCCGGCTAGAGCCTCAAAATGCTTAAAAACTTGCTCCAAAACACCCTGCCCGCCTTCGCCACACAAACCGCGCCAGCCCGCATGTGCCGCGCCCACCACCGTGCCCTCACGATTACGAAACAGCACTGGCAAACAATCTGCCACCATGATCGTGCAGGCCACGTTTTTCTCAGTCGTGAAGCAAGCATCCGCGACCGTACCATCGGGCGTATGAGCATCCAGCCTCACCACATCAAAGCCATGCACCTGCTTCAAATACACTGGCTTGGCCTGCAGCGTGTTCGCATAAATCTCTCGGTTGAGAGCCACAGCGCTGGCCTCATCTCCCACATGATCACCTAGGTTCAAAGAATCATAGGGAGGCAGCGAAACACCGCCCGTGCGCAAGCTACAAGCGCTGCGCACATGGGCGGGCACAGGCCAGTTGGGTTGAAGAGTGGATGTAGTCGTCATCGTTACAACGCATTGTAGGCAGCTGAATGGAGTCTGCTAGCATGAATCATCAACACAAGGAAACGCCATGGCCAGCTTCGAAACAGATTACCTCATCATCGGCGCAGGCGCCACCGGCCTCTCGTTTGCAGACACGCTGCTCAAAGAGAGCGACGCGCACATCACCATTGTGGACAAACATGCCCAGCCCGGCGGCCATTGGAACGATGCTTATCCCTTCGTGGCATTGCATCAGCCTTCGGCGTTTTACGGCGTGAATTCACTGGAACTGGGTTCGCGGCGCAAAGACACCGTCGGGCATAACGCTGGCTTGTATGAGCTGGCCAGTGGCGCGGAAGTCACTGGCTATTTTCATAAAGTGATGCACCAAAGCTTGCTGCCCAGTGGCCGCGTGCGCTATTTGCCGATGAGCAATTATTCGGGCATCCAAGAGGCGCAAGCCAGCGTGCAATCCATCCTCTCAGGGCAGGAATCGCAAATCACCGTGCGTAAAAAACTGGTCGATGCCACGTATTTCACACCTCAAGTACCCGCCACCACACCGCCGAAATTCAAAGTAGCCGATGGCGTGCGCCTCGTCACACCCACGCAGCTCACGCAAATTTGGCAGAGCGTTGATCGCCCGAAGAACTTTTGCATCTTGGGCGCAGGCAAAACAGCGATGGACGCCGCTGTCTGGTTGCTCACCTGTGGCGCATCTCCTGAGAGTATTCATTGGGTGATGCCGCGTGATTCATGGCTCATCAATCGCATCACCACGCAGCCCGGTATTGAGTTTTTTGAGCACTCGATTGGCGGTGTGGCCAAGCAAATGAAAGCGATTGCGGAGGCCACGAGCATTGACGATCTCTTTGAGCGCCTAGAAGCTTCTGGCCAAATGCTGCGCATCGATCCAACGCACACGCCGCGCATGTTTCACTACGCCACCATGTCGGAAGGCGAAGTGCAGCTCTTGCGGCAAATCAAGCAATTCATCCGCAAAGGCCGCGTGCAAGTAATAGAGCGCGATGCCCTCGTGCTAGCCGAAGGCCGCGAATCCATGCCCGCGAATACGCTCTACATCAACTGCACTGCCTCCGGCGTGGAGCCGCGTCCGAGCGAACCGATGTTTCAGCCCGGCCGCATCGTGCCCCAGCTCCTGCGCGCCCCTCTGGTCACTTTCAGCGCCGCAGTCTGCGCCTATGTGGAAGTGCACTATGACGATGACGCCCTCAAAAACAAGATCTGCGCCGTCGTCCCCTTCCCGCGCGATCTCTCAGGCTACGTGACGGCCAGCATTGCCAACATGGTCAACCAAGTCAGCTGGAGTCAAAACAAAAAGCTTCGCCAGTGGATGACCGACAGCCGCTTGGACGGCTTCAGCAAGATGACCGCCAGCATCGAAGAAGACGAACACGACAAAATCGCCATCCTCATGGATCTGCGCGCGAATGGTATGGCGGCGATGGACAACGTGAAGAAATTGATGGCCTCGGCTTGAGTTCTCAAGCCTCAAAATCCGGACAATTGTCCGGCGAGGCTTTTTGGAAAGCTGGCAGCTTCATGCAATTGTCAAAAGCGGCCATCGTGCGCGGCAGGCCATTTAAGGGCGTATTGAATCGCTGTGCATTGAAGATTTGAGGCACGAGGCAGCAATCTGCGAGTGTGGGTGTATCGCCATAGCAATACTGGCTCGCCGGCAGTTGGCTCAATTGCTTTTCAAAAGACTCCAGCCCCACTCTGCACCAATGTACATACCAAGCGTTTTTCGCTTCGTCGCTCTGCCCCATGTCTTTCACTAAATATTTCAGCACGCGCAAATTGTTCAGGGGATGAATCTCGCAGGCGATGCTTTGCGCCAGCGCTCGCACACGGGCGCGGCCCAGTGCATCTGCGGGCAAGAGCGCAGGGCTGGGGCGCAACTCGTCCAGATATTCCATCATCGCTAGGGATTGATCGAGCCGCGTGCCATCATCCAATTCCAACAAAGGTACAAAACCCGCAGCAGCAATCGCTGCGAATTCTGGCTGCTTATGAGCACCTTTGGCCAGATGCACACTGATGTAGTCATAAGGCAAGCCTTTGAGCTCAAGCGCGATGCGCACACGAAAGGAAGCGGAGGAGCGGAAGTAGTTGTAGAGTTTCATGATGCGTTGGAATTAAAGCCTACCTCAAGGATAACGCGAACAAGCATTCATCTGCACACTTGCTAATATTGCAACCATGAATCACGAACAGAATCTTCGCCTCACCCAAGTTGGCCCCGGCACGCCAGGCGGACAGCTACAGCGGCGCTTTTGGCAGCCTATTGCTTTGGTGGAAGAGTTTGATCCAATGCTTGCACCGGATATGGGCAGCAGAGAGCATCCGCGTTTGATCAAGGCAGTGCGTGCACTCGGGAAGGATTTCGTCTTGGTGAAAAACCATGATGGCACTTGGGCACTCATGGATCGGGATTGCCCGCATCGTGGAGCGAATTTAGCTTTTGCCCGCTACGAAAGCATTTACTCTCAAAATAATAGCACTCTGCGCAGTATCTATGCCGGCAAAGTGCCAGTTTTGCTTGAAAAATCAGAAGAGAGATCAGTACACACTGCGATTCGCTGCCCCTTCCACGGCTGGGCGTTTCAGACCAGCGGGAAACTAGCTGGCCAGTGTATCGACACGCCCGCCGAGCCTGAGGGCTCAACGATGTGCCAACACATCAAGCAGCGCAATTACCCTGTGCAGGAGAAGGCTGGTGTGGTGTGGGCGTGGTTCGGAGATGCAGAACCTGAACCCATGCCGGATCTCGATTGCTTTGCAGCGCCTGCCTCCCACAGCTTCGCTTTCAAAGGCCTCTGGCATGCGAATTGGCTGCAGTGCTTCGAGGTGGGCATGGATCCAGCGCACCCGTCTTTCCTACATCGCTTCTTGCAAGATGCTGATTTGCAAGAGACGGGCAGCAATGCAGGCGGTAAGCAGTTTCGAAGCGCTGCTGCGGGCGATGTGGCGGGCGAGCGCTGGCCGATGACGCGGGTGATGCGCGAGCTGCATCGGCCGAAGCTCGCTGCGCAAGCTGTGCAAAGCGACACGCTTCAAGGCATTCGCATCACCGCACTGCGCGCATTGAGCGAGCAGACGACGCATGTGCGCATGACGCAAGCGATCTTTCCGCATATCTTCGTGATCCCGCTCTCCGAGACACTCACGATCACGCAATGGCATTTGCCCGTGGACGATGGACACACCTATTGGTTTAGCGTGTTCACCAGCTTTGATGCTCCGATTGATCAAGCCGCCATGCGCGCGCAGCGCCTGCCCTACACCACCCTGCCGCACTACATCCCCAAAGCCGGGGCACACAACGCTTGGGGCTTCTCGCCCGAGGAGCAGGCTACGCGCACCTTCCTCGGCATGGGCGAGGAAGATATCAATGTGCATGATCAGTGGGCTGTGGAGAGCATGGGCGGTTTGCAGGATCGCACGCGCGAGCATCTGGCCACAAGCGACAAAATCATCGTGCTCTATCGTCGCTGGCTGCAGCGCGCGCAGGATGCAGCAGCAGCCGGGCAAGCGCCACCGCCTCTGCCCGCTGCACTCTCTTTGAAAGAGCCACCCAGCACAGTTGATGGTTTTGCGCCTACTGCTTCTTGGGAAGACTGGTGGAAAGAACGCGTTGCAGAAAAGCGCAGAAAGGCCAGTTGGATCAAGCAATGAACGCCGACCAAATCCAGCGCCTCGTTTCTGAATCAGGCATCGAACAAGTGCGTATCGCATGGTGCGACACGCATGGCGAGTTGCGAGCCAAAAGCATCTTGCCGCGAGCTTTACCCAGCGCTTTGAAAGACGGCATAGGCATGGTCGGCACACAAGCGCTCAAAGACACGAGTGATCGCACCGCCTTCAAAGTGTTTGAGCCCGATGGCTTGGCGCATCTGCCCATGTTGGCTGAATTCGCGCAAGCAAGTAACTTCATGGTGAAGCCCATCCCTGAGAGCTTTCGCCAGTTGCCATGGGCTGAGAAAACTGGTTGGCTGCAAGCCCAGATGATCGGCAGCGATGGACATCCCCTCACAGTAGATTCGCGCAGTATCTTGCAAAAGGCCTTGTCACTGCTTGAGGAAAAAAGCTACGGCATGCGATGCGGCCTAGAGATCGAATTTCACATCTACAAAATTGAAAACGCTCGCCCGCAGACCGATCCCGAGCTCGCAGCTTGGCCGGGCTTGCCACCAGCGGTCAGCATGATTCACCCCGGCTATCGCTTGCTTTCCGAGCGTTGGCTAGACCGCGCCGACGAGCCCTTGCAGATCGTGCGCAAGACTTGCGCTGCCCTCGGCTTACCGCTCACCTCGCTCGAAGTGGAATTCGGTCCATCCCAAGTGGAAGCCGTATTCGAAGTGCAAGACGCGCTCGCCGCAGCAGACAGCATGGTGCTCTTTCGTAGTGCCGCCACTCAAGCTTTGCAGCGCGCCGGCTACCACGCCAGCTTCATGTGCCGCCCGCCTTTCCCGGGCATCATGAGCAGCGGCTGGCATTTGCATCAATCTCTCGTTGATTTGGAAACTGGCCGTAATACGTTCACTGCGTCTGGCGAAACACTCTCTGAAGTAGGCCAACACTGGCTCGCTGGCCTGCTCGCGCACGCACAAGGCATCTGCGCCCTCGCCAACCCCACGCTGGATGCCTACGAACGCTTCCGCCCCAACGCCCTCGCCCCCACACGAGCCAATTGGGGCATCGACAGCCGAAGCGCCATGCTTCGCGTGATCAACGCAGATTCACATTCTGCAAGCTCGGCCACCCGCATTGAAAACCGCATCGGCTCACCGCTTGCCAACCCCTACCTCTACCTCGCTTCCCAAATCCACGCTGGGCTCGATGGCGTTGCACGCAAATTGCAACCACCTCGCGCCGAGGATGACCAAGCTACCGCCTTGCCAGCCAGCTTGAAAGACGCACTCACTGCACTACAAACCGATACCGCCCTGAGCGAAGGCTTCGGCGAACAAGTCCTCACTTGGTATGCGCAAATCAAGCGCCAAGAAATCGCGCGCCACGATGCAGCGCAAGACAAACTCGATTGGATCCGGCGAGAGTATTTTTCTCGGTTCTAATCTGGGCATGGTTGATTTTTTAAACGCAGCAGCATTCTCTATCTATGGCCTACCCGCTAGTTGGGCTGAGCTGATCGGTGCTGTGCTCGGGGTAGCCATGGTGATTTGCAACATCCGCCAAATCCATTGGGCTTGGCCGCTCGCATTCTTAAGCTCTGTTTTGTATGTCTTCGTTTTTGGCGATGCCAAGCTCTATGCAGAAGCCGCGTTGCAAATCTTCTTCGCCATCACCGCGCTCTGGGGCTGGTGGCAATGGCTGCGCGGGGTGAGCGACACCGGGCTGGCCTTGAGGCCTCAATCATTGCCCCATTCAATAACTATTAAATTAATAGCATTTTGCGCAGTATTCATGCCGGCTATCGCCCTATTTTTATCAAAATTCACGAATTCCGATGTGCCTTGGTGGGATGCCGTGCCCACCGTGCTCAGCTTGGTGGCCACCTATCTCCTCGGCAAAAAATACACCGCCAACTGGCCGCTGTGGATCGTCGTCAATCTCATCAGCATCGGCCTCTTCGCCTACAAAGGCCTGTGGCTCACCGTAGGCCTCTATGCCCTCTTCGCCCTCATGGCCGCAGTGGGCTGGCGCGCATGGCTGCAGGTCATGAAAGCCTCTGCATAAAGATCGCGTCATGATAATTGCATTGTTGGGCGCAGAAAGCACAGGCAAGAGCCAACTCGCTAGCGAGCTCGCCGCGCACCTGAGCATTAGCGGGCAACGCGCCATCGCCGTGGGCGAATACCTGCGCGAATGGTGCGAGCGCGAAGGCCGCACACCGCTACCGCACGAACAAGCCCACATTGCCCACACCCAGCAATCGCGCATCGAGGTCGCCGCCGCACAAGCTGATTGGGTCATCGCCGACACCACCCCCCTCATGACCGCCGTCTACAGCGAATTCATCTTCGCAGACACCTCACTGCACGAAGCCGCCCTCACCTACCAACGCAGCTTCGAACTCACACTTCTCACCGGCCTGGACATGCCCTGGGAAGCAGACGGCATCCAACGCGATGGCCCCCACGTGCGCGGCCCCGTCGATGCTTTGATTCGCAGCATGCTGCAAAGCGCAGGCATCGCCTATGAAGTGGTCTATGGCAGTGGCAGCCAACGCACAACCAACGCTTTAAACGCCATCTCACGTCTTGGCAAGCTGCCAAACACTATAAATTCAATAGCACTTTGCGCAGATTCTATGCCGGCAAACAGCCAAAAAAACTCCAAAAAATGGCAATGGAACTGCGAGAAATGCTCCGATCCAGATTGCGAGCATCGGTTGTTTAGTTCATTGAAGCTGATGCATTAGATATTGCACCAATAATTACTATGGTAAATCCTAGGCAAGATCTGATTTCTTTCATGACGGGCATTTGCGCTTTGGTTATCACCTTGGCTGCTACTTACTTTGAGTCGATACGTGGTTCATGGTCAGCATGGCTGGTCAATACGCTGGATAAACTTGGATTGGTACGTAAGCCATCACAGTTGCGAATAACGGAGGTGTATCCAATAAATTTTTGGTCGATGAATGACGAGATTGCAATCCAGCGTTCATTGATTTTCGGACTTATGCTCGCTTGCTTTGCTATGGTAGTTTCAGTGCATTCAAAGTACAAAGCATCTACCTCCTTGTACAGCGGCTCAGGCTTTATTTGTGGCAGTTTGGCTTTTGCTACTTACAAGCCTATGCTAGGGATTGCTTGTATGGTCATAGGGTGTGTCATTTTGATTTTTATACAGCACAAAGCACGCCAGTGATCTCTCACTGCACACTAGATGTACCCGGAGGATGATCCTGCGGCTGCGTAAAAATCTGCGCCGCATCCACCGCATCAAAGCGGTATTGCGCACCACAGAAATCGCAGCCGACCTCGATGTTTTCGCGTTCAGTCAAGATGCTTTCCACTTCAGCCACACCAAGGCCGCGCAGCATGTTCGAGACTTTTTCTCGGGAGCATGAGCAAGCGAACTTCGGAGCAAGTGGCTCGAAACGCAAAAGCTTTTCTTCCCAGAAGAGACGATGCAAGATGGTGTCTGCATCCAAGCCCAGTAGCTCTTCGCGCTTCAAGCTTTGCGCGAAGATGGCGATGCGGTTGAAGGCTTCGTCCAGGCCAATATCGTCTTCGTTGGATTTACCCAGGTTACCAGCGCCCTCCAAAGGCATGCGCTGAATCAGCAATCCAGCGGCGATTTTGTCGTCTGCAGCGAGAATGAGGCGGGTGTCGAGCTGCTCGGATTGCAGCATGTAGTGCTCCAACACTTCGCTCAGTTTTTCCAGCTTCTCGCGTTTGTCGCCATACAGGGGGACCACGCCTTGATAGGGCTGCTGGCCAGGTTGCTTGTCTTTCGGATCAAGCGTGATCGCGCAGCGGCCTTGGCCGAGCACATTCGTCATCTCTGACAAGCTTGCGCCCTCGCCCACCTCACCTTGCACGCTCGCCGTAGCGCGCAAAGTCAAATCACTCTGCACTTCTGCCACGGCCACCTTCACCGGGCCATCGCCCATGATTTGCAGCACGAGTGCGCCATTGAACTTGATATTGCTTTGCATCAACGCGCCAGCAGCTAGCATCTCGCCCAGCAGCTCGCGCACGGGCGTAGCGTATGCACCCGTTTGCGTGTTGGCCGCGCGGCGCTTTAAAACTTCTTGCCAAGAATCGGTCAAGCGCACCAAGGCGCCACGCACGGGCAGACCATCGAAAATAAATTTGTGGAGTTCAGACATAACTTCTACAGCTGGGGCTTAGCACAGCTTCTTCAAGCCAATTTTTTGAGTCCTTTGGCAAAGCGCTGAGCATTCATCACGTAATGTTTGGCGCTCAAAGCCAGCTTGGCTACCGTGGCTTCATCCAACTGCCGCACCACTTTCGCAGGCGAGCCCATGATCATCGAATAATCTGGAAACTCTTTGCCTTCCGTCACCAGCGAGCCTGCGCCCACGATGCAGCCTTTGCCGATTTTTGCTTTATTCAACACCACGGCTTGAATACCAATCAGCGAGCCATCGCCAATGGTGCAGCCATGCAACATCACCTGATGGCCAACCGTCACGTCATCTCCAATCTCCAGCGGCACGCCTTCATCCGCATGCAACACACTGCCATCTTGCACATTGGTGTTTTTGCCGATTTTGATATGCGCCGTATCGCCGCGAATCACTGCGCCAAACCACACATTGGCGTTATCGGCCAGCTCCACCGCTCCAAGAACATCTGCGGAATCTGCGATCCACACATCTTTGCCGAGTTTGGGCGCTGTGCCATCGAGTTCGTAAATTGCCATATTTGTTGTCTTTCAAAAATCAGTGCTCATCCTTGGGCGCAATGTTGGCCTCAATCCAAGCGGCGAAAGCGTCTTCGCTGATCTGCTTAGAGGCGACATCACGCATGATGAGTGCATATTGCACATTATCCGCCGTGAAGCGAAAACTATTGAGTACGAGGAACAATTCCGCTGCCACACAAGCTGTGCGTATGTTGCCTTCTAAAAACGGATGATTGCGCGCAATGCCATATGCATATGAAGCGGCCAGCTTGGCCACGCTCGGCTCACCAGAAGCTGCCATGTTGAGCGGCTCAGCCATAGCTGAGTCAAGCAAGCTCATATCTCGCACACCGCTGATGCCACCATGCTCTGCCAATTGCGCATCATGCAGCGCGAGCATCACCTCTAGACCCAAACCAATCCAGTCAGTCACGTCGTCGCCTTATTCGGCCAACTCGCGCAGCACATTGCGGCGCTTGCGCATGATCTCTTGCGCCGTCTTCATCTGAATGGAAAAGCTAGGATCGGTATTCACAAGACGATACCCATCCGGCGCTTCCGTCATAAAAATCTGGTCGCCCTTCTCTAGCTTGAGCCGCGCCAAGATTTCTTTGGGCAGGATCACCCCCAGCGAGTTACCGATTTGGGTGATTTTTAGGGTTTGCATGCCCATACTCCAGTCATAGTTATAACTTTAATTATAACTTCGGGAAAGAGTCATTTTTGCTTCGCTGCAAACCCGGTGACTTCGCTTGGTGTAGTCATATTTCCCTCATAGAATTCGATATTTCGTTCGTTTGGTTACATTGCCACTTTTTTGGCAATTGCCTTGTGACGAAAATCACAAAGAGACAGTAAAACATCATGAAGTCGTTGGGTCCTTGGGTTACTTATTCCATGCTAGGTCTGCCTCTGACGCTGCTGTTGGGGTTCACTGCTCTGAATTATTCAAGCTTGAGTTTGGCTTTGGTGGGCGCCTCCATTGCGCAGTTCCTGATCGCTTGGTGGGCTTGCTCGCAGTTGTTCGGTTTGCGAAGCACGCGTATTTTTGCAGCGGTCGGTTTGCTTGTGGGATGGTTTGCCGAGCAGATGGGCTCCTCACGAGGCTGGTTTTTTGGCCGCTACGTCTATACCGATGTGCTCGGCCCCCGCTTGGGCGATGTGCCGCTGGTCATTCCCTTGATGTGGTTTGCGCTTTGCTTTGTAGGTTTAACGCTGGCCAAGCTTATGCTTTGGAGAGATCCTATGGCCACCTTCAACACTTGGCCTGGGCGCCTGATCGCTGCCCTGCTTGCCGCCATGCTGGTCACGGCTTTTGATTTGGGCGCCGATCCCTATTTCGTCTTCGTGCTCAAAGCTTGGATCATGCAGAAAACGGATGGCGGTTGGTTTGGTGAAACGCTCCAAGGCTTTGCGGGCTGGATGCTGATTGCGTTTGTGATCGTGCTGCTCGTGCAATGGCTGATGCGCAGCGAGACTGCACCTGCACCATCTCGTCGTATCCAGATCGCATCTTTCGTCCCCATTGCAATTTATGCAGGGAGCATGCTCTTCCAAATGATGCTGGGGCACCCGATCGAGACGCGCGCCATCGCTTTCTTTGCGATGGGTATTCCTGTTCTTACTGCAGCTTATGCATGGTGGCAATGGCGTGATGGAGCATCACGATGACGCGTGCTAAGCCATCAGCGCCAGACAGCGGCGCATTTGTCGCAGATCCTTTGGCAGATGACACCATCGCAGCCATCATCGGCCCGTGGCCGGCAGGCGCAGAATGCTTGGATGCAGAGGCACTGGCTCGCATTGGCCTGGTCAATCGCCTGATGATGACCTGGGGCAAGAATGCCAGCTTGACGAATTGGAAGCCACCTGCTGACACCGATCCGCATATCGCGCAAACACTACAAGCCTATCTGCGCATGGGCAGCAAACTGCCTGATTGGGCTGACCGCGCCAAAATCGAACGCGCCGAGGCGATCTTCATGGAAGAAGGCCCTTTGTCTTGCACGCTGCTGTTTTGTGCGAGCTTGCCGGAATGTTATGTGCTGCCCAATTTGGCCGATGTCTTGCATATCGCCGGCCAGCTCGAAGCACACACCGAGCATCGCATCCGCCACACTGCCGCGATGATTTTTCCGGTGATGATGCGCGGCGGCTTGATGGGACATGATGGCAATGGCTTGGCGCAAATCCTCAAGGTACGATTGATTCACGCCACGATTCGGCATCTGATCTTGCGCGGCAATCCGCAGACTGTGAGTCATGCAGCACCCGCTGCCAACATCAACACACCCGTGCGCAGCATGCACGATGCCTTGATGCGCCACGGCTGGAATAGCAAGCGCCAGGGCCTGCCCTGCAACCAGACCGAGCTGGCCTACACCTTGCTCACGTTCAGTTATGTGTTTCTCCAGGGTATGCGCACGATAGGGCAAGCGCTCAAGCGAGAAGATGAGCAGGCTTACTTGCATACCTGGAATGTGATGGGGCATGTGCTGGGAATCCAATCTGAGCGCATGGCGCATGACATGGATGCCGCCGCTAGCTCGTTCGCGCAGATGCAAGCCTATGCACGAATGAAGCCACCTCATCCCGATGTGCGCCCAGCGCTGGGGCAGGCTTTGATGCAAGCCATGGCCAAAAGCATCGTCATCCCTGTCATTCGCCATTTGCCAGTGCCCATGACGCAATGGCTGGTCGGCATGCAAACAGCAGCTGAGATCGGCTTGGCCGAGCAAGCTTCGTGGTTGACCCGCACTGTGTTTGTCGCCTTGCGTGTCTTAGTGACTTGTATCGATGCGTTCGGGCGGCTGTTCTCAGCCAAGTTCTCCCTCAGTCGAATGATCACGCGTATCATGGGATACCATCTCTTGACGACGCTGCTTATGAGTCAAACACGCCCCTTGGCCTTGCCCAGCGAGGTGCTTGAGCACTTACATGCCAGTGTTGCTCTGTGGAGGCACGACCCCAAGGCACACGCATGGCTTCAATCCCTGGAACTTCGCTGGACGCACGGTATGGCCCGGAACAAAACATGAATCGTTTTCAACACACCACATCGACCCATTTCGCTGGCTTGCTGCGCGCTCTTTTAAGCGTCCTAGCATGCATGATGTGCTTGGGTGTCGTCCAGCTAAGCCATGCGCAAGCGAAATCCACATCGCTGGACTCGCGCGAAGTGACACGGCAAGCACAGATCTGGATCGATGACAGCGGGCGCGCTACTGTTGAGCAGGTTGCTGCCAACCCTGAGCTCATGAAGCCCATTGGCCAGAGCCACAGCTTTGCTTTAACGGCTGAATCAGCGCTTTGGATGCGCATTGATCTGGCTGCAGCAGATACCAAAAAGCGTTGGTATCTGCAGCTGAGTTCTGCAGCATTTTTTAACCGCGCAAGCCTTTATCAACGCACGGCGTCTGGCCAGTGGAAAGAGCAGCTCGCGGGCGATTACATCCCTGTAGCCAACTGGGATTCTCCCGAGCAGACACCCGTATTCTTGGTTGATCTTCAAACGGATGCCACCGTATGGCTTCGCTTACAAAACCAGCCTGCTGCCATCGCACCCCGACTTCTGTTGCTCACGCAGGATGGCTTGGATACGCAGCGCCGCTGGAGCTTTCTCTTGTTGGGTGGCTATCTCGGTTTTGGCCTTTTGGTTTTGTTTTTGGGTTTGGTGCATGCTGGCTTGTATCGAGACCGCGCTTTTGTGGCCTACAGCGCTTACGTCGCGTTCATGCTCTTGTTCCAGATGGCTTTCACTGGCATCGGCGGCTTGTATTTTTGGCCCCACAATGCGGCCTGGAACAACGCTGCACCAGCGATTTTCATGCTGCTGCTGACTTCCATCGGTATCTGGTTCGTTCGCGAAGCTTGTGTATTGGCGCGATATAGCAAGTGGGTCGACAGAGCTGTCTTGGCCTGGGTAGGTTTTGGTTTGCTGTTCACGGTGATTTACACGGCTTCCACCAACCCAAGCACCTTGCTGATCCTGAATTTGTTTGGCTTGCTTTCCGTGATACTGAGCATCACGCTGTGCCTGTGGACTTGGCGGCGCGGTGAGCGCTATGGTGGTTGGCTTTTCTTGGGCTTTTTGCCTGTGCACCTCGGTTATCCCTTCCCAGCCTTGAGAAGTGCCGGCATGATTGCAGATAACTGGTTGAGCCAATACGCAGTATTGATTGGCTCAGCCATTGAGATTCCCCTGCTGCTCTACATATTGCACATGCGTGCCAAAGAATTCAACGAAAACCGCGCCCGCATGCGTGCCATCGATCAAACCGATCCCTTGACCGGCTTAGCCATGCCGCCCGTGCTCGCTCTTCGAATGATGGATGCGCTGCGACGCAGCCGCCGCCCCGGCCAAACACGCACACTGCTGTTGATTGAACTGTCCAACCACGCCGAGATAGTCAGTAGAGAGGGACGCACCATGGGTGATCGCGCGCTCGTGGTGGCCGCTTCACGCATTGTCGGTGCACTCAGTGATATGGATACCGTTTGCCGCGTTGATAACACGCAATTCGCGGCCTTGATCGAAAGCCCGATGAACCTATCGAACGCTACCGATCTTGCACAAAAAATCATTGCACGAGGCTTAACCGAGCCTGCCGACAGCCGCAGCAACAAACCTCTTCGCTTGAAGGTCGTCGCTTCGCTGCTGCAATTCAACGACTCCATCCCAGAGTTAAGTGACAGTTTGGATGTGAACGATGTGCTGGCGCCTTTGGTCAAGGCAATGAATGGCTTGGCGCGCGATCCCAAGAAAGCGATTGTGCATTTGTCCGATCCACGGTCCAGCGCAAGCGTTCCGGGTAGCCGCCCTGATTGATAGTTCGCTGGTTTCGCATCAGTACATGACCGATCCCAAGCTCAAGGTCAATACTTTGAGAGCAGATGCTCTACGTGTATTGCAATGTCGCCACCTAGATCAAAAAGTGCATCTCGCCGGCGAATTATCTGCGCAGAGTGCTTCGTTTTTGATAGCAAATGAAGATTTCAGTGAAGCGCTTGAACCTGATGGAGAGCTTCCTGGTCAGCCAGAAAAACCTGTCTTGATGCAGCATCTGGATGTGCCCCAGCGCTCCATTCACACGCCGCGCGGTTTAGCGGGCCTCGCTCATTCCGTCTGCCATATCGAATTCAACGCCATCAATCTCGCCCTCGATGCCGTGTGGCGCTTTCCCAGCATGCCAGCGCAGTATTACGTGGACTGGCTACGCGTTGCTGCTGAAGAGGCGCATCATTTCGCCTTGCTGCGCGCTCAACTCAGAAGCATGGGGTATGACTATGGTGATTTCCCTGCGCATACTGGCCTGTGGGATATGGTGGAGCGCACGCAAGGTGATATCGTGGCTCGTATGGCACTCGTGCCGCGCACGCTGGAAGCGCGCGGGCTCGATGCCACACCACCAATGCAAGCCAAGCTTCGTAAAGTGGGCACACCAGACGCCCTGAAGTTGATCGAAATTTTGGACCTCATTTTGCGCGATGAGGTCGGCCATGTGGCGATTGGCAACCACTGGTATCGTTGGTTGTGTGAGCGCGATGGGCTGGAGCCCGTGGCTCACTTTCGTAAGCTATGCGAGCAGCATGCGGCCCCACGCGTACGAGCGCCGATCAACGAAGAGGCGCGCCGTTTGGCTGGATTTACAGACGCAGAGATTTCTGAAATACTCTTAAATTCATAGCACTCTGCGCAGACAACACGCCGGCTAAGTGTGTTTTTGTTTAAAAATTATCACGACTGAATCGACGCCTAGCCATTTTCTTGAGCAAACGATTCTGACAATAGCTTTTTCACTGGCGCGGGTAATCCCACAGCGCGCCAATCAGCCACCCACTGCCCCAACTCTGGCAGCAAAGAAGCCTTCTCTAAAATCATCACATGCAAATGCAAATCCTTATGGGTGAGTACGTGCACAAAAGCAGGCAATGCCTTGAGTTCAAGCCGCTGATTCGCCGATAGACTCGCTTCCAGCGTCTCCAAACTATCAAACAAAGGCAGGCAATGCAGGCCAGCCCACACGCCAGGTGTGGGGCGTTTTTGCAGCAACACTGAGCCATCTTTACGCTGCGCCCAAAGCAGCCACAGTGATTGACTGCTGCGCTTGAGTTTTTTGGTTTTGACTGGGAAATATTGGGTTTTGCCCTGCACTGATGCCACACATTCCTGGCTCATCGGGCAAGAAGCACAGGCAGGCTGGCGCGGCGTGCACACTGTGGCACCTAAATCCATGATGGCTTGGGTGTAGCGTGGCATTTTATTGGCCAGATCTCGCTCGGGAAGCATATCGTTAGCAATATCCAGCAGCTCGCGCTCGTGCTTTGCAATGGCCAAATCTTTGTCAAAGCCCAGCAACCGCGTCAGCACCCGTTTCACATTGCCATCCAGAATGGCCACGCGTTGCGCAAAGCAAAAAGATGCGATTGCTGCCGCAGTTGAAGGCCCAATACCAGGCAGAGTTTGAAGCAACTGGGCACTGCGTGGAAATTCGCCTGCGTGCTGGCTCACCACTGCTTGTGCGCAGGCGTGTAAATTGCGAGCGCGAGAGTAGTATCCAAGGCCTGCCCACAATGCGAGCACATCATCTAATGGAGCCGCAGCCAAGTCAGCGACCGTAGGAAAGCGCTGTAGAAAGCGCGCGTAATAGTCTATGACGGTGATCACCTGTGTTTGCTGCAGCATGATTTCGCTGAGCCACACGCGATAGGGATCACGTGTATTTTGCCAAGGCAGGCCGGTGCGGCCATGCACTTTGTGCCAAGCCAGAAGTTGTGCAGAAAAAGTCTTGTCTGCGCTGGCCCGAGCCATCACAGAGCAGCCACCGCCGTATCGGGAAACTGTGAAATCGCGTCCTCGTTACCGTCTCCCGGTAAGTCTGGTGCTTCCATCAGAAGATCAGTGATTTTGACCAGCTTGGTATCCAGCTGCACGGATTGGGCATCTTGCGAATCCAGCTCAATGATTCTCTCATCCAAGGTGACAGCAGCATTTTGGATCCGCTCAATCGCCTCCAAGCGCTTAGCAAAGTTCTTGCGGCGCTCGCGCAATTGCGCATCAAGTTGCGAGGCAGCAGACTTATTCCACAGCTCAACCTCACCTAGAGCAGACTCAAAAATCACGCGCAGGCGCGTCGCCAAAGCGCGTACGAGGCGGTCTGCAAATTCTGGCTGAGCCAAGCGAAAAGCATTGCCTAAACCAAGATACTGCGCATGGCTGCGCTCCACGGCTTCCAAATCGTTTTGATACCGAGCGAGTTCTGGCTCGCGCGGTGTTTGCAAGGAAAAACCGAACTCCGCATTGAGCTGGCGGAAACTGGTGGCCAGCATATTGTGGATTTCACCGTTGAGCTGCTTGGTATGAACAAAAATATCACGCAGGCGGTCGAAGGTTTGCGCATAGGCCTTGCGCGCACCCAATTTGATACCGGGCTGACGCAAGGCATCGTTGAGTTGGCGTAACTCAGCGCGCAACGTGGATGTACCCAAAGCGGTAAATACTTCGCGCAGCAATTTCAAATGCACTGAGCGCACAGCATGAATACGCTGCCCGCTGGCATCGAATTCAGCCTGTTCCGTCTCAATGCGGCTGCGCATATGTTTGATCACATTGGCATTCTTGCCACGCAGGCCGCGCAACTCCATCATCTGTTCATGCAAATCGCGACGACGGATGCTAATGACACGCGAAATTTCTGTGCGCAGCTCGCCAATGCTGCTCGCTACCGCTGATTGCAAAATTTTCTTACGCTGCCCCATCATGCCTTCAGACAAGGCCACTTCAAGCTGTGGCAATTGGCTGGCGCGCAACAACGCATCATCGGCCATCACCTTGGCCACCAAGCCTTTTTGCGCGGACACGGGGATCACCTGATTCTCTGGCAGACCAAGAATATCGGCAGAGGTGCGCCGTTGGCGATCTACTGCAGCACGGATTTGCTCAGGCGTGGAAAGCGCATCCCAAAGCGTATCAATCTTGTTGAGCACAACGAGGCGAGAAGAGTAATCCGTGTCTTCCGTGATCAGATGCTCTTTCCAGATGGAGAGATCAGATTTGGTGACGCCCGTGTCAGCGGCCAAGATAAACACCACGGCATGCGCTTGCGGAATCAAGCTCACAGTCAGCTCGGGCTCTGCACCAATCGCATTCAAGCCAGGAGTATCAAGAATCACCAAGCCTTGCTTGAGCAGAGGATGCGCGATATTGATCAGCGCATGGCGCCAGCGCGGTACTTCCACATTGCCCTGGGTATCTTGGCGTGGGTTGTCGTCGGGTGTTTCATCATGCCAAAAGCCCAGTGCTTTCGCTTCATCTTTACTGACCTTGACGACCTCAGAAACTTTTTCAAAGGCTGTTGCCAACTGATCAGGATCGTTCACATCCAGATCGATACGCGTCCATTTCTCAGGCGCATGCCGCCACTCCATCAGCGATTGCGATTGCAGACGCGTCTCAATAGGCAATAAGCGCAGACATGGCGGTACATCGCCGTCCCAGCCCAGCTCGGTGGGGCACATGGTTGTGCGGCCAGCACTGGCGGGCATGATGCGGCGGCCATAAGTGGCAAAGAAGATGGCATTGATCAGCTCAGATTTGCCGCGCGAGAATTCAGCCACGAAGGCCACCATCACTTTATCGGAGCGCATCTGCGCTTCCAGCTGCTGCATGCGCTCTGCAATCGAAGCATCCATCAGCTCATAATTACCCAGCCAGTCGGCCAATTGCTTCAAACGAGCAGCAAACTCTCTTCGCCATGCGCCATGCGAATCGAATTGATCTATGAAAGAAACTTGGTTAGCGGGCAAAGTGCTGGTAGCTGCGTTCACGGGATACTACTGAGTTATTAGACCGTCAATGTTACACCGGCTGCAGGGATTCGCAAAACCACCCGATTTCAGCCTAGTATCAGTAACAACACCAAACCCACCGCCATGCTGGCAAGACCATAAAAGCGGATCTGCCCATCTGAGAGCTGAAGCACCTTCTCAAAAACACCACGCCAGCCTTTGGGTGAGAGGAAAGGTAACAAGCCTTCGATGATTAAGACCAGAGCCAGGGCGGTGAAAAAACTGTCCATGCCCGGCTCTGCATCAGGGCTGATTTATTTCTTCGCAGGCGCAGCGCTACCGCCCTGCCCACCAGATCCACCATTGCGCATCGTGCGGAAGAAATCATTGGATGGATCGAGCACCATCACATCACTCTTCTTCGCAAAACTGGCTTTGTAGGCTTCCAAGCTGCGATAGAACTGCGCAAATTGCGCATCACGGCCGAAAGCATCACTGTAGAGCGCTGCTGCTTTGGCATCGCCTTCACCTTTGATCTTTTGCGCATCACGGTAGGCTTCAGCCACGATCACTTCGCGCTGGCGATCTGCATCAGCACGAATTTTTTCGGCTTCAGCAGCGCCGGTCGAGCGCAGTTCGTTGGCCACTTGGCGGCGCTCAGATTGCATACGTTGGAAGACGGATTCTGTCACTGATCCTGGGAAGTCCACACGCTTGATACGTACATCCACGATCTCAATGCCGAAATTTTTAGCATCCTCAATCAAGCGTTTTTGCACACCCGACATCACCTTGTCGCGCTCTGTGGACAGGATATCGCGTACGGTGCGAGAGTTGATCTCGTTTTTGAGCGCGTCCTGAACCACTGATGTCAGACGGTTTTCTGCAGCTGTGAGGCTGGTAGCAGTGGAAAAGGTGCGGATGAACTGGCGTGGGTCAGAAATACGCCATTTCAGCAGCCAATCGACCACCAGATTCTTCTTCTCAGCCGTTTGCAGAGCACCAGTTTCGGGGCTATCCAAAGTCAAGATACGGCGATCAAGGAAGACCACATTTTGAAAAGGCTGAGGCAGCTTCCAGCGCAGGCCAGGCTCGGTGATCACTTCTTTGATCTGACCAAATGAGTAGAGCACGCCAAACTGGCGCTGATCGACAACAAATAGCGTGGAGGCCAAAATAGCCAGCACCACCAAGAAGCCAGAGATTACAAATCCAATTTTGTTCATGATTATTTTCTCCCTGATCAGCGGCTGTCGCGCTCGCGGCCGGTGCGCGCGTTTGCTGGCGCTGCGGGTGTGGCGGAGGATGGATTAGGTGCTACAGTATTAGGAGCAGCTGGCGCAGCATTCGCGCCGGGTAGCACAGTAATCTCGCTAGAAGAATTACTCATTTGCATGATTTTGTCCAAAGGCAAATAAAGCAAGTTGTTGCCTTGGCGAGAATCCACCAAAATCTTGGTGGTGTTGCTGTAGATCTGCTGCATGGTATCCAGATACATGCGATCACGCGTGACTTGCGGCGCTTTGGCGTATTCGTTGTACACGGCGCGGAAACGCTGTGCATCACCATCGGCCTGCGCGATCACACGCGCTTTGTAACCTTCTGATTCTTCCTTCAGGCGCGAAGCTGTACCGCGCGCGCTGGGGATCACGTTGTTAGCATAGGCTTGGCCTTCGTTTTTCAGACGATCACGGTCTTGACCAGCTTTGAGGGCATCATCAAATGCAGCCTGCACTTGCTCTGGCGCTTGCACGTTTTGAATATTCACGTTTTGCACGCTGATACCCGTTTGCAGGCGATCCATCTGCTGCTGAACGGAGCGCAGCACGTCTTGTTGCAGCACTTCACTGTTACGGCCTAGGATGTCATCCAAGTTAAAGCGGCCCACCACTTCACGCACAGCAGACTCAGCCGCCTTGATCACAGCATCATCAGGACCACGGTTTTCGAAGAGGAATTGCGAAGAGCTTTTCAGGTTGTATTGAATCGTGAAGCGCACATCAACGATGTTTTCATCTTTGGTGAGCATAGAAGATTCTTTGATGCCAGTAGCCGCACCAACACTGTTTCGCCCAACTTCCACGGAACGCACTTGGGTGAACGACACGGTTTCATGCCGCTCAAACGGATAAGGTGCGCGCCAATTAAAGCCTGCGTCCACCGTGCGATTCAAAGCGCCGAAGCGCGTGATCACGGCTTGCTGCCCCTCTTGCACGATGAAGAAGCCTGTGCCCAACCAGATCAGCAAGGCAATGATGCCGATCAAGCCAGCGCCGATGCCGGCGGATTTCATGTCCGGCTGGTAGTTACCACCCCCGCCGTTGCCGTTGTTGTTTCCGCCACCATTGTTGTTGTGGCGGTTCCAATTGGGCTCGCCGCCGCGAGGGGCTTGTTTGTTACCACCGAAGAGGCCGCCGAGCTTTCGATTGAAATCGCGCCAGAGTTCGTCTAAATCAGGCGGGCCTTGATTGGGGCCGCCACTGTTTCCACCACCTGAGCCACCGCCTTGACCAGGCGCCGGAGACGGTGCTGGTGCAGGCGCTGGCGCGCTAGGTGGTGGTGACTCATTGCCATCGGTAGGCGCTGGTGAAGGGGAGTCCGAACGCCCCCATTTCCCGTCGTTCAAATTGAACATACGGGAAAACATGCGGGCTAGATTGAGCGAGATGGCTCGTAGAGAGAGGGTAGGCATGGGCAACATATGGGGTGTAATCATAGACTGTCAAGCGGCAGCGGTACGTTGCGCCAAAATTGACCGCAAAATTTCCATGCCTTCGCCACTTTGAGCGCTAACAAAGACACGCTCAATGCTTTGGCCATCCACTTCGTAATGGTCATGTAGTTTTTGCGGGCGCTGCTCGGGCGCGAGGGCATCCAGCTTGTTGAAAACCAACAGCTGCGGAATCTCTAGGGCATCAATTTCGCCCAGCACATGCTGCACTTCCTTGATTTGCTCGATGAAGTTCGGGTTTGCGCTATCGATCACATGCATCAACAGTTGAGCATTGGCTGCTTCCTGCAAAGTGGCCTCAAAAGCATCAATCAAGCCATGTGGTAAATCGCGGATGAAGCCTACCGTGTCTGACAGGCTCACCGATTGCTGAGCATCTCCGAGATACACGCTGCGCGTGGTGGGATCAAGCGTGGCGAAGAGTTGATCAGCGGCATAAACACGCGCTTTAGTGAGTTTGTTAAACAGCGTGGATTTACCAGCATTGGTGTAGCCCACCAAGGCGATGCCAAAATGCTGCGCATTCGCTCTCTGTCTGCGCTGCGTATTGCGCTGCTTTTTCACCGTCTCCAACCGCGCTTTGGTGCGCTTGATGGCATCGTTGATCATGCGCTTATCCAGCTCCATCTGCGTCTCGCCAGGGCCACCACGGCCGCCGATACCACCGCGTTGGCGCTCGAGGTGGCTCCAGCGGCGCACGAGGCGGGTGGATTGGTATTGCAGTTTGGCCAGTTCCACTTGCAGCTTGCCTTCATGCGAGCGAGCACGCTGGGCGAAGATTTCCAAAATCAAGAGCGTGCGGTCATTGACTGGCATGCCAATACGGCGCTCCAGATTCCGCTGCTGCGCTGGGCTGATGGCTTGGTCAAACAAGACTTCGCTCGCGCCATGCTGCTCGGCTAACTCTTTGATTTCATCAGCCTTGCCCGTGCCTACAAACAAAGCAGCATCGGGCGCCTGACGCTTGCAGGTCAGGCGTGCAACAGGGTTTAAGCCTGCTGTCTCAGCAAGAAGCCCAAGCTCTTCCAACTCCACATCGAAATGCGGAGCGTGAAAGTCCACGCCAACAAGCAGCACTTTATTGCTGCTTGTTGGGGGCTCAATACTTTCGCTCTGAAATCCCAAGCTGGGGAGTTTTATTGCGCAGGCGCAGCGGGCGCTGACTCGCCATCTTCACCCGTGCTGAAATGCACTGCACGACCTGGCACGATCGTAGAAATGGCATGTTTGTAGACCATCTGCGTCACTGTGTTGCGAAGCAACACGACGTATTGGTCAAAAGATTCGATTTGGCCTTGCAGTTTGATGCCGTTGACCAGATAAATCGACACGGGCACATGCTCGCGACGAAGTTGGTTCAAGAACGGGTCTTGCAAGAGTTGGCCTTTGTTATTGCTCACGATATTCTCCGTGTTCCAGTTGTTATTGGAACTGTGACGATAACACAGAGTGTGGCCTAAAAGCAAAAGTTCAATGTCACCACAGGTTAAAAACCTAAATTTTTCTTGACATTCATTTTTAAGAATAGTGTCTATACGGAAATAGACTTACTTCTTCTCATCAAACGGATTGTCTTGCGAACGGAATTCAATGCGAAGTGGGGTGCCCACGAGATCAAAGGCTTTGCGAATACGGCCTTCCAAGTAGCGACGCCATGCATCGGTGATGTGCTCCAGCATATTGCCATGCACCACGACAATAGGAGGGTTTTGTCCGCCTTGATGCGCATAGCGTGGCTTGGGGCGACGATGACCATCTCGGCGCGGCGCCTGCTCTTCGATGGCTTGCAACAAGATCCGCGTGAGCTGCGGCGTAGGCATTTTGCGAAAGCTCGATTGGAAAGCATGCGCAATCGATTTCCACACTGGCGCGAGGCCTTGGCGCTTGATAGCCGAGATCATATGAATCTCAGCAAATTTCAAAAATGCGAGGCGGGTTTCAATGGAGCGGGTGAGCAGCTCACGCTCATAGCTGTCAATCGCATCCCATTTGTTGACCGCGAGAACGAGCGCCCTGCCCGCTTCCACGCAATAGCCAGCGATGTGTGCATCTTGATCGCTGATACCTTCTTTGGCATCAATCAACAGCAAGACCACATGCGCGCTTTCAATCGCTTGCAAGGTTTTGACGACTGAGAATTTTTCAATCGCTTCAAACACTTTGCCTTTGCGGCGAAGACCTGCTGTATCGATCAGCTCAAACTTCTGCCCACCTTTTTCAAAAGGCACAGAAATCGCATCGCGCGTGGTACCGGGCATATCGAAAGCGACCAAGCGCTCTTCGCCCAGCCAGGTATTGATCAGCGTCGATTTGCCAACGTTGGGTCGACCTGCAACGGCAAGCTTCACCACATCGGGATCGGTTTCTTCAACTTCTTCCTCTTCAGGAAGATTGAGCTTATCCAGCGCTTCTTCAATCAGCGAGCGTACGTTTTGGCCATGCGCCGCAGAGACAGCGCGCACTTCGCCCAGGCCCAGCTCGAAGAATTCGGCAAGCTGCACGCCTTCCGTCATACCCTCGGCTTTGTTGGCTGCGAGGATGGTGGGCTTACCTAATTTGCGCAAATACTTCGCAATATCGTGGTCTTGCGCGGAAACGCCCGCGCGCGCATCCACCACAAAAATCACCACATCGCACTCCGCCACAGCTTGGCGGGTTTGCTTGGCCATCTCTTTGATGATGCCGGTCTCAGCGGTCGGCTCAAAGCCGCCGGTGTCGATCACGATGTATTCGCGTTTGCCTAATTTTGCATTGCCGTAATGCCGATCACGCGTTAAGCCCGCGTAATCAGCCACGATGGCATCACGGCTCTTGGTGAAGCGATTGAAGAGGGTCGATTTACCGACGTTGGGTCTGCCAACCAAGGCCACCACGGGTTTCATAGGCGCGCCTTAAAAAGTTCTTATTCCGGACGGAAGCCAAAGACTCCGCCAGATTTGGTGACAGCGACGAGAGAATCACCCGCCAAAACGGGGTTGCCGATGATGGCACTGCCATCCGTGGTGAGGCGGTTCAGCGGCGAGCCGTCTTCACGCGAGAGCATGTGAAGATTGCCATTGTTATCACCCACCACCACGGAGCGGCCAACCATCAAGGGAGCGCTCAAAGTACGAAACGCCAAGCGCTCGGTTTGCCATGCTTGCTGGCCATCAGCTCTGCGCCACGCGATCAGCTTACCGTCGGCTTCTGAGCCCACGACCAAGCTGCTATCGCCGTGAATGCCCTCTGCGCCATTGGCAGGCTTATTCCACAGGAGTGTGCCGCGCGAGGCATTCACACAGCCAACCGCAGCTTGATAAGCGCGCGCGCAGACGACGTCACCGATGCGAGAGGTCGACCCCACGAGATCCACCAAACGCTCAATATCGTTGGTGCCACGCGGCGAAGCAATCGGCGCTTCCCAGCGGACACTTCCATTCCCAGGATTGATGCCGACCAATCGCCCGCCTTGGCCAACGACCAAGGTATCGCCCACGGCGAGTATCGTGCCAGCTTTGGACAGCACCAGAGGCTCGGTGTTGCTGCGCTGATTAGCCCAGAGTTTTTTACCGCTTGCGCCATCAAAGGCATGCACAGAGCGGTCAGCCAAGAGCACAAAAACGCGCGCGCCGGCAACAAAAGGCGCTGTGAAGGCCTGCGCTGGCAGCTTGGCTTTCCACAGCTGCTTGCCTGCTTCTAGAGCCACCACTTCATTGTCTCGCGTCACAACGGCCGCCAGCTTGCCATCTGTCCCTGCACCGGTGACCGCAGCTGCACCCGCACTAGCACGCCAGATATCACGCCCATTGCTTGCATCAATCGCAGCCACCGTGCCATCTGCTGAGGCGACAACGATGGTATTGCCAGCAACAAAGGGCGAAGCACCAGCGGGCACTTCACCAATGCGGTTTGCCCAAGCTTGCTTCACACCGATCAAGGGCACATTCGCCGCCAAAGGCGCTGGTTCAGGGCGTTTGCTACCACCTGAACAGGCTGAAAGCAGCACGGCAGACGCTACTAATAGTATAGCACTACGCGCAGATTCTATGCCGGCGAACGGCTTAAAAGGCTTCAAAATTGAGATGGACAATGACATTTTTGAGCTTTCGTTGAGCGGGCGAGCGAGAGCTTTACTTAGATGCAGCAGAAGCAGGCGCAGCAACGGGCGTGGCCACCGGCGCAGCATCTGGTGTGGCAGGTGTGTTGGCAGCAGTTTTCGTGCTGACATCAACGCCCAGTGCATTGAGTTTGACTTCGATCAAGCGACGGTATTCGCTGCGCTCGTCCATCGCTTTGTGCGCCTTTTCAAAAGCTGCTTTGGCTTCATCGCGCTTGCCTTGCGCCAACAAGATATCGCCACGCCGGTCAGCGGCAAGTGCTTCAAATTCTTTGGGCAAACCATCGAGCTGCTTGAGTGCATCGTCGTAGGCTTTGCTTTCAAACAAAAGGGAAGAGAGGCGAAGCTTGGCAATCGCGCGGTAGCTTTCATCGGCTGCACTGGTCGCGACCCACTCGAGTGGCGCTTTGGCTTCAGTTGCTTGGCCTTTGTCATACAGCGCTTTCGCGGTGAGCAAACCGGCCTGAGCGGCATAAGTGGTACCCGCGAAACGTTCTTTCATGTCGGTGAACGCACGGCTGATCTTGGCTGGATCACCGCCTTGCACCGAGCGCTCGACTTCGTCATACATGGCGGAAGCCTGCGCGGCTTTATCGCGCTGCCACCACTGGTAGCCGTTGTAAGCCGCAATCGAACCAAACACAAGGATCAGCACGCCACTGATGACGTTGCCAAATTGCTTCCAAAATGCCTTGAGCCTGTCAAGCTGCTCTTGTTCTTCGAGATCGAGATGTTTCATTGCTAAGTACAGTTTTAACCAACCCTAGATTGTAGAGGGTCGCGGCATGTCTTCTGGGCTTTACTGACGCTATATTTTTTATAGCTGTCTGCGCAGGTTTTATGCCGGCTATTGGCTGATTTTGATGCTTTTTTGAGGTTTCTTCTTGGGTAGAACGGCCGCAGGAGCGCCCATCAGCGAAGAGCCGTAACAAGTGCTCCGATATCTGACAGAGCAATCAATTGCTGCTCACCACCGCCCTCGCGCAGCGGCTTCACAGCCACTTTGCCCGCAGCCAGCTCATCGCCGCCAAAGATCAGGGCAAACTTCGCGCCCGAGCCATCGGCCTTCTTGAATTGGCTCTTGAAACTGCCCATGCCCTCAGCCGAGTTCGCTGGCGCATGCATTTGCACACTCGCGCCGCTCGCACGCAAGGCTTGTATGCATGAATAAGCCACTGGCAACGCCGCCGCATCAGGAATCACGGCATACGCATCCGGCACAGGCTGAGGCACAGTCACACCCTGCTCTTCCAAGAGCGCCAGCACCCGCTCCATACCGATTCCCCAACCCACAGCAGGCGCCGCCTTACCGCCAATCATCTCGATCAAATAGTCGTAGCGCCCACCGCCACAGATCGCCAAACCTCCTGGCCCAGCCGAGGCGAACTCAAAAACCGTGAGGTTGTAATAATCCATCCCACGCACCAAACGCGAATTGATCGTGAAATTGACGTTATTTGCCGTCAAAATAGCTTTAACTTGGCGGAAATGCGCTAAAGATGCTTCGCCCAAGTAATCCATCAGATTCGGCGCTGCATTCACCATCGCCTGCATCGCAGGATTTTTCGTGTCCAAAATCCGCAGCGGATTGCTGTGCAAGCGGCGCTTGGCCTCTTCGTCCATCACGTCCGTATGCTGCTCCAGATAAGCGATCAAAGCCGCCCGATGCGCTTTTCGCTCTTCAGGCTGACCGAGGCTATTGAGCTCCAGCCGCACATCCTTGATGCCCAATTCTTTCCACAACTGATCCGCCAGCAAAATCAGCTCCGCATCCACCTCCGCGCCCGAAAAGCCCAAAGCCTCCGCGCCAATCTGGTGAAACTGCCGATAACGCCCACGCTGAGGCCGCTCGTGGCGAAACATCGGTCCCATGTAATACAGGCGCTTGCCGCCCTCATACAGCATCGAATGCTCAGCCACCGCGCGCACCACGCCCGCAGTGTTTTCAGGCCGCAAGGTGAGCTTGTCGCCATTCAGTTTGTCTTCGAAGGAATACATCTCCTTCTCAACAATATCCGTCACCTCGCCTAAGCCCCGCACAAACAGCGGCGTCGGCTCCACAATCGGCGTGCGGATATTGCGATAGGCATAACGCGCCATCAGGCTGCGCACCTTGTCTTCCAACCATTCCCAACGCGCCGAATCCGGCGGGAGAATATCGTTCATGCCTTTGATGGCAACCAGTTTTTCACTCATATTTTGATAGCGCTTCGCGCAGGTTCTATGCCGGCGATCAGCCGATTTGGCTTAAATTCTAGACCGTTTCGGCAACGCGTCCAAATCGCTTCTCAATATAGTCATCGACCAGCTTATGAAACTCTTGCACGATGTTATCGCCGCGCAAGGTCAAAGCTTTTTGGCCGTCGATGAAAACAGGTGCAGCGGGTGACTCGCCGGTGCCGGGCAGGCTGATGCCGATGTCGGCGTGTTTGCTCTCGCCAGGGCCATTGACGATGCAGCCCATGACCGCTACTTTGAGATGTTCCACGCCGGGGTATTTGGTTTTCCAAATCGGCATTTGCATGCGCAAATAATCATCGATCTGCTTAGCGAGCTCTTGGAAGGTGGTGCTGGTGGTGCGGCCGCAACCTGGGCAGGCGGTGACGCTGGGGACGAATCTTCTGAGGCCCAGCGATTGCAAAATTTCAGACGCGATAACGACTTCTTGCGTGCGGCTCTCGCCCGGTTGCGGCGTGAGGCTGACGCGGATGGTGTCGCCAATGCCTTCTTGCAGCAAGATGCCCATGGCGACTGCGGAGGCGACTGTGCCTTTGGTGCCCATGCCAGCTTCCGTCAAACCAAGGTGCAGCGGGTAATTGCAGCGTTTGGCAAGCTCGCGGTAGACCGAGATCAAATCTTGCACACCCGAGACTTTGCAGCTGAGCAGCACTTGGTTCGCAGCCATGCCCATTTTCACGGCGAGATCGGCAGATTCGGTGGCCGATGTGATCAGCGCTTCATACATCACCTGCTTCGCATCCCACGGCGTGGGGCGCTGGCTGTTGATGTCCATCAAATTGGCGAGCAAATCTTGATCGAGGCTGCCCCAGTTCACGCCGATGCGAACGGGCTTGTTCCACTTCAATGCGGCTTCGATCATTTGGCCGAATTGGCGGTCTTTTTTATCGCCTTTGCCCACGTTGCCGGGGTTGATGCGGTATTTGCTCAAGGCTTCTGCGCAGGCTGGCTCGTCAGTCAGCAAGCGATGGCCGTTGTAATGAAAATCACCAACCAAGGGGACATCAATGCCCATGCGATCGAGCTGCTCGCGGATGTAGGGCACTTGCTTCGCGGCTTCAGGCGTGTTGACCGTGATGCGCACGACTTCGCTGCCTGCCAAGGCCAATTCCTTCACCTGAATCGCCGTGGCAATCGCGTCTTCGGTGTCGGTGTTCGTCATGCTCTGCACGCGCACAGGCGCATCGCCGCCGACGGTGACGACGCGCTTGCCCCACACGATGCGCGCTTGCAAGCTGCGGCGGGGGGCAGGAACTGCTTCAGGAATCAGGCAAGGCTCAGTCATCAAACCACCCAGAATTTATTTCACTTGGAATCGTGCCACAGCATCTTTGCTGGAGACAGGCGCAAGGTCAAAAGCCTTGTCGCGCACAGTGACTTGCGTGAGATTGGCGCGCCCCACGATCACAGAGTAAGGTAGCTTGCCTAAAGATGGCCCGGCCCCAGCTTTCTCGCCGTTTTGCAAAGTTCGCTGCAAGATGATCTTGCCTCCAGAATCTTTCACCTCAACCCAGCTCTCACCAGTGGCCGTGAAGACCACCACACTATCAGATGGCACGGGCACAGCACTGGCTGTAGGGGCAGTGAGGGTCAAGGTCGGGCTGCTCACACTGGGGGTGGAGAGCGCAGGCGTCGCGCTAAGCGTTGGTGTCGCCACCTCTGCACTTGGGCTGATGATATTGGTGGTGGCATCACTGGTCGTACCGACGGGTACTGAGGGCACATTCACAGTGTTGCCCATCGACACACCTGAGCCATTGGTCTGGGCTGAAGAAGCGCTCGCATTGGCCTTCGTTGCGGTGCGAGATGTGAAATCTGGCAACAGCATGATCACGATGGCTGCCAGCAAAATGGCTAACACGCCAAACATCACCGGCTTATTCAGATTGGCCAGCATCGAAGGCGCTGGTCCATCAGCACGGGTACGAAAGGCTACATTCACACCGCTACCCGTTTGATCCAGCACTTTGGTGTTGAGCTGTGGCAACTTCTCTAGCACCGGCGTAGGATTGATCTTGAGCGCACGGCACACACTGGAGGCCAGAGCGCGCACAAACACCGCATCGGGCAATTCTTCCAAGCGATCTGCTTCCAGCGCCTCGAGTTTTTTCACAGGCACTTTGAGCGAGACCGCTAGCGCTGCCACATGCAAACCATGCGCTTCACGCGCCTCGCGCAGCAATTGCCCCGCGGTTTTATTGGCATCCAAAGCTGCCTGCGCCGTATCCGCAAAACGGATCGGCAACTCCTCTTCACTCATCAAATGCCCCTCGGTCCAACGACGATAATTCTTTTGACTGCGGATAGCGGCGACGCAGCTGAGTAGACAGCTGTTGCACCACATCCGTATTGTTCATTTTGCGCTCAATCTTGATACCCAACCAAAGCGTTTCGGCATTGGATAAATCGCTGTTGTTGAGGCGACGCGCATAAAACTGAGCGCGCTGCAACTCATTGCGCAGGAAAAGCAGATTGGCCAAGTTGTAGCCAGAAATTGGATTCGTCGCATCGAGCTCATAGGAGCGCGCAAAACTGCGCTCAGCCAAATCTGGTTTACCTGAAGACAGCTCGCAGATGCCGCGTGTCATGTAGGTTTTGGATTGGCCGCCATACAAAGGCACGGCATTGGCCTGGGTGAACATCGCAATCGATTCGTCGTAACGACGCATTTGGCACATCATCCATGCGTAGTTGTGCATGGTGTCGGCATCGCGCGGATTGAGCTGCAAGGCGCGGCGGTAGCTGTCTTCGGCCTGGCGGTTATCACCCAAGCGCTGATAGATCAAGCCACGCATATTGAAGGCTTCGCCGTAATTCGGATCGGCTTGCAAAGACAGCTTGATCTCATCCAGAGCCACTGTGGTTTTGCCTTCACTGAAATAGCCTGCCGCCAGCTCAAGCCGCGTGCGGGCGCGCTTGCGGCCTTCGGGCTCATCGGAGCTGGTCACAACGTTGTCGACCGGATTGCCACCGCTTCTGGCGCCCTCGCCCGTGTTGGCGCAGCCTGCCAGCAAGCCGCTGGCCAGCAGAGCCAACAAGCCTATGAATCGCCATGACATCGGACTCGTGTTCATCAATCTGTACTCCATTTGTCTCCCGCTTTTGGCCTAAGGCCTCAAGCGCTTTGCTTTTGCATCATCACCACACGCCGCTTGGCCATGCGCTCTGAGGCCGCTGTGCGGTCTTGCACATCCCCTGCGAGCTGGCCGCAAGCGGCGTCGATATCATCGCCGCGCGTTTTGCGCACGGTGGTGACAATCCCCGCATCTTGCAGGATTTTCGCAAATTCTGCTACAACTTTCGGAGCGGAACACAGCAAACCGCTCTGCGGGAAGGGATTGAAGGGAATCAGATTGAATTTGACCGGTAATTTGACGTTTTTCACCAACTGTGCGAGCTGCTTGGCCTGCTCTGGAGAATCATTCACGCCTTGGAGCATGCAATATTCCATGGTGATGAAATCGCGTGGCGCGGCTTGCAGATAGCGTTCGCAGGCTTCCAGCAATTCCTTCAAAGGATATTTGCGATTTAGAGGCACGAGATCATCGCGCAGCACATCCGTGGGCGCATGAAGCGACACCGCCAAAGCCACGGGGCAATCTTGCGCGAGCTTGTCGATCATGGGCACAACGCCGGAAGTAGATACCGTGACGCGGCGACGCGAAAGGCCATAACCATGATCCGAGAGCATCGTGCGCAGCGCGGGCACGAGTGCGGCGTAGTTTTGCAGCGGCTCGCCCATGCCCATCATCACGACGTTGGAAATCACGCGATCTTCAGTGCCCTTCACTTTTCGAATCGTGTGCTCGGCAAACCAAAGCTGGGCGATGATTTCGCCAGTGGTGAGATTACGGGAAAAACCTTGATGCCCCGTGGAGCAAAAGCGGCAGCCTACAGCGCAACCCGCTTGCGAAGAGATGCAAAGCGTGTTGCGATCATCTTCGGGGATAAACACAGCCTCCACCGCATCGCCGTTGCCCACATCGAAGAGCCATTTGATCGTGCCGTCAGAAGATTTTTGCTCCGTGAGCACTTTCAGAGGCGAGACATGCGCAATGCCGGTGAGCTTCTCGCGCAAGGATTTCGCCAAATCACTCATCTGCGCAAAATCACTCGCGCCTTTTTGATGAATCCAGCGGTAAAGCTGCTTCGCGCGAAAAGCTTTTTCGCCCAAGCCTTCGCAGAAAACGGTCAACCCGTCAAGATCGTAATCAAGCAGGTTGACCGTCATTTTTGAGGTCTTTTCAGTGTTTTGCTGGCTAGGAAACTGCGCAGAGTGCTATTGAATTAATAGTGACGCAGTTTATGAAGCCTGAAGGCTTAGCGTGAGTAAACATTCATGCTGGGGAAGAAGAAAGCGATTTCCACCGCTGCCGTCTCAGGCGCATCAGAGCCGTGCACAGCGTTGGCGTCGATGCTGTCAGCGAAGTCAGCGCGGATCGTGCCAGGAGCGGCTTTCTTTGGGTCAGTTGCGCCCATCAGGTCACGGTTTTTCAAAATTGCGCCTTCGCCTTCGAGAGCTTGGATCATCACGGGGCCGGAGATCATGAAGTTCACGAGGTCGTTGAAGAATGGGCGAGCTTTGTGCACGCCATAAAACTGCTCGGCTTCACCGCGAGACAGGTGCACCATCTTGGCTGCGATCACTTTGAGGCCAGCGGCTTCAAAACGAGCGTAGATCTGGCCGATCACGTTCTTGGCAACTGCGTCGGGCTTGATGATGGAGAGAGTGCGTTCGATAGCCATGATGTTCTTTCAGTGAGTCAAAGTTTTTGAGGAAAACGTGGGTGAAACCGCGGGATAACCCGAATTTCAGCAAAGCCTACGATTTTAGCCCAGATTGGTGCTCGCAAGACTCTTAGTTCACTCTTGATTCTCTCCGCTAGCTTTTTGATCCGACCACCACTGCAGCCTCATACATTTCTATCAAAAGAACCGCAACAAAGTCTTTATCAACAAAACCAGCGCTCGCCAAGCATGGGCTTGCCAATTGCTAGCGCTGAAACCTTGCAGCCACAGTCAAATGTTATTGTCTGGTAGCGATACTCGCAGTATCAAGCGATATTGGATAGAGCTCTGCGTCCAGAGTAGCCGGTCCACCTCTTGCACCCACAATAAAAGTGCTTCCAGTACCAGGTTGCGAATAAATATCTTTCTGAGTTTCTGCATTTTGCGAAACCGACAAAGACTCGACCAGCACACCATTAATTGTGATGTCAATACTAGATTGTGCAGTGTTAAGTGATGCAGAACCAGTAAAGGCAGGTGCACCTGCAGCAAACGTAATGTCAACTTTGACAACTGTTTGCGCAGCAACTACTTTGGTCCCATTTGAGGCAATGACTGCACTCCCTGCAATCGTGGCTACAGGGTTTCCAGTGCAATTTGTGGAGCTGTAGTAGCGTATGGTGTCCCTTAATTCTGATCCTGTGCTCGAAGGCGTAGCTATGGTGAACAACTCATCAGTTGAGCCTTGACTCAACGCCTCGCAAGTGGTGCGCCATGTTCCTACATACTGTGACAGTAATGTGGTATTTCCAGCGGACATCTGCCGTTGGCCACTGAAAGTACCCCCTGTGTTTGTGCCCACGTAATTCCAATTTCCAGAGACGACTCCGTTCGCGGAGATGCTGCCACTGAAATTGGACGAACCCGCTTGCCCGCTTGCAGTGAGTAAGACTTGGCCGTTGCTGCCTACGCTGCCAGTCACTGGGAAAGTTTGCTGGAAAGTCTGAGAGAAGGCTTGCCCTGTCACACTGCCCGAAGCGCTGATGACAACGCTGAATGTGCCTTGCTCTGCACCAGAGTAGTTTCCTGTGTACGTACCCGCAAAGCTCGCTGTTGTCGAGGTTGTGGGATTCGTTGTCGATGTGAACGTTGTCGTAAACGTGCTCGTTGATGGCGTGACTGATAATGTGCCCGTGGGTGCCGTGACCACGACGCAAGCGAGCTGGCGTACTTCGCCAGCCGTCAAAGGCGCTATGGCAACTGCCGGTGTTTGCGGGTACACGCCAAAAACCTCCAGTGCCCGGCCAGGGGGCGCATTACGCACTTCGAAGTTACCGTCTGCCCCAGTTGAGCCCCCAACAGCCCATCCAGCGCCGCGGACTCGGGCATAACCATTTCGGACTGCATTGCCCTGGGTATCTCGGAAGCAGCCTTTGATAGTGGCTGGATTGGTCACTTGAATGTCTGCATTCCAAACGGTGAAATGAGTCACAGTGCCTTGATAAGTACCGTTAGCTTGCTTGCTGACTTGGCCTTCGCGTACCCAAATTTTCGCGCTTTCGTCGTAGTACCACAGCGGCACGGTATCTGTGCCACCAGCCACAGAAGTGGCAGGGTAAGTCAAAGTCGCTGGCTTGCTGGCATCAAGCTGCAGCAGATTGCCGTTGGCATCGGTGAGCTTGACTTCAATCACACCAACACTGATCAAACCAACTTGGGTGCCGCCTGGTGCAGTGATACCCGCATAAGGCTGCTGAAAAGCCTGCTCGCCAGCGAGTGACTCTGGGCTGAAATAGCTAGAGCGAATCGTGACTGTGCCCGTGTAGGCTGCGCCTGAGGAGGTTTTGATCGCGTTAGCAGGGATCTGCACGCGAGCACCGCTCACAGCAGTGTCAATGCCTGAACCTACAGCGAAGGAGGTATTGACTTGGTGCGCAAACATTTTTAGCGTCAGATCGGAGGTTTTGCCCGACACGATGAACACCTGCTTGGCATTGGTGGCGAATTCGCTTTTCTTGGCCAGCACCACAGTCTCGGTGTCGGCGTTGGGCATCGTGATCGAGAATTTCCCGTCTGCTCCGGTTACAACCGTTTGGCCGCCTGCTTGCAAAGAAACACCGCTGATGGGTGCAGATGATTCGCTGATGACTTGCCCCGTAAGCCTGGTTTCAAGCTGAGAGTCAGTGGCTCCTCCTCCCCCTCCTCCTCCGCCACATGCCGCCAACACGAAGGCAGGCACTAGGATTAGTGCTTTTTTCAGCACATTTGATACATTTAACATAAACACTCCCTGAAAAATTCTTTAGCTATTTTTCCGAGACTGTATCACTTCTTGGGTTAATTCTGACAAAACTGACAAATCCAAACGGATAAGCCAATTGGCAAATCAAACGACCACCGGCTCCGGCTCCAGCAAGATGCCGAAGCGCTCATACACACTGGTTTGGATGGCTTTGGCCAGCGTCATTACTTCGCCGCCGGTGGCTGGCGTGGCTGTGCCTGTGCCTTTGTTCACCAAGACCAGCGCCTGCTTCTCGTACACGCCTGCATTGCCCACGCCCTTGCCCTTCCAGCCGCAGGCGTCTATGAGCCAGCCTGCAGCAAGTTTGATGCTGCCATCAGGCATGTTGTAGCTCACGACTTTGGGCTCTCTGGCGATGATGTCTGCCCGCTGCTCGGGGGTGACAAACGGGTTTTTGAAGAAACTGCCAGCATTGCCGATCACGGCAGGATCAGGCAGTTTGGCGCGACGGATTTGTACCACCCAGTCGAGGATTTGGCTAGCGCTGGGGATGAGCTCTGGGAGCATTTCAGCCCAAGAACGGCGCGATAATTGCTCTTGTTTTAATAGCACTTCGCGCAGATTCTGCGCAGGCGAAGTGCCAATTTGGCTTAAAAAATCAGCATATTTGCGGCTTAAATCCGCATACGACACTTCAGGCCGCCAAGCCTTGGGCAGAGCAAAGCGCACAGCGGTGATCACGGCTTTGCCAAGCAGACCCGTCTGCGTGGCGTGCTTAAACACCGAATCACGATAACCAAACGCGCACTGAGAAGCTTCCAACGTGAAAAGCTCGCCCGTATGCAAATTCACCGCATCCAAGCTGTGAAAGCGATCTTGCAGCTCCACGCCGTAAGCCCCAATGTTTTGCACTGGCGCTGCGCCCACGCTCCCCGGAATCAGCGCCAGATTCTCCAGCCCCGGCCAGCCCTGCGCCACGCTCCAGGCCACAAACTCATGCCAATTCTCTCCCGCACCTGCCTCCACAACGAAATGCCTCGCCGTCTCTTCCACCAGCCGCTTACCCATGATTTCCATCTTGAGCACCAGCGGCTTCACATCGCCCGTGAGCACGATATTGCAGCCGCCGCCCAAGACAAAGGGCGGCTCGGCGGCAAAGTTGCCTTCCTTGCAAGCCGCTTGCAGCGCTTCCGTACTAGAAATACGCACCAACTGCTGCGCCTTGGCAACGATGCCAAAGCTGTTATAGGGCTGGAGCGGGACATTTTTCTCAACAAACATGCCACAATTGTCGCACCTGAAAACACAACATTTGCGAGAGAGTTATGCCTAGTTTTGACACCGTTTGCGAACCCAACCTCGTCGAAGTGAAAAACGCGGTCGAAAACGCCGCCAAAGAGATCGGCACGCGCTTTGATTTCAAGGGCACGGGCGCAGCGATTGAGCTCAAAGACAAGGAAATCACGCTCACTGGCGATGCAGATTTCCAGCTCGTACAAATCGACGACATCCTGCGCGCCAAGCTCACCAAACGCAGCGTCGATGTGCGCTTTCTCGACGTGGGCGATGTGCAAAAAATCGGTGGCGATAAGGTCAAGCAAGTCATCAAAGTGCGCGAAGGCATTGCTTCAGAAGATGCGAAAAAAATCCAGCGATTGATCAAAGACAGCAAGATCAAAGTGCAAGCCAGTATCCAAGGCGAATCCGTGCGCGTGACAGGCGCGAAGCGTGATGACCTGCAAGCCGCGATGGCCATGATCAAGAAAGACATGGCGGAGATTCCGCTGTCGTTCAACAATTTCCGCGATTAATTTTTAGACCAAATCGCTGTTTTGCCGGCGTAGATACTGCGCGAAATGCTATCTAATTTATAGCAATTTGAACTTTGAGTTTGCTCTGTGCATTGGCACGCTTCTTCAGCTGGTTGTGCTAATCAGCAAGAGCCCTCTGGATTCATCCCAGAAATTCACCTAAACGAAATGAATTACGATTAGGTAAACTAAAATCCATCCAATTCAGCTCCTTCAAGCACAGGAAATTCCATGTCCAAAGCCTTCGCCAGCCAGTCTGACCTCTCCGCTAAAAAGATCACCTTCGAACAACTCAGCAAACACTGCTGGGCCTACACCGCAGAAGGCGACCCAAATTCTGGCGTGATCATTGGTGATGACTACATCATGGTCAGCGACGCCACAGCCACGCCCGCCATGGCGAAAGACCTGATCAAGAAGATCCGCACCGTCTCCAGCAAACCCATCAAATACGTGCTGCTCACGCACTACCACGCTGTGCGCGTGCTTGGCGCGAGCGCGTATGTGGCCGAGGGCGCAACCGAGATCATCGCCAGCCGTGGCACGCTGGAGCTCATCCGCGAGCGCGGCGCGCAAGACATGCAAAGCGAAATCGAGCGCTTCCCTCGCCTCTTCCAAGGTGCAGACAGCATTCCTGGCCTCACTTGGCCGAGCATGGTGATTGGCAATGGCAAACCAGGTCGCAAAGGCAGTTTGTCGATCAACCTCGGCGGCGTGGTGGTGGAAATCTGGCATCCCGGCATGGGGCATACCAAAGGCGACACGATTGCTTGGGTGGAGAGTGAAGGCGTGCTCTTCAGCGGCGATTTGGTCGAATACGAAGCCGGCGTCTACACCGGCGATGCGCAGCTCGAAGAATGGCCTGCCACGCTGGAAGCACTGCGCAAACTAGAAGCCAGCTACATCGTGCCCGGTCGAGGTGAAGCCATGAAAGGCAAAGCTGATGTCAACAAAGCGCTGGATTACACCAAGCGCTGGGTAGAGACCCTCTACAAATGCGGCCAAGAAGCCGTTGCGCAAAAGCTCGATCTCAAAGGCTCGATGGCGCACACCCGCAAAAGCATGGACCCCATCTTCGGCCATGTCTTCATCTACGAGCATTGCCTGCCTTTCGATGTGAGCCGCGCATACGACGAAGCCAGTGGCATCAAAAATCCACGCATTTGGACGGCGGCTCGCGATAAGGAAATGTGGGCTGCGCTGCAAGCCTAGCGCTCAGCTTCAAAGCCAAGCAGCCCGGCTCATTCGGTGAGTCTCGCTGCACAGAGCTCGCAGTGAGATCTACTGTGGCTTGGCAGGGCGAATTGCCAGCAGCCAAAGCACACCGGCCACACCGGCTGTGGCAGATGCAAACAACACCGCCATCTTGGAGCTGTTGATCAAAGCCAGATTGTCTGCGAAGGCCAGATTCGTGATGAAGATGGACATCGTGAAACCGATGCCACTGAGCAGCCCCGCTCCCACAATATGCGGCCACCGAAGCTGTGAAGGCAATCTGCAAATTCCTAAGGCGACTGCCAGAGCGCAGAAAACCACGATGCCTAAAGGCTTGCCTACAAGGAGCCCGCCCATCACGCCCAAGCTATTCGCCGATAGCAGCCCTTCACGCCACTGCGGATCAAAGACCACGCCTGTATTGGCCAAGGCAAATATCGGCAAGATGATGAAGGCAACGGGTTTGTGCAGCGCATGCTCTAGGCGATGAGAGGGTGAATCCTCTTTGTCTGCGCGCCCTGTGAAGGGAATGGCAAATGCGAGCAACACGCCGGCTATCGTGGCGTGCACGCCGGATTTGACCATGAAGAACCACATCAGGAGGCCGCCCACCAAATAGGGAATCAAGCTCAACACGCGCATTCTGTTAGCCACGATCAAGGCTGCAAACACACCTAATGCAGCCAGCAAATAAACCAAGGAAAACTGGGTAGAGTAAAAAACGGCAATCACGATGATCGCGCCCAAATCATCCATCACAGCCAGCGCCGCGAGGAAAATTTTGAGCGAGGCCGGTACACGTTTACCAAGAAGTGACAAGGCACCCAAAGCAAAAGCGATATCCGTTGCCATCGGAATTCCCATGCCCGCTTGAGTGGGTGTGCCCGAATTGAGCGCGAAGTGAATGCCTGCTGGGACCATGATGCCGCCCATCGCAGCAACGATGGGCAGCAAAGCATTGCGAAGATCCGACAACTCGCCAACATACAGTTCGCGCTCGAGCTCCAAACCAATCAGCAGGAAAAAGATCGCCATCAGCGCATCATTGACCCAATGCTCCAAACTCAGCCCCAGGAGTGAAATTTGCCAAAAAGACAAATAAGCGGGGCCAAACGCTGAATTGGCAATCGACAAAGAAACCAAAGTGCACAGCACCAGCAGCGCAGCCGCTACTTTTTCTGATTCAAAGAAAGCCGTAAAAGTACGAGTAAGCGTCATAGCTGTTTTTATTTTCCAAGCATTGCAGAATACATCGCGCGAACGGGCTTGAGGCTGTAGGCCATGACCAAAGCGGCGCAGATGCAGATGCTCACCAACACCACCATATACGTGGTATCGCGAATCACTGCCGCTCCAGGCACGCCATATTGCAATGGCACAGCGGCCAACACAGCAGCGGCCAGCCCTTTAGGTGCCAACATGGAGGCCAGAGCCTTATCGCGCCCAGAGAAATCATCGCCGCTGAGCATGGTGCGCGTGAGGAAGATGCGCGAGGCAAATGTCAAGCCCATCATGCCCAAAGCAACATATACAGGAGTCCACCCATGGAACTGCATGGAGACACCGAGGTAAACAAAGAAGTAGGTTTTGAGGAGGAACACAGCCTCGCGATAAAACGCACGGTCAAATTCTGTCAGTGCTTCCACGTTTTGGCTGAAAGGCTTAAAGCGCTTGAGCCCCATTTCGCCGAAATTGGTCAGGGTGATACCCAAAGTCATAGCAGCGATGGCGCCAGAAAATCCTAAGAACTCCGTGAGCCCATACACAATGAAGGCGTAGGCAATCGTTGAAGACAGCGTGTTCGGAAAATCACGCACTTTCCCCAAAATCAAGAGCCAACCTAAACCACCCAAAATACCTATCACCGCAGCAAAGATCAAGGACGAGAGCACATTGCCCATGAGTTTGCCCGCTTCGACATTGCCCTCGGCATGAATATGCAGGAGCGCTACAACGCCGACGATGCACAAAACATCGGTGAGCGCGGATTCCAACACCATCACGGTGCCCGCCTTTTCCCCCATACGCAAAGAGCTCACCATCGGAATCACCACGGCAGAGGATGTGCCGGCGAGAATGATGCCGAGCATCGCCGCAGGCAAAAGCGCAAGCTGCAAAAAGTACATACCGCAAGCAATCACGATCAGCGCAGTGACCAAGAAACAAGCCAATGCAAATGCCCCTGTGGTAGCTATCGCGCTGCGCATGGTGCTCAGCTGCAAAGACGTACCGCCCTCAAACAAAATCACCACCAAGGCAATGGTAGCGATGATGGGGCCAATCTTTCCAAAATCCGAACCATCGACCCAACCCAACACTGGACCAAGCAAGAGACCCAGCCCCATCAACAACAAGACATCGGGAATATTTGTTTTCTTAAATAACAAAGACAGAAAATGCGATAAAAAAATCACCGCGCCAATTGTCAGAATAATGACTGCCATCTTGCATCTCTTTAAAAAACTTCATCTGCGCTGGCGCGCAACACCAACTTCGCCTAGTCTTTGTTAGCAGATAGCCGCGACGCGATCCACCATGCCAGCGGAGCCAAAACCACAAAGGCTAGTAATTGCAAAACGGGTGTGAACATGACACCAATCGCACTTTGCGCATCGGGATGCCAGAAAATCGCATCGGAAATGAAGAATAAGCCGGCGCAAACCAAGGCAATGGAGACCGTACACCAAGGCAGCAAAGGTTTGCCTCCACGCTTGAGCACGGATAGCAATACAGCCAGACCGATTTGCGGCGTATTCAACCACAGCGCAGCAAAAGCAAATGCCCCAGCACTGCTTGGCTGGAGCTTCCATATAAAAAAGACGGTGACAGTGGCTGTAATGATCAAGACAGGCAAAGTCAAGTTCAGCAGCATGGAGGACTGTTTATCTTGAGTAGCCATTCTTAGCCTCCATACACGGCGGCTTCTGGAATTTCAAAGCGCTCGCGACCGGCCTGAATCTTGTAGGTATCTGATCGCTTTGTCGCTTTGAAGCTCATATCACCGTCAGCCTGGCTGAGATCAGCGCCGGTAGGCTTACCTTTCTCAAAGAAGATAGCTCGCTTGCGTCCATCAGCCAGGGTGATCGTGATCGTGGCTGTTCCGTGGCCTTGGCGTGCCACCGTGAATGGGCATTGACCCAGAACCTTGGCTTGCGCAGAGCCGCAGGCAATATTGCCGCTTGCATTTGCTCTGCTTGAGCCTACTACGGCAGGCGGCGTGGCCTTGGAATCTTCAAACCCCGAGACATTGCAAATACCATGCGCTTTTGCTTTTCCGGTGTATGTCACATCAGGGGCTTGGCCGGGATTGCTCGAGACAGAGATCGTGATCCCACTTGCCATGAAATCGTAGGCCTTGTCGTTGATTTTTTGGACTTTGGCTTTGATTCCATTGATATACACAACCCCAGTGCGCCCAGCATCAATGTTGATGTCACCGGGACAATTGGCAACGAACACAGGCTGCGCCGCATGAATGGTGGTTGTACAGCATAGAAAAGCGATGAGAGCAGAACTTTTCAGCATATGTAGCGTACAAAGAAATAGAGAGTCACTTAAATTAAACACTTAAGGAGCTACGGTTGCAGTGAGACTTTGGCCACTGCCCGCAAGGCTCGACGCCCCAGCGAAGTTCCAGTTCCCTTGCGCATCAGCTCGTACTGTCGCCAGCAACGCAGCACCGTTTTTAACTTGAACAGACTGCCCGGGTGCCGCCGTGCCAGACACAATCGCCATGCCTTGATTGGCATTGACACCATCAAGCACTGAAAAATAGACGTAGTCTTTTTCGTTGCCATTGCCATTCGCCGCTTTCTGCATTCGACCGACGGTGCCGTCCGAGAAAACAACGATACCGCCATCCCATGAATTGCGCTCAGTCACGCCGAGAGGCACCAGATTTGCCGCCATTGTGGGCATGAGTCGGCCTAATGCGCCAGACGAATCAAGGTAGTGGTAGCCAGCATCAGCCACGGTTTTGTATTCGGTAGAGACGCTGGGCAATTGCGCTAGTGTCGCTGATCCAAGCTGGTTCACACTGCTGCCCGCCAGATACAGGCCAACAATCTTTGTGCCAATGGGAACACCCCGCTGTGCGCCAGAAAATGCAGACAGCGCTGTCGCGCCAGTAATTTTAGGAGTGGGCGTGACCTTGGTAATCGCCGGTGGCGGCAATAATGGCATGGGCGCTACCGCTGTGGGTGTCGTGGTTTGCGGATTTGCACTGGCCGATGCAGCTGGCCTAGCTGCCTGAGCTGGAGCAGATGCTGAATTGGCAGAAGGATTCGCTGCGCAAGAAGTCGCTGCGGCGGGTGCCGTCCAAGTCTTGCAGATCGCCTGATTGCCTTGCGTCAAAGGCAGCGCAAAACTGACGACAGCATCCGTGATCACTGCACCTTTTTCAACGGTTCCGGTTTTGAGCATGGTGTCGTGCGCACCTTTGGCGACTTTGGTGCCACCAAGACTGCCCGCATCCGCTTTGCCGCAGACCGTCAATATAGGCCGATACCCACCTCCATTGGCAGCCTCAAAACCATAATTGAGCGTTGCATAACGATCAATCAGATTACTGGTGTCCAAACTCTTGAGTAAATCGGCGCAGTTGTCAAACTTTTGTTGCGCAGTTCGCGTGAGTGCGCCGGTTCTGATGGCGTCATATTTCAGCAAAATATCTGAGGCTCGGGCTCTCGCTGTGTACTCTTGGTAGCCGACTACGGCAACTGTGGCCAGAATACCAATAATAGCCACCGAAATCAGTATTTCAATCAGCGTGAAGCCTTTGGCAAATTTTTTCATTTCTCGATCTCCGTCTTCATGGTTTTATCCCAATCGCGAGTAACTCTTACTCCAGATAGCTTGAATTCTTTCACACGAACTTCATAATCAATCTAACGACTAGTGCCGGAGTTCAATCCTTTAAATTCCATCGCCAAATTGTCTACCACAGGGCCAGTGCCATCTTGCGTGACGGCTCGCAATTCAATGCGAGAACCAGTTCCAGTGGCGACTAAATTGTAGGAGTGCCGCACAAATCCAAATACGTTACCCGGCGGACGCAAGGTATCTACCACTTTCCCTTCCCAGATCACCTGCACCGCCGCAGAATCGGAACTCGTGCCTACACGCCCGCTCAGGTCGAAGGTAAACAAATACTTTGCGCCAGGTTGCGCACTGATGGTACGAAAAAGGTTGGAGGGGGTATTGGCATACCCTTCTAGCTCAATGACTCCAATGTTGCCCCCAGAAGTATCGCCGTAAGCTACGCCTTTTCCATATTCAACCTTGCCATCGGGGTTGTCAGTGGACCAGCCCCAAACACGTGGATCTTGCATCATCCACGAGCCTTGGATGGGTGGCTGCGAGAAATCTGTTTTGACTGACTCGGCCATGGGTGCAGGCGCAAGGGGAGTTACCTGTGCAACAGCAGCAACTGTTTGGGTTGCTGCCGCGACACTCGTAGCTGCTGCAGTTGGCGTCGTTGCTTGCGGCGTTGAGCTAGCTGAAGTTGCAGCCTGAGGCACTGCCGTTTGAGCAGATGCTGTGACAACAGGGCTCGCAGCGCATGAGGAATTGGCAACTGGCGCTGTCCAAATCTTGCACAAGGCTTGGCCACTTTGACTCAACGGCAAGGCGAAGCTCACCACAGCATCTGTGACCACTGCGCCTTGCTCAACAGCTCCCGTTTTGAGCATGGTGTCATGCGCACCTTTGGCAACTCTTGAACCCCATGGATTACCGGGCTCGGCTTTGCCGCAGACGGTTAGGACAGGACGGTATCCCCCACCGTTGACGGCTTCAAACCCATAGTTGAGGGTGGCATATTGATCGGCGAGATTGTTCGTCTCGAAAGTCTTGAGTAAATCTGAGCAGTTGTCGAATTTCTGCTGCGCAGCACGTGATTGCGCTCCTGTCTTGATCGCGTCATACCTGAGCAAAATATCTGCTGCTCTTGCACGGTAGGTGTACTCTTGGTAGCCCACTACAGCAACTGTTGCCAGAATACCAACAATAGCAATTGAAATCAGTATTTCAAATAGGGTGAAGCCCTTGGCGCGATAGCTCATTTCTCGATCTCCGTCTTGATGGTCTTATCCCAGTCTAGCGTAACCCTTACGCCCGATACAAATCCTGAAAGCTTATATTCCTTATCACGCACTTCATAATCGATCACGGATGCCAATGCGGCATGTGGCAAACTCTTTGGCAGCTCACCGGTATCTTTCTTACTTTGCTCAACGAATTGCTGAGACTCTTTCACTAGTGCCTTCAAATCAGCGTCAATGTCTTGCTGGCTTGGTGGCAGCAAAGCCGAGGCTAGTCGGAATATTGAATAGGCAGTCACCGCTGCTAACAGCCCATAGAAAATCAATGCATAGGGAATCACAATTCGCTTGGATGCAACGGTTGACGCTGCTTGTGCTTTAGCCACCGCTTCTGTCTGAGCTTGGTTAATGAGTTCTGATAGATCTTTATGCTCACTCATGATTTATCTGGCTCGCGCTTGATGAATGAAATTAATGAGAGCGTTGGGCGCCAAGGGCTTGTAGAGCATCTCTGCCATGACACCACTATCGCGAAGCTGATCTTCATAGGGCATAAGAGCAGGTGGCAATAAAACAGCCGAGGGAAGACGCGCCCAGGAAATGTGAAGCCGGTTGTGCTGCAGTGTCTGTATGGCTTGCTCCAAGGTCGCCTCTTCTGGAATATCAGCAATGATGATTGCAATATTTTCGTCTTTTTGTAGCATGGTATGCGCTGTTTCTGCATCCGGCGCCACGCTCAACACCAAGCCTTCATTCTGCAATTCAGCACGCATGCTTTCAAGCATTCCGTTTTGCGCCGCCATCAGCAAGACACCTTGACCAGAGATGATCTGCTGTGTGCTGATTTCGATGGGATCAGTGTGGCAGATCGTGCCAAAGTGCTCCGCAAGCTCTGGCCAAAAGCTGGGGCCAACAGCTTCGACCACCTCGGCCACTGTGGTATCCCCAGAAATCACACGCAAACTGCCAGAAGCGGCCAGAGATTTCAAGCCTCCATCACGGAGCTTGGCCAACTCGGTGAGGCGACTCTCGCCTGTGGCGACAGCGTTACGCAAACCAGAGTTCATCTCTGCAATATCAACGATCGGCAAACGTCCTAAATAGCCGGAGTAGTTGCAAACTTTACAGCCGACCGCGCGATGCCCAGGGCGATTGTGCGTCACCTCTAAAAACGTACGCTCCATAGGCGACAAGGGATCGGTCACGGGTACTTTGCAATGTGAGCACAGCGTGCGGCACAGGCGCTGTGCAATGATCAGCGCTAGAGAATCAGCAAGAATGGTGGGCTGTACACCCAGATTGAGCAAACGCGGTATAGCTGTGAGCGCGTCATTGGTATGAAGCGTAGATAAGACCAAGTGTCCGGTCAATGCGGCTTGGCAGGCGATTTCTGCTGTCTCTTCGTCACGGATTTCTCCAATCAACACGATATCTGGGTCTTGACGAAGGATTGAACGAAGCGCAGCCATGAAAGTACGCCCGGCTTTGTCATTCACTTCCACTTGCGAAATACCAGGAATTCGATACTCGACGGGGTTTTCAACCGTGATGATGTTGACAGTGCTTTTATTGAGCTCAGCCAACATGCCGTAAAGCGTGGAGGTTTTGCCACAGCCTGTGGGGCCTGTCATGATGATCATGCCCGCTGGGCGCACAATGCCGCGGCGCATCGTCTGAATCGCAGCATGAGAAAAACCCGCTCGCGAAAGATTGTGCACACGGCTTTGATCCAAAAACCGAATAACCAACCGCTCTCCACGACTGGCTGGCAAACACGATACGCGCATATCAAACTCGCGATCATTGATCACCATAGACATACGGCCGTCTTGTGGGACCAATGTATTTGTGGCCTCCATGCCACTGCGGATTTTGATATGCCGCAGCAGACTTGTCGCTACTGCATCGGGAAGCATAGTCAATCGCCGCAATACGCCATCGACACGAATGCGCACCACGCATGCGCCCATGTAAGGCTGGATGTGTAAATCCGAGGCTCGTTGCTCAATGGCGTTCACCATCAAAGCACGGCTGAGCTTGACAACTGCATTGTCATCAATGCTGGCCATCGTCTGCCGGTTGATGGAATCGCCTTCCTGTGTGAGCCGGGAGGCTTCTTTAGAATAAGCAAAAACAATCGCATCTTCAATATCGCCGGGAGGCCCCAGCACCCAACGAATCGGGCGTCCGACAACAAAGCGTGCGCGCTCATTCACATTGTCGTCAAGTGGATTCGCCGTGGCGATGACCAGTGTTCGCTCCTCCAATCGTAAAGGCAAGATGCAATTCTGTTGGCAAAAATTCGCTGGAACGAGCGCTAGAGCCTCAGGCGAGAACTTCTCCAGAGAACCCGCAGGTTCCACGCCGTAAAAAGGCGCCACAGCCCGCGTGAGTTGAAGGGGCGTGGTGGCGAGCAAGCTAGAAAAAGCTTGCCATGCTTGCGCTAGATTGCCTTCAAACGGCACATTGACGATTTCAGCTCGATCAGGAAAAGCTTTGCCAATCGCTTGACGCAACATCGCGATGGGCCCACCCAAAGCAGGCTCCACCATCGAAGACGGAAAATGACTGGTCTTGATCGTGGATGCGTTACTCTGCGATTGAGACATCATCGGCGAAGCTTGGTTCATAGTGTCCCTTGAATCATTGATCTCCTCAGATAATACCTGCAGTTAGAGGTCAGCAGTCGCCGGGGCGAAACTTACTCAGCCTAGAAAGTTGAGAATCTCTGATCTCTGAACAGGGAAAGCGCTATCTGCAAGACCGCCAGTGAATCACAGCACTGACCCAGCATCAAACCCTCTGCAGACTTTGCAGAGCATGGATACGGCCAATCTGCAAAAGTCGTCAAGAGCAGACTCACATATGAACCACCAAGATCAGAGTTCGGTTTATATGGCTACTCACGCCGCCAACTGCTTCCAAGTCGCTACCACCGTATCTGGGTTAAGCGAAATGGAGCTGATGCCTTCATCGGCGAGCCATTGCGCGAAATCAGGATGATCGCTGGGGCCTTGGCCGCAGATGCCGACGTATTTGCCTTGTGCTTTGCAGGCGTTGATTGCCATGGAGAGCATGGCTTTGACGGCGGGGTCGCGTTCGTCGAAGTCTTTGGCGAGGAGTTCCAAGCCGCTGTCTCGGTCTAGGCCGAGGGTGAGCTGCGTGAGATCGTTGGAGCCGATGGAGAAGCCGTCGAAATACTCTAAGAATTGCGTGGCGAGGATGGCATTGCTTGGCACTTCGCACATCATGATGTGTCGCAAGCCGTCTTTGCCTTTTGCCAAACCCTGCTTAGCCAGCAACTCATTCACCGCCTTCGCTTGGCCTAAAGTCCGCACGAAGGGCACCATGATTTCTACGTTGGTCAAGCCCATGTCATTGCGCACGCGGCGCAAGGCTTCGCATTCCATCGCAAAGGCTTCGCCAAACTCTGCGCTGATATAACGCGCTGCGCCACGGAAGCCGAGCATCGGGTTTTCTTCTTCGGGCTCGTAGCGCGAGCCGCCAATCAGCTTGCGGTATTCATTGCTCTTGAAATCCGAGAGGCGCACGATCACGGGCTTGGGCCAGAAGGCCGCTGCAATCGTGGCGATGCCTTCAGCAACTTTGTCCACGTAAAAAGCTCGCGGCGAAGCATGGCCGCGCGCCACGCTCTCTACGGCTTTCTTCAAATCAGCATCCACAGCGGGGTAATCCAAGATGGCTTTGGGGTGGACGCCGATGTTGTTATTGATGATGAATTCCAAGCGCGCCAAGCCCACGCCTTGGTTGGGCATTTGCGCGAAATCAAAAGCGAGTTGCGGATTGCCCACGTTCATCATGATCTTCGTCTTGATTTCGGGCATGGTGCCGCGCTGCACTTCGGTGATTTCGGTGTCGAGCAAGCCGTCGTAAATAAAGCCTGTGTCGCCCTCTGCGCAGCTCACGGTCACGAGCGTGCCTTCTTTCAAATGCTCGGTGGCATCACCGCAACCCACCACCGCTGGGATGCCCAGCTCGCGGGCGATGATGGCGGCGTGGCAAGTGCGCCCGCCACGGTTCGTCACGATCGCGGAAGCGCGCTTCATCACCGGCTCCCAGTTCGGATCGGTCATGTCAGTCACTAGCACATCGCCGGGCTGCACTTTGTCCATCTCGGCAATTGAATGCACGAGGCGCACAGGGCCTGTACCAATCTTCTGGCCAATCGCGCGGCCTTCAGAGAGCACTGCGCCGCGAGATTTCAGCTTGTAGCGCTGCTCGACTTTGCCCTGCTGCTGGCTTTTGACCGTCTCAGGCCGCGCTTGCAAAATATAAAGCTGACCATCGTTGCCGTCTTTGCCCCATTCAATATCCATCGGGCGGCCATAGTGCTGCTCGATGATCACGGCGTATTTGGCGAGCTGCTCCACATCAGCGTCGCTCAAGCAATAGCGGTTGCGCTGCTCGGTGGGCACATCAATCGTTTTCACCAGTTTGCCGCTCGCCTTCTTCTCTTCGCTTGATGCAAACACCATCTGCGAAAGCTTCGAGCCCAAGTTACGGCGAATCACCGCGCGCTTGCCGGCAGCCAGCATCGGCTTGTGCACATAAAACTCATCGGGATTCACCGCGCCCTGCACCACCGTCTCACCCAAACCATAGCTGGCGGTAATGAACACCACCTGATCAAAGCCGCTCTCGGTATCAATCGTGAACATCACACCCGCTGCGCCCAGATCCGAGCGCACCATACGCTGCACGCCTGCACTTAAAGCCACATCCGCATGCGCAAAGCCCTTGTGCACGCGATAAGAAATCGCACGGTCGTTGTAGAGGCTGGCAAACACCTCTTTCATCTTGTGCAGCACTTCTTCAATGCCCATCACATTGAGGAAGGATTCTTGCTGGCCAGCAAACGAAGCATCCGGCAAATCTTCTGCTGTGGCTGATGAGCGCACTGCAAAGCTCGCTGTGGTGGAACCGCCAGAAAGCGTCGCATAAGCCTCACGAATCGCTTTTTCCAAATCCGCCGGGAAAGGCTGCGCCTCGACCAAAGCGCGAATCTCCGCACCAACCTGCGCCAACGCCCTCACGTCTTCAGTGTCCAGCGCGGCCAGCTTGTCATTAATCTTCTTGTCCAGCCCGCCGTGCTTTAAAAACTCGCGGAAGGCATGCGCCGTGGTGGCAAAACCCGTGGGCACTTTCACACCCGTGGGCAATTGCGAAATCATCTCGCCAAGAGAAGCGTTTTTACCGCCTACTGACTCGACATCGCTGTTTCTCAGGTTCTCAAACGGTACGACCAGTGCGGTCGCAGCAAAGAGTTGGGACATGGGGAAGCTCCTAAGTTAAAAACCGGGGCATGCGGCGGCGCAGAGTCTTTTTCTTGCTTGGGTGCGGCGCGGCTGGAAATGGGGTGCATAGCTGCATTCTAGGTGGCTAAACATCTCTTCTGTATTCAATTTCCCTTCAAAAAGCTGAACCCTGGTTTTGCTCGCAAGAAGTGACATAAAGAATTCAATTTGACTTCATTGCTGTCATTGACTACAATGACAGCAATTATTTGCAGGAGCCAATCATGACCGTCCTCACCGTTCGTAATCTTGATCCCGATGTCAAAACCCGCCTGCGCGTGCAAGCCGCCCAGCAAGGCATCGCCATGGAAGAAGCTGTGCGCCGTATCTTGACGCGCGCTGCTAATGAGCCACAAACAGCGCCCGCCGTCAGCCATGATTTGGGCAAACGCATTCAAGCGCGTTTTGCTGCTCTTGGTGAAATCACCATCCCGCCACGCCGCGCCATGCGAGCCTCGCCGTTTGCAAACGATGCTTCCAACACATGAGGCAGTGAATGTTTTTGCTAGACACCAATGTCATCTCTGAACTCACCAAGCCTCTGCCCAGCCCTGCCGTCTTGCATTGGTTTGCCACCACGCCTGCCCAGCAGATTTACATCAGTAGCGTCACTTTGTGCGAAATCGAATTCGGCTTAGCGCTGATGCCAGCGGGTAAACGCCGCGATGCATTGCTCTCTTCCACGCGGGAGTTGGTACGCGTTGATTTTGAAGGGCGCTGTTTGAATTTGGATGCCAGTTGCGCAGCCGCTTATGGCGAACTGTCAGCAACGCAGCAACAAAACGGACGCACTTGCAGCACTGAAGACGCGATGATCGCAGCGATTGCCCTAGCTCACAAATGCACTTTAGTCACTCGCAATATCAAAGACTTTGAAGGCATCATAGGATTGCAGGCAGTTAATCCATGGGTTGAAATCTAGGCGAAAGATCACAAAACTGCCATAAATACCGAGACCAGAAAACCAATTACGGAGATCAACAACAATGTCCGTTCAAGTTTTTTTGTGTTTTTGCGTTGATTTTCTAGGGATTGCAACGCATTCTCCATCTCACTTCGAGCGTTCTTAGATGCGGCAATTTCTTCCGGTGTTGGCGGAATGTGCTTTAAGGGATCTGGGTTTTTGCCGAATCCAAGTTTAGGTTCAATGGTCGCCTTCCAATTTTTACTCACAATATCGCGGTATTGATCCAGCTTTAAAGCCGAAGACTGGCACAACTCATTTGCGTCTGCACTGGTTCCATCAGGGCCAGAAATCGTGACATAGTCATCTGCTCGATCAGTCCAAACAGCGATTTGAGACGCATTTGAAAATCGATATTCCACGGTGACTTGCGCTGAGGAATACGTTCTTTCATTGACTGACACAAAACCTTCAGCATCTTCAATGAATTTGAACTGCTCTCGAATGTAGGAAACTGACATGGTTCAGGCAATAGACTAGAAAGTTGTCAAAGAAAAGCAAACCAGCAATATGATCATTAGTAATCTCGATCATAAACTCACGTAAAGTTAAATCCCCCCATGACTAACCGCACCGTTTTCTTCGTCTCCGATGGCACAGGCATCACGGCTGAGACTTTTGGCAATGCCATCCTCGCTCAATTTGAAATGGAGCCGCGCCATGTGCGGTTGCCGTTTATTGATTCACTGGATAAGGCGTATCAGGTAGTTCGGCAAATTAACCATACTGCGGAGCTTGAAGGCAAGCGGCCGATTGTGTTTACCACGTTGGTCAATGATGAGGTGCTGTGGCTGATCAAGACGGAATGCAAGGCGCAGGTGTTGGATATGTTTGGCACCTTTGTGCATCCGCTGGAAGAAGAGCTGGGGATCAAATCGAACCATCGTGTGGGGCGCTTCTCGGATATTTCCAAGAGCAAGGTTTACAACGACCGGATTGAGGCGATCAACTATTCGCTGGCGCATGACGATGGGCAAAGCAACAAGGAGCTGGAGATTGCGGATGTGATCCTCGTGGGCGTATCGCGCAGCGGGAAGACGCCAACTTCGCTTTATCTCGCGCTTCAGCATGGCCTCAAGGCAGCGAACTATCCACTCATCCCCGAAGATTTTGATCGCGGCATGCTGCCCCCTGCGCTCAAAGCGCACAAGAAAAAAATCTTTGGCCTGACGATTGATCCGCTGCGCTTGCATGAGGTGCGCAATGAGCGACGCCCCAATTCAAAGTATGCGAGCCTTGAGAACTGCCGTATGGAAGTGGCTGAGGCGGAGAGCATGATGCGCCGCGAAGGGATTCGCTGGCTTTCAACGACGACGAAATCGATTGAAGAGATTGCGACGACGATCTTGCAAGAGATCAGCCCGGAGCGCTTGAGCTATTGACACTACAAATATAATAGCAATTCGCGCAGATTCTATGCCGGTGATTGAGCCTTTTTGCCTTAAAAATTCATGAAAAAATCAGTTCACCAACCACTGTGGATGCTGGTCGCCGCATTTGCCTTCGCGCTCATGGGTGTGTGTGTGAAATTCGCCTCAGAGCATTACAACGCGATGGAGCTGGTGGCGTATCGCGGCTTGGTGAGTATTGTCATCATGTTCTTCTGGGCGCGCTCGCTAGGTGTGAGCCTGAAGACGCAGCGCGTGGGCATGCATGCCTGGCGCGGCATCATTGGGGCAATCTCGCTGTTGGCTTGGTTTTATGCGCTGCAACATTTGCCGTTGGCCACGGCGATGACCTTGAATTACATGAGCAGCGTTTGGATTGCGGCTTTCCTCGTGGGCGGGGCGCTGATGTTTGGTAGGGCGGATCAACAAGGTGCACAAAATTCCTTGCTTTTCGCCACGGTGCTCGCGGGCTTTGGCGGTGTGGTGCTCGTGCTGCGCCCCGCGTTTGAGGCGAATCAGCTCTGGGCGGGCTTGATCGGGATGATGAGCGGTGTGACTGCTGCGCTGGCGTATTTGCAAGTAACAGCGCTATCACGGGCGGGCGAGCCAGAGGCGCGCGTGGTTTTTTATTTCGCGGTGGCTTCGCTGATTCTTGGTGCAGCCGGCATGGCGTTCACTGGCTATTCTGCTTGGAGCACGCGGCATGCGATTTGGATTGTGCCGATTGGCCTGCTGGCTTCTATCGGACAACTGTGTATGACGCGTGCGTATGCCAGCGGTGCGACGATGCTGGTGGCAAATTTGCAATACAGCGGCATCGTGTTTGCTGCGACACTGGGCATGATTGTGTTTGGTGATCAGCTGCCTTTGACAGCATGGTTAGGCATGGCCGTGATCATTGCCAGCGGCATTGCAGCCACGATTTTGCGTAACCGCACGATTCCGAATACACCTCCTGAAGAACATTGAAAGAGCATTTCTGATGAATTACGCCACTCTCATTTCTGTAGCAGCTCTCGCAGATTCAATAAAGGCGAACGGCTTATCTGAATCGAAAAATCTTCAGATTTGGGATTGCAGTGGCGATTTGATGAACCCACCTGCCGCACGAGCAGCGTTCGAAGCGCAGCACATTGCTGGCGCGGCTTTCATTGATCTCGATGTTGATTTGAGTGATAAAACGGATGCCAGAGACAAGATGAGCGGTGGCCGTCACCCTCTTCCCTCGCGCGAGAAATTTGCCGCTTGGGTGGGAGCCATGGGTGTGACGCCTGAAACGCAAGTCATCGTGTACGACCGCAATGGCTGCAACTATTGTGGTCGCGCTTGGTGGATGCTGCAATGGATTGGCCACAAGCGCGTGGCTGTGCTCGATGGTGGGCTGCAAGCTTGGGTGGCTGCTGGCGGGAAGGTAGAAGCCGGTGCAACCACGTTGACACCTGATTTTTTAAAGCAAAAGTACCCTTTAGCCGGCGTAAATACTGCGCTAGCAGCTATCGATTTAGTAGCAAATGCATCGCGTACAAGCTCACACGCGATCATCGATGCACGCGCCCCCGCCCGCTTTCGAGGCGAGATGGAACCGCTTGACCCGATTGCTGGCCACATCCCTGGTGCGCTCAATCGCCCGTTCACGATGAACCTCGACGCTCAGGGTTTCTTCAAAAGCCCTGCTGAGCTCAAATCAGAATTCGATGCGTTGCTAGGCAACCGAGATCCCAGCAAAGTTATCCACCACTGCGGAAGTGGCGTAAGCGCCGTGCCCAATGTGTTAGCCATGGCAATAGCAGGCTATCCGCCCAATCTGCTCTTTGCAGGCAGCTGGAGTGAATGGAGCATGCACTCCGAACTACCTGTTGCAATCGGCTAAAACAATAGGTTCAAGGCTCAACGCACGTCTACCCAAGCGCCCGTCACCATCACTGCGCGAGCGACATCCCAATATTGCTCAGTGCCCTGATCCGCGTTAGCAAAACGTATTGCGTAGATCGGGTTTGCTGCAAGTGTTGTCGCGGCATCGGGCGCGGCCACGGTCAGGCGATAGCGCCCCGCAGCGACGCTGGAGGGCACGACACCATTCATTTGCACGCGCTGGCTTTGTCCAGCGCCGAGCATGCGTAGGGTTCTGGCAGATACAGTTTCAGTATGCACGACTTGGCCTTGCGCCGTCTCTATGCGGATCACAAGTGGACGATCATTCATCAGGCGTGCCCAGCCGGTGTTTCGCAGCGTCAGCGCAAAGCTGATAGCACTGCCGCGCGCCACGCTGGTGCTGTGCTCTAAATTTTGCAATTCGATGCGGTAACCTATTTTTCGCGTGACCTCGTCCATACAGCCTTCTGCGGCCCACTTGTTAAAAAAAGGCAGATGGTAGTCGCGGTTCAGGTAACTCAAGCCATATGAAGTGCCTTCTGCCAAGATATCACTGCAGCTCATGCGCGCTTGGTTTAGCACAGGTGGCAGACAGGTCTCGCCGCCAAAAGCCGCCACGTTGCTGGTGCTTTGCACATGCGCGCGCAGTTGACTGCTTTGTGCTGACGGAAAATATGTACCTACATCATCATGACTTGCCAAAAAACAATCGTTGTGCATACCGATCCGCGCGCGAACAGGCAAGATGCTTTGCTGCAATTCTGCTGGGCTTGGTGGGGTAGGAAACCAGGCCAGTAAATCGCCGGGATAGCGCACCTGTAGTGTGCGATCATTTGGAAGCACAGCCAGCAAAGCATCTCGCACTTGCAATTTATTGGCAGCGCTGGTCAACCCATTGGAAGAGGTATGCCACTCACCCCAAGCGCCGATGAAGCCCGCTTGCCAAATCGCAATCACATCTTGGTTGCTTGAGATGACGGGTGCGAGTTGCGCGAGATGTGATTGAATTTGACTGAGCGAGGCATCTTTCGCATTGAGATAGTCGGTTTCGTTGCTCGGATAGTTGTAGGCGAAACGCAGCACAATTTTCAATCCCGCTTTGCGCACTTTGGCAAAACCCGCATTCAAACCATCCAAGTAGCTTTGCGGTAAAGCTGTATCACGCCATGCACTCAAATCATTTGGGGTGTAAATCAAACGATGCCCCTTGGATGCAGTCTGCATTAAGAAGCTATCGCTGATGACGGAAAGATCCGAGGCGTAGCTGTAAAAACCGCGTTCCGGGTTATCCAACAAAGCCTGTGTCGCTTGAAAACTGACGCTGCTCAACTGTGCGGGGGTAGGCGCTGGTACTGGCTTAGGCTCAGCTGTTTCCGTATTCAGCGTAGCCGGCGTCGTTTGCCCACCACCGCCACAGGCTACTACCACGGCGCTAGAAAGCAGCCAAAGTGTACTTTTTACAAGCTTGCGCCTGATAAGCAATAGTGTTGTGTTCATATTTTTCGCTTGATTTATTTCTGAACATTATCAAGACCATGTTTTGCAAAAGACTTACCAGCGCTCCCCAAAAATTAATCAATTGGTAAGAGTTGCATACCCAAAAATACTGAACTGACAAAGCTGACTGATCTCTTCAAAAGCATGCAGCAGCCATCCTCATGGTGACGCGTTGCGCTATAGATTGAGTAGCGAATGTTGTGCATGCAAACTTATTCGTACCAACCAAAAGCATCATCTCGCCAGATAGAACCGGGGGAGCTTGTAACGGGCATTTACAAACTCTGTGCCGAAAACTAGGGTTAAACCCAAATCATCAATGCAATAAAGTATCAATAAGATCAGTTTACGTACAAACCGTGTGAGCTATCGAGTCGAGAATCCTTCCATGGTTTACCGATCAGAGTTGACCATGAACTTCAACCATACCCCTAGGAGACAACCGTGAAATTTCGCTTCGCTTCCGTCCTGACCGCCGCGCTCATGAGCGTAGGCTTCGCTCAAGCTCAAGCCCCTACTGAGCTTGTGATCGCCACCGTGAACAACGGTCACATGATCGAGATGCAAAAACTCGGCAAAAACTTCGAAGCCGCTAATCCAACGATCAAACTGAAATGGGTCACACTGGAAGAAGGCGTGCTGCGCCAGCGCGTGACAACTGACATCGCCACCAAAGGCGGCCAGTTCGACATCATGACCATCGGTATGTATGAAGCGCCGATCTGGGGCAAAAAAGGCTGGCTCCAAGAGCTCAAGACCGATGCCGCTTACGACGTGAACGACTTGCTGCCCGCCGTGCGCAGCGCCTTGACGATCGACAACAAACTCTTTGCTGCGCCCTTCTACGGCGAATCCTCCATGCTGATGTACCGCAAAGATCTGGCTGACAAAGCTGGCATCAAGGTGGCAGATAACCCAACTTGGGATCAAGTCGCGGATTTGGCCAAGAAGATTCACAACCCACCTAATGTGTATGGCATTTGCCTGCGCGGCAAGCCAGGCTGGGGTGACAACATGGCCTTCCTCACCACCATGGTCAACACCCATGGCGGCCAGTGGTTTGATATGAGCTGGAAGCCACAGCTGGAGAGCAAGCCTTGGAAAGAAGCAATCACCAAATATGTTGACCTGCTGAAAAACTATGGCCCACCCGGCTCATCGGCCAACAGCTTCAACGAAATCTTGGCACTCACTAACTCTGGCAAATGCGGCATGTGGATTGACGCAACGATTGCTGCTTCTTTCGTGAGCGATCCTAAGCAATCCAAAGTGGCTGATCAGATGGCCTTCGCACAAGCACCAACTGCTGCGACACCAAAAGGCGCCAACTGGCTCTGGTCTTGGAATCTGGCGATTCCTGCAGGCTCCAAGAAAGTCGATGCCGCGCAGAAGTTCATCACCTGGGCAACCAGCAAGGACTACATCCAACTCGTGGCCAAGACCAATGGCTGGGCTAACGTACCAACAGGCACGCGCAAATCGACTTATGCTTCTGCCGACTTCCAGAAGGCCGCTCGCTTTGCTGCTGCAGAGTTGAAAGCCATCGAGTCAGCCAACCCAACCGACTCCACTCTGCCAAAGAGCCCGTATGTTGGCGTGCAATTCGCTGCCATTCCTGAGTTCCAGGCCATTGGTATCGCAGTCGGCCAGCAGATGAGCTCTGCTTTGGCTGGAAAGATCACTGTGGATGCCGCACTCAAGGCTTCTCAAGTGGCAGCAGACCGTGAAATGAAAAAAGGCGGCTACTACAAGTAAGCCTCGCTGATCGCCCGGTATTAGTTTGTAAAACAGGCCGATACCGGGCGGCAGATTCACCATCTCTGCATCATCACGCAGAGATCTTTCATGTGCATCCATTGCCCTAGCACCCAGATTCACTGGATTTTTCTCGGGTTTTCGAGTGTTGCTTTGTAAGCCCAACTCGAGGCTGCTAAGCGCCAGCCCAAAAGGTACAACACCATGAAACGCCTCCTGCCACGCCTATTGCTCACGCCAGCTATTGCTACGCTATTTTTGTGGATGATCGTTCCACTGGTGATGACGCTTTATTTTTCTGTCATCCGCTACAACCTGATGCAGCCCGATCAGACGGGTTTTGTAGGTTTGGAAAATTTTAGGTATTTCGTGACCGATGCCTCTTTTTGGAGATCCATCATGAACACCCTCACGCTCTTAGGCAGTGTGATCTTGATCACTGTCGTCTTGGGTGTGCTGATCGGTCTGCTGATCAATGAGCCTTTTGCAGGTCGCGGCATCGTTCGCGTGCTCCTGATTTCTCCTTTCTTCGTCATGCCCACAGTCAATGCACTGATGTGGAAGAACATGATGATGAACCCCATCTACGGCGTGCTCGCGCAAGTCTGGGCTTTCTTTGGCGCTGCGCCGATTGACTGGCTGACCGATTTACCGCTGTTCTCCGTGATCGTGATGGTATCTTGGCAATGGCTGCCTTTTGCCACGCTGATTTTCATGACCTCACTACAAAGCATGGATCGTGAGCAACTCGAAGCCGCGCGCATGGATGGTGCCACTTATTTTCAGCAGCTGCTCTATCTCTACATTCCACACCTGGGTCGCTCAGTCGCCGTGGTGGTGATGATCGAGTTGATTTTCTTGCTCAGCATCTTTGCGGAAATCTACACCACCACAGGCGGCGGCCCAGGTGATGCGAGTACCAATCTTGCCTTCTTGATCTTCAAGCAAGCGCTGCTCAATTTTGATGCGGGCGTGGCTTCAGCAGGTGCGCTGCTGGCCGTGGTGCTAGCCAATATCGCAGCTATTTTCTTGATCCGCATGGTAGGTAAAAACCTAGATAAGTGAGATTTACCATGGCACGCCAAACGACATTCACCCCCGCCTACATCGTGCGCACTGTCGCAGCATGGCTGGTCGCTCTCTTGCTGTTCTTTCCGCTAGGCTGGTTGCTTCTTACAGCGTTCAAGACTGAGCTGCAAGCTATTGCGATTCCGCCGCAATTGTTTTTCACACCGACGCTGGAAAATTTTCATGAAGTTCAAGAGCGCAGCGACTATGTGCACTACGCATGGAATTCCGTGATCACCAGCGTCGTATCTACTCTGCTCGGCCTAGCGATTGCCGCACCTGCTGCCTACGCCATGGCGTTTCACAAAGGTAAGCGCGATAAAGATATCCTGATGTGGATGCTCTCCACCAAGATGATGCCAGCTGTGGGTGCACTCGTTCCCATTTATGTGTTGGCTCAAAAAAGCGCGCTGTTGGACACACGGCTGGGCTTGATCATCGTTTTCACACTGTCGAACTTGCCCATCATGGTGTGGATGCTGTATTCATCGTTCAAGGAAATCCCCAACGAAATTCTGGAAGCCGCACGCATGGACGGTGCAACGCTTTGGCAAGAAGCCGTGAAAGTGCTGCTGCCGCTGGGTATGGGCGGCTTGGCCTCTACTGGCTTACTGTGTCTTGTTCTCAGTTGGAATGAAGCCTTCTGGGCACTTAACCTCAGCTCAGCCAAGGCGGGCACGCTGGCCACATTGATCGCCAGCTACTCCAGCCCAGAAGGTCTCTTTTGGGCCAAGCTGTCAGCTGCATCCCTCATGGCTATCGCGCCTATCGTCGTGTTTGGTTGGTTCAGTCAAAAGCAACTGGTGCAAGGCCTGACCTTCGGCGCCGTCAAGTAATACTCATTTTCTGGAGATCATCACCATGGCCTACTTACAACTCAAAGGTATCGAAAAATTCTTCGGTAGCCATCGCGCCATCAAAGGCATTGATCTGACCATCAACCAAGGTGAATTCATCGTTTTCGTTGGCCCTTCGGGCTGCGGCAAATCCACCTTGTTGCGCCTGATTGCCGGCTTGGAGAATATTGATGGTGGTCAACTCACTTTGGACAACAAAGAAATCACACACCTTCCCTCAAGCAAGCGTGATCTGGCCATGGTGTTTCAAAGCTATGCGCTCTATCCCCACATGAGCGTGTATGAAAACATGAGCTTCGCGCTCAAGTTGGCCAAAGTCGACCCCAAGATTGTGGATGAGAAGGTGCAAAACGCCGCGCGTATTCTCAATCTCACGCAGTATTTGCAACGCACCCCCAAGGAGCTCTCAGGTGGTCAGCGCCAGCGGGTAGCGATTGGCCGCGCCATCGTGCGTTCGCCCAAAGTATTTTTATTTGATGAACCACTCTCCAATCTCGATGCGGCTCTGCGCGGTCAGACTCGCGTAGAAATCGCCAAGCTTCATCGCGACCTCGGTGCAACCACGATTTATGTCACGCATGATCAGGTCGAAGCCATGACTTTGGCTGATCGCGTGGTGGTGCTGCGCGATGGCATCATCGAGCAAGTAGGCACGCCGCTGGAACTCTACGATAAGCCGGCCAATCAATTCGTGGCGCAATTCATTGGCACCCCCCAGATGAATGTCATGCCCTTGCAAAAAGTGCCTGCACCAGTGGCTGAGCAAGCGCCCCGTGGCGCAACGGGTGGCTTTATAGGCCTGAGGCCTGAAAGCATTGCCGTTCGCAGCAAAGACGCCACGCCTGTCAATGGCACAGTTGATCTGATTGAAGCGCTTGGCGCTGAGACGCTCATCTACGTCAGCACATCCACCGGAGCGCAATTCATATCGCGCCAGAACGACCGCACCAGTCTGCGTACTGGCGAAGCTGTGAGCTTAGAGATCGATGCGTCACAAGCGCATTGGTTTGATACTTCTGGACATGTGGTGAGTCGCGCAGCCGCTTAAACCCAGATCCATTTGATCCTGCCATGAACTCATCAAACTCAGAGCTTGTGCTCGTTGGCCAAGTCGCAGCCATTACCGGGGCTGCTTCGGGCATTGGCTATGCAAGCGCTCACGCCTTGATCAAAGCTGGAGCGAAAGTCGTGTTGATCGACAATGATGAGCTCGCCCTTACGAAAGCATGCAGCAAACTGGGGACAAACGCCCTGCCACTGAAGCTAGATTTACTAGACGCTGAGCAATGTGCATCGATGCCAGATCAAATTCTCGATTTGACAGGCCAGCTTGACATCTTTCACGCCAATGCTGGTCTGTATGTGGGCGGCGATCTGGTGGATGCCAAAGATGCAGCGATTGATCGCATGCTCAACCTCAACATCAATGTCGTGATGAAAAATGTGCGTGGCATACTGCCCCACATGATTGAGCGCGGTCGCGGCGACATCATCGTGACCAGCTCGCTCGCGGCTCATTTCCCCACGCCTTGGGAGCCCGTGTATGCCTCCTCCAAATGGGCGATCGATTGTTTTGTGCAAACTGTGCGTAGGCAAGTGTTCAAGCATGGTATCCGCGTGGGCTCAGTTTCACCAGGCCCTGTGATTACTGCATTGTTGGCCGACTGGCCCGCTGAAAAATTGCAGGAGGCCAAGGCCAGTGGCAGCTTGCTGGATGCATCTGAGGTAGCTCAAGTTATCTTGTTCATGCTCACCCGCCCGCGCGGCATGACGATCCGCGATGTGGTCATGATGCCTACCCATTTTGATCTGTGATATGAATACCATTCTGCATTTAGGTTTAGGCTCTTTTCATCGGGCTCATCAGGCGGTTTATGTCCATCAGCTGCGTGAGTTGACTGGCAAGCACTGGTCGATTGCTGCGGGAAATCTGCGCCCAGACATGCTCGATACCATTGCCGCTTTGCAAGCTCAGAGCGGCGCTTACACCCTAGAAACGATCACCCCGCAAGGCGAACGCAGCTACACGCGCATTACATCCATCGAGCGCGTGATCTCTTATCAAGATGATCTGGCTCCGCTGGTGGCAGTCGGTGCTGATCCTGCCACGCGCATTATCTCGTTCACCGTCACTGAAGCTGGCTACTATCTCGACGATCAAAACCGCCTTGACTGGGTCACATTCCCAGACCTGCGTGCGGATCTAGATGCCGTGAAAGCTGGCCGTGCTGGGCACAGCATCTATGGCGGCCTAGTCACCTTGCTACGCGCACGTATGCACGCCAAAGCAGGCGCAATCACGCTAATGAACTGCGACAACTTGCGCCACAACGGTGATCGCTCGCGTGGTGGTTTGCTGCAATTCATTGAAGCGCTGGGTGACAGTGCATTGCTCACTTGGGTGACAACAAATACCACCAGCCCCAATGCCATGGTGGATCGCATCACACCTCGCCCTACACCTGAGGTGGCTGCACGTGTGAAAGCCGCTACAGGGCAATCTGATCCGGCCGCACTCATGGGCGAGAGCTTCATTCAGTGGGTGATCGAAGATAACTTCATCGCAGGACGTCCAGATTGGGAAAAAGTCGGCGTGGAGATGGTGCAATCAGTGCAGGCCCATGAGGAAGCAAAAATTCGCTTACTGAACGCAACCCACAGTTGCATCGCATGGGCAGGCACACTAGCAGGTTTGCAATATATCCATGAAGGTACGCATCACCCCGCCATCCGCAAGATGGCTTATGACTACGTCACAGACGATGCCATTCCCGTGCTAATGCCTTGTCCGATTAATCTTGAAAAGTATCGTGATGTGGTACTCGATCGCTTTGGCAATCCTGCAATTGCCGACACCAACCAGCGTGTGGCCATGGATGCGTTTTCCAAGATTCCCGGCATGATAGCGCCCACCATCCGCGATAAGCTGGCTCAGTCGGGTAGCAGCAGCGCCTCGATCCGAAGCGTGGCCATGCTGCCAGCATTGTTTCTGGCTTATTTGCAGCGCTGGCATCAGGGATCGATTCCCTACACCTACCAAGATCAGGCCATGGATACTGCCGCAGCACATGCGATCTGTTCGGCCTCTGACCCGATCGCGGCCTACGCTGCAGATCCCACGCTGTGGGGTGAGCTTGCCAGCGACCCACGATTGATACAAGCACTGCGCGATGCGTATGCGCGTGTGCAAGCCTTCATCCAGGCGTACGGCGCATAAGTTGGTATTTGAGGAATACACTTACGCGAATCCACTGAATGCCCATCTACGATGCCCGCCGTTCGCCACTCTGCCCCCCGATTGCTCAAGCCAGAGCTTGAAAATGAGCTGGTTCGCTCGCGGAATCTGGGGTATGAGTCGTCTACCGATGTTGGCTTTGTGCGCTGCTTAGCGCATGGCTTTCCGACGCCCTTGGCGCGTTGGCACTACCATGATGAATACGAGTTGCATCTGATTACTGCAACCAGCGGCAAAGTCTTTGTCGGTGATTGGATTGGTCCTTTCCAACCTGGGCAACTGGTATTGACCGGCCCACGGTTGCCGCACAACTGGGTCACGATGGACATGCCCGAAGGCGGTGTGGCTGAGCGCGATTTGGTGATTCAGTTTTCTCATGAGCCCCTGGTGCGCGCCAGTGACACCATTCCGGAATTGACCGAAGTGCTGCCCCTCCTCGAGCGCGCCAAACACGGCATTGAATTTTTTGGTCTCTCCGAATCCGCCGAGCTTCATTGGCATAAAGTGAAGAATCTGCGCGGCCTCAAGCGTTTCACTGCTTTTTGCGACTTCTTGAGTGATCTGGCCGCGTGCACCGACTATCGACTCCTGTCTGCAGCACAATTACAAAGCACAGATGACGATGCTTCGCTTGATCAGATTCACGCCGTGGTCAGCCGTATCACAGATCACTTGGCAGATGAGCATTCAGCTGCAAAGCATGCTGCTGAGCTAGGTATGAGTGAGAGCAAATTCAGTCGCTTCTTCCGCAAAGCCACTGGTAACACCTTCACGGATTTCGTCAATCGCGTACGTATCAGCCGCGCTTGCCAGTTGCTGATGGACACAGATCAACAGATCACCTACATCTGCTACGAAATCGGTTTCAACAATGTTGCCAATTTCAATCGCCGTTTTCTGGAAATCAAAGGCATGAAGCCCAGCGAATTCCGCAAGCAAAGCCTCACCCGTTTTCGGGGCGCTGCATAAATCGGCATAGGCCAGCATGTATCTCGGCCTCGATCTCGGCACATCTGAACTCAAAGCCCTGCTGCTGAGCGATCAGCATAAAGTCATAGCCCCCACAGGATCCCCTTTGAGCGTACAGCGCCCACAAGCGCTCTGGTCTGAACAAAATCCATCGGATTGGTGGCATGCTTTGGAAGCTGTGATGGATCAGCTTCATCGCGAGTATCCGCAGGCGCTTGCACAACTGCGCGGCATCGGTCTCTCCGGTCAAATGCATGGCGCAACACTGCTGGATGGCAACGATCAGGTGCTGCACCCTTGCATTTTGTGGAACGATGGTAGAAGCGGCGCGCAATGCAAGCAGTTGAGCCAAGATATCCCTGAACTTAGCCAGATCACGGGCAACCTCGCCATGCCCGGTTTTACTGCACCCAAGCTGCAGTGGGTGCGTGAGAATGAGCCAGAGTTGTTTGCCAGAATCAAGCGTGTCTTGCTTCCCAAAGATTGGCTGCGCCTGCAGCTGACTGGCGAGGCTGTGAGTGAGATGTCGGATGCTGCTGGTACGCTCTGGCTCGACGTGGGAAGGCGCGACTGGTCTGACCATATGCTGGCTGCGACTGGTCTAACCCGAGGTCATATGCCACGCTTGATCGAAGGCAGCGAAGTGTCTGCTTCCCTCAAGCCCGCGCTGTGCCAGCGCTGGGGTCTGCCAGAGAGCGTGCTTGTGGCAGGTGGCGCGGGTGACAATGCAGCCAGCGCCGTGGGCATGGGGCTGGTGCGGCCTGGTGATGGCTTTGTCTCGCTCGGAACATCGGGCGTGATCTTCGTGAGCACCTCGGCCTTTGAGCCCAATCCCAGGCAAGCCCTGCACGCTTTCTGCCATGCTTTGCCTGCGCGATGGCATGTGATGAGTGTGATGCTTAGCGCCGCCAGCGCAGTGACGTGGGCCACACGCCTACTCGGCTACGCGAGTGAAGCCGCTTTGCTGCAAGAAGCCACTTCACTTAGCGCACAAGATCAAGATCGCTCACCGCTGTTTCTTCCGTATCTCAATGGTGAGCGATCACCGCATAACAATCCACACGCTACAGGCGCTTGGATGAATCTGCGCTCCTCGCACAGCCGTGAGCATCTGGCTTATGCCGTTGCCGAAGGCGTAGGCTTCGGTCTGCTCGATGGCTTGCGTAGTATTCCAACGATGAATCCGCCATTGCAGTCACTCTCACTGGTCGGCGGTGGCTCACGCAGCGAAGGCTGGGCTCAATTGTTGGCGGATATTTTGGGAATCAAACTACGGGTGCATCAGGATTCAAACAATGCAGGTGCGCTGGGTGCAGCGCGTTTGGCTTGGCTGGCAACTGGCGGAACGTTAAACGACGTCTGCACCACGCCCGCTGTATCAAAAACATTCATACCCGATGCGAAGCGACACAGTTCACTGCAAGTACGCCACATGCAATTTGGCCAGCTGTATCAAGCTCAGCCCCAGCCAACTGGCTTGACATATTGACGTTTTTCAAACGTGTTTTTTCAGCTGAATCAAGCAGCCTGTACAACTATTGATGCACCACTTTAGGGAAAATCCTAGATATTTTCGTCTTCGACGCGCCATTTTTGCCATACGCTTGTCACGTCGTTAAAAAATTTGGAATAACAACATGGTGCCAATTGCAGTCAAAACACGCATCGCAGCACGATTCATCGTTTTCAGTACAGCTTTCCTATGCCTCAGCGCCAATGCGCAAACTTTAGGCACAGGCTCCACCCTGATGCGTGATCTCATGACCAGCTGGACTGCGCAATACGGCTCGGCCAGCGGCGGGGCGCGCTATGAGCCTAGCGGCTCATCGGCAGGTATTTCGCAAGCGCGTGATGGATCAGTGGATTTCGGCGTAACTGATGTGCCACTGACTGCTGCCGCTTTGCAACAAGCTAATTTGCGGCAAATGCCCTTGGCGGCAGCTGCGGTGGCTGTGATCGTGAATTTGCCTGAACTAGGCGGTAAGCCCATCAAGCTCACTGGCGATATCTTGGGCGATATTTTTACGGGCACGATCACACAATGGAATCACTCCCTGATCGCCTCCGTCAATCCCGGCCTGCCTTTGCCGAACCGCGCGATCGTACCTGTTTGGCGTGCGGATGGTTCAGGGCAGTCCTATGTGTTTTCGACCTACATCGCACGTGGCAATTCCAAATGGCGACGTACTGTTGGCAGCACGAATAATCTATCGCAGCTCGCTGGCCGCAGCGTGCGCGGCGGAGCGGCTTTGCTCGATGCCGTGAAGACAACACCTGGCGCGATTGGCTATGACAGCCTGGGCGCTGCGCAACGCGCTGGCTTGGGCATTGCCGAACTGCGCAATTCAGCAGACCGTTTCGTTGCCCCCAGCGCAGCCACCATCAGTGAAGCACTTTCGCAAGCAAAATGGGCCAGCGATAGCTTGTCGGCTGATCTTGATGGCAGCGCCGGCGCAGGTAGCTATCCGATGAGCGCCGTGACTTATGCTGTGATCTCTGGCAACCGCAAGGGAGGTATCAATCCCGTGCCTTTTCTCAAAACTGCTGTGTCAAGCGGCGATGCACAGGTGATGCAGGCAGGATTGATTCCCCTGCCTGCGACTGGAAAGAATTTAGCAAACCAAGTGCGATAAAGGATATGCGGGCTAGTGAGCCAAGCCGCTCACCACGGTCACCAGCACAATGCCCACAGCCAGCCAAGCTACTTGCGCAGCAGTCGCTTTGAGCGATAGGCGCGTTTGCAGTTGCGGGATCAAATCTGCCAGCGCCACATAGATAAAGCTACCCGATGCGACCACCAGCATGAAGGGCAGCAAATCTTGCAATTGCGCCACTAAAAAATAGCCCACCAAGCCACCCAGCACCGTCACGCCTCCGGCCATGCAGAGCTTGAGCAGCGCAGGATTGGCACTCGTCTCCGTCTGGCGCAGCACCACCAGATCGCCCATGTGATGCGGCACCTCGTGCGCCAGCACGGCCAAGCTGGCCACCAAACCAAGCCTGAAATCAGCAATGAAGGCTGAGGCAATCAGAATGCCATCGCCAAAGCAATGCACGCTATCGCCGACCAACACCGCCCAGCCGCCTGAAGGCTTGCTTTCTTCGTGGTGAGTGTGGCTGTGATCGTGATGCGCATGATCGTGCGAGTGGCCATGGTGGTGCTCATGCCCATGGTGATACAGCTCCGCTTTATCCAGCAAGAAAAAGAAAATCAAGCAGCCCAGCAAGACCGCAAACAAATCTTTCGCATCCGCCGAGCTGTTGATTGCCTCAGGCAGCAAATGCATGAAAGCAGTGGCCAACAAGGCCCCCGCCGCGAGGCTGAGCAAATGCTGCGTGAAGCGCGCCAACACGCCATAAGTCAGCAGCGCTGCCACCAGCACACTGCCCACACCTGCAGCCAAGGTACCCAGTAAGATGGAAAGTAAAGTCATGACATCTAAATACTATAAAAATAATAGCACTTCGCGCAGTATCTATGCCGGCGAATGGCCTATTTTGCCCTTAAAAAGCATCAAAAAAACCGCCAAACACTCAGTTTTGGCGGCTTCTTTGAAACCTCACAATTTTTAGCTTACACGAGCTGTCAAGCCCCCTGCGTCGAAGATTTCCAACAACGCAACTTGGTAGGTAGCGTGATCAAGCCACACCATGGGTCTTGAACCACTCCACGCAGCGCTTGAAGCCATCCGCCGCTGGCTCGGCGCGGTAACTGGGGCGGTAATCGGCATGGAAAGCATGTGGTGCGCCGTCGTAGACCACAAATTCACTCTTTTGCGCAGCAGCGCTCCCGGTCTTCAAGGCCACTTTCATGCGCTCCACGGTGTCCATCGGTATGCCCGTGTCTGCGCTGCCATAGAGCCCAAGCACTGGGCCATGGATAGCGCTCACCACATCCACCGGATGCTTAGGAGTCAGCTCCGAAGCTTGGCCAACCAAGCGACCATACCAAGCCACGCCTGCCTTGACGTTACGGCTGTGCGCGGCATAGAGCCAAGTGATACGCCCGCCCCAGCAAAAGCCAGTAACGGCCACTTTATTCGTATCGCCACCATTGGCGCGCGCCCAAGCCACCATAGCATCCAGATCCGTCATCACTTGACCATCGGGTACTTTGCTCACCACCTCGCGCACCAAATCCGCAATCACGTTGTATTTGGTGGGGTCACCCTGGCGGGCAAACAATTCGGGGGCAATCGCCATGTAGCCCGCTTTGGCGAAGCGGCGCGCGGTGTCAGCGATGTATTCGTGCACACCGAAAACTTCTTGAATCACCAACACCACCGGCAAATTCGTCTTGCCCGCAGGTCGCGCCACATAAGCCGGCACTTTAAAGCCCGTCACATCGACCATCACTTCGCCCACGGTCAGGCCTTCAGAAGAGGTTTTGATGGCCGTTTGCGCCACAGCTGTGCCTGCCGAAGCCGCATAACCCACGCCCAGCGCCGTGGTTTTGAGCAGCGTGCGACGGCTTGGGGATTGGCCATGGACACTGTCCAAGAGGCTGGAAGCATCTAGCATTTGGTCGTTATTTGTGAGCATGAGCTATCTCCGTGAAATAATCCATCATATTCCCATCCATTCACCCCATCCCAAGAGGACAAACCCCATGCCCACACTCAAAGTAGAAATGATGGAAGGCCGCACGCCTGAGCAGAAAACCGCGCTGGTCAAAGCGCTCACCCAAGCCGTGGTCGATAGCCTCGGCTCCAAGCCCGAGAGCGTCGATATTTTGATTTACGACATCCCCCGCCAAAATTGGGCCACGGGTGGCATCCAATGGTCTGAACGACAGTAAAGAAACGACTCAATGACACGCGGACAAAAAACCGGGCGCGGCCCGAATGGCTATTACGTCAAAGGCGAATTCGTCGCCGATGGTAGCGAGCTCGATATGGAGCTCAAAGCTGAATTCGACGGCAGCCGCGCCAAACAAAAAGCCGAGAGCGATGCTCTGCAAAAGCTCGGTGTGCAGTTGATTGACTTGCCTGAATCACGCTTGAAGAAGCTTGATCTGCCCGAGAAGCTAATGGACGCCGTGCAAGAAGCCAAACGCATCAGCAACTTTGAAGGTAAGCGCCGCCAGATGCAATACATCGGCAAGCTCATGCGCAAGGTCGATCCCGCGCCGATTGAAGCTGCAGTGACCGCCGCCAAAAAAGGCAGTGCCACAGAGACGCTGATGCTGCACCGCGCCGAGAAATGGCGTGATGATCTGATCGCGGTCGATGGCGCGTTCCAGCAATGGATGAACGAATTTCCCGAGACAGACACACAGCACCTGCGCTCCCTCATCCGCCAAGCCAAAAAAGCCATCGTGCCCGATGCTGCAGCTGGCGAAGCGCAGCGCCAAGCCAAGGTCTACCGCGAAATCTTCCAGATAGTGAAGTCGGCCTTGCAAACGCAGGCCGGTGAAGATGATGGAGAGAATGAGCAAGAGTCTGCTGAGGACAACTAAAGCTTAAGCATGGGGGAGACAAGATGAAAAAAATGATCACAGCAACTGTCGTTGCATTTGCAGCTTATGCGATGTATACGCCCTCGTACACGCACGCCATGACGGTGGAGGTACAAGGCAATCAGGTTTTCGCCACTGGGCCTGTCGAAGACGATCTGCGAAAGTTTGAAGAGGCTTTCGCCAAACCGGGGATAGACACTGTAGTGTTCGTGAATTCGCCAGGCGGGGATTTGTGGACCGGGCTTCGCGTTGGACGTTTGATTGCAGAGAAAGGCTACAAAACTGTCGCCGCAGGAAGCTGTGTCTCGGCCTGCTCCATCATGTTCATGGGCGGAAAGCAGCGTCAATTTTCCGATGCTTTTCGTCCAAATCAAACCTTTATCGGCATTCATGGCGCGCACGATAAAGATACCAAAAGTATCAATCCAGCCATGCAGCCGCAAATCTTTGCTTTCTACAAGCAGCATATGAACGAAAAGTTCAATGCGCAGGTGATGAACCAAGCCTTGTACGAGATGGAAGACTCTGGTTCATTACTGCGTGTATTTGATCCTGTACGAAGCGCCAAAGTCGCGCCATTCCACTGCGTTTCTTCTCAAACACCCAGAGACAAGTGCAGTAAATTCGAAGGCGCAGACGCTCTGAATTTAGGCATCATCACATTGCCCGACTTACTCAAGCTCAATCTACCCGCAGCATTTAAGCCAAGCAACACCATTTTTGGCCGTGAACTTTTGAGTGAGATACCTGACCTAGCAGCACTGCTTGAAGAAATCGCAGACACCAAATGCGTACTTCCTGCTTGCAAAGAGAATGTCAAGAAAATCACAGAGCGCAGTGAGCACAGAGCCATTGCAGTAGCAGCTTCGACGACAGGCCTTGGGCTAGCCAACAACAGTGATACGCCCTTGGCTGCAGCTGTGCGTGCAATATACAACTGCAATCATCCTTCGAATCAGCTACCACGCACTTGCGAGGTCAAGATCGTTAACGGTTTTGATGCAACCGGAATCTATCGTGATGCCGACGCTAGCCATGTCAAAGCCTTGGCTGAGATCAAACCACCGAGCGATAAGTTTTATGCCAACGAAGAGTACGGTGGCAATTTCACCAAAGCAGATGGTTTGCGCACTGAAAAATTTGTTGACATTACACCCAGCGCTTTGGATGGTGTAAAAACCATAGGAACGCAAGAATTGGCTCGTATGATCACAAGTCCACAGCGCCCTGTGATCGTCGATGTCGCCGGTTTCTTTGACACGATCCCTGGCGCAGTAGCCGTTCTCGGCGCTGGTGCGGCACTAGCAGATGCATCCAAAGACGCAGCGGTAGAAAAACGTACAGAAGCCATGCTTAAAACCGTTGCGCCTGATTTGGGTCGAGCCATCGTCTTCTTCTGCGCCAGTCGTAACTGCTGGACTTCTGCGAACGCGGCCATGCGTGCACGCAAGATCGGATACACACAGATTTACTGGTATCGAGGTGGCATGGAGGCTTGGAAAGCCGCGAGCTTGCCCACCGCCAGCGGCGCAGTTCGCGCCATCGCCAATCTCTAATTTTTAAGCCATGTCCTCATTCAGCTTTGACCCCGTAAAAATAGGTATCGTTTCAGTCAGCGATCGCGCGAGCACAGGCGTGTACGAAGACAAAGGTTTGCCTGCTTTGAAAGAGTGGCTCACACAAGCCTTGAAAAATCCCATCACGTTTGAAGCGCGATTGATTCCTGATGAGAAAGAGTTGATCAGTGCAACCTTGATTGAACTGGTCGATGCGGGCTGCTCTTTGGTGCTCACCACCGGCGGTACAGGGCCTGCGTTGCGTGATGTGACACCTGAAGCTACGATGGCCGTCGCGCACAAAGAGATGCCGGGCTTTGGCGAACAAATGCGCCAAATCAGTCTAAAGTTCGTACCTACTGCGATTCTGTCGCGCCAATGCGCCGTGATTCGTGACAGAAGTCTCATTCTGAATTTGCCCGGTCAACCAAAAGCGATAGCCGAAACGTTACAAGGTATCACGACAGGAGACAATTCTGTTTCCGGTATTTTTGCTGCTGTGCCCTATTGCGTTGATCTGATCGGCGGGCCGTATCTGGAAACCCATGATGCGATCTGCAAGGCCTTTCGGCCAAAATCAGCGATTCGGGCATCAACACCAACATAGGTGTGCATGCTTTTCTCACCTCAGGGAATATGTTTGGAAGTCTTTCGTATTACTATGTCTAAACTACTTTCCCCCCGCATCCTGCCTGCGCGAAAAGCTACTCTTTTTGTAGCAACTGTTATCGCAAGCAGCCTCCACACACACGTCTGGGCTGCAATCGACAAGCACACCGAACCTTTCATCAGCTACACCGTAAAAAAGGGCGATACGCTGCAAGGTCTCTCACGCAATTTACTGGCCAATCCGCAAAGATGGAATGAGCTAGCTCGCTTGAATGGCCTGAAAAATCCCAATTTGATTCAGCCAGATTTTGTGATTGATGTGCCTCGCAGTTTCATCAATTTTGCCAATCAACCCAAGCTCGCCACCAGTGGTGTGCTGCAAAGTGCCAATGGCAGTGTGACGATCAATGGTGCTCCCGCCCAAACAGGCGCGGCCGTGCCCGAAGGTGCGCGCGTGCAAACGGCCAGCGGCAGCTCAGCCGTTGTCAAGATGTCAGACGGCACGAGCGTGCAGCTCATGCCGCGCAGCCTGGCCGAAGTCACCACGCAGCATGGCTATGCGATGAAAGATCCCGCCAGCAGCATCTCCACCACTTGGTTTTCAGGCGCGATCCGTTTGGTTGAAGGTGTTCTCGATATTGCCGCCAACAAACTAGCCCAGCGCAAAGAGCCGCTCAATGTCGTCACGCCTACTTCTGTGGTGGGCGTGCGCGGCACGCAGTTTCGCGTGGCCTACGAAGACCCAGCCTCCCGCAGTGCCCGCACCGAAGTGCTCGAAGGCAAAGTCCGCGCAGACAACCCTACACAAGGCGCAGGCGCTGATGTGGGCGGCGGTTTTGGCGTGGCGGTGAAGCCAACCGAGCGCGAGATCAAAGTCGTCGCATTGCTTCCCGCATTACCAGAGAGTGCTTTGCCTGCACGCGTGGAGCGCGCCCGTGAGGGTCAACAAGCTTCATGGACTGTAGGCACGCTCAGCGGCGCAGCAGGCTACCGAGCCGAGCTCGCACAAGATCCAGCCTTCACACAAATCGTGTTTGACACCAAATCTGTCAGCCCTGTCATCAATCTCGCTGCTGCGCCCAATGGCAATTACTTCGCCCGCGTGCGCGGTGTGGATGCATCGGGCATTGAAGGCTACAACGCCGTGCGTCGTATTGATATCGCCAATGCGGCTGTTGCTCTCATCTGGATTCGCGAGGTCAATGTAGCAGCCACAGCAGATCTCGTTCCCGAAGGCGTGCTGCTGCGCGCCAACATTTCTGCTGTAGACACACCTCGCAATCTGCAAATCCAAATCGCGCAAGATGCTGCGATGACACAAGGTTTGCAAACCTTGCCACTTGATGCCACCGGCAATGTGATTTTGAAAGACCTCAAGGCTAGCGAGCGCCGCTATGTGCGCTTTACCGGCACATCGCCCCAGGGCGCAGTTGGCAACAGCCCTGTGCTCCTGCTAGAGCTGCCACCCAACTGGGGACAAACCGTCTTCAGTGTGACGAGCGCTTTACAGCAGATTCGCTGAAACTTTTGACTGCGCTCTTATTCCGCTTCTCAATCATTTCTAAGCTAGCCGCAGCGACGACGACAGTGCTCCAGCACGGCTAGGAGCGGAAACGACGTGAGGAATGCTTGAGAAGCGGAATTATTTGCCCACCAGCTCGTTGAGCTTCTTGGCATCAAGCTTATCGGCGGGTTCACCTGTAGGCAGGCAATCAGGCACATGCTGGGCGCTGGAGAGCTTTTCAATCGCTTGCCAGAGCAACGCGATTTGATCCTCTTGAGAGGCGGCATTGTCGATCAAGCCGCGCATGGCCAAGCTGAGTGGATCGTCGTCTTGCGTGATGCCATAAGCTGAAAATTTGGGATCTTGGGCGGAGCCAGTCGTCACATCTGCACTCACGCCCTCTTTGGATGGAATGATCCGAGCCGGAATGCCCACGGCTGTTGCGCCCGCAGGCACAGGCTTGATCACCACGGCATTGCTGCCGATCTTCGCACCATCGCCCACCACAAACCCGCCAAGCACTTTCGCGCCGGCACTCACCACCACATTCTTGCCCAGCGTGGGATGGCGCTTAGCTCCTTTGTAGAGCGATGTGCCGCCGAGCGTGACACCTTGGTAAATCGTGCAACCATCGCCAATCTCAGCCGTCTCACCCACCACCACGCCCATCGCATGATCGAAGAAAACGCGATCGCCGATTTTTGCTCCTGGGTGAATTTCAATGCCAGTGAACCAGCGCGAAAGCTGCGAGATAAAGCGCCCAAGCCATTTCAAGCCCGCATTCCAGCACCAATGCGCCGGGCGATGCAAGATCACAGCATGCAAGCCGGGATAACAGGTGAGCACCTCAAAGCGGCTGCGAGCAGCAGGATCGCGCTCTAGGATGCATTCAATGTCGGCTTTGATTCTCGTGAACATCAGCTTAGTTTACCGATTTAGTCAAAGGTTTGCCCGGCTTGGCTTCCAGCACCGCCTTGGCGATACCGCGCAAGATATGGATTTCTTCCTCACGCAGCTGGGCTCGGTTGAGCAGATCATTCAAGCGTGGCATGAGTTTCTTGGGCGCATCGGGATCGAGAAACTGCAGATGCACCAGAGCCTGTTCCCAATGTACCAATGCGCCCGAGACAGCTGCTGCATCGGCTAATTTTGATGGCTGCGACGCAGCAATCTCGTAGCCACCCAAGGCCTGCCGCCAGTCATACGCCACGAGCTGCACCGCAGAAGCCAGATTGAGCGAGCCATACTGCGGATTGGTAGGAATGCTCAAAGCCGCATGACAGCGATACACATCTTCATTCTTCATGCCAAAGCGCTCGGTGCCGAAAAGGAAAGCCATTTTGATATCTTTTTTCAAAGTCAAATCGGCCTCTGGTCGGCTATATTCCTGCGCAGAATGCTCTTTATTTAACAGCATATCGAAATACGCACGCGGCGCATACGTAGGCGGCCCGAAGTCTCGTGCGGTCATGGCCGTGGCGCAAAGATGGTTCACACCTTGCAAGGCTTCATCCAGCGTAGCCACGATCTGCGTTTTCGACAGCACATCGGTTGCACCACTCGCGCGCTGAATCGTCTCCTCCCGGTTGAGTACCTTCGGATCACGCGGCGCAACCAAAACCAAATCATCAAAGCCCATGGTTTTGAGTGAGCGCGCAGCAGCACCAACGTTGCCGTTATGCGACGGATTGATCAATATGTAGCGAGCCATGCAGGATTATTGCAGCTGAAAAGCGTGAAGTATTTTGCATGTCACTTCAATATCAGCATTTTCACTAACATTATCTTTTAGCATCAGAGGAAATGAAATTGTTAGAAAAATAACATAGCAGGAGCCTGACATGCTTCGTGTGAATGCGTTGAGACAGCTGCAAGCAGCGATAGCGTGGCTTCTGCTTTTATGCTCTACAGCAATTCAAGCGCAAAGCAATCTGGTGGCCAATCCTTTTTTCACAGGCACTGCTGCCACGGCCACCTCATGGACTGTTTCGGTCACGCAATACACCACCTTCAATCGTGCATTGCGCGGCACAGTGCCAGCCGCCATCACAGCCGCTGGTGGCACCACTGCCTATGATTCAGGTTGCATCGGTGCAGGATGCCTGACGTTTCCGGTAGTCAACGCCACATCTTCAGCCGCCCAACAAAGAATCACCACCACTGTAGGCGAAGGCCATTACCTCGTGTTCTGGACTTTCTACAGCGCAGCGGCCACTGGTGCAAATATTCAAACAGATGCTTATTGGGGCAACACCCGCGTCTACAGCGCCAACCCAACTGCTGGCGGCTGGTCTCAGCAAATCATCAATCTCGGTGTGGCCACCACCACGAGTAACACACTCACTTTTCTCATGCGCGATGACCCGGCATTCAGCCAGGTGAGTTTCGCGCAGGTGTATCCCTATCCGTCGCTTAAAGTGAGCAAAACTGCTGTCAGCGCTGTCACGGTGACTCAGCCCTACACCTACACCTTGGTCGTTAGCAATAGCAGCCCGGCCATTACAGCCACGAATGTCACCATCGACGATATCATCTCAGCAGGTGCAGCGTTGGGCAGTGTCAGTTGCAGCGCCACCAGCAGTGGCTCCATCATCGCCACTTGCCCTGCTCCGCTCACGTTTCCCATAGCGGCATTCAATCTCTCACCTGCCTCAACACTCACACTCACCGTGAGCGCCACAGTTTCAGCAAGCACCACAGGCACAGTGACGAATACCGCGGCGCTCACATCCACCCAGCGCAGCACATTGACTTCTGTGCTGAACGCGACACACACGGCAGCCATCATTGCACCCGCCGCATTGAGTGTGACCAAAAGCAATGCAACCACCACCTTGGCTGCTGGCAGCACAACGCTCTACACCATCACCGCGAGCAATGCCGGCCCCGCTTGGGCTAACAATGCGCTGCTGCAAGACACGCCGAGTACGGGATTGATTTGCACCAATTTGACCTGTGCGAGCAGCGGCGGGGCGAGCTGCCCCGCAAGCTTGTCAGTCAGTACATTGACGTCTAGCGGTTTGGCGATTCCAATTTTTCCAGCTGGCAGCAGCGTGACTTTTTCTCTCACCTGCAACGTCACAGCCACCGGGCTTTAGCGGCTCAAGCGCGCCCAACCAGCCTTTTCAGACCTAGCCACTGCTGCTGCAAAAAGCCTTGGCCATAATTGCGCCCTTGCTCGATCTGATCGCGCACACCCGTGGGATCGAAACGCTTTTCAAAGTTGCCAGTGCGGAAAATCATGTCCCACCAAGGCAGAAGTACGCCGAAATTCGCGCCACCGAGCGTACGCCCCGGAAACTCGTGGCCGATACCTACTGCGTGATGCAAACGATGAAACCGCGGACTGACCCAGAGGCGCTCGCCCACTGCGCCAAACCAGATTTTCAGGTTCGCATGCTGGAAGCTCTCCGAGAGCTGCGTCACGGCCACCAATGCCACAAACTGCCCAGGCGCAATCCCAACGAGCAATCCCACGCACACCAAAATGCTGTCGCGGATCACGTCATCCAACAAGTGATTGCGGTTATCACTCCACATCGTCATTTGCCGCTGAGCATGATGCAGGCTGTGCAGTTGCCACCACCAGTTGAGTTGATGCTGACCACGGTGAATCCAGTAATCGACGAAATCAAACACCACGAGGTAGATGAAGAAGCCCAGCAAGGCGCTTTCAAATCCGATGAACGAGAAGAGCCATTGGTCCAGATGAAAAGTCTCCATGCCAGCCACGCGTAGCGCACCGAAGCCAGATTCAATCAGCGGGTCAAGCGTGAAGAAGAGCGCTAGACGGAAGAAGCCGAGACGATGAATCAAGGTGTAGAGAATATCTGTGCGAATCGTGGCACGATCTATGACAGGCTCCACCGGCTTCCATCTTTGCAGCGGGGCAATGATGGCGATCAAGATGATGAGCTGCAGAAGGCCGACAAGAAACCACCCTGTCGCCGTGAAACCATCTTCCACCAAACCACCGACACCGAGGCCAAAAATGATGGGCTGTACTACAGTTTCAAACAGCCATTGCTGCGCATGCGCGAAGGCATCGGTGAGGCTGTTGATGAGTGCATCCATGCTCTAAATTATAGGACTTTTGAGCATTTCGCCGGCGTATTTACTGCGCAAGGTGCTATTGAAATAATAGTAATCGGAAGATTTCTTTATGGATAGCGCGGCTGCGAGTTTGAGGGATTTGCCCGCCTTCATGGTGGAGTACCACAAATCAGTCGGGCAAATCCCTCAAACTCACTGCCTACTCACACTCCTAAAATCTTCGCACGTAGATCGTGGTGGTTAGCCAAAGTGGTTGGGCTATCCACCGCAGCGAAATAAAGGGGGAGACGGCGAAGCCGGCGGAGGACATTCGCGGAGGTGGGTAGCCCAAGCGCTTTGGCTCGCCAACCATCCAACGAAAGCGAAGATTTACCTACCCACCCTTACGCATTTGATCGAAGAACTCCGAATTGTTCTTCGTCTGCTTCATGTTCTTGAGCATCAGCTCCATGCTCTCGATCTCGTCCATGTTGAACAAGAAGGAACGCAAGATACGCGTCTTCTGCAGGATTTCTGGCGTGAGCAGCAACTCTTCGCGGCGCGTGCCGGAAGATGAGAGCTCAATTGCAGGGAACACACGCTTCTCGTACAAGCGGCGAGAGAGGTGAACCTCTGAGTTACCCGTGCCCTTGAATTCTTCAAAAATCACTTCATCCATCTTCGAGCCGGTATCCACCAGCGCGGTAGCGATGATCGTGAGCGAGCCGCCTTCTTCGATATTGCGCGCCGCGCCGAAGAAGCGCTTGGGGCGCTGCAAAGCGTTCGCATCCACACCGCCGGAGAGCACCTTGCCGGAGCTTTGCACGACGTTGTTGTAGGCGCGAGCTAGGCGCGTGATCGAATCGAGCAAGATCACCACGTCTTTTTTCAGCTCGACCAAACGCTTCGCGCGCTCAATCACCATTTCCGCGACGTGTACGTGCCGCGCTGCTGGCTCATCAAAGGTCGAGGCAATCACTTCGCCGCGCACGCTGCGCTGCATCTCGGTCACCTCTTCTGGGCGCTCGTCCACTAGCAAGACCATAAGGTGAACGTCTGGGTAATTGGCCGTGATCGCATGCGCGATGTGCTGCATCATCACCGTCTTACCGCTCTTAGGTGGCGCAACGAGCAAGGCGCGTTGGCCTTTGCCGAAGGGGGAGATCAGATCAATCACGCGGCCCGTGATGTTTTCTTCTCCTTTGATATCTCGCTCAAGCTTCATTTGCTCTTTAGGGAACAAAGGCGTGAGGTTTTCAAACATCACTTTTTGCTTGTTGCGCTCAGGCAAATCGCCGTTGACCTTATCAAGCTTGTTGAGTGCAAAGTAGCGCTCGCCCTCTTTAGGGATGCGCACTTCGCCTTCGATCATGTCGCCCGTGTGTAGATTGAAACGGCGCACTTGGCTGGGGGAAATGTAGATGTCGTCAGTGCTGGCGGTGTAGTCAGCCTCGGGGTTGCGCAGGAAGCCAAAGCCATCAGGCAAGACTTCGAGCACGCCATCGGCATACACCGTTTCGCCATTTTTCGCGCGGGCTTTGATGATGGCAAACATCAGCTCTTGCTTGCGCAGGCGGCCAGGGTTTTCGATGCCAAGGCCTTCGGCCTCGTTCACGAGAGCTGAAACGTGTTGGACTTTGAGTTCGTTTAAGTGCATGTGTACTCCAAAGGGAGCGAAAGATACAAAAGGGGGGAGGTAAACCGGAAAACAGCAGATGCCGAGGCCGGGAAAAGACTAACAATTTAAGGGCGGTGTCCGTAAGACGTTATTCCGCGATACCGAAACTATAGCACTTTTTATAAGCCGCTCAAAAGCCCTAGAGCCGCCCGCCAATTCCAGCATAATTTAAGGATGCTTTTCCTGCTCTCTCCCGCCAAATCGCTCGACTATGACACGCCCGCTCCTTCTGAGCTTGCGCACACCCTGCCCCAGTTCCCCAAGCAATCTGCTCAGTTGATTGAAATACTGCGCCAATACAGCCCGCAACAAATTGCGGAGCTGATGGATTTGAGCGATCAGCTCTCAGCCCTGAACGTGGCGCGCTATCAAGCATGGAAACCAAAATTCACCGCGAAGAATTCCAAACAAGCCATCCTCGCTTTCAATGGCGATGTGTATGAAGGCCTCGATGCCAAGACTTTGAAGCCCGCTGATCTGGAATGGGCGCAAGAGCATGTGGCCTCGCTCAGCGGCTTGTATGGCCTGCTACGCCCGCTCGATTGGATGCAGCCTTATCGCCTTGAAATGGGCACGGCTTTGGCCAACCCCGCGGGCAACAATCTCTACAAATTCTGGGGCGCTTCGATCTCAGAGCATTTGAACGCACAACTGGCCGATGAAAAATCACCCATCATCGTCAATCTCGCCAGCAATGAGTATTTCAAAGCTGTCAATCGCAAAGCCCTGAAAGCGCGCGTGGTGGAATGCGTGTTTGAAGAATACAAAGGCGGCGGCTACAAAGTCATCAGCTTTTTCGCCAAGCGTGCTCGTGGCCTGATGGCGCGTTACGCGATTCAAAAGCGCATCAAAGATGTGAAGAAACTCGAAACCTTCAACAGCGAAGGCTATATGTTCAACCCAAGTGCCAGCACCGCAGATCGGCTGGTGTTCAGGAGGAAAGTATGAGCCAAGTCATCACCCCTCAATTGCGCGAATGGATCATCTCGCAAGCACAGGCCGGTTTTCCTGCAGATACGGTGCTCAAATCCATGCTCGCTTCGGGCTGGCAGGAAGATGTCGCCATTCAAGCAATGGAGAGCACACTGCAAGAGCATTTGAAAGCCACGCAGCAAGCCGCTGCCTTGCCCACCCCGATGACCGTGCCCGAGCTGGCCGTGGAGGATTCCCCGCTTTATCTACAACTCGAAGATCGCAAAGTGAGTGTGCTCACGGCCATGAGTGATCCGAATATCGTGGTGATCGGTAATTTCTTGTCGGATGAAGAATGCGATGGCCTGATCGAAGGTGCCAAGCCGCGCATGGCGCGTTCGCTCACGGTAGAAACCAAATCAGGCGGCGAAGAGCTGAATGCCGATCGCACCAGCAATGGCATGTTTTACGCGCGCGCTGAGAACGAACTCATCGCGCGAATTGAGCGCCGCTTGGCTCAGCTCACGCGCTGGCCCGTAGAAAACGGCGAAGGCCTGCAAATCCTGCACTACCATCCCGGCGCAGAATACAAGCCGCATTACGATTACTTCGATCCACATGAGCCAGGCACGCCCACCATTCTCAAGCGCGGTGGCCAGCGTGTTGCCACCATCATCATGTATCTGCATGAGCCAGAGGCTGGCGGCGGCACGGTCTTCCCCGATGTGCGCCTCACCGTCGCCCCGAAAAAAGGGCACGCCGTCTTCTTTAGCTACAACCGCGCCCACCCCATCACCAAGAGCCTGCATGGCGGCGAGCCTGTGGTGCGCGGCCAGAAATGGGTGGCTACCAAATGGCTGCGTGAAGGAAAATTCACTTGAAATTGATAGCGAAAACGGCATTTTGCCGGTATACAACCTGCGCGGAGTGCTATGAAAATTAAAGCAAACGGTATCTCTATCGAGGTGCAAGAATATGGCGCGAAAGAGCATCCTGCCGTGCTACTCATCATGGGCTTGGGCATGCAGCTCATCGCCTGGCCACCCACGGTGATCGAACCCTTGGTGCAGAGTGGCTTCCGCGTGATCACCTTTGACAACCGCGATATCGGCCTATCGCAACACTTCGATCACATGGGCAAACCCAACATCGTTTGGGCGAGCATCAAGCGCAAGCTGGGCATGCAAATCAAGCCACCCTACAGCCTGCAAGACATGGCGGCTGACACTCTTGGCGTGATGGATGCCTTGAATATTAGTCAGGCGCATATCGTCGGTGTGAGCATGGGCGGCATGATCGCGCAGCGCCTGGCCTGCGCAGCGCCCGAGCGCATCCGCTCGCTCACATGCATCATGAGCAGCTCAGGCGCGCCCGGCCTGCCTGAAGCCAAAGCCGCTGTCATGCGCGTCTTGTTCAATCGCCCTGCGAGCAACAGCATTGAGGACATCACCGCGCATTATGTGAAGCTCTTTAATGTGATCGGTAGCCCAGCATTTCCAGTTGAACCGCAATTGCTCAAAGATCGCATCCGCTTGGGGCTGGAGCGCAATCATCATCCCGATGGCACGCTGCGCCAAATGTTGGCCATCGGCGCTGATCGCACTCGCCATCTCGATATTGCTCGCATAACAGCGCCCACGCTGGTGGTGCATGGGCTTGAAGATGTGCTCGTACCGCAAGAAAATGGCCGTGATATCGCGCAGCGCATCAAAGGCTCACGCTTCGTTGGCATCCCTGGCATGGGGCATGATCTCGCGCCCGGCGCAGTTGCAGAATGGCTGCCTGAATTTTTGAAGCACATCCAACATGAACACGCCTGAACAATCCCAGCTCGGCAAAACCAGCGCGTACATTGATCAATACGACGCTAGCCTGCTCTTCCCCATCCCCCGCAGTGAGAAGCGCGTTGAGATCGGCATCACAGGCACGCTCCCCTTCATGGGCGCAGACATGTGGACAGCGTTTGAACTCTCTTGGCTCAACGCACGCGGCAGGCCACAGGTGGCCATCGCACAAATCACCATCCCCTGCGAATCCCCTTGCATCGCAGAGAGCAAAAGCGTCAAACTCTATTTCAACAGCTTCAACAACACACGCTTCGCGGGCAGCAACCATGGTGCAGACGAAGTACGCGAAGCCATTGCACTCGACATCGGCACAGCAGTCTTCGGAACGCCACGCGGCGAGCGAAGAGTAGGTGTACGCGTGATCAGCCAGGAAGCCTTCCACGATGAAAAAGTGCAAGAGCTCGATGGCGTGCTCCTAGATCGCCTCGATGTGGAATGCACGCATTACCAGCCCGCCCCGCAATTACTCACCGCCGCTTTTGATGAGCAACCCGTGAGCGAAACCCTTGTGAGCCATCTCCTCAAAAGCAATTGCCTCGTCACCGGCCAGCCCGATTGGGGCAGCGTGCAAATCGAATACAGCGGCCCGCAAATCGATCAAGCCGCCCTGCTGCAATACATCGTCAGCTTCCGCAATCACAACGAATTCCACGAGCAATGCGTCGAGCGCATCTACACCGACATCTGGGCACGCTGCAAACCCGCCAAGCTCGCCGTGTATGCGCGTTACACAAGGCGCGGTGGTGTGGATATCAATCCGTTCCGCACGAGTCATCCGCAGGCCATGCCTTTGAATATTCGTTCTGCTCGTCAGTAAGGTTGGTTGTCTGACTGTTTGACACAACCCGCTCACCTGCCACGTGACGTGCCCGAAAAAGCCGAGGCCTTTCTTCGTGACGCGCTCTTACCCGCAAGCTGCGAGCTGCAATCTTTTGTAGCGATGATGATATGGTTGGCCGCGCCCGACCAGCGAAAGGCTTCGTTTTTTCAGACCCATCACGCAGCGGATTGAGGTGGTTGGTGCATCGTTTCATATTTTAAGTTTCGCAGCGCTCAGCACATCTGCATACTCAGAGAAACTGTTCCGCCAATCTCGCACTAAAATTTAACTTTCTGTTCACTCAAAAACTATGAAATGCTCCGAAGTTGATCCAACTGCTCTAAAACATGCGGTATTGGAAGATATGGAGCGTTACTTGAGCGAATACACGATACCGCCTGTGGGCACAACCTTTGGTACACCTTGGCCGAAAGAGCGGATCGCGTCGGGTTTGGAAAGAATGCGTGCCTTGTTGGTGGAACCCTATCTATCCACATATTTCTGCGAAGATAAAACAATGTTTGATGCTGAACACTCGCTGCCGGCAGCAAGCCCTGCCTGGGTAGTTGCTGAAGACGGTAACTACCGATTGATGTTTGATCCTGAAGCTGAAGACTACGTGCTCGTAAGCGGATCTGCAGAAAATGGCTGGGGTTCTTTTGGGGTGCGCGGCGACGCGCCCACTACATTTCTTGCGCGTTAACCGCCCATACCCGCTGCATGATGGGTCTGAAAAAACGAGGACTGTCTCGGTCGAGCGCGGCCAGCCATGCAATCATCGCTACAAAAGATCAGCAGCTCGGGAAACCATGCACGGTTTGCCGAATAAGACAGTCCTCGGCTTTTTCGGGCACGTCACGTGGCAGGTGAGCGGATGGCGTGAAGGCGAAGCAGTGGTTCGCCAATCACGTTAAGAAAAAAATCAAATCCGACGGCGACGCGGAACAACTTGCAATTGTGATTTCACCTGCAAGGGCGCTGAGGTCACAGTAACAGCCTGCAAAGGCAAATCCACCAACTGGTCAGCATGCCAAACGCGCACTTGCACTGCGCCATCGGGAACGCTGTCAAACGTGGCGATGCCTTCTGCATTCGTCTTCGCGGCCCAAGGCGAATCGCTCACATACACGCTGCCGCGCATGGAGCCATGCAGGAAGCAGCCGAGGGCGACGGCGGTTTGCGGGCCGGTTTGTGACATCGTCACATCTTGGAATTTAGCGGGCTTGCCTTCGTCCTTGCCTTGCAGGCGCAGCTCAAAGCCGCCTGCATTGCGGCCAGCGGCGTAAGCCTCAGGTGTGTTCGCAAACACGGAATTGGTGGGCGCGCCGCGCACATGGTGATCCCATGGATCGTTGTTCACAAAGCGCACTTTTGCGCCTTTGGCCACAACGGTGACTGCAGGCATGAATTGCATTTTCTCGTTGGCTACCGTGGCTTGCATCGGTAGATTGGTGGACGCATTGCGCGCTGTGGCGTGCACGAGCACGACCACGGCATCTTGCGCGGGCTTGCCATCGCGATCAATCACGCTCACCTGCACAGTGCCCGCGTGAGCTGAGATCACAAAAAATACACTAAAAATAGTGCCAAATAGGCACTTTGCCGGCATCCATACTGCGCGAAATGCTATTGAAATCATAGTAAACGCAGATGGTCTAGCGGATAGATGGGGATGCATGGGTCTTCCTTTTGATTGCACATATCTGTTGTACGCACTCAGCGCCGTTTTGGATGCACTCGCGCCATTGTGCGCTTTTTGAATCCAAGCGCCAACTCAGCCCGTATTGCTGATGTCTGGACAAAACATTCACTTATTTTTTAGTTTCAGGAGTTTTTATGAATCTCATCTCTTCTCGCCGTGGCTTCATGGGCAATACCGGCAAACTCTCTGCAGTCGGTCTCGCGCTTCTTGGCGGCAATATCGCTATGGCGCAAGGCATGGCGGGCGATGCTGCCAAAGACGCAGGCATTCTCAATGTGGCGCTCGGCTTGGAGCATGAGGCCATTGGCGCTTATCAGCTCGGCGCGATGAGTGGCTTGCTGCAAAAGCCGGTGCTGGATATCGCGGTGAGCTTTCAGTCGCATCACAAAGCACATCGCGATGCTTTGATCGCCACGATTGAAAAGCTCGGCGGCAAAGCTGTTGCTGAGAAAAAGCTGGACGATTACGCCAAGGCTTTGAAGGCCGATACGCTGAAAAACCAAGCCGATGTGCTGGATCTGGCGGCTCGCTTGGAGCTGGGCGCAACCAATGCCTATCTGGGCGTGATCCCGGCGTTCCTGAGCAAAGATTTGGCCAAAGTAGCTGCGCGCTTGGCTGCAGACGAGACGATGCACTACACGATTCTCACCAATGCTCTCGGCCGTCCGCTGCCAGCAGGCGCTTTGAGCTTCGGAGCTTGATGTGCGCTCTGGCATCACCCATTTGATGCACTGCCTGCCCTCAAAAGCAGGCTTAGCGCTTGGCTCCGTGCTCACGGCATTGGGGCTGAGCGCCTTTTTTGGCTCAGCATATGCGCAAAGCCAAGAGGCTGTACAACGTGGGATGGCGATTTACACCGCCAAATGCAGCGCCTGCCACAGCGTAGAAGACAATCGGGTAGGCCCTTCACATGCTGGCGTGCTGGGTCGGCGTGCGGGAGCCGTCAAGAATTACGAGTATTCTGAGGCCCTTGCCAAAAGCAAAGTGGTGTGGAACCGCGCCAATTTAGAGCGCTGGCTCACCGATCCAGAAAAAGTGATTCCAGGGCAGCGCATGGGCTATCGCCTCTCGCTGCCGCAAGAGCGCGCTGATGTGGTGGCTTATCTGGCCACGCTGTCTGCGCCAAAATAAATCAAGAGAAGTGCATCATGAAAACCGCGACCACAGACGACCAACTCATCCATTGGCTGGAGCGCATTGCAGCCCAAGACAGTGCCGCCCTGCGCCAGCTCTACGACGCGACCAGCAGCAAACTCTACGCGATTGCCATGCGCGTGGTGGGCAATGTGGAGCATGCGGAAGATGTGCTGCAAGAAGCCTATCTCACGATCTGGCGCGTCGCGGGGGACTACAAAGCCCCCTTAAGCCCGCCCATGGTGTGGCTGGGCGTGATCGTGCGCAGCCGAGGCTTGGATTTTCTGCGCCGCCGCACGGCGGAGCGCTCGCTGGCTGGCCAGCCCGTGGAAGACATGGCGGATACTTTGGCCGCAGATATTGACACGCCGATGGACACACAAGAAGCCAGCGAGCAAGCTTGGGCACTGCATGAGTGCCTGCGCAAGATCGAGGCCAAGCAGCGCCAGGTCGTCACTCTCGCGTACTTTCGCGATTTAAGCCAAAGCGAGCTGGCCACACAACTGAAGCTCCCGCTCGGAACGGTGAAAACCTGGATGCGCCGAGGGCTGGATCAATTGCGCACTTGTATGAATCGCTTCGCGTGAGCTCGCTATGAATATTTCTCAACACTCCGAATTACTTGACATGCTCGCCGCGCGCTACGCCGTGGGCATCATGCGCGGCGGTGCACGCCGCCGATTTGAATTTCACTCACGCCAAAGCGCTACCGTGCGAGCGCGCATTTTGCTCTGGCAAGAAAGGTTGCACGCCATCATGGAATTGCCTTCACCCATCCACCCCAGCCCCAATGTGTGGAAACGCATTGAAAACAGCTTGGGAAGTTTGCCAAAGCGTGTGCTGCAATCTTCGCCTAAGTTACAGCAGCTGCAAAACTCGCTCAAACGCTTGCGCAAGCAGCTCGTGTGGTGGCGCGCTGGTGCGGCCTTTGCAGGCATTGCCGCTGTGGTGGGCACGTTGTTTTCTTTGCAAGCCTCGCAGAGCCTCGAAGGCCGTGGCCAGCAAATTGCGCAATTGGAGAAGCAGCTTCAGCAGCAGGCCGCGCAGCAGCAAGTGCAGTATGTAGCGGTGCTGGCGGATGAAAAATCTGATGCTTCGGTACTCGTCACTTTTGATCCTGATAAGAAACGCCTGGTTTTGCAGCGCGTGGGCGGCTATCAAGAAGCAGCCGATAAATCCCTGCAGCTTTGGGCGCTGCCCCCCGGCCAAGCCCCGCAATCGCTGGGCGTCATGGGTGGCGATAAAGTGCTCAGGCTCACAGCTGCGCCCGAGCAGATTCAAAATGTGCCCACCCTGGCGATCAGCTTAGAACCCAAAGGCGGTGTGCCCAGCAGCACAGGCCCCACCGGCCCCGTGCTATTCAAAGGCGCTTTGCTGCAAACTGTTCTGTAAGTCTGCTGCAGCTGCATCCAATAGCTCGGTGCATCCGTAGCAGCTTGTATGTCAGCTTCTTTTGCGATTTTGCCGCCGGTGTGGTCAGGTAGAGCATTTGCTCGGACTAGGCTTGCGCGTTCAAGGCACAATCCAAGGGTGAACCGTTTTTCCACCCCAGAAAATCAAACGCATTCTTTTGTGGGGCTAGCCCATAGCGAAGATGCGGCGCTGCAGGGCCTGATCCAGCGCATAGCTGCTGGCGAGCCTGCGGCCATGGCTGAGTTGTATGACACAACAATTGCCCGCGTTTACAGTCTCGTGCGCCGCTTCGCGCCTGACGATGCGAACGCGCAAGACGTGACACAAGAGGTCTATCTGCAAGCTTGGCAGCAAGCCAAGCGCTTCGACAGCGAGCGCGGCGTGGTCATGGCTTGGCTGCTCAATTTAGCGCGCAGCCGCGCCCTGGATGCTTGGCGGAAAATCTCCAGCAACCCTGTACTGATCAACAATGAAGCAGCTGATATGGCCGCAGATCATCTGGCCGATGCGAAGCAACCAATCGACTTTCTACAAGCAACAGAAAATCAAGCTGTGCTGCACTCCGCCATGCAAGCTCTCCCCGCGGCCACACGCCAAATACTGAGCCTGGCTTTTTTCTACGATATGAGCCACGGCGATATCAGTGCGCATTTGAAGATACCTCTTGGCACGGTGAAAAGCACCCTGCGCCGCGCCCTCATCAGCCTGCGCGAAAGCCTGCAGGCCAGCGGCCTCGCCAGCACGCAGCTGGCCGCTTTAGCGATAGAAGACACACCATGAAAACCGATCCATCATTGAATCCCGCCTGGGCTGGCCATCTTGCACAAAGCCTGAGCACAGAGCACACCCTGAGTGCAGAAGCCAGCGCGCGCATCAAACAATCGCTGATGCAGAAGATAGCAGAGCGCTTACCTGTCGTGAATGTGCGCCGAGATGAAGCCTGGGTACAACTTGGCAAGCGTATACAAGTCAAAGTGCTGCATGATGATGGGATCAGTCTGTCGTGGCTGCTTAAGCTTTTGCCAGGAGGCAGCTTGCCGGTGCACGATCATGCCGATGGCGCAGAAGAATGCATGATCCTCGAAGGGCAATTGCGTATCAACGGTGAAGATTTTTTTGCGGGTGATTATCAAATCGCGCTGCCTGGCTCCGTGCACCACGAGGTATGCAGTGAGCAAGGTAGTTTGGTGTATTTGCGCTCGCCATCGTCTCGTCGTCAAGATTTGATGGGCGCTTGAGCTTATGGCGGCACGGGTAGGCCAGCTGCAGCGGGCTTCTTGCGCTTGGCTTCGCGCTCAGCAGCTTTTGCTCGGCGTTCTGCGGCTTCTTTCTCACGCTGCGCAGCTTGCTGTGAGCTTTTTGCCGCACGCTCAGCTTGACCGAGGCCTTGATCAGGCGCTACTTTTTTAGCTGCTTGCCCGCTCGGCTTGCCCTGTGGCTGCGGTAATTCTGCTTCGCGCTCTTTAGCAGGCGCATTAGATTTAGCCTGAGCATTCGCAGCTGCTTCGGCTAATTTAGCCTCACGGCTTTTTTGACGCTGGGCTTGGCTTTCTTCGCGCCGTGCGGCTGCTTCCATGGCTTTGCCGCGCTCCTGTGCGCGCCTGAGTTGCGCCTCGGGAGAGTTGCGCTGATCCAAAGCCTCTACGCGATCAGCAGCAGCCCGCTTTCGCTGAGCATTGTTGAGCGCCACCTCTTGGCGCTTGAGATCACGCATTTTTTCGTTATGCACATCCCTTGCGTCGTTCAAGCATGGCGTGACGGCCAGCTTCTGATAGCAAGCCCGGCGCTGCTCAGCGAGGTTGAGATTAAGCTGGTCGCGCTCACGCTTGATACGCGCGCGCTCTAGGTTCTCGTTTGTATCCTCGGCTGGCTTGAGAGTATTGTTTTGAGTATCATTTTGGCCAATTGCCGGCATAGATACTGCGCAGAGTGCTATTACTAATATAGCAAATTTCTGCAATGCTGATATAGAGAAGTACTGCACTGACATGGCTTCAATGTATCACGCCAGACAGCTCAGGTCAGGCGCGTGTCCACGGTGCGCCGCTCCAGAGCCAAAAATTCTGCAGATTGCATTTCATTCAGCCGCGAGGCTGTGCGCGGAAACTCATGCGAGAGCGGGCCTTCGGTGTAAAGCAACTCGGGCGCAACCGCTGCGCTCATGATGAGTTTGCAGCGTCTGTCATAGAGCACATCCACCAACCATGTGAAGCGCCTTGCCTCAGAAGCATTCTTCACAAACATCTGTGGCATATCCGAGAGCATGACGGTATGAAACTGCGTGGCCAGCTCCAGATAATCATTCTGGCTGCGCGGGCCGCCGCAGAGCGTTTTGAAATCAAACCACACCACGCCGCCCGCTTTGCGCCGCGCCTTGATCTCACGCGCTTCGATGTGCAGCACCGGGCTTTCGTCTTTGGCTTCTGCCAGCTCGGTAAAAGCCTGATCCATCGCCGCATCAGCTTCTGCGCCCAGTGGCGTGTGATACATCTTCACTTTCTCCAGCGTGCGGCGGCGATAGTCCGTGCCGTTATCCACATTGATCACTTCCATCTCAGATTTCAGCAACTCAATCGCCGGCAAGATGCGATCACGGTGCAAGCCATTCGGATAGAGGCCATCGGGCGTGAAGTTGCTCGTCGTCACCATGCCCACGCCGTTTTCAAACAGTGCATCCAGCAAGCGATGCAGGATCATCGCATCGGTGATATCGGCCACATGAAATTCATCAAAGCAAATCAGCTTGTAGCGCTTGGCCATTTGCTTGCCCAGAGCATCCAGCGGATTTTGCGTGCCCTGCAAATTAGCCAGCTCCCGATGTACTTCGCGCATGAATTCATGAAAATGCAGACGCGTTTTTCGCTTTAGTGGCACAGCGTTGTAAAAGCAATCCATCAGGAAGCTCTTCCCGCGCCCCACACCGCCAAACATGTAGACGCCCTTAGGAATATCAGGGCGATTGATCAGCTTCTTAAAAGCATTCGAGCGCTTTTCTTTATAAGCCGCCCATTCGTCAGCGCAGCGCTGCAAAGCCTGTACAGCTCTGAGCTGAGCAGGGTCACTGGTGTAACCGCGCTTTTTGAGTTCTTCTTCGTAGGCTTGAATAACTGACATGGCGATATTGGCAATAGAACGCAAAATGCGCAGAAGAAACGCAAAAGACGCAAAAAGTAAGTTGATCTCTTTGCGTCTTTTGCGTAGTTTTGCGACTTTTGCGTTCTCTTCTTAGAAGTTCAAAGTACGCTTATCAACAGCCAAAGCCGCTTCCTTAGTCGCCTCAGATAGCGAAGGATGTGCATGGCAGATACGCGCAATGTCTTCGCTCGAAGCGCGGAATTCCATCGCCACGACGCATTCAGCGATCAGCTCAGAAGCGAATGGCCCAACGATATGCACGCCCAGAATTTCATCGGTCGCGGCATCGGCCAGCATCTTCACCATACCCGTCGTGTCACCCAAAGCCCGCGCACGGCCATTGGCCAAGAAGGGGAAACTGCCGGAGCGATACGCGCGGCCAGCGGCTTTGAGCTGTTGCTCAGTTTGGCCGACCCATGCAATCTCTGGAGAGGTGTAAATCACCCAAGGCACGGTGTTGAAGTTCACATGGCCATGCTGGCCTGCAATGCGCTCCGCCACTGCCACGCCCTCTTCCTCAGCCTTGTGCGCCAGCATTGGCCCGCGCACCACATCGCCCACCGCCCACACATTGGGCAAGTTGGTTTTGCAATCGTCGTCCACCACGACCATGCCGCGCTCATCGAGTTTGAGACCCACAGCTTCTGGGTTCAAACCAATCGTGTTCGCCGTGCGGCCAATCGAGATGATCAGCTTGTCCACATCCAGCGTTTGCGCTTCGCCTTTGGCATTGGTGTAGGCAATTGACACACCTTTCTTGGTGTTCTTGATCTCGCCCACTTTCACGCCAAGCTCAATCTTCAAGCCTTGCTTGTCAAAAGCCTTCTTCGCTTCTTTGGCAATCTGCTCATCCACAGCGCCGAGGAAAGTCGGCAAGCCTTCAAGCACAGTCACGTCAGAGCCCAAACGACGCCACACCGAACCCATCTCCAAACCAATCACACCCGAGCCAATCACGCCCAGCTTCTTCGGCACAGCAGGAATACGCAGCGCGCCATCGTTGGAGAGGATATTCTCTTCATCAAACGGCACACCCGGCAGCGCGCGAGCATTCGAACCCGTGGCCACGATGATGTGCTTACCAGAAATCACTTCACTGGCCACACCAGCCACATTGATCTCATACACGCCATTGGCCTGACCAGCCGCACCGGGCGCGGCGGCCGCCACAAACGACCCACGTCCGTGGAAAAACGTCACTTTGTTTTTCTTCAACAAATACAAAATGCCATCGTTGTTTTGCTTGATCACGGTATCTTTACGGCCAAGCATCTTGGCGATGTCAATGGACAGGTCTTTCAACCCAATCCCATGATCCGCAAAATGATGCCCCGCATGATCAAAGTGCTCCGAGCTTTGCAGCAAAGCCTTGGATGGAATACAGCCCACATTGGTACACGTACCGCCCGGCGCTGGCCCACCTTTGGAATTTTTCCACTCATCAATACAAGCCGTATTGAACCCCAACTGCGCAGCACGAATAGCCGCAATGTAGCCACCAGGGCCACCACCGATGACGATGACGTCGAATTGCTTACTCATTTTCAATATCTTCCATTATTGGATTTTTTTTGCTGCAAAAGTAGGGCCTCTTGCAGCAGTTCCGAAATATCTCTCGACGCTCAACATATATCCATCGGGTAGCTTCAAAGGCGAAATATAGTTAATGTTAGAAGCGGAAAAAGATGATCCCGGTGCGCGCGCGGAAAATGAGACGGATCTTTCAGTCGGCTGTCCGGAGAAGCAATACAAGTAGGGGGTGCCTGAGGAGCCACTCTTGAGGTCTCCGTGACAAGAATCTAGCAAAAATTGCTCTACAACGAGTGTCCCCCCCTTAGAGGTCAATCGAATTCTTGGCACACCATCCTGCAAATCAAGAGTAACTTCATCAAAGTTCGCTGAGACACCACGAACCTCTCCCACAACATAACGACCCACGAATTTAGGCACAAGTTCAGCTGCTTCGCGGAAATACTTTACGCCTTTAACTTCAGAGCTAGGTGAAGGCGGGTTACTTACACAAGACGCTAGTACTACCGCACTCATGGCGAATAGGACTTTAGAAAATCGTAACAACATCAATTTATCCCTTAAATATCAAACAACAAACGAGCAGGATCTTCTAGCGCCTCTTTCATCGCCACCAAGCCCAGCACGGCTTCGCGGCCGTCAATGATTCGGTGGTCGTAGCTCATGGCGAGGTAGTTGATGGGGCGCACGACGACGACACCGTTTTCGACCACGGCGCGGTCTTTGGTGGCGTGCACGCCGAGGATGGCGGATTGCGGTGGGTTGATGATCGGGGTGGACAGCATGGAGCCGAACACGCCGCCATTGGAAATCGAGAACGTGCCGCCCGTCATCTCTTCGATGCCGAGTTTGCCGTCTTTGGCTTTTTGGCCGTATTCAGCGATTTTCTTTTCGATATCGGCAAAGCTCATTTGATCGGCGTTGCGCAAGATAGGCACAACGAGGCCACGCGGGCTGCCGACGGCGATGCCGATGTCAAAGTAGCCGTGATAGACGATATCGTTGCCATCGACCGATGCATTGAGCACAGGATATTTTTTCAGCGCATGCACAGCGGCTTTAACGAAGAAGCTCATGAAACCGATCTTGGTGCCATGCTCTTTCTCGAATTTCTCTTGGAAGCGCTTGCGCATTTCCATCACGGGCGCCATGTTGACTTCGTTGAAGGTTGTCAAGATAGCGTTGCTCGATTGCGATTGCAGCAAACGCTCAGCCACGCGAGCACGCAAGCGGCTCATGGGCACGCGCTGCTCTGGGCGGCCTGCGAGCTGGGCGGCGAGGCTGCCTGCGGGAGCGGCGACTTGCGCGAGCGCGGCGGTAGGCACGCCTGTGGGCACAGCCACTGGCGCGGCGGCTACTGGCTTAGCGCCGCCTGCAACTGCGGCGAGCACGTCGCCTTTAGTGACGCGGCCATCTTTGCCTGAGCCTGCGACTGAGCCAGCAGCCAAGCTGTTATCGGCCATGATCTTGGCAGCAGCGGGCATGGCCACACCAGCCATCGAACCACCTGTTGCGGCAGCAGCTGCAATTGGAGCGGCTGCAGGCGCAGAGGCTGGTGCAGCAGCAGGAGCTGCGGCGGAAGCTTTGCCATCGGTATCAATCTTGCCGATCACTTGATCAGACACCACAGTGCCACCGCTATCGACCACATAAGCACCCATCACGCCCGCCTGAGGCGCAGGCACTTCGAGCACGACTTTATCGGTCTCGATCTCGATCAAAATTTCATCTTGCGCCACAGCTTCGCCGGGCTTCTTTTTCCATTGCAACAAGGTGGCCTCGGCCACGGATTCGGAGAGTTGCGGGACTTTGATTTCTACGATTGCCATTTTTATTTCCTAAATTTTGAGGAAGAGATTTTTTGAACGCAGAGGACGCGAAGGTTACGCAGAGGTCGCAAAAGAGAATTCAAAATAAAACAAAAGGAATGCCTGTTTTGGGTACATACACTTTTCTGTTTTCTTTTGCGTCTTCTGCGAAATCTTCGCGTCCTCTGCGCTCCTGTCTTGAATTGTTTACTTGGTTAACACAAAGCCCTTGAGCTTCGCAAACGCTGCATCAGTCAGCGCCTTTTGTTGCTCTTGGTGCAGATGCGCATAACCAGCCGCCGGTGAAGCAGAAGCTGCACGCCCTGCGTAGCCGAGCTTTTGACCCTCAAGCATGTTCTCGTGGATGTAATGCTGCACGAAGAACCATGCGCCTTGGTTTTGTGGCTCGTCTTGGCACCACACGATATCCGTCGCACCGGGATACTTTTTGATCTCGGCTGCAAAGGCTTTGTGGGGGAAGGGATAGAGCTGCTCAACGCGGATGATGGCCGTGTCGTCATGGCCTTTTTCCTCGCGCTTCTTCACCAAGTCGTAATACACCTTGCCAGAGCAGGCGATGATGCGCTTGACCTTCTTCGCGTCAATGGCTTTCTGCTCGGGAATCACGGTTTGGAAACCGCCTTTGGTGAACTCAGATAGTGGCGAAGTGGCATCCTTGTTACGCAGCAAAGATTTCGGCGTCATGATCACCAGTGGCTTGCGCAGATCGCGCACCATCTGGCGACGCAGCACGTGGAAGATCTGGCTGGCTGTAGTGGGCTGCACGATTTGCATGTTCGTGTCTGCCGCCAATTGCATGAAGCGCTCCAGGCGCGCCGAGCTGTGCTCAGGGCCTTGGCCTTCGTAGCCGTGAGGCAGCATGAGCGTGATGCCGTTCACACGGCCCCACTTGACTTCACCCGAGGCGATGAACTGGTCAATCACCACTTGCGCGCCGTTGGCGAAATCGCCGAACTGCGCTTCCCAGATCACGAGCGTGTTGGGCTCATTGGATGCATAGCCGTATTCAAAAGCGAGCACGGCCTCTTCAGACAGCAGCGAATCAATCACCACGAAAGGGGCTTGACCATCGGCCACGTTTTGCAGTGGGATGTAGGTGCCTTCGTCAAACTTTTCACGGTTCTGATCGTGAATCACGGCATGGCGGTGCGTGAAGGTGCCGCGGCCGCAATCTTCACCCGAGAGGCGCACGGCATAGCCGCTGGCCACGAGTGATGCAAAAGCCATGTGCTCGCCCATGCCCCAATCCACATTGACTTCGCCGCGTGCCATGGCTGCGCGATCGTCATAGACTTTTTTCACAAGCATGTGTGGCGTGATCGTTGCAGGAATCGTGGTGAGCTTTTCGCCCAAGCGCTTCCACTCAGCCATCGGGATGGCTGTGTCGCCAGCGTCCGTCCATTTCTTGCCGAGGAAGGGGCTCCAGTCCACCGCATACTTGCTCTTGAAATTAGAGATGGTGATGTTTTCGGTGTGTTGGCCAGCGTCCATTGCGGCGCGATAGGCTTTGGCCATATCGTCGCCCAGCGTTGCGCCCATACCTTGGGTAGCGAGCTTGTCGGCGTAGAGCTTGCGCGTACCGGGGTGCTGCGCAATCTTCTTGTACATCAGCGGCTGCGTGAGCGCTGGGGTGTCTTGCTCGTTGTGGCCGAGTTTACGGAAGCAGATGATGTCGATCACCACATCTTTGTTGAAATGCTGGCGGTATTCCAGCGCCCATTGCGTGCAAAGCACCACAGCTTCTGGATCGTCGCCGTTCACATGCAACACCGGCGCTTCGATCATCTTCACCACATCGGAGCAATACAGCGTGGAGCGGGTATCGCGCGGGTCAGAAGTAGTAAAACCGATCTGATTGTTGATAACGATATGCACTGTGCCGCCCGTGTAGTAACCACGGGTTTGCGCGAGCGCAAGGGTTTCCATCACCACGCCTTGACCGGCAAATGCGGCATCGCCATGCACGAGCACGGGCAACACTTGGTCGCCCTCTTTATCACCACGGCGATCCATGCGAGCGCGCACGCTGCCTTCGACCACGGGGTTGACGATTTCGAGGTGAGATGGGTTGAACGCGAGCGTCAGATGCAAGGGGCCGCCGGGGGTCGTCACGTCAGATGAGAAACCTTGGTGATACTTCACATCGCCCGATGGCAAATCTTCAGGGGCGGTGTGATCAAACTCAGCGAACAAATCTTTGGGCATCTTGCCCAGGGTGTTGACCAGCACATTCAAGCGGCCACGGTGAGCCATGCCGATCACCATTTCTTGCACGCCTGCTGCGCCGGCTTTTTGCACCAGCTCATCCATCGACGCAATGAAGCTTTCGCCGCCTTCGAGCGAGAAGCGTTTTTGGCCGACGTATTTGGTGTGCAGATAACGCTCTAGGCCTTCAGCAGCGGTGAGGTTTTGCAGAATGTTCTTCTTCTCTTCTGCATTGAATGCGGGCTTGGCGCGCACGCTTTCCATCTTCTGCTGCCACCAGCGCTTCTCATCTTGGCTCGTGGCGTACATATATTCCGCGCCAATCGTGCCGCAATAGGTTTCGCGCAGCGCATTGAGCAGCTCGCGCAGGCTCATTTGCTCTTTGCCGAAATAAGTGTTGGAGGTGTTGAACACGGTTTCCATGTCGGCATCGGTGAAGCCGTAGAAAGCGGGGTCAAGATCGGGAATATTGTCGCGCTCGGTGCGCTGCAACGGGTCTAAATTTGCCCAGCGCGCGCCGACGTTGCGGTAGGCTGCGATGAGCTGCTGTGCGGCGGTGCGCTTTTTGCCCATTTCATTGTCTGCATTGGCTTGTACGGTGCGCGTTGCGCCCTGCTTTGCCAATTCGGTGAAAGCGTTGATAACGGGCAGGTGAGCCACGTCTTTGGCGGCTGTGCCGTCGGATGCGGGCACGTGCTGGAGCGCGTCGAAATAGCTGCGCCAGTTGTCGGGCACGGAGCCGGGGTTGGCGAGATAGTTTTCGTAGAGTTCTTCGACATAGGGCGCATTGCCGCCGAAGAGATAGCTGTTGCTACCGTAGGCTTGGTAGACCGATGCTGACATTGTGTTGCTGCCTCCGCTCTCCTTGGGAGAGCATTAGTTGGTTAGTAAACCTTCCGCGACACGGCTGAACCGATTAGCGGATGCATTTGGCGTGGAAGGGCCGTGAATACAAACAGTATTGTGACAGGTTTGACAGGTATTGGATACAACACTCTAAAACCGCTATGCCTTGCTTGCATGAGCTGTTGCTTGATCATTGCCCTCTTTTATTTCTTTCTTGACAGAAATAAAAGACAAGATCACAATTCATTCAAGAAAGCTGCAAACCATGACCCTGAGCCAAACTTCCGAGCAATTCATCCTCCATTGGGGTGAAATGGGAACGCGCTGGGGCGTGAACCGCACAGTAGCTCAGATCCATGCTCTGCTCTACCTGCATGGCAAACCTCTTCCCGCCGATGAGATCGCCGAGACGCTGAATGTAGCGCGCAGCAATGTGAGTAATAGCTTACGTGAGCTGCAATCCTGGAATCTGATCAAGATGGTGCATGTGATGGGCGACAGGCGTGATCATTTTGAAGCCAGCACCGATATCTGGGAGCTTTCGCGTACGGTGGTGCGCGAGCGTAAAGAGCGCGAAATCATGCCCACGATTCATATGTTGCGCAATTTACTGGCGCAACCTGAGATCATGATTGATGGCGTGGAACGAGCCAACCGCATCCGCGAAATGCTGGTGTTTTTAGAGACGATGAGTGGCTGGAGCGATGAGATGCTGCGGTTGGATACCGAAACGCTGACCAAAGTGCTCAAGTTAGGCGCAAAGATTCAAAAGCTGATTCGCGGTGATGCTGATGCACCTCCACAAGACGCTGCAGCGCAGCATTCCACCGCGGCGAGCATGATTGGCCCCTGAAACCACACACCTCATTCACCTCCCTTTTTTTGATCTTTTATTTCTGTTTAGACAGAAATTACTGGAATAAAAATGAAATCTCTCACTACACTCAGCCTTCCAAGCTTCAACACGAAACTGCTGTTAATCCGCTTCAATCGCATGCTGGCTTGGGCGCTGCTGATTTCGCCCGCAGTGCAAATCATGGTGGGCACTGGGTTTTTGCGAGGCTTGGTTTTTGATCTCGTGCTGCTTCTTATTCATGCCCTGTTGTCTCTCATTGTGTTTGGCACTCCACGTGCCGCCAGTTTTCGCAATCAGCACACGCTGAGGCGCTTCTTTGGCGGCGATCGCGCTTTGGTGCTTGGGCGTGATCGATTTTTACTTGATGCATGGCGCATCCTGATCAGCTTGCTCAATCCTTGGGTCATGGGGATGCTTGCTTATGCGGTGACGTTTGCAGCCGCGTTTGTCAACATCATTGGCCTTCTGTTTCTGCCTTTGATCTCTGCCCTGCTCTATTTCAACCTCCTGCTGCCCGCCAGCATCTTGCGTCATGTGCGCGATGCCAGCAGCTACGCCTACAGGCGCTGGCGCCTCTCTCCCACCGAAGCACGATGGCTCGGCTGGGCAACCATGTGGGTGTTTGTGGTGCTGAGCTTCGTGAATCTTGTTAAAGGGCTTTGGCTATGAATGCACGAACTTATCCCCTCGCTCTGCGGCACGAGTGCGCTGGCAAATTATCTGCTTTGTCTCACGAAAGGAGATCATCATGAAAATTGTTGTATTTGGCGGCGCAGGCTTGCTTGGCAGCGCCATCGTAGGCGAGCTGCGCAGCCATGGGCATAGCGTGATCACTGCGGGGCGTAGCGGCTGTGACAAACAAGTTGATTTTCGCTCTGCGCACAGCGCTGAAGATTTCGCACCTCTGGTGGAAGACGCGGATGTGGTCATCAATGCTGTGGGCATCTTGATCGAACGCGGCGATGAGCGATTTGATACCGTTCACGTAGCCGCGCCGCGCGCATTGTTTGAAGCTTGCGCGCAGGCGCATGTAGCGCGCGTGGTGCACATTTCCGCGCTGGGCACTCGCACAGCAGAGCCTGTTGTAGGCCGCTATATGGCGAGCAAACGTGCGGCAGAAGCTGCTTTGATTGAGACTATGGCGAACAGCCGTGGGGACGCTGTGATCGTTCGGCCTTCGTTGTTGATGAGCGCAAGCAGCCCTTCGACCCAATTGTTTCAATGGCTCGCACGCCTGCCCATCATCACCCTGCCCGGCTTGCTGAGCCCCGGTCATGCAAGACTCGCGCCCATGCTCTGCGCTGACGCAGCCGCTGCTATCTGCCGCATTTGCGAGCATCCTAAAGCCCTGCATCGCGCCATCGAGCTCGCTGGTCCGCAGGAGTTGAGCTACCGAGAATTCCTCGCGCAACTGCGCAGCTCGCAAGGCCTGGACTCAGCGCTCTGGCTGCCCCTGCCCTGGGCATTGTTGCGCTGGATGGCAAAACTCGCTGAATTCTTCCCACAGAAAGTCATCAGCAGCGATGGGATGCGCCTGCTGAAAGCGGGCCTCACCGCTGAGCGCAACGAAGCACTGTATTGGTTACGCTGCATGCCAAAACCAGTGATAGCCGGCATAGCACCTGCGTAAGCAGCTATTGATTTAATAGCAAATGAGCCATCATGAGAATCATCAATATTCACAGCCGCCATATCAACGCACCGGCCACGCAAATCTGGCCGCTTCTGCTCACTTTAGGGAGCACCAACGATCTCGTTTGGCCGCATGAGGACTGGCCGCGTATGAAGCTCGATCGCCCTATGCAGGCTGGCGCAGTGGGTGGCCATGGCCCGATTCATTACCGCGTGAGCATCTGCGAGCCAAGCCAGCAAATTCGCTTTGAATTCATTCAGGGCAGTGTAGGTTTTCATGAAGTCATCTTGAGAGACACCGCAAACGGCTGCCTGTTGACTCACACCATTGATACCCGCCCGGAGCTCGGCTTTTTCTTCAAGTGGCATTTCATCATCCGATTCATGCATGACGCTGTGATTGAAGACCTGTTTGATAAGCTACAAGCCCACATCGAGCCGCTACCCAAGCGCAGCCGCTGGACGGCCTATGTCAAGCTGCTGCGGACCCTTGCCGGAGGATCGACCCAGTCCCGCCTGCTAGCCTAAAGAGTGATTTTCCGGCTATAATCATGGGCTTAGCTGCTTTCGAGCAGGTAACTAGACCGCTGAAATGACGTCCGAAAAGATGGAATTGGCAGCGAGGTGCGGCGGGAGCCGTTAATTTTGAAGCTTAGGAGTGCTCTATGGCACGCGTATGTGATGTAACGGGCAAGAAGCCCATGGTCGGAAACAATGTTTCCCACGCCAACAATAAAACCAAGCGCCGGTTCATGCCGAACCTGCAATACCGTCGTTTCTTCGTCGAGAGCGAAAACAAGTGGGTGCGTCTGCGCGTGACCAACGCTGCGCTGCGCCTGATCGACAAAAACGGCATTGATGCTGTGCTCGCAGACCTGCGCGCACGTGGCCAAGCTTAAGGAGTAGCGGAACATGGCAAGCAAAGGCGGACGCGAAAAAATCAAGCTGGAGTCCACAGCAAACACCGGTCACTTCTACACGACCACGAAAAACAAGAAAACCATGCCCGAGAAAATGCTGATCATGAAATTTGATCCAAAAGCTCGCAAGCATGTGGAATACAAAGAAGTTAAGCTGAAGTAAGCTCTTCTTTCTTCCTCAAGAAGCCGCCCTGTTGCACGACTTGGCGGCTTTTGTTTTGTGGGTTGCATTTCGGCTGAGTTCATTGGCGCTCGACTGTTTGACGCGAGCCGCTCGCCTACTGCGTGACGTGCCCGAAAAAGCCGAGGACTGTCTTTTTCAGAGCGCTGTGCATAGTTTCCCAAGCTGCTGATCATTTGTGGCGATGATTGCGTGATTGGCCGCGCCCGACCGAGACAGTCTTCGTTTTTTCAGACCCATCACACAGCGGGTGTGGATGCTTAGCGCATCGTTGCTTACTATTATTTCTATAGCTGCTCGCGCAATAAATACGCCGGCGAACTGCCTCAAACGCTTTATTTTTGCTGCAAAAGCTCATCTAGCGGGACATGCCGATACACATCCGCTTGCCCACCGCGAAACGCAATTCGGGTCTCCACATTTGCACCCAAACGCTGCGCCACCGCATGCGAAGCTGCATTGTCTGTAGCAATCACGCTTACCGCTGTCTTCCACCCAAAGTCTACATACGCAGCCTGCAATGCACGTCGCGCCGCCTCAGTCGCATAGCCTTTGCCGTGCTGCCCCGGAATCAAAGCCCAAGAAATCTCCGGCTCAGGAAAGCCTTCAGGAAACCACATACCGCACAGCCCCACAAACGCGCCAGAGTCCTTCGCCTCCAGCGCCCAGGGCCCATACCCGCGCAATACCCAATGCCCCGAATACACCGCAAACTTCCGCCAAGCCTCCTCACGCGAGCACGGCCCCCCATAAGGGCGCGAGACCTCTGATGCAAAGAATTGCGCCATGGGCTCGAAATCTGCCGGCTTAAATGGCCTGAGCAGTAAGCGATTGGATTCAAAGCTGGGGATGTTGAGCATGCAATCATTATCAGCGCAGCGTGCGAAGCCTTACAATGGAGGAGACGGGCCTTCCCGCATGGTGAAGCGGCCAACCGGGTCAGGTGGGGAACCAAGCAGCCCTAACTGTAGAGTCAGTGCCGGGGTCAAGGCTCGTCACCTTTTTTGAGAAGCGTCTGTACTTGTCGTGCAGACGCTTTTTTCTGGTTTCAATCCTGCGGCAACCAATCGGCCAGCAAAGAAATATCTTTTTGCAGCCACATGGCAGAGGTGGCATTGGCTGATGAGGAGCTGCTCGCAGCTTGGGCTGCCAGTTGTCGCATCCAGATTTGATCCAAAGAGCCATCGGCAGTTCTGCGCGAGAAAATGAGTTCGAGCATGCGCTTGGCTTGAAGATGGCCGAGATCCGCAGCTTGACGGTAATACAAAACAGCTTGCGAGTAATTAGCAGGCATGCCTGTGCCCACATGATGGCGCACGGCCGTATCGTAGATGGCTTGCCCAGGCGCAGCAACTGGGCTGATGGGAGCAAGCGCTGGGAACACGACAGCGGCTTGCTGCTGCGGCATTTGCGATAGCAAGTTGTAATTTCGTGCCGCAGCTTGGCTACCGCGCTGAGCGGCCTGCTCGAAGCTGCGAAGCGCGGCGCGATGTTGACCGACTGCAACTTGCTGCAAACCTTGTTCGTTGAGGGCAACAGGATCTAGCAAACGAACCGCCTCTTGCAACAGGGCTTGCAGACGCGCGCGCGAAGCATTTGTATTGGCATTTGCGTTTTGAGCTACTGCGAATTGTTCTAAGCTTGCCCATTCGAGCAGCTTGGCTTTTGCTGGCTCGCGAGCGCGTGTGCGTTCAATCCACAACTCCACGGCTCGGCGATCGGGTGTTCCGTAGCAACCCAACAAATGGCATAGCGCCACAGCCGCAGGCGCTTGTGGATCGCTGCGTGCGAAGGCGAGCATGAAAGCTTGGCCAGCTTGCTTGAGATCCTGCGGGCCTTGCAAACCATGCAGGCGTTGTAATCCGAGTTGGATCTGCGCTGATACGCGCTTACTCGATGCAGCGACAACTTTGCCAGACTTGACGGCATCTGCAGAAGACTGCGTCGTTGTTAATTGTGCTTTGTTGCCTTCGATGAGGTTGATCGAATCAGGCGCATAGCGCAAATTGCCTTGCGTGATTTCTACAGGTGCGGGTTGTGTGAGCACCAAGCCCGCTTGTAGGCTGCCTACAAAGCCGATCAACAAGCAGCTGAGCAAGGGTGCCACCAAGCCTTGCCCATTCTTGATGGCTGAAATTTGGAATAGCAGCTTCAGACTTGGCATAAGTTCTCCCTTGCTGCACAGCAGTTTATTCGTCTCGGCGCGATGCAACAACAGTCTGCCTCGCATCATTTGCAGCAGATTTTTCCAAAGCTTGCGGTGTGACAGAGCTAGGCTGTACTGCAGCTAACGGCGCTTTACGCTCTGCAAGATCGGCGCTTGGCAGGGCTGGCTTTTTAACAGCCTGAGCGCTTGCTGTGCTTTGATCAGTAACGAACTGTGCTGTGTTGTCTGCTCGAATCGGAGTGTGCACGGCTAAAGGCATGGGCGTTAGCACAGAGGATGTTGGCGTTGCAGGTGAAGCCGTGGGTGTTGCAGCTGGTGTACTGGGCACGGGTCTGCCAGGAGTTGGTGCGCTGTTTGTAGCGACTGGTGCTCCCTTGCGGCGCACATTCCACTGCACGCCAGCGTCCACCAAGGTCACATCGGCAGCCGTCTCCAAATAAGCTTTCTTGATCTGCTCCAGGCTCACACCTTTGAGCAATTGGAAAGCGCTGCTGGTCATCAAAGGATTCTTATTGTCCAAGAGCAGATCTCGCGGATGCGCAATACACATGACGCGCTCATTACCAGGATCAGTCGCTTCGATATAAAAACCAGGATTGGGGTTCATCCAATCAGGCAAGCGGATGGCGCGGTTGGCCTGCGTCAGGCTGTGGCGATGGGTGATATTGGGATAGATACGCATCGTGGCACCGAGCGCATCTTCGTAGTAGCACCACATGTGCGCCGTTTGCGCGAGTACGGCCGACATGAACAATTGCTCACCGATTTCAAACGAGGTGGCCATGCGGTTGTTAGGCGTGGGCAGGTTTTCAATCTTCATCTCGATACGATTGGCCTGTGCTGCAGCATCGATAGGTTTATTGCTCACAGTGTCAGGCAGCAAGCTGGCGACAACATCAGTGACCGCTTTCGGGATTTCAATCGAAGTCAGCGCATCACGGATCTTGGCCAGAGCTGGGGTCTGGCGCTGCTCCCAGCCAATGCGAACGAATTGACCCTTTGTATCGATGTTGACGTAATCGCGCATCAAGCGCTCATACATTTCGAAGCTGATTTGGCCATGCGCTACGATATCTTGATCGGCTTGGAAGCGAACGATCGCTTGTTTGAGCTGCGGCCCTTCCACATCAGGGCTGGCCAAATAGCCGCGCGAATGAAGCATGGCTTGCACACTCTTTTGCATTTGCTCAGGCGATTCGCCGCGATACCAATCCATCAGCGTACGCTGAAAATCAGGATGCGTTTGATCCAGCGAAAGGCATTGCCAATAAGGTACGCGCGACCATTTGCCCACCAGTTCAATCACACCAAGCTCCACCAGCGTGCGCGCAGCGCCCGAGGTGCCTTGGCTGAATTCTTTGCCCACATTGAATTGCACACCGTATTTGCCAATACGCCCTGCCACATCCAGCCCCCAGCCGGCGTTGGTGATGGCAACTTCATTGGCAGAATCCACTCCCGGAATGAGCGTACGTGTGCGAAATTCACCCAGATGCAATTCCAATCCAATCAGCGTGCCATTGCGATTGCGGCTGTACCCTGTTTCCAATCGGCTTGCGGATGTGCCGACATCCGCATCATTGCTGGCCACATTCACATCAGCAAATGAAATCGCGCCAGACACATAGAGCGCGGGTCTTTGCAATTGCAATTGATTGGCGCCCAAGAGCAAAGTGGTGAGGTTTTGTACTGTGTCTTGGCGAACCAAATCCACTTCATAGTCCACATAGCGGAAAGCGCTGCTGGTGCGCGACATTTGCGATAGCGCTGTGATGATCATTTCTTTGGTCGCTACCGTCACCTTGCCCGAAGGATCGGGGATGTTTTTACTCGTTATTAACGTGGTGGGCATGCGCATATCGCGCAGCAAACGATCCATGCATCCCAATGCAACCGAGTAGCTGGAAAAGGAGCGTGAGGGTTGGGACAGCGGGCGGTTAAGAGGAGCGAGCTGTGAAGCGAATTGCGCATCCGCCGCGTCTGGGCGATACGGTACGGCGCATCCGGCCAGAGCTACAGCTGCAACAGCGCAAGCTACCGCAAAAAAACGTTTATTTTTCATGATGAGCCCCGAATACAGGGTGAATACAAAGTACAGCCGATGAGCTGTGGTTCAGATGCGGCCTAGAGAACCAGCGTGGAGCGATCCGGCAGATCGTTCAGCGACAGATATTGACCATGTCGCCGCGCAGCACAACGATTTGGTCTTGCACACGCGACCCCAACCTTCCCGCGCCTGAGCCACTGCTGTTGGTGTTGCTTGCTACATCTTGAATGCAAGTTTTGTTAAAGCCTGCTGATTCGATTTGTTGTTCGATATTAAGTGGATCAATCAGGGATTCAGCTTTGTTGCTGGCTACAGCGGTGTAGCGTGCAATTTTCGCCTTCAATCCGATAGGTATGTCTTGGCGCTCACTCAATCCTTTGCCCGCACGCTCAGCCGCGCCGCCACCGCCTTGATTTGCAGGCACTTTGGTGATGGTGATCGTATCCTGCCCCGGTGCTTGCGCAAATGCTGACGTGCATAGCGCCATCATCCAAGCCATCATGACCGCGCAAAGCCTCAGCGGCAAGACCTTCATGGCAGTTTGTGTTCTCATGATGACGACTCCTAACTAGACGATGAATATTTGAAACCTGACGCTGCAAAGTACAAAGATTCGACTTTGCAAAACCTGGCATGCGTCTTATCGTGTTGCCATTGCCTTGGCAATGACAACAGATAAGTAGCGCATGCTAGGGTTGCCTATGAATTACTGGCAGGTGTCGCAGCCGTTGTTAGAAGCGATGTTCTGAACTGCTTTGGTTTTGTGGCCAGATGCCAAGTTGCCCACATAGCTGTTCTTGATCATGCTGACTTGTGTGGAAGTGTCATTGATTTTGACGTTGCCCACATTGCTGGAGATGTTCTGGGAGGCAGAGGTGTCGCTTCCAGTGGCCTTGTTGGACACGGAAGAGTTCTTCACCAAGGTCACTTGGATCTGGTCATCATTGACCTGAACCTTGCCCGAGTTAGAAGAAATGTTTTGCTTAGCGTCGGTTTTGTTGCCGGTGGCACTGTTGGTGACCGAAGAGTTCTTCACAGCGAAGACTTGCAGCGAATCGTCGTTGATCATTGGGCCAGATGAAGAAGAGCTGCTAGGGCCGCTATGAGCGAACGCCATGCCAGAAGTTGCCAAGAGTGCGATGAGTGCGAGTTTTTTCATGATGATTCCAATCTAAGTAAGGTTGTTGAAGATCCGTCTTGAAACCCTCAAGCCGGCATGATCCGCACATTCACAGTTTTTATTCTTGACCGCGTTTGCGCTGACCATGGATGAAGTGTCTATCGCCGACACAACTCTCACAATCGTTCAAGCGCACTAATCATTTTTGCCAGTTTTTGTTACAAGCGCATGCAATCACAATTAACTTATTGATTCCAAAACAAAAAAAACTAGTTAATTATTCATTCATGAATGTATCTAAATGTATTAAATGAAATAATTTAATTTACGAAAACTCCTCTTATTTTCGCAAAGCTGATGCTTTTTTATATCTAAAGTGGTCATTTTTCACATTTCCAATCGATTTTTAGCACTAAATTATTATTTTTATAGCTTCTTTGCACGTCGAAACCAGTGGATGACAACTCGGACACGATTAAGCACAATTGCTACATCCGATCGACGGTTCGTAAACAGTTGCAAATCACAACAGCGTCAAGTAGTAAGCAAATTGCCTCAAATAAAACAATTCGCAGCACGAGAAACCATGGGTGATCAGAGGGAAGTCAAAGGAAAACGCTCAGCCAGCAATGCACTTCACCTTGCATTGCGCTTGGGCTCAAAAGCAGTCGCAAATCTGCGCGGCTCGTCTTCGTCTGCGCCTGACTCAACACAGATGGATTCCGCTCATTCAACATCGAATGAGATGGGCTCAGAGATTGAATCGCTGTTTCGTCAACACCCTGATCTCTTTCGCGATGCCTCTCAAATGCCGACCGTCTGGAGCGATCCTGAGCGCGAAGTTGGCGCAGCTTCCGTACGCACGCTTCTCGTGCGCGATCAGCATGCCACTGCATTGCTGCGCGAGCATCTGCTCAGTGATAAGCGCTTGTTTCTCTGCGCCGTGGCTGATCGCTTAGGCGATGCTTGCCGCAAAATTCGCCAAGAAAGCTATCAAGTGATCGTGCTTGCCATGGAAGAGCATCTACACGACATGATTCCCTTGCTGGATTTGATGCACAACTTCAATCCGCGTGCCAAAGCCGTTGCAGTACTCAATCGAGATGTCAGCAAGCAATTGCAGCAAATGCTTCACCCCAAAGTCATGGGTTACGTGGCAGCAGAAGATGCAGCAGCGCATTTAGCCGATGCAGTGCTAGAGGTTGCTCAAGGCAAATTTACCGCATCACCCGCCATTTCAGATGTGGTGATGCAACTGACGTCCCAATACTTAGCTTCGCGCCCCTCCCCCATCAGCAAGCCTGCGCAATTGACTGCGGCAGGTGCGCATGAAGCGAATGATTCAGGCCACAGCCCGATGGACTCTAACTTTGGCTCGGCTTCAATACCCTCACCTGCTTCGGGATATGGTACTTCGGTGTTTGGTTCATCCAGTTTTGTGCCTTCGAATTTCAGCAGTTTCTCGGGCTTTGGCGTCTCGGCGAGTCAGCCGCGCCCCGCGCTTCAATCGCTTTCGGAGCGCGAGGGAGAAATTTTGCAACTGATCGCGGGTGGTTTGAGCAGCGCGGATATTGGCCAAGAGCTGGCGATTTCTGTACCAACAGTCAACACGCACATCCGTAATATTTTCACCAAGCTCAATGTGCGCACCCGTGCGCAGGCCATCCACACAGGCATCTCGCAAGGCCTGATCATGGTGCAGTAAGCTTAGCCACGCAGCATGGGCGAATCATCGATCAACTGCCCCTGCGCCGTGATAAAGGCAGCTTTCACGTCTTGCTGAAATTGCGCTGCAACGGCGCGTCTGTAGCGCTGTAACTGCTCGCGCAAAGCTGGCTGCAGCTGTGGCTGAAGGGCAGATTTGTAGTCAATCACCCACCAGGTTTGCGTCGCGGTGTGTTTGACGAGTCGATCCAAGCGCAGGAGTTGGCCTTCATACAAAATTTCGGCTTCATTGGCTTGCCAATCGATTTGATTCTCGTCCCAAACCCAAGCAGCCTCGCCTTGAATGATCGTTTGCGCTGCCTTGAGGGCTTGCGCTGATTGCTCTTGATCCAGGTTCAGGCTGCGAGTGAGGGCGGGGAGCAATATTGTCAAATTTACATCGCCGCGGTACAGCTCCAACAAGCGGTGCATGGCGATACCGATACGGGCTGATGCGCTCAGCTCAGCCGTTGACAGCTCTTCATTTACTCCTGAATTCATAGCTGCCTGCGCAGATTCTACGCCGGCGAAAGCCATTTTCTTCGTCAAAAAAGAAGCTGTAGCGGATGTGAGATCACTCTGAGAAGCAGGTGCTGCAAAATCGCCATGCCACACCTCTTCTACAGCTTGCTCATCCGCTTGCGCGAGCGCATCCAAGCGCATCCATGGGCAAAGCGGATCAGCTGCTTTATTCATCTCATGGCCGCAGAAGACGAGTTGCTGTTTGGCGCGCGTCATGGCGACGTAGAGCGCATTGATCTCCTCGCGGGCGCGTTGCTCGCGCTCTTGGATAAGCGCCTCACGCACGCACGCTGGCGCGCTGCTCTCGCTGCGCAGGAAGGCAAATATTTGCGGCGCTTTTGCGCGGCCTGGCCAATCCACGAGCACTTCCAGCGGCTTAGGATTCTTCGCCACAGTGCAGGTATCGAGCAGAAGCACGGTATGCGCTTCCAAGCCTTTCGCGCCATGGATCGTCATGAGGCGCACGGCGCTGGGGTTAGCGGCTTGAGGGGTTTTGAGATGCGCTTTTTTCAGATGGCGCACCCAGTCATGCGGTGTGAGGAAACGGCCGCTTTTCGTCTCCAATGCGGCATGCAGCAGGGCTTGCAGGCTCAGCTGCACGCGGCCTCTGAGCGGCGCGGGAGTTGCGGCCATGAAGCACTCGACGAGTGCATAAGTGTCGTAAATATTGCTCAGCGCATCATGGGGCGGAAGGGTTTGCAGCCAGTGCTGCATTTGGCTGATTTTTTGAGCTGTTTTTGAAGCGAAATGGGCATTTCGGCGGCACAGATACTGCGCGAAGTGCTCTTGATTTAATAGCAAATTGAGCCAACTCCGCCCTATTCCTTCTTCGCTTCTGGCAGCTTGCGCAAGGTCTATCAAATCATCATCGCTCCATGCAAAGAGCGGTGATTTGAGAGCGCGAGCCAGCGCCAGATTGTTGGATGGCGTAACGAGGGCATCGAGCAGCGCCACCACATCTTGCACTTCGGGCTGATCAATCAGTGGCGTTTTTTCGGCGATTTGGCTGGCGATACCCAAAGCACGCAGGGCATCGCGCATGCGCGAGAGGCGATCGCGTTGGCGGGCAAGCACCATGATGTCTTGGCTTGCTACGCCGCCCGCGATTTGCGCAGCGAGCCAGCGAGCGGCGAGTTCGCATTCAGTATCTACTGCGTGCTCTTCGGGATCATCGCGCGGCTCGGTGAGCGTATCTCGCCAGATCAGCTCGGTGCTGGCTTCAAGCTTTTCAACACGCGGTACCAGCGGCAGACGCAACACGCGGCCTGCTTCGCTGCTTTCTGTGGTGTGGATGCGGAAGTCATAGGGCAATTCCGTGCTAGCTTGCGTCATCAGCGCGTTCACCGCGTTCATCACGCCCTGCGCATTGCGCCTTGTGTGATCGCAAGCGAGCAGCGTGCCGCCGAGGCCTTCGCAAACAAAGCGAGTGGCCGCTTCAAACACCTGCGGCTCAGCGCGACGAAAGCGGTAGATGCTTTGCTTGGCATCACCGACGATGAAGACGCTTGGCGCAGCACTGCCTGCACCCGCGTAACCCGAAAGCCAAGTTTGCAGCGCCTGCCATTGCAGCGGATTCGTATCTTGAAACTCATCGATCAGCAAATGCTTGATCTGCGCATCCAGGCGCTGCTGCACCCAGCCAGACAGCGCATCGTCACTCAGCAAATGCAGCGCTGCGCGCTCCAGATCACCCATATCCACCCAACCGCGCTCGCGCTTCACCTCGGCGAAGCAGGCATTCATGGCGCGGCAGAGCGTGGCCATGCGCTGCTGATGCTGCCAGGCAGCATGCTGCTGCTGCGCTTGGCTCACACTCACGCACAGCTCTTGCGCAGCGCGGATCTCATCGATGCCTGCCATCTTGTCGGAAAATTTACGCGGCTCATCTTTTTGCGTGAGCAAGCAAATGGGCACGCTGGCCCATGCATCATTGCCCAAAGCTTCCAGTAGCTCCACACCTTTAGCGGCATAGGTTTTTTGCGTCGCGGCAGCGAGGAGTTTTGCGGCGCTTAGCAACTGCAGCTTTTCTTGTGCAAATTTTTGCAGCGGATCATCAAAGCCCGCAAACGCAGGAAACACCTCCGCCATGGGTCTGATGCTGCGCGAGACAACGCCCGCCTTGTCTGCCAACTCAAATTCCACACGCTTGGCTAGCGCATTCTCCAGCGCTGTTTGTACACCCCAGCGCCCGACTTCTTGTACAGCTTCTCGATACACCTGGTGCAAAGCTACATCTTTCAGCAGTAGCGCATGAAATCGCGGCCAAAGTTCATCAACCGCTTGTTCATCATCCTCAAGCAATTCATAGGGCGAAGGCAGACCAAGACTTTGAAGCACAGCCAATGGCGCACTGCGCAGGAGCTGCGCAAACCAACTGTGAAAGGTGCGGATTTGTACACTGCGCGGGTTATGCAGCGTCTTTTGATATAAATTTGATAGCAGCTCGCGCAGATTCTTCGCCGGCGAACGAGCGATTTCGCTTGAAATTCCTCGAATCACCAACTCATTCACCAGCTTGGCATCATCTGCGCTGGAAAACTCAAACAGCCACTCTTGCAGCCGCTCACGCATCTCACCAGCAGCTTTCTTCGTGAACGTGATAGCCAAAATTTCTTGCGGCTCGCTGCCTGCGAGCAAAGCGCGCACGATACGTGAAACAAGCATCCACGTCTTGCCCGCGCCTGCGCACGCTTGCACAACGATGGGGCGCTGTGGATCGCAAGCGGCGGCATAGAAGGCCTCGCGCGAGCAAGGCTGGCCGTTCATGGCGTAAGCTGCAATTTCACTCATGAGCTTGCCCAAAAATCTTTTCTGCAGAGCCCACGCGCTGCGCAATACTCGCAAGCCATACCTTCGCCCATTGCCGGCAGCGCATGGCCATTGCGCATTCTTTGCGCATCATCAGCCAAGCCAGCGAGCAACATCGGCACAGCTTCCTTCACTTGTGGTTGAGGGATCAAATCTGTCGCCTTCTCGCCCACGGCCAGATAGGCTGCATTCACCTCTTCTTTGCCAAGCAAAGCAGCATAGAAAGTGAGTTGCGTATCTTCCAGCGGATCGGCCACGCGCTTTTTGAGTGATTGGCTGCTCTCGGTTTTGTAATCCATCACGAAATGCTCACTGGCACCAGAGCCTGCGAGTAAATCAACCCGATCCAAACGGCCTTGCAGTTTCAAGCCATCTTCAGTTTCTAGCTCAAGAGACGTTTCACTGCTTTCAAAACGCCAGCCCTGCGCCTCATGCTCTGATAACCATAGCAAATAACTGTCTCTCAAGCGCGGCCATGAGGCAGCAAAAGGCACGAAGCCTGGGTCTTGTGCAAGAGACTTTGATTCCTCCGAAGCGCAAGCATCGAGCAATTCAGCATCTTTCTGAGCATCCGTCTCGCGCGGCCTTCTCTCATGAAACGCACCCAGCACCGCATGCAACCAAGCACCGAAATCGCGTTTGGAGATTTCTTCGTCCAGCTCTTTGGCTTCGCTGAGTTTGAGCAATCGCAGCGCGAAGAAACGATAAGGACAGGCGCGTGCATCGGCATAGCTGCTGGCCGAGAAGCTGCGTGGCATGAGACGGCTGGCCTCGCCTATGCTCGGTGCAGGCATGTGCACAGGCTGTGCATCTATGCTTTTTTCTTCGCGTGGATCATCACTTTCGTGCCACGGATGCTTTGCTTGCCAAGCTTGCAGCAAGGGGCTGGGCTGCAACACTTCATCGCCCTGTGCTTGCATGAAAAGTACATCAACATGAGGCGCTTGCATCGCCCAAGCCCACACATCTGTCTGCTCATTCGCTAGAGCCTCGCGCGCTGGCAAGCCCAGCGCCTCGCGCTGACCGCGCGTCCACATGCCCGCAGGCTCAGGCGCAAGAGGCAAGCGCTGCGCATCACAGCCAGCGAGCACAGCCGCTCCAAAAGGCCGCGCCGCCATTTGTGCCAGAGGCAGGATCACGACTTGAGCCTCTTGCAACGGAGAAGGCGGCTTGAAGCTCGCGCCTTCGAGCGCCGTTTGCACCCAGGTGCTGAATTCTGAGAGGCTCATACGCGAAGCATCACTTTGCACAATCGCGCTCGATTCATCATTCAAATGCAAGGCTTGCAGCATCTGCGCACCAGCGGCATCGTCTGTCAATGTTTGCCATTGCCCGCTGATGCGCAAAGCCTGCTGAAGCGCCCAGAGCCATGCAGCAATCGGGCGAGTGCTGCGCAGAGTTTGCAACACAGCAGCAGGCTCATAAGTCACTTCATCCACTATGAATTTGATAGCTGCTCGCGCTTCATTTATGCCGGCGATATCGTGATTTTGCCCTCGAAGCAAGCCCTCTAGATGCTGCACAGCCTGCTCGCTCACACGCGTGTGTTTGAGCCAATCCAGCAGGGCATCGTCTCCACTTAAGGGCATCGCAGCACGCAGCAAACTCATCAGGCTCGCCGCTGATCGCGTCGTCGATAAGCGCCAGCCCGTCTCATCAGACAAGCTCACACCGCGCACATGCAGCATCGCGCTGATGCGCCGCGTGGCCAGCCGGTCAATCGCTGGCAGCGCCACAGGTATACGCCCTGCTTTGATATGCGCGAGCACACAAGCTGCCGCACGCTGCGCCACATCCTCGGCATCTTGCGCTGTATGCACGCTGAATGCGCCCACTGGCGCCTGCGGCAAGTCCAGCCAAACGGCTTCTTGACCGCTGAGTTCAGTCCACCGTGCAGCCAGGGTTTGGGTGAGTGCATTTTCTTGCACGCCACGCACAATGATGAGCTGCTCCACCTCAGCCAAGGCTTGCTTTGTGAGCAAAGCATCGCTTGCATAACTCGACGCCGCAGCCCATTCCAGCGCAATCCTTGCCACCGCAGCCTCGTACACCGCAAACCCCGCCTCGTTACCTTGCGCTATCGCACCCCGTAATCCCTGAGCCCAAGCTGCGCGCTGCTCTGGCAACACGGCAGCAGCAAGAGCTGCCAGCTGCTGCGCCGTCTCCACCAGCAAAGGCGTGAGCACGGCCTGATGCTCGGCCAGGCCCGAGCGTGCGAGCCAATTGCGCGAGCGCAAACTATCCAGCCCTGCATCCAGACTCACATCCCACACATCAGGCTCAAAAGGCGCGATGCGCTGCTGCCAGCTCTTGGTGGTCTCAATCCTGGGCAAAAATCCCGTGCTGGAGGCCTGCGCAGCCTGCCGCAGCAGCGCTTGCAACTGGAAATACGGCAGCAGCACCACGCAACGCGCCGGATGGGCTTTGGTTTGAGCCACAGCCTGGCAAACATTCGCCCACAGCTCAGCCCAGCTATTCGTTTTGGCTATGAACGTCATAGCCTATGCTTGGGCGGCATGGCCGCAAGAAAAAACTTGGTTTCTGTCACAATGCCCACACTGTAATAGCAGTCGGCTCAGTTCGACGATATCTCATCTTCACAAACCCAGCGAGAAAACATCATGGCCAGCGACCTCATTAAACACATCACCGATGCCAGCTTCGAGGCTGACGTCTTGCAAGCCGACAAGCCCGTGCTGGTCGATTTCTGGGCCGAGTGGTGCGGCCCCTGCAAAATGATCGCCCCAGCTCTGGACGAAATGGCCACCGCCTACAACGGTAAGCTACAAATCGCCAAGCTCAATGTGGACGACAACCGCGACATCCCCGGCAAATTCGGCATCCGCGGTATCCCCACCCTCATGATCTTCAACAAAGGCCAACTCGCTGCCACCAAGGTGGGTGCATTGAGCAAAGCCCAGTTGCAAGCGTTTGTGGATCAAACCATCGCTGCTTAAGTTTTCAAGCTGCAAACAACAAAGGCTCCCGCGGGAGCCTTTTGTTTTTCTTGAGGCGCGTAGCTCAATGCCTGAAATGCCTCACGCCAGAAAACACCATGGCCACGCCGCGCTCGTTGGCCGCATCAATCACCTCTTGATCACGCATGCTGCCGCCGGGCTGGATCACACAGCTGGCGCCAGCATCGACCACCACATCCAAGCCATCGCGGAAGGGGAAGAATGCATCCGAGGCCACCGCAGTGCCTTGCAAGCTGAGGTTCGCATGCCCAGCCTTGATGCTGGCGATACGCGCTGAATCCAAGCGGCTCATTTGGCCTGCGCCTACGCCCATGGTCATGCCGTCTTTGCAGAAGACGATGGCGTTGGATTTGACGAACTTGGCGACTTTCCATGCAAAGAGCAGGTCTTGCAATTGCTGCGGGCTGGGCTGCATCTTGGTGACGACTTTGAGATCAGCCAGTTGCAGCTCATGGTTGTCTGCGGTTTGCATCAAGAGGCCGGAGCCAATGCGCTTGATGTCCATGGCGTTTTGGCCTTTGCTCCAAGCGTTATCACCACCGGGCGGCAAGGCAATCTCCAACACTCGCACATTCGCCTTCGCTTTGAATACCGCCAAAGCTTCTGGAGAATAGCTCGGCGCAATCAACACTTCCACAAACTGCTTCGAAATTTGTAGCGCTGCACGCTCATCCAGTGGGCAGTTCAGGGCGATGATGCCGCCGAAAGCGGAAGTAGGATCGGTTTGGAAAGCTTTGCTGTAAGCCGCCAAACCATCGACGCCAACGGCCACGCCGCAAGGATTGGCATGTTTGACGATCACACAGGCGGGCTCAGAAAAGCTCTTCACGCATTCCCAAGCGGCATCGGCGTCAGCGATGTTGTTGTAGGAGAGTTCCTTGCCTTGCAGTTGCTTGGCCGTCACCAGCGAGCCGGGTGCGGGATACAGATCACGGTAAAACGCTGCGGCTTGGTGTGGATTTTCGCCATATCGCAGGTCTTGCAGCTTCACGAAGCGGCCGTTCGTTTGTGAAGCAAATTGGCCTCTCACCGTCGTAGGACTTGCGCTAGATGCTTCGAAATCAATAGCAGAAAGGTAATCGCTGATCGCGCCGTCGTAATTGCTGATGCGGTTGAATGCTGCCACGCTGAGCGCAAATTTGGTCTTTTGCGAGATGCCGCCCGCTTTGAGCTCTGCGATCACGCCCGCGTATTGCGAAGCATCGGTGAGCACAGCCACATCCTTCCAATTCTTCGCCGCGCTGCGCACCATGGCGGGGCCACCGATATCGATGTTCTCAATCGCATCTTCCAGCGTGCAGCCGGGCTTGGCTACGGTGGCTTCAAACGGGTAGAGATTCACGATGAGGATATCAATTTGCTCAATTGAATGCTCTTTCAAAGCCGCCATGTGTGCAGGCAGATCGCGCCGCGCGAGTAAGCCGCCATGCACTTTAGGATGAAGCGTTTTCACGCGGCCATCGAGCATTTCGGGGAATCCGGTGACTTGTGCAATCTCTGTCACGGGCAGGCCGTTGTCGGCCAGCAATTTAGCCGTGCCACCTGTGGAAATGAGATCCACTTTCAAAGCATGCAGTTCACGGGCGAGCTCCAGCACGCCAGTTTTGTCAGACACAGAAATCAATGCACGCATGTGCGCTCCCTCAAAGTAATAAAAATTGTTGCAAGCAGCGACTCATCAGAGCATCTGATGTTCGCTGAGCTTCTTGCGAAGCGTGTTGCGGTTCAAGCCCAGCCATTCGGCGGCTTTGGATTGGTTGTTGCCTGCTTGCCGCATCACCACTTCCAGCATCGGCTTTTCCACAATGCCGAGCATCATGGCGTAGAGCTCATGAGGCGTTTCGCTGCCTAAATCTTTGAAATACGCATCCAAACCGTGGCGCACGCTATCTTCAATGTTTTTCTTGCTCATATTCTTCACTCACAACTTCCGATTCTTCCGACACTCCATTGGCGCGATGCATCGGTAAGCGATCCATCTGCTGCGCCAAACCCTCAAAATAATTTGCGACAGCTTCATGCTGCTGCCTCGCATCCTCGACTGCGTTCATCTGCTGACGAAACACCTCACCGCCAGGTAATTCGCGCACATACCAGCCAATGTGCTTGCGTGCACTGCGCACGCCGGTGAACTCGCCATAGAGTGCGTAATGCTCCAGCAAATGCGCGAGCATCGCGCGGCGTACTTCAGCCACCAAGGGCGGCGCGAGATGCTCACCTGTTTTCAAATAGTGCGTGATCTCACGAAAAATCCAAGGCCGGCCTTGCGCGGCGCGGCCAATCATCACGGCATCGGCTTTTGTGAATTCAAGCACGGCCTTGGCTTTCTCGGGTGAATCCACATCACCGTTAGCCACCATCGGAATGCTCAAGCGGCTCTTGATCTCTGCCATGGTCTCGTATTCGGCTACACCCTTGTAGCCCTGCTCGCGCGTACGGCCATGAACTGTGAGCATCTGAATACCTGCATCCTGGGCAGCCAAGGCGATGCTGAGCGCGTTTTTATGCGTGGCGCACCAACCCGTGCGCATCTTGAGCGTCACAGGCACGCCATGCGGCAATGCTGCTTGCACCACCGCTTCAATGATCTCTAAAGCAAGCTTTTCATCTTGCATGAGCGCCGAGCCCGCCCATTTGTTGCACACCTTCTTGGCGGGGCAACCCATATTGATATCGATGATCTGTGCGCCGCGATCGATGTTGTAAGCCGCAGCCTCAGCCATCATCTGCGCATCAGTACCTGCGATCTGCACAGCAATCGGTGCCGACTCACCTTCGTGATTAGCTCGGCGAGAAGTTTTCAGGCTCGCCCACAGGTCTTTGCGCGAGGTCACCATCTCGCTCACTGCATAGCCTGCACCAAAGGATTTACAGAGCTTGCGAAACGGCAGATCCGTCACACCCGCCATCGGCGCAACAAACACCGGGCTGGGGAGCTGGTAAGGGCCCAACTTTGGGCCTGAAAGCTCGGTGTTCATGAGGGAAAGATGCGGGTTCAATTGCTGAAAAAAGAGGCACGAGTATACTCGTCTCGACTCTCACCATATGGAAAATTTACCTTCTTGGCTGATCGCGCTGATGGCATGGCTGGCTTTACCCCAGTTTGGCCTCTCCACGGTATTCGTTATCTCCATCATCTCCGCCACCCTGCTGCCTTTGGGCTCCGAGCCTGCGGTGTTTGGTCTGATCAAGCTCAATCCGGATTTATTTTGGCCCGCAATACTTGTGGCAACGGCCGGCAACACGATTGGTGGTGCGATTGATTGGTGGGTCGGCTATGGCGCGCACAGTGCAATCGATAAATACAAAGGGCGCTCCATCCATCTCAAAGCTCTGCAATGGCTTGAAAAGCTAGGGCCCAAGGCTTGTTTGCTATCTTGGCTGCCAGGTGTAGGAGATCCGCTGTGTGCTGTCGCAGGTTGGCTGCGCTTCCCGTTTTGGCCCTGCGTGGGCTACATGCTGATCGGTAAATTTTTACGTTATTTGGTGATGACGACTGCGCTGCTTTGGATCTTCCCTGCCTCGCAGTGAAACCACTCAGCCAAGAGGCCACATCTGCCCATGATCCGTGAGGATGGCATCGAGTGGCACATCATGTGCCTCAGGTGCAAAGCTGCTCACATAACCATTGGCAAACCCTAGACCGACCGTGAATGGCTTGGGCGAAATCGAAGCCAAGGTGCGGTCATAAAAACCACCGCCATAGCCCAAGCGAAACCCTCCAGGCCCAAAACCCAAACAAGGCACGAGCAGCAAAGTCGGCATGATCACATCCGTGTCTTTGGGCTTAGGAATATCGTAAGCGTCGTTTTCCATCGGGCAGCCTGGCCACCAAGCATGGAATTGCAAGGTTTTGTGAAGACGATCCACCACGGGCAGGCCGATCTTGCGGCGCGAGGCCAGCGGGCCTGCGGGCAAGGCCGCATGCATGGCTGAGCCTTGCGTAGAATCCATCAAATTTGCTATAAATTCAGTAGCACTTCGCGCAGATTTTATGCCGGCGATCGGCTGATTTTCCTTCAAAATCTGCGGTTCCAAAGGGTTCCCCAAGCTTTGAGCCGTTTCCTCCAGACCTGAGCCGAGCAATGCATCTTCTTGCCAACGATACAGCGCTGGCAGGGCATCAAACTCGCCCTTGATCGGCCAATACGCGCCAATGATTTCATCCGGCCGACTCACCAGAAACGCTCTGAGCACGCGCTGCAAATCCGCAGCCCGCTCCATGCGATCAGGCAAATTCAAGCGCTCTTCAATGAGCCTTTGCCGCTGGATTTTTTTCTCAGCATTCATAATGTGGGCATGCAAGTATTTAAGACGTTCATTCTGGCAGGTTTGTGCAGTGTTTTTCTGGCTGGTGCCGCTTTCTCTCAAAGCCAGCGAGGTGATGATCTGATTGTGCAAATGAGCGAAGCCTCCAAGCGCGGCGACAAGGCTCGACTCTCCTCTCTTTTACCGCAAGTGCGAGGCCATGTCTTGGAGCCTTGGGGCGTGTATTGGGAGATGAAAGCACGCCTACAAGAAGCGAGCAATGCAGAGATTCAAGCCGCATTGCAAAGCATCGCTGGCAGCTATCAAGAAGATCGTTTGCGCAACGATTGGCTTCAGCTGCTGGGGCAGCGACGCGACTGGCAATCCTTCTCCAGCGAATACGCCAAATACCGCATGCAAGATGACCGTGAAGTGCGCTGCTATGCACTTCATATTGATCGCTTACGTGGTGCGATCAGTGGTGAAGCGGCTGCGCAAGAAGTGTTGCGTAACTGGTATGGCATGCGTGATGCCGATGACGGCTGCACCCTAGCTGCCGGCGGTCTGCTAGAAGCCAAATTGATCACAGCGCTAGATGTGTGGAAAGAAGCACGCTTGTCGATAGAGGGCAACAGAGCGCGTGCAGCAACCAACGCCGTCACACTCGTCTCGCCAGAATCAGCTGGTGCTATCGGCGAGATCAACGCCAACCCTGCACGCTACCTGAGCGCCCGCGCCACGGCCGCTGGCAACACCCGCAAAGAGCTTGTCACACTAGCTCTCATCAAAATGGCTAGCAACGATGCCGAAGCGGCAGCTGGCGCGCTAGAAAGCAAATGGTCTGTACAACTCACACCTGAGGAGCGCAGCTGGGTCTGGGCGGTGATCGGCAAGCAGGCCAATCTCAAGCTCTCATCAGATGCGGGCGAGTATTACGCCAAATCCCGTAACGAGCATTTGAACGATGATCTGCTCGGATGGAAAGCCCGCACCGCATTGCGTGCGACTTCAGCCGCACAGGGCTGGCCAGTGGTGTTGGCCTCGATCAACGCGATGAGTGAAGAAGGCAAGAAAGACAACACCTGGGTCTATTGGAAAGCCCGCGCCTTGCGCGAGACAGCCAAAGGCAAACCAGAGATGGTGAACTCCACCCCACAAAGCCCCACACCAACCCTGGTGCTTCGCCCCGAGCTGCAAGAAGCTCAGAATCTTTTAGAGAGCATCGCCTCTGTGCGCGGCTTCTACGAAATCTTAGCGACTGAGGAATTAGGCCGAAAAGCCGCGCTTCCCCCCACACCTTCTGCGCTGAGTGCTACAGAAAAAGAAGCAGCTAGATTGAACCCCGGCCTCAATCGCGCGCTGTATGCGATTGCGTTAGGCCTGCGCTCAGATGGTGTGCGTGAGTGGAACTACACCACCAATCTTCACACACGCGGCGGTATGAGCGAGCGTGAGTTGCTCGCCGCAGCTGATTTCGCTTGTCAACGCGAAGTCTGGGATCGCTGCATCAACACCAGCGAGCGCACCAAGGAAGCCTTCAATGCAGACCAGCGCTTTCCCATGCCTTTCCGTGATGCCGTCGTCAAGCGCAGCCGGGAGATCAACCTTGATCCCGCTTATGTGTATGGTCTTATCCGGCAAGAATCGCGCTTCATCATGGATGCGCGCTCTGTCGTCGGGGCTTCGGGTTTAATGCAAGTCATGCCCGCCACTGCCAGATGGACAGCCAAGCGCATCGGGCTCGATGGCTTCAGTATCGATCAACTCAACAACCGCGACACCAACATCGCCATCGGCACCGCCTACCTCAAGCTCGTGCTGGATGATTTCCAGGGTTCCAGCCCATTGGCTGCCGCCGCCTATAACGCAGGCCCCAGTCGTCCACGTGTATGGCGCAATGGTCCCGTTATGGAAGGCGCGGCTTGGGCAGAGAATGTGCCTTTTGCCGAGACCCGCGATTACGTCAAGAAAGTTGCGGCAAACGCGACCGTGTATGGCCTCATCCTAGGCGGCCAGCCCAGTCTGAAAGCGCGCATGGGAACGATAGGGCCTCGCGAAGGCGGCTCTCCCGAGCCGAATCGAGATATTCCCTGATCAAGCAGATGTATAAATGGTCTGCGCTGCGCTTACAGGCTGAACACCAGCGAGGTCAAGTTGCATCGCAATCATATTCACCAGAGTCGCCACACTCGGCCTGCCTGTCTCCACTTGGAAATGCGCCGTTTCGCGATACAGCGGGTCACGCTGCGCATACAAATCCCTGAGCCGCAGCATCGGATCAACACCTTGCAGCAAGGGTCGATTGCGGTCATGGCGTAGCCGCTTGTACAAATCCTCTGGGCTTGAGCGCAAATACACCACACGACCTGCAGAATGCAGCAAGCGACGATTGTTTTCACGAATCACCGCGCCACCACCAGTAGCTAAAACGATCTGAGCGTTCGTCGATTGCGCGTGTGCATCCACCGCATCCGCCAACACCGCCTCCTCCACATCCCGAAACGCCCCCTCCCCCTCACGCTCGAAATACTCCCTGATCGAGCAACCCAAGCGCTGCTCAATCAAATGATCCGAGTCCAAGAAAGAAGCCGACAACTTGCGTGCAAGCTGCCGGCCTACTGTGGACTTACCGGAACCGGGAAGGCCGATGAGGATGATCACCGCTTAATTCGCATAAGGCGATGCTGGCAATGCACAAGGATTCGAAGCGGCATCTGTGGCAGAAGGTGACAAACGAAATATTGATGATGACTTCGCCTCCGTACCGCTTGAGCTAACCGTCGCAGACAACTCAACCACTATCCAAACCGCACTGCCTTTCAAATACGTTAATGTGAATGGAGCAATACCGTTAGATCCAGTAGTAACTATAGGAGGAACCGATCCAGCAGCTGAATTAGGGGGGGTCAGTTGCGAGTTAGATGTACCGAATACCACTGGATTAGTACAAGCAACAGGATTCAAACCAAAAGGCAGTTGAATGCGTTGCCCATCCTCTCCATTATCTAAGGAACCATTACCGTTTCTATCCTCCGAACAATATGTAAAAGTCGTGGTCTGGTTAGCAGAGCACGCATTAACGGATCCCACAGTGAATGCGTAGGGTTTCACATTCAAGCTAACTGGTACGCCAACGACAGATCCACCACCGGCATCAGTGACTTGCGCGCTGAAGTCTAGTTCATAGAAAGTATTATCTGCAGAGCTTCTAATGACAGTTGATGGACTAAATGCTACCGATAGCGCTTGCCCACCAACAGTCAATACGACATCATTCCCCGAGGGTGATGTACCTGTGCGTACAGCAGTGCCCAAAATTTGCGCCGTTACAGAAATACCATTCTGAGTGCTAGCTTGAGTACCAGCAACAAAATCAGTGATGGCTTCACCAGCAGCATTGGTATAGACAATTGCTTGGCTCAAACGTTCTCCTGCGCCCGGTCCACCACTGATGCTAAACAGCACAGGCACACCAAATACTGCAGCATCTATTCCTGCAGAGTTAAACAAAGCTCTTGCTTTGATTTGAACGGTATTCAAACTAGTCCCCGAAGAGACGGAAACGCTATTGCGAGATGCTGTCAAAAGTAACTTATTGGCACTTGAAACGGGTGGAGAAGCATTTAGAGCAAGGGTTGCACTGATGCTTGAGACGCTTGCATGGATCGCATTTATGGTTGCGACGCCTGCAGCAGGAACAGTTAACACTGCACTCGCTACACCGCTATTAACTGGTGCCGTCAAAACATTTGATCCTCCTACGAAAGTTCCTAATGTAGTTACGAATTGGACTTGTGTAGCTGTACCAGCCTGTACAGAAATAGCATTGGCTGAACCTGTAGAAATCACACTATTATTGCTTGGACTTAGGAAAAAGAAACCCGTGCCTGGCGCAGTTACTGAAATCTCTTTAGCAGCCACCAAGCCACCCCCACTAACAGAGACATTAGACGATCCAACTGATAGGCCTGTGAGTGAAAATGTAGCTATGCCTACTGCGTTAGTTACTGCAGTGACTGCTGTGGTCGATACCGCATTAGGATTACTACTCGACAAGGTCAACGTTGAATTTGGTACAACAGCTCCAGTAGCATTTCGCAAGGAAACATTAAATGTTAGAGGTGTTGAACCCGATACAATAACATTAACCCCCGAGGTATCTATCGTTAATGAACCTCCAGCAATTCTGATTGAAGTTTGTGCAGATCGCGTTCCAGAAATCGCAGTTAGCGATGCAATGCGATTGGTTTGATTTAGAGTACCAGAACTCAACACAAAGCTTGCCCTCCCAGTAGCATCTGTTAGCTTTGCCGATGCATCCAAGAGGCCCGTATCTGTACTTAAGCGGATTTCCGCACCTGATACAGATGCATTACTAGCATTGATCGCCGTCACTACAATAGTTGCATTATCAGAGTTATCCGCATTGATTTGATTAACACTAGATGAAATCGCCAATGCTGTTACTGAAGCAGTTGCAGTGTTGGTAGTTGTATCGGTATTAGGGTTAGGGGTCGGGGTCGGATTGATACTGTTAGTTCCTGCACTCCCACCACCGCCACCACAAGCAATCAAAGAAGCGGCCAAAATGCCAGCTGCAATCCATTTCAGAAATTTCATACGATTCCCTCCAAACAATACGTTCATGCTATAAGAAGTATAGCTATTATCTAGCCGCTGCACGATCTGAAATCATGCGAGGTGTTAGAAATATTAACAATTCCTGCTTATTTGCGCTTTTTTGACGCTGCTTGAATAAATTACCAGCATATGGGATATCAGATAGGAAGGGGATACGCGTCTCACTCTCAGTTTCAGTCAGCTCGAAAATACCACCAATCACCACTGTGCCGCCATTTTCAATTAACACCTGCGTTTTGACATGTTTGGTATTGATTGCAAATCCTGCCGCTGTCGCTTGGCCTACGCTGTCCTTGTTCACATCAACATCGAGAATAATATTGCCTTCTGGCGTGATCTGTGGCGTGACCTCTAGCTTGAGGTTGGCTTTGCGGAATGCAATTGAAGTCGCGCCGCTAGCTGTGGCAACTTGATACGGCAATTCTGTACCCTGCTCAATTAAGGCTCGTGTTTGGTCGGCTGTTATGACTCGAGGGCTAGAAACAATACGCCCTTTACCATCGCCCTCTAAAGCCGACAGCTCTAGGTTCAAGAATCGATTTGCGGATGCATTAAAAATAGACAACGCAATAGCCGCAGCATTGAAGCCGTTTTGTCCGACTGCTGGCATATTGAAGAATGTACCGCTAGTGTCAACAGCACCATTCTGAGCTCCAGTAGTTCCTACTACATTCCCATAATTCGTCCCCCAAGCAACTCGGTTGTTACTACCCAGTACGCCATAACCCGCATCTCCGCCACGAATACCACGCAGATCGTTCGCGCCCAGTTTGACACCTAAAGATTTGCCAAATTGATCTGATGCCTCCACGATGCGAGCTTCGATCATCACTTGGCGTACGGGCACATCAAGCTTTGAGACCAAGGCTTGAACCTCTTCAAGCTTGCTCGGAACATCAGTGACAAAGATTTGGTTGGTGCGTGGCTCTGCAATTACACTGCCGCGACTAGAAAGCAACCGTGTTGCGTTTGTTCCAGAGCCTGTAGTGCTGCCAAGCTGCGTCGCAATATCAGCTGCCCTTGTGTAGTTGAGCTGAATTGCTTGCGAGCGTACAGGCTCCAAAGTTTGTAAAGCGGCTTTTGCTTCGAGATCTTGTTTTTCTTTAGCTGCCAGTTCGTCTTTCGGTGCGATCCAAAGCACATTCCCGTTCTTACGCATTCCCAAGCCTTTGGCCTGAAGAATGATGTCCAAAGCCTGATCCCACGGCACATCTTTTAGGCGCAATGTCACTGCTCCACTGACAGTATCTGAGGTGACGACGTTGAAATTTGTGAAGTCAGCGATGACTTGCAGCAAAGAGCGTACTTCAATATTTTGGAAATTCAAAGAAAGTTTCTCGCCACTGTAGCCAGGCCCTTGCGTTAGTTTCGTAGGATCGATCTTCAGCTGACGAACCTCAAGAACGAATTGATTGTCGCTTTGATAAGCACTGTGCTCCCACTGACCTTTTGGTTCAACAACCATGCGTACGCGATCACCAATCTGTGTGGTGCTGACCAGTTGTACTGGTGTGCCAAAGTCAGCAACGTCTAAGCGCCGACGTAGGCCCTCTGGCAAATTTGTTTTGAGAAATTCAACTACAAGGGTTTGCCCTTGCTGTTTGATGTCTACTCCAACTTGACTGCTGGGCAAATCGACCACAACACGACCTACACCATCTTGGCTGCGACGAAAATCAATATCTTTGAGTGATTGCACTTCTCGCGCACGCGATTCAGCAAAACTCGATGCAGGTGGAGCAGTTGCCGCATTGGAAGCTGGCGCAACACTATTGCCAGCCACATTGTCTAACGAAATAAGCAGGCTTTTTCCCTGTATTTCAGTTTTGTAGTTAGCTGCTTGCTTGAGGTTAAGTACCACGCGTGTGCGCTCTCCAGCTTGCACTATGTTGGCAGAGCGTAAATTACCTTGATTGATATCGACGATATTTTTACCTGAGGCGTTGTTGAACCCAGGAAAATCTAAGGCAATACGAGCTGGTGTTTGAATTGCAAAACCCGTTGGTGCAACGGTGATTGGCTGTGCGAAATCGATCCTGACGACTTCGACACCGCCACGTACGCTTGCGGCTAGATTTTCAATGGCATTCTGTGCGAACGTCCAACCGCTAATAGCTAACAAACAGATTCCAATAAGCCACTGGCTAGGCAATTGCCACATTGTTTTCATAGATGTTTTCATTTAGAACCCTCTTGAAGCTGCAAACTAGCTTGACGTTCGATCCATTCACCAGCTGCATCCTGCACGATTTCACGCAATACCAACTCTGTTTCAGACAATTTAACGACTTTGCCGTAATTTTGCCCAAGGTAGCTACCTAAGCGCACTTGATAGAGTAATTTATCGACCTTTACCAAAGCGACAGGTACGCCTTTGGGAAGCATCGTGCCCACCATACTGATAGCGTCAAGTGGAAATCCTTCCAAAACCTCTTTGCGGCGATTCAATTCTGGCGCGACTAGAGCAGCATTCGCTGTCGCTTGACTAGATTCTCGCTTGAGAGCTTGTGTCAATTTTTGGTTGCTAAATGGCTCTATGGATAAATCATTCTTATACGACTCTGGCGTGAATTTCTTAGGTTCTGGAATAGGTGGAACGTTAGGCTTGGTTGCGTTACGCTGCTCTTGCATCCACTGTTTGATATCTTGCTGGTCGTCACCAAAACAGGCAGTGAGAAACGGCAGAAATGAAAAACACAGTAGTGCGCGGAAAAATATAGGCGTTATGGTATTCATTTCTTGGGCGCTCCTGCGGGTGCAGCGGCTGCTCGTTGTGCCTTGATTTCTTCCGGATCCAAATATCGATACGTGCGAGCAGTTGAATCGAGAACCAATGTGCCATCCTTGGCAGCACCTGGTGTGACCGACAAGTTATTCAAGGTAACGATTCGAGATAGATTAGCCACATCAGCAGCAAACGCACCAATATCGTGATACTTACCAGTGATTTTCAGTGCTATGGGTAATTCAGCATAGTACTCTTTGACTGCAACTGCTCCTGGTTTAAAGGATTCGAATTGCAAACTACGGCCTAAGCCAGCTTGATTGATATCAGACAATAAAGCATCAATCTCAGCCTTGCTAGGTAATTGCTTTTCAAGCTGCGTCACATACTGCTGAACCTGCTCACGCTGCTTTTTTAGCGTCTCTAAATTTACTGCTTGAACTAGCTTTTTCTTATAGTCTTCTCTAAGTGTAATTTCTTTGTCCTGCGCTACTTTGAGTTCGTCGGCCGAACCCTGTAACCACAAGAACCATAATGCAGTCACCACAGCGATAGCCAGAAGCAAGCAGAGGCCATAGCGGGGAATAGCTGGCCAAGTCGAGGGATCATTCGGATTCAGGCCTCGAAACTGGGACGCAAGCTTCTCTTGCAATGCAGCAAAATCGATATTGTTTTTGGATGTTTTTGCCATGACTAACTCAAGCTTTCTTTTGTTCTTGAGCCACTGGTAAGCCAGCCGCACCTGACGCACCAGCCGCTGGCTTCTGTACATCTGTAGGTTTACGTACTTGGACTTTTATGGAGAAGTTCGAAACACGACGTTGATCACGAGGCGTTAGCGCTACAGATCCAGCCACAATTTCGATGAGCTCAGGCTTGTTGAACCATTGGCTGTTATTTGCAAGATTACGCAGTAATTCAGATACTCTCTCCTGAGACTGAGCCGTACCAAGCAAACTTAAAGTGACATTATCTTGCTTCATGGAAGATACGTAAACACCATCTGGAAGCTGCTTTACAAGCTCTGTTAGCAGATATACGGGCATATTACGGTCAGCCTGCAGGGATTCAACCGCTTGCTGACGTGCGCGCAATGATGCAATTTCCGCCTGCAAAGTTGAAACCTCCTTGATTTCGTTTTCTAGCTTCGTGATTTCCTTTTGGAGAAACGCATTTTTCTCGTTCTGCGACGAAATCTGAGCTTGATAAGCAGCATAAATAAATCCGCAAATCACGCCGCCAATCAAAGCAGCTATTCCTAACGATACAAAAAATGCCTCTTTGCGGCGCTTGCGAGCCTCTTCGCGATGGGGGAGTAGGTTGATCAAAATCACTGTAAGAACCTCCGCATCGCCAAACCACAGGCGCTCAAATACGAAGGCGCTTCTCGGCGCATTTTATTTTCTTTGATGTTCGATGACAGTTGCATACCGTCAAATGGGTTGAGAACTTGGCAATCGAATGACGTTTGCGCTGTCACTGCTTCAGTCAAACCTGGCAATGAGGAAGACCCGCCCGCAAGCATCACATGGTCCACACGGTTGTGCGGTGTGCTGGTGAAGAAAAATTGCAAAGCACGGGCAATTTCTTGCGCCATGTTTTCGACGAAAGGCTTGAGCACAGAAGATTCGTAATCTTCAGGCAGCTCGCCACTGCGTTTTTTGCTTTCGGCCTCTTCAGGCGAGAAGCCATACTGGCGCACAATCAGTTGGGTGAGCTGCGCACCACCAAAAGCCTGGTCGCGGTCATACACAACTTCTTCGTTTTTCATGACCTGCATGCTGGTGGTCATCGCACCCACTTCGAACAGAGCGACCAGGGCATCTTTCCCCTCTTCTGGGAGCTGCTCTACTAATCGGCGAGTGGCCAAGCGGGAGGCATAGGATTCCACATCTAAGACGATGGGTTTGAGGCCTGCGGCCTCGGCTAAACCTTGGCGATCTTGCACTTTTTCTTTGCGGGAGGCGGCAATCAGAACGTCCACATCACCGGCAGAATTCGCGCTGGGGCCAACCACACAGAAATCCAAGCTCACCTCGTCAAGCGAGAAGGGAATGTATTGATTAGCTTCACCTTCGACTTGAATTTCCAGCTCAGCATCCGATAAACCGCCTTGCAGAACGATTTTCTTGGTGATCACAGCAGAAGCTGGTAGCGCCATCGCCACGTTTTTGGTGCGAGTACCGCTTTTTTTCACGACTTTGCGGATCGCTTCGGCCACTTCGTCGAACTTTTCAACGTTGCCATCTGTGATCCAGCCGCGTTCGAGCTGTTCGGTGGCGCAGCGCTCAAGCACCCACTCACCGGCTTTATTGCGCCCAAGCTCGACCAGCTTGACGCTGGATGAGCTGATATCCAGGCCGACGAGGGGCGCTGGCTGGCGGCTGAAAAGGTTGGCTAGCGAAACCAAGCGAAACTCCAATTTAAAAATGTTCTTGTCTCAGTTCCCCAATGATCCAATATTTGGCGCAAAAAAGGAATAAAAACTTAAGAAAGTATTTCAATACTAGCAGTAAGTTCCTTGTTAAACAAGGATTTTTTCTTTTTCAAGCGTTTCTAAGCGTTGTCAAAATCCCACGTTTTTGGAATCGTAACAACTCGTTAAAATTACAGTACGCTTAGTTTTGATGGCTTAGATTGACTTCACCCTGGCTTCACCCCCCTTCCTATAATCCAAGCATTAATAAAGCAAATCCATGCAAGACACCTCAACTCCTAGCCCGTCTACCCCCGGCCGATCGTCTTGGCAGAAAACCGTTTTCCGCCTCATCGCATGGACGGGAGGTTTGATCTTGGCGGGCGTTTTGTGCGTGGCCTTCATGCTGGGCTTGGCTTTGGCGACGGCTTACCCCAATCTCCCTGATGTGAGTGATCTGACAGATTACCGTCCCAAGCTACCGCTTCGCGTGTTTTCCTCTGAAGGTGCGCTGCTCGGGGAATTCGGTGAGGAGCATCGTACGCTCACCCCTCTCAAAGACATCCCCAAGCACATGCAAGATGCCGTTCTGGCGATTGAGGATGCCCGCTTTTTCTCCCACGGCGGCGTGGATTACATCGGCGTGATGCGCGCAGCCTTAGCCAACTTGGGCAAACTCAAAAGTCAAGGCGCTTCCACGATCACCATGCAGGTGGCGAAAAACGTCTATCTGTCGAACGAAAAAACCTACACACGGAAGATTTACGAAATCCTGCTGACCTTCAAGCTAGAGCATGCCCTGACCAAGGAGCAGATTCTTGAGGTCTATATGAACCAGATTTACCTGGGCAACCGAGCCTATGGTTTCTCGGCTGCCGCAGACACGTATTTTGGTAAACCGCTCAAAAGTATCAGCATCGCTGAAGCCGCCATGCTAGCCGGCGTGCCCAAATTCCCTTCCAGCGCCAATCCGGTTGCAAATTACACCCGTGCCAAACGCCGTCAACTCTACATCATTGATCGCATGCTAGAAAACGGCTTCATCACTGAAGCACAAGCCGTGGCCGCACGTGCTGAGGATGTGAAAGTGCGCACTGGCCCAGATACATCCCGCGTACATGCGGAGTATGTGGCTGAGACGGTGCGTCAGCTGATTTTTGCGCAGTACGGTGAAGAGACCTACACGCGTGGCTTGGATGTGTACACCACGATCAAATCTGCCGAGCAGCAAGCCGCTTATCGAGCCTTGCGCAAAGGCATCATGGATTTTGAGCGCCGCCAGCCCTATCGTGGCCCTGAAAAATTTATTGAGCTGCCACAAGCCAAAGATGAGATGGAGGAAGCCATTGATGATGCGCTGGCAGAGCAGCCTGATAACGATGAAGTGCTCGCTGCTGTTGTGCTTGAGGCCAATGCCAAGAAGATCGTGGCGATGCGCCGCAATGCCGAGCAACTGGAAATCACAGGGGACGGGCTTCGTCCGGCGCAGTCTGGCTTGTCTGCCAATGCAGCGGCCAACATCAAAATTCGCCGAGGCGCCATCATCCGAGTGGTGAAAACACCCAAAGGCACATGGGAGATCACACAATTGCCCGAAGTTGAAGGCGCTTTCGTGGCACTCGACCCGCGCAATGGTGCTTTGCGCGCACTCGTGGGAGGGTTTGATTACGACAAAAACAAATTCAACCATGTGACGCAAGCTTGGCGCCAGCCGGGCTCGAGCTTCAAGCCCTTTGTTTATTCTGCTGCACTCGAAAAGGGATTCAGCGGCGCAACCGTGATCAATGATGCGCCCTTGTTTTTTGACGCTGGCGTGACGGGCAGCCAAGCTTGGGAGCCGAAGAATTACGACGGTACATTTGATGGGCCGATGTCGATGCGGCGCGGCTTGGCCAAGTCAAAGAACATGGTCTCGATTCGCATCTTGCAATCCGTCGGTGCGCAGAACGCTCAAGATTGGGTCACACGCTTTGGCTTTGAAGCGGAGAAGCATCCCGCTTATCTGACCATGGCACTAGGTGCAGGCTCGGTGACACCGATGCAGATGGCTACGGGCTATGCGGTGTTTGCCAATGGCGGCTATCGCGTGAACCCGTTTGTGATCAGCCGCATCACCGATCAAAAAGGCCGCGTGCTGCTTGACCACAAGCCGCCCGCGTTGGATGAATCGATGCGCGGTATCGATGCGCGCAATGCCTTCATCATGACAAATTTGATGCAAGAGATCACGCGATCTGGCACAGCAGCAAGGGCTCAGGCCACCCTCAAGCGCCCCGATATCTATGGCAAAACAGGCACGACCAACGACTCGATCGACGCTTGGTTTGCCGGCTATCACCCAACGACAGTGGCCGTGAGCTGGATTGGTTATGACACACCACGCAAGCTAGGCGACAGAGAAACCGGGGGAGGGCTGTCGTTGCCGGTATGGATCAGCTATATGGAAACTGCTCTGAAAGGCGTCCCCGTGGTAGAGCCCACTGCGCCTGAGGGCGTGCTCAATATCGGTGGCGAATGGTTCTATGATGAATTTGCAAGAGGCGCGGGCGTCAACAGCCTGGGCTTGTCTGATCCGCTTCTAGATCCGAATGTGCCGCTCCCTCAGCAGGCTCCATCGCAAGCGCCGGCAGAAGAGAAGAAAACAATTTTGGATTTGTTCAGGAACTGAAAACCAAGGCCATGCCAGATTGCGCACTGGCATGCTGGCTCAGATCCGCAAAAAACTCCGTGCCAGCACGGGTACAACGCCAATCGCTTTCAAATTTGTAGTGAAAGCCACCCGCCTTGGTGGCCAGCCACACCTCATGCAATGGCTTTTGCAGATTGATGATGATTTGGCTGCGATTAGAAAAACTGATGGTGATCATGCCACCCACGCGCTGGTTGTCGATATCGGCATCACTCGTGTCATTGATGCGATCGCAACTGGCCTCCACGCTCCTGAGCAAGCTTTCCGCGTGTTGAAGGTATTCTGTGTCGGTCATGACTAGTAAAATGAAAAGATGTTGAATTTCAAACCGATTGTAGGCCTGTGTTGTATAGGCTTCGTACTTGCAAGTGCAGCTTGTGGACAGAAAGGCCCATTGACGCTGCCTCAAGAGCCTGCAGCGCAAAACCGCGCCACCTTGCCTCAAGTGCTCAACCCCGTCTCGCCCGCATCTTCCCCCCTTTCGCCCGCCTCTGCGCCTAAGCGCTGAAGCCAGCCCCTCAGATTTATGACTCACTCTGCCCTGCCCGGCCAACCCTTCATTGCCTACCAAGACGGCCAGCTCTGCGTCGAAGGCGCTCGCGTGGCTGATCTCGCACGCGAGCACAGCACGCCTTTGTTTGTGTATTCCAAAGCTTCGATGCTGGCCGCACTGGCTGCTTACCAAAAAGGCTTTGCAGGCCGCAAGGCGCAGATTTGTTATGCCATGAAGGCGAACTCATCGCTATCGATTTTGAAGCTGTTCGCGCAAGCGGGATGCGGGTTTGATATCGTTTCAGGCGGTGAATTGGAGCGCGTGTTGGCCGCTGGCGGCTCTCCTGCGAAGATTATTTTCTCTGGCGTGGGAAAAACGCGCGCTGAGATGCGCCGTGCGCTTGAAGTGGGCATTCAGTGCTTTAACGTGGAGAGCGAGGAAGAGCTGGATGTGCTCTCCGAAGTGGCATCAAGCATGGGCAAGGTTGCACCCGTGAGCATCCGCGTGAATCCAAACGTTGATCCAAAAACGCATCCTTATATTTCCACCGGCCTCAAGGGCAACAAGTTTGGCATTTCACATGAGCGCACTGTGCCGGTTTACAAGCATGCAGCCTCGCTCAAAGGTCTGAAAGTCGTGGGTATTGATTGCCACATCGGCTCTCAAATCACCACCGTTGCGCCTTATCTCGATGCGATGGACCGTATTTTGGATTTGGTCAAGGCGATTGAAGCGGCGGGCATCCCAATTGAGCACATTGATTTTGGCGGCGGCCTGGGCATCAATTACGAAGGCACGCAACCGCCTGCGGCAGATGATCTGTGGCAGCAGCTGCTTGCAAAGCTTGATGCACGTGGCTTTGGCCAACGGCATTTGATGATTGAGCCTGGCCGCTCTCTTGTGGGTAATGCGGGCGTGTGTGTAACGGAAGTGCTCTACCTCAAACCCGGCGAGCAGAAGAATTTCTGTATCGTGGATGCGGCGATGAATGATCTGCCACGCCCTGCGATGTATCAGGCCTTTCATAGCATCGTGCCAGTGCAGCCGCGTGAAGGTGCACAGACGACATACGAGGTTGTTGGCCCTGTGTGCGAAAGCGGTGATTGGATCGGGCATGACCGCGATTTGAATATCAACAGCGGCGATTTGCTGGCTGTGCTTTCTGCTGGTGCTTATTGCATGAGCATGGCGAGCAACTACAACACGCGTGGCCGTGCTGCTGAAGTCTTGGTGGATGGCGCAAAGGCTTTACTCATGCGCGAGCGCGAGACAACGCAGGATCAGATGCTGCGTGAGAAGCTGGTTTAGCTATTTATTTGATAGCATTCCGCGCAGATTCTATGCCGGCCATATGCTGATTTTGATCATATTTTGACCAAAAAAAAAAGAGGCTCGCAGAGCCTCTTTTTACATTCATAGCCAACGTTAAGCGCGCGCTGCACGCAAGCGCATCGACATTTCTTGCAAAGCCGCAATGCCGCTTTCTTCTGCGCGCTTGCACCAAGCCGCCAGATTGGCCGCGAGCTGTTCGCGCGAGAGATGTGTGTTGCTCCACAGCTGGCGCAGCTCATCGCGCATCTCAGCCATTTTTCCGAGCACGGGATACTGAGCGCGAGCGGCCTTCAAATCAGCCACTGCCGTGGCAGGTACTTTTTCATCATCGCGGTGCAACCAGCGCTTAGCCGTTTTCAAGAGCGATACATCGCCTTGCTTGGCTTTGAGCGCTTCGATTTCAGCTTTGCAGGCGGCGCGCATATCGCGTGCGTAAGCAGCCATGAGTTCGTAGCGATGCGCAATCAGAGCTTCAAGCGTCTGGGCATCTGCCACAGGGCGCACATCACCCAAAGCCAATTTGGGTGGCACTTTTTTCACGGTGGCCAAGCCCAGTGCGCTCAAGGCGCGAATGTATTGCCAACCAATATCAAACTCGTATGGCTTCACAGAAAATTTGGCGCTCGTGGCATAAGTGTGATGATTGTTGTGCAGCTCTTCGCCACCAATCAAAATGCCCCATGGGCTCACGTTTGTAGCGGCATCTTGCGATTCAAAATTGCGGTAGCCCCAGTAGTGGCCAATGCCATTGATCACGCCGGTGGCGAGCACGGGAATCCAGAGCATCTGAATCGCCCAGACGGTCAGGCCGAGCATGCCAAACAAAGCCAAGTTGAGCACGAGCATCAAGCCCACGCCTTGCCAAGTGTAGCGAGAGTACACATTGCGCTCGACCCAATCTGTCGGGCAGCCATGGGTGTATTTTGCATGTGTTTCAGGGTTAGCAGCTTCGGCTTGATACAGCTCGGTGCCGGTCAACAGCAAAGCCTTGAGGCCACGCGTTTGCGGGCTGTGTGGGTCTTCTTCGGTTTCGCATTTGGCATGGTGCTTGCGGTGCACACCCACGAAATCGGCGGTCTTCATTCCGGTGCCGATCCACAGCCAGCCGCGGAAGAAATGCGACACGATGGGATGCAGATCCAGCGCGCGGTGCGACATGGTGCGGTGCAAATAAATCGTCACGGCGGCAATCGTGATGTGCGTGGTGAACAACGTGTAGAGCACGATCTGCCACCAAGACGCTTCGCTCAAACCATGAGCGAGCCACTGGATCAAGGCTTGCGCCAAGGTGTTGTCTAAAAACTGCATAGAGCCTCTGTCTCGATTTGTCAAAAGATGTCAATGATTTTACCCTGCTCACGCCAGCAAAACCGCTTGCACACTGAACAATTGATCAGTGATGTGCTGTGATAACAAACAGCAATAACTATGATTTTAATAGCATGTCGCGCAGATTCCATGCCGGCGAATGGCCTATTTTGCTTAAAATTTCTGCTCAAAACGCGCCACCAATGGCGCATGCTGCGCAGGCCAGCGCTTCAGCGCTTGGGAGTCACCTGACCACTGTTTTTGCAAGAAAGCCAGCATCAACTCACGCGTGGCTTTTTTCACTTGCGGGTTGAGCGCCTCACCGCCCGTGCCTAAGCGATCTGTGAACATGCTGTGGCTGCCTTCTTTGAACACGGCCAGCATCTTGCCCGGCTGGCTGCTGGTGGCCTCATAAACGGCGACGCGATCTTTGGCAGAAGAGTAATAGCCAGGGATCTTGATCTCATCGCCCGTGGCGGTGATGTGCAAGCTGGGCACGCGAATCTTGCCGACGATGGCGGAGGGCTCACCTTCGCCATAAAAAGGCGGAGCGCTGATGATCACAGCGGCCTTGATGCGCGGATCAGCCAAATCCATCTCCGAGCCTGCGCGCTGCACGCGTGCGCCGGCCAAGAGCATCGTGGTGTTCGCGCCATAAGAATGGCCCGCCGCTGCAATACGCTGCGCATCCAAACGGGTGCTCAATTGCGCATCCGAGAGCAGCTGATCCAGTGCAAAGCGCATGTCTTTCGTGCGATCCACAGCCTCGGATTCTTTGGCGGCATCTTGCAAGCGCCCCACCATCTGAATCGGATTGCCAAACCACAAGCTGCGATCACTGCCCACATGCTGCACATGCAGCGCAGCGATGCCGTTGGCAGCCAGGTATTTACCAATGTAGGTGTAGCCCTCGCGCGAGCCGCCAATGCCGTGAGAGAAGATCACCAAGGGCGCTTTGCTGGCCGCGTCTTTGGGCAGATACAGCTTGGCTGGGACAACACGCTGGCGAGAAGCGTCCGTCCACTGCAGATCGCGCACTTCATGGGTATCAGCTTCGGGCATGCCTACAGCCGCAGCCAAGGCCAAACTGCGATTGGCAGAGCGGCTGTCCCAAGATTGTTGCTGGGTGTTGCTATTGCTGGCGCAGCCGATCAGGGGCAGCGTGGCAGCGGCAAGGAGGGCGGCTACTGCAAGGCGCTTTTGAAAAGGGGTAGGCATAGCGATGAGGAGGAAGATGAGTTTGCAATGGCTGATGCCAGCCACTCAGATAAGTTCCAAACTCGGCTCTTCAAGAGTCACCATTGGGGCCGTGTGTCTATTTCGTTGCCATAGGCATCGGCTTGACGTTGCCACAGTTTGTACCTAAAAACTTGCCCGTGGTTTGTATGTCCATGGTGTCTTTTTTGCCGCCTTGCGTGCTGGTCACACGCATCTTGCCACTGTAGTTATCAGCATCGCTGAAGGTAAATTGGCCTTCGCCATCGCCCGGCGGGTTCGTGCACTGAAAGCTGAAATTGTGCGTTGCGCCGCTTTGTGAAAATTTGTAGGTGCAGCCTTGGCGCTGTTCAATTGGCAAGCGGTTAGCCATATCCGGTGTGATACAGACCTTGACCGCGGTGGTGCCGCCTGCGCCAAAACTCATGCTGACGCCTTGCTTGGCCATCATCTCTTCCATCTGCTTGCGCTGCGCAGCTGGCATGGAGGCCATGGCTTTTTGCGCTTCTTCCATCTGCTTGGCCAGCTGCGGATTCGCAGGGGCAGTCATCTTGCTCGTGACTTCCCACAAGCCCGGTTTGTTGCTGCTTTGTGCGAAGGCAAGGCTAGCGATAAAGACGCTGCTGATAATGAAGGCGATGCGCATGAAGACACTCCTGTTGGTAAAAATTTTGCACATTGTGCAGGCTGCGCCTTGCTTTGCCAAGACGCTTGACGCGCAGCGCCATGCGCAGATGTGATGAAATCACGTTTATGAAGAATACTGAAAGCATCAAGCCCATCGTCATCACACCGGGCGATCCCGCTGGCATCGGCCCTGAGATTGTGGCCAAAGCCTTCCGTGATGCGCCTGATGTGATGGCCCATTGCTTTGTGCTCGGGGATCTGCCGATGATGCAGCGGGCAGCCGATTTGATCGGAGGAATTTCCGCTCACCCCATCTCGCAAGCAGGTTCACAACCCTCTCAAGGTATTCCTGTTCTGGCCTTGAATGATGCCGATCCGCTCCTAAAAAGTGAGCATCTCGCGCAGATCCCATATCGTGCAGTCAGCGATTTGGCTGGAATATTCTCATATGCCTGCGTGCGTGAAGCTGCGCGTATGGCCTTGCGCGGCGAGGCGGCGGCTGTGGTCACTGCGCCGATACATAAAGAAGCTTGGGGCGCGGCTGGCGTGAAAGTTCCGGGGCATACAGAGCTGCTGCAACATGAGGCCGCAGCGTTCGCTGGAATGGCTGTGGATGAAATGCCCGTGCGCATGATGCTCGCCAGCGACGAGCTGCGCACCGTGCTCGTGAGCATCCATGTGAGCCTGCGCGAGGCGCTGGATCGCGTGACACATGAGAACGTCTTGCAAACTCTACGCATCACACACGCCGCTTTATCGCAAAGCTTGAGATCCGCGCCGCGTATCGCTGTGGCAGGCTTGAACCCACATGCAGGTGAAGGCGGTTTGTTTGGAAGAGAAGAAATCGAAGTGATTCATCCCGCGATTGCTGCTGCCAAGCTGGAGGGTATCAACGCCCAAGGCAGCTTCCCGCCTGACACGATCTTCATGCAAGCGCGCGGCTTCCGAAAATTTGACGCAGTGATTGCGATGTATCACGACCAAGGTTTGATTCCCGTGAAATACCTCGGCGTAGAAAAAGGCGTGAACGTGACGCTGGGGCTACACAACGGCAAAGGCCAAGCGCTGGTGAGAACGAGCCCGGATCACGGGACGGCTTTTGATATTGCGGGGCAAGGTGTGGCGGATGCTTCGAGTTTGGTCGAGGCAGTGAAGCAGGCTCGGGCTTTGATTTAGTTGGTTTGCAAGCTTAAGAATAGAACGCAAAAGACGCAGAAATGCGCAAAAGACGCAAAAGAAAAACAAAAAGCAAATTGACCCCTTCCAAGACATCTCATTTTTGATTCTTCTGCGTTTTTTGCGCATTTCTGCGTCTTTTGCGTTCTATTCTCAAGAGCACCCAAAACCTTAAGCCTTCAGAAAATCCACCTTCCCACCCATCCACCGCTCAATATGTTGCGCAGCCAATTCAGCATGATCTCGCAAGATCAAAGGAGCCACACTGCGAATGCGCTCCAGCAAGGCCGCATCCTCCAGCAAATCCGCAAAGCGCAACAAAGCCGCACCGCTTTGCCGAGCGCCCAAAAACTCTCCTGGCCCACGTATCTCTAAATCGAGCCGCGCAATTTCAAAGCCGTCATTCGTCTCGGCCATCGCCTTCAATCGCGCTTTAGCCGTATCACCTAAGCGCCCGCTCTCGCCGGTGGAATACAGCAACACGCAAGCTGAAGCTGCCGCACCGCGCCCTACCCTGCCGCGCAATTGATGAAGCTGAGAGAGGCCAAAGCGCTCGGCGTGTTCGATCACCATGAGCGAGGCATTGGGCACATCCACGCCCACTTCAATCACCGTGGTGCTCACCAAGAGCTTCATTTCGCCACTGGTGAAGAGTTGCATCACTGCCTTTTTCTCTGCAGGCGGCATGCGTGAATGCAGCAGGCCAATCAACATGCCGGGGAAAGCTTCGGTGAGTTCTTGATGTGTTTGTGTGGCATTGCTCAGATCGAGCATTTCGGATTCTTCAATCAGTGGGCAAACCCAATACACTTGCCTGCCTCGCTTGATCTGATCAGCGATACGCTCGATCACCTGATCTTTGCGCGAATCGGAAAGCACCTTGGTGAGAATCGGTGTGCGCCCTGGCGGTAGCTCATCAATGGTGGAGACATTCAAATCCGCGTAATAGCTCATGGCCAGCGTGCGCGGGATCGGCGTGGCGGTCATCATGAGCAGATGCGGTTCATGCCCCGGTGCATTCATCTTCGCGCGCAGTGCCAAGCGCTGTGCTACGCCGAAGCGATGCTGTTCATCGACGATGGCGAGTGCGAAGTTTTTGAAGATCACTTTGTCTTGAATGATGGCGTGCGTGCCCACCACCAGAGCCGCTTGTCCGCTTTCAATGAGTGCCAATGCTTCGCGCCGCTGCTTCGCGGTTTGACTGCCTGTGAGCCATGCCACTTTCAAATTCAAAGGCTCAAACAATGGCTCCAGCAGCACCACGAGTTTACGGAAATGCTGCTCAGCCAGAATCTCCGTGGGCACCATCAGCGCGCATTGTTGACCTGCATCCACGCAGATTGCAGCTGCGAGCGCGGCCACAATGGTTTTGCCAGAACCCACATCGCCTTGCAGCAGACGGTGCATCGGGCGGGTTTGAGATAGGTCTTGCGCGATCTCCTCGCTCACGCGCTGTTGCGCTTTCGTAAGCGCGAAAGGAAGCGTAGCCAGCAGTTTTTCATGCAGGCCGCCCTTTTGCGCTTTCAGTGACGGCGCAAGCAAGGCATCACGCTCCATCTTGGAGGTGAGTTGAGAGAGCTGCTGCGCCAGCAGCTCCTCAATTTTCAAGCGTTGCCAAGCAGGATGCGTGTGATCTTCAAACTGAGCCAGCGTCACATCGGGTGACGGGTAGTGCAAAAATGATAGCGCCTCGCGCAGATTCCATGCCGCCGATTGGCCTATTTTGCTTAAAATTTCTGAGCAAATCGTCTCTCGCAGAGCACCACTGCTCTCAGCGCGCGCCAAGCCATTAACCACAGCTTTTCTCAAGTAAGCCTGCGGCAGCCCCGCCACCGTGGAATACACCGGCGTGAGCGAAGTAGGCAAGGCGCTACCCGCAGCCTTGCACACAGGATGCACTATTTGCCAACCAAACATGCCGCCACGCAACTCCCCGCGTGCGCGAATGCGCGCACCCACGGCGAGCTGCTTTTGCTGTGAGGGATAGAAATTGAAGAAACGCAGTTGGCAAGAATCTGTGCCATCGTTCAAAACCGCCACGAGCTGGCGGCGCGGGCGATAAGCAATCTCACAACTTGTGATCTCACCTTCAATCTGGGCGTTGTCGCCATCCAGCGCATCCTCCAGTTTTTTGATCTTCGTTTCGTCTTCGTAGCGAATCGGAAGGTGCAGCGCAAAATCGATCGGGCGATGCAAGCCCAGCTTATCGAGCGCTTTTTCCACGGCAGATTTGGGCTGCGGCTTGAGTGCAGCAGCCGCTTCAGGTGTGGGTTTTTTGCGAGGCATAGGATAATTGTGCCTTGTTCACTTGGCACGGATTCGTCCAATCCTCAAGATACTATGACGTTAATAGCACCTCGCGCAGATTCTATGCCGGCCAAACGGCAATTTAGCACTCAAGATTTCGATTTTGAGTTACCTCCCGAGCTGATCGCACAACACCCCGCAGCAGAGCGCACGGCTTCACGATTGCTTGATGGCAGTAGCCTTCAGCCCGTGCATCGCGTCTTTCGCGAGCTGCCTGATTTACTCCGGGCGGGCGATCTCTTGGTCTTCAACGACACCAAAGTGGTGAAAGCGCGGCTCTTTGGCGAGAAGGCCACGGGCGGCAAATTGGAGCTGCTGATTGAGCGTGTCGTCTCTGGCAAAGAAGTGGTCGCGCACATGAAGGTGAGCAAGAAACCACGCCTGGGCGATTGGGTGCATCTTTATGGCAATGGCCAAGACATCATCAAAGCCCAGCTCATTGGCCGATGGCCGGAGGAAGATGGTGCGCTGTTTCGCTTTGAGCTATCGCATGATCCGTATTGGGTGATGGAGCAATTTGGCCATGTACCGCTGCCGCCCTACATCACGCATGAAGACGAACAAGAAGACGAGCAGCGCTATCAAACTGTGTTTGCCAAGCATCCTGGTGCAGTGGCTGCACCGACTGCTGCCTTGCACTTTGACGATGCTTTATTTGAACAACTGAAAGCCAAAGGCATCGAACGCGCCTTCGTCACGCTGCATGTCGGCGCAGGCACTTTCCAGCCTGTGAAGGCCGCGCAGATCGCTGATCACACCATGCACTTTGAGCGTTATAGCATTCCACCAGAAACGCTGGAGGCCATTCAACACTGCAAGGCAAGGGGCGGTCGCGTGATTGCGGTGGGCACAACGACCGTGCGCACGCTAGAAAGCTACGCAAAGAACCAACAAACCAGCGGCGATACCAATATCTTCATCACGCCTGGCTTTGCATTCGAAATTGTTGACCTGCTCATCACCAATTTCCACCTACCCAAAAGCACGCTGATGATGCTTGTCAGCGCGTTTGCAGGCTACGAGCACATCATGGCTCTGTATAAAACCGCCGTACAGGAAAAATACCGCTTCTTCAGCTATGGTGATTCGATGCTGTTAGAGCGGCGTAAATAAACACGCTCAATCCCGGTGATCCATGTCTGGCCGCGTGTTCGACACGACCCAGCCTAGGAACACCACGGGATACAGCACGCCGATCAAGGCTTGCAGTGTGGACAGGGATTTGGCCAAGGCATGCGCGGGTGTGATGTCGCCAAAGCCCAGCGTGGTCAGCACTACGAAGGAAAAATAATTCAAGCGCCAATCCATTTGCTCGAAAGTGGCTGGGTTGCCCAAGAGCAAATACGCGCCTTCAAACTTCATCGCAATGAGGCGATGCAATTGCGCAAATGCGATGCCGAGTAACAAGTACGCTCCCACACCGCCCGCAATACGGTGCGCATTGATCGAACCCGGTGCAAGCGTGTAGGTGATCATGAGCCAAGACATGGCCAGCAATGCCAAGCCAGACACCCACGCATCCGCATACGGATAGTGATACTCTGGCCAAATCAGCGATGCGATGCGCAGCACCACAGACACCGTGGCAATCGCCACAAACACTTTGCCAATCGAGGTGCGGTCAAACAGCAGCCAAGCGCCCAAAGCGAGCACGCTAATGAAAATCGCATCAGCCAAAGTGCGGTTAAGCAAGCCCATTTCGCCCAGGGGCGGCACGACCATGGCCTCCATCAAAGCCAAAAGCATCACAAAAGTGAGCGACCAATCGGTGATTTCTCTGCGTTCTATTGTCATGTTGGAGAGTTTATCTTTCATCAACGTGGGAAAATCCACCTATGCTGCAATTTGAACTACTGAAAACCGATCCACCCGCGCCTGAGCGCGGTTACGAAGGCTCCCACGCCCGCCGAGGCACGCTCACGCTCAACCATGGCGTCGTGCAAACGCCAATCTTCATGCCTGTGGGCACCTATGGCACGGTGAAGGGCGTGATGCCACGCAGCTTGCATGAGATGGGCGCGCAGATTATTTTGGGCAACACTTTTCACCTCTGGATGCGCCCTGGGCAAGACATCATGAAGCAGTTTGGCGGGTTGCATGGCTTTGAAGGTTGGAACAAACCGATCTTGACAGACAGTGGTGGCTTTCAGGTGTGGAGCCTCGGCGAGATGCGCAAGATCAGCGAAGAAGGTGTGCGCTTTGCCTCGCCGGTGAATGGCGATAAGCTGTTTCTCACGCCTGAGGTGAGCATGCAGATTCAGACCGTGCTCAATTCCGACATCGTGATGCAGTTTGATGAATGCACGCCCTATGACGTGAAAGGCCACATCACGACCGAGGCTGAGGCACGCATCTCCATGGAGCTTTCGCTGCGCTGGGCGGCGCGTTGCCAGACCGAATTTGCAAAACTTGAGAACCCGAATGCACTTTTCGGCATCGTTCAAGGCGGCATGTTTGAAAACCTCCGGCAAGAGTCGCTCGACAAACTCGTCGAGATGAATTTCCCTGGCTATGCGATTGGCGGCGTGAGCGTGGGCGAACCCAAGGCGGAGATGCTGCGCATCATGGCGCACACGCCGCATCGCCTGCCCGCCAATAAGCCGCGCTACTTGATGGGCGTGGGCACGCCGGAAGATTTGGTCGATGGCGTGGCCGCAGGTGTGGATATGTTTGACTGCGTGATGCCCACGCGCAATGCGCGCAACGGCCATCTCTTCACCCGCTATGGCGATGTGAAAATCCGCAACGCGAAGCACAAAACCAGCCACGAACCGATTGACCCGACCTGCACTTGCTACGCCTGCAAAGGCATCACGCAAGAAGACGGCTCAGTCAGCGGTGGCTTCTCCCGCGCCTATCTGCATCACCTCGATCGCTGCGGCGAAATGCTCGGCCCTATGCTCGCCACGATCCACAACCTACATTACTACTTGAATCTCATGCGCGAGGTGCGCGAGTCGCTAGAAGCTGGTACGTTCAGCGATTTCAGAAAGAAATTCAGAGAAGATCGTGCGCGTGGTGTCTAGCTTGCGCCAAGCTTATTACTACGTATTTGATAGCATTTCGCGAATATTCTACGCCGTCTAGAGGCCGATTCTCTATATATTTATGCCTTCAACCAAGTCTATCACTGCTCGTTTCATGTGCATCGCTACAGCACTCACTTTGAGTGCCTGCGCCACCGATGTGAGGCTCGATCCACAGAGCGGCAAAGGCAGCATCGCCGTACAAAACAAATCACTCGATCCCAGCAACGGCGGCGAATTGGTCAAGCCACAAGCCTTGCGTACAGGCGACATCATCCTGTCTGCCGCGAATGGCATCAACTCTGCAGGTATTCGCGCCATCACGCTATCCCCCGTGAGCCATGCAGCGCTCTATGTGGGCAACGGTCAAATCATTGAAGCCGTGGGCTCTGGTGTGCGGCAAAGAAGCATCGAAGAGTTCATCGCGGAAGAGGCGACCATCGTCGCCTTCCGCCACCCCAAGATCGACGGCATCGAAGCCGCACTGATTCAAAAGTTTGCAGAAAAACACATCGGCACGAAATACAACACCGCTGGCATCGTGCTGCAAACACCCTTCACTTTGCAACGCAAATTCTGCGAGCTACCCATCATGCCCGCCCTCGTGCGTGATGCCTGCATCCGCGGCTCAGCCGCCATCACCCTCGGCCCCGTGCCCAACGATCAATTTTTCTGCAGCCAATTCGTCCTAGAAGCCTACAAAGCTGCCGGCATTCCCCTCACCGACTCTGACCCACGCTTAGTGACTCCCGGCGACTTGCTCCACATGCGCCAAGGCGATGTGCCCTCGATCAAAATTCATCAGGCCTTGCTGTACATTGGCCATTTGAAGGCACCACCCGCACTAGCTAGCGCCGCTGAAATCAAGCCTTAGCTGTAGCGGTGACAACCTCGCTGGCAGTAGCCCCACATGCATGACAAAACTTCGCAAACGCGCTCTTTCGCGTATTGCAAGCACCGCAATGATCGTGTAGGCCGATGCCGCAGTGCGGGCAAAAGTCGATCTTGTCGTTTTTCAGATCAACTGGGCGCTCGCAGCCGGGGCATACACCTTTGGCTAAGCGTGCCAATGCGGTGTCATAGCTCAGCTCTTCGCGTCTCTGGGCATCAGGCAAAAGCTCGGCGGCTTTTTGTTTTTCTAGGTATCGATTGAGCGCGAGGATGGCGTAGCGGCCTATCACCGCTGTGAGCGCGATGCCCACGATGTAGCGTACATAGCCACCGTAGCTTGGCAAATAGGGCACAAGCTCCACGAAGAAGGCGAAGCCTGCGAAGATGATGAAGCCCCAAACGAAAGGCCAATACGTGCCTTTGCGCTTTTTCACGAAGAGCCAAGCGGCAATGGCTAGCAACGGTAAGGTAAGCGCCAAACGATAGAGAAAGACGCGCAGCTCAACGCGGCGTTGCTCGGCATTGAGCTTTTTGTAGCCATCAGTCTCCAGACTTTGCAACTGCTCGCGCTCGCGTGAGGCGAGTTGCCGAGCATCGAGAGCGATCTTGTCTTGCGCCTCCAAAGCAGCCTGTGCTTGGCGCTCAGCCGCTTTGAGCCTATCCAACTCGCGAGTGCGTGCAATCACTTGGGGATCTTGTTCGCCGCGCTGGGTGGCGCTACGTGTAGCAATCCAAGCATCAAAGCTTTCGCGTGCCGTTTCGGAATCTGCGCGCGCCGAGTTGAGTTTGAGCCGCGCTTGTTCTAAGGCTTCGTTGCTCGTACGTTCGGTGCGCCCTGCAGCTGCAATGTTGTTCCTAAGTCGCTCAGCCTGTGGCTTATCCAGAAAATCATCCAGCTCCAGTTGCTTCTCCACCTTGGGCAAATCACCCACCACCGTGCCGCCCAGCCCGATCAAGAAGCCAGCAAACACAAACGCCACCAGCCAAAGGCCACGGCGAAACCATTTTTCAGAAAGACGGAGCGACTTACTCATGATGCACCTTTACTATCAATTTCATAGCATTTCGCGCAGTATCTACGCCGGCAATATGCTTAAAAAGCTTAAAAATCACAGTTTCAAAGCTACCGGAGCAGCTCCTAAGCCTGCACGTGGCATCCACTCAAACACGCTGTCCACTGTGACAGACTCGATTCGATCTGAGAAGCGTTTTTTCGCCGGATGATCGTCAAACTCCACATTGGCTTGCGTGATACGGCCACCCAAGCGTGTGAGCGGTTTGATGTTGAGCACGGTGGGCTGATAGTTTTTGAACTGCAGCCACGCCTGCGCTTGATCACGCGTGCGAATGCTGGGCTCCATCGCAGCGGCGAGCGTCTCAATCGCCCATTGGTTGCTCTGCTGATACTTCGTGCCCCACACATAGCTCACCATGCTGTAGGGCTTGATGTGCATGGCTTTGGTGCGGGCTTCATTGAGCAATGCCGCATGTAATTTGTCTTGCACTTCTTTGGTAGGCACAACCCATGTCGCTTCAAAGCGAAAAAGATCGTCGAGGAAGAATTCGCCCAAGCCTTGGCGATAGAGCGAAGCTTCCGCCGTACCACAAGTGTTGAGCTTATGCGCCACCAGCCAGCGACCATCTTGAGCTTTGTAGGCAAAACCAAGATGCGAATAGCGCAGGCCATACTTGCTCAAATCCTGCCCTGCGCGCGCGAGCACGACGACCTTTGCCCCACTCTTGGTGTGTTCGGCCTCAAGCGCACGCCAAGTCTTCTCCGCGAGATTCATGCCTTGCATGATCATTTGTGGCGCAGATGGTTTAGGCGCATCGCAGGAGCGGCCAGCATGGGCATGCATGGCAGCTGCTGCTAGCAAGGCGACAAAAGCAGAACGAATGATCTTCATGATCAGCCTCGTTTAGTTTGTGATGCGCTCGTTGTGCAGCAGCGCTTTGCCAAGCTCGTTGGGAATGAAGGCAATCGCCTCGCCCAAAGCCGAGAGCACCATGCCTGTGCCGATCACGCTCACGGCGACAGTTGCGCCCACGCCGACCGCACTAGCCTTCACACCTTTGCCCAAAATCTCCACACTCACACGCGCGCCATCGGATGCACGCTCCAGCACATACACCGTGCCACGCGCGGTCACTTCCACCACCTTCACGACGAAGACCGCACCTGCCGCAGAGAGGATCACAGGTGCAGCGACTGACGCACCGGCCGCCGTGCTCGCGCCCACACCTGTGACGACCACAGAAGCCACGGGTAGCGCACTGAGCACGATGGATGCCTCACTCTGAGCATAAGATTGAGACGAAAAACCGATACTCGCCGTTATAAATACTGCGCTAAGTGCTATAGAAAACGTAGTAGCTACAGACACTACGCTAGATTTCAAAGAAAAAGCTTTCATCACTCGCTCCATTTCTGATCGAGAAGAATTTATCAATTTTGGGGGGGCTAGATCAGCACAATCACTGAGCTTGCAGGGTATGGCAAAACTCTTACTGAGTTTCCATCTCGCGACGTGCTTCAGCGCGAGCTTGCAGACGGGCTTCAGCCAAATCAGCCTCATGCTTATCACGCAGCGTCTTGGCCAGCGTGAACGTGGTGGTGATCAGGTACAACCAGCTCACCAAGAGGAAGGCCTTGTAAGTGTCATTCACATTCATGCGCCACAAGCCCCAGCCGGTGAGCGTCATGGCCACGAAGAAAGCGGTGTACACCACCATACGCCACATCGGCGTATCCACCTTCTTGTACTGGTTATCGCGCACAAACTTCGCCAAGAAGAAAGCTGTAGACAAACAGAAGATATAACCCATCACCATGAACGCGCGATCCAAATCCTGCCCAGGCAGCCAAGCCAGACCCGTGCCGCAGAGAAAAACGGCTAAGCCAAAGGAAATCCACACTTGCAATTGCCATGCAGCAGTGTCGCGTTGAATCAGTGGGTTACTCATAAATACCTTTCTTTGTTGAACATGTTTTGAAGTATCACGTAACTTTATCACCTGCCAAGAAATGGCTAGAAAGTGGCAGCGGGTGGCTGGCTGAGTATCAAAAAATGATACTCATGCCCTAACCGCGCATGGAATCGATCAAATCAGCCACATCATTCGCCGCACCCCTGAATTCGGTTTTCAGATGCATCACCAGGCTCTCCCGATCAATAGGCGTTCGCTGCTGCGAAAGAAATTTTTTGCCTAGCAGCTCAGTGATGTGAATTTCAAAACCCAACAGATGGTTCGCAGCATTTTCAATGTGATCGGGGGCAGCATCTTGCATGCGCCACTCGTTGACGCGACCTGCTTCTTGGCCTGCGGTCAGCGCCGCCAAATGCGCCATCAACCACTCTCGATCATCCACCCATCTTATCTGCCCTCGCGCTTGCACGGCGATGTAATTCCAACTGGGAGCATTGCGGCCACTTTGCTGACCACTGACATACCAGCGAGGAGAAATATAGGCATTGGGGCTTTGAAAAAGCACCGTCGCTTCACTGCCATCACTCATCAGTTGAAACAGCGCGTGATTACGCGATGCGTGGCCAGAGAGTTTGCCAAGCTCTCCATCTGAGGAAATTTCTACAGGCAGGAGATTCACTTCCGTCCGCCCCGCTACGGTGATGATCACCGTAGCGAGCGGATACGCCCGCATGAGTTGATGGAGTTCGTCTTTATCGGCTACCGCGAAGATCGGCTGAATGTGCATGCCTCACAGCACTTCGCTCGCAAAATCCGCCAAGCGCGAGCGCTCGCCGCGTGCGAGGGTGATGTGGCCGCTGTGGGGCCAGCCTTTGAACTTGTCCACGGCAAACGTCATGCCACTCGACCCTTCGGTAAGGTAAGGCGTGTCGATCTGCGCGAGGTTGCCCATGCAAACGATCTTCGTGCCGGGGCCGGCGCGGGTGATGAGCGTTTTCATTTGCTTGGGCGTTAAGTTTTGCGCTTCGTCAATGATCACGTATTTGTTCAAGAAGGTGCGGCCTCGCATGAAATTCATGCTCTTGATTTTGATTTTGGAGCGGATGAGCTCGTTGGTGGCAGCGCGGCCCCATTCGCCAGCGTTGCCGCCATCGTTCTTGGTGAGGAATTCCAAGTTATCGTCGAGCGCACCCATCCATGGGCCCATTTTTTCTTCTTCGGTGCCGGGAAGGAAACCGATGTCCTCGCCGACGCTCACGGTGGCGCGGGTCATGATGATTTCTGTGTAACGGCGCTCGTCCAAGACTTGCGTGAGGCCTGCAGCGAGAGCCATCAGAGTTTTGCCTGTGCCTGCTGTGCCTGCGAGCGTCACCAAATCCACATCAGGGTCCATCAGCAGATTCATCGCATAGCTTTGCTCACGATTGCGCGTGGTCACGCCCCAGATGGCGTTTTTCGCGTGGCCATAATCTTTGAGGGTTTTGAGCACAGCGGTTTTGCCGCGAATCTCAGTGACGCGCGCATACAGCGATGGCTCGCCGGGCGTTTCGAAATAGACGAATTGATTGATGAGCAATTGCGGCACGATGGGGCCGCTGATGCGGTAGAACGAATGGCCGCCGCTCTGCCAGCTCTCCGCCGTTTTGCCATGCTTGTCCCAAAAATCTGCGGGCAAGGCGAGGCTGCCGGTGTAGAGCAAATCGCCGTCGTCCAGCGTTTTGTCGTTTTGGTAATCATCGGTGGGCAGGCCGAGCGCACGGGCTTTGACGCGCATGTTGATGTCTTTGGAAACCAAGACGACTTCGCGGCCTTTGTGCAGCTCTCCCAAGCCAGCGACCACGCCGAGGATTTGATTGTCTGCCTTGCCTTGTGGCAGTGCGGCAGGCAAGTTGGAATTGATCACCTGCGTTTGGAAAAACAGGCGGCCAACGGCTTCGCGATGCCCCGTGACATCCAGCTTCAAACCATCTTTCATGTCTGCGCCCTGCACAGCCGCCAGCGCATCCAGCGCACGTGAGATTTGGCGCGCATTGCGCGCCACTTCGGTCATGCCCTTCTTGTGGCCATCCAACTCTTCCAACACGATCATCGGCAAGAAAATATCGTGCTCTTCAAAGCGGAAGAGGCTCATCGGATCGTGCAGTAGCACATTGGTGTCGAGCACAAAGAGCTTGGCGGGGCCTGTGCTCTTCTTGCGGATGGATTTGGCAGGCGCGGGCATGCTATTCTTTTCATAGCTGCTTGCGCTTGTTTTATGGCGGTTAACTGGCGTTTTTGCTTCTAAACCCGCTTTGGATTTGCCTGAAACAGCTTCCAGTAGGGCTTGCGTTTCTTCAAACGCCTCGGGTGCGTCGCCGCCAGCGCGCTCATCAAAGAGCTCTATGTCTTGGGTGTGAGCGCTGCTGTCTTCAAAATCTACCGATGAAGCGCTCTTGCGGCCTGCTCTGGGTGAGCGTGCCGGCGCGTCGTAAGCCTCGGGAGAGAGCAAAGCAGCGCGTTGGTTGGGGGCGGGAGGCAGAGGCATAGTGTTTACAGCTCTTGGGTGGGGTTGATAGGAAGGTGGTATGAAATGAACTTGCTGAATCACGCACAACCCGGCGCAAAAAACAAAAAAGCCACCCGGCAACCCGTGTGGCTTCATTGGTGTCTTCAGCAGTGACAGGGCTGTGAACCCGCGTCAGTATCAAATTCATAGCAGCCACTATACACAAGCTGTGTGTCAGTGCAAGAAAAATATTTTTGAATATTTTTTGTATCCGCTCTTGAAATGCTAGCTTGCTAGCAAAAAATGAGCAGTGACAAGGACTTAAGAGATTTGCGGGGAAATTACTCGCCCAAAACCCGCCTAAAAATCAAGCCGCTTTTTTCAGCGCCTTGACCGCTTTGAGCACTTCTTCCACATGGCCAGGCACTTTCAGGCCGCGCCATTCTTGCTTCAAAACGCCATCTGCACCCACCAAAAAGGTACTGCGCTCGATGCCTTTGACTTTTTTGCCGTACATGATTTTATTTTTCACCACACCGAAGCCGTGGCAGAGCTTTTCTTCCGTATCGGCGATCAGCTCAAAAGGCAATTCCAGCTTGGCTTTGAATTCGTCATGCGATTTCATGTTGTCGCGGCTCACGCCGAAAACCACTGCGCCAGCTTTCACGAAATCTTTGTATTTGTCACGAAACTGCATCGCTTCGGTGGTGCAGCCGGGGGTGTTGTCTTTCGGGTAGAAATACAGCACCATGACTTGGCCGTTGTGGCTCTGGTTGGTAACTTTGAGGCCTCCTGTGGCGTTAGCTTCGAATTCTGGGAGGGGTTTATTTACAACAACGGCCATGGGATTACTCGCATCTAGGCTGGGCTTGTCAGCGCCAGTCTGTTATTCGGAACAACCCCGTATTTTAACCGTTTTCAGGCTCGGCAGGCAGGCTCTGATCGCCCAAAGCAGGCATTCGCCATCCATACAGGCGCAGCGCCGCTTCTTCAATCCCGATCCGCTTCAAAGCAGAAAAAAGCTGCACATCGCCGCCTGCGGTTTGCAGTTTTGCAATAGACAAAGCTTTGGAGGCCTCTGTTTTGTTCAACTTATCCGCTTTGGTGAGCAACACCACAAACTCAAGCCCAGCTTCCACGCGCGAGCGAATCACATCCAGCAAGCTCTCATCCAGCTCGGTGAGCCCATGGCGCGAATCGGCCAGCATCACTACGGCTTTGAGTTGTGGTCTCGAAACCAGGTAATTGGCCATCACTTGCTGCCAACGCGCTTTGGAGAGCTTGTCCACCGCCGCATAGCCATAGCCGGGCAAATCGCACAAGATCAGGTCGGTTGTGCCCTGCTTGCCTAGGGAAAACATATTGATGTGCTGCGTGCGCCCCGGCGTTTTTGAGGCGTAGGCGAGCTGGCGCTGTTGGCAAAGCGTGTTGATGCAGGTGGATTTGCCCGCGTTAGAGCGGCCGACGAAGGCCACTTCGGGGTAGTCATGGTCGGGGAGTTGGTGCAGTTGCGCCGAAGTGGTGAGAAAACGCGCGGTATGCAGCCAAGCCAGCGCGGTTTTACCTTCTGAGCTGCTGCCTGCCACTGCTTGCCCAGCCTCGGAAGCAGCGCGTGAGCGCGGCTGACTTCTGCGGTAACTTGGAGGAACAAGCTTGTACTTCGGTGTCAAGCGGGGGCCAGCTAATTTCGTATTTGATGGCTTTTTTGGAGTTTCGGTCATCCGCCATTGTAAAATCTTTGGGTTTACCCGATCACAATTCTGAGTTCATTATGAAATTCATCGCCAGCCTGCTGCTGACAGCCATTGTTTCCGCTTCTGCCCTCGCTGCAGACACCAAGCCTGCGGGCCCAAAAATTGACATCGCCGCTGGCGCTAATAAATACGAAGCCGTGTGCGCTTCTTGCCACGGTGCTGATGGTAATTCTGGCTCGCCAGAGAATCCCAAGCTCGCTGGCCAGCATCCCGAGTTTTTGGTGAAGCAACTCACCGAATTCAAAAACGGCAAGCGTAAAAACGCCATCATGCAAGGCTTCGCAGCCACGCTCTCTGATGAGGACATGCGCAACATCGCTCATTGGGCTGCCAGCCAAAAAGCCAAGCCAGGCTTCGCGAAAGACAAGGCTTTGGTCGCCGCTGGCGAGCGCATTTACAAAGGCGGCATTGCAGACCGCAACATCGCCGCTTGCGCAGGCTGCCACAGCCCCTCAGGCGCTGGCATGCCCTCACAATACCCACGCTTGGCTGGCCAACATGCGGATTACATCGTTTCCTCGCTCAAGGCTTACCGCGACGGTGGCCGTACGAACAATGCTGTGATGACAGGCGTAGCAGCAAAAATGAATGATCGTGAAATCAAGGCGGTGGCGGATTACCTCGCCGGCCTGCGTTGATACACTTGATCTGAACCTTTTGAGCTCAAAAGGCTCATTAAAAGCGGGTTTTCCAACAGGAGACCCGCTTTTTTCATGCCCGTTTGAGACAATACAGGGTTGACCCTTCGCAGTAAAGACAAATCCCCGATGTCAGTTTCCACCCAAGGCCTGCGCCTCAAAACACCCTCTGCTGCCTTGCGCGCAGCAGTCGAGTTGCTATCGAGCATGCGTTTTTCGATTTCGCTGCTCACGGTGATTTGCATTGCCTCCGTGATCGGCACCGTGCTCAAGCAAGGCGAGCCGCTCAACAATTACGTGAATCAATTCGGTCCTTTTTGGTCGGATGTGTTTCGTGCGCTGAATCTCAACACCGTTTACAGCGCTTGGTGGTTCATGCTGATCTTGGCATTTTTGGTGATCTCCACCTCGCTGTGCATCGCGCGCAACACACCAAAAATTTTGGCTGATTTGAAAGTCTTCAAAGAAGGCATGCGTGAGCAAAGCCTCAAAGCCTTTGGCCACAAACACGAAGCTACTCTCACGCAAGACACCGCCACGGCCACAGACCGCATTGCTCGCCAGCTCGCAGGCAGTGGTTGGAAAGTGAAGGTGCAAACTCGCGACAACGGCACGATGATCGCCGCCAAAGCCGGCAGCGCGAATAAGCTCGGCTACATCGCCGCCCACAGCGCCATCGTCTTGGTCTGCATCGGCGGCTTGCTCGATGGCGATTTGTTCATCCGCATGCAGCAATGGTTTGGCGGGAAAACGATCTTCACTGGCGGTGGCATGATTGCTGAAGTGCCCGCAGAGCATCGCCTGCCGCCCACCAACCCCGCCTTTCGCGGCAATATGTTTGTGAGCGAAGGCACGAGCGCATCGACTGCCATCTTGAATCAAAACGGCGGCGTACTATTACAAGATTTGCCCTTCTCCATCGAGCTGAAAAAATTCATCGTGGAGCACTATTCCACTGGCATGCCCAAGCTCTTCGCCAGCGAGATCATCATTCACGACAAAGAAACCGGCGAGAAAAAAGAAGCGCGCGTGGAGGTGAATCATCCGGCGCGGCATCGCGGCATTGAGATTTATCAATCCAGCTTTGACGACGGCGGCTCCAGCGTGAAGCTGCAAGCCGTACCTTTGTCTGCAGGCGGCAAGGCCTTTGATGTGCAGGGCGCGATTGGTGGGCAATCACAACTCACAAAAGGTCAAGACGCTGGTGCAGACAAGATGGTTTTGGAATACACCGGCCTGCGCGTGATCAACGTTGAGAATTTTTCTAAGAATGCAGGTGGCGGATCAGAAGTCGATGTGCGCAAAGTGGATCTGCGCGAATCTATCGACTCGCGCCTAGGCTCGGCCAACAAACTCGGCCAAGACAAAGGCCTGCGCAATGTCGGCCCCAGCATTTCCTACAAGCTGCGCGATGGCGCTGGCCAAGCGACGGAATTCAACAACTACATGCTGCCCGTGATCATGGAGCCGAATGAAAAAGGCGAAGGGCTTGCTGTATATCTCTGGGGCATGCGCACCAATCCGAACGACAGCTTCTCTTACCTGCGCGTGCCTGCCGATGACCAAGGCAGCCCCGATGGTTTCTCGCGCTTAAAGATGGCTCTGGCCGAGCCTGCGATGCGCGAAGCGGCTGTGAAGCGCTATGTGGCCAAGGCGGTTGACCCCGCCAAGCCCGAGATGGCGCAGCAGCTCAGCATCTCCGCTGGCCGTGCTTTGAATTTGTTTGCTGGCGCTGAGAAAATTGGCGATAAAGAAGTGGCCGGCCTGCAAGCCATCGCCGATTTCATGGAAACCGCTGTACCCGCCGCAGAGCGCGAAAAAGCGGGCGAAGTGCTGGTGCGTATTTTGAATGGCGTGCTCTTTGAGCTCGCGCAGCTTACGCGCGAGAAGGCCAATCTCAAGCCACTCGAGCCTGATGAAAAAACACAAGCCTTTATGACGCAGGCCGTGGTAGCCCTCTCCGATTCTTTCTTCTATCCCGCGCCTTTCTCCTTCACTCTAAAAGAATTCAACCAAGTGCAAGCCAGCATCTTCCAGCTCGCTCGTGCGCCGGGCAAATGGGTGGTGTACACAGGTTGCTTATTCCTCATCCTCGGCGTGTTTGCCATGCTCTACGTGCGCGAGCGCCGCGTCTGGGTGTGGATCACGCCGGAAGGCGACGCATCCAAAGCGCAAATGGCGCTCTCCACCAACCGCAAGACGATGGATGGTGATAAGGAGTTTGAAATGTTAAAAACCAAGTTGTTAGGTACAGGGCGTGCCAGTGCTGTGAATGGAGGCGCGAATGAGTGACAAAAGCCGCCAATCTAGGCGCACGGCGACGGCAAGGCTGGAGCCTTGCCTAGACGAGCAACGACGAGTGGCGGCTTTTGCCACTCATTCCCTACGGGTTGCGGCCAAAAAAGCCTCAGGCCGCGTTGCGAAGCCTTGCCGGGGGGCGACCCCGGCTGCATTTCGCGCCTTGCCTGAGACTTTTTTGACTCGCAACGCGCTCTCCATTCACAGCACTGGCACGCCCTTATGAATACCGCAACCATCAATTACAACGAAAGCTACTTAAGCAAACGCAACGCGAGCGATTGGGTCTTCGCCCTGCTCGTGGTGCTCGGTGCGGCCTATGCCTTCATGCGCTATTCGCCCTCGATGGACATTTACGAGAAATGGATTCTCGCGGGCGCAGTGCCGAGCGCAATTTGGATCGGTTGGTTTTGGCGGCCTTTGCGCCCGCTGATGATCACCGTCGCGTTCTTCTCGTTGCTCGCCATTAGCTCGTATCAGCGAGATCTAGGCCGCGCTGAAAACGTGTTTTGGCTGAAATACCTGCTCTCCAGCCAATCGGCGATTTTGTGGATGTGCTTGTTGACTCTGCTCAGCACCTTGTTTTACTGGGTTGGCGTGCTCAAAAAGTCTGACTCAGCCACATGGTCTAGCCTGGGCTCCAAGCTCGCTTGGAGCGCGGTGACGATGGCACTCATCGGCACGATGGTGCGCTGGCATGAGAGCCATTTGCTTGGCCCCGATATTGGCCACATCCCCGTGAGCAATTTGTATGAAGTCTTCGTACTCTTCGTGTGGATGACGACGCTGTTTTATTTGTATTACGAAACGCATTACAAAGATCAGCAGCACATTCGCTCGCTCGGCGCATTCGTTATGCTCGTGATCAGCGCGGCGGTGGGCTTCATCGTTTGGTACAGCTTGGATCGCGGTGCGCATGAAATTCAGCCGCTCGTGCCCGCGCTCAAAAGCTGGTGGATGAAGCTGCATGTGCCCGCTAATTTTGTGGGCTATGGCACTTTCTCCTTGGCCGCGATGGTGGCCTATGCGTATTTGCTCAAGTCCAACGTCGGCGCGCAAAGCAAGCTGCGCCTCGGGGCCTTATGGTTCGGCGGCTTCGTGCTCTTCATGATCTTCCTCGGCCCCGTAGCGCTGCGCGGCAAAACGATCACCACCGATTACGTGTTCTATCCCATTGCAGCAGCGCTTATCTCATTCGCGCTCGTTGGGCTGCGCGATCGCATCAGCGATCGTTTGCCCGAGTTTGAAGTGCTCGATGATGTGATGTACAAATCCATCGCTGTGGGCTTCGCCTTCTTCACCATCGCCACCGTGCTCGGCGCACTCTGGGCGGCAGAAGCTTGGGGCGGCTACTGGAGCTGGGATCCAAAAGAAACCTGGGCTCTGATTGTTTGGCTGAATTACGCCGCTTGGCTGCACATGCGCCTCATGAAGGGCCTTCGCGGCGAAGTCGCTTCTTGGTGGGCACTCGCGGGCTTGGGCGTGACGACTTTTGCCTTCATTGGCGTGAACATGTTCTTAAGCGGTTTGCACAGTTACGGGTCGCTGTAAGAACTTGCCACCGCCGCCCGACTCAAAGTCATCACAAGGAGTGTTTTCATGTTGATTCGCACAAATTCCAATGGCTTTGATCACGGTATCCCCAGTGAGATCACATCGCGCGCAGCATTTGAAGGCCGCCGCGATCTGCTCAAACTCTGGGCAAGCGGCGCAGCGGGCGCGGCATTGGCCAGCTACGCAGCGCGCGATGCACGCGCGATGGGCGGCTTAGCAAAGCTCCCCGGCGGCAAAAGCGCAGTGAGTGGCGCAAACGTCATGGAAAAGCTCACCGATTACAAAGACGCCTCCACCTACAACAACTTCTACGAATTCGGCACAGACAAAGCTGACCCAGCGAAGAACGCGCACACGCTCATCACCAAGCCCTGGACGGTCGAGATCACTGGCGCGGTGAAAAAGCCCGGCAAGATGGGCATCGAAGAGTTGCTCAAAGTCTCCGGCATGGAAGAGCGCATTTATCGCTTCCGCTGCGTCGAAGGCTGGAGCATGGTGATCCCGTGGGTGGGCTATTCGCTAGCCGAGCTCATCAAAAAAGTGGAGCCCCTAGGCAACGCGAAATACGTCGAGTTCATCACGATGGCCGACGCGAAGCAAATGCCCGGCCTGCGCAACGGCTCGCTAGATTTCCCCTACGTCGAAGGCCTGCGCATGGACGAAGCCATGCACCCGCTCACGATGCTCGCATTCGGCATGTATGGCGAAGTGCTCCCCAATCAAAACGGCGCGCCGCTGCGACTCATGTCGCCTTGGAAATACGGCTTCAAAGGCGGCAAAAGCATCGTGCAAATCCGCTTCACAGAAAAAGAACCGCGTACCTCTTGGAACAAAGCCGCGCCACAGGAATACGGTTTCTTCAGCAACGTGAACCCAACGGTTGATCACCCCCGCTGGAGCCAAGCCACCGAGCGCCGCATCGGCGATGAAGGCGGCTTGTTTGCCAAGAAGCGCAAAACGCTGATGTTCAACGGCTACGAGGCGCAGGTGGGGCAGTTGTATGCGGGTATGGATTTGAAGAAGTTTTATTGAGCTACGTGCTTAGAACTAGGTAACGCGAAAAGCGCTAAAAGTATGCGAAAAACGCAAAAAAACTAAAAAATTTTTGCGTTTTTCTTGAATTTATTTCGCGTTTTTCGCGTTACCTAGTTTTTTTTATTCGCAAAAATCTATGATAAATCCGCGCCAAGCCCTTTTAAAACCTGCGGCAAAAGCTATTCTTTTCATAGCATGCCTCCTCCCCTTCGCTTGGCTGATCTACGGCATCATCACCAACCAACTCGGCGCCAACCCCGCTGAATACCTGATCCGCTCCACTGGCGACTGGACGCTACGCTTCCTCTGCATCGTCCTCGCCGTCACGCCCCTGCGCGTCATGAGCAAAACCCCCCAGCTCGCCCGCTTCCGCCGCATGTTCGGCCTCTTCGTCTATTTCTACGCCCTGCTCCACCTCATCTCCTACAGCTGGTTCGACATGGGCTTCGACATCGGCGACATCATCAACGACATCATCAAACGCCCCTTCATCCTCGTCGGCTCAGCGGCAATTCTGCTGCTCACACCACTTGCGCTCACCTCTTTCAACCGAGCCATCAAAGCGCTAGGTGCAAAGCGTTGGCAAATGCTGCATAAGCTGGTCTACGTGATCGCAGGTCTGGGCATCTTGCATTTTTTCTGGATGCGATCTGGGAAGAATGATTACAACGAGGTGTATGTGTACGCCGCTATTCTTGCCGTGTTGCTAGGCTGGCGAGTTTGGAATAAGTTTCGCACCACCCGCTCGCCTGCCAAGTGAACTACGGAAAAATCTTACGGCAGTTCTTTCAGCAACAAACATCTGCCACGATCATCCGCGTTTGCAAAACAATTCGCTTAGCTCACAAAGTTCCAGCTTGGTAAACGGGTCAAAGCAGTTGTTAGAGTTGCGATTTGCCGACGCTAAACTCATTTTTGAGGAGCTTTAGGAACACCGCATTTCTAGATTCTGCGAGTCTATGGATGTCCTCATAGGAATACATTTCTATGCGAATCTTCATGAATTTAGGTTCTGCCGTAGCGTTCTGCTCTACAGAGAAATTCTCGTAGAAGTAATAAGAAGACTCCAGAAACGGAATCTTGTTCGGCGACGACCCGCCATTGTTTGAATTCAGTTCCCTATAGATGTCACTTTTTCTAGCTAGCACAACGCCAGAATACAAAACGTTTTCCGGATTCACATGCCAGTTGAGAACTTTTGTAGGATTTTGATAAAACTGCTTTGCATACCGCTTCACCTGCGCGACCATACTCTCATATTTATCTCCTGCATTGTGAGATGAGGTTGTTGACTTAAGCTCAAGTATCAAAAGCTCTTTCGTCTTTTCCAAATCATCTGCCCAGATGTAAATGTCAGATACTGACGAACCGCTTTTTGTACTTGAGGCTTGAAGAGTCTCTGAAAAGATCGTGTACTTATCGTCCAGAATCCAAAGATTGTGAAGATGGCTTTTTCCATTCGATTCCTTAAGAGAATTACCTCTACGCAGGAACAGATCATGAACATCATTTTCCCGCTCTTTCTTTTCTTCGCCTTCTTCGTTATATAGAAGAACCAGTTCTTTGAGACGCTTTAAAACTCTGCCTCTATGGTGGATGTATATGTGAAGTGAAGAGTTCAATAGCTTTCCTACTTCTTCTGGATCCGCTTCTTCGCTAATCCAATATGTCCTCTCGACCTTACCCTTATCCTCCAAGGCACCGCTCACTATATCTGCGTCTTTCAGAATCCGTCTCGTTTCTGAATTTTTCCGAGCATCAATAAAGACCGAAAGCGATTGGAACTTAGCCTTCGCATTCTCGACATTTTTTTGAGACTCTGCGCGATTAGCAGTGATCTGCAATGAGAACTCAGTATCTAGTGCTTGATTTAAAGCGACTTGAATTTGCTCTAAGTCGGCGTCACTTATCTCAATTTTGTCACCCTTTTGATCAACGTTATCGTCGAAAAACTCCGACGTTAATCTCCAGTCATAGGCAACAGGAAGATCAATTTCATACTCAAGTTTTCCGCCCTCGATTTCAGCTTGGAGATGCCTTGCGAAGCAAGTTACTTGATTCTTGCTCTTTGGTGCCGTTGCCACTGACACCAACCACATTTGAAAATGTGTAGTGTTGGCGGAAGACCCATCAAATTTCACGCTGAATGGAACACGCTTTACATTCTTTTCGATGAATGCTTTATTAATAGTTATTGGCTCCGCGTCTCCTTGAATATTGATTTGGAGTTCTAGGGCTTCATTTTCCATGAAAAAAGGAAAAAACGTCTCTATGAACCATCCAGCCAGCTTATTGACATCAGAGTATTTATTGAAGAATGTATTGGCTCGACCAAGCGACTGTTGCTTTGCAAGTGTGAGTTGGATCGTTGTACCAGTAATTCCCTCATTCACAATTGATGAACCTACGTCACTCAGATCAAACAACGATGGGCTGCGTTCAGGGTAATCAAATTCAATGCGATTTAACTCCCCTGACGAATTAGCGTAAACAGACGAATACTTTGCCATATCGGAAAAGTAAACGATTGCGAGGCGACCTTGTCCCTTTGGGTGAAAATTTAGCTTCTCCTTTTCAGTATTTTTGGAATCTAGGCTTGTGAAATACGCTCTGTTGCGATCATGAAAACCCTCACCGTTGTCCTCAATGCAAATTTCTAAGGCTCCGTGTTGTCTTTTAACAGTGAATCTGACAAGCGGCTTAAAATCTTTTGATGTTTGTAAGGAAGTTTTGATCAGTGCGGCATGGATTGAGTTTGAGACGACCTCTCGAAACAGGTAGCCAAACTTCTCTCTAGAGTTTTTGTACAACTTCTCAGCTCTGAACTCCACATCCGATCGTTGTTCCATGACTTTTGCTTTCTTTTTGACCTTGTTTGTCAGCGTTATTTGTAACAGTTGACGTAGTATACGCAGAGGTGCTCGCTCAAAACTAACGACATACCAATGAACATTATTGTTCGTAGATTAGACGAGTGCAATACAGTAAAGACTTCGCATCCGCCGCGTGATGGGTCTGAAAAAACGAAGACTGTCTCGATCGGGCGCAGCCAGTCATGTAATCATCGCTACAAAAGATCGACAGCTCGTGAAACCGTGCACAGTGCGCCGAAAAGACAGTACTTGGCTTTTTCGGGCACGTCACGTGGCAGGCGAGCGGGTGGTGCAATGTTATTATTTTGATAGCATACTTCGCAATAAAAATGCCGGCGATATGCTGTTTTTTGCTTTAAATCCTCTGCAAGATCTCAAGCGGCGTAGAATCGAAAGAGCTATGGAACTGCTCGATATCGCTATCCCCATACTGCCGAGCCGCTCGGTCAGCGACACGGTTGCGTTCTACAAGCGTCTTGGTTTTGAGGGCGGAGTCCACGCGTGTGACAAAGGCTATGCCATCCTCCACAGAGGCAGCGTTGAGCTTCATTTTTTCACTCATCAAGAGCTCGTGCCTGCGGAGTCTTCAGTGGGCTGCTACATCCGCGTCACCGATGTCGAATCTTTCTATCGCGCTTGCCGGGCAGCTCAATTGCCAAGCTCAGGCATACCTCGCTTGACCGAGCTAGAAAACAAGCCTTGGGGGCTGCGCGAGTTTGCTTTGATTGACGTTGATGGTAATTTGGTACGGATTGGTCAAGTCATCGCGCCTTAGCATCACTGGTCTCGCGACTGCTTTTGCGTAACCATCTTCCTGTGCATGAACTCATATTTCGATAGCACGCCGCGCAATAAATACGCCGGCGATATGCCTCTTTTGCTTCAAATTCCCTGTAAAACGAAGGAACAACGCGCCGACACGTATAGCCGCCGCGTGATGGGTCTGAAAAAACGAAGACTGTCTCGGTCGGGCGCGGCCAGCCATGTAATCATCGCTACAAAAGATCAGCAGCTTGTGAAACCATGCACAACGCGCTGAAAAAGACAGTCCTCGGCTTTTTCGGGCACGTCACGTGGCAGGCGAGCGGGTTGCGTGAAGGCGAAGCAAGCTTGCGGGTAGAGCGAAGAAAAAGCAAATTCACATCTGCGAATTCACCAACCGCCCCGAGACATACTTGTGCAACACGCTAGCAATCAAAGTTTGATAAGGCAAACCTTCCTGCGCGGCTTTGGCTTGCAGGCCTTCTAAATCCATGCTGGATAAGCGGATGTTCACACGTTTGTTTTTGAGCAGGGCTTTGGAGGCGGCTGTGCGGTAGCGGGCGATGTCTGTGGCTTCATCGGAATTGGAAATCCACTCACCGGCCTCGAAGGAATCGAGCAGGGCTTGCTCGTTGGCATCGTCTTGCGTGGTGGTGATTTTTGCTGTGCGGGGGGCGTTAGCTTTCATGGGTTTCTCCGAGGTATTGGCGCGTGGCTTTGCGGCTGGGAATTATGGTTTTCAGGAAAATATGCTGATCGTTTTCTACATACGGCACAAGATAAACATAGGCTTTCATTTTGACGACCCATATCCTTTGATGCCCATAGCGCTCAGGCTGCGGATGCGACACATTGGCCAGCAAACCTTCTCCAGCCACGGCCACCAAAACGTCCTCAAAACACACGCCGCGCTGCGCCATCAGTTGCAGATTCTTTTCCGCGCTCCAAGTGATGGGTTTGTCCGTTTGCATGCCATATTGTAGCCTTTGGCTGCCTTTTGTGCTCAGATTTTCATTTCTGCGCTTTCTTTAAGGCAATGCCTGCATGTTGATCGCAGACAATCACGGCATGCCTACAGTTTCAAAGCTTCTCCACACCGTCCCCGTCAGCCTTGAAGGTCGCTCTTATTCCATTCAGATTGGCTCGGGGCTGCTGCAAGACGCGGCCACTTATGCCAAGCTTCCTAAGGCGAGTAGCGCTTTGATTGTGACGAACAGCACGGTGGCGCCACTCTATGCGGCGCAGCTATTCGAGGCTTTGCAAACGCGCTATCCGAATGTGCAGACGCTTATCCTGCCTGATGGGGAGGAGTTCAAAAGCTGGGAGACTTTAAATAAGATTTTTGATCAGCTGCTGGGCAGCGGGGCGGATCGCAAGACGACGCTGTTTGCCTTGGGCGGCGGGGTGGTGGGCGATATGACGGGGTTTGCGGCGGCTTGCTATATGCGCGGGGTGCCGTTTGTGCAGGTGCCGACCACGCTGCTGGCGCAGGTGGATTCGAGTGTGGGCGGGAAGACGGCGATCAACCATCCGCTGGGCAAGAACATGGTTGGCGCGTTTTATCAGCCGGAGCTGGTGGTGTGTGATTTGGCGGTGCTCAAGACGCTGCCGCCGCGTGAGATGTCTGCGGGTTTGGCCGAGGTCATTAAATACGGGCCGATTTACGACATGGCTTTCTTTGATTGGATTGAGGCGAATATCGATGGGTTGCGCGCGGGCGACGAGGTGCTGCTCGCGCATGCGGTGAAGCGCAGTTGCGAGATCAAGGCGGCTGTGGTGGGCGAGGATGAGAAGGAAGGCGGCATTCGCGCGATTTTGAATTTCGGCCACACCTTCGGCCACGCGATTGAAGCAGGCTTGGGCTACGGCGCGTGGCTGCATGGCGAGGGCGTGGGCTGCGGGATGGTGATGGCAGCTGTGCTCTCGGAAAAGCTGGGGACGGTGGATACGGCTTTTGTGCAGCGGCTCACGCGCTTGATTGAGCGGGCGGGCTTGCCTACGCGAGCGCCTGCGTTGCCTTTGGAAGGCTGCTCCGATGTTGCTTCGCGCTATTTGCAGTTGATGCAGGTGGATAAGAAAGCTGAGGCGGGCGAGATTCGCTTTATCACGATTGATCCGCCTGGGCGGGCTACGCTGCGCACTGCTCCGGAAGGTATGGTGCGCGAGGTGATTGCTACTTGTATGGCATAGTGAATACTATCAATTTAGTAGCACTCTGCGCAGATTCTATGCCGGCGATGTGCTGATTTGGCCTTAGATTTTTGTCAAAAGGGCACCAGGCTTGAAGCTGTAGAGGTTGACCGCGAGGCTTGCGCCGCAGTCATTCTTGCCAAATTTTGCCAAATTCGCTATCATTTCCCCATGAGCACGATGAACATTTCCCTGCCTGATGGCTTGAAGACTTATGTGGACGACCAAGTTTCAGAAGGAAGCTTTGGCACTGCTAGCGAATACGTGCGCGCGCTCATACGCGAAGATCAGGAGCGTAAACAGTTGCGTGGCTTGCTGCTGGCTGGCGCTCGTTCGCCAGCCGTCGGTGAGTTTGACGCAGCTTACTTTGATAGCTTGCGCCAAACGATTTCCAAGATGGCCAACAAAACCGCAACGAAGTGAAACTCAAGCCGATCATCCGGCGCGCATTGGCTGAGCAGGATGTGCTCGAAGCCGCGCGGTATTACCTTGAGCAAGATGCACCGCAGGCTGCCTTTGATTTAGTTGACGAACTCGAAGCGGCGCTCGGCCATATTCAACGCCACCCAGGAACTGGCTCTCCGAGATATGCGCACACCTTGAATCTGCCCGGCTTGCGGTTTTGGAGCTGTACGCGATTCCCGTATTTGGTATTTTATTTTGAGCAAGCAGACAGCATTGATGTGTGGCGAGTGCTGCATGGCAAGCGCGATATTCCTGCGTGGCTGCAAGATGATGAGGGTAGTTTGAATCAGTCGCCATGAAGCACACAACGATTACTATTAATTCAATAGCACTCTGCGCATATTCTATGCCGGCGATATGCTGATTTGGCCTTAAATTTCTCATAATAAATGCGGATATTGCAGCCCTACGCCACCCAGTCTCAGCAGATGCGCAGCCGTCGTTATGCTGAGAAGCCATCAGGCGCTTCTAACGAGCATCGCTCAGACTTTCAGCGCGACCGAGATCGCATCGTTCACTCCACCGCCTTTCGCCGCCTCGTCTATAAAACGCAGGTGTTTTTGAATCATGAAGGCGATTTGTTTCGCACGCGGATGACGCATTCGCTCGAAGTGGCGCAGCTCTCGCGCTCGATGGCGCGGGCACTCGGGCTGGATGAAGATTTGGTGGAAGCCATGGCCTTGGCGCATGATCTTGGCCACACGCCTTTTGGCCATGCTGGGCAAGACGCTTTGAATGCCGCCTTGCGCGAGCTCGCCCCCGGCCACGGCGGCTTTGAGCACAACTTGCAAAGCCTGCGCGTGGTCGATAGCTTGGAAGAGCGCTACCCCGATTTCGATGGCCTCAACCTCACGCTCGCCACACGCGAAGGCATTTTGAAGCACTGCTCGGCGAAAGACGCTGCGCGATTGGAGGCGCTTGAGCCTGGCGGCGTGGCGCATCGCTTTATTGCTAAGCAACAGCCTTCTCTGGAGGCGCAGCTCGTCAATCTCGCCGACGAGATGGCCTACAACGCGCATGATATTGATGACGGTATTCGCTCTGGCTTGATTGACATGGAGGCTTTGCGCGAACTCGCGTTATTCGAGCGCTTTCACGCCCAAGTTTGCGCCGAGTATCCCCAGCTCCAAGGCCGCCGCCTACTGTCTGAGATCATCCGTCGCTTGCTGTCTTCGCAAATCTTCGATGTGATCGACCAAACGAGAAAACGAATTTCAGAGCACGGCATTGCATCAGAAACAGACGTCCGCCAAGCCCCGCCTCTTGTGAGCTTCTCCCCCAATCTCGCCAAAGAAGTGCAGCAAGTCAAAAGCTGGCTCTTCAAACACCTCTATCGCCACGCTCAAGTCATCGCCAAGATGGACGAAGCGCAAGGCATGGTGCGTGAACTCTTCTCGGCCTACCTGCAAAATCCGACCTTTATGCCAAAAGCCTACGCGCAGCAAGATGATCTCCCTAGAGCAATTTCAGACTACATCGCCGGCATGACGGATCGATTCGCAGAATTAAGCTGCCGCAAGCTGAAGGCGTGAAATGTGCGTAGCTTGAAGTCCATTCCTGCCTATAAAATCCGGTCAGAGGAATCGCATCGCAGAGTACACCCATGAGTTTTCTGAATCAGCTTAAAAACCAAGCGCAAACGCTGCGCGAACAGGAATCGGGATTCCAACAAGATTTAACAGCCGTGACGCAAGCCACGGAGAATGCTTGCATCACGGCGTTGAACTATTTACGCGATTTGTGCGCGCAGCTCAATGTCATCAAACCGCCGGCTGCTGGACGGTTTTCTCTCGATGGCAAAGCGCCCTTCCCACAGATGCAAATGCTCAATTTCCGCTGCGATTCGCGCAAGAAAATGCATCGTGGCAAAGAGATGTTTGACTACATAGGCATCGGCTGGGATTTGCTGCCCAGCACCGGGAAAGTTGCCACGCACAGCATCGCAGTGAATTTTCCGCCAGATTTGGAGCGCGTGACGAAGCGCCTGTCTTTCGGCCACATCAATCATGAACGCAAAGAGCAGCGCCACCCTGAAACGAACAAGCTACAAGCCTATATCTTCGAATACCAAACGCAATCGCGCGGCTCGGTGACACTCTCGCCTGATCAGGACACTGGGCAAATCGCGTTTCGCCTGTCCAATATCCAGGAATTCGCTGTTGACAACATGACCTATCCAGCTCAGCAGGTCACTTCTGGCCTGCTCGATGAATTGGCCAAGCGCATCGTCGGTCAGCAAAGCCGCTTTGTTTGAAGAAAATTAATTGGGGTCAGAACCCAATTAATTTCGCTAAACTGCCCGCATGGCAAGACAAGCGCGCACGGCTCTTCCGGGCTACACCTATCATGTGATCCAGCGGGGCAACAATCATCAGCTGATTTTTGTCTCAGATGCGGATCGGCGCGAGATGCTGGCGCTGTTGTTTGAAGCTTCGCGCGAGCATGCGGTGGCGATTCACAGCTATGTGTTGATGGACAACCACCTGCATCTGCTGCTCACGCCGAGCACGCAAGAGGGCTTGTCAAAGATGATGCAGCAAATCGGGCGCAGCTATGTGCTGCGGTTTAACAAGCGGCAGGGGCGCTCGGGCACGTTGTTTGAAGGCCGGTTTCGCAGTGCTTTGGTGCAGAGTGAGCGCTATCTTTTGGCGTGTATGGCGTATATCGATTTGAATCCTGTGCGTGCGCAAATGGTGGCGCAGCCGCAGGATTTTGCTTGGAGCAGCTATGCGCATTACTCGGGCGGGCTGTCTGATCGCTTGATCACGCCTCATCCGCATTTTTTCAATCTGGGCAACACGCCGTTTTCGCGCGAGAAGGCTTACCAAGAGCTGGTGCATGCCGGATTGACGGCGCATCAGCAAACCCAGATCACCCAAACCCTGCTGAAAAACCATGCTTTGGGCGATGATGAATTTGTGCTGAGTTTAGAGAAGAAGACCGAAAAACGGCTGCATGCTAGCAAAGCGGGACGACCGTTTGGAGCCAAGTCTTTGAATAGAAACCAATAAAATCAAGCATCTTAAATATGTCCCCAATTAATAAACTAAGACAATTCAAGAAAAATTAATTGGGTTCTGACCCCAATTAATTTGGACTCAAGTGTCACACAGAAGATGCTGCAACGCAATAAAATACGCTTCCCTTTTGAATACTAGGAGAAGCACATGGGTGCTCTGGACAAAGAAATCGCGGCCGCTGCTTCTAACGGTTTGTATATGCCTTCGCAAGAAAAAGACGCTTGCGGTGTGGGTTTTGTGGCGCATATCAAGGGCGCGAAGTCGCATGCGATTGTGCAAAACGGCTTGAAGATTCTTGAGAATCTGGATCACCGGGGCGCTGTGGGCGCAGATGAGCTTTGCGGCGATGGCGCAGGCATTTTGATTCAGTTACCGGATGATTTTTACCGGGAAGAGATGGCCAAGCAAGGTTTAGAGCTTCCAGCGCAGGGTGAATATGGCGTGGGCATGATTTTCTTGCCCAAAGAGCATGCATCTCGCTTGGCTTGCGAACAAGAGCTTGAGCGCGCTGTGAAGGCGGAAGGCCAAGTGGTGCTGGGCTGGCGCGATGTGCCTGTGAACAAGACGATGCCGATGAGCCCCTTCGTGCGCGAAAAAGAGCCGATCATTCGCCAGATTTTCATTGGCAGGGGTGCAGACATCACCGTGCCTGATGCGCTGGAGCGCAAGCTGTATGTCATTCGCAAAACGGCGAGTGCCGCGATTCAGAATCTGGGTCTGAAGCACAGCAAAGAATATTACGTGCCCAGCATGAGCTGCCGCACCATGGTTTACAAAGGCCTGCTGCTCGCTACACAAGTGGGCGAGTATTTCCTTGATTTGCAAAACCCAAAATGCGTCTCGGCCTTGGCCTTGGTGCATCAGCGTTTCTCCACCAACACCTTCCCCGAGTGGCCGCTGGCTCACCCTTATCGCTATGTGGCGCACAACGGTGAGATCAACACCGTTCGCGGCAATTTCAACTGGATGCGCGCTCGCGAAGGCGTGATGAAATCGCCCGTGCTGGGCGATGATTTGAAGAAGCTCTATCCGATCAGCTTTGAAGGCCAGTCTGACACCGCGACTTTCGACAACACGCTAGAGCTGCTCACTGCCGCCGGCTACCCCATCAGCCACGCCGTGATGATGATGATGCCCGAGCCATGGGAACAACACACGATGATGGACGAGCGCCGCAAAGCGTTTTACGAATACCACGCGAGCATGATGGAGCCGTGGGACGGCCCAGCAAGTATTGTGTTCACCGACGGCCGCCAAATCGGCGCGACTCTTGATCGCAACGGCCTGCGCCCATCGCGCTATTGCTTGACGGACGACGACATGGTGATCATGGCGTCTGAAGCTGGCGTGCTCCCACACATCACAGAAAACAAAATCGTCAAAAAATGGCGCTTGCAGCCCGGCAAGATGTTTTTGATTGACCTAGAGCAAGGCCGCCTGATTGACGACGAAGAACTGAAAAGCCAACTGGCCAACAGCAAGCCTTATCGCCAGTGGATTGACGAAGTGCGTATCAAATTGGATGACGTGCCGCAAGCCGCAGCGGACTCCATAGCCCCCATCAAAGAAAACTTGCTCGACCGCCAGCAAGCTTTCGGCTACACGCAGGAAGACCTGAAATTCCTCATGGCGCCCATGGCCGCCAATGCCGAAGAAGCCGTGGGCTCCATGGGCAATGATTCGCCTTTGGCTGTGTTGTCTGACAAAAACAAGCCACTGTTTAACTACTTCAAGCAGCTCTTCGCTCAGGTGACGAACCCGCCGATTGACTCGATCCGCGAGCAAATCGTGATGAGCTTGAACAGCTTCATCGGCCCCAAGCCGAATTTGCTGGACATCAATGCGGTGAACCCACCGCTGCGCTTGGAGGTGGATCAACCCGTGCTCGACTTTGCCGACATGGCCAAGATCCGCGACATTGCCACGCATTCGCGCGGCAAGTTCAAGAGCTACACGCTGGATATCACTTACCCCGCCGCTTGGGGGCGCGAAGGCGTGGAGGCGAAGCTTGCTTCGCTCAATGCCGAAGCAGTGGACGCGATCAAGAGCGGCCACAACATCCTCATCGTGTCTGATCGCGCGATGGACAGCACGCGCGTGCCTGTGCCCGCGCTGCTCGCTACATCGTCCATTCACCAACACCTCGTGCGCGCAGGCCAGCGCTGCAACGCAGGCTTGGTGGTAGAGACCGGCAGCGCCCGCGAGACGCACCATTTCGCCCTGCTCGCAGGTTATGGCGCAGAAGCCATCCATCCGTATCTCGCGATGGAAACGGTGATCGAGCTCACCAAGCACACCAAGGATGTGGACGCAGACAAAGCGGTGTACAACTTCGTGAAAGCTGTGGGCAAGGGCTTGAACAAAGTGATGTCCAAAATGGGCATCTCCACCTACATGAGCTATTGCGGCTCGCAGATTTTTGAAGCGGTGGGCTTGGATCGCGCTTTCGTGGACAAATATTTCTACGGCACGGCAAGCCAAGTCGGCGGCATCGGCGTGTTTGAAATCGCCGAAGAATCCATCCGCGTGCATGCAGCCGCTTTCGGCAGCGATCCTATTTTGGAAGGCATGCTCGAAGTGGGCGGCGAATACGCCTGGCGCGTGCGCGGTGAAGACCATATGTGGACGCCCGACGCGATTGCCAAACTGCAACACGCCACCCGCGCCAACAACGCCGCCACCTACAAAGAATACGCCCAGATCATCAACGATCAAACCAAGCGCCACCTCACGCTGCGCGGCTTGTTTGAATTCAAGATTGATGCGAGCAAAGCCATCTCGATTGATGATGTCGAGCCCGCGAAAGAAATCGTCAAGCGCTTTGCGACGGGAGCGATGTCTCTCGGCTCAATCTCGACAGAAGCCCACACAACACTCGCGATTGCGATGAACCGCATCGGCGGCAAGAGCAACACGGGCGAAGGTGGCGAAGATCCGCTGCGTTATCGCGGTGAGATGGATGCAGGCAAGGCCGAGGGCAAGGGAAAACGTTTCATCCCCGTGATCAAAGCGGGCGAGAGCGTGGGCACGCAGCTTGGCGGTGATCGCATCGTGGCGGATATTCCTTTGCAAGCCGGTGACTCATTGCGCAGCAAGATCAAGCAAGTGGCCTCTGGCCGCTTCGGCGTGACGGCTGAATACCTCGTCTCTGCCGATCAAATCCAGATCAAGATGGCGCAAGGCGCGAAGCCCGGCGAAGGCGGCCAGTTGCCCGGCGGCAAGGTGAGCGACTATATCGGCGCGCTGCGTTACAGCGTGCCAGGCGTTGGCCTCATCAGCCCTCCTCCGCATCACGACATCTATTCGATTGAAGATTTGGCTCAGCTCATTCACGATCTGAAGAATGCCAACAGCGCTGCGGATATTTCTGTGAAGCTAGTCTCAGAAGTCGGCGTGGGCACGATTGCCGCAGGTGTGGCCAAGTGCAAGGCCGATCATGTGGTGATCGCTGGGCACGATGGCGGCACGGGCGCTTCGCCTCTGTCTTCTGTCAAGCATGCTGGCACACCTTGGGAGCTGGGCTTGGCAGAGACGCAGCAAACCCTCGTGCTCAACCGCCTGCGCGGCCGCATTCGCGTGCAGGCCGATGGGCAGATGAAAACAGGCCGCGATGTGGTGATTGCAGCTCTGCTCGGCGCTGATGAAATGGGCTTTGCCACTGCACCGCTGGTTGTGGAAGGCTGCATCATGATGCGCAAATGCCACCTGAACACCTGCCCTGTGGGCGTGGCCACGCAAGATCCCGTGTTGCGCGCCAAATTCCAAGGCAAGCCTGAGCATGTGGTGAACTATTTCTTCTTCGTGGCAGAAGAAGTGCGCGGCATCATGGCGCAGCTGGGCATCAAAAAGTTTGACGATCTGATTGGCCGCGCTGAGTTGCTCGATACCCGCAAAGGCATCGCGCATTGGAAGGCGCAGGGTCTTGATTTCTCTCGCGTTTTCTATCAGCCAGAAGTGCCGGCTGATGTGCCGCGCAAGCATGAGAGCACACAAGATCACGCGCTGGATAAAGCGCTGGACTTGAAGCTGATCGAAAAATCCAAAGCCGCTTTGGAAAAAGGCGAGAAAGTGCATTTCATCGAAGCGGCGCGCAATGTGAACCGCTCTTTGGGCGCGATGCTCTCCGGCGAAGTCGTCAAGCGCTATGGCTCTAAGGGCTTGCCAGATGATTCCATCCGCATTCAGCTCGAAGGCACAGGCGGCCAAAGCTTCGGCGCATTCCTAGCTCGCGGCATCACGTTGTATCTTATTGGCGAAGCGAATGACTACACCGGCAAAGGCATGAGCGGCGGCCGCATCGTCGTGCGCCCGAGCATTGATTTCCGTGGCAACGCAGCGGAGAACATCATCGTGGGCAACGCCGTGCTCTACGGCGCTACGGAGGGCGAAGCCTTCCTGCGCGGCGTGGGCGGCGAGCGCTTCGCCGTGCGCCTCTCAGGAGCCACTGCAGTCGTTGAAGGCACAGGCGATCATGGCTGCGAATACATGACAGGCGGCACCGTCGTCGTACTCGGCAAAACCGGCCGCAACTTCGCCGCTGGCATGAGTGGCGGCGTGGCCTATGTGTATGACGTGGATGGCCAGTTTGCCAAGCGCTGCAACACTTCGATGGTGGGCTTGGCCAAGGTCACAGCGGCTTCAGAGCAAACCGATCCTCTGCACTTCGGCCAGACCGATGACGCACTGCTGAAAAAACTCGTGGAAGATCACCACAAGTGGACAGGCAGCCTGCGAGCGCGCGAGATTCTGGACAACTGGACAGAGCAGCGCGGCAAGTTCGTCAAAGTCATGCCAACGGAATACAAGCGTGCGATGACTGAGCTGGCGGCGAAAAAAGCCAAGGCAACTGCTTAATCTCGTTTTATTCGTATTTTTAAAGCAATTTAAGCACTTCGCCGGCATAAAACCTGCGCGGAGTGCTATTAAATCAATAGTAATTTAGCCAACCCGAAAGACAGAGTATCATGGGAAAAGCAACTGGTTTCTTAGAGTTTGAGCGCATCGAAGAGGGCTACAAGCCTGTGCCCGAGCGCGTCAAGCATTACAAAGAGTTTGTGATTGGCCTCAGCGAAGACGATGCCAAAAAGCAAGGTGCGCGCTGCATGGATTGCGGCACACCGTTTTGCAACAACGGCTGCCCGGTCAACAACATCATTCCCGATTTCAACGATCTGGTGTACCAGGGCGATTGGAAGAACGCGATCACCGTATTGCATTCCACCAACAACTTCCCCGAGTTCACAGGCCGCATCTGCCCCGCGCCTTGCGAAGCCGCTTGCACGCTGAACATCAACGACGACCCGATCGGCATCAAATCCATCGAGCACGCCATCATTGACAAAGCCTGGGCAGAAGGCTGGGTCAAGCCCGTCGTCGCCAAACACAAAACCGGTAAGAAAATCGCCATCGTCGGCTCCGGCCCCGCAGGCATGGCCGCTGCTCAGCAGCTCGCTCGCGCAGGCCATGATGTGACTTTGTTTGAAAAGAACGATCGCGTCGGCGGCTTGCTGCGCTATGGCATTCCTGACTTCAAAATGGAGAAAAGCCATATTGATCGCCGTGTGGAGCAAATGCAAGCCGAGGGTGTGACGTTTAAAACTGGCGTGATGGTGGCCAGCTTGCCTAAAGACAGCAAGGTGACGAACTGGGCGAAAGAGACCATTTCTCCCGAGCAATTGCAGAAAGACTTCGATGCCGTGCTGCTCACCGGCGGCGCAGAGCAGTCGCGCGATCTGCCCGTGCCCGGCCGTGATCTCGATGGCGTGCATTTCGCCATGGAATTCCTGCCACAGCAAAACAAGGTCAACGCCGGCGACAAACTCAAAGGCCAATTGCGCGCAGACGGCAAACATGTCATCGTGATCGGCGGCGGCGACACGGGCTCAGATTGCGTCGGCACCAGCAACCGCCACGGAGCCGTGAGCGTCACGCAATTCGAAGTGATGCCCCAGCCCCCCGAAGAAGAAAACAAGCCCCTCGTGTGGCCTTACTGGCCGCTGAAATTACGCACCAGCTCCAGCCACGAAGAAGGCTGCAACCGCGAATTCGCCATCTCCACCAAAGAATTCATCGGCGAAAAAGGCAAGCTTACCGGTCTGAAAACTGTCCACGTCGAAATGAAAGACGGCAAGCTCACTGAAGTGCCAGGCACCGAAAAGACCTACAAAGCCGACATGGTCTTCCTAGCCATGGGCTTCGTCTCCCCCGTCGCCAGCGTGATCGACGCTTTCGGCATCGAGAAAGACAACCGTGGCAACGCCAAAGCCCACACCGAGTTCACAGGCGGCTATGCCACCAATGTGCCCAAGGTGTTTGCCGCAGGCGACATGCGCCGTGGCCAAAGCTTAGTTGTTTGGGCCATCAGAGAAGGCCGCCAAGCCGCTCGCGCTGTGGATGAGTTTCTGATGGGTTTTAGCGATTTGCCACGCTGATACTTTTCATCGTACAGCTCAACCAAAAAAGCGATTAAGGGATTGGATATGAAGCTAACGAGGCGCTTGTTATTCGCCCTTTTGTTCATCTCAGCCTTTTTCTCCTCTCACACGATCGCGCAATGTATCCCTCAGCCAGATCTGGAAAAGGTATTTGCTAGGGTCAAGCCAGAGCAAGCCCAAGATACAGGCTTTCTCTGGCAAATTGAAAAAAATGGACGCGTTTCGCATCTCTACGGCACGATGCATGTGCTGCCCGAAAAGTTTGTGATGCCTGGTCGTAAGACGATGCAAGCTTTTCAGAGCAGCGATGCTGTTGCTGTAGAAGTGAATGTGCTTGATGCGCAGCTCGTAGAAGAGCTGATGGCTGAAATCAAGAAAGCTCCAGATTTGATGCGCTTGAATGCGGCACAACAAAAAGAGGCGATGCGGTTAGCCAAGAAATTTTGTATCGAAAAAGATCTGAAGGATGATCAGCCTTGGTCTTTCAAATACATCCAAATAACGATGGGTAAGGTTCGTACTCTTGGACTCGAGCCAGCTTTATCTCGCGAAGTTTTTCTGGCGATTCTCGCAAGCAACTTGCAAAAAACCGTATTTTCTCTCGAGACTGCTAAAGTGCAAGCTCAAGCACTGACCTTGGGCTGGGATGTTCCTTCAATCATGGTTGATAAGTACCTTGCAGATATCGAAAATGGAGCGACTGATCGCGTGATGTCCAAAATGCTCAATTTTTGGTCGACCAATCAACTCGAGAAGTTTGCTGATATCGATCAATGGTGTGAATGCAAAGACGATGCATTTCAACGACGACTGCTCACTGAAATGAACGATGGCCGTAATCCCGGCATGGCCTCCGAGTTGGATCGCTTACACAGTTCTGGCAAGAAAGTATTCGCTGTGATCGGCGCTTTACACATGACAGGCGCTTTGGCTCTGCCCAAGTTGATGGAGCAAAAAGGCTATATCGTTCGCCGAGTTTTCTAAATTCCTGTTTTGTACTCATCAACGATGTTCAAGGCATCGCAAGTTCATTCTTAGTCACCAAGTAAACATGCGTAAAGCGCGTTGACTCCTTACAACACATCCCCAACAGTAGGGAGCGAACTTTAGGTAGTTTCCCGTATCATTAGATGCCTTGCCGAGAAATCAGCGAGGCATTTTTTCTAATGACTACAAATACACCTGCTTCTTCTCCGGCCCCAGCCAGCGCATCTTTGATCGAACTCAAGGATGTGCATTTTGGTTATGGCACAGGACGCAAAATCTTAGATGGCGTGAGCCTATCGATTGAGCGCGGCAAAGTCACGGCGCTGATGGGCGCTTCTGGCGGCGGTAAGACGACGGTGCTGCGGCTCATTGGTGGGCAAGTCAAAGCGCAAGCGGGTGAGGTGCTGTTTGACGACAGCAATATCGCTACCCTCGATCAAAGCGGCCTGTATGCCGTGCGTCGGCGTATGGGTATGTTGTTCCAGTTTGGCGCGATTTTTTCGGATTTGAGCGCGTTTGAGAATGTCGCCTTCCCGCTGCGTGAGCTGACCGATTTGAGCGAACCGATGATCCGCGATATTGTGCTGATGAAGCTGCATGCCGTTGGCCTACGAGGTGCGCGAGATTTGATGCCTAGCGAGCTCTCGGGCGGCATGGCGCGGCGCGTGGCGCTCGCGCGGGCGATGGCGCTCGATCCTGAGCTGGTGATGTATGACGAACCGTTTGCAGGACTGGATCCGATTTCGCTGGGTACGTCTGGCCAGCTGATTCGCCAGCTCAATGATGCTTTAGGCATCACGAGCATCATCGTCTCACATGATTTGGAAGAAACATTCTTGATTGCAGATCGCGTGATCATTTTGGCGAATGGGAAAATTGCTGCACAAGGCACGCCAGATGAGGTAAAGAACAGCACAGATCCCTTGGTGCATCAGTTCGTGAATGCCAAAGCTGATGGGCCGGTGAAGTTTCATTACCCTGGAGTGAGTATCGAAGAAGACTTCGGCTCTGGTATCAAGAACGGGGGCCGCAAATGAGTTGGCTGAACCCTTCGGATATCGGCTATGGTGTGCGCAATACACTGGCCAACATGGGGCACGCTGCGCGATTGTTTGTGCGCTTGCTCTCGCTTGCAGGTGCAAGCTTCAAGCGTTTCGGCTTGGTGCGCGATCAGATTCATTTCTTGGGCAATTATTCGCTCCTCATCATCACGGTGAGCGGCTTGTTTGTGGGCTTCGTGCTCGGCTTGCAGGGCTACTACACCTTGCAACGCTATGGCGCAGCGGAATCACTAGGATTGCTGGTGACTCTGAGCTTGGTGCGGGAACTCGGACCTGTGGTGACAGCTCTGCTCTTTGCAGGCCGCGCGGGCACAGCGCTCACAGCTGAGGTGGGCATCATGAAACGCGATGAAGTGCTGGCCTATATGGAGATGAGTGCAATCGATCCGATTCGCCGTATCCTTGCGCCACGCTTTTGGGGTGGTGTGATTGCGATGCCAGTGTTAGCAGCAGTTTTCAGCGCGGTGGGCATCTTAGGCGGCTACGTCGTTGGTGTGCTCATGATTGGTATTGATGGCGGTGCGTTTTGGAGCCAGATGCAAGGCGGCGTAGATGTATGGCGCGACGTAGGCAATGGCATCATCAAAAGCATTGTGTTTGGTATCGCCGTGACGTTCATCGCCCTGCTGCAAGGCTATGAAGCGCAGCCTACGCCTGAGGGCGTGTCGCGCGCGACCACGCGCACGGTGGTGATGGGTAGCTTGGCCGTGCTGGGGCTGGATTTCATGCTCACAGCGATGATGTTTTCGATTTGAAAGTTTGGAGAAACGCGATGCAACGCTCTAAAAATGATGTGTGGGTTGGTCTCTTCGTGCTGATTGGCGCGGCAGCAGTCTTGTTTTTGGCTTTGAAGTCAGCAAATTTGCTGTCATTCAACTTTGATTCGACCTACCGCGTGATTGCTAAATTTGACAATATCGGTGGTCTGAAAGCAGGATCGGCCGTCAAAAGCGCCGGTGTCGTGGTCGGACGCGTGGAATCCATCACGTTTGATGACAAAACTTTCCAGGCGCAAGCTACATTGGCTATGCAAAGCAAGTATGCTTTTCCTAAAGACAGTTCACTAAAAATTCTCACGAGTGGTTTGCTTGGAGAACAGTATGTGGGAATGGAAGCTGGTGCGGAAGAAAAAAATCTAGCTGCTGGTGACACGATCAAAGCCACTCAATCCGCGGTGATCTTAGAAAATTTGATTTCACAGTTTTTATTCAGCAAAGCCTCAGAGGGCGGTTCATCAAATACCAATGGGGCGAAAAAGTAAGTGCGCATTATGTTTTCAGATACTATTAAATTAATAGCACGTCGCGCAGTATTGTTGCCGGCTATACTTGTTTTTTGCCTGATTTCTGGATGTGCCAGTGGCCCGCAGGCCAATCCGACTGACCCACTCGAGCCTTTGAATCGCAGCATGTATTCCTTCAACGAAGGTATTGATAAAGCTGTGCTCAAACCTGTAGCGCAGGGCTACCGAGCTGTGACGCCTCAGCCGGTACGCGCTGGTGTGAGTAATTTTTTCAATAACTTGCAGGATCTATGGTCTGGCATCAATGGTGTGTTTCAGCTGCGTCCCGTCGTAGCCACAGACAACTTCTTGCGCTTTGGCGTAAACACCGTTTTCGGACTGGGCGGTGTGTTGGATGTTGCTGGCGAAATGGGTATTGAGCGCCATCCGGAAGACTTTGGCAAAACACTGGGGCGCTGGGGCGTCCCCTCAGGCCCTTATCTCGTATTGCCCTTGTTTGGCCCCAGCACATTGCGTGATTCCACGACCATCGTTCTGGAAAATAAATACGACGCCATCTCTGCGATTCAAGATACCAAGGCGCGTAACGGCCTCACCGCCTTGCGCATCGTAGACACGCGCACCAATCTCCTGCGCATTGGCAATCTGCTCGATGAGGCAGCACTCGACAAATACAGCTTCACTCGCGATGCTTTCCTGCAAAAGCGCCGTGCCGAAATTTACCGGCCGGGTGCAAGCAATGGTGACGATGATTACAAACAACCCGCTGAAGATAAAAAGTAAATTGATTTTGTAGTTACGCTGGGTTCAGACGTGTAAAAATTCACATATTGAGCTACCGAGGCGCAACTTTGTCCCCCAGTTGATGCCTCCAAGCGTTATTGACATATGCCAGGCGCTTTGCACCTAGGCACTGAAAGGATCTCCATGAATCGCCGTTGGTTTTTTGCCCTCGCTACCAGTCTCAGCTTGCTAGCCTCCCCTTTTGCTTTCGCTCAAAGTGCAGAAGCACCCGATGCCTTCATCAAGCGCTTGTCTGTTGACGTGCTTGACACCATCAAAAATGACAAAGCCATCCAAGCTGGTGATGTAAGCAAGATCACGACCTTGGTCGATACCAAGATCATGCCTAATGTGAATTTCCAGCGCATGACAGCTTCCGCCGTGGGTCGCGCTTGGCGCACAGCCACACCAGAGCAGCAAAAGCGTCTGGAAGCCGAATTCAAAGCTCTGCTGATGCGCACTTACTCTGGTGCACTCGCTGAAGTGAAAGACCAAACGATTGTGATGAAACCACTTCGCATGGCGGCGGATGACACGGAAGTAACCGTGCGCACCGAAATCAAAGGCCGAGGCGACCCGATTGCTTTGGACTACCGCGTTGAGAAAGCTGGCACAGCTTGGAAGATTTACGACTTGAATGTAGCCAGCGTTTGGTTGGTAGAGACCTATCGCACACAGTTTTCTCAGGAAATCAACGCCAACGGTATCGACGGCTTGATCGCCAAGCTGGCTGAGCGCAACAAAGCTCGCAAGGGCTAAGAGGCTGCCATCATGCTCGTCTTGCCTTCAGACATCACTCACGCGAACGCCCGCACCTGCGCCCATATGCTGGGGCAGGCGTTGCGCAGCCAAAGCGAAGCGGTGGTGGCTGATGCATCGAGCCTGCAAAAATTTGACTCTTCTGCACTCGCCGTTCTTCTGGACTGTAGGCGCGAGGCGCAAATTCAAGGCAAGAGCTTCTCTGTGCGCGGTCTACCTGATCGCCTGCGCTCCCTGGCTGCGCTTTATGGTGTGGCGGAGCTCTTGCCAGCCGCGCCCTAAGCCAGCCTTCGCGCACGAAAAACTAGCGTTTTCCCGCGGAGTTACTGACAGAACCCTACAATAGAGGGTTCATGACAACAGCTATCTCTGTAAATTCCGTCACCAAGCGCTACGAAGGTGCACGTGGCAAGCTCACCGCCTTAGACAACGTCAGCCTCCAAATAAGGCAAGGCGAATTTTTTGGTCTGCTCGGGCCTAATGGCGCGGGTAAGACCACGCTGATCAGTATTCTTGCGGGGCTCACCCGCGCCACCGAAGGCTCGATCACCGTTCACGGCCATGATGTGCAAAAAGACTATGCCGCTGCGCGAAAACAGCTGGGCGTCGTACCACAAGAGTTAGTGTTTGATCCGTTTTTCAGCGTACGCGAATCGTTGCGCATTCAATCGGGTTACTTCGGTGTGAAAAACAACGAGGCTTGGATTGATGAGCTGCTGCACAGTCTAGGCCTCACCGACAAGCAAGATGCCAATATGCGCCAGCTCTCCGGCGGCATGAAGCGTCGTGTGTTGGTTGCGCAGGCTTTGGTGCATAAGCCGCCGGTGATCGTGCTTGACGAACCCACAGCGGGTGTGGATGTGGAGCTGCGGCAAACGCTCTGGCAATTCATCGCCAAGCTCAACAAGCAAGGACACACCGTCTTGCTGACGACTCATTACTTGGAAGAAGCCGAAGCGCTTTGCGGACGCTTGGCGATGTTGAAATCAGGCAAAGTCGTGGCGCTGGAGAAAACCTCCACCTTACTCAAAGCTGCTTCGTCTAACGTACTTCGATTCAAAATTGATAGCGAACTACCCAATGATCTTGCCGCCAAGGCAAGGATTACAGGCCGCATTGTTCAGTTCCCCGCACACAATGCCTTAGAAATCGAGCAATACCTCGCCGCTGTACGCAGCGCAGGCATTGAGGCGCAAGACGTGGAAATTCGTAAGGCTGATCTGGAAGATGTGTTCCTCGATGTAATGGGAGCATCGGCATGAAATCCTTAAGTACCCGCTTAACAGGCTGGCAAACCCTGTTCTACAAAGAAGTGCTGCGTTTTTGGAAAGTCGCTTTCCAAACTGTCGCCGCGCCCATCCTCACCGCTGTGCTCTACATGTTGATCTTCGGCCATGTGCTCGAAGACCATGTGAAGGTGTATGACAAGATCAACTACACCGCCTTCCTCGTGCCCGGCCTCGTGATGATGAGCGTGCTGCAAAACGCGTTTGCCAACAGCTCTTCGAGCCTGATTCAAAGCAAGATCATGGGCAACCTCGTGTTTTTGTTGCTCACGCCGCTTTCGCATCGCGCATGGTTTGTGGCTTATGTGGGCTCATCGGTAGCTCGCGGCTTGGCTGTTGGCCTCGGTGTGCTCGCTGTGACGTGGTGGTTTGGCAAACCTGGTATGGTCGCGCCGCTTTGGGCTCTCGTCTTTGCGATTCTCGGCGCGGCAATGCTGGGCGCGCTCGGTCTCATCGCAGGCCTGTGGGCTGAGAAATTTGACCAAATGGCGGCCTTTCAAAACTTCATCATCATGCCCATGACGTTTTTATCAGGCGTGTTTTATTCCATCCATTCCCTGCCTGCTTTCTGGCAAAGCGTGAGCCACTTGAATCCGTTTTTCTACATGATCGATGGTTTCCGCTACGGCTTCTTTGGTGTGAGCGATGTCTCGCCATGGATCAGCTTGGCCGTAGTAGGCGCTGCAGCAGGCATCGTGAGCTTGATCGCACTGCACTTGCTCAAAATTGGCTACAAAATTCGCGGATGAGTCTGGATAAACAGTATGCAAGCGCAAGAGTTACAAAATATCATCGCAAGTAATATGGCCTGCGATCACATCGAAGTCGACGGCGATGGCCGCCACTGGAGCGCCGTGATCGTCTCGCCCGAGTTTGAAGGCAAGCGCTTGATCCAACGCCACCAGCGCGTTTATGCCACGCTAGGCTCACGCATGCACACCGATGAAGTGCATGCCCTTTCGATGAAAACTTACACGCCCGCCGAATGGGCAGCTCAACCGAAATAAGCGCTATGGACAAACTCAAAATTCGCGGCGGCAAACGTCTGCAAGGCACAGTGAATATCTCGGGTGCAAAAAATGCTGCCCTGCCTGAGATCTGTGCGACTCTTCTCACCAACGAGCCCGTGCATCTGAAAAATGTGCCCCGCCTGCAAGATGTGGCCACGATTCGCCGCATTTTGGAGAGCATGGGTGTGCAAACAGAGACTCATGGCGAGCGGGGCGGTATGAGCTTCACCGCGCCTGATTCGATTGAGCCTTTTGCTCCCTACGACCTCGTGAAAACGATGCGCGCTTCTGTGATGACGCTTGGCCCCCTGCTCGCTCGTTTCGGTCAAGCCAAAGTGTCTCTGCCCGGTGGCTGTGCGATTGGTGCACGCCCGGTCGATCAACACATCAAAGGTCTCACTGCCATGGGCGCAGAGATTGTGGTCGAGCACGGCTACATGATTGCCAAGCTGCCTGCAGGCTGGAAGCGCTTGAAAGGCACGAGCATCACCACCGATATGGTGACCGTGACAGGCACAGAAAATTTCATGATGGCCGCTTGTCTTGCTGATGGCGAAACCATCTTAGAAAACGCTGCACAGGAGCCTGAGATCCCAGACTTGGCCGAAATGCTGATCAAGATGGGCGCCAAGATCGAAGGCCACGGCACAAGCAAGATTCGTATCCAAGGCGTAGAAAAACTCCATGGCTGCGAGCATGCTGTAGTGGCTGATCGTATTGAATGCGGCACTTTCCTTTGCGCAGTAGCGGCTGCTGGCGGCGATGTGGTGCTCAAGCATGGGCGTGCAGATCATCTCGATGCCGTCATTGACAAGCTGCGTGATGCTGGCGCTGTGATTGAAGCATTGCAAGATGGCATCAAAGTGAGCGCGAGTGGCCGCATGAAAGCGCAAACCTTCCGCACCACAGAATATCCTGGCTTCCCCACTGACATGCAGGCTCAGTTCATGGCATTGAACTGCGTCGCCGAAGGCAATTCAAAAGCCACCGAGACGATTTTTGAAAACCGCTTCATGCATGTGCCCGAACTCCAGCGTATGGGCGCGAAGATTCAAATCGACGGCAAGATCGCCGTGATTGAAGGCATTGAAAAGCTCTCTGGTGCGACCGTCATGGCTACTGACCTGCGCGCCTCTGCCTCACTGGTGATTGCTGGCTTGGTGGCCGATGGTGAAACGCTGGTCGATCGCATCTATCACTTGGATCGTGGCTACGACCAAATGGAAGAAAAACTGCGCGGCATTGGCGCGGATATCGAGCGGGTGAAGTGATGATTACCTTAGCTCTCTCCAAAGGAAGAATCTTCGACGATACGCTGCCGCTCTTGCGCGCCGCAGGTATCGAGGTCTTGGAAGACCCTGAAAAGTCCCGCAAGCTGATCTTGCCTACCTCGCGCCCTGATATGCAAATCATCATGGTACGCGCCAGCGATGTGCCGACTTACGTGCAATACGGTGGCGCTGATCTCGGCGTGGTAGGCAAAGACACTTTGCTTGAGACTGGCGTGCAAGGCCTGTATGTGCCGCTTGATTTGAAAATCGCCAAATGCCGCGTAAGTGTGGCTGTGCGCGAAGGTTTTGATTACGAGGCTGCTGTGAAGCAAGGCTCGCGCCTCAAAGTGGCCACCAAGTATGTGAACATTGCACGCGAGTTTTTTGCGAGCAAGGGCGTGCACGTGGATTTGATCAAGCTCTACGGTTCGATGGAGCTCGCGCCGCTCACCGGCATGGCCGATGCCATCGTAGATCTCGTGTCCACCGGTAGCACGTTGAAAGCCAATAAGCTCATCGAAGTCGAACGCATCATGGAGATCAGCTCGCGCTTGGTGGTGAACCAAACTTCGCTCAAAACCAAGCAGGCTGATCTGAAGCCTATCCTTGCCGCATTTGAAAAAGCAGTTTCTTGAATTGAAGATTACTATGGATTTAATAGCATCTGGCGCAGTATTGAAGACAGTTGACAGCGACTTTGAGCAAAAATTCAAAGCGCGTCAGCATTGGTCTTCAAGCCAAGATGCAGCCATTGAATCTCGCGTGGCTGAAATTCTTGCGGATGTGCAAAAGCGCGGTGATACGGCTATTGTCGAGTACACGAATCGCTTTGATCGCCTCCAAGCCAAGAATCTTGCCGAGCTTGAGCTCACCCAAGCTGAACTCAAAAAAGCGTATGACGGCTTGCCCGAAGAGCAACGCAGCGCCCTCACACAAGCCGCCGCCCGTGTGCGCAGCTATCACGAAGCGCAGAAGAAAGCATGCGGCGAAAGCTGGAGTTATCGTGATGCGGATGGCTCCTTGCTCGGCCAAAAAGTCACGCCGATTGATCGTGCCGGTATCTACGTACCTGGCGGCAAAGCCGCTTACCCCTCCAGCGTGTTGATGAACGCGATTCCTGCGCATGTGGCGGGCGTGTGCGAGATCATCATGGTCGTGCCTACACCTGATGGTACGAAAAACAATCTGGTGCTCGCCGCAGCGTATGTCGCAGGCGTATCCCGCGCCTTCACCATTGGCGGTGCACAAGCCGTGGCCGCACTGGCCTACGGAACAGCTACGATTCCCAAAGTTGACAAAATCACTGGCCCCGGCAATGCCTATGTGGCCGCAGCCAAGCGCAGCGTCTTCGGCCAAGTGGGCATCGACATGATCGCTGGCCCCAGCGAAATCCTCGTGATTGCCGATGGCAGCACGCCGCCCGATTGGGTGGCGATGGATTTGTTCAGCCAAGCCGAGCATGATGAGCTCGCACAAAGCATTTTGCTATGCCCTGATCAGCCGTATATCGATCAAGTGTTGGCAAGCATCGCCAAGCTACTGCCCGAGATGCCCCGCCGCGCCATCATCGAAAAAAGCCTCACAGATCGCGGTATGTTCATCCTCACGCGCAGCATGCAAGAGGCTTGCGACATTTCCAACGCAATAGCCCCCGAGCACCTAGAGATCTCCAGCAACGAGCCGCACAAGTGGGAGCCCCTGCTCAAGCATGCTGGCGCGATCTTCCTAGGCGCGTACACGAGCGAGAGCCTGGGCGACTACTGTGCAGGCCCCAATCACGTTCTGCCCACCAGCGGCACAGCTCGCTTTTCCTCACCACTGGGCGTGTACGATTTCCAAAAGCGCAGCAGCATCATCGAAGTCAGCGAATCAGGTGCACAAACTCTAGGCAAAATCGCCAGCGTACTCGCGCACGGCGAAGGCTTGCAGGCGCATGCTCGCGCTGCAGAAATGCGCCTTCGTTAAATCAATCCGCTGAAATTCAGTTGCAATACGTTTTCTGAAGCTTTCATTTAAGCTGAGCGTATGCTTTAGTTGCTATTAAAACAATAGCTGCTTGCGCAATATATACGCCGCCTATCCACCCTTTTTACATAAAATCTAATATAAAAATACGGCGCATTGGTTTGTCGGAATTTTCTTCATGCACTGATCAAACAACTCTGATTGCAACCATCCTTGAAGCCACTTTTGCGTTGCTGGAAAAGTTTGTGCATCAAACCAAGCCTCATCGACTGCGCGAAACTGGCGCACAAAGGGGAAGATAGCGAGATCGACGGCACCAGCGTGTGCGCCGCCCAGATAGGTTTGCGACAAAAGCCGCTGCTCAATCCTTAGCAGTAACCCACTCGCAGCTTGATCGCGATGCATTTCGCGTTCGCTGGCGATATATCTTTCAGGATATTTGTAGCGATCCAGCTGGTGCTTGAACTCACCATCGTTCAGTGTGATCAAGGCTTGATCATCGGGTGTCAGTGCACTAAACCGCACAGCATTCGGAGCTTGCTGCTCAAACGCCCAGCGCATGATAAGAAGGCTTTCTTCGATGACTTTGCCGCCATGCAAGACGAGAACTGGCACAGTGCCTTTCGGCGATGCACTCAGCATCGCTTGCGGCTTATCGCGCAAGCTGATTTCGTAGGCATCAAATGCCACACCCGAGACGATCAAAGCCATACGCGCTCTCATGGCATAGGGGCAACGGCGATAGGTGTAGAGCAAGGGACGCGTCATCTTTTGCACATCCAGAAAAAAACCAGCCTCTCGGCTGGTTTTCATCTTTCAAACTTCACTTCAAGCAAAGTTCTTCTCGGCGAACTCCCAGTTCACCAAATTGTTGAGGAAGGTCTCAACGAACTTAGGACGGGCGTTGCGGTAGTCGATGTAGTAGGCGTGTTCCCACACGTCAACTGTCAACAGGGCTTTGTCAGCGGTAGTGAGCGGCGTGCCAGCAGCGCCAGTGTTAACGATATCTACTGAGCCATCAGGCTTCTTCACCAGCCATGTCCAGCCAGAGCCAAAGTTGCCCACTGCGCTTTTGGTGAAGGCTTCTTTGAAGGCTGCGTAGCTGCCAAATTTGGCGTTGATGGCTGCTGCCAATGCGCCGGATGGCTCGCCGCCGCCGGCTGGCTTCATGCAGCTCCAGAAGAAGGTGTGGTTCCAGATTTGGGCGCTGTTGTTGTAGATGCCGCCGGAGCTGCTCTTGATGATGTCTTCCAGGCTTTTGCTCTCAAACTCAGTGCCTTTTTGCAGGTTGTTGAGGTTAACGACGTAAGCGTTGTGGTGCTTGCCGTGGTGGAATTCGAGGGTTTCTTTGCTGTAGTGCGGGGCGAGCGCGTCAATGGCGTAGGGGAGTGCGGGTAGGGTATGTTCCATGGTGGTTTCCTCTGGGCTTGTTGATCGGTAAAACAGCCATTGTAGAAACATTTATCCATCAAGCAGACCCTGACATAGAAATACCCTGAGCCAGCTTGCGGCAACTCGGCTACGGATCACTTTGAGCCGATGGTTTGCTTCAAAAACTCTCGGTGCTTATCCATGGACAGCTTAGCCGCTTCTGCGTTGTATTCCATCAAATAGCCGGCCACACGCCGCGCGGGTTGAAGATCGATCCAATCAAAGGCATGTCGAGCGCCGGGATAGACCACAAGCTCGACAGGCGCGCCCTTACCTGCACGGCGTTGCAGCATGTCTTGGCAGCGGCTGGCGGGTGTCCAATCATCTAAGTCACCGACCATGATCAAAACGGGCACATCGAATGTGTCAAAAGTTGAGCGGCAATCGGGGTAGTAAGCGACGACGGCTTGGGCTTTGATGTTTTTCGGATTGTCAAAGATCGGCTCTTTCCGCGTTGAGGCCACTTCCAATGCCACCCACGACCCTTGCGACGAGCCAAGCAAAGCGATGCGCTGGGGATCGACGTAGGGCAAGCCAGCCAGATATTGCATCGCCCCCATCGCATCAAACGGACGCATATCCGCGCGGCTTCTGGCGCGATCCGCGCCGCAAGCGAATTTCACGGGATGATTGGCGAAGCTGTCCACGACCAGCACCACATAGCCCCAAGCGTTGTAACGATCTGTCATTTCTTGCTTGAAGCGCTCAGACATGCCTCCGCAGCCATGCAGCGCAACCACTGCGCCAAAGGGCCCTGGCCCTGCTGGCTTGGCGAGGTAAGCCTTCAATTCATCGCCTAGAACGGGTTGTGCAGTCTGCCCTTTGGATTTTGCTTCCGCTTGCTCAGCTGTATTGGGCAGCTGACTGGCTGTACGAAAATTTACCGCTTGAACTTCGACGGTTTGTGCATGCGCAGCCATCGCCACAGCAAACCATATCCAGCCACCACATAAGATCCATTTGCTGAAAAAGTATCGGAAGCTCGCCATGAATGTCTCCTCAATGCCTGATCCTCGGGATGAGTTCTTGCATCATGCGCTGTCAGAGATCGCGTCGACTGACAAATCACTGACTCAATGCGTTCAGTCCTTCGATGCGTGCATTCGCATGGCCATCTTTCAAACGCAGACCGATGCTTTGCTCCAAGCTCAATTGATCCATGCGAGAAATCTGCTGGCCTTGCTCATTGGTCACAAGCGCATAGCCGCGCTCCAAAACGCGCTGCGGATTGAGATGCTCCAGCGCTTGGGCTGCGCGTTGCTGGCGTTCGCCTGCCAGCTGCAGAAAGCGAGCCGTTTTTAAAGAGAAATCGGCTTCTCGACGGCGTAGTTCCTGCGCGGAGTGCTCCTGAAATGAGAGTATCTTCTGCTTCAAGGAAAAGGCCAGATGCTGCAAACCCAGGCGTTGCTTAGCGAGCACATCACTGGGGCGGGAGAGGCGGCGTGCTGCAGTATCGACGCGCTGAGCTTGCGTATCGAGCGCGTCTTGCACAGCATCTTCCAAGCGCTCTTGCATGAGATCAGCCGCGCCTAGCCAAGCGGCGCGCTCAGTGGCGCAGAGCTCAGCGGCGGCGGTGGGCGTGGGTGCGCGCAGATCAGCGACGAAATCGGCGATGGTGAAATCGGTTTCATGCCCCACGCCACTAATGATGGGCACGGGGCTTTGCGCGATGGTGCGCGCTAGCGCTTCGTTGTTGAAGGCCCAGAGGTCTTCGATGGAGCCACCACCGCGCACGAGCAGGATCACATCAATTTGAGGTGTTTTATAAGCCAAATCGGGCTCTAGCCGGCGTGGATTCTGCGCAGAGTGATACAGTTTTTGTAGCGCTTCGATCAGCTCTGCTGGTGCGCCATTGCCTTGCACAGACGCGGGTGCGAACCACACGGGAATATGCGGCACGCGCCTTGACAGCGCTGTAACCACATCTTGCAAGGCTGCTGCGCCGCTGGATGTGACCAAGCCAATGCCGCGTGGCGCGCGCGGTATCTCACGCTTGCGCGCAGTGTCAAACAGGCCTTCCGCCTCCAACTGCGCTTTCAATTTCAAAAACTGTTCAAACCAAGCGCCCTGCCCCGCCTTTTGCAAACTCTCCACGATGAGCTGCAAATCTCCGCGCGGCTCGTAAATGCTGATGCGTCCGCGTAGTTCGACCAAATCGCCCTCTTTCGGCTGGAAATCCATGAGGCTGGCCGCGCGGCGAAACATGGCACAGCGGATTTGCCCTGCATCGTCTTTGAGCGAGAAGTAGCAATGCCCGCTAGCAGCGCGAGAAAAGCCAGTGATCTCGCCTTTCACGCTCACGGGATTGAAGCGAGCCTCCAGCGCATCCGCCACCGCTCGCACGAGCGCGCCCACCGCCCAAACCCTTGAGCCACCGGGAGCTTCAAAAACCATAGCATCATCGCGCATAATGTGGGCAAATCTAGGAGAACTTTGTGCTCGCTATCATACAAGCCGCAGGCTGGCCCATTTGGCCTCTCATCGCATGCTCCATCCTCGGATTGGCGCTCGTGATCGAGCGTTTCGTTGCCCTCAAAACGGCCAAAATCGCACCTGCGAAACTGCTCGATGAAGCGATTGCCGTCTCTCGCCAAGGCTTGCCCACGGCTGACGTGATCAACCAACTTGAAGCTAACTCAGCGCTCGGCGAAGTGCTCGCCAGTGGCATGCGTGCCTTGAGCAGCAATCCGCGCTGCTCCGAGGAAGAGCTGCGCAACAGCATGGAAGGCGCAGGCCGCCGCGTCACGGCCAAGCTGGAGCGCTACTTGCCCGCCATTGCAACGATTGCCTCAGCTGCCCCACTGCTGGGCTTGCTCGGCACCGTGATCGGCATGATTGAAATTTTCGGCTCACAAGGCGGTGGCTCAGGTGCAGGCGGTGGTGTGGGCAACCCACAGCAGCTTGCCCACGGCATCTCGATTGCTTTGTACAACACCGCCTTCGGCCTGATCATCGCCATCCCCGCGCTGATCTTCTGGCGCTATTTCCGCGCAAGAGTCGATGACTATTTGCTCAGCCTCGAGCTAGCGGCAGACAAAATGGCGCGCCATCTGCTGGCCATGCGTAACGGCGGTTATTGAGGCCTCATCAGGAGCAAAGCACCATGAACTTTCGCCGCAACAACCGTGAAGAGCCGGAGATCAATCTGATCCCCTTCATCGATGTGCTCTTGGTCGTGCTCATCTTCTTGATGCTCTCCACCACCTACAGCAAGTTCACCGAGATGCAGTTGAAATTGCCCACGGCAGACACCGATGCGCAGCGCGACTATCCCAAAGAGCTGATCGTGAGCGTGAGCAGTGATGGGCGCTATGCGGTGAACAAAACTGCAGTCGAGGGCAAAAGCGTGGACGCGATTTCTTCCGCGCTTGCAGGCGCGGCCAAAGCTGGCAAAGACACGGTGGTGATCATCAGCGCCGATGCATTGTCCACCCATCAGGCTGTAATCAGTGTGATGGAAGCAGCGCGGCGAGCGGGTTTGCAGCAAGTGACGTTTGCCACGCAGCCTTCGGGCAGCAAGTAGCTGAACGATGTTTAAACCGTTCACCCTGAGCTTGTCGAAGGGCAGCGCTGGCTTCGACAAGCTCAGCCCGAACGGGAATTAAATTCTCATTCAGCCAGCACCTATGAATCTGAGCCAACGCTTGCAAAAATCTTGGTATTCATCTAAGAAGGATTGGCTCTCGCTGCTCTTTCTCGACGTGAGTTGGGTGTATGGCGGCTTGATCAAATTGCGGCGCAAGCTCTATGCCAGCGGCGTGATGCACAGCACGCGCATCCCCGCTCCTGTCATCGTGATCGGTAATGTGATTGCTGGCGGCGCGGGAAAAACACCCATCGTGATGGCACTTGCAAAATTACTGCAAGATCAAGGCTGGCAGCCAGGCATCGTCTCACGCGGTTATGGACGCAAAAGCGGAAGCGTGATCGAAGTGCTGGCCGATACGCCTGTTACGGAGTCTGGTGATGAACCAGCATTGATGAGATCGGTACTGACTGCTCCCATCTTCGTTGGCAAAGATCGTACAGATGCGGCATCAGCTTTACTCGCCGCCCATCCGCAAACCGATGTCATCCTCTGCGATGACGGCCTGCAACACCTTGCCTTGCAGCGCGATATTGAGATTTGCGTATTTGAGGAGCGCGGCATTGGCAATGGCCGCTTGCTGCCTGCAGGCCCACTGCGCGAGCCTTGGCCACGCGAGGTGGATTTCATCTTGCATCGCGGTGGATTTGAAGCAGGCTTTCATATCGAACGCCGCTTGGCTGACCATGCCGTGCACCCAGACGGAACGAGAATTCCACTCACCGATTTGGCACAACACGATCTCACAGCCCTCGCTGGCATCGCCAACCCAGAAAGCTTTTTCAGCATGTTGCGCGAGCGCGGTTTGAATCTCAAGGAAACTCTGCCGCTCCCAGATCACTATGATTTTAGTAGCACTTCGCGCACATTCCATCAAGGTGAACAGCTGATTTGCACCGAAAAAGATGCGGTCAAACTCTGGAAAACACCACTCGCACAACAATGCACTATCCTGGCTGTGCCGCTGCAAGTGCATCTCCCAGACACCTTCACAACAGCGCTGCTTGAAAAGTTATCATCTCTCAAGCCACCAATGAATTGAAACCATTATGGACACCAAACTCCTCGAACTGCTCGTCTGCCCCGTCACCAAAGGCAGCCTCACGCTGGACCGCGAGAAAAACGAATTGCAAAGCCGCAGCGCCCGTCTGGCCTACCCCATTCGCGATGGCATCCCCATCTTGCTAGAAAACGAAGCACGTACGCTCAGCGATGAAGAAATCGAAGTACTTCATGGCAAAGCGGCTTCTCGCCCCAGCCCTTTGTAATTCCTCGCAATCCACGCCATGAGCTTCACTGTCCTCATCCCCGCTCGCCTTGCCTCCACCCGCCTGCCTAATAAGCCTTTGGCAGATATTGGCGGCGCGCCCATGATTGTGCGCGTGGCACAAGCGGCACTGCGTTCAGGCGCGAACCAAGTGGTGGTGGCCTGCGATGATGCGTCGATTCAAACCGCTTGCGAGAAGCATGGCATCAAAGCTGTACTCACGAAAGTCGATCACCCCAGCGGCTCAGACCGTTTGGCCGAGGCTTGCGACAAACTCAGTTTGGCAGATGATGCCATCGTCGCGAATGTGCAAGGCGATGAGCCTTTGATTGATCCGAGACTGATTGATGAGGTCGCGAATTTATTGAAAAATAGGCCTCTTGCCGGCATGGGAACTGCGGCGCATGCTATTGAATCAGTAGCAGATCAGAGCAATCCCAATATCGTGAAAGTCGTGCTCGATGCGCAAAATCACGCCCTGTATTTCAGCCGAAGCTTGATCCCCTTCAACCGTGATGGCCACGCAGGAGCGCCCAAGCCCTTGCGTCATGTAGGCATTTATAGCTATCGCGCTGGCTTCCTTCGCCAATTCCCCAAGCTGCCGCAAGCGCCGATTGAAGTGAGCGAATCTTTGGAGCAGCTTCGCGCCCTCTGGCATGGCCACAAAATCGCTGTGCATGTGAGCGAGGCAGCACCGGGGCCGGGTGTGGACACGCCGGAAGATTTAGAACGCGTGCGCAAGCTCTGGGCTAGCACGATTGGCTGAGATTCAGTGCTGAGGGCTTCCCCTAAAAGCCCGTCAGTCTCTCTGAAGCCGCGCATGCTATCCTCTAGGAAGTTGATAAAAATCCGAGGATAGGTATGAGACTCATTCTGTTGGGCGCGCCAGGCGCGGGCAAAGGCACTCAAGCGGCCTTTATTTGTAAGCAATATGGCATTCCACAAATCTCCACGGGCGATATGTTGCGCGCAGCTGTGAAAGCTGGCACAGACATGGGCTTGGCTGCCAAAAAAGTGATGGATGCTGGCCAGTTGGTGAGCGACGAGATCATCATCGGCCTCGTGAAAGAGCGCATCACGCAAGCTGATTGCGCCAAAGGATTTTTGTTTGATGGCTTCCCGCGCACGATTGCGCAGGCAGAAGCCATGAAAGATGCTGGCGTGAAGCTGGACTATGTGCTGGAGATTGATGTGCCTTTTGAAGCCATCATCGAGCGCATGAGCGGCCGCCGCAGCCACCCCGCTTCTGGCCGCACCTATCACGTGAAATTCAATCCTCCGAAGGTGGAAGGCATTGACGACGTGACCGGCGAGCCGCTGGTGCAACGCGAAGACGACAAAGCCGAAACCGTGCAAAAGCGTCTGGATGTGTACAGCGCACAAACCCGCCCCTTGGTGGATTACTACTCCGCTTGGGCTGCGAAAGATGCAGCCAATGCACCAAAATATCGCAAGATTGACGGCCTAGGCGAGGTGGCCGACATCACGGCGCGTGCGCAAGCAGCTCTGAGCTAAAGCACGCGCAATTCCTGTTAATCTCAGCGAATGTTTTTCATTCGCTGTTTCTCCAAAAACCCAAGCTTGGCCTCTGCAAGCTTGGGTTTTTTCATGCTGCTCGCGGCGCTCATGCCCCATGCTTTTGCGCAAGTCCCAGCAGCGCCACAAGCCCCCGCCGTTACGTCTGCAGCACAAAGCATGTGGACGAACGCTCGCACGCGCTTGCTGCGTATCCGCATCGTACCGATTGGGCAAACCAGCCAAGCCAGCGTGGGCTCCGGCTTCTTCGTCTCTAGCGACGGCTTGCTGATTTCTAATTTCCACGTCATCAGTCTCGTCGCGCTCAAGCCAGATCGCTACCAAGCCTTGTATGAAACGCCATCAGGCGAAAAAGGCGAGCTGAGTTTGTTGGGCGTGGATGTCGTCAACGATGTGGCCTTGCTTCGTATCAAAAACGGATCGCTTGCCGCCAAGCCAACAGATCAACTCAATTTCAGAGCAACGAGCAGCGCCTTGCAGCGCGGCGAGCGCATCTTCTCGCTGGGCAATCCGCTCGATGTCGGCTTTGCCGTGGTGGAAGGCACATACAACGGCCTCGTGGAGCGCAGCTTCACGCCGCGCCTCTTCTTCAGTGGCGCGATCAATGGCGGCATGAGCGGCGGGCCTGCACTGGATGCGCAAGGCAAGGTGGTCGGCATCAATGTGGCCAAGCGGCTGGATGGCGAGCAGGTGAGTTTCCTCGTGCCTTTCGAGCATGCACAAAAGCTACTCACCTCCCACCAAAAATCTGCCCCCATCACCACGCCGCTCTACGCCACCATCACGCAGCAGCTCACGCAATACCAACAGCAGCTCACCGATCGCTTCATGAGCACGCCTTGGAAGCCGCAGATCAATGCCGGCGTGAGCATCCCGATTCCGTCGGACGATTTTCTGCGCTGCTGGGGCCGGCGCGAACAGATGGAAAGCAAGGCCTTTCAATTTGCCCGCACCGATTGCCGCATGGATTCGAGTGTGTTCACTGGCGAAGCCAGCCTGGGCGAGATCTCCACCATTCATGAAGCCTACGACGGCAGCAAACTCGGCACCACACGCTTCATGGATCGCTACAGCCAGAGCTTTGAAAACGAACATTTCTTCAGCAGTATTCGTCCCTCGACCAAGCCACTGTGTAGCCAGCAAAGCATTCAAAACCCCAAAAGCCCGCGCATGGAAGCCGTGCTCTGCATCAGCGCCTACAAACGCTTCAAAGGCCTGTACAGCGTCTCTATCCTCGTGGCTACTCAGGAAGGGCAAACCACGGGCACGCTTGGGCGACTCAATGCCACAGGCGTGAGCTTCGATAACGCACTCAAACTCGCGCAGCATTTTGTGGATGGCTTTAGCTTTGCTGATAGCGCAGCAGGGGTGAAAAAATGAGCACCTCCAACAACACAAGCTCTCATACCCTCACCATCGAATACATCGATGCCCAAGGCCAAGTGCAGCGCACGGAGCAATTGAGTGGTGAGCATTTCACATTGCGTGTGCAAAGCGAAGCTCTTGATGTGCAAGCCTCTGCTCACCCTGCCGATGCTCTTGCCAATCAATCTATCCCGCGACTCAAGGCTGGGCAAGGCCTGAAACCCTGGCCTTTGGCATTGATCTTATTTGGCATCTTCGCCGCCATCATGGCGGTACATCTGTGGATCGAATACACGCCGGGCGATGGTTTGGCAAATTTCGTCTCAGTGATCTTGGGGCTCGTCGGTGGTCTTGCGCTGTGGGCGGCGTTTTGGGCGTTGCTGGGCAAGATTTTTGTGAAGCACGCTGATTTCGGCAAGCATGTTTGCTTGGTGCTCGGTGCCATGATTCTGTTGACTGTGATCATGGATGCCATGCACTTTGTCTCTTTCAGCTTCTCATGGCGCATGCTCGGTAAGATCGACATCATCAGCATCCTTGCAGGCATGTGTTTGCTTGCGTGGGCGCATCTGCGCTTGATCGTGCCGAAGGCACGGCACTTCAATCTGCGTCTGGGCATGATCGTGTTCACTCTGACCGCTGTTTCGCTGCTGATGTGGAGCAACCATCGCCGCCAAGGCACGGTGCTGGACAGCTTGCACTCACCGCATCTGTATCGCCCTGCACTTCAATTCTCTGGCGCTATCAGCGCACAAGATTTCTTCAAACAAGCGAGCAATATGGAGGCCACACTCAAGGCCCGCTCACAAAAGACTGAGCCCGGCGAAGACAGCATCGAAAGCGAAGAATAAAAAAGGCTCCCGAGGGAGCCTTTGAGTTGGGTCGTACAGCTGATCAAGCCACTGGCTTGAAGTCATAGCCATTGCCCAGCTTCTCCACGCGGCCAAAGGCTGGGAAGGGGAAATGGAAGCCGCCAGCGAGCATTTTCTCGTTGATGACCATTTCAAACATTTTGCGGCGTGTGTCGCGAGCAGCATCGGCGTTCATATCGAACTGCACGGCCCAGTCTGGATTACGGGCGAACAACTGGGGAATGTTGGTGAGGTCAGCGAGGTAAGCGAATTTTTCGCCTTTGCTTTGCGCGGTGATCAGGCTGTGGCCTGGTGTGTGGCCGAACGCAGCAACGCTGTTGATACCGGGGAGAATTTCTTTACCAGGCTCAAACTGAATCAATTGATCCGCTGTGAGGCCACCGAGCACGCGGCGTACGGCTTGGAATGCGCCCTTCATAGCCTCTGGCGCAGCAGCCATGCGGGCATCATCCATCCAGAAAGCATGCTCAACGGTAGGCACCATGATCTTCGCTTTGGGGAAAACCAGCTGACCAGCTTTGTTGCGCACGCCATTGATGTGATCGCCATGGTAATGCGTGAGAACCACGGTATCGATATCTTCCGCTTTGAAGCCAGCAGCATTCAAGTTAGCGAGCAAACGGCCTGTGGTAGGGCCGCCGTTGTCTGCGAAACCAGTATCCAACAGAATGCGGCGATTGCCAGCCACGATCATGAAGGCGGTGAAAGGAATATCGATGTATTCGGTGGGTAGGCCTTGAGATTGCAGCAGAGCTTGCACTTCGGTCATAGGCGCATTGCGCACGAATTCGGCAGCCAGAGGGCGACGAGCCACACCGTCATTCAAAGCGATGATTTCCATATCGCCGAGCTTTTGCTTTCTGAAACCCACTTGCACGACAGAGGGTGCGCCAAAGCTAGGGGCGTTTTGTGCAATGAGTGGCATGAAAGAGCCTGCCATGTAAGCTACAGCAGCTGCGCCGCTGCCTACGAAAATATCTCTGCGTTTGATCATGTTTGTGCTCCAAGTGTGATCGGGGGGAAAATTAGACTTGCGCAAAAACAAGCCTATTCAACTTGCATCGTGCAGCAAAAGCGCTCAACGCGCTGAACGAAGGCTCTTAATCCGACACCGCAGTACGGTTTATGACTGATTGGTTATATCAGGGATACGCTGAACAAGCCCTCTGCGCGAATCAAGCCGCCTTTGGGTGGTTTATGTTTTTGCAAAGCCTAGCAGCGCAGCAGCTTATTCAGCGTATCCCACTTAAACAAAGCGAGCCAAGCTGAGCGCCATGGCCACAGAAATCAGCGCCACAACGCTGGACACTGCGACAGCTGCGGTGACTTCCGGTAGAGCAGTCTCATAGCGCTGCGCAAAAAGGAACACATTGGCACCAATCGGCAAAGATGCGGTCACGATCATCACGGCCAAGGGCAGGCCTTGCAAACCCAAGGTCAAGCCGATGGCTGCCACAGCCACAGGATGCGCCAAGTTTTTCAAGAACGATAAAGCTAGCGCCGTGCGCAGATGCTCGCCCACGCGTGTGGCGGCCAGGGTGATGCCCACCAAAATCACCGCCAGCGGGCTGAAGGCATTGGCGAGCAGTTGCAATGGCTTATCAATCACCGTGGGAATACCCCAATCGGTTTGCGCATACAGCAACCCAAAAATGATGGGGAATATCATCGGCTGTTTGATCGTATTCCAGATGGAAGCAGCCATGATTTGAATCGGATGCCCTTGCTTGCCGCTTTTTTCTTTCAAGGTGACCAGCTCTAACACCACGGTGGCTAGCGACAGCATGATCAATGAATGCACGGCCACCAAAGCAAGCAAGACCGCCACACCTTGATCGCCATAAGCGAATTGGATCAAGGCGATACCAATCATCACGGTGTTGCTGTAGCTTGCCGCCAGGCCCAGCACCGCAGCGCGCCGATTGCGCCCCGCAGCAAAAAACATCACCGCATACATCAGCGCCATGGCGAGCAGATAAGCCAACAGCGGTTTACCCTGTAAATTCTCCGGCTGCATATTCACCATCGTGCGAAACAAAAGCGGTGGTAAAAAGATGGTGAAAACCAGCTTTGAAAGGTCTTTTGTGGAGCTAGCCGGCATAAAACCTGCGCGGCCTGCTATGAATCCAATAGCAATGAGAATGACGACAGGGACGAGACCAACGATAACGGGATGCGACATACAGCGAGTGTAGTGCGCCCAGGCGAGTCCAGCCATCACCGCTGGCGATGACCAGATTCGTCATTTTTCTCACAGCCCCTACCCGTTCGGGCTCAGCTGGCCTGTCCTGAGCATGTCGAACGGACGAAGCCTTGGCAAGCCCAACGACCATGCTCAGGGCGAACGGTATTGCAGCTCGCCTTGATCAAAACTGCGCTTGCAAACCCACCTTGAAGCTGCGACCCGGCAGTGGCGATTTGCCTGGCGCGCTGGTGCTCAAGATGGACGTGGCGCTGTAAGCCAGTTTGTCGCCTGCGTTATCCAAGCGTGCAAACCAGAGCAAATCAGCATCTTTGGCTTTCATTTTGTAGGTCGCGGCCAGATTCCACAAGACGTAGCTTTCTGTGCTTGCATCTCTGGCTTTGGCATTGTGGTCAAAGCCGATGCGTGCTCCCCATGCGCCTTGCGCCCACACGAGCGTCGCGCCCATGCGCAGCGGGCTGATACGCGGCAGCGTTTGGCCATTGGCAGTATTCGTGGCGCGGGTGCTGTCTACTCGCCATTGCAGATCGAGCTTGTTGGCAGCGTCCATCAAGCGCCAGTTGCCAGAGAGTTCAAAGCCAGTAAAGCGAGCGGGAACTTGGGCATAGGCGTATTCGGGAAAGATGTCTTCTCCGCTGCCATCGGCCACGCCATCGCCGTCTGCATCCACCGGATTGAGCTCAGCATCTGCGCCACGCGTATTGCCTGTGGCATCAAGCAAGATGTAATTCTTGAAGCGGCTGTTGAACACGTTGATTTGCGCAAAATGCGCGCCGCTTTTCCAACGCGCGCCCACATCGAAGCTGGTGGATTTTTCTTTGCGCAGATTCGTATCGCCCACTTCGTAGGCAGCTGTGGCGATGTGTGGGCCATCGGCAAAGAGCTCATAGTCTTTCGGCGCACGCTGGGTGGCCGCAAAATTGCCGGTGAACTGCCAAGCTGGATTGAGATTGAGTAAAGCGCCTGCAGAGTAGCTACTGGGCTTGAAATCGCGCTGTGCGGGCGTGAAGCGGGCGATGATGGGGTTACCGAAAGATTGCACTTTCACATTTTCTATGCGCCCGCCAAAGCTGAGTTTGCCCCAGTTGAAAGCAGCTTCTTCGTAGAGGAAAAGCGCTTGCTGGCTCGTCTTGCTATACGGAGCGAAAGCTTCTGCGCCATCGGCAGAGAAGCGGTTGTTATCCAGCTGCAAACCGATCACACCTTGAAGATTCGCAATCTTGGCATGTCTCGCTTGCAAGCGCAGATCGTTGCCATTGTTTTTGAATTCTGTACCTGCTGTTGCCCCTTCAAACTCCGTGTGTTTGTAGCTCGTGTTGCTGGCCTGCACTTGCACGCTGTCAATGAAGCTGCCAATCTTGAAATCAGCATCCATTGCGGTGCGTCGCGAATTCATATCAATCGTCACCTCGTCTTCTGCCACTGTTCCATAGTTCGTGGTGAAGCTGCTCACTGACAGGCCAATGCGGCTTTGTCCAAAGAACAAGCTGCCGCCTATCGCACCGCTCTTGGCATCGGCTGCTGAGTTGCAAATTTTCTTCTGCGTTGGAGGCGATCCGGGCTTAGTGCAGGCCAAATTCACTGGCACGCTCACATCACCACTGCTGCGAGCAGACACATCGGCATGCAAGGCAAACTTATCATTGCCCGTCTCAATCATGAAAGCGCCATTCTTGCCGCTGTTGCCGCTCGACAGGCCGAAATCCACCTTACCCGTCATACCAGCCAAGCGCTCTTTGGGAATACGGTTATCAATCACGTTGACTACTCCACCCACCGCCGAGCCACCATAGAGCAAGGCGCCAGGGCCACGCAACACTTCGATGCGCTCCACAGCAATCGGGTCAAGCGCCACGGCATGGTCATAACTCAAACCTGAGGCATCAATCGTTGCGCCTGAGTTGCTCAAAATGCGAATGCGATCCCCATCCAAGCCGCGAATGATGGGGCGGCTGGCGTTGGGTCCGAAGTAGCTGCTGCTGACGCCGGGCAAGCCGTTCAAAGCTTCGCCAATCGTAGATTGTTGGCGCAGCAGCAAACCTGTGCCTGTGAGAGCTTGCGCAGGGGCGATCACGTCGCTGCCGCCCAGAGGATTGGCCGTCACGGTGACAGGCTGCAAAACAGACTCGGTAGGAGGTGTCGCAGTTTGGGCACTGACGGCTGCGCACAGCGCAGTGCAGGCCGCAGCTAGGGCGCTGCGAGGAAAAAATTTAGACATGACATTCTCTGAAAAAAAGCAAACAAAGCTACGCTGCGCGACATGCGCTGCGTAGCCAAAACAATCAAGGAAGGTTTACAGAGAATGCGCAGGCGGGCCGCGCGCTTCGAACAGTGGGGCTTGCCATGCCGCCAGTGAATAAGCAACTGATGCTACTAAAATATGAGCATGCAGCGCAGGTAGCATATCGGCTACTGGGCTAAAGACATCTGAAGACCCATGACTGCCATCGATCACGCGGCAGGTTTCATCTCCTTCTTCATGGCCGGAAAACAAACGGCTGAAGATACCGTGATCACAGTCTGCGCCATGCCCATGATGATCAGCATGCTGCTCCTCGTAGGCATGCGCGAGCATGCGCACATCGTGATGCAGCGTGCGGTGCGCAAACGAGAGGCTTTGTGCCAAGACCATGCACAGCAGTAGCCCGCTCAGCACGATACGCTGAGCAAGATTCAACTGTGAATGCTTGGCTAATTTCATCGGTTCACTTCACTGCCACCGCTTCTGTGATGCGGTAATACAGACCATAAGGATCATCGTTGAGCACTTGGAATTTACCTTCCACCACTACAGGCTCCATCATCGAATACTTCACAGGCGTTTTGGTACGCACTTCGATCATGCTCTCGGGCCCACCGGGTAGGCAAAAGCTGCACGACAAGGGCACGGAAGTGAGCAGAAAGTGGCGCTGACGCTCACCGGGCTCCAGCGGCATCATGAAGCCCTGCACCTTTTGCGTTTTCTGATGCAGGGCCATCTGCTGCGCGCCAAATACGGGCAGGATTTTGTTCTTCTCGTTCTTGGTGGTGATTGCAGTCAGCACACTCCAAGCCACCACATCCTCACGCTTAGGCAGCGGCGCAAAAGGAGAGTTGGGGCTGTGTACACCCGCACCCTGGCCTTGCGGCACGCCCAAAGGGCTGCTTGCCGCAGGCTTAGCGCCAGAAGCGATGGGCGAGGAGAGCTGGGGCGCACTCTGCTGAGCCCACGCCAACACAGCGGTGGCCGCCAAGCCGGCGATGACAAGTTGCTTAGTGCTCATGACGCATGCCGCAGTGTTTGCCAATGCCCAGGCCTTTGCAAGCGGTTTGCAAATCCTTCATGCAGGCATCGTATTTTTTGCCAGATTCCAAGCACTTGGCCGCACCTTCATGTGCAGCAGCCATGGCTTTGTGGCGCTGAATATCTTTCTTCGTGTCACCCTCAGAATGCGCTTGCGCCACCGCCGAAGACGCTACAAAAAGAGTAGCTGCTAGCGCAGATAATACGCCGGCGATAAGCCGTTTTTGCTTAAAAATCATGATTTATTCACCTTACATTCAATTGTTTCAACACATCCAACCGATAGACCTGCCGCAATGGCCAAGCCACGGCCAGCACCGATAAACACAAGACTCCCGCCAGCAGCAGCAGTTCCTGCGGCAGCCATAGCGCACCACTGATCACCAGCGATCTTTCTTGGCTTAACAAATAGCCTATCAGACTTGTCAAGAGGTGGCCCAGCGCCAAACCGATCAAACATCCCACCAGAGCCAACAAAAGCGTTTCAAAGAGCAACAGAAGAGCCACTTTGGCCTGAGATGCACCCAGCATGCGCAACATGGCCAAGTCGCCGCGCCGCTGCGCAAGCGCCTGTGTGAGCGACATCCACAAACCTGTAGCCGCCACAGCCAGCAGCACGGCGGCAAAGGCTTGCAGCACCTGCGTGCCCACGCCGACCATACGGAAAAGCCGCGTGATCTCTAGCGCAGGCGCAGCGGCCTGCAGCTCGGTGCTGCTGTTCACAAAGCGTGGGAAGCTCACTGCAGCCAGAGGTGAGGCGTATTGAACCAAGCCGAAAGTGATTTCGCGTTCTTCTTGCAGGGCTTTTTTGTCCTCCTCATCCAACGCAATTTCTTTTTCATGCACTTGCCACACGCTCTCGGTGCTGGTAAGGATCAAACGATCCAGAACACAGCCGCAGCGCATCAACTGGCCCACCACGGTGTATTTGGCTTTGTCGTGAAGTTCGCCACCACCACCTAGGCCATGTGAGCCAGAAAACACCGCATTGATCGGCAGCTTAGCCGCCATATCCGCGCCCACCACGGCTTGCATCGGCTGCGCCCAAATTTGTCCTGCTTCCAGCTTGGCTTGATAGAGCGAGAGGTAATCCGCCGTCGTGCCCACAATGCGAGCGCCTGCATAACTGTCCCCCAAGCTCAAAGGAATCAGCCGCTTCACGCGCGGATCTTTCGCCAGCTCAAGTGCTGCCTCCAGCGGAATATTCCCCGCAGGCACATCCACATGCAAAACGCCCGCCAAAATCATTTGCAGCGGCGAGCCTTTTGCGCCCACCACCACATCCACACCCGCCAGATCGCGCTCAAAGCTGCGCTCCATTTGCGTGGAGACGAGCAGCAGCACCGTCATCGTGGCCACACCCAGCGCGATCAAGAGAGCATTGAGAAGCGCTGCGCCTGGGCGCGCGAGCAGCATGCGCCATGCGTAGGAGAACGTAGATACTATGTTTTTCATAGCACTCTGCGCAGATGATTCGCCGGCGAGAGGCCGATTTGGCTTAAATTTTTGAGTGAAATATGCTGCGTGGCCTGCCCTGCTGCATGCAAGGCATCTTTGACCCGCGCATCATGCGTAGCCACCACCAAACTCGCACCGCAGCCTTTCGCAGCTTGCAACAATAGCGTGATTGCTTGACTTGCCGCCTCATCATCCAAACTCGCCGTCGGTTCATCGGCCAAAATAATTTTGGGCGAGAGCAACACGGCTCGAGCGAGCGCCACTCGCTGCGCTTGACCGCCTGATAGTTCACTCGGGCGACGTTCTGACAAATCACCCACGCCCAGCGATTGCAACACCGCATTGATTTTTGCACCATCTTCAGGCAAGCCGATAGCAAAAAAAACCAGCTGCAAATTTGCACGCACTGACAGCGATTCACTCAAATGCAAACGCTGCGGCAAAAAGCCTACAGAGCGTCCTCGCCAAACATCACGCTCACTTCCTTTCAAAGCCAGCACATCCTGATTCGCCACCAGCAACCGCCCGGTCGCCCCGCTCAGCAATGCGCAGCACAGTGCCAATAGCGTCGATTTCCCCGATCCAGAGGCGCCTTGCAGCAGCAACACCTCACCCTGCGGCAAGTTGATATCCGGAAAGCGCATCACAGCACCAGAGCCACCGCCCGGATAGGAAAAACTCAAAGATTCAGAGACCAACATGCCGCAATGATACGCAGCCTAGGAAGAACTACTTCGCCAGTCGAGTAAAGGTCTTGCGAAACTTCGCCACTTTCGGCGCAGCCATCGCCATGCAATAGCCCTGATACGGATTGCGCTCAAAAAAGTCTTGGTGATAGTCTTCCGCAGCGTGATAGTTTTGCAGTGGCAACACTTCAGTCACGATCGAGCCATCAAAGATCTTGTCTTGGCTCATCTCGCGAATCAAGTCATTCGCCGTGTCTTGTTGCTCGGCAGTCGAGAAATATATTCCGCTGCGATACTGCGTGCCCACATCATTGCCCTGCCGGTTGAGCTGCGTGCAATCGTGAACCACAAAAAAGATCTCCAAAATCTCCCGCGTGGAGATCACAGAAGGGTCATAAACAAGTTTGACCACCTCGTTATGCCCCGTCTGCCCCGTGCACACATCTTCGTAGCTCGGATTCTTCACATGCCCGTTGCAATACCCCGATTCCACATCGAGCACGCCTTTGACTTCTTTGTAAACAGATTCAGTGCACCAAAAGCAACCTCCACCGAGGGTGATGGTTTGGGGAGAAGATGAGGTAGTAGCGTTCATAAGCCATTGTCGCATTGAGGATTCTGCAACTTACATCCCTCTTTTGAAAACCTTAGAATGTTTCCAACAAAAGCCCATTATGCTGATCGACTTCTTCTACACCCTCCGCAGCGCCAAGCTGCCTGTCTCCGTCAAGGAATATCTCACCTTGCTTGAAGCTGTGAAAGAAGGCGTGGTGGGGCCGGCGAGTGAAGATGGCTACAAGATTGATGACTTCTACTACTTGAGCCGCATCGCCTTGGTGAAAGACGAAAAGCACTTTGACAAGTTTGATCGCGCGTTTGCGGCTTATTTCAAGGGCGTGGAGATGGTGGCTGATTTCACGCAGGATATTCCGCTGGAATGGTTGCGCAAGAATCTCGAGCTCGAACTCAGCGCTGAAGAGAAGGCCAAGATTGAGGCCATGGGCTGGGATGAGCTGATGGAGACGCTTAAAAAGCGCTTTGAAGAGCAGAAAGAACGCCATGAAGGCGGCAACAAGATGATTGGCACGGGTGGCCGCTCACCGTTTGGCGCGTATGGCTACAACCCGCAAGGCATTCGCATTGGGCAAGCGGGCGGGCGCAATAAATCCGCTGTGAAAGTGTGGGATCAGCGCGCTTATAAAGACTATGATGATTCGCAAGAGCTGGGCACGCGCAATATCAAAATCGCCCTGCGCCGCCTAAGAAAATTCGCCCGCCTAGGCGCTGAAGACGAGCTGGATCTTGACGACACGATCCGCAAAACCGCAGCGAACGCCGGCTACTTGGACATCAAAATGCGCCCCGAGCGGCACAACAATGTGAAGGTGCTCCTGCTCATGGATGTGGGTGGCACGATGGATGATCACATCAAGCGCGTGGAGGAACTCTTCAGCGCCACCAAGCAAGAATTCAAGCACCTTGAGTTTTACTATTTCCACAACTGCGTCTATGACTTCATGTGGAAAAACAACCGCCGCCGCTTTGCCGAGAAATTCCCCACCATGGATATCCTGCGCAAATACAACAAGGATTACAAGCTCATCTTCGTCGGCGATGCCACGATGAGCCCCTATGAAATCTTGCAACCCGGCGGCAGCGTGGAATACAACAACGAAGAAGCCGGCAGCTTGTGGCTGCAACGCTTAACGGAAGCTTTTCCCAAATTCGCTTGGATCAACCCCGAGCCGCAAGGCGTGTGGGAATATCGGCAGAGCATCGGCATCATCCGCCAGATGATGAATGACCGCATGTTTCCGCTCACGCTGCAAGGGCTGGAAGGCGCGATGCGGCTGTTGACGAAATAAGCGTCAACTTACAATAACGGCATGCCGCCATAGTTCAATGGATAGAACGAGTGCCTCCTAAGCACTAGATACAGGTTCGATTCCTGTTGGTGGTACCAAACTATTTGGCAGATGCATTCGTGCTGCGCTTATCCAGCGTGGCCTTCAAAGTCGCAAGTAGCTCAGTAGGTAGCATACGCTGCGCCCATTTGAGCAATAGCATCGCCACCAGGCCATCGTCTAGCCAGCCTAGTAGTGGAATCAGATCTGGCACCAGATCAATGGGGCTGATCACATACAGAACCGCCGCAATCGTGGCCAGCTTTGCGGAAGCTGGCGTGCGGGCATCGCGCAAGATAGCCCAGGCGAGCATAAGCTCTTTGCGAAACTTCGTCCAGAGCAAACCCCATTTCAAAATCGCCATCTGCTTCTCCTTAAGCCCGGCATGTGCGGGCAGAGCTCATAACGTGAGGTTGGGCACAGAGATGACAAGGGCGAAAAACAAAAGCCTACATTGCTTTGATTTATTAAATGCGAATCGTTCTCATTTATGTTATGATGTGAGTATTGTCAATCTCTCCTCCCATTTGCCATGCTCAAACCTACCCTTTTTGCTTTATCTGCAATCTCCATTCTCGCCACCCTGCCCGCGCAGGCGCAAGACAACAAGACGCTGAATCTCTACTCCGCACGCCACTACAGCACAGACGAAGCTCTCTATGCCGATTTCACCAAGGCCACCGGCATCAAGATCAACCGCGTGGATGCTGATGACGCTGGCATCTTGAATCGTCTGCGCGCTGAAGGCACATCATCGCCAGCGGATGTCATTTTGTTGGTGGATGCGGCGCGTTTGTGGAAGGGTGAAATTGATGGTCTGTTTGCGCCCGTGAAATCCAAGGTATTGGACGATGCTATTCCTGCCCAATACCGAGCCAAGGCCACTCCCGAAGGCACGCCGTGGTTTGGGTTCTCCACTCGCGCCCGTGTCGTTGTTTACAGCAAAGCCAGCGTTAAGCGCGAAGATGTGGATACCTACGAAGAGCTGGGCGATGCGAAAAACAAAGGCAAGGTGTGCACACGCAGCGGCTCCCACCCCTACAACCTCAGCTTGTTTGGCGCAGTGTCTGAGCACATTGGTGCAGCGGCCACCGAGACCTGGCTCAAAGGCATCGCTGACAACATGGCTCGCGCACCCAAAGGCGGCGATACGGATCAAATCCGCGCTGTTGCCGCTGGTGAATGCGCCATTGGCTTAACCAACACCTATTACCTTGCACGCCTGATGCGCTCGGACAAAGCGGAAGACAAAGCCGCGATGGACAAAATCGGCATCGTTTTCCCGAACCAAAACTCCTGGGGTACACACTTGAACATTGCTGGCGGGGCAATGGCCAAGAACGCCAAAAACCGCGAAGCCGCGGTGAAATTCCTTGAATACTTGGCCAGCCCATCTGCGCAAAAGTATTTTGCTGATGGCAACAACGAATGGCCAACAGCCAAAGGCATGAAGATTGATAACCCCGCACTGAAAGCCATGCTCGTAGGCAATGGCGGAGATGCTTTCAAAGCCGAGACGATACCCTCCAGCGTGATCGGTATGAATCAAGTGAAGGTACAGCAGATGCTGGATCGTGTGGGCTACAAATAAAATGACCCAATAGTCATTAACCATCAAGGGGATTGAACTTTTTCATTTAGCACTCTCCTAAGAAGAGTGCTAATATTGCATCTATACCCGTGAAAACCCGCATTTTTAGCGCAGTCACTGGTGAAGAAAGACCGAAGGAGTTCTGAAATGTCTGGAGCTTTGACTTTATCGAATAACACTGCTGTCTCTAACTGGAGCAGCATGAGCATGGTGCCCTCATTGGGCAATATCGATGCTTATATCAGTGCGGCCAACCGCATGCCCCTGCTCACGCTAGAAGAAGAGCAGCGCTTTGCGCGCCAGTGGAAAGAAGAGCAAAACATGGAGGCCGCAGGTCGCCTGGTGCTCTCTCATCTGCGCCTCGTGATCTCCACCGCACGCCAATATTTGGGCTATGGCCTGCCTCATGCTGACTTGATTCAAGAAGGCAATGTGGGCCTCATGAAAGCCGTCAAGCGCTTTGACCCTGATCAAGGCGTGCGCCTGGTGAGCTACGCTCTACACTGGATCAAGGCTGAGATTCATGAGTACATCCTCAAAAATTTCCGCATGATCAAGGTGGCCACCACCAAGGCGCAGCGCAAGCTCTTCTTCAATCTGCGCTCGATGAAGCAGGGCTTCAAGCACGATGCGGCTGAAGAGGCCGATGGCTTGACGCACCGCGACAGCCTGAATGCCAAAGAAATCGATACCGTGGCGCGCACGCTCAATGTGAAGCGCGAAGAAGTGATCGAGATGGAAGCGCGCTTCGCTGGCGGCGATGTGCTGCTCGACCCAACGCCTTCAGATGACGGTGAAGAAGCCTTCGGCCCGATTGCTTACCTCTCCGACAGCTCGATGGAGCCCACTGCCCAGCTAGAAGCCCGCGAGCGCGATCATTTGGCTGGCGACGGCGTGATGGCTGCCATGGAGCAGCTCGATCCGCGCAGCCGCCGCATCATTGAAGAACGCTGGCTCAAGGTGAATGACAACGGCTCGGGCGGCCTCACTCTGCATGATCTGGCCGCTGAATACGGCGTGAGCGCCGAGCGCATCCGTCAGATTGAAGTGGCTGCGATGAAAAAGATGAAGAAGGCGCTGGAAACTGCCTGAACACGCTTGTTACCAACGCTTTTGTGACGAAGTTGGCAGAAAACTTGTTTAAAAACCACTGATTGCACAGAGTATGAACTTTTTGTAACGAATTTTGTTACAGTTAGTAGCATATTCATGCTGCGCTACATCCATTTTTTCAACGCAACACTCCGCTTGCACAGGCATTGCTGTGCGAGTTGGATGTGGCCATTGCTTTTGATGATGGCTGTTAGCCTCACTGCGCTGGCTGATCATCCTAAGCCGCAAAAACCTCAACCTGTCACGCCACTGGTATCCAGTGCATTGAGCCTCAGGCAACTTCAACCCGTGCCTCTCAACCCCGAGAAGCCACATATTGATATCACCCCTTACGCGGAATACTGGATCGACGATAGCAAAGACACCACGCTGACGGCCTTACAGGCACGTGCCACGGCGGGTGTGGATATGTTCAAGCCAAGCAAGGCCGATGATGCTCACAAAATCGACGGCAAGGTGCTTTGGATTCGCTTCGAAACCAAAGCCAGCGACACAAGCTCTCGCTGGCTACTGGAGCTAGGCTCCCCCTTGATCGATGATGCGCGTCTGTATTGGCGCGACACAAATGGCCGGTGGGTCAGCTTGTCAGCGGGAGATGCCGTACCGCGCGTGCAGTGGCCCGTACCAACGCGCTTGCCAAGTTTTGTGCTCCAAGGGGGCACGACCGATTTTGTACAGTACTACCTGCGCATCGAAAACGCACGCTTTCCTGCCTCGCTGCCCATCCACGTGTTTCAGGACATCACCTATCTACAAACACACCAAAGCGAGCAGATGCTGCTAGGCGCGCTAACTGGTTTGATTGTGCTGATGCTGATAGGCAGTATCAGCATTGCCTATGTGCGGCGCGAGCAAGCGTTTGCAGCGTACAGCGTCTACTTGCTGGCATTAGGCGTTTTCAATCTCACCAACACAGGCCTAACGCCTCTGTATCTCTGGAATGAATCCCCTCTGCTGGCTGATCGCATGAATTACGTGCTAGCGGCTATCACTGCTGCCCTCGGCCCTCTGCTGGTTCGTCTGATCGTTCAACCGGTGGTGCGGATTCGCGCTATCAATATCGTGATCGCTGTTCACGCCATGGCGATGATTGTGTGCGCTTCGCTAGAGCTGCTGCTGCCAAGCATAGGTTCGTATCGCCTGCTCAATATCGGAGTTCTCTTGTCAGTCGTACTGGTCTATGCCTTGGTCATCATCACATGGCAAAGACAAGAACCCATTTCGCGCTGGGTAGCACTGTGCTTTGCACCTGTCGCACTGTCTGCCTTGCCATTGATCCTGCGAAATTTCGGCGCGATTCCCAACAGTTGGCTCACGCAATACAGCGTGCCGATCGCCACGATGATAGAGCTGCCCTTGCTCTTTTATGCCCTGCTCTCGCGTAGCAATATGCGACGTGAAGGCGTTGCGCGAGCCGCAGGTCTGCCAACGCAAGACGCGCTGACTGGCCTGCCCAACATGCGCAACTTTTTGCAGCATCTTCATGGCAGCATCACCCGCTCGCACCGATTCCGGCATCACTACGGCCTGCTGCATGTCGATCTGACCAACCATGCTTGGTTTGTGAAAGAGCACGGCAGAGAAATGGCCGATCGCGCCTTGATCCTGACCAGTACGCGATTGCAGCAGCTGGTGCGTGATGTCGATACGATTTGCCGCATGGACGAAACTCAGTTCGTGATCTTGGTGGAAGGCGCTTGCAATCCGGGCCAACTGACCAAACTGGCCGCTCGTGTGTCTGCCAGCGCGCATGCGCCTACAGAGGTTTTGCCAGTGGGCGCAAGCCTGCGCCTGTCGATCTGCTGCGCCCTGATGCCCACCGAAGCCTCGCTGGAAGCTGGCGATGATGCGCATGCCCAGCTCGGTTGGCTGATCGCCGCTGCCGAAGCGATGCCCAAAGAGCAGCGCAAACTCGTCAGAAGCATCGGTTTTTGAGCATTCCTGCCCAAGCCGAGCTCGGGTTATAATCTAAGGCTTTCCCTTGCTGCACCAGCTCTTGACGCGCTGGGCGGCTTTTTCGGTCTCTTCGTAGATCAAACATCCTCAAGGAGTTGTTATGCGTCATTATGAAATCGTCTTGCTGATCCATCCGGATCAAAGCGAGCAAGTGCCAGCCATGCTGGAGCGCTACAAAGGCATGGTCACCACCGGCGGCGGCAAAATCCACCGCGTGGAAGACTGGGGCCGTCGTCAGCTGGCTTACCAAATCAACAAGCTCTCCAAAGCACACTACCTGTGCGTGAACATCGAAGCCGATCAGGCTGTGATGGCTGAGCTCGAGCATGCCTTCAAGTTCAACGATGCGGTGCTGCGCCACCTCACCGTGCTCAAGAAGCAGGCCGAAACCGCTCCATCTTCCATGATGAAGCAAGTCGAGCGCGAAGAAGCTCGCAAAGCCCAGCAGGAGCAATACGCAGCAGCTGCCTAATTTGCAGCGGCCTCACAAACCTTGAACACTTTTGCGCTTACTGCCAGCGTTGCCGAGATTTCTCAGCAGCGTTACACACCGGCAGGGATCCCAGCGCTAGATTTATTGCTCTCTCATGAGTCGCAGCAAATCGAAGCCGGGCAAAGCAGAAAAGTGACACTCAGCTTAAAAGCCCTCGCGCTTGGTACCACAGCAGAAACGCTGGCCAAAACCGAAGTCGGCAAGCAAGTGAAGTTCAAAGGTTTCTTGGCCTCTACAAAAAATGGCAAAGGCTCCGTCCTCCACATCACTGACATCGAATTCATTTAATTTTCAAGGTAGACCATCATGCCCGCATTTGGTAAAAAACCGGCCTTCGATAAAAACAAGAAGCGTCCCGCACAAAACCAACTCTTCAAACGCAAGCGCTTCTGCCGCTTCACCGTGACCGGCGTTGTCGAGATCGACTACAAAGACATCGACGTGCTGCGCGATTTCATCGCTGAAAACGGCAAAATCACACCCGCTCGCCTCACCGGCACGCGCGCGATTTTCCAGCGCCAGCTCACCACCGCCATCAAGCGCGCTCGCTTCTTGGCCATGGTGCCTTACAGCGATCAACACCGCGTTTAATCGCTCGGAGAAACAACATGCAAATCATTCTTCTCGACAAAGTCGTTAACCTCGGCAACCTCGGCGATATCGTCAAGGTGAAAGACGGCTATGCCCGTAACTTCCTGATCCCAGAAGGCCGCGCTCGCCGCGCCACCGAAGCCGCTAAAGCTGAATTCGAAGCCAAGCGCGCTGATCTGGAAAAAGCTGCTGCAGCTAAGTTGGCCGAAGCGCAAGCCCAAGCCACGAAGCTCGAAGGCGCAAACGTCAAGATCACGCAAAAAGCGGGTGTGGATGGCCGTTTGTTTGGCTCCGTGACCAACTTCGACATCGCCGAAGAGCTGGCCAAAATGGGCTTCGCAGTTCACAAGAGCCAAGTGCGTATGCCGCTCGGCCCGATCAAGATTGTGGGCGACAGCAAAGTTTCCCTGGCTCTGCACACCGATGTGGTGGTGGAAGTTGGCGTGACCGTTTACGGCGAAACGGCTTAAGCTTTCTCGTTCACTCAAAACAAAAAGCCCGCATCGAAAGATGCGGGCTTTTTTGTGGCCGGGTCAACTCCAGTTAACTCATGCCATTGCGCGAAGCCAGCTCCACAAACAAACCACTGTGATCAAGCTCTCCCAAGCCATGTGCTTCAGCCTGCGAATACAGCTGCTCAAAGAAACTCACAATCGGCGCGTCCATACCCGTCTCTTGCGCGCAATCCACTGCATTGCGCATATCTTTGAGCTGCACCGCCAAGCGGCCGCGCGGGGCGAAATCTCGGTTTGCCATACGATCGCCGTGAAGCTGCAAGATGCGGCTATCAGCAAAGCCGCCCAGCATGGCTTCGCGTACTTTGGCCATATCTGCGCCGCCGCGTGATGCCAGAAGCAATGCCTCGGCCACCACGCCTATCGTGCCGCCCACGATCATTTGATTGGCGAGCTTTGTGAGCTGCCCAGCCCCATGCGGGCCCACATGCGTGGAGCGACCAAACACTTTGAGCACAGGCTGCGCGCGCTCGTAATCTGCAGGCAGGCCACCAGCCATCATGACGAGCGTGCCGTTTTCAGCGCCCACCGTGCCGCCCGAGACAGGGCAATCCATGTGATGCAAGCCTAGCGCCGTGAGCCGAGCAGCATGATCGCGCGCTTCACGCGGTTTGGATGAGCTCATGTCAATGAGCAAAGCGCCCTTCTTCATCGCTTTGGCGACGCCCTGCTCAAACAGCACGCTTTCCGTGACTTGACCGTGCTCCAGAATGCTCACCACCACCTCAGCACCCGCCACGGCTTGCACCGCATCAGCATACACCTTCGCACCATGCGCAGCAAGTGGCTGCGCTTTCGCCATCGTGCGGTTCCACACATGCACTTCAAAACCTGCTTCACATAAACGGCGCGCCATGGGTAAGCCCATGAGGCCAATGCCGAGAAAAGCTATTCTCATCATTACTCCTAATTCAATAGCACTCTGCGCAGTGAATACGCCGGCAAAATGCCTAAAACGCTTAAAAAATCAATTGAACAGTTGTTCCATTTCGCGCCGCACACGATACGCGTGCGATTCGGGCATAGAAACATCTTCCCACGTCAAGGCTTGCCCTTTACTGACATCGCGAATGAGCTTCACGTCATGTGCAAGACCCAGCGGCAAACCTCCCAGTTTGCGCGAAATCGCAGCCGGCAGGAGCTTGCCCCACACCGTGTAGCCGCCCTCGCCATCGAGCATCTCACCTGCTTTTAAATCACGCTTGGCTGTCGCCACCACATCGGCATTCCAGCCCTGCGCCACACCCGTGGGCTCACCGCGCAGCGCGATGCTCGCCACACTCATGCCGACTTCTAGGCCAATCAAATGCCAGCGCTTGTACAAAGTGAAATAGCGCCCCGTGGGATCGGTGTGTGCGTTGTATTCCTCAAAACAATTCTTGATGTAGTCCGTCTCGGCCTCGACGGTGACCCACACGCCCATGCGAATGTCGTACGGGATCTTGCGGCCATCTTTCTCAAGAGACGAGATCACCTCCACCATGCCTTTTTTCTCCAGTACGCCGCCTTCGGAAATCGGGCGCGTGACATACGGGATATCTTCCACACTCGCCGGCGGATAAAGCAAGCCATTGCTTGGCACTGAGAGACCCGTGGCATTGCTCACTGCGGTACTTTCAATCGAAGGCTTGGAGCCATCTAAGAAACTGTTGAACATCTTTGGATTGAGCCCGCCGCGCGTAGCCTGCTCAGGCGAGAGGCCATAGTAGCCCCACACCGTCTCAGGCGTGCTCTGCGCGAAATGCGGCAGCCATTTGTGGCCACGGCCAGCAGCCACAACGGGGAAGCCGCAAGTGCGCGCCCAATCCACCAAATCACAAATCATCGCGGGTTGATCGCCGTAGGCCAGCGTGTAGATCACGCCTTTCTCCTGCGCCTTGCGCGCCAGCAGTGGCCCACAAAACGCATCGGCTTCTACCGTCACGTTCACCACATGCTTGCCATGCTCAATCGCTTTTAAGATGTGATCAACAGCATGCACGGGCGAGCCAGTGCATTCAACGAGGATGTCAATCTGCGGCAGAGTAGCCACAGCTTCCCAGTTATCGGTGACCCAAGTTGCTCCTGTTTTGATAGCTTCCTGCGCAGATTCTGCGCGTGCGAGCTCAAGATTCCAGCCTACATTTTCTAGATTCTTACGAGCTTGCGCAGGATTGAGATCAGCAATCGCCACCAAATGCACACCGGGAGTGCGCGGTATTTGGCTGAGATACATGCTGCCGAATTTGCCAGCGCCGATGAGGCCAATGCGGATTGGATGATTAGCAGCGGCTCTAGATTGCAGTTGGGTATAAAGGCTCATAGTTCAAAGTTTTTGGTGTTCCAACAATAGAACGCAAAATGCGCAAAAGTGGCACAGAAGACGCAGAAAAGAAAATACAAAAACTAGACCAGAAAAAATAATCAACTGCTTTACGTTTTTTGGATTTCACTTCTGTATTTTCATTTCTGCGTCTTTTGCGTTCTATTCTTTCCCAGTGATCAAGCTGCTAATTTCAACTCGTCAAGAGAAGTCTGAAGAGCACTCGCAGGCAGCCCATCTTTCCAAGGCAGATCAACGGGATAGTCTTTCAACAAGCAATCGTCAGGCAAACATTCAATCGGCGTGAAATCTCGGTGCGCGATGTACTCTGGGCGTTTATGGCGGCGGATATGGTTGCTGACCGCACAGAGCGAGAGATAGACGCTCACGCGATTGAAAGGCGAGAGGTTGCTGCTTGATGCATGCACCAAGCATGAGTGAAACAAAATCATCGAGCCCGCTGGCCCTTTGGGTGACACGATACCGCCTTGCTTTCCACCTGCGCGATCTACGAGCTGGGTGATCAAGCCGTTATCTACCGTCCACAGCGGATAGCTGGTCGTCGTCAAATCATGTTTGGCATTCACCACGCCTTTTTTATGCGAGCCGGGAATGAACATCAGCGGGCCGTTGAACTCATTGACCTCATCCAGAAAAATCGCAATGTTCATCGCACGCTCGGTGGGCATCATGTCATCGTTGAGCCATGTGCCGTAATCCTGATGCCATTGCCACACATCGCCTTCAAACGCCATCTTGCCGTTGATTTTGAACTGATGCATGTAAAGCTTCTCGCCAAACAAATCCTCCACAGGTTCAATCATGCGCGGATGGCGGGCTAATTTTGCAAAGGGCTCGCTGTACATATGCGCCGCGAAATTTGTACGCACAGCGTCTGAGCCTTTTTCACGCACGTTGTAAGCCTCGCGCCTCGCGTAGAGCTCGGGCACGGCATCTGTCATGGTTTTCGTCTCTTCCTCGCTGAAATGGCCGGGAAAAAACAAATACCCATCGCGATCAAATTGCGCGAGTTGTTCGGGGGTGAGTCTCATCGTCTGTCTCCTTTTTTCTTAGCTTCAAGCCACTGCTTCGCTCATGAGGCGCTGCAAGTTGTTGCCCGCGTTCACACCATGACCGCGCATGAGCTTCTCGGCCGTATCGGCCTTACGAGAAGTAATCGCTTTCGCAATCGCCTCATGCTCATCCCACACTGCCTCTCGCAGCGGCGCGCTTTGCAGCACAGCGCCCATCGCGCGGCGAATATGCCGCCAATGCAGCTTGGCACTTTCTTCAATCAATGGATTGCGCGCCGCCTCATAAATTGCCATATGAAAGTCCATATCCGCATCCATCATGGCCTTGATGTTTTTGCCGCGCGCGGCTTTGCGCCCTTGCGCGATCAAGCCGCTATCCAACTGCATACCGTACTCACTCGCCAAGCGCGCCGCCAAACCATCCAAAGCACTGCGCACCTGATACACATTCGCTAGCCAGGCTGCATCCAGTGGCGCGACCAAGATCCCGCGCCCCGGCGCATCCAAAATAAAACCATCTTTCTTCAGCAGCCGCAGCGCTTGCAGCACTGGCTGGCGACTCACCGCCAATTGCTCCGCCAACTCCTCCTGCGTGATGCGCGCACCAGGCGCGAGCGAACCTTCGCTGATGGCATCGAGCAAGGCGCGATAAACCTGATCCGCTAAGTCTGGTGTCGCTTCAATTTTGAGCAGAGTTGCAGTCATTAATTCATTGTACTCTGTATACAGAACACGGATTGAGTCCATTGACCCTCTTTCAGAGGGCATTTCATTCCAAAACACCGATCGGGAGGTATCTCGTTAAACTTTCATTCATCATGGAAACCATTGCATTCGACCTTCTCCAATCCAAACGCACGCCTTTGGCTGAAGACCATATCGCTGCAATGCGCGATATCGGCGCAGCCAAGAGCTATGCCAAGGGCGAGATCGTTGCGCAGGCCGGGCTGGCGATTGATCGCTTTATCTTGATTGAAGAGGGAGAAGTCGAGGTGATCAGCCCGCGTACAGGTGAGCGCCATCTGGCGCATTCGCTGGGGCCTGGACAGTATGTGGGAGAGATTGCGTTTTTGAACGGCGGCAGCTTTTCACTTTCGCTGCGCGCTGCGCAGCCTACGCGAGTGATTGAAGTGCCACGCAAGGCGATGCTTTCATTGATGTCCAGCGTGCCTGAAATGTCTGACATCATTATCGGTGTGTTTGCAGCGCGGCGCAGGCGGCAATTGGAATCGAGCGACAGCAGCTTGCAGATCATCGGCTTGGAGCAAAGCAAAGAGATTCGGCGAGTAGCAGAGTTTGCCAGCCGCAATCGCATTGCATTCAAAGCGATTGAGCTGGACACAGCGGAGGCCCTGGAGATCAGCAGCGTTTGTGGGCTTACGCCGGGCGAGTCAGCTGTGGTCTTTGGCCGCAATCAAGTGATCCAAGACCCCACACCAGAAAAAATTGCCGCACTTCTCGGCCTCAATTTAGAGGTTGATTTTCAAGAAGTGCTGGATGTGCTCATCGTGGGCGCTGGGCCTGCGGGCGTGGCGGCTGGCGTGTATGCGGGCGCGGAAGGCCTGAATGCATTGGTGATCGAAGATGCAGCCATTGGCGGGCAAGCGGGTACATCCAGCCGCATCGAAAATTACATGGGCTTTCCCACTGGCATCTCGGGCGCGGATCTCGTTTGGCGCGGTGAAATTCAAGCGATGAAATTCGGCACACGCTTTGCCATGCCGCATCGCGTGATGCGGCTAGAGAAACGAGAAGACGGCTTGTTTTGCGCCACGCTCTCTGATGCGCGCGAGATTTGCGCCAAAGCTGTGGTGGTGGCGACAGGTGTGCAATATCAACGCTTGGCCTTGCCTCGTTTGGAGGAATTTGAAGGCGCTGGTGTCTATTACGCAGCCACCGATATGGAAGCGCGCTTTTGCCGAAGCTCGAACGCCATCGTGGTGGGCGGCGGCAATTCTGCGGGGCAGGCTGCGATGTTTTTAAGCCGTTTTGCGCAGCATGTGCATGTGCTCGTTCGCGGCTCTTCGCTGGCAGCTTCTATGTCAGACTATTTGCTCTCCCGCTTGGAAGCCGATCCCAAAATCACGATTCATCTGAACACGGGCGCGACTGAGCTGCATGGGCAGAGCCAGCTTCAGGCAGTGACGATTGCAAACAGCGCCAGCGGCCAAAGCCGGCACATCGGAGCCTGTGGCCTGTTCCTCATGGTGGGCGCACGCCCCAATACTGCCTGGCTAGAAGGCGTGGTGGATTTGGATGAAAAAGGCTTTGTGAAAACTGGTGCATTAGCAGGCGCGAGCTCGCCTTATGCCACCTCTGTGCCCGGCATCTTCGCAGTCGGCGATGTGCGTGCGGGTTCGGTCAAGCGTGTTGCCTCATCGGTGGGCGAGGGCTCGGTGGTGATCTCACAGGTGTGGGAGCATGTGCAAAATTATTCCGCTAATTAAGGCAACTCATGGAATCCCATTTTTCTTTTCAAAACGACCCCGCTTATCTGGATAGCCAATTCAACAACCGCCTGCGTGTGCCTGAATTCGCTACGCACTTTCAGCGCTGGCAGGCAGACTCAGCTGTAGCGCGCAATTCGCAAGCTTGTCACTTGAGTTTGCCTTATAGCCATGGCGGTGCTGCAGAAACGCTTGACGTGTTTCCAGCAGAAGACAAAGCGAAGAAAGCGCCTGTTTTGGTCTTCATCCACGGTGGCTATTGGCGCAGCTTGGACAAAGCGGATCACAGCTTCGTCGCACCCGCGTTCACGCAGGAGGGTGCATGCGTCGTGATTCCGAATTACCCACTCTGCCCGGCTGTGACGATGGAGCAACTCGTGCTCACGCAAGTACAAGCGCTCGCGTGGGTGTATCGAAATATCGCGCAATACGGCGGCGATCCGCAGCGCATCAGCGTGATTGGCCATTCTGCGGGCGGGCATCTCGCCGCAATGCTGCTTGCCTGCGTATGGAAAAAGTTCAGCGCTGATTTGCCCAAGCAACTCGTGCGCAACGCACTCAGCCTCTCCGGCCTGCACGATCTCGCCCCCATCATGCACAGCCCATATCTGCAAGGCGATTTGCGACTTACTGAACAGCAAGTGCAGCGCTGCAGCCCCGCTTACTTCCCTGCCCCACAAGGCCAACTCACCGCGCTATGTGGCGACGATGAAAGCGATGAATTCAAACGGCAAAACCGTTTGATCCAACAAGCTTGGGACAAAAGCTGTGTCCCTGTTTGCGAAACCGTGCCCGGAAAAAATCATTTCAGCGTGCTCGAAGCACTGTGCACACCTGGCCAGCGTACGCATGATTTAGCCTTAGATTTATTGGCCAAATAAGCACTTTTCCGGCATGGAATCTGCGCAAGTTGCTATATATTGAATAGCACCCCATCAAACTCACATCAGCAAATGCTCGCCCGCATTGTCGCCACCCAAGATCACGTAATTGACCTTGCGGATGTCCATGAGCTTCTTGCCGCCGGCATAGCTGATTGAGCTTTGCACGTCTTCCTGCATCTCGCGCAGCGTGTCGGATAGCTTGCCTTTGATTGGCTCCAAAATGCGCTTGCCTTCCACGTGCTTGTATTCGCCTTTGTTGAAATCAGAGGCTGAGCCGTAGTATTCCTTGAAGAGCTTGCCGTCCACCTCAACAGTTTTGCCCGGCGATTCTTCGTGGCCAGCCAGCATCGATCCGATCATCACCATCGTGGCGCCGAAGCGGATGGATTTTGCGATATCGCCATGCTCGCGGATGCCGCCATCCGCAATGATCGGCTTGGTCGCCACGCGTGCGCACCACTTGAGCGCGGAGAGCTGCCAGCCGCCCGTGCCAAAGCCGGTTTTCATCTTCGTGATGCAGACCTTGCCGGGGCCGATGCCCACCTTGGTCGCGTCCGCGCCCCAGTTTTCCAAATCAATGATGGCCTCGGGCGTACCCACATTGCCCGCGATCACGAAGGCTTTGGGCAGCTTCTCTTTCAAATAGCTAATCATGTTTTTCACGCTATCGGCATGGCCGTGCGCGATGTCAATCGTGATGTAGTCAGGGCACAGGCCTTGGGCCACAAACGCATCCACCGTGTCGTAATCCGGCTTCTTCACGCCGAGCGAAATCGAGGAATACACGCCCTGCGCGGCCATCGCTTTCACGAAAGCCACGTTGTCGATGTCAAAGCGATGCATCACGTAAAAATAGCCGCCCTTGGCCAAAGTCACGCAAATCTCCTCGTTCACCACCGTCTTCATATTGGCAGGAACCACCGGAATCTTGAAACTGCGCCCGCCCAGCTCCACGCTGGAATCACACTCGCTGCGGCTCTCTACGCGGCATTTGCGAGGCAGCAAAAGAATATTGTCGTAATCAAAAATTTCCATGTTCACAAGTCTTTCAAAAAAACCATCTCAGATTGATTTGAGCGCTTGGAAGTGGCCCGGTTTTTGTGTGCCGTGCGAGGAAATCGAAGGCCAAAAAAAACCGAGCTCAATTGCTTGGGCCCGGTGATAGATTGTATACCGTTTTGAGATTTCAAGGCTATTTATGAAGCTCTGACAATAGCCGTGTTTTTGACCAGCTTTCTGAACCAAAAAAATAGGGCTCCGTATAGTCTTCAGCGACGGATTCAAGATGCTTTAAAGCCTCAGGACTTTTACCCAAACGAAAGAGCGCAAATGCTCTCCAAAAGTGTGCAGTTTCACCAAAGTAGCCCGTATCCCGTCTGATGCACAAAGCTAGGTAATGTGCAGCTTCTGAATACTTTGCCGCAGTCATGGCCCAAGTTGCCCGCTGGAAATACGGATTCGGTCTATTGCGGAATTTATTCTTTTTACGATGCCAAAGCTGAATGGCCTCAACATATCGTTTTTGACTTCGCAGCAAATTGATCAAAGTCGATAACAATGGATGTGAGTCAGGATGCCTTTTTATAGTTTTCCTGAGTCGCGATTCATAGCTACGATGCGGTTTCCGCGATGCAGACTCTCCCACCATCAGTACTTGACGCACTTCAGGGTGCAAGTACCGATAGTGTTGACGTAGCCACTTGGTCGAAGGCATTATTTGAGCCTTCAGTCGCCTTTAAGCTTTGGAATCGCCTCATCCGCACCAGCAGACAGCAACCCCGTCTGCGTATAAATCGCCAACTTATCGCGCGTATCCACAATATCCAGATTACGCATCGTGAGCTGACCAATGCGATCTGCTGGGGAAAACGGTGCGTCTTCGACCTTTTCCATGCTCAGGCGCTCAGGCTTGTACGTGAGGTTGGGGGATTCGGTGTTAAGCAGCGAATAGTCGTTGCCACGGCGCAGCTCTAGGGTGACTTCGCCTGTGATGGCGCGGGCGACCCAGCGCTGGGCGGTTTCGCGGAGCATGATGGCTTGGGGGTCGAACCAGCGGCCTTGGTAGAGGAGCCTTCCAAGTTTGCGGCCGTTGTCTCGGTATTGCTCGATGGTGTCTTCGTTGTGGATGCCGGTGACGAGGCGCTCGTAGGCGATGAAGAGGAGCGCGAGGCCGGGGGCTTCGTAGATGCCTCGGCTCTTGGCTTCGATGATGCGGTTCTCAATCTGATCGCTCATGCCGAGGCCGTGGCGGCCGCCGATTTTGTTGGCTTCTAGGAAAAGTTCTACCAAGTTGTCAAAGCGTTTGCCGTTGAGGGCGGCGGGCATGCCTTCTTCAAAGCGCACACTCACCTGCTCGGCTTTCACCACGCAATCCTCGCGCCAGAAGGGCACGCCCATGATGGGGTTGACTATTTTTGCGCCGCTGTTGAGATTCTCGAGATCTTTCGCTTCGTGCGTTGCGCCGAGCATGTTGCTGTCGGTGCTGTACGCTTTCTCGGCGCTCATCTTGTAGCCGAAGCCTTCTTTCGTCATGAAGGCGCTCATCTCGGCGCGGCCACCGAGCTCGTCGATGAAGAGCTGATCGAGCCAAGGCTTGTAGATTTTCAGGGCGGGGTTGGTGAGCAGGCCGTAGCGGTAAAAGCGCTCGATGTCGTTGCCCTTAAACGTGCTGCCATCGCCCCAGATGTTGACATCGTCTTCCTTCATGGCCGAGACGAGCATCGTGCCTGTGACGGCGCGGCCGAGCGGCGTGGTGTTGAAGTAGGTGATGCCGGCGGTGGAGATGTGGAATGCGCCGGCTTGCAGAGCGGCGATGCCTTCTTGCGCGAGCTGCAAGCGGCAATCGATCAGGCGGGCTTTTTCTGCGCCGTATTCCATGGCTTTGCGCGGAATCTCGTCGTAATCGGGCTCATCGGGCTGGCCAAGATTGGCGGTGTAGGCGTAGGGCTTGGCGCCTTTGTTTTTCATCCAGCGCAGAGCGGCGGAAGTGTCTAGGCCGCCTGAGAAGGCGATGCCGACTTTGTCACCGATAGGGAGGGATTGGAGGATGGTATTAGACATGTTTTAAGCACGTTTTAGGCACTTCGCCGGCATAGGATCTGCGCAGAGTGCTATTAAATTAATAGTAATTGGAAAGTCAAGCAAAGTGGCAAATGTAGTGATACGGCTCGCTGCAGCGGATATCGAATTTGCTGTTGGCGGGGACACTGAATTGCTCACCTGCGGAGGATTTCACCCATGCCTCTGAGCCAGCGAGCTTGTATTCGCAAGAGCCGGCCACGCATTCCATGATCTCAGCCGCACCAGTGTTAAACACCAAGCTGCTGGGCAAAATCACGCCAGCGGATTTTTTCGTGCCATCGGGCAAAGTGAAGCCGTGGCTCACGCATTTGCCATCGAAATAGACGTTGGCGGTGGTGCTTAAGGTGACGTTGGGGAAGGAGGTTGTGGTCATTTTGCGGGGCGCTCGCACTAGGGAGCGATAGGATTCAGAATAAACACATATTTTAAGGTATGCCCATGAGCCAAACACTCTACCCAAAGCTCCTGCGCATGCTGCATGTGGAGCCCGCGCAGCACCCACGCAGCCAGCCGCATGTGAGCTCAGCCAGCGGCTTGGTGCTGCTGCATTCGCAAGGGCGCAATCATTGCTATGCCGTGGCTGATGATGAGCATCACTTGGGGCATTTTGTATTGGACGATGGCGAGGCCGTAGAGCTGCTACGCATCTTTCCCGGCGATTTGCCTGACGATGCGAAACAACGCAAAAAGGCCAAGCCAGATTTGGAATGCTTGTGCGCCCTGCCCGCGATGCCGGGTTACCCGCAAGGCGCGCTGCTCACTTTGGGCTCAGGCTCCAAAAACCAGCGGCATACTGGCCTGCTGATGCCGCTCAACGCGCAAGGCTTACTTTCTGAGAATATGGCAAGCACAGCCAAACGCTTCGATCTGACCGCGCTTTATCAGCCATTGCACGGCGAGTTTGATGATCTGAACATCGAAGGCTGCTTTGTGCATGGCGAGCATCTGCATCTCTTGCAGCGCGGCAATAAGGGCGATAGCGGCAGTGCCTGCATTTGCTTTGATGCGGCGCAGTTCCAAGCTTGGCTGCTGGGTGAGCGCACAACTGCGCCCGCGCCTGAGCAGATTTTCAAACTCGACTTAGGCGATGTGAATGGCATACCACTCACGCCTACTGACGGCATTGCCCTGCCTAATGGCCACTGGCTGGTGAGCGCTACAGCTGAGAACACACACGACAGTTTTACCGATGGGCCTTGCGCGGGCAGCGCCTTGGTTGTGCTCAATTCAAGTGGACACGTTTTGGATTTGCGCCTCTTACAAGCTGCGCCTAAAGTGGAAGGCATGGCCTTGCTGGCGCAATCCGGTGAAGTGTTGATGCTGACGGATGCGGATGATCCCGCGTTAGCCTCTCAATTGCTCAGCGTGCCTGCGTTTTGGCTTTGAGAGAAGCGCTTACTTCAAGAGAAGTTTCAAATCATCTGTGAGTGCCTGCGCGCCCATGCCGTAGCGGGTGTAGAGGCGCAGCTTGCCTTGCGGGTCGTAGATGAAGCTAGCGGCGGTGTGGTCGATGGTGTAACTGGTGGGCGTTTTGCCTTCGACTTTTTTGTAGTAAATCTTGTAGTACTTGGCTAGGCTTTCAGTTTGCGCCACAGTGCCGCGCAGCGCGGTGAAGCTTGGGTCAAAGCTCTCCATGTAGGCTTTGAGCACTTGCGGACTATCGCGCTCTGGGTCAACTGTGATGAAGACTGCGGTGACTCGCTCACCATCTTTACCGAGGGATTTTTTCACTTCTGCAATCTCAGCCATGGTGGTGGGGCAGACATCGGGGCATTGCGCGAAGCCGAAGAAGAGCACGACGGCTTTGCCTTTGAAATCGGCGATGGTTTTGGTTTGTCCATTGACGTCGGGCAAGGCGAAATCTTTAGCGTATTCCGCGCCTGTGATATCAATACTTCTGAACTCTTGCTTTTTCTCTGCGCAGCCTGCCAGAAGCACAAATATCAAGCAAAAGAGGCATATCGCCGGCATGTAACCTGCGCGGAGTGCTATTGATTTCATAGTATTCACAATACGTAGTGATCCACCAGAAGCGCAGCAAACAGCGCGCTCAGATGAATCAAGGAGAAACGAAAAGTCTTGCGCGCCAGCTCATCGCTGTAGTTTTGAAAGAGCCTCCAGCCATACCAGCAAAAGCCGATGCTCAAAATCACTGCAGCCGCCAAATAAATCCAACTGCTCATGCCGTAAGCAAAGGGCATCAAGCAAGCGGCAAACAGTACGAAGGTGTAGAGCAAGATTTGCAGGCGCGTGTATTCATTGCCATGGGTGACGGGCAGCATCGGCAAGCCACTCTTGCGATAATCTTCCACGCGGTAGAGCGCGAGCGCCCAAAAGTGTGGCGGTGTCCATAAGAAGATGATGAGGAAGAGGATGAGTGCTTCAGCACCCACATCACCCGTCATGGCGGCCCAGCCGAGCACGGGCGGCATCGCGCCTGATGCACCACCGATCACGATATTTTGCGGCGTGAGCGGCTTCAAGATCACGGTGTAGATCACGGCATAGCCCACAAAGGTGGCGAGCGTGAGCCACATCGTGAGCGGGTTGATCCAGATGTAGAGAATCACGCAGCCGATGAGGCAGAGCAGCGCGGAGAAGATGCCGGTTTGTACATCGCTTAACTCACCCTGAGCGGTAGGCCGCCATGAGGTGCGGCGCATTTTGGCATCGATGCCTTTTTCTACCAGCATGTTCATCGCCGCTGCTGCGCCTGAGACGAGCCAGATGCCGAAACAGGCGATGGCCATGATTTTCAGCTCGATCATGTTGGGCAAGCCGGGAACAGCGAGCACCATGCCGATCAAGGCGCAAAACACAATCAGCTGAATCACGCGCGGCTTCATCAGCGCGTAAAACTGCTTGGCTTTGTTGGTTTGAGGGGTAGCAATTGTGCTCATGGCGTAGCCCAGGGCGTGCTAGCACTATTTATGGAGAGCGCGTTGCGAGTCAAAAAAGTCTCAGGCAAGGCGCGAAACGCGGCCGGGGTCGCCCCCCGGCAAGGCTTCGCAACGCCGCCTGAGGCTTTTTTGGCCGCAACCCGAAGGGAATGAGTGACAAAAGCCGCCACTCGTCGTTGCTCATCTAGGCAAGGCTCCAGCCTTGCCGTCGCTGTGCGCCTAGATTGGCGACTTTTGTCACTCATTCGCGCCTCCAGAAATAGTGTTAGCACGCCCAAATTTAACCAGCTTTAAGTGAGAGGTTTTTTTTACCACCGCTTCGCTCACGCGCATGCGCATGAGCGCGGCCATGCACACCAGCACCAAACCCGCTGCGCCGCCTGTGTGTGAGACAGCGGCAACCAGAGGCCAGCCGAGCACGACATTGCTCAAGCCAGTGATAAGCTGCCAAAGCAGCAAGCCAGCGATCCAAGCTGCACTATTCTTCTGGCCTTGTTTGTAGAGTAGCCAAGCCGCATAGCCCAACACGCCAAACACGAGGAAAGCAAACATGCGATGCACCACATGAATTGCGGTGAGTGCAGGCAAAGCAATCGTTGTGCCCTGCCCCGTTTGCCCTAGCTCGCGCCAGATTTCAAAGCCTTGTTTCATATCCATCGGCGGAACCCATGCGCCTTGGCACATGGGGAATTCTGTGCAGGCAAGCACAGCGTAATTGGTGCTCACCCAGCCGCCAAGAGCGATTTGCAAAATCAGCAGAGCAAAGCCAGCGATCAAAGCAATTCGCATTCTTTGAGTTGCCGCAAAGTCTCGTGCACCTTGCTCGTATTTCACAGCCTGCAATTGCAACAGCGCCAGCAAAATCATCGCGCCCATCAAATGCATCGTCACTATCGCGGGAAAGAGCTTCATCGTGACAGTGAGCGCGCCGAAGGCACCTTGAATGCAGACCCACACAAGAGTCGCTATCGGCCAAAGCGGATTCACAGCGATCTTTGCACGCTGCATCCAAGAAGCCGCAGCCAAAACCAAAATCAAAGCGCCCACACCACTGGCGAAATAGCGATGGATCATCTCGATCCAGGCTTTCTTGTGCGTCACTGGCCCGGTGGGCATCGCCGCCTGCTCAGCGCTGATCTGCGCCTTGGCGCCCACGGGGGAAGCCATGCCGTAGCAGCCCGGCCAATCGGGGCAGCCCAGGCCTGAATCGGTGAGCCGCGTGAATGCACCAAAGAGTGTGAGATCAAAGGTGAGAAAAACCGTGAGGATGGTGAGCACCCGAAGGCGCTGTGCGATGCTGGCATGTTTATGACGCATCCAGACCCAGAGCAACACTGGCAAAGCGATCAAGATGCCAAGCAATAAGAGCTTAACCACTGGCGCATAGTTATAAAGATCGACTTCAGTGCTCATCACTTCGCCTCTACAGGATTGCCTTGCTGTGCAGATTTAGGCAACAAACCACCTTGCGATCCACCCACGCGCCCGGCTTGATCCCAGCTGCCCGAGGCGCGCAGCAAGTTATGCACATCACGCTTGGCTTTGGCTGCATCAATATCCACTGGCCAACGCAGCATCAAATTGCCATAGGGATCGACCACGTAAATATGCTCTTCTATCTTCTGACCAGCTGCTGGGCTTGGCAGCCAAGCAGAAAGCGTGGCCGCATCAACACGAAGCGCCTGCGCATCATTGAGTGGCGCATGCACTTGCGGCACCAGCTTCGCATCCACAGCCGCATCATCCATCACGAGCCAGATGCGTTCAATCCGATCTTTATCGCGCCCCATCACTTCACGAAGCTGGCGCGTCCAATAAATACGCTTTTGGCAAGCTTCATCGCAAGCGCCGCCTGCCACGCTCACAAGCAACCACTGGCCTTGCAGGGCTTGCAGTGCATATGCCTTGCCATCGAGCAAACGCGCTTGCACTGCAGGCAAGGCGCGAGCAGGCTGGATGAGCTCACCATAGTTTTTACGACCCTCAGGGCGCACCACGTAATACATGAAATACGAAACAATGACGGGCGCAGCACACACCAGCATGAGGGCGAGCATTTTCCAGCGACCTGAGAGCTGGCGGCGCACCGCTGGCTCACCGGCGGTGGGCAAGGAATGCACGGTGAGCGTGAGCGGCTCGTCAGCGCTTGCGGCGGGGGGAGATGATTTGGAACCAGACATAAAGAATCACTAATAGCGCAGACAGCGCAAACCATTGAAACGCATAACCATGATGCTTGGCCACGCCGGTATCGGGTGCAGGCCAATCTCGCAGTAAACCATCTTTCTCGGTATCAGGCGAAGTTTGCAACAAGGCCATCGGCAACAACTCTTTGCTGCCAAAAGAAACACTGGGTAGATTTTGCCAAATACGCGAAGGCCCTGCGCTCGTTGAGGCTGGGGCTGAAGCCACGCCCTGCATCTCGTAAGCGCGCGAAATCCGCTGCGTCAAGCGCCCTTGAACGGTCACGACTGCATCAGACTTCGTAAGCTCAGGCACTTTGCTGCGATCCTGAAAATCACGCTGTACCCAACCACGCTGCACCCAAATCACGCGTTGGCCACCTTCGATCGCCAGCGGCGTAGCCACATGAAAACCAACACGCTGACTTCCTGCTACTTGCATGGGGCGATTGTCGAGAAACACGGTGTGCTCATGCAACCAGCGGCCTTGCACGCTCGCACGGCGCTGTAGCCAGGCGCCTTCATCTTGAGGCGTTGCTACAAAATTAGAAGCATTCAGCGCAGTATTTTTAAGCGCTGGGAGTTGATTCCTTTGTGAAATCTGCTCAGCCAATTGCTCTTTGAATGCGGCTCTGCGCAACTGCCAAGCACCCAGAGATGCCGTGATTGCCACACTTACCACGGCTGCAACCAAGATCAGCCATTGCTGAGCGCCAAACCTGGAAGATGACGTGGACAAGGTATTCACGAGATAATCTCTCCCATGAGTATTTTTGTTGCACTTGCCTTCCTCATCATCCTTGCAGCGCTGGCCGCCGCAGGCTTTTTTATGCTGCGCTCATCGGGATCGCAAGAAGGCACGGAACAAGAGGCAGCCTCGCGCAACAGCCGCATGGCCAAAGCCTTGGCCGTGCGTATCGGTGTGTCAGTGGTGCTTTTCATTTGTGTGTTGCTGGCTTGGAAGTTCGGATACATCAAGCCTGCTGGAATTCCCGTGCCGGTTAAAACTAGTCCTTTGATCACGCACTAAGCAAAATAAAAAAGCCGCTGATGCGGCTTTTTTATTGGTGGAGACCACATCACATCCAGTAAACAAGGATGTACAGACCTAGCCACACCACGTCCACGAAGTGCCAATACCAAGCCGCACCTTCAAAGCCGAAATGATTCTTCGCGGTGAAGTGGCCTTTCTGCAAACGCAGGGTGATGAAGAGCAGCATCAACATGCCGACAAACACGTGGAAGCCGTGGAAGCCGGTGAGCATGAAGAAGGTCGAGCCGAAGATGCCGGAGCTGAGCTTGAGGTTCAGATCGGTGTAGGCATGGTAATACTCATAGCCTTGCACGCACAGGAAGATCGCGCCGAGCAGCACGGTTGCCCACATGTACAGGATGGTCTTGCCGCGATTGCCAGCAATCAGAGCGTGGTGAGCAATCGTCATGGTGATGCCAGAGGTGAGCAACAAAGCGGTGTTGATCGTGGGCAACCAGAAGGGCCCCATGGTTTGGAAAGGCTCAACGATGCCAGCGGGCGAAGTGGTTGCACCAGGCACTTGGCTGGGCCAAGCTGCGGTGAAGCCAGGCCAAATCAATTGATTGTCCAGACTGCCCAAGGCAGGTATGGAGTGCGCACGTGCCCACCACAGCGCAGAGAAGAAGGCGCCAAAGAACATCACTTCCGAGAAGATAAACCAGCTCATGCTCCAGCGGTAAGACAAATCAATCTTGCGACCATATTGGCCAGATTGGCTCTCAGAAATCGCATCACTGAACCATTGGAAGAGCACGATACCCCACCAAGCCAAGCCAAAAATCAGAGAGTACATGCCCCAGTTGACACCATTGATCCACTGGCCAGCACCAAGAATCACAAAGAACAAGCCAATCGCGGCCATCACAGGATGACGCGAAGGCCCTGGCACAAAATAGTAAGGTGTGCCGCCGTGCGAGGATGCGCTCATGATAGTCTTTCTCCTAAACCCAAAATCTCAAAAAATCTTCTGATCCATCAAGCTGCTTTGACAGCCCAATTGACGATCAATAACAAAATACCAATAAAAACTGCCACCCCTACAAAACCCGCGATCACAATGTGAATCGGGTTGAGTTGCTGGGTGTCGCGCTCAAATTCTTTGCTCGAACGCAAGCCCACAAAGCTCCAAGCCACAGCTTTGGCTATGCGCAAGATGCTCATGCACCCTCCTTCACAGGGGCAACGAGTGCCGTGTTCGTCTTTGGTGCAGGAGGCGTTTTGCCGCCCACTTCAAAAAAGGTGTAGCTCAGCGTGATCGTGGTCACGTCTTTGGGCAGCTTCGGATCAATCACGAAAGCAACTGGCCAATTTTTCTTCTCGCCAGGCTCTAATGTGTATTGCTGGAAGCAAAAGCATTCGAGCTTGTTGAAATGCGGTGAGGCTTGCTTGGGCGCGTAGCTGGGGATCGCTTGCGCTGCCATTTTGCGGCCTTGGATGTTTTGGAATTCATACATCACCGTCATCAACTCGCCGGGATGCACTTGCAAGCTGCGTTTCTCTGGCTTGAAATCCCAAGGGCCGCGCACATTGGCATCGAACTCCACGGTGATCGTACGGCTGCGATCCACTTGCGTATTGGCAGGCATGCTCTTCTTCGCACCTGGGATTTCCTTCTCTCCAAGTGCCAAGATATTGATGCCGGTCGCTTCGCAGATGGCGCGGTAAATCGGCACGAGCGCATAACCAAAAGCGAACATACCTAAGACGACCACAGCAAGCTTGCCAGTCATCTTCAGATTTTCCATTTTCAGTGCCATGGTGATTTGCGCCGCTTGTTTACTTACCAAAGAAAATCATGCGCACCATGAAGCCCACCAGAAACATCGCCACGATGGAGGCCAAAATCAGCCCTGTGCGCAGATTTTTCTTTTTTTGGTCTTCAGACATGCTCATGCTTGTACTCAGAAGCTTTACATCGAGATCACTTTGGTCGCCGCAGCATTGAGCTTGGGTGGTGTCTCATAGGTGTGGAAAGGTGCTGGAGACGGCACTTCCCACTCCAGGCCTTCAGCGCCTTTGCCATCTGGGTCTTGCCATGGGTTTTGTTTGGCTGGCTCACCTTTGCCACGCATCACAGGAATGACGACGAACAAGAAGAAATAGACCTGAGCAAAACCGAAAGCAAACGCGCCTACAGAAGCAATGGCATTGAAATCCGCGAATTGCATTGGGTAGTCTGCATAGCGACGTGGCATACCTGCCAAGCCCAAGAAGTGCATCGGGAAGAAGGTGATGTTGAAGGAGATCAGGCTCCACCAGAAGTGAATCTTGCCGCGTGTTTCGTTGTACATCACGCCCGTCCACTTCGGCGCCCAGTAGTAGAAGCCAGCAAACAAAGCGTAGAGTGAACCAGCGACCAGCACGTAGTGGAAGTGCGCCACGACGTAATAGGTGTCTTGCATCTGAATATCTACAGGCGCCATCGACAAGATCAAGCCGGTGAAGCCGCCGAAGGTGAACACGAAGATGAAGCCGACAGCAAAGAGCATGGGTGTCTCAAAGGTCATCTCACCTTTCCACATGGTCGCGACCCAGTTGAAGATCTTCACACCAGTAGGCACAGCGATCAGCATCGTGGCGTACATGAAGAAGAGCTGGCCAGTCACGGGCATGCCAGTGGTGAACATGTGGTGTGCCCACACGATGAAGGACAAAATCGCAATCGAAGAAGTCGCGTACACCATAGAGGCATAGCCAAAGAGTTTCTTGCGTGCGAATGCAGGAATGATCTGGCTGACGATGCCGAAAGCCGGCAAGATCATGATGTACACCTCGGGGTGACCGAAGAACCAGAAGATATGCTGATAGAGAACTGGATCACCACCGCCAGCGGGGTTGAAGAAGCTGGTGCCGAAGTGACGATCGGTGAGCGTCATGGTGATCGCGCCTGCGAGCACGGGCATCACGGCGATCAAGAGGTACGCAGTGATCAGCCATGTCCAGACAAACATGGGCATCTTCATCAAGGTCATGCCAGGAGCGCGCATGTTGAGAATCGTCACGATGATGTTGATCGAGCCCATGATGGAGCTTGCACCCAAGATGTGCATGGCAAAAATACCAGCGTCCATGCTGGGGCCCATTTGCAGGGTGAGCGGTGCGTAGAGCGTCCAACCGGCTGCGGGTGCGCCACCAGGCATGAAGAAGCTGCCCACCAACATCAGCGCTGCGGGGATCATGAGCCAGAAGGAGAAGTTGTTCATACGCGCGAAGGCCATATCGCTCGCACCGATTTGCAAAGGAATCATCCAGTTTGCAAAGCCCACGAAAGCGGGCATGATCGCGCCGAACACCATGATGATGCCGTGCATGGTGGTAAATTGGTTGAACAGCTCGGGATTGACCAATTGCAAACCAGGCTGGAATAGCTCAGCACGGATGCCAAGTGCCAGCACACCGCCTACCATCAGCATAGCAAAGGCAAACAGCAAATACAGTGTGCCGATGTCTTTGTGGTTGGTGGCATAGACCCAACGCTTCCAACCTGTGGGAGCGTGATGGTGATCGTCGTGGTGATCACCTGCGTGACCGTTGGCGTGGTTATCAATGACTGCGCTCATGTTTTAAACCTCTGTTTTGTCTGATGTGATGATTACTTGCGTGCAGCGGTAATGTCCGCGGGCTGCACAATTTGACCAGTCTTGTTTGACCAGTTGTTCTTGGTGAACGTAATCACCGCGGCAATTTCTGTATCGCTCAATTGTTTCCAAGCTGGCATCGCGCCGTTGCCGGCACCATTGAGCAAAATGGCAATTTGTTTGGCTTTATCGGCATCCAAGACGACAGCAGCGCCATCCAGTGCCTTGATCGGGCCAGCGCCTTTACCAGTGGCAGTATGGCAAGCAATACAGTTGGCGTTGTAAACCTTCTCGCCACGAGCGACCATATCGGTCAGCGTCCAGACTTTGCTTGGATCATCGGCCTTGGCTGCTGCCTTCTTCTTCTCACCATCGACCCAAGCGGTGTATTCAGCAGGCGTGACAACCTTCACGTGAATCGGCATATAAGCATGCTCTTTGCCGCAAAGCTCAGCGCACTGGCCGTAGAAATCGCCGGTTTTCTCCGCGCGGAACCACGTATCGCGCACGAAGCCAGGAATCGCATCTTGCTTCACGCCGAAAGCGGGCACCATCCAAGCATGGATCACGTCGTTAGCCGTGGTGATGATGCGGACTTTTTTACCGACGGGCACAACCAGCGGGTTGTCGACCTTGAGCAAATAGTTGTCTGGCACCGCCGTGCCTTTGGGCAAGCCAGAATCAGAGAGATTACGGTGCGTGACATCAAGCGTTGACACAAAGCCCAAGCCTTCGCCTTCGCCTTTGATGTAGTCATAGCCCCATTTCCACTGGTAACCCGTGGCTTTGATCGTCAAATCAGCATTGGTGGTATCTTTTTGCGCAACCAGCACTTTGGTGGCAGGCAAGGCCATGAAGATCACGATGATGAAGGGAACGATGGTCCAGCCAATCTCAACCCACAGCGGCTCAGCCAGCTCTTGCGATTTGTGGCCAACGCTTTTGCGATGCTTCCACACCGAATAAAACATGATGCCAAACACCAGCAAGAAGATCACGATACAGATGATCATGATGTACCAGTGCAGCCAATGCTGCTCTTCAGCGATCTTCGTGACCGGGGGATGCAAATTGAGCTGGCGCACCGCTGGGCCGCCAGGCAAATCGTTCACGGCCCATGCTGTGGATGCGGCGAATACACCGGCACTCAGCATCAATGCTTGCAACTTATCAGAGATTTTTTTGATCATCATTGCCACTCTTCAATTCAATAACTCAATCGTCAAACCAAACTTCGCAGGACCCCGAACCCGCTTGAACTTCTTCAAGCAGCGCGCAAGGCCATGCGCAATTCTCTGGCCAGATGTGACCTCAGCTCAGGGCGTACATGCCGCCCCACCTGAACTCGTCTGCCCTGACCGCTCAACTCAATGAGCGAGCGATCATCAATATGCGGCTCCACACGCACCATCTCACGGTTGAAATGTTCACGCGAAATTTTGCCCGCATGACTCAACTCCACCAGCAACTGGCCATCTTGAAGCACCAATCGCTCGCCATCCGTGGCGTGGCGGGCATAAACCAAAAAGGCTGCGCCCACTGCGATTAACTCTATCCACGCAAAAGGCATGATCATCTTGGCACCTTGCAGCCAAAACATCGTGGCGATCCCAAGCGAGACGACACAAAGCGAGGCATACAGCAAACCCAGTTGAGCCGGGGTGACAGAACAATTCTTCAGCAGCCGCCAGATGACTTGGCTGCCATTAGCTGTTGCGTTGGCGGTTGCGAAGCGAAACCGCTGATCTTGAAATGTTGCGTTTGACACGACTGGCGCTGGTGTTTTCCAAGCGTGGGAACATACCCAATTGCCAAGAAGAGACTGCTTTTCCCGACAACTCTGAATTGTAGCGCGGGTTTCCCCGCTGCCCGCCACCCAGGCTGGGTAAAACCACAGAAATTAAGTGCGTGGTTTATGGCTAGCCAGCATGGCACGCATATCGCGCATAGAAATGGCCGATTCCGCGCTGACTTTTAAGCGCGGCGCAGGCTTGAAGGCATGGCCGTAGATCACTTCGAAAGTTAATTCAATTTGGCCTTGAGAATTTTTCAGGCCATTCAATGCTTTCAAAAGTTGATTTTTCCAAATCCGCCCACGCAAACCCGAAAAACGCGCCGGGTGTAAATTGCGGCCTACACCGCGCAGCTCCTGCAAAGCGCGCTCTGCGCTTGAAAAGCCCAGCACGATGCGCTCCATATCCATCACTGGCTCGGCAAAACCCGTGCCCACCAGCAAATCGCCCCAATCATGCATATCCGTGAGCGGATGCGCAGCGGGACTCCAGCCTTCTTTGTCAAACACTTGCCGCAATTCGAGCGCGGTATCGGGCCCGAGGCAGGAAAACATCAAGAACCCATCAACCGCCAGCATGCGATGCCATTCTTTCACCGTGGCCGCAGGATCAGGCTCGGTATGCAAGGCCATATTCGCCCAGACCATCTGCGCCGTACTGTCTTCTACAGGGCGCAGCATGCGCTTAGATTGACCTTGCAGCTTGCTGATCAAGCTCTGCACCATGCCTTGATTTGCTATCAATAAAGGAGCTGCTCGCGCAGATTCTACGCCGGCGGGAGCAAGAAAAGCATCAGAATTTGGATACTGCTTGCCCACCGCGCTATGCACTGCCGCCCCCGAGGAAGCAGCTCGCCAATTCACCCAATTCATAGGCTGCTTCTTGATCCAAGCCAAACGCTGCGCCATGCGCGAGCCCACCTCTTCGTGCAGCCAAGGCGCGCCTTCTTTCAAAGCGCGGCGGGCGAGTAGCGATTGCCAACGCTGGGCTGCATGGGCATCGAGTGGCGGTGGAGATGGATCAGCGTCAGTCATATGAAGAGGCCACGAGTATATAAAGGACACACTGAGCAAGGCCAAGCGCAAATCTGGCCTCACTCAGCGTATCCTTGCACGATGCTCACCACCCTGCTCTCCTCGCTCAAATCTGCCAGCCTGCCCAGCTCATGCGGCGTGTGCGCGGCGTTTGGGCGCTCAGCTGTGTGTGAAGACTGTTTAGAACAATTTGCCAAACCCCGCCACCGCTGCAGCACCTGCGCCCTGCCTTTGATTGATACCGCACAAAAACGCTGCGGCGCGTGTCTTACCCTCGGCAGCGAACTCGACAGTTGCCATGCAGCCGTGGATTACGCCTACCCGTGGGATGCGCTGCTTCAGCGCTTCAAGTATTCAGACAGCGGCGATTTAAGCGCGCAGCCAGCTTTGGCCAAGCGCTTGGCTTTAGTGATGCACCACACCGCTGGTCAAAATCAAAACCTAGCCCAAGCCCTGCGTGATGCCCAACGCTCAGACTGGATCATCCCCGTGGCACTTCACCCGGAGCGCCAACTAGAGCGTGGCTTCAACCAAGCCAACGCCTTCGCTCAGGCCTTGTTTCCAAATCATCCACACATCCGCAACGATCTGCTCCTACGCATCAAAAACACCGCTGTGCAAGCTACGTTGCCACGAGACACGCGTATCCACAATCTGCGCGGTGCTTTCATCGCCGCGCCCTTAACGGCTCATTTGCTCAAAGGTATCAGAGTGACTTTGGTGGACGATGTGACGACGACCACAGCCACTTTGAGCGCCGCAGCTCAGGCTTTGCGGCAAGCTGGTGCGCATCAGGTTCACGCCATCGTATTTGCTCGGGCTTCTTGATCGTCTTGGCACGCTTAGACCTTCGATGAGCGACTGCGCTTGGGGCATCCCCCTCCGAAAATGTCCTTCGCCGGGCTTTGCCCGTCTCCCCCTTTATTTTTCTGCGGGAGATACCCCAATCACAGCCGCTCATCAAGGCAGGTGGTTAGCGTGCGCAGCTCCAATCTCAGCGTGCATGCTTTGCTGAATAACTCGACCGTGGGCGGACGAAGATTCTCAACTACGCCGACAGGCCTCGGCTGTGGTTGGGATGTCTCGCGGAGCGAAATAAAGGGGGAGGCACGCGCGCAGCGCCAGCCGGAGGACATTCGCTTCGTTCAGACAGCCCAAGCGCAGACGTGGCCGCTCTGCGAAGCTGGAATTCACATGAAAACCAGCACATCGCCAACATAGATACTGCGCGAGCAGCTACCAAATCAGTAGCAAATCAATTCACCATCACCACTTTGCCTTTGACCCCGCGCGTGGCCATATGCGCATACGCAGCTTTTAGTTCAGCCATGGGCATGGTGCGGTCGATGATCGGTTTGATCTGACCGCTGGCGTACCACGTGGCGAGTTGGCTGTAATCTTTCATGAAGGCTTTGGGCTCGCGTTTGGTGAAATCGCCCCAGAACACGCCGACGATGCTTGCGCCTTTGAGCAGGGCGAGATTGAAAGGCAATGCGGGAATCGGGCCGCTGGCGAAGCCGATCACGAGGTAGCGGCCACGCCATGCGATAGAGCGGAAGACGGGCTCGGCGAATTGGCCGCCGATGGGGTCGTACACCACATCGGGGGCTTTGCTTCCTACGCTTTCACAGGCGGCTTTGATCGCTTCGCGCAGTTGAGCGGAAAACTGCTCAGGATCGGTAAATGCGCCGTAGTTGATGACCGCATCTGCACCAAAGCCTTTGCATGCTGCGCATTTATCGTCGCTGGAAGCTGCCGCAATCACTTTCGCGCCTGCGGCTTTGGCAATCTGAATCGCTGCCGTGCCTACACCGCCTGCTGCACCGAGCACGAGCACCGTCTCGCCTGCTTTTAGCTGGCCGCGGTCGAGCAAGGCGTGGATCGTCGTTGCGTAAGTCATCAAAAGCGATGCGCCATCTTCGTAGCTAAAGCCCTGCGGCATCGGCAGCGCCAGCATCGCGGGCAGCACAGCATGCGTGGCGAAACCGCCCGTGCCATGCAGGCAAATCACTGATTGGCCGACTTTGAGGTGTGCTACACCCTCGCCCACCGCTTCCACCACGCCGGCAAACTCCGAACCGGGCACGAAAGGCAGCGGCGGCTTGAATTGGTATTTGTTTTGCACGATCAGCGTGTCGGGGAAATTCAGGCTGGCGGCTTTGATGGCCACGAGCACTTCGCCCGCTTTCGGCGCTGGCGTAGGCAGCTCTTTCCAAGTGAGGGCATCAACGCCGGTGGGGGTTTCGCATAACCAAGCTTGCATGATGTGTCTCCTTTAATTTCCAAAGCAGCATCTTAGGCGCAGAAATGTTCCGTTCGCGGCAGACTTGTCACCTTAGAATCAAAGCATGAAAATTTTGATCTCCAACGACGATGGCTACCAAGCTGCGGGTATTGTGGCTTTGTATGAAGCCCTGAAAACGGTCGCTGAGGTGGAGGTGATTGCGCCGGAGCACAACAATTCGGCGAAATCCAACGCGCTCACGCTGCATAGCCCGCTGTATGTGCATCGCGCGGCCAATGGCTTTCGCTATGTAAACGGCACGCCTGCGGACTGCGTGCATATCGCGCTCACGGGTTTGCTTGGCTACAAACCCGATCTCGTCGTCTCTGGCATCAACAACGGCGCCAATATGGGTGACGACACCATCTACAGCGGTACGGTGGGCGCGGCGATGGAAGGCTACTTGTTTGGCATTCCGGCGCTGGCTTTTTCTCAAACGGAGAAGGGCTGGGCGCATTTGCAGGATGCGGCGCAGGTGGCCAAGGATTTGGTGTTGAAGTTTGGCTCTCAGCCTCGAGACAAAGCATGGCTTTTGAACATCAACATCCCGAATTTGCCGCGCGAGCAAATCAAAGTGCCACAGATCTGTCGCCTGGGCCGTCGCCATGCTGCAGAGCCGGTGGAGACACAGGTGAATCCGCGCGGCGACACGATGTATTGGATTGGCGCTGCAGGTGCTGTGGCCGATACCGGGCCAGGCACGGACTTTGAAGCCGCTGCCAAAGGCCATGTGACGATCACGCCGCTGCAAGTCGATCTCACGGATCATGCAGGGCTGGATGCGTGGAGCAAGCGAGCAGCATGAGCAGGCCAAGTTTTCCTGCCAAACTGCCCAGCGGCATGCCGCAAACAGGTGCCAAGCCTAGCGTGACTACAAAAACACCCGCAGCTGCAATTCCTAAAAAGATAGCACTCCGCGCAGATTCTACGCCGTCCATTGGCCTAAAAAGCATTAAAAACACACCAAAAAATCAGGTGTCTGCTGCTCCGCAAGGCATGGGCATGGGTATTGGTATGGACAGTGCCGCCGTGCGCGCACGCATGGTGAGGCTGCTTGCTGAAGGTGGCATTGCAGACCAAGCGGTGCTCAAAGCCATGAACACGATTGAGCGGCATCGCTTTGTGGATACCGCTCTCGCACCGCAAGCTTATGAAGACACGAGTTTGCCGATCGGCCTGTCGCAGACGATTTCCAAGCCCAATGTGGTCGCTCGCATGATTGCGCTGCTGCGTGAGGGCGCGGTGCTAGATGCACAGGGAAAAATGGGGCGCGTGCTGGAGATTGGCTCTGGCTGCGGCTACCAAGCGGCGATTCTTTCATTGCTGTGCAAAGAGGTTTACAGCATCGAGCGGCTGCGCGGCCTGTATGACAAAGCTTTGGTGAATGTGCGCCATCTTTCCGCCGCCAATCTGCATTTACTCCTGGGCGATGGCATGCTGGGCGCTCCTGGCGGCGCACCGTTTGCAGGCATCATTGCCGCAGCTGGCGGCGAGGCGATCCCGCAGGCTTGGGTGGATCAACTGGCTGTGGGCGGGCGGATTGTGGCGCCAACTGGCCAGGGCTCCACACAATCCTTGCTGGTGATCGATAAAACCGAGCGCGGCCTGAAACAAACTGTATTAGAAAGTGTGCTGTTTGTGCCTCTAAAATCGGGAGTTGCTTAAATGCACAAGGGAATACGCACATGACACTTTCAAACACAGCCTCCTTACGCATTTTCTTACGCGCCTGCTCGATCACTGCATTGGCCAGCCTCGCGCTGATCACCGGCTGCGCGACGCGCGCGCCCGGCGGCAGTGCCCCCGTGGAAGACCGCGGCACGATGCAACGCGCCCCCGCTTCTTCGCCAGTGGCCACAGCGCCCACCGCCACGCCCATTGGCTCACCCGCGGCAGGCAGCACAACGGCAGTGAAGCCCTTGCCCGGTGCGGAGAATGCAGGCAAACCCGGTTACTACACCATCCGCCCCGGCGACACTTTGATCCGCATTGGTCTCGAATCCGGCCAGAGCTGGCGTGATATCGCCCGCTGGAACGGTATTGACAACCCCAACGTCATCGAAGTGGGTCAAGTCGTGCGCATCATTCCACCCGGCACAGCTGCTGTGGCCGCTGCGCCTTTGCCATCCCCCGCCCCTGCGCCGGCTAGCGATGGTGTGGTCACTCGCCCCGTCACTTCGCCTTCAAGCGTCACAGCCACCAGCCTTCCCGCTCCCGGCACGCGCACTGCAGCCACGCCATCCGTCACCCCTCTGCCTGCGCCTGCTGCCAGCGCCCCGCTGCCGCCAGCATCTTCCCCCAGCGATGAAGACATCGGCTGGATCTGGCCCGTCACAGGTGGTGCAGGCAACGTGATTGCCACTTTTGATGAAGTGAAAAACAAAGGCGTAGGCATCGGCGGCAAACTCGGCGATTCCATCTTGGCGGCTGGCGATGGCCGTGTGGTGTATGCCGGCGCTGGCTTGCGCGGCTATGGCAACTTGATCATCTTGAAGCACAACAACACCTACCTCACGGCTTACGCCCACAACCAAACGCTCTTGGTGAAAGAAGACCAAACCGTGCGCAAAGGCCAAAAGATCGCCGAGATGGGCAACTCGGATGCAGACCGCACAAAATTGCATTTTGAAATTCGCCGTCAAGGCAAGCCCGTTGATCCACTGCGCTTCTTGCCTGCGCGTTGATTTTTAAGCCTATTTCAAAGCGTTTTAGGCACTTCGCCGGCATAGAATCTGCGCGAAGTGCTATTAAATAAATAGCATTAAGGATGCACTCATGGCTTGGCCGGTAATGGTGTTTGACATCGAAAGCATCCCTGATGTGAAGGGCTTGCGTGCTCTGGGCGAGTACGACGCAGTACTCTCCGATCAAGAAGTTCACGCGCAATGGGCAGCCGCTCGTAAAGCAGACAACAAATCAGACTTCATGCCGCTTCACCTGCAGCGCGTGCTCTGCATCAGCGTCGTCTTCCGCAATGCCGAAGGCCTGCGTGTTCATAGCTTTGTCGATAAAGACGATGCCTCTGAGGGAAAAATCATCCAGCAATTTTTCGGCAGCTTGGAGAAACACGTCCCCCAACTCGTGAGCTGGAACGGCGGTGGCTTTGATCTGCCCGTGCTGCATTACCGAGGCATGATCCACGGCGCAAACGCCAGCAAATACTGGGACATGGGCGATGGCGGCGATCACGATTCGCGCGAGTTCAAGTGGAACAACTACATCTCCCGCTACCACCTGCGCCACCTCGATCTCATGGACTTGCTAGCCATGTATCAGCCCAAGGCCAATGCGCCACTCGACGCGATGGCCAAGCTCTGCGGCTTCCCCGGCAAGCTCGGCATGGATGGCAGCAAAGTCTATGAAGCGTATTTAGCCGGCGGCCAAGACGATATCCGCCGCTACTGCGAAACCGATGTGATGAACACCTACCTCGTCTATTGCCGCTTCCAAAAAATGTGCGGCGGACTCTCCGACAAAGAATACGAAGAAGAAATCGCCTTCGTGAAAAACACTTTGAACGAGCTCGCGCCGCATGAGTCGCATTGGGATGAATATCTCAAGGCTTGGGGCTGATTCCAGAGCCCATTTTTCACAAGTTATAATCTTTTCCATGTTCACGCAGCAAGCCCTCATCAAAACATCCAGCACCGCTGGCGTGTTGGCCTGCGCGATCACCACCAAGACCATTAAAGGCTAACCAAGCCCGTTTCGTCTTGCGCCCTCCCCGGACACAGACGATCCGGGCCAAAGTAGCTTCATAGCGATTTAAACTTTGAAAGGGCAACGCAAATGAAAGTAGGAAATACCGTCGGATTAGTAGGCTGGCGCGGCATGGTCGGCTCGGTTTTGATTGACCGCATGATCGCTGAGAAAGATTTCGATCACATCGAGCCGATTTTCTTCTCTACGTCCAACTCTGGCGGCGCTGCCCCCGCCCAAGCGAAAAACGAAAAAACGCTCAAAGACGCTTTCGATATCGCCACCCTCTCCAAGTGCGACATCATCATCACAGCCCAAGGCGGCGACTACACCAGCGAGGTCTATCCCAAGCTGCGCGCTGCCGGCTGGAGGGGCCACTGGATTGATGCCGCCTCCACCCTGCGCATGGCCAGCGAATCCGTGATCATTCTCGATCCGGTCAACATGCCCGTGATCAAAAACAGCCTCGCCCATGGCGGCAAAGACTGGATCGGCGGCAACTGCACCGTTTCCTGCATGCTGATGGGCGTGGGCGCTTTGTACAAAGCCGGCCTCGTGGAATGGATGAGCACGCAGACTTACCAAGCCGCTTCCGGCGGCGGCGCGCAACACATGCGCGAGCTGCTCACGCAATATGGCACGCTGAACGCCGAAGTCAAAAGCCTGCTGGACGACCCGAAAAGCGCGATTTTGGAGATCGACCGTAAAGTGGCGGCCCGCCAGCGCGCGCTTGCCGGCGACGAAGTGGCCAATTTCGGTGTGCCGCTGGGTGGCTCGCTGATCCCCTGGATCGACAAGGATTTGGGCAATGGCATGAGCAAAGAAGAGTGGAAAGGCATGGCCGAGACCAACAAGATCATGGGAATCGGCGAAGGCTTCGGCTCACCCGCCGTGCCCGTCGATGGCTTCTGCATCCGCGTGGGCGCGATGCGTTGCCACAGCCAGGCGCTGACCTTCAAGCTCAAGAAAGACGTGCCTGTGGCCGACATCGAAGACATGATCGCAGCGGATAACGCCTGGGTGAAAGTGATCCCTAACACACGCGAAGCCACTTTGGCTGGCCTCACACCAGTGGCCGTCACTGGCACGATGAGCATCCCCGTCGGCCGTATCCGCAAACTGGCCATGGGGCCGGAGTATCTGGGCGCATTCACGATTGGTGACCAACTGCTCTGGGGCGCTGCTGAACCACTGCGCCGGATGCTACGTATCTTGCTGGATGCCTGATTTTTAAGCGTTTTTGGGCTTTTCCCGGCATACGGATTGCGCGGAGTGCTACTGAAACTGTAGCACTCCGCGTTTCTTCTTTGAAACCTATTCAATAGGCTCACCCCGTCAAAACAGCTCAAATTTGTAACAAACCCAAGCCCTTCTTCTTCATCCAAACAACTGGATTACAAAAACTGGAAAATGCGTTACCGTCGGTTTGCGTTGTCACTAGACAACAAAAATTGCCTCTAAAGGGTAGGAAAATCAAGGGGTTTAAAACCTTAGACCAATTCTCAGCTTGTCAAGCTAACTACTTGATGTTAAGGTTCTTTTTCGTAAAAAGAGTAGAGGCTAAGCGTGCGAAAAATGACCATAAACCCAGTTACACCATTGCAGTCCAAATCGGGGCGGCCTGATGCTGGTCAGGTGCTGGCTTGCGTCACACCACCACAAAGCTCTTGGCGCAACCCAATTGCAGCTGCAGCGCTTGCACTTGTCTTAGGTTTTGCTTCGCAAGACGCCGCAGCACTGGCCTTAGGTCGTGTCAACGTCTTGTCTGCGCTGGGCGAGCCCCTGCGAGCAGAAATTGATGTGCCAGAGATCACCGCAGAAGAAGCGGCCAGCCTGCGCGCCGCCATCGCCAATCCAGATGCCTTCCGCGCTGCTGGCTTGGAATACAACCCCGCCTTGGGCAATGCGCAAATCAGTCTGCAGCGCCGCGCCAATGGCACAGCCTTTCTGCGCGTCACCAGTGACCGCACCATCAACGAACCCTTTGTTGACATGATCTTGGAGGCCAGCTGGGCATCCGGGCGCATCGTGCGCGATTACACGATGCTGTTTGATCCATCCAATATGCGCCAGGCGGCTGCGCCTAGCGTCACAGCGCCTGCCGCTGCCGCCCCGGCCGCAGCACCTTCTGCACCGGCTGTAGCTACGCGCCCCAGTGCGCCTGCAGCTGTGGCCGCTGCCCCGCGCCCTGCACGCAGCGAGAGTATGCCCAAGCCCGCCAGTAAGCCGGTCCAAGCAGCGCCCAAAGACGGCATCACCGTCAAGCCAGGCGATACCGCTGCGGCTTTGGCTGCGCGCTATAAACCCGCTGGCGTATCGCTAGATCAGATGCTCGTGGCGATGCTCAACAACAGCCCTGATGCCTTCATCGGCGGCAACGTCAACCGCCTCAAATCCGGCGCTGTGATCGACATGCAAGCCGCCAGCGCCGCAGCTCCTGGCACGGGCGAAGGCCAGGCCAGAGAAACCATCGTTGCGCAATCCAAAGATTTCAATGAATTCCGCCGCCGCTTAGCCTCTGGCGCACCCACGGCAGCAGCAGCTGCACCTAGCCGCGCTGCTGGCGGCAAAGTGCAAGCCAACGTGACCGAGCCCAAGGCCGCAGCCGCCGCGCCAGACAAACTCACCCTGAGCAAAGGCTCTGTGGCAGCCAAAGCCAAAGAAGAGGCGATTGCCAAAGAAAAACAAGCCAAAGATAACGCCGCTCGCGTGGCTGAGCTCTCCAAGAATATTCAAGACCTCAACAAACTTGGCACCACCACGGCAGCCAAGCCAAGTGCAGCAGCGCCTGCTGGTGCGCCTGCAGCAGCAGCCAGCGCCCCTGGCGTCAAAGTCGCGGGCGGTGCCCCAAGCGTGCCTGCCCTGCCTACACCTAGCGCAGCGCCTGCCACGCCAGTAGCGGCAGCGCCAGCTGCTGCAGCCTCCGCTCCCAAAACCACCACGACCGCAGTGGTGAGCACACCAACTACCGCGACCAGCACTGTGGCTTCAGCGCCTGCAACCAGCACCCCCACAGTTGCCGCAAGCACCCCAACATCGACAGTCACTGCAGCCGCACCAGCCGCATCCGCGCCAGCACCTGCTGTGGCAGCGCCAAAGCCCCAAACACCTCCACCCCCACCGCCACCTGAGCCCACATTCATTGAAAGCTTGATGGCTGATCCCACCACGCTGTATGGCGCAGGCGGCGCACTCTTGGCTGGATTGGGTGGCCTGGCTTTCTGGCGGATTCGTCAGAAGAAAAAGGGCGCGCAGGTTGACAGTTCCTTCCTCGAAAGCCGTTTGCAGCCTGACTCCTTCTTTGGTGCATCTGGCGGTCAGCGTGTAGATACTGCTGATTCCGGTAGCGCCGCAGGTGCAGGCTCTTCTATGGTGTATTCACCCAGCCAGCTCGATGCCGCAGGTGATGTGGATCCTGTGGCAGAAGCCGATGTCTACTTGGCTTATGGCCGCGATTTGCAGGCCGAGGAAATTCTCAAAGAAGCCTTGCGCAGCAATTCCTCGCGTGTGGCGATTCATGCCAAGTTGATGGAAATCTATGCCAAGCGCCGCGACACCAAGGCTTTTGAATCCATCGCCAAGGAAGCATTTAACTTGACACAAGGCGCTGGCCCAGAATGGGACGCAGGTAGCGCACTCGGTCGCGAGATCGATCCTTCGAATCCGCTTTACCAGCAGGGCAATGCTCCTGCCGGCGCAGGTCTTGCAGGCAGCGTGATGCTCGGTGGCGCAGCAGCTGCCGCAACTGCCGCTTACAGCGCCACACAAACAGTGCCGCAGCAAGCGCAGCCACAAGCCGATGCAGATTTCGATATCGATCTCGATTTGGATTTCAGCGCAGGAGGTGATGATTTGGTGTCTGCGCCCAGCGCCGGCATGATCAACACACCAGTGAACGAAGAAACCACCGCAGGAATGCGCGCCCAACCCGTGCCTGAGCCTATGGTGGACTTTGACATGAGCGAGCCTGGCGCACTCGATGGCATCAAGCTCTCTGCGCCTGATATGGCTTCGCTCTCCAACGGTTTGAATTTCTCATCAACGCCCACAGTGCCTAGCTTGCCTACAGCTCCCATGTCATTGAAGACAGAGCCCAGCGGCGCAGGCGCACTTGAGTTTGATCTGGGTGACCTCACGCTGGATCTGCCAGGCGCTACTGCAGCTTCCAACGCAGTGGATGCTGGCGTCAGTGGCGACCCGCTCGAAACCAAACTGGCTCTGGCCATGGAATTCAAAGACATCGGCGATGCTGATGGCGCACGCTCCTTGGTGCAAGAGGTGGCTGACGAAGCCTCCGGCGCGCTCAAAGCTCGCGCATTGAAGATGCTGGCCGATCTGGGCTAATGCAGCCCAGATGCCTCGTATCGCCTTAGGTTTAAGCTACAACGGCACGCCCTATCTCGGTTGGCAAAGCCAACTCGGCGGGGGCGCAGTGCAAGATCAACTTGAAGAGGCCTTGCGCCTCTTCAGCGGTTTTCCGGCCGATAAAAGAGTCATCACCAATTGCACAGGCCGCACCGATTCAGGTGTGCATGCGCTGATGCAGGTGGTGCACTTTGATACGCCCCTTGATCGCGAGCCTTTTTCTTGGATGCGCGGTGTCAATCGCTTCCTGCCAGACGATATTGCCGTGCAATGGGCGCAAGAGGTTCCGCAAGCGTTTCACTGCCGTGCGCAAGCACTCACGCGCCGCTATGCCTATATCGCGCTGCAATCAAGCATGCGCCCCAGCATTGAGCAAGGCCGCGCAGGCTGGTCACACATGCCCTTGAATTTAGAAGCCATGCAAGAAGCTGCGAAGCTGCTGATCGGCGAGCATGATTTCTCTTCGTTTCGCGCCGCGCAATGCCAAGCACTCTCACCTATCAAAAAATTATTGCGTATCGACATTAGCCAGCGTGGCGCGTATTACCGCTTTGATTTTGAGGCCAATGCTTTTCTGCACCACATGATCCGCAATCTCATGGGCTGCTTACTCACGATTGGCCGAGGTGATCAGCCGGTTTCTTGGGCGAGCGAAGTATTGGCAGCAAAGAAACGTGAATTCTCAGCGCCCACTTTTTCACCCGATGGCTTGTACTTCCTCGGCCCCACTTACTCGCCCGAGTGGGGCTTACCAAAACGTACCGTAGCCTTTGATTGGCTGCCTTTGTGATTCTTCTTTACTATCGATTTGATAGCTGTTTGCGCAGATTTTATACCGGCAATCGGCCGATATCGATCAAAAAACGAGTCGTCAGGTGCGAAGCTTGAATGCCAGCCTCGCGCCTGAGCCCACCATCAAAGCTGCGATCCAAAACAAGGCAGCGCTGCCAATCGCTGTGCCTACCAAACCAAACAGCAAAGGCATCGCCACGCTCGATGCATTGATCGCCATGAGTCGCAGTGCAATCGCCTCGCCGTGGCGCTCCTCTGGCGTGATCTGATGCAAGGTGCTCATGATCATCGGCTGCACTGTGCCAAGCACGAAGCCTAGGAAGACGGAGACCACGCCCATCGACAGCGCCGTGGGCATCAGCGGATAAACAGCGAGTAGGAGACAAGTCATCACCATCGCAAAGGTGATGACTGCCCACTCGCGCAAACTGTGTGCCAACAGCGGCAGCAGGATGCGCACCACGGCAGCCGCAATGGCAAACGCGCCCAAGATCATGCCGATCACACTGGCGCTGTAGCTGCGCTCGAAACCGATCAACGGTACAACGAAGCCGTGCACATCCCAGCTGGCCGAGAGCAGCCAATTTACCAAGAGCAAGCGCGCAAACATCGGCTCGCGCAGCAAATCCCAAGCGGCGCGTGGCTTCTTGGCGGTAGCTTGCTCGCCCTCGGCTTCGCGCTGCGCTTGGCTGGGCGGCTCACTGACTTGGCGCGTCATGGCAAAGCAAATCAAAGGCAGCAGCGCCATCGCGCCAAAGGCCGCTCGATACCCTGCCAAGTCAATCAGCACACCGGCAAGCAAGGGGCCAAAAAAGTTAGCTCCCGCCGGGCCAATCGAGAGCCAGCTGAAGGCTTGCTTCAATTCCACCGTGCTGTGCGCCGCGCGCCCCACATGCCGCTGCAAAGCGATGATGGTCACCCCGGTAGAGCCGCCCACCAGCAGTGCAGAGATAGCGAGCGTGATCACATGCGGGAAGGCGCAGGCCAGCAGCGCGCCCGCGCAGGAAGCCGCCACCGCAGCATACACAGGCCTCTTCAATCCATGCCGATCCGCATAACGGCCAGCGGGTAATGCGATGAACACCTGCGTCAGGGCAAACAAGGCCACCAGCAGACCTGCCGTAAAAGCCCCCAGCTTTTGATCGAGTGACCAAAGCGGAGCAGCCATGCGCATACCCGCCATCGCTGAATGCAGACTGATGTGCCCGATGATCAGGCGAGCCAATGAAGGTGAAAGCGAATCAAAAAGCGCCATGTGTTATCAAGCTCTAGCCTTCATCATCTGCTTTGTCCAGCGGCAGCAAATTCTGCGCCTGCGCCTCAGGAAGTGCTTCTACTTTCTTCAAAGCGCGGTTCATCATATTGGTGCGCGTCTGCGCTTGATCCAGCGTTTTGACCACGCTATCGGCCTGTGCCCTCACCTTGCTCACAAACTCACCAAACTTGCCAAACTCCGTCTTCACCGCGCCAAGCACTTGCCAGACTTCGGAGCTGCGTTGCTCAAGAGCCAATGTGCGAAAGCCCATTTGCAGAGAATTCAGCATGGCCAGCAAAGTGGTGGGCCCTGCGAGCGTCACGCGGTGATCACGCTGCAATGCATCCATCAAACCGGGGCGGCGCAGCACTTCGGCATACAAACCCTCGGAAGGTAAAAACAGAATCGCAAAATCCGTGGTGTGGGGTGGCGCGACGTATTTTTCTGCCATCGATTTCGCTTCCAAGCGAATACGCGCCTCCAGTGCCTTGGCAGCCACTTCAGCAGCCACAGGATCAGCTCGCTCCTGCGCGTCCAGCAAGCGCTCGTAATCTTCGGTGGGGAATTTGGAGTCAATCGGCAGCCAGGTGGGTGAGCCATCGTCGCTTCTGCCGGGCAATCGAATCGCGTAATCCACTACATTGCGGCTACCCGGCACAGTGGCGATTTGCGCTGCAAACTGCTCGGCCACAAACACCTGTTCCAAGAGCGCACCGAGCTGCGCTTCGCCGAATGTGCCCCGCGTTTTCACATTGGTGAGCAAGTGCTTTAAATCGCCCACACCTGCCGCGAGTGTCTGCATTTCGCCCAAGCCTTTGTGCACTTGCTCCAAGCGATCAGCCACCTGTTTGAAGCTCTCACCCAAGCGCGTCTCCAGCGTGGTTTGCAGCTTCTCATCCACCGTGCGCCGCATCTCGTCGAGTTTGGCTTCGTTCTTTGCACCAAGCTGCTCCAACTGCTGATTGAGTGCTTCGCGCACTCGCGTGAGCTGCGCATCCAGTGTCTCGCGCACCTCAGTGAGCCGCCGCGCATTGCCCTCAGAAATATTTGTGAGCTGCGTCGTTAAATTGCCTTGAAAGCCCGCGAGCGACTGCTGAACATTGCCCTGCATCCCGGCCAGCGTTTGCCCCATTTCGAGCCGTGAAGACTGCGCATTGCTGGCCAGCTCTTGGCGCAGCTCCCGCTCCAGCCGCTCGTTGCCTTGCGACAGCTGGTTGAGCAAAGCCGCTTGCTGGAGCATTTGCTCTTCTTTTGATAGCATTCCGCGCAGTATCCTTGCCGGCGAACCCATCAAAAGCCATATAAAAAGACCGATCAAAAGCAGCAGGTTGAGCAAACCCAAAATCAGCGCGACATCAAAGTTCATGGCTCAAGTCTAACCCTGGAGCTGGAGGAATCCACACACTTTTCTTGCATTTGGCTACCAAATAATTGGAAACAACTCAGCTGCACAGTTCATCATAGGTCAGCGCCACGTGTTGCACGCTCGTTGTATCAGTATCCATCTCTTTGATGAAATCGACTTATGACCCTAACTCAAAAAATAAACGCTGCTCTTTTGGCGATCTTCGCAAGCGCAGCAAGCATGGCCGCCGATGTGAGCGTGATTGTGGGCGGCGAAATCAAGCCTGGTGTGTATGGCCGTGTCGAGATTGGCACCCAACCTCCTCCTGTTGTGGTCTATCCACGCCCCGTGATCATTGCTCCTGCGCCCGTGGTGGTCGCCCCGCAACCTGTGTACATGCATGTACCACCGGGCCATGCCAAGAAGTGGGGCAAGCATTGCCACAAGTACAACGCCTGCGCACAGCCTGTGTATTTCGTCAAAGGCCCTGAATACGAGCGCAAAGGCAAAGGGCATGGCAAGGGTCGTCACAAGCATGACGATTAAGCACAACGATCAGTTTTTGAATGCCTGCCACAGCGTCCAAGCGCCAATCAATATGAAGCCCACGCCTGCCACAAGTTGAAGTGTGCGCGGCGAGACAAACTTGCCTACAGCGCTACCAGCCATCACGCCAATGCCAGCAGACACGACCAAGGCTGCACTCGCAGCAAAAAACACGGTCCATTTACTGAGCCCTTGATCTTGCGAAGCAAAAAGCATCGTGGCCAGCTGAGTTTTATCACCCAGCTCAGCGAGGAAGACGCTGATGAAAATAGTGAAGAAGGCTTGAAGTTGGGTGGTGGTGCTCATGCCACTATTGTCACCCAGCTAAAGTGTGTTGAGCGGCGTCTTCGCTTGGCCTTGCGTTAAATAAGCAATCAAATTATCCGCCGCCAAATTCGCCATCGCTTGGCGCGTAGGCACTGTAGCGCTGCCGATATGCGGCGTGAGCACAACATTTTTTAAAGCGGTCAATGCAGGATTAACTTTAGGCTCGCCTTCAAACACATCAAGGCCAGCACCGAGAATTTTGTTGGCTTGCAAAGCGACGGCCAAAGCGTTTTCATCAATCAAACCGCCGCGCCCGATGTTGATGAGCGTGGAGGTGGGCTTCATGAGTGCGATCTCGGCAGCGGCTACAGTGTGGTGATTTTCTGCGGAGTAGGGCAGAACCAAGACGATGTGATCCGCTTGCTTGAATAAGTCTGTTTTGCTCACGTATTTCGCATTCACCTGCGCTTCCAGCTCAGGCGCGAGGCGCGAGCGATTGTGATAAATCACGTTCATACCAAAGCCATGCCCGCCGCGCTTGGCAATAGCGCGACCAATGCGGCCCATGCCGAGAATACCTAAAGTGCTGCCGTGAATGTCAGTGCCAGTGAACATGTCGTAGCTCCACTTCGTCCACTGGCCTGCACGCAGGTAGGCCTCGCTCTCGCTCACGCGGCGCGCTGTGGCCATCAGCAGGGCAAAGCCCATATCAGCCGTCGTCTCGGTCAGCACATCAGGTGCATTGGTGGCGAGCACGCCAGCGGCTGTCATTGCTGGCACATCAAAATTGTTGTAGCCCACAGCCATGTTGGCGCAGATTTTCAAATCGGGGCAGGCCTTGAGTAAATCAGCATCAATGCGCTCACCGCCCGTGGTAAACACGCCTGATTTTCCTTGCAATCTTCGAATGAACTCTTCCCGCGGCCAAATCGTATCGGCTTGATTGGATTCCACCTCAAAGTGTTGCGTCAAACGCTCCAGCACTTCTGGGAAAACGGCACGTGCCACGAGAATTGATTTTTTAGTCATTTTTAAAGCCTTTTATGTGGTTTGCCGGCACAGAATCTGCGCAGAGTGCTATTAAATTATGAGTTATGAAGATGATCAACGAAACCAAACCCAACCCATCACGATGAAAAGCGGAATCAAAATACACACCGCCCAGGCTATGTAGCCAAAGAAGCTGGGCATCTTGACACCACGGTCTTCCACCACGGCTTTAACCATCAGATTCGGCGCGTTGCCGATGTACGAGTTAGCCCCCATGAACACTGCGCCTGCAGAAATCGCCGCCAACGTAGTGGCATGCGTGGTCATGAGTGTTTGAGCGTCACCACCGGCGAGGTTGAAGAACACAAGATAAGTGGGCGCGTTATCGAGGAAGGAGCTAAGAGCGCCCGTGGCCCAGAAATATGCCAACGGGCTGGGTGAGCCATCCGCTCGCGTGACACTGGCCACAATCGCGCCAAAAGGCCCGTCGATGCCCGCTCTGAGCATCGCAATCACCGGGATGATGGTGAGAAAAATACCAGCGAATAATTTGGCCACTTCCTGCATTGGCGCCCAAGAAAACTGATTAGCTTCATACACCGAGTCGGCCGTGATCTTGATCGAGATGATCGTCACAGCGATCAGGCCCATATCGCGCACCATGCCTTGCAAGCCCACATCGGTGCCAAACACATTGAAATCTACGCCCGGCTTCCAAATGCCACTCATCAACACCAAGCCCATGATGCAGCCCAGCAAAATGAAGTTAGCGCTGCCATCAAAGCCGATGCCTTTGGAATCCGGCGTGGGATCAAAGCTCTTTACTTCCTCACGCTTGTGATAATAGTAAGAATCCATCACATAGAAAATCGCGAGTAGCGAGCCCACCATGAAGAGCGTCTCCGGGAAGATATAGCGTACCGTCCAGAAAAAATCCACACCCTTCAAGAAGCCGAGAAACAAGGGAGGATCGCCAAGCGGCGTGAGCGAGCCGCCGGCATTGCTCACGATGAAGATAAAAAACACAAACACATGCATCTTGTGCTGCCGGTTATCGTTCGCGCGAATCAACGGTCGAATGAAAAGCATTGAAGCTCCGGTTGTGCCCATGAAGCTGGCCGCCACTGCACCAATGGCAAGAATCGATGTGTTGAGCAAAGGGCTGCCATGCAAGTTGCCTTTGATATAAATTCCACCAGACACAGCAAACAAGGCCGTGAGCAAAATCACAAAAGGAATGTACTCCGCCAACAGCGCATGCACAAACGCTGCACCCGCTGCACTCGCGCCAAACTTGATCGCAAACGGCACCAGAAACAAAAGCGCCCAAAAGGCAGCCACCTTTCCAAAATGATGATGCCAAAACTGCGGTGTGAGTAAGGGACACAGTGCAATAGACAGCAAGATGCCAGCAAACGGAATGCCCCAGATGGCCGTGAGTTGCTTACCATCAACTTCTGCGGCAAAAGCACTTGTACTCATCAGCAGCAAAGGCAAAATCATCACACGACTGAAATGGCCTAAGCGATTGAGGCGGCCAGCAATAGATGCCATAAAAATATGTCTCCAGAGATACATCTCATTATGCCCAGCCAAAAGGCTTTGGGCTTGCAATTTCAAGTCAGTCAAGCGTCAGCGACGCAATATTCCCTCTTGACTTATCACGGTGAGCTCTGTGAATTTCGAGCCGTTTTTGCTGACAGGATCGAATTTCAATGCGAAGCCGCCTAAATCCATGGCATCCATTTTTTGCATGGCCTCCAGCACTTTGGCTCGCGTCGGCTGTGAGCCGGCGTTCCGAATTGCCTGCGCCAACACCAAGCCACTGATGTAGCCTTCTAAGCTGAAATAGCTCGGCTGCGCGTTCGGTGCATGCTTTTTCAACAGCACCCGATATTCACGCACCAGTTTTACGCTGTCTGTGTAGGGATAGGGAAATACTTGGGAAAAACCAATACCGTGCGCCATCTTGAGGCCAACCTTTTGCGTCACAGCATCGGGGTTGACTACCGAGATCGACACCAGGCGAGGAGAAGGCGCTAGCGCACGAAAGCGTTTGATGAATTCATACACGGGATCGCCCACCGCTACGATCACCACAGCCTGAGGCTGCGCTGCCACCAGCGTTTTGACCGCTTGTTCAATGCTGGGAATCACCTTATCAGCCGCTTTGTCATAGGCGGCCATTGCAGCAGGCTGGCGACTTTGTTTGACCAATACTTGCTCCACCGCTTCTTTACCAGATTGGCCAAAAGCATCATCCACGTAGAACAAGCCAATCTTTGTCACGCCCATGCGGCCTAGCTGTTCTACGATTTGGCCAATCTCATGCTGGTAGCTAGTACGCACATGATAAATATTTGCTGCGCCCTGCACTTCTTTCGCACCCGTGAGCGTACCCACCATCGCGATACCGGCGTCGGTCAAAGCGTTTGATTTGATGACTGCCAAGGTATTCGCCGTGCCACGATAGCCTGCCAGTGCAATGGGGTTCGCCTCACTGATCAACTCTTTCGTCAGCTTCACAGTCTCGTCGGGGATGTATTTATCATCTTTGGTGATGAGCTTGAGTTTGCGGCCATTGATGCCGCCTGCAGCATTGGTTTTTTCTACCGCCAGTTGCAAGCCTAATTGCAGGCCTTGCCCTAAGTCTGCGCCATTCGTGCCGCTCAGCGATGCCACTTGGCCAATCACCAAATCTTGGGCAGATATGGCTTGCTGGCTGGCCATCCCCAATACCAAACCTACCGCCATCAGGGTGGGAAAAATTCGCTTCATGTTTGTCTCCAAATTTGTATAGCCCCCCTGATTCGTGCCTCAGTACCTGAACCCTTCGCTCAAACTCATTGCCCCCAAATATCCTGCAAGACCTGCCGCAGCGCCGTGATGGCAGGATCGTGCTCACGGGCTTTGTTGTAGATGAATGTCAATGGGCATGGCTGGCTCGCACCATCCCACACCACCACCTCGCCACGCTGCGCGGCTGCTTGTGCCAGCTCATCTCGCATCAAACATAAGCCCACACCGCTCTTGACCAAGCTGATCATCGAGGCCTCTTGATCAGCCTCCACCACAAAGCGCGGCTCAAAGCCATGTTTGCGCAGCATCTCGCGCACCAAGCGATGCTGCGAACTTTGCGCAGGTGTACCCACCCAAGGCAGGGCACCGATATCCTGCCAACTGGCCTGCTGCATGCGCGCAAGCCAATCAGGGGGTGCGACCACGCGATACGTCACATGGCGCAGCAGCACATACGCGATGCCAGGTGTAGCCACCTCGCCCAAGTAAAAACCTGCATCAAGCTCACCCGCCTCGAGCTGCGCCATCACGCTGCCTGACACGCCGTGCTGCAATTTCATTTGTAGCAATGGATAAAACTGCAGCACCGCGCCAAGAAACGAACCGAGCCGGATCGATTCAGGATCAATGATCGTACCCAGGCGAATGACGCCAGCCACCTCGCCCTGCAAGCGCTTGGCGGTATTGAGCAGTTCCATCGCATCAAACAAAGCACGCTCGGCATGGGGTAACAGGGTCGTACCTGCACTGGTGAGCGCCATGCCCGTGGGTAAACGATCAAAGAGCAGCACACCCAACTCTTCTTCCAGGGCCTTGAGCTGCTTGGAAACGGCGGGTTGCGTGATGTGCAGCTGCTCTGCGGCGCGGGTGAGATGCCCTACCCGCGCCACAGCCAGGAAAGTTTTAAGTTGGTAGATTTCCATGCCAGTAGATTACTCGACGTTGGCGCTTGCAAAGTACGGAGTTTTCATACGCGTTTGCATCATGGCTGAGGGCGATGCGGGCGTCTCACGGCTACCTGCCAATGCTTCTGGCCACACAAAGCGCAGCAGATTGGTGCTGCCTGCCGTGGCGAAAGGTAAACCAGCGACCACGGCCATCGGCTTGCGCGAATGGTAGTAGCCCATGCTTTTGGCCGCTGCAATCGCGCTGTCAATCATGCCCTCAACACTCGCGGCATCCTGCGACAAACAAGGCTGCACACCCCAAGCTAAGCACAGGCGGCGTGCGGTTTGCACATGAGGTGTGAGCCCAATGTGCGGCAAGCGTGCACGCTCTTGTGCCACGCGTAATGCGGATGTGCCGGATGTGGTGTAAGTCACCGCGCAGGCCATGGGCATCAAGGCGCTTGACGCATGCAATGCCGCTGCAATCAATGCGGCACGATCAGGCTCTTGACCCGCTCTGGTCTTCAAGATTGCGGGTATCTCTTCCTGCTCTGCTCGCGCAACAATTCGTGCCATGGTCTGCACAGCTTCTAGCGGATACGCACCTGATGCGCTTTCCGCAGACAACATCACGGCATCAGCGCCTGCATACACGGCATTGGCTACATCCGAGGCTTCAGCCCGAGTCGGCGTGGGCGTGCTGATCATGGATTCCAGCATCTGTGTCGCCACCACCACCGGCTTGCCGTGGCGGCGACTGACCTCAATGATTTTGCGCTGCCAGGTGGGCACATCCTCTGCGGGCAGCTCCACACCTAAGTCTCCTCGAGCCACCATCAAAGCATCAGCAGCCAGCGCAATCTCATTCAATTCACGCAGAGCCTGTGGTTTCTCAATCTTCGCCATGATGCCAGCGCGATGGCCCACCAAGCCTCGAAGCTCTTGCACATCAGCAGCGCGTTGTACGAAGGACAGCGCAATCCAATCCACACCGAGCGCCAAGCCGAAAGCCAAGTCCTCGCGGTCTTTACGTGTGAGCGAAGACAGAGACAGCGGCGTGTCTGGCAAGTTCACACCTTTTCGGTCTGACAGCATGCCACCCACCAACACTTCTGCTTCAAAAGCCACGTCCTGCTTAGCAGTGACTCGTAACTTCAGTTTGCCATCGTCAATCAGGAGCACATGCCCCACCGCCAGCTCTAAAGCGATATCTGCATGCGGAAAAGGAATATCGTCAGCCTTGAGCTGATCCGGCTCGTCAGCATTGAAGCGCAGCAGCTCGCCTGCTTTGATCTCGCGCGCACCTTGCGGCATTACGCCAATGCGAATCTTGGGGCCTTGCAAATCCTGCAAGATGCCCAGCGGCTTGCCCAGCTCTTTTTCTACGCTGCGGATATGTGCATAGCGCTGCTGATGATCCGCATGCGAGCCGTGGCTGAAATTCAGGCGAAAGACATTCACACCCGCCTGCGCGAGCACCAAGATCTGCTCACGCTGTGAACTCGCAGGCCCGAGTGTGGCAAGTATCTTGGTAGCGCGATGTCGAGCCATCATTTCGGCGCTCCATACACCATGTCGCGAAGGAAGAGTGAAATTTCTGGGATGTAGGTGATCAGCATCAAGCATCCCAAAATCACCAAGACGAATGGAATCAGCGAGGTGATGATACGATCCAGCGAAATTTTCGCTACCGTACAAGCTGCAAACAGATTCACTCCAAAAGGCGGTGTGATCATGCCTAAAGCCAGGTTCACTACCATCACCATGCCAAAGTGCACTGGATCGATGCCAAAGAAGATCGCCACCGGCACGAGGATGGGCGCAAGCACAATGATAGCTGCACTCGTTTCAATGAACATGCCAATGATGAAAAGCGCTGCATTCACACCCAGCAAAAACATCGCAGGTGATTTAAGCACCTCTTGTAACCAGTGCCCAATCGCATCAGGAATGCCAGCGCGTGTGATGAGGAAAGCAAACAAGCCCGCATTGGCAATGATGAACATGATCACCGCGCTACTGATCACAGATTTTTTCAGAATCTTGAACAGATCACTGAATTTGATCTCGCGGTAAATCGTCATGCCAACGATCAGCGCATAGAACACGGCTACCGCAGAAGCCTCCGTGGGTGTGAACACGCCACCATAGATGCCGCCCAGAATAATCACCGGCATCATCAGCGCCCAGCCAGCTTGCCAAGTCGCTTTACCAAAGGACAGGCGCCCATCACCATCGTTCTTTCCCCAGCCTTTGTATTTGCACCAGAGCCATACGAAGATCATCAAGGCAACGCCAATCAAAATGCCAGGGCCAAAGCCGGCGATGAAAAGCTCACCAATCGAGACTTCCGCACTCACGCCATACAAAATCATCGGAATACTCGGCGGAATGATCACGCCCAGCTCAGCACTCGTGGCTTGCAATGCAGCCGCATATTGCGTGGGATAGCCGTGCTTGATCAATGCAGGAATCAAAATCGCACCAATCGCAAAAGTGGTAGCTACTGATGAGCCACTCACCGCTGCAAAGATCATGCAGGTGAGCACACAAGTGATCGGCAAGCCGCCTTGAATGCCACCAACGATGGATTTAGCAAACTCTACCAAGCGGCGCGAGATACCGCCAGTTTCCATGATGTTGCCGGCCAAGATAAAAAACGGAATAGCAGCCAATGGAAATTTATTGATCGATGAGAACATCTCTTTCACAGAAACGAGCATGTTCACATTGCTGATTTGAATACCGACGATGGCCGAGAGGCCAATCGACACGGCCACAGAGATGGTGAGCGCAAAGCCCAGCATCATGGTAATGAGCATTGCCGTCGTCATATTGCCCCCACGCTCTGCGCTAGCGCGTCGTCGCTTCCCCCCGAGGGGGCTTGAGCCACTTGAAGCGGTTCTACGTGTCTCATTGCGCATTCTCCAGTTCTTCACGCTTAGGATCAAGGTAATTGCCGATGATGGAAATCACGCAAAACAAGCCGCCAATCGGCATGGCCAAATAAGCCCAGAGCATGGAAATACCTTCTAAGCCGATCACGGATTGCACCGTACCGCGCTTCGCATAATCAAAACCCCATACGATGATGATGAAGATCAATGCGAGTGCAGCGAGCGCTACAGCTGCATCGAGCACACGCCGCATGGCTGGGCCGCTCCAGCGATACACCACATCCACACTCACCATCGCACCTTGGCGAAACGCCATGGGAATTCCTAAAAATACCATCCAAATGAGGCTGAAGCGAATCAACACTTCCGTCCACTCAGCTGGGCGCTCCAGCACGAAGCGCGTCAGAATCTGAAACAAGCCCAGCGAAGCTGCAATGGCCAGCATGGCACAGGCCAGCACGGTGGCAATGCCCGTGCTGACCTGCTCCAGCTTAAGAAATTGATCTTTCATGTTGTCGTTCTCAGCTGACTGCTCTTCAACGTACCGCGCGGATGCGGTCAAGATTGGATTTGCCAAACTGCTTGTCAAACTCTGCGTACACAGGCGCGAGCTGGTTCACGAACTTGGCTTTGTCAACGTTCTCCACGACTTGCATGCCTTTGGCGCGCAACTCGGTCACGCCTTTGGCATCGTCTTCATCTACACGAGCGCGGTTGGCGCGAGCGCCTTCTTTGGCAGCGTCTAGGAAGTGCTGCTTGTCTGCAGCCGATAGCTTGTCGAACGTTGCCTTGTTCATCAAGAAAATACAAGGTGAATACACATGGCCAGTGAGCGACAAATGCTTTTGCACTTGATCAAACTTGGCGGACATGATCACCGGCAGCGGATTCTCTTGACCATCCACCGTGCCTTGCTGCAAAGCTGTGAACACTTCAGGGAAGGCCATGGGCGTGGTGATGATGCCGAAGCCTTTGTAGGCCGCCACGTGCACGGGGTTTTCCATCGTGCGCAGCTTCAAGCCTTTCAGATCATCTGGTGTATTCACAGCGCGCTTGCTATTGGTCATGTGGCGAAAGCCGTTCTCCGCCCATGCCAATGCTTTGAAACCTTTGCTATCGAATTGCGCGAGCATGTCTTGGCCAATCTGGCCATCGAGCACAGCACGAGCATGCGCTTTATCGCGAAACAGGAAAGGGATATCAAACATACGCGCCTCGGGCACGAAATTAGGCACAGGGCCGGTGGAGCTGAAGGCCAGCTCTTGCGTGCCGAGCTGCACAGATTCAATGCTCTCGCGCTCGCCGCCGAGTGCGCCCGCATAGAAAGTTTGAATCTTGTAGCGGCCGTTGGTGCGGCGCTCCACTTCGCGGGCGAAGGTATCAATCGCCACGCCTTGGTGCGAGTTTTGCGCCACCGAAATGCTGATCTTCATCACGGTTTGGGCATGTGCAGCCATCCCCAAAGCGGCCAGCACCGCAGCAGCAGCCAAATTACGCAGAGTTGCACGTTTTTGCATCACAGTCTCCAAAAAATCCGTACCGACTTGGTACGCGATGGGGACTGTAGACGCGGGCGTTTCTTAGAGCCAATGGTGAATTGTCATTCGAGGCATTCCGCCAGGGAATTACCAATGAAAACCAACATATCGTCCTGTGAATTGATCTGGTTTTCCCTAGGATTTTTCTTCAGGAAACTGCAAGGCTCAATCAGGGTGAAACGATGTCGAACACTTGCCGCAAGTAGGCAAGATATTTCTCGTCATCACACATACCCTTGCCTGGTGAATCGGAGAGTTTGGCGACAGGCTGGCCATTGCAGCGAATCATTTTCATCACGATTTGCAGCGGCACATGATCAGGTGGATCGCCAAGATCGTTGGTGAGGTTCGTACCGATACCAAATGCAAGCAGGCAGCGGCCTTTGAAACGCTGATACAGCTCAATCGTGCGCGGAACAGTGAGCCCATCGGAGAAGATCAAGGTCTTGGTACGAGGGTCAACACGATTGAGCTTGTAGTGATCAATCATGCGCTCGCCCCAATTGAAAGGATCACCGCTGTCATGCCGCGCACCGTCAAACAGCTTACAGAAATACATATCGAAATCGCGCAGGAAGGCGCTCATGCCATACACGTCTGACAAGGCAATACCCAAGTCCCCGCGATACTCCTTCGCCCAGCTCTCAAATGCATAGGTTTGGCTATCGCGCAGGCGCGGCCCCAGTGCTTGCGCGGCCTGCAGGTATTCATGCGCCATCGTTCCCAAGGGCGTGAGGCCCAGTGTGCGCGCAAAGTACACGTTGCTCGTGCCTGCGAATTGGCCTGTAGCGTTTGTGCCCAAGCCTTCTGCCAAACGGCGCAACACCTGTTCTTGCCAGACTTTTGAAAAGCGCCTGCGCGTGCCGTAATCTGCGATCTTCAGCTCTTGCAACTCAGCTGTCTTGAGCAAAGAAATTTTATACGAAAGTCTCTGTTCGCCGGCAAGGATACTGCGCGGAGTGCTACGATTTTTAAAGTAAACCTCATTCACAATAGCCAGCACCGGAATCTCAAAAAGAATCGTGTGTAGCCATGGGCCTTTGACTGAAATCTCTAGCTCGCCATTGGGCTGCGGCGTGACACTGATGCACTTTTCATTCAGCTTGAAAAGCCCAAGAAAATCTACAAAATCGCTCTTGATGAAGCGCATGCTGCGCAGGTAATTCAGTTCATCTTCAGTGAATGACAAGCTGCATAGCGATTTGATCTCCGCGCGAATCTCATCGGCATACTGCGCCAAATTCACGCCCACATTGCGGCATTTGAACTTGTATTCCACCTGCGCGCCAGGAAACTGATGCAGCACCACCTGCATCATGGTGAATTTATAAAGATCGGTGTCGAGCAGGCTGGTGATGATTGGCATGGCTCATTATCCCCAGTACAACAAAGCATCGCGACCTTCGGTCATCAAACTGACCCTTTGCCCGAATGGCAAACACACCTTGGTAGGCACATGGCCGAAAGGCAACCCGGTGAGCACGGGGATTTTGAGCTGGGTTCTTAGGCGCTCAATCACAGTTTGCAGCTTGAAACCTTTGTCATGTGGCGTGAGTTTGTAGTTGGAGAATTGGCCGAAGATGATGGCCTTTTGCTGCACCAAGATACCTGCCTGCTGCCATTGCAAGAGCATGCGCTCCACTTTGTAGGGATGCTCAGCCACATCTTCAAACCAGAGGATGCCTTTTTTGATGGGCGGCAGATACGGTGTGCCGATGAGGCTGGACAGCATAGCAAGATTACCGCCCCATAGAATCCCAGTTTCTTTGCTATTTTTAGAGGAAAAATGGCGTTTTGCCGGCATAGAATCTGCGCGAGCAGCTATTGATTTAGGAGCAAGCTTGAAATCAGCAGCCGGCCGCATCCAGCCTGAGCCTTCGCACACGCCTTGCACGAGATCGTCAAAGCAGGCTTCCATGATGTCATCGGTAGCAGCTTGCGGTGTAAAACTATGCTCATCAGCATCGAGGCCGCGACCAAAGTCTTCGCACAGTGCGGGGCCTGCCCAAGTCACTGCGCCTGTCTTCACATACAAAGCCGCTTGCAAGGCCGTGAAATCACTGTAGCCAAGCCACAGCATGCCTTTATCAATCGATTTGCTGATCGCCTTGTAATTGATCTGCGGCAAGCTGCGCGAGAGACCATAGCCACCGCGCGTCATCAGCGCCACGTCTGCGCCGCTGGCAGCAGTGCGTTCAATCGCTCTCAATCTCTCGGCATCATCGCCCGCAAAACGCTGCGCAGATTTGAGCGCAGCAGGATCAATCTCCACCTCATGCCCAAGCTCCTTCAGGCGCATCACGCCGCGCTTGAAGCCCGCTTTATCGCGCACTGCGCCGCTAGGAGAATAAATGTAAATATGAGCCATGCGATGAATCTTATCCGATGCATCTTTTGCTTTGGCAGTGACGGTCGCGACTGCACTTGAACTGTCCCACTTCGCGACTGTCCTCCGCCGGGCTTTGCCCGTCTCCCCCTTTATGTCGCTACGCGGGGCAACCCAATCACAGCCGAGGCCTGTTAGCTAGCTGAAGATCGAAGTTCGCACACAGTAGCTACCTCAATATTCTTTGCGTTGAGACTGGAACTTTGCGCGCAAGAACCATCGCAGGATCGCGCTGTCTGTGTGTTTTGCGGAGGTAAAGGAGGAGGCGGCGAAACCTGGTTGCTAAAGGAAACCAAACCTCAACGCCGCCGGATGACACGCAGCAAAATGCGCAGGCAGCACGATCCCCTACCGAATACTCCCCGCCGTCTACCTATGCACGCGACAGTACAGAAGACAATGCCACCCCGGTATGAGTGTTGCGTCGTACCAACTCCTCTGGCGTACAAGCCGCCACGATCTTGCCGCCTTCTTTGCCGCCCTCCGGCCCGAGGTCAATGATCCAATCGGCTTCGGCGATCACATCGAGATCGTGTTCGATCACGACAACGCTGTGGCCGCCGCTGACCAAGCGATGCAAGACGTGGATGAGTTTTTCAACGTCTTGCATGTGCAGGCCAACGGTGGGCTCATCGAGCACGTAGAGCGTATGCGGGGCTTTGTTGCCACGCTTGCCGACTTCATCTCGCACTTTGGAAAGCTCAGTGACGAGCTTGATGCGCTGGGCTTCGCCGCCACTCAAGGTAGGTGAAGGTTGACCAAGCGTGAGATAGCCTAAGCCCACGTCTTTGAGCAATTGAAGCGGATGTGCAATCGAAGGCATCGTGGCGAAGAAATCTACTGCCTCGTCCACCTCCATCGTCAGCACATCGCCAATGCTCTTGCCGCGCCAGCTCACCGCCAAAGTCTCAGGGTTGAAGCGTGCGCCGTGGCAGACCTCACAGGGCACTTTCACATCGGGCAGGAAGCTCATCTCAATCGTGCGCATGCCTTGGCCTTCGCAGCCGGGGCATCTGCCCTCGCCTGTGTTGAAACTGAAGCGCCCTGGGGCGTAGCCGCGTGCTTTAGCTTCCAAGGTTTCGGCGAAGAGCTTGCGGATCGCATCCCAGAAGCCGATGTAGGTGGCGGGGCAGGAGCGTGGGGTTTTGCCGATGGGGGTTTGATCGACTTCTAGCACGCGATCAAGCTGTTGCCAGCCTGTGATGCCTTCGCAGCCCTTCCAAGCTTTGAAATCTGGCGCCTCGCGCTTCATGCCGCGTGCGCTCACTGCTGCGTAGGCGTTGGCGAGCAACACATCTCGTGCGAAGGTGGATTTGCCAGAACCGGAAACGCCTGTGATCGCCACCAAGCGCTTGAGTGGAACGTTGGTTGTGACTTTCTCCAAGTTATGCAGCGATGCGTTCTTCACTGTGAGCTGCAATTCGGAATCAACTGCACGGCGCGGATAGAGCGGATGCTTGATTGCATCGCGCAAATAACGGCCAGTGGCTGACTCATCCACCGCCATCACATCCTTGAGTGAGCCTTGCGCCACCACGCGGCCACCGCGCTTACCGGCAGAAGGCCCAATATCAATGATGTGCTCAGCGCGGCGAATCGTGTCCACATCGTGCTCCACAACGACGAGGGTGTTGCCTTTGTCGCTCAGCTTGTTCAAAGCATTGAGCAGGATTTGATTGTCTCGCGCATGCAAGCCAATCGTGGGCTCATCGAGCACATAGCACACGCCTTGTAAATTGCTGCCCAGCTGCGCAGCCAAGCGAATGCGCTGCGCTTCGCCGCCAGAGAGCGTGGGCGCACCGCGATCCAGCGTGAGATAGCCTAAGCCCACTTCTTCTAAAAACTCTAAGCGGCCTTTGATTTCGGGAATCAAATCTCTGGCGATATCGGCTTCGCGACCTGTGAGCTTCAGGCTTTCTACCCACAGCCTCACATCGCGCACCGAGAGTTGCGCCACATCAGTGATGCCTGTTTTACTGAACTTCACGAAGCGCGCTTGTTTGTTTAATCGCGTGCCGTTACAACTCGCGCAATCTTGATCACTCACATCTTCGACCTCCACCTCCGCAAAGCTCTGCTCGCGGCCTCGGTTGTCGTCATCGCGCACGCTGTCGTCCAAGGCCTTACGCTGCTCGCGCGTGAGCTGCTTGCCTGTGCCCACGCAATCGGGGCACCAGCCGTGTTTGCTGTTGTAAGAGAAAAGGCGCGGATCGAGCTCAGGGTAGCTCGTGGCACAGACGGGGCAGGCGCGCTTGGTGGAGAACACTTCGACTTGACCAATCTTGGCTGTGGATGCTTTCAATTCCATGGCCGTTTTTAAGCCATCGAGCGAGGTCATCACATGCACCACGCCTTTACCGTGCTCAAGAGCTGTAGTCAATGCTGCTCGTAGCGCAGCTTCGTTTTCAGGCTTCATCACGATATCGGCTACGGGCAGCTCCACCGTGTGTTCTTTGAAGCGATCAATGCGCGGGAAGCCCGTCGTTGGCAAAAATTCGCCATCCACACGCAGATGCGTGTAGCCACGCGGGCGCGCCCAATCGGCCAGCTCGGTGTACACGCCCTTACGGCTCACCACTAGGGGCGCGAGGATGCCGATATGGCGGCCTTTATAAACCGTCATGAGCTGCGCGGCGATGCGCTCTGCCGTCTGCGGCTGCACAGCGGCATCGTCATGCACGCAATGCTGAATGCCCAGCTTCACATACAAGAGACGCAGGAAATGCCAAACCTCGGTCGTCGTGCCTACTGTAGATTTACGCCCGCCGCGCGAGAGGCGCTGCTCAATCGCCACCGTGGGGGGAATGCCAAACACCGCATCCACTTCCGGGCGGCCTGCGGGCTGCACGATGCTGCGTGCATAGGCATTCAAGCTTTCGAGATAGCGGCGCTGGCCTTCGTTGAACAAGATATCGAAAGCGAGCGTGGATTTGCCTGAGCCGCTCACGCCGGTGATCACGTTGAATTTGCCACGTGGGATGTTGACGGACAGGCCTTTAAGGTTGTGCTCTCGTGCGTTAACAATCTCTATCGCTTCTTGGCCATTTTTAATAGCCTTTTTGGCATCTTGCCGGCGTAAATACTGCGCGGAGTGCTCATAATTTGATAGTAAGACTGACTTCTCATGCACAGCGATGCCATTCAAGCCAAGCGCTGCGTCGTATTCACGCAGGGCTTGCGCAGTGAACGATGTGGCGTGATGCTTCACATCTTCTGGCATGCCGACTGCTACCACCAAGCCGCCCGCATCGCCGCCCTCGGGGCCGAGATCAATCAGCCAATCGCTGGCGCGGATCACATCTAAGTTGTGTTCAATGACTACGAGTGAATGCCCCACTTCGAGTAGCTTGCGCAGTGCGCGCATGAGTTTGCTGATGTCTTCAAAATGCAAACCCGTCGTAGGCTCGTCGAATAAAAACAGCGTGCCTTTAGTGGCCAATCGCTGCTTAGATTTCGCAGCATCTCTCGCCGCTTCGGCCAAGAAGCCAGCAAGCTTCAGGCGCTGCGATTCACCGCCCGAGAGCGTGGGGACAGGCTGGCCGAGCTTCACGTATTCCAATCCTACATCCATGATGGGCTGCAAAGCGCGGATCACATCGCGGTCATTTGCAAACAGCTTAGAAGCTTCGCTCACGGTGAGCTCCAGAACATCAAAGGGATTCAAGCTTCGCCCACCGCGCTCAATCTTCACCTCTAAGATTTCAGGCCGATACCGCTTGCCATCGCAATCCGGACAGCGCAGATACACGTCGGATAAAAACTGCATCTCCACATGCTCAAAACCTGAGCCGCCGCAGGTGGGGCAACGGCCATCACCGCTGTTGAAGCTGAATTTGCTGGCGGTGTAGTTGCGTTGCTTGGAGATGGGCAGCGTAGCGAAGATTTCGCGCACGGCATCCCATGCGCCGACGTAGCTGGCGGGGTTGGAGCGCGCGGTTTTGCCAATTGGGGATTGATCGACGAATACGACATCACTCAATTGCTCTGCGCCGAGCAAACGATCATGCGCGCCGGGCGACTCTGTTGCTTTGCCGAAATAGCGCATGAGTGCAGGAGCGAGCACATCTTGAATCAGTGTGGATTTGCCCGAGCCCGATACGCCCGTGATGCACACCAAACGCTGCAGCGGCAGCTCAATGCTCACATGCTTCAAGTTGTGCTGCGTTGCGCCTTCCAAGATCAAACGAGGCGTGTTGTCGCTTACCAAGCGCTTCAAGCCCATGCCGATTTGCTTGCGTGCGCCCAGATATGCACCTGTCAGCGTGTCTGCATTCCGTAGATCAGCAGGCGTGCCGTCAAACACCATCTCGCCACCACGCTCGCCGGGGCCAGGCCCCATGTCGATCACGCGATCTGCTGCGAGCATCACCGCTGGATCGTGTTCCACCACCACGAGTGTGTTGCCCGCATCGCGCAGACGCAGCATAGCCTCGGTGATGCGATCCATATCGCGCGGATGCAGGCCAATGCTGGGCTCATCCAGTACGAAGAGCGTGTTGACCAACGATGTGCCCAGCGCCGTGGTTAAGTTGATGCGCTGTACTTCGCCGCCAGAGAGTGTGCGGCTTTGGCGATCCAAGGTGAGATAGCCGATACCGACATCGCAAAGATATTTGAGGCGCGTGCAAATTTCTTCGAGCAACATTTCCAAAGCGCGTGCATCGGCGCTGCTCGGATCGAGGCCAGATTCAGCGCGTACGGCATCGAAGAACGCGCGCAACTTATCCAAGGGCATGAGCATCAAATCATGCAAGCTCAAGCCGGGCAAGGCTTCAAGCTGATCGCGTTTCCATTTCACAGCTTGCGGCATGAAGCGCTTGGCAGGTGGCATCGCGCTATCCGCTTGCGCCTTTGTGCCCACGCGCCAGAGCAACGCATCGCCTTGCAAACGTGCACCATTGCAGGTATGGCAGGTGGTGTAGCTGCGGTATTTACTGAGCAAGACGCGAATATGCATCTTGTAGGATTTCGTCTCGAGGTAGGCGAAGAAGCGCTTCACGCCATACCAAACCTTGCCCCACTGGCCTTCTTTGTAAGCCGGGTTGCCATGGATCACCCAATGCTGCTGCTCTTGGGTGAGCTTGTTCCAAGCGGTATCGCGCGGAATGCCGGCTGCTTCCGCATGGCGCATCAGATCATCTTGGCATTCGCTCCATGCAGGCGTTTGAAACACTTTCACTGCGCCAGCTCGCAAGGTGAGCCGACCATCAGGCATCACCAAGCCGTAATCCACGCCGATCACGCGGCCAAAGCCTTTGCAGGTGGGGCATGCGCCGTGGGGCGAGTTGAAGGAGAACAGGCTTGGCGTAGGCTGGGTGTAGCGGATATCGCTCTCTGGGCAATGCAGGCCAGTGGAGAATTTCCAAATCTCTTGTGCGCCCTCCTCGCCTGCATAGACACTCATTCTTCCGCTGCCGCGCTTGAGTGCGAGCTCAATCGCCTCCATCACGCGCACCTTTTCGGCGCTTTCGATTTTGAAACGATCTGCCACCACATCGAGCACTTTGCGCTTGCCATCAGGCGTGCTGATCTCGCGCTCGGCTTGCACGCGCGTGAAGCCGCTGGCAGAGAGCCATTGCTCCACTTCTTGCGCGGTGGTATTGCTCGGCAGCTCAACGGGAAAGGTCACTACAAGGCGAGGATTCACCGCCTTCGCCTTCTCCACAATCTGCGCGTAAATCGTCTCGCCACTGTCATGCCGCACAGGCAGCGCGGTATCACGGTCATACAAATTTGCCAAGCGCGCGTAGAGCAATTTCAAATGATCATTCAGCTCCGTCATCGTGCCCACAGTAGAACGCGATGAGCGCACGGGATTGGTCTGGTCAATCGCAATCGCAGCGGGTACGCCTTCTACTTTGTCCACCTGCGGCTTGTCCATGCGATCCATGAACTGGCGGGCATAGGCGGAGAAGGTTTCTACGTAACGGCGCTGGCCTTCGGCAAACAGCGTGTCAAACACCAAGCTGGATTTGCCAGAGCCGCTGGGGCCAGTGACGACGGTGAGCTCACCCGTCTTAAATGCTACATCTAAATTCTTGAGATTGTGTTGCCGCGCGCCTGTGATGCGGATGCTACCCTGAGTCATGAGCTGTCTTTCTGGGGGAGATGCGTTGCAAGCGGGGTATGCCGCGAGCCAAGCCCAAAGATTGTAGAGATTTCCCGCCCTGAATCCACCAGGAGGGTCTTTGACGTATTTCAAGACACCCGCTAACATGATTGGAATGAATTACCTCAATTCCCGCCTCTACGATGGCATACGCAAGGTAGGTTTTCGCAAGTGGTATGAGCGGGAATTGCTCTCCAGCCATGCGCATATGGTGCTGGCTTTTTTGTGCATCATTGGCATGATGGCAGCGTTTGAGGCCTTTCGCGGCGGCACGCTCTCCGACAAGCTCTTCGACGCTGCGGCCATCGTGGCCTGCGGCGGCATCGGCATCTGGGCACTGCGCCGCTATTTGTATTTGCTGATGAATGCAGAAGTGGTGGCAAACCAAGCCAATTGCCCTGAGTGCAAGGCCTATGGGCTATTTACCGCACTCTCCGAAGACAGGATCAGTGGCCAGACGCAGGTGCGCTGCAAGAAGTGTGCGCATGAATGGCAAATTGAGGTGAACTAAAGCCTCATGCCGCTTGGTTTCAAAGCGGTTTGCCAAAAATTTGTGCATGCAGCGGCTTGTATTTGACATCGCCAGCCGCTCTGCGAATTTCAGGAGCGAGTTTTTGCAGTTTCTCCAGGCTATCAACACCTGTGAGCGCCATGTTCAAACCAAAGCCTTTGAAACCCAGGTTAGAACACAGTGATATGGCTGCATTGAGCGCTATGCTGAAGTCTCCAGCAGGGGCAGGCGTCGCCGTTTGAGCTGTGAGCTCATCTGCTGCTGCCGTAGCCGCCTGAGGAGCCGTTTGCGCAGCAGCATCGCTTAACTCCACAAGGCCCATCGTCGCCAAGGCTTGAATATCCTCCATGCTCACGCCAACGCCTGCCGTCATGCGCACAACATCGTCCGCGCTGCGTTTGCCATCACACAGTATCAAAGCTGAGCGTTGCTGAGCACTCAAACTCACTGAGCGGTCTTTCATGACCTGAATACCTAATTCTGTCTTGGTAACTGCCACGCACAACTCCTAACTCTTGCTGACTGCTATCTTACTCCCACAAATTTCACTCTTGCTAGGGACAATCACGCAATAAAAAAAACCTGGTACAACTTTCGTTGTACCAGGTTGTTGTGTGTTTCATCACCATTGCTGGCGATGAACTCTCAGATCATCAAGCTGCCTTGATGCTAGGGTAGCGGATATGCTCGATCAGCTCTTGCACCTTCGCGTTGGGCGCAGGTGTAAAGAGGCTGACGATGATGATCACGGCAAAGCCCACAGGCACGCCGAACACGCCAGCAGAGATCGGCAGGATGCCAAACCACAGATCAACTGGGCTGGTCACGCCGAAGATGCCGCGCATCCAAGCATGGTTCTGGATCATGTAGTAAGCCGTCACGCCCAGGCCAGCAATCATGCCGGCGATTGCGCCAATGCTTGATGCACGCTTCCAGAAGATACCTAGCACGAGTGCAGGGAAGAAGGAAGCAGCAGCAAACGAGAACGCAGCAGACACCAAGAACAAGATGTCGGACTGTTTGGTCACGAACACGTTGTACGCGGTGTATGCCGCCGCCAGAGCAACCACCAAGAGCAGAATCTTGGAAAGCGTCACTCGGCGAGCTGTCGAGGCGTTGGGGTCAATGACCTTGTAGTACACGTCGTGAGACAGTGCGTTGGCAATCGTCAGCAGCAAGCCGTCAGCAGTTGACAGAGCAGCAGCCAAGCCGCCAGCAGCCACCATGCCGGAGATCACGTAAGGCAGGCCACCAATTTCTGGGGTTGCCAACACAATGATGTCACCACCGATACGCATCTCACCCAATTGGAAGATGCCGTCTTTGTTGATGTCGGCCACAGATAGCAGGGTCGGATCGACCTTGCCCCAAGCCGCAATCCAAGCCGGTAGCTTGTCAAACGGCGTGCCCACCAGCACGTTGAAGATTTCATACTTAACAAGCACAGCCAGAGCAGGCGCCGTGAAGTAGAGCAAGAAGATGAAGAACAGAGACCAAGTAACGGACTCACGAGCTTCTTTCACGCTTGGCGTGGTGTAGTAGCGCATCAGAATGTGCGGCAAAGCAGCGGTACCGACCATCAAGCAGAAGATCAGTGCCAAGAAGTTACGGCGAGATTCCTCGAAGGTCTTGACTTCAGCGGGCGTGCCATCAGGTTTGCCAGCGTATTGCTGACCATGCGCTGGCATACCAGCCAAGGGGCGAGCGCGAGCGTTGTTTGACGCTTGTGCGGCCGTCCAGGCTTTCTTAGCTGCTTCTGCATCTTTAGGCACAGCGGCCAAAGCTTTTTCTGCAGCGGTGATCTCAGTGGCTGGTGCGTTAGCAGCTTTCAAGTCAGCCACTTTCTTCTCAGCAGCTGCTTTGTCAGCAGCCAAGGCAGCAGGGATGTCTTTGAGCTTGGCGCCCAAATCATCTGCATTCTTCTTGAAGATGGCAATCACTTCCAGCTCTTTAGGATCTTTCATGAGCTGCTGCTCACGCTCAGTCACCTTGGCCAGTTGCGAGCCATAGACGAGCTGTGGTACAGGCACGCCTGTTTGCTTCACAGACAACCAGATCACAGGCACGAGGTAGGCAATGATCAAGATGATGTACTGAGCCACCTGAGTCCACGTCACAGCGCGCATACCACCCAAGAATGAGCACACCAAAATGCCGCCCAAGCCCAAGAAGATACCGACTTCAAACGACACGCCCGTCAAACGGGTGGTGATCAAGCCAACGCCATAAATCTGCGCCACAACGTAAACGAAGGAGCAGAGAATCGCAGCGAACACACCGACCAAACGCGCAGCATTGCCGCCATAGCGCTCGCCCAGAAAGTCTGGGATGGTGAATTGGCCGAACTTGCGCATGTAAGGCGCGAGGAACAGCGCCACCAAGCAGTAGCCGCCCGTCCAGCCCATGATGAAGGCCAAACCGCCATAACCCGTGAGATAAAGCGTACCGGCCATGCCGATGAAGGAGGCGGCAGACATCCAGTCGGCGCCTGTGGCCATGCCGTTATAGATAGCTGGCACGCGGCGACCGGCGACGTAGTATTCGTCAGCGTCACTCGTGCGGCTCATCACGCCGATACCGGCATACAAACCAATGGTGGCGAGCAAGAAAATGAAGCCGATCCAGTTACGGGGCAGACCCATTTGCTCGAGCACAGCCAGCACGATCACGAAGGCAATAAAGCCACCGGTGTACCAGGCATAAACTTTGTTGAGCTGCGCTTTAAAAGCAGCATTCGCGGCGGAGCTCACGCTCACGCCAGATGATGGAGACATTCCAGCCATGTGTTACTCCTCTTCGGCAACGCCGTATTCTTGATCGAGGTTGTTCATGTATCGGGCGTAGAACCAGATGATGACAACGTAAACCACGAGTGAACCTTGTGCTCCCATGTAAAAGCTGAATGGCCAGCCAAAGAAGTTAAAGTTCAAATCGCGTGCGAAGTAGCTGACCACATAGGTCACGACAAACCAGATCGCCAGCAAGATGGCTGTCAATCGCAGGTTTTTGGACCAGTAGGCCTGATGCTTTGCTGATACTTGCATTGCATAGTCTCCTTTTAGTTAAACAAAAAATCCAACTGCTGCGGTGCATACACACCGATTGCTCCAGCAGCTTTGCCACCCACACGTTGATGTGAGCAGCGCGGGAAGCCCCTCAACTGGCGGGCGAGACGGAGATGCCCGTTTCGCGTTCCAACTGAGCGGCCACCTTGGGCTCAAAGCCTTTGAGGTGGCGGATGATTTTCCGCGCCTCATCGGGCTGTTGCCGATCCATGTGTACGCGAGCGAGTTGATACCAGCCATACGGACTCATGGGTTGCAATTTCGTGTTTTGCTTGAGGGCTTTGACGGCTTCATCTAAGCGCTGCAGGCGAATGAGAACCAGACCGAGGCCATACCAGGCGCGGTCAATATCAGGGCGAAGCTCTACGGCCTTTTGGAACGAGGCGCAGGCCTCTTCAAACTGGCTTTTTTCTTCTTGCAAGAAACCGAGGTTGAACCAATGCATGCCCACTTGGCTGTGTGTTTGCGTCAAGCGCAGCAGCATGGTGAAGGCCTCATTCTTGCGACCAGTGATGGTGTGCAAGTAAGCGATACTGGCCAACGGGTAATCGTCTTCTGGGCGCATTTGCCCCATTCGCTCAAACACGGCTTGGGCGCTGTCCCACTGCTCCAGGCGCAGCAACAAGCGTGCCCACCAGCGCAAAGCTTTGTATTGAAGGGTTTGCATCATTTGCACAGCTCCACGCCGATTTGAGTACAGATACGCACTTTCTCAAGCACGCTCACCAGCCAGATGAAGCCCAGCAGCAAAAAGGCCACGAAAGGCACATGGCGGTCGATCACAGCTTTGGGGGTGATAAAGCGGGCTGCGCTTACAAAAGGCTTGGTCATCGCCTCAAGCGCTTTATAAAAAAAATTGCTTTCTTTTTTCTGCCCAGCCAAAAGCCCGAGCAGCCAGCGCCCCGCTAAGCCCAGCAGGGCAATTTCGCACACCAATTTAATGATGCTAACTAACAGGAGCAAAGTGTCACCTCAATGCAAAAACTTACGTGTAAGGAGTGTTCGCAGACTCGCTGACCCATTTCTTACAAGGTCGTGATATTTCACACACAAAGCATTCAAAACGCGGGGTAACCCTATAAGTGACTTCCCTTTGGTGCGCCGCAGCGGAAAGTTTTTGCTATCTTTTTCGAACCACGCCCGCTGGCAAATCACTGGCTTTTGCCCAGGCTGAGCTGCTGAACCAATCATCACCCTGCAGGTAGGCTCGCAGCATCGGTAAGGCATCCAAGCCCCAGAAAAGCTGGCCATCCACCTCCATCGTTGGCACGCCAAAGATGCCTCGTGCAATGGCAGCATCGGTATTGGCTTTGAGCTCGGCTTTCACAGCGGCATCGTCGGGCGCGCGGGCTGGCTGGAGCTGATCGGTGAGCGAAAGCAAGCGCTGCGCATCGCCTGCATCCAAGCCGCCTTGCCACACATGACGAAAGAGCACCTCGGTCACATAACGGTTGCAAGCGCCAGCATTGCCGCAAGCCAAAGCCAACCTGAGCAAGCCAAGCGGATTGAAAGGATGACTTGAGGGCATCTGCAAGGGCGTGCTTTGCTGCTTGGCCAGCCAGTTGATCTGCCGATACGTCCAGGTGCGCTTGGGTGCAATCTCCGCCGGCCCCAGCTGGCCAAAATGCTGCAGGATCGCGCCAAAGAGCACAGGCTTGTAAGTGACGCTGTGGCTGATACCTTCGAGCGCTTTGGGCAACTGCTCGAACGCGAGGTAGGCGTATGGCGAGATCACGTCAAAGTGAAAAGTGATGTGCTTCATACGGATTCTTTCGCAGACGCGTTTCCACAAGCGTCCATCAGGGCGCGATTGAGGTGAGCCTCCAGGAAATCTGCCTGGCGGTGGCGTGCTGGCAAGGCTTGCCATACCGATGTTTTAAGCGCTTCACTGCCCTGCCCCCAAGCAATGATTTCCTCGATGGTTCGATAGCAGCCTTTGCACCAGCCGGTGGTTTTGTCCATCTGGCAGACGGAGATGCATGGGGAGGGAGTAGACATAGATATTTATATTAAAAATAGCATCTCGCCGTCGTAGAATCTGCGCGAGGTGCTATTAAATTCATAGTAATCATCACATCGTGGCAGCTTGCGCCACATCATGCATCGGCGCCTGCGTGAGTAGGCGCAGTTGTACAGGCGTGAGCTCAAACACCGCGTGCGGATGCCCTGCTGCCGCCCAGATCACATCAAAACGAACTAGCTCCTGGTCGATCAAACACACGGGCGGATGCAAATGGCCAATCGGCGATACACCGCCAATAGCAAAGCCCGTTTTGGCTTTCACAAAATCGGCATCAGCGCGGGAGAGTTTTTGAGCTTCTGAACACACCAAGGCTTGTACCTTCTTCTCATCCACACGCCTGTCGCCCGAAGTGATCACGAGCACGGCCACATCATCGGGCTTGCGGCGAAAGATGATGCTCTTGGCGATTTGGCCCAGCTGCACATTCAAGGCGTCTGCGGCTTGCTGAGCCGTGCGCGCCGCATCATCGAGCATCACGGGCGCATTCGGATGGCCGGCTTCTTTCAAGAGCGAGGCAATGCGTTGGGTAGCGTCTGGAAGCTGCATTTTTAAAGAAAATCAGTGATTTCCCGGCACAGAATCTGCGCAAGCTGCTACTAAATTCATAGTATGCATGATCAAGTACCGCGCTTGTTGATCAATGCCGTGGCAACCCGAGAATTCGGTTTACGTCCTAAAGCAGTGCTGATAAACACACCTGCGTCGATCAGTTTATCCAGATCAATGCCCGTCTCGATGCCCATACCATGCAGCATGTACACCAAGTCTTCCGTGGCCACATTGCCTGTTGCGCCTTTGGCATATGGGCAGCCGCCTAAGCCAGCCACAGACGATTGAAAATTCCACACACCCATTTGCAGCGCAGCAAGAGTATTGGCCAAAGCTTGCCCGTAGGTGTCGTGAAAATGCCCGCAGACCTGATCCATTGTGAAATGCTTGAGCGCCGCTTCAAAAGCACGTTGTACTTGAGCAGAAGTACCCACACCAATCGTGTCGGCCACATCTACCCGCTCGACGCCGATGCCCTTCATGAGCCCCGCGAGATATTCCACTCTCGATGGCGCAATCTCGCCTTCATACGGGCAGCCCACGGTGCAGCTCATCGCGCCGCGCACGGCAATACCCTGCGCCTTCGCAGCTTGAACCACAGGAGCGAAACGCTCAATGCTTTCAGCGATGGAGCAATTGATATTCTTCTGGCTAAAAGCTTCGCTTGCCGCACCGAAGACAACGATTTCATGCGGCTTGATTTTTGGATCAGCCACAGCAGCCTCAAAGCCCTTGAGATTCGGCGTGAGCACTGAATAAAGCACACCCGCTTGACGAGAGATGCCAGCCATCACCTGAGCGTTGTCGCCCATCTGCGGCACCCATTTGGGGCTCACATAACTCGTCACTTCAATTTCGCGCAAGCCAGCAGCTTGTAAGCGATGCACGAGCTCAATCTTCACTGCAGCATCAATCAGCTGCTTTTCGTTTTGCAGGCCATCGCGTGGGCCTACATCGATGATTTTGACTTTTGAAGGCAATGTCATTGCGAAACTTTCTTTTCCATCCAGCGTTTACCTGCGATCCAAATAGCCCAAGGCGGCGCGAGTAACACCAGTGCAGAGACAAGCGGTGCAAGCAAGGCCATACCCGAGAGCATCGGCAACACCACACGCAGCGCAAGCATGCCCGAGCCCACCACGGCCAGCATGCACAGCACGGTGATGCTCAGCCACTGCACAATATTCCGCCCAGCCATGAAGGCAGCGATCATGTTGCCGCCTGCCATGGCCACGGGCGCAATCGCCGCGAGCACCACGATCACGCCCAGAAGTTGCAGCAAAGCTTGCATCCTTATGCAGCGAGCTTGATCAGCTCAGCCCCATCGCTCACCTGATCACCAGGCGCAAATAAAATTTCCGACACCACACCATCTTTGGGCGCGGCAATCGTGTGCTCCATCTTCATGGCTTCCATCACGGCCAATGTCTGCCCTGCTTTTACTGTATCACCCGCTTTCACGGCAAATGAAACCAGCTTGCCAGGCATCGGCGCAGTGAGCCGACCTGCTTGAGCGCCGCCCTCTGCGATTTGGATGAAAGGATCTATCACTATCAATTGTGTAGCACCTTGCGCAGTAAATATGCTGGCTACTTGCCCTTTTTCATGTGAAGAAGCATGCACAGAGGCTTTGAAGCGTTGATCCGCAAAGCTGACTTTCACATCCAAGTCTTCAACAGTGGCATCTTGCTCACAAGTCAGCAGGCCTTGCAATTTGGTATCAGCTTGCGTGATGTGCAGCAGCGTTGCGCCATCGTGCAGATACGACAATTCAGCTTGCACAGGCTGATCGTGCCACTCAAACGCAAAGCGCCGTGTGGTGATGCCAAAAGGCCGCCAGCCATCGCGTTTGCTGAATGGGTCACTCGTTTGGCTGGCACGCTCTGCTATCAATACATGAGCTATCCACGCTGATATGACGCCGGCGAGTGGCAGTTTTTCTTGATGGAATAAAACCTTTTCTTCTCTTTGGATCAGCGCGGTATCCAGCTTCCCCTGCGCGAACGCATCGCTCTTGACCACATGTCGCAGAAACTGCACATTTGTTGCAAGCCCGACGATTTGCGTCTCGCTCAAGGCGCGATCAAGCTTTGCGAGCGCCTCTTCGCGCGTAGCGCCATGCACGATGAGTTTGGCGATCATCGAATCGTAGTAAGGCGAAATCGCATCGCCTTGGCGCACGCCGTCGTCGATACGCAAATCACTTCTTTCAAAAGCAGAGTGCAATGGTTTGCGATAGACGTTGAGCGAGCCAGTCGCAGGCAAGAAACCGTTATCCGGGTTCTCCGCGCAAATCCGCGCTTCAATCGCATGGCCGTTGATCTTAAGTTGATCTTGGCGCATGGGCAGTTTCTCGTTTGATGCCACACGCAATTGCCACTCCACCAAATCCAAGCCGGTGATTGCTTCAGTGACAGGATGCTCCACCTGCAAGCGTGTGTTCATCTCCATGAAGTAGAACTTCATTTTGTCGGGAGCATCGTAGCCGCCCTGCTGCTCCACGATGAACTCCACCGTGCCCGCGCCGGTGTAATTCACCGCCCGCGCTGCATCCACAGCCGCCTTGCCCATGGCCTCGCGCATGCTTTGCGGCATGCCCGGCGCAGGCGCCTCTTCCAACACCTTCTGATGCCGCCGCTGCACAGAGCAATCGCGCTCAAACAAATACACATAGTTTCCATGCGCATCGCCAAACACCTGAATCTCAATATGGCGCGGGCGCTGCACATATTTTTCAATCAGCACCGCTTCATCACCAAAGCTATTGATCGCCTCGCGCTTGCATGATGCCAGCGCCGCAGCAAAATCCTCCGAGCGCTCCACAATCCGCATGCCCTTACCGCCACCGCCGGCGCTTGCTTTGATCAAAGCCGGGTAACCAATACGATCCGCTTCCTTTTGCAGCAAAGCTTCATCCTGGTTCGCGCCGTGATACCCCGGTACCAACGGCACACCCGCCTTCTCCATCAACTGCTTGGATTCCGCCTTCAAGCCCATCGCCTTGATCGCTGATGGCGGCGGACCAATAAACACCAGCCCCGCATCCGCGCAGGCTTGCGCAAAATCTTCGTTCTCACTCAAAAACCCATAGCCCGGGTGAATCGCCTGCGCGCCCGTGGCCTGGGCCGCAGCCAGAATCGCCTGCCAACGCAGATAACTTTCCTTGGGCGAATTGCCCTCACCTTCGCCGATATACACCGCCTCATCGCAAGCTGCCACATGCTTGGCCTGCGCGTCCGCTTTGGAATACACGGCCACCGTTTGAATAGCCATTTTGCGAGCAGTTGCTGCCACTCGGCAAGCGATTTCGCCTCTGTTTGCGATCAGAATTTTTGTGAACATAAAACTCAAGCGGAAGTAGGTTGAGGTGAACCAGAAAAGAAACTCGAAATTTTGCGAATCACCATACGCAAAAATTTCCACAGCATGATGATGAGCAACACAGAGAGCACGAGAATGATCAGCAGCGTGATGCCAAAAATTACGGGGTGATTGGTCGCCAACCAAAGCATGAACATCACCAAACCGTCTTCCAGCAAGCTCACAGCAATATTTGAAAACGGCTCCGGCGACGTGTTCACCGCCGCGCGTGTCGTGGCTTTAGTAGCGTGCGAGGTAGCTGCCAATGTGCCGCCGAGCAAAGCTGCCACCGTGCCCATCGTCGCACTATCCGCACCAAACACACCACCCGCCAGCGCCGCGCCCGCAGGCACGCGAATCACGGTATGCACCATGTCCCAGAGCGAATCGAGCCCTGGAATCTTGTCAGCGAAAAACTCCACAAACACCATGAAGCCACTGCCCATGAGCATGGCCGGGTGCTGTAAAACGCTTAGTCCGGATGGCAGTGGGATAAAACCCATAAAACCCGCCAAGCCCGTGAGAAACACCACAAGATAAAGCCGAATACCAGCCGCCCAACCCAGCGCTGCGGCCAGCGCTGCCAATGCTGTTGTATCGAGCTTGCCGACCACCTTGCCCACAGTGCCCGCCACATCGCCGCCCGACGAAAAAATGCCTTGCATGATCTGCTGCAGGTATTGAAGAATCATGTCCATGGCGTGTCTCCTGGTATGAGGCTCAGCTTACGCTAACCAAGATGGTTTGCGCTTGCCCAAAAAAGCAGACACGCCCTCGCGCCCCTCGGCGCTCGCGCGGATGTCTGCAATCCCCTCAACCGTTTTTGCTATCAATGGTTGACTGATTTCAGCATACGCCACGTCCTGCACCAACTTTTTGCACACTTTCACCGCATTTGGGCTGTTTTTCCCCAGCGCTTGGGTGATTTCATCCACCTTAGCATCAAGCTGATCGGCGGCCACCACTTCATGCACGAACCCCAAGCGATGCGCCTCTTGCGCAGAAAAGCGCTCCGCCGTGAGAAAGTAACGGTGCGAAGCACGAGCGCCCAAAGCGCGAATCACATAAGGGCTGATCGTCGCTGGAATCAAACCAAGCTTCACTTCGCTCAGACAAAAGCCCGCCGTATCCACACTCACAGCCACATCGCAACTTGCCACCAGCCCCATCCCACCTGCATATACATCCCCCTGCACGCGCGCCACCGTCGGCTTCGGGCATTCATAAATCACCTGCAGCATTTCAGCCAGCTTGCCCGCATCGGCAAGATTCTCCTCACGCGAGTAATCCGCCATCCGCCGCATCCAGTTCAAATCGGCGCCTGCACAGAATGCCGTGCCTTCGGCAGCAAGCACGATGCAGCGCACATCATCGCGCGCGCCCAACTCTTTGAACGCCTGCGTGATCTCAGCGATCACCTCGTCGTTGAAAGCGTTGCGTACGTCAGAGCGATTGAGCGCTATGCACGCAACATGCGAACGAATATCGATCCGAAGATTCATATCTTCAAGGCTTCTTGTCGGATGGTTCACCAGCTGGTGTGGGCGACACTGCAGAGTTCACAGTGCTGGTTTCTTTTTTCCATACAACCGCACCATTCACGGCATAGAGCTTGCAAGCGGCTCCACTTGCTTTGGCGCATCGCTGCAAAGCACGCTCAGAAGGATCTTTCGGGTCTTCTGGGTTTTGCGGGTTGATTCCCCAAGTACTTGACCAATGGCCTTTATCAGAAATCACAAAAGCTCTGGGGGTTGACTTGGTGAGCCAGTCACGATAACCCTCACGCCCTCTGTCGCTGATATAAGGTATGGCGTCAACATCGTTGATATTTGCAAATCCACTTGCCATCATGCTTGGCTGAGGCACTGCGCCAGAAGTATTGGAAACGCTGGTGATTGATTGACTGCTCACGACCGAACTTGAGCTAGCGCTCGCAGCAACTGGCTTGTCATGGGCCGTACCAGTTGGTGTGATGGCAATAGCTGCAGGAGCGTTGGATGAACTACTTGTAACGCTTCGAGCGGTTGATTTGATTGGGTCTGGCTTGGCTATCGCATTGGCAGGCGTTGTGCCAATCAACTCAGCAACAGTTAGCTCTGAGAACTTGTCATAAAGCCATGACATGCGTGTGCCATCTGCGCCACCAGCCCAGCCACCTAAGCCATAGGATGTATTGATGGTGTAGCCATGCACTTGTCTGCCTGCAGCATTGAATACCTTGACTTGACCTTCGATGTTGTCAGTTCCAGCCATCACACCGAAAAGCACCGCTGCAGCAGCTGAACGCACCCTAAAACTCTCAATCACAACCTCAACGCGATGCGTGCCATCTGAACGCAAAACATTGCTGGCCTCTAAACGACGACGGATATAGTCGCTCAAATCACGCACATTAAACTGCACGTTATCTGCCTGAAGCGCACGAGCGCCATCTGTCAGGCTCACCTTCACATCACTGTACGTCGCATCTGCTATTCTTTTTGATCCAGCATTGCTGTCGCGTTGTACCGTACCTGCACATCCAACGATCAGCACCGTCATCAAAACAAGAGCCAACTTCTCCAAAGCACTCCGAATCATCAATTCTCTCCTCATAGATATAAAACTTTATTGTGCATTAAGCTCATTAGCGAGCACTGTCCTCAACCAACATATAAACCAAATCCAACACGGGGCAAGGTTGTTTCAGCAGGGTAAGCGCTGCTGTGATCTGCCCACGATGATGCGTGCCGTGGTTAAACACATGTGCGAGCGTTGCTGTAAAAGGAAGTGAAACGGCTTGGCCTTTTGTAGTGGTGTAGGAGAGCTTGCCTTCAAAGCGCTCTGCAGGCCAAGATTCGATCAAGGGCTTCCAGTTACCCGAACCGCCACGCAGTGCTTGCGCGAGGCGCTCACGCACAGGCTCAATTTCATCGTCGAGATTGAGTTTGGGAGATTCACCCCGCGCAAAGCGCGGATACCAGAGCATGTGTTCGCCCACCAGCAAATGATTGAGGGTGCCGTGAATGGATTTGAAAAACAAACCGACATCACGACGGTAATCTTCATCGCTAAGTTGCTCTACCGCCTCAAGCAGACGATGTGTTGCCCATACGTTGTAGCGTGCGAGCGTTTGAAAGTGTTGAGTGGGGTTCATCGCCACACTTTACATCCTGAACACGCCAAATTTCGGCTCAGGAATTGGCGCATTTTTGGCTGCGGCCAAGCCCAATGCGAGCACGCGTCGGGTATCTGCGGGGTCGATGATGCCGTCGTCCCACAAACGCGCTGTTGCGTAATACGGGTGACCTTGGGTTTCGTATTGCTGACGCAGAGGGGCTTTGAATTGCTCTTCTTCTTCGGCGCTCCAGTTTCCGCCTTTGGCTTCGATGCCATCGCGCTTCACGGTAGCCAAGACGCTCGCCGCCTGCTCCCCGCCCATCACTGAGATGCGGGCATTTGGCCACATCCACAAGAAACGGGGCGAGTAGGCACGGCCGCACATGCCGTAGTTGCCTGCGCCAAAAGACCCGCCGATGATGATGGTGAATTTCGGCACGTTGGCCGTGGCTACTGCCGTGACCATCTTCGCACCGTGGCGGGCGATGCCTTCGTTTTCCACTTTGCGGCCGACCATGAAGCCGGTGATGTTTTGCAGGAAGACGAGCGGGATTTTGCGCTGGCAGCAGAGTTCGATGAAGTGCGCGCCTTTTTGTGCACTCTCGGAAAACAAGATGCCGTTGTTGGCGATGATGCCCACAGGCATGCCTTCGATTTTGGCGAAGCCTGTGACGAGTGTGGTGCCAAAGCGGGCTTTGAATTCGTCAAACTCGGAGCCATCCACAATGCGGGCGATGATCTCGCGTACGTCGAATGGCTTGCGCGTGTCGGTGGGGATGACGCCGTAGAGTTCTTCTGCGGGATATTTCGGCGCTACTATTTCAATAGCACTTTGCGCAGTATTTACGCCAGCTAATGCATGATTTGATGCTAAATTCTTCACCACATCGCGCGCAATGGCGAGTGCATGCATATCATTATTCGCCAAATGATCCGCCACGCCTGAGAGCCGCGTATGCACATCACCGCCACCTAAATCTTCGCTCGTCACTACCTCGCCCGTAGCAGCTTTCACCAGTGGCGGGCCACCGAGAAAAATCGTGCCTTGGTTCTTCACGATGATCGTCTCATCGCTCATCGCGGGCACATACGCGCCGCCCGCCGTGCATGAGCCCATCACCACAGCCACCTGCGCAATGCCCTCCGCGCTCATCTGCGCTTGGTTGAAAAAGATGCGGCCAAAGTGATCGCGATCAGGGAACACCTCGTCTTGATTCGGCAAATTCGCGCCGCCCGAATCGACGAGGTAAATACAAGGCAAGCGATTCTGCTGCGCAATCTCCTGCGCACGCAAATGCTTCTTCACGGTGAGCGGGTAATAGGTGCCGCCTTTCACGGTGGCATCGTTGCAGACGATCATGCAATCAATGCCTTTCACGCGCCCAATGCCGGCGATCACACCTGCGCCGGGCGCGGAATCTGAGCCATCTTTGTCGGGATACATGCCCAAAGCCGCCAGCGGTGCAATCTCCAAAAACGGCGTGCCCGGATCGAGCAAATTCTGCACACGATCACGCGGCAGCAGCTTGCCTCTTGCCGTGTGCTTGGCGCGCGCCGCCTCGCCGCCACCGAGCTGAGCTTGAGAAATCTTGTCTCGTAAATCCTGCGTCACAGCTTTCATTGCCTCGGCATTGGCCTGGAACTGTGCGGAGCGGGCGCTCAATTGGGTGCTTAAAACGGGCATGTTTGTCTCAAAAGGCTAAAAAGTTTTTTGATTGACGTTTACGTAAACGTCAACTGTATCTCAAAAATACCACCTTCTAGCATCATCCTCCAGATATCCACAGAGGACGGACATTAAGCCACTGCGAGCAAAAATCGCCGCAGAAAGCGTATCCCCAACCAACTTATGCCAGTATGGGCGAGCGCTGCGGTTTTTTGGCAATTAAAGAAGCGATGGCGGCAGCATCAGCAGATGTGGAGGGCGTGAACACCAACATCGTCAGACCAGGCTCTCCATCGACGGAAAAGGCCGAGTATTCCAAAGCAAGTGGGCCGGCAATTGGGTGAACAAGCCGCTTCAGTCCAACGCCGGGAATGCGCATCTCATTATCTGCCCACAGCCTGCGAAATTCTGCACTTTGTGCCTGAAGCTCAGCCGCCAAAGCAGCCGCTTGCGAGCCATCGCCTGCGCGAGCGATATCCACACGAAAAACGGCCACTGCAAAACGCGCATCCAGCTCCCATTCGGGCAGCCAATCTTGCGATCTATCTTTGCCAAACAAACGCCTGAGTACATTACGTTCGCTGACCGACAGCGAGGGGTAGTCAGACAGGACTGCGAGGGCAGCATCATTCCAAGCCACGATATCCCAAGTCGTTGTCTTCACGATCGCTGGACTTGTTGTCATTGCATCCAACACGCGACGCAGAGAGGGCGTGACAACTGGCAAAGCACTCGGCTGGGGTTTGGGCGGACGCTGTTGTGCCAGCAGAAACAAGACCTCACGGCCAGCCGCATCCAGTTCCAAGGCTCTTGCCAATCGCTCTAACACAAGATCAGAGGGTGGGCCACCACGTCCTTGCTCCAACCATGTGTACCAAGTGACACTCACATGAGCGCGGGCGGCCACTTCTTCACGCCGCAGGCCAGGTGTGCGACGGCGACTCTGCGCCCCTGCAGCGGGTAGCAAGCGCGCACGACGATCGCGCAGAAATTCACCCAAATTCATGACCGGGCTCGATATCGTGTTAGTGGCCATACCTGTATGCGCTCTCGGCTGTTCAAGCGATGTGATTGAAATTATTGTACGGGTTCGATCAATTTGACTAGGAGTCATGATGAAGGTGTTTGTTACAGGAGCCACGGGCTTTATTGGTACGGCGATTGTTCAAGAGCTGCTGGGTGCAGGTCATGAGGTCGTTGGTTTGGCGCGCAGCGATGCTTCTGCGGCGGCGCTCAAGCAACTGGGTGTGGCAGCTCACAGAGGCGATTTGTCAGACATTGAAAGTTTGACAGCTGGCGCTCGGATGTGTGATGGCGTGATTCACACGGCCTTCAATCATGATTTCTCGCAGTACGAAGCCAATGCCAAGGCCGACCAGCGTGCACTCGAAGCAATAGCGCTCGCCATAGAAGGCACGAACAAGCCCCTGGTTGCAACTAGCGGCACCACTGTCCTTGCAGCAGATCGTATGGGTCATGAGACCCATGAGCCATCCCCCGATGCACCAGGCATCATCCGCGCGGCATCGGAAGTTGTGCTCACAGCCGCAAAGCGCGGCGTTCGAGTGAGTGTGGTACGGCTTCCGCCCTCAGTGCATGGTCAAGGCGATCATGGTTTTGTGCCTGCGCTAATTGATGTCGCGCGTCGCACAGGGGTCGCAAGCTATGTTGGCGATGGTAGCAACCGCTGGCCAGCTGTGCACAGGCTCGATGCCGCTCGGCTGTTTCGCTTGGCACTGGAAAAAGCCGCACCCGGCAGCCGCTTGCATGGCGTGGCTGAGCAAGGCGTGCCGATGCGCGAGATCGCTCAAGCCATTGGTGATGGGCTGGGCATCCCCGTACGCAGCATATCCGCAGCAGAGGCCGCTGGCCACTTCGGTTGGATGGCCTTCTTTGTAGGCATCAACAACACCACTTCGAGTGAGCTCACCCAGCAAAGCCTAGGCTGGCAGCCGCAGAACATTGGCTTACTGGAAGATATGCTCACCAGCGCTTACTTTGCTTGAAGAGCAGGAGGTGCTTTTGCCTTTAGAGGAGTAAGTGCGAAGGCATATATGAGCCAGGATGATGCTCAAAACCGATTGAGCTTGTCTAAATCTGACAAAATCCAATGCAGATCCATATGCCCAAAACCAAATCTGCCGCCGATCAAGGCATTGAGCTCGCACCCCAGCCGCAAAGTAGCCACAGCCCCGAGCTGCTGGAACAAGTCGCCGCACTGCCCCTGCTGCCCGGCGTGTATCGCTATTTCGATGCGCAAGGCGGCTTGCTGTATGTGGGCAAAGCCAAGAGTTTGAAGAAGCGCGTCTCCAGCTACTTTCAGAAGAACCATGACGGCACGCGCATTGGGCATATGGTCTCCAAGATCGTGCGGATGGAAACGACGGTGGTGCGCTCTGAGGCTGAGGCGCTGCTGCTGGAAAACAATCTGATCAAGACGCAGAATCCGCGCTTCAATATCTTGTTTCGGGATGACAAGAGCTATCCTTATTTGAAGCTCACGGGGCAGGCGGTTTCAAAGAAAAAAATGCCAATCGCCGGCATAGAACCTGCGCCAAATGCTATCAAAAGTGTAGTCCCCACAGAATTCCCGCGTATCGTGTATTACCGAGGCGCTGTCGATAAAAGGCATCGGTTCTTCGGGCCCTATCCGAGCGCATGGGCCGTGAAAGAAACGATTCAGTTGCTGCAAAAAGTCTTCAAGCTGCGCACTTGTGAAGACACTGTGTTTGCCAACCGCACGCGGCCTTGTTTGCTGTATCAAATCAAGCGCTGCTCTGCGCCCTGTGTGAGCCATATCAATGAAGCAGCTTATGCGCAAGACGTGAACAATGCGGAGCGCTTTTTGCGCGGTGAAACGCAGGCTATTCTTGATGAGCTGCAAACCGCGATGATGGCGCATGCTGAAAAATTAGAGTTCGAACTTGCCGCCGAATTGCGCAACCAAATCTCCGCCCTCTCTCGCGTGCTCCACACACAGGCGATGGACACCGCTGAAGACAAAGATGTGGACATCCTCGCAGCCAAAGTGCAAGGCGGCAAGGCTTGCGTGAATCTGGCCATGGTGCGCGGCGGGCGGCATTTGGGCGACAGGCCTTATTTCCCCGCGCATGTGGATGATGCGAGTACCACCGATGTGCTCGAAGCCTTCATCGCACAACACTACATCGATGTACCCGCACCTCCCGTGCTGATCTTGAGCGAGAAGGTGGATACCGAGTTGATCGGCTTGCTCACGGAGCAAACTGGCATCAAGATCACCGCCCTGCACCAACCGCGTGAGCAGCGCAAAGCTTGGCTAGAGATGGCGCAAAAGAACGCGGATATTCAGCTTGCCCGCCTGCTCGCCGAGGAAGGATCGCAGCAGTCGCGCACGCGGGCGCTAGCTGATGCGCTTGATCTCGCGCTGGAAGATTTATCGCTGCTGCGCATCGAGTGCTTTGATATCTCTCACACCGCCGGCGAAGCCACCCAAGCCAGCTGTGTGGTGTTTGAAGGCCACAAGATGAAGAGCGCGGATTACCGCAGATACAACATCGAGGGCATCACCGGTGGCGACGATTACGCGGCGATGAAGCAGGTGCTGACCAGGCGATACAGCAAGCTCATCGAAGCAGCGAGAAATAACGAAGCCAAACTGCCCGATCTCGTGTTGATCGACGGCGGCAAAGGCCAAATCAGCTCGGCCAAGGAAGTGTTTGAAGCCCTGGGCTTGGATCTTGGCCTGCTGGTGGGCGTAGAAAAAGGTGAAGGCCGAAAAGTTGGCTTGGAAGAGCTCGTGTTCGCCGATGGCCGCGAAAAAGTGTATCTTGGAAAAGACAGTGCCGCCCTCATGCTGATCGCGCAAATCCGAGACGAGGCACACCGTTTTGCCATCACCGGCATGCGGGCGCAGCGTGCGAAAGTTCGCACAGGTGGTAGCAAATTAGAAGAAATCGCTGGCGTGGGAGCCAAAAGACGTGCGAAACTCTTGCAGCGCTTTGGAGGCATCCGGGGCGTGGCTGCCGCCAGCGTGGAAGACATCGCCACGGTGGATGGCATATCCAAAGAACTCGCCCAGGAGATATATCGTGCCTTGCATTAAAACCATACCACTTTTGAAGCAAAATCAGCCTACAAATCACGATCTAGCCGGCACGCAATCTGCGCGGAGTGCTACCAAATCTATAGTAATCGCAGGTGGTCTGACGGCCTTGACGCTCTTGTTTGCAGGCTGCAAAAGCCGCCCCATCCCCCCACACTCGCCCGCTCCCCCGCCCGTGGCTACCACGCCAGCGCCACCTGTGGCCGTGGTTCCTGGCGCAACGCGCCTGCCGCTCGTGGCCAATTGGGCGGATTACCGTCGTCGTGCCGCGCAAACGATCATCGCCGCCAACCCCGGCGCGAATTTCACCGGCGCACAGCCGGCGCAATGGAACGGCATCGCCACCGTCACCGTCATGCTCCATGCCGATGGCTCGGTGCGCGCACTGGATCTCATGCGCGGCTCCAAAGTCTCGCCGCATGTGAACGAAATGGCTCTGGCAGCGGCCCGCCGCGTGGCTAACTACGGCCCCGTAAGCAATCTGCCCCAGCCTTGGCAGTTCAACGAGACGTTTTTGTACAACGACGACAACAAATTCCAGCTCATCACCATCGTGGAAGGGCGTTGATCAGCCTTGCGACAGCTAAGGCATGTATCCTCGGAGCTATGTTTTTCACCATCCCCACGATCCTGACCTGGACACGTATCGTCGCCATCCCGCTGATCGTGGGCGTGTATTACTCCAACACCATGCCTGTGGCCACACAAAATCTTGTGGCTACGGTGATGTTTGTCGTCTTTGCATTGACGGATTGGCTCGACGGCTATTTGGCGCGCAAGCTCAATCAAACATCCAGCTTCGGCGCTTTCCTTGATCCTGTTGCAGATAAATTCTTGGTCTGCGCTGCCCTGCTTGTACTTGTGCATATGCAGCGCGCCGATGTATTTGTTGCGCTCATCATCATTGGCCGCGAGATCGCGATTTCCGCATTACGCGAATGGATGGCACAGATTGGCGCGACGCGCTCCGTCGCCGTTCACATGCTGGGCAAGCTCAAAACCACGGCGCAAATGGTGGCGATTCCGTTTTTGCTTTACAACGGTAAGCTCTTTGGCTTGATCGACACCAGCATATGGGGCACCTGGCTGATCTGGATCGCCGCCATCCTCACCGTCTGGAGCATGGTCTATTACCTGCAAAAAGCCTTGCCGGAAATCCGCGCTCGCGTGAAGTGATGGAGCGCGAGCAAAGTGTATGGCTGCGCGCCATGCCAGGCATCTTTGTGATCATTTGGGCAACAGGATATGTGGTCGCACGATACGGCATGCCGCATGCGCCGCCGCTGTCCTTCCTCTCTGTGCGTTATGCGCTATCCATCTTTTGCTTCTTGGTGTGGATTGCCTTGGTCAAAGCAGCGTGGCCTACAGACCGCAAGCAATGCCTGCATTTGGCCGTCACAGGATTGCTGATGCATGCGGGCTATTTGGGCGGCGTGTGGATGGCGGTCAAAGCTGGCATCGGCGCGGGCCTCTCCGCATTGATCGTGAATTTTCAGCCCGTGCTCACAGCGCTTTGGGTGGCACATGTCTCGCGCCAGCAAGGCTTGGGGGCAGGAGTCTCCCGCAGGCAATGGGCAGGCTTGGCGCTGGGCTTCATCGGCCTCATTCTTGTGATGAGCCGCAAATTCGGCGCAGGCGGCGAAGCCACGGCTTGGAATGTGTTTCTTTGCGTGATCGCCCTGCTCTCCATGACGACAGGTGCGCTTTATCAAAAACGCTTCGTGCAACCCACGGACGTGCGCACCGCCAACACCATCCAACTCGGCGCGGCCTTACTGATCACCCTGCCTTTTGCCTTTTTAGAAACCGAGCCCATTCGCTGGTTCACAGCATCCGGCGCCTACAACACACCGCTTCTCGGTGCCATGGCTTGGAGCGTCCTCGTGCTCACCTTGGGCGGCAGCTCCTTGCTGTATTTGCTCATCCAACGCGGCGCGGCCACGCGCGTCACTTCCCTGCTTTACCTCGTGCCACCTGCCACGGCTCTGATGGCTTGGGCGCTGTTTGGTGAGGCGATTACTGCGCTCACTTTGATTGGCACAGCAGTCACCGCCGCGGGTGTGTATTTGGTAATCAAGCCCGCTGCTACCGCTAATTCACAAGAAAAATAAGCCATTCTCCGGCGTAGAAACTGCGCAAGCTGCTATTCAAATAATAGCAATATGCGATAGCGCTATTCCCAAGGCCGCGCCTTGAATCGCATCATCAAATGCTCTCGCAGCAGGCGCACACGCTGCGGCGTTTGCGCGCGAAAAGGCGCGAGCCATTGGATATTCGCATTACGCATCGCATAGCCCGGCAGCAGGCGCACGAGTTGACCTGAGGCGATCAGCGGCGCGACATCCCACAAGCTGCGCAGCATGATGCCTCGCCCGCTCACACACCAATCGCGCACCAGCTCTCCAGAATTGCTCACCAACGCGCCTTTGACCTTGATCGCTTGAGCAGGCTTTTTCTCAGCCTCTTTGCTCAGAAGCCATGTGCCGCTGGGCGTATCACTCTCGCGCACTTGCAAGCAATCGTGCTGCTGCAAATCCTCCAGGCTGCGCGGCTTGCCTCGCGCCTTCACATAACTGGGCGCAGCCACCAGCACGCGCTCATTCTTGGCAAGCAAAGTAGCAGACCATTGGTTGGTGCGATTTGCCTGCGGAGCCCAAAGCCACACGGCCGCATCAAAGCCTTCGGCTGCTAAATCAGGCAAGCGCTCGGTGAGCTGCAGATCAATATGCACCTTGGGATGCAGCATCTGAAAATCCGACAGCGCTGCGCCCAGCCACATGCGGCCAAAGCCAAAGGTGGCAGCCAGCCGAATCTGCCCCGAAGGCTCGCGCGCCTGATCGCGTAGGGCTTCTTCCGCTTCGCTGAATCCAGCGAGCAAACCTGCAGCACGCTCGCACAGCAGCTCGCCCTCCGCTGTGGCGGCTACTCTGCGCGTGGTGCGATAAAACAATTTCAGGCCAAGCTTGGCCTCCAGCGCAGCTAAGCGCTTTGTCACCGCAGGCGAGGCAATACCCAGCTGTGCGGCAGCCGCCGTGAGCGAGCCCGCATCGCGGATGCTCAACACGAGTTCCAAATCAGCGCGTTCCATTCAGCGATTGTATTATTTCCAAAAAAGCAGCAATCAATTGCTTGATTATTGCTTTATCCTAGCTTCAGCGTAGCGCACAATCACACCATGTTTGACGGATTCACCCCATTCACGATTGAGCGCAACGGCACCCGCTTGCAAGGCCGCACAGCTTTGGCTGCGCCAGCGGAAGGCCCGCCCCTGCTCTTGCTGCATGGCCATCCGCAAACGCATGCCATGTGGCACAAAGTCGCGCCTGAGCTGGCTAAGCGCTTTAAACTGGTGCTGATGGATTTGCGTGGCTATGGCGATTCAAGTCGACCCGAGTCAGACGCTCAGCACGCTGCTTACAGCAAGCGCGAGATGGCGCAAGATGCCGCCTTCGTGATGCAGCATTTCGGTTTTTCAACATTCAACATCCTCGCGCATGACCGCGGCGCGCGCGTGGCGCATCGCCTCGCAGCCGATCGGCCCGAGAAAGTGCTGCGGATGATGCTGCTCGATATCGCACCAACGCTGGGCATGTATGACAACACCAGCCAAGCTTTTGCCACCGCCTATTGGCATTGGTTCTTCCTGATCCAGCCTCAGCCTTTGCCAGAAGCGCTGATTGAAAGCGACCCAGTACGCTACATCCGCTCGGTGATGGGCAAGCGCCATGCGGGGCTTGCGGCATTTGCCGCCGAAGCCTTTGCTGAATACGAGCGCTGCATCCAAATCCCCGGCAGCGCACGCGGCATTTGCGAAGACTACCGCGCCAGCGCCACGATTGATTTGGAGCACGATCGTGCGGATATCGCTGTTGGCAAAAAACTCTCTGTACCCCTGAAAGTGCTTTGGGGCGAGCATGGCGCAGTCGGCGCGAATTTTGATGTTCTCAAGCTCTGGAGGGAGCGTGCCACACATGTCACTGGCCGCGCCCTGTCATGTGGCCATTACATCGCTGAAGAGGCGCCTCGAGAATTGTTGGCCGAAGTTCATCACTTTTTTTCTTCTTAACCTACTAGGAAACTTATCATGACACAACACCGCATCGCAGTGATCGCCGGCGACGGCATTGGTACCGAAGTGATGCCTGAGGGCGTGCGCGTGCTGGATGCAGCCGCGCGTAAATTCGGTATCGATCTGAAATTCGATCATTTCGATTTCTCCAGCTGGAATTACTACGAAAAACACGGCAAGATGCTGCCCGATAACTGGAAGGATCAGATCGGCGGCCATGATGCCATCTTCTTCGGCGCAGTGGGCTGGCCTGACAAAATCCCAGATCACATCTCGCTCTGGGGCTCGCTCCTGATGTTTCGCCGCGAATTCGATCAATACATCAACCTGCGCCCCGCCAAGCTGATGCCCGGCGTGATTGCGCCGGTCGTCAAGCGCGACGGTACGCCCTACCAAGCGGGCGAGATTGATTTTTATATCGTGCGCGAAAACACCGAAGGCGAATATTCCAGTATTGGCGGCCGGATGTTCCCGGGTACCGAACGCGAATTTGTTTTGCAAGAATCTGTGTTCACGCGCATCGGCGTGGATCGTGTCTTGAAATTCGCTTTCGAGCTGGCACAAAGCCGCCCCAAGAAGCATCTGACCAGCGCCACCAAATCCAACGGTATCTCGATCTCCATGCCGTATTGGGATGAGCGCGTGGAAGACATGGCCAAGGGCTACCCCGGCTTGAATGTCGATAAATTCCACATCGATATCCTCACCGCCCATTTCGTACAACGCCCCAGCTTCTTCGATGTGGTCGTCGCATCCAATTTGTTTGGCGACATCCTCTCCGATCTCGGCCCTGCATGCACCGGCACGATTGGCATCGCACCCAGTGCGAACTTGAACCCGGATAAAAAATTCCCATCCTTGTTTGAGCCTGTGCATGGCTCTGCCCCCGATATCGCTGGTAAAAATATCGCCAATCCGATTGGCCAAATTTGGGCAGGCGCGATGATGCTGGATCATTTGGGCTACAAGGCCGCACATGACGCCATTCTCGCGACGGTAGAAAAAGTCATGCAGCCCGGCAGCCATGCGCCGCTCACCCGCGACATGGGCGGCACCGCCAGCACGCAGGATTTGGGCAAGGCCATCGCAGCTGCTTTGTAAAACAGCGGCCAGGCGTCATCATGGCAATGGGCTGCACGCCCAGATCGCCTTGCTTAATGCTTGTTTCTTGTGCGCGTCAAGTGCTTTGTGAAAACATATGCATTTGCGAGCACGCCCGTGGCATGTAAGCCGCAAACCCGCACCACATCTGGGTTTGCGGGCGTTCATTGCGTGATTTAAAACACAAAAAATGCTGTGCAGCAGCATGCTTTCCGCTCAGAAATGCGCATAGAATCCCAATCCGCGTCTGCGTAAATCTCAACCGATCAAGCAGTCGCCCACAATTTATTTTTTCATGCATCGCATCTCTCCCGAGGAGTCACAATGAACAAGACAGATCTGATCGAACACATTGCCAAGCAGGCTGATATCTCCAAAGCCGCCGCCACGCGTGCACTGGAAGCCACGCTGGGCGCTGTCAAGACCACGTTGAAAAAAGGCGGCACCGTGTCTGTCGTCGGCTTTGGCACTTTCGCCGTGGGTAAACGTGCTGCGCGTGCAGGTCGCAACCCACGCACCGGCGCAGCGATTAAAATCAAGGCTGCCCGTGTGCCAAAATTCCGTCCAGGCAAAGCGCTCAAAGATGCGCTGAACTGAATCGAAGCACAAGTTTTTGAGATGGGGTGATTAGCTCAGTTGGTAGAGCGGCGCCCTTACAAGGCGTAGGTCGGCGGTTCGAGCCCGTCATCACCCACCACCCATCACAGCAAAACAGGGCGAACGCAAGTTCGCCTTTTTGCTTTTTTGTTTAATGATTTTCGAGCCTCGTCGCCATGTTTGATTACGTCCGCAAGCACACCCGGGTCATGCAGTTTTTGCTATTTCTGCTGATCTTTCCTGCATTCGCATTGGTGGGCATTGATGGCTACACCCGCTTCAACGAAAAAGGCACACCTGTTGCCAGCGTCGATGGCCAAGACATTCGCCAACCCGAATGGGATGAGGCTCACAAGCAAGAAGTTGAGCGCCTGCGCCAAAGCATGCCCAATCTCGATCCCAAGCTGCTGGATTCTCCAGAGGCCAAATACGCCACGCTGGAGCGTCTCGTACGCGAGCGCGTGATGGCCGCGGCAGCTGCCAAGCAATTTCTCACGACCAGCGATCAGCGCTTGGCCAAAGATTTGAGCGAGAACCCCAGCATTGCCGCGCTTCGCAAGAGCGATGGCTCACTTGATATCGAGCGCTACAAGCAGCTCGTGGGTGCGCAAGGCCTCTCGCCTGAAGGCTTTGAAAACCGCGTGCGCCAAGATTTGTCCATGCGCCAAGTGCTTGCGGGCGTGAACACCACCGGGCTCAATTCCGCCGCATTGATCGATCAAACCCTCGCCGCCTATTTTGAGCGCCGCGATATCCAGGTGCAGCGCTTTAGCACCGCAGAATTTGCCGCCAAAGCCACGCCCACCGATGAGCAGCTCGATCAGTTCTACAAAACCAATCCACAGCTCTTCCAAGCCCCAGAATCCGCCAGCATTGAATATGTGGTGCTCGATTTGGAAGCTGCCAAAAAAGGCATCACGCTCAAAGCTGAAGATGTGAAGGCCTATTACGATCAAAACGCAGCTCGCCTTTCAGGCCAAGAAGAGCGCCGCGCCAGCCACATCTTGATCACAGCACCCAAAAACGCGCCAGCCGCCGAACGCTCTGCGGCCAAGGCCAAAGCTGAGGCTTTGCTCGCTGAAGTCAAAGCCAAGCCAGACAGCTTTGCCGATGTGGCCAAGAAAAATTCGCAAGATCCAGGGTCAGCCGCCAGCGGTGGCGATTTGGATTTTTTCGCGCGTGGCGCGATGGTCAAGCCTTTTGAAGATGCTGCTTTCGGGATGCAAAAAGGCGAGATCGGCTCGGTGGTTGAATCCGATTTCGGCTATCACATCATCCGCTTGACGGATATCAAGGCCGCCAAGCAAAAGACCTTTGAAGAGATGAAGCCTGAGATCGAGGCAGATCTTTTGAAGCAGCAAGCGCAGAAGAAATTCGCCGAGCTCGCCGAAGGCTTCACCAATGCCGTGTATGAGCAGGCAGAGAGCTTGAAGCCAGCTGCAGACCGCTTGGGCCTGCAAGTCAAAACGGTCGCCAATATCCAACGCATCCCCGGCCCCGGCGTCACTGGCCCCTTGGCGAATACCCGCTTTTTGAATGCCCTTTTCTCCGCTGATTCGGTCGAGAAAAAGCGCAATACTGAAGCTGTCGAAACCGGCGCAAGCCAAATGATCTCTGGCCGTATCGTGCAATACACCGCTGCGCGCACGCTGCCTTTGGCGGAAGTGAAAGATCGCGTACGCGAGCGTGTGGTAGCTCAGCTGGGCGCGGAGTTGGCCAAGAAGGAAGGCCAAGCCAAGCTTGCCACTTGGCAGGCCAATCCAGCCAGTGCCACGCTGCCAGAGGCCGTTATCGTCTCCCGCGAGCAAACCCAGCGCCTGCCTACCCCCATCATCGAAGCTGCTTTGCGTGCCGATGCCACCAAGCTGCCGGTGATCAAGGGTGTGGATTTGGGCGCACAAGGCTATGCCGTGCTGCGCGTCAACAAAGTAATGGAGCGCGACACCAAAGGCGCGAATGTGGCCGAAGACCGCAAACAAGTGACCACCTGGTGGACGAATGCTGAAGCCTTGGCTTATTACGAAGCGCTCAAAACGCGCTTCAAGGTGGAATTCAAGGTGGCCAAGCCCGTGCCTAAGAAAGATGATCTCACGGCTTCAACGCAATAAACCGAATCCAAGCGCGGCAAGGTTATAATCTTGTCTCTACGGTGGCTGTAGCTCAGTTGGTAGAGTCCAGGATTGTGATTCCTGTTGTCGTGGGTTCGAGCCCCATCAGCCACCCCAAAATTGAAAAGCCCTTGAGTTCTGCTCAAGGGCTTTTTCTTTGTGTTTTTTAAGCGTTTTAGGCTGTTTGCCGGCGTAGATACTGCGCAGAGTGCTATTGAATTAATAGTAATCTTGATGTTGCGTGCTGAATCATCACGACGCTGGCAGCGCTTGGGCTATCCCCCTACGAAAATGTCCTCCGGCTGGCGCTTCGCGCGTGCCTCCCCCTTTATTTTTCTACGGGAGATAACCCAACCACTGCCGGCTTGCGGAGATTTTGATTACGCCGCCATCCGAATGGGGATGGTCACGGGGCCGTCGTTGATCAGCGAGACTTTCATGTCTGCGGCGAATTGGCCGGTTTGAACGATGGGGTGAGCAGCGCGGGCTTGCGTAACGAACAACTCATACAACCTGCGCCCCTCGTCAGGCGGCGCGGCATTCGTAAAACTCGGGCGATTGCCACCACTCACATCAGCTGCCAGCGTGAACTGACTCACGATCAGCAGCCCGCCACCCACATCTTGCACTGACCGATTCATCTTGCCTGCTTCATCGCTGAAGATGCGCAACTTCAAGATTTTGGTGAGCATTTTTTCGACCAACGCATCCGTATCGCCGCGTTCTGCACAGAGCAGGATCAGCAGGCCTTCCTCAATTGCACCGATGGTTTGACCATCAACGCTGACGCTGGCCTGCTGAACGCGCTGGAGAATCGATTGCATCTAAACACCGTACAACTATGGTTCTAGTTCCTATTTCTTCGTCCACGAAACCAAGCTATGGGAAACCATGAACTCATAATCAATGCTAGGAGCAGCATGAGTAAATCGTTTCGGACGAGTCTTGGCTTATCAGCCTGGTAACTCTCGCGAACTCGCAGAACAGCGTATTTAGCCGAAAATTCAACCATGACCATTTGCTGAACTTCATTCATCTTTTTCGGCTTGGAGTCGAAAAATGTGTGCTTATCTATGAATTCAACTACACCAGCTCCGGCACTGACACGAATCACAGGAAACCAATAGAACCTGCCACGCCTCGCACTCTGATGCGACTCGTAATTGACAATCTCGCCCTTTAAGACTTTGCCTTCAAGCTGCATCAAATCATCAACGGTTCTTCTCTCGACCAACGAAAGGATTGAGTGCCCAATTAAATACAAGCCAAACAAAAAACTCGCAATTAAAGCCGCTGCAAAAACTTTTCCAACTACGGTTTTGCGAGCATCAAAAGTAACTACATTCGGCTTCATTGTTCTAGTTTCACCTTCGCAAACTTCTTCTTCCTCACCTGCATCACATACGAGTCTGCTCCGAGCTTGGGGGCTTTGTCGCTGAAGATGCGCAGCTTCAAGATTTTGCTTAGCATTTTTTCGATTAGTGCATCCGTGTCGCCCCGCTCTGCGCAGAGCAGGATCAGCAGGCCTTGCTCGATTGCACCAATGGTTTGGCCTTCAACCTTGACGCTGGCTTGGATGACACATTGGATTAAAACTTGCATAGTCTCATGTGATCGATGCGCTATCTAAGTCGATGCCCTACGACTTTGAGCAAGCTTCAGGTAGCCAGAGCTGATAAAAGCTAATAATCCGCCCAATGCTGCAAAAACCTCGATCCACGGGAAAGGAAGATGTGGATTGAGCACCGCGTAGCTTGGATTGCTTGGATCGATCCACACATTAACTGAACGGTTTTTCAGAAATTCTCTCGCGAACTCGTCACACTCTTCCGGTGTCATAAGCTGATATTTTTGTGTCCGTGAATGCCGGTAGCCTTGGTGTGTAATTCCACTGAATGAATATGAATACTGGACATTCGGTTCAGCAAGCAACCGTCCAGTCGTTCCCTTTGAATAATACTTCCTGCAATCCACTGCAATAGAGCGTCCAGGGATGCTCGTCAGATTTGAATCGCTACGGAGAATCACTGGGCCTTCGATGCGTTTGACATAGTCGACCCAAGAAACCACCGATACTCCGCTCAAAAGCAGTGCAGCAATCAACAATCCAATGTGCGGCCTCATCTGACATTGACCTTCGCAAACTTCCTCTTCCCCACCTGCATCACATACGTCCCCGCGCCGAGTTTCAAGCCTTTGTCGCTGATGACTGTGCCATCCACACGGACTGCACCGCCATCGATGTGGCGGTTGGCTTCGCCGGTGGATTCTGTGAGCTTAGCGGCTTTGAGTAGGGCGCCTATGCCCATTTCGGTTGCACCACCGAGTGACACGCTGACTTCTTGAATGTCATCAGGCACACCGCCTTTGCTGCGATTGATGAAGTCTTGTTCTGCTGCGTCTGCGGCGGCAGCTGAGTGGAAGCGCGCGGTGATTTCTTTGGCGAGCATCACCTTGGCTTCTTTGGGGTTGCGGCCTGCTTCTATTTCGCGTTTCAAAGCAGCAATATCTTCCAAAGATTTGAAGCTGAGCAGCTCGTACCAATTCCACATGAGGGTATCGCTGATGGACAAGACTTTGGCGAACATGGTATTCGGGGCTTCAGTGATGCCGATGTAGTTGTTTTTGCTTTTGCTCATTTTGTCCACGCCGTCGAGGCCGACGAGCAGGGGCATAGTCAAGATGCATTGCGGCTCTTGGCCGTATTCTTGCTGGAGGTGGCGGCCCATGAGCAGGTTGAATTTTTGATCGGTGCCGCCGAGCTCTAAATCGCTCTTCAAGGCCACGCTGTCGTAGCCTTGCATCAGGGGGTAGAGGAATTCATGCACGCTGATGCTTTGGCCGGTGGTGAAGCGCTTGTGAAAATCATCGCGCTCCATCATGCGGGCGACGGTGTATTTAGCGGATAGCTCGATCATGCCGCGCGCGCCCAGCGGGTCGCTCCATTCGCTGTTGTAGCGGATTTCGGTTTTTGCGGCGTCCAGCACGAGGCTGGCTTGCTTGTAGTAAGTTTTTGCGTTTTCTTCGATCTGCTCGCGGGTCAGCGGCGGGCGGGTGGAGTTGCGGCCGGATGGGTCGCCGATCATGCTGGTGAAATCGCCGATCAGGAAAATCACGGTGTGCCCCAAATCTTGGAGCTGGCGCATTTTGTTGAGCACGACGGTGTGACCGACATGTAAATCGGGGGCAGTGGGATCAAGCCCCAGCTTAATTCGCAGCGGAATACCGGTTTTTTCGCTCTTTTGCAGCTTTTTAAGCCACTCTTCCTGCGGGATGAGCTCCTCCACCCCACGCAGGCTCACGGCCATGGCGTGACGAACGGCATCGCTAGGCGGCTCTGCGGCTGCTTTACTGGATGCATGATTAGTTGTAAGTGGTTGATTCATAAGTGTTTTCCCGCTCGAAGCCGATGTTGGCTACGTTATACTTCGACGCTGATTTAAGACAAATTTTACGTGGCTGCCGCATCAACGTATGAATGTGGCAGGCAATTTACGGTTTTTGAGGTGAATTTCGTTTCACCCGCTTGATGGATTGTAGTTTTGAGTTTTTCGAGCCTGATTTCTTCTGCCGCTGATCAAACGATCGATGCAGCTCACACCGTGATGCAAATGCTGCAGCGCCACCCACGCCGCGTGCTCGCGCTCTTGGGCAGCGTTTTGCTGGGCACAGGCGCCACCGCTTTTGCCGTGGCTACCTTCGTGCCCGATCCGAGCAGCGTGCCTGTGCGCCAGATCGTCGAGAGCGTGGAGCCCGCAGCAAGACCCGAGGGAGCGCAAACACTAACGGGCGCACCTATTGCGCCTTTCGTGCTCTACCGCAGCGACAGCACACGCAGCAACGACACCGCTGACAGCCTGCTACGCCGCTTGGGCATTCTCGATGCGGGCGCTGCGCAATTCATAAAGAGCGACGCGACTGCGCGCCAAGTGCTTCTGAGCCGCCCTGGCCGTAGCGTGACGGCCGAAGTCGATGCGAACAACGCGCTCATTCAACTGACCGCCCGCTGGACGCCTGATGACAGCGCGAATTTCCAGCGTTTGCTGATCCAGCGCAGCAATGGCCAGATCACGAGCCGCCTGGAGACAGCGCCACTCACAGCCAACACGCGCTTGGCTTCCGGCACGATCAAATCTTCGCTTTTTGCCGCCACCGATGAATCCCGCATCCCCGATGCCGTGGCCGTGCAGCTCGCGGAGATTTTCTCGGGCGATATTGATTTCATCCGCGCATTGCGCAAGGGCGATCGCTTCAGCGTCGTTTATGAAAGCTTGGAAGCCGATGGCGAACCACTGCGCGCTGGCCGCGTGCTCTCGGCAGATTTTGTGAACGCGGGCAAGACCTATTCCGCTGTGTGGTTCCATGAGCCGGGTGCGGCCAAAGGCCAGTATTTCACACTGGAAGGCAACAGCATGCGCAAGGCCTTCTTGGCTTCTCCGCTTGAATTCTCCCGCATGACCAGCGGCTTTGGTGGCCGCATGCATCCGATTGCAAGGCAATTCCGCATGCACAATGGCGTGGACTATGCCGCACCCACCGGCACACCGATTCGCTCCGTAGGCGATGGCGTGGTGGATTTTGCGGGCGTGCAGCGCGGCTATGGCAATGTGGTGGAGATCAAGCACCGCGATGGCAAGAGCACGCTCTACGCCCATATGCATTCGATTGCCGTGCGCAAGGGCCAAGCCGTCGCCCAAGGGCAAAACATCGGCACCGTGGGCTCCACCGGCTGGAGCACCGGGCCGCATCTGCATTTTGAATTCCGCGTCAATGGCGTTCACCATGACCCGATGACGCTGGCCAAGCAGAGCGAAAGCGTGCAACTCAGCGCTGCTTCTCGCCCTGCATTCAACAGCTTGGCGCAAGACGTGCGCCTCAAGCTCGCAGCCGCCGCCAGCTTGCAATTGGCCAGTGCGCAATAACGAATCAAGACTTTATATCGGGCTGATGTCCGGCACGTCAATGGACGGTGTGGATGCGGCTTTGGTAGATTTTTCAAAGCAAAAACCGCATGTCGCCGGCATAGAATCTGCGCAGATAGCTATCGATTTGAGAGCAAGCCTGATGGCTTTGAATAGCTCAGGCGCAGACGAATTGCACACCGCCGCGCTCGCTGCGAATGCGCTCATGCGCCTCTATGCGCAAGCCGTGAATGCACTGCTTGCTAAGACTGGCCTCAAGCCCCAAGACATTCGCGCCATCGGCGCACATGGGCAAACCGTGAGGCATCGGCCTCAGATGTTTGATGGCACGGGCTACACGATTCAGCTGTGCAACCCATCCTTGCTCGCCGAACTCACGGGCATCGATGTGGTGGCGGATTTGCGCAGCCGCGATGTGGCCGCCGGTGGGCAAGGCGCGCCGCTGGCGCCCTTCTTTCATCGCGCTTGGTTTGCACAAGAGAGCACGGTGGGCGTGCTCAATATCGGTGGCATCAGCAATCTCACGGTGTTGCAAAGCGATGGCAACACGCTTGGCTTTGATTGCGGGCCGGGCAATGCGCTGATGGATTTTTGGATTCACAAACATGGCGGGCAGAGCTTCGATGCAGGCGGCGCTTGGGGCGCGGGCGGGCAGATCATTTCCGCGCTTTTGGAGCAGATGCTGGAGGAGCCTTACTTCGCTTTGCCTTACCCGAAGAGCACAGGGCGGGATTTGTTTAACCCCGAATGGCTTGCTAAACATCTGGCGAACTTTGCCGATGCCAAGCCCCAAGATATTCAAAGAACATTGCTCGAACTAACCGCCAGCTCAATCGCCACCTGCGCAAGCAGCTATGAAAAACAGAGCAATCAAACTTTGAAGGAGCTGATCGTCTGCGGCGGTGGCGCGTTCAACACGGCGCTCATGCAGCGCTTGCAAGCCTTGTTGCCAGAAACAAACGTGATCAGCAGCGCACAGCGTGGCTTGCCGCCGCAAGATGTGGAGGCTGTGGCTTTTGCATGGCTGGCAAAGCAATGTGTGGAGCGAGTTGCACTGCCGCTCACGAGCGTCACAGGCGCTCGCGGCGCTCGCATTCTTGGCGGTATCTATCCAGCCTGAGCCCGTCGAAGCCTCTCAGCAAGCCCTTCGACGAGCTCAGGGCGAACGGAGTAACCTTAAGTCCCCACCAACTCCAAACGCGGCTCGCGTTTGATTTCGGGCGCTGCATTCAAGCTCTTCGCAGGCTGCTTGGCAGATTGATCGGCAGCCCCACGAAACAACTCGGCCTGCCGAACCATCAACTCACGCAAATCACCACACTGCGCCTGCATCGCGCGCATCCAGCTTGCGCCGTTTTGATGCGCAGCTGTGAGCTCTTGCAGCATCATGAGCGGCCGCACCGTGCCCAGCTGCGCAGCCACGGGCATCAAGCGCGCGAGGAGATTGAGCAAGCTCTCTCCCAGATGCACACTTTGCCGCGCGCCACGCGACGCACCGATCTGCTCAATCGGGCGCGCATGCGGGTTGGCCAGCTGCGCATCAAAGCCAAAGCGGCAGGCTTGGAAGCGGTTATAGCCATACACACGCGTGCTCGCCAGATCGCCCACGGGCGTGGCTTTCTCGGCATCGGAATTGAGCAGATGGACAGCGAGCGTTTGCACCAATGCGCCTAGAGCTGCTGCCATCTCCACCGTGAGCGGCGTGTCAAAGATGCGTACCTCCACCGTGCCGTATTCAGGCTTGGGACGAATATCCCAATAAAAATCTTTGATGCTCTCCACAATGCCGTAGCTTTGCATCTCGCTGAAGTAGGCGTTGAAATCTTCCCAATCTTTCAAGCGCGGCATGTGGCCCGAGAGCGGGAACATGGCCACCGCATGCAAGCGAGAGGTTTCAAATGAAGTGTCTTCCCCTTGCGCAAACGGGCTGGCTGCGGAGAGCGCGATGAAATGCGGGATATAGGGCAGGAGGCGCTGCGTGAGCTCAATCGCCAAATCACCCGAGCCCACGCCCACGTGTACATGTTGGCCAAACACCGTGAATTGCTTGGCCAGATAGCCATACAAGCGCGAGACATGCAAGAAGCGCTCGGTGGGATAAATACGCCGCTCGCGCCACAGCGCGGAAGGATGCGCGCCGCCGCCGCTGATGGCGATGTTGAGCTGATCAGCCGCTTGCACGGTGCGGCTTCTGAGCTCACGCAGCTCTTCAAGCAAAGTGGCATGCTGGTGATGCACCGAGCTGTTGAGCTCGATCATGCTCTCGGTGATCTCGGGCTTGAAGCGATCAAAGCCGTCTTTGCTGCGATGAAGCAGCGCGATCAAATCTGGCGCATCGCGCGCGAGCGTGCCTTCGCGTGCATGCAAGAGCTGAAGTTCGAGTTCGACGCCAACAGTGAAAGGTTGAGAAGGTGTGAAAGTCAGCATGATGTGCTCTACATAGGGGTCATCAGCGCGTGTTGCGCTGCCAGCTGCGAGGCTGTAGCTGGCGAAGATGTGGATGGCATCTCTGTCGTATCCACCCGCGTTGGCTGCGTGCTGCTGCGGCTGTTCAGACCCGCAATCTCCTCGGGTGCAATTTCTCCGCAGCGCTGCAGCAGCGTGCGCAGCAAGAGCGGCGAGAGCCAATCAGAGAGCAGCAGTGCCACCACCAAGCTGCAAGCCAGCAAAGCATCGCCAAGCATGAGCGCAGGCCAAGCGAGCAAGAGCAGCGCCAGCCCAGTCATGGAAAGCGGTTGCATCGCCAGCCCCAGCGCAAAGCCCTGCTGCCAGCGCAGGCCTGCCCAGCGCGCGGTGAGTGTGCACACGAGCAGCTTGCCCCCTAAGCGCAGCAGCATGATCAGCGCCACGATGGGAATCATCATGCCTAAAGCGACATCCAGCGATGTGAAGCGCGCTATGCCTTGCATCCACAGTGCCACGAGCGTGAGCGCAGAGAGTGCAAAGAGCAGCAATTGAGAAATCGCCGTCAGCGCCGTTTGCAAGCCCTGTCCTTCTCGCCAGGCTGTGCCAGAGGGGCTGCGCAGCCCCAAGCCGAGGGCAAGACAAGCCGCCCAAGCGGGCGCACCCCACCATTGCGCCAGCCCCGCGCATACGCAAGCTGCGGCCACCAAACCCATGCTGTCGCTGCCCACATTCGCGCCATTGGCAGTGCGAGCGTTGCGCTTGGCCGTCTGCTCATGCCGCGCCAGCAGGCGCCCCAAAGCCGTGCCCACAGCCAAGCTCAAAATCAGCAGTAAGAGCGGCTGCGCCAAATCCCAGCCGCTGCGTTGAAATAAGGGAAAGCTCGGCCAGGGTGCGGTGAGCGTGATGCCCGATCCCGAGCTGGCCGCAGCACTTTGCTGCCAAGCTTCTGCAATCACCAGCAGCAGCGGCAGGCACAGCGCGGCCAGCAGCGTATTGATGCCGCCCAAATGCAATCCACGCGCGCTGATCTGCCCATCAGCCTGCCAATCAGGCATGAAACTGCTCAAGACCACGGGCGAGCTATGCGCCGCCAAAATGCCCGCCACTGCTGCCGCAGGCCAGGCCAGCCCCAGCATGATGAGCAAGCCAGCAGTGGCCAGCGCCGTCACGGCAAACTCAAGCACCGCTGTCGCCGCCAGCGCTTTGTTGCGCAGCAGCCAGCGCATATCCATCCGCTGGCCCACCGTAAAAAGCACCCAGCCCAGCGCCATATCAAACAGCCACTGCGTTTGCTCTGCCATGGCTTGCAAACTCGCGGCATCCAATACAAACAAAGCCAGCAAAGCGATCAAAAGCCCGCAGCCACCATAAGCCGTGCTGCGCAGCCCGCCCCAGCGCTGCACGCGATCGGCCACGCGCATGGCCAACCACAGCCCTGCGCCGATCCACACCACCGCTGGCATTTGCGCGAGCCAGGTGCTCACAGCTTTCACCACATCGTCCGCCCAAGGCATCCAAGGCTCTAGGCTAGCAAGCACGTTTTCCTGAAAATTGCTTAACCAAGTATTCATACCTTCACCATACTGGGAGGCTTGGTTACATGCGAAATGTGAATGTAAGAGTGGTCAACAGATACAGTTTGTTAGACTTTTATTTACTACTGATTTAATAGCACTCTGCGCAGTATCTACGCCGGTGAAGTGCTATTTTCGCTTTAAAAATACGATGAAAAAAGAGTTCTACCAAGGCAAAGCCTGGCCACGATAATCCACGAATCGACCGTTGTCTTGCGCTCTAAGTCTGTCAATCACCTGACATATTTCTAGTGCAGCAATTGCCGGCTCACGCACGTTGAGGCCGGTTTTGCTGAAAGGATCAGACAGCTGCGTGGCCACCGTACCGGGATGCAGGGCGATGCAGCAGGTTTGCTTGTTGCGCCGCGCCAGCTCAATCGAGGCGGTTTTGACGATTTGATTGAGCGCAGCTTTGGAGGCGCGGTAGCCATACCAGCCACCCAAAGCGTTGTCGCCAATGCTGCCGACTTTGGCGGAGATGAAAACTATTTTTGATTCGCCATCGCGTGGCAACAAAGGTGCGAAGTGTTTGAGTAGTAACGCAGGGCCGATGGTGTTGATGGCAAAGATTTGGCTGAGATACGCCGCATCCAACTGCGCCAAGCTTCGCTCAGGGCCTTGGCCTGTTTGGTGCAGATAGCCGGTGGCCACGATCAGATAGCGAAGCGGCTTCGCAGCGCACAGCTCTTTCAGCCATTCAGCGCTTGCTGCAATGTTTGCCTCATCAGTCACATCCAGCAAAGGCGCGCCAGCCTCGCTCACACTACGCGATAAACCCAGCACTTGCGAGAAAGCCCCGCTTGAGAGCAAATGCGCCTTCAATGCCGTACCCAATCCACCCGAAGCGCCTATCACCAGCGCCGTATTGCCGTTATCTGCCATCTCATATCGCCTGTCATACAAAAGTGCGTATCATTCTGCATGGAAAACTCAAATACTCACAACAACACACTGAATGCCCCCATCAACGGAACGTTGACCGCGCCATTCATTGCGCCGGGGCGATTCACAGACGCGCAAGCCGCCGTCAAACAAATCCAAGCGATCTACGACAACAGCCTCGCACATCTGCGCAGCAGCCTCGATGCCTTCGTCGCCGGCACACTCAAAGCAGGCCGCGTGCGCGCCTGCTACCCCTTCGTGCGACTGCGCACGCAAAGCCTCACTCGCCAAGCCACAGCATCGAAGCGCTTAAGTTTTGGTTTCGTGCAAGGCGTTGGCACCTTTGAAACCACGATCACCAAGCCAGAATTGTTTGAAGGCTACTTGCTCAAGCAGCTTGATCTGCTGCTAAAAAATCACGGCGGCGAGCTGGAGGTGGGCACAAGCAACGAACCCATCCCCATTCATTTCTCATTCGCTGATCACGATCACGTTGAAGGCAACATCCCGCCCGAACGCCGCGCCCTGATGCGCGATGTATTTGATCTGCCCGATCTCGGCGCGATGAATGACGATATCGCCAACGGCACCTTCGAAGCCGCAGGCCGCGCCCAGCCACTCTCGCTGTTCACCGCCCCACGCATTGATTATTCCCTGCACCGCCTGCGCCACTACACAGCCACCAGCACCGATCATTTTCAAAACTACGTGCTACTCACCAACTATCAGTTCTATATCGACGAATTCGTGAATCTCTGCCGCCAAGAGATGGCGAATCCGAATAGCGAATACATCGCCTTCGTCGCCCCCGGCAATGTGGTGATGCGCAGAGTTGGCCTGACCGCTGAAGAATTAGATGCATTAGGCAAAGAGCCCCCGCGCCTGCCGCAAATGCCCGCCTATCACCTCGTGCGCAAAGATCACAGCGGCGTGACCATGGTCAACATCGGCGTGGGCCCGGCCAACGCAAAAAACATCACCGATCACATCGCCGTTCTCCGCCCCCATGCCTGGCTCATGCTCGGCCATTGCGCCGGCCTGCGTAACAGCCAAGCCCTGGGCGACTACGTGCTCGCGCATGCCTATGTGCGAGACGATCATGTGCTCGATGAAGATCTCCCGCTCTGGGTGCCCATCCCCGCGCTCGCGGAAGTGCAAGTCGCGCTGCAGCAAGCCGTGGCTGAAGTCGCGCAGCTGCCAAAAGGCGAATTGAAGCAACTCCTGCGCACAGGCACAGTCGCCTCTACAGACAACCGCAACTGGGAGCTGCTGGATATGCGCAAACTCAGCCAACGCTTCAACCAAAGCCGCGCCATCGCCCTAGATATGGAAAGCGCCACCATAGCCGCCAACGGCTTCCGCTTCCGCGTCCCCTACGGCACGCTCCTCTGCGTGAGCGACAAACCTTTGCATGGCGAAATCAAGCTCCCCGGCATGGCGAATCAGTTTTACCGCGATCGTGTGGATCAGCATTTGCGGATTGGTATGAGAGCAGTTGAAATCCTACGCGAGTTGGGAGCTGAGCAATTGCATAGTCGCAAATTGCGGAGCTTTGCTGAGGTGGCGTTTCAGTAAGCTTGGTTGGTTTTCGTCTGTTGGACTCGACCCGCTCGCCTGCCACGTGACGCGCCTGAAAAAGCCGAGGCCTTTCTTCGTCAGGCGCTCTTGCCCGCAAGCGACGAGCTGCGATCTTTTGTAGCGATGATTACATGGTTGGCCGCGCCCGACCAGCGAAAGGCTTCGTTTTTTCAGGCTCATCACGCAGCGGATTGAGGTGGTTGGCGCGTTGCTTGAATTTGAGCATCTCAATTGCTATCATGATATCATTACGTCAGCGAGGTAACAATCATGACCGCACTCATCATCCGTGATTTAAACGACAACCTAGGCGCCGCCCTCAAGCGCGAGGCCAAAAAACGCGCCACCAGTGTGAACAAACTTGTGCAGCAATACATTGCTGCAGGCTTGCAGCAAAGCAGCGCCGTGGCCAAGCCGGGGCAGCGCAACGATCTAGCTGCCTTCGCTGGCCGCTGGAATAGCAAAGACTTGCGTGAATTCAATGCCGCCACGACAAGCTTCAACCAGATTGAGGCCGATCTGTGGAGATAAGCAATCTCTGCCTAGACACCAACACGTATTCCGCCTTTCTAGCTGGTAAAGCCGCCGCGATCAAGCGCATCGCGCAAGCAGATCACATCTGGCTTCCCGCACCCGTACTCGGCGAGCTGAGAGCAGGTTTTGCCAAGGGAAGCAAGGCTGCTCAGAACGAGCTGTTGCTACAGGAATTCTTAGCATCACAACATGTGCATGTAATAGCGATTGATGAACCCGTCACGCGCTGCTACGCCAAGATTTTTGACCAACTTCGCAAAGAAGGAACGCCTATTCCGACCAACGATTTATGGATCGCTGCTTGCGTCATGCATGTCGGCTTTCCGCTGTATTCCTTAGATGCACATTTCGAGCATGTGCAAGGGATTGAGCTGATTTCAGCCTAATAGCTCTTGTATTTCAATACGACTCTTCGATTGACTTTGAGTTGCAAATAGATAAAGTGCGATATGCAAGCAGAACTCCTACGTAAGCAATACGACTTCGAGCTAGAACAGCGAAACAGCCTAACCGCAGCTACAAATATTCCTTTAGTTGGCATCACCGTTGTTGCTAGTGCCTTATCCGTAATTTCAGTTGATTTTCGCTACGAGTTCGAATATTCAACCTATCTGTTTGCCATCTTCGGTCTTGCAACCTTAATTGCCATAGTATTCTCCATACACAGCATCTTTCGTTCATTCTGGAACTACGAGTGGAAGAAACTACCTAGATCTCAAGACCTTTTACTTCACAGTGAAGAACTTTATAACTGGCATTTGAAGAACGGTAGCAGCTCAATTGAGGCTAGATATCTATCTAATAATGATTTTCACGATTACCTTAACTTAAAGATCGCTGAGGCCTCTGATTGGAATGGTCAAAATAATATTGTTCGAGGTAACTATTTACATCGCTCTACTGCTGCCATTGCTCTAGGGATCGCGCTACTGCTTCCAACCGCTCTGATTTACGCGCACAATAAGGTTTCGGCTGAAGAGAAAGTTCACCTAGTTCGCCTTGTAGCTCCAAACTCAACACCTTCGAAGGAAAAATCGATGTCCAATAACCAATCTTCCGTAAACGCGGATCAAACTGCTCCTGCACCCGCAGCACCATCTCCCGCGCCAGCATCAACGCCAACAGCTGCGCCTGCCACTAAGCCTTCGGGACCGCCAAATTTGTTATTTAAGGGCAGCTCTGAGCTGACAAAACCCGGTGCTGATTCTTCGGCAATAAAAAAACTAGCTCCAAACTAAGACGCATGAACATCAAGGCTCAATTTTCTCAACCCGCTACGTGATGGGTCTGAAAAAACGAAGCCTTTCGCTGGTCGGGCGCGGCTAACCATCTCATCATCGCTACGTATGGTGGGAGCTCGTCGCTTGCGGCACAGAGCGCTACACGAAGAAAGGCCTCGGCTTTTTCGGGCACGTCACGTGGCAGGCGAGCGGGTGGTGTGTGACGCGAAGCGATGTTTAGATGACCGCATTACTATTAAAAGATGAGCACTCCACGCATATTCTATGCCGGCGAGAAATCTGAAAGTCCAGACACCAACAGAATACTAAAGTGATTCTATTTAGCTCATGCACTATGTAAGCAAGCAGCCTATTTACTGCCCATTGATCGATTTGTGCTACTCAAGGCAATTCCGTAGCAAAATAAAGCGATAAATAGATTAACCCAAAAAACCGTCAAAGGCAGTAACCATCCAGTTAATGCTGGGATCACCAATCTGTGCTGTGTAGACGGTATAGCCCATTGCAACAGCCCAACAGAAATATTAGGGATCAAGATGACAACTGAGTAAGTGATCGCAAAAATAAATGCAGCAGCTGCGTACCATCTAAAATTTGGCTTCCGAAACATATGAAAACATAGCCAAATCATCGCTAGCGACGGCAATCCACACCATACAAACAAAAGAACCCACTGAGTGAACATCATTCTGCCATTGCCTCACCCATCCGAATCCCACCCGCTGGCTGCCACGCTGGATTGAATTTCATCGGCATTTCAGGCCAGAGCATCACCACCGTCGAGCCGAGCAAGAAGCGGCCCATTTCATCGCCTTGTTTGTAGACGTGTTCACCGGGTTTGTAATTCCAAGTGGTCACATCGGGCAGGCGTGGGGGGTTGACTTGGCCGTGCCAGACGGTGGCCATGCTGCCTACGATGGTTGCGCCAACGAGGACGTTGACGAAGGGGCCGTGGGCTGTGTCGAAGACGCAGACGACGCGTTCGTTGCGGGCGAAGAGGCCGGGCACGCCGCGTGCTGTGGTGGGGTTCACGCTGAAGAGATCGCCAGGCACATAGATCATTTGGCGCAGCGTGCCGGCGACGGGCATGTGGATGCGGTGATAGTCTTTGGGGCTCAGGTAGAGGCAGGCGAAATGGCCGCCTTCAAATTCTCGGGCTAATTTTGCATCGCCGCCCACGAGTGCGGTGGTGGAATAGCTGTGGCCTTTGGCTTGGAAGATTTGATCTTTGTCGATGCGACCGAATTGGCTGATCGCGCCGTCAACTGGGCAAACGTAATCGGCCTTCGCGAGCGGGCGGGCGCCGGGTTTGAGCGGGCGGGTGAAGAATTCGTTGAAGCTTTTGTAGCTGGCGGGATCGGGGTTCGAGGCTTCGGCCATGTTCACGCCGTAGCGCTTGATGAACCAGTTGATGGCGGCAGTCGTCGTGCTTCCGCCTTCTGTAGAGGCGAGCTTGCCCATGAATTGCGTGAGCAATTTTTTCGGTAACAAATATTGGGGGAGGACGGCTAGGCGATCTGACATGATTCTGGTTCTCTTTGATGACTCCTCAAATTCTAGGAGCAAAATAGAAGCATGACTCAACCGATTTTCCGCGTTCAAAATCTTAATAAACACTTTGGCAGCAATCATGTGGTGCAAGACCTCTCTTTTGAGATTGCCGCGGGCGAATGCCTGGGCGTGATTGGGCCCAATGGCGCGGGCAAGACGACGACGATTCGCATGAGCTTGGGGCAGACTGCGCCCGATAGCGGCGAGATTGAGATTTTGGGCATGCGCATGCCACGTGATGCGAGCGCGATCAAGGCGCGGCTGGGTGTGGTGAGCCAGTTTGACACGCTGGATCCGGATTTCACGCTGGAGGAAAACATCCTCGTGTATGGCCGCTATTTCGGCATGCACAAAGCGCAGATCACGCCACGCATTCCGAAGCTGCTGGAGTTTGCCTCGCTCTCGAGCAAGGCGGGCGCTAAGCCCGGCGAGCTCTCGGGCGGTATGAAGCGCCGGCTCTCGCTCGCACGCTCCCTCGTGAATGACCCTGATCTGCTGCTGCTTGATGAGCCCACCACCGGGCTGGACCCACAGGCGCGGCATCTGATGTGGGAGCGGCTGCAAATGCTCACGGCGCAGGGTAAATCCATTTTGCTCACCACGCACTTTATGGATGAGGCTGAGCGCTTATGCCATCGCTTGCTCGTGATTGATCATGGCAAGAAGATCGCAGAAGGCAGGCCGCGCGAGCTGATTGCGCAGCATTTGGAGCCGGATGTGGTTGAGGTGTATGGCGTGGGTGCTTTGGCTTTGCAGCATGAGGCAAGCGTGACGCAACATGCCGCGCGTGTGGAAGTCAGCGGCGAAACACTGTTTCTCTACACCCGCAATTCAAAGCCGATGCTTGAAGCGCTGCAAGCCTTTCCGATGCTGCGCACCTTGCATCGGCCTGCCAACTTGGAAGATCTGTTTTTGAAGCTCACGGGGCGACAGATTCGGGAAGATGGTTAGATCACTTGAGCGACTATGTATCGCGAAAAACGCAAAAAATAAGACCGAAAAGCGCGAAAAATGACCTGCAATCTGGTTGAGTTCGCCGAAATAGTTTTCTTGTATTTTTTAGCGTTTTTTGCGCCCTTTCTGCGCTTTTCGCGTTACCTTCATCGCAATTGACCCATAACACCATGACAAACGCAATCAATCAAACCTCTATCTGGCGCATACCCAGCATCACCATGCGCTGGTGGCCCGTGTTTCTGCGCAATCTGCTGGTGTGGCGCAAGCTCTTTTGGCCTAGCCTCTTGGGCAACACGGCTGATCCACTCATCTCGCTCGTGGCTTTCGGCTATGGCTTGGGCACGCTCGTAGGTGCAGTCGATTGGCAAGGCACAGCGATGCCCTATCTCGTTTTCGTGGCCAGCGGCTACATGTGCACCAGTGCGATGAATGCTGCCAGCTTTGAAATTCTCTACTCCGGCTATTCGCGCATGGCTGTGCAAAAGACGTGGGATGGCATCATGAATGCGCCGATCACTTTGGATGATGTGGTGATCTCCGAACTGCTGTGGGCCACATTCAAAGCGGTATTCACAACGCTGGCCATACTCTGCGTGATGGCTGGCTTGGGTATCGTCAAGCACCCACAAGTGTTGCTGGCTCTGCCCATCGTCGCCATCGTGGCTTTCAGCTTCGCTTGCATGGGGCTGATCTTCACGGCGCTGGCCAAAGGCTACGATTTTTTCACCTACTACTTCACGCTCTTCCTCGTGCCGATGACATTCACCAGCGGCGTATTTTTTCCCCGCACGCAGCTGCCCGCTTGGCTACAAACCATCACGGATTTCCTGCCGCTCACAGCCGCAGTGGAACTCGTGCGCCCACTCTTCATTGGGCAAATGCCTGCCTCGCCTGTCAAACACCTGACAATCCTGCTGATCTTTGCTGTGCTGGCACTGTGGATTGGTTTGGCGCTGATCAGAAAACGTTTCAAAGCTTGAACTTGAACCTACAATCTTTTCCATCATCGATCTTGAGGCGACCATGACCACCACCCCCGACATCACCCACATTGCTCCGCGCGACAAGGCTGAAATTCTCGCGCAGGCGCTGCCCTACATTCGCCAATTTCATGGCAAAACCATCGTCATCAAATACGGCGGCAATGCGATGACCGATCCTGAGTTGCAGGCGGATTTTGCGGAAGATGTGGTGTTGCTCAAACTCGTGGGCATGAACCCGGTGGTAGTGCATGGCGGTGGGCCGCAGATTGAAACGGCTTTGAAGCGCTTGGGCAAAGAAGGCAAATTCATCCAAGGCATGCGCGTGACGGATGCTGAGACGATGGAGGTGGTGGAATGGGTGCTGGCAGGTGAAGTGCAGCAAGATATTGTGGGCTTGATCAACGCGGCGGGCGGCAAAGCTGTGGGCCTCACGGGGCGTGATGGTGGCTTGATTCGCGCCAAGCAACTGCGCATGCTCGATATGAAAGACCCCAAGGTTGAGCACGATGTGGGCCAGGTGGGCGAGATCGTGTCGATTGACCCAAGTGTGGTCAAAGCCTTGCAAGACGATGCTTTCATTCCTGTGGTGAGCCCAATTGGTTTTGGCGAGAAGAACGAGAGCTACAACATCAATGCGGATGTGGTGGCTGCTAAATTGGCAACAGTTCTTCAAGCGGAAAAACTCATGATGCTCACAAACATCAGCGGCGTGCTCGACAAAGAGGGCAAGCTGCTCACCGAGCTCACGGCGCGCCGCATTGACGAACTGATCGACGACGGCACGATCTCCGGCGGCATGATTCCGAAGATCGCTGGCGCGATTGATGCGGCCAAGAGCGGCGTAAATACGGTGCACATCGTGGATGGGCGTGTGCCGCATGCGATGCTGCTTGAAATATTAACCGACCAAGCCTACGGAACAATGATCAGATCTCACTAACCCCCCCGAAGCGCCTGCGGCGCCTCCCCCCAGGGGGCGCCTCTGGCGGCCTGGCAAAGCCAGATCCGCTGAGGCCGCTTGCACAGACACTGCTTTTTGGAGACAAGTTTTGCGCCTCTTACTCGTCGAAGATGATGTGATGCTCGCCAGCGGTATCAAGCTGGGGCTCTCTGGCGCAGGCTATGCGGTGGATTGGGTGGGCTCGGGAGAGCGGGCGCTGGAGGCTGTGAAAGCGGATAGTTTCGATGCAGCGATTGTGGATCTGGGTTTGCCGAAGATGGATGGCTTGGAGCTGACGCAAACGCTGCGCAAAAGCGGCCACAGCATGCCGATATTGATACTCACTGCGCGCGATGCGCTGCAAGACCGCGTGCAGGGGCTGGATTACGGTGCAGATGATTACATGGTCAAGCCCTTCGAGCTGCCTGAGCTGCTGGCGCGGCTGCGTGCACTCTTGCGCCGTTCTCAGGCTGCCACCTCCAGCTCCATCAGCTTTGGCCCGATCACGCTGGATACCGCGATGCGCCAAGCCCATGCGCAAACAGACAAGGGACAGCAGCCCATTGAACTTGGGCCTCGCGAATGGACGGTACTGGAATACCTGATGCTCCAAGCGCCCAAGCCTGCGGCCAAAGAAAAAATCTTGGCCGCACTCACGGGCTGGGATAAAGAGATCACGGCCAATGCGGTGGAGGTGTATATCTCTCGCTTGCGTGGCAAGCTCGATCCGCATGGCGTGGCGCTGCGCTCGATTCGCGGCTTTGGTTATCGGCTGGAGCTCGTCTCTGATGCTGACAGCGAACCCAGCACCGCCTAAGGCTTGAGCATGCGCCCTCGCGCTTTATTCCAACGCTGGATATCGCCGAGCCTTGAGTCAGGCGAGAGCATGATGGCTGGTCTGCGCAGCCGTCTGTTGGTGATGCTTTTGGTGCCTCTTGTCGTGCTGCTGTGCATCAGCGCTTGGTTGGATTTTCGTGCCGCTGGTACTGCAGCGATTCAGCAGGATTTGAATTTGCAGCGTCTCTCGCCCTTGCTGGCGAGCTCCATCGTGGCTGAAGGCAGCAAGCCGGACGATCCGCCGGTGGTTTTGCTCACACCAGCGATTGAAGATTTCATCAAGGATCGCACTGGGCAAGCTGAATGGGGCGTGGCTACTGTGGATGGCCGCGTGATCATCGGGCCCTCATGGCTTTCCTCTCCCACTCCGGCCACGATTGAGCCCGAGTTTCACAGTGAAGAAACTGGGGGCGTGATGTATCGCATCATGGCGCAGCGCGCCGACACCGCCGCTGGCGAATATGTGCTGCTGCTGGCCGATGGCTCGGATGCGCGGCAAAGTTGGCTGCGCTCCCTGCTGCTGAAAGTGCTGCTTCCGAATGGCTTGCTGATTGCAGCCGTGATCTTCGCGGTGAGCTGGGCGGTAGCACGCGCACTCAAGCCGCTGACTGACATCACGCGCGCCGTCGAGCAGCGCTCGCCGCGCGATTTGAGTGAGCTCGATAGCGCGCAATCGCCGCCCGAGGTGCGCCCACTCGTGGAATCGCTCAACCGACTCTTTGGTTTGGTGAATGCACAAAGCGAATCGCAGCGCCGCTTCATCGCCGATGCAGCGCACCAACTGCGCACGCCGCTGGCGGGCTTGCAAGCTCAGGTGGAGGCATGGGTGCAGTCTGCACAGGCATCTCACATCAATATTTATGATGAAAAAAGCTCTCTAGCCGTCAACAAACCTGCGCAAGGTGCTATCACTTTGAGAGCAAATGAGCTGATCCGCTTGCGCGATGCTACGCGCCGTACTTCTCAGCTGGCCACGCAATTGCTCGCGCTCTCGCGCGCAGACGCGCACAGCATGGGTCAAGCCATCATGCAAAGTGTCGATCTCGCGCAGCTGTGTGCTGATGTGCTGGAGCAGCAATTTGACAGCGCCACCGAGCGCGGCATTGATCTCGGCTTAGAGATTGACCGCAGTGCACCGATGATCGTGCCTGGCCATGAATGGCTGCTGCGCGAACTGCTCACCAACCTCTGCGATAACGCGATTCGCTACACAGCACAAGCCCATAAGCTGAATGCCTCGCTCAACAGCACGGCACAGGTCACCTTGATCGCCAAACCCCATCAAACAGGCTTTCTATTGCAAGTGCGCGATAACGGCTCAGGCATTGCGCCGGAGGAACGTGAGAAAGTCTTGCGGCGTTTTTATCGCGTACAAGGCACGGGCGGGGAAGGCAATGGCTTGGGGCTGGCCATTGCCCAAGAAATCGCCAAGTTGCATGGCTCCCAACTCAAATTGGATGATGCTGAGCCTCTTGCTTTGCTTGGGGCACGCGGCTTGCTGGTGAGTGTTTACCTGCATGCTCGGCCAGCTGGAGCCTGAAGAACTGACGCAAAGCTGTGCGAGAATGTTTTTCATGTCAGAAGTAGAAACACCCTCCTCCACCGATCAAGATACTGCAGCCGCAAACGGCACGGCTCGCAAGCGCCCCAAGCCGGGCGAGCGACGTGTGCAGATCTTGCAAACCTTGGCCAGCATGCTCGAACGCCCGGGCGCAGAGCGCGTGACGACAGCTGCGTTGGCAGGCAAACTCGATGTGTCGGAGGCGGCGCTGTATCGCCATTTCGCCAGTAAGGCGCAAATGTTTGAAGGCTTGATCGAGTTCATTGAAAGCAGCGTCTTCAGTCTCGTGAATCAAATCGCCGAACGTGAGCAGAACCCCAGGGCTCGCTTAGGCAAGACGATGGCCATGGTGCTTCAATTCGGCGAAAAAAATCCTGGTATGTGCCGCGTGATGACGGGCGATGCGCTGGTGTTTGAAAACGAGCGCCTGCAAGAACGCATGAATCAACTCTTTGACAAGCTAGAAAGCCACTTCAAGCAGAGCTTGCGCGATCTGGTAGCCGGCAGTGCCACACCGACGGTTGAGGCGCAAGCGCAAGCCTCGGTGCTCACCGCTTTTTGCATGGGCAGATTGCAGCGCTACGCGCGATCAGGCTTCAAGCGCATGCCGACAGAGCATTTGGATGCGAGCTTGGCGCGTTTAGTGGGTTGATGCCAAACGCTATTATTTAGATAGCATCTCGCGCAGTATCTATGCCGGCGAATGAAGGTTTTCATCTAAAAATCCGAGTCAAGAATGAAGATATGCATCTGCTGCCCAGCGGTGCGATATATTTGCCTGCACATCAATCTCTCTTGATTGCCGATGCCCATATCGGCAAGGCCAGCAGCTTCCGCCAACTCGGTGTGCCTGTGCCCAGCGGCACGACGAATGAAACCTTGACTGCTATCAGCCAAGATCTGCAAACCACAGGCGCGCAGCATCTGATCTTCTTGGGTGACTTTCTTCATTCTCGCCATGCGCATGCAACTGCCACGCAAAATGTCGTAGCCGCTTGGCGTGAGCAACATGCTCAATTGGCCATCACACTCGTACGCGGCAACCATGACGATAAAGCGGGCGATCCACCTGCTGCGCTGAGATTCTCCATCGTGAATGAGCCATTGATCCTAGGCTCGCTCGCGCTGTGCCACCATCCGCAAACGATAGATCAGCATTACGTGCTCGCCGGCCATCTGCATCCATGCATCACCCTGCAAGGCAAAGCCAGAGATCGCCTGCGCTTACCTTGCTTTTGGATGGGCGATGAGGCGCAGCAACCTGTAGGCATCTTGCCCGCCTACGGCAGCTTCACGGGTATGCATCCGATTGAGCGGCGCGATTCGGATGCTGTTTATGCTGTTGCCGGGGATGTTGTGCGGAAGGTTTAAGCTGTTTAAAAAAATAGAACGCAAAATTCGCAAAAGTACGCAGAAGACGCAAAAGTAAAATCAGTTCTACAAGTTTTCATGGTTTGCGAATAATTTTATTGTCTGAATTTTTGCGTTTTTTGCGTCATTTTTGCGTCTTTTGCGTTCTTATCTTTAGCCAGCTAAAAACCTCAAATCAGCAACGGATCCACATCCACCGCAAAGCGGATCAGCCCCTTGCATTGCGGCAAGCTTCGTAGCGCACGTAACTCAGGCAGCCATTGCGTGAGAAAGTTTTGCAGTGCCACACGTGATGGGCTCTCGAGTAGCATTTGCGCGCGCTCCACATCGGCTACGCGCTGCATGCTCATGGGCACGGGCGGGAAAGCCCCCACCTGTTCGCCCGCCAAATCGCCTGCGGCCTCCAGCGCCGCTTGCAGAAAGGCTTGTGCCACGACTTGCGTACGGGCCTCGGCGCGCAGCAGGGCTTGGAAGGAAAATGGCGGCAATTGCGCTTGCGTTCGATCACTCAGCTGCTGCGCGGCAAAGCCAGCATAATCGTGTTTGGCCAGCGAGGCAAACAAAGGATGATCAGGATGCCGCGTTTGCACCCACATGTGCGCAGCAGTGGATGATGCATCACGCCCAGCTCGGCCTGCGGCTTGCATCAGCAGAGCAAACAAGCGCTCGGGCGCTCTGAAATCACTGGAGAAAAGCGCCGCATCGGCATCTATCGCTGCGACGAGCGTGATACGTCGGAAATCATGGCCTTTGGTGATCATTTGCGTGCCCACCAGCACATCCACATCGCCCGCATGCACCTGGGCCAACTGCGCTTCAAGCTCGCCTTTGTGCTTGGTCGTATCTGCATCAATGCGGCTGATCACGATCGGGCTGCCGTCAGGTCGCAGGGTATCTGAGCCGAGAGCCAAGGCCAATTGCTCTTCAATCTTCTGCGTGCCGCGCCCCACAGGTTGAATGTCCATATTGCCGCATTCAGGGCAGGCTCGAGGCACGCGCTCGGTATGGCCGCAGTGATGGCAGCGCAGCGTGCGATCAGTTTTGTGGAAGACGCGATAGGCGCTGCAATGCGGGCATTCGCATTTCCAGCCACAGGCATCACAGGCGAGTACGGGCGCGTAGCCACGGCGATTAAGGAAGACCAGCGATTGCTCGCCGCGCGCGATGCGCTCTTGCAGCGCGGCAATCAGCTGCGGAGCAAAGAGGGTGCCACGTGGCGTGAGGCGCATGTCGGCCAATTTGAGCTTGGGCAGGAGCGCGTTGCCGATGCGCGAAGGCATCTGAAGCCTTTGGTATCTGCCGGTTTCGCAAGCTTGCCAGCTCTCCAGCGATGGCGTGGCCGAGCCGAGCATGACTTTACAAGGTTTTTCGTTATGCTCCGTCTCCAGCTTTGCTCGCATCACTGCCAAATCACGCGCTGAATGCCGCGCGCCATCTTGAGATTTGTAGCTGGCATCGTGCTCTTCGTCTACCACGATCAAGCGCAGGTGCGGCATGCTGGCGAAGATGCTCATGCGTGTGCCGAGGATGATGCGGGCTTGCCCGCTGTGCGCCTGCAGCCAGGCTTTGAGGCGCTGCGCGGGTGTCATGCCGCTGTGCATCGTTGCAATCACCTCGCCTGCAAAGCGCTCGGTAAAACGCGTTTGGAGCTGGGGCGTGAGGTTGATCTCAGGCACCATGATGAGCACTTGCGCTGTTTCATCTTCAGACAACACGCGCGCGACGCTTTGCAAATACACCTCGGTTTTGCCGCTGCCTGTGCTGCCGAAAAGCAAGCAGGGTTGAGCGGCGGTTTTTTCAGCGAAGAATTGTTCGATGACGGACGATTGTTCTGCGCTGAGAGCCACTGAATTTGCAGTATTCTTTGCTTCATCGCTGGCTGCCGCTTCTTTGGGTTTACGCTTTAAGCGCTTGGCCAGCTGCGTGGCATCAAGCTCGCGCAATTGCGGCGGCAGGGCTGCCAGCGCGACTTCACCGAGTGAGCGCTGGTAGTAGCGTGCAGCGAATTGAATCAACGCACGCCATGGGGTATTCAATGGGGCAATATCTCCCAGCGCGCCTTCGATAGCTTTGAGTTTCACTTCTTGCGCATCCGAGTTTGCGCTTTCCGCTTCTTGCCAAACGATGCCAAGCACCTCGCGCTTGCCCAAAGTCACGCGCACCAAGCTGCCAAAGCCAAGCGCATGCTCACTTGTGTAGCTCAGAGTGGGTGGCAAATCACTGTGTGCAGGTGCAGCAACTGCCACCTGCAGGATGTGCCTCATGTGTGAATCAGTTTTAGCGGGCATTTCTCAGGATTTCATGCGAAAGTGGTGCTAAGTGCTTGATCTGTCATGGATTTGTCATGTGTCCCAGTGTTCTGTGGATAACTTTGTTGATATCTCTATCGGGCCGGGCGCAAACCCGCATGAAATAAGGCTTTGTACAGTTTGCCTCAAAATCCAGCAGAATCCAAAAATCCTTTTAAATCAATCACTTACGTGCGCTACAGCAATCGTAGCGTTGGCAAATCGAGCGCATGTGTTTTTTTGCATCGCAACACGATTTTTGTGCATAAGTGATCAGCGCGTGACCTGAAGAATGCCCACACTGCGACTGGTTACTTTGCTACAAAAGCGATAGCTCACCGCGCGCCTTCTCGCATGGCGCGCGATTGTGTCTTGACAGCGTGCACCAATGCGCTCACGTGTTCAGGCGGTGTGAATTGGCTGATGCCGTGGCCGAGATTGAAGATATGCGTTTGCCCAGAGCCAGCGCCCATATGAGGCGCACCAAAGTCAGCCAGCACTGCGCCGACTTCTTTTGCAATCGCTTCTGGTGGCGCAAACAAAATATTCGGATCAATATTGCCTTGCAAGGCTTTGCCCGTGCCGCTCAGCACTTCGCGTGCGCTGCCTAAGCTGCATGTCCAATCCAAGCCAATCACCTCACAAGGCAAATCGCGCATGCTTTGTAGCCAGAGGCCGCCGCCTTTGGTGAACACGATGCGAGGCACGGTATTGCCGTCAGCGTCTGTGCGCTTGAGTTGCTGCAACACGCGCTGTGTGTAAGCCAAGCTGAACTGTGCAAACGCTGCATGCGAGAGCGCGCCGCCCCAGCTATCAAACACCATCACGGCCTGCGCGCCTGCATCAATCTGCGCATTGAGATAAGCGGCCACTGAATCGGCGTTGATCGCAAGAATGCGATGCATCAAATCTGGCCGCGCATACATCATGCTCTTGACGAGCCTGAAATCATCGCTGCCACCGCCTTCGACCATGTAGCAAGCCAGCGTCCATGGGCTGCCTGAGAAGCCAATCAAGGGTACGCGTTGCTTGCCGCCATCACCCACGCCCGACACCAAGGCTTTGCGAATCGAAGACACTGCATCAAACACATACTGCAGCTTGGCCATATCGGGCACAGCCAGTTTATTGACGCCAGCTTCGTCACGAATCGGAGAAGAAAATTTCGGCCCCTCGCCTGTCTCAAACGAGAGCCCCAAGCCCATCGCATCCGGCACAGTCAAGATGTCAGAAAACAAAATCGCCGCATCCAAGTCGTAGCGATCCAAAGGCTGCAAGGTCACCTCCGTGGCGTAATCACGGTTCGTGGCCAGCCCCATGAAGCTGCCCGCTTTGGCGCGTGTGGCCTTGTATTCTGGCAAGTAGCGCCCGGCTTGGCGCATCAGCCACATGGGGGTGTAGGGGGTGGCCTGGCCTAAGCAGGCTTGGAGGAAGGTGGGGTTGTGCAGTTGTGAGAAATCAGAAGTCATGGGTGGATTATCCCTGCCCGTGACTGGTTCGACACTTGATCCACTATTTATTGCAGCACACCACGCCTTTGAGCCACCACCTCTGATGCACTCACGGCGTTGGCTTGATTGCCCCAACTGGCGCGTATGTAGGTGGTGACTGCAGCGATATCGTCATCCGTGAGCACATGCACGAAGGGCGGCATGCCGTAAGGGCGCGGATTACCTGCTGTGCTGGGTGCATAGCCGCCCGCGAGGATGATGCGCACGAGGTTGGCACTGCTGGAGAGGCTGACTGCGCGGTTGCCTGCTAAAGCCGGAATCTTTGTGACGGATGGGAGGATGCCTTGTTGCGCGAGCCCATCCGTTTCTTGAATGCCTTGGCCGTTCTCGCCATGGCAAGTCGCGCAATGCTGGGCATAGAGCGCCGCGCCTTGGCTTAGCGTTTGCGGCGAGACTTTCGCGGCTTTTTTGCTCGGCGCAGGATACACCGGCAGGCTTTGCAGATAAGCCGCTGTGGCTTGCAAATCTTCATCGCGCCAATACTGCGTACTTTTGGCCACCACTTCGGCCATGGGGCCGAGTGCGGATGCATTTTGCGTTACACCGTTTTTCAGGAAAGCCACAATCTGCTCGCGCGGCCAATGCTGCACACCCGCCTCCTCGCGCGCATGAAGCGAGGGTGCGTACCAGTCTTGCATGGGCATGAGCGCGCCTGAGAGCAAGCCATCGCTACTGACTGCGCCTAGTGCATTGCGCTGCGCATGACAGGCACTGCAGTGGCCAAGACCATTGACGATATAGCGGCCTCGTTCCACTTCGTTTTTAAAGCCTTTTGGGTCATTCGCCGGCATAGAATCTGCGCGAAGTGCTATTGAATTAATAGTATCTGGCTCTGGCGAGAAAAAGAGCACACGCCACACAGCAAGAGCCAGTTGCGTGTTGAACGGAAACCCCAGCTCATGCTCGCGGCTTGCCTGCGCCACAGGCTTGACGCCCTGCTGGAAATAGGCGTAAAGCGCATCGCTGTCTGCGCGGCTGATGGAAGTGTAATTCGTGTAGGGGAAGGCGGGCGTGAGCAGACGGCCTTGTGCGTTCACGCCATGCTTCATCGCGCGATAGAAAGCCTCCGCGCTCCAGCTGCCAATGCCATGCACAGGATCAGGTGTGATGTTGCTCGCATAGACTGCACCAAAGGGCGTGTGAATGGCTTTGCCACCTGCAAACGGCTCACCCCCGCGAGCTGTATGGCAAGCAGCGCAATTGCCAAGCTGAGCCAGATATTCTCCTTGCATCACAAGCTGGCTTGATTCTTCATTTTTTAGGCTCTTTAGGCCATTTGCCTTCGTAGTGATTGCGCGGAATGCTACTAATTCAATAGTAACGAGAACAACACTAGCGATCCCCAACGCAGCCAAGGCGGCACCTGCCATCATCAAGCAGCGTTTGCGCAGCGAGGCGCTTTGCCAAAACTTTAACTTCACTTCACACCACCACAAGGCATAGGCAGGCTCTGCGCAGGCGCGCTCGTTTGCGAAGGCAAGCGCACAGGCTGCGCGGCAAGCCAAGTCACGACCGCATTCACATCTTCGGGCGTGAGCTTGCGCGCGATCTGAGCCATGCAATCAGGTGCATGCGCTTTGCGCATACCCGTTTGCCAAGCGCCCACCTGCCCGGCCAAGTAATCGCGTGGAAGCCCCAGCAAACCTGGAATGCTGAGATAGGAGCGATCACCTTGCAAAGCCGCGCCGTGGCAACTCGCACATGATGCAATGCCCTTACTGGCATCACCACGCAAAGCCAATTGCTGCCCGCGTTGCATCGCCGCGCTTGACGTGCCAGCAGGTGGCGCCTGCGGTTCAGGATAAGGCAACTGCAATTGCGCAAAATACTGCGCCATCTCCATCAAAGCCGCATCGCTTTGATGCTCGACCAAGCCCACCATGAGGCCGTAATGCCGACGACCATCACGGAAATTGACGAGTTGGTTGTAAAGGTAAGGCGCTGGCTTGCCAGCAATGCGCGGGAAATACACTTCATTGGCAGTGCGCCCGACAGTTGCGGTCGAGCCCGCGCCGTGGCAAGTGGTGCAGGCTTGCATGCGCTTGGCCATGTTTTGCGCGTTCGCAGGACCCAAGCCACACGCGACCCAGAGCAGAAAAAAGAAAACGAATCTCACTGTCCGATGATAGCCGTGTCGCTTAATAACTGCGCCCTGCTTTGTAAGCCGCATGCGCGCGCGGTGCAAGTTGTGTGGCTGCAGCTAAGCGAGCTCTCGCCTGCCCAGCGTGAGCGTGCGTGATGGCCAAGCCAAGCGCATCAGCGGCATCTTTGCCGGGTAAACCAGGCAGTTTGAGCAGTCGCATCACCATCTCTTGCACCTGAGTCTTGGCCGCTTTGCCATGCCCTGCCACGGCCTGCTTCATTTGCAAGGCCGTGTATTCAGCCACGGGCCTATCGAGCGAGACGAGTGCCGTGACGCATGCGCCGCGTGCTTGGCCAAGCAAGAGCGTGGCCTGTGGGTTCACGTTCACAAAAACAATTTCGACAGCAGTTTGCTCAGGCTGATAAGTGGCCACGACTTCGCGTACGCCGTCGTACAAAACTTTGAGCCGCGCTGGCAAGTTGCCACGATCCAGGTGTGTGGTGGTGATCGTGCCGCTGGCGATGTAATGCAAATGCCCGCCATGGATCTCCAGCACACCAAAGCCCGTGGTTTGCAAGCCAGGATCGATGCCGAGTATGCGCATCTCAGAGAGCCAAGCCTACTATGAAATACATAGCACTCCGCGCAGTATCTACGCCGGCGATACGCTCAAAATGCTTATAAAAATTGCTCATAAACCGAAATACCAGCGCACCGAATGAAAGAACACGGGTGCGGCAAAGCACAAGGCATCCACACGATCAAGCAAGCCCGTCGCACCTGTGACGGAGGGAGCGCCACTCCAATTCGTCACACCACGATCGCGCTTTAGGGCCTTCATCACCAAATGCCCTAAGCTACCCGCCGTGCACGCAATCAAAGCCATACCAAGAGCTTGGCCAGGCTTGAACGGCGTGATACCTGCCAGCAAGCCGCCCACCAAGCCGCCTGCTACCACGCCAATCGCAAAACTCGTCCAAGTAAAGCTCGTGCTGATCAGCGGTGCGCGCGGCTTTTTCTTCAGCCAACGCTGCATGACATGTTGCACCACCATGCACACCTGCACAACAAACACCAAGAAAAAGACGAGAAAAGCATTTTTAGCTTCATTCCAACGCGGAAAATCCAGCAGCAGCAGCGCTGGCACATGGCTCATGCCATACACACAGACCATGATGCCCCATTGCAGCTTGGCATTGCGCTCCAAGAAGCGCTGCGGGTCGTTAGCCAGTGCGCTCACGACGGGAATTGCCAAAAACACATAGACCGGGATGAACACCGTGAACAATTCAAAATGCTCCGTGATCACAAGCCCAAATTGAATTGGCAACACAATAAAGAAAGCCAGAATCAAGCTGCGATGATCGCCGCGTCGCGTGGGTGAAAGCGTGATGAACTCTCGCAGCGCAAAGAACGCAATGATGGCAAACAGCCAGGTGGCTACTGTCTCGCCCAGCACCCAGCCCAGCCAAAACACCAAGGCCACCATCCATGAAGTCTGAAGTAACCCAGACAGTCGCTTGATCTCCTCAGCCCATACCTTGCCCTGATCGGATTCACGCTCACGAAATGCCAAAGCAAACAGCACGAGCGAAGTCAACAAAAGCAGGCCAAACACCACAATGAAAAGCAGTCCCACCTGCTGGGAGGCTGAAAGCGTGCGCAGATATTGATTCATCGCTTCTTACCTCGCCTCATACGTCACGCAAAGCAATCACAGCATCGCGCGCGCGTTCAGCGAAGGCGGCATGGTCTTCTACTTGGCCACTCGCTTGCATCACCTGCATAGGCGCGCCAAACGTCACGCTGCACAATACCGGCACGGGCACCACTTCGCCTTTGGGTAGCAAACGCTGAATATTGTTGATCCAAGCTGGCACGAGCACGACGTTGGGGAATTTGAGCGCTAGGTTATACAAGCCGCTCTTAAAGCGCTGAGGCAGTTCTTCATAGCCACGTGTGCCCTCTGGAAACAAAATAATCGAATCACCATTGGCCAGCGCTTCGATCAAAGGCGCGAGCGGATCACTGAACACACCGCTCTCATCAGGCTTGCGCTCACGTTCCACATACACCGCATTGAATACCCTGCTTGTGAGCCAATGCTTAAAAGGCGTTTTCGTCCAATAGTCCTTGGCTGCAATCGGCCGCGTGATGCCACGCAGCTCGGAGGGCAAAGCAGCCCAAATCATCACCAAATCAGCATGGCTTTGGTGATTGGCAAAATAGATGCGCTGCTCCGCCTTGGGCGGGCACCCATGCCAGCGCGCCTGTGCACCTGTAAGCAGGCGCACCAAACCCAATAAAAACAAACTCATCAGTTTTGCAAGCATCTCAGGATGTTAACCGCTGGCAAGCGCCCGCTATCTCATCGATCTCCCTTAAAATATGACAAATAAATTAAGTGGTGCATATGAGCAAAATTCTAGTGACTGGCGGAGCAGGCTTCATTGGCTCTAATTTCGTGTTGGACTGGCGGGCTGCCTCAAGCCAAGCCGTTGTGAATGTTGATGCTCTCACTTATGCGGGCAATTTAGAGAATCTCAGCAGCTTGGCTGATGATCCCGATCACATCTTCGTGCAAGCTGATATTGCCGACTCCGAGCGCATCTCAACCCTCCTTCAGCAGCACCAGCCCAGCGCAGTCGTGCACTTCGCTGCCGAGAGCCATGTCGATCGCTCAATCCACGGCCCCGAAGCATTCATCCAAACCAATATTGTTGGCACCTTCCGCTTGCTCGAAGCTGTTCGCAGCTACTGGTCAAGCCTAGCGGCCGAGCGAAAATCAAGTTTTCGCTATCTGCATGTCTCTACGGACGAAGTCTATGGTTCACTCGCTCCAAGTGCCGCCGCCTTCACCGAAAAACACACCTACGAGCCCAACAGCCCCTACAGCGCCAGCAAAGCTGCCAGCGATCATCTCGTGCGCGCCTACCACCACACCTACGGCCTACCCACGCTGACAACCAATTGCTCCAACAACTACGGCCCCTACCACTTCCCCGAGAAGCTCATCCCTCTGATGATCGTTAACGCCTTGGCTGGTAAACACCTGCCCGTGTATGGCGATGGTATGCAAATCCGTGATTGGCTCTACGTCAAAGACCATTGCAGCGCCATCCGCCGCGTACTGGAAGCGGGTCGTCCTGGTGAGGTCTACAACATCGGCGGCTGGAACGAAAAGCCCAACATAGAAATTGTCAAAACCATTTGCGCTTTACTTGATGAACTGCGCCCTCGCGCAGACGGCAAAAGCTACAGCACCCAAATCACTTATGTGCAAGATCGCCCAGGCCATGACCGCCGTTACGCCATCGATGCTAGCAAAATCCACCAAGAACTGGGATGGAAACCCGCTGACACCTTCGACAGTGGTATTCGCAAAACTGTGCAATGGTATCTTGACAACCCAGACTGGGTAGCCCACGTACAAAGCGGCAGCTATCGCGATTGGCTGCAAAAACAATACAAGGATGCAGCATGAGCACCGCAAGCCAGCCTACGAACCGTAAAGGCATCATCCTCGCCGGCGGCTCAGGCACACGCTTACACCCCGCCACTCTCGCCATCAGCAAGCAGCTGCTTCCGGTGTACGACAAGCCCATGGTGTATTACCCTTTGAGCACCCTCATGCTCGCAGGCATACGCGATATTCTCGTCATCAGCACCCCGCAAGACACGCCGCGCTATCAACAACTCTTGGGTGACGGCAGCCAGTGGGGCATTAACCTGCAATACGCCATCCAACCCAGCCCCGATGGTCTAGCACAGGCCTTCATCATCGGTGAAAAGTTTATTGGCAACTCCCCCAGCGCTCTCGTGCTTGGAGACAACATTTTCTACGGCCATGATTTTCAACATTTACTTGGTGCGGCTGACCAACAAGCCCAAGGAGCCACAGTCTTCGCCTACCATGTCAAAGACCCCGAGCGCTACGGCGTCGTAGCGTTCGATGCACAGGGCAAAGCCAACTGCATTGAAGAAAAGCCCGCCGTTCCCAAGAGCAACTATGCTGTGACCGGTCTGTATTTTTATGACAAGCAAGTTGTCGAGATTGCCAAATCGGTCAAGCCCAGCGCGCGCGGCGAGTTAGAGATTACTGCAGTCAACGATGCCTACCTACAAATGGAACAGCTGAATGTGCAGATCATGCAACGCGGCTACGCTTGGCTTGATACCGGCACGCATGAAAGTCTACTGGAAGCCAGTCAATTCATTGCCACCATTGAGCACCGCCAAGGTCTTAAAGTGTGCTGCCCAGAGGAGATTGCTTACCGCTCTGGCTGGATTGATGCCAATCGTTTACACGCTTTAGCAGACTCATTGAAGAAAAACGCCTATGGCCAGTACCTCTTGGGTTTATTGAAATAGATTTATGCCTTACACAGTTACGCCAACCGCACTACCCGAAGTCCTCATCCTCGAACCCAAAGTCTTCGGCGATGAGCGCGGCTTTTTCTTCGAAAGTTTTAGTGCTCGCGATTTTGCACAAGCCACAGGCTTAGAACGCAATTTCGTTCAAGACAATCACTCTAAATCCTCCAAAGGCGTATTGCGTGGCCTGCACTATCAACTGCACCAACCCCAAGGTAAACTCGTACGAGTCACACAAGGAGAGGTCTTTGACGTAGCGGTTGATATCCGCAAAAGCTCACCCAATTTCGGGAAATGGGTGGGCGTGCACTTAAGTGCAGAGAACAAGAAACAGCTATGGGTTCCAGAAGGATTCGCTCATGGGTTTCTCGTGCTTTCTGGCACTGCGGAGTTTTTGTACAAAACCACAGACTTTTACGCCGCACAATTTGAACGCAGTATCGCCTGGAACGACTCAAGTATAGGAGTCGATTGGCCGTCTGGCTTGCAAATCCTACTCTCCGACAAAGATCGAACCGCATCAGGCTTGTTTGATGCAGATACATTCAATTAATGAAACAATTTCCCGCTTCACCATCTGAAATGCTGAGTTCGTTAATACGCAATCGAGAACTGATTCTAGTTTGCGTTAAACGCGAAGTGCAGCTCAGGTATAAAGGCTCGTTTCTTGGTATTGCATGGTCTTTTGTACTACCGTTGTGCATGCTAGCCGTCTATACGTTTATTTTCAGCGAGGTCTTCAAAGCACGCTGGAATCCTGTTAGCGATTCGAAGACAGAATTCGCACTAATACTTTTTGTTGGGCTGATAGTTTTTTCAATCTTCTCAGAAAGCATCAGCCGTGCACCGAGCTTAATTGTGTCTAACGTTAATTATGTCAAAAAAGTGGTTTTTCCGTTAGAAATACTGCCCTGGGTAATCGTTGCTAACGCAGTGTTTCACGCCTGTATAAGCATGCTAGTCTGGTTAGCTGCATATCTTCTATTTTTTGGTTTGCCGCACTGGACAATCGTTTTCTTACCCATAGTTATCCTACCGCTAGTTTTTCTAGTAGTAGGCATGTCTTGGTTTTTATCCTCACTTGGCGTTTACTTGCGCGATGTAGGGCAATTCATTGGCGTAGCGATTACGGCACTGATGTTTCTAAGCCCCATTTTTTTTCCACTCAAAGCTATACCCGCAACATATCGCTATCTCTTTTATGCCAATCCGTTAACACCTATTATCGAAATTAGCCGAGATGTACTTTATTGGGGAAAGATACCAGATGCCCTGACACTAGGCATAGCTTGGATCACATCGGCTGTTATTTGCTGGCTTGGCTTTGCTTGGTTTCAAAAAACTAGGAAGGGCTTCGCCGATGTCCTCTAAAGAAATTGCTATTAGAGTTGAAAATCTGAGCAAGTGCTTTGCTATGTATGCTCAGCCTAACGACAGACTCAAGCAGTTTGCATTTCCAAGACTGCAAAGTCTGTTTGGCTACGAGCGCAAACGCTACTACAAGGAATTTTGGGCACTACAAGATATCTCATTTGAGGTCAAAAAGGGGGAAACAGTAGGCATTATCGGACGTAATGGCAGCGGCAAATCAACTTTGCTGCAAATGATATGTGGAACTCTCACACCTACGACAGGCAGTATTCAAACGAAAGGACGTATCGCAGCCCTACTTGAACTTGGCTCCGGCTTTAACCCTGAGTTTACTGGCCTAGAGAACATTCACATGAATGCAGCTGTTTTGGGCTTATCCAATGAGGAAATTGATCAACGTCTAGACAAAATTATAGCTTTTGCAGATATTGGTGAATTCATCGATCAGCCTGTGAAAACTTACTCCAGCGGGATGATGGTTCGATTGGCATTTTCAGTGGCTATCCACGTCGAACCGGATATTTTGGTAGTCGATGAAGCCCTATCCGTAGGCGATGCTTATTTTCAGGCCAAGTGCGCCAAGATGATACAAAATATTATCGCATCAGGCTCTACCGTATTATTTGTTAGTCACGATACAGCCTCCGTAAAATCTCTTTGCAGCCGCGCCTTATTGTTAGATTCTGGTCGAAGTCTGTATCTTGGGGAGGTGAATACAGCAGTAGAGAAGTACTATACTGCTCTAGTACACAGCCAGCGAGCCGGCAAAAGTATGCCGGTTGATACAAAAGTAGTTGCTAGCGATAGCTCTGAATTAAATGACGGTATTGAGGCTTTTAAGTCGCATGCTTACTTTCAGCGCATAAGTAACGGCGTAGCAGAATTCATCAATGTGTCTTTAGCAAACAAAGACGGGCAAATCATAGACACTGTTGAGTTTGGACAAACAGTAGTTCTTAGACAAGTCCTCCGAATTCATAAAAGCGTGTCAAGCTTAGGTTTGGCCTATCACATACGCGATAAGAATGGTAAAGATATTATTTACTCTGATACGGCTTTAGAGGGTGATAGGAATATAGTTGATCCAAGAGTAGGTAACATATATGTTGTGGAATGGGAATTCACGGCTTTTCTTCGTGAAGGAGCTTATGTGATCTCTTCAATGCTGTCGGAGCCAATCAACATGGCTATTGGAGAGGTAGACGTTATAGACTTTGTTCCTATTTCTACCAAATTTGTACTCTCAAGTGCAGGACATCCGCAAATTTATGCTGCTGCATATTGGAGTAACTCCTTAAGAATCAGAGAACTGAATGATGACAATATCTAATCTGAAATTACACCTAGGATGTGGGTCAAACATTTTGACAGGATGGAATAATATTGATCTTGATTCTCCTCAGGCGGATCAACATTTAGATCTTACGCAACCACTGCCCTTTCAAGACGCTACCGTCAGTCACATCTTTACAGAGCATTTCATTGAACACATCACTCGAGCCCAAGCTGTAGAATTTTTAAAAGAGTGTTACAGATTGCTTGCGCAAGATGGTGTTATAAGAATAACAACTCCTAATCTAAGATTCTTGGTCTTCACATATTTTTCTGACAAAGTTAACGAATGGGGCGATCTTTGGCAGCCCGCTTCCAGATGCCTCATGCTTAACGAGGGAATGCGGGCTTGGGGCCATCATTTTCTATATGACGCAGAAGAACTAACTCGCGTTTTAGGAGAGGCTGGCTTTAAGTCGGTTTCGTTTCAAGATTATCGTGCAAGCGAAGATGAGGTCCTTGTTGGGTTAGAAACACGCCCGTTTCATAACGAGTTAATCGTCGAAGCTCGCAAATCCACTGCTTTGGATTTCAATCTGGAAATTAAGATTCTGAACGCAAATGAAGCAAGCTGGAGTTCACAGAACAACACTCCTAGTCTTATCGCTGAGCAGACAAAAGTCAGACTTGCAATGGAGTCAAAGGCTCGTGCTGATTTCATAGAGGTTCAGTCCGCCACCATTCACCAGCTTGAAACTCGTATTCATGAGCTAGAAGCTAGTATCCACAAGCAAGAAGTCTTAATCTCACACACTCAAGCCAAGTTGGTAGCTTTTCAGTCATCGCTCTTCGGAAAAATATACTCCTTCTTTAACAGAAACGTATAGATATCAACTCTTCTATGGTGTTTCCATGAATATTACAGTAACAAAACCGTTTACCCCCCCCATAGCTGAATTTCAAGCGTATCTAAAAGGTATTTGGGATCGCGAATGGTTCACTAACAATGGCCCACTCGTCAACGAACTTGAGCTAAGGCTGAAGGATGAACTTGATGTTAATCATCTTCTTTACATTAGTAACGGTACTATCGCGCTTCAAATCGCCATTCGAGCACTTGATTTAAAGGGGGAAATACTAACTACCCCTTTTAGTTATGTGGCTACTACATCGAGTATTGTTTGGGAGAATTGCGTCCCGGTCATGGTCGATATTTGCAAAGATACCTTGAATATTGATCCATCGAAAATTGAGCAATTCATTACTCCGCGTACAACAGCAATCCTCGCCACACATGTTTTTGGCAACCCATGTGACACTGAGGAGATTGACTTAATTGCGAAAAAGCATGGCCTCAAGGTTATTTACGATGCGGCACACGCCTTTGGTACGCTATACAAAGGAAAATCTCTACTTGCTTACGGAGATATAGCCACCTGCAGCTTTCATGCCACAAAATTATTTCACACGATCGAAGGTGGGGCTGTAGTGACCTCAAGTCCTGAGATCTTGAAAAATATGGCGATGATGCGAAATTTCGGTCACACTTCAGCGACTGAGTTTGGGGGTTTAGGAGTTAACGGTAAAAACTCTGAAGTGCATGCAGCAATGGGTTTAACAAATCTGAAGTACCTACAAGACATATTGGCAACCCGCGAAATACTGTGCAGACAATACAAACTCAACCTAACTAACCTTCCCGTCGTATTTCAAAAAATCTTACCCGATACACAGTACAACAACTCCTACTTTCCAGTGATATTTCAGTCAGAAAAAATCTTACTGCAGGTCATGGAAAGTCTTAATCTAAACAGTATTTACCCTCGGCGCTATTTTTATCCATCACTTTCTGAATTGCCGTACGTAAATAATCAAACTTCGCCTATCGCTGAAGACATTTCTCGCCGCATTCTTTGCTTACCTCTGTACCACACTTTATCCTCAGAGGAAATTGATATGATTTGCAGACTCATCAAAAGGTCTATCAGGTATTGAATCGATAATTTTTGCAAGAGATTCGCATGAAAAAATATTATGGGATCGTTGGGGCTGGTGGACACGGTAGAGAGACAATGCATATAGCCCGCGTATCGCTTGCAGCTTCACTTTCAGCAGAAGAAGCGGAGTTGTTCTTTGTTATCGAAGGCGATGTTGAAGCTCAGAGAGTAAACGGCATTCCTGTGATTAGCATAGATACATTCTTGTCTTTGCCTGGGGAACGCTTTTTTAATGTTGCTATAGGCTCTTCAAAGGTAAGGGAAAGAATATCAGATATTTGCGAACTGCGGAGGGCTTGTGCGTTTTCCATTACTGCGGCTAACTCTATGATTTTCGACACTGGCAACGTTGGTGTTGGTTCAATTATGTCCCCATTCACTATGGTTACTGCAAATACTAAGATCGGAAAACATTTCCACGCTAACATGTATTCTTATGTTGCGCATGATTGTATTATCGGTGATTTTGTTACTTTCGCACCTGGCGTTAAGTGCAATGGAAATGTCATTATTGAAGATCACGCCTACATTGGGGCAGGCGCGGTAATAAAGCAAGGCACATACAGTCAGCCCCGAATAATTGGGCGCGGCGCAGTGGTGGGAATGGGCGCAGTAGTAACCAAAGATGTTGCCGCAAACGAAACTGTAGTCGGCAATCCTGCGCGGCCAATAAGCAAATAATTCTGCTTATTGCACTAGAAATTCAGTTATCCACGTAAATAGCACTCGTTATCAAGAAGGTTGGATAATGACACAAGTAAATCAAAGTATCTCGGTTTTATTAGTTTGCTATAACCAAGAGAAGTACATACGCCAGGCACTTGACAGCCTTTTCGGCCAAAAATTTAACGGCCTTATTGAACTAGTTATTGCAGACGACAAGTCTACAGATAGTACTTTAGATATTATCAAAACCTATGAAAGACTAGACGATCGCTTCACCTTCATTTTTCTGGATAGTGATGCGAATATCGGTATCACAAAAAACTACAAGCGCGGTTTTGCCACCTGTTCACGCGAATATGTAGCAGTACTGGAAGGCGACGACTATTGGATAAACCCATACAAGTTACAACAGCAAGTTGAATTCTTGTCACTGCATTGGGAAGCTGATTTGTGTTCTGTGAATTATTATATCTACGAGCAGGAAAGTTCACAGTTTACCCCTCGTATGCCCGTATCTAACTCACATCGTTTTATATCAGCTCGAGAATTGATTGCAGACAATATCGTAGGCAATTTTTCTACTTGCATGTACCGTCGCTCAGCATTGGCACGACTGCCTGATGCATTGTTTAATATCAAGTCTTATGACTGGATCACAAATATAGTAATTGCTCGCAACAGCTTGATTGGGTTTATTGAAACTCCTATGGCTGTATACCGCCTGCATACGGCTGGTACTTGGACGCAATCTCCACATATTGAGAAACTTAAGGTTCAACTAGAACTGATTCCAGCCTACGACAAGCTCACAGACTATGTTTTTCATACAGAATTTGAGTTACTTTCTTTTCGCCTGAAGAGGGTGATAGCAACATTACAAATTAAATCTCCCTTAAGCATTCCTGAAATACGGCCTAGAGTTTCAGGATACTTTCTTTTGATTGGTACTCTTTCTTTCACCTTGAAAAATTTAGTTAAGAAAGTACTGCCTTTGAGATTTAAAAATCTAGTCGTTCAGCTCCTGAGTTTGCGTGAGAAAAAATGAGTTCACCTACAGTTTCTGTGATCATGGCGACTTACAACCACGCCAATTTTGTTATAGATGCAATTGATAGTGTGCTTGCGCAGACAAGCATAGATTTCGAATTCCTCATTTCTGATGATGGTTCCACTGACTCCACAAGAGAAGTCGTTGCTTCTATCAAGGATCCTCGCATAAAATTTTTTCCTAACGAAATTAATCGTGGCGCCTGTGTAGTGACCAATGAGTTGATTCACCGCTCCACCGGTGAATTTATAGCGTTGATAAACTCAGACGATTACTGGTGTGACAATACAAAGCTCAAATGCCAAGTTCAATACTTGCGAGATCATCCAGCTGTGGCTGCGTGTTTTGGAAAAGCACGCTTTATAGACAAGAATAATGCGCCTCTGGCAAAATCCATGATGTCATTTGGTGATGTTTTTGATCAACCCAATCGTTCAAGAGGAGCTTGGCTTCGTAGATTTTTCGAGTTGGGCAACTGTATTTGCCACCCTACAATGTTGATTAGGAGGGAATGCTATACAAATCTAGGGGTTTACAGTAACAGGTTACGTCAATTGCCAGATCTAGATATGTGGATACGGTTAGTAAAGCATTTCGATATTCATGTATTGGACAAAGAGTTCATTGCATTTCGCCTTATGCCAGGTGAAAATGCCAGTAGTCAGACAGTCCCCAACTCTATCCGGACAATAAACGAGCACTATCTAATTGCCGAAGATTTTTTTGATGGTGTCAACTCTGAGATGCTAGTTGATGGTTTCTCAGATCTTTTGAAATCAAAAATAATCGAATCTGATATTCATCTTGATATAGAGAAAGCACTCTTGTACATAACTCCAAACCAGTGGCTTGGAAAACCATATCAGATGATTGGAATACAAAAGTTAAATGCTTTGCTTAATAGTCCGCCACATTACAAAATTATGGTTGAACAGTACAACCTTGGCGATCGCTGGTTTCATGATCTACTTGGGGATGTAGATGTACTACGGCCTAAAATTTTTGCTACTGTCAGCAGTCACAAATCAAAGGTCAGCCATATTTTACGAAAATTTTTAGAAAAGCTTAAGTTCTAAATTACTATTTGAAATACCCTTTGGTGAATTTTGTAGTGCTAAGATTCTTAATATAGTGAATACCATGGGCCAGTCCTAAATTCCAGTACCACTCAATGATGTGCCACGTTCTAACAATCTAGTAACAATCTAGAATAAAAATTGTAATTAGATTTGACGCGCTTAGTTTAGTAATCTCAAAATTTAAAGCTGATGCCTATCTAAATTTTTACTAGGTAAGCCACATATTGTATTAGCCCTCTGCTTTTTTAGCACGTGCGCTATTCGCAGAATCGATCACTTGATATGCACAAACTGCTTGCCGTTATAGTTACCTGGAATTGTGGTTCTGTACAAATCAGCGAAACACTTCGTTCGTTACTGGATTCCTTTCATCATGCTGAATCAGCCGGCATAACTGAAGACTTTCTAGTACATATTTGGGACAATAATAGCGAGGTTACGAACCAGCCATTGTTTTTGCAAGATGAACGACTTCTCACAACTTTACATCATACGAATATAGGCTTTGCAGCCGCAAATAATCTGGGGGCACAAACTGAGTTTGATGCCAACTGGTTATTACTGATTAATCCAGACGCAATGCTTGCTGAAGAGTCATTACTAAAAATTATCGAGCAAGCACAAGCACACCCTGATTTTTCAGTTTTTGGTTTTTCTTTAGTTTCTGCTTGCCAGCGCCACTTATTGGATGGCTTGGGTGATATTTTTCATTTCAGTGGGTTCAGCTGGAGGGATGGCTTTCATCACCAGGCTGCTCTCAGTACCACTCTCTCTCAACCCTATGAAACTTTTGCCGTGTGCGGAGCCGCAATGCTAATCCGCCGCGACGTATTTGAGGCCCTAGGCGGATTCGACGAAGATTTTTTTTGCTACCAGGAAGATGTTGATTTAGGCTTTCGCCTTCGTCTAATGGGGCATCGCGCCTTGCAGGTGCCTAGTGCTGTGGTCTATCATGTGGGGTCGCAGAGTACAGGGGGGCATCGGAGTGATTTTTCGGTTTATCACGGGCGGCGCAATTTGGTGTGGTGCTATGTAAAAAATATGCCAGGAATTCTCTTTTGGCTATTCCTTCCATTGCACTTGGCCCTGAATGTTGTGGAGCTGATCTATTTCACTTGCCAAGGCCAAGGGCGTGTGATCTGGCGGGCAAAATGGGATGCCATCAAAGGCCTGCCTAAAATGTGGCGAAAACGCCATCAGATTCAGTCAAAGCGCGTGGCAACATTGGGGGATATCTGGCTGGCCTTAGACAAACGACTTTGGCCTTGGAGTTTTAAATCTATCCGAGCTAAATCTGGTCGGCGGTTTGGAAAAGATTGATTCATGCAGATATCGTTTTCTATCGTGAGCCATGCGCATAGCCAAGCCGTTTGTGATTTACTTGCTGATTTCAATACTTACTCGGGGGCGCACTCTCTCCATCTTTTGTTGACATTGAATGCGCCTGAATTGGAAACAAGCACGGAGGCTGAATTTCAGCAACTCTCCCGCTGGCCATTAACCGTCATTCGAAATACAAGCCCGAAAGGCTTTGCCTCTAATCACAACTCAGCATTCGAGAAGGCCGGGGCGGGTCTGTGGTGCGTGGTGAATCCTGACATTCGTTTGCATGCTACGAAGCTCGATGCTCTGCTGGCTGCTGTTTCGCTAAAGTATGATGGTATGGCTTACCCGAAGCAGATCAGCCCGACGGGTGATGTTCTGGAATTCGCTCGGGAGCTGGTGACGCCTTGGTCTTTGCTCAAACGCTATTCTTTCCGTACCACGCAGCGACAAGCTCAGCCTGATTGGGTGAGCGGCTGCTTCATGGCGTTTCGCTCAGAGGTCTATCAAGAACTGGGAGGCTTTAATGAGAAATATTTTTTGTATTGCGAAGACGTAGATATTTGTTTGCGTTTGCAGTTAGCAGGCTACAAGATGGTAGAAGCCGATTTTTCTATCATCCACGATACGCGCCGCAACACATTGAAGAAGTTTGATCATTTCAAATGGCATGCTATGAGCTTGCTCAAATTATGGTGCTCGAAAGCGTTCTGGGCTTACCTTTGGAATCGCTCTAAAATCAAAGCACGATAAAACAAACTGCCAGAGCGGTGCTCATCTGGCTCTATACAAAGTGCTTCTCTTAGTTTTCATTGCTGCAGTATTGGCTTGGTTAATTTGCGTGATCATCGTTTCTCGCTCGCGCGAGCATGCGCAAAACTATGATTCAAATTTGCCGCAACGTTTTCACCAAGGTAGTGTGCCTCGGATTGGTGGGCTAGCTGTTGCTCTTGCAAGCGTTTTGGCATGGCTCAGTGCATGGGCATTAGCTTGGACTGGCTCTCTCAACAATGCACCCTTGTCATTACAAAATTCATTACTGTGGCTCCTGGTTTGCTCTCCAGCTTTTACCGCGGGGTTGGTGGATGATTTGACGCAACGGCTCGGCGTACGTTGGCGTTTACTTGCCAGCATGGCTTCTGCTGCTCTGGCTTGCTGGTTGTTGAGTTTGTCTGTGCCTCGCTTAGGAATTGCTAGCTTGGATGGCTATTGGATGAGCATGCCATGGCTAGGTATTGCATTGGCTTTTGCAGGCATGGCAGGTTTGCCTCATGCTATGAATATCATTGATGGCTACAACGGCTTGGCGGGGATGGTTGCTGTGATGGTGTGTTCAGCCATCGCTTATGTCGCGTTACAGCAAGGTGATCGCGTATTGGCGGGATATATGGTGTGCGTTGTAGGCGCTACTTTAGGTTTTTTATTTTGGAATTACCCACGCGGCCTGATATTTGCAGGCGATGGAGGCTCTTATTTCTGGGGCATCGTGATTGCTGTTGCTAGCATTTCTTTGGTTCAAAAGCATCCCAATGTTTCGCCGTGGTTTGTAATGCTCTTGTTGATCTACCCTGTTTGGGAAACGATTTTTTCAATTTACCGAAAGCTGGTTCGTGGGCAATCGCCAGGTATGGCTGACTCTATGCATTTTCATCAGTTGGTTTACAAGAGACTGGTACGCGGTGTGTTTCACGACAATGCCACGAGACAGATGCTGATGCGAAACAACCGCACTTCGCCTTATCTCTGGGCATTTTCTGGACTCACCGTTGCTCCAGCAGTGCTGTTTTGGTACAGCACACCAATATTGATGGCCTTTTGCGCTTTGTTTATAGTGACTTATGTTGGGGCTTACCTGATGATCATCCGCTTCAAGGTGCCTCGTTGGCTACGCGCTCCAGCGCGCGGGGCCACAAAAAAGCCGCCAGGCTGAAGCTCGGGCGGCTCTTGTTCAAACCAACTGCTTAAGTCTGATCGTCTGTGGGAGCAGTTGGCGCATTGGTTTTGCAAGACTCGATGCCGTTGTCTCGCGCTTTCTCGCTGGCATACATTTGGCTTTGGCCGATAACTTGGTGATTGCCCGCTTTCAACACGAAATAAGGCTCACCTTTTGTGCTGTTGAGGCGCTCGTAGCGGGCATCGTTGGTAGCGTTTTTCTTCACGGATCCGATACCGTTGTTTGCGCTGGCCTTGCTTTCATACATTTCGCTTTGCAAAATGGTTTGGCCGTTACCTGCTAATAGGCTGAAATAGAACTTGTCATTTTTGGATTTTTTGAGCTCGAACTTGCCTGCCATGATGCGCTTCCTTCTAGAAAATAGGTTGCAGCAAAAATGCTGTATCAGCTTTGTAGCGCCAAAGTATGCTTTTGGCAAGTTCTTTTTCCACAGACTATGTTTTGTCACAAAGCCATCGAGGATGGTGTCAGCTATATCTAATTGAACTCAGCACCGAGATTTTCGCCTCTCTAGGCTGCAAGCCAATTCTCCCGAATCAGCGATACCATCATGCGTGCAGACTGGCCTCGGTGGCTGATTTGGTTTTTATGAGAGGCATCAAGCTGCGCCATGGTCTTGCCTAGCGATGGAATGAACATCACGGGATCGAAACCGAAACCGCCATCGCCCAATTCTTGCAACGAAATCTCGCCCTGTACGCGCCCGACCGAAATCAAAGGCTGCGGATCAAGCGGCGTGAGCACAGCCACCTGCACGCTGATCATGTTGGCGCGGCGATTCTTCTCGCCTTGCATTCGCTCAAGCACAGCACGGCGGTTGTTATCGTCGCTTTTTTCGTAGCCTACCGTGGTGCAGTAGTAGGCGGTATCCACGCCGGGTAAGCCCCCCCAAGCGTCAATGCACAAGCCTGCATCGTCGGCAATCGATGGCAAGCCGGTGTGCTGCGCGGCGTTACGGGCTTTGGTGAGCGCGTTTTCTACAAAGGTTTTGTAAGGCTCTGGCGCTTCGGGCACGCCGAGCGAGCCTTGGGTGATGAGCTCTACGCCGAGTGGGGAAAAAAGGGGCAGCAGCTCGGCGAGTTTGCCTTTGTTGTTCGATGCGAGAACGATTTTCATATCAAAAGAGGCACTTCGCCGGCATAGAATCTGCGCGAGCAGCTATCAATTTGAGAGTGATTGCTTTTGCATGGCGATCAACTCTGTGATGCCCTTTTCCGCCAAGCCCAGCAGAGCATTCATTTCATCGCGGCTAAAAGCCACGCCTTCTGCCGTGCCCTGCACTTCCACATAATGGCCAGCGCCGGTCATCACCACATTCATATCGGTGTCGCAGCCAGAATCCTCGGTGTATTCCAAATCGAGCAGCGGCGTGCCTTGCACGATGCCCACGGAAATCGCGGCAACGGGCGCAGTCACAGGGCTTTCAGTGATCTTGCCTTGCGCGATCAGCCAATTCACCGCATCCATGGCAGCTACGTAAGCGCCTGTGATGCTCGCGGTGCGCGTGCCACCATCGGCTTGCAGCACATCGCAATCCAAACTGATGGTGCGCTCGCCCAGTTTCTTCAAATCAAAAACAGCGCGCAGGCTGCGGCCAATGAGACGCTGGATTTCTTGCGTACGACCGCTTTGCTTGCCCTTTGCGGCCTCACGGCTTGAACGATCATGCGTGGCACGTGGCAGCATGCCGTATTCAGCAGTGACCCAGCCCTCGCCAGAGCCCTTCTTATGCGGCGGCACGCGCTCTTCTACGCTGGCTGTGCAAAGCACTTTTGTATCGCCCATCTCAATCAATACCGAGCCTTCGGCATGAATGGTGTATTTGCGAGTGATCTTGACGGGGCGAAGTGAATTAGCTGCGCGGTTGTTGGTACGTTGGTAGGTCATGGTTTTTTAGAGAAGAGACAAAGAGAAAATACCGGACGCAAAGGGCGCAAAAAATACAGAAGAAATTTAGAAAAGCTTAGCAACTCATCTCAACCTCTTCAGCTCATTTTTTGTACTTTCTTTTTTGCGTCTTTTACGCAACTTTTGAGTCCGGCTGTTGGTATTCAGAGGTTAAGGCTTGATCGATTTCGCAGCCGTCTTGCGGATCGCTTCGTTGATCTCTGCAATGGAGCGCTCAATCGCTGCATCATCGAGATCATCCACCATCGTGTCCAACACACCCGATTGAATGGTCGAAGCAAACACACCATCGCTGATGCTATCGGTAGAAATCCCTTGCGTGGACTCAAACGCATCGGGCGTTTCCCATTCCATCGCGATCACGGTCACGTTATCGGAATGTTCGCCGCCTTGGCGCAGCGCCAGCTCGACCACATCGGGCACCACATTAGCTACAGGGCCTTTGCACATGGTGTGCACGATGTCGTTGTCGTTCACACTACCCCAGAGGCCATCCGAGCAAAGCATGAGGCGATCGCCCTGCTGCAAATTATGCGGGCCAGAAATATCGTAAACAGGTTTGGTAGGTGAACCCAGGCAAGTAAAAAGCACGTTGCGGTTCAAGCGCTCGAGTTTGATGATGCCCGCGCTGTGCTGCTCTACATACGAGTGATCGCGCGTGCGCGTGACCATTTCGCCATCGCGCATGAAATACAAGCGTGAATCACCGCAGTGAATCCAAGTCGCTGCGCCACCCTGCACCACGCCGGCCACGAGTGTGGTGCGAGGTGTATCGAGCATACCTTTTTCGCTGGCGTAGCGAATGATCTGGTGATGGGCGGCCATGAGCGCCATAGCCAAAAATTCGGTCACGTTATGAATCAGCGGGCGCGCTTCTTTTTGGAAGAGTGCAGAGAGCGTTTGCAGCGCCAATTGCGCGGCCACTTCACCCTCAGGATGCCCGCCCATGCCATCGGCCAAAGCAAACATCACGGATTCGCGCGTGTAGCTGTAACCCATACGGTCTTCGTTTTTCTCACGCCCACCTTTGCGGCTGACTTGAAATACCGAAAACTTCATTGCCTTGCCGCTTCTCATGCTTATTTACCAAATTTGGTGGCTTTGCCCACCGCTTTTTTCGTATCGTTAACCACATTGTCAAATTGCAGCCGCATCTTCTCGCCCACAGAAAGGCGTGTGTAGCGCCGCTCGCTCTCTTGTGAGAGTTCTTTCTGCAAAGCAAACACCGATTGCGGGCGAGACAAAGGATCAAGCGACATGCACCATTCGACCACTTCAATCAAATTGTCGGAGTACACACCGCGCAGACGGGAGAGGGCGAGAGACAGACGGTCTTTCTCCAAGCGCTGCGGCGCATCATTGGGCGGATAGCCCTGCATGCTGGCGTAAATACAAGCGCCAATCGCATAAATATCTGTCCAAGGGCCCATACTCGCATCGCGGCGATACATCTCAGGCGCAGCAAAACCGGGCGTGTACATCGGGCGAATGAAGTTGCCCTCTTTGGAGAGCACCTCGCGCGCCGCGCCGAAGTCAATCATCACAGCCTTGTTGTCATCGGTGATGAAAATATTCGCGGGCTTGATATCGAGGTGCAGCATCTTGTGCTGATGCACGATGCGCAAGCCGCGCAGGATTTCGTCATACAAGCTGCGGATGGTGGATTCGCGGAAGACTTTTTGCTTCTTTAATTCACGCGCTGTGATGATGAAATCTTGCAGGGTTGCGCCCTCCAGATAGTTCATCACCATATAAACCGTCTCGTTTTCGCGGAAGAAATTCAACACGGAAACGACCGAAGGGTGAGAGATCTGAGCCAGCGAGCGGCCTTCTTCAAAGAAGCTTTTCAGCCCCAAGCGATAGAGCGACAATTTATCTGGCTGCACCTGAGGCAGCAGCTCGCCCGGCGCACGCGTCGCCAAACTCGACGGCAAATATTCTTTGATGGCCACCTGCTGGCCTTCGCTGTCCACCGAGAGATACACCACACCAAAGCCCCCGGCAGAGACTTTACGAACGACACGGTAGCCGCCAATGACGGTATCTGGCGGCAGGGAGGCGGGTTTGACTTTGGACATAATGCTTACATGTCAGTTTACAGCATGACAGGCTACGCCAGCCTGCAATCCTCCCCTCCCACTCACCCTGAAGCGACAGCCGCGCCACGCCTTGGGCTGGAGCTGCGCTCCGTCAACAGCCGTTTTCTCGATCTGAGCTTCAAGCTCGGCGATGAGCTGCGTAGCCAAGAGACTGCCTTGCGCGAGCTTCTCACAAGCCGTATCAAGCGCGGCAAGCTCGAAATGCGCGCCTATGTGATCCACGAGCATTCAAACGCCTCCCCCGCTCAAGCCTCACCCAGCCCCGCCCTGCTGCAACAGCTCTCCCGCGCACAGGAGCAAATCATGGCTTGGCTACCGCAGGCGCAGCCACTCTCCGTTGCCGATGTGCTCCGTTTAGGCGCAGGCCAAGCCACAGCATCTGATGTAGATCACAGCGCCGCCCTGCTCGCTTTGGCGGGCGAGGCCATCACCCAATTCATCGCCAGCCGCGCACGCGAAGGTACACGCCTAGCCGCCATGCTCGCCGGGCATACCAGCCAGTTGCGCGAGCTCGTCAAAACCGCCCTCCCTATGGTGCCCGAGCTTGTGGCTGCGCAACAACAGCGCTACGTGCAGCGCTTCAACGAAGCCCTGCAGCAAGCCGATAGCGGCGGTCAACTCTCCGCACAAACCGCCCAAGAACGCGCCCTCACAGAAGCCGCGTCGTTTGCCATCCGCATCGACGTCGCCGAGGAGCTCACCCGCCTAGAAGCCCACCTCGGCGAGATCGACGATCTCCTGCAAGGCAAAGGCAAACCCGGCGAACTCGGCAAACGCCTAGATTTCGTCATCCAAGAGCTACACCGGGAAGCCAACACCCTAGGCAGCAAATCCTCCACCCTCGCCCTCTCGCGCATCAGTGTGGATATGAAGGTACTGATCGAGCAAATGCGTGAGCAGGTGCAGAATATTGAGTAGTAAGAGGATTTTTAAATGCTTAATTGCAAGACCTGACCCAATACTCTGCTGCATTGCGCGATTTGATCTTAATTTTTCAAGCAAATGAGAGTCACCATGGACGTATCTAGTATCACCCAGATTTTTGGTAAAGCGAAATTTGTGCAAATCGGTTTCGATGGCAACTGGGAGAGCTGCCTCAGCATTCCCGTTGGTGGCGAACTCAACGCGCATGACGTGAACAGAATCCGCTCATACGTTGGCAATAATGTTGCCTTTGAAGTGTTCTACGAACACCCTAACGGTGAATCATTTATTGGCATACGACCGCAAATGACCCAATACGATGCAAAGCTGATTGAAGAACTCACCTTAAACCTGCTAAACGAACAAAGCTTGAGTGTGTCTCGGGCAGCCCAACTTTTTCAACGGTATTTCGGAATTGAAACTACATTGTTTGAAGCAGTACCAGCGCATATCGAGATGGGTGTGGTTAACCTGTGGAATTCGTTCGGGCAAGTCGTACTTTGGTGCGGTAAAGGCGATGCGTACAGTTTGGATCATTTGACCAAGAATGACGCAACACGTTATTTACAAGCGCAACCCATGCCAATTGGTCTTGAGGTAGCTTTCGCAAATCCACATCATTGGCTAGCAGTACCAGTTTCGAAACCCACAACAGGTGGATCTCATCTATTGGACTTAAAAGCTTTTACGCAAACAATTCAGTCTCTGCTACCACAGAGCACGGTTCGCTGAAAAAGAAGGCAGGCCGGGCGCAGCGTCTCGCGCAGGCGTAGGTGCGATGCTCAGATAGAAACCTCAAAGTCACTATAAATTCAATAGCACTCCGCGCACATTCCATGCCGGCGATATGGCTAAAAAGCCTAAAAAACACGTCAAAAACTCATTAAAATAAGCTATGGAATTCCCCGGAAACTTATTCGTTGTCGCAGCCCCTAGTGGCGCAGGCAAATCTAGCCTTGTGAAAGCTCTGATGGAGCTGGATTCTCAGGTGCAGCCCAGCGTCTCGCACACAACGCGCGCCGCCCGTGGGCAGGAAAAGCATGGGCGTGAATACTATTTTGTGAGCGATGCGGAATTTGATACGCTGATCGAAAAACAAGCCTTCTTCGAGTGGGCGCATGTGCATGGCAAGCGCTATGGCACTTCGCGCATGGCGATTGAGAGCCGCCTCTCGCGCGGGGAAGACGTGATCTTGGAGATTGACTACCAAGGTGCGTATCAGATCAAAAAGCTCTTCCCCGAAGCGGTGCTGATTTTCATCTTGCCGCCAAGCTTAGAGGAGCTGCGCGGCCGCATTGAGCGGCGCGGGGAAGATACGACTGACAGTATCGAGCTGCGCATGCAAAATGCACGCAATGAGATCGCCCAGGCTCGGAATTTCGATTTCGTTATAATCAACGAGATATTTGAGCGGGCTTTGTTCGATCTGAAAGCCATCGTTTCTGCGCAAAGGCTGAAGTTTGCAGCCCAGCGCCGAGCCAAAGCCGCCACCTTCCTTGCACTGAATATTCACTGAGCTTCCCTGCTCAAACTCGTCACTTTTTACCTCTGGAGTTGCCCAAATGGCTCGTATTACCGTTGAAGACTGCCTCAAACAGATCCCAAACCGCTTTGAGCTCGTGCTCTCGGCCACCTACCGCGCCCGCATGCTCAGCCAAGGCCACACGCCTAAGCTGGAGAGCAAAAACAAGCCCGCCGTGACCGCCCTGCGCGAGATCGCCGCTGGCAAAATCGGCACGGAAATGCTGAAAAAAGTGCCTATCTGATCATTGTTACGACATTGATCCATCAAAAAAGCGCCTTTTCAGGCGCTTTTTGCATGGGAATTGCTTCTCTTGCTACCATGTGACTGAAATACGTGAATCCAATGAGCGCCGTGATGAAACCCACACGGGCTAAAGCGCCAGCCAAAAGCCCGAAATTAGCCGCAGAAGCTGCCAATGCAGCAGCGGCCAGCTTTGCCGCGCTCACCGCAAAATTAGACTATCTGGCAGCAGACGACGTAGAGAGCATCCGCAAAGCCTATCGCTTCGCCGATGAAGCCCACCTCGGCCAAATGCGCGGCAATGGCGAGCCCTACATCACGCATCCCATCTCCGTCGCCTCGCTCTGCGCCGAATGGAAGCTCGATGCGCAAGCCCTCATGGCGGCGCTCATGCACGACACGCTGGAAGATTGCGGCGTGACCAAGGCCGAGATCATTGAAAAATTTGGCTCACCGGTGGCCGAGCTGGTCGATGGCCTCACGAAACTCGACAAACTCGAATTCAACACCCGCGAAGAAAACCAAGCCGAGAGCTTTCGCAAGATGCTTCTCGCCATGGCGCGCGATGTGCGCGTGATCCTCATCAAGCTCGCTGACCGCAGCCACAACATGCGCACGATGGACGATATGCCCCGCGCCAAGTGGCCGCGCATCTCGCGTGAGACTTTGGATATCTATGCGCCGATTGCACACCGCCTGGGCCTCAATCAAACCTATCGCGAGCTGCAAGACCTGAGCTTTCGCTATCTGCACCCATGGCGCTATGCCACGCTCACCCGCGCTGTGCAAAAGGCGCGCAGCCGCCGGCGTGATTTGATTCAAAAAGTGGAGCGCGATATCGAAGCCAGCTTTGATCAAGCCAAGTTGCCTATCGTGATTTCAGGCCGCGAGAAAACGCTCTTTTCCATCTACAAAAAGATGGACAGCAAGCACCTGAGCTTCGCCGAAGTCACGGATATTTATGGCTTCCGCCTCATCGTGCCGGGCATCACCGATTGCTACACGGCGCTTGGCGTGCTGCATCAGCTCTACAAGCCCGTGCCCGGCAAATTCAAAGATCACATCGCCATTCCGAAGATCAATGGCTACCAATCGCTGCACACCACCGTGGTGGGCCCCAGCGGTGTGAATGTGGAATTCCAGATGCGCACCGAGCCCATGCATGTGGTGGCCGAGAGCGGCGTGGCCGCGCATTGGCTCTATAAATCGCATGGCGAACAGCAGGCGCTTGATGGCGTGGATGCGCCCGAAGCATCCAGCAACTCGGCGCAAGAAGCCGATCGCTTAGGCACGCAGTGGCTCAAATCCCTGCTGGATATTCACAACGAAAACCGCGATGCATCGGATTTCTGGGAGCATGTGAAGATTGATCTCTTCCCTGACGCGGTCTATGTGTTCACGCCCAAGAGCGAAATCATGGCCATGCCGCGGGGCGCAACGGTGGTGGATTTTGCCTACGCGGTACACACCGATGTGGGCGATCACACCATGGGCGCAAAGGTCAATGGCGAACAAGTGCCGCTGCGCACGGAGCTGAAAAATGGCGATGTGATTGAAGTGATCACGGCAGAATTCTCCAAACCCAATCCTGCGTGGCTGGGCTTTGTGCGCACCGCGCGTGCGCGCAGCAAAATCCGCCATCACCTCAAAACGCTGTCCTTGCACGAATCAGAAGATTTGGGTGAGAAGCTACTCCTGCAAGCCTTGCGTGCAGAAGGTATCAATGCCCTGCCAGATACGGATGAAGCCAGCCAAGCGCTATGGGCCAAGCTCTTGCGCTTCTCGGGTAATCAGAGCCGCACCGAGATGCTGGCTGATATTGGTCTGGGCAAGCGCGTAGCTTCCATCTTGGCCAAGCGCTTGGTGATTCTCCTCGCCGAAGCAGGCCAAAAGATCGATCCGCTGCTCATGAGCAAAGAGCGCTTCACCGCGCATGAGCAAATCTCGCAAGGCGCGATTGTGCTCGATGGCCGCGATGGCGGCACGGTGCAATACGCCACCTGCTGTCAGCCCATTCCCGGCGATGCGATCACCGGCTATCTGGGGCGCGGCGAAGGCTTGCATGTGCACACCGCAACGTGCAGCGTGGCGCAAAAGCTCATGCAAAAAGACAAAGAGCGCTTCATCGCCGTGGAATGGAGCGACGAGCCCTTGCGCGCCTTCTCCACCACTATTGTCGTCACCGTGCAAAGCGGCAAAGGCGTGCTCGCCAAGGTCGCAGCGGCTTTGGCCAGCGCTGAGGCCGATATCAAGAGCGTAGATTTAGGGCGCGATAGCGAGGTGGGCGCGCCCACGGCTGATTTGCGCTTTGTGGTGGATGTGCGCGATACCGCGCATTTGGATGCCGTGCTGCGCACGCTCGCTCGCACCGCACGGGTGAACAAGGCGAAGCGGATTACTGGCTGATCGTGTGATTTAGCCCTGAATCTGTGGCCTAATTACGGGTTAATCGCTAATTTATTGGAGTTTCCTCATGGCCGACAAAATCAGAACCGAAGCAGACCGCAAGCGCACGCCCCCACCGGCACTGCCTAACGGTGTTTCCCGCCCCGTGAACCGTGGCCAAAAAGTAAGCTTGGAGCGCGGTAGCGCTACTCGCAATAAGAAAAACGCTGGCAAGCGCGCCAAAAAAGGCGGTTAAGTCAAGGCTTGCCCAATCAGCCCTGAGAAGGTGTGATACCTTCTCAGGGCTTTTCTATTTTTACCGCGCAGTATTTGAATTCGGGAATTTTTCCAAACGGATCGAGCGCGGCATTGGTCAGTAAATTCGCTGCGGCTTCGGCGTAGGCGAATGGGATGAAGACCGTATTAGCTGGCGTGCCTTCATCGATACGCATTTGCAGCTCAATCTCTCCGCGTTTTGACGCGACTTTCATCATCGCGCCAGCCTCTATCTTCAATTGAGAGGCCAGAGCGGAGTTGATCGAGGCCGTGGCCAGCGGCTCAATCGCATCGAGCATGCTCGCGCGTCGCGTCATGGAGCCGGTGTGCCAATGCTCGAGCTGGCGGCCTGTGATGAGCACATACGGATAGTCACTGTCTGGTGATTCGTTGGCTGGGATGAAGCCTGCGGGCACGAGCTTGATGCGGCCATCTTGCGTGGGTACTTTGTCTTGGAAGACGATGGGTTGGCCGGGATCGGCCTCAGACAGGCATGGGTAAGTCACTGAGCCTTCTTTTTCTAATCTCGCCCAAGTGATGCCCGCAATCGCAGTGTGCATGGCTTGGCGCATCTCTTCGTACACCGCCGCTACACCACTGCCTTGGCTCTCATCGTTAACGCCAGCATAGTTCCAATTCAAACCGAGCTGCTTGGCCAATTGCAGAATGATCCACAAATCATGCTTTGCATCGCCGGGCAGCGGCAATGCTTGGCGGCCGAGTTGAACCATGCGATCGGTGTTGCTCACCGTACCCGTCTTCTCCGGCCAAGCGCTGGCGGGGAGCACCACATCGGCCAGCCATGCCGTCTCCGTCATGAAAATATCTTGCACGACGAGGTGCTCCAAGCTTTCCAGCGCGTGGCGCGCATGCGCGAGATCAGGATCGCTCATCGCCGGGTTTTCGCCCATGACATACATGCCGCGAATCTTGTGCGGATCGTTTTCCTCGGCAAGCGCCTTGTGCATGATCTCGACCACGGTGTAGCCGGGTTTGTCATCCAGCTTCGTATTCCAGAAATTCTCAAACCAAGCATGCGCCGCCGCATTGTCCACTCGCTGGTAATTAGGCAGCATCATCGGAATCAAGCCCGCATCGCTCGCGCCCTGTACATTGTTTTGCCCGCGCAGCGGATGCAAGCCTGTACCCGGCCTGCCGATTTGCCCCGTGATCGTAGAAAGCGCGATCAAGCAGCGCGCGTTATCCGTGCCATGCACATGCTGGCTCACGCCCATGCCCCAGAGGATCATCGCGCTCTTGGCAGTCGCAAAAGTGGTGGCCACTTCGCGAATGGTGGCTGCATCGATACCGCAGGCATGCTCCACCGCCTCGGGAGAGAAATTCGCCACCTGCGTCTTCAGTGCTTCAAAATTAGTAGCACGCTGCGCAATGAATTCGCCGGCGATCAACCCTTTTTCGATGATGGTGTAGAGCATGGCATTGAGTAGCAGCACATCGGTATCGGGCTTGAATTGCAGGCTCCTCCAGGCATGGCGCGCGATATCGGTGCGGCGCGGGTCGGCCAAAATAATCTTCGTGCCTTCTTTGGCAGCATTCTTCATCCAAGTAGCCGCGACTGGGTGATTCGATGTCGGGTTCGAGCCGATGATGAGGATCACTTCGCTGTGCGCCACATCATTGACCTGATTGCTCACCGCGCCAGAGCCTACTCCTTCGAGCAACGCTGCAACGGATGAGGCATGACACAAGCGCGTGCAGTGATCGACGTTGTTCGAGCCAAAGCCGGCGCGCACCAGCTTTTGGAAAAGATAGGCCTCTTCATTGCTGCCTTTGGCTGAGCCAAAGCCTGCAAGCGATTTCGCGCCATATTGATCATGCAAGCCCTTGAGCTTGCCGCCCGCAAGATTCAAAGCCTCTTCCCAAGTCGCTTCTCTGAAGACTTCACTCCAATCTGCATCGCGCGGCAAGATACTTTTAACTACGCCTTCTTTACGAATCAAAGGCTTCGTTAAACGCCCTTCGTGATGCACATAATCAAAACCAAAGCGCCCCTTCACGCAAAGCCGAGAATCATTCGCAGGGCCTTTGCGGCCTTCCACGCTCACGATTTTTTCATCACGTACGTTGTAAGTGATCAAGCAACCCACGCCGCAGTACGGGCAGACCGAATCAATTTTCTTGTCCACCTTCTGTGAGCCGATCTGAGTTTTCGGCATCAGCGCGCCAGTGGGGCAGGCTTGCACGCATTCACCACAAGCCACGCAACTGCTCGCTTCAAGAGCGTCACCCTGATCAAACACAATGCTCGAATGGCTACCGCGCTGCGCATAGCCAATCACATCGTTCACTTGCACTTCGCGACAAGCCCGCACGCAGCGCGTGCATTGGATGCAAGCATCCAGATTCACCGCCATCGCAGGATGTGAGAGATCAGCCTTCGGCTGCTCACGGCGCAAGGCTATCAACTCAGGACGCACCTGCACATTCATCGCGCTCGCCCATTGGCTCAACTCGCCATGCGGCTGGCTCGCATCATCTTCATGCCACTTATAGCCCTGCTCCGGCAAATCAGAGAGCAGCATCTCCAACACCATTTTCTGGCTCTTGGTGGCGCGCTCGCTCTGCGCCTTCACTTTCATGCCCTCAGCAGGCGCGCGGCAACAACTCGGCGCGAGCACCCGCTCACCCTCAATCTCTACCACGCAAGCCCGGCAATTGCCATCGGCTCGCATGCCTTCTTTGAAGCAGAGATGCGGAATCTCCACGCCGCTGCGCTTGGCCGCTTGCAAGATGCTCTCTCCGGGAATGGCCTGCACAGGCTTGCCATCCAACTCAAAGCTGATCATGTCACGGGCGCTCATGCCTTCACCTCGTCAGAGAAGTATTTCAAAACACTTTGCATTGGATTCGGCGCAGCCTGCCCCAAGCCGCAAATGCTGGCATCCACCATCACGGTGCTCAGATCCTTCAAAGTCGGTTGATCCCACACCTTCGCTTCCATCAATTTGGCAGACTTTTCCGTGCCCACGCGGCAAGGCGTACATTGGCCGCAGCTCTCATGCGCGAAGAACTTCATCATGTTAATCGCCGCATCACGTGCTTTGTCTTCTTGGCTCAGCACAATCACCGCCGCGCTGCCGATGAAGCAGCCGTACTGTTGCAAAGTATCGAAGTCAAGAGGCACATGCGATAGAGATGCTGGCAAGATGCCGCCACTCGCGCCGCCCGGCAAATAGGCATAGAGCTCATGGCCATCTGCCATGCCGCCGCAATACTCATCAATCAGCTCCCGCACGCTGATCCCTGCTGGCGCGAGCTTTACGCCGGGGGTTTTCACTCTTCCGCTCACGCTAAAACTTCGCAAACCCTTGCGCCCATTGCGCCCATGCGAGGCAAACCACTCGCCGCCCTTCTCCACAATCTCACGCACCCAATAGAGGGTTTCAAAATTGTGCTCCAGTGTGGGACGGCCAAACAACCCCACTTGCGCGATATACGGCGGCCTCATGCGCGGCTCACCGCGCTTGCCTTCAATGCTTTCGATCATCGCGGATTCTTCGCCGCAGATGTATGCGCCCGCCCCGCGCCGCAGCTCAATTTTGGGCAAGTCGCAGGGAGGATTGCTTTGCAGCTTGGTCAGCTCAGCCTGCAGCATCTCCCGCAGCTCATGGTATTCATCGCGCAGATAAATGTAGATCACACTGATGCTCACCACTTGCGCCGCAATCAGCATGCCTTCCAAAAAACGATGCGGATCACGCTCCAGATACCAGCGATCCTTGAACGTGCCCGGCTCGCCTTCGTCAATATTCACGGCCATCAAGCGAGGAGATGGTTGATCGCGCACGATCCGCCACTTGCGCCCCGCAGGAAAGCCCGCACCACCCAAACCGCGCAAGCCAGCATGCTCCAAAGCCAGGATCACGCTCTCATGATCGCGTTTTCCACTCACCACATCGCGCAACAGGCCATATCCGCCACTAGCAAGATAGTCATCAAATACTATTAAATCAATAGCACTTTGCGCAGTATCTATGCCGGCCACATGCTGTTTTCGATCTAAAAATGAAGTCAAACCTGAAGCAGAAGCTTTCCCAACATTGCGTTGCCCTACAGCAACCGCCGGCGCAGCTTCACAGCGCCCAATGCAAGGCACCGGCTCCACACTCACATCCGCCTGCAGCAACGCAGGTAACTTGGCAAGCAGCTCTTTCGCACCCGCCATCTCGCAGCTCAACCCATTGCACACGCGCAGGCGCAGGCGAGGCGCGGTTTCATCATCCCGCAAGATTTCAAAGTGATGATAAAAGCTCGCCACCTCAAACACTTCCGCTTGTGAGAGTCTCATCACATCCGCCAGCGCGGCGATGTGGCGTTCAAACACAGCGCCAAAGTGGTCGTTCAGCACATGCAAATACTCAATCAGCAAATCACGCCGCAGCGCTCCCGGCCAGCGGCTTGTCTCAATCAGCGACAGCACTTCAGCGCGCGCAGCAGGATCAACTTGACGGCCTTTGAGTTTGCCAATCTTTGGAGGCGCTTTGGCAGGTGCAGTTTGCACATGAATAGGAATCGTGCGCCGTTCAATCGTTGTTGGAGTCATGCCTGCGAGTATCGCCGAGGCTGCGAGCTGCGTCTAATCGAATCCGCTGATGATGCGATTCAAATTTTGAATCAGATTTGCAGCGCTCCGGCATACTTTGCGAGCTGCGCATGCCAATCTGTGCTCTGGGCAAAGCGCAAAGTCGCGTCCAACACCACACTGCCCGAGCCTTGCGCCAGATGCATCAGCACCATCGGCGTACGCAGCTGCGGCTCCACCAGTGGGCAAGCCACCAAGCCTGATGTGTTCATGAGTGCGCCTACCATCGCCCCCGGCACAATCGCCTGCACACGCCCGGCCTGCACGCTGATGGCAAGAGCCAGCAATGAATTCGTCTCCATCGCAGGTTTGACTTGCACACCTAGCTTCTTAAACATGGCTTCCAAGATCACGCGGTTGTGCATCGGCGGCGCGAGCAAACACAGAGGCTGACTGCTGGCTTCGCGCCAAGTCACTGCGGTCGCAGGCCGCTGGTTTGCAGCACTGTCATGCGGCTTCTTGAGCAAAAAGTAAGCCTCTTCATACTGAGCGATCAGAGTGAGTTTTGGCACGGCTTGGTTGGCTCGCTCCTCATAGCCCAGGGCCAGATCCAGCTTGAGATCCGTCAAGCCATGCTCCAGCTCATCCGAGCTGCAAGAAAGCACCGTGGTATGAATGCCTGGATGCAGCATTTGCAAACTGTTGGCCAAGCGTGTGGCCACTGGAATCGCTGTGGGCACGGCGCCTAGGCGAAGATGCCCCACAGGCTCATCGGTTTGCATGCGCAGCTCATCACTGAGCTGCTCATACTCGCGCAGCATGCGCTGCGCCCGCACGAGTACCTTCTCACCTTCAGCCGTAAAACCTGCAAAGCTGCGCCCGCGCTTGACGATCACCACGCCAAGTTGGCTCTCTAGTGCCTTGATCGCGTTAGAAAGCGCAGGCTGCGTGATGTGGCTGGCTTGCGCTGCACGGCCAAAATGCTGATGCTCTTGCAGCGCCAGCAAATATCGCATGGCGGTCAGAGTGTTCATGGACCGTGCTTAGACGCGTTCAATGATGACGGCAATGCCCTGCCCCACACCGATACACATCGTACAGAGCGCATAGCGGCCTTTGGTTTTGTGGAGCTGGTTGACTGCTGTGGTGGCGAGCCTGGCACCTGATGCGCCTAGCGGGTGACCAAGGGCAATTGCGCCGCCATTGGGATTCACTCTTCCATCATCGTCCTTGAGCCCCAGATCGCGCAACACGGCCAGGCCTTGCGCGGCAAAAGCTTCATTGAGCTCGATGACATCCATTTGATCCAACTTCAAGCCCGTGAGCTCCAGCACCTTGCGTGTGGCAGGCGCGGGGCCGATACCCATGATGCGCGGGGGCACGCCTGCCGTGGCCATACCGACCACTCTTGCTTTTGGTGTGAGGCTGTATTTGGCTGCCGTCTTTTCATCGGCCAGCAGCAAAGCGCATGAGCCATCGTTCACACCGCTGGCGTTGCCTGCAGTGACTGTGCCTTCGGGTTTCACAACGCCTTTGAGCTTGGCCAGAGCTTCAAGGGAAGTTTCGCGCGGATGCTCGTCTTGGCTCACCACAATTGCATCCCCCTTCTTTTGAGGAATGGTGACGGGGGTGATCTCGGCATCAAAGTAGCCTGATTTTTGCGCAGCTACAGCTTTCATCTGGCTGGCCAACGCCATACGATCTTGCGCCTCGCGCTCGATCTTGAATTGCTCAGCCACGTTCTCTGCCGTCTCGGGCATGGAATCCACGCCGTATTTCTCTTTCATGATCTTGTTGACGAAGCGCCAGCCAATCGTGGTGTCAAAAATCTGAGCATCACGGCTAAAAGCGCTCGTGGCTTTGGGCATTACAAAAGGCGCACGGCTCATGCTCTCTACGCCGCCCGCTATCATTAATGTAGCTTCTCCCGCACGGATGGCGCGGGATGCCGTGCCGATTGCATCTAAGCCTGAGCCACACAAGCGGTTTACCGTGCTGCCCGGCACTTGAAAAGGCAAGCCTGCCAAAAGCGAAGCCATGTGCGCCACATTGCGATTGTCTTCCCCCGCTTGGTTCACACAGCCATAGATCACATCCGTTACCGCTTCCCAATCCACCGCCGTATTTCGCGCCATCAAAGCTTTTAGAGGGATCGCACCGAGATCATCGGTGCGCACTGTTGACAATGCGCCGCCGTAGCGGCCAAAAGGTGTGCGGATGGCATCAACGATGTAAGCGTGGTTCATGGAAAGTCTCAATAAGTCTCTAAGTGCAATCGGCCTTCTTGTTTGAGGCTGGCTCCCACTGTATCCCAGTTCAAGCCAGCGCCTGTAGCGATGTCTTTGAGCGCGAGCACCACCCCCTCTTCCATGGCTTTGAGGCCACAGACATAGAAATAGGCCTTTGGGTCGTTCAGAAGTAAACCGAGTGAGGCAGATTGCTCGCGCATCGCATCTTGCACATATTTTTTCGGCTGACCGGGAGTGCGCGAATAGGCGAAATGCGTTTCGATGAAATCTTTGGGCAGCTGTTGCAAGGGCCCGAAGTAAGGTAGCTCTTCCTGGGAGCGAGCGCCAAAGAAGAGCAGCAGTTTTCCGCCTTCGAACTTGCCGGATTGTCTCAGTCTGCGCCGCCACTCCGTCATCGCGCGCATCGGCGCTGAGCCTGTGCCGGTGCAGATCATCACGATATGGCTCTTGGGGTGATTGGGCATGAGGAAGCTGGTGCCAAAAGGGCCAATCACTTCCACCTTATCGCCCACCTTGAGATCGCACATGAAATTGCTGCCTACGCCACGCACAGGTTTACCGGAATAGTCTTGTAGCACGCGCTTGATCGTGAGCGAGCAATTGTTGTAGCCGGGTCGCTCGCCATTTCGTGGGCTGGCGATGGAATATTGCCGCGCATGATGAGGCTTACCACGCTCATCCAATCCGGGCGGAATGATACCTATGCTTTGCCCTTCGAGCACAGGGAAAGGCATGCTGCCGAAATCGAGCACGATGTGATGCGTGTCGTAATCACTGCCTGCCGTCTTCCCGACTTCTGTGACACGCACATTGCCGGCAACGGTGGCTGTGATGGTTTTCTGCGCAGCTTTGGGGCCGTAGAGATTGGTGTAGCCATGCGCGGCTGACCATGGCGGCAGCGTTGCGCCGTAGTTAGGCATTGCATCGCTGCTGTCGGACGCTACTGAATTCGTAGCGCTCTGCGCAGTATTTATGCCGGCTACTTGCTTATTTTCTTCTGAAGAATCGCTAAAAACGCCGCTTTCAGCCAACTGCGCTTCAGACAACTCAGCCGGCAAATCTTCCCATGTGAGCTGCTCGGCCACCGAATAGGCTTTGACCTTGGGCATGCTGCGCCAGTTGTCAATCGAGCCCGTAGGGCAAGGCGAAATGCAGGCCATGCAACTATTGCACTTCTCGGCATCCACCACATAGTTGCGATCATCATGCGTGATCGCACCGACGGGGCATGTGGCCTCGCAGGTGTTGCAACGAATGCAAATCACTGGGTCGATCAGGTGTTGCTTGATGAGGGTGGTTTCGTTAGCGCCCATTGCTCAGCTCCTAGATAAAACTATGTAACGCGAAAAGCGCTAAAAGTACGCGAAAAACGCAAAAAAGAAATCGTCCTAAATTTTCGCGCTTTTCGCGTCACTTTCGCGTTTTTCGCGTTACCTAGTTTTTTTGATCATCAAGCAAAGCGTACGTAGTCAAACTCAACTGGCTGGCGGTTGATACCCATCGCAGGTGGCGCGATCCAGTTGGCGAATTTACCTGGCTCGACGACTCGGCCCATCAGGCTTGCGACGAAAGCCCGGTCTTCGGCAGTTGGCAGCCACTCGTTTTTCTTCACATCCCACTCGGCTTGCGAGACAACGCGGCCTTCTGGCGATACCTTTGCGCCAGACAGCGCACCGATGTTGCGATGGAAGGCTTTGTGTGGTGTGGTGAGCTTGAACGGAATGCCCGCCTTCTCGATCACTTTGTTCCAGCGGCCCACGCCGGCCACGGAATCTTTGATGTAATCATCGCGCAGCACTTCGTTAAGCGCATTGAGCATCGGCACTTCTTTTTCTTTCAACTCGCCGCCTACAACTTCCAGCACTTTATAGCTCTGGCCACGCAATTGGTGATCGTCTGTGCGCTTGCCTTCTTCGTAGCGGCCTTTGAGGCCGGTGCTGTAGAAGGTGGCAGCGTTCGATGATTCGTCTGCGCCAAACAAATCGATGGTGACCGAGAAGTGGAAATTCAAATAACGCTGCACGGTAGGCAGATCAATCACACCAGCGGCACGAAGCTTCTTCACATCATCCGTCTTCATCTCATTCATCGCTTGGCAAGTGCGCTGAATCACGCGGCTGATGCCGCTCTCGCCCACAAACATGTGATGCGCTTCTTCTGTGAGCATGAATTTCGTAGTACGTGCCAGTGGCTCAAACGCGCTCTCTGCCAATGCGCAAAGCTGGAATTTGCCATCGCGATCGGTGAAGTAGGTGAACATGAAGAAAGCGAGCCAATCAGGCGTGGCTTCGTTGAACGCTTGCAAGATGCGCGGTGTATCGGCATCGCCGCTGCGGCGCTCGAGCAGCGCCTCAGCTTCTTCACGGCCATCGCGGCCAAAATGTTTGTGCAGCAGATAGACCATCGCCCACAAATGGCGGCCTTCTTCGACGTTAATCTGATACAGATTGCGCAGGTCATACATGCTCGGCGCGGTGAGGCCGAGGTGGCGCTGTTGCTCCACAGAAGCTGGCTCGGTATCGCCCTGCGTGACGATGATGCGGCGCAGATTGGCGCGGTATTCGCCGGGCACATCATTCCAAGCATCTTGGCCGAGATGATCACCAAAGTGAATCTTGCGATCTTGCTGGCCAGGGTTCAAGAAAATGCCCCAGCGATAATCGCGCATCTTCACATGGCCAAAGCTCGCCCAGCCTGCGGGATCAACGCTCACTGCAGTACGCAAATACACATCAGACGCTTCCGCACCTTCGGGGCCAATCTCATCCCACCAATTGATGAAGTTCGGCTGCCAACCTTCAAGCGCGCGCTGCAAGGTGCGGTCTTCGCTGAGGTTGACGTTGTTCGGGATTTTCTCGCTGTAGTTGATGCTCATGATGTCTGCTCTTAAAACAACGGTGGAGATGTTTCGGTTACAGCAAGCCACCTGCCTTGCTGCACAACGAGATACTTTGCTTTAGTTAATGGTTGTGGCGAACAAAGAAGAGAACGCAAAAGACGCAGAAGTACGCAAAATTCGCTGAAAAGAATTTGTACAAATCACTTTTGCGCCTTTTGCGTTTCTTCTGCGTCTTTTGCGTTCTATTAGTCGGTTCACCAACCAACCATCAAACTCGATTCCAATCAAAAGCCGCCTTATCGCCCTTGCCATAAACCTTCAAAGCGCCCTTCTCCCCCACGGCATTAGGCCGTTGAAAGATCCAGTTTTGCCAAGCGGTTAAGCGGCCAAAAACGCGGGTGACCATGTTTTCTTTGCCATTGAAGCGCAGGTTGGCTTCCATGCCGGTCAAGGCATCTGGGCTCATGGCGACGCGCTCTTCCAAGGCGATGCGGACTTCATCTGCCCAGTCGATATCGTCTGGATTCGCTGTGACGAGGCCGACGGCGAATGCGGCATCTGCATCGAGCGGCTTGCCTGCGACGGCGCGCACGGCTTCTAGCGCTGGTGTTTCGTCGTAGAAGCGGCGCGCCAAGCGGCTTTGACCTGTGGCCATCGGATACAAACCGAAATTCACATCGCTCACCGTAATCTTGGGTGCTGCGGCTTCGTCGTCCGGCAATGCAAGTTGATAAGAGCGATCGCAGGCCAGCGCCAGCTCCAAGAATGTGCCCGCAAAGCATGAGCCTTCTTCGATAAAGGCAAACAAGCTGCGCGAACTCACATCAATGCGGCTCAAGGTGCGGCGCAGCAAGCCAATGGTTTCGCGCACAAACCAATGGTCTTTGTTTGCCATGAGCGCTGAATCCATCGCGAGCACGTTCGCAGCATCGCCTTGCGTCTTCCAGACCCATGTGCCGATATCGAGCTCATTCGTGCGCATCTGCAAAATCGCATCATCGAGCTCACGCGCGAGCACGAAGGGATACCAATTGGATGCTGCGGTTTCGATAGCATTCTGCGCAGATTCTATCGAGGCGACTGGTGCTTTTACCGTGAAAGTCGCGATGCGCTTGGCGCGATCAATCTCTACCGCCACATTCGAGTAGCGCAGCGCATCGGCTTCAATCTTGCAGTTCAAAGGCGTGAGTGCCACACCCTTCGCGTCCGCTGGGCGATCACTCTTTTCAGCCAATTCCAAAGCACGCTTTTGCACAGCTTCGGCAAACTGCGCAGGCTTCACCGCTTGATCCACCAAGCGCCAATCCACCGCCTTCTTGCCTCGCACGCCTTCCACACTGGTGCAGAAGATATCGGCCAGATCGTGGCGCACTTTACGCTTATCCGTCACGCGGGTGAGGCCACCTGTGCCGGGCAACACGCCGAGCAAAGGCACTTCGGGCAAGCTCACGGCGGAGCTGCGGTCATCCACCAAAATAATTTCATCACAAGCGAGCGCCACTTCATAACCGCCGCCTGCGCATGCGCCGTTCACCGCGGCGATAAATTTCAAGCCGCTGTGCGCGGAGGAATCTTCCAAGCCATTGCGCGTCTCGTTCGTGAATTTGCAGAAATTCACTTTCCACGCATGGCTGGAAACGCCAAGCATGAAGATGTTTGCGCCTGAGCAAAACACTTTTTCTTTCGCGCTGGTGAGCACCACGGTGCGCACTTCAGGATGCTCGAAGCGGATGCGGTTGATCGCGTCGTTGAGCTCAATGTCCACGCCGAGGTCGTAGCTGTTCAATTTCAGCTTGTAGCCAGGGCGCAGGCCTGCGTTCTCATCAAAGTCGGCCTTGAGAGTGGCCACGGAGCCGTTGAACTCCAGCTTCCAGTGCTTATATTGGCTGGGCTGGGTTTGGTAATTCACGCGAAGGTCATTGCTCATGATTGTCGTCCTCAGGTTGATTTTATGAATTATATTGCATATTTAGACTTCATGCAATATTTTTCATAAATTTGCACTTGTGACCGGTTCGAGCAGCTTTTGCAGCAAGGAAAATGACTCTGGCAACGCCTGTGCACTTGTATTGAGCGTGAAATCAGCCTTAGAGTAAAACGCCGATCGCCCTGCCAAAATGCTCTTCAAATCATCCAGCGCTTCCTTGCTCGCCGCCATCGGGCGCATATCGCCTTGCGCATGCACACGCTGCAAATGGTCTTGCGGCTCAGCTTGGAGCCACACGCTGGTGCAATGCGTAAGCACGGCATTGAAGGTCGTCACATCGCTCACCAAGCCGCCCGGCGTGGCAATCACAGCTTGTTCATGCTGGCCAATCAGCGTCTCCAACGCGCGGCGCTCATAGCGGCGATAAGCTGTCACGCCATAAAGCGCCTGAATCTCCGCCACAGAAGTGCCTGCCAACTTCTCAATCTCCGCGCTCATCTCAAAAAACGGGTAGCCCAGAGCCTCGCCCAGCATCCTGCCCAGTGTAGATTTACCCGCCCCGCGCAGCCCGATCAAAGCGATTCTTTGAGAGGCTTTTGGGCTAGTGGCCGGCATAGAATCTGCGCGAGGCGCTCCTAAATATGTAGCAATGTTCAAACGTAGATTTTTCAGCTGTGTCTCGTTGGCATGCTCCAAGAGCTTGCGCAGCATCAGCCACTCTGGATTCGATGTGGTGACATCCCCATGCAGCTCAGCCAGCGGGCATTCCAGCGCATCGGCCACCTGCTGCAAGATCAAGATCGAGGCATTGCCCACGCCATATTCCAAATTGGCCAAATGCCGCTCCGAGACATCGGCAGCGGCAGCCAGCGCCTTGCGCGTCAAGCCCCGACGCGCTCTTTGGCTGCGCACGCGCTCGCCCAAAGCCACCAAAAATGGGTTTTTGGCTTCTTCGGTATCGCTTTCAGCCGGGTTAACATGCAATATATTGCTTGACATAGGTATTTCAGTGGATTTATAGTTCGACTGGAATTATTTTGCATCAAGCCAGATGCTACGTCAAACGAAGAGTTGAGGAGACAGCATGTCCAGCCATGTTCAAGCACCGCCCACGCAGTTTAATTTTGCTGCACATTTGATCGCCGCCAATGCCCGCCACCCCAGCAAAACCGCGCTGACTGACGATGCAGGCAGCTTGAGCTATGGCGAGCTCGCAGATCAGATTCAACGCTGCGCCGCCAGCCTGCAAGCCAGCGGCCTGCGTCGCGAAGAGCGTGTGCTCCTGCTCATGCACGACTGCACAGATTGGGTCGTCTCTTTCCTCGGTTGCTTGTATGCCGGCATCGTGCCCGTAGCGGTGAATACCTTGCTCACCAAGGAAGATTACGCCTACATGCTTGCGCACAGCCGCTCTCAAGCAGCTCTCGTATCTGCCGCTTTGCTGCCAACATTGCAATCAGCGATGCAAAGCGCACCCAACGAAGTCAAAGCGGTTTACGTCTCGCGCCCCACAACTACCTTGCCCGCAGGCTGCACCGAATGGGCTGATTTGCTCAAAGCAACGCCTCTCACGCAAAACGCCCCCACACAAGGCGACGAACCCGCCTTCTGGCTCTATTCCTCCGGCTCCACAGGTCGCCCCAAAGGCACAGTGCATACCCACGCGAATGCTTACTACACCGCCGAGCTGTATGGCAAAGGCGTGCTCGGCATCAAGGAAAACGATGTGTGTTTCTCCGCCGCCAAGCTCTTCTTCGCCTACGGCTTGGGCAATGGCCTGAGCTTCCCATTGAGCGTGGGCGCAAGCGTCATCCTCATGGCCGAGCGGCCTACACCTGATGCCGTGTTTTCAAGATGGAAAGGCCAGATCGCCGGCATGAATACTGCACAGCCCACTATCTTTTTCGGAGCACCTACTGGGTTTGCAGGCATGCTGGCCGCGCCTAATCTTCCCGCCAAAAACGAAGTCGCGCTGCGCATGTGCTCCAGCGCCGGCGAAGCTTTACCAGCAGACATCGGCCAGCGTTTTGAAAAGCATTACGGCGTAGAAATCATCGATGGCATCGGCTCCACCGAAATGCTGCACATCTTCCTCTCCAACCTTCCCGGCAAAGTGCGCTACGGCACCACAGGCTGGCCTGTGCCAGGCTACACGATTGAATTGCGAGGCGAGAACGGCGGCAGCGTGCCAGATGGCGAGCCCGGCGATCTCTACATCCATGGCCCCAGCGCTGCCCTGATGTATTGGAACAACCGAGAAAAATCCCGCGACACCTTCCAAGGCGCGTGGACGAAAAGCGGCGACAAGTATGTGAAAAACGCCGACGGCAGCTACACCTACTCAGGCCGCAGCGACGACATGCTCAAGGTCAGCGGCGTGTATGTCTCGCCCTTCGAGGTCGAAGCCACGCTCGTGCAACACAACGCCGTGCTCGAAGCAGCAGTCATCGGCAAAGAAGATGCCGAAGGCCTCACCAAGACCAAAGCCTTTGTTGTGCTCAAAGCTGGGCAAACTGCTACTGAAGACGAGCTCAAAGCTTTCGTGAAAGAGAAGCTCGCACCTTTCAAATACCCGCGTTTTATTGAGTTTGTAAGTGAGCTTCCAAAGACGGCTACTGGGAAAATTCAGCGTTTTAAATTGCGGGATTTGGAGGCTTCAAGGGGCTGATTTTTGCACTCTCGGCCTGCGCTTGCGCTATCCCCCTCCACGAATGTCCTCCGCCGGCTACGCCGTCTCCCCCTTTATTTCGTTGCGGGAGATAGCCCAATCACAGGCCAGATTTGTACAACTCGACCACCTGCGAGCGAAGATCGTGAAGTAGCTAACAGGCTGCGAGTTTGAGGCATTTCCACCGATCGATTTATGGTACTCCACCATGAGAGCGGGGGAAATGCCTCAAACTCGAAGCCGCTCTGTCCCAGAAGAAATCTTCCGCTCTCGAAGATAATCATTCAATGCAACCTCCAGCAAACACAGGCTCTCTCCAAGGCATCAAAGTCATCGACCTCTCGCGAGTATTAGGTGGCCCCTACTGCACACAAATCTTGGCTGACCACGGCGCTGACGTTTTAAAAATCGAACCACCCCAAGGCGATGAAACACGCGGCTGGGGGCCTCCGTTTAATGCGCAAGGCACAGCCAGCTACTTCCTCGGCCTCAACCGCAACAAGCGTGGCATGACCATGGATTTGTACGATCATGCGCAGCGCGAGGAGCTGCTCAAACTGCTTGCGACGGCAGATGTCTTGGTAGAAAACTTCAAAACCGGCAGCATGGAAAAATGGGGTTTGGGTTTTGACACGCTGCATGCGAAATTCCCGCGCCTGATCCATTGCAGAGTGAGTGGCTTCGGTGCAGATGGGCCACTGGGCGGCTTGCCCGGTTATGACGCGGCGATTCAAGCCATGAGCGGCCTGATGAGTATCAATGGCGAAAAAGACGGTGAGCCTTTGCGTATGGGCATACCTGTCGTTGATGTCGCCACCGGCATGAGCGCCGCGCTTGGCATCCTGCTCGCATTGCAAGAGCGCCACACCAGCGGCAAAGGCCAGTTCGTTGAATCTTCTCTTTACGACAACGGCCTCGCACTCTTACACCCACACAGCGCCAATCATCTACTGGATGGCCGCGTGCCGGGACGAAGCGGCAACGCGCATCCAAACATCGTGCCCTACGATACCTTTGCCACAGGCACAGAGCCCATCTTCCTCGCCGTGGGTAATGATGGCCAGTTCACCACACTAGTCAAAACAATCGGCGCACCCGAGCTCGCCGCTGACTCGCGCTTTGAAAGCAACAAACAGCGCAATATCAACCGTGTCGCCCTCAAGGAATTGCTAGAAGACAAGCTAAAACTTTTCGCTTGCAAACCCTTGGCCGATCTGCTCATCCGAGCAGGCGTGCCCTGCGCGCCCATTCAGGATATCCAAGCGGCTTTAAGCGACGAACACACCCAGCACCGAGATATGGTCGTGCGAATCGGTGATTACAAAGGCGTGGCCTCTCCCATCAAACTCAGCCGCACACCAGCGAGCTATAGCCTGCCTCCACCTGAGCGCTAAAGTGTAAATACGGCGCTTAAACAGGGCTTGTTACGTAATTTTTGTGACTGTTCGCAACTGTGGCGCTACAGTAGAGGCTTGTCTTTGAAGCAGCTCGCATCATGATTACCTCTGCCCATTTTTCTCGTTTACCCACCCTGTTTTTGGCGTGGTGTTTGATGGCCTGCAGTGCTGCACAAGCACAGTCTGCACAACGCCCTGCACGCTCTAGCCAGCTTGAAAATTCGGTAGTGAAGATTTTCAGCACAGTGCGCCAGCCTGATCTCTTCCGGCCTTGGAACAAAGCTGCACCAAACGAGACCACGGGCTCGGGCGTGGTGATCGAAGGCAACCGAATCTTAACGAATGCGCATGTCGTGAACTACGCCAGCAAGGTGGAAGTGCGCGCCAAAGAAGGCGGCGACAAGATCAATGCGAAAGTCATCGCGATTGCGCGCGGCATTGATCTGGCCGTGCTCGAATTGGAAGACAACAGTTTCTTCGCTAACCGCCCCGTGCCACAGCGCGCCAGCGTATTGCCTGAGGTGAAAGACGAAGTGCTGGCCTATGGTTATCCGTTTGGCGGAAATTCGCTCTCCATCACCAAAGGCATCGTCTCGCGCATTGAATACGTGTCCTACAACTTCCCCACACAGGGCTTGCGCATCCAGGTCGATGCTGCCATCAATCCTGGTAACAGCGGAGGCCCCGTTTTTGCGGGCGACAAAATGATCGGCGTGGCTTACTCCATCATCAGCAGCGCTCAAAACATTGGCTACATCATTCCCAACGAAGAGGTCGAGCTGTTCTTGAATGACATCACCGATGGCAAATACGATGGCAAACCCGCGATTTACGACGAGCTGCAAACGCTGGAGAACCCGGCGCTGCGCAGCTTCCTGAAAGCTGAAAGAACTGTGCGTGGCATGGTCGTGCAGCGCCCGATGTCAAAAGAAGACAGTTACCCTCTCAAAGAATGGGACATCATCACCCGCATTGGCAACACCGACATCGACAACCAAGGCCTTGTGCGCTTACAAGGTGATGTGAATGTGCGCTTTCAATACCATGTGCAGAAGTTTGCGAAGAATGGCAAGGTGCCGCTGACCGTGGTGCGCCAAGGCAAACCCCTGAATATTGAATTGCCGGTCATGGCGCGCAGACCGCGCTTGGTCGATACGCTGGATGGCTCATACCCTTCATATTTCATCTATGGCCCCATGGTCTTCTCACGCGCCACTTGGGAATTTCGTTCCTTCTTCAACAACAACGCCGGCTCGCTCAACAGCTTCGCCTTCAATGCGCAGCCTCTGGTCACACGCTTGGCCGATGAGCCAAACGCCAAACGTGAGGATTTGGTGGTCGTAAGCGCGCCCTTCTTCCCGCATCGTCTCGTCTCGGGTTATGACAACCGCTTTGGCTCGGTCGTGCAATCTATCAATGATATTCCTGTGCGCAGCCTGCGCCATATGGCTGAAATACTTCGTGACTTAAAAACTGAACTGGTCGTGATCAAATTCGATCAGCAATCCGCTGAATCTATCGTGCTGCCACATCAGAAAATGCTCGAATCCACTGAAGAAATCTTGAACGACAACGGCATCCGTTTCCAAGCCTCGGCAGATTTATTGGATGCTTGGCCTTTGATCAAACGCTAAACTCACCACCCAAAATTGACCATGAATATGTCTCTCAAAAACAAAACTGCTCTCATCACCGGCTCCACCAGCGGCATCGGCCTAGGCATCGCGATTGAATTGGCCAAACAAGGTGCCAACATCGTGCTCAACGGCTTCGGCGATGCCGCCATCATTGAAGCCGCACGCTCAGAAATTGCAAAGCTTGGAGCAAAAGTGGCCTATCACGGCGCTGACATGAGCAAGCCCCCTGAGATCGAGCAACTCATTGCCTTCGCTGTCAAAGAATTCGGTATGGTTGATATCTTGGTCAATAACGCAGGCATTCAGCATGTGAGTTCCGTGGAAAATTTCCCCGTAGAGAAATGGGATGCCATCATCGCCATCAACCTCTCCAGCGCTTTCCACACCACGCGCCTGGCCATGCCCGGCATGCGCGCGAAAAACTGGGGCCGTATCATCAACGTCGTATCCGCGCACGGCCTCGTCGCGTCAAAAGACAAATCTGCTTATGTGGCAGCCAAGCACGGCCTTGTGGGCTTCACCAAATCTGTTGCTCTTGAAACTGCCACCACAGGCATCACAGTGAATGCCATCTGCCCCGGCTGGGTGCTCACGCCCTTGGTGCAAAAGCAAATCGATGATCGCGCCAAGCGAGAAGGCATCAGCGTAGACCAGGCCAGCAAAGACCTCCTCGGCGAAAAACAACCCAGCCTACAATTCACCACCCCACAGCAACTCGGCGAATTAGCCGTTTTCCTCTGCCAAGACGCAGCAGCCAACGTGCGCGGCCAAGCATGGGCAGTTGACGGCGGCTGGACGGCGCAGTAATCACTACTGATTTGATAGCACTCCGCGCAGTATCTATGCCGGCTAATGCCCTAAAAGACTTAAAAATGATGGCTCACTGAGCTAATACTCTCGATTTGCCGCCATGATCCCCGCATGAAGACTCCCCCCACCTCGGCGCTAGCCAGCACGCTCCCGCAAGATGCGCAAAGCATTCTTGAGCTTGCTGCGCATTCGCTGTTTGGCGTGTTTGCGGGCGCGAGTGAAGGCATGCTACTGGTGGATGCCAAGGCGCGTGTGGTGTGGATCAACGAACAATACCGCCGTTTCTTGCCTGCGCTAGGCTATGCCCAAGAGAGCGATTTTGTGGGCCATGCCGTGTCTAGTGTCGTACAAAACACGCAGATGCATCGCGTACTGGAGACGGGCAAGCCCATCCTGATTGATTTGCTCACCAACAAAGCGGGTACGTTTGTAGTGAGCCGTATTCCGATCAAAGACGATGCAGGGCGTGTGATTGGTGCGCTGGGCATTGTGCTGTTTGATCATCCCGAGACAACGCTTCAGCCCCTCATCAGCAAATTCGCGCGCATGCAGCGCGAGCTTGATGATGCGCGGCGCGAGCTTGCGGGCCAGCGGCGCAACAAATACACCTTTGCCAGCTTCGTGGGCAGCAGCCCAGCGGCCACGGAGGTAAAGCGCCAAGCGCGCCGCGCGGCGCAATCGAGCAGCCCCGTGCTGCTGCTGGGCGAGACGGGCACTGGCAAAGAATTGCTTGCGCATGCGATCCACGCGAGCTCGCCGCGCAGCAGTGCGGCTTTGGTGAGCGTGAATATCGCTGCGATTCCGGATACCTTGCTGGAGGCAGAGTTTTTCGGCGTCGCGCCCGGCGCCTACACAGGCGCGGATCGCAAAGGTCGGCAGGGCAAATTCAAGCTGGCTGATGGTGGCACGCTCTTCCTTGATGAAATCGGCGATATGCCGCCCGGCTTGCAAGCCAAGCTGCTCCGCGCGCTGCAAGAAGGCGAGATTGAGCCGCTGGGCTCGAATCAACTCATCAGTGTGGATGTGCGCGTGGTAGCCGCCACTTCGCGGGATTTGCATGCGCTGGTGCGAGAAGGTAAATTCCGCGAAGACTTGTTTTATCGACTCAACGTGCTGCCAATCCGCGTACCACCGCTGCGCGAGCGCGCAAGTGATATTCCCGCGCTGATTGAATTGCTCGCTGAAGACATGAGCTTGCGCAATGGCACGGCAGCGCCAGAGTTCAGCAATCAAGCCGTGGCTTTGCTCATGCACCAGCATTGGCGAGGCAATATCCGCGAGCTGCGTAATGTGCTGGAGCAAGCTTTGCTGCGCAGCGATGCACTGCGCATTGAGGCGGGTTTTCTGGAGCAGCTGCTGCGCGAATCGGGCGTGGAGCCTGCACCCAAAATATTGGAATCAGCGCCAACTGTTAGCGCTACGCCGCGCCAAGCCGATCTGCGCCCGCTGGCTGAGCAGGTGGCTGAGTTGGAGGCGGAAGCACTTGCCGCGGCGCTGCAAGCCACACATGGCAACAAGGTAGCTGCAGCCAAATTGCTGGGTATTTCCCGCGCCAAGCTCTATGCGTTACAAGCCTCGGAATTGTCTGAAATAAATACAATTGATTGAATTTCAGACACTTCAAATGTCTGATAAAAACACATCATTTGAAATTATTCAGAAAAAATTCAATGAAATCAAAGGCTTAATGATTGGCACGAAGCGTGCACTGTATTGGTCATCACAACAATCCATATTGGAGACAAGATGAACAGAAGCCCCATTACGGCGCGCCGCATAGCCTTGGCAGCACTTGCTACTTTTGCCGCTCTCGGCGCATTGACTTCTAGCGCTTGGGCGCAAAACAAAGACATCAAAATCGGCTTGATTTACAGCCGCACTGGCCCGCTCGAAGCCTACGGCAAGCAAACGGCTACAGGCTTCGCAATGGGTTTGGAGTACGCCACAGGCGGCAGCATGACAGTGGCTGGCAAAAAACTCGTGGTGGTGGAGAAAGACGATCAAGGCAAGCCTGATTTGGGCAAATCACTCCTTGCCACCGCCTACTCTGATGACAAAGTGGATTTGGCCGTGGGCCCCACCTCCTCCGGCGTAGCGCTCGCTATGTTGCCTGTCGCCGAGGAATACAAAAAAATCTTATTGGTCGAGCCAGCTGTGGCAGATTCCATCACAGGCGACAAGTGGAACAAATACATCTTCCGCACGGGCCGCAACAGCAGCCAAGATGCGATTGCCAATGCCGCTGCACTGGATAAGCAGGGCGTAACGATTGCCACCCTCGCGCAAGATTACGCCTTTGGCCGCGATGGTGTGAAAGCTTTCAAAGAATCGATCAAAAAAGCAAAAATTGTTCATGAAGAATACCTGCCCACCAACACCACAGACTTCACCGCTGGCGCGCAGCGCTTGATCGATAAGCTAAAGAACGAACCTGGCCGCAAAGTGATTTGGATCATCTGGGCGGGTGCTGGCAATCCTTTCAAAATTGCTGATCTGGATTTGAAGCGCTACGGCATTGAAATCTCCACCGGCGGCAACATCCTGCCGGCGATGAATGCCTATATGAACTTTCCAGGCATGGAGGGCGCGACCTACTATTACTTCGGTTTTCCGAAAAACGCCGCCAACCTCTGGCTCGTGACCAATCACTACAGCCGCTTCAAAAGCCCGCCTGACTTCTTCACCGCTGGTGGCTTTGCAGCTGCCTCCGCCGTGGTGGCCGCGCTGAAGAAAAGCAATGGCGATACCAATACCGATAAGCTGATAACCACCATGGAAGGCTTGAGTTTTGACACACCCAAGGGCACGATGACCTTCCGCAAGGAAGACCACCAAGCCATGCAATCCATGTATCAGTTCCGCGTGGCACCAGGTGCCAGACCGGGCGCAATTCCTGATTTGCAACTGGTGCGTGAAATCCCAGCGGCAGAAATGAACGTGCCGATCCGAAACAAGCGCTGAAGTTTTGGGAGGCAGCTGCCTCGCTGTGGCGTTTTGCTACAGCCTTGCGCAGCAGCCTTGCCCACAGGGGTGGCCACCCCTTTTTTGCAGGTAGACGTGTAGGAACTCCTGGACACACAGGGGCGCATCTCAACCCAAAACTTTAGGAGACATCTGATGGATTCATCTTGGAAGAAGCTGAGGCTTGCTGCGAGCGCAGCCGTCATCAGCTTGGCGTTTTCAGGCGCAGCCCAAGCGCAAGCCAATCTCGGCGCTTACAACATCGATAAAACCAATATCACGGTATCGGGCTTATCGGCGGGCGGCTTCATGGCCAATCAATTGGGCATGGCGCATTCATCGGTGTTCAAAGGCATTGGCGTGTTTGCGGGCGGCCCCTACATGTGCGCCGGGCAAAGCAACTACACCGCTTGCATGAACAACGCCACGATCTCTGCCACGATGCTGACGAACATGCAAAACACCATCGACAGTTGGAGCAGTGTGCAGATTGACAACCGCGCCAATGTGGCTGGCCAAAAAATCTTCATGTTTGTGGGCAACAGCGACACCACCGTGGGCCCTAATCCGATGAATGCGCTGCAAACGCAATACAGCAATAATGGCGTGGCAGCCAGCAATCTGAAATACATCAAGCGCAGCAGTACAGCGCATGTTTTTCCTACAGACTTTGATGGAACAGGCAATAACACCTGTTCGACAACAGCATCGCCCTACATCAGCAACTGCGGCTACGATGGCGCAAAAGAAGTGCTCACACATTTCTATGGCGCATTGAATCCACGCAACAACGCACCGGCAGCTGGTAACTATATTCAGTTCAATCAATCGCAGTTCACCAGCAACCCCGGCATGGCCTCGACAGGCTGGCTCTATGTGCCCGCCAATTGCGCCAGCGGTAGCCAATGCAAACTGCATGTGGCTTTGCATGGCTGCAAACAAAGCTATAGCGATATCGGCGACAAATACATCAAAAACACCGGCTACACCCGCTGGGCAGACACCAACAGCGTGATCGTGCTGTTCCCGCAAACCAAGGTCGATAGCATCAGCCGCAGCACGGCCGCTAGCGGCTCCCTGCCCAACCCCAATGCTTGCTGGGATTGGATCGGCTGGTATGGCAGCAATTTCGCACAGAAGGCCGGCACGCAAGTCACAGCGCTCAAAGCCATGGTCGATCGCGTGTCATCCGGCAGTGGCGGTGGTGGCACGACCACGCTCGCTGCACCCACTGGCGTGCTCACATCCAATGCTGCCACCACCAGCATGAAGATCAGTTGGAATGCTGTGTCTGGCGCAGCGAGTTACAACGTTTATCGCAACAGCAACAAGGTCAACGCACTGGGTGTGAATGCGCTGAACTATACCGACAACGGCTTAACAGCGGCCACGACTTATCAATGGACCGTGCGCGCTGCAGATGCCAATGGCGTGGAAGGTGCAACCTCTGCCGCAGCTTCTGGCACGACACTAGGAGCTACGCCAGCCACTTGCTACACAGCGAGCAATTATTCGCATGTGTTGGCTGGGCGGGCCTATGTCTATTTAGGTTTGACCTATGCCAATGGCTCTGGCCAAAGCATGGGCTTGTACAACATCTTCGTGAGCAACACACTCAAGAAGACGGGTTCTAACTATTACGTCATTGGCACCTGCCCTTGATATCTTCTTTGATTGACACATGAGCGCACTGGAAACACGAGAACTGACGGTTCGATTTGGGGGGCATGTGGCCGTGAATGCGGTCAGTTGCGTGTTCCAGCCGGGCACGTTGACGGCCATTGTTGGCCCCAACGGCGCAGGCAAGACGACCTACTTCAATTTGATCTCTGGGCAGATTGCCGCCAGCGCAGGGAGTGTGCATTTGGGTGGGCGCGATCTATCAGGCCTCAGCACCTCGCAGCGCACGCGCGCAGGCTTGGGGCGCGCTTTTCAGCTCACGAATTTATTTCCTCGCCTCTCGGTTCTGGAGAATGTGCGGTTAGCAGTGCAAGCTGTTGCTGAGGGCAAGCATCGCCGTGGCCTGAATCTGTGGAGCATTTGGAGTGATCATGCTGCACTGACGAACAGAGCGATGGCGATTCTTGACACAGTGGCGCTCGATCAGCGCCGTAACGACACAGTCGCCAGCTTGCCGCATGGCGATCAGCGCAAGCTAGAGGTGGCTTTGCTGATGGCGCTTGATCCGCAGGTGTATATGTTTGACGAACCCACTGCAGGTATGAATGCAGCCGAAGCGCCCGTGATTCTGAATTTGATTCGTCAACTCAAGGCCGATAAAAGCAAAACGATTTTGCTGGTGGAGCACAAAATGGATGTGGTGCGCGAGCTCGCGGATCGCATCATCGTGCTACACAACGGCAGCTTGGTGGCCGATGGCGAGCCAGCTGAGGTGATTGCCTCTCCTGTGGTGCAAGAGGCCTATCTGGGCATCGCCAAGGAGGCCGCATGAGCGAGAATCTTTTAGAGCTGCGTGGTGTTCACACCCATATCGGCGCGTATCACATCCTGCATGGCGTGGATTTGGCCGTGCCCAAAGGCCGGCTCACCATGCTGCTGGGGCGCAATGGTGCGGGCAAGACCACCACGCTGCGCACCATCATGGGCTTGTGGCAAGCCTCACAAGGCAGCATCCAATTTGCCGGGCAAGATATCTCGCGCAGCAGTACGCCTGAGATCGCGCAGCGCTCTATTGCGTATGTGCCTGAGAGCATGGGCATCTTTGCAGACTTAACGGTGAAAGAAAACATGCTGCTCGCCGCACGAAGCGCCAAGCGCTTGACTCAGCTCGATGAGAAGCGTTTGCAATGGATTTTTTCACTCTTCCCAGCGGTAGAAAAATTCTGGAATCATCCCGCAGGCAAGCTCTCTGGCGGACAAAAGCAGATGCTGGCAGTCTCCCGCGCCATTGTGGAGCCACGCGAGTTGCTGATCATTGATGAGCCGAGCAAAGGGCTGGCCCCTGCCATCATCAACAACATGATTGCTGCATTCGCCCAGCTCAAGGCCAGCGGCGTGACGATTTTGCTGGTGGAGCAAAACTTCAATTTCGCCAAACGCTTGGGCGACAGCGTGGCCGTGATGGACAACGGGCGTGTTGTGCACAGCGGCAGCATGCAAGCCTTGGCAAATGATGAAGCCCTGCAATCTTCTCTCCTGGGGCTGGCACTATGACGATGCAAACTACTTTGAAAGACCTTGATTGGAAGCCCGTGGCGCTCGTGCCTGTGCTGGCGCTCTTGGTCTTGCCGCTCATTGGCTCGCCTTCCACTTGGCTCACACTCACCGTGGCAGGCTTGGCCATGGGCATGATCATCTTCATCATCGCCTCGGGGCTCACGCTAGTTTTTGGCCTGATGGATGTGCTCAACTTTGGCCATGGTGTGTTCATCGCGCTCGGCGCATTTGTGGCTACCAGTGTTCTGGGCAGCATGGGCGACTACACCTCATCAAGCAGCCTGTGGATGAACATGCTCGCCGTGTTGCCCGCCATGATCGTGGCGATGCTGGTGGCGGGCGCGGTGGGGCTGGCATTTGAGCGCTTCATCGTGCGGCCTGTGTATGGCAATCACTTGAAGCAAATCCTCATCACCATGGGCGGCATGATCATTGGCGAAGAGCTCATCAAAGTGATCTGGGGGCCGCTGCAAATCCCACTGCCATTACCCGAGGGCATGCGCGGCACGGTGTTGCTGGGCGATGCGGCGGTAGAAAAGTATCGCCTCATCGCAGTCGTCGTCGGCCTCATGGTATTTGCAATGCTGATCTGGACGCTCACGCGTACCAAGATTGGCCTGCTGATCCGCGCCGGTGTGCAAGACCGTGAGATGGTGGAAGCTTTGGGTTATCGCATTAAGCGTTTGTTCATCGGTGTGTTCATGATCGGCAGCGCATTGGCTGGCCTAGGCGGTGTGATGTGGGGGCTGTATCAACAAAACGTGATTCCGCAGATGGGCAGTCAGGTCAACGTGCTCATCTTCATCGTACTCATCATCGGTGGATTGGGTTCTACCGGTGGCGCGCTGATTGGCGCGCTGCTGGTGGGCTTGATGGCCAATTACACCGGCTTTCTATTTCCTAAGTTGGCATTGTTTTCCAATATTGCGTTGATGATGGCCATCTTGCTGTGGCGACCACAGGGCGTGTATGCGCTCAACAAATAAGGCGAACCATGTTGCACAGACTTCTCTCTCATGATTTGCCGCGCAGCCGCGTGTTAGCTGTTGTACTGGCTGCTATTACCTTGGCTTTGGCTTTTGCGCCCTTCCTCTTTCCAGGCATCAAAGCAATGGATGTAGCCGCGAAGATTTTGATCTTTGTGGTGTTGGCAGCCAGCTTTGATTTACTGCTGGGCTACACCGGCATTGTGAGCTTTGCGCACACCATGTTTTTTGGCATTGGCGCGTATGGCATTGCGATTGCTTCGACGCGTTGGGGCGCGAGCTGGCAAGCATTGGCCATCGGGCTGGCTGGCGCGCTGGCAGTGTCTTTTGTGTTGGCACTCGCAATTGGCCTCTTTTCTCTACGCGTTCGAGCAATTTTCTTCTCCATGATCACACTGGCATTTGCTGCCGCTTTTCAGACGCTTGCTTCGCAACTCTCGGAAGTGACCGGCGGTGAAGATGGGCTCACCTTCAAAGTGCCAGAAATCTTGTCGCCCGGATTTCAGTTGCTGGAGAGCCCCTTGCTGGGTGTGGATATCAATGGGCGCTTCGTGTGCTACTACCTCTTGTTCGTCGTAGCAGTGGTCTTGCTGCTGGCTATGCTGCGTATTGTGAACTCGCCTTTTGGCCGCGTGCTGCAAGCCATTCGTGAAAATGAATTTCGCGCCGAAGCCATTGGCTACCGTGTGGTGGTCTATCGCACCATCTCCAGCATTGCCTCAGCGCTGTTTGCTTGCCTAGCAGGAGCGATGCTCGCTCTCTGGCTGCGCTACAACGGGCCAGATACTTCACTGTCATTTGAAATCATGATGGATGTGTTGCTCATCGTGGTGATTGGCGGCATGGGCACGGTTTATGGCGCATTGATTGGCTCAGCTATCTTCTTGGTGGCGCAAAGTTACTTGCAAGATATTTTGCGATTGGGCAGCGAAGCAGCTTCGAGTGTGTCGATGCTGTCTGCCTTGCTGTCGCCAGATCGTTGGTTGCTCTGGCTCGGGCTCTTGTTTGTGCTCTCGGTGTATTACTTCCCCACGGGTGTGGTCGGGCGTTTGCGTGAGCGCAGCGCGGCCAAGGAGCTGAAAGCATGAGCGCATCGATGCAATCACGCTACCTGCGCTGCGCAGGGCGCGAAATTCATTTCATGGACTGGGGCGATGCGGACGCGCCCGTGGTCGTGGCTTGGCATGGGCTAGCGCGCACGGGGCGAGACATGGATGATCTCGCGGCCTGGCTGGTGCAAGCCGGCTACCGCGTGATTTGCCCAGACACCATTGGCCGAGGCCTGAGCCAATGGAGCCCGCTGCCCGCGCAGGAGTATCAGCTTTCCTTTTACGCACAAATCGCTCAGAGCTTGCTCGATCAATTGCAGATTGATCATCTGGATTGGGTGGGCACTTCCATGGGCGGTGCGATTGGCACCGTATGCGCAGCAGGGCTGTTGAAGGGGCGCATCCGTAGCTTGGTGCTGAACGACAATGCGCCCGAGTTAGCTCCCGCAGCACTGGAGCGCATCCGTGCCTATGCGGGCCAGCCGCCTGCTTTTGAAACGGTCACTGAGCTTGAAGCTTTCTTCAAGACCGTGTATGAACCTTACGGCTGGCTCAGCGATACGCAATGGCTGCGCCTCACAGAAACCTCGGTGCGCCGCTTGCCTGATGGGCGCATCACGCCGCACTATGATCCCGCCATGGTGCAACAATTCACGGCACATCCCAATGATTATTTGATCTGGCAGCACTACGATGCCATCGATATTCCTGTGCTCTGCCTGCGCGGTGAACGCTCTGATTTGGTGAGCCGCGCGGTGGTGGCAAGCATGCACACGCGCGGGCCCGGGCGACTCGGGCTACTGCGCGTAGAAGAAATTGCAGGCTGTGGTCACGCCCCTGCACTTAATGTGCCAGCACAGTGTGTGATGGTGACAGAGTTTCTGCAATCACACAGCACGGCTGTTCTGAACGACTAGGCGCCTCGTCAAGCTGCCTCACGTCGAATCAGCCGCGATGATGCATCGATGAAATTGGCCTTCATGAGCGTTTCAAAGCGCACAGATTCACTATAAATTAGATAGCATTTAGCGCAGTCTAGATGCCGGCTACATGGCAAAAAGGCTTAAAAATCAGGTGTCTTTACTGATCTTGATTGAAGGAAACTTCGATGAGAAATCTTTAGCCTTTGCAGCAATTTTGATGGCTACTTGGCGAGCAACTGCTTTGTAAATACCAGCGATTTCGCCGTCAGGATCAGTCACCATCGTCGGCCGGCCGCTGTCTGCGTTCACGCGAATGCTAAGGTTCAGCGGCAGTGCACCAAGGTAATCAATACCCTTCTCTGCTGCATAACGTTTACCGCCGTCTTCGCCAAAGATATGCTCGGTGTGGCCGCATTTTTCGCAGACGTGGACGGACATGTTTTCGACCACGCCCAAAATCGGCACGCCGACTTTTTCAAACATCGCTACGCCTTTTTTCGCATCGAGCAAAGCAATATCTTGCGGCGTGGTGACGATTACTGCGCCTGTCATGGGCACGCGTTGGCTCAAGGTCAGTTGGATATCACCTGTGCCAGGTGGCATGTCCACGATCAAATAATCTAGGTCTTTCCAATTCGTCTGGCGAATCAGTTGCTCCAGCGCCTGCGTAGCCATGGGGCCGCGCCAGATCATGGCTTCGTCTTGATTCACGAGGAAACCAATGCTCATCACCTGCACGCCGTAGTTTTCCATCGGCTCCATGGTCTTGCCGTCTTCACTCTCGGGGCGGCCCTCGATGCCCATCATCATCGGCTGGCTGGGGCCATAGATATCCGCATCCAAAATACCCACGCGCGCGCCCTCGGCAGCCAGCGCAAGCGCTAGGTTCACCGTGGTGGTGCTCTTGCCCACGCCGCCTTTGCCGGAAGCCACGGCCACGATGTTTTTCACTGTGGGCATGAGCGCCACGCCACGCTGCGCTGCATGCGCAACTATTTTTGTGGTCACGTTGCAAGAAACGTTATCCACGCCAGCCACGCCCTTGGCCGCTGCGATCAAAGCTTTGCGAAACGCAGGAATCTGGCTCTTGGCGGGGTAGCCCAGCTCAACATCAAAGGCTAGATCGCCGTCTGTCACCTGCAAGTTTTTGATGGATTTACTGGCAACAAAATCTTTGCCAGTATTGGGATCAATCACGCTTTTGAGCGCATCGAGAATCTGTTCGTTGGTGGCCATGAAGAGTGCTAATCAAAAAATAGTGCAAATGAATGCCTTAGTGTACCTAAGGCATGATTTAAATTCTGGAGCTCAAGAAATACTCGGAATTTGTGATGTTTGTTCGGGTCTGGCTCAGATCAAACGCTTTCTCAGTTGCGTTGCAACAATTTCTGCAGCGACGACGACCAAAAAGATCACCAGTAGCACAAGCGCGACGCGATCCCATTCAAACACATCGATGGCCGCATTGAGTGCCATGCCGATACCGCCCGCGCCTACCAAACCGAGCACAGCGCTCTCACGCACATTGATATCCCAGCGGAACAATGCGATGGAGGCAAACGCTGGCTGCACCTGCGGCCAATAGCCATAGACGATGCGGCTGTACCAAGGCGCACCCGTGGCCGTGAGCGCTTCTATCGTGCCTTTGTTGCTCTCTTCCAGCGCTTCAGAGAGCATCTTGCCAATGAAGCCGATGCTGTGGAAGGCTATCGCGCAAGTGCCCGCGAGCGCGCCGGGGCCAAACATGGCCACGAAGAACAGCGCCCAGAGCAAGGTGGAGATACTGCGAGTGGCCACCAAGATGAAGCGGGCTATCGCATTGAGCCACCAGATTTTGTTGATGTTTCTTGCTGCGAGAAAGCCAATCGGCGTGGCGAGCAAGATGCCTAAGGCCGTAGAAAGGAAAGCAATCGCCAGGGTATCCATCAAGGCTTGATGTACCGTTTGCGCACCGGTGTTTTGCGGCGTGTAGTAAAACTTGAATTCAATCGGCCACATGCGCACGAGCAGATCTTTCATCTGTGTGTGGGCATCGTAGAGGAACTCAGGAATCACGTTCACTGCTTTGAACGAGACGACCACCGCTAGCAGGCACAAGGCATAAACTGTGAAACGCTGCAAACGCTCTTGCGGCGTGAAGCGCTGCCATTCTTTATCGATTGAAGAAGTGCTCATTGCTTAAACACTTTCTTCACCGCGATTTGCAGCACTTCGCCCAGCATGATGAGCGCGATGATGCATATCACGATGCCCAATACAAAATCATAGTCAAATCGCTGGAAAGCGGCAAACAGCGTGCCGCCAATACCGCCCGCGCCGACGATACCGACCATGGTGGAATTGCGCAAATTGCTGTCCACCTCATAGGCGATGAAGCCGATAAAGCGATAAATCACCTGCGGCACAACGGCAAAAGTAAGCACATTGGCAAAGCTCGCGCCCGTGGCACGCACAGCCTCGATTTGCTTCATGGAGATTTCTTCAATCGCCTCGGTGAAAAGTTTGCCGAGGAAGCCAATCGAAGCCACCGTTAAAGCCAAAATGCCAGCGAGTGCGCCAAAGCCCACGGCTTTCACAAACACAATCGCCACGATCACAGGATGAAAGGTACGGCACAGCGTAATGAAGAGACGCACAGGCCATGTGACCCACGCGGGCATGAGATTGCGCGCAGCCAGCAAGCCCACGGGAAGCGAAAGCAGCAACCCAAGCGCAGAAGCCAAAATCGCGATCTGCACTGTCTCCCACATACCTTTGATCAGCTCATCACGCGGATTAAAAATCGGCGGAAACATGCGACCGACGAACTTCGCAGCATTCTCTGTACCGAGCAGAAAACGCGCCCAAGAAATATCAATGCGGCTGAGCGCCCAGGCAAAGATGATGAAGAGCACGAGCGCGCCCCAGCGCGCTTGCGTGCTCATGCGGTACGGGCGAATGTGTACAGGTACAGCGCTCATTTTTTAAGCGAAAATGGCACTTCGGCGGCGTAAAATCTGCGCAAAGTGCTACTATTTTGATAGTAATCAGACAGAGGCATCACGCAGATAACCATGATTCACCACCATAGATTTGCTTGAGCACCTCATCATTCAAGCCCTCTGCGCCGCCGTCATACACCACATGCCCACCACTCATGCCCACGATGCGAGCAGCAAAGCGTTTGGCCAGATCGACATCGTGCATGTTCACAATCACTGGAATACCGCGCTGCTCACCCACATTGCGCAACAGCTCCATGATCTCTACCGAAGTCTTCGGATCGAGCGAGCTGGTGGGCTCATCAGCGAGTAGCAGCGAAGGCGATTGCATCACGGCGCGCGAGATACCCACGCGCTGGCGCTGACCACCTGAGAGCGAATCAGCGCGTGCGTTAGCGAAATCTTGCAGACCAACAATCGCCAGTGTCTCCCATGCTTTTTGAATATCTGCTGAATCGAATTTGCGTAACCACGCTTTCAGAGCACTCGTGCGACCCAAGACACCCGTGAGCAAATTCTCCATCACCGAGAGGCGTTCCACGAGGTTGTATTCCTGAAACACCATGCCGATGCGTGAGCGCGCGGCGCGCAGTGCGTCACCGCGCAAGTTCACAAGATTACTGCCATCTAGTTCAATGCTGCCTGAGGTGGGCTCCACCAAACGATTGATGCAGCGAATCAGGGTCGATTTCCCTGTACCGCTCGGGCCGATAATGGCCACGAGTTGGGCGGCATTGAATTGCAGATCAATGCCTTTGAGCACAGGTTTGCCTGGGACGTATTCTTTAACCAGTCCCTTGATATGAAGTGAAGTCGCCATGAAGTTGGCGAATCACTTCTTCGCTTGTTCAGCAGCTTTATCGACTGTGCGCACCACATCCCAATCTTTGGCATAGGTGATGCCGACGAAACGATCCGCGCCATCAAAATTCTTTTTCATATCGTCTGGGAAGCGATAGTCTGCAAAACATTTCAGCATCTTGGTGGCCAGCTCGGGCGCGAGATCATGCGCATAGGCAAAGCTCGATGTGGGGAAGATTTGGCTGCGATAGAGCACGCGGAAATCTGCCTCCTTGATCTGCCCGCGATCACCCATGCGCTCAAAGACATCGCTGGCCACATGCGCGGCGTCGTAGTCGCCCGTGTTCACGCCGAGCACGGATTGATCGTGCTTACCGGAGAATTTGATCTCGTAATCTTTGCCAGGCGCCAAGCCTTGCGCAGGCAGGAGAGCGAGCGGTGCAAGATGGCCAGAGTTCGATGATGGCGAGGTGTGCGCCACTTTCTTGCCCTTCAAATCTGCCACGGTTTTGAACGGGCTACTTGCCTTCACAATCGTGATCAGGTTGTAGCCTTGATAGCCTTTGGCATCGCCCTTCACAGCAAACGGAATCGCACCCGCTTTGTTCACGGCAAACACCGTGGGGCCTGTGGAGAAACCACCCACATGCAAACGCCCCGAGCGCATGGCTTCGATTTGCGCGGCATTGTTTTGCACTTGGAAGAACACAACGCGCTTGCCTGTGCATTGGCCGAGGTAATCGGTGAAAGGCTTGAAAATGTTTTCGTACTTCGCAGGGTCTTCCACAGGTGTGTAGGTGAAGATCAGTGTGGAGGGATTCTTCAGTTTGGAAGCATCTTTGGGCACATCAGCGAGCAAATCTTTATTCGCATCGCAATACAGCGCATCCAAATCACCGCGATGAGGACAAGCGTCCTGAGCCTGCGCGTTCACGGCCAGCAAACTGGCAACTGCAGCCAAGGCTGTGAGAATGTACTTTTTCATGGTTTCTCCGAATCTTTTGAATGACAAAACCATGACTGTCATCAAAACAAAAACCCGCGTCAAGCGGGTTTTTGCGGAGGAAAGTCGCGCAGATAGCAATAGCTTCAGTTCACCGCCGTCACTTTCACGTTGTTCCCAGTGCTCAAAATTGCATTGGGTTGAAACACCTTGAGATCGCGCTCCACAACATAATCAAGATCCGGAGAATACACATAGCGAATGACTTGATCACCCGTGCCGCAGGTGTTGGTCCATTTGCCTTTGAACGTGACTTCTTGGCCATTCAACTCTAAGGCTTGACCAGCGATACTGATTTTGAACTTGACTGGTGCAGATGCAGCCTCATATTTGAAAGTACCTTCGCCACAACGCTGATTGTGAATTCCAACTGAACCACTCTGCACTTTGCTGAAATCCCCGCCTGCAGGAAACCAGCTGAATCGCTGCTTTTCGGGAACTTCTTGCATCGCACCCCCTGGCGGCGCACGATCTGTGATCGTATGCGTACCGCGTTGATAGATCGTGGTTGAAAGAGGCGATGTCCAGGTATAGGTTTTCTCTTGCATGCTGACCGATGAATCGATCTTATCGACCTTGGCGACGTAGACCTCTCTGCCTCGGGTGTCATAGGTCGAAAAATCAACAGCCAATTTATCGCCGTCTTTGATCTTTGGAACACTCTGCGCTTGTGCCAGCGCCGATAGACCGGCAAGCACACATAGAGTAATAAGACCTCGTGTAGTTTTCATCGACAGCTCCTCGTGAATGGATCAAAACTCACTGTAAGCAAATGCTGGGGAAACTTCATCCTCAGAAGTAGGGAGACAAAAACACAAAAGCCCGCATGAAGCGGGCTCTTGAATAGGAAAAACCTAGCTTACAGACCAGCAGCCGCTTTAAGTGCAGCAGCCTTGTGGTGAACGCATCACATCGCTTCCCGATGGTGAGCGCTCCCCCGCCCGCAGTTCGCTGCTGAGCAACGAGCCTTACAGGCCTGCTGCGTTCCGCAGAGCTGCGGCGCGATCCGTACGCTCCCAAGTGAACTCCGGCTCATCACGGCCGAAGTGGCCATAAGCAGCCGTCTTCTGATAGATCGGGCGCAGCAGATCGAGCATCTGGATGATGCCTTTCGGGCGCAGATCGAAATGCTCAGCCACGAGAGCGGACAGCTTGTCGTCAGATATAACGCCAGTGCCTTCGGTATACACCGTGATGTTCATCGGCTTGGCCACGCCAATCGCATAAGCCACCTGCACTTGGCATTGCTTGGCCAAGCCTGCCGCCACCACGTTTTTCGCCACATAGCGGGCAGCATAAGCGGCAGAGCGATCCACTTTGGATGGATCTTTACCGGAGAACGCGCCGCCACCGTGCGGGCATGCGCCGCCGTAGGTGTCTACGATGATTTTGCGACCAGTCAGGCCGCAATCGCCCTGAGGGCCACCCACCACGAAACGACCCGTGGGGTTGATCAGGTATTTGGTGTTTTGCAGCCACTCTTTGGGCAGCACGGGCTTGATGATTTCTTCAATCACAGCTTCGTAAAAGCTGGGCTTGAGGGTCTTCATGTCGATGCTTTGATCGGGATCGTGCTGCGTGGAGAGCACCACGGTATCGATGCTGTGAGGCTTGCCGTCCACATAGCGCATCGTCACTTGGCTCTTCGCGTCAGGGCGCAGGAAGGGCAGCTTGCCGCTCTTGCGCAATTGGGCTTGGCGCTCGACCAAGCGGTGCGCGTAGTAAATCGGCGCTGGCATCAAGTCTGGCGTTTCATCGCATGCGTAGCCAAACATTAGGCCTTGGTCGCCCGCGCCGATGTTGAGGTGGTCATCAGAGGCGTGGTCCACACCTTGGGCGATGTCATTGCTCTGCTTGTCGTAGCAGACCATAACGGCGCAGCCTTTGTAGTCAATACCGTAATCGGTGTTGTCGTAGCCGATACGCTGAATGGTGTCGCGCGCGGTTTGGATGTAATCGACGTTGGCGTTGGTGGTGATCTCACCAGCGAGAACGACGAGGCCGGTGTTGCACAGCGTTTCCGCAGCGACGCGGCTGCGGGGGTCTTGCTTGAAAATTGCGTCCAGAATCGCATCAGAAATCTGATCAGCCACCTTATCGGGATGGCCTTCTGAGACGGATTCAGAGGTAAAGAGAAAATCGTTCGCCATTTGTGTAACACTCCAATGTTGATGAATCTGCGTTGCCGCAAACTCTTGAATGCTCTTGAGTGCTTGGCGAACGCTTTAGCAGATAGATTTAACGTCGCTCTGCAAGTTGCTCGGTTTAACTCAGCGACAACAATATTTTAACAAATTTGATGGAATCCCTGTTCAAGTCACTCGCTGGCCTGCCGCTGCCTCTACTGCATGGCTTAGGCGCAGCACTGGGCTGGCTGGCTTACATGTTATCCCCCACCTATCGCCGCCGTTTTGCGACGAATTCGCGCTTGGCTGGTTACACACCATCCCAAGTACGCGGTTCAGTAGCGCATGCAGGCCGTATGGTCGCCGAACTGCCGCGCTTGTGGTGGGGAGCGCCTGTGCCGATCCAATGGGATGGTGTATCGCTGATTGATGAAGCGCATGCCAGTGGTAAGGGCATCGTATTTCTTACACCGCATTTGGGCTGCTTCGAAGTCACGGCGCAAGCCTATGCACAACGCTACGCTCCCCAAGGTAAAGCCATCACGGTGCTCTACCGTCCTGCTCGCAAAGCCTGGCTGCAAAGCTTGATGAGCCAATCGCGCCATCGATCCGGCTTGACTGCTGCGCCAGCCACACTTGCCGGCGTGAAGACCCTCGTGAAAGCGTTGCGCAGTGGACAGGCGCTTGGCATCTTGCCAGATCAAGTTCCGCCCCTTGGCTTGGGAGTATGGTCTTCATTCTTCGGCCAACCCGCTTACAGCATGACCTTGCCAGCACGACTTGTCAAGCAAACTGGAGCCACTATCTTGCTCGCTTGGGGAGAGCGTCTGCCCGGAGGCAAAGGCTATTGCGTGCATCTGCGACCATTCGCCAAAGAGCTTTCTGATACACCAGAGCAATCAGCAGCGCAAATCAACGCCGCTATGGAAAGTTTGGTGCGCGAATGCCCCAAACAATATCTGTGGGGCTATGCGCGCTACAAGCAACCGCGCGCGGATGATATGCTGTCGCCACCAGGATCTCTCTGATGATGAAGTTTCTGTCGCGTATCTTCAGCCATGGTGGAGTGCTCTTCATGCGCCTCATCGCACCGCTGCCTCTGCCATTTGTTCGAGGTATGGGCTGGCTACTGGGGCAAGTTCTGTATCTACTCGTTTGGCCTCGCCGAAAAATCGTGCGTACCAACCTCTCTCTTTGTTTTCCAAAGTTGCCGCTCGAGCAGCGCCTCGCACTTGAACGCCAAGTCTTCGTGCGCTTTGCGCAAGCTTGGCTGGATCGAAGCTGGCTTTGGCATGGCACGCGTGCGCAATTGGCCACGCGCTTGCAAATCACCGGGGATGTGAATGCCCTTCGTGAAGAACCACGCTTGGTGCTTTTCTCGCCGCATTTCGTGGGACTGGACGCTGGTGGTGTAGCCATCACCAAAGAGCAGCTTCGCCCCCTGTGCAGCATCTATTCTAGCCAGCGTAATGAGGTGGTGGACGATTGGATCAGACAAGGTCGAGAGCGCTTTGGTGGCCTGCGACTGTTTGCGCGCATGGAAGGCGTGCGAGAAATCGCTGCTGCGGTGGAGTCCGGCGAGGCTTTGTATTTGCTGCCGGACATGGATTTCGGCAGCCATGGGGCAGAATTCGTGCCATTCTTCGATGTGAATGCCGCGACAGTGACTTCACTCTCGCGCTTTGCGCGGCTGTGCAAAGCGCGAGTCATCACGCTCGCTAACACCATGACAAGCACGGGCTATGAAGTGAATTTTTCTGCGCCATGGGAGCAATTCCCCACGCGAGATGCGCGTGCCGATACCGTAAGAATGAACCGCGAGCTACAAGAGCTTGTGACAGAAGCGCCGGATCAGTATTACTGGGTTCACAAGCGCTTCAAGACCCGCCCGCCAGGCGAGCCGTCTTTCTATTGAAGGCTTTTACTTCGCGTCGATCACTTCGGATGCCGTACGGAATGCATCTACTGCCGCCGGAAAGCCGCAATACACGCTAGCGTGCATAAAAATCTCTTGAAGCTCTTGGGGTGTGACGCCGTTATTGAGCGCGCCACGCACATGGATTTTCAGCTCATGCATCTTGCCCATGGCGACCAACATCGATACCGTCACGATGCTTCGTGTTTTGAGGGAAATGCCTTCACGTTGCCATGTGTTGCCCCAAGCGTGAAGCGTAACGAGCTCTTGCAGCGGCGCAGTGAAGTCTGTTGAGCGCGCAAACGCGCCGTTGACATACTCTTCACCCAACACTGCCTTACGACGTGCCAAGCCTTTGTCATAAATCGGATCGCCTTTGGGTTCGGGAGAAATCTTGCTCATGGTGTACCTTTCAAAAAACTTCTATCATGCCATCATGAATACACGATACCCTCACCCAGACCTCAACACGTTGCCCGAAGACATCAAGGCTCGCATTCTTGAAACGCAAGAAAAAGCCGGTTTCATTCCGAACGTGTTTCTCGCGTTCGCCCGTCGCCCCGCCGAGTGGCGCGCATTTTTTGCGTATCACGATGCCTTGATGGTGCCCGAGACAGTCGGGCGTGAATCAGGGCTCACCAAGGGTGATAGAGAAATGATCGTTACCACCACCAGCGCGGCGAATCATTGCCTGTATTGCGTGGTCGCGCATGGTGCGATTTTGCGGATTTATGAGAAGAAGCCTTTGGTGGCCGATCAGGTGGCTGTGAATTATTTGAAAGCCGAGATTTCGCCACGCCAAAAAGCCATGCTGGATTTCGCGATGAAGGTGTGCCAGCATTCAGATCAAATCAATGATGCTGACTTTTCGGCTTTGCATGCGCATGGTTTCAACGACGAAGATGCCTGGGATATTGCTGCGATCACGGCCTTCTTTGGCCTATCCAACCGCATGGCATCGTTCAGCGGAATGATGCCCAATCCTGAGTTTTACTTGATGGGGCGGGTGCCTAAGAATAAAACCTGAACATCTTGCTGATGTAGCGCGGCTACGGTTGCGCTTGGGCTGTTCTACTCCGCGACTGTCCCCCGCCGGCTTCGCCGTCTCCTCCTTTATGTCGCTGCGTAAAACAACCCAATCACAACCCAGAGCTGTGACGCGATGAGATAAATTCCGAAACCCAGCGCCCCAGCCACATCCCCGCAACGATCAACAGCACAAAACCTGTGATCACCTCAAACCAAATCGTGAAGTTGGTCGCTAAGGTATGTTCACCACACAGCGCTAAGGTGTAATGCGCCAGCCCGTCAATACCCAGGGCGCCATAAGCACCCATGCATAACATGCCCAAGGCGAATAATCGAAAGCGCCACATCAAGAGTCCCGCTAAGCCTAAACAGCCAATCGCAAGCCAAGCCAAATACACAGTCTCGCGCGTGATCCAGCTTGGCATATTGGGATAAATGGCAATGAACTCCGCGTTATGCACAAAATGCGTGAGGCTCGCCACGGAATACAAAGCAAACAGAGCCCAAAAATACTTGGGCAACTGAACCGTGTTGGGTGTTAATCGAATTATCGTTGTGCTCCCTAAGAAGTTATCAACACGAAGCTAGCTTATCACTGCTCCACTAAAATCTACTTGTGAATGCCCCCTTTTCTCCACCCTCACCCGTCATCCGCGAGCTGCCCGATGAATTGATCAGCCAAATCGCAGCAGGCGAAGTGGTGGAGCGGCCTGCTTCTGTGGTGCGTGAGTTGGTGGATAACGCGCTGGATGCGGGCGCTGCGCAGATCACTGTGCGGCTATTGGGCGGCGGCGTGCGAGCGATCATTGTGGAGGACGATGGCTGCGGCATTCCGCGTGGCCAGTTACCGCTCGCCTTCAAGCGGCATGCCACTTCCAAGATTTCTACGCTCTCTGATTTGGAATCCGTGGGCACAATGGGTTTTCGTGGCGAGGCGCTAGCTGCTATTAATTCAATAGCTGACTGCGCAATCTCTTCGCTGGCTAGTGGCCAAAATGACTCTAAAATCACCGCTTGGTTGCTCGATGGTCGCTCTGGCGAGCTCACGCCAACTGCACGTGCACAGGGTACGACGGTTGAAGTGAAAGAATTATTTTTCGCCACACCCGCGCGCCGCAAATTCTTAAAGAGCGATGCCACCGAGCTTTCGCATTGCCTGGAGTCCATTCGCCGCCATGCACTGGCACGGCCTGATGTGGGCTTTGCGGTATGGCATGAAGGAAAATTATTAGAGCAGTGGCGCGCTGCGGATGCGAAGCAGCGTGTTCAAGATGTGTTAGGCGATGACTTTATTGAGGCAGCGCTTGCCATAGATCACTTTGAGGGCGCAGTGCGCGTCACTGGATTTGCCGGTCTGCCTGATGCCGCTCGCTCACGCGCAGATCAGCAGTACGCTTATGTGAACGGCCGCTTTGTACGAGACAAGGTGGTGCAGCATGCCGTGCGCAGCAGCTACGAAGATGTGCTGCACGGCGGGCGGCAGCCGGTGTATGTGCTTTTTGTACAGATTGATCCGGCGCGTGTGGATGTGAATGTCCATCCCACAAAAATTGAAGTGCGCTTTCGGGATTCACGCGAGATTCATCAAGCGGTGCGGCATGCGGTGCATGGTGTACTGGCTGCGCCCAGGAGCGCGATGCAAGCGGCGCAAGCAGAGCAGGGTTTGATTCCCACTCAAGTTGCTCCAAGCCCTTTTGAACCCGATATTTTTAAGAGAAATCAGCAGTATATCGGCGCATACTCTGCGCAGAGTGCTATTAATTTAGGAATGAATGAGGTACGTGATGTGGCTCAGCTTTGGCCATCTTCCTCGCAAACCGTCACAACAAACAGCCCCTCAAACTCTGCCCCCACTTTCGCGCCGATCACTACAAGCGAAGATGCATCCAAGGTATGGCCGCTGGGCAAAGCCATCGCGCAGCTTCATGGCATCTACATCCTCTCGCAGAACGCGCAAGGCATGGTCATCATCGACATGCATGCCGCGCACGAGCGCATTGTGTATGAGCGATTGAAAACGCAAATCGATGCGGCGCGAATCGCCTCTCAACCTCTGCTCATCCCCGCCACTTTCGCCGCCACGCCTGTAGAAGTAGCGACAGCCGAAGCGCACCAAAGCACCCTAGAACAACTCGGCCTCGACATCAGCGCCTTCTCTGCGAAGACGCTGGCCGTGCGCGCCGTGCCCACCACGCTGGCGAAAGGCGATGCGGTAGAGCTGGCTCGCAGCGTTTTGGGCGAGCTTGCGCAGCATGATGCCAGCACCGTGATCCAGAGAGCACAGCACGAAATTCTCTCCACCATGGCCTGCCACAGTGCAGTGCGCGCCAACCGCGTGCTCACGCTGGAAGAGATGAATGCCCTGCTGCGTCAAATGGAAGCCACCGAGCGCAGCGACCAATGCAACCATGGTCGTCCCACCTGGCGACAAATCAGCATCAAAGAATTAGACGCGCTTTTCCTGCGCGGACGCTGAACTTTTGTGCAACCGAGTGAGTCATGCATTCCATGCGCAAAAATCTCGTTCGCCTCACAATCACAGCCCTGCTCTCCACGGCATTGTTTGCAGGTTGCACAGCGCTTCATGAAAAGCAAGGCGAATGGATTTTCAGCCCAACTGATCGCACTTGGGGCAACACCGCTGAGATGGCCGCTGGCATGGATGAGGCTTGGGTCACGTTTGATTCCAAAGAGACGGGCAAACCGACCAAGCTGCATTTGCTGATCAATGGCAATGACCCTGCCAAGCCGGTGTTGCTGTACTTGCATGGCGCGCGTTGGAATGTGGTGGGCAGCGCTTGGCGCATTGAGCGCATGCGTGATCTCGGTTTCAATGTGGTGGCGGTGGATTACCGGGGCTTTGGCAAGAGTGAGGCCGAGCCACCCTCTGAAGACAAGGCGTATGAGGATGCGCAAGCCGCTTGGAATTGGATTGCTCAAAAATATCCCAATCAGCCACGCCTGATTTTTGGGCATTCATTAGGTGGCGCAATTGCGATTGATTTGGCCAGCAAAGTGAGCGACGAGCGTGGCACGATAGTCGAGGGAACTTTCACCTCGATTCCTGATGTCTTCAACACCTTGAAGTGGGGCTGGCTCCCCTTGGGATGGCTGATCTCTCAGCGTTTTGATTCTGAGAAGAAAGTCGCAAAAATTGGCTCGCCGATCCTCGTTGTTCACGGCAGTGAGGATCGTGTGATTGCTCCCGCGCTGGGGCAACGCTTGTACGAAGCCGCAGCGAGCCCCAAGCGTTTCGAGTTAGTTCAAGGTGGCTCGCATCACAATACCAACAGCATCGGTCGAACGCAATACCGCGAGGCGATCAAGGCGCTTTTTTCGCTGGAGTTGAAACCTTCGTAGCTTTCGCCTTGGTCGCGGCTTTGCTAGATGTGGGCGCTTCGTATTTAGCCAACATCGCCTTCGCTTCATCAAACATCAAACGCCCATCAATGCCGCGTTTATGCATGTCAATCATCCAACCGGCTTGCACTGGTTTGGCCGCCTCTACCCAGCGAGCCACTTCTGGCGCAGGCAAGGTGTAGAACTGATTGCCAGCGGCTTTGGCTTTGGCGCGCGCGGGCGCAGCACTGTCGTCCCACATTTTTCCCATGCGAGCGGAGAGCTGCGCGCCAGAGTTGCGGTCAATCACGGCTTTGAGTTCCGGGCTGAGCGAGTTGTATTTTTTCTCATTCATCGCAAACATCAGCGAAATCGTATAAAGCGCCGGGCTGCCCTCTGGCGTTTCGGTGTGGATATTGGCCGCTTCGTGAATACGGAAGGATGTAGCAGCATCCCAGGGCACCATCGTGCCGTCGATCGTGCCTTTGGTGATGGCTTCTGTCACCCCAGTGATCGGCATGCCTACGGCTTGGCCACCCAGAGCTTGTAAGAGCTTGGCTGTCTCTCTTGAAGGGGCGCGCATCTTCATGCCTTTGAAATCTTCGAGCGTGCGAATGGCTTTGTCTTTGGTGTGAATCTGACCTTCGTCATGCACCCACATGCCCAGCACTTTCATGCCAGTGAACTCTTGCATCGCATGCTTGTTCATGAATTCCCAAGCGGCTTTGGAGGCGGCTTCTGCATTACGTGTCATGAAAGGCAACTCAAACACTTCCATGCGCGGGAAGCGCCCAGGGGTGTAGCCGAGCACGGTGAGCACGAGATCATCCACGCCCTCTTTCACGCGATCGACCAATTGCGCAGGCGTGCCGCCACCGCTCATTGCGGGAAGCGTGACGCATTTCATTCGGCCTTGACTTTCGCTAGAGACTTTCTCGCACCATGGCGTGACGAGTTCTTTCACCGTAAGCGAAGTTTGTGGCCAGTAATGCTGAAAATACAGCGTGACTTCGGCTTTGGGTTGGGCAGTGGCTTGTGCGATGGCGCTTGAGCAAAGACCAGTGACGGCCAATGCAGCGGCATAAATAACGGTGTTGAATTTCATGTTTCCCTCTCTCTCGAAAATAACAGCAGGCCAGCAGTGTAACGAACTCCGCCCACGGGGGTTGACGTTAAACTCTAAGCTTGCACTCTAAAACTGTCCCTCAATCTCAGATGCCCGCCGCGCTCATCGTCTGGTTCACCAGTCTCTTTCTCGGCCTCCAGCCCATCACCACCGATCTGTATTTGCCTGCATTGCCCAGCATGACCGCTGCGCTGGGCGCTTCGATGCCGCAGGCGCAGCTCACCTTGTCTGCTTTGCTGCTCAGTTTTGGCATCTCGCAATTGATCTGGGGGCCCGTCTCCGATAAATACGGCCGCAAGCCGGTATTGATCATTGGTTTGGTGCTGTATGTGCTCGCCAGCGTAGGAAGCGCTTTGGTGGCGAATGTGGAAGCATTGATCCTCTGGCGCTCTTGCCAAGGGGCGGCTATGGGCGCGGTCGTGATGTGCGCGCGTGCGATGGGGCGTGACTTGTATGCGCCTGAAGAGGCGGCTCGCCTGATGAGCAAAGGCTTGTCTGGGCTGGGTGTGATTGCCGTGCTCAGTGTGCCAATTGGCAGCTTGATCAATACCTACTTCGGCTGGCGCTTTGCCTTGTTGGCACTGGCGGTGTATGGCGCTGCCACATTGGCGCTCACTCTCTTGAAATTTGAAGAAACCAATCAGCGGCGTAATTCTGCGGCCTTGCAACCTGCCATCCTGATCAGCACTTGGCGTGGTATTTTGGCGCACCCTCAATTCTGGACGTATGCCCTCCTCGCCCTCACTTCCTATTGCGGCTTGTTTATTTTTTTGGCGACCTCGTCGTTTGTGTATTTGCAGGTGCTGGCAGCGGGGCAATGGGTGTACAGCGCTGTGATGGTGGGTATGTCTGCTTTTTACGTGCTGGGCACATTTCTCAGCAGACGCGTGCTAGCTCGGCATGGTGTGCAGCACATGCTCTGGATCGGAGGCTGGATCACGCTTTTGGCCTGCCTGATGTATAGCACGGTGCTGTTCATCGCTCCTGGCAGCGTTATTGCATTGGCTGTGTGTCAATTCGTCTTCATGATCGGCCATGGCTTTCATCAACCTGCTGGGCAATCGGGTAGTGCGGCAGCGTTTCCGCAGGCAGCAGGCGCGGCCTCAGCGATGGCTGGCTTTTTGATGATGCTCAGCGCTTTTGCTACCGGCTTCGTGCTGGGCCAGACGATGGATGGCACCGTGCGCCCGATGGTATGGGGCATTGTCTTTTGGGGGCTGCTGATCGTGGCGGTGGCCTGGGTTTTGGTGCAGCGGTATGGCAAGCTCAGCAAAACCTAAAGCCATTTGTATTGCAGGTCCTACCGCCAGCGGTAAATCGGCACTATCAATGCAGGTGGCACAAGACATTCCCTGCGAAATCATCAGTGTGGATTCTGCGCTGGTCTATCGCGGGATGGACATCGGCACAGCCAAGCCTTCGCGCGAAGAGCAGGCTCTCGTACCGCATCATTTGATTGATATTCTTGATCCAACACAGAGTTACAGCGCTGCCCAGTTTGTACAAGACGCTACGCGCTTGATCGCGGAAATCAACGCTCGCGGCAAACTCGCTTTGCTCGTGGGCGGCACGATGCTGTATTTCAAAGCCCTGATCGAAGGCATGGACGCGATGCCAGCAGCCACGCCTGAGATTCGCGCTCAGATTGATGAAGAAGCAGCAAGACTTGGCTGGCCAGCTATGCACGCGCAGCTTGCTTTGGTAGATGCCATCACCGCAGCACGCCTCTCGCCGAATGATTCACAGCGTATTCAGCGGGCGCTGGAGGTGTATCGCGCCAGTGGTCAGCCGCTCTCGTTTTATCATCAAAAAAATGATCAAAATCGGCAATTTGCCGGCATAGAATCTGCGCAAAGTGCTATTGATTCAATAGCAAATACACCGATCATCAGCTTGCAGCCGACGAGCCGCGCGTGGCTACACGAGCGCATCTCGCAGCGCTTTGAGCAGATGCTGCAAGCCGGTTTGGTGCAAGAGGTGCGCCAGCTCAAGGCGCGAGCTGATCTGCATTTGGATTTGCCCTCCATGCGCTGCGTGGGCTATCGACAAACTTGGGACATGCTCGATGGCTTATCTAGCGAGGCTGAATTCAAAGAAAAAGGCATCGCCGCCACGCGCCAGCTCGCCAAGCGGCAAATTACTTGGCAGCGCGCCATGCAGCCACCGGCATTTAACAAACACGTCATCGCCGCAGACAGCCCCACAGCAGTGCAGGATGCTCTGGTGTTGATAGAGTCTTGGCTATGAAGATCTTTTTCACTCTGCTGCTATCTGCCCTACTCGCCGCATGCGCAGGTACGACCACTCGGCCCGTGGAGATCGACAAAAAAGCGGAAGAAGCCGAAGCCATGCTGCAGCGCGAGCTGGCCTTTGAAGGCTTCTTAGAAGACGAGCTGCGCATCAAGCGCGTGGCGCAACCGATTTTGCTCAACGCTACCGAGTTGTGCAAAGACAAAACCCGCTTTGACACAGGCGCGACGTTTACCAGCGCAGGTGCTTATGGCAAAGACTATGAGCCCGTGGTCACCAAATACCTCGGCATCTCGGGCAACGAGCTGGGCCTGCTGCACGTGATCCCCGGCTCACCGGCTGATCTGGCAGGTCTGAAGCGCGGAGATCGCATCATCAGCGTGAATGGCTTCGTGATTCCCAACACCAAAGAAGCGCCCGCAGAGCTCGGCAAACGCGCGCAAGAGTGGCTCAAGAAGCCTGATCCAATCGTCACGGTCTATTCACGCCAAGCCGCCAGCGGCGTGCAAACGGCGACAGCCAGTGTCACACCCATCAAAGCCTGCGATTTTCCAGCCTTCCTCGTGATGCAAGAATCGCTCAACGCCTATGCCGATGGCAAAGCCATCGCCATCTTTCGCGGCATGCTGCGCTTTGCCAACGACAACGAGCTGGCCATCGTGATCGGCCATGAGCTCGCCCATAATTTCATGGGGCACATCGAAGCCAGCCAGCGCAACAATGTGCTGGGCACGATCGCCGAGATCATCGCCGCAAGCAGAGGTGTCCCCACGCAAGGCGCGTTGGGCGCAGCGATCGCGCTGTCTTACAGCCCCGCCTTTGAAGCTGAGGCCGATTATGTGGGCTTGTATGTTTTAGCAAGAGCAGGCATCGAGATCAAAGATGCACCCAAATTTTGGCGGCGTATGGCAGCGGCCAACCCCGCCGGCATCAGCCAACGCGGCATGATCGCCAGCCACCCTGCCACGAGTGCGCGCTTTGTTGCTTTAGAAAAAACCGTGCAAGAAATTGAAGCCAAACGAGCCTCTGGTCAAGCCTTGAATCCTGAACTGAAGACTGACAATAAGGCGGACACCAAAAAGTGAGCGGCAGCATCGTCAACATCGAAGGCCTGGCCAAACGCTATGGCGAGACAGCCGTTTTCTCAGGTGTGAGCTTTTCTGTGAATCCTGGTGAATTCGTCGCCATCGTGGGCGATTCAGGCGTGGGCAAATCCACCTTGCTCAACTGCATGGCCGGCTTGGATCATTGGAGCGAAGGCTCTCTTCATGTGCAAGGCGAAGACTTGGGCGCTATGAACGATGAACAACTCGCCATGTGGCGCCGCAAATCTGTGGGCTTCGTCTTCCAAGCTTTTCATGTGTTGCCGCATCTCGATGTGGCGCAAAACATCGGCTTGCCCTTACTCTTGCTTGGATCAAAACCAGCGCAGATCACACCGCGTGTCAATGCGATGCTGCAAGCTGTCGGCCTAGAAGGCTTAGGTGCTCGTCTGCCCCAACAACTCTCCGGCGGCCAGCTGCAGCGCGTGGCCATCGCCCGCGCCCTCGTGCATGCGCCAGCGCTCGTACTCGCGGACGAGCCCACAGGCAATCTCGATCCCAGCACGGCAGAAAAAGTCATGGATGCTCTGATCGCACAAACCAAGGCCAGCGGCGCAGCCCTCATCCTCGTTACGCATTCACAAACCGCAGCTGAGCGCGCAGACCGCGTGCTGCATCTCACAGCGCAAGGCGTCAAACAAGATGTCACACTGGGTATAGCGCATGCTTGAGCTGTTGCGCAGTTTCTCCTGGCAAGAGCTGCGCCAGCATCCTTGGCGCTATGCGGCGGCGTTGGCGAGCATCGCGCTCGGCGTAGCTCTGGCTTTTTCTGTGCACTTGATCAATGCGAGTGCGCTCTCCGAATTTTCTTCGGCACTGCAATCAGTGCAAGGCCAGCCCGATGCGAGCGTGCGCGGCGCGGGGAATTTTGATGAAACAGCCCTAGAAAAAATCGCAGCGCAAGAGAGCGTCGAGCTGGCGAGTCCGGCATTAGAGTTGTCTACTTATGCCATCGATATGCAGGGCAAGAAGCGAAGTGTGCGCGTGATTGGTGTGGATGCGCTGTCTGTTGCAAGCATCTCTCCCGCTCTGATGCCACGCCCCAAGGAGGCATCAGAGCGCTTTGCAGTTTTTGCGCCCCGCCAAGCATTTCTGAATGCTGCTGCGCTGCAAGCCTTTGGAAGTAACGAGCTTCGAGTCGTCAATGGCAATCGCATCGAAACTTTGGATGTGGCAGGCAGCATAGGGGCACCTGGCGCGCCGATCATCGTGATGGATTTGGGCGCAATGCAAGATGCGTTTGGACTGAACGGGCAGCTCAGCACAATTGATCTGCGTTTGCGCCCAGGCGCCACGCTGGCTGCTCTTCAATTGCCAGAGGGTTTACTGCTGACCAAGCCAAGTGATGCCAACGAGCGAAGCGATCAACTCTCTCGCGCCTACCGGGTGAACATGACCGTGCTGGCCTTGGTGGCGCTGTTCACTGGCGCGTTTTTGGTGTATTCCGTGCACACACTGGCTATCGCCAAGCGTGGGCAGCAATTGGCTTTGCTCGGCGTGCTGGGCTTGACGGCGCGGCAGCGCTTGCAACTCGTCTTGATTGAAGCGAGCTTGCTCGGCTTCGTGGGTGCCGCTTTAGGCATCGCGCTGGGTGCGGGGCTGGCTGCGTTAGGCTTGAAAGCGCTCGGTGGTGATTTAGGTGGCGGCTATTTCTCCAGAGCCACGCCGCCTTTGCAATGGAGTTGGATCGCCGCGCTGATATATGCCGCACTTGGCTGGCTGGCAGCCTTGGCAGGCGCATGGTGGCCAGCACGCGCTGCACAAAGCTTGCCGCTGGCGCAAACCCTGAAGGGCTTAGGTACTGCACACACAAAGCAGCGCAAGCCTTGGTTAGCTCTGTTTTTAATAGCACTTGGCGCAATATTATCCTGGGCTCCACCGCTGTTTGGCATGCCAATTGCAGCTTACCTCGCCGTCGGCATGCTGCTCGTGGGCGGCATGGGCTTGCTGCCTTGGGCCGTGAGTTTGCTCTACGACAGGCTATCGCCTTACGTGGCTTCGCATGCCTTAGCCCTGCTCGCGGTGGAGCGTGCGCGGCGCATGCGTGAGGTGGCAGTCGTCGCCGTCAGTGGTGTGGTGGCAGCGCTCAGCCTCGGCGTGGCGCTCACAGTGATGGTCAGCAGCTTCCGCGTCTCGGTAAGCACCTGGCTCGATACCATGCTCCCCGCGCCGCTGTATGCGCGGCTCACCTCCTCTACACAAACCGCGCAGGGATTGTATTTCCCGCCTGAGATGCTGCAGCGTTTATCTGCCCTGCCAGAAGTGGAGCGCGTGCAAGGGCTGCGTTTGCGCAATCTGAATGTGGGTACAGCGCTACCCGATGTGCAACTCATCGCTCGCCCCTTGTCCCTGCAAGATGCGGCCAAAGAGCTGCCGCTGGTGGGCGAAGTCTTTCCACCCCCTGTTGCGAATGCGATTCCTCTGTTCGTGAGCGAGGCGATGCTGCAGCTGCATCAAGCTGCTCCAGGGCAGATTTATGATCAAAAATGGCTTGTAGCCGGCATAGATACTGCGCAAAGTGCTACTGAATCTATAGCAAATACGCAAGTATCAACTTTCTATGTCGCCGGTGTGTGGCGCGATTACGTGCGGCAGTTTGGCTCTGTCGTGATGGATCAAGCGCAGTATCAGCAGCTCTCAGGCGATGCGCGCATCAATGACTTAGCAATTTGGCCCAAAGCAGGCAGTGATGAGACTGCACTGCAAGCGAAGATACGCCAAATTTATAGCCAAGATGCACAGCTTGCCAATTTGGTGGAATTCGCCAGCAGTGCTGAGATCCGCAGCATCTCGCTCAAGATGTTTGACCGCAGTTTCGCTGTGACTTATTGGCTGCAAGCTGTAGCGATTGCGATTGGTCTCTTCGGTATTGCCACCAGCTTCTCTGCGCAAGTGCTTTCGCGGCGCAAAGAATTTGGTCTGCTTGCGCATCTTGGGCTCACACGCTCACAAATTCTTCGCGTTGTCGCACTTGAAGGTGCGGCTTGGACGGCAATTGGCGCCATCGCGGGCTGTGTGCTCGGCCTGCTTGTTTCCCTCGTGCTCATTCACGTTGTCAATCCTCAGAGTTTCCGCTGGACGATGGACATGAGCATTCCTTGGTCACGTTTAGTCACCCTCGGTGCAGCTGTCATGCTCGCTGGCACGATCACCGCCTGGCTCGCAGGCCGCGCAGCCGCTTCGCGAGAGGCTGTACTCGCTGTGAAGGAGGATTGGTGATGCTGCGCCGCTCAGCATTGCTGGCTCCTGCCCTGCTGGCTTGGCGCGATGTACTTGCATTGCCTCAGAAGACTTTGAGTTTTCCCCGTGATCACGGCTCGCATCCCGAGCTGCGCACCGAGTGGTGGTATCTCACTGGCTACTTTGACGCAGGTACGCCCACCCAACCGCGCTTACTAGGTTTCCAAATCACATTCTTTCGTTCGCGCATCGACGCGGCACAGTCGCTCAATTCACGCTTCGCCGCCAAGCAACTGCTCTTCGCTCACGCCGCGCTCACCGATATCAACGCGCAAAAGCACTGGCACGACCAACGCATTGCCCGCGCTGGCTTCGGCATCGCACAAGCCAGCGAACAAACCGCGGATGTGAAGCTGCGGGATTGGACTTTGAAACGCAGTGCAGATGGCGCTTACACCAGCCTCATCCAAGCCAAAGATTTCAACTTCGACCTGCAATTCATACCCAAGCAGCCGCTCCTGCTCCAAGGCTATCAAGGTCTCTCGCGCAAAGGCCCTGAAGAGAAACAAGCCAGCTATTACTACAGTCAACCTCAACTCAGCGCCACAGGCCACATCACACACGCTGGCCAACAAACCACACTACAACAAGGCATCGCCTGGCTCGATCACGAATGGAGTGAAGAAATCCTGCACCCAGAAGCAATAGGCTGGGATTGGATCGGCATGAACCTGTTCGACGGCAGCAGCCTCACCGCTTTCCAGCTACGAAGAAAAGATGGCTCCGCGCTTTGGGCAGGCGGTAGCTTCCGAGATGCCTCTGCCACCACCATCTTCAAACCTAGCGATGTGCAATTCAAAGCAGGCGATATTTGGCAAAGCCCCAGCAGTGCTGGCCGCTACCCCGTGCAATGGCAAGTGATCACTTCACGTGGCGTGTATTCCGTTCGCGCGCTGATGAACGCCCAAGAACTCGACAGCCGCAGCTCCACTGGCACAGTTTATTGGGAAGGCTTGGCCGATCTGCAGGATGCGCAGGGCAAGCTTGTGGGACGCGGCTATCTTGAGATGACAGGCTATGCTGGGCGACTACAAATTTAATAGCACTCTGCGCAGATTCTATGCCGGCAAAGTGCTCATTTCGACGAGTTTTTAAGGCAACTCAGCATCACCCATTCGCGCCACAATCGTCTGCGCTCGCGAAGAGAGATAGCCAGAATTCGGCACCCTCTCAAAAAACTTCGGCCGAGGCAACATCACGGCCAACCTTGCAGCCTCATAGGCTGACAACCTAGAAGCGCTCTTGCGATAGTAATGCTGAGAAGCAGCCTCCACACCAAACACCCCTGTACCCAGCTCCACAGAATTGAGATAAATCTCCAAAATCCGCTGTTTCGGCACAAATGCTTCGAGAGCAAAGGTGATCACAAACTCCTGCCCTTTGCGCAAAAATGTGCGCTCGCCCGATAGAAATAAGTTTTTTGCTAATTGTTGAGTGATCGTCGAACCGCCCACAATCTTCGGTGCGATGACTTTGCCAGTGCGTTTGCTGCGCCGCTCAGCCTGTTGCTCTGCCTTGGTATTGCGCTGCCATGCCTTCTCAATCGCGTCCCACTCCACGCCATCATGATAAGAAAAATCACCATCTTCACTGGCAATCACGGCTCGTTTGATGTTGTCTGAAATTTGGCTGTACGGCAGCCACTCTTGCTTCCAGACAAACGCCTTATCAGACTGCGCTGCAAGCTGCCACATCTCGGAGCGCTCAAACGCAGTGGATTGCGGATCAATCCACCGCATGCTGATCACACGCAGTACAAAAAACAATTGCAAGGCAAGTCCCGCAATCACAACCAGCATCAACCATCGCCCAAAAATACGCAGCATAGTTAGCGTGAAGTGAGTTTGGTTTCCAGCGTCTCTTCTCGCGTGAACTTAAACCGCGAGACGACAACGATTTGATCAGCACGGCGGCGCATTTCGTCGGTGAATTTCCCGAAAGGGCCTGCAGCCTTGGCAATGCTTTGCGCACGGCGATCCAGCGCGGTGATACCCGAACTTTCTACCACTTCAGTATCCAACACACGTCCATCATGGTTAACAGTCACAATCATCGTGAGCTCACCATAGAGCTTGTTGCCTGCAGCCTCAGGGAAATTCTGCGTACCACGGTCTTCAATTTTTCTTCGCAAGCTATCGTAGTAAATCGCATACACCTCCTCGCGCGTGGCTGGGCTGATGTATCGCTTTTTCGGGCGTGCGTTTTGCTCGTTGATACGTTTTTCAATTTCGGCCAATAACTGCAGAAGTTGTTTGCGGCGCTGCTCCTGCGCTTGCGCTTCTGTGTTTTGCGAACTCAGCTTAGGGTCAGGCGGCGGTAGGGCGGCCAATTGCTGCTTGATCGTGGTGAGCATCAGCATTTGTTGCTCTTGCATCGCTTCGAGCTTGCGCTGCATATCTTCATTCGCATCGCCCAAGCTGGTAAGCGAAGAAATAGGCAAGGGTGTGGTCGCACGGCCTGTTTCTAAATCACCACCGCCTGCCAGCGAGGCCTGTGCAATCGCTTTGGCCAAATCTGGCTTTTCATTCGATTTGGCATTCACCAAAATCACTTCGAGCGGCGTGTCCTGAAATACACGATTGAAGCGTTCAGGATCGACAAAGCGCACCGTGAGCAGCCCCGCATGCACGATCACGGAGATCGTGAGTGCGATACCAAGGGTGCTCATATTGCGAAAGAAGTTCATTGCACTACATTATCTATAGCATTGCGGGTCTGATCAAGCGGGGGAATCTGGTGCTTTCTCAGAATTGTCCTCATTCACATCCATCGCCAGATGCACACCCACACTCGGTTCATCGTCTTCTTCATCGCCGGCAAGCTCGGCGACAGCCACATCCAAGCGCTCGATGAAGCTGGCACTGACTTCCAGCATCAGTAAATCCATCTCGCCCATGCGCACTTTCACCCGTGCACCGCGTGGCAAGCTGGCAGCGCTCGCCACATGCATCACCAGCGGTATATCTTCTGCACGTACCAAGCCGTCTTTCATGACGGTCGCAGTGAGTTCTGTGATGCCTCGCTGCTGCACATAACGCATCGTCCAGTAGCGTTCCATACCGTTTTGAAAGGCGTTGTATGCGGTATAGGCTGCATCAAAGCCACTCACAATGCCAAAAAGCTCAGCATCTTTGGGTTTGAAGGGTGCAACGAGTGCAGCCGTCGTGCCATTGCGCACACAAGCAATCAGTTGCCATTGATTGACCAAATCGGTATAGCGGCGCAGCGGCGATGTGCTCCACGCATAGGCCTTCACACCAATGCCCGCATGCGGCAGCGCCTTCGTACCCATACGTACCTTCACGCCGGGCGCGAGGCTGGCCTGTGAGCGGTAAATACCTGGCACGCTGAATTGCGCAAGCCACAGCCCCCATGTGCTGTTGGCCAAAATCATGCATTCAGCCACCATCAAATCCAGTGGCGCTCCGCGTCTGCGCACGCTGATATCTACCGGCTCATCGCCTTGCGGTGCGTCACCCTGCACGGCAACTCTGAAGTTGTAATCTGGGCGATTGAATGTCTCAGGTTTTCCACGCACCTGCTCGCGCTGCGCTTTCAAATGAGTCGCTAAGCGGTATAAAAATGATAGCTGCTCGCGCAGTGTATATGCCGGCGAATGGCCATTTTCACTTAAATTTTCAGCTGAAGTATCTTTTCCTAACAACCAATCTTCACTGACCAGGCTATCCAATTGATCGTGTCGCAAGTTGTGCGCAATATGCACACGCTCAAGCCGTGTTTCGCTGCTCTTGATCTCCAGCGAGGCTTCGTCGATTTGCACATAAAGTGAAAGCGCTGGGCAATCTTGCCCCTCAGCCAAGGTGTAGTGCTGCACTACTGAATCAGGCAGCATGGTGATCTTGTGGCCAGGCATGTAAACCGTGGAGTAGCGATCACGTGCGACTTTATCCAATGCACTGCCAGGCTGAACTGCCAATGCAGGCGCAGCGATGTGAACACCCAATGTGATCACGCCCGAGCCCAAACCTTGCACACTCAACGCATCATCGATCTCGGTGGTTTGGCTGTCGTCAATCGAGAAGGCCTGGACATGAGCCAGCGGCAACTCGTCAGTGATCGCAGGTGCTTTGAGATCAGGAAACTGCGTGCCCTTGGGGAAATGCTCGAAAGCAAAGCGTTGCCAATGAAATTCATAAGCTGAGCCAATCGCACCCGCATTCATCAACAAGGCCAGAGGCGCGGTTTGTGTGTTGCGCGAAGCCTCGACCACAGCTTTGTATTCAGGTGCGTTCTTATCGGGTTTGAATAGAATTTTGTAAAGCTGTTGGCGAATCGGCTCCGGGCATTGCTTGGCTGCCAAATCTTGCGCCCAGGCGCTGATTTGCGCCACGATTTGTTTTTTCTTTTCAATAGCTGCTAAAGCCTGTTGCACGATCTCCGCGCTGGCTTTCTTGAATCGCCCTTTGCCCGCTCGCCGAAAGTAATGCGGTGCATTGAACAAACACATCAAGCTGGCCGCTGATTCCACCGTGCTCGGCTTGGCACTGAAATACTCAGCTGCCAACTCCGCAAAACCGAATTCTTCTTCGCTTGCGAATTCCCATGCCAGATTCACGTCCATCGTAGCTGCAAGATCGGCTGCTTGCTGCAACAGTGCTGCAGGTGCAGGTTGCTCAAATTGCAGCAAGACTTGCGCCGATTTCAGTTTTACCCGCTTGCCGGAATCCATCTCGGCTTGCAAGCTTGATTCAGCTTGCGACAAAACTCGAGCGGCGAGAAATTTGCCACCCTCTTCAAACAAAACGTACATGCAGCCTACTTTTTCGCCAGCTCAGCCGGCAGAGAGGACAGCGCACCGAGTTGTGTGCCTGCCACATTGAAATCCACAGAAAAATTACCCGTCTTCACAATCGTGACAGCTTTTTCAGCCTGCCGCACTTCGCTTTCTTCCAGTGTGACATCACTTGAGAATTCATAATCCAAATCAAGCAAGCTCACCGTAGGCACAAAGTCTTGTTCAATATCTACCACTTGTGCTTCTCTGGTAACGACAGCATTCGCATCCAGATCTCCATTCATCACTTTGGCCGCAAGCGGTAACTCATCAGACAAAACGCCATCGGAAGGCTGTTCAGTCATCAGCGCCACGAACTCCAGCATTTCATAAAGATCAAAGAGATCGTGATAGGCAGGAAGCTGCACAAGCTTACGCCCCAACAATGGCCCCACAAGCCAAGAGGCAAGAGTTTGTTGTGAATGGGAAACACCCTGAGACCACGCTGTGCACAGCTCTCCGGCCGCTCTCGCATAGCCATCTAATCCAAGTACGTTACTGTTGGGTTCATGCCAATAAGGTGCCATGCGATTGAACTGCTGGCGATAGCGTTTACGCATTAACTCGAATTCTTCGCGCCAGCCAATCTGCTCGCAGATCTGCATGTACTCAAGATATGCCCAAGCACAGGTCGCAGGATCTGTGGCCACATACTCTTCTAGCAGCTTAGCCGCACCTTCGGGTCTGTTCAGCGCGCACAGACCATTGACCGCCGTACGCAGCTCCAGCAAATGCTCCATGGCGCTTTCGCCGCGCTGCGGTGTCACGCGTGTTTGCGAAAGCAGATCGATATTGGCTTGATCCGGGTTGTATCCCGCATTCAATCCAGCGCTGAGTTGCTGAGCCAGTAATTCTTGTTCAAAGGCTTCTTGCGCCTGCTCGTCGTAGAGCATCTGAGTCGCATCGTCTATGCGCTCATGAATCACCGTGGAAGGCGTTCCCGTGCTGTAGCTTGTGGAGCTTTGGATCTCAGTAGGTATATGTGACGACGACCCGCTGACCAAGACATCGCGCTGTGATCGACGGCGCAGCATATTGCCCAAGACTTGTTTTGACATCGAGAGCAAGCTACGCTCTGGCTTTTGCCAAGACATGTCTTGCAAGCCATCCTCAGCATATACCGCATCGCTTTTGGGTTGTGCCCAGTCAGGTGTTGAAGCTGCAGGAGCTTTTTGATGTACGAGTGGTTCGGCACCAGGCGCCTGCTGAGGCAATTGCGCTCGAGATGCCGGCTGTATTTGCACCTCTGTTTTCAGCGTAGGCACAGGTGCAATCGATGGCTCTGTAGCCTTGGAAACAGAAGGTGCCTTGGATTCGGGCAGGCCAGCCAGGTCGGTAGCAAAATCATCGGCGAGATCCGGTGAATCTTCTAAGGAAAACGTCGAGCCCTGCTGCGGTAAATAAGTATGCGCGTCATCGATAGAGCGACCCACCGCCAAATCAGCAGGCACATCGCTCGTCAAATCTGGACTTTGCTGCGCCAACATCTCAAGCTCTCGCTCTTGCAGAGCCATGCGCTTACGACGCTCCAGAAACCATAGTGCGCCCATGCCTATCAAGCCTGCAGCGCCAGCATAAACCAAAGGATGGTTCAAGCGCTCATCGTGGGCCTTGGCAAGTTGCGCCTGCAGTTCAATCGCTTGTGCTTTAGCTGCTGCTGACTCGCGAGCCAAGTTATCGGCGCGAAGCAACAAACGCTTGCGTTCAGATTGCCTTTCCTGCGCCACCTCGGGATCAAGGCTGAGGCTCTCCCACAAATCACGCGCTTTTTCACGCTCCATACCAGCTGAGCCGGGCTCGATACTCAGCTCCGAACTGCTGCGCAAACTGGGCTGGGTCGCTTGCTCAAAAGCTAAAGGGTCTTGCAGAATCAAGCGAGCTTGCGGCGCAGATGCAGCCGAGACTGGCACTGCGGCAGGCTTGGGCTGTGTCGTCTTAGGAGGCTGAGACACTGATTGCCCTACCATGCGGGAAGCATCTGCGAAAAGCCAAGAGGAGCGCGGCGTTCATCATCAAAGCTGACGATTTCATAGGCATCAGGCTGAGAAAGTAATTCTCGCAAGAGCAAGTTATTCATCGCATGCCCGGAACGAAACGCAGAATAAGCCGCAAGCAGTGGTTTTCCAAGGCAATATAAATCGCCCATCGCATCTAGGATTTTGTGCTTGACGAATTCATCGTCATAGCGCAGGCCGCCGGCGTTGAGTACCTTGTAGTCGTCCATCACGATGGCGTTATCTAGGCCACCGCCTAAACCAAGGCCTTTGGCGCGCAGTGTTTCCACATCTTTGGTGAAGCCGAACGTGCGCGCACGAGCAATATCTCTAGCATAGTTGCCGATTGAAAGATCGAACTCAACAGCTTGGCCAGTAGCATCCACCGCTGGATGGCCAAACTCGATTTCAAAGCTTAGCTTGAAGCCTTCAAACGGCGACAAGCGCGCCCACTTGGTATTCTCGCCTTCGCCTTGCCTGACTTCCACCTCTTTCAGCACACGCACAAATCTTTTGGGCAACTGCTGCGTCACCACACCCGCGCTTTGCAATAGAAAAACGAATGATGCAGATGAGCCATCCAAAATCGGCACTTCTTCTGCTGTGATGTCTATATATAGGTTATCGATGCCCAATCCAGAGCAGGCAGATAGCAAATGTTCAATGGTTTGGACGCGTGCCTGAGGTTGGGCGGGTGCACTGATGCTGGTAGCCATACGCGTGTCCGTGACCGACATGCTGCTGACTGGGATATCGACAGGCTCAGGCAAGTCCACTCGGCGGAACACGATTCCCGTATCCGCCTCTGCAGGCCGCAGGCTCAACTCAACACGCTGCCCGCCATGCACACCCACACCAGTGGCTTTTACGAGAGATTTAATGGTTCTTTGTAACAACACGAGTCAATTCTATTAGACAAAAAGCACTAAGGCGCGAAGGGTTTCCCCTCCGCGCCCTGTGCACTTTACAGCGGCGAATCAGTCAGCTTGCTTGCGAAGAAAGGCTGGAATCTCCAAATCGTCCATGCCGCCTGCAGACAAAGCATCCACCTTAGCCGTGGCTTGCGTGCGATTGGTGCGCCAAACACTGGGGATATCCACACCACCATAACCACTCGGCTGAGCAGCGCCTATGCCAGCGCCAGCCACAGGGGTTTGCCCGACCACATGATTCACCGTCGGAATCATGGGCGCGCCGAAAGCATCGTCTGTGCCCGTGCGCACCACTTGCATCGGAGGCGCAGTGCGGCGAGCACCTTGGCGCGACAAGCCCGTTGCAACCACGGTCACACGGATGTTGTCACCCAAGTTGTCGTCATAGGCGGTGCCGTAGATCACATGCGCATCGGGCGATGCGTAAGCGCGAATCGTGTTCATTGCCAGCTTGGATTCAGAAAGTTTCAACGAGCCCTTTGCAGCCGTGATCAACACCAACACACCTTTTGCACCGGAAAGATCGATGCCTTCGAGCAATGGACAAGCCACAGCTTGCTCTGCAGCGATACGTGCACGATCTGGGCCATTGGCTGCGGCCGTGCCCATCATGGCTTTACCGGGCTCACCCATCACGGTGCGCACATCTTCAAAGTCCACGTTCACATGGCCAGGCACATTGATGATCTCAGCAATGCCGCCCACGGCATTCTTGAGCACATCATTGGCATGAGCAAACGCCTCGTCTTGCGACACATCATCGCCCAGCACCTCGAGCAATTTCTCGTTGAGTACCACGATGAGTGAATCGACATTGGCTTCGAGTTCAGACAAACCTGCATCCGCATTGGTCATGCGACGCGCGCCTTCAAACTCAAAAGGTTTGGTGACCACACCCACGGTGAGAATACCCATCTCACGCGCGACCTTGGCGATCACAGGTGCAGCGCCTGTACCTGTGCCGCCGCCCATGCCAGCTGTGATGAAGAGCATGTGCGCGCCATCAATTGCACTACGGATTTCATCTTCTGCGCTGTGAGCACAATCGCGGCCTTTGTCTGGCTTACTGCCAGCGCCTAGGCCAGATGTTCCGAGCTGAATCGTCTTGTGCGCCGCGCTGCGAGCCAGAGCTTGCGCATCAGTGTTAGCCGCAACAAACTCCACGCCCTGCACGCCGCAAGAGATCATGTGTTCCACGGCATTACCGCCACCACCACCGACGCCGATCACTTTGATCTGTGTACCTTGGTTGAATTCTTCGACTTCAATCATTTCAATGCCCATGTTCAATCTCCTTCAGTGCTGTGTTAATCAATATATGTGTTGGTTTGGTGCAGGCGACCCAGCCGGGGCCTGCACCAGGCAGGCGTGGTGGGCTGGCGCCCTTGAGATAAAGTTTGCGGAACATCTTTAAAAATTCCCCACCACAAAATCTTTAAAGCGAGAGAAGGCGGTAGATACCGAGCCGCTTTTTTGCGCTACCTTGTAGCCTCGCATGCGAGCCATCCGCGCTTCTTCAAGCAAGCCCATCACCGTAGCTGCGCGCGGCTGTGACACCATATCTGCCAAGGCCGCGCTGTATTGCGGCAGACCCCGGCGCACAGGCTTCAAGAAAATATCTTCACCCAGCTCCAGCATCCCAGGCATGACCGAGCTACCGCCGGTAATCACGATGCCTGAAGACAAGACTTCTTCATAGCCCGATTCACGAATCACCTGCAGCACGAGCTGATAAATCTCTTCCACACGCGGCTCAATCACGCCAGCGAGTGCTTGCTTGCCCAGCATACGCGGTCCACGATCACCCAAGCCAGGCACTTCCACCTGAGCCTGGGGATCAGCCAGCAATTGCTTGGCGCAGCCACTTTCGACCTTGATCTCTTCAGCGTCTTTCGTTGGTGTACGCAATGCCATCGCGATGTCGCTCGTGATCAAATCGCCTGCAATCGGAATCACGGCAGTGTGACGAATCGCGCCACCTGTGAAGATCGCCACATCGGTCGTACCTGCACCGATATCGACCATGGCCACACCCAGATCTTTTTCATCTTCGGTGAGAACAGCTTTACTTGAAGCATGTGGGTTGAGCATCAGTTGCTCAACTTCCAAACCGCAGCGACGCACGCATTTGATGATGTTTTCAGCAGCACTCTGAGCACCCGTCACCAAGTGAATTTTGGCTTCTAAACGAATGCCGCTCATGCCAATGGGTTCGCGCACGTCTTGCCCATCAATCACAAATTCTTGCGGCTCAACCAAGAGCAAGCGCTGATCGGTGGAGATGTTGATGGCCTTGGCCGTCTCCACTACGCGCGCCACATCGGCAGAAGACACTTCACGGTCTTTCACCGCCACCATGCCGCTCGAATTGATGCCGCGAATGTGGCTGCCTGTGATACCGGTGTACACGCGGCTGATCTTGCAATCGGCCATCAACTCGGCTTCTTTGAGCGCCTGCTGAATGCTTTGCACCGTGGCATCGATATTCACCACCACACCACGCTTCAAACCATTCCCAGGCGCAACACCCAAGCCAGCAAGTTTTAACTCACCGCCAGCCAACACCTCAGCCACCACGGCCATCACCTTGGATGTACCGATATCCAAACCCACAACGAGATCTTTGTATTCTTTTGCCATCTTTGCCTCTTATTTCTTCTCGACTGCCGCTGCAGCCAATGTGGAGACACCACTCAAGCGGATGGCATAGCCTTCGCCGTTGCGCAAATCCACCGATTCCACGCGATCCAAGCCAGAGCGCTGATACGAGGCCAGCACTTGCTTGTGCGTTGCCAAAAACTTATCCACACGCGCCATCACTTCCGCTGGGCTGCCACGTCCTAGCTCCATTTGCGTACCGCTGTCCAATTGCAAACGCCAGCCGTTACGTCCAGTGAGCTCCAGCTGCTCAATCACAGCGTCCATCGGTTGAAACGACTTGGACAGCTGCTGATACATGGTCAACACTTCCTTGGAAGCGCCCTCTGCACCCACAAAGCGCGGCAGCTCCTCGGCCTCTGTATCACCTGCATTGGCTTCAAACACTTCTCCCAAGTGATTAACCATGCGCGATTCACTGTCAGCACCCCAAAAGCCACTGCTGCGATGCTCTTCCAGAGTCACCCGTAAACGATTGGGAAACTCGCGGCGTACCGTAGCCTTGCGCACCCAAGGCACTGCCTCAAACACACCGCGCGCCTGCGCCAAATCCAGCGTGAAGAAATTGCCGCTGATACGACCACCCACATTCGCTTTGAGCGTGATCGCGTTGTGATGTGAGGTATCGCCTTCCACCACAATTTTCGAAATCGCAAACATCGGCTGCGCCAGCGCCCAGCGCACCGCAAGCCCCAAACTCACTACACAGGCTGCGGCACCCAGCATGAGAGCGGCGATGTTCATCAGGCGCACATCCATCGGCGCAGCGATTTCAGGTGCGCTCATGGATGACCAGTTGGATGACATGTTTGTGGCCATACTCATGTGCGCGCCCCATCCAGCGTGGCCGTGGAAAGCACATCTTCGCAAAGCTGCTCATAACTGATACCTGCAGCACGTGCAGACATTGGCACCAGCGAATGACTCGTCATGCCCGGAGACGTGTTGATTTCCAGCAAATAAGGCTTACGCGTTTTGGCATCAATCATCACATCAGCGCGCGCCCAGCCTCGGCAGCCTAAGCTGCGATAGGCCTTGAGCACAAGCGCCTGTATCACCTCTTCCTCGCCTTTGGGCAATCCGCAAGGCACAAGATATTTTGTCTCTTCACCAAAGTACTTGTTGTGATAGTCGTAATTGCCATCAGGCGCAACAATGCGGATCACCGGGAGAGCACGCGCTTCAGTACCCGTGCCAAGCACTGGGCAAGTCACTTCATCGCCCGAAATAAACTGCTCACACAACACCAAATCATCATGCTTGGCAGCCAATGCATAAGCTGCATCGCACTGGCTCATTTCAGTCACTTTTGCCAAACCGATGGTCGATCCCTCACGCGCAGGCTTCACGATCATGGGACTGCCCAGCTCTTTGAGTGCCTGAGCAGTTTCAGAGCCGCTGCGCACCATGCGCCAATCCGGCGTAGGCAAACCTTCAAAGCGCCAAATGCGCTTGGTCATGATTTTGTCAATCGCTACGCTGGAGGCCATCACGCCTGAGCCGGTGTAGGGAATGCCCAGCAATTCAAGAGCACCCTGCACTGTGCCATCTTCACCATGACGGCCATGCAAAGCGATAAAACAGCGCGCGAAACCTTCTTTTTTGAGCTCAGCGAGATCCCGCTCAGCAGGATCGAAAGCATGCGCGTCGATACCGCGCGAAGTCAAAGCCGCCAACACGCCCTTGCCGGACATGAGCGAGACTTCTCTCTCTGAGGAGGAGCCCCCGAACAACACTGCGACTTTTCCGAATTTGCTCATCTTTTTAAAGTGCCATTCACGACGATTATTACGCAATTTGCTCCTAATTTCGTAGCATTTTGCATTTTCATGGGTATTTCTGTGGTGTTTTTGCTATTATTTACGTAGCAGCCAGTTTGCCGGGTACTGCGCCAATTGACCCAGCGCCCATACAAATCACAACATCGCCATGTCGTGCGGCATCCCACACAGCCTGTGGCATCGCCTCAATATCGTCGACAAATACTGGTTCCACCTTGCCCGCTACACGCAATGCGCGCGCCAAGGCTCGCCCATCCGCAGCAACAATCGGTGCCTCGCCGGCGGCATACACTTCGCTGAGCAACACCAAATCGGCATCCCCAAGCACTTTCACAAAATCTTCAAAGCAATCGCGCGTGCGGCTGTAGCGATGCGGCTGGAAAGCCAGCAAGATGCGCTGACCTGGGAATGCGCCACGCGCTGCAGCCAACGTAGCAGCCATCTCCACAGGGTGGTGGCCGTAATCGTCGATCACCCTGAAGCTACCACCGCCGTTTTCGGGCTTCACCGCCACATCGCCATAGCTCTGAAAGCGCCGCCCCACACCTTTAAAGTCTGCAAGAGCCTTCTGAATCGCTGCGTCAGGGACATCTAACTCGGTGGCAATCGCGATCGCAGCCAAGGCATTGCGCACATTGTGATCGCCGGGCAGATTGAGCGTGATCGCCAGATCAGGCATCGTCACGCCATTGCGGCGCTGTACTGTAAATTGCATTTGCCCATGGGCTGGCTGCACATTGATCGCTCGTACTTGAGCACCTTCGTTGAGTCCATAGGTCGTGATCGGGCGAGCCACTTGGCTCAAAATACTTTGCACACCGGGATCGTCTGAGCACAAAACTGCTGCGCCATAAAACGGCATGCGATGCAGGAAATCCACGAATGCGGCTTTGAGCTTATCCAGGCTCTGGCCGTAAGTGTCCATGTGATCGGCATCGATATTGGTGATGGTTGCCATCACGGGCAGCAGATTCAAAAACGAAGCATCCGATTCATCGGCTTCCACCACGATGAATTGACCAGAGCCGAGCTTGGCGTTTGCGCCTGCACTGTTGAGCCTGCCGCCGATCACAAAGGTGGGGTCCAGCCCGGCTTCTGCCAGTACGCTGGCCACCAGAGAAGTCGTCGTCGTCTTGCCATGCGTGCCAGCAATCGCAATACCTTGCTTCATACGCATCAGCTCAGCCAGCATCACGGCACGCGGCACGATGGGAATGCGCTTCTCGCGTGCAGCAATCACTTCCGGGTTGTCTTCTTTGACAGCTGTGGATGTGACGATGCAATCCGCATCTGCAATATTGGCAGCGGTATGGCCAACTGCAGTGTGAATGCCCAAAGCCTTCAACCGCTGCAATACTGCGCCATCACTCAAATCCGAGCCAGAGATTTTGTAGCCGAGATTTTGTAGGACTTCGGCAATGCCGCTCATGCCCGCACCACCAATACCTACAAAGTGGATGTGTCGAATTGCGTGTTTCATATTATTTTTTTCCTAAAGCTTCACAAGCCTGCACCACCTTCTCTGTGGCATCGATTTTTCGTAAAGAATAGGCCTTTTGGCGGTACAGAACCTGCGCGGAATGCTCATCTTTTGATAGTAATTGCACGATGCGATCTACCGTCAACTCAGGCTGCGGTACGAGAACTGCTGCACCTTGATCGCTCAAAAATTTGGCATTCGTGGTTTGGTGATCGTCCACAGCAAAGGGGAAAGGCACAAACACTGCTGCTGCGCCAACTGCAGCGATTTCGCTCACCGTGGATGCGCCAGCACGACAAATCACTAAATCTGCATCTGCAAAAGCCTGAGCCGTATCCACAATAAAAGGCATGAGCTCAGCTTGCACGCCAGCGGTAGCGTAATTGGTGCGCAGCGCATCAATCTGCTTTTCACCACCTTGGTGAATCACCTGTGGGCGCTCGGACTCAGGAATCTTGGCCAAAGCTTGAGGGATCACTTCATTCAAAGCCTTCGCGCCCAAACTGCCACCCACAACGAGCAACTTCATCGGCCCCATCCTGTTTGCAAAGCGTTGCTCTGGTGGCGCTTGCTCCAGAAATTCTTTGCGCAAAGGATTACCGATCCACTCGCCCTTCTTGAACACGCCAGGGAAAGTCGTGAACACACGATCCGCCACTTCAGCGAGCACCTTATTGGCCATACCCGCTACAGAATTTTGCTCGTGCAAGATCAAAGGCTTGCCCAACAACACAGCCATCATGCCCGCCGGAAAAGTGATGTAGCCACCCAAGCCCACCACCACATCCGGTTTCACTCGGCGCACCACGCCAATACTTTGCCAAAACGCCTTGAGCAAACGCAGAGGCAGCAAGGCCAAGGTCACCAAACCTTTGCCGCGCACACCAGAAAAATCAATCTGCTCAAAGCTAAAGCCACGCGGCGGCACAAGGCGAGATTCCATGCTGTCTGGCCCGCCCAGCCAATGCACCTTCCAGCCTTTCTCACGCAAAGCTTCAGCGACTGCCAAGCCTGGAAAGATGTGTCCACCTGTACCGCCTGCCATCACGAGAGCCGTCTTCATGCGCGACCTCCACGCATCAGTTCTTTGTTCTCGTAATCGATTCTTAACACAACAGCCAGAGCAATCAAATTCATCAAAATCGCCGATCCGCCATAACTCATGAGGGGTAGCGTCAAACCTTTGGTCGGCAGAGCGCCCAGGTTCACACCCATGTTGATAAACGCTTGGAAGCCAATCCAAATGCCCACGCCTTGCGCAACAAGACCTGCGAACACACGATCCAATGCGATCGCCTGTCGGCCAATATGCATGATGCGGCGTGTCAACCAGAAGAACAGACCAATGATGGCAACGACACCGATCAGACCGAATTCCTCGCCGATCACCGCTAGCAAGAAATCTGTGTGGGCCTCAGGCAGCCAATGCAGCTTCTCTACGCTGCCACCCAAACCTACACCAAAGATCTCACCGCGCCCAATCGCAATCAGCGCGTGGGAGAGTTGGTAGCCTTTACCCAGTGCATGTTTTTCATCCCAGGGATTGAGGTACGCAAAAATCCGCTCACGCCGCCAATCGGAAAACCACACCATCATCACGAAAGCGAGCACCACCACGGCAGCAATCAGAAAGAACATGCGTGCGTTCACACCACCAAGAAACAAAATCCCCATAGCGATCACGGCGATCACCATGAATGCCCCCATGTCTGGCTCAGCCAAAAGCAGCAAACCCACCACACCAATAGCAACTGCCATGGGCAACACTGCGCGGAAGAAACGCTCTTTCACTTCCATCTTGCGCACCATGTAATCCGCCGCATAAAGCAACACGGCAAACTTCGCCAACTCAGACGGCTGGAAATTCATGAAGCCCAAAGAAATCCAACGGCGCGCGCCATTGATCACCTTGCCAATACCCGGAATCAACACAGCGATCAAAAGCAGCAAAGACGCCACAAACAACCAGGGCGCAACTTTTTCCCACGTCTGCACGGGAATCTGAAACGCAAGTAAAGCCACGCTGACTGCAATCACAAGCGAGAACACATGTCGCATTAAAAAATGTGCGTGCGAATACTTTGCAAAACGCGGGTTATCAGGCAAAGCAATCGAGGCGGAATACACCATGATCAAGCCCCAAATCAACAAACTCACGATCACCCAAACCAAAGGCTTATCCACGCCCATCACACTCGCCGCACTGCGTGGTGTGCCGCCAATGCTGGTACGTACAGGTAATACATCGGATGCTGCCGAGCCCAAGCCACCCAAGCCACGCTTGAGACGTTGGAGCCAGCCAAGAGCCGCTGCTTCGCTCATGCGCCCTCCAGGATCGACACACCAGCATCGTCAGCCAGTTTCTTCACGGCATCTACATACACTTCCGCACGATGCTTGTAATCTTTGAACATGTCGAAGCTAGCGCAGGCTGGCGAAAGCAATACGGCATCGCCTGCATGCGCTATTTGCGCCGCTAGGCTCACAGCTTCTTCCATACTGCCTGCACCTTGTATGCGTACGCCAGAACCGGCCAAGGCTTGTTCGATCAAGGGCGCATCTCGGCCAATCAGAATCACAGCCCGCGCATACAGGGAAACGGGCTGTACTAAAGGAGAAAAATCCTGCCCTTTGCCTTCGCCGCCGAGAATCACCACGATCTTGCGCTCTGCGCCTAAACCGTTCAATGCGGCAGCAGTTGCGCCGACATTCGTACCTTTGCTGTCATCAAAATACTCCACATCGCGCACAATGCAAACCGGCTCGACACGATGCGGCTCACCGCGATATTCACGTAAGCCATACAGCATGGCTGACAGGCTGCAACCTGCAGCACTTGCTAAAGCCAAAGCAACCAGCGCATTGAGTGCATTGTGTCGCCCGCGAATACGCAGAGCATCTGCTGGCATAAATCGTTGCAGATGAATTTCCACTTCATCGCCTTTGCGGCGTTTCTGTGTCTCATCCGCTTCCAGTGCTTTCACCAGCCACGTCATACCACCTACAGTTTCAATGCCGTAGTCGCCGGGGCGCTGAGGCAAATCAGAGCCAAAGCTGATATCCGTGCGTTGTGGTTTGTTTTTGATGAGCGCTGGCCGCATAGCTACAACAGCCGTGTCATCACGATTGAGCAGCATGGGCGGCGCATCGATGCTGTGTGCACCGAAGATGCGAGCCTTGGCTGCACCATAAGCAGCCATATCGCCATGCCAATCGAGATGGTCTTGCGTGAGGTTGAGCACCACGCCCATCGTTGGCATGAAACCAGTTACGCCGTCCAACTGGAAGCTGGAAAGTTCCAACACCCACACTTGTGGCAAGGTCTGCGCATCCATATGCTGCGTCAAGGTATCGAGCAGTGTGGGGCCGATATTGCCTGCCACAGCAACCGTCTTACCTGAACGCGCCACCAGCTGTCCGGTGAGCGAAGTCACCGTTGTCTTGCCGTTCGTACCTGTGATTGCCAATATCTTCGGCTCGTAGGATGATTGTTGTGGCTCAATTGGTTCTGCCTCAGCATCTGTCTCTACTTCTGTTTCTTGAACCTCAGCCGTCGGTTCTGGTTCAGCTTGAGATGCAACTTTGAGACATTGCAAGCCCATCCAAAACAGATCCAACTCGCCCCACACCGGCAAACCTACTGCGCGAGCAGCTCCCAAAACAGGAGCAATTTGCGCAGGAGATAAACCTGGGCTGCGACACACAGCACGAATCTCTTTGCCTTCTATCAAATCGACAGAAAAGCTTGAGACCGCCTGAAACTGCACCTGAGGGCATTGCGCTTGCAGCTCGGCTAACCCAGGCGGCTGCTCACGCGTATCCACCACCTGCACCTGCGCACCATACCGAGCACACCAACGCGCCATGGCCAAGCCTGAGCTGCCTAAGCCCAAAATCAATACGGATAAATCTTTGAGTAGCTCCACTTGACTTCCTAGCGCAACTTCAAGGTGGACAAGCCCACGAGACAAAGTAGCATGGTGATGATCCAAAAGCGCACCACAACTTGCGTCTCTTTCCAGCCTGACTTTTCAAAGTGATGATGCAGTGGCGCCATCTTCAATATGCGACGACCTTCGCCGTATTTTTTCTTGGTGTATTTGAAGTAAGTCACTTGCAGCATCACCGAGAGAGCTTCCACCACAAAAATACCACCCATAATGGCCAACACGATTTCTTGGCGCACGATCACTGCAATCGTGCCCAATGCCCCGCCAAGCGCGAGAGCGCCTACATCGCCCATGAACACCTGTGCGGGATGTGTGTTAAACCACAAAAAGGCCAAGCCTGCGCCCGCCATCGCTGCGCAGAAAATCAGCAATTCACCTGCACCTGGGATATGCGGGAAGAACAGGTATTTGGAATACACCGCGCTGCCCGTCACATAGGCAAACACACCCAGCGCCGAACCCACCATCACCACTGGCATGATGGCCAAACCATCCAAGCCATCCGTCAAATTCACAGCATTGCTTGATCCGACAATCACCAGATACGTCATGATCACAAAACCAAACACGCCCAGCGGGTAGCTGATCTCCTTAAAGAATGGCACCATCAGGCCAGCCTTAGGTGGAAGGTTCACATCAAAACCGGATTGCACCCAAGAGACAAACAACTGCAGTACACGCAAGTTATTGCTCTCAGAAATGCTGAACACAAGATACAGCGCTGCTACCAAACCAATCACAGACTGCCAAAGATATTTTTCTCGGCTGCGCATGCCCTCTGGATCTTTGTTCACCACTTTTCGCCAGTCATCAACCCAACCGATGGCACCAAAGCCCAAGGTGACGATCATCACAATCCAAACAAATCGGTTGGACCAATCAAACCAAAGTAAAGTTGAAATTGCAATCGAAATCAGAATCAACACACCGCCCATGGTGGGTGTACCGCTCTTGGCCAAATGCGTTTGCATCGCATATTCACGAATCGGCTGCCCGATCTTGAGTGAAGCCAAGTAACGAATGACCCATGGCCCAGCAAACAGGCCAATCAGCAGCGCCGTCATCGCAGCCATCACAGCGCGAAAGGTCAAATACTGAAAGACCCGAAAGAAACCAAATTCAGGCGATAGGCCTTGCAACCAGCCAGCCAAACTAAGCAGCATGTGCTGTCTCCTTGTTGTTATGTTGATCACTGTTTTGTTCGAATGCCGCAGCCTCTATGGCCTGCACGATGCGCTCCATCTTCATGAAACGCGAGCCCTTGACGAGTACGCTGCGGTAGTGTGATAGGTCAGTCAGCACCGCGCTTGATAAGGATTCGATCCCAGCAAAATGTCGTGCGCCTGGAAAAACCGCTGCACCATAGCGCATCAACTCACCCATGCACAGCAGCGTCTCAATGCCTCGCTCTGCGGCATATTCACCAATCTCTGCATGAAACTCCGGCCCTTGATCACCGACTTCGCCCATATCGCCCAGCACCAGAAGATGCGGCGCTGGTAGCTCCGCCAAGATATCGATCGCAGCGCGTACAGAGTCGGGGTTGGCGTTGTAGGTATCGTCAATCAGGTTGTAGGTTTTATTGCTCAAAGTCACTCGCAAGGCACGCGAGCGACCTTTCACCGCTTCAAAGGTTTCCAAGCCTTCGACGATGGTGGCCAGTGGCACGCCCGCGCCCAAAGCTGCGGCGCTCGCCGCCAAAGCATTCTTCACGTTGTGCCGCCCGGCAATACGCAGTTGGCAACTTGCCGAGCCCAGCGGTGTAGCCAATCGCACACGCCAAGAGGCCTCTAGCCATTCAGCTTGGCCTGTGACATCTGCTGGGATCGCACCACTGGAAAAACAAATTTGCTCGCGCTCACCGGCCAAGCCGCGCCATAACGCTGAATAAGCATCATCGGATGGAAACACAGCGACGCCATCGGCAGGCAAAGCACTGATCACGCTACCGTTTTCCTCCGCCACAGCTTCGACGGTGTGCATGAACTCTTGATGCTCGCGCTGCGCGTTGTTCACCACTGCCACCGTGGGCTGAGCCAAACTCGAGAGATACGCAATCTCGCCGGGATGATTCATACCCAGCTCGATCACGGCAATTTGATGGTTTGCTCGCAGGCGTAACAGCGTGAGCGGCACACCGATGTCATTGTTCAGATTACCTTGTGTTGCGAAACTGTGCTCTTTGCTCAGTGCTTTCAAGATACTTGCAATCATTTGCGTGACTGTCGTTTTGCCGTTGCTGCCCGTCACTGCGATCAATGGCAAATCAAATTGCGCACGCCAAGCAGCGGCTAATTCGCCCAAAGCGCGCTTCGCATCTGGCACGATCAAGCCAGGCAAGCCAGATTCTTCCAAGCCACGCTCGGCAATCGCTGCCGCTGCGCCCGCTGCGCGTGCTTGCGGTAAAAACTCATGTGCGTCAAAACGCTCGCCACGCAAAGCAACAAACAAATCACCAGCAGCCAAGGTGCGCGTATCAGTGTGCACACGGCTGATCTGTACGCTCTCATCTCCCACCAGTGCACAAGCGATATGACGGCTGATCAGGAAATCAGCGGCTTGGCGCAAACTCATCATGCTCATGCAGCTTCTCCTCGTGTGCGCAGCTCTAGTGCAGTTCGCGCTTCTTGTGTGTCTGAAAACGGATGCTTGATGCCAGCAATCTCTTGATAGTCTTCATGGCCTTTGCCAGCGATCAAAATCACATCTTCTTGTTGAGCTTGGCTAGCTGCCCAGCGAATGGCTTGCCGGCGATCCAACTCCTGCTGAATCTTTGAAGACGCGCCTGAAAAACCAGCCATCACTTGGCTTGCAATGCTTTGCGCTGACTCTTTGCGCGGGTTATCACTCGTCACGATGATTTGATCTGCACCATTTTGTACAGCTTGTGCCATCAAAGGACGCTTGAGCGGATCACGATTACCCCCACAGCCAAATACACACCAGAGCTTACCGCCGCGCGCTTGCGCCGTCGCACGCAAGGCAGATAGCGCTTTGGCAAGCGCATCAGGTGTGTGCGCGTAATCCACCACCATCAAGGGCTGATCATCTAGCACGATCAGCTCCATGCGCCCCGGCACGGCCGTGCAACGCGAGACAGCATGGCAAGCTGCGGTGAGGCCAACGCCTAAGCTAAGCAAAGCGCCAATCACGCCCAGCATATTCGCTGCATTGAAATCACCCACAACCGGGCAACTCACGCTTTGCTTTTGCCCTAAGTGCATCACGTCAAAGGCCATGCCTGTGGCTCGATGCTCTGGGGTGCTGCCGCAAAGCGTTGCATCCGTGCGGATCTGCGAGGTACTGATCACATTCAGGCCGCGCGATTTGCAATAAGCCATCAGTTCATCGCCTTTTGGATCATCCACATTGATCACAGCAGTTTCCAAACCGGGCATATCAAACAGCGCGCGCTTGGCGAGCCAGTAGTCTTCCATGTTGCCGTGATAGTCCAAATGGTCTTGGGTGAAATTCGTGAAAGCAGCCACTTTCACCTGCACGCCAGCCATGCGATGCTCGGCGATGCCGATGCTCGAAGCTTCCATCGCGCAAGCGCTCGCACCTGCATCACGCAAGCGTGCCAGCTCAGCTTGGAGCATCACAGGATCGGGCGTCGTCAAACCCGTAGAAACCATGTTTCCCGGTGTGCCAATACCCAAAGTGCCAATCAGACCGCAAGAATACTGCGCTGAGCGCTCATTTTTTCGTAGTGTATTCAGCGACTGTGCGATCCACCAAGCGCTGGATGTTTTGCCGTTCGTGCCAGTGACCGCGAGCACATCCAACGCTTTGCTCGGTTGCTCGTAATAAGCCGCAGCGATCAAGCCGCTGGCTGCTTTCAATCCACTCACTTGTGCAATACGAGCATCTTCAAAACCATAAGCCTGCACACCATCAGACTCCACTAAACAGCAAGATGCTCCTGCCTCAAGTGAAGTAACCACATACTGGCGACCATCCGTCGCCGCGCCCGGCCATGCGATGAAGGCATCGCCCGGCTTGATGCAGCGGCTATCTGTGTGCAGCGCGCCAGCGCCCACATGACTTTTAAGCCACTGCGCCGCCTGATCCACCGTTTCGAGTCGCATCATCAAAACGACTCCTCTTCCGCAGCAATCACGATTTGTGGCTTGATGGCCATATCGGGTTGCACACCCAGCATGCGCAAAGTTTGCGCTACGGTTTCAGAGAACACGGGAGCCGCGACTTCACCACCATAAAACTTGCCATTGCTCGGCTCATCCACCATCACCGCCACCACGATGCGTGGCTTGTCAATCGGTGCGAGGCCAACGAACCATGCGCGATACTTTTTATCCGCATAGCCTTTGCCTTCTTGCTTGCGCGCTGTGCCCGTCTTGCCGCCCACGGAGTAACCAATCGTCTGCGCTTGTGGTGCTGTGCCGCCTTGCGCTGTGGCCATTTGCAGCATCTTGCGCACAGCCTGCGCATTTTTCTCGCTCATGATGCGCACGCCGCCAATGGCTTCATCGGTCTTGGTCAGCGTCACAGGAATCAGCTCGCCGTCGCGTGCAAACACACTGTACGAGCGTGCGAGCTGAAAGAGCGAAGCGGAGAGGCCATAGCCATAGCTCATCGTGGCCTGCTCAATCGGCCGCCAGGTTTTGTAGGCACGCAGCTTGCCGCTCACCACACCGGGGAAAGGCAGCTGTGGCTTTTGCCCGAAGCCTGCCTGCGAATAAAACTCCCACATTTCTTTCGGTTCAGCACGCATGGCCATCTTCACCGTGCCCACGTTGCTCGATTTTTGGATGATTTCGTTCACCGTGAGCACGCCATGGGGATGCGCATCGGTGATCGTGGCTCCGGCAATCGTGATCTTGCCGGGGGCGGTTTGAATCTGCGTCTCAGGCGTCACCCATTTTTTCTCCAGTGCCAGGGCGGCAATGAAGGGCTTCATGGTGGAGCCGGGCTCGAAGGTATCTGTCACAGCGCGATTGCGCATTTGCGCAGGTGTGAGATTGCTGCGTTTGCCAGGCACATAGCTCGGGTAATTCGCCAGAGCGAGCACCTCGCCGGTTTGCACATCCAGCACCACCACGCTGCCTGCTTTGGCTTTGTGTTGCGTTACAGCATCTCGCAATTTTTGGTAGGCAAAAAACTGTACCTTGCTATCCACGGAGAGCTGAATATCTTTGCCATCTGTGGGCGAAACGGTGTCGCCCACATCTTCCACCACGCGACCCAAGCGATCTTTGATCACGCGGCGTGTGCCGTTCTTGCCGGCCAGCTGGCTGTTGAAAGCGAGCTCTACGCCTTCTTGGCCTTTGTCATCGGTATTCGTGAAGCCCACCACATGTGCCGCTGCTTCGCCTTCTGGATATTGGCGGCGGTATTCTTTGCGAGTGTAGATGCCCTTGATGCCGAGTGTGGCCACTTGCTGCGCGACACCTTCATCAATCTGGCGCTTGAGCCAAACGAAATTGGTGTCTTCTGCAAGCTTTGCCTTCAAATCAGCAAGCGGCATCTCCAGCAGCTTAGCCAGTTGCGCGAGCTTGACCTTGTCTTGCTCCACGTCTTCGGGAATCGCCCAAATGCTGGGCGATGGCACGCTGGAAGCGAGGATCAAACCATTGCGATCCAGAATACGACCACGGTTCGCAGGCAGCTCCAGCGTGCGCGAGAAGCGCACTTCGCCTTGGCGGATGTAGAAATCATTGTTCACGACCTGCACATAAGCAGCGCGCCCAGCCAAGCCTACAAAAGACAATGCCATGCAGGCCACAATGAATTTGCTGCGCCATACCGGCGTTTTGCTGGCAAGCAGTGGGCTGGCGCTGCCAGAGTAAGCCACGCTCTTCGTATTCAAAGGATTGGCGCGCCAGCTCATGGCTTAGTTCCTTCGACGGCATCAAGCTTAGGCAGCTTGACGTATTGCGTCACAGCGGGCGTGGCCGTGCGCATTTGCAATTGCTCTTTGGCGAGTCTCTCAACGCGCAGTGGCGTGGCTTGTGAGCGCTTGTCGACTTCCAAGCGCTCACGCTCGGTTTCCAACTTGCGTGAGAGGCTCTGCGCTTTTTCCACTTCGACAAACAAACGGCGCGATTGATACTGTATCTGCACGAGATACATCGCACTGGCAATCACCGCTACGAGCAGCACAAGGTTTAATCGCATCATGGTGCGTTTGTCCTTTGTGCAACACGCATGATCGCGCTACGCGAGCGTGGGTTCTCTGCCACCTCTTCGTCACTCGGCTTGATGCGCCCCAATGCTTCTAATTTCATAGCACTCTGCGCAGTATTCTTGCCGGCGATCATCCAATTCAGATCATCTCTTGCGACCACTTCTTTCGAATGCAGCGCAATGAACTGCTTCACGATGCGGTCTTCCAAGCTGTGAAAAGCGATCACCACGAGCCGCCCTCCGGGTGTGAGCACACGCAGGCTTTCCTGCAAGGCGATTTGCAAATCATCGAGTTCACGGTTGATGAAAATCCGTAGGGCTTGGAAGCTGCGCGTGGCTGGATGCTGGCCGCCTTCGCGCGTGCGCACCACGCCGGCGATGAGCTCGGCCAATTGCAAAGTGCGCTGCGGCGCTTGGCCTGCAGCAACCTTGGCCACAATGGCTTTAGCGATCTGGCGGGCAAAGCGTTCTTCACCATAGCCTTTGATCACTTCCTCGATCTCTTTTTCCGAAGCCGTTTCCAGCCATTGCGCCACGGTTTGGCCGCGCGTGCTGTCCATACGCATGTCGAGTGGGCCGTCGTTGCGAAAAGAAAAGCCGCGCGCTGGATCGTCGATCTGCGGGCTGCTGATGCCTAGATCCATTAAGATCCCTTGCGCACTGCCGCTTGGCAAATTCGCCAAGCCAGTGAAACTCTCGTGGCAAATCGCCAAGCGCGCATCTTGAGCTTGCATGCCTTGCGCGGTGGCAATCGCTTCTGGATCTTTGTCGAAGGCCGTCACCTTGCCTTGCGCACTCAGGCGCGAGAGCAATAAGCGTGTGTGGCCACCGCGCCCGAAGGTTGCGTCTACATAGTGACCATCTTGTGAAGTGAGGAGAGATTCGACTGCTTCGCTTAACAAGACGGTGGTGTGTTGCCATGTGTCCACCTGATGCCTCGTCAAAATACAAAGTCTTTAAAAGCTTCGGCGCTGGCTGATGAGCCCGCGCGAGCCAGATCCAGCGCCTCCTTGGCGGCATGCTTGGCCGGATCCCAAATCTCAAAATAATCCACCATGCCGAGCATCACTGCCTCGTTGCTCAATTCAGCGGCAGCGCGTAATTCAGGGGCGATCAACACACGGCCTGTGGCATCCATCTCGCAAGGCTGAGCATGGCCGATGTACAGGCGCTTGATCCACTGCAAATGCATGGGCACATGCGCGATTTTTGCGCTGAAGGTTTCCCAGGATTTCAAAGGAAACATCATCAAACCACCTTCGTGATTGCGCGTGACGATGAGCTTGCCTTCGCAGGCGGCCAGCAGCGCTTCGCGATGCCGCGTGGGCACGGCAAGCCGCCCCTTGGCATCCAAACTGAGTGCTGAAGCGCCGGTAAACATGTCTCTAGGCCGATGGAGTGATGAAAAACAAAAAAGCTCAGAGACAAAATACCTCTGAAAACCACTTTTATGCACTTTTCACCACTGTATCAGCATTCAAAGCATTTGCACATCTCCCGATGTAAAAAAACTTCAATGAAATCAAGTGCTTACGCCACTTCTTGAGAATGAAATTTTAATCAGTATTTAAGAAAAAAACTGATTGTTTTCAATCATTTAGAAGCGATTTGCAATGTGAAAATACAAACTACCCAGATGTATCAGAGCCTACTCAAACCGATCCACTCAGCCCTGAAATCCGCGCTCCAGCGTCTGTATCACTTGCTTCGCAAAATCCGCATAGCTGATCGGGCCGCCGGGGCGAAGCCAAGTAAATGTCCAATTGATCATGCCCATCAGCATCATGGTGAGCGCGGTTTGGTTCGCATCATTCAAGCGCTGCGGATAGGCACGGCGCAAGAAGCGTGTGAAGGCGCTCACGATATCCCGCTGGCGCTGCACGATGATCTTGCGCTGCGAGGGATGAACTGCATCGTTCAAAAACTTCGTGTCATTCAGCAGTGCCACATGCTTGGCTGCCGAGTTTTCATACTCGATCAAGAAAGCTTCAATCAGCGCATGCAAAGCTGCACGATCATCCAATTTTCGGCGCTGCGCCTGCGCTTCTGTCTCGCCGATGATCGCTAGCAAGCGCTGCGTGTAGCGATCCAGCAAATCAAACAGCAGCGCCTCTTTGCTCTCGTAGTAATGATAAATCCGCGCCTTGCTCGTGCCCAGCCGCGCAGCTACTTCTTGCATGCTCGCAGCAGGATAGCTCAGCTCTGCAAAGCAAGCTGCCGCCGCATCGAGAATCTCGTCGCGCTTCAAATGATGATCAGCAGATTTAGGGCGTGCCATGTGCTTGTGCTTTAGTATGGGTTGGCGTAGCCAAGAGATTGCATAAGCAACACCTCCAGCGCCTCCATCTCCAGCGCATCTCGCTCATTCGTCTCATGCTCATAGCCTTGCGCATGCAAGATGCCGTGAACAATCAAATGCGCCCAATGCTCTTCCAAGGATTTGTTTTGCTGCGCTGCCTCGCGCGCAATCACAGGCGCACAGAGCACGATATCAGCCGCCAAAAACGGCTCGCGCTGGTAATCAAAAGTCAGCACATTCGTCGCGTAGTCTTTCGCCTTGCCGCGATAGCTTCGGTTGAGCTCACGGCCTTCCACATCGCCCACGACTCGCAGCGTGATTTGATCAGCCTCGTGAGCGCTCACCAGCGCATGCGCCACCCAGCGCTGCACACGCGTACGCGAGAGTAGGCGTTTGAGAGCCATGCGCTCGGCTGCACTGCCTAAATCATTTGAAAACTGTAAATCAAGCATTTTTTATAGAAAATCAATCGATTACCGGCGTAGATACTGCGCAGAGTGCTATTGAATTAATAGTATTTCACGCTGACACTTACGCTTTACTCCGCGTTGATTTCGCGTCATACGCATCCACAATCCGCGCCACCAGCGGATGCCGCACCACATCGGCACTCGTCATGCGCGTCATCGCAATGCCTTTCACGCCTTTGAGCACGCGCTCCGCATCCACCAAACCGCTGAGCTGGCCTTGCGGCAAATCAATCTGGCTCACATCGCCTGTGATCACGGCTTTGCTGCTGAAACCCAAGCGCGTGAGAAACATCTTCATCTGCTCAGGCGTGGTGTTTTGCGCCTCATCCAAAATCACAAAGCTGTGGTTCAGCGTGCGCCCGCGCATGAAGGCCAGCGGTGCAATCTCCAGCTGCTGGCGTTCAAAAGCTTTTTGCACCCGCTCAAATCCCATCAAATCGTAAAGAGCGTCATACAAGGGTCGCAAATAGGGATCAATCTTCTGCGCTAAATCACCCGGCAGATAGCCCAGCTTCTCCCCCGCCTCCACCGCAGGCCGCGTGAGCACGATGCGCTGCACGGCGCTGCGCTCCAGCGCATCCACCGCGCAGGCCACGGCAAGATATGTCTTTCCCGTACCCGCTGGGCCAATGCCGAAGCTGATATCGTGCGCCGCGATGTTGGCCAAATACTGCGTTTGATTCGGCGAACGCGCACGCAGATCAGCGCGCCGCGTATTAAGCAGCGGGCTTTCGCCATCCAAGCTAGGCTCTTTGCCTGAGACCATCAGCTCCCACACCTCGGGCGAAATAGGTTTGCTCGCAATCTCATATGCCGCCTGCAGCAGCTCGATCACGCGCTCAGCATCCTTCTTCGCGCCATTCACACGAAAATCTTCATGCCGATGCGCGATGTTCACATTCAGCGCCTCTTCCAAGCGGCGCAGATGCTCGTCGTTCGGGCCACACAAATGGCTCAAGCGTTTGTTATTGATTGGGGTGAAAGTATGTCGAAGAATCACCGTGTGATCCTAACACCGACGGTTGGCCGCGCCTCAGTGTGCCGCTGGCGGGCGCTGTGGGTAGGCGCGAGGACGCAGCGCAAGGAAGAGCAACGCCCCCACAGGGCTTACCAGTGGTGCAATGGGGCGCGTCTAGCCATCGGTGTTAGGATTGACGTACTGTTTAGAAATACACTATGGCTTTTAGGAGACCCGCCGAATGATCGGTCGCATCGCAGGCAATTTGCTCGAAAAGAATCCCCCGCAAATTTTGGTGGACTGCAGCGGTGTGGGCTACCAGCTCGATGTGCCCATGAGCACCTTCTACAACCTGCCCGCCCTCGGCGAAAAAGTCGCCCTGCTCACGCATTTCGTCGTGCGCGAAGATGCACAGATCCTCTTCGGTTTTGCCACAGCGCAAGAGCGCGAAACCTTCCGCCAGCTCGTCAAAATCTCCGGCGTCGGCCCGCGTACGGCGCTTAGCATCTTGAGCGGCATGAGCGTCGCCGACCTCGCCCAAGCCGTCACCCTGCAAGAAGCCACGCGCCTCACCAAAGTCCCCGGCATCGGCAAGAAAACCGCCGAGCGCTTGCTGCTCGAACTCAAAGGCAAGCTCGGCGCAGACATTGGCGCAGGCGCTGCGATTCAAAACGATGCGCAAAGTGATATCTTGCAGGCGCTCATTGCACTAGGCTATAGCGATAAGGAAGCGACGCTTGCTTTGAAGGCCTTGCCCAAGGATGTGGGGGTGAGTGAGGGAATCAAGTTGGCTTTGAAAGCATTAGCAAAGTAATTTAAGGCTGAATTTGAAATGGAAAAACTCCTGTTTTGGCTTCCTGTCATCTTGCTAGGCATAGCTTATGGATGCCTGATAGCAGGGATTCAAAGCACAGAACAGCAAAATCGCCGCAGAAATCGTATCGAAATAGTTGTGGCAATCAGCATTTTTGCTGTGCTCCTTGCTGGGCTTTTGCTCTCTGGCTACGTCAAAAACGAAACAATGAGCTTCCTTTTTGGCATTGGCTTGATGTTAGCTCTCCCAGCTATCGTGGTATTCGCAATCAGCTGCGCTGTTGGAAAAAGTCTAATAGCATTCGTGAGGGAGCGCAAAAAGTGACGATCCAAACTGACAACTTCGCCCCGCCTCCGCGTGTCATCTCCGCATCTCCTGCTTCGCCGCAAGAAGAAGCGATTGAGCGCGCCTTGCGCCCCAAACTGCTGGATGAATATGTCGGCCAAGCTAAAGTGCGCGAGCAGTTGGAGATTTTTATTGGTGCGGCGAAGAAGCGCGGCGAGGCGCTGGATCATGTGTTGCTGTTCGGCCCGCCCGGCTTGGGCAAGACGACGCTTTCGCACATCGTGGCGCATGAGCTGGGCGTGAATCTGCGGCAGACTTCGGGGCCCGTGCTTGAAAAGCCGAAAGACTTGGCTGCGCTCCTCACCAATCTTGAGAAAAATGATGTGCTCTTCATTGACGAGATTCACCGCTTAAGCCCCGTGGTTGAAGAAATTCTCTACCCCGCGCTGGAAGACTACAAAATCGACATCATGATCGGCGAAGGCCCAGCCGCGCGCTCGATCAAGCTTGAGTTGCAGCCCTTCACCCTTGTGGGCGCGACCACGCGCGCAGGCATGCTCACCAATCCGCTGCGCGATCGCTTCGGCATCGTGGCGCGTCTGGAGTTTTACACCACGGAAGAGTTGACAAAGATCGTCACCCGCAGCGCGAGCCTGCTCGGCGCGCCCCTGCAAGGCGACGGCGGCCTAGAAATCGCCCGCCGCTCACGCGGCACCCCCCGCATCGCCAACCGCCTCCTGCGCCGCGTACGCGACTATGCCGACGTGAAAGGCGACGGCACGATCACGCAAGACATCGCTTCAAAAGCGCTTGCCATGCTCGACGTTGACCCCCAAGGCTTCGACGTGATGGATCGCAAACTCCTCGAAGCCCTGATCCACCGCTTCGACGGCGGCCCAGTAGGCCTAGACAATATCGCCGCCAGCATCGGCGAAGAGCGAGACACAATTGAAGATGTGATCGAGCCCTATCTCATTCAACAAGGCTACTTACAACGCAGCCCGCGCGGGCGCGTGGCGACTCTTGCTGCTTATCGGCATCTGGGCGTTGTGCCGCCGAAGTCTGCGACCGATTTGTTTAATCTGCCCTAGAACCTAGAGCATGGCGCGCGATGATTATTTGCGCAGCGAAATAAGTCCCCAAAATCCACAACGGGCTGAGCGGAATCGGCGATACGAATTTGTTGATCGCCAGCAGTGAGTCGGAAGCCATAAAGAGCAGACTACCGACCGCGACCCATTTGGAAGAAGTTGTTTTCAGCTCAATAGCTCGCCCGACCGCTTGCGCGCCCATGAGGGCGATGATGAAGACATAAACAGCGACGGGGATTTGCAGGCCGGTGCTTAAGTTGGGTAGCAAGTAGGCATACATCGCCACGCCGTAGGCCAAGCATGCGGCGAGCACGGGTTTGCTGGGGAACCAACTCACACCTTGTTTGAAGAGAGCGATGTAGAAGAGATGAGCGATGAGGAAACTCGCCAAGCCTTGGATGAAGAAGCCGGGGAACATGAGCCATGCGTCACCTGCGATTGAGAAGGCCAGAGCAGCTATAAGAAGATTTTTTGAGCGTTTTTGGCCAATCGCCGGCATAAAATCTGTGCAGAGCGCTATATAAATAAGAGCAAATCCGACGCCGAGTGGTTTGAAGATGCGATGCGTGACAAGCCAAGCGTCTGCTGCTGAGCCACCCGAAGCTTGCGCAAAACAAGCGGATGCCGTGGCAATCGCCGCCGCCCAACCTGCTACGCCTAGCCAGGGATGCAAGCGCGCTTGAAGCACAGCATTGGTGAGCCAGAGCATGGCGCAGAGCGTAGCTACGCTGACGAGCTGCAAGCCCTGGCCCATGCCATCGGCCACCCAGAGGAAAGCCGCCACGCCGCCGAGCAGAAGATTGAAGCTGACAGCACCAAACCAATTCGCCGCGCGGCTTGTGGGCTCATAGTATTTGCTGCGCACACTTTCAATATCGAAAGCAGGCTTAGGAAATCTCGCCGCCACATCCGCAGGCCGCCAACCCGGTGGCTTGAGGAAAACGCGCACTTTATCCGCCCAGCTTCGCGTATGCCAAGCGTCTTTTAACAAACCTGTATAGACCTCCGCATTCGCCCACAGTGGATCCCAGCTTTTCAAAGGGCTGCGCGTGCCGTAAACGCATTTTTCGTCTTCCTCTTTGAAGCTGCCAAACATGCGATCCCACACCACGAGGATGCCGCCATAGTTGCGATCCACATAACGATCATTCACGGCATGATGCACGCGATGATTCGAGGGCGAGCAAAACCAGCGGTCAAACCAACCCAGCTTGGGCACATGCTCGGTGTGCACCCAAAATTGATAGAGCAAATCAATGAGAGCGACGATGCCAAACACCGCAGGCGGCACGCCAGCGAGCGCCATGGGGATGTAGAAAATCCAGCCGAGCAGTGCGCCGCTAGAAGTCTGCCGCAGCGCAGTAGAGAGGTTGTAATCTTGGCTTTGGTGATGCACCACATGCGCTGCCCAAAGAATCGCGCTCTCATGCCCCATGCGGTGCAGCCAGTAGTAGCAAAAATCATAAAAAATCAGCGCGAGAACCCAGCCATACCAAGTGTTCCAAAACTCTTTTGCGGCATCGAGCGGCACGAGTGAGAGGCTCGCATACACAGCGGTGTACACGCCCACACGCAGCAGGCGCGTGAAGACGGCGGTGAATTGGCTCATCATGCCCAAACCGATACTGCTGATGGCATCTTGCAAGCGATAGGTGTTGCGGCCTTTGGCGATGCCCCAAAAATATTCGATGGCGATCAGTAGGAAGAAGACCGGAGTGGCTAGGACGATGACTTTGCTCATGTGTGCATTATCTTGAGATGTGCTGATGCGTGCAGCAGTGTTTTCCTTGGGGTTTTGGTTTTCGGAAGATTTTTGTTTGGATGGAACGGCAGCGAGTCTGAGGCGCTGCGCCTCAGACTCTTGGCCTTTTGGCTATTCAAGATAACTACGCATTTCGTTTATTGGCGTTTTACAAAACTGGTCTGCGCTTGCCGACTGTGATTGGGCTATCTCCCGCAGCGACATAAAGGGGGAGACGGCGAAGCCGGCGGAGGACAGTCGCGAAGGGGGATAGCCCAAGCGCAGACCCAAGCAAGCCAACCAAGCCGACTTAGGCCAGGCATCCCCGAGAAGTCACCTCAATGATTCGCTCAACATGCCCAGAAAGCAAACCGCCGCGCACACCCACCATCACATCATGCAAATTCACCGTCGGATCACAATGGCCGGGAATCAACCAGACTACATCCCCAATAGAAGGCAAAGCAGAGCCACGCAAAATGCCATGCTCATCACCACCATTGAAGAATTGCCAATCGGCCTTGTGTCCCGCCCAGATTTTGGGCAAGCCAGAATCAATCGCATGGCTTTTGTGGCCAGCATCGACGATGGAGCGATCATCGCTTGAGGTGGTGTGGCGACTGATCACTTGCGATTTCACAAAGAGCGCATGCTCAAAGCGTGGCATGCTTGCATCTTGCTCGTTCGAGGCGTAATCCGCATCCATGAAGAGATACGAACCCGCTTGCAGCTCGCCATACACGCCGCTTGTGGCCTCATGAATGAAGCTGCCTGTGCCCGCGCCTGTGACAAGGGGCACATCAAAGCCTGCACCCTGTAGCGCAGATTTCGTAGCCAGCACTTTCCCAATCACCTGCGCAATCGCCTCGCGTCTTTCAACTGCGCTGCGCAGATGCTGCGCTCTGCCGTGATAAGCCTGCAAACCGGCAAAGCGCAGACTTGAATGCCGAGAAATTTCTTGCACCAAAGGCACAGCTGCCACGCCTGGCTCGATGCCGCAGCGCGCTTGGCCAACATCAATTTCAACAAACACATTCACCGCCTCGCCGGGCGCGATGCGCGTAAGCGCCTGCGCCAATGTGCGAATGCCTTGCAAGCTGTCCGCAGCCACTGCAAGCCTCATTTTTAAAGCATTTTGACCCTCTCGCCGTCGTAGAATCTGCGCGAGATGCTCACATTTTGATAGTGATGTAACGACATTGCTGATGTAGATATCATCCACGCCCTGCTCAGCCAGCGCCGCCGCTTCGGATACTTTTTGCACACACACGCCCACCGCGCCCGCTTGCATTTGCAGCTGAGAAAGCTCAGCTGATTTATGCATCTTGGCATGTGGGCGCAGCTTTACGCCTTGCGCGTTCGCGTAGGCTTGCATGCGCGAGAGATTGCGCTCCATCGCATCCAGATCAATCACCAGAGCAGGCGTGTCAATGGCCTTCACGCTTTGGCCAACCCAGCTTGCCAAATCAAGCATGCTGCTCATCCAAGCCAGAATTCAAATGACTCGTATCGCTCCATCCCACTAAGCTGAAATGCTCGCCATTGAAGAGCACACGGTTAATGGAGGCGTTGCCGAGTTGCCAAGTGCGCGGCGCTTGCAGCTCAAGGCCTGTGGCTTCGCGATAAATGATGTCCATCACGCCGCCATGGCTCACCACAACAATGTGTTTTTCAGCATATTGAGCCACGAGCCGCCGCAAGCATTGCGTCACACGCTCTCTAAATGCAAGCAAGGATTCACCACCGCCCGGTGAAAAATCTGGCACACGTTTGCGCCACAGCAGCGCCTCTTCGGGCATCTGCGCCTCAATCTCGGCAAAGGTCTTGCCTTGGAAGCTGCCGAATTCACGCTCACGCAGGCCGTTGTCGATCTGCACTGTGAGGCCGTGATGTTTGGCAATCGCCAGCGCGGTCTCGTAGGCTCGCGCGAGATCACTGCTGATGATGGCATCCACACTCTCAGAAGCCATCGCCTTGCCCGCTTGTTCAGCCTGCCAATAGCCGGTGTCGTTTAAGCTGATATCCAGCTGGCCTTGAATGCGGGTGTCCACATTCCAAGCAGTTTCGCCATGGCGAATAGCGGTGATGCGGGTGATGGCAGGTACGGCTTCAGTCATGCACTGACTTTAGCCCGGATATTTCATCATGAGCGCCATTTTGCGAAGCTTTTATCTCGATAAACAAAATCTTTTGCTCAAATCCAATGTGTACCCTGCAAAATGGCTCAGCATCCGCCGCATCCCAAACTCGGGCGTCTGGCTGCACGCTGCTTCGCCCAGAGGGCACGCGCCCTCTGCTTGTCGCATCGCGCAACCAGTCATCCCGATTTTGGGCGCGTCGGACGCTGTCATGGTGAAATATCCGGGCTAGCCGGAAAACTCAACACCGCTCAGCGTGGGATCTCAATATTCACCATGCGCTTGCCTTCGGGTGGCTTGGGAAAGCCTTGAAGCGCGGCTGCCAACATGGCAGGCAGCACAGCCTCATCATCCGCCCAGCGCCCCTCATGCTGCGCTTTGGTTTCATAGACCACGCGGTTGTCTGATGTATCGCGAATGATCAGACTGACTTCGCGCACATACCAAGGCTGCGGTATGGGCGGTAAGAAGGGTGTGTAGATCACTCTTCCCGAGCCGGTCACCACATAGTCGCGGCCGGGCAAGCCCCAGCCGAAGGGATGCGCTTGCCAAGGATCGTCAAACGGGCCACGTTCCAAACGTTGAATTCGGGCGGACAGCTGCACGCTGAAATTCGCCGCCGCATTTGCGCTCTCGGCCTGTGGTTTGAAACCCCACTTGCCTAACTCTTGCGCAGCCATGGCCTCCAGCTTGATTTGCCGCATCGCCTGCGGCTCTTGCAAATTCTGCTGCGAAGGCAAGCGCTCGAAACGCCAACTGGCTTGCGCAGGCCTGGCTTCAAGCTTGGAGTAGGCGGCCACCTGGCTGTCCACAATGCGCAGACCAGAGCATCCTGCGAGCAAAACACTCGCCAGGATCACTATCAAATTAAGAGCACTCCGCGCAGAATATACGCCGGCAAAGTGGCTAAAAGGCTTAAAAAAGCCGCCTTCAAACGAAGCGTATAACTTGACCGGCCGCGTCATCCATCGCGGGGCTGGCGCAAGCCTCATCGCCGCTGTTGTCACTGCCATCAAATGATTCATGGTCAAACCCCTTGTCGCCATCTTGGCTGGCGATGCCATTGGCTTTGAGGCTCTTGAAGTCATGAAGTTTCGCATCCATCAAATGCGATGGCACAACGTTTTGCAAGGCATGCAGCATGTTGTCCAGTCGCCCTGGGAATTTGCGCTGCCAATCCTTGAGCATATTGCCCACCTGCTTGCGTTGCAGATTTTCTTGGCTGCCGCAGAGGTTGCAAGGGATGATTGGAAATTGCTGCCATTCGGAATAGCGCACGATATCGCGCTCATCCACATAAGCGAGTGGGCGGATCACGATGTGTTTGCCATCGTCGCTTTGCAGCTTGGGTGGCATGCCCTTCAGTTTGCCGCCAAAAAACATGTTCAAAAACAGCGTTTGCAACATGTCATCGCGATGATGCCCCAGCGCGATCTTCGTGCATTTCAATTCATCGGCCACGCGATACAAAATACCCCGGCGAAGGCGGCTGCAAAGTGAGCACAGCGTCTTGCCTTCAGGTATTTTGTCCATCACGATGGAATAGGTATCCTGCTCTTCGATATGAAACTCAACGCCCTTGGCTTTGAGATAGGCCGGCAACACATCTTCCGGAAAGCCAGGCTGCTTCTGATCCAGATTCACCGCAATGATCTCAAAATCAATCGGCGCACGCGCCTGGAGTTTGAGCAAAATATCCAGCATGGTGTAGCTGTCTTTGCCGCCGGAGAGACAGACCATCACGCGGTCACCCTGCTCGATCATGTTGTATTCCACAATCGCTTTGCCCACCTCGCGGCACAGGCGCTTTTCAAGCTTGTTGTTTTCAAGCGATTGGCGTGGCGATTTGTCACGCAGCGCGTCGTTTTCGCTGAGTTGGCCTTTGGTTAGCAAGGAGTCTGTAAGTAGCATTGTGCTATTGTCTCATTTCGTGCACCCAGTCATTTTTACGTTTCGCTTATGAGTTTGTTGCGTCGCTATGCCCAACCGACGAGGTACGTGATCAGAGCATGGATTCTTCTAGCCTTTGCATTTTTGATGCCACAGGCCTTTTCTCAGCCCTCTGCGTCACAAGACAAGCTATACCGCATGGTGGATGCCTATCCAAGTGCGCAAATCGCTGGCATCGCCGTATTGAGCAATGCGGACAATTCGCTTCGCCTAGAGCAAATACAAGCCCTTCCACCTGAATCGTTTGTTGAATTGCCGCCCGGCCAGTTACGTATCACAGACACTTCTCGGAACCGATCGCTTTGGCTCAAAATCAGCTTGCGAGCGCCTGAGCCTGTGGCCAAGCAACAGCCTTCTGCTATCTCTGTTCTTGAGATCCAAAAGCCCTACCTCGATCAACTCGCTCTATACACCCCGATCGGACAACCAGGGGAAGGCTGGCAAGTGCAGCGCTCTGGCGATTCTCTGGCAATTCAGCAGTGGTCTCTGCCAGGCCAGTTTCCGCGTTTTTCGCTCCCCAGCATCAGCGATTTGCAAAATTCACCCGGCGGCCAAATGGTGGTGTATTTGCATGTGCCACACCGCATCGCGGCAAGCTTTGATATGAGAGTTTTGTCCGCAGCAGGCCTTGTGGAAGACTTGCAGCGCGACTATGTTTTGCTTGGTCTCACTTTTGGCTTCATGCTTCTTGCAGTCGTGCTTTCGATGGCGCTGTTTGCTTTTCATCGCGACATCTTGTTTGTTTGGTACGCTGTCTACGCCTTTTTCTCCTTATTCGCCTGCCTGAGCCACTCGGGGCTCGCTTTCCAGTATCTTTGGCCCTGGGGTGGTGAGTGGCCTAGCAGCGCGGCAACGTGTTTCGCACTGATCGGCTTTGCAGCCCAGCTACAGTTTTGCAAGCTGATGTTTATGCCTTCGGCCTCTAAAGTATGGTTGACGAGGCTTTGCGAATGGCTTGGCGGTTCTGCTGTTTTTGTCGCACTGGTATTAGCCAGTGTTGGACGCGAATTTTGGATACATGCGATTTTGCTGTCTCAAGCTGTGATCATCGTGTGCGCCTTCCTCTCTTGCAGTCTGATTGCCATGGCATCCTGGCGCGGTAACAAATTTGCCATGATGTCAGCGCTGACCTTTTTACCTTTGTTCGTCTCGGTGATTTTCCTCATGGCCAATGCCCTAGGCATCATCGGTTTGCCGGAATTTGGCTACAACGCGCCTTTGTATGCTTTTGCTTTGGAATTGGGTTTGTTATCGATATGTTTGCTCTGGTTTGGCCACCATCGTCACGGTCAAATAGAGCGCAGTAACGCCTTAGCCACCACCGATCCTCTGACTGGATTTGCGACAGCACAAGCTTTCAAGGATCGCTTTCAACGCGATTGGTCGGAATCATCTTCACAACATCAAGATGTGGCCGTGGCGTACATCGAAATACAAACACCAGAAAATAGCCGTCGGCATTTAGAACAGTTGCTCAAGCGCAGTGTGCGTGTGCTTCGCGCGGCCACAAGAGCTAGCGATGTGGTGGCGCGACTGGATGGAAAAATGTTGGCTCTCTTGATGCATGATGTGCAAATGGGCGATGAGCTGAACCAGCGCCTCGCGCGCATCGTCGCCCTCGGCCTGATGCCCGAATCCAGCGAGCCCGGCGTTGAGGTGCTGAAATTTCGCATCGCCGCCACCACACGCAAACGCTATGCCCAGCTGCCTGAGCTGTTGGATCAGGATTTACGCGCCTTGATTGCGGATAGCGAGGGCTGGGGCAGCAAGCCCATTCGCTATCTTGAGGGTGGAAGCAGTTGGGTCAGTGGCCCCAAGTTTGCAAGCACCGAAGTGCTTGCGCAGCATTGGGATCAAATCTTGGGTGATGAGATCTCCAACTTGTCGCTGGACTCCATCACCACTGTCCCGTCTCCACGGCGATAGCCACTTCGCAATCATCAAAGATCTCCAGCTTGGCGATCTTCACACGCACACCCACCACGCCGGGCAATTGCATCAAGCGGCTGGCCACTTTACCGATCAGGCTTTCCAGCAAATTGATATGCCGCTCGGTGCATTCGTCAATGATGATTTGGCGCACTTTGCGGTAATCCAGCACATGGTTGATCTCATCGTCTTGCGGGGTGAGTGGTTGCGTGCCGAGATTGAGCTCGGTATCGACTTGGATGGGTTGTGGCTTGGTTTTTTCGCTCTCCAAAATGCCTAAGTTCGCATCGAAGCGCAGGCCGGTGAGCTGGAGGATTTGCGTGCCGCGTGGGCTGTTGGTATGAGGCATAGTTACATCAAAGAAAAATCGCGGTCGAATTTCATCAGGTGTTGGCCACCATCGACCAGCAGCGTCGTTCCGGTGATGGACGAATTGGTGAGCGCAAACAGCACGGCAGCGCACACATCTTCAGGCGTGGAGCTTCGGCCCAGAGGCGAGAGTTTGTGCAGTGCTTGGAATTTATCGTCTTCGAGCATATGAGACGTGAGCGTGAGGCCAGGCGCCACGCCCACCACGCGCACTTGCGGCGCCAAGCCCATGGCGAGCATGGTGTTGGCAGATTCCAAAGCAGCTTTGGAAAGCGTGTAGCTTAAAAAATCTGGGTTTTGGTTCCAAAGCTTCTGATCAAGCATATTCACCACAACGCCGTTGTCACCACGCGCTTTCACATGCGCATGCAAGGCCTGCGCGAGCAAGATGGCCGCCCCTGTGTTGCTCGCCAAATGCTTTTGCATGGCGGCATAGCTGAAGGTCTCGGGGGCATCATGCTCAAAAAGTGCTGCGCTGTTGACCACAGCATCGAGCCGCCCCATGTGCGCGATCACCTGGGCGGCTAGGCCGCGTGTAGCGGCCTCGTCGCTTAAATCTGCTTGGAATTTATAATGAAACTGGCTTTCATTTAACGTTGTGGCCGGCATAGAATCTGCGCAAAGCGCTACTGTTTCAATAGCATCCACCTCCGAGCCACGGTAATGCACAGCGACACGCCAGCCCGCCTTAGCGCATGCGAGCGCGATCTCGCGGCCTAAGCGCTTGGCCGCGCCGGTAACCAGAACGACCCGGGAATCAGAAGAAATACGCATAGATGCAGGACAATCTCAGGTGTGAACTCAACATCTTCCAGTGTATCTGAGGCTCTCAGTGCCCACATCGCCCAGCTTATCGCTCAACGCGGCGGCTGGCTGCCCTTTGATGATTTCATGCAAGCGGCGCTTTACACGCCTGGCTTGGGTTATTACACCAACGGTTTGCCCAAACTCGGGAGCGAAGCTGGGAGCGATTTCGTCACCGCGCCCGAGCTCTCGCCCCTTTTTGGCCAATGCATCGCTGCCCAAGCGGCGCAAGTTTTACAAGCTACAGGAACGCGCAGCATCTACGAATTCGGTGCAGGCAGCGGCATCCTTGCGCTACAAATATGCGAGCATCTTGCGCAGATCTCTTGCGGGCTAGAACACTATTTCATCATTGAAATTTCATCTGAGCTGCGCGCACGGCAGCAGGCGCGCTTGACGCACCTCGGCGATAAGGTGCAATGGCTAGATGCTTTGCCTGCCCAGATGCAAGGCGTGGTGATTGGCAATGAAGTGCTTGATGCGATGCCGGTGAAGCTCTTGGCGCGGATCCAAGGGCAATGGCACGAGCGAGGTGTCGCCCTAGAATCTGGCCAATTCGTCTGGCAAGACCACCCCACCACCCTGCGCCCGCCTCTTGAGCCTGCTGGAAACCATGATTACCTCACGGAGATTCACCCCCAGCAAGAAGCCTGGATGAAAACGTTGGCGGAGCATTTGAGAATAGGCGCGGCTTTCTTCATCGATTACGGCTTTCCTGAAGCCGAGTATTACCACCCCCAGCGCCACATGGGTACGGTGATGACGCATCAGCAGCACAGGAGTGGCACCGATCCGCTCAGCGATGTCGGCATGAAAGACATCACCGCCCATGTGAACTTCACTTCTCTAGCCCTCGCCGCGCAAGATGCAGGGCTGGATGTGATGGGCTATGCAACACAAGGCCGTTTCTTACTCAACTGCGGATTGCTATCAAAAGCAGAGCTGCTCGCGCAGATTCCAAGCGTGCAAATGGCCAAATTGATCAATGAACACGAAATGGGTGAGCTGTTCAAGGTTTTGGCACTTGGCAAGGGTTTAGACTTGGAGCTGATCGGCTTCACACAAGGCGATCGCAGCCATACCCTGTAATTTTTACTTTGTTTTCTGCAACCATGAGCACCACGACTTATCGCAACCACACTGTCGAACGCACCGAGCGCCCCTGGGGCTGGTATGAATCCATCGACGAAGCACCTGGTCTCAAAGTCAAACGCATCGGTGTGCATCCTGGCAAACAAATCAGCCTACAAAAGCATGCCCAGCGCGCCGAGCATTGGCTTGTCGTTCGCGGTAAGGCCGTTGTCACCCTTGGGCAAGCGGATGGCAGCATGCGCGAAATTAAGCTGGAAGTTGGCCAGCATTGCGACATTGCCCTCGGCCAAATTCACCGCTTGGCCAACCGCACCGAAGAGCCCGTGGAGATCGTGGAAGTGCAGCTTGGCAGCTATTTGGGTGAGGATGACATCACCCGCTTGGCGGATGACTTCGGCAGAGTATGAGCCCCTTATCGAGTCACTTTTATGCCAAAAGTGGCCATTCGCCGGCATAGATACTGCGCAGAGTGCTATTCTTTCAATAGTGATTGTGTGAACCCATGCGCTGGCTCCTCATCACCGTTCTCGCCCTCTTCCTGCTCAGCTGGCTCGCCCCCTTCCTGCGCCGCTTCGGCTTCGGCAGGCTTCCCGGCGATTTCAATTTCAAAATGCGCGGCAGGGATATCAACATCCCGCTAGGCTCCACCATCGTGCTCAGCCTGCTGTTTTCCCTGATCAGCTATGTGATTTAAGTTTCCGTTCGGGCTGAGCTTGTCGAAGCCTTTCTATCAAGCGCCTTTAAACTCCCCCTAGAATCCCATCATGAGCATCAAATCAGACAAATGGATCCGCCGCATGGCCGAGCAACACGGCATGATCGAGCCCTTCGAACCCGGCCAAGTGCGCGCACGCGAGGTCAATGGCGTGAGCCAAAAACTCATCAGCTACGGCACCAGCAGCTACGGCTACGACATCCGCTGCGCCCCCGAATTCAAAGTCTTCACCAACATCCACAGTACCGTCGTTGACCCGAAAAACTTCGATGAAAAAAGCTTCGTCGATTTCCACGGCGACAGCTGCATCATCCCCCCCAACAGCTTCGCCCTAGCGCGCACGGTCGAATACTTCCGCATCCCCCGCAACGTGCTCACCATCTGCTTGGGCAAAAGCACGTATGCAAGATGCGGCATCATCGTCAACGTCACCCCCTTCGAGCCCGAATGGGAAGGCTACGTGACCCTAGAGTTCAGCAACACCACGCCCCTCCCCGCCAAAATCTACGCCGGCGAAGGCTGCGCCCAAGTGCTCTTCTTCGAAAGCGATGAAGTCTGCGAAACCAGCTACAAAGATCGCGGCGGCAAATACCAAGGACAGCATGGGGTGACGTTGCCGAAAGCTTGAACAGCGTCTCACATACGTAAGGATTCACGGTTATCCACAAGTCTTTTTTGGCATGAAAATAGACAATGACTCCAAGGAAAATCCAAGGCGGTATTTAGGCCTATTTGCTATGGCTGACGATCATCAGGTTGTCGGAGAATTAAAGTTGGACGGGACTCAGACAAGCTTAGATCTGAACTCAGATAAGTGGCTGCCTCACATAGACCAAGGTTCGGTAGTTAGAGGGCGAGCCTTTAGCGGGGAGCATCTCACTTTGCTGAACTGTCTTAGCGCTGGTAATGGAACTATAAGTTTCAGCGACACGGATAGAAGGTATCGAACTAGTGTGTTTCCACACTTCACAGCCATTGGACGATGCCACATTGAGCCGATCGGTAACTCAGTGAAAGCGATTCATTTCAGCACTACTGATTTGCATACACTTTTCTATGATTTTGATGCTTTCGGTACGCTAATTGACGCAGAGCCTGTGATTGATACTATTCTGCAAGAACGTCGGAAGCTACGCCCAGTTTCCTCTGGTGACTGGCCAATCATCGGATACTTTACAGGCAAAAATCTCATTGCTTCAGCAGATACCGAAGTCGGTCGAATACTAGTAAAACACTATCCGCAGTACAGCTCGGGAGGCACATCCGGGGTACATATCCAAAATCAAATTCGCGTATCTATTGAACCCAAAGTGTCCACCACAATTGATGCTGCTATCGACTCAGTGTACGTAGTTGCATGTTTTCTTTCATTTTTTGCAGGCCGTCGCCAGAGCATCGATGAGATAGTTGTCACAACAACCGAAGTGCTAGACGACATTGAGACTTCCTTAGAAATTGTGCCTAGTTACAGATGGGGCAACGGAATTGAGGACAAATTACTTGCTCCGCATCCTGGTGATATTCCTTTAGATCCAATTCGATGTAGTCAGGAATTCAACACAGTCTTAATCGCTTGGATTGCTCGCTCCGGAGGCTGGAGGCGAGCACGCGGACAGATGCTCAACTGCTTGACTAAATCCAATACTTATGATTCTGACCGATTAGTTGCTGCTGCAAACGCTTTCGATATCCTTCCACCAGAGGCCGTGCCGACAGCAAACTCGCTGACTGAAGATATTGTCCAAGCCCATGATGCATGCCGCGATATTTTTCGGCGACTACCTAAAAGTGCTGAGCGCGATAGCGTACTTTCTACATTGGGCAGACTTGGTAAACCATCTTTGCCGAAAAAAGTTGCCCATCGTGCTGCTATTGTGGAGCTTCAAATAGGTGAGAAATTTCCTGAACTCCAATATGTAGGCAGTCTAGCCGTGAAGTGTCGTAATTTCTATGTGCATGGAACATCGGCAACTTTTGATTTTTCAAAATTTGAAGCGCACACGCCATTCTTGACAGATGCTCTTGAGTTTATTTTCACTGCGTCAGACTTTATCGAGGCGGGCTGGAATGCACCGCGGTGGCTGAAGAATCCGTATGGCTGGGGGCATAGCTTCACAAGATTCCGGGATGGATATACCGCTCACTTAGCCGAGCTTAAACGTGCTGATCAAATGTAATTACTAGCGCAAGCTAGTAAATTGCACCATACACCCAGCCAATTTTATTACTACGACTTAGTGATAGTCACTCTCACGCTGATGCTTGATCGCCAAAACTGACACAACGCCCTCTGGCCGGATTTCAAATAAAGCGATGTACCCTGAGCTGCCTTGATCAATGATCAGTTCACGAAGTTGCACGCCGTCCTGAAAACTGGCCTTGCGGCAACTGTGCGGTATGACTTCTAAAAGCTTGAGGCTTTTGTAGATGCGCTCCATGGCTTGGTCTGCATACTCTGGCGCAGCATCCAGCAAAAAAGCATAGAGGCGTTCTAGGTCTTCCAGTGCGGTTTGCTCAATGGCGACGGTGTAAGACTGCATCAAGCAGCTTTCTTCTCACACGCGGCCTTTGCTGCAAGCTCTTGTTTTTTCTTCTCCGTCATGGCGCGCAGAGAAGTCATGACTTCATCAATGGTGTAAGTTTTACCGCCAGCATCAATTCGCCTAGATGCTTCCATCGCTCTCGCGTAAAACGCTTCATCTTCTTTGCGAGCTCTTGCACGCTCCATGATGCTCTCTTGAATGAAGCTGGAAAGCGTTTCATTGGGGCGCAGCACGGACTCGACGAAAGCGCGGTCTTCGGCTGTGGTGCGGACGACGGGGAATGTGGCAGCGCTCATGCTGGGCTCCTTTTGATTGCATTGCAATTGTAATGCAAAGGCTTATTTTGCAGCAACTGCTAGCCTCGCCGCCGCCAAATCCCAGGCTGCCCAGCCGCAGCTTTTGAAGAGGACTGAGCCTGTGCGTTTTGCTTTCGCCTCGCTACGCACGATTTGCGCTAGCGTGGGAAATTGAGCGATATCTAAACCGGCTTGGATCAAATCGCCGGCTTCGTGGGCTGCGTCTTTCGTGTCCACCACGATTTGACCTTCAGTGGCAATGTATTGGCAAAGCGAAGGCGCAAGTTCGATCATGTTGGGCTTGAAAGCGCCTACTGCGGCGATGAAGGCATCGGCTCGCGGTTGAGCCGAAAGCACAATGCCGCTGGCGGGCGTGCAGGTGACGACCAAAGGGCATTGTGCGAGCGCGGCATTAGGCTCTTGCGTGATGCTGGCTTGCAGGCCGAGCGTGCGGGCGTAGGCAGCCAGACGCTCGCTGCTCTCGGGTGTGCGCGAGGCGATGATGACTTCTTGGATGCCCAAGCCTTGCGCAAACGCCTCAAGGTGCGCTTGGCCTTGCACGCCTGCGCCGACGATCAGCAGCGGGCCTTGTGTGTTGACGGCTAGGCGTTGCGCTGCCAGTAAAGAAACTGCTGCAGTGCGGCGAGCAGTGATCGTGGGACCATCGAGGATGGCGATGCGCTCGCCGATTTTCACGTCAAACACGATCACATCACCTTGAATCGTGGCACGGCCTTGCGCTGCATTGGCTGGCGTGAAGCTGATGAGCTTGGTGATAGCGATGCGCCCGTCTGTCGCTGGCATCACAAAAAGTGATGCACCACCAGGTAAGCTTTGCACGATGCGCTCGGGCACTTGGGCGCTGCCTTCTTGAAGCATCCGCGTTATTTCTTCAGCGAGTGCAGCGTAGGGCAGAAGAGTAGCAGTTTGAGAAGCGTTAAGGATCATTTTTATAAAGAAAATCGAGTATTCGCCGGCATAGAATCTGCGCAGAATGCTATCAAATTAATAGCAATAAAATACAAGCTAGAAACTGTATTTCAACCGATCTTCTCAGAAAGAACAACAATGACGCAAGAGCCCAACATTACCAACACGCTAGATTTCACCGGCCGCGTGGCTATCGTTACGGGCGCGGGCGGCGGCTTGGGGCGCTTGCATGCGCTGGCGCTGGCTAAGCGTGGCGCGAAGGTGCTGGTGAATGATTTGGGCGGCATGCTCGATGGCACGGGCGGTTCGCCTGCTGCTGCTCAAAAGGTGGTGGATGAGATCGTGGCTGCTGGCGGCCAGGCTCTGGCCAATGGCGCATCGGTCACGGATTTTGCCGCCGTTGAAGCGATGGTGGCGCAAGCCGTGAATACTTGGGGGCGCGTGGATATTTTGGTGAACAACGCGGGCGTGCTCCGCGATAAATCGTTTGCGAAGATGGAGATGGATGATTTCCGCTTTGTGGTGGATGTGCATCTGATGGGCGCGGCGCATTGCAGCAAGGCGGTGTGGACGCAGATGATGGCGCAAAAATATGGCCGCATCGTGATGACGACTTCCAGCACCGGGCTCTATGGCAATTTTGGGCAGGCGAACTATGGCGCGGCAAAGCTGGCGCAAGTGGGCTTGATGCAGACGCTGGCGATTGAGGGCGGCAAGCATGGCATTCATGTGAATGCGCTTGCGCCAACAGCGACGACCCGCATGACGGAGGCTTTGTTTCCGGAAGATGTGCGCGAGGCGTTCAAACCGGAAGCTGTGGTGCCAGCCATGCTCGTACTCGCACACGAGAGCGCCCCCACGCGCACGATCCTCTGCGCGGGCGCTGGAGGCTTTGAAGCGGCGCATATCACGCTAACGCAAGGTATTCATTTGGGGCTGGGCGATAGCGTGCCTGAGCAGTTGGCGGCATCGCTTGCGCAGGTCACGGATCGCACAGGGAGCAGCGTGCCCGGTAGCGGCGCAGAGCAAGGCGCTAATGAGATGCGTCTGCTGAGAAGCATGTAAACTTTCGTTTTCAATTCAGGGGAAAATTCATGAAAATCACCGCCTCCAGCTTCAAAGCCTACGATATTCGCGGCATCGTACCCAGCGCACTGAATGAAGAATTCGCATTGGGCCTCGGCCGCGCCTTTGGCACGATGGCGTTGCGTGAGGGGCAGAAGGCTGTGGCTGTTGGAAGAGATGGGCGCTTGAGCGGCCCGGCTTTATCTTCTGCGCTTGTCCGCGGATTGCAAGAAGCTGGTGTGCAAGTGATCGATGTGGGCTTGGTGACTACGCCTTTGCTTTACTTCGCGGCGAATACGCTGTGCGAGAGCGGCATCCAAGTCACTGGCAGCCACAACCCGAAAGATTACAACGGCTTCAAAATGGTGATGGGTGGCCGTGCGATTTATGGTGACGAGATTCAAGCGCTGCGCCAGATGATGGAGAGCGAAAGCTGGACATTGCAAGCCGGTGGCTCTGTGCGCAATGTGAATGTGGAAGCGCCATATCGTGATCGCATTGCAAGCGATATTCACTTAAAGCGCCCGATGAAAATCGTGGTGGATTCTGGTAACGGGATTGCAGGTGCAACAGCTCCAGAGATTTTCCGCAAACTCGGCTGTGAAGTGATCGAGCTGTTCAGCGAAGTCGATGGCAATTTCCCCAACCATCACCCAGACCCGAGCAAACCCGAGAATCTCCAAGACCTGATTCGTACTTTGCAAACCACTGATGCGGAGCTAGGCTTCGCTTTCGATGGCGATGGCGATCGTTTGGGTGTCGTCACCAAAGACGGGCAGGTGATCTACCCTGATCGTCAAATGATGCTCTTCGCTCAAGACGTGCTCTCGCGCGTGCCCGGCAGCACGATCATGTTTGATGTGAAATGCTCTCAAAGACTCGCTCCAGCGATTGAAGCAGCAGGCGGCGTGGCTGAGATGTATAAAACCGGCCACTCCCTCATCAAAGCCCGCATGAAGCAAAACGGCTCGCCCCTGGGCGGTGAGATGAGCGGACATATTTTCTTCAAAGAGCGTTGGTTTGGCTTTGACGATGGTACGTATGCTGGCTGTCGTTTACTAGAAATTCTGAGTGCATCCGCTGATGCCAGCAAAGTGCTCAATGGTCTGCCCACAAGTTTTTCTACGCCCGAGCTCAATGTGGCCTGCCAAGAAGGTGAGCCGCACCGAGTCGTTGCGCAGCTTCAATCTCAGGCCAAGTTTGCAGCGCCTGCAAAAATCAACGACATCGATGGTCTGCGCGTGGATTGGCCAGATGGCTTTGGCCTGATCCGCGCCTCCAACACCACGCCGGTGCTGGTGCTACGTTTTGAAGGCCATACCGAGGCAGCCTTGCATCGCATTGAGCATGACATGATGGCTCTGCTCAAAACAGCCAAGCCCGATGCTAAGGTGCAGGCCTCAGCGCACTGATCCATTGCTATTTCCATGCAGGCATTCGCGCTTTCCGTTTATCGCCTGCTCACTTGGGCTTTGCAGCCGCTGATTCACCTGCGCCTTGCGCGCCGCGCAGCAAAAGAGCCGCTCTATGGCCAATGGATCGAGGAGCGATTTGGCGAGTATGCACAACCGCGCTCTTCAGGCTGGGTGTGGATTCATGCCGTTTCTTTGGGCGAGACGCGCGCTGCGGCGATTTTGCTGCGCGAGCTGCGAGCGCAGCTTCCTGGCATGAAACTGTTGCTCACACATGGCACGGCCACAGGGCGCGAAGAAGGTCTCAAGCTTCTGCAGACCGGAGATTTACAAGTCTGGCAGCCTTGGGACAGCAAAGAAGCCGCGCAGCGTTTCATCGCGCATTTCAAGCCGCGCATCGGTATCGTGATGGAGACTGAGGTGTGGCCCAATCTCTGCGCTGCCGCTCAATCAGCTGGCGTGCCCATGGTGTTAGCCAATGCAAGGCTCAATGCTCGCTCTCTGCGTAAAGCGCTGCGTCTAAGCGCTTTGTCTCGACCTGCCTACGCCAGCTTCCATCGCGTGCTCGCGCAAACGCAAGACGACGCGGATCGTCTGCTGCTAGCTGGCGCAAAGGATGTGTTGGTGATGGGCAATTTGAAATTTGATATCAGCCTGGATCTCAGCTTGCAAAGCACAGGGCAGAAATTCAAGCAAAACTCCCCCCCCTTAGTGCTGATGCTAGCCAGCAGCCGAGAGGGGGAAGAAGCTCAATTTTTAGAGGCAATTCGTGGGTTTGCCGGCTTACAGACTGCGCAAAGTGCTACTGAATTAGTAGCAAACAAAATGTCAGTACCCATCCAATACATGATCGTACCGCGCCATCCGCAGCGTTTTTCTGAAGTGCAGCAGCTGTGCGAGCAAGCAGGCCTGCGCGTTTCACGCCGCAGCCAATGGCAGGACCGCACTGAGCCTGCCGATATTTGGCTGGGCGATAGTTTGGGCGAAATGGCGATGTATTACAGCTTGGCAGATGTTGCCTTGCTCGGCGGCAGCTTCGAGCCCTTGGGTGGGCAAAACCTGATCGAAGCTATTGCTGCAGGTTGCCCTGTGATCATGGGGCCACACACCTACAATTTTCAAGAAGCCAGCGATACAGCTGAGATGGCGGGCGCCGCAGTGCGCGTGCCCGATATGGCGTCTGGCTTACTAAAAGCGGCTGAACTCTTGGCAGACACAAGCCAACGCCAAACGCTTCAACTGGCCGGCGCCAAATGGTTATCAGCTTCGCAGGGCGCTGCAACCCAGCAGGCAAATGCTGTGGCGCAATTACTCCACTAGCGCAACACGCGCCCATCCGAAGTGACGGTGACCAGATCAATCGTGCGCGCAGCATCACGCACACCCGCGCGCAGGTTCACACGAAAGCCGCCGACGTCGTAATCCGTCATACCCGCCAGCGTTTTCTGCAGACTGGCAGAGTCAAAGCCCTTACCAGCGCGGCGCACGGCCTCCGCAAAAGTCTTCGCTGCGATGAAGCCTTCCAAGCTTTCATACGAAGCGGTTTGGTCAGAGGTTTCTATCGCTGCCAGATATTCCTTGACGATCGGTATCGTGACGCTGCGCGGTGATGGCACGACTTGCGAGATCACCACGCCCCCAATTTCTTTGCCCAGGGCAGCAAACAGTGGATCCAGCCCGACCACTGAAAAATTCATGAACGCGCCTGCATACCCGGCCTTACGCATCTGGCGAATGAAAGCGGCCGTGGTGTTGAACAAGGCCACCTGGATCACCACTTGCGGCTGCGCCTTCATGATGCTGGCCACTGCAGCCTGCACCTTGTCGCTATTGACTGGCACCGAGGCCGAAGCGACCAGTGGCTGCATTTTTGCTTCTGCCAAAGCCTGTGTGACTGCTGCCAAGCCGGCGCGCCCCATGGCATCGTCTTCTGACAACACAGCGATTCGTGTTTGCGAAAGCGTTTGGCAATGCCGCACGATACGAAAAGCTTCATCGGACAAACTGGGACGCACATGAAACACATGTGTTTGCTCTTTGGCGCGCAAAGCATCCGAGCCTGCATATGGCGCAAAAAATACTGTTTCACTGGCTTTGGCCGCTGCTGCAGCCGCATCACTGCTTGCTGTGCCCACATAACCAAACAAGGCATCGACTTTGTCGGTCATCAGCTGCTTGGTGTTGGCGGCGGCTTTGGCAGCATCGTAGCTATCGTCCAAGATTTTTTGCTCGAAGGTGTAGCCTGGATTGTTTTTCCGCTCATTGAAACTGCTGAAAAACAGCTTGGCGCCATTGCTGTAAGCCGCACCAATCTGATCGGCAGCGCCCGTGAGCGGTACAGATTGCCCCAAAACAATGCGGCGTACAGCCGATGGCTTGGCCTGTGCCCAGGCCAATTGAGCTGCTGGCTGAGCAAGCAATGCACCCATGGCAAGCATTTTGAGGGGGAGACGGCGTGGGATGAGCTTCATGGCAATTCCTGAACAAAACTTGATACGGTTTGTAAACCACACATCAGCGCACGGCAATCGGTATTTACAGCCATGCCCGCATCAACTAGGATGCGTTTGGACACACAACAAAGGCGGTTTGCCATACAAGCACAGGAGTCTTCACATGGGCATGTTTGACTGGACAGAAAGATCTTCCGATACCTTAGCCTCAGGTGGCGTGATTGCCCCTGATGAGCGACTGCCCTGGGGGCAAACTGCGGCACTGGGCGTGCAACACGTGATTGCGATGTTTGGCGCAACTGTGCTGGCGCCGATTCTGATGGGCTTTGATCCGAATGTGGCCATTCTCATGAGTGGCATCGGCACTTTGATTTTCTTCTTCATCACCGGCGGCAAAGTGCCCAGTTATTTGGGATCAAGCTTTGCATTCATTGGTGTGGTGATTGCTGCGACGGCCTATGCGGGCAAAGGGCCGAATGCCAATATTGGTGTGGCGCTCGGCGGCATCATTGCCTGCGGCGTGCTCTACACCTTGATCGGTGTGATCGTTCAAGCTGTAGGTACAGGCTGGATCGAGCGTTTCATGCCGCCAGTCGTCACTGGCGCTGTGGTGGCGGTGATTGGCCTGAATCTGGCCAGTGTGCCAGTGAAAAATATGGCGTCGAGTAATTTCGATTCGTGGATGCAAGCCGTGACATTTGTTTGTGTGGGCTTGGTGGCTGTGATGACGCGTGGCATGGTGCAACGCTTGCTGATCTTGGTAGGCCTGATCATCGCGAGCATCATTTATGCCATTCTTGCGAACGGTCTGGGCATGGGCAAACCGATGGATCTGAGCGGCGTGATGAGTGCAGCTTGGGTAGGCATGCCCAATTTTTCAGCGCCCGTGTTTAGCGCAAACGCTATGCTGCTCATTGCGCCTGTCGCGATTATTCTGGTCGCAGAAAACTTAGGTCACATCAAAGCCGTGACTGCCATGACAGGTAAGAACCTCGATCAATACATGGGGCGCGCCTTCATCGGCGATGGCGTGGCCACGATGGTCAGCGGCGCATCAGGCGGCACAGGCGTGACGACCTATGCCGAAAACATTGGCGTGATGGGCGCGACCAAGGTGTATTCCACTGCGATGTTTGTGGTGGCTGCCGTGCTGGCCGTGGTGCTCGGCTTTTCGCCGAAATTCGGCGCGCTGATTCAAGCAATTCCGTTGCCTGTGATGGGCGGCGTGAGCATTGTGGTGTTTGGCTTGATTGCTGCGGCGGGCGCGAAGATTTGGGTGGATAACCGCGTCGATTTTTCTCAAAACAAAAATCTCATCGTGGCCGCCGTGACCATGATTTTGGGCACAGGTGATTTCACGCTCAAATTCGGCAGCTTCGCACTCGGCGGCATCGGCACAGCCACCTTTGGCGCCATCTTGCTGTATGCGCTGCTTAATCGCGATAACAAATAATCTGCTATTGATTAAATAGCACTCTGCGCAGTAATTACGCCGGCAAACTGCTCAAAAGGCTTCAAAATGAAGCGGCTTGAGCAGCCAAACGCGTGATGCTTTCCCAATCACCCGTGGCCAGCGCATCGCCCGGCACGAGCCATGAGCCGCCCACACAGACCACATTAGGCAGACTCAAAAACTCTTTTGCGTTATTTACACTCACGCCCCCAGTGGGGCAAAACTTCACATCAAAAAACGGACCGCTCCAAGCTTTGAGCATGGCAGGGCCGCCTGCTTGCATCGCAGGGAAAAACTTGAGTTCGCGATAACCGGCCTCGCTAGCCATCATGATCTCGCTGCCCGTGGCCACGCCAGGAAGCAGCGGCAAGCCAAGATCGCGACACGCTTGGCCCACAGCATTCGTGAAACCAGGGCTCACGGCAAACCTCGCGCCCGCACGCGCAGCCGCTTGCGCCTCTGCAGGCGTGCGCACCGTGCCCGCGCCGGCGACGGCTTCAGGTACTTCCTTGGCGATGCGCTCGATGCATTCCAATGCCACAGGCGTGCGCAGCGTGACTTCCAGCATGCGGATGCCGCCCGCCACCAAGGCACGCGCCATCGGCACGGCATGCGCCACATCATTCAATACGATCACCGGGATGACTGGTGCATCTTGCATCACATCAAGCGATGTGAGTTTCGCGGGTAAAGCCTTCAGTGTTTGACTTAAAGCCATGAGCATGCTCCTTCTTCTGCAGACAAAGCATTTCGGCGCGAGGCCGCGAACAATTCACGCCCCATACCCAAGCCATTGCCATGCGTTAAATCTACAGGCATCTGCGCCAAAGGTCGCGACGCCCACTCGGCCTCGCTCACCAAAGCTTGTAGCGTGCCGGCCACGCCATCCAAACGGACGATATCCCCATCGCGCAACTTGGCAAGAGGCCCGCCGCCTAAAGCTTCGGGGCTCACGTGAATTGCCGCCGGTACTTTGCCGGATGCGCCGCTCATGCGACCATCTGTGACGAGTGCCACTTTGAAGCCCTTACCTTGCAGCACCGCGAGTGGTGGCGTGAGCTTGTGCAGCTCAGGCATGCCATTCGCGCGCGGGCCTTGCCAGCGCACGACCACCACCATGTCTCGCTCCATTTCACCCGCTTTGAATGCAGCGAGCATGGCCTCTTGGCTGTCAAACACCCGTGCAGGCGCTTCGACGATGTGCCGATCCTCTGGAACGGCCGATACCTTGATCACGCTGCGCCCTAAGTTGCCTTGCAAGAGCTTCAAGCCGCCCGTGGCGCTGAACGGCTCGGCGGCTGGCCGCACCACGCTCGTGTCTTTGCTCACGCCAGTATCGTTCCACACCAGCTTGTTGTCGCTCGCCGTAGGAATCTTGGTGAACTCGCGCAAGCTGCTCGATACGGTGGCCACATCGGCATGCATAAAGCCCGCGTCGATCAACTCACGAATCACAAAGCCCGGCCCGCCAGCAGCTTGGAACTGATTCACATCTGCACTGCCATTCGGATACACACGCGAGAGCAGCGGCACGCAATCGGAGAGTTGCGAGAAATCATTCCAATCAATGATAATGCCCGCAGCGCGCGCCACGGCCACCCAGTGAATCAGGTGATTCGTGGAGCCGCCCGTGGCGAGCAATGCCACCATCGCATTCACAATACAGCGCTCATCGACCAGCTCGCCTATCCGCTTGGCTTGCTTGGTGGCTGCGAGCACGGTGCGCGCAGCCTCGCGTGTGAGCAGTTCGCGCAGATTTCCACCCGTCGCTTCATCTGGGTTCACAAACGCCGTACCTGGCACATGCAAGCCCATGGCTTCCAAGAGCATTTGATTGCTATTGGCTGTGCCGTAAAAAGTGCAAGTGCCTGGGCCGTGATAAGCCTTGCTTTCTGCTTCGAGCAGTTCTTTGCGGCCTACCAAGCCTTGCGCCGCTTGCTCACGCACTTTGGCCTTCTCGTTGTTCGACAGTCCCGACGTCATCGGCCCTGCTGGCACAAACACCATTGGCAAATGCCCAAAATGCAAAGCACCGATGAGCAGGCCAGGCACGATCTTGTCGCACACGCCAAGCATCAGCGCGCCATCAAACACATCATGCGAGAGCGCAATCGCCGTGCCTTGGGCGATGTTGTCTCGGCTGAAGAGCGAGAGCTCCATGCCTGCTGTGCCCTGCGTCACGCCATCGCACATCGCGGGCACGCCGCCCGCCACTTGCGCGGTTGCGCCATGTTTGCGCAACTCGTCTTTGATGATGCTGGGAAAACCCGCCAGCGGTGCATGCGCGGAGAGCATGTCGTTGTAGGCATTGACAATGGCGATGTTGGGTGCCTTCTCAGCCACGACTTTGAACTTATCGTTGGCAGGCAATGCAGCAAAAGCATGCGCCACATTGGCGCAGCCCATACGATCGGCACCACGATCACGCGATGCAGCCGCTTTGATCAGCGCGAGGTAAGCGCTACGCGTGGGCGCACTGCGCTCGCGGATGCGCTGAGTGACGGCTTCAATGACAGGATGGAGTTTCATGAATCACTAAATTGATGTAACTTAATTACGCAATCATACGACGATGGCTCAGATTTAGCCAGCGCCCAGTTACATGCGAGCAACAAAAAGCCGCTTCGAAGAGCGGCTTTTTTGAGAACGCAACGAAGCTCAGATCATGAACACTTCAACGCGACGGCCTTCGGCTGCAGATGTTGCACCTGCTTTGATATCGTTCGGGCGCACCAAGACGATTTGATCAGCCGGTACACCGGAGCTGGTGAGCAAATCACGAACAGCAAAGGCGCGTTGCTTGGCCAACTCAGCATTTTGAGCCGCATTGCCCGATGGATCCACAAATCCACTGATCCCTACTTTTTTGCCTGTTTTGGCAGCAGCCACAATATCCGCCAGCGCATTCACACCGCCTTGTGCCAACTCAGCCTTGCCGGATGCGAAGTAAAACTTCACCACACCGTTTTCCACCGTCACGCTAGCGCCATCAGTGCCAGGTGTTGCCGCAGGCGTCGCTGCTGCGGGTGCTGCAGCTGCAGCGGCAACAGCAGGCTTGCTGCTGTCCTTGTCGCCTTTTCGCATCACGGCAAAACCCAACACAGAAGCCACCACGATTGCAATCAATACAAAAACCAACCCTAGCGCAAAGCGGCTATCTTGATCATTATCAGTATTCATAACCTACATTCCTTTATTGAACAGCTTCTATTGTAAATTGTCAGCATGTCTATCGCTTTTCCTGCACACCCCCTTCCTGAAACCAGCAGCCAACGAGACCCTGCAAGGATGTTCGACCAGGTCTTGGTGCGATGGCAGGATCAACAAAGCGATTTATGGATATTTGGCTACGCTTCCTTAATCTGGCGACCAGAGTTTGAGTTCACAGAGCGCCGCGCGGCGCGAGTGCATGGTTGGCATCGTGCATTGGAGATGTGGAGCCGCATCAACCGAGGCACTCCCGACTGCCCTGGCCTTGTCTTCGCCCTGCTGCGCGGTGGCAGTTGCCAAGGCGTGGTCTTTCGTATTCCTGCTGCGCAAGCGGAGCAGGCCCTGAAAGATCTGTGGTTCAGAGAAATGCCCACGGGCGTGTATGACCCGCGCTGGCTTCGCTGCGCCACGGCGCAAGGCGATGTCCATGCATTGGCCTTTACTCTGTCGCAGAGCAGCCCCAGCTACTGCGGGCAGCTCGACATGCAGCAATACCGCCAGATCTTTGCTGAATCGTGCGGCCGCTACGGCACCACGCTGGACTATGCGCAACGCACTTACGAGAGCCTCTTGGCTGAAGGCATCGACGACCATGCCCTAGCGCGCTTACTGAAACTTGCTGGCAAATAGAGTCAACGATCAGCGCCAGCAAGTAGCATCACGCGATACATCACACCAGCAGCGCGTTCACCCTCTTCACATAGGCTGCAGGATCATCAGGCAGACCACCTTCGGCCAGCAGGGCTTGATCAAACACGATATGTGCGAGATCGTTGAAATGCACGCCATCGGTGTTTAGACGTTTGACTAGAGCGTGATCGACGTTTACCTCCAGCACGGGCTTGACCTCTGGCGCAGTCTGGCCAGCTGCTTTGAGCATGCGAGCCAGTTGCAGGCTCATGCCGCCATCGTCTTTCACCACCAAACAGGCAGGTGAATCCACGAGGCGAGTCGTCACGCGCACATCATCAGCCTTGCCTTTCAAAGCTTCTTTGAGTTTGGCGATCAGCTCTTTGGAAGTTTCAGCGGCTTCTTCAGCTTTCTTCTTTTCCTCTTCATCTTGCAGCTTGCCTAAATCCACTGCGCCTTTGGCCACAGACTGCATGGCCGTGCCATCAAACTCATTGAGATGCGAGAGCGCCCACTCATCGACGCGATCGGTCATGAGCAGCACTTCGATGCCTTTTTTCTTGAACACTTCGAGCTGCGGGCTGCTCTTGGCGGCGGCCAGCGTGTCGGCGGTGATGTAGTAAATCGCTTCTTGGCCTTCTTTCATGCGGGCTTTGTAGTCAGCAAGGCTCACCGTCACGGTATCAAAGCTCGTTGACGCAAAGCGCAGCAGCTTGGCAATACGCTCGCGGTTGGCAAAGTCTTCGCCCAAGCCTTCTTTGAGCACGGAGCCGAATTCTGAGTAGAAGGCGGTGAACTTGCCTTCTTTGGCTTTGTCGGCTTCATCGACGATATCCGTGACTTCTTTGCTGTCAGTAGAAGCAGCATGGCTGTCATGCTTGGCCAAATCTTCCAGCATAGAGAGCACACGTTTGGTGTTGCCTTCGCGGATGGTGCGCGTATCGCGGCTTTCTTGCAGGATTTCTCGGCTCACATTGAGTGGCAAGTCTGCTGAATCCACCACGCCTTTGATGAAGCGCAGATACGTAGGCATGAGGCTCTCGGCATCGTCCATGATGAAGACGCGTTTGACGTAGAGCTTGATACCGGCTTTTTTGTCGCGGTTCCACAAGTCAAACGGCGCTTTGGCAGGAACATAAAGCAGCTGCGTGTATTCCGTGCTGCCTTCGACACGATTGTGTGTATGTGCCAGCGGTGCTTCTTGGTCGTAGGAAATGTTCTTGTAAAAATCGTTGTACTGCTCTTGCGTGATATCTTTCTTCGCGCGCGTCCACAGCGCGGCAGCGGCGTTGATTTTTTCCCACTCGCCGGTTTTGACCATGCCGCCGCCCTTGGTGCCTTTGCTCGGGTCGGCTGGATCAATGGCTTCGCCTTCTTTCCACTCTTCTTTTTCCATCAAGATGGGCAAGCTGATGTGGTCAGAGTATTTGTTGATGATTTCTTTGAGCTTCCATGTGCCTGCATACTCCAGCGCATCTTCGCGCAGGTGCAAGGTGATGCTTGTGCCGCGTGTAGGCTTGGTGATGGTTTCGATTTCGAAGTCTCCCGTGCCGCCGCTCGTCCAGCGTGCGCCTTCTTCGTGCTTCAAGCCAGCGCGGCGCGTCTCGACCACCATCTTGTCAGCCACGATGAAGCCAGAGTAGAAGCCCACGCCGAATTGGCCAATGAGCGAGCCTTCGTCTTTGGCCTGCGACTTCTGAGCATCAGCGAGCTTGCCCACGAATTCTTTGGTGCCGCTCTTGGCAATCGTGCCGAGGTTGTCCACCGCTTCTTGCTGGCTCATGCCGATACCGTTGTCGGCGATAGTCAGCGTCTTGGCTTCTTTGTCGAAGCTCACGCGCACCTCTAAATTGGGCGCATCTTCATAGAGCTTGCCATCTTGGATGGCTTCAAAGCGCAGCTTGTCGCAAGCATCGGATGCGTTAGAAATCAGCTCGCGCAGAAAAATATCTTTATTGGAATACAGGGAGTGCGTGACGAGGTGCAGCAGTTGGGCAACTTCGGCCTGGAAGGAAAGAGTTTGTTTGCTCATGGTGTGTCGTTAAACTAAAAAACAAAACGGGCAAGAAAGAGTCACGAAATTGTGGCTCGCTCGCAGAATTTCAAGAGGGAGAAATTACATTTGCTCCCAAGGCAGGCCGTGAAAACGCCAGCCAGATTGAGTTGAGCGATGGAATTTCTCATCCAGCTCGCCTTCGAAGCCTTCTTTGATATTGGTCACATCGGTAAAGCCTGCGGCATCCAGTGCTTTGGCCGCATCGACGGTGCGCTTACCGCTGCGGCAGATCAAGTAGATCGCACGATCTTTGCGCCCTGCTTCGCGCTCCACAGCTGCAACGAAGGCATTCGGCTGCGGCGTAAGCTCGGGGTACTCATACCAGGCAATATTGACCACACCTGGCGGGCGGCCGACGTAGAGCGATTCAATTTCCATGCGCACATCCACAAACAGTGCATCAGGATTGCTTTTGATGGCTTCCCAGGCGGCGCGGGGGTCAAGGTGTTTCATAAAAGATCAGGCCTTCCTTGGCCTTTTAAGACTCAAACCCAGTATTGTCGCGTAAACAGCAACATGTATTGACCATTCAGCCTTGCACGCTGAATTTGACAATGGCCGCATTCTCAGCTGTACGCTCGCAGCCCAGCGATATCTCGCCTTCACCCACGAGCACGCAATCCGTGCGGCGCAACACCAGCGGCTCGCTCTGGCCGCCCACATACACCCACGTGCCGTAGCTGGAGGCATCGGTGAGCACAAACTGGTTGCCTCGCACTTGCACGCTGGCATGCGTGCGCGAGACGCGTGGATCGCTCACTTCCAGCTCGCATGTGGTGGCTCGCCCCATTTGCACGGCCTTGATGGCGCTGCCTGATTGCTGGAGTTTGACGGTTTTGCCGCCAAAGCTCAATTGCAGCTGCTGTGTGCGCAGCGCTTCCTTGAAAGAGACGCCTAGCATCGTGGCATCGGGATCGATCTCGGATTTTTTCTGCCAATTGATGCGGTAGACCGTGGTCGTTTCTTCCTTGCCGCGTAAAAACATGGGGCCCAAGCTACTGAGTTCGCCGTGGCGGCTGGGGGGAAGCGCGTCATACACGCGCTGGCTGGTGAGGATTTGCCGCGCGCCGGCCAAATCAGCCAAGCGGGCAGCGCTGTTGACCGCATCGCCATAACAATCGCCATTGATCTCCACGACTTCGCCAGATTCCATGCCGATTTGCAGCTCAATCCGCAGGCTGCGGAACGTGCCCGAGCTCACGGCGAGTTTTTCATCAGCAAACAGCATCAACGGCCGCTCCATCAGCTCGCGCTGGATTTCGCAGCAGGCACTGACGGCTTGTTCTTCCTTTGGGAACACAGCAAAAATGCCATCGCCTAAGGTTTTCACCACGCGCCCTTCGTACTGGGTAATAGCGCGTCCCAAAGCATGATTGAGCTGCGTGACCAGATGCGAGGCCGTGGCATCACCGAGCTTTTCAAAAAGCCCTGTGGAGCCCACAAGATCACAGAAGACAACGGTTGGCATAGCAATGATGTTTTAAAACCATTGTAGGCTGAAAGTGTGACATTTTCCGTGAAGAAATTGGCAAGAAATGCGGATACAGGCGGCATAGAATTTGCGCAGAGCGCTATTGAATTAGGAGTACCCAACCTAAGTCGGGTTAACGCTCGGTCTCGATGTCAGGGATGCGATTGAAAGCAATCCGCATCGGCGCATGATCCAGCGCGCCATGCGCGGTGGCGAAATACAGGGCGTTTTTACCGTAGCGGCGATTGATGCCATCCAGTGCATGGAGCAGCTTGGCGCGTTCTCTGATGGGTGCTTTGCTAGCCTTATCCTGTGGAGGCGCATCAAACAAGCCTGGCGTATGTTGACTCGCTGGCACAAGGCCATGCAGCACCATGCCCACGGCCTTGGGGCGCATCAGCAAATGCAGCCCACTGTGCCAAAGCAAATCCAGCGTGTGCAGCAAGATGGCTGTGTCTTGCGTCTGCCCCATACGCGCCTCGCGGTGGCCGCCGCCATGATCAGAATACCCATGGCCGCAGCGCACGCTCACACTGAAAGCCGTGGCATAAAAACCTTGTTTGCGCAGCCGCATTGCCGCCTTTTGCGTGAGCCGATGGAGCACAGCCAGCGCGTCAGTGGGGTTACGCATCGCGGGCGGCAGCATATGCGAATGCCCGAGGCTGCGCGATTCTGTTTTGCGCGGCCCGTAGGCCACGCCGCGCAGTTTGTCATACATCTCATCACCTGCCACACCACCCCAAGCCGTGTGCAGCAAGTCGCGTGGCGCGGCATACAAATCTGCCATGTTGTGAATACCGCAATCATTGAGGCGAACCAGCATGCGCCTGCCCACGCCGGTGATGTCTTGCAGTTTCAGATGCAATAGCTTCTCAGGGATTTCATGCTGCTCGATGATCACCAGGCCATTGGGTTTCATCATGTCCGAGGCCAGCTTGGCCAGCATGGTGTTGGGTGCCACACCGATGCTCACTTGCAACTGATCGCCCACCGAATCCAATATTTCTTGCTTCACCAAACCCGATAGCCGCGTGGCGTGTTCACGCGTTTGGAAGCGCAGCGGCAGCTCGCATTCCATCTCATCAATGCTCATCACTTGTTTCACAGGCAAGATGCGGTCTACCGCCACCACGGCCTTCTCATGCACCGCCACGTATTTCTCATGCTGCGCGTGCACAAACACAATTTCCGGGCACAGCTTGCGCGCATCGCGTACGCCAGTGCCGGTTTTCACACCAAACTTCTTCGCCTCGATGCTGGCCGCAATGCAGCAACTCGTCTCAGCCATCACCGGTACGACTCCCACCGGCCGCCCACGTAAATTCACATCCAGCTGCTGCTCGACGGAAGCAAAGAAGGAGTTGAAATCGACGAAAAAACTGGGAAGCATGCCCTTATTTTAGCGTTTTTACTGTTTTTATAAACAGTATTTGCACGCTATAAATTCAATAGCACTTCGCGCAATATCTACGCCAGCAAACTGCTCAAAATGCTTGAAATTTCTCTTAAAAAGTCAGCATTTGCCGCACCTGCACCTGCGCCGTATCACGCAAAGCCGCTGCGGCATCGCGCGCTTTGAGCGCCGCCAAAATTCGGTTCTCTGCCTCATTCAAGCCTTCGCTGTAACGCTTGTACAGCTCGGAGCCGCGGCTCACAGTAGATAAGTTCTCCCGCAAACGCGCTTGTTCTACCTGCTGCTCGCTCACGGTGGCATTGGCCTGCGCAAACAACTCACTTTGCGCTTCCACCGTTTGTCGCAGCCCCAGCAAGCGGCGCAAGGTACTCACGCTGGCTTCATCCTTGGCGATGCGCAGATATTCCTGCAACTGATACGCGTTCAAATTCTGCAATGGCAAGCGCTGCGGCATGGGTTGCTCCAGCGTCACCTCATGTACGCGCGCTGTGCCTGCAGGCGCGGGCAGCTTCACGCGCCAATTCGTCCGATTCTGGCCTTGCGATTCACCAAGTGCCTCGCCGCTGGGCGCAAGCAATGTATAGCCCATGTAGCGCGGCACATCGACCACCACGCTTTGATCGCTTGCATGATTGCTCTTAACGCTGAAGCTGTGAATCTGGCGTTGCAAGCTCTCCACCACCAGCGTGGCGCGCTCTACGCTGGCGCGCGTCGTCGTATTGCTATTGCTCACGCTGGAGCTGATGCTGATTTTTTGATCCAGCGCGAAAGCCAGCATGCGGCTCTCCCCAGCTGGCAGCGCGGCCAGTTGCGCATCGCCCAAGAAGCTCGCCTCCGCTTTGCCTTGCTCATACACCGTGACTGCACCGGGCGGCAAGCCATGAGCCGTGGTGTTTGCCAAGCCAATCGCTGCCAGCGGAAACTGGCTGCTCACCTGCGGCTGATATTGCGCCACGCGCTGGCCAGAGAGCTCTTGCACGATGATCGGCACCGATAAGCTGCGCCCATTGCCCACGCTCACCGGCAGCGGAAACTTGTAGCTCACTTGCGTGCCTTGATCTTGGTTGCCCGCTAAATCAGCGACTTGCGCGAGCACAGGAGGGCTAGCATCTGCTGCCGCATAGCGAGGTGACGGCGCAGCGGGAGCCGGAGCAGGTGCAGGTGCAGGAGCCGGCCTTGCGACAGCTCGAGCAGGCGCGGGAGCCGCAGCTGGCGCTGCAAGCATATTCGCCTTCGCCGCTTCAAACGCTGGCGCTTGGCTGAAGACCTGCGCTTGCACAGCGCCCGTATCCGCACGCGGCACAATGCGCCCCGGCATCTCTATCGGCACCTGAGGCCGCTCGTTAAACACGCTGTCGTATAAATTCTGCTGAAAGGCCACTGGCTTGCCTGTGGTCAGCGTGAGCTCCACGCCGCGCCAATCTTGACCACTCATGTTTTCAATCACAGCCCAGCCTTGGAGATTGCTTTTGGCTCCTGCAGCCGCGTCCATAGAAGGCACAGTCAAGCGATAGGCCGTTTTCCAAATCGGCGCGCTCGTCACAAAGCCCACGCGCACTGTGCGCGCCACGTTGCCGCGCGTGATGATCTCCACCGTGCGGCCATCTTTGGCGCGGTTGTCATGCATGGCCATCAGCGCAGAGGCGATTTGCTCGCGCAGCGTGGCATCTTGGAATTGAATGTTTCTCGCCTCTTCAATCACAAATGGCTTGAGGCCAGAAGCCGTGAGCAAGCTCGCGCGGTGGCGCGTGATCTCCATGCCTTTTTCCGAGCGCTGCATGAACGCTTCCACCGCCATGATGCGCCCTTCCAAGGTACCGCCCTGCGTATCCACGCGCAAAGCAGCGCCCGTCAAGGCCTTGAGCAATTGCGGCATGCTCTCAAGCGCCCCTGCATCAAAAGGCAATTGCCGCAGCATCTCGCCCAAGGGCTCGCGCCCCGGCAGGCTCACGCCTGCGATCTGCCCTTTGCCGTCAAACACCACCAAGCTTTTCAGCACATCATTGACTTGGGTTAATTTCACTGGCAAACGCAACACCCCATCGCGCTCCACTTGAGCCTCATACTCAAAATAGCCTACACCTGAAGACGAGAGCGTGACACGCTTGAGATTCAAGGCGGGCGAGACGCTAGCCAGTGCAGGAAGCGCGGCCAAAGCGAAAGCGCACATCACAAAAGTGCGCTGCGTTATTTTTGAAGTCATGTTTTCTCCGTTAAACAAGGATCTGAATCTTGTTTAACGGGGCCCCCACAGAAAAGGGGTTAAAGCGCTTTAACTTTATTTATAAGCTGCAGGATCAAGCTCGCGCGTCTTGGCTTCAATCCAAGTTTCCACTTCACGCATCATCTCCTCTGGCTCTCGCCCCACGCTGCTGATTTGCTTGCCAATCACCACATCAATCACACCTGGCGTTTTCACAAAAGCCTTGCGTGGCCAATGTTTGGCGCAGTTCACAGCAATCGGCACCACGGGGCGGCCCGTCTCACAAGCCAGCCTTGTACCGCCCGTTTTATAAGTGCCCTTTTGCCCACGCGGAATACGTGTGCCCTCAGGAAACATGATCACCCACACGCCGTTATTCATCACCCGTTTGCCCTGCGCCACCACTTTATTAAAGGCTTCCGCGCGTTTGCTGCGATCAATATGAATCATGTCCATCCGCGCCATACTCCAACCGAAAAACGGCACATACAGCAGCTCACGCTTGAACACATAAGCCAGCGGGTGCGGCATGATGCAAGGAAGTAAAAAAGTTTCCATCGTGGATTGGTGCTTGCAAAGCAAAATCGCGCCATCCTTATCGCCCTGCGGTAAATTCTCCAGCCCCTGCACACGCCAACTCACGCCGCAAATCACCTTCAAGCCCCACATCGCACATTTGAGCCAGCCAGCGCACATCCAATACATGCGCGTAGGGCTCACAAAGAGCGAAGCAATGATCACAAAGGTCGCCCATGGAATCACTGTGAGCATCATCCAGAGCATGTGAAGCGTAGACCGCAGGAAATTGATAGCGTAGGTCATGGTTTAAGCGGAGAGCAAGTGATCAGCAAAAGCGGCTAAATCGGTGTGCACGCGTGTGCCTGATGGGAATTCAGCAACATTCACCCGCGTCATCGTCATGGCTTCATCTTCTTCTTTTTTCACATTTGTCGCAGCGCCAAGGAGTTGGCCGTTTTGCAATGTGCCGCGCAAAAGCTCGGCTTTACCAGTGAGCACCAAATGCGGCTGGCAATGCGCCGCTACTGCAGCTTGTAAATCGCGGGGTGTGTCGCCTACAGAATGAACTGTGGTGTCTTTTGGATCCACGCCGTGGCGCTGCAAAATCTGCGCAAACAATCCCGGTGCAGGCTTGCGGCAATCGCAGTGATCCTCCGGCGTATGCGGACAATAAAACACCGCATCAATCTTCCCGCCCACTGCAGCGAGCAATTTATGCATCTTGGCATGCATGGCGTTGAGCGCAGCCGCATCAAACAGACCCCGCCCCAGACCGGATTGATTGGTCGCCACCACCACATGCCAGCCCGCCTGATTGAGCCGCGCAATCGCCTCCAGCGCTCCAGGCAAAGGCTGCCATTGCTCCGGCGATTTCACATAGTCATCCCGATCAAAATTGATCGTGCCATCGCGGTCAAGGATGATGAGTTTCATTGGGATAGATCAAGCAGCGAGTTTGGAAAGGTCTGCCACGCGGTTCATGGCTTGATGCAAGCTTGCCAAGAGGCCTAAGCGATTAGCGCGAATCGCTGGATCATCATGATTGACCATTACTTTGTCGAAGAAGGCATCCACAGGCTCTTTCAGCGCTGCAAGTGCTTTCAGATTTTCTTCAAATTGGCCGTTAGCCCAGGCAGAATCTGCGCGAGCAGCTACTGATTTGAGAGCATCAGCCAAGCCTTGCTCTTCCCCAGCTTGCAGCAACGCTGAATTGATCTTGGCTTCGACTGTGCCTTCGACTTTTTTCAGGATATTGCCCACACGCTTGTTGGCGGCAGCTAAGGCTGGCGCTTCTGGGAGTTGTGCAAATGCTCTCACTGCGGCTAGGCGTTGCGCGACCTCGGCCAGTTTTTGTGGACGCAAACTGATCACTGCATCTACTTCTTGCGCACTGTAGCCTTGCTCGCGCAAACTGCCAGCAAAGCGGTCATAGATGAAGTCATTCAAAGCGCTTGATTGATCTTGGATGAGCGATCCGAAAGCTGGTACTGATCTAGCGATCAAATCAATGATTTGCAGTGTCGGTGCTTTTTCCACCAACATCCGTATTACACCCAAGGCATGACGACGCAATGCAAATGGATCTTTGTCACCCGTCGGCAAATTCCCAATACCAAACATGCCAACTAGGGTTTCGAGTTTGTCTGCGAGCGCAACAACCACGCCCACTTGATTACGCGGCAATTCATCGCCCGCAAATCGTGGCTTGTAGTGATCTTCCACGGCTGCAGCCACTTCAGGCGTTTCTTTGTCGTTCAAAGCGTAGTAGCCACCCATGATGCCTTGCAGCTCAGGGAATTCGCCCACCATGTCGGTAAGCAAATCGGCTTTAGCGAGCAACGCAGCGCGATCCGCTTGTTTAGCGAGCAGATCACCGCCGAGTTGCTGGCCGATAGCACGAGCAATCGCGCGTACACGCTCCACGCGCTCGCCTTGCGAGCCGAGCTTGTTGTGATACACCACTTTAGCGAGTTGCGGAATGCGCGATTCGAGCGTTTTCTTGCGATCTTGATCAAAGAAGAATTTCGCATCGGCCAAGCGCGGGCGCACGACGCGCTCGTTGCCGCCGATCACGGCGCTGGCATCTGCGGGAGAAATATTACTCACGACCAAGAATTGGTTGGTGAGCTTTCCGCTGGCATCCAGCATGGGGAAATACTTTTGATTCGCCTTCATCGTGAGAATCAGGCATTCCTGCGGCACATCGAGGAACTGCTTTTCAAATTCGCAGATGAGCACATTCGGGCGCTCGACCAAGGCGGTCACTTCATCAAGCAGCGCATCATCTTCAATCGGCTTCACACCTCCGCCCACCTTGGCAGCCGCAGCGGCGAGTTGCTTCACGATCTCTGCTTTACGTGCTTCAAAGCTCGCAATTACCGCTCCGTCTTTCTCCAGCGTGTTGGCGTAAGCATCCGCATCCGCAACCACTACAGTTGATTTGGCTGCTTCAAAGCGATGCCCTTGCGTGCTGTTGCCCGCCTTCAAGCCCAGCGCTGAAATTGGCACGACTTCCGAACCATGCAAAGCTAGCAGAGAGTGCGCAGGGCGCACGAAGCTCACCGAGCTCCAACCGGGCAACTCGCAGCCACTTTCCAACTGATAGCTCATCACCTTCGGAATCGGCAACTTGGCAATGGCCTCAAGCAGTGCTTTTTGCAAACCTTCTGCGAGCATCGCGCCTTTGGCTGTGCTTTCATAGAACAAAGCTTCAGCCTTGCCATCCATCACGCGCTTCAAGCCGCTCACTGCACTTGCGTCAGCGCCAAGAGCTTGCAATTTTTTCAGCAAGGCGGGCGTGGCGCTGCCCGCAGCATCCAATCCAACCGCCACCGGCATGAGCTTTTGCGATACGGCTTTGTCCGGCGCTTGCACAAGTACATCTTTGACCCAGACAGCTAATCGACGTGGTGAGGCAAAGAATTGCGTACTTTCTTGATCGTCATCAGTTTCAGCTCTCAGACTTATTAGATTCTGAGCATTCAAAGACGCAACAAGCTCAATACCAAAAGCTTGCCCAAGCTTCTTCAAAGCCTTGGGCGGCAGCTCTTCCACAAACAATTCAACGAGAAGATTCTTAGTAGTCATAGTAATTCTCAAGCAGCCTTCTTCTCAATCTGTGCCACCCATTCGCGTGGCGCCATCGGGAAGCCCAAGCGCTCGCGAGAGTCGTAATAGCTTTGCGCCACGCTACGCGCGAGGTTGCGGATGCGGCCAATGTAAGCAGCGCGCTCGGTCACGCTGATCGCGCCGCGTGCGTCGAGCAGGTTGAAGCTGTGGGCAGCTTTGAGCACTTGTTCATATGCAGGGAGCGCAAGCAGTTGCTCAATCAAATACTTGGCTTGTTTTTCGTGCGCGTTGAAAGCCGTGAATAAAAAGTCTGCGTCTGAGTGTTCAAAGTTGTAGGTAGATTGCTCGACCTCGTTTTGTTTGTACACATCGCCATAGCTCATCGTGTCTGTCCACTTCAGGTTGTACACGTTGTCCACGCCTTGCAAATACATGGCCAAGCGCTCTAGGCCATAGGTGATCTCGCCGGTAGCGGGTTTGCAGTCAATGCCGCCGACTTGCTGGAAGTAGGTGAACTGTGTGACTTCCATGCCATTGAGCCAGACTTCCCAGCCGAGGCCCCATGCGCCGAGTGTGGGATTCTCCCAATCGTCTTCCACGAAACGGATATCGTTTTTCTTCAAATCAAAGCCCAGCGCTTCGAGCGAGCCCAGATACAGCTCCAAAATATTTGCAGGCGCGGGCTTGAGCACCACTTGGTATTGGTAGTAGTGCTGCAAGCGATTCGGATTCTCACCATAGCGCCCATCCTTGGGGCGGCGGCTGGGCTGCACATAAGCGGCTTTCCAGGGCTCCGGGCCGATGGCGCGCAAAAATGTCGCGGTATGAGATGTACCTGCGCCCACTTCCATGTCGTAGGGTTGCAAAAGGGCGCAACCTTGCTTGTCCCAATAGGACTGCAAGGTGAGGATGATCTGTTGAAAAGTGAGCATGCTGTGGGTATCGTGCGAAATGCAAAAGCGAAGCGCGCCAGAACTGGCGTAAACCCTTGATTTTACGGGGCTTTGGCAGCTGCAGAACCCAGCGCTGACTGTGGGCTCAAATCCAAGCGGAGGCATCCAAAGGCTCGCCTTGTGCCAAGGCGGGATTCATGTCTTGCAGCGCATGCACCTGAACCTCTTGGCTGCCCACGCTGATATCTATCTGCGCACCGAGGCGATAAGTATTCGGCGATGCCGCAACCGCCGCCGCTGTGCCCAGCACACGCCATGCCACGCGCGGCTCGCCATCACGCAAGCGCTGCATGAACTCTGCCGTATCGCCCACCACCGTATCGCGCGTGCCGCCGAAATCCAGCGGCATACGCACCACCTCAATCGGGCCCAAATGTAGGCTCGTGAGCACGCGCAATGGTGGCGCGCCCACCACCGACGGCTGTTGGGTGATCCATTGTTTGGCTTGGACACTTGATCGCAGCATGGCCTGCACTGCTTGCGCCGCGCGCACATAGCCAGGCTTGCCCTCCAAGGCTTGATCCAAGAAATACAGCGTCAAGCGGCTTTCATGCAAATCCAAATAATCTGCCGAGCGCAAGGCGGCATCTTTGCTCACGGGCAAAAAAAGCTGCCGCAGCAGCGTGCGCCAAGCTTGGATCGGCAGCGCTTGACGCAACGCCTGATCGTTGTGCACTTCCATGCTCACAGCCCAAGCTGCTGCAAACTGCTGGCGGGGAGGCTGCACCACCCTCCCTTCAGTTGCTGAATCTGCGGCCTGCGCTGGCGCTTGCATGGGCTCCAATTCAAGGCTTGGAAATGGCGTGAGCAATAACTCCGCTGGCGCGGTCGCTTCAAAACCTGTACCCCCTGGCTGCGAAGCTTGGCCTGATCGAGACACCAGTAATTCAAGCTGTTGATGCACTGCGGCCAGCAGTTTGTTCGGATCAAAGGGCTTCGTGAGATAAGCATTTGCCCCTTGGCTCATGCCATGGCTGATGTCTTCTTCGCTGCTGCGCGAAGTGAGCAATATCACTGGCGTTTGCGCGGTTTCGGGGGTGTTGCGGATATCGCTGAGCACCTCAAAGCCATTGATCTTGGGCATCTCCACATCGCTCACCACCAAATCTGGCAGTTCAGCCAGCACGGTAAGCAAACCCTCAGCGCCATTGTCAACATCGGTCACTTCATGGCCAGCTTTTTTGAGCACAGCAGTGATCAAGCGGCGCGTGGAGGCCTCGTCTTCCAATACTACAATTTTTGCCATTTTGTCTCGTCGTTTTTGAGCTGCTCGCTGCTAGGGCAGCGCACATTATGCGATAAGAACAACCCCACGAAGAGCATCATCATTCACTGATTTTTGAAGCTTTTTGTATCATTTGACGGCGTAGATACTGCGCGAAATGCTATTAAAAGTATAGTAATTCCTAGAATCCACAAAGGCCACAGACCAAATCGCCCAGCCCACCAAGCAAATGGCGTGAGACCTTGGCGACCTTCCACTGTTCCTGTGAGCACGCCGCGCGTGTGACGCGGCAAGCTTTGCGTGACTTCGCCGCGATGATTGATGATCACCGTCGCTCCCGTATTCGTCGCGCGCACCATCGGGCGGCCAAGCTCAAGCGCACGCATACGGCTGATTTGCAAATGCTGATCAATCGCCACCGTGTTGCCAAACCAGCCAATGTTGCTCACATTCACCATCACCGTCGGCGCTGTTTTTTCATCCACAAAGCGCCGCGCCAGCTCATCGCCAAACAAATCTTCATAGCAAATATTTGGCGCCCAGCGCTGGCCCGCCCATTCAAAACTCGCCTGCCCCACAGCGCCGCGATTGAAATCACCCAGCGGGATGTTCATCATCTGCGTGAACCATTTGAACAGCGGTGGGATGAATTCACCGAAAGGCACGAGATGGTGTTTGTCGTATTGATAGGGCTGGGCTTGATTCGGTTTTAAGCCAAGCACCGAGTTGGTGTAGCCCTTCTCGAAGTCACCTAAGGGGATGCCAATCAGTGCAGCTCTGTAGCCAGACCCATAGCGCTTTTGAATGGCTTCCCAATAATCTTCAGGGAGCTGGCGAGGTAGTAGTGGAATTGCTGTCTCTGGTGTTATCACAAATGGTAGATTTATACCCAGCAACTGCTCCCGATACCAATCCAATGATGCTTTCACGCCTGTCGTAGGATCGAATTTCTCGCCTTGTGGGATGTTACCTTGGAGGAGTGCGATGTCGGCTCTAGGTATTTGCTCAGCATAGATGTTTGCTCTTCCATCGGGGAAATAGTAGTCAATGAATGTAGCCATTTGCCCCAAATACCCAAAGCCAACAACAGCCGCCGAAATCAGAACAACGCCCAACCATGATTTCCATCTCTGACGCGTGCGGGAAATTATGCTAAGAACCATCCAAGACGCTATTGCTATAGAAAACCAACCGGTTCCATACACTCCAACGTCCGTTGCTAGCCAACGAAGCGGCCCATCCACATGCGCATACCCGCCCGCGCCCCACGGAAAGCCCGTAAACCAACTGTCTCGCGCCAACTCAGCCAACATCCATGCAGATGCAAAAACAATAGCACTCCACGCAGGATATATGCCGGCGATTTGCCTAAAACGCTTATAAAAATAGCTCGCAGCAGCGTAATACAGCCCCAAGAATCCACACAATGCAAAAATGGCCAACACCGCCAGCGGCGCCGCCAGCCCGCCATACACATGCATGCTGATAAAGAGCCACCACACCGTGCCGCAGAGCCAGCTTGTGGCAAACAGCCAGCCCAGAAACGCTGCGTGTCGCGCTGAGCTGGCGCGCTCGATGAGCATCACCAAGGCAGCCAACGAGAGCATCTGCAGCCACCACAGCGGTTGGCCATTCCAAGGCGCGGCAATCGAAATAGCTTGTGCGTAGCCAGCAAGCAAGCTCAAGAAACCTAGGTAAGCATTGATTCGACCGATAGCGGAAGTTAAAAAACTCATCCGCCTATTGTCGCGGCAATATGAGTCACTTACTCAAGCTGCCATCAGCGGCAAACTCCGCGCCCGCTTTCCCGTGAGTACAAACAGAGCATTCGCCAAAGCTGGCGCGAGCGGCGGCACGGCGGGTTCGCCGATGCCTGTGGGCACATTCGTGCTCGGCACAAGATGCGTTTCTACAACGGGCGTTTCGGCCAGCTTGAGCATGCGGTATTGCGGGTAATTCGTTTGTTTCACTGCGCCGCCCTCAATATCAATCTTGCCCCAAAGCGCCGCAGTCAGCGCGTACACCACCGAGCCTTCGACCTGTTGCGCCACGATACCGGGGTTGACCACTTGGCCGCAATCGACCGCGCAAACCACTTTATGCACGCGCGGCTGATTGCCTTCCATGGAAACCTCCACCACCATCGCCGCCACCGAGCCAAAGGATTCATGCAAGGCAACGCCGCGTGCGCGACCTGCGGGAAGTTTGCCCGCCCACTGCGCTTTTTCAGCCACGAGGTTAAGCACAGCCAAATGCCGCTTGGCCTGCTCACTGCCCGTGAGATGCTGCCTACGAAACGCGAGCGGATCCGTCTGCGTGGCATGCGCGAGCTCATCCACAAAGCTCTCAGAGAAAAACGCGTTATGCGAATGCCCCACACTGCGCCAGTAGCCCACGGGCACGCCCATGCGCGTGGCTGTGTGGCTCATGTGTTGGTGCGCAAAGTCGTACGGTAGATCAAACAACCCCTCCACCGTGGTTTTATCCGGCGAATCCACCGGGCCAGCCAGCAGAGGCAAGGCGCGTTCAAACCAGCGCGGTGTGATGGCATCACCTGCGCTTTGAATGCGCAAACTGGCAATGCGGCCATTCACATCAATTGTCGCGCGAGCGAGCGCAGCATGCGCAGGGCGATAGAAATCATGCGTCATGTCTTCCTCACGGGAATACACGAGCTGCACCGGGCGGCCACCACAGTGCTGCGCCACCATCACGGCCTGCAACACAAAATCTACATCCAGCCTGCGACCAAAGCCACCGCCGACCAATGTGACATTCACAGTCACATCGTCATTACTCAAACCTGCTGCTTTGGCTGCCATATCTCGCGCCATCTTCGGCACTTGTGTGGGCACCCAGAGCGTGAGCTTGCCATCTTTCAATTGCGCCGTGCAATTCATCGGTTCGAGCGTGGCGTGGGCGAGATAGGGCGCGTTGTAGAGCGCTTCTACCGTACGCGAACCCATTTTTTCGGCCGCATCCGTATCGCCTCGGCTGTGAAACGTGAAGCCATCTCCTTGTGTGGCAATCGCCGCCAACTCTTTTTCAATGTTTGCTGAATCCAAAGCACCCAAAGGGCGCTGTTGCCACTGCACATCCAAAGCCGCCGCGCCTTGGCGTGCGTGCCAAGTGGTTGCGCCCACCACGGCTAAGCCGGCTGTGCCACCGCCCAGAGCTGGAAGCTGCACCACGCGCTCCACGCCTTTGATCTTTAGCGCGGCGCTGCTGTCAAAGCTACCAGCCGAGCCGCCAATCATGGGGCAGAGCTTCACAGCCGCATACACCATGCCAGGCAGGCGCACATCCAGGCCGAATTGCGCTGTGCCATTCACCTTCGCGGGCACATCAGCGCGCGCTGCGCTCGTGCCGATCAGTTTGAAAGACTTAGCATCTTTGAGCTTCACATCGCCCACTTTCACAGCTGCTGCATCAGCCGCTAGCGCAGCAAAGTTGATGGACTTGCCGCCGCCAGAAATCTTGCCGCCTTCAAATATTAATTGCTCGATAGACACGCCTAGCTTCGCAGAAGCTGCCTGCGCCAATTGCGCACGCGCCGTAGCCGCAGCAATGCGCACCGAGCCCCAAGCATCGGCGACGCTTGATGAGCCGCCAGTGACGATCACGCCCAGCTCGCGTGCTAATTTTCCAGTCATCCATTCGCCCGTGCTCACCAGCGTGCTGCCATCTTGGTTCGGGTGAAATGGCAAAGCCGCGACAAACATGGCCACATTGCCATAAATGCTCTCAATAGGCGCTGGTACGAGACGCACTTGAGAAAGCGGCACATCCAACTCTTCCGCAACGAGCATCGGCAGCGCGGTATGAATGCCCTGCCCCATTTCGCTGCGCGGCATGGCCATGAGCACGGTGCCATCTTGCGCAATCTTGATCCAGCCGTTCAAAGCCACTTCGCCTTGGGTCGGCAGCAGCATCTCGCCAGTGCCTAAGCGCGAGCGAGCAGGCATCACACCCCAGCCCACCAGCAATGTGCCCGTGACACCCAAACCGGTCAAAATCATGGTTCTGCGTTTCATCGTTTTTCTCCTCAAGCGGCTTTGGCATCAGATGCCGCAGGAGAAGCAGCCAAAGCCTTGGCTGCGCGATGTATCCCCGCTCTCACACGCTGATACGTCCCGCAGCGGCAGATATTCGTCATGGCTTCGTCAATCTGCGTATCCGTGGGCGCTGGGTACTTTTCTAGCAAAGAAGCAGCTGCCATCAACATGCCGCTCTGGCAATAGCCGCATTGCGGCACTTGTTCGGCAATCCACGCTTGCTGCACCGCGTGCAGCTTATCAGCACCCAAGCCTTCGATGGTTTGCACTTGCTTGCCTACGACGGTGGAGACTGGCGTGACGCAAGAGCGCACCGCCTGCCCATCCACTCTCACCGTGCATGCGCCGCAGGCGGCCACACCGCAGCCAAATTTCGTGCCCGTCATGTTCAGCACATCGCGCAACACCCACAGCAGCGGCATCGTGCCATCCATCGCAGCAGCATCTTGCACCGCCACTGGTTTTCCGTTGATTTGCAAATCCATAGCGTCTTCCTCTTGAGGTAGTGGCAAATATAGCCCATGCGGCAGCGCAGATGCGTTCAGAATTTATTGCATTTGGGCATGGAATAGCGTCTCTAAAGTCGCTTAGAGGTTTCCCTCTGAAAGCACCCCGCCCACTCAAAGCGCTTGATTCGCACATTACAGTGGTGCATCTGCTCTGAAAGCATGCCATGTCTGCCCTCAAAAAATCCCCTCGCTCTCATCTTCAAATCGTCACCGCGACCGAGACACCCGCGCCCGTCATGCGCCTTGCTTTCGAGGCACAGGCCCCGCAAGCGCTTCGTCTGCGGGAATCCACGGCTGCTGAGCGAATCGCCCTGATCAAAAAATTACGCACTGCCATGCTCGCTCGTCGCGAAGAGTTTTATGTAGCCTTCGCGCAAGACATGCGCAAGAGCAAGGCCGAAGTCGAAGGCGCAGAATTCATGCCCGTGCTCGATGAAATGCGCCATGCCATCGGTAGCCTCAAGCGCTGGATGAAGCCGCAATCCGTCACGCCCGTGATCACTTCCGTAGGCTCCAAAGCACAAATTCAAATGCAACCCCGTGGCCGCGTGCTCATCATCGCGCCTTGGAACTATCCTCTGAACCAATGCTTTTGTCCGTTGATCAGTGCCATCGCTGCGGGCAACACCGTCATCCTCAAGCCTTCGGAGATGACACCGACCGTCTCCAAACTCATGGGCGTGATCATCGCCGAGGTGTTTGATGCCACGCAGGTGGCTTACTTTGAAGGCGGCCAAGCCACATCAACCGCTCTGCTGGCCTTGCCTTTCGATCACATCTTCTTCACCGGCTCCCCAGCAGTGGGCAAACTCGTGATGGCCGCTGCCGCCAAGCATTTGACGAGCATCACATTGGAGCTCGGCGGTAAATCACCCACCATCGTGGATGAAACGGCAGACACAAAATTAGCCGCCGAAAACCTGATCTGGGGCAAATTCATCAACAGCGGCCAAACCTGCATCGCGCCTGATCACATCTATGTGCATGCCAAGGTCAAAGCCAAATTCATCAAAGCTTGCCAAGCTGCGCTCACAAAATACTATGGCGCGCCTGCCAAGCGCATGAGCAATGCGGATCTGACGCATATCGTTAACACACGCCATACGCAGCGCCTCTCTGATCTGCTCTCCGATGCTCAGAAGCGCGGCGCGCGCATCATTGTGGGCGGGCAAGTCGATATCGCTGAATGCATGGTCGCACCCACCTTGCTCGATGGCGTGAATGCAGACATGCGCATCATGCAAGAAGAAATTTTCGGCCCCGTGCTGCCCATCGTGGAATTCAGCGATATCAACAAAGTGATCGCGCAAATCAACGCGAATCCTAAGCCGCTCGCGCTGTATGTGTACAGCAGCAATGAAGCGCGCGCAGCCCAAATCATCGCGCAAACCAGCTCAGGCGGCGCATGTGTGAACCAATGCATGATGCACAATGTGCAAGGAAACTTACCCTTCGGCGGCGTAAACAATTCCGGCATCGGCAGCACCCACGGCTACCACGGCTTCAAAGCCTTCTCCCACGAGCGCAGCGTGCTTACAGCCGGCCGCCTGCGCTTGGAAAAACTCTTCGCGCCGCCTTACACAGCGATGCGCTTCAAGCTCATCAAGCAGATCGTGGATACGATGAGGTTGCCGGCTCTTTGATAGCTGGTTGGCAAACGAGTCGATTGCACGCAAAAGACGCAGAAATTACGCAAAATTCGCAAAAGAAGACCAAATTTGGTTATTTCTTTTCTGCGTCTTTTGCGTAATTTTTGCGTCTTTTGCGTTCTAAAAGAACCTGTCACAGCCATCAACGACAATCAAGGGTTACGGTACACCTTCTCATGGCTTTAATTTCTCTTCAAAACGCGCAACTCGCCTTCGGCCACGTTGCCCTGCTCGATCACACTGATTTCTCCCTCGAATCTGGCGAACGCGTCGGCCTCATTGGCCGCAATGGCACAGGCAAATCTTCCATGCTCAAAATCATCGCTGGCCTAGAAAAGCCTGATGATGGTGATTTGAATGTGCAGGGCGGCGTGCGTATCGTCTATGTGGCGCAGGAACCGCCGCTGGATGGCGACGCTACAATTTTCGAAGCAGTCAGCGCAGGTGTAGCGCGGGCTAAGGAGCTAATCGACCAATATTCCACGGGCGAAGGCGATCTGGATGCGCTGCAAGCGGAGATTGAGCATTTAGACGGCTGGAATTGGGAACAGCGCGTGGGCGAGACGATTGAGCGCCTGTCTTTGAACCCTGAAACGCATATCAACAAGCTCTCCGGCGGTATGAAAAAACGCGTGGCTTTGGCGCAGGCTTTGGTCGCGCGGCCTGAAGTGCTGCTGCTCGATGAGCCCACCAACCATTTGGATTTGAGCAGCATCATTTGGCTGCAAGAGCTGCTCTCGGGCTTTGAAGGCGCAGTCGTCACCATCAGCCATGACCGCGCTTTTTTGGATGCAGTATGTACCCGCATCGTCGAGCTGGATCGCGGCATTTTGCGAAGCTATCCCGGCAATTTTGAAGCCTATGTGACGCAGAAGGCTGATCAGCTCGCGATGGAAGAGGTGATGAATGCGAAGTTTGACAAAGTGCTGGCGCAGGAAGAAATCTGGATTCGCCAAGGCGTGAAAGCGCGGCGCACGAGGGCCACAGCGCGCATCACGCGCCTCGAAGAGCTGCGCAGCGCACATGCGGCGCGGCGCAATGTCCAAGGCCGCGTGAAGCTGGAGCTGGATGCGGGCGAGCGCAGCGGCAAGCTCGTGGCCGAGCTGGAAGACGCTTGCAAGGCCTATGGCGAAAAAGTCTTGGTCAAAGACTTCACCACAACGATTGTGCGAGGCGATAAGGTCGCCCTGCTCGGCCCCAATGGCGCTGGCAAAACCACCCTGCTCAAAATGATTTTGGGCGAGCTGGCCGCTGATACAGGCAAAGTCAAGCAAGGCGCGAACATGCAAATCGCCTATTTTGACCAAATGCGCGATGCGCTCAATTTGGAAGCCACGCTGGAAGATTTCATCAGCCCCGGCAGCGAATGGGTGGAGATCAATGGGCAGAAGAGGCATGTGAAGAGCTATCTCACAGACTTTCTCTTCAGCCCCGCGCGCGCAGGCTCGCCGGTGAAAAGCCTCTCGGGTGGTGAGCGCAGCCGCTTGCTGCTGGCGCGCCTGTTTGCGCGGCCAGCCAATGTGCTCGTGCTCGACGAACCCACCAATGATTTGGATATCGACACGCTCGAACTGTTGGAAGAGCTGCTGCAAGACTATGCCGGCACCGTCTTCCTCGTGAGCCATGATCGAGCCTTTGTGGATCACGTGGCCACCAGCATCATCGCTTGGGAAGGCGACGAGAGCCCCGGCCAATGGCGCGAATACGAAGGCAGTGTGCAAGACTGGATCACGCAGCGCGAGCGGGCGCAGCGGATGCGGGATGCGAAAAAACCAAGCCAAAGTAGCACTTCGCCGGCAGAGAATGTGCGTGAGCAGCTATCAAATTCAGAGCAAATAGTTTCTACTCCCGCTGCCCCAGCGAAGAAAGCCCGCAAGCTCAGCTTCAAAGAACAGCGGGAATTTGATGCGCTGCCCGCGCAAATGGCAGCACTCGAAACCGAGCAAGCTAGCATTCAAAAGCGCCTGCAAGACGGCTCGCTTTACGCCAACGATCCTGCGCTCGCCACACAGCTTGCGCAGCGCTCCGCAGCAATCGATGATGAGCTTTTGATATGCTTGGAACGGCAGGAAGCGCTGAGCTAGGCATCTTCTTGGTCGATACCCCCATTCCGTTCAGGCTGAGCTGGTCGAAGCCTGTATACCCTTCGACCAGCTCAGGGCGAACGTACGCTGCCTTTACTTCTCATCATGCAAGCCACTCCACCCACTGACGATTTTTGGCAAAGCCTGATGGCGCGGCCAGAGCTGGCCATCGTGCCTGAGTCTTGCCGCGATGAACGTCGCTTGCATGATGCGCTCGCATTGAAGCCTCTGCGAGCCGTCAAGTCCGAAGAGCTCGCCGCCATCCGCGATGAAGACGCCCGAGCCAACTACGCCATGCTGCTGCAATTCCGCGATGGTGTAGTCAAAGCAGGCAGCTTGTCTGCTTGGTATGCGCAACTTTTCACGAGCGGCAAAATCACCCTCGCCCCACTCTTCATCGACATCGCCGTCAAAGAAATCCTGCGTGAAGTTTTACCTGCTGAATCCGATGCCTTCATGCTTCGCGCCGCCGAGCTCCTCTACCGCCCGCAGCGCATCACGATCCACGAAGGCCGCATCTTGAGTGGCGATCAGACAGCGCTAGACACAGAAAAAGACACAGGCGGCCTAGGCGATCTAGGCCGCCTGCTTCTGCAAAATAAAATCAATGTGGCTGGCAACGATGCACAAACCCTGCGAGTCTTAAACCCAGAGCACGCACTCACTTTTCAAGAACAATCCACGCAGCCGAATTACCGGCACACCTGGCTCCTAGACCTCACCCATGAGCAATCAGCCCAAGTCGGCCAAGACCACCACAGCTTCGAAATCCGCCTAGCCCGCAAAGACAGCGGCCTAGCCGCCTTAAGCCGAGTCCTCGAACTCTGGATCGAGCATTTCAAAGGCACGCGAGTCCGTATCACGCCCTTATCAAAAATCGAAGACCCCGCCTGGCGCTGGCACACCGGCCTAGACGCGCAATCCACCGAGCTCCTCAACACGCTCTACCAACAGCAGCCCTTGGCAGAGAGCCAGCTCAAACGCCTCATCACCCTCTTCCGCTTAGATTTTCTAGATGCCGCAGACTGCCTCCCTGAGATGCGCAGCAAACCTACCTACCTTGGCCTGGCGATGAACGAGCAAGGCTTACTCAAGCTCAAGCCACAGAATTTGCTCTTGAATTTACCTTTTGCTCAAAAGCAGTAGAGCCGCTTCTACGATCAACGCATCAATTCCAAACGGTAGCGCCACTCCTCGCCGTGCCCGTAAAACACGGGTGGCTTGATGGCATCCAAGAATTGACCGCCGTTGTTCAGAATCACTTTTTGCGAAGCAGTGTTCTCTGGTTGTGTAGAAATCACCAAATACGCCAAGTCTTGCTCTCGCGCCATCGGCAGCAGTAGCTTGAGCGCTTGCGTCGCATAACCCAATCGTTGTTTCCAAGGTACGACGCTATAGCCCACATGCCCGAGACAAAAGTCTGGCAATTCATTGCTGCCTGCTTGCCAACGCAGCGCAATCGATCCGCAAAACTCGCCATCCCACATCCACTGCCGAAAGCCAGGCAGACGCGGCACGAACGTGCCATCGGGCAAGGGAATCACCTCTCCTTGAGCGTTTCGGCTATCTAGCCAATCAATATAGCCTTGCGCATCGCGCTCAATGCGTTCCAGCTCTTCTATTGCTGATTGCTGGCGCATGTTGTTAGGCAACCAGCCTTTGCGCAATGCGGCAATGTAGGAAGGCAAGTAGTGCAAACTGGGTGTGACAAGTGAAAAACTCATTGAGCCAAGTTTACATAGATCGTGTCCTCGACTACGCTCTCACACCAAGCCGCTGAGGCAATTACTGAACATCCATAAGGATTTTTCGTCGATGCCAAGCGGTATGCTCATGAAACAGCTTACCCACCGCGACATAGTTCGATTGATGCTTCAATTTTTTCTGAGTAGCAGTATCAGCAAAAATCAACTGAATCTCCTTCACGCATAACTCAGTCTGATCGAACTGATTGCCGCCGTCGCGATTTTCATAGACGTTGATGGGTTTCTGCAAGCGAAGAATGGATAGGCGCTGATTTGTGCCGTTCGGATGCATTACAGATATCCAGATAATCTTGCCTTTCAGGCTAGTAGCAGCGTCCTCATACTTTGCTACTTGCGCGTCAGCACAAGCGTATGCAAGTTGGGCTGTACTGAGTAAAAAGAAAATAACAATCGAACGCCCATAGCTCATCACATATTCCTTCGATACTGCCCGCCCACTTCGAATAACGCATTCGTTATCTGCCCGAGTGAGCAGACGCGCACGGCGTCCATTAACACTTCGAAGACGTTGGCATTGGCGATGACTGCTTGTTGCAGACGCTCTAACATCGCTGGAGCTAGTGCTTTGTTTCGCTCTTGGAAGTCTACCAATCGTTTGAGTTGAGACTGTTTTTCTTCTTCTGTTGAGCGAGCCAACTCCAGCGTCTCCGGCGTGTTGTCGCCATGCGGATTGCGGAAGGTGTTGACGCCGATGATGGGGAGCTCGCCGGTGTGTTTGAGCATTTCGTAGTGCATGCTCTCGTCTTGGATTTTGCCGCGTTGGTAGCCGGTTTCCATCGCGCCGAGCACGCCGCCGCGCTCGCTGATGCGCTCAAATTCTGTGAGCACGGCTTCTTCGACGAGCTCTGTGAGTTCGTCGATGATGAAGGCGCCTTGATTGGGGTTTTCGTTTTTCGCCAAGCCCCATTCGCGGTTGATGATGAGCTGGATGGCCATGGCGCGGCGCACGCTGTCTTCGGTGGGCGTGGTGATGGCTTCGTCGAAGGCGTTGGTGTGCAGGCTGTTGCAGTTGTCGTAAATCGCGATCAGGGCTTGCAAGCTGGTGCGGATGTCGTTGAACTGGATTTCTTGCGCATGCAGGCTGCGGCCACTGGTTTGCACGTGGTATTTGAGTTTTTGTGAGCGTTCGTTTGCGCCGTATTTATCGCGCATGGCCACAGCCCAAATGCGGCGTGCCACTCTGCCGAGCACGGTGTATTCAGGGTCCATGCCGTTGGAGAAGAAGAAGCTCAGATTCGGTGCGAAATCGTCGATGTGCATGCCGCGAGCGAGGTAGGCTTCCACGAAGGTGAAGCCGTTGCTGAGCGTGAACGCGAGCTGCGAAATTGGGTTCGCGCCGGCTTCGGCGATGTGATAGCCGCTGATGCTCACGCTGTAGAAATTGCGCACATCGTGATGCACAAAATATTGCGCGATATCGCCCATCACTTTAAGGCTGAATTCGGTGGAGAAGATGCAGGTGTTTTGGCCTTGGTCTTCTTTCAAGATATCGGCTTGCACTGTGCCGCGCACATTGGCAAGCGTCCATTCTTTGACTTTGGCGGCTTCGGTATCTGTGGGTTCGCGTTTGTTGTCTGATTTGAATTTTTCTAAATTCTGATCAATCGCGGTGTTCATAAACATCGCGAGGATCGTGGGCGCGGGCCCATTGATCGTCATGCTCACGGAGGTAGCAGGCTGCGTGAGATCGAAGCCGGAGTAGAGCACTTTCATGTCATCCAGCGTGGCGATACTCACGCCGCTGTTGCCGACTTTGCCGTAAATATCGGGGCGAATCGCTGGGTCTGCGCCATAGAGCGTGACGGAATCAAACGCGGTGGACAGGCGCTTGGCTTCCATGCCTTCGCTCACCACTTTGAAGCGGCGATTGGTGCGGAAGGCATCGCCCTCGCCGGCGAACATGCGGGTCGGGTCTTCGCCTTCGCGCTTGAAGGCGAAGGTGCCAGCGGCATAGGGGAAGCTGCCGGGCACGTTCTCCAGCATCAGCCATTTGAGGATTTCGCCGTGGTCTTCAAATTTTGGCAGTGCGACTTTGCGGATGGTTGTGCCAGACAGGGTTTTGTGCGTCAGCTGGGTGCGGATTTCTTTATCGCGAATCTTCACCACATATTCATCGCCTGCATAGGCTTGCTGCATTTGCGGCCATTGCTGTAAGAGCTTGGTGGCATCTTTATCGAGCTGCAATTCGCGCTGTTGCGCCAAATCAATCGTCGCTTCTGCAGCACGGGAGCGCTCGGGCTTTTCGAGTTGAAGCATCTTGGCACTGGAGCGAAGCTGCTGAATTTCACGCACGAGTTTCACCTGCGTTGCCACGCGCTTTTTGTAGCCGCGCACGGTGTCGGTGATCTCGGCCAGATAGCGCGAACGTGCACCGGGCACGATGGGGTTTTGGTTGCTGCTGTGGCGCGTGTTGGCCACAGGCAGCTTGCCTTCTTTGAACTTCAAGCCCAGCTCAGCCAAGCGAGGCTTCATCGCTTGATACAGCGCCGTCACGCCATCGTCATTGAAGCGCGCGGCCATGGTGCCAAACACGGGCATCTCGCTGGGCTGCTTGCTCCAGGCTTCCTTGTTACGCTGCACCTGCTTGGCCACATCGCGCAGCGCATCTTGCGAGCCCTTGCGGTCAAACTTGTTGATGGCGATGAACTCGGCAAAATCGAGCATGTCGATCTTCTCAAGCTGCGAGGCCGCGCCAAACTCCGGCGTCATCACATACAGCGGCACATCCACATGCGGCACGATGGCCGCATCGCCTTGGCCAATGCCGCTGGTCTCTACGATGATCAAATCAAAACCCGCAGCTTTACATGCGGCGAGCACATCGGGCAAAGCTTGGGAGATTTCGCTGCCGAAATCGCGCGTGGCGAGGCTTCGCATGAATACGCGCGAGCCCGCGCTCCACGGCGCAATCGCGTTCATGCGGATGCGATCACCTAGCAATGCACCGCCGGATTTACGACGCGACGGATCAATCGAGATGACCGCCATGCGCAGCGCATCACCTTGATCCAAACGGATGCGACGGATCAGCTCATCTGTGAGCGATGACTTGCCTGCACCGCCCGTGCCCGTGATACCGATCACAGGAATTGCTATCTTTTTAGTAGCTGCTTGCGCTGATATTACGCCGGCGAGTGGTGGTTTTTCCTTTGAATTCTCAATCCCTGAGATCAACTGAGCCAGCTTGCGCCACGAAGCTTCAGAATGCCCCTGAATCTCCTCCAGCTTAGTCGGCGCAAAGCCCGCCAAATCAAAATCGCAATTCATCACGCATTCGCCGATCATGCCCATCAGCCCCATGCGCTGCCCGTCTTCCGGGCTGAACACGCGCACGCCCACGCTCGCCAATTCACGAATTTCGGAGGGCACGATCACGCCGCCGCCGCCGCCAAACACCTTGATATGCGAGCCACCGCGTTCCTTCAAGAGCTGCGCCATGTATTTGAAGTACTCGACGTGACCACCTTGGTAACTCGAAACACAAATGCCCTGCACATCTTCTTGCAGCGCAGCCGTCGCCACATCATCCACCGAGCGGTTGTGCCCCAGATGAATCACCTCGCAACCAAAGCTTTGCAAGATGCGCCGCATGATATTGATGCTGGCATCATGCCCATCAAAAAGTGATGCCGCCGTGACAAAACGCACCTTGTTCTTTGGGCGGTATTCAGACAGGGCTTTGTAATCGGCGCTTAGTTCGGTCATGCTTGTCTCTGCTTCGGTTGTGATTGACGTTTACGTAAACGTCAATTATCGCATTTTGCACGATTTGATGACATTTGGCTGACTTTATGGGTATTGTTTGATCTCCGCCATTCGTGCGAAGAAAACCACCTGCGCTGACGCTACCCAACTCCGCGAATGTCCCCCGCCGGCTTTGCCGTCTCCTCCTTTATTTCACTGCGTTGGATAGCATCATCACAGGCGATTTTCTCGAAGTAATTTTTGGAGCACAAAGATTCCAGCACGCCAATGAGGCCACGGCTGTGATTGGGTTGTTCACCGCAGCGACATAAAGGAGGAGCGCACGCCGAAGGCCAGCGCGGGGGACAGTCGCGAAGGGGAACAGCCCAAGCGCAGACGTGGCCGCTCTATGGCGAAGCAACACGTCGAACAACAAACATCCCCACCAACATCGCCGCAGCAAAAATCACAGCATCCCAAGACACAAATACAGAAGCCAGCGCGGGCCCTGGGCAATAGCCTGCCATTCCCCAGCCTGCTCCAAAGAGCACAGCTCCACCAAGCAACGGTGCATCAATATCGTTTCGCGTCGGCAAATCAAAGCGTTCTTCTGCCCAAGGCTTGGCTCTCTGAGGTGTAATAGCAAATGCAATCAAAGTCACCATCAGCGCCCCACCCATCACGAATGCGAGCGATGGATCCCAGCGGCCAGCTTCTGCCGTCCAAGAGACGCCTTGCGCTAGACCAGTGATGTTTAAAAAGCCCAAGACCTTGGCGGGCTGCGTCATGCCAGAGAGCACGAGGCCTAGAGAAAACAAGATGCCTGAGAGGCTTGCGTAGATGATTTTTTTCATGATTTTTAGAGTGTTTTGAACATATCGCCGGCATACATACTGCGCAGAGTGCTACTTATTTCATAGCAAATACAACAAGCATGCCTGTTGCCATGAATACACAAGTGGCGACTAATGAACGTAAGGATCGCCGCCCGAGGCCGCACACACCATGCCCGCTCGTGCAGCCCGAGCCCAGCACCGTGCCTACGCCCACGAGCAGCCCCGCGATGATGAGCAAAGGCAAGGGTCGCTGTGCGATCACAGGCGGCGAAAGCCACGCGGCAAACAACACGCCTCCCACGATCAAGCCAATGAGAAAAGCCCAGCGCCATGCGCCCTCTTCTTTACTGGTGAGCGCTGAAGAAGCGATACCGCTGATCCCAGCCACTTTGCCCAAAGAGGCCAGTAGCAGCCAAGAAGCCAAGCCAATCAAAATGCCGCCGAGCAGCGGCGCAGCCCAAGGCAGGGATGAGAGCAGTTGCATAAAATCTCCAATACTGAAGCAAAGGGGAAGAGTATGACAAATTCGCAAAAAGGCTACGCTGGCGACGTCACACCTCAGCAGGCTCACGACTGGTGGCAAAGCGGCGAGGCCGTGCTCATTGACATTCGCACACACGCCGAGCGCGCCTGGGTGGGTTTCATTCCGAATGTGCCGGGTATCGAATTCAAAATCTGGCCGGGCATGGCAATCAATCCTGCTTATGAAGAGCAGCTGCTTGCCGCGATGCAGGGCAAGGCCAAGGGCAGCAAAGTCATGCTGCTCTGCCGCTCAGGCATCCGCTCTATTCCTGCCGCACAACGCGCTCAAGCGCTGGGCTTTGAGGCTTACAACATCTTAGAAGGCTTTGAAGGTGATCCAGACGGCAACGCGCACCGCAACACGATTGGCGGCTGGCGCGCCCGTGGGCTGCCTTGGGCGCAGAACTGAATCTTAGGGAAGCCCTGAACAAGTCGATTCGGGCGAATCAAGCTTGTTTTCGGGCGGTCTGCGTCGTTGAAAAGCCTCGCTTTAGCACCGCTAAAGCTACGTTTTTCTTCTAGCATCCCATCCCGAAATCAAGCCTGCTTCATCCCAACGACTTATTCAGAGCTTCCCTGCTTTCGCGCCGTAAGCGCAATAGCCCGGGCGCGGGCTGCGCGTTTGCGGGTGCAAGCGGCAAATATCCGGGCGGCGCTCATACACGGTGCAACGGCGCGACTCTGCATCTAAATTCATGCAATCTCCGCTGGCGCGGCGCGCAAGCGTGAACATGCTTTGCTTGTGATTGAAGTGATCAATTTGCTTGGCTTTCATGAGGCGCTTGGCAATGCGGCTGGGCGGCTCGTGTTCGGCCTCAAACGCATCGACCCATCCGAGCCGCACTAATTCAGGGAGCGTTACTTCCAATGGCATGGTGCAGCAATTGGCGTTGCAGCTGTCGCATAAACCATTTCGATAGCGCGTCCAGCTCTCAGGTCGATCAACATCGACGGAGCGGATGGGGATCGTTCGCGCCATACAGGTGACTTATTTTGCTAAAGCTTTGGCCACTTCGCTCACGAGCGCGGGGCCTTTGTAGATCATGCCGGTGTAGATTTGCACGAGATCCGCGCCGGCTTTGATTTTGCTATGCGCATCTTCTCCCGAGAGTACGCCGCCTACGCCGATGATGGGGTAGTTTTTGCCCAAGGCTGCGCGCAGTTGAGCGATCACAGCATTACTCGCTTGCAGTACGGGCGCGCCACTCAAACCGCCTGTTTCTTCGGCGTGCTTCAGGCCCTGCACCGCATCACGGGCGAGCGTAGTATTGGTAGCGATCACGCCGTCGATCTGGTGTTTCTGCAAAGTGAGTGCGATAACTTTGATTTGGGTTTCATCAAGGTCAGGCGCGATTTTGAGGAAGATGGGCTTTTGTTGGCCATGCTCTTGCGCGAGTTCTGCTTGGCGCTGTGCGATTGCGCCGAGCAAACCATCTAATGCCTCGTCGCTTTGCAAGGCGCGAAGGTTTTTCGTATTAGGCGAAGAGATGTTGACCGTGATGTAGTCCGCGTATGGGTACACGCCTGCGAGACAGATCAAATAATCATCGACGGCTCGCTCCATCGGCGTGGCAGCGTTCTTACCGATATTGAGTCCTAAAATCATTCGATTTTCAAGCGTATTAGGCGTTTTAACCAATGAATTCGAGCGCGAAATGCTATGAAATTCAGAGCGTTTGACGTTCTTCACAAAGGCTTCCAAACCTTCGTTGTTAAAGCCCAGGCGGTTGATCAGCGCGTTTTTCTCAGGAATACGAAACATGCGCGGCTTCGGATTACCGCTTTGGCCCAGCGGCGTCACAGTACCCACTTCCACAAAGCCGAAGCCCATCGCATTCCAAGCGTCGATGCAGCGTGCGTTTTTATCCAAGCCTGCTGCGAGGCCGACGCGATTGGGAAACGTCAACCCAGCAACCGTGACCGAATCGCTCACGCGCTTTTGTGCGTAGGCCATTTTCAAAGGCGTGCATTGCGTGGCAGCCAGCGAATTGATCGTCAGATCATGCGCGGCTTCAGGGTCAAGGCCAAATAAAAATGGACGGGCGAGAGGGTAAGGGATCAAAGACATTGGAGATAATCTACAGCTATGACACAAGACGAACTCAAAACCCTCGTAGGCCAAGCCGCTGTGAAATATGTGGTCAAAGGTGAAATTGTAGGCGTGGGCACGGGCTCCACCGTCAATAAATTCATCGATGCCCTCGCAGCCATCAAATCGGAGATCAAAGGCGCGGTGAGCTCCTCAGTCGCATCCACGGAGCGGCTCAAGGCTTTAGGTATCAAAGTTTTCGACGCGAACGAGGTGATTGAGCTCTCCGTTTACATCGACGGCGCAGACGAGATTGATCACTCTGGCTACATGGTCAAAGGCGGCGGCGCTGCGCTCACGCGCGAGAAAATCGTGGCTTCTCTGTCTAAAAAATTTGTGTGTATTGCCGATGAGAGCAAGCTCGTCAAGACCATGGGCGCGTTTCCTCTACCTGTGGAAGTGATTCCCATGGCGGCACAGCGCATTTCTGCATTGTTTGCTGCGAAAGGCGGCTCTGCCCAGCTGCGCATGAAAGATAGCGCACCACTCGTCACTGACAACGGCCAACACATCCTCGATGTAACGGGCTTGCAGATTGCAGACCCATTGGCATTTGAGAGCGAAGTCAACCAATGGCCGGGCGTAGTCACCGTTGGCGTGTTTGCGCATCAAAAGGCGCAGGTGTGTTTGCTGGGCACTTCAACAGGTGTGAAGACGCTCGAATTTTGAGTGTTTTTGGCGTTTTGCCGGCGTATAAGCTGCGCGGAGTGCTATCTATTTTGTAGTAAACCAACTCAACTAGAGTGCACGCTTCAATACCAGCGAGCAAAAACGCAAAAAGTAAGTTATCTTCGCGCTTTGCAAACGGACAAGGGATTCATATGGCCACATCCAATGACACGACAGCGGCCACGAACGCTGTTTATGGCGCAGGCAAGCAAAGCATTGACGCGCCGCGTAAGCCCATCAGCCTGCCGCGCTTGGCCGAGATGCGCGCTCGCGGCGAGAAGATCACCATGCTCACCGCATATGACGCAACTTTCGCCAGTGTGATGGATGCCGCTGGAGTAGATTGCATTTTGGTGGGTGATTCGCTTGGTATGGTCTGCCAAGGCTTGCCCAGCACGGTGCATGTGAGCTTAGAGACCATGTGCTATCACGTCGAAAGCGTGCATCGCGGTTTGCAAAGGAGCAACGGCACGACTTGGCTCGTGGGCGATCTGCCTTTTGGCAGCTACCACGAAAGCAAAGAGCAGGCTCTGCGCAGCGCCACCGCACTCATGCAGGCAGGCGCGCACATGGTCAAGCTCGAAGGCGGCGGCTGGACGGCGGAAACCGTACGCTTCCTCGTGGAGCGCGGCATCCCCGTCTGCGCGCATCTCGGCCTCACACCACAAACCGTACATGCGCTGGGCGGCTATCGTGTGCAAGGCAAGGGCGATGAAGCGGCAGCCACACTGCGTCGCCATGCGCACGCGCTGCAAGATGCAGGCGCGCAAATGCTGGTGCTAGAAATGGTGCCAGAGCCATTGGCCACATCGCTGACCGAAGAGCTGAAGACCTGCCACACCATCGGCATCGGCGCAGGCAAGGGCTGCGCTGGCCAAGTGCTGGTGTTGCACGATATGCTGGGCATCAATCTCGGCCGCATGCCCAAATTCGTTCACAACTTTTTGGCAGAAACGCAAGGCGATGTACGCCAAGCTTTTGCCAATTACGTGAGCGCGGTGAAGAGCGGCGCGTTTCCTGATAACGCCAAACACGCTTGGTAACTTCTACTCAAGCAGTCCATACAACTTAAAAGGGCATCCTTTTTCAGGGGAACCATTGCGCTCACCTCGCTCTAAACTTGACTTCAACTTTGGAGAAAGATCGATATCATGGTGATTGCAATTTGGCTGCTGGCATTTTTGCTGCTGCTCTTATGGAGCGCGTTTGCTTGGATGACACATGCGCTGCTGGGCATGCTCGCAGGTGCGCCTTGGGAGCAATTGCTCAGCCAGCTCAAAGGCATCAGCCCGCCAGAGCCGTTTGGCGCATGGTGGGCGTTCACGGTTGATCTCATGGCGCCTGTCTTGCAATTCAGCCTGCCGATTTTGCAAGGGCTCTTGTCGTTTGCAGGTGGTGCGCTTCCTGTGATCTTGATCGTGATCTGGGCCATCGGCGCTTTGATCTTGCTCGCGCTCGCTGGCGTGGCTACTTTCGCTGCCATCTTATGGCACAAAAAGCGTGCGATTAGCAAGTCGTCCTGAGCTCGCTCTTGACGCAACTCTCTAGTTGGCTTGCACGCGCCGCGTTATCATCCTGCGCAAATCCAGCCTGAGCTGGACATGACGAATCAAAGGATGAAGCGGGAGTCTCATGAAAATCTGCAAAACCATAGACGAACTGCGCAGCGCGCTCGATGGCAAAAAGAGCGCCTTCGTGCCCACCATGGGCAATCTACACAGCGGCCACATCGCGCTGATGAACTTGGCCTTCAAGCAAAAACAAGCGGACCGAGTAGATGCCACCGTGGCCAGCATTTTTGTCAACCGCCTGCAATTCCTCCCCCATGAAGACTTCGACAGCTACCCGCGCACTTTCGAGCCCGATTGCGCGCAGCTGGAGGCCGCAGGCTGTGATGTGGTGTTTGCGCCCTTGGAAAAAGACATGTACCCCGAGCCACAAGGCTACAAAGTGCATCCGCCCGCAGGCCTGGCAGACATCCTCGAAGGACATTTTCGCCCCGGCTTCTTCGTCGGCGTGAGCACGGTGGTGATGAAGCTCTTCCAGATCGTGCAGCCGCGCATCGCCATCTTCGGCAAAAAAGATTATCAGCAGCTCATGGTCATCAAAAATATGGTGCGCCAAATGGCCATGCCTATCGAGATCATCGGCCATGAGACTGAGCGCGCTGCTGATGGCTTGGCGCTGAGTTCACGCAATGGTTACTTGAGCGAAGCCGAGCGCGCAGAGGCCGTACATCTCTCGCGCGCTTTGAAAGCTTTGATTGCGGCGCATGCAGCTGGTGGGCAAGATATCGCCGCGCTCGAAGCTCAAGCCCTGGCTGCGCTCGCTGCACGCGGCTGGCAGCCCGACTATTTGACGCTGCGTCGCCGCGCTGATCTGCAAGCGCCGAGTGCGCAGGATACGGCCGGCAGCTTGGTGGCTCTGGGGGCAGCGCGTTTGGGCAAGACACGCTTGATTGACAATATGGAATGCTGATTGAAAGCATTTTTGGCATGTCGCCGGCATACAGATTGCGCGGATTGCTCTTTATTTAATAGCAGATGATCCGTTAAAATAGAGGCTGTTGCGCTGCGCAACGCCCATTGTGTTCAACCCCGCAGCCATGTAGAGGACTACCATGTATAAAAACCTCGTTGCCGCGCTCGCGGCGATCAGTTTTTTCTCCCCCGTTTTTTCACAAAACTCCAATGAGCCCCTCAAGGCCGCTTGGGTGTATGTTGCCCCGCTCACCGATGCGGGCTGGGTGCGCCAGCATGATGAGGGGCGCAAGGCCGTTCAGGCCGCTTTAGGCGACAAGGTGAAAACCACCTATGTGGAAAACGTACCTGAAGGTGCGGATGCCGAGCGCGTGATTCGCGATCTGGCGGCGCAAGGCCACACAATTATTTTCACACCTAGCTTTGGTTACATGGAGCCCACCCTACGCGTGGCTGCAGAATTTCCGAATGTGCGCTTTGAATCAATCACGGGTTACAAAACAGCGCCTAATGTCGCTGTTGCAAACGCCCGCTACTACGAAGGCCGCTATCTCGCCGGCATAGCCGCCGGCCGCATGACGAAGACGAATATGGCGGGCTACGTGGCTGGCTTTCCGATTCCTGAGGTGTTGCAGGGCATCAATGCTTTCACCTTAGGTATGCGCTCGGTGAACCCGAAAGCTCAGGTGAAAGTGCTCTGGCTCAATGCCTGGTTTGACCCTCCCAAAGAGCGCGATGCAGCTCTTGTCTTGATGAATCAAGAGGCCGATGTGCTCGCATTCCACACCGGGTCGAACGCCGTGATGATCGCCGCGCAGGAGCGCGGCAAGATGGCCGTGGCGTATCACTCCGATATGCGCAAAGTCGCGCCGGATGCGCAAATTGCTGCGGTGACGCATCAATGGGGTGCGTATTACACAGCCAGAGTTCGCGCCGCGCAAGATGGCTCGTGGAAGAGCGGCAATGTCTGGGGCGGCATCCAAGAAGGCATGATCCGCGTCGATAGCTTTGGCGCGAAAGTGCCGAAGGCCGTCGTCAATGAAGTCCAGGCGGCTCAGAAAGCCATCGGGGCAGGCAAGCTCAAACCCTTCATGGCGACGGCAAAACAGGACATATTGGACAACGAAGGCGGCATCATGATTGCGCGTGGCACGGCCTTGACAGACGCGCAAATTCTCAAAATGAATGCACTTGTCGCAGGTGTGCAAGGAAAGATTGCAAAATAGCGGGGTGAATACTCCTGCCTCACCACCGATCAGCGCTTACCGCGCCAGCCTGTTGCGTTTCGATGCGGCGGGCAGCGCGGTGTTGGATACCGATGGCCTGCTGGTGGTCGATGCCGCTGGCAAAGTAGCCGCTGCTGGCGATTTCGCTCAGCTGAAATCGCAATTCGTCCATGTGCCCACACAGCATCTGCCCGGCCGCATCATCGCGCCCGGTTTTGTGGATTTGCATGTGCATTACCCGCAGATCGACGTGATCGGCTCGCCAGCAGATGGTTTGTTACCTTGGCTTGAGAATTACACCTTTCCAGAAGAAAAACGCTTTGTAGCCCAGGAATACAGTGCGCAAACAGCTACGTTTTTTATAGCGGAACTGATGCGCAATGGGGTCACCACAGCACTCACTTTCGCCACATCGCATGTGGCTTCAGTCAACGCGATGTTTAAAGCGGCCGATGTGGCAGGCCTGCGCATCATCACTGGCAAATGCCTGCAAGATCGCAACTGCCCCGATGGTGTGCGCGATGAGACGGAGCAATCGCTGATCGATACCGAGAGCCTCATCCAGCAATGGCACGGCAAAGGCACAAGAGGCCAGCTTGGCTACGCCATCACGCCGCGCTTCGCGCCCACCTGCTCCGATGCGCAGATGCGCGGCATGGGTGAGCTCGCTGCGAAATACCCCGATGTGTGGATTCAATCGCATGTGAGCGAAAACGTGGATGAAATCGCTTGGGTGAAGGAGTTGTATCCGCAGGATGCGAGTTACCTTGCGGTGTATGACCGCTTTGGCCTGTTACGTCACAAAAGCATTTACGCCCATAGCATCCATTTTGACGATGCAGACCGAGCTTTGATGAAAGCGCGCAGCGCGGCAGCGGCTGTGTGCCCGACCAGTAACTTGTTTCTGGGCAGCGGGAATTTTGATTTTGCCGACGCTGCCAACCAAAACATGTTGCACGGCTTAGCGAGCGATGTTGGCGGCGGCACATCGTTCTCCCCTTTCAAAAACATGCTCGCCGCGTACTATGTTTCTAGGAGCAGCTCGCGCACATCTGGTTTGGCTAAACAGGCGATGACGCTATCGCCCGAACAACTCTGGTGGCTCCACTCCGCAGGCGCAGCGAGAGCGCTCGGCTTGGAAGGCGTGGTTGGCAATTTACAAATCGGTTGCGATGCAGACTTCGTCATCCTCAACCCACAAGCCACGCCACTCCTAGCCAGACGCACCGGCCGAGCAGAAAATTTGGCAGAGCTGCTATTCGCCCTGATCGTGTTGGGCGATGATCGCGTGATAGAACAAACCCATTTAGCGACCAGTTAAAATCTCAGTATGCCCAGCCCAGATACAAACGACAAAGCCGCTTTTGCTCAATCGGCGCATGCCGCATTTGATCTCTCGGCGCATTTCTTGATTGCCATGCCAGGCATGGAAGACGAGACGTTTGCCAAATCTGTGGTCTACCTGTGTGAGCATTCCGAGCGCGGCGCTTTGGGCATTGTGATCAACAAGCCTACCGAGCTCACCCTGCCAAAATTGTTTGCCAAAGTCGATCTGCCTTTAGAGCGCAAGGATTTGCAAGAATCCCCCGTGTTTGGCGGCGGCCCTTTGCATACCGAGCGCGGCTTTGTGTTGCATGAAAAGCAAGTGGCGACTGCCGTCACGTTTGCAGACATGAAGGCTGAGCCTCTCTCTGATACCAAGCCTGTTGCTGAGCTGACAGAAAAGGTGAAAGCTGCCATGAGCTTAGAGCAGCAGCTCATGGAGGCCTTGCATGAAGAAGCCGGTCAAGATGCGCCAGAGAGCACGTTCTACGCTTCATCGCTCACGATTTCTGATGGCTTGGAGATGACGACTTCCAAAGACGTGCTCGAAGCTTTGGCAAGCGGCGGCGGGCCACGCAAAGTGCTCGTCTCGCTTGGCCATGCAGGCTGGGCGAAGGGTCAACTCGAATCTGAGCTTGCTGAAAACACATGGCTGCACGTGAAGGCCAGCCCTGAAGTAATTTTCGACACACCTGTGAGCGAGCGCTACACCAAGGCATTAGGCTTGCTCGGCTTGCAAGAGTGGATGATTTCTCGTGATGTGGGGCGCGCATGATCGTGGCTGGCAGGCTAGCACGATCCATTCCCCCGCAGCAGCAAAGCTTTTTATCTTTTGATTTCGGTGTCAAGCGCACAGGCGTGGCATCCGGCACGCGACTCACCGCTACGGCTACGCCGATGCAAACGATTCACACGGCTGTGATGGATGAGCGCTTCACAGCGATTGAGAAAATCTTACGTGAATGGCAGCCTGATGCGCTCGTAGTTGGCATTCCCACGCATCCTGATGGTGCAGCGCATGAGATGACGCAACGCGCCCAGCGCTTTGCGCGGCAACTTCATGGCCGCTTCAATCTACCTGTGCATGAGGTGGATGAGCGCTACAGCAGCGTCGAGGCCGAATCACGCGGCGCGAAAGATATAGACGCTGAAGCGGCTGCAATTATTTTGGAACAGTTTTTTAGTGAGATCGAAGAATGAGTAGTTTGTCTTTGGACGCCCCGACGCTCTACCAAGAGCTGTTGAAGGGCGTGAAGAATTTAATAGAGCCGAACACACAACTGATCGGGATTGCATCGGGCGGCGTGTGGCTCGCACAGCAATTGCAAACCGATCTGAAGCTCGCAGGCAAAGCAGGCGTGATTTCATCAGCGATGCATCGCGATGATTTCTCCAAGCGCGGTTTGGCACATAGCGTGCAAACGCAGCTGCCATTCGATGTGAACGGGCAAGACATCGTATTGATCGACGATGTGCTCTACACCGGACGCACGATACGCGCTGTGCTCAATGAATTGTTTGACTATGGCCGGCCAGCGCGCGTGCGCCTCGCGGTGCTGGTGGATCGTGGCGGGCGGCAATTGCCTGTGCAAGCAGATTTTGCAGCGGCTCGCGTGAGCTTGCCAGCCGTGCAATCGCTGGCACTCGCGCGCAGCGAGGCCGGCATCTTCAGTTTTGAGATCAAGGAGGCTTGATGCTTTATAAACGCAACCCCCAGCTTAATAAAAATGGCGAGCTGATCCATTTGCTCTCCACCGAGGGCTTGCCGAAGGCCATCCTCACGCAGATTTTGGATACTGCTGCCAGCTTCGTGAGCGTGAGCGATAGAGAAGTGAAAAAAGTGCCGCTGCTGCGCGGCAAGAGCGTGTTCAACCTCTTCTTTGAAAACTCTACCCGCACACGCACGACCTTTGAGATTGCCGCGACGCGCCTCTCAGCTGATGTGATCAATCTCGATATTGCTAAATCATCGGCGAGCAAGGGCGAATCTCTGCTCGATACGATTGCGAATTTGTCAGCCATGGCAGCAGACATCTTCGTGGTGCGCCACAGCGAATCAGGTGCGCCTTATCTGATCAGCCAACACGTCGCACCGCATGTGCATGTGGTGAACGCGGGCGATGGCCGGCATGCGCATCCCACGCAGGGCTTGCTGGATATGTACACGATTCGCCACTTCAAAGGTGATTTCTCTAATCTCACCGTGGCGATAGTAGGCGATGTGCTCCATTCGCGTGTGGCGCGCTCAGATATTCATGCGCTCACCACGCTGGGCTGCGCAGAAGTGCGCGCTGTCGGCCCGCGCACTTTGATCCCCGGTGATTTGCGTGAGATGGGTGTGCGTGTCTGTCACTCACTTGAAGAAGGTATCAAAGGCGCCGATGTGATCATCATGCTGCGCTTGCAAAACGAACGCATGAGCGGCGCGCTGTTGCCATCGAGCCAAGAATTCTTCAAGAGCTTTGGCCTCACGCCAGAGAAACTGCAATTGGCCAAACCCGATGCCATCGTCATGCATCCGGGGCCGATCAACCGAGGCGTAGAGATTGATTCAGCAGTCGTCGATGGCAAGCAAAGCGTGATCTTGCCGCAGGTGACTTTTGGCATCGCGGTGCGCATGGCGGTGATGAGCATTGTGGCGGGGAATGAGGCATGAAAATACTGATTCAAGGCGGGCGAATTGTGGATCCGGCATCTGGCATGGATGCGGTGGGTGATGTGGCGATTGCAGCGGGGCGAATTGTGGCTCTGGGCAAAGCGCCAGCGGATTTTTCGGCGGCGCGTACGGTGAATGCCAAGGGTTTGATCGTTGCGCCAGGCTTGGTGGACTTGTGTGCTCGCCTGCGTGAGCCGGGCTATGAACATGAAGGCATGCTGGAGAGCGAATTGGCTGCTGCAGTGGCTGGCGGTGTCACTTCGCTCGTATGCCCGCCCGACACAGATCCTGTGCTCGATGAGCCCGGCCTCGTGGAGATGCTGAAATACCGCGCTGAGAAGCTGCATCAATCGCGTGTGTTTCCACTTGGCGCGCTCACCAAAGGCTTGGCGGGTGAATCGCTCACTGAAATGGCCGAGCTTACTGAAAGCGGCTGCGTGGGATTCGGCCAAGCGGAAGTGCCGCTGGCGAATACGCAAGTGCTGCAACGCGCTTTGCAATACGCGGCCACGTTTGGCTACACCGCCTGGCTGCGCCCGCAGGAATTGCACTTGGGCAAAGGCATGGCCGCCAGTGGTGCGTTGGCCACGCGACTCGGCTTGTCAGGCGTGCCAGTAGCCGCAGAGACAATTGCCCTGCACACGATTTTTGAATTGATGCGTGCCACCAGTGCTCGCGTGCATTTGTGCCGTATCAGCAGCGCAGCTGGCGTGGCTTTGCTTCGTGCCGCCAAAGCAGAAGGTTTGGCTGTGACAGCCGATGTGAGCATCAACTCGCTGCACTTGACGGACAACGACATCGGCTATTTCGACAGCCGCGCCCGCCTCACGCCCGTGCTGCGCCAGCAGCGTGATCGCGATGCGCTGCAAGCCGCGCTGCTTGATGGCACGATTGATGCGCTGGTCAGTGATCACAACCCTGTGGAAGCCGATGCGAAGAACCTGCCCTTTGGCGAAGCTGAAGCTGGCGCAACTGGCTTGGAACTGCTGCTCAGCCTCGCACTCAAGTGGGGGCAACAGCACAATGCGAGCGTGAGCGACACGCTCTCTCGCATCACCAGCAAACCATCGCAAGTGCTTGAGAGCAGCTTAGGCACATTGGCTAGCAGCGTTGGCCGCTTGAATGTCGGTGGTGCTGCAGATATCTGCATTTTTGATCCTGCTGCTGAATGGAGTGTGACCAGCGATGCATTGCGCAGCCAAGGTAAGCACACGCCGTTTGCGCATGACATGAGCGGCAGCCTCATGCCTGCGCGTGTGAAGATGACGGTAGTGAACGGACAAATCGCTTTTGACGGTTTGAATTAAAAATGGAAAACACCATCAATCTCACCGAACAACGCTTGGCCGATGCTTGGGCCGTATTGCAAGCGCACGGGCAGCACGCCGACAAATTACCGCCTGATGCGAATCGAATTGCTTTTGCAGACCCAGAATTCTTGCTGCGCCGGGAGCTGCGGGGCGTACGCATGCAAATTGAGATGCTCAAGCCAGAGCTGGGGCAAAGCGCTGCAGGTGTGGAAAACACCATCGTCGTCTTTGGCGGGGCACGTTTTTGCAGCCCGGAAGCTGCACAAGCGGCCTTAGAAAAAGCCCAAGCCAGTGGTGATGCACAAAGCTTGGCCAAAGCACAGCGTCTCATGCGCAATGCGCCTTACTACACCCAAGCGCGCGAGTTTGGAAAACTCGTGGCGCAATACAGCCAAAACTGCCCTGCGCAAGACAAGCTCTTCATCTGCACAGGCGGCGGGCCTGGCGTGATGGAAGCGGCCAATCGTGGCGCGCATGATGTGGGCGCGCCATCAGTAGGTTTGTCGATTGCTTTGCCGCATGAAGAAAAGCCCAATCCTTATGTGCCGCCTGAGCTGAGCTTCAAATTCCATTACTTCGCGATGCGCAAAATGCACTTCATGATGCGCGCCAAAGCGCTCGTGGCTTTCCCCGGCGGCTTCGGCACATTGGATGAACTCTTTGAAGTGCTCTGCTTGGTGCAGACACGTAAAGCCAAGCCTGTGCCAATTTTTCTGTATGGCTCAGCGTATTGGAAGAAGGTGATCAACTTCGAAGCGCTGGCCGATGAAGGCGCGATCTCTCACGAAGATTTGAAGCTCTTCAGCTATGTGGATGATGCGCAAACGGCTTGGGATGCGATCAAACGCTTTTACAACTTGAGCTAACTCTGCTCGTAGCGCGCGCCAAGACTTATCTCAGTTCGCTTCGCGTTGTGTTCGCATACGAGAGTGATGGCGGCAATTGGCCTGGCTTTAAGTGCAGCAACTCCCAGAGCTCATTCGCTTCTTGCGGTGTAGCAAACTCCAAATGGAGTTGCGAATCTTCCGAGTTCGTATCGAAAGTGAGCCCCGGCTGCAAGCTGATCTGCAAAATGCAATCCATGCATCGCGAATCGGCCATGGCCGCCAGCGGCAGGCTTTCTTCTTGACGGCTCATGCCTAAATTCTTGTTGCGCCGCTGGCCTTTGAAGCGCAGCTCATCACCGTGATAGCTCACCTGCCCGTTGCCAGAAAAACCCCAAGCGCCTGGTTTGGCCGCGCTGCCGCCGTAACGCACATTGAATTGCGGCCACATGCCGCTGGAGGGTGCGCCCAAGGTGCTCAGCGCCATGTGGTCGTGAGCCACGCTGGCTGGTGTGGATTCGTCTCGGTCTTGCAACAATTCTGCAACACTCATCTCCACACCATCTTCACGCCAGACCATCTGATCGTCAAACACTATTTTCTTGACATGCATGCCCACAATCATGCGGCGCTCATAAGGACCGAGCGGCTTGCCGTTGACGAAAAGACTGTATTTGTACGCCATAGATGCTACTTGATATGCGTTTTGATTTGTGCGCGAATCATAGCAACTTGAGCCAACAAAAAAGGCTCCGATGGTTGTTATCCATGGAGCCTTTGCGCAAATACAACGAGGCGTATGCCTACATTGCTATACGTAACAAATTAGACGCGCTTGCGGTATTCGCCGGTGCGGGTGTCGATTTCCACTTTGTCGCCTTGTGCCACGAAGATCGGCACGCCGATTTCGAAGCCGGTAGCAATCTTGGCAGGCTTCAAGACCTTGCCAGAGGTGTCACCCTTCACGGCAGGCTCAGTCCAAGTGATTTCGCGCTCAACGCTGGTGGGCAATTCCACCGAGATGGCTTTACCGTCGTAGAACACGACTTCAGCAGCCATGCCTTCTTCGAGGTAGTTCATGGAGTCGCCCATGTTCTCGGCTTCAACTTCGTACTGGTTGTACTCGCCATCCATCCACACATACATCGGGTCAGCAAAGTAAGAGTAGGTGCAATCTTTCTTGTCCAGAATGATTTGCTCCATCTTGTCGTCGGCCTTGAAGACGACTTCCGTACCGAAATTGGCGATCAGGCTCTTGAGCTTCATGCGCACGGTGGCAGAGTTGCGGCCACCACGGCTGTATTCGGTTTTGAGGATGACCATCGGATCTTTGCCGTGCATGATCACGTTGCCGGCGCGCATTTCTTGAGCGATTTTCATGGGTGAGCTTTCTAGGGGCTGGGCTGGAACCAGTCCAGCTAAGAAGAATTGCTTGCAGTTTGCAGCAAAGCCTATGATTTTAACCCGAAAAGACCCGTTTGACAGGTGAGCTAAACAGTCTGACTCCTCTTTTCTTCAACAAAATCAAGCAGTTGCGTTACCAGATCGGGCTGCATCAAAAGCTCGGCTCGGGCATTTCGGACACAGTTTTGCCAAGCACAAAGGTCAAAACGTGGCAGCGCGGCGCGCTTGAGTCCATTCCAGACCCGATGAAATTCGCGTAAATCGGCAGGCGCTTTCAGCCAATCCAAAAAGGCCTCAAGCTTGTCTGCATGTGCGCCGTCTGCTTGCGGATAAATCTGCCAGACGAAGGCGCGGCCAGCCCAGAGCGCTCGCACCAAAGAATCTTCACCGCGCACGAAGTTCAAATCACAGCTTCTGAGCAGCGTATCGTAGTGCTGCTGCGGCATGTATGGTTGCTCATGTATTGATAGCACTTTGCGCAGATTCCATGCCGGCGATTGGGCATTTTTACTTAAAATTTCTCTCTGCAAAGCCTGCTGCCCACGCCCTGGCATCACCATCAGCGCCGTAGATTGATCGTCATGGGCGAGTTGCTCGATCAGCTCACTCAGGGCTGGCGGCTCGTAGCAGAACAGGCTGATGCGTTGCGTGGCGGGTGTGTCAATTTGATCAGAAAGCGCTTCGGGTTCACGGATCAAACCGCCTGTGCCCTGTGTGAATCCGGGGTAGAAAAACCATTTCGTCATGCCGCGCGCCGCGCCAGCCATCACCGGCGAAGGTAGGCCATGGCTGCGCTCGACATAACTTTCAGCGCTGAGGTATTCCAAATTAATCCACACCGTATTTTTAAAGCCTTTTCGGCCTTCCGCCGGCGTAGAATCTGCGCGAAGTGCTACTCTCTTCATAGCAACCCAAGAGGGATCGATCTCGCAACCAAAAGCCTCCATCACCACATCAGCAGGTAGCGCATCACTGGGTATGGGCTGCTCGGGCTGCCATGATCGCACTTCAACGCCCACGCATCCCTGCGGAGCCATCCAGCTCAGCGCTGATGCATCATCGACCCACAGCCTCACCACTTGCCCACGGCAGCCAAGCGCGCACGAGAGCCGCCAGCACACACCAATATCGCCAAAGTTATCAATGACGCGGCAAAAGATATCCCAGCGCAGAGTTTGACTCATGGGATGCAGCAAGATTTAGGCGGCAGCCAATTCCGGCGCATCGGTCAGCGCCAATTCACCGCGCAAGGAAAAGCCCATGCGCTGCGTCACGGCGATATCAATGATCTGTCCGGGCAGGCGTGTCATGGCTTGCGTGCTCGCTGCAAAGTTGATCACACGATTGCATTCCGTGCGCCCCATCAGCTCAGGAGATTCTGCTCTTGATCGAGGCGAAGGCCCTTCGACCAAGATGCGTGCGGTTTTGCCCACGAAAGCATCAGAGAGAGCATGCGTGTTGTCATTGATCGCTTTTTGCACTTGCAGTAAACGCTTGTGCTTCACATCATGCGGCGTGTCGTCTTGCAAACTCGCAGCCGGCGTGCCGGGGCGTGGGCTGTAGATGAAGCTGAAACTGTTGTCAAACTGCATGTCTTCAATCAGCTTCATCGTTTTGGCGTGATCAGCGTCTGTCTCTCCCGGAAAGCCAATGATGAGATCGGTGGAGAGATGCAAATCAGGGCGAATCACGCGCAGCTTGCGGATGATGCTTTTGTATTGCAGGCTGGTGTAGCCGCGCTTCATGGCGGCCAAGATCACATCCGAGCCATGCTGCGCGGGCAGATGCAAATGGCTCACGAGCTTGGGCAGCTTTGCGTACGCCTCAATCAAAGCAGGTGTGAATTCATTGGGGTGGCTGGTGGTGTAGCGGATGCGCTCAATGCCGGGGATATCGCTCACGTAATCGAGCAAGGTGGCGAAATCGCAAATCTCGCTGGTGTCGCCCATCGTGCCACGATAGGCATTCACGTTTTGCCCAAGCAGATTGATCTCGCGCACACCTTGGCCTGCGAGTTGGGCCACTTCCAGAAGCACATCGTCGAGCGGGCGATTGATCTCTTCGCCGCGTGTGTAGGGCACAACGCAATAGCTGCAGTATTTAGAGCAGCCTTCCATGATGCTCACAAAAGCGCTCACGCCTTCGCGGCGCGCAGGCGGGAGATGATCAAACTTTTCGATTTCTGGAAAGCTGATGTCCACTTGCGATTTGTTGGTTTGCCTTTGCGTAGAAAGCAGCTCAGGCAAGCGGTGCAAAGTCTGGGGGCCAAACACCACATCCACATAAGGCGCACGCTTGATGATCGCATCGCCTTCCTGACTGGCCACACAGCCGCCCACACCAATCTTCACGCCTTTGGCTTTCAGATGCTTGATGCGGCCCAGATCAGAAAACACTTTCTCCTGCGCTTTTTCGCGCACTGAGCAGGTGTTGAACAGCACCAGATCGGCTTCATCCACGTTGTCGGTTTTCTCGTAGCCATCCGCAGCATGGAGGACATCCACCATCTTGTCGGAATCGTATTCATTCATCTGGCAGCCGAAGGTGCGGATAAAAACTTTTTTGCTCATGGTCAAATACTATAAATTTAGGAGCACTCTGCGCAATAAATACGCCGGCGATATGCTCAAAAGGCTTGAAAAATAGGTCAACACCTGGCCGCTGGCGGCCAGTGAAAAATCAGCGCAGAGGCTGTTGCTGTTCGCGCTGCTGACGACCCACTTGCTCAAAGCTGGGCAACTGGTTGAAAGGCGTTTTGCCATCGTCTTGCTTCTTGGCATTGCCATCAGAGGCAAAGTTGAAGTTGGTCGCAGGCGTGTTCGTCTTGATCTTTTGCTTGGCCTCGGCCTCGTTCAGAATCCACACCTCATGCACCTCGCCCAGGGAATTGCGGGTGAAGTTCACCACGAATTCCAGATTTGTGATGCTGGCCGACATGACCAAGCGCTGCTGAACATCGCGGATACGCGAGCCGGGCGAAAGTCGCTCTGGCTTGCCATCGATCAAAATTTCGGGGGCTTGCACCACCTTCAGTTTCCCACGCAAAGCATTCGCAGGAAATTTACGCATACCGGGCGTACCCGTTTGCACAACATTTTCATCCACCGGCAGAGGTGCAGAGAGTTGGCCTTGAGCCAACACAGAAGAACTCAGCATCACACCGAGCAAAGCGACGAAACAGCGGTTCATGGTAAACATCCAGAGGCTGTGGAACATAGCTGTATTCTAACTTTCTATGCCGCTGACCCGTTTGAGCAAGGCCACCAGCTGCACGCGCTCTTGCTCGCTCAAGGCCTGAAGCAGGCGCTGCTGCACTTTGCGGGCGTGTTTTTTCATATCCATGGCCATCTTCTCGCCCACAGGCGTGAGCCAGAGCAGCTTGCGGCGTTTGTCAGATGGTGAGGCTTCTCGGCGTAACCAGCCCCGCTCTTCTAGGCGCATGATGATGGAGCCAGAAGTGGCAGCATCCAGCGCCACGCGCTGCGCCACGGTGATTTGGTCAGCTCCCGGCTCATCCACCAAGGCTTGCAGAATAGCAAACTGCAATGATGTCACCTCGTACTCCCCCAACTCTTCAGCAAAGATTGCCATCGAGGTTTGGTGCGCACGGCGGATCAGGTAACCGGGTTCTTGGGAGAAGTCAAAAGAGGTGGCCATTGAAGTAATGAATAACAGTCATGATTGTAAGCATGCATATTACTAGGGTAAACACGCAGCACGAGAATTAATAAGCATACATACAATTTGTGAGCTTATCAACCCGGAGTCTTCGTCATGATGTTTGCTGCTGCATCACAACCGATCTTGATCGCAGGCGGCGGCATTGGCGGCTTGGCAGCGGCTTTTGTATTGGCACGCAGCGGGCATGCCGTCTCAGTGCTGGAGCAAGCGGCGGAGTTTGGCGAGATCGGCGCGGGTATCCAGCTAGGCCCCAATATCTTTCGTATGTTTGATTATTTGGGGCTGACCGAAGAGATCAACAAAGTCGCCTACTTCCCGCCCGCGATGGGCATGCGCGATGTGCGCACGGGTGAGCAGGTGGTGCGCGTGCAGATGGGCGATGCGGCGCGGGCCGCTTATGGCGGCTTTGCATATGGCGTGATTTATCGCAAGGATTTGCATGATGTGCTACTCAATGCTTGCCGTGCGCAAGCGGGCATCACGCTGCGCACGAATGCGGGCGTGGCATCGTTTGCACAGGATGCTAACGGTGTGACCGCGCAGCTCAAGAATGGCGAGAGTATCAAAGGCGCAGCGCTGATTGGCGCAGATGGCCTCTGGAGTGGGATTCGCCAAACCATCGTAGGCGATGGTAAGCCGCGTGTGAGTGGGCATATTGCGTATCGCGCTGTGCTCAGGAGAGAGGATGTACCACCTGAGCTGTGGAGCGATGAAGTACAGCTCTGGGGTGGCGAAAAAACGCATTTGGTGACTTATCCGCTGCGCCGCGGAGAGCTCTTCAATCTCGTTGCCGTCTTTCACAGCAACAAATACGATGAAGGCTGGGACACCTTTGGCGACAACAACGAACTCACCGAGCGCTTTGCAGATGCTCACCCCACGGTGCGCGGGCTGCTCGCCAAAATCAACACTTGGAAGATGTGGGTGCTCTGTGACCGCGAGCCCGTGAAAAACTGGAGTCAAGGCCGAGCTACGCTGTTGGGCGATGCTGCACACCCGATGCTGCAATACCTCGCGCAAGGCGCAGGGCAGGCGATTGAGGATGCCGTGGTGCTGGGCAAAGCGATTGAACATTTCAAAGGCGATTTTGAAATGGCTTTCCTCGCTTATCAAGAGAAGCGCTATCTGCGCACAGCGCGTGTTCAACTCACGGCTCGCTTTTATGGCGACATTTACCATGCCAGCGGCGTCACGCGCGAGTTGCGCAATTCCATTTTCCAGGGCGGCAAAGATGCGGCAGGCTTTGCAGGCCTCAAGTGGATGTATGAGGGCATTGATCCTCACAACTTGTTTTGAAGAAAGCGTCCATGCTCACCAAAACCACTCACCCCGATCGTGCCCAGCTCTACGCAGACATGTCGCCGCACAACCTCACGCCGCTGTGGGAGGTGTTGCATGCACTCGTGCCTCAGCAGCCGAAAACGCCCTGCGTGCCTGCACATTGGAAATACGACGAAGTACGCCCTTTCCTCATGCGCGCAGGTGCGGCGATCACTGCAGAAGAGGCGATTCGCCGCGTTTTGATTTTAGAGAACCCAGCCCTGCGGGGCTTGTCCTGCATCACGCAATCTTTGTATGCGGGCTTACAGCTGATCTTGCCCGGCGAAGTCGCGCCTAGCCATCGCCACACGCAAAGTGCACTGCGTTTCATCGTGGAAGGCTCGGGTGCTTATACGGCTGTGGATGGCGAAAAAACCACCATGCAGCCCGGCGATTTCATCATCACACCGAAATGGACTTGGCACGATCATGGCCATGAGGGAAGCGATCCGATGGTCTGGTTGGATGGCCTTGATATTCCCACGATCCGCTTCTTCGATGCAGGCTTCGCAGAAAACGACAGCCGCTCTTCGCAAGAGATCAGCAAGCCAGAGGGCGCTAGCTTCGCCGCCTACGGCCACAACATGGCGCCCGTGCGTGGAGACTCTCCGTTTGGCAACACCAGCCCCATCTTCAGCTACCCGTATGCCCGCACCCGCGAGGCTCTGCACACGCTGGAGCGCAGCGAAAAGATGGATGCATGGGATGGCTTCAAGCTGCGCTACACGAATCCGCTCACCGGCGGCTCGCCCATGCCCACGATGCAGACCTTCATGCAGCTGCTGCCACCAGGTTTCAAAGGCTCGCCTTATCGCCAAACCGATGGCGCGGTGTTCAGTGTTGTCGAAGGTTCAGGCCAAGCGCTTATCGAATCGCATCATGGCAGCTATACGTTTGAGTTCTCAAAGCGTGATCATTTCGTCGTGCCCTCGTGGCACACTCTGCGCTTGCTCTCGCAAGAGGGCTGCGTACTCTTCAGTTACTCCGACCGCCCAATTCAACAAGCCTTGGGCATTCACAAAGAAGAAAGGTTAGTTTCATGAGCTATGTGTTCAATCCTCCCGCCGTGGTGAGCGTCCCCGTGCAGGGCCGTGCCGAGAGATTTCCTGTGAATCGCGTCTATTGTGTGGGTCGCAATTACGAAGATCACGCCAAGGAAATGGGTTTCACAGGCCGTGAGCCACCATTCTTCTTTTTGAAACCCAGCAATGCCATCGTGGTCGTCAACGCCGGCGAAACCGGCAGCATCCCCTACCCCAGCCTCACGAAGAATTTCCATCACGAAATCGAGCTCGTGGTGGCGATTGGCACAGGTGGCAAAGACATCAAAGCCGCAGACGCAGCCAAGCACATCTTCGGCTATGCCGTAGGTTTGGACATGACGCGCCGCGATTTGCAAAGCGATATGAAAAAGCAAGGCCGTCCTTGGTGCATCGGCAAAGGCTTTGACCATTCAGCACCGATTGGCCCCATCGTACCCGCAGCGCAAGCGGGTGATATCAACAACGCTGAATTGGCCGTCACGGTCAATGACGCGCATCGCCAAAAGAGCACAGTGGCCAAGCTGATCTGGAATGTGGCTGAAACGATTGAATATCTTTCTGCTGCTTGGGAGCTGCAACCTGGCGATTTGATTTATACCGGTACGCCCGAGGGCGTGGGTGCGGTGGTGAGCGGAGATCTGATGGTCGGCACAGTCGCAGGCCTGCCAGATCTCAAAGTCTCCGTTTCTTGAGCGTTTTATAAGCAAAAACAGCACTTTGCCGGCATAGAATCTGCGCAAAGTGCTATCAAAAATATAGTATCTATCTCATGAAATTCTCTGGAGAGCTTGCATGAAATTACTCGGGCAATTAGCCAAATTCTGCGCCATCGTGGCCGGCTTGCTGATGGTCTTCATCACCTTGATGACCGTCACCAGTGTGATCGGGCGCGACACGATAGGCAAAGCCATCACAGGCGATTTTGAATTGTCGGGCGCGGCCTGCGGCGCGGCAGTCGGCCTGTTCATGCCTTGGTGTCAATACAAGCGCGGCAACATCATTGTGGATTTCTTCACCGCGAAGGCTGGCGAAGCAACTGTAGGTTTTCTAGATCGCGCAGGAGCTTTGATATTGGGCATCGTGATGGCCGTGCTCGCCTGGCGCACCACGCTGGGCGGCATCAGCGCTTTCAATTCCAACTCCGGCACCATGATGCTCGGTTTTCCTGAGTGGATCGTGTATAGCGCCATCGTGCCCGGCCTCGCGCTCACGGCCGTGATTGCTTTCACACAAGCTGTTCAAGGCTTCGCTAAAGAAGAAGCGGAATCTAACCCGGAGCTGGCAGTATGAGCGGCCTACAACTTGCTCTGTTGATTTTTGGCGCAATGCTCGCTCTCATGGCGCTGCGCGTGCCGATTGCGATTGCCATGTTTGTTGCCGGTGTTACAGGCTATCTGATGCAACGCGGCTGGGCGCCTTTGGCCAGCTTTCTCAATTCACAAGCCTATGCGCGCTTTGCGAGCTACGATTTATCTGTCATTCCTTTGTTCATCCTCATGGGCCACTTCGCCACGCAAGGCGGTATCAGTAAAGCACTCTTCGCTTTCGCAGCCGGCGTGATGGGGCGCTTCAAAGGCGGGCTCGCCATGGCAGCCGTGTTTGCCTGCGCAGCCTTTGGCGCAATCTGCGGATCATCGGTGGCCACAGCAGCCACGATCACCAATGTGGCCTACGACGAAATGCGCAAGCATGGCTACTCCGGTCGCTTAACCACTGGCACACTGGCCGCTGGCGGCACGCTGGGTATTCTGATTCCGCCCTCGGTGCCGCTCGTGATCTACGCGATTCTTACCGAGCAAAACATCGCCAAGCTCTTCATGGCTGCGATGGTGCCTGGCATTTTGGCGATGTTGATGTACATGATTGCGATTGCGCTGTATGTGCGCTTCGTGCCCGGTCACGCTCCTGAGAAAGATGTGATTGCAAAGCAGAAGATGAGTGAGGCACTTGCAGGTATTTTGCCGATTGCTGTGATCTTCGTCATCGTCTTTGGCGGTATTTATGGCGGCCTGTTCACACCTACCGAAGGCGCAGCGGTCGGCGCATTCTGTACCTTTGTCGCATCTCTGCTCAAACGTGAGATGAACTGGACGAAGTTTAAAAACTGCTTCTACGCCACTGCAGAAAGCTCGGCCATGATCTTCCTCATCTTCCTAGGCGCAGACATCATGAACGCCGCCCTCGCGCTCACGCAAGTGCCTGGTCAACTCGCAGAAGTCGTTGGCAGCTGGGGCTTATCACCCGTGATGGTGGTGGCTTGCATCATGTTGTTTTACGTGGTGCTCGGCGCGGTGATGGATGAGCTCTCGATGATCTTGCTCACCATCCCCATCTTCTTCCCCATGATCATGGGCTTGGATTTCGGTATGAGCAAAGAATACACCGCCATCTGGTTTGGCGTGATGGTGCTCATGACAGTAGGCTTTGGCATGCTGGCGCCACCAGTCGGCCTGAATGTCTACGTTGTCAACAGCATGACCAAAAACAAAGGCGATGCCGTGCCGATTGCTGAGAGCTATCGCGGTGTTCTGCCCTTCTTGGCCGCTGACACGATCCGCGCCCTCTTGGTGCTCGCATTCCCCATGATTTCATTGTGGGCGCTGCGCTTTGTGCAAACTTAGAAGCTAAGTTCCGCGGCTTTCCTCAGGGTAAGCCCGCTCAACCAAAATTAATACGATGACTTATTATCTGATCCATTATTTTCAAGGAGTTTTTCATGATTCAACGTCGTAGCCTGATCAAAACTGGCGTCGCTGCAGCCCTGGGCGGCGCTGGCTATTCCAGCTTCGCACAAGCCCAAGTCACCTTGAAGTTTCACACCTTCATGGCCCCGCAATCCAATGTGTGGCTCACCATGCACAAAGCGTGGATGGAGAAGGTCGAGAAAGATTCTGGCGGCCGTATCAAGTTTGAAGGCTACCCTGCCATGCAACTCGGCGGCACACCCGTGCAGCTTTACGATCAGGCACGCGATGGCGTGGCCGACATCACCTGGACTTTGCCCGGCAACACCGCAGGCCGCTTCCCACGCGTGGAAGTGTTTGAGCTTCCCTTCATGATGAGCAATGCCGAAGCCACTTCCAAGGCTTATTGGGAGTATGTGCAGACAGTTGCCGTTGACGAATTCAAGGAAATCGTACCGCTTGCCTTGCAAGTGCACGGCCCCGGTGTGATCCACACGGTGGACAAGCAAATCAAAACCGTGGCCGATCTCAAAGGCCTCAAAATGCGCGCCCCCACGCGCCAAGTCAACAAGCTCATGGGCTTCCTCGGCGCTACGCCTGTGGGCATGCCATTGCCAGCCATCCCCGACGCCCTCTCCAAAGGCACGATCAATGGCGCAGTGATTCCCTGGGAAGTCGTGCCCTCCGTGAAAGTGCACGAGCTCACCAAATTCCACGCTGAATTTGACCCCAAAGGCGGCGCGCTCTACACCACCACCTTCGTGATGGGCATGAACCGCAACAAATACAACAGTCTGCCTCCAGAACTGAAGCGCATCATCGATGACAACTCCGGTATCAACACCTCGGGCTGGCTGGGCAAAACGCAGTCGGGCAACGACCCCATCGGCCGCAAGAGTGCCAGCGATCGCCCCGGCAACACCATCTTCACGATCGATATCGCCGAAGCTCAACAATTCCGTCGCGCTTCGCGTTTGGTGGAAGTCGAGTGGGTGGAAGACATGAACAAACGCGGTTTCAATGGTTACAAGCTGCTTGAACAAGCACGTGGCCTGATCGAGAAGCACACCAATGTGGCTGCAGCTCCTGCGCCTAAAGCACCCGCTGCAAAAGCGCCAGCGAAAAAAGCCTAAGCTCTGATCGCTTGTTGCCAGCCCTGATGCGATAAGCATCAGGGCTTTTTTGTGGGCTATTCGTGAACGGCTAAACTGTTTGAATGTTCACCCGCGCCCCCGTCAAACACTGCCGCAACTGTGGCACGGCCACCCATCAGCGCACACCTGATGATGGCGACACCAAACTCAGAGCCGTTTGCCCCGCCTGCAACACGATCCATTACGAAAACCCGCTCAACGTTGTTGGTACGATCCCGTGGATCATCGAAGGCGGCGAACTCAAAGTCCTGCTCTGTCAACGCAACATCGAACCCCGCAAAGGCTTCTGGACCCTCCCCGCCGGTTTCATGGAGTTGCAAGAGACCACTGCACAAGGCGCGCTACGTGAGACGCATGAAGAAGCTGGCGCGAACATCCAGCTAGGTAGCTTGTTCACGCTCATCAATGTCGAGCGTGTGGGCCAAGTGCATTTTTTCTACACTGCCCAGCTGCAATCCAAAGAATTCAACCCTGGCCACGAAACGATGGCCACGCGTCTGATTTCAGAAGCCGACATTCCGTGGGAGGATCTCGCGTTTCGCACTGTCAAAGAAACCTTACAACGCTTCTTCGCTTCACCACCCACAGGCGAGCCCACGTTTCATCACTTCGATATTTGAATTCCTCAAACGCTTATCATACTATAAATTTGATAGCACTTCGCGCAGTCTAGACGCCGGCAAAACACCTAAAAGGCATCAAAAAAGCGTAGAAAACACCTCTCGCGCCGCTGCAAACGTCTCTTGCAAATCAGCTTCACTGTGCGCGCTGCTGACGAAGCCAGCTTCATACAAAGCTGGTGCGAAATAGATGCCGCGATCGAGCATGCCGTGGAAGAATTTAGAAAATAATGCGTTGTCCGTTTGCACGGCCTGGCTGTAGTTCTGCGCAAGCTGCGGCTGCAAGAAGAAGCCAAACATACCGCCTTCGCTGTCTGCGCTGTAAGGCACACCGGCGGCTTTCGCGGCCTCGCCCATGCCTTGCACGAGGGCGCGTGTGCGTGCCCCAAGCGTTTCATAAAAGCCAGGCTTTTGGATTTCTTTCAAAGTGGCCAAGCCGCAAGCGGTGGCTATTGGGTTACCGCTCAATGTGCCCGCTTGATACACCGGGCCGAGCGGAGAGAGCTTGCTCATCACTTCTTTGCTTGCGCCAAATGCAGCCAAGGGCATGCCGCCGCCGATGACTTTTCCCAGCACCGTCATATCTGGCTTGATGCCCAGCACCTGCTGCGCGCCACCAAGCCCAACGCGAAAGCCTGTCATCACTTCATCAAAGGCGAGCAACGCGCCGTGCTTGGTGCAGAGCTCGCGGCATTTCTTGGCGAATTCAGCGCTGGAGCGAATGAAGTTCATGTTGCCAGCAATCGCTTCGATCATCAGGCAAGCGATATCGTTGCCGTGCAGCGCAAAAGCTTCTTCGAGTTGCGCGACATTGTTGAATTCGAGCACGAGGGTGTGTTGCACAACTTCCGGTGGCACACCAGCGCTGGTGGGATTGCCGAAGGTTGCCAAGCCTGAGCCTGCTTTCACGAGCAGGGCATCGGCATGGCCGTGGTAGCAGCCTTCAAACTTAATGATCTTGCTGCGACCTGTCGCACCACGAGCAAGGCGAATCGCGCTCATGCCAGCTTCTGTCCCCGAAGACACGAGGCGCACCATCTCCATACTAGGCATGAGACGCAAAATTTCTTCAGCGAGCTCGACCTCACGCTCGGTGGGCGCGCCAAACGAAAAACCATCCATCAAGGCTTTTTGCACAGCTTCGACGACGGCTGGGTGGCCATGCCCCAAGATCATCGGGCCCCAAGAGCCAATGTAATCAATATGGCGCTTGCCATTGGCATCCCAGAAATACGCGCCTTGAGCACGTTTTACAAAGCGGGGCGTGCCGCCCACCGCACGGAATGCGCGCACAGGAGAATTCACACCGCCTGGGATGGTTTTTTGGGCGCGCTCGAAAAGGCTTTGGTTCAAATCCATAAATACTCAAATCACAAAATTAATGCCGTGTTGCCGTGGGCGGGATGCCGAGTACATCTTGTTCTGGTTCGCCTTCGACGTCCTCCTCATCCTCGCCTTCCACTTGTGCCCAAAACATACGATCTGGAATCGCTGCGCCCATGCCGGGCTGGAAGGCAGCGAGCAGGCTGCGGTTCACATAAATACTGGCTTCACGCACAGCTTCTGCCAGTTCGTCACCACTGGCCAGCAAGGTGGCCAGTGTGGCGGAGAAAGTATCGCCCGCGCCTACAAAATTGGCCTCGTAGCGATCCAGTGAAACAGTGGTCACCACGGATTCGGGCGAAGCGGCTATCGTTTCAGTGCTTTCCACCTGCACATTGGCACTCGTGATCACCACATAAGGCACGCCATGCTGCGCCGCAGCAGCAGCGATATCGCGCGCACCTGGGCGTTTCTCGCTGCTCCATTCAGGCAACAGCCAGCGCCATAAAACATCGTAATTACCCACCAAGACACTGGTCTGCGGCAGGATCAACTCTGTTAATGCATCCAGATATGCCTCGATTTTGTCGCGTTCCCACCACGAAAGTGGGGTCACCTGGGTAATCACGGGGATTTCTTCGTAATCGGCGGTAATTTCCGCCACGACAGCCAAAGACTCAGGGGATCCGACGAAGCCGACCTTGAAAACCTCCACATCCATATCTTCCAAAATGGTGCGTGCCTGCTCTTCTACAGCATCGGCATCCAGTTCAATCAGGTCAAAAACTGTCGAAGTATCACGTACCAAAATGCCGGTGGTCACGGGCAGTGCATGCCCGCCAGAGGCGGTGATGGCGATTTGGTCAGCAGACAAACCGCCCGCACCGCTGGCATCCGCCACATTGAAGCTCATCACACAAATCGGGGAATCGTCACCCTCCTCCACATCGGGGGGAGAAAGGTCGGATAAAGGGGGAGATGACATGCGATCACTTCACAAAATAAATACACCGACGACCAGCTAGGCATCGGAGCTTGCCATCTATCGGCACAGTCTCGGCTTTGTCTCTGCATTGCCGCCGTGTAGATACAATGCAACACTCTAAAAGCTGATTCTATTGTGATTTTAAAGAAAGACTCGTGGGAGCATGACTGAGACAAAGCCAAACAAAACTTGGATGTGCCTGATTTGCGGCTGGATCTACGATGAAACTGCTGGCGCTGCCGATCACGGCATCTCGCCCGGCACGGCATGGGCTGATGTACCCATGAACTGGACATGCCCAGAATGCGGTGCACGCAAAGAAGACTTTGAAATGGTTCAAATTTAAGTTAATCTACTGAGCAGTAACGCGCAGTAACGTCATGAGACACCCATTTTTTAAGTTCATCTATTCCAACAACAGGAGATCTGTGTGAGCACATTCAAGGTGCTGGTTATAGACGACAGCAACACCATCCGTCGTAGTGCGGAGATTTTCCTCAAGCAAGGCGGCCATGAAGTAATGCTTGCGGAAGATGGCTTTGACGCGCTTGCCAAAGTCAATGATTTTTCACCCCACTTGATTTTTTGCGACATCCTAATGCCTCGCTTGGATGGTTATCAAACATGCGCCATCATCAAGCGCAGTGCCCATTTCGCCAGCACTCCCATCATCATGCTGTCTTCCAAGGATGGCGTTTTTGACAAAGCGCGTGGACGCATGGTGGGCAGCGAAGAATATCTGACCAAACCCTTCACCAAAGACCAACTGCTGCAGACCGTGCAGCAATTTGGAAAGCACTAACTCATATTGACTCTTAAGGCCTGCTATGCCGATCACCAAAGTTCTCATCGTTGACGATTCCAAAACCGAAATCATGTATTTGACAGAGCTGTTGACCAAAAACGGCTTTGCTGTGCGCAGTGCTGAAAATGCAGACGATGCCTTCAAAAAGCTCGCCGAAGACAAGCCTGAACTGATCTTGATGGATGTGGTGATGCCTGGTCAAAATGGCTTCCAACTCACCCGCGCCATCTCTCGTGACCCGATGTTCTCCGATGTGCCCATCATCATGTGCACCAGTAAAAATCTAGAGACCGATCGCGTTTGGGGAATGCGCCAAGGCGCGCGAGACTACATCACCAAACCAGTCGATGCCAACGAGCTCATGGCCAAAATCAAGGCGCTCGGCTAAGTTCTCTCAGACGCCTATTACTCACACAAAAATCCCCAGGAAGACACCCCCTCATGGCAAATCGGCAAGCATTGCGAGAACTGCAAACGCGTTTGGCTGCTAGGCTGCAGCAAGCACGTGCCGAAGGTGTCGCTGCGGGCTGGCTGGCCGTGGAGCTCACAGGTCGGCGTTTTTTACTACCCTTGGCGCAATCTGGCGAGATTTTCCCTGTCACCAGCGTGCAAAAAGTACCTTACACCCAAGACTGGTTCATGGGTGTGGCCAACTTGCGCGGCGGACTTTACGGCATTGTCGATCTGGCCAGCTTCATCTCAGGCACACATTTGATGCGCACCTTTGACGGCAGTATCCGCGAGCAGGCGCGTTTGATTGCACTGAACAGCGCCTTGGAGGTCAATTGTGCAATTTTGATTGACCGATTGGGCGGCTTGCGCGGCGTAGCAGATTTCGTCTCGCGCGATAGCGCACCTGAAGGCTCACCTGCATTCATGTCTGCGCAGTATGTTGACAAAACCGGCCAATCTTGGATTGAGCTGGATTTGCAGCAGCTCGCCGGCTCCAACGAATTCCTCGGTATTGCAACGCTCACTGCCTGAGTTTTGAATCATGCCATCCTTTTTTTCCTAAGCCTAGAATCACTTTGAGGCCATCACCATGTCAGTAGCACAACGTATTTCCAGCCTATTCAAACGTGGCCAACCATCTGCTGAGCAATCCATACTCACAAATGCTGGTCTCACAGCCGAAGAAATCTATGCGGTGGAACAAGGCGGGGGCGGAGCCAATATGGCGCAAGCCCAAGACGACAACAGCATCTTGGCCGAAGCCCATTTGCGCAGCGAATCGCTTGCTGGCGATGCCGTGAGCTTGCCTGTGCTCGGTTCGCGAGCCCCCGCCGAGCATCGACGCATCTTGACCGTGATGCTGATCGTGGCGCTGGTGGTCTTCTTGGCTGTGATGTTCTTTGCATTGGCGCAGGCGGAAAACGTTTCTCGCCAAGTGGGTGCCTCGGGTCAATCACTCATGCAATCACAGCGCTTAGCGAAATCCGTATCTCAAGCTCTGGTGGGCTCGCCCCAAGCCTTCTCCGAGGTGGCAGAAAGTTCAGCAGCATTGGCTAAAAACGTGCGTGGCCTCAAAGATGGTGATACCGAACTTCGCCTCACACAAGTGGCTCCTGGTGTCGCAGAGGATGTAGAAAAAGCCATCCCTCTGGTGGACCGCGCTGAGAAAAATGCCAAAACCGTGCTGGATCAGCAAAAGATCTTGACTCAGGTCGGTAGCGCTTTGCGCACCATCAACCGTCAATCTTCTGATCTTTTGGAAGTTGCAGAAACTGTTTCCTCCCTCAAACTTCAGCAAAATGCGCCTGCTGCTGAGATTTCTGCATCGGGTCAGCTGGTGATGTTGACGCAGCGAATCGGTAAATCCGCCAACGAATTCTTGACCATGGAAGGCGTGAGCCCCGAGGCTGTGTTCTTGCTCGGTAAAGACTTGAACTCCTTCAAGGAAATTGCCCAAGGCTTGCTCGAAGGCAGCCCAGAGTTGCGTTTGGCTGCAGCTAAAGATCCACAAACCCGCGAGCGTTTGGAAGCCCTGCTCAAACAGTATGAAGAAACACGCGGCCAAGCTGGTGCGATTTTGGGTAACTTGCAAGGCTTGGTGTCTGCACGTGAGGCGCAGTCCGCGATCGTGAGTGATTCTGAGCCACTGCGTAAGCAACTCGAAGATTTGCAGGCTCGTTTGTCGGGCCAAACGGGTCTGGGTATCGCTCCTTTGATCGTTTTGGGCTTGATGGGTCTGCTGGCAGTGCTGGCCGGTCTTGGCTTGGCGCGCGTGCAACTGGGTGAAAGCCGTAAGGGTCAAGCCATTGCTGAACAACAACGCCTTTTGGCTGAGGGCCAAGAGCAAGAAGCTAAGCGTATTAACGACGCGAACCAGGCCGCTATTTTGCGTTTGATGAACGAACTGCAATCCGTCGCTGAAGGTGATTTGCAAACCACAGCTGTGGTGGAAAGCACCTCAACCGAACTGCTAGCCGCCTCAACCGAGCAGCTGCGCGAGATTCGTGAAACCGGTCAGTCGGTACTCGAGATGGCAGGCCGAATCAACGAAGTGTCTGGCCAAGCGCAAGAGTCTGCTCAGGTGGCGCGTCAGTCGCTGTCAGCTGCGGAATCCGGCTTGCAGGCCGTGCAAAACGCGATCGGCGGTATGAACGCTATCCGTGACCAGATTCAGGATACTTCTAAACGTATTAAACGACTGGGCGAATCGTCTCAGGAGATTGGTGAGATCACCGAGCTGATTTCAGACATTACCGAGCAGACGAACGTGTTGGCTCTGAACGCTGCTATCCAAGCGGCCTCCGCCGGTGAAGCCGGACGAGGCTTCTCAGTGGTGGCGGAGGAGGTGCAGCGACTCGCTGAGCGCTCCGCAGAAGCTACCAAGCAGATTTCTGCACTCGTGAAAGCCATTCAGACCGACACACAAGATGCTGTGGCCGCTATGGAACGCTCGACGCAGGGTGTGGTGGAAGGAGCCAAGCTCTCTGATAACGCCGGTACAGCACTGGTGCAGATTGACTCCGTGTCTCGCCGCCTCGCCGAACTGATTGAGGAGATTTCCAAATCTGCCTCCCGTGAAGCTGATTCGGCCAACGTTGTGGCCGGTAACATCCAGCATATTTTCGCGGTGACCGAGCAAACTGGTGAAGGTACACGCTCCACGGTGCAACAGGTACGAGACCTGTCCCGAGTGGCTGAAGAATTGCGTCAGTCGGTGTCGCGATTCAAGATTGGCTGATCGCCCTGGGTTCTAGCCATTGACGGCTAAACCCAGTGGACGCGCAACGCAACAGGATGAACTGAACCATGGCCACATCTCCCAACACCCCCGTCTCAGACATCGGTGTCAATGACCTCGGCCCTTTGGCTTGGGTGCTGGATGAGTTGCGCAAGTCGCTGGATTCTGCCACCAAGGCACTGCGCCGCTATGTGCGTGATGCCGAGCTGGCTAAAGGCTCCGATCTGAATGCGGCTGATGCCAGCCAATTGCGCATTGCTCGCCAGCAATTGCACCAATCGGTGGGTGCGCTGGAGATGGTGGGCTTCACATCTCCTGCTGCCATGCTGCGTGGCATGGAAGGTGCCGTACAGAAGTTCATCACCAAACCTGAGCTTTGCACTGATCCTGCAGCCGGTAAGGTAGAGCGCGCTAGCTTTGCATTGCTGGGCTATCTGGAGGCATTGCTTGTTGGCAAGAAACCTTCAGCAGTGGAGTTGTTCAGCCAGTATGCTGACGTGCAAGAGCTCGCAGGTGCAACACGGGTCCACCCCGCAGATCTGTGGGCAGTGCCCTGGCAGTGGCGCGATGTTCAAGACACTGGCGTGCCAGCCATGGCACTGGATATTAATTTTCGCGCACGTTTTGATAAATCTGCTCTGCAGGTCGTTAAGGCCGCGGATATCGCTGCATGCAAAGAGCTCTCGCAACTCAGCGCCGCACTTGCAAATCAAACTGAGCTGGCTGTTGATAATAATTTTCGCGTCTTTTGGCGTATCGCAGCTGGTGCGCTCGAGGCTGTAGCCACCGGATCGCTCGCACCTGATCTGCACGTGAAACGTACTGTCTCACGCCTATTGATCCAGCTGGCTACCCATGTGAAAGGCGATCTGTCAGTGCCCGAGCGCTTGGCGCAAGATTTGCTGTTTTTCTGCGCGCAAGCCACACCTCAAGGCATGACGCCATTGCTGGGTGAAGTGCGTATGGTCTATGGGTTGGCAAACCACATTCCGGTCGATTACAGCAAGAGTTTTTACGGCCACTTTGACCCTACCTTCCTGGTGCAAGCGCGCAAACGAATTGGTCAGCTCAAAGAATCTTGGTCAGCTTTCACTGCTGGCGAACTCACCAAGGCCAAGCCAGTGCAAGATCAGATGTCTTTGCTGGTCGATTCGATTGGCAAACTCTTGCCTACCTCAGGGCAGAGTCTCATCACTGCCATGAACGAGGTGGTGGACAGCACGGCCCGCCAGCAAAAACCGCCAGAACCGGCGCTTGGCATGGAAGTAGCGACTGCCATTTTGTATCTTGAAGCCAGTTTCGAAGACTTTGATCCGGAAGACAAACAACAAGCCAATCGCATGGGGCATTTGGCGCAGCGCGTGCAAATGGCTCGCGGCGGCGCAGACAGCCAGCCCCTCGAATCTTGGATGGAAGAGCTGTATCGCCGCGTGAGTGATCGCCAGACCATGGGCTCGGTCGTGGGCGAGCTCAAGTTGACCTTGGGCGAGCTTGAGAAATTGATGGATGCTTTCTTCCGCGATCCGCAAGACAAGGTGCTGCTGAGCGATGTGCCTGGCAAGCTCACACAGATGCGTGGCGTGCTGACCGTACTCGGTTTGGATCACGCACAGCTGGCTGTTACTCGCATGCGCGACAACGTGGAACACATCATTGTCTCGACAGATGATGCCAACACTGCAGCCAACACCGCGATGTTCAATAAGCTGGGCAACAATCTGGGCGCTTTAGGCTTCCTGATCGATATGCTGAGCTATCAGCCGGTGCTCGCCAAAAAGTTGTTTGTGTTTGACGATGCCGAAGGTGAGCTCAAGCCATTGATGGGTCGTACCATTGTGGAGGAGCCTGAGGTCGTGAGACCAGCTCCTGCCCAGGCAGCCAGCTTCAACCCCGATGCAACATTGCCCATGGCGGCTATGGCTGCCACCGCAGCAGTTGCTCCGGCTCCTGTTTCTGCCGCGTCCACAGCACCTGTGATCGTCGATGCCGATGAAGTTGATCCTGAGCTGCTGGACATCTTCTTGGAAGAGGCGCGCGAAGTGGCTGCCAATGGTCTGGCTGCGACGCAAGCCCTGGTTGCCGAGCCGAACAATATCGGCGAGATGACCACCCTTCGTCGTGCTTTCCACACTTTGAAGGGCAGCTCACGTATGGTGGGGCTCAATGTGTTTGGCGAAGCTGCTTGGTCGATGGAGCAGGTGATGAATGCTTGGCTTGCGGAGCAAAAGCCAGCCACGACTCAACTTTGTGAATTGTCGACCCAAGCCCTGCAAGCACACCAAACTTGGATCGAAGAAATCGCTGCAGGTGGTGGCAAACAGCGCAGCTCAGCGCCCTTCCGCACCAGTGCGGACGCTTTGCGCTTGCATGGTCAATTCCAGCCCATCGTGCTGGATGCAGCACCACAAGCCATTTCAGAAACTTTGCCTGAACGGGTTGCACCTGTTGTAAAGGCCGCTGCTGAAGAAATACCCGCTCCAGAAACACCTGCGATGGCTATCCCAGCCGCTGCTGCTGGCGCGCTCGCCGCTGTCGCAGCTTCTCTCATCGCTGAACCTGAGCCAGCTCTGACTTTGCCTGAGCTCGACCTGCCAGACCTCAGCTTGCCAGCAGTGCCTGCACCTGCAGCCCCCGAGCCTGATTTTTCACTGCATTTGGGTGATCTCGATCAAAATTTTGCGCCTGTTTCTTCGCCTGTGCTGCTTGAGCCAGAGCCAGTAGTCACCATCGCAACACCCGTGATGCCCTCCATCGAGCAGCCACCACAGGCTTCACCAGCTGGTGAAGCGGCCACAATTGAGCCAGCTTTTGATCTGGACATGGATTTCGATTTCGAAGTCGCCGCTTCCGAACCCATCGTTGCTGCGACTTTGCCTGAAGAGCCGATTGCATCGACTGTGGTGACCGCCGATGCCGGCTCGAGTATCGAATTGACTGCAGAGATGCCTACGGCATCAGAGCAAGAAGCACTCATCACAGCTGAAGAGCTGGCTGAATTTGAGCGCGCCATGATGGCCATGGACGACTCCGCTGTGATTTCAGCCGAGATGCCTCTGGTTGAGGCATCGGCCGAAGATGTTTTGGCAATGGACTCGCCCAGCATGCCGGAACATGACGACTTCACGATCAGCAAAATGGATTTGGAGGCACTGCAAAACCTTCCTCTGCCAGCCCCTGTTCCTGCACCCACTTCGCCTGAAGCCGGTGCTTATGCTGCTACCGCAATGGCGACTACTTTGCAGGCCATGCCGACAAGAATGGCTGCGCCTGAGGCAACAGGACCAAGCGATTTCATCAGCACAGCAACTGTCCCTGCTGCGCTCTCGCCCCACACCCAGCCCAGCACCTTGGGAGATTTAGGGATTGATCTTCAGGGTGGCTCATCTGCTACTGCCGAATCATCTGCCAACTGGTGGGGCGCTGGAGCAGCTGCCGCTGCAGGCGCTCTTGGTTCTGCAGCTGCGCTTGCATCTGGAACTGGCAAGACAACACCAACGCCAGCTGCCTTTGTAGGCATGCCCGGTGTGGGCGCGTATGCCGCAGAGGAGCAATTCAAAGCCGTGGGCCCGCTGCGCGTGAGCCTGCCGCTTTACAACGTCTATCTCAACGAAGCTGATGAGTGGTCTCGCCGTTTGGCCAATGGCTTGGCTGAATGGGCGATGGAGCCACATGCCAAAGTGCCTCATGATGCCGTGGCGTTCGCGCACTCCTTGGCTGGCAGTTCCGCCACGGTGGGCTTCTCTGCTTTGTCTGGCTTGGCGCGTTCACTGGAGAACACCCTGATCCACATGCAGCGCATTGAAGAAGATGGTGATTACGATCCGCATGTTCACGCTACTTTGTTTGTGAGCGCTGCTGAAGAGGTTCGCCATTTGCTGCATCAGTTTGCCGCTGGCATTTTGAAAGACAGCTCGCCAAAGATTGAGGCTGATTTGGCGCATTGCATGCAAGCGCCATTCACGCCGAGTGCATCGGCGCTGGCCACACTCACAGATGATTCATCTGCCAGCACCATCGATTTAGATGAAAAACAGCCTATAGCCGGCACAGAATCTGCGCAGAGTGCTCCTGATTCAATAGCATTTGATTTGCCGTCGGCTTTCAGCACGCTAGCAGAAACGCCCGCTACCGCGGCTGAGCCAGCGCCTGCGCCTAGCTGGGCAACGCCAGAAATCATCGCGCCTGCTGCTATCGCCACAGCTGCTGTTGCTGCCACTGCCGCCTTCGCTGCCGAGCCAGCCGCAGCGCCAGCTGAGGTGCTTGCCGTCGAAGAAGCGGTCAAAGCCTTGCCGCCCGAGCCTGCCCCAGAGCCGACCATCAAACCTGTTGCAGCGCCTGCGCCAGTTACATCGGTTCAAACTGCGGCCAGCCTCACAGAAGCCCCCGTGCTAGCTGTGCGTAGCCGCCAGATCGGCCAAGACGAGATCGACGACGAGATCGACGCGGTTGACGCGCTCGATCCCGATTTGTTTGAAATCTTCGAAGAAGAAGCGCAAGAGATTTTCCCGGTCACCGCTTCTGCGCTGCGCCAATGGACCGCACGCCCAGACAATATGAGTGCGCGCGGCGAAGTGTTGCGCGGTTTGCATACCTTGAAGGGCAGTGCCCGCTTGGCCGGTGCGATGCGCCTCGGTGAGATGGCTCACCGCATGGAATCCAACGTTGAGGCCGTGCCCCACGAGGGCGCGCAGTCTGCGGATATTGAGCCGCTGATGGCGCAGCTCGATGGTATGCAGCACACCTTTGATGTGCTGCGCAATCCAGCCTTGGCCAACGAGCCAGCCAAGCCCTCTTCTGTAAGCACTGCAGCCCCTGTTGTGGCCGCAGGCGCTGTGCTTGCCAACACACCAGCTGTTCAAGCATCACCTGCTCAACCTTTACAACCTGTGGTGGGCGCGGCTGGAATGGTCACGCCAGCTGCCCCAGTTCGTACAGCACCTGGCCAAACGGTACGCGTTCGCGCTCAACTCTTGGATCGCTTGATGAACCAAGCAGGTGAGGTGATGATCACGCGTGCCCGTTTGGAAGCTGAGCTGTCGCAGTTGCGCGGCTCGCTCACCGATTTGGGCGGCAACTTAGAAAAGCTGCGCACCCAACTGCGCGAGCTCGATGTGCAAGCTGAATCGCAGATGCAGACGCGCATTCAGCAAGCCAAAGAAGCCGAAGCGAACTTTGACCCACTGGAATTTGACCGCTACACCCGCGTGCAGGAACTCACCCGCATGATGGCCGAATCGGTGAACGACGTGGCAACCGTGCAGCGCAACATCCAACGCACGATTGAATCGACCGAAGACGATTTGGTGATGCAAGCGCGCCAAACCCGTGATTTGCAGCGCGATTTGCTGCGCACGCGCATGGTGGAATTTGAAGGCATTTCCGAGCGCTTGTATCGCGTGGTGCGCCAAGCCGGCAAGGATGCTGGCAAGCAGGTCAAGCTCGATATCTTGGGCGGCACGATTGAGATGGATCGTGGCGTGCTCGATCGTATGACGCCAGCCTTCGAGCACTTGCTTCGCAATTGCGTGGCTCACGGCATCGAGGCGGCCGAAGCGCGTACGGCAGCTGGCAAAGCGGCCAGCGGCGAGATCGTGATTACCTTGCACCAAGAAGGTAACGACGTATCGATTGAATTCCGTGATGATGGCGCAGGTTTGAATATCGCTCGTATCCGTGAAAAAGCCATTTCGCAGGGCTTGATTGGTCACGATGCAGCGCTTGCAGACAACGATGCCGCCAACTTGATCTTCACCCCCGGCTTCTCGACAGCTGCTACGGTGACTGAACTCTCAGGCCGTGGCGTCGGTATGGACGTGGTGCGCTCTGAGGTGGTTGCTTTGGGTGGCCGCATCGAGACATCGACATCCGCTGGCCAAGGCACGAGCTTCAAGCTGGTGTTGCCGCTCACTACTGCTGTGACGCAGGTGGTGATGATGCGCATTGGCGAGCTGGCCATCGGTATCCCAGCCAACTTGATCGAGATCGTGCGCCGCGCCTCTCTCAAGGAGCTGCAGTCAGCCTACAACAGCGGCACTTACGATTACGCTGGCGAGAGCCTGCCCTTCTTCTGGGCCGGCGCGCTCTTGCAGCATTCCTCCGCCAGCTCTGAGCCAGCGACCAAGACCATGCCGGTGGCCGTGTTCCGCTCAGCAGCGCAGCGCGTGGCCGTGCACATTGACGAAGTGTTGGGTAACCAAGAGGTGGTGGTGAAAAACCTCGGCCCTCAGCTGTCTCGCTTGCCTGGCTTGGCTGGCATGACGGTGCTGGCTTCAGGTGCTGTGGCTCTGATCTACAACCCTGTCGCCTTGGCCACGGTGTATGGCGCACAAGCCCGCGCCATGAGCTTCGATCCAGCGCAACCGCATGCGCTCGAATCTCAGGCCGTGTCTTCGCAAATGGGCTCGCTCGATATCAGCGATGCTGTGCCGCGTGAGCTCTCAGGCGATGCGCAGCCCGTCGTGCCACTCGTGCCTGCCAATCCCGCTTCAATCTCGCCGCCGACCGTGCCCCTCGTGCTCGTGGTGGACGATTCCATCACTGTGCGCCGCGTGACGCAGCGCCTGCTGCAGCGCGAAGGCTACCGTGTGACGATGGCAGCCGATGGCTTGCAAGCGCTGGAGCGTTTGGCTGAAGAGTTGCCATCGGTGATCTTGTCAGACATTGAAATGCCGCGTATGGATGGCTTTGATCTGCTACGCAATGTGCGTGCCGACGACAAGCTCAAACACCTGCCCACGATCATGATCACTTCACGTATCGCTGAAAAGCATCGTGAATATGCGTTTGAATTGGGTGCGAACCACTACCTCGGTAAGCCCTACAACGAAGAAGAGCTGCTGAGCTTGATTCGTCGGTATGCGCGGGAAGAGGCGACAGTCTGAGTTTGATAGCTTTGCTTTAAGCCCTTGCCACCTCAAACAGAGGAACGCAAAAGACGCAGAAAATACAAGCTGTTTTCTGCGTCTTTTGCGTTTTTTTGCGTTTTTTTGCGTCTTTTGCGTTCTATTCGTTGATAACCGCTCACGCTAACTAACAAAGCCATTCTGCCGCCAAGCCTCAAACACGCTTACGGCCACGGCGTTCGATAGATTCAAACTCCGTTGACCCTCGCGCATAGGCAGGCGTAGGCGTTGCTCGGGTGGGAAACCATCTCGCAAGTCTGCAGGCAGGCCAGCGGTTTCAGAGCCGAAGAGCAGCCAATCTCCTGCTGCGAAAGTTTGCGAAAACACGCTATGGCTACCGCGCGTGGTGAAAGCGAAGATGCGGTTGGGTTTAGGTTGGCAGGTGCTCAGAAAAGCTTGCCACGAAGCATGCTTGTGAGTGGAAGCGTATTCGTGATAATCCAGCCCTGCGCGACGCATGTAGCGGTCTTCCATGGAAAAGCCCAGCGGCTCGATCAGGTGCAAAGTGCAGCCGGTGTTGGCGCATAGGCGGATCACGTTGCCGGTGTTGGGCGGGATTTCGGGTTGGAACAAGATCACATTGAACATGGCTGTATTGTCGTGCAGCTGGGTCACCCAGTTAAACTTAAGGGAAAGCCAAAACTCTGATGTCTCTCTTCAAATCCGCCTCTCTCGTCTCTGCCTGGACGCTAGCTTCGCGCATCACGGGCTTGGTGCGTGAGCTGGTGGTGGCTGCGATGTTTGGCGCATCAGCGATGACGGATGCATTCAATGTGGCCTTCCGTATTCCAAATTTGTTGCGTCGCCTGTTTGCCGAGGGCGCGTTCAGCCAAGCTTTTGTACCCGTGCTCGCAGCGAGCAAAGAGAAAAACGGCGAGGAGGCGACCAAGCAACTCGTGGATCAAGTCGGCACGGTGCTGCTTTGGGCTTTGATCATCACCTGTGTGATCGGCGTGGCTGCTGCGCCGCTGCTGGTTTGGGCGATGGCCAGTGGCTTGCAGCAAACGCCGCGTGCGTTTGAAGTTTCGGTGCTGATGACCCGATTCATGTTCCCGTACATCGCCTTCATGTCACTGGTGGCGCTGTGTTCGAGCGTGCTCAATACTTGGAAGAAATTTGCTGTGCCTGCGGCCACGCCCGTACTGCTCAATGTGGCGATGATTGCAGCGGCTTGGCTGCTTGCGCCTCAGCTCAAAGCGCGAGGCATTGAGCCAATTTATTCGCTCGCCGCTGGCGTGATGCTGGGCGGCGTCATGCAGTTGGGTGTGCAGCTGCTGGCCTTGAAGAAGTTAAATTTGCTACCAAAATTTAAGCTCAATCCACGTTTAGCCGGCGAATACACTGCGCAGCCTGCTATCAAAAACATACTAACCCTGATGCTACCCGCCCTGCTCGGCGTGAGCGTGGCGCAAATCTCGCTGCTGATTAACACGCAAATCGCCTCGCATCTGGCCACAGGCTCGGTGAGCTGGCTGAGCTTTGCTGATCGTTTGATGGAATTTCCTACGGCCATGCTAGGCGTGGCTTTAGGTGTCGTTCTCATGCCGCAGTTGGCCGCGGCTAAAGCCAGCGGTGATCACGACAAATTTTCTTCGATGATTGATTGGGGGCTGCGCCTCGTGGTGCTGCTCGCTGTCCCAAGCGCTGTGGCCTTGCTGTGCTTTGCCACGCCGCTGGTGGCTGTGCTGTATCACTATGGCGCATTCAAGGGCACGGATGTGCAGCAAGTGGCGCTGGCGCTCATGGGCTATGGCTCTGGCTTGCTTGGCCTTGTGGCGATCAAGGTGCTCGCACCGGCTTACTATGCCAAACAAGACATCAAAACACCCGTGAAGATCGCTGTGGTGGTCTTGATCTTCACGCAAATCTTGAACTATTTTTTAGTACCCCATCTCTTGCATGCAGGCCTTGCGCTTTCCATTGGCTTAGGCGCGATGCTCAATGCACTTTGGTTGCTGATAGGTTTGCTGCGCAGCAAAACCTATGCGCCAAGTAAGGGCTGGGGTTTGTTTGCGATTCAAGTGTTGGCGGCGAGCAGCTTGCTGGCGGTTTTTTTATTGTGGAGTGCGCAGGCCGTGGATTGGGTGGCGATGCAGAGCACTTATTTGCAGCGGATCGGGCTTCTCGCCGGCGTTCTGTCTGCATCAGCTGCTATCTATTTTGGAGCATGCTGGGCATCGGGTCTGAAAATCCGCGCCTTGCTAAAAAGGTAATTCATGATCAAAGCGATACCTGTTCACTATCTGATTGAAGCAGCCAATGTGCATGCACATCTGTGGCGCGTGACGCTCACTGTGGCGAAGCCCGCAAGATTGCAAACCGTGAGCCTGCCAGTTTGGATTCCGGGCAGCTACATGGTGCGCGAGTTTTCTAAGCATGTGCAAAACTTGTCTGCCAGCCAAGACGGCAAAGCCTGCGCCGCAGAGCAACTGGATAAATGCACTTGGCGCATCAAGAGCAGCACGGCCAAGCCTTTGGTGATCAGCTACGAGGTGTATGCCTTTGACAATTCTGTGCGCACGGCTTGGTTAGATGCTCAGCGTGCGTTTTTCAATCCCACCTCACTGTGTTTGCGCGTCGAGGGGCAGGAAGAAAAAGAGCATGGTCTCTCTCTAAACGCTATCAATTCAGAAGCACTCTGCGCAGTATTTACGCCGGCAAAACCCCTAAAACCCTCTAAAAAAGCATCTCATAAGCTGCTGGGCGAGTATGTGTTTGAGGATTACGATCATTTGGCCGACACGCCTTTTGAAATCGGTTCAGATCAGCAGTGCTGGCACGGCAGCTTCACGCTGCGCGGTGTCAAGCATGAGTTTGTGGTGAGCGGTGCGCCAGCTTCTTTTGATGGCGCGAGATTGCTGGCCGATACGAAAAAAATCGTTGAGGCCGAATTGCAGTTCTGGCACGGCAAAGATGCGCAACCCCCGTTTGACCGCTATGTGTTCATGCTCAATGCGGTGGATGATGGCTACGGCGGCTTAGAGCATCGTGCCAGCACAGCGCTGATTTGCAGCCGACGCGATCTGCCGCGTATCGGCATGACCAAACCATCTGAAGGCTACACCACCTTGCTCGGCTTGATCAGCCACGAGTATTTCCACACGTGGAATGTGAAGCGCCTAAAGCCCCAAGAATTTTTGCCCTACGACTACGCCCAAGAAAGCTACACCCAGATGCTGTGGTTCTTCGAAGGCTTCACGAGTTATTACGACGATCTGATTCTGCGCAGAGCCGGTTTGATTGATCAGACGCAATACCTGCGCCTGCTCTCCAAAGCCATCAATCAAGTGCAGCAAACGCCTGGGCGCAAAGTGCAAAGCGTGGCGCAGGCCAGCATGGATGCTTGGGTGAAATACTATCGGCAAGACGAGAACACACCCAATGCCACGGTGAGCTACTACACCAAGGGCTCTTTGGTGGGCTTGTGTTTTGATCTCAGCTTACGCAAAGGTGGAAAGGGAAGCAAAACCACTTCGCTCGATGAGGTGATGCGCTTGCTATGGAAACAATCCAAAGCCTCTGAGAAAGGCCAAGGCGGTATCACCGAGGCAGATTTCGCTGCAGCCCTGCAGCAACTTTCAGGGCGCTCCTATGCGAAAGAGATCGCCGCTTGGGTGCATGGCACAGGTGATTTACCTTTGCAAGAGTTACTCGAAGCGCATGGCGTGAGCATGACAGCCGAGCCAGGCGCTTCTTTGCCCATGGCGCAGCGTCTGGGGTTGCGGGTGAGTGAATCCAGCGGCAGCCTCATTATCAAGAATGTGCTGACGGGCGGCTTGGCCCAACAGGCTGGCTTCGCCCCAGGTGATGAGTGGCTGGCTGTGGATGATTGGCGCATACATAAATTGGAAGATCTGGCTTTGCTGTGCGGCAATGCGGCCAACACCACAGCCACAGTTTCCCGCGACAAACGCTTGCTCAGACTCCAGCTCACGCTGCCGGGCGCATCCACTGAGCCCAGCAGCAGCTGCATGCTGCGCAGCACCAAAGATGAACCCTTGAGCGCATGGCTGCTTGGCTAAAACCGCTCCTGCTGGCTCTGCTGGCTGCGCTGCTGCTTCACTTGCTAGGCTTGATCGGGGTTGGCTCGCAAATGCAAAGCGCAGGTGCTTTAGCGCAGAAGACCGATCCGTTGTTCACACGCACGATTGAAGCAGCCTCTCCTCAAGCTGATTCGCCACCCCCTGAGCCACCCCCTCCGCCGCCCGCGCCGCCGCGTGCGCCTCGCGCTGCAGTGATCAGCAAATCTCCCGTCACAGAAACCCTCGCCACGCCCTCACCTCCTCCTGCGCCTGAGCCTGTTGCCACTGAACCTGCTGCGCCCAGCACCACCGTCGCCATCAACACACCGACCGAGACTGTCACAACTGCCCAAGCCACGCCCTCACAAACGCTCACCGCCCAGCCTGCAGGCCAGGCCGACAGCCTGCTCATCACAGGCAACTGGCCGGCAGACACGCGCGTGAGCTACAAACTCACCGGCTACTTTCAAGGCGAGCTGTTTGGTACTGGCCAAGTGCAGTGGACACGCGAGGGAGAGAACAACGAACGCTACCAAGTGCGCGTGATTGTGGACGCCGGCCTGTATGAGCTGCGCATGACAAGCCAAGGCCGGGTCAGCCCGCAAGGTTTGCTGCCAGAAGCGTTTGAAGAATATTCCAAGCGCATCTTGGCCAACCCGCGCATCCGGCCTTTGAAACTGGAAGACCATGATGTGATTTTGGAAGGTAATCGCCGCGTTCCACGACCAGCCGCAGAGCCGCTCGCCGTACAAGACACCGTAAGCCAGTTCATTGATATCGGCCACCGCTTCACCGAAGGCCGCGCCAAGCTCCAAGAGGGGCAAACGCTGCGCATCTGGCTTGGCCGCCCCGGCGGCTTGGATGAGTGGGTCTATGACATTGGCCCCGCCGAGACCATGAATTTGCCGCGCATTGGGCCAGTGACAGTGCATGAGTTCAAACCGCGCCCCTTGGCCAATCCGCGCGGAACGATCACCATGAGCTTCTGGCTCGCCCCCAGCTTGCAATACCTGCCTGCGAAAATACGCATCCAACTCAATCCCGAGGCTTATGCCGAGTTGATTGCAGATCAGATTCAACAACGATGAATGAGAGCCCCTTATGAGCACCGCATTTCCTACCGCAATCGCTGGCAGCCTACCCAAACCCGCTTGGCTTGCTGAAACCAACAAACTCTGGCCGCAATGGAAGAGCCAAGGCGATGAGCTAAGCCAAGCCAAACTCGATGCCACCCTGCTCTGGATCAAAGCGCAAGAAGATGCCGGCCTGTCCGTGATCGGCGATGGCGAGCAATCACGCCAGCATTTCGTACACGGCTTTTTGGAAAAAGTCGAAGGCATTGATTTCGCTAACAAGGTGGAGATGGGCATCCGCAACGACCGCTACAAAGCCATGGTGCCTCAGGTGATCGCGCCCTTGAAGCTCAAGGGTCGCGTGCATGCGGCGGAAGCACAGTTTTGCCGCGCACATACGAATCGCCAGCTCAAATTCACCCTGCCCGGCCCGATGACCATGGTCGATACCGTGGCAGATCGCTTCTACGGCGATCGCGTGAAGATGGCTTTTGCATTCGCTGAGTTGCTCAACCAAGAAGCCAAAGCCCTGCAAGCGGACGGTGTGGACATCATTCAGTTCGACGAGCCCGCGTTCAACGTCTATATGGCCGAGGCCGCAGACTGGGGTGTGAAAGCCCTAGAGATTGCCTGCGCTGGCCTCACTGCGAAGAAAGCCGTGCACATTTGCTATGGCTACGGCATTGAAGCCAACAACCAATGGAAAGCCACGCTGGGCGAGGAATGGCGTCAATACAGCCAAGTCTTCCCCGCGCTGGCCAAAAGCAGCATCGATCAAGTCAGCCTGGAGTGCTTCCATTCGCACGTGCCGCCTGAGCTGATGAAATTGCTCGATGGCAAAGAAGTCATGGTCGGCGTGATTGATGTGGCAAGCTCAGAGATTGAAACGCCTGAGCAAATTGCTGAGACCATCGGCCAAGCCCTGCAATTCGTGCGCAAAGACAAGCTGATCGCCTGCACCAACTGCGGCCTCGCTCCGATGAGCCGCGAGGTAGCCATGCAAAAGCTACAAGCCTTGGCAGAGGGCGCGAAGCTGGCTGGATCACGGTTTTTATAAGAATTTATAAGCCAAATCGGCATATCGCCGGCATAGAACCTGCGCAAAGTGCTATTACTTTCATAGTGCAGAACACGCACATTTCCCTGCGATAATCATGGCTTCTTAAGCAGTGGGCCTATAGCTCAGTTGGTTAGAGCAGGGGACTCATAATCCCTTGGTCGGGGGTTCAAGTCCCTCTGGGCCTACCACTCGAATGAAAAAACCCGCTTGTCCTAAAGGTGCAAGCGGGTTTTGTTTTTTGCCAGCGGCGCTTCAGATTTTGATCAGCGACTGAGCTGGCATCCAATGGGCAAAGCAAGGCAGGAGTGCATTGATACGCTGTGCTGCTTCGTGTTGGCTGATGTGGCGAGAGATGAGTTGATGGATATCGCTGCGCAGCATCCAGAGCTCTTTGACTTCACGCGTGCTGCGAACTTTGTAACGCAGACGCTCGGCATCTTTGTTGTCGATATCTTGAAAGCACAGCTCGACTTTGAGCTTGACTTCAGAGACGCTCATTTTTCTTTTGGCAGCCTCATCCTGCGCTTTGCTACGGCGAAAAGGCATCGACAAATTAAAAGATCTCGATTCACCGCGGCCATGGCCGAGGGGATCGAAACCCGAGTTTTTGCTCATGGCAAGGATCACTTTCTGGTCTCTGGTGCGGCTGCTTGTGGCGACCGACAGTTCGCTTGTTTGAACCGGTATGGTTATTTCAAAAGCGTTTTTGCTTCACACGTATTTTGAAGCCGACGGGTCAAAAAATCTAGTGTTAACCCTTGGTTTTTTAGTGAATTAAATCACGGAAGCGCTTTTGGCACTCGACTTAAGTCGGGCTCAGCCAAGTCTGCGGGTTCAGACTGCGCAACTGAATCAAGTCATCGAGAAAGCGTGAAAGCCTATTTTTTAGCCAATGCCAGGCATTGCGCTAACAGCGTTTGATCGCCAATTTGATTGGCCAGAATCAGGATCAGTCTGGCGTTGAGGGCAACTGAGGCATCAGCGCTTAAGCCCTCGTGCGCATCCAGCAGGGCCTCATAAAAGCCATCTGGGTCACTGAACTGATTCTCCAACTTCGGGGTGGCCTGCGTTTGCTTCATGGCTTGACTCCATGCACAGCAGCCAACGCAGTATCGAGCGCTTGAAGGCCAGCATCTTTCGTTTCTCGCGCAGCGAGGTAGCTGTCAGGGCGAATCAGTGCCCAACGCGTGTTGCTGCTGCCTCCGCAGGCCTGCAACAGTTTGCCCTGCCTGTCCACGATCTGCTCTAGCCAAGCGGTTTGCGGAATTGGAGTCACCAGCACGGCGCGCAACTTGTTGCCCAAGGAGAGGTTTTGCACTTTCTGCAGCAGGCCAGCTGGCAAGGGCGCATCGCTCCAGATCAAGAGCAGCGGCAGGCCGCTCGCCCATTGCAGAATTTGATTGAGTTGCCCCGCACGGCCATTGCACCATGCAAAGCTCACGTTTTGCACCGAATGGCTCTGTGCTAGCTGGGGTGAAGTGATAGGAGAACTTGTATACGGATTGGCCACCGCCATGCGCCCAGTGTTGACCAAACCACGCGCGAAGGCATGCTTCTTGGCCAGTTCAATCGTGGCGTTGCGAAACACGCGCTCCATGCCATCTTGCGGGCGCAGGAAGCGCGCGGTTCGGTTGGTCACTTGCACATTGGTCTTGGCAGCTTCGTGGCGCTCGGCGTGATAGCTGTTCAACAGCTTTGGAGTTGCCCTGCCCTGCACCACGGCGGCCAGCTTCCAAGCCAAATTATCTGCATCCGCAATGCCGGTGTTGCCGCCACGCGCGCCGAAGGGGCTCACAACTTTCGCACTGTCGCCCATGAAAAACACTTCGCTCTTACCAGCAGTTGCGCTCATGCGATCCACACATTCGCTGCGATAAGCATAAGGCCCGACCCAGACGATATCCACCTGCGTCTCTTTGCCAAACTGCTTGGCTAAGCGCTCGCGCACCACATCTTCGCGGCTCACATAAGCTGGATCCGCATCAGGCGCCATTTGGTAATCAATGCGCCACACATCATCGGCCATCAGATGTTGCCAGACGGCGCGGTTGTCGTTAAACGGCGCTTCAATCCAAGTGTGGCGCTCTTTCGGGGGATGTGTGTTGAAGCGCACATCAGCAATGCACCAGCGGTCATCGCCCTTCTTGGTGGTTTTCTTCACGCCTAGCCAATCATGGAAAGGGCTGCGTGAGCCGGTGGCATCAATGATGAAATCGGCTGTAGCGCAGTATTCACCCGCGGGAGTAGCTATCACAAATGTAGCGATATTGTTTTTGATCTCGAATGATGTGACGCGGTTGTTCCAGCGAATCTGCGCATGGCCTAATTCGTTGATGCGCTCTACCAAGAAGCCTTCGTTGTAAAACTGCTGGATATTGATGAAGGCAGGTTGCACGCTCAAATTGAAGTTGCCTTGTGCTTTCAGGTCAAAGTTATAGACCTCATCCTCGCCCGCAAAGGTGCGCCCCACGCTCCACTGAATGCCTTTGGCTTTGATGCGCTCGTAAATCCCCAGCTTGTCAAAAATCTCCAGCGATTTTTGCGTGTAGCAAATGCCGCGGCTCGACGCGCCTTTCACACCAACGGTGTTGTCTTCATCCAGCAGCACGCAATCCACGCCCAGCTGAGCGAGCGAGCAAGCGAGCGTGAGCCCAGTCAGCCCACCGCCCACGATCAAGATACGGTGATGCTCTGTGCGCCCCGTGCGCACGGCATCGGGGATCACGGCTTCGTATTCAGGCAATGTGTAGCCATCGCCTTGGCTAAATTCATAGCCGTTGGTGAATGTTGTTTCAGTCAGGGTCATTTTTGAAGCCTAAAGTGCTTTTCGGCGGCATAGAATCTGCGCTGAATGCTATCAAATGAATAGTATTCAACTCTTGATTTGCGTTGGATGTGGCACTTGGCTTCATGGTGAACTGCTTGAAAATCAATCGGCAGAAATCCCTGCCTCTTTGATGTTCTTGTGCCAAACACGCACATCTACTGCAATAAACGCACTCGTCAAACCTGCGTCGCTAGAGAGAATTTCCCAGCCGTTGTCTGACAAGTTTTTGCGCACCGCGTTCTGCCCCATGGCCGATTGCATGGCATTGCTCAAACGGGTTTGCACATCCTTGGGTGTGGCAGCGGGCACCACGAGGCTTTGCCAGATGTAAGCCTCCAAATCTTTGTAGCCCAGCTCGCTCACAGAAGGCGCATCGGGTGCAACATTCACACGACGATTCGCGAAAGTGGCCAACACTTGCAGCTTGCCCGATTTGATGTGCGGCAAAGCGCTGGGCAGATCAATCACCGCCAAATCCACCTGCCCGGCCACCACATCTTTGAGCGCCGCAGCATCGCTGCCAAAAGGCACGCGAACGAAAGGCACTTCAGCGCGCTTCTTGAAGGTTTCCATCGCCACATGAAAGGGGCTGCCCACGCTGGGTGAGGCGTACGCAATTTTGGGTTGTGCAGTTTTGGCTTTATCGAGCATGTCTCGCACATGCTTGAAGCCAGCGCCCGGATGCGTGACCAGCATGAGCGGCGCGCGCGCCATCACGCCCAGGGGTGCGAGGGCTGCCGCGTCATATGGCAGCTTTTTGTAGAGCGCTGGGTTGTAAACCATCACGCCGTTGTCTGCGGAAAAGATGGTGTAGCCATCCGCGGGTGCAGCAAGCATTTCAGCCACCGCAGCGGCTGAGCCCGTGCCAGGCTTGTTATCCACATTCACGGCCTGCCCCAATTGGCTGGCCATTTGCGCGCTGACTTGCCGCACCATCACATCCGAGCCACTGCCCGCACCAAAGCCAGCGAGCATACGCACTGGCTTGTTGGGGAAGTTTTGTGCGAAAACGGAGGCAGACACTGCGCCTGCGAGCACGACAAAAGCCAATAAAGAGACCGGTTTTTGAAACCAAGCCAGACGGGAGGATGGATGGGAATGTTTCATGAGCGATATCCTAAACTGAACATTTGCTTACGCAAGAAGTGCGCCAGTCTAAAGTTATCGCTCGAAAACACGCTCAGGGTAATCATCGAAAAACACACAAACAATGGAGCATTAGCCGCGCTAATTCAAGCCCGGCTCAGCAGCTCAGGGCGATCATTGGTTTGCGGCTTCAAAGAGGGCACGGGTTGGCCCGCCGCCAAAGCCGCATCGCGCTCCGCGCGCCAAGCCTTCTTGCGCGCCGTCCATTCATTCAGCCGCGCATGCGCCGTCTTGCTCTCTTGCAGCATCTGAAATTCATCGGCCAATTGCGCTGTGAGCTCCAAACGAATGCCATTCGGATCAAAGAAATAAATGCTCTTGAAGATGTGGTGATCGGTCACGCCCAGCACCTCTACGCCAGCAGCTTGTAAGCGCGCCTTCATCGCCTCAAGATCAGCCACGGTGTTCACCCGAAAGCTGATGTGATTCACCCACTTCGGCGTATTCGGGCTCGGCTCAGCGGCGGTGTCGTCGCCCAAATCAAAGAAGGCGATGAAGCTGCCGTCTTGCAGGCGGAAGAAGAAATGCGTGTAGGGGCAAAACTCCCCCGTGGAAGGCACGATATCGCTTTGGATGATGTGATACATCGGCAAGCCCAGCACATCTTCATAAAAACTACGCGTCTCCTCCGCATCGCGGGCGCGGTAAGCGTAGTGATGCAGCTGCTGGACTTGCGCTGGCGCAGGCAGGCTTGCTTTCATGCTTTCGGGAATGGCGTAAACCTTCATGGCAGGCTCCGATAATTTCACTAATCATAACGCATTTACTAATGCGTAATTTTCTTCGTGCTAACTGCTTCGCCTACACGCCACCCGCTCGCCTGCCACGTGGCGTGCCCGAAAAAGCCGAGGACTGTCTTTTTCAGCGAACCGTGCATGGTTTCCCGAGCTGCTGATCTTTTGTGGCGATGATTACAGGGCTGGCCGCGCCCGACCAAGACAGTCTTCGTTTTTTCAGACCCATCACGCAGCGGATCTGCTCCTATAGCTGCCTTCTTATTGGTGCCGTAATTATCGATCGCGATACTCTTCGTAGTATGCAAACATATCAGCTATGTCAGAGCCAGCACCACTTTTCGGTGAGTTATCTACGTTATCGCATAGATCAGACAACACAGAATGAAATGGAATCAGTTCGATGCCATAACTGGCAATTAAAGTCAGCTCTGCATGGTGCTTGACTTTGCCATGCACAAATTGGAAGGTCCATTGCAAATCTGGCCATGCTCGATTCCGAGCGAGTATTTTCGTGTCTTTCAAGAATTTCTTGTTGACCCAAGCCGCAACTGATATAGGCAATGCCTCATCAGGTCGCCTCCATGCCGATGTCTTACCTTTACCGTACAACTTGGTCTGATCAGAGGTCAATGAAGAGATATAAGCGATTGGATTTACGCTCATTTGTACTTCAACGTGACGCGCTTCTAATCCTAAGCCGTTTTTCCTAGGACGAATTGCAAGTAAATCCAGTTCGTCAACACCCGCACGCACGCCACGAACAGTAAAGAATCCTTGACGGTTCAGCCATTCTTCGACGAGTGATTCTGCGAGTAATGCCATAAAGATGATGGAGTAATCGAATTCAACTAATCATAGTCATCTAAACATGAGGACACCGATACTTAGGTGCAATTTTCAGCGAACTAACCTTATTAATCCGCCGCGTGATGGGTCTGAAAAAACGAAGAATGTCTTGGTCGGGCGCGGCCAGCCATGTAATCACCGCTACAAAAGATGGCAGCTCGGGAAACCATGCACCGTGCTCAGAAAAAGACAGTCCTCGGCTTTTTCGGGCACGTCACGTGGCAGGTGAGCGGGTGGTGTGAAACGCGAAGCGGCTCTCAAGTCAAATGCTGTGCGAAGAAAGCCAAAGTTCGCTCGCGCGCCAACTTAGCACTCGGCTCATCATAAGAAGCACGCTCATCGCAGTTAAAGCCATGTTTGGCGGGATAGATGTACACCGTGGCTTGCGGATAGGCTTTCTGCAACTCAGCTACGCCATCCATCGGCACGTAATCATCACGGTCGGAGAGATGAGCTATCACGGGGCAATGCAGTGCGCCGCTGAGTTCTTTCGTCATGCCGCCACCGTAGTATGGAGCGCTGGCAGAGAGACCTTGGAGTTTTTGCGCGGCGCGCCAGCTCATGAGGCCGCCCCAGCAATAGCCGACGATGCCTACTTTGAGAGTCTTCGGTGCGCCGGCGGCTTTGCCTGCGCGAGCAGCGTGGTCTATCGCGGCTTGCACGTCACCTAGCAATTGCGGCAGGAGCGCTTCGGCTGCGGCTTTGAGGGCGAAGCCTTTGGGCATATCCTCTGGCGTGTAGCCCAGCTCTGTGCCCGCGGCTACGCGATGAAACATGGCGGGGGCGATCACGAAATAGCCTTCTTTCGCATAGCCATCAGCGACGTTGCGGATATGACCGTTCAAACCAAAGATTTCTTGTAATACAAGCACTGCACCTTTTGGTGTGCCTTGTGGCTCAACTTCATAAGCAGCGATTTGCGCGCCATCAGCGCTGGTTAAGTGGATCATCTGTCCCATTGCAAACTCCTTCAAGACATCAATTTGCGCTCGACAAAATCCAAACGATCTTGCCCCCAAAACATTTCGCCATCCACCACATAGCTGGGTGCGCCAAACACGCCTATCTCGATCGCCTTTTGCGTATCAGCGTCATAGCGTGTCTGCACGGCTTGACTGTGTGCTTGCTCGATGCGTTCGGCGGATAAGCCAAGGCTTTGCAAGATTTCTGCAAACGTCAATTCGGAAGCAATATTTCGCTCTTGCACCCAGCAAGCCTTAAAAACAGCTCCCGCCACGCGCATGGCCTGCGCCGTGCCATCGTGGATATCCACAGCAATGATCAGCTTGGCCGCATCATCACCGCCCACTGGAAAATACTTGGGTTGAATATTCATCGGTAATTTCAAATGTTCACTGAAGCGCTTGAGCTCCAGCAGGCGATAGGCTTGGCGCTGTGGCGCACGCTTAGGAAGAGGCAAGCCGCCCGAGACTGGAAACACGCGGCCCAGATCAACAGGCAAGATGCGCACAGTTGCGCCTGCTTTGGCAGCCATCGCGGCAAAGCGCTCATGGCCGAGATAAGTCCAAGGTGATTGGGGTGCGAAGTAATAATCAACGGTCTTGCTCACGAGTCATCCTCAAATGTTTTGTTAGAGTCGCAAACTGTACCCACAAAATCATTTCTCTGCTGAAGACACAAGCCATGCCCCAAACTCTCCTGATCACTGGCGCTTCACGCGGCATTGGCGCTGCCACCGCCATCCTCGCCGCCAGCCAAGACTGGCAAGTGGCGGTCAACTACGCTTCAAATTCGCTCGCGGCGGATGGCGTGGTGCGCCAAATACGCGCAGCAGGCGGTGTGGCCATTGCTGTGCAAGCAGATGTGAGCATTGAAGCTGATGTGTTGCGGCTTTTTGAAACAGTGGATGCCAAGCTAGGTAGGTTGGATGGTTTGGTGAACAACGCAGGCGTTGTGGATTTGGCTCAACGCGTAGATGAAATGAGCGTATCACGCCTCTCGCGCATGTGGGCGACGAATATCACCAGCAGTTTCATGTGTGCAGCGCAGGCCGTGCGGCGCATGAGTACGAAGTATGGTGGCAATGGTGGTGCGATTGTGAATGTCTCTAGCGTGGCATCGCGTTTGGGCTCACCTGCGCAATATGTGGATTACGCCGCGAGCAAAGCAGCGATAGACACTTTCACGCTTGGTTTGGCCAAAGAAGTGGCCTCCGAGGGCATTCGTGTGAACGCCGTGCGCCCTGGCATCATCGATACCGATATCCACGCCAGCGGCGGCGATCCAGGCCGCGCTGCTCGTATGGCTGCGCAATTGCCTTTGCAACGCGCAGGCACTGCTGATGAAATCGCACAAGCCATTCTTTGGCTTCTCTCCGATCAAGCAAGTTACACCACAGGCACATTGCTTGATGTGGCGGGTGGGCGCTGATGGAAAACATTCTCCTGCTCGAAGACGATAGCGCGATTGCCAGCACCATCGTGTATGCGCTGGAGCGCGAGGGCTGGAAGGTGCAGCATTGCTTGCTGCTGCGAGAAGCGCGTGGCTTGATGGCTTTGCAAGCGTATGCCCTTTACCTTCTGGATGTCGGCTTGCCTGATGGCAATGGGCTGGATATTTGCCGCGAGCTGCGCAGTGGACAACACGGCAAGGGTGATGCGAGAGTCCTGATGCTGAGCGCACGCGGCGAAGAAATGGATCGCGTTCTCGGCTTGGAGCTGGGCGCAGACGATTACATGGCCAAGCCTTTCAGCCCGCGCGAGCTGGTGGCGCGTGTGCGGGCGCTGCTTCGTCGCGCTGTGCAAACGCCTGAGCCGCCAAGTGTGTTTACGCATGATGAAAGCGGCCAACGCATCAGCCTCAAGGGTGCTTGGCTGGATTTAACCAAGCGTGAATACGGCGTGCTCGCCTTGCTGCTCGCAGCAAAAGGCCGCATCCTATCTCGCGAGCATTTGTTCGAGCGCGTCTGGGGGCTGGAGACAGACAGCATGGATCGCACGGTCGATACCCATATCAAAACCTTGCGCGCCAAGCTCAAAGCCGTTGATCCGCAAGAGTTCATCACCACGCATCGTGGCATGGGCTATTCGCTCGACATCGTGAAAGCTAAAGTGTGAAGCTCGGCATCCGTTTGCTGTTTGTGTTTTTCGTGCTCAATGGCATCTTGGCTTTCTTCGTGCTGCGCGTCTTCAGCGCCGAGATCAAGCCCAGCGTGCGCGAGGTGATGGAAGACATGATGGTGGATACAGCCAACATCCTTGCCGAGCTGGCCACCGAGGATGTGCGAAGCGGGCAGGTGAAAGAAGGCGCATTTGCCAAGCAGGTGATGCAATACGCGGGCCGCCCGATTGACGCGAAGATTTGGGGCTTTTCCAAGCAATCACTGGATTTCAGAATTTACGTGACCGATGTGAAAGGCATCGTGCTCTTTGATTCAGAGAACGTCGCCCAAGGCCAAGACTATTCCAAATGGCGCGATGTGGCGCGCACCCTGCGTGGCGAATACGGTGCCAGGGCCACGCGCGAGGTGCAAGGCGACGATAAGACCGCGGTAATGTATGTGGCCGCGCCAGTACTCGATGGCGAGAAAATCATCGGCGTACTCACCGTGGCCAAGCCGATCAGCGCTGTGCAAGATTTCATTGATCGCGCGGAGCGCAAAGTGCTGGTCAATGGTTTGCTGCTGATTGCGCTGTCAGCACTTGTAGGCGTGATCGTGACGCTCTACACCGTCTGGAACATTCGCAAATTGCGCCGCTATGCCCAGCAGGTCGGTCAACCCGTGGCAAATGGCCTCGCCATGCCGCAAATGCCCAATGCGCCCGGCGAGCTGGGCGATCTGGCTCGCGCGATGCAGGCCATGCGCGAGCGCTTGGAAGGCCGTGATTACATTGAAAACCACGTGCGCGCCTTGACGCATGAGCTCAAAAGCCCAGTCGCAGCCATCCGCGCCTCAGGTGAATTGCTCGAAGGTGATTTGCTGCCCGCAGACAGGCAGCGCTTTGCCGCGCAAGTCGTGGCGCAAAGCCAGCGCTTGGAGCGCATTGTGGCGCAGATGCTGCATCTCTCGCGGCTAGAACAGCAAGCCGCGTCTGGCGGGCGTCTGTTGCAACTGACACAGCAGCCTTTGTACGATGTGGTGGTACGTGCCATTGCACAATCACAGTCATCAATTGCTATCAAAAGAATAGCTGTTTGCGCAGATTCTATGCCGGCGAATGGCCAATTTGATTCAAAAATTGAAGCAGATTTACTGCTTTTGGCTATTTCTAACCTGCTGGATAACGCGATAGATTTTTCGCCTGCAGGCAGCACCATCCATGTGCAGCTCAGCCGTGAAGAAAACTGGCATGTGATCCAAGTGCAAGACACAGGCTGTGGCGTGCCCGATTACGCCTTACCCCGCCTAGGCGAGCGTTTCTTCAGTACTCCCCGCCCCAACGGCGAGCGATCTGGCAGCGGCTTGGGTCTCGCCATCGTGCGTGAGATCATGCGATTGCATGGCGGGCAGTTGCGTTTGGCCAATACATCTGCTGGATTCCGCGCAGAGTTGTTGCTGCCCATCTAAAGTAGTTCACCACCGCTTCACAAACTTCAATCTGCGCTCACGCAAGTGCTGCACAGTCGCTTCGTTCACAACAACGGAGCGACGATGAAAAATACCCTTCTTCCCAAACTACTCACGCTGGCCGCCGCCACCGCGCTACTGGCGATATTTCTGCACATGATCCAAGGCATCATTTCAGAGCGGCAGCATTATCGGCAAGAGGCCTTGAACAGTGTGAGCCAGAGCGTGGCAGGCGCGCAAACACTGCTCGGGCCCGTGCTGCATATGAGCTGCACCGAGAGCTGGGATAAGCGCTTGAAAGATGGCGCGAGTAGCGAAGAAAAGCGTGAGTTCATTCTCACCAGCACGCCACAAACACTCCATGTGCAAAGCCAAGTGACCACCGAGGCACGTTCGCGCAGTATTTATCAAGCTAAGGTACTGAGTACCAAAGCCTTGCTGAAAGCGAGCTTTGAGCCGGGTGACACGCTCAAACCCAAAAACACGGTCATAGGCTCACGCCTGCAATGCGGCGCGCCCATCCTGATGCTCGCGCTGGATGATCCACGCGGTATCCGGCATGTGAGTGCGCAATTCAATGGGCAAGACTACAAGCTCAAAGCCGGCACGCTTCACCCCACTTACAAGCGCGGCATGCATGCTGCCTTGCCACCTGCCGCTGTCACCGCGAGCGAGAAAGGATGGAGCGCGGATCTCACCGTGGAATTCGTTGGCACACAACAGCTCGGCATCGTGCCGCTGGGCGAGACGACGAGTATCAAGATGAGCAGCAACTGGCCTCATCCTTCATTCACAGGCCGCTTCGCGCCTTCAGAGCGCAACATCAGCCCCGGGCAGGGCTTCACAGCCGAATGGCGGCTCAATGCGGTGGCTACCAATGCTGGTGAGCTCGTCAGTCAAGCCAAGCCTTTATGCGGTCAACAAGAAGCGAGCGAAAAAGACTGCGCAGAAAGCGTGCAAGTGGCCTTCATCGAGCCTGTCAACGCCTATTCGCTCAGCGACCGCGCCAGCAAATACGGCCTGCTCTTCGTCGTGCTCACCTTCGTCGCCGTCGGTTTGTTTGAAGTGATGAAAAAGCTGCGTGTGCATCCTGTGCAATACCTGCTGGCCGGCGCGGCGATTTGCACCTTCTTCCTGCTGCTCGTCTCGCTCAGCGAGCACATCGGCTTTGCTCGCGCGTATGCGGCTGGCGCAAGCGCCACGGTGCTGCTGCTCACCTATTACGCCAGCTACATGCTCGGTGGCAAATTGCGCGGCCTGCCTTTTGGCGCAGGTATCGCGCTGATCTATGCCTTCATGTATGTGCTGCTGCAACTGGAACAAACCGCACTGGTGATGGGTTCGGTGATGCTCTTTATCGCTTTGGCCATCGTGATGACATTGACTCGGAAGATCAATTGGTATGAGCAGTTTGCCAACAAATCTACGCCAGCAGTTGCTCCAGAGGCTGCGTAACTGGAGGCCGCATCGGGCTTATCGGACAGTGCTGTGAACATGGTAGGCTTGATGAAATTACCTCATCAAGCCCATCATGGACACCAAAGCCCTCGTCACCCTGCTGGCCATCGTCAATCCGCTGGCCTGTGTGCCATTTTTCATTCACTACACACAAGGCTTTTCGCGCGAGCAAAGGAAGCGCACGATTTTGGTGGCGAGCTTCAGTGTGTTTGTGGTCATTGCGCTGAGTGCTTTGCTGGGGCTCAAGCTCTTGGAATTCTTTGGCATCACCTTGGCGAGCTTTCAGGTGGGTGGTGGCATGCTCTTGCTCACTTCATCTTTGGCGATGCTGAACGCACAACCAGCAGAAGCCAAATCCGCGCAGGCCGATATGAGCGATGCAGAGATGGCCGCTCGTACCAGTATTGCCGTCGTGCCACTGACGATCCCTTTGCTCACTGGCCCTGCCACGATGTCTACCGTGGTGATTTACGCCGAGAAAGCGAAGACGTTTTTGCAGCTGGGCACGCTCGTTGGTTACGGTATCGTGATTGCTTTAGCTACGTTCGCATGCTTCGCTCTTGCGCAACCGATTGCCCGCATTCTCGGCAAAACCGGCATCAATGTGATGACTCGTCTGATGGGTCTGATCTTGGCTGCACTTGCTGTTGAAGTGATGGCTGATGGCTTAGTCAAACTCTTCCCGACACTGGGTAAATAAGCAGCCGATTTGTTAAGTGCGTGACATTCGCACGGATTTCTGCAGATTCGCCGCTAAACGGTCATACGCAAGTGACGATAGGTGTAACCCGGAAGCGTTTCCGTACGTTACATTTCCAACATCCAGTTTGTATACATCGTGCGTATTTAAACTGTGTCCAATTTCTTTTCTTAAGGATTCATCATGAAAAAGATCGCTCTTGTGGCTGCTATGACCGCTGCTCTGGTTTCTTCATTTTCTGCACATGCTGTTACTGCCACGGACATCTTCAATGTCAACATCACTTTGACGGCCAATTGCAGTTTCCAAACAACCGCAGCAGATATTGACCTCGCCTACACATCATTTCAGGCCGCAAACGTGACCGGCAACACAAGTTTCGCGGTGCGTTGCACCAACAACTTGCCATACGCCCTGAGTCTTGATCGCGCATCTACCGATACCGGAACTGGCACAACCTATTCCTACACCGACGTGACAACCAACTTGAACTACACCTTGGCATTGTCTGCAGCAAGTGGTACCGGTAACGGTGGAAACCAATCATACACAGTCAACGCCACCATTGCTGGATCGCAATCAGGCAACTGCGCCACCCCTGGCACCTTGGCTGCCGCAGGTACTTGCAACAACTCGGCTGGTACTGACAAAGCACGCACCGTGACCATCACCTACTGATTGTTTCGGCTGCTACAAGCGAAGCCTTATCATGCGCACTCTGTTGACTTGGACATTGGCGGCCGGTCTGGCTACTGCCAGTACCGCTGCTACCAGATCCGACTCATTCAGCGTCAACATTCAATTGCGTGAATTGGCCAGCAGTATCTGTGTCAGCACGAGCCTGAGCCAACAAACCAATGCCTTGGTGCGCGTCACCTGCCAAGGCAATCAGTTCGTGAGCATTGAGCAAAATGTAGCGCGCCCATTTGTGGGCACGCATGGTGGCGCTTACCGCTTTGCTTTCTCAGGAATCGGCACTGTGCCAGCAGGTCTGCTCCATCCGGGCGAGCTCGACCATTGGGTTGGCCAAGGGACAATCACAGCACTTCGGGTACTGAATTTGACCGAACGAGACGAGCGGCTCGAATTGTTGGTAAGCTTTTGAGCATGAATGCTCCCACTACCGTCCTCAGCTTGCTTCAGCGAGTGTCCTTCTTACCCTGCCTGCCAAGGGCTGCACTGTCTTTCGCGATGGCGCTTGCCGCTGTTTTACCCGCAGCGCCTGCGCTGGCTGGCAGTTTCTCTGTCACGCCGGTGCGTGTTTATATGTCCCCACGTGATCGCGCGGTGGCCATCACGATCACCAATGAAGGTGACTCGCCTGTGGCTTTGCAGGCTGATATCAACGTGTGGAGCCAAAAACCCGATGGCACAGACGAGCTGGTGCTCACCGAAGACATGGTGCTCTCGCCCCCCATCATCAAACTTGGCCCCAAAGCGCGCCAAGTCGTGCGATTGGCACTGCTCAAGCCCGCGGATGCGAGCCGTCAACTCACCTACCGTCTGATTGTGAGAGAAATTCCTGAGGCCACTGCACCCAAAGGCAATTCGATTGAAGTGCCAGTTGCTTTGGCGCTATCCATGCCCGTTTTCATCACGCCACCGATTGCCAAACGCGAGATCAATTGCCAAGCAAATCGCGAAGGTGTGGCTTTGGCAATTACTTGCGCGAACACAGGCAGCGCTTATGCGCAAATTCGTGAAATTCTGGTGCTGCGCGGCGATGCTGCGGCAGCGCCCTTGGCTCGCTTTGAAGGCGGCGCCTATATCTTGCCCGGTGCGCGTAAATCCATTGGCATCTCAGCTGCACAACCGATAGCGGCTGGCGAGGCCACGCTCAAGCTCACGTTTGACGATGGCAAAGACCAATCGTTCGTCGTGCGGCTTCCCTGAGATTGTCGTGCAGCCTTATGAAGTGCAGGCCAGCCCATCCTTTGGTGTCGGCGCTCTTTCGCACAGGGCTGATGGTTGGCTGCTTGATACCCGTTGGTGCACAAGCACAGATCAGTCCTGCGCCTAGTTCAGTAGGCACGCCCATCGCACCTGCGCTCGCTTTGCGCATCTTGCCTCTGGAAGTGCGTGTCAATGGCGCACCCAGTGGTAATTGGCTCTTTTTGGAGCGCGATGGCATGCTCTATGCCCTGGAAGATGCGTTCACAGAATGGCGACTCCATCGCCGCGACAATGTTCAGCCTCTCATTTATCGAAGCCAAGCATGGTACTCACTGGGATCCGTGCCTGGCTATGAATCACGCCTGAATTTCGCAGACCAGTCGATTGATCTCGTTTTTTCCCCCAATGCTTTCGCATCCACCCGCTTGGCAAACGACGATGTGCAAAAGCTGGACATCAGCCCCAGTGTTCCAGCGGTGTTTTTCAATTACGACCTGAATTACAGCCAAAGCTGGTTTCGCAATGCAGGCGGCGTGGGTACACGAGATTTGGGAGCGCTGACCGAGGCAGGTTTGTCTGGTAATTGGGGCGTGCTCACCAGCAGCTTTGTAGGGCGGAACTTGATGACGAGTGATCCTGCACTGTCTTCCAGCTGGCGCAGGCTCGAAACCACGTTCACCCGTGATCTGCCCGATCACAAGCTCACGCTTCGCTTGGGTGATGCCAGCACGCGCGGTGGCGTCGGCAGCCGCAGTGTGTATTTCGGCGGTGTGCAGCTGACGCGAAATTTTGCACTGACTCCGGGCTTTATCAGCCAGCCCATTCCTGTGATCCAAGGCACATCCAGCGCGCCCAGCACGGTGGAGCTGTATGTGAATGATGCGTTACGCCAAACGTCTAACGTACCCACCGGTCCATTCGCTATTGACAATTTCCCGTTGCTCACGGGCGGTGGCAATGTGCGCATGGTGGTGCGCGATGTGCTCGGGCGCGAGACGGTGATCGTGCAACCGTTTTTCAGCCACAGCAGTTTGCTCGAAAAAGGCTTGAGTGATTGGAGTGTCGAGTTCGGTGCGGTACGCGAAAACCTCGGTACGGACAGTGCCAAGTATGGCCAAGGCTTTGGCTCCGGCCTGTATCGCTACGGTTTTTCCAAAGAAACCACGGGTGAAATCTCCGCGCAAATCGGAAGCGATACCCAAACCCTCGGCCTAGGGCTGAACCTGGCACTGCCGTTTCAAATGCTAGGTTACGCTAGCTTGGCAACGAGCCGAGACAAAACTACTGGCAAGGGCACAGAGTGGGGCATAGGCCTCGAATACAGCCACTTGAAGCATGGTTTCAACGGACGTGTCACCAGCGCGAGCCGAGATTACCGCCAACTTGGCCTCACTGGCAATTCGCTTCCCAACAAACTAGAGAGCGCCCTCAACTACAGCTACAACAGCGAGCGCTTCGGCGCATTGGGTGTCGGCTTGGCGCGCATTGACACTTACGGCACAGGCGAAATCCGCACAGCCAGCGCCAATTACTCCATGCGCATCGGCCAGCGCAGCACTCTGAGCGTGAGCGCGACACGTGCTTTTGGATCTGGCGTGGCAGCGCCTGCCACATCAATAGGCTTGAGTCTGAATATTCCACTCGACAATCGTATGAACTCTTCCACCAGCGTGAACCATCGCGCAGGCCAAACCGATGCTTACACCAGTGTGAGCCAAGCGCCTGTTGGCGAGTTGGGCACAGGCTGGCGAGCTCTGGCAGGCGTGCGCGCTGACAAAGGCTATGCCGAAGCAGGCCTGTACCACCAAGCCAGTAAAGCTTTGGTCACTGGCGACATCAGTGCCAACGCTTCGCAGCAAAACATGCGCCTCGGTTTGCAAAGCGCCCTGGTCTTCATCGATGGCCAATTGCATGCTTCTCGCCGGGTACAAGACAGCTTCGCCATCGTGGAAGTGCCGGGCTATGCCGATGTAGGCGTGGGCTTCCAAGGCAGCGTACAAGCTCGCACCGATGCGAGTGGTCGAGCATTTTTGCCGCGCCTGCAATCTTTTCAGCGCAATAACATTCGCCTGGATCCCTCCGAGTTACCCATCAGTGCCGAGATTGACAACATCGAGCAAATCACCGTGCCAGCTGCACGCAGCGGCGTCAAAATCATCTTCCCTGTGCGTACAGGTCGCGCGGCGCTGATCAAGATCATTCTGGCCGATGGACAAGATGCGCCAGCCGGTGCAGAGATTGAATTGGTGGGTGACAAACAAGAATTCTTTGTGGCTCGGCGCGGTGAAGCCTTCATGACAGGTTTGCAGCCCAAAAATACCTTGGTCCTCAAACACAACGGCACAAACTGCAAGATACAGCTCGAACTGCCACCCGAGAGCAAAGCCGACGATATTTTGCGACTAGGGCCTGTGCGCTGCGAAGGAGTGAAGCGATGAAACGATGCATGAACAAACGCTCTTGGGTCGCACTTGCTGCGTCCATGATGGGTACTTTGCCGCTCATCAGCCATGCAGCCTATGACTGTACGGTCTCAGGAAACTCTTTGAATGTGCGTTACACCCAAGGTACTGTTTTGAACACCTCCGGTCAGGTGACAATCACCTGCACACGCCTATCCACAGACTCGGCTACCAATACTTATTCAGTTGGCATAGACCAAGGCGAACCTCCTGCCGGACGCCAATACACCAGAATCGGCGGCACGCAAACGCTGAACTACAACATCTACCGCGAATCAACTTACGCCTCCACATGGAACAACAGCAATCGGCGCGTAAACGGCAACATCAATTTCGGCACGGGTTTGATCACTTCATTCAACGTACCCTACTATCTGCGCATCACCAGCCAGACTGGCAAACCTGCAGGTACTTACGACGACACCTTGGTTAGCTTCATTGTGCGTATTCCGCAGACCAATCCCATTGTGGGGCAAGATCCTATCGCGTTTTACGCCGTGATCGATCCCGTGTGCGCCATCAGCACCCCTCCTGGCAACATCAATCTGAGCTATCAAGCATTCTCAGCTTCGCCAGTCAATGCAACCACCAATTTCAGCGTCAACTGCACGAATCAAACGCCCTACACGATGAGCCTGAGTGCGAACAGCGGAACCATTGCAGGCATTTTGTATAACCTCAGCCTCAGTGCAACAAGCGTCAATGCAACAGGCGCGCCTCAAGCACACTCCATCACGGCAACAGCACCCGCGAATCAAGCAGGCACATGCGCCACTGGCACCTGCACCGGTACGCAAGCGCATACGCTCACCATCACCTACTGATTTTTAAGTCTTTGGGGGCATTTGCTGGCTTGGAGACTGCGCAGAGTGCTATTTATTCAATAGCACTCTACACCTTCATCACGCAGCTGCGGCTGTGTTACGCAGCTTGATATGCAGCTCGCGCAATTGCTTCTCGTCCACAGGCGAAGGCGCTTGCGTGAGCAAGCACTGAGCGCGTTGCGTCTTGGGGAAGGCAATCACATCGCGAATGGATTCGGCTTTGGTCATCAAGGTCACGATGCGATCCAGGCCGAAGGCCAAGCCGCCGTGAGGAGGCGCGCCGTATTGCAGGGCATCGAGCAAGAAGCCGAATTTGAGTTGCTGCTCCTCGGGCGTGATCTTCAAAGCATCAAACACTTTGGCCTGAACATCGGCGCGGTGGATACGCACGGAGCCGCCGCCGATTTCCCAGCCGTTCAAGACCATGTCGTAGCCTTTGGCGATGCATTTCTCAGGCGCGGTCACCATCCAGTCTTCATGGCCGTCTTTCGGCGCCGTGAAGGGGTGGTGCACAGCGGTATAGCGCTGGCTTTCGTCATCGTATTCAAACATCGGGAAATCCACCACCCACATCGGTGCCCAACGATCCACGAAGAGACCGCCTTTTTTGCCGAAATCGCTGTGGCCGATTTTGATACGTAGAGCGCCAATCGCGTCGTTGACGATCTTCTCTTTGTCTGCGCCGAAGAAAATGATGTCGCCGTTTTGCGCACCAGTCTTTTGCAGCAGCGCATTCAAGGCTTCGTCATGGATGTTTTTCACAATCGGGCTTTGCAAGCCATCACGGCCCTTTGCCAAATCCAACACCTTGATGTAGGCCAAGCCCTTAGCGCCGTAGATCTTCACGAATTCTGTGAAGCCATCAATATCGCTGCGGGAAAAGCCGGTGCCTTCCACACCACCGTGGGGCACGCGCATAGCCACCACGCGGCCACCCTTCATGTTGGCAGCGCCGCTGAAGACTTTGAAATCGACCGTCTTCATCTCTTCGGTCATTTCGGTGAATTCGAGCAGCACGCGCAGATCGGGCTTATCTGAGCCGTATTTGAACATCGCGTCTGCATACTTCATCACGGGGAATTCGCCGAGATCCACATTCATGGTTTGCTTGAAGACTTGCGTCATCATGCCTTGGAACATGTCGCGAATTTCTTGCTCGGTGAGGAAGCTGGTCTCAATATCAATCTGCGTGAATTCAGGCTGACGATCCGCGCGCAAATCTTCATCGCGGAAGCATTTGGTGATTTGGTAATAGCGGTCGTAGCCGGCCACCATCAAGAGCTGCTTGAAGAGCTGAGGCGATTGCGGCAGCGCGAAGAATTGGCCATCGTGCACGCGGCTGGGCACGAGGTAATCGCGCGCGCCTTCGGGTGTGGATTTAGTGAGCATCGGCGTTTCGATATCGATGAAGCCCGCGCCATCCAAATAATTGCGCACCGCCATCGCCACTTTGTAGCGCAGCATCAAATTGTTTTGCATGTAGGGGCGGCGCAGATCGAGCACGCGGTGTGTGAGGCGCGTGGTCTCGCTCAGGTTGTCATCATCGAGCTGGAACGGTGGCGTGACCGATGCGTTGAGCACAGTGAGCTCATGGCAGAGAATTTCAATCTTGCCACTTTTGATGTTGTCATTCGTCGTGCCGGCGGGGCGGGCGCGCACGAGGCCTTTCATCTGCACACAGAATTCATTGCGAATGCCTTCGGCCACTTTGAACGTGTCAGCGCGATCCGGATCGCAAACCACTTGGACTGTGCCTTCGCGGTCACGCAAATCAATAAAGATCACGCCACCATGGTCGCGGCGACGATTGACCCAGCCGCAGAGCGTGACGATTTGGCCGAGATGCGCTTCGGTGACGAGGCCGGCGTAGCTTGAGCGCATGGAGGTAACTGCTGACATAACTGTTTCTCTTTCTAAATTCACTTGGCGGCTGATGTGGATAAGGCAGCAGGGCCACCTGGCACCACCACACCCATCGAGACGATGTACTTGAGCGCTTCATCCACGCTCATCTTGAGTTCAATGCAATCGCTCTTTTTGAGCAAGACAAAATAACCGCCGGTGGGGTTGGGCGTGGTGGGCACATAAACGCTCACGAATTCATCAGCGCTGCCGTTTTTGAGATGCGACGCGACTTCGCCCACAGGCGTGCCGGTGATAAAGGCAATCGTCCAGACATTCTCGCGCGGCCATTGCACGAGCACGGCGGTGCGGAAGGCATTTCCACTGTCGGAAAACAGCGTGTCAGAGACTTGTTTGACGCTGGAATAAATCGAGCGCACCACCGGAATGCGATTGAGCAGCGCATCCCACCAAGAGACGAGCTTCTTGCCCAGAAAATTGCTAGCTGCCGCGCCGACGACCAACAAAATAGCCAAAGCAAGCAACACGCCAAAGCCGGGGATGTGAAAACCAATCAACTTATCCGGATGCCAATCACCGGGCAGGATCTGCAGGGTTTTGTCGAGGCTGGAGACGATCCAATCAAGCACCCAGAGCGTGACCATGACCGGAACGATCACGAGCAAGCCTGCGAGCAGCCATTTACGGATGGATTTCATCATTGTTGAAGTGTCTCAGAGCCAAGTTTCAGATGAATGTCAGATGGATTTCAAAGCGTTTTAAGCCATTCGCCGGCTAGGAAGCTGCGGGAGATGCTACAGATTTAGTAGCAACTGGTGCAGGGGCTGGTGCTGGAGAAGCAGCAGGTGCAGCCGTAGAAGCTGCGGGGGCAGCTGCAGGCGTGGCCGCTGGCGCATCGGTCTTCGGTGCTTCGGCCGCCTTGCCTACGCCGCTGTTCGCCCCATCACCGCCTGAGCGAAAATCCGTCACATACCAGCCAGCGCCCTTGAGCTGGAAGCCAGCCGCAGTCACTTGCTTGGAGAATGCCGCAGCCCCGCAGGCGGGGCAGATGGTAAGCGGATCGTCAGAGATTTTTTGCAGCACGTCTTTGGCGTGGCCGCAGTCAGAGCATTTGTAGGCGTAAATCGGCATGATGCTGGAAGCAAAAATGAACGTTGCCCGCTACGGTGCGGGCAACCCAGCATTATAGTTTGTCGCCCTGAACCCGACGTTTGGCTCGGCGTTTAGTCAAAAGCGTGCTTTGGGATGGGATGCCCAGCGTTTTTGATGATTTGCGGCGCAAGCGAGCCCAGCAGCATCAACACAGCCGAGGCAAACAAACCCAGTAAATTGGCCGGGATCAGCGATTCGGGTGCGAAATTCATGGCGCCCAGCCAAACAGCCAGCCCGCCGATCGCGGCAAACATCGCGCCCTGCGTGGTGGCGCGCTTCCAGTAGGCGCCCGCCACCAAGGGGATGAATGCGCCAGCCAAAGTCACGTTGTAGGCGTTTTGCACCATTTCATACATCGTGCTCGTGCTGTTCAAAGCAAAGAGCAGGGCAATAGCGGTAAAGGTGACCAAGACGATGCGTAGAGTGAAGAGGAATTGCTTGTCATTCATCTTCGGCACAAAAGGCTTGAGCACGTTTTCTGTGAACAACGAAGTGGGCGCGAGCAAAGCGCCACTGGCGGTGGACAAAATCGCCGAGAGCAGCGCGCCGAAGAACATCACCTGTGCCCACAGCGGCATTTTGCCCAACACCAAATCAGGCAACACTTTTTGGATTTCGCGCGCATCTTCCGCACCAAACAGCTTCGCTACAGCTGGATCGGACACCACAGCGGCATAAGCGATGAACATGGGAACGAAAGCAAAGGCAAAGTAAATCAGGCCACCGAACATCGTGCCGCGCATCGCCGTTTTCTCATCTTTGGCGCTGGTCATACGTTGGAACACGTCTTGCTGAGGAATCGAGCCAAAGGCAAAGGCGAAGAATGCGCCCGCCATCGCCCACCAGCCCTTGCTGTCTGCCGGAATCCAGTTGAATTTGCCATCTGCTGCGGCCTGCGCGATCACTTTTTGTGTGCCGCCCGCCATATCACTCACCAGCCAAGCCACGAGTGACAGACCAACGATGATCACCACCACCTGGAAGAGATCGGTGAAAGCCACCGACCACATGCCGCCAAAAATCGTATAGATCAGCACGACCAAGCCGCCAATCACAATCGCGGCGCTTAAGCTGACAGCGCCCCCCGAGAGCACATGAATCACCAAGCCCAGAGCCGTCATTTGCGCCGATGTCCAGCCCAAGTACGATGCCACGATGGCAAAACTCGTGATCACCTCGACCGTTTTGCCATAGCGCTGCTTGTAAAAATCACCAATCGTTAGGAGATTCATGCGATAGAACAGCTTGGCAAACAGCAAGGCCGCGAGCACGAGACACAGCGATGCGCCAAACGGATCGCCAGGGATGCCGCCTAAGCCATCGCGCGCAAAGGTGGCCGAGATGGAGAGCACCGTCTCCGCGCCAAACCAAGTGGCAAACACCGTGGCCATGTTCATATACAGCGGCAAGCTGCGGCCAGCCACCATGTAATCAGCCGAATTCTGCACGCGGCGCGCAGCGATGAGGCCGATGGCAATGGTGACGGCCAGATAAAAGGCCACAAAAATGATCAATGAACTCACGATTGATGTCTCCGCTTAAGCAATGGCTGGGATTTTATGCATCTTGTATGCCAATTCACGTCAGCCCGTGAGCAATAAAGGGTTTTTACTCAGTAAGAGCCCATGTATGGCATGCTGCGTATTTCATAGCACTTCGCGCAGTATTGATGCCGGCAATCAGCCGTTTTTGCTTAAAAATAAGTAAAGAACAATCACCAGAGACGGATGCGTAGGTACAAAATGAGCTGTAGCGCTACCATTCCCAACACGAAGCCAATCGCGCCATAAACGATTTTTTGCAGCAGGGCATTGGTGCGCTTTTGCTCTTGTAGCAGCTCTTGAATGAGCGCGTCATTCCCGCCTCCTGGCCGCTGCAAATAATCAGTGAGCAATCGCGGCAGATGCGGGATGAGCTTGGCATAGCGCGGCGCTTGGGCTTTGAGCGCATCCGAGAAGCGCTGCGGGCCGACTTGCTCTGCCATCCATTTTTCGAGGAATGGCTTGGCGGTGGCCCACAAATCCAAATCGGGATCGAGCTGACGGCCTAAGCCTTCGATGTTGAGCAGGGTCTTTTGTAGGAGCACAAGCTGGGGCTGGATCTCGACATGGAAGCGGCGCGAGGTTTGGAAGAGGCGCATGAGCACAATGCCCAGCGAGAGCTCTTTGAGTGGCCGATCAAAGAAAGGCTCGCAGACGGCACGAATGGCGGATTCGAGCTCATCGACCCGTGTGTTTTGCGGTACCCAGCCTGATTCAATATGCAGCTCGGCCACGCGCTTGTAGTCTCTGCGGAAAAAGGCGGCGAAGTTTTGCGCGAGGTAATCTTTATCGACCTCGGTGAGCGTGCCGACAATGCCGAAATCCAGCGAGATGTAGCGGCCAAAAGTCTCGCTCGCCGTGCTCACCTGAATATTGCCGGGATGCATATCGGCATGAAAAAAACCATCGCGGAAGACTTGTGTGAAGAAAATCGTCACACCATCGCGTGAAAGCTTTTTGAAATCGACGCCTGCGGCTTTGAGCGTATCGATCTGGTTGATCGGGATGCCCGTCATCCGCTCCATCACGATGACTTCGGTATGGCAATAGTCCCAAAACATTTCGGGAATCATCACCAAATTCAAGCCCGCCATATTGCGGCGAAGTTGCGCAGCGTTTGAGGCTTCGCGCACGAGATCGAGCTCATCGTGCAGATACTTGTCAAACTCCGCCACCACTTCCATCGGCTTCAAGCGTTTGCCATCGGCCGAGAGACTTTCCACCCAGCCTGCCATCATGCGCATGAGGCTCAAATCTTTGTCAATCACGGGCAGCATGCCAGGGCGCAGCACTTTCACCGCCACTTCGCGCAGCTGGCCATCTTTGGTTTTGAGTGTGGCGAAATGCACTTGTGCAATCGATGCACTGGCAATCGGCTTTTGATCAAAGCTCTCAAAGAGATCAGCGAGCTTGCGGCCAAAAGAGCGCTCAATCGTGGCCACAGCAATGCTTGCATCAAACGGCGGCACACGATCTTGCAGCAGCGCCAGCTCATCAGCAATATCGGTGGGCAGCAAATCGCGGCGCGTGGAAAGCACTTGGCCGAATTTCACGAAGATCGGGCCGAGCGCTTCGAGCGCCTCACGCAGCCGCTGGCCACGCGGCGCGCTTAAATTTCTGCCCAGCGATGCAATGCGCGCGATGACTTTAAGCCAAGGCTTCTGAAAGCTCGTGAGCACGAGCTGATCCAGCCCATAGCGCAACGCAATAAAAACAATGAAGCTGCCACGGCCAAAGCGGGTGAACCAATTCATGGGGCGGGTGATTCTTCTTGTTGATTGTTAGCTTTGGGGGCGATGAATGCCTTGAGCGTATCACCCAAGCCTCGTACCGCCTTCATGAGCGTGTGCGCTGGCACATCGCCCACGATGCGTGAGAGATCCTCCTCCACATCCCAGCGCACATGATCGACCAGCCAATTGACTTCTGCTGCCAGTATCACATCGCCAGAGACTTCCATGCGAGGCTTTTCACCACTCATCAAGGTTTGCAGAATACTCAAGGGATTCGTATCGATCACTTTGAGGGATAAATCAGCCTCAGCATCTGGCTCTGCTAGATCAAGCAATCCTGCCGGAGTCACTATTAATTTCATAGCTATCCACGCAGATTCTATGCCGGCAATCTGCCCTTTTTGCCTCTTTAATCTGGCCACGGCCTCAGGCTCTTGCTGCAACACATGATTGAGCAGCAACACAACGCGCTGCTGCATTTCACGCAACAGCCAATCGGGCGGCTTGGGGATCGGGAAACTGGGGAAAGCGGGGGCGGTGCTCATGGTTTGCATTATCTCTGCTTATGGTGCTCTTGCGGCCTGCAGGGGCCGTATTCGGGCGGGCTCATGTACCCGGCTCAGGAGAGTGGCGACACCCATCGCCTGAAACGATGGTGAAAACGCAAGGCGTTTTCATCAACACTCTTGCGGCAGGTGCTGCAAACTCCGAGCGGCGTATATGAGGCAGACGCCGCAGCCCCTTGCCTCGCGGCCGGTCTGTCCAAACAGCGACCACCGCACACTACAAAATTAATAGCACTTCGCGCAATAAATACGCCGGCAAATTGCTCAAAAGGCATAAAAAAAGCCCGGCGAACCGGGCTTCTTGAATGGGCGAAGAACAGATCAGTTCAAAGCCTGCAAACCTGCAACGAGCCAGCCTGCGCTGCCGTCTTTGGGCTTGGTCATGTTCCACACTTCGCGGAATGGGCCGGGGCTCTGGGATGGATCTTCTTTGATCATGCCGGAGAACTCCACGCTGGCCATCCACTCGCTGCCAGTGTCTTCAATGCCGAGGAGCTTGGCGTCAAGCGCGGCCACTTCGGTGTGATTTGCACCAGCACCGGTGTGCTGATCGCGCTCGGAGAGCTGCTGGCGAATTTCGCGCAGCATCTCATCTGTCATCATCGTGCCCAGGGTCTTCACATCGTTCTTATCCCAAGCGGCTTGCAAGGCCACGAAGGCTTGCTTGGCAGTTGCGAGGAAGGCAGGTGCATCGAAATCGGCAGGAATCGTCCAGTTGCTTGCGCCGCCAGACAGGCGTGAACCGATCAAGCTACCACCCGTGGATTGAGGCTGCGCCTGGAAAGCCGTGGAATTGCGCTCCCAAGGGCGTGCTGACGCATCGTTACCGACGTTTTCTGGACTGTAGCTGCGCTGGGTTGGCACATTCGGTGCGCCACCTGCTCCTGCGCCAGCCATCGCATAAGGCGAGTTTTGCTGCATATTGCCTTGGCCTTGCGCACGGCGACGCATGAACCAGCCTACAGCGACCATGATGAGAAGAGCCAATAAACCAAACATCAAGATTTGACCGAAGGCTTCACCAAGACCTAGCGAGCTGGCGAGCCATGCAAGCCCCAAGCCAGCAGCCAAACCACCGAGCATCGCACCCCAAGGCTTCTTGGGAGCTGCTGCGGCAGCGCCTGCAGCAGCGGGTGCGCTAGGTTTGGCAGCAGCGGCGGCTCCTGGCGCTGCAGCGGGAGCTGCAGGTGCAGCATCACGCTGAGTCACATTATTGGATTGCTTACCAAACGATTTGCCGCCGCCCATGCGCTTAGCGGCATCTGCGTCAAAGCTCACGAGCGCCAAGCTGGCGGCCATGATGCCGGTCACGATGTAAGACATTAACTTCATATCTCGCCTCATTAAAAATTGAACCCCACACATGCCACTCAAACCCATCATTTCAAGTGCGCTTCTTTGAAAGAAATCAGCACTTGATACCCACATGCAACGCGACCACGCCTGCTGTCATATTGTGGATATCCACGTGGCCGAATCCTTGCGAGAGCATCATGGTTTTGAGCGTCTCCTGATCAGGATGCATGCGAATACTCTCCGCCAAATATTGATAGCTTTGCGCATCACCTGCAACCATTGAGCCCAATTTTGGCAGGATGTTAAAGGAATACCAATCGTAGGCCTTTTGCAAAGGTTGGGCCACTTTGGAGAACTCCAACACCAAGAGTTTGCCGCCTGGCTTGAGCACGCGGCACATCTCGGCCAGCGCCTCTTCCTTGTGTGTCATGTTGCGCAAACCGAAAGCAACGGTGACCACATCAAAATAGTTGCTTGGCAAGGGCAGCTTCTCCGCATCGCACACCAGCGTGGGCAAGGCATACCCAGCATCCACCAAGCGATCACGCCCCACGCGCAGCATGGCTTCGTTGATATCGGTGTGAACGACTTCACCCTGCCCGTTGCCTAGGCCGACCTTTTTGGCGAAAGCCAGCGCTAAATCACCTGTGCCGCCCGCTACATCCAGCACCTTGGAGCCCAAGCCCGCGCCGGAGACGAGCACCGTGTACGCCTTCCAGCCGCGATGCAGGCCAGCAGACATCAGATCGTTCATCACATCGTATTTGGAGGCGACGGAATCGAACACGCCGCGTACATTACGCGCTTTATCTTTTTCATCGACTGTTTTGTAGCCAAAATGCGTGCTAGCCATGGTGTAGATTGCGCAAGGCGCTATTGAATTGAGAGTAAATAGAAATCAATGACTGCAGCCTGCGCCATGCACATGCCCACCGCCGCCAAGCATCGGCGCATCACGATCCGCGCCCGCTTCTTCGAGCTTGGCCAAATAACGCTTCCACAGATCATCCTGTTGGCTACCGAGGAAATACAAATAATCCCAAGAGAAAATCCCGCTCTCGTGGCCATCGGTAAACACGGGTTTGATCGCGTAATTGCCAATCGGCTCCAGCTCTTGCAAGCCCACATCCCGCTTGCCTGTTTGTAGCGTTTCCTGCCCCGGTCCATGGCCTTGTACTTCGGCAGACGGCGAATACACGCGCATCAGTTCAAACGGCAGCTTGAAGGCCTTGCCATCCGAAAAAGCAATTTCCAGCAACTTGGATTGTTGGTGAACGGTGATGTCCGTCGGTGTGGGGGTATCTTGCGTGAGGCCAGCCATGATGAATTTCCAAGCGCTAGAAGCAGCGCAAGCTCAGATTTTAGAAGCGAACGGACATCGTGAGATGCAGCTTGTCATCGCCCTTTTGTGGCGCACTGGAATTACTGGTGAGTGGCAGTTTGCTGCTATTGAGCAAACGACCATAGTCCGCACTCAAAGAAACGCCGCTTTGATGCCCAAAGCGCAGACCCAGCCCGAGGCTGGCCAAGTTATCACTGCTCACGCGACGAAAGCCATCGGCACTTCGATTGCTGAGCCAGCCAGAATCCAAGAAGCTGGTGAGGCGTAAACCTTTGATCAACTCAGGCGAAGTGATCTCTAAACTGCTGAGCAAACCCGCATCCCCAGAAATAGCGCGATCCGGCGCGCCACGCAGCGAGCCCGTGCCGCCCAAGCCGATCTGCTCGCCAGAAATCAAGGCCGTGTTACTCAACTGCGCCTGTGATCGCACGCTCCAAAGCCAAGTTTTGCCTAAGCTCGCCGAATACTGATGCCCTGCCCGCAAGATCTTGAAAGCACGGCTAGAAATACCCTGGCCTGCAACGAGGCCGTTAAATTCAGAGCGGTAAGCAGTGAGATTGTTGCCCGAGCCAGAACCGATGTTGAGAGATAGATCCAGGTTGTAAGCCCAGACCGAGCCATCTGATTCGTTTTTCACGCTGTAACCCACACCCAGAGGCCGGCTGCGTCGATCCACACCCACCGTCACGCCGTTGACCAAAGCCGCGCCATACACGCGATCATCCAAACTCACTGAAAAATAACTGCGCCGCCCGCCCTCGGGCTCATTGGAAATCGTGTAATTCAGGCCACGTGTATGGCCAACACCTGTGCTTGTGAATGTCGCAAACGTACCCAGCACATCCGATTGGGTCGCAGAGAAGCCAAGCGTGCCACGTGCACTGTAGAAAGGGATTTTGTAATTCAAACCCCACTGGCGCACATCACCAGTGCGCTCGAGCGATGTGGTGTAGGCCAGCACGGCTTGATGATCACTGTTCCAGAGGTTGTTGTGCCCTGCGGAGACGGTGAAGCGATCTTTGCCGGATGAATCATTGCCATTGTTGCTCAGCGTCACGGCAGCAAACCAAGGGCGAATATCGCGCACCTGCACCGTCGCATCAATCTTGTCAGCCTCATTGGCCTCTTTCAAGGCCACATTGATCTGCTTGCTGCTGTTCTCGTTGGCCAAAGCGGTCTGTACCGCCAAGCGCTTGAAATTGGGAGAGTTGCCCTCTTTCAGCTCGGGCAAGCTGTTGCGAATATTGGCCTCACCGAAGTGCTGGTTGCCAGTGACGACCACACGGCCGATCGTGAATTTCACAATTTCCAGTGTGACGGTATCGCCCACCTCTTGCGGCGGCAACGACACTTTGTGTAAGCCGAAGCCTGCGTCGCGCAGGGCCGCCTCAAGGGTTGAGGTGGCTTTTTGCAGGGTATCGATTGTGGCGTCGGTACGCAAGAAAGGAGCCAGCACGCTACTGGTCTGCGCTGCGCTCAGAGGATTCTCGCCTTTGATATTGAAACCGCGAATGGCGAAACTGGGATTGCTAGAGGCCATCGTTGCTTGCGGCGCAGGAGCGACTTGTGCAAACGCACTCAGGCTAGCCAGAGCAGCCAGAGCCAAAACAGACTGAGCGAATAGTGGGCGATATTGTTTTGGCTTCACGTTCATCTTCAGATTGTGACATTCAGCGACAAACGCAGGCTCAATGTGTGGATCAGCGGCAAACACGTCCACCTGTTATGTTGGAATCCCCCAACAATGCTGCCACATTGAAATTGGTGGAATTGGGTAGAGGCGTTCGGTCAAATTCCAAAAAGCGCGGCACATCTTGAGGGCGCACCGTGCTGCCATCGTTACCGGCCAAGCCTGCTTCGTTTCGACCTAGGTGCAAAACAGAGGAGTTGGTGGTGAGCTCAATATGCCCATCGCGCACAAACACATACAAGCCTTCTTGGTTTTCATTCACGTTGTCGCTGCCAAAAAGAGAAGCTGGCAAAGGCAAGCTACCAGGCGCAGTCAGATCATTCGGTGGCTCTGCACCAAACTCCTGAGTGCCAGCTGGTGTGACGGACAGCCCCCGGCCAGGCGTGAGAACAAAACTGCTGGTGAAGTCTGTGAGCTTGGTCACATCCACTTGACCAGAATAGGTGAACACCGTGAGGCCATCGCCTTGACCACCGCCCTCGCCTGCGCACACGCCTACACAGCGAATGAGCACTTCAGTCCCGCGGATGCCGATGGTTGCAGTCGAGGTGCTGTAGCTCACGTTTTTGTTATTGGCTTTGCCAATCAAGCCCGAGAGCGCGCGCACCGTGCCTTTGAGGATCGAGGTGAGCATGCGGCCTTCGCCAGCGTTTTTGCTGTCAAAGACAAAGTTGTCGATACGAAAGCGTGTGGTCGCTCCCACCGTCACACGAGATTCATCGCGGAAGGCCAATACGGCTTGTGTGCCCTGCCCGGTTTCCACCACATCGCCGGGGTACAAGCCACCACCATCGACCAAGCGGCGGCGCTGACCGGCACCATCAACGGCCAACACTTCGCCGCGCGAAGACAATACCTTTGCACTGGCCTGAATGGCATTCGGCTTGGCATTTTGCGCAATACGGCGCCCCTCATTGCCACAGTCCACACTGCAGATGCGTGCATCAAAATCAGTACCGCGGATACCAATGGTGGCGGTGTTGGTTTGAATGCGTGCAGCGTTGGGCGAGCCTTTGGCGATCAAGCCAGTGATGGCGCGCAGGCCACCGCGCAGCATATTGATTACCATGCTGTTGTCCTGCGCATCCTGGCTGAATTTGAACTGAGAGAGCACCATCTCGCTGCCAGGACGCACGGTCATGCGTGTGCCATCTTGCAGTTTCACCACAGCAGTTGCGCCATCGGCGGTTGTCAAACGGTCACCTTCCTGCAAAGGCAAACCCTTGCCCAGAGTACGCGGCGTTTGGCCAGGTGTCTGCGCGAAACCCACGCCACGCATGAACTCCACCTCACCCGCATTGCTTGTTCGATTTGCGGGTGTCACCGTCGTTTGCGCGAAAGCACTCCAGCTCAGCGCGCTACAAACGACGGCTAAGCTGAAAAATGCCAAAGTTTGCTGACATGAAAAACTTGTTTTCTTATGTGTTGAAAGCATGCTGAACAAATCGCCCCACAAAGACAGGGATTTTTTGAGTGTGAATCCCTATGATAGTAGGGCTTTTCTAGGGTTTTGCCTAGCCATGTGAGCTTGGCTGAAGCGGGCATAAATCACGCTAGCTCCTGCCAAGCGCGTTGACTCAAGCTGCAGAATGCAAAAAGTGTGAGAAAACGCACACTTCTTGCCTTCGCAATACATCAAACCAGCACTCGCTCAATTCCGCCTGTATTGGCCTTGGCCACGTATTCGGGCAGCCAGTTGTCGCCGAGGATTTGGTTGGCCATTTCCACCACAATGTAATCGGCTTCGAGCAGGCCGTTTTGCAGGTCGTTGCCATAGCGCGAGAGGCCTTGCAAGCAGCTGGGGCAGCTGGTGAGGATTTTCACATTGGCTTTTTCGGCGACGGCGCCCGATGCACGCAAAGCCGCTTCGCCTTTACGGATTTCCTCTTCCTTACGGAAACGCACTTGGGTAGAAATATCGGGGCGCGAGACACCTAGCGTGCCAGACTCACCGCAGCAGCGCTCGCTTTTGAGCACATTCTCGCCCACCAAGGCCTTCACGGTCTTCATGGAATCGCCCAACTTCATGGGGTTGTGGCAAGGCTCATGGTAAAGGAAACCACCTTGGCCTTGGGGCAAGGTGATGCCTTTTTCCAGCAGATATTCATGAATATCAATGATGCGGCAGCCGGGGAAAATCTTGTCAAACTCGTAGCCTTGGAGCTGGTCATAACACGTGCCGCAGGAGACGACCACGGTTTTGATGTCCATGTAATTCAGCGTATTGGCCACGCGATGGAAGAGCACGCGGTTGTCGGTGATCATCTTCTCGGCTTTGTCGAATTGCCCTGAGCCGCGCTGCGGATAGCCGCAGCACAAATAGCCAGGCGGGAGCACGGTTTGCACGCCCGCATGCCAGAGCATGGCTTGCGTGGCGAGGCCCACTTGTGAGAACAGGCGCTCCGAGCCGCAGCCGGGGAAGTAAAACACGGCTTCGGTTTCAGCTGTGGTCGCCTTCGGATTGCGAATAATCGGCACGTAGTCGTTGTCTTCGATGTCGAGCAAGGCGCGGGCGGTTTTCTTCGGTAGGCCACCGGGCATCTTCTTGTTGATGAAATGAATGACTTGCTCTTTGATCGGCGCTGTGCCAAGAGTCGCGGGCGGTTTGGCGGTTTGCTTTTTCGCCAAGCCGCGCAGCAGATCATTGGCCAAGCGTTGTGCTTTGAAGCCAATATCGACCATACCTGTACGCATCAGTTTGATCGTCTCAGGATTGGTCGCGTTCAAGAAGAACATCGCCGCTGCATTGCCGGGGCGGAAGGATTTTTTGTCCATCTTGCGCAGCAGATTGCGCATGTTCATCGAGACATCGCCAAAGTCAATCTTCACAGGGCAGGGCGATTCGCATTTGTGGCAGACGGTGCAGTGGTCGGCCACATCTTCAAACTCTTCCCAATGCTTGATGCTCACACCGCGCCGCGTTTGCTCTTCATACAAGAAGGCTTCGATCAGCAGCGAAGTGGCCAAGATTTTGTTGCGCGGCGAATAGAGCAAATTCGCGCGCGGCACATGCGTGGCGCAGACGGGTTTGCATTTGCCGCAGCGCAGGCAATCTTTCACCGAGTCGGCAATCGCGCCAATGTCAGACTGCTGCATGATCAGCGACTCATGCCCCATCAAACCGAAGCTGGGCGTGTAGGCATGCGTGAGGTCTGCATACCATGTGTCACCCACATTTTTTGAGATGTTTTTAGCGTTTTCGTTAGTAGATACCTGCGCAGAGTGCTCACTATTTCGCAGCAATTTGCCTTTGTTAAAACGCCCCTCTGGATCGACCTTGGCTTTGTAGTCTGCAAACGGTTTGAGCTCAGCTTCGCTCAAAAACTCGAGCTTCGTGATGCCAATGCCATGCTCGCCTGAGATCACGCCATCCAAAAGGCGCGCCAGCGCCATGATGCGCCCCACAGCTTCGTGCGCGGTTTGTAGCATCTCGTAATCATCGCTGTTCACGGGGATATTGGTGTGCACATTGCCATCGCCTGCGTGCATGTGCAAGGCGATCCATACGCGACCCTTGAGCACGCGCTTGTGAATGGCAGTGGCTTCATCCAAGATGCCTTTGAACGCGCCGCCTGAGAAGATATTGCGCAGCGGAGCGCGGAGTTGCGTTTTCCAGCTGGCGCGCAGCTCGTGGCTTTGAAGCTCAGCGAATTTTTCATCCACCGTATTGAGCCAGCCTTGCCACAGCTCACGCACGCTTTTCACCAGAGCAATCGCCTCGCTCACACGGCCTTCGAGCAGCTCAGCGCTAGGAATCTCTTGCGCATCATCGCCTTTGCCCAGAGGCAAATTGCCGCGCTCAAAGAAAGCGAGCAGTTCATCGGCAAATTTCAGTTTGTTGCGCAGCGAAAGCTCGATATTGATGCGCTCAATGCCATCGGTGTATTCGGCCATGCGCGGCAACGGGATCACCACATCTTCATTGATCTTGAAGGCATTGGTGTGCTTGGAAATCGCAGCGGTGCGCTTGCGATCCAGCCAGAATTTTTTGCGCGCTTCGGGGCTGATGGCCACGAAGCCTTCGCCACTGCGCGAGTTCGCCAAACGGATCACCTCACTTGTGGCGCGTGCCACAGCATCGGCATCGTCGCCCACGATATCGCCAATGAGCACCATCTTGGGCAAACCTGAGCCAGCTGCGCCAAGTGACTGCGCACGCTTGGATTTCGTGGCGTAACCCACGGCTTTCAGATAGCGGTCATCCAAATGCTCCAAGCCAGCGAGCAATACGCCACTGCGCTTTTGCTCCGCAAACATGAAGTCGATGATTTCCACAATCGACGGCACAGCATTCTTGGCATGGCCGAAGAACTCAAGGCATACCGTGCGCGTGTGCGCTGGCATTTTGTGAACGATCCAGCGCGCGCTGGTGATTAAGCCATCGCAGCCTTCTTTCTGAATGCCGGGTAGGCCGCTTAGGAACTTGTCCGTCACATCCTTGCCCAAGCCTTCTTTGCGGAAGGTCTTGCCTGGGATGTCGAGTTGCTCTGTTCGCAGCAGTTTTTTGCCGCCCGCATCAAAATATTTCAGCTCGAAACTGGCCATTTCCGCATCATGGATCTTGCCGAGGTTGTGATTCAGGCGCGTGACTTCCAGCCACTGTGCATCAGGCGTGACCATGCGCCATGAAGCCAGGTTATCCAAAGCCGTGCCCCAGAGCACCGCCTTCTTACCGCCCGCATTCATCGCAATATTGCCGCCGATGCAGCTCGCTTCTGCCGATGTCGGGTCAACAGCAAACACATAGCCCGCGCGCTCAGCGGCATCCGCCACGCGCTGCGTCACAACGCCAGCTTCAGACCAGACTGTTGCTACAGGCTCAGCCAAACCAGGCAGATTGACCATCTGCACTTCGGTCATCGTCTCTAATTTTTCGGTATTGATGACCGCCGATTTCCAGGTCAGGGGAATCGCACCGCCGGTATAGCCTGTACCACCGCCACGAGGAACGATAGTGAGCCCTAACTCGATACAAGCTTTGACCATACCGGCCATCTCAGCTTCGGTATCAGGCGTCAGCACCACGAACGGGTATTCGACGCGCCAATCGGTCGCATCGGTCACGTGGCTCACACGTGAGAGGCCGTCAAATTTGATGTTGTCTTTCGCCGTCGTTTTGCGCAACACGCTGGTCGCTTTTTTCCTCAAGTCATACACCTGAGAAAAAGATTCGTAAAACGATTTCACGCACGCGCGGGCGGCCTCCAGCAAGCTGCCCACATTGGCATCGCGCTCAGCATCTGTGCCCGGCGTGCGGCGCTTTTCCACTTCAGTCAAGCGATGATTCAACGCATCGACCAAAGCCTTGCGACGCTTGGGGTTGTCCAGCAAATCATCCTGCAAATAAGGATTACGCTGCACCACCCAGATGTCGCCGAGCACCTCATACAGCATGCGAGCGCTTCGCCCGGTTTGCCGCTCACCACGCAATTGCTCCAGCAACTCCCAAGAGCGAGAGCCTAGCAACCTGATCACGATTTCACGGTCGGAAAACGAGGTGTAGTTGTAAGGAATTTCGCGCAAGCGGGGGCTGTCCTGCGTCTTTTGCAGAACTTCGGCCAAAAGCTGGGGAGGCAAGGGTGCGTTCATAGATCTAGCTGCTCAATGTGACATTATCGCCGCAGTGCAGCAAAAGGCGCGGGACAACCCTGATGCGCAAATATGTCATTCATGTAATTGTCACATTTAGCCCATAGGATTTGCGGCCGTGCTGTTTTTTCTTCAAAGGAAAGTTTCATGTCTCCCAAGCGTAGTGTTTTAAAGCAATCTCTTCTGGCAGTGACTGCTGCCCTCACTTTGGGCGCAACGGCCATCCCTGCCATAGCCCAGCAGCGCACCGAAATCCAAATGTGGATGGGCCTCACAGGCCAAGGCGGCGAGTTGCTCACCCGTTTTTCCAACGAATTCAATGCCTCGCAAAACGAATTCCGCGTAGTGACGACCTTCAAAGGTCAGTATCCCGAGCAGCGCGCCGCTGCAGTGGCCGCTTACCGTGCTGGCAACCCACCCCACATCATGCAAATGTTTGATGCTGGCTCGGGCGACATGACGGCCGCCAAAAACGCCATCGTGCCCGTGAGCGAGGTGTTCAAGCGCGCGAACTTGCAGTTCAACCCAGCAGACTTCATCGCCCCCGCACGCGGCTACTACAGCCTGCCCAATGGCGACATGCTCTCGATGCCGTTCAACGTGTCGACAGCTGTGATGTTCTACAACAAAGATGCGATGAAGAAGGCTGGCCTGAATGCCGATAAGCCACCACGCACCTGGCCAGAGCTGGTCTCTGCCGCCAAAACCATCCGCGAGAAAAACGGCGCAGCCTGCGGTTTCACCACCACTTGGCTCGCCTGGATCATGCTCGAGCAATACAGCGCCTTGCACAACAAGCCACTGGGCACGATGAGCAATGGCAAAGCGGGCGCAGGTGCTTCTTTGGAGCTCAACACGCCTTTGAATCAGCGCGTCATCCAAACCTTGGTGGATATGCAAAAGGACAAGAGCTTTGACTACGGTGGCCGCAGCAATGACGCAGCTGCTAAATTCATCTCTGGCGAGTGCGCGATCCTCTTGCAATCTTCTGGCGGCTTGGGCGCGATTGCCCGCGATGCCAAATTCCAATTCGGTACAGCGCCTCTGCCCTTCTGGCCAGATGCTGTGCAAGGCGGCCAGCCTTACGCCAGCACGATTGGCGGCGCATCGCTTTGGGTGTTTAACGCACCTAATCGCTCAGCCAATGAATACCGTGGTGTGGCGCTTTTCTTGAACTACCTGCGCTCCACGCCTGTGATGACCACTTGGGCGAAAGAAACTGGCTTCTTGCCAGCAACGAATGCCGCGTTCAAGGCCATGCAAGACGAAGGCTTCTTCAGCAAGAATCCCGGCCGCGATGTGCCTATTCTGCAACTGATCAGCGGCAAATCTGGCGAGCACACGGGCGGCTATCGCTTTGGCCGTTGGGTCGAAATTCGTGATGTTTACCACGAGGAAGTCGAGAAGGCTTTGCAAGGCAAGCAAAACGCTGCAGATGCACTGCATAACACGCAGCGCCGTGGCACGGCATTGCTGCGCGCCTTTGATCGCATGGCTTCTAATTGATGTTTTGAGTTTTTTGGGGTCTGCGTTGGCAGACCCCAATTCTTTTAAAAATCCACAATGCAATCGGTCGGTTTCAACAACAAGCTGCTGCCGTATGCGCTGCTCGCGCCCCAGATCGCCATCACGGTGATCTTTTTCTTTTGGCCTGCAGGACAGGCGCTGTTCATGTCGGTGCTGGAGCAAGATGCTTTTGGCACCTCGGTCACTTTTGTCGGCCTCGACAATTTCAAACGCGTTTTGAGCGATCCGGATTATTTGGCTTCGGTCTGGCGCACAATTTATTTCTCTGTGGCCGTCACGTTCCTCGCTATGGCGCCAGCCTTGGTTTTGGCTGTGATGGCGGATCGCGTGGTGCGTTGGGCAACGGCTTACAAAACCTTTTTGATCATTCCCTATGCCGTCGCCCCCGCAGTGGCTGGCGCGATGTGGCTGTTTTTGTTCAACCCCGCAACAGGCACGATTGCTTGGCTACTCAATGGACTTGGCGTTGATTGGAATCCTGTGCTCAACGGCACACACGCCATGATCTTGGTGATCATCGCTTCGGCATGGAAGCAGATTGCGTACAACTTCCTCTTCTTCCTTGCAGGCCTGCAGTCGATTCCCAAATCTTTACTCGAAGCAGCCGCGATTGACGGCGCGAGCGAATCGCGCCGCTTTTGGACGATTTCTTTCCCCCTGCTCTCACCTGTCACCTTCTTCCTCTTAGTTGTCAACGCCACTTACGCCTTCTTTGAAACCTTCAGCGTGATTCACGCCGTCACCTCCGGCGGCCCCGCGAAGGCAACCGAGATCATGGTTTACAAGGTGTATTACGACGGCATCATCGCACTTGACCTCGGTTCATCGAGCGCGCAATCGGTGATCTTGATGGTGATCGTGATTTTGCTCACGATGATTCAATTCAAGTACGTGGGCAAGAAAGTTCACTATTGATATGTTGAACCAAAGATCCAATTGGCTCGCGCATTCGATCATCTGGCTTGGTTTGCTGGTCGTCGCGTTTCCGCTGTATTTCACCTTTGTGGCCTCCACAGTCACGAATCAAGCCCTCGCGCAAGCGCCCATGCCCATTCTGCCGGGCGCGCAAGCGATGGAGAATTACTCTGCGGCTTTGTTTCAAGGCTCAGGCAACAAGCTCTCACCACCGGTGATGACGATGCTGCAAAACTCGCTCGTGATGGCTTTGGTCATCACATTCGGCAAGATCGTGCTGTCCATCTTGTCAGCCTACGCCGTAGTGTTTTTTAAATTTCCAGGCCGCATGATTTTCTTCTGGATGATCTTCATCACCCTGATGCTGCCGGTCGAAGTGCGCATCTTGCCCACGTATGAAGTGGTGTCAGACATGAAGCTGATCAACACCTTCACAGGCATCACGCTGCCGCTCATGGCCTCTGCCACGGCCACGCTTTTGTTCAGGCAGTTCTTCATGACTGTACCCAATGAATATGTTGAAGCTGCCAAGATGGATGGTGCAGGCCCGATGCGTTTCTTCTGGGACATCCTCGTGCCCCTCTCGCGCACTAACATCGCCGCACTCTTCGTCATTCTCTTCATCTACGGCTGGAATCAATACCTCTGGCCGCTCTTGATCGTCACAGAAAAATCGCTCGACACTATCGTGATCGGCATCAAGAAAATGATCGGCAACAGCGACACCGTGACCGACTGGAACATCGTCATGTCCACCACCATCCTTGCGCTCTTGCCGCCCGTGGTCGTGATCATTTTGATGCAGCGCTGGTTCGTCAAAGGCTTGGTGGATTCAGAGAAATAAAAAATGGCTTCAATCACTCTAGACAACATCACCAAGAGCTATGGCACGGGCGCGAAAGCCAATCAGGTCATTCATGGCGTGAGCGCCCAGATCAAAGATGGCGAGTTCATCGTCATGGTCGGGCCTTCAGGCTGCGGCAAATCGACGCTATTGCGCATGGTGGCTGGCTTGGAAGAAATCACCGGCGGACAAATCTCCATCGGTAATCGCGTGGTGAACAAACTCGACCCAGCTGAGCGCGATATCGCGATGGTGTTTCAGAATTACGCGCTCTACCCACACATGAGCGTGTTTGACAACATGGCTTATGGCCTCAAGATCAAGGGCGTGCCACTGGAAGAAATCAAGCAGCGCGTGGACAAAGCCGCCAAGATGCTGGAGATTGGGCAATACCTGGATCGCAAGCCAGCGCAACTCTCAGGCGGGCAGCGCCAGCGCGTGGCCATGGGGCGCGCGATTGTGCGCAAGCCGCAGGTGTTTTTGTTTGATGAGCCTTTATCAAATCTCGATGCCAAGCTACGCGCTTCCACCCGCTTGCAAATTCAGCAACTGCACAGAGATTTGGGCATCACCAGCCTTTTCGTCACCCACGATCAAGTCGAAGCTATGACGCTTGGGCAAAGGCTGATGGTGCTCAACAGTGGCCATGTGGAGCAACTGGGCACGCCTGATGAGGTCTATCACTTCCCAGCATCCACCTTCGTTGCTAGCTTCATCGGCAGCCCACCGATGAATCTACTTGCCGCCAAAGACGCTACTGATTTAATAGCACTTCGCGCAGATTCCATGTCGGCCGACGGCCTATTTGGCACTAAAAATGAGGCCATTGCTACGGTTGGTGTGCGTCCCGAGCATCTGCGCGTGATGCCCCAAGGCTTGCCACTGCAAGTGCTCAGTATCGAAATGCTGGGCGCTGAGCGGCTGCTCTACACTCGGCTGGGAAACAGCACCGAGCCCAATATGATCGTGCGCATCTCCGAAGGCCAAGAGTGCCCCGCAATCGGCAGCACGATTCATGTGCAAGCGCTCGCGGGCAAGCTTCATGGCTTCGATGCCAAAGGCAAACGCATCGGCTAAGCTGACATTTTGACCGCTCTGCCCCTATGATCTGGGCATGAGCTCTTCACAGTTTCGCGCTGCACTCAGCGCCTGCCCTTTGATTGCGATTTTGCGTGGCCTCACGCCGCAAGAAGCACCTGCGGTTGGGCGCGTGCTTTGGGATGCCGGCTTTCGGATTTTGGAAGTCCCACTCAATTCACCTCGACCTTTTGACAGTATTTCTGCTTTGCGCGAGGCTTTGCCTGATGCATTGATTGGCGCTGGAACGGTTTTAGAGCTTGATCAAATCACGCAGCTCCAAGCTGCTGGCGGGCAATTGATGATTGCGCCGAATTTCAATCTGGATGTCGTTCGGGCAGCCAAGCAAGCGGGCATGTTGGCGATTCCGGGTGTCGCTACACCGACCGAGGCCTTCGCGGCCTTGGCTGCTGGAGCAGATGCGATCAAGCTGTTTCCTGCCGAGATGATCTCACCCGCTGCCATGAAAGCCATGCGCGCTGTGCTGCCAAAAGATGCGCTGCTACTGCCCGTAGGTGGCATCAGCGCTGCGAATATGGCAGCTTACATACAAGCAGGTGCGAATGGTTTTGGCATTGGTTCATCGCTTTATTCGTCAGGCAAAGAACTACTCAAATTGCAGCAAGACGCTATTAATTTCATAGCATCTTGCGCAGATTCTATGACGGCGAAGGCTGATTTCTCTTTAAATTCTCTATGAAAAATACGATTCAATTGGGCTTGGAAAGCAAAGTCGTTATCGTTACAGGTGCTGCGCAAGGCATTGGTGCAGCCTGTGCGCAGCGCTTTGCACGCGAGGGCGCGCATGTGATGCTCGCGGATGTGAACGATACCGCTGGGCTGGCATTAGCCACGGAGTTGAAAGCCACTTATGTGCATTGCGATGTGGCGCAGAAATCGCAGATTGATGCGCTGGTGAGTAAAACACTGGAACTGCATGGCCGAGTTGATGTGCTTGTGAACAACGCTGGCATCTTCAAAGCCGCGCCTTTTCTGGATGTGAGCGAAGAAGATTTTGATGCCGTGATCCGCGTGAATTTAAAAGGCAGCTTCTTCATGGCTCAAGCTGCTGCCCGCGCGATGGTGCAGGCCAAAACACAAGGCAGCATCATCAACATGAGCTCGGTCAATGGCGTGCTCGCCATTCCATCGATTGCCAGCTACAACATGAGCAAGGGCGGCATCAACCAGCTCACGCGCGTTGCAGCGCTCTCGCTCGCCGATCACGGTATCCGCGTGAATGCTGTCGCACCTGGCACGATCGCCACTGAGCTGGCGCAAAAAGCCGTGCTCACGGATGAAGCCGCCAAAGCCAAAATCATGAGCCGCACGCCGATGCGCCGTTTGGGGGAGCCTTCAGAGATTGCGGATGTGGTAGCTTGGTTAGCCAGTGATGCGGCCAGCTACATCACCGGAGAAATCGTCACCGTGGACGGCGGGCGGATGGCGCTGAATTACACGGTCTGAGAGCGATCAACACTTATCAAGCATGCGCCATACGGATGGCCGCAACGCGTTTATTGACCACCGGCGCAGCCAAACGCCATTTCAATCGTGTGGCGAAATTACGGCGCAACTCCGAATGTGAGGGATGATCATAAAAACTGTTGGGATCGTCGGCCACACCCCAATCCACAGTTGGCAAGCTACTCGGATCTTTCTCATCACACTGAGCACTTGCATCATCTTTGCCAGTCCAATACAGGCTGCCATGAATGTGCACCCCATAACCCATGCTGCGGTTTTCATGAACCAAGCGGGCATTGGCAGCAAGCTGCAAAGCTTCATCAGGCACATAACTATCTGTCACGATCCAGCGATCTTCCAAGAACACTTCAGCCATCGCATGCACGATGGTTGATTCTTCGGCGTCAATGATGCCTCGCAAAAAATGCACTGGCAAAGACATAAAGCGTAGTCGCGCTGGAATGCCTGCACATCGCAACAACGCCACCATCAGCATGCCCTTGGTAAAGCAGTCGCCATGGCCCAGCTTAAGCACGTCGGAGGCCTTGAGCGGGCTGTAATCAGCCGAACAGCCAAAGGGCAAGCTTTTAACGAAATCATGAATCGCGACAGCCTTCTCTCTTGGCGTGGCTAACAGCTGAGTCAAAGCCATCATGCGCGTACGCAATTTTGTAGATGTGATATCCAGCTGGGGTGTGGCTTTAAGCCAGCGCATGCGCCTTTGCTCGGACGAATCAGAGTTCGCCGAAGACAAAGAATGGTCTTGCTGTAAGTACATGTATTTACTTTACCTGTTTTGTCCAAGACAAACAAGCAAGATATCAGAAAAACAGCCGCACTTCTGTGCTGCAACGCAGCAATTATTTCACGCTCGCAAAGTTTTCAATGAAGAAGCTGGATAGGCCGTATCAATCTGCTTGAAAGCCGGTCGCCTTGATCACGGGTTCCCATCTCGCTTTATCAGCCGCCATACGCTGCGCCATCTGCTGGCTGCTCTCAGGCGCGGCTGTGAGCCCCAAATTCGTGAGTTTAGAGGCCACATCGGTTTGCTTGAGCGCTGCTTGAATCTGGCCAGACAACTGCTCCACACGCGCAGCCTGCATGCCTGCAGGACCAAAAATGCCAAACCAAGCGCTGGCCTCGATATTGATACCGGCTTCTCGCAAAGTCGGCACATCTGGAAACTGCGGCATGCGTTGTGCGCTCGAAACGGCTTGGATACGCAGCTTCCCTGCGCGATGGTTCTCTGCAAACTCCAGCGGCGTATCAAAGCCCATGGGCAATTGACCGCCCAGCAACGCCGTCATGAGTGGCGCTCCACCTTGGAAGGGCACATGCTGCATCTTCACGCCCGCGGCTTGGCCGAGCATTTCGCCCAAGAAGTGTGGCAAGGAGCCGGTGGCGGGCGAGCCGTAGTTGGCTTGATTCGGATTGGCTTTGATCCATGCGATCAGCTCAGTCATGTTCTTTGCAGGTGTGGCTGGGCCTGTAGCCAAAGCTAGCGGGAAGGTAGCTGCGTTACCAACCGGTGTGAAATCTTTGGTGGTGTCGTACTTGATGCTTTTGAAAATCACGGGCTGCACCACCATCACCGCCATCGGCACAAGCATGAGTGTGTTGCCATCAGGTGCAGCATCTTTGACGGCTTGTGCCGCAATGCGGCCACCTGCGCCGGGGCGATTCTCCACAATCACGGGCGCGCCCATGCTGGCGCTCATCTTCTCGGCGATCAAACGCGCTGTGGCATCTGCCGAGCCACCCGCTGGAAAGCCTACGAGCATCTTCACGGGCGTTGCTTGCGCGAAAGCAGGCAGCGCACCGGCAGCCGCAGCTGTAGCCATTGAGCTCATCAGACGGCGGCGGGTGAGTAATTGGGTCATACGAATCTCCTCTTTGTGATGCAATAGTTGATGACTTAGACTGTATGCACATTAGGAGCCTGTATGTCACGGTTGAAACCCTTAAGCGCAGATGCAACGCCTGAACTGAAATCACACTTCGATTTTTTTCTCGGTACATTGGGCTTCACGCCCAACAGCGTGCTCACCATGCAACGCAGACCCGCCTTGGTGAAAGCATTTGCACAGCTCAATGCGGCGGTGATGTCGCCCGAAGGTGAAGTGGATCTGGGTTTTCGCCGTTTGATCGGCCATGTTGCCAGTAAGGCCAGCGGTTGCTTGTATTGCCAAGCACACACTTTGCTCGGCGCGAAGAATTTTGGCGTGAGTGAGGAGAAGATGGCGCAGGTTTGGAATTACGCCAGCAGCGACCTCTACTCACCCGCCGAGAAAATCGCTTTGGATTTCGCGCTCGCTGCTGCATCTCAACCTAATGCTGTCACGGATGAACTCTTTGCCGAAGTTTCCAAACACTGGAGCGAAGGCCAGATTGTGGAGATCCTCGGCGTGGTAGCGATGTTTGGTTTCTTGAATCGCTGGAACGATTCGATGGCCACGCCTTTGGAGGCTGTGCCTTTGCAGGTGGCAAGCCAAGCCGCCCAAACGCATGGCGGCTTTCACGTTGGCAAACACGGCTGATAGATGGCTACTCAGGAGAAGTGCTGTCGCCAGCTCCAAGTGCCTTTTCCATCAGCACGATATCTCGCCATGCGCCAAACTTCCAGCCGCAGCTTTTCATGATGCCTACATGCTCAAAGCCGCAAGCTTTGTGTACGCCGATGGAGCCTGCATTGGCTGAGTCACCAATCACAGCCATCGCTTTGCGAATACCGCCGCGTTCCAGCTGGGCGAGCAATTCAGTGAGCAGCAATTTGCCCAAGCCTTTACCCGCCGATTCGTGAGCCATGTAAATCGAATCTTCCACACTGAAGCGATAGGCCGCGCGAGGTTTGAACCAATTGGCATAGGCGTAACCCTGGATCACGCCACCCACTTCAATCACCAGCCAAGGCAGTTTTTTCGCCAAGACATCGGCTCGTCGAGCGGCCAAATCCGCCACAGTAGGCGGCTCAGTTTCAAACGTGCCCGTGCCGTGCAAGACGTGGTGGGCATAAATCGCCTGCATCGCGGGCAGGTCTGCCTCTGTAGAGGGGCGGATCAAAGTTCTGGCAATTGTGTTCATGGCGCTATAATGGAGGGCTTTGCAGCGTGTCGCTGGCCGGGTGGCCACAGCGCGTGTCTCAAACGCTGCATGCATGAGCACCCGGCTCAGTATTTGTGGATTATCCACGCAAGGAACAATCATGGTCGTCATTCGACTCTCTCGCGGCGGCGCTAAGGCTCGCCCTTTCTACAACATCGTTGTGGCTGACAAGCGCACCCGCCGTGATGGCAAATTCATCGAGCGCATCGGTTTTTACAACCCGATCGCTGCTGCCGGCGAAGAAGGCCTGCGTATCGCTCAAGACCGCATGACCTACTGGAAGAGCGTTGGCGCACAAGCTTCGCCTACGGTTGAGCGTTTGATCAACCAAGCTAAGGCTAAGGCTTAATTAAGCTATGGCAGTTTCGTTAGGCTTTTTAGAGCCCACCGAGCTGCCGCCTGATGCCATCGAGGTCGGCCGTATCGGCGACGCTTGGGGCATCAAGGGATGGTTCAAAATCATCCCCTACAGCGCCTCCCCTGAGGCGCTTTTTTCTTCTAAGAGCTGGATCTTGTTGCCGCCTGAGCCACGCGCGGGCGTTGTGGCCAAAGAACAGCTTTTCAAAGCACCCCAGCTCATCAAAATCCGCACTTCCAAAGAGCATTCTGATGGCGTGGTGGCGCAAGCTGATGGCGTGGATGATCGCAACACCGCCGAGCTTTTAAAAAGCTGCCGTATTTTCATAGCTCGCTCTTCCTTTCCGACAGCTTCCAAAGACGAGTACTACTGGGTTGACCTGATCGGCTGTGAAGTCGTCAACCGTGAAGGCATCGCACTCGGCACAGTAAAAGATTTGATGGCCACCGGCCCGCAGACGGTCATCGTCGCAGAGCGTGAAGTAGAAGGCAAAGCTGTCGAGACTTTGATTCCTTTTGTGGACGCTTATGTTGATACTGTGAGCCTGCAAGACAAGCGCATCACGGTGGATTGGCAGTTGGACTATTGATCCAGATTGCTATTAAAGTAATAGCTGCTTGCGCAGTAAGTATGCCGGCAAAGTGCCTAAAGGCATAAAATTTAAGCCATAAAATCAGCTTTCCATGCGCTTTGACATCATCACCCTCTTCCCTGAGCTCTTCGCGCCCATGATGCAAAGCGGCATCATCCGCCGCGCCTTTGAAGCACGCGCGGATGGCAGCAAAGCGGTGGATGTGCATTTCAGCCAACTGCGCGATTTCGCTGATGGCAACTACCGGCGGATTGATGATCGCCCCTTCGGCGGCGGCCCCGGCATGCTCATGATGGCCGAGCCATTGGCGCGCTGCGTGGAAAGCATTCAGGCAGAGCGAGCCGCGCTGGGCATCCCCACTTGCCCCGTCATTCTCTTCTCCCCCATCGGTCAAGCTCTCAAACACGCCGTGGTCGAGCGCTTTGCCAAAGCAAATGATGAACACGGCAGCAACCCCGGCGCCATCCTCATCTGCGGCCGTTACGAAGGCCTAGATCAACGCTTCATCGACACCTTCGTCACCGAGCAAATCAGCATCGGCGATTTCGTCCTCTCCGGCGGCGAAATCCCCGCCATGGCCCTGCTCGATGCCGTCGCCCGCCTCCAGCCTGGCGTACTCAGCGACGACCAAAGCCACATCCAAGACAGCTTCAACCCATCCATCGATGGCTTGCTAGACCACCCCCACTACACTCGCCCCGAAGTCTGGCGTGGCCAAAGCGTACCGCCCGTGCTGATTGGCGGTAATCACGCTGAAATCAACAAATGGCGCGAAGCGCAGCGCAAAGTCATCACCCAGAATCAGCGCCCTGAATTACTGCCTTAATCTACTGGATAGCTCCACAGCCCCGAAAAAGCTATAATAGAAGGCTTTTCTGATCCTCTGTCCGCCGCGACGCATTGAAAATCTGAGCCCGCTCAGCAATGAACCTGTCGCCCCTTGTGTAGCGGTTACTGATCTGAAGATGAATGAAAGACCCTTATGGATCTCATCAAAACTCTTGAGCAAGAAGAAATTGCTCGTCTGAACAAGACCATTCCCTCTTTTGCCCCCGGCGACACCGTGATCGTGAGCGTGAACGTGGTTGAAGGTACGCGCAAGCGCGTGCAGGCTTACGAAGGCGTGGTGATTGCCAAGCGCAATCGCGGCCTGAACAGCTCGTTCATCGTGCGCAAAATCTCCAGTGGCGAAGGCGTGGAGCGTACGTTCCAGACCTACTCTCCGCTGATCGCTGGCGTGGAAGTCAAGCGTCGTGGTGATGTGCGTCGTGCCAAGCTGTACTACCTGCGTGATCGCAGCGGCAAGAGCGCACGTATCAAAGAAAAGCTCACACGCTCTGCGCCTGCAGCTGCCTAAAGCAACATTTGATCAGCTCTTGATCAGTGCTTCGAGAAAACCGCCAACGCGCAAGCTTGGCGGTTTTTTTATGTCGATTTCAAGATAAAAATGGCAGTTCGCCGGCATAGAATCTGCGCTAGAAGCTATTAAATATGTAGCAAATACCTATGAGCACTTTCATCTCTTTGGCCAAAATTCCCAACTTCAATCCACTGGCTGTGCCCGTGAAATCTTGGGATACGCATTTGCCTGCTGTGCCTGCGCATGCGCTCACGCAAGATGCGTTGCTGAAGCGTTTCGCGCAGCCGCCCACTTGGCAGCCTGAAGTGCGCGAGGAGCCTGCGTTCACAGACCGCCAGCCGCGAGATGCTGCCGTGCTCGTGGCGATTGTGATGCGCGATGAACCGACGCTTCTGCTCACCCAACGCACCGACACGCTCTCCACCCATTCGGGCCAAGTGGCCTTTGCCGGCGGCAAGGTCGATGCAGGAGAGACAGTCGAACAAGCCGCCTTACGCGAGGCACATGAAGAGGTCGGGCTGGAGAGCAAACACGTGCAAGTTTTGGGCAGCTTGCCGCGCTACATCACCGGCACAGCTTTTCACATCATCCCCGTGGTGGCCACCGTGCAGCCAGGCTTTACCTTGCAGGCTAATCCTGCTGAAGTGGCGGATGTGTTTGAAGTGCCTTTGAGCTTCCTCATGAACCCTAAGCACCATGCTCGGCATGAGTTTGAATTCCAAGGCTTTCAAAGAGAATGGTTTTCCATGCCTTGGATGGATACAAACACAGGGCAAAACCGCTTCATTTGGGGCGCAACGGCTGGCATGCTGCGTAACCTGTACCGCTTCTTGTCCGCATAATTTTGGCTTGAAACTCTAGAGCGAGCGAGTTATAATCTTGGGCTTACCGGTAAAACCTGCCAGCCGAACACATTCATTTTTTGGCGGGAACATCAGGGCGGATTGATCACCTGCCCGCAATTTGGAATTTATTTGCAATGACACTTATTCGTGTTAAAGACACCGAGCCTTATGAAGTGGCTCTGCGCCGTTTCAAGCGCACCATCGAAAAGCTGGGCCTCCTCACCGACCTGCGCGCACGCGAGTTCTATGAGAAGCCAACCGCTGAGCGTAAGCGCAAGAAGTCGGCCGCTGTGAAGCGCCACTACAAGCGCGTGCGCAGCATGCAATTGCCACCGAAGATGTATTGATTCGGTCGCTTTGCAAACAAAGCCACGCTGGCCTTGCTCGCGTGGCTTTTTTATTGATTAGATTTAAAGATGCTTAAAAACTCCCACACAGCTTTTGCTTGGCTGCGCTCTGCGCTGCTGCGTCGCGCTGTGACTTGGAGTTTCCTGCTCGCGATAGGCTTCGCTCACGCCAGCCCGCTGCTCAAACCGCAGAGCATGGAATTGCTTTGCTCCAGCAGCGGCGCGATGAAGCTGCTCATCAAATCTGCAGATGGCTCAGCACAGGAGAGCACACATACCGTGCATTGCGGGCTATGTGCTTTGGGTACATCGGGCGATGGCCTGCCGCCTCCTCCAACATCTCATCTGCCCCTTGCAGAATTCGCGCAAGCAGCGCCGCAAACACAGCTGCATATCTCCATCGCGCACACCGCGCCGCCCTTGCCCGCACGCGGGCCACCTTCCCTCCTGAGCTGATCTTCGCTGCAGCATCTGCAGCGTTTTATTCGTCATCGTCGCACTCCCGCATCTGCTTGGAGTGCAGTTTCGCATTCACTCAGGATATCTCATGCAATTCTCAAATACTCTCAAATTCATAGCACTTTGCGCAGGTTTTATGCCAGCAATCTCTGCTTTTTCTCATGTAACCCTTGAGCAACAACAAGTCGAAGCCAACACCACTTACAAAGCCGTGCTGCGTGTTGGCCACGGCTGCGAAGGCCTACCCACCACCGCGCTGCGCGTTCAACTCCCTGCAGGCTTTCAAGGCGCGAAGCCCATGCCCAAGCAGGGCTGGACGATTCAAACCACCTCCGCAAAACTCGCCACACCTTACGACAACCATGGCAAGCAAATCACAGAAGATGTGACAGAGATCACTTGGACGGCGGCTACGCCTGCGAACGCCTTGCCAGATGGCCACTACGATGAGTTCATCCTGCGCGGGCGCGCCGCCATGCCCGCAGGCTCAGCATGGTTCAAAGTCACGCAGCAGTGCCAAGACGGCAGCAAAACTGGCAGCAACCCATGGACTGAAATTCCCGCAAGCGGCACAAGCACACGCGGCTTGAAGTATCCTGCGGCTTTGCTCAATGTGGTCGCGCCCGCTGCAACTTCCACTCCCACAGCAACTCCAAACTCCACGACAAGCAATCCACACGCTGGTCACAAGCACTGACTATTTCGGACAAGACACATCATGATCACTCTTAAATCAATAGCACTCCGCGCAGTATTCTTGCCGGCAATAGCCCTCTTTTGCTTGAATATTCAAGCTCAAACCGCTTCTGATGTGAAAATCGAAGGCGCATGGATTCGCACCGCCGTCGAAGGCCAAAGCGGTACAGGCGGCTTCATGAAACTCACCGCACCTGCCAACATGAAGCTTGTTGCCGTGGCCACACCTGTCGCAAAAATCGGCGAAATCCATGAAATGAAAATGGAAGGGCAAGTCATGAAAATGGCCGAGCTCAAAGGCGGCTTGGAGCTGCCCGCAGGCAAAGCCGTCGAGCTCAAGCCCGGCGGTTTTCACATCATGCTGCTTGATCTCAAGCAGTCACTCAAGGTCGATACCCAAGTGCCAGTCACGCTCACTTTCAGCAATGCCAAAGGCGAGCAAAGCAAGATCGAAGTGAAGATGCCAGTCGCAGCCCGCGCACCCGGCTCTGTGCCCGGTAAAGACATGAGCGGCCACAAGCACTGATCTGCTGGAGCCTCCACACTTAAGAGCGCTCTACAATGAGCGCTCTTTTTATTTGTACGCCGAAAGAGCAAGCAGCCATGAGCATCAAAGACACCCTCACCGAAGACATGAAATCAGCCATGCGCGCCAAGGAAAGCGAGCGCCTGCTCACCATCCGCATGCTGCAAGCTGCCATCAAACAAAAAGAAGTCGATGAGCGCATCACGCTCGATGATGCACAAGTCATCGCTATCGTCGACAAACTCGTCAAACAACGCAAAGACAGCATCACCGCCTTCGAATCCGGCGGCCGCCAAGATCTGGCCGATAAAGAAAAAGCCGAAATGGCCATCCTGCAGGTTTACTTGCCCCAGCGTATGAGCGCAGAAGAAGTCACTGCAGCCGTCAAAGCCATCGTGACCGAACTAGGAGCAAGCGGCCCAGGCGACATGGGCAAAGTCATGGGCGTGGTGAAAGCCAAACTCGCTGGCAAGGCCGATATGGGGCAAGTGTCTGCGGCAGTGAAGGCGGCGTTGGCGGGTTAAACCTGCCGCCCCGCAAAATCCTTCGCAAACTGAAACGCCACGCGGCCACTTCTGCTGGCGCGTTCTAAGCTCCAGACCAAGCTTTCTTTTTGGGCGGCTTCGATGCGGGATTCGGCCACACCGAGATTGCGCAGCCATTGGGCGACGATGGCGAGATATTCGTCTTGCGTGAACGGATAAAAGCTCACCCACAGGCCGAAGCGCTCGGAGAGCGAGATTTTTTCTTCCACCACTTCGCCCGGATGCACCTCGCCATCGGGCGTGTGCTGATACGTGAGGTTTTCCTTCATGTACTCGGGCAGCAGATGCCTGCGGTTGCTGGTAGCGTAGATCAGCATGTTGGATGCTCCGCCACTGATGGAACCATCGAGCACGGATTTGAGCGCTTTGTAGCTGCCATCGCCTTCTTCAAAACTAATGTCATCGCAATAGATGATGAATTTCTCGGGGCGATCCGCGATCACGTCGAGGATATCGGGCAGATCGACGAGATCGGTTTTATCCACTTCGATGAGACGCAAACCTTGAGCTGAATATTCATCAAGGCAGGCTCTGATCAGTGATGATTTACCTGTGCCACGCGCGCCTGTGAGCAACACGTTGTTAGCCGTGTGGCCCTGCACGAACTGCAACGTGTTACGCTGAATCTTCTCTTTCTGAACATCAATCTCTTTCAGATCAGACAGCTTCATTCCTGCGACATGCTTCACCGGCTCCAACGCGCCATGGCCGCTCGCGCGCTTGCGATAACGCCAGGCGATGGTGTCTGTTGACCAATCGGGCGCGGTGAGTGGCTGTGGAAGAATATGCTCGACGCGAGCGAGCAGGCTTTCAGCACGGACAAGAAGGGCTTGGAATTGTTCGTTCATTTTAGATTCTGAAAAATAGATTTTTGCTCTACATCTTGTCTAACCATAGACAGGTGATTCACACAGAAAATACTTGCTACGAAAATCTCAGCAACCTCAGCCAGTTTTACGCCAGAACTGACGCTACCTTGGTGAGCCATTTGATTACGCAGACGCCATAATTTAGCAATCAAATTCGTTACTCTGTTATCAAGCTTAGGGATATCAAGTAATTGGCTTGCCATTGGAAGTATGACTTCAAGTCCTAATCGCTTATTGGGCTCATGATTAGTCGGGAGCCCAAGTTTTTTGAGAACATCAAATACTGTTCTCTGCGTAATTTGCTCAACTGCAACAGCACAAGGAAGCAGCATTTTTTCATACTGATCCTCCAGCAGATATTCACACGCTAAAGCAAGCTGGTCAGAAGATATTTGATCACTCGAAGGTGGTAAATACGTAATGGATATTGAAACATCAGGTGAACAGGTTATGCTTTCGTGCGATTTAGGGAAAGGACGCCCATAAAACATCAGTTTATTTGTCCTTTTTCTCTGAGTTAACTGATTGCTGCTTAATTCTAGAGGCCACGCCGCCTCACTTGTCGGAGAGTGAACTATATACAGCAACTTAGAATTTAAAGGCACTCCAAGCTCGTGCAAGTCAATCTCTACTGTAGCTTCAGCTGGCAACTGATACACAAACGACAATTCATGAGCACCTATAAAAGCCGCACCTCTTTTACGAAAAAGCAATGGCTCTTGACTGAGAATTTTTATTGCACTGTCCCACAAATCAAATTCAGCTTTGCAATAAGCGCAGGCGGTTTTAGCACCATGAAAGTAGGCAAAAGGAAAGTATTGCTGTAGTGGTAGGAATGTTCCACAAGCAGGGCAAACTATGGTTGGTTGACTATTCCAAAGATTCTTCATCGGATCAATTTATACAACTTGAAGCGAGAAAGTTTGAAATACCAGTATTGTCCGTCACTTTAACTTCTGTAATCTGCATTGATCTTCACATAGTCATACGAAAAATCGCAGGTCCACACCGTGTCTGCAGCATCGCCCCGACCGAGATCGACGTGGACTGTGATTTCGGATTGCTTGAGCACGCGTGCGCCATCGGCTTCTTGATACTCTGCGCGACGCCCGCCGTTTTGAACGACGTGAACATCATCTAAATGCAGCGCGATTTTGGTTTGATCGAGATCGGTGATGCCTGCGTAGCCCACCGCTGCCAAGATGCGGCCTAGGTTGGGGTCGCTGGCGAAGAAGGCGGTTTTGACCAAGGGGGAATGGCCGATGGCGTAGGCTACTTTCGTGCATTCCTCTTGGCTCGCGCCGCCGGTGACTTTAATCGTGATGAATTTGGTGGCGCCTTCGCCGTCTCGCACAATCGCTTGCGCGAGTTTTTGGGAGACACGCAGCATCGCTGCTTTTAGGGCATCAAATTCATTGCTCGCACGCATGGGGTCTACGTTGATTGCTACTTTATTCGTAGCAATGACGATGAAGCTGTCGTTCGTGGAGGTGTCGCCATCAATCGTAACGCGGTTAAAAGATTGATCGGCCAAGTCTTTGGCGAGCTGTTGCATCAGCGCTTGTGGAATCACAGCATCAGTAGCCAAGAAGCCGAGCATGGTGGCCATGTTGGGGCGGATCATGCCTGCGCCTTTACTGATGCCAGTCACCGTGACGGTCTTGCCTGCGATCTGCACTTGCTCGCTGAAGGCTTTGGGCAGCGTGTCGGTGGTCATGATGCCTTCGGCGGCTTTGCCCCAATGGGCGGGCTGCGCGTCTTTCAAGGCGGCGGGCAGGGCAGCTTCGATGCGGTCGTTGGGCAGAGGCTCCATGATCACGCCGGTGGAGAAGGGGAGCACTTGTTCAGGCGCGATATCCAGATGGCGGGCCATGGCCACGCAGGTGGAGCGCGCGCGTGCGAGGCCATCGTCGCCTGTGCCGGCGTTGGCATTGCCGGTGTTGATGAGGATGGCACGGATGCCCAAGTTCTTCGCCAAATGATCACGACACATTTGCACCGGCGCAGCGCAAAAGCGATTGAGCGTGAACACGCCAGCCACGCTCGCACCAACATCCAGCAGCATCACCGTCACATCTTTGCGATTGGCCTTGCGCACACCGGCTTCTACGACGCCGATGCGCACGCCCGCGACAGGATGCAAGAGGGTGGGATCAGTTGGAATGAAGTTAACAGCCATTTTTACTCCATCGAAAGAGGAAATTTAAAGCAAAAAGAGCACTTCGCCGGCATAGATGCTGCGCGAAGTGCTCATCTATTGATAGCAAATAGTTTAGCTCAACCGACCATGGCAGAGCTTGAATTTCTTACCACTGCCACAGGGACAAGGATCGTTTCTTCCGACGCGGGGCACGGTAGAGCCTTGTAGCACTTGTTGTTTGTTGCGTGTGTCTTCATCGAGCGTGGATTCCACACCGCCATCTTCTGTCGGCGCGGTGTAAGTCACGTTGCTGATGTTTTCCGCGCGGTTTTCCATCTCTTGCGTGGCTTGGCTTATTTGCTCTTCACTCTGAATCTTCACATTCATGAGAATACGCGTGACGTCATTTTTCACGACATCGAGCAACTGGCCAAAGAGCTCAAACGCCTCGCGCTTGTATTCTTGCTTGGGCTGCTTCTGCGCGAAGCCGCGAAGATGAATACCTTGGCGCAGATAGTCAAGCGCGGAGAGGTGTTCGCGCCAGTGGCTGTCAATATTCTGCAGCAGCACCATGCGCTCAAACTGAGTGAAATTCTCTTGGCCGACGAGTTCAACCTTGGCATCAAAGGCTGTATTCGCCTCTGCAATGACTTTCTCCAGAATCTCTTCATCGGTGATGGAATCGGATTTTTCCACCATGCTCTTGAGATCTAGATCAAGCTGCCAATCGTTGGCGAGTGTGTTCTGCAGCGCTGGCAAATCCCATTGCTCTTCCACAGACTCAGCGGGCACATGCTGGCGCACGATATCGGTGAAACAGCCTTCGCGCAGGCCTTTGATCTGGGCGCTCAAATCTTGTGCATCCAAAATATCGTTGCGCTGCTGGTAGATCACCTTGCGCTGATCGTTGCTCACGTCATCGTATTCCAGCAATTGCTTACGCATATCAAAGTTACGCGCTTCCACTTTGCGCTGCGCGCTCTCGATGCTGCGTGTGACGATGCCCGCTTCAATCGCTTCGCCTTCCGGCATCTTCAAACGATCCATGATGGCAGCCACGCGATCACCCGCGAAGATGCGCATGAGCGGATCGTCCAAGCTCAAATAGAAACGCGATGAACCAGGATCGCCCTGTCGGCCTGAGCGGCCACGCAATTGGTTGTCGATACGGCGGCTCTCATGGCGCTCGGTGGCGATGATGCGCAGGCCTCCCAAGGCCTTGACTTGCTCGTGATCTTTCGTCCACTGCTCGCGCAACGCCGTGATTTTGCTTTGCTTGGCGGCTTCATCTAAAGATTCATCGGCTTCAACAGCCGCAATCATTTTTTCCACATTGCCGCCGAGCACGATATCGGTGCCACGACCTGCCATATTGGTGGCAATCGTGATCATCTTGAGACTGCCGGCTTGCGCCACGATATCGGCTTCTCTCGCATGCTGCTTCGCATTGAGCACCTGATGAGGCAGCTTGGCTTTCTCAAGCATCTGCGAGATCAGCTCAGAATTTTCAATCGATGTCGTGCCTACCAGTACAGGCTGGCCACGTTCGTAGCATTCGCGCATGTCGGCAATCGCCGCGTCATAACGCTCTTTGCTGGTTTTATAAACCCGATCTAATTGGTCATCACGCTTACTGGGTTTGTTCGGTGGAATGATCACCGTTTCCAAACTGTAGATGTCTTGGAATTCAAAGGCTTCTGTATCGGCCGTACCCGTCATCCCGGCGAGCTTGCCATAGAGGCGGAAATAGTTTTGGAAGGTGATCGAAGCCAGGGTTTGGTTCTCGGCCTGAATCTGCACGCCTTCTTTGGCTTCCACCGCTTGGTGCAAGCCATCGCTCCAGCGGCGCCCTGTCATGAGGCGGCCTGTGAACTCATCGACGATCACAACTTCACCGTCTTGCACCACGTATTTTTCATCACGGTGATACAGGTGATGCGCGCGCAGAGCAGCATTCAAATGATGCATCAGCGTGATGTTGGCAGGGTCATAGAGCGACGCGCCCTCTGGAATCAAGCCGAGATTGAACAATATGCGCTCGGCATTCTCGTGGCCTTGCTCGGTGAAATACGCTTGATGGCTTTTTTCATCGACGGTGAAATCGCCTGGCTTGATCACGCCCTCGCCGGTGCGTGGATCGGCTTCGCCTTCTTGCTTCACGAGCAATGGCACGACCTTGTTTAAAGCAAGATACACATCGGTTTGATCATCAGCCTGGCCGGAGATGATCAGTGGCGTACGGGCTTCGTCAATCAAGATCGAATCCACCTCATCCACGATCGCATAGCTCAAGCCGCGTTGCACACGGTCAGCCGCTTCATACACCATGTTATCGCGCAGATAGTCAAAGCCGTATTCATTGTTCGTGCCGTAGGTGATGTCAGCGCGGTAGGCGGCTTGCTTTTCTTCGCGCGGCATATTGGGCAAATTGATGCCCACGGTGAGCCCAAGGAAGTTATAGAGCTTACCCATCCATTGCGCATCACGATTGGCGAGGTAATCGTTCACCGTGACGACGTGCACGCCTTTACCTGTGAGGGCATTCAAATAAACAGGAAGTGTGGCGGTCAGTGTTTTGCCCTCACCCGTGCGCATCTCGGCAATCTTGCCTTGGTGCAGAGCCATGCCGCCGACCAGCTGCACATCAAAATGCCGCATCTTCATCACGCGCTTGGAAGCCTCACGCACCACGGCAAAAGCTTCGGGCAGAAGTGCATCTAGCGTTTCGCCTTTGGCCACGCGATCTTTGAACTCTGGTGTTTTGGCTTGTAGTTGTTCATCACTCAAAGCCTCCAAAGTGCGCTCCAGCGCATTGATGCGCTCGACGTTTTTGCGATAGGTCTTGAGCAGGCGATCGTTACGAGAGCCGAAAATCTGGGTGAGGAAATTAATAGCCATGCGATGTTGCCAATCGCTTTCCGCACCACAGGGCAGCAGATACAAGCGACAAGCCGTTCTTTCTAGAGATTGTCTGAATCTTGGGGCGCTTTAACAGTTCCCAAGTTAACTTAGCATTTTATCGCTGGATCAGCGTTTGGCTTGCGTTTTGGCTTGTGCTTCGCTCGGTGGCAGCACCGAGCCACCCGTCACAAGGAATTTCTGCGGATCTTGAGGTGTGCCATCGGCCAACACCTCGAAATGCAAATGGGGGCCTGTGGAGCGCCCTGTGGAGCCAACAGAGGCGATTTTCTGGCCACGCTTGACCAAATCGCCTTTTTTCACAAAGGTTTCGGAGGCATGCGCGTAGCGCGTGATCAGGCTGTTGCCATGGTCTATCTCTATCATGTTGCCATAGGCAGCATGGTATTCCTGCACGACCACCACACCGCCTGCTGCTGCCAGAATCGGGGTGCCGGTATCGGCCTGGAAGTCCAAGCCTGTATGCAAAGCCGAGCGCCCAGTGATCGGATCAATGCGCCAGCCAAAAAACGAGCCCAAATGAGAGCCAGGCACAGGTTGCGCAGTCGGGAGCATCACTTTGGCGATCTTTTGGTCAAACAATCGTGATTCCATCAGAGTGAGCAAATCTGTTTTGGTGTTACTCACCGCCTCCAGATCAGCCAAAGTTTTGTTGAGTTCATCAAGGCTGAGCGGGCGATTGCCTATCAACACACCGCCCTGCCCTGGCGCAGCTTTGGCGCTTGCTGGAATCGGCACACCGGCGAGCTGCGAAACACGCTCGGTGAGCGCTTCCAACTGCACCACTTTAGCCTGCAGCTCCCCCACTTTTTTCGCCATCACATCAATGTTTTCACGCATGAAGCGATCGCGTTGCTCAAACTCATCCTTCACCACCATTTTCACCAGCGTGCCAATCACAGGCCAGCCCTCGCGCGCGCCTTTGAGAAACACCAGGTGATACAAGCCAACGGCCACCAGCATCAAAGCCAAAGCAGCAGCCAAGCCCGCGAGTATGAGCTTTGTGCCACTCAGGTGAACCGGGCGAGATTTGGCGAGCCAAGCATCCGTGATAATCAAGTGCATCGCTGAATACTCCAATCTTTGTTTCTTATACCGTGACAGTTAAGCCCGCTCATCTGCCCTCATACCAGCCACTGCGCACGGTGCGCGTGCGCGAGGCGGTGTCCGTGGTGCAGGCCGTGCAACGAGCGCCAACTTTGGCAGGCTTAGCGCAATTGGCTGACCAATCTGCACAATGCCTGCGCACCGTGACTCCCTTGATTCCAGCTGGCATGCGCTCTGGCATACAAGCTGGGCCACTGAATGAAGGCCAATGGTGCATGTTGGCTGCTAACAGCGCGGTGGCCGCCAAATTACGCCAACTCACACCCGCCTTGGCCGCGCATCTGCGCACGCATGGCCATGATGTACGAGACATACGCATCAAGATTTCGATGCGTCATTAGAAGTCTGAAAATCAGACTTTTACGGTTAAATGGTGCCGCTTGTCGGGATTGAACTGACGACCTACCGCTTACAAGGCGGTTGCTCTACCACTGAGCTAAAGCGGCGAAAGGCGATATTCTACTTGACTCTTGTGAGCGATGGCCTGCCAACGGATTTACCCGCGCCAGCAGGCGGCGGTGTAGGCTCTGTGGGATCGTCTTCACGCACCTTCTTTACAGATTCTGGCGCTGCTTTGAGCTTGACGATTTTTGCCGGTTCTTTAGCAGGCTCTATCGAGGGTTGCAATAACGGGTTGCTGGGTTCGGGGGCTGCAGCTTGCGAGGCTGTGCCGGGGAGGCTTACAGGCCGCAAGCTGGAGCGCCGCTCGGCAGCCGGACTGTCCTTCACTTCACCGCGTGGAGGCACAGTTTGCGGCACGGGGAAAGCCATGCCTTGGCCATTTTCGCGAGCATAAATAGCGATGATGTGATCAATCGGCACAACGATCTCTCTGGCCACACCGCCAAATCGGGCTTTGAATTGCAGGACATCGTTACCGATCTGCAAATGACTGGTGGCATCCATGCTGATGTTGAGCACGATTTCGTTGTTTTTCACATGCTCACGGGGCACCTTCACCGAATCATCCACATAAGCTGCCACATAGGGCGTGAGGCCATTGTCAGCGCACCATTCATAAAGAGCGCGCAGCAGATACGGGCGGGTGGAGGTGGATTGGCTCGAATCGATCATGATGCCTATAGTACCAAAGCAAATACCCAAGCAAAACGGCCTGCAAGTAACAGGCCGTTTTGAAAACAAGACGATGGCAATTTACTTGCGCATCACCTTCTCAGAAGGCGTGAGCGCCTCGATATAGGCGGGGCGAGAGAAGATGCGCTCGGCGTATTTCAGCAAAGGCGCAGCATTCTTCGACAACTCAATGCCGTAGAAATCCAAGCGCCACAGCAGTGGAGCAAGCGCCACATCCAGCATGGAGAAGTTGTCACCCATGATGAATTTATTTTTCAGGAAGACGGGAGCCATCTGGGTGAGCTTGTCGCGAATATGCGCACGCGCCTTCTCCAGCACCTTCTCATTGCCCTTCATCGCGCGGTTTTCGAGGATCGAGACGTTGGTGAACAGCTCTTTTTCGAAGTTGAGCAAGAACAGGCGCACGCGAGCGCGATCCACTGGGTCACCAGGCATGAGCTGAGGATGCGGGAAGCGCTCATCGATGTATTCGTTGATGATGTTGGATTCATACAGAATCAAATCACGCTCCACCAGAATCGGCACTTGGCCATAAGGATTCATCACATTGATGTCTTCGGGCTTGTTGTACAAGTCCACATCACGGATCTCAAAATCCATGCCTTTTTCAAACAACACGAAACGGCTGCGGTGGGAGAAAGGGCAAGTTGTACCCGAATAAAGCACCATCATGTCGGTGATTCCTTTAAGTAAAAAAGAGTGATCGGGAACCGATCACTCTATCCGTGAAAAAATCGACGGGCCGCCCCTAGATTTTTTCCTGATTTATCCGAATAAAAGTATCGTGCGCAGCGAAGCTGAGCGAAACTTTTGTTCGACTCATTATTTGATATCTTTCCAGAACGAAGCGTTCAAACGCCAAGCAATGATCGTGAAGAAGCTCAGGAAAATGAGCACCCACACGCCTATGCGCACACGCTGATTTTGTGCGGGCTCGCCCATCCACTGCATATAGCTCACCAAATCGCTCACGGCTTGGTCGTATTGCAGGGGTGTGAGTTGGCCAGGCTTGACTTGCTTCCACCCGGCAAGCACTTGCTCTTCTTTGCCGTGATTTTTCACAGTTTGGTAAATCGGCTCGCGCTCACCTTGCAGCTCCCACAGCGGATGCGGCATACCGATATTCGGGTAGGCCTTGTTATTCCAGCCGGTGGCTTTGGAATCATCGCGGTAGTAGGTGCGCAGCAAGGTGTAGAGGTAATCTGCGCCAGCGCCTTTGCTCACGTCAGCACGCGAACGCGCGATCACGGTGAGATCAGGAGGCACGCCGCCGAACCACTCTTTGGCTTGCTTAGGATCAATCGCAGACTTCATCGTGTCGCCCACTTTGTCGGTAGCAAACAAGAGGTTATCTTTGATCTGCTGCTCAGTCAGGCCAATGTCTTTCAAGCGGTTGTAACGCATGAAAGCAGCACTGTGGCAGTTTAAGCAATAGTTGACGAATAGCTTGGCGCCGTTTTGTAACGCAGCCATATCGTTGGTCTTTGGATTGGCTTTATCCCAAGCAATTCCATCACCGGCAGCAAATGCCGAGCCAAATGTTAGAGCAGCCAACAGGGAGAGGATGATTTTTTTCATGTGTGATGTCCCCGTGATCAGTGAGCTTCGAAGGTCACGCGGTCTGGCACTTCTTTGAAGGGGCCAATGCGACTCCAGACTGGCATCAGCACGAAGAAACCAAAGTAGAGCAAAGTGCCGATTTGGGAAACACGCGCGGCCAAATCTTGACCCCACACAATGCCCCACACGCCAGGCGCTTTGATACCGAGGTAGCCGAGGATGAAGAAGTTGAACACGAAGATGCCGTAAAGCCATTTTTGCCAGCTTGGGCGATAGCGGATGGACTTCACCGGGCTGTAATCGAGCCAAGGTAAGAAGAAGAGAATGATGGTGGCAGCGCCCATCACGACGACGCCCCAGAATTTGGCTTCAAACGTGAGCAGCAAAACACTGGCCACAACTGCAGCGCCGATCACAGCAGGCTTGAGCATGCCGGTGACGACATTCTTGATCACAGCGATCAACGCGCCGCCAAGAATCAGAGCAACGAGCACATAAACCATCTCATCGGTGGTCGCACGCAGCATCGAATAGAAAGGCGTGAAATACCAAACGGGGGCGATGTGAGCAGGTGTCTTCAATGGATCGGCTGGAATGAAGTTGTTGAACTCCAAGAAGTAGCCGCCGAGCTCTGGCGCGAAGAACACGATGGCGGAGAACACCATCAGGAAGACGCTCACGCCCAGAATGTCGTGCACGGTGTAGTAGGGATGGAAGGGGATGCCATCCAAAGGAATGCCTGTTTTGGGATCTTTGTGCTTTTTAATTTCCACGCCATCGGGATTGTTCGAGCCGACTTCGTGCAAAGCAATGATGTGCGCAGCCACGAGGCCAAGCAAGACCAGAGGAATCGCGATCACGTGCAGAGCGAAGAAGCGGTTCAAAGTGGCATCCGACACCACATAGTCACCACGAATCAAGAGTGCCAAGTCTGGGCCAATGAAAGGTACAGCTGCAAAGAGGTTCACGATCACTTGGGCGCCCCAATAGCTCATCTGGCCCCATGGCAGCAGATAACCCATGAAGGCTTCAGCCATCAGGCATAAGAAAATGCCACAGCCGAAGAGCCAGATCAGCTCACGTGGTTTGCGGTATGAGCCGTAGATCAAACCACGGAACATGTGCAGATAAACCACCACGAAGAAGGCGGAAGCGCCGGTGGAATGCATATAGCGCACCAACCAACCCCAAGGCACATCGCGCATGATGTATTCCACGGAAGCAAAAGCCAGATTCGCATCAGGCTTGTAGTGCATCACAAGGAAAATGCCGGTAACGATCTGGATCACGAGCACCAAAAGCGCGAGTGAGCCAAAGAAGTACCAGAAGTTGAAATTCTTCGGTGCGTAGTATTCGCTCAGATGCTCTTTGTAGAGCTTGCTGGCGGGGAAGCGGTTATCGACCCAGTTGAGCGCCTTCTCTGAAATCGCTGCGTTGGGGGAGATTTCTTTCATTTCAGCCATGTCGATTTGCCTCAGGCTTGCTTGGATTCACCGATCAGCAATTTGGTATCGCTGAGGTACATATGGGGTGGCACTTCCAGATTGTCTGGTGCGGGCTTGTTTTTATAGACGCGGCCAGCCAGATCGAAGGTGGAGCCGTGGCAGGGGCAAATGAAGCCGCCTTGCCAGCTGGCATCGAAAGATTCTGCCTTGGCTTCGAGCTTGTCGGATGGCGAGCAGCCCAAATGGGAGCAAATGCCCACGGCCACGAAGATTTCGGGCTTGATGGAGCGATGCGCGTTGCGCGTCTCTTTCATCGGTGTGGTCTCATCGGCTTTGCGCTCGGATTTGGGGTCAGCCAAATTAGCTTCCGTTTTAGCTAGAGAAGCCAGCATCTCAGGGCTGCGGCGCATGATCCAGACGGGCTTGCCACGCCACTCCACAACGATTTTCTCGCCGGATTTGAGCGCGGAAATATCTACTTCCACAGCAGCGCCAGCGGCTTTGGCTTTTTCAGACGGGCTGAAGGTACTGACAAAAGGCACAGCAACTGCGCCTGCTCCAACAGCACCAGCGCAGGCGGATGTGATCACCCAGGTGCGCTTGGATTGGTCCACGTTACTCATGGATTTCCTCAATTTTTGGGGGTTCTAGGGACAACCCGCAATTGTAGCGGAGCGCGAGCAGCGTTTTCAAGCTGTGTGCAGCAAAAAACGGCGCAAGAGCTCGCACAGTGGAATTCTGCAAATATGTGTAGCAGCCACTTTGTCATGCTTGACAGTTGCCTTTTTGCGGCGATACTGCGCCTAGGCGCGCTATCAAATGACCACTTTGGTAGTAAGTTTTCGCTGGCACGCCCCAGCAAACCTAAACTAACAGGAGTTAAAAAATGGGCATGATGCAAGAGTTTAAGGACTTTGCTCTCAAGGGCAATGTGATGGATCTCGCCGTGGGCGTGATCATCGGTGGCGCATTCGGCAAAATTGTTGATTCGCTGGTGAAAGATATCATCATGCCCATCGTGGGCAAAATCTTCGGTGGCCTTAATTTCACCGAAATGTTCATCATGCTTTCGCCTCCTGCCAAAGCGGTGGAAGGCGCGGCCAGCTACGACTCTTTAACAAAAGCCGGCGCCAACCTGTTTGCCTACGGTAATTTCATCACGATCACCATCAACTTCATCATCTTGGCTTTCATCATTTTCCAGATGGTCAAGGCGATGAATGCCATGAAGAAAGCAGAACCTGCACCAGCGCCTGCTGCTCCGGCTGAAGATGTGCTCTTGCTGCGCGAAATCCGCGATTCACTGAAGAAATAAGGTTTCTTCGCCATCAAAAAAGCGCCCTTGAGGCGCTTTTTTGATGGCAGATAGAAAACTCGTTCACTATTATTTTGATAGCATTCTGCGCAGAATCTATGCGGGCAATATACTGAAAAGGCTTCAAAAACACTTGCAACTGGCTCAGAAACCCTTGTCCATGGCCACACGCTGGCGCTCGACGAATTCATCGAAGGTATTGATACCTCGCAGCTGCAAGATCGTGTTGCGCACCGCAGCCTCGACCAACACCGCCATGTTGCGCCCAGCTTCCACCTGAATCACCACTTTACGGATGGGAATACCCAGTACGTCTTGTGTGAGTGGCTCATAGGGGATGCGTTCGTATTCACGCTCCATGGTGGCGCGGCGCACCAGATGCACAATGAGTTTGAGGCGCATGCGCCGCCGCACCGCCGTCTCGCCAAAAATCGCTCGGATATCGAGCAGACCGATACCGCGCAGCTCGAGCAAGTTTTGCAGCAGCTCGGGGCAGCGGCCTTCGATAGTGGTTTGGTTCGTGCGAAACAGATCCACCGCATCATCAGCCACGAGGCCATTGCCACGCGAGATCAACTCCAGCGCCAATTCGCTTTTGCCCAGCCCTGACTCACCCGTGATGAGTACGCCCAAGCCCAAAATATCCATGAACACGCCATGCATGTTCGTGCGGTCTGCAAAGTGGCGCGAAAGATACGCCCGCAAGACATCGATCACGAAAGCGGCAGATTCCGGTGTTTGGAAGGCAGGGATCTGGGCGCGTTCGCACATTTGCAAAAGCGTCTCAGGAGCCTCCAGGCCATCGCCAATGATGATGACAGGCGGCTCCAGTGTAACGATGCGAGAGATGCGGCGCGCGCAATCTTCTTCGGTCACATCGTCTGATGGCGTGAGATAAGCGACCTCACGCTCGCCAAGCACCTGCACGCGATAAGGATGGATGTAATTGAGATAGCCTACGAGATCCGCGCCTGAGCGTGCGGCGCGCACAGCCACTTCGTCAAAATGCCGCTCTGAAGCACCCAGCCCTGCCACCCAAGCCCATTTCAGACGCTCGCGGTGATCTTCAAACAGCACATCGGCGCTGATGACCGAGGGTTTCATGAATCGATGAGTAGAAAGCTTGGAGCCGCTGGATGAGGCAGGCTCATCAGGCCGCGAGAGGCATTGGCGTGACAGCGGAGCGCCAGCCAGCAATCAGGGTGTGCAAAGCAGCGGCATCAGGCGCAGCCTTCAAGCGCTCACGCAATGCGGCATCGCTGAGCATCTCTGCTATTTCAGACAAAATTTCTAAATGCTTTTGCGTAGCAGCCTCTGGCACGAGCAAAAAAATGAGCAGGCTTACGGGCTGCTCATCAGGGGCATCAAAGCCAATGGGGTTGGACAACGAAAACATCGCTGCCATCGGTGCTTTCAAGCCTTTGATGCGGCCATGCGGAATCGCCACACCATGCCCTAAGCCCGTGGAACCCAAGCGCTCACGCGCAAACAAACTATCGGTCACAAGCGCTCGCGCAAGACTGTGCAAATTCTCAAACAGTAAACCGGCTTCTTCAAAAGCACGCTTTTTACTGGTGGCATCTACGCCAGACAACACTTGGGAGGCAGGCAATATGGCAGCGAGTCGGTTCATGTACAACTGATATGTAACAGGCTATTTACAGCACAGGGAAGCGCATTATGCACCTAAGTTCGTGTAAACCCTAGTGAAATGACATTATCCGACCAATGGACATGATATTGTCATTAAAAAGCCGCCTGGCTAGGGGAGCGAGGCGGCAGCTTGGTTTGGAGCCATCACACTTTGCTATTGCAGATAGCGTTTAGCAGCTTCAGCATGGTGATCTTGGCGTTTGGTTTTGTAACGCCCCACTTGGCGATCCAATTTATCGACCAGCTCATCCACGGCAGCATACAGATCGGCGTGTGAGCTTTCAGCAAAAAGATCATTGCCTTTGACGTGAATATTGCACTCCGCTCGCTGTCTTCGTTCTTTCTCTTTTTGTTTTTCTACGGTGAGTAGGACTTTGACATCCACCACTTGGTCGAAATGACGTGAAATTCGATCAATTTTGCTGGTCACATAAGACCGCAGTGCAGGGGTAACCTCGAGGTGATGTCCACTGATCGTCAAGTTCATGAGAAGCCTCCTTGTGCTCTCTGTTTCACACATGCTGCTTGCAGATTGACTGGTCTGAAAGCAGCGCCGAAATCGAACCACTTGAGATCATCATGCGCTTATTTGCTTGCCCGCGCAATCTTGCATTGCAACAAAATAATGTGAAGACGCGCTCTTCGCAAAAGAGCATTGATTTTGCTGAGAATTTTTTAAATCCCTGGCGTATCAGGAGGGGTTTGCGGGGGTATTCCAGTCCAGGCGCAGCTTGCCCACCAGCCAGTAGCTGACCAATGATGCGGCAACACCCACCAAGCCGCTCGCCCAATAATTGAGCACCAAGCCCTGTGCATCACGGCTGATGATCAGACCGCCTAAGAAAGCCGCCGCACTCATACCCAAGGATTGGGCTGCGGAATTGAGTGCCATGAAGGTGCCGCGTTGAGGTGGATTGCAAGCAGAAGTGACGATGGCCATACCAGGAATCATGCGGCCACTCATGAATACGAAAAACAGCGTGGTGATCGCAAAAATACCGTACAAGCCCGTGGGTGCGCTGATGGTCAATCCAAGCACGGGAATGATGGCAAGCAAAGCCAAAGTGCGAAACATGGGCACTTTGCCGCGTGCATCGGTGGCCCGGCCTATTGCGCGAGCCGTGAGCAACGTGGCAATACCACCGCAAAGATAAATATAGGGCAAGACCGAAATGCTGAGGCCCCCATTGGAGGTGGTGTAGAGCGTGATGTAGGGAATCACGACGAAGCCAACGAACATCATCAGAAAGGTGAACAGCAGTGCTTTCTGGTGATCCTGATTTTTCACTGTATCGAGCAGATTCGTGAGTGGGGAAATCTTGCGCGCGGCCTTCAAGTGATCGCGCATTTTGGGCAAGGTTTGCCAAGCAAGAATCACCAAGACGCCACTGAATGCTGCGATCGCCAAGAAAGGGACATGCCAATTGAAATGCGCCGCTAAAAATAAGCCAAGCGGTACACCGGCAACTGTTGAAATCGAAAACGCAGACATCACAACGCCCATGGCTTGGCCGCGCCGCTCTTGCGGAATCACATCGCCCACGATGGTTTGCGACAGAGCAGAGAGCACGCCGCCAAACACGCCCGCGGCTACGCGCGCGGCCATCAACGACTCATAGGTGGGCGCAAGACCACAGGCAAGTGTGGCCAGAGCAAACAGCGAGTACAAAATCAGCAGCAGCTTTTTTCGCCCAAAGCGATCAACATAAAACGCTGCAGCCAATCCAGAGGCACCTGCAGAGAAAGTGTAGGCAGACACGAGCAAACCAAACTGCGTGTCGCTGATGCCAAAGACTTGCCGCAGCTGCGGCCCCAATGGCATCATGATCATGAAATCAAGGATGTGGGTGAATTGAATGCCAGCGAGTGTGAGCAGTAGCCAAAATTCGCGGCGAGGAGAAAGCGTGCTGGAGTTGAGTGGAGTTGTCATGTAAATTCGGCTCAGGCTTTTGACTTTACCTCAATGACTTTATCCACACTGATTCATGCGGGACTCGTGCGCCCCACCAAGCCACGCACCGCGCTGGTGCTCATGGGCGGCGGCGCACGCACCGCCTACCAAGCGGGCGCGCTCAAAGCCTTAGGGCAGATGCTCAGCAGCGCTCAGCCCCAAGGTGCGCCTGCACCAAAAATGCCTTTTCAACTCTTGGTAGGCACATCCGCCGGCGCTTTGAACGCGAGCTTTTTAGCTGCCCACGCAGCGCAAGGTTTGCCCGCGCTGGACGCGCTGGCGGCATTTTGGCGCGATCTTCGCAGCCATCAGGTCTATCGCTTGGATGTGCCCGCATGGACGAAGCTCTCACGCATTGCAACGGCCTGGCACCTCTCCAGACAAATCAGAGAGAGCGGCGCGCTATTGGATAACCTTCCCCTGGCCGACACCTTGCACAAAGCCATCTCACTTCAAGGTATCGACGATGCACTTTCAGCCAAGGCTTTGCATGCGCTGGCCGTGACAGCGTCAAGCTACAGCTCGGGTGTGCATTGGACTTTTTGCCACACCGCGCGGGACGCAAGCCAGGAGGTTTGGAATCGCCCCGGTAGACGCGCTGAATTTCAGCCCATCACCATGGATCATTTGATGGCCTCAAGCGCCATCCCTCTGATCTTTCCGGCGCAGCCGCTGTGGGTCGATGGCCACAGTGAATTTTTCGGCGATGGCTCGATGCGGCAGACCTCACCATTGTCTCCAGCGCTGCATTTGGGCGCAGATAAGCTCTTGGTGATTGGCGTGGGGCAGCCCCAAAGAAGCAGTTTTGGTGGCGCCATGAATGCTCATCATTCAAAGCAAAAAAGCCCTATCGCCGGCTACGAACCTGCGCAGAGTGCTCCTCAATTAATATCACCTGGCGTGGGCGGTGTGCTGGGCCACGCACTGGCAAGCGTGTTTCACGATACCTTGCTGGGCGATGTGGAGCAGGCGCAGCGCATGAATCACACCTTGGATCAACTGCCACGCGAGGTGGCTGCTGTGATGCCGTATCGACGCGTGCAGGTGATGAGCTTGCAGCCTAGCGAATCTCTGGATGAACTCGCACGGCAAAGTGCATACGCGCTACCCGCCCCTGTGCGTTCTGTGCTTGCTTCGTTGGCAGGCAAGGCGGCAGCTGGCGGCAGTGCGGGTGCGGGCTTGGCGAGTTATTTGCTGTTTGAGCCAGCATTTACGCAAGCACTCATTGCACTCGGTGAGCGCGATGCCTATGCGCGCAAAGAGGAGCTTATGGCGTTTTTAGCGGCATGAGCCGCTGGCTCAAAACAGAGAGTTTTGTGGTGCTTTGCCGGTGATGCGCGCCCACAAGCCTCCCATGTGATCGAGGAGGCTGCGTTGGCTGCGTGATTCCGGCTGGATGGCTCTGACCAGCGCCAAGCTGGTGAGTGCGCGCATGAGTGAAGGGCGTGTGAGGCGCAGACTGTTTTGCAGCTCATCTGCTGTACGTGATTGAGTATCAAGCGCGCGCAGAATGGCCACGCAATGATCGCCCAATGCGGCTTCTTTCAAGTGGGGTGCGCGGCGATGCGTGAGCGGCTCGTTCAGATAGCCATGCGGCAATACTTGATCCAGCATGGGCTCGGGGCAGCGCTTGGCAAATTCCCACAGCGCTGTCTCTAGCTGGAAAGGATGGAAGCCTTCTGCCGCAAAACCGCCGGAGCGGGGCATGGGTACGATGTCTGCATCCATCATGCGCTCTACAGAGCAACCATCGAGCAAGAAAAATTGCCACTGAAGTGCATCGATCACGCCCACCAAGCGCCCCGATTCAATGGCGTGCAGACGGTGTGTTTGCCATTTTTGACGCTGCTCCCAAGCCATGGAGCCCACGGCATAAAGCATGCGAGCGCCCACCAGCTCATCAAACACTTTGCTCAAGCCCTGCTCCATCTCTTTGAGGGCCTCAGGAAAGATCAGGGGAGCCAGCTCGTCATCGTCCAGCCCTTGGGTATCGACATGCTTGCCCAAGATACACACCGGGCGGCCACGATGCCAGCCATGCTCATCCAAACTGAGTTTACGTGAGCTGCCGGAATGGGACGACTGGCTGCTCGTTGGAGCGCTGGATGCAAGCCAATCAGAGCTGACCGAGCCTGCGGGCAATGTGGTCATGGCCTCTCTGTCCACCACGCTGAAGCGATGCACCAGATACGCGTCGGCGGCCACACCGGGTGGCGCCATGCGCCAACGCACATCACCGCGCAGCCGCTTGGCCAGCTCCATCAGACGCATGGCATCGCCCGCTGCGATGCCAATCGGCCGCAGAAAAACGATGGGGGTTGAGCCCCCTTGCCAAACTTGCTCAGATGTCACGATGATTCCAACGATTCAATGATTGCTTTTAATGCACCGGGCTGGTGTCACTATTTACTTTTACGTAAACGCAATCATAAAGAGAGCAAGCAGTTTTTTTGAACTAAGTAGTTCATAACGTGCAGGCTTCACAATTTTGGCCGTACAGCGCTGCGTTTTTGCCACACACTAACGCAGGAATTCACAGATGATTTGGTTAAGCGTTTCATACTGCAAGCCGGGTGCTCTCTTTGATTTCTTCCATCACGGCGTAGGTGCGTGTCTCGCGCACGCCGGGAAGTTGCCAGAGCACACGGCCGGCGAAATCTCGGTAGGCTTGCATATCGGCCACACGCAACTTGATCAAATAATCGAAGCCACCCGCGACCAAGTGGCACTCCATGATTTCGTCGTGCACTTGCACGGCGGCTTTGAAGGCGTCAAACACATTGGCTGTGGTGCGATCGAGCAGTACCTCGACGAACACAGCCATCCCTCTGCCTAGCTTGGCGGGATTGAGCTTAGCTTCGTAGCCCAAGATGAAGCCTTCGCGCTGCAAGCGCTGCGTGCGTGCAAGCACAGCCGTCGCCGAGAGGCCAATCGTTTCCGCGAGCTTTAAATTGCTGATGCGGCCATCTTCCTGCAAAACTTGCAGGATTTTTCGGTCGATCTTGTCGATTTCACTACCGTTATCCATTTTTTCAGAGATTCATTCATCAGAAGCACGTAATTTAGCGAGAAATTCTTTTAAATTCAAGCAATGATCATCAAATTCACTGTTTATTTGATGTCATCATGAATTTCTCTCTACCGAATCGCCTGCCCACCGCTTATCGCCCAGAAGGGGAGATCGTCTCGAGCCGCTTGGCTGCTTTAGAAGGCGCTTTGGATTGGGCCGCTGCCGCCGCGCAGGCCTCGCCTTGGGTGCAAGCCGTGCGCGAGAATCCGCCGCCGTTTTGGGCGATGGAATCGCTGCTGCGCGAATATCCGCTGTCTTCCGCTGAGGGCTTGGCTTTGATGCGATTGGCGGAAGCGCTGCTACGGATTCCCGATGCAGATACGGCGATTGCTTTGACGGCGGATCAGCTCTCGCGGGCGGATTTTGAAGGCTCAGGTAACGCAGCTTTAACGCGATTGAGCAGCGCCGCGATCTCCATGAGCAAGCATTTTCTGCCCGATGCAGATCGCTCCACTGAGCCTGGCCTGCTCGCCAAGCTCGGTGCGAAAACCGTGGTCACCGCCACGCTGCGTGCGGTGCAACTCTTGGGCAAACAATTCGTCCTGGGGCAGACGATTGACGAAGCTTTGGATGTGGCTCATGCGCAGCGCGCGAAAAGCGGTGTGGCTTTCAGTTTTGACATGCTCGGCGAAGGCTCACGCACCCAGCATGACGCAGATGTGTATTTGGCAAGCTATGCAAATGCTATTAAATCAATAGCACACCGCGCAGATTCTATGCCGGCGAATGGCCAAAAAGGCATGAAAAACACGGCTCAAACCGGCGATGGCATATCCATCAAGCTGTCTGCGCTTCACCCGCGCTATGAGTGGGCGCAGCAAAACCGAGTGATGCATGAGCTCGTGCCACGTGTGTGGCAACTGTGTGAGATGGCGGCTCTGGCAGATATGAATTTGACGATTGATGCAGAAGAAGTGGATCGTCTCGAACTCTCTTTGAATGTGTTTGAAGCCTTGGTCATTCGTATCGCAGAAAAGTATCCGCACTGGAGTGGCTTCGGCCTGGCTTTGCAGTCGTATCAAACCCGCGCGGTCGAGCTGATTCAGGAAGTGGCGCGGATTGCTCGCCAACATCAAGTCAAGCTCATGTGTCGCCTCGTCAAAGGCGCGTATTGGGATGCAGAGATCAAGCGCGCGCAGGAGCTGGGCTTGCCGCATTACCCGGTATTCACCCACAAACACCACACCGATGTGAGCTACCTCGCCTGCGCTGCCGCACTGCTTACAGCCAAAGACGTGATCTACCCGCAATTCGCGACGCATAATGCGGCCACCATCGCCGCCATCATGCAGCTCGCCTCGCGCAATGGCGCCGAGTTTGAATTGCAACGCCTACATGGCATGGGCGAAGGCATTTACCGCGAGGTACTGAAAAACCCGCTCGTGAGGCTACGAATTTATGCGCCAGTTGGTGCTCATCGCGATTTGCTCGCCTACCTTGTGCGCCGTTTGCTGGAAAACGGCGCGAACTCATCCTTCGTGCACCAGCTCGCAGATGTTGGCGTGCGCATGGATGAGCTGCTGGCCTCACCGCTGCATTTATCTGCTCAGCAAATCTTGCCGCTGCCGGCTGATTTGTTTGGTACAGAGCGTAAAAACAGCGCGGGCTTTGATCTGGCGGATGAAACGCACCGCGCGCCCATGCTCGCGGCTTATGCGACTGCGCAAGTGCCCGCTGTGCCGTTTTTTGAAGCAAAAGAGGCCATTCGCCGGCATAAGGATTGCGCAGACAGCTATCAAATATGGAGCAAACTCTCTGCTGAGCAACGCGCTGCGATTCTGCAAAAAGCCGCTGATGTGTTAGAGGCGCAAATGCCAAGATTCTGCGCCCTGCTCGTGAAAGAAGCGCATAAGACTTGGGGCGATGCTGTGGCCGAGGTGCGCGAAGCGGTGGATTTTCTGCGCTACTACGCGGTGGAAGCCCAGCGCGTGATGCAGCCTAAAGCCATGCCTTCGCCCACTGGCGAAACCAATGAGCTGCGCCTCAAACCACGCGGCGTCTGGGTCTGCATCAGCCCCTGGAATTTCCCGCTGGCCATCTTCCTCGGCCAAGTGGCTGCCGCACTCGCCACAGGCAACACCGTGCTCGCCAAACCTGCCGAGCAAACGCCATACGTCGCCATCGAAGCCGCCAAGCTGCTCCATCTTGCCGGCGTGCCCGAAGCCGCTTGCCAAGTGCTGCACGGCCCTGGCGAAACAGTTGGCGCTGCGCTGGTTACTCTTCCAAACATTGCAGGCGTGGTCTTCACCGGCTCTACACAAGTCGCCAAAATCATCAACCGCGCACTGGCCGCGAAAGACGGCGCGATCACACCACTCATCGCGGAGACCGGCGGCATCAACGCCATGGTCGTGGACTCCAGCGCCCTGCCCGAGCAAGTGGTCGATGCCGCCATCCAAAGCGCCTTCAAAAGCGCCGGCCAACGCTGCTCCGCCCTGCGTCTGCTCTGCGTGCATCACGCGATTGCCGATAAAGTGATTGAGATGCTGCAAGGCGCAGCCAGCGAACTCACGTCTGGCGATCCAGCGCAGCTCTCTACCGATGTCGGCCCACTCATTGACGCCGAAGCCTACGCAGGCATCAACATGCTCCTGGAGCAAGATATTTATAAGCAAAAACAGCAGTTTGCCGGCATAGAATCTGCGCAAGCAGCTCCTAATTCAATAGCAAACTTGCTTCATCCACATATCGTTGAGCTCCATCAAATCAGCGACCTCAAACACGAAGTCTTCGCCCCAGTCCTGCATGTTGTGCGCTATGGTCAAGAGGCTCAAACGACGCCACAACAAGTCATCGAACAAATCAACGCTTTAGGCTACGGCCTGACCCTAGGCATTCAAACCCGCATCGACAGCCGAGCCCAGCAGCTCGCGCAAGCCGCCCACATCGGCAACGTCTACATCAACCGCAACATGATCGGCGCAGTCGTTGGCGTGCAGCCCTTCGGCGGCGAAGGCCTCAGTGGCACCGGCCCCAAAGCTGGCGGCCCGCACTATCTCTACCGCTTCTGCGCGGAGCAAACTGTGACGGTGAACACTGCGGCGGCAGGCGGCAATGCAGCACTTTTGTCTGGCCACTAAAGCCAACTCAACAAAGGCCGGCAAAGATAGACCGCCATTGCAAAACCAAGTGTTTAGCGCTATGGTTGGGAGATGGTCACCGTCGATTTCGCGCCATCCATTCAGCGTCATAAAGCTGTCCTCTCACAGCAATTGCCCGCCAATACGCTAGCGCAGGTGCTTGATACGGCTTGCGCAGCCAGCGAAGGCCTGCGCCATTACATCTTGGACGATCAAGGCGCGATACGCAAGCATGTGGCGGTGTTTATCAACCGCGATATGCACCAGCCACGCGATGACTTGAGCCGCGTCTTGCAATCGGGCGACAAGGTGCTGGTGATTCAGTGCCTGACGGGTGGTTGAGGCCGGTTAAGCCATCACATCCTCATCTAAGGAGACACATCATGGAGCCATTACTCATCGGCACACGCAAAGGCCTCTTCGTGATGACCTCGGATACGCCAGGCGCTTGGGGCATTCAGTCGCATCATTTCGCAGGCGAGCCTGTCTCTCAAACCTTCACTGATCCCGTCACGGGGCATTGGTTTGCGGCACTGCGATTGGGGCATTTCGGCGTGAAGCTGCACAAAAGCACGGATCGTGGCGCGAGTTGGAGCGAAGTGATTTGCCCGGCATTCCCTGCCAAACCCCAAACAGGCTTTTGGGCAGACGATCCCACACCTTGGAATGTGGAGATGATCTGGTCGTTTGCGGCTACGGGCTCAGCCAGCAAACGCCGCCTCTGGGTCGGCACGATGCCTGCCGCGGTGTTTTACAGTGACGATGGCGCGAAGAGCTGGACGCTGTGCGAGAGCTTCTGGCTCGATGAGAAGCGCAAGGCCTGGATGGGTGGCGGCAACGATTTCCCCGGCTTGCATACGCTGCTCGCACATCCGAACAACGATCAGCATTTGATCGGTGCAATCTCCTGCGGCGGTTTGTGGGAGACGCGCGATAGTGGAAGCTCATGGCAGTCGATTGGCCAAGGCTTCAAAGCGGATTTTGTGCCACCAGAACTCTTAGGCGACCCCAATATTCAAGACCCGCATCGCATCAGCATGTGTGCCGCGCAGCCGGATGTGATGTGGACGCAACTGCACTTTGGCCTGTATCGCTCCACCGATGCTGGCCAAAGCTGGCAGCAGCTTCAAGGCCATCCCGAGGTCGGCGATTTTGGTTTTCCCATCCTTGCGCACCCCACGAACCCGCTGCGCGCATGGGTCGTACCCGCGCAGGCCGATGCATTGCGCTACGCACCCGGCGCGCGCATGTGTGTGGCGCGCACAGACGATGGCGGCAAGAGCTGGCAGATTTTCCGCGCCGGTCTGCCGCAAAGCCAAGCCTACGATCTGGTCTATCGCCACGGTTTGGCATTGGCCTCTGATGCGCAAACCCTTGCTATGGCCTCTACCACCGGCAACCTCTGGATCAGCCCTGATAGCGGCGAGCATTGGCAGCACATTGGCGGACATTTGCCGCCCGTGGCTTGTGTGGCATTTGCAACCCCATGAGCCCGCACGATCTTGATCGCTTCTAAGGTCAACAAGCGTTTCACTGAACATAGCAGCAGCGCGACGCTGCTTACGCCTTAATCCGCACCCAGCGCTGCCCATCCCTGCGGCCAATCGCCCAAACCACTTTGGTCATTGATATGCCCTAGCGCGCCGAGCTCGCTCAAGCTGCAACCCCACTTCGCTGCGCAGCGGCGGCTGAAATCTAGGCTGCTGTAGGGGTCGTTACTGCTGCACAGCAGCTTGCTGGGAAAAGGCAGGCGTGTGCCAGGAAGCTTGCCAAAGCCGCTGGCGTCGCGCGGAAAAGCAGCGCCCTGCGGATCAGGCACTGCCACAAGCAAGGCTTGATCAATATGCTGAGCGAGAGTTGTTTGCGCTGCCCAATGCACAAGCATGAGGCAGGCCAAGCTGTGCGCCACAAGCACTGTGCCTTGGCCTGCATTGCGCACATGTTGCTCCAGCGCCTGCACCCATTGCGCGCAGATGGGGTGATCCCAATCCGTTTGCGCAATGCGCTTGAGCTGAAAGCGTGGGTGCTGGGCATGCAGTTTCTCCCAACGAGTTTGCCAATGCGCATCGCCGGAGTTGCAGATACCCGGCAGGATCAATATCGTGCTTCGTTCACCCTTGCTCATTTCATGTCTCTCCATCACATCAAAAGCTTGCAGCTTAGGGATCAAATGCTCATTCACCCATGGCAAATCATCGGCAATCAAAGCCTAAAAGCAATGACTCATCGAAAACAAGCGCCACAAAAGCCCCCACAATATTGCGCATGGAATTAGATAAAAAAGATCTGCAAATCCTGACAGCTTTGCAGGCGGATGCCCGCCAAAGCTTGGCCGCATTGGGTAAGCGTATTGGCTTGTCGCAACCCGCGATCAGCGAGCGCGTGAAAAAGCTCGAAGCAGCGGGCGTGATTGAGGGCTATGGTGCGCGTGTCAATTTAGCGGCCGTAGGCTTGCCTTTGCAAGCGGTGGTGCGCATCCAAACCACGCACGAACACATTAAGCGCTATCAGCAACTTTTTGCCAGCATGCCAGCCGTGTTGCATGCAGTGCGAGTGACCGGGGAAGATTGTTTTGTCGTGCGCTGCGCATTTGCCCAGCCCAGTGATTTGGAAAAAATCGTGGATCGCTTGGCTGCTTGGGGTAGCGTCAAAACAGCGCTGGTGATGTCACTCACGCATGAGAAAGCGCCACAGCTGCTCGCCGAGCATTAAGGCATACACCTTGTAGTGATTCTTGCGTTTGATTTACGGCTCTTGCCTACGCGCGATGAACCTCATCGCCTATTCTCGTCACTCATTCATTATTCAGTGGAGAAACTATGCAAGGCACTCGCAATCACACCCGTTTAACATTTCAAGCTTTGGCCGTGCTTGCTACAACAGCGCTCTGCGTGAGCACAGCTTGGGCGCAGGTCAGCATCCAAGCGCCAGGCGCGAGCATCAAAGTTGATGCGGCAGGCAATGCCAGTATCAACGCACCGGGTGCGAGCGTCAAGGGCTCTGGCAGTGGTGCCGGCGCGGTCAACGCAGGTGGCAGCAAAGTCTCTGGCTCAGGCGTTCCCGGAGTGGGTGCAGGTGTAACGAGCAGTGCTGCAACAGGTGTTTGCCGCAACGGGCAGTTATCCATCAGCTTGTCTGGCGCTGGCGATCAGCAGCTCGGTAACCTCAGCTGTGATCGCATCATCATCAACCTCACTGGCGCAGGCAATCTGAATGTAGGCAGCTTACGCGCGCAACAGCTCAATGTGCTCAGCTCTGGCAGCGGCAATATCACCATTGGTGGCGGCACGGCGGCTAGCGGCAAGTTTGACTTGAACGGCGCGGGTGATATTGAAGCCAGCAATCTGAACTTCAGCAATGCGGATGTGCAAATTGGAGGAAGTGGCGATGTACAGATTGGCACCAGCCAAAGCCTGAACGTGCGTATCCTTGGCGCAGGCAATGTCAACTACAAAGGCTCGCCCAAACTCACACAGAACGTCACGGGCGCAGGCTCTGTCGCTAAGGTGCAGTAATTTCTTAGCCCAAACAAAAAAGGAGCCGCGCAGGCTCCTTTTTTGTTGATGCAGTGTGGCTGCTGAGCGTGGCAGCTTAACGACGCACCACAGCTTCACCTGGCGCGAAATTCGCAATACGGATATTGTTTTTGCTCAGATATTCGCGCATCACATCTGCATCTACGAAACCAGTGTTCACATAGCCGGGATGGTCGGAGAGTTTGGGGTAACCATCGCCGCCGCCGGCTTGGAAGCTGTTGATGGCGAGGCGGTAGCGTTTGGCAGGATCAATCGGTGCGCCTTTGATGGTGGCTGATTTCACAGCACCGCCTTCGATCACAAGATTCACACCCGCGAATTGCGCGAACGCGCCAGCGCCTGTACTCATCTTGGCAGCGGCATTCAAATAAGCCATGAGCTCAGTGCCATTGAGAGTGACATGGGCGAGCATATTGCCGAAGGGCTGCACTTTGAGCACGTCTTTGTAGGTGAGTTTGCCGGCGGGCATCGAATCGCGGATGCCGCCGGAATTCATGATGGCCAGATCAGCTTGTGCCTTCTGCATCATCACGCTGGCAATGAACACGCCCATGTTGGTGGGCTGGCTGCGCACGCGGGCGCGATCACCATCAAGCACGCCATCGCTCTCGCCTACGACGACATCAAGCGCAGCGCGACCTTTGTCTTGGAAAGGCTGCAAGAGCGCGAGCATGGCGGGATCTTCTTTGATCTCAGGCGTAAAGGTTTGCTTGATATCTTTGCCATCGGGAGCTTTCACCGTGCGCTTCAAGTTCACGGGAAGCAGGCTGTATTTCTCTAGCTTGAGTTCGCCATTGGCATAGACGAAATCTGCGCGCCCCACAAACTTGCCCCACTCATGCGCTTGCACGATGATCGTGCCGTTTTGCACATCAGGACGGCAGGCTGTGCCGGGCACATAAGCGTCATTGCGGCGCGATGCACCAAGCTGCTCCAGCATGCACACCGGATTTTGGCTGTGGCCGCCGATGATCAGATCCATGCCTTTGACTTGCCGCGCCATCTCCACATCACCAGGCGCATTCACGCCGCTCTTGCCATCGGTGTAATGCCCCATGTGCGTGGCAGCGATCACCACATGCGCTTGTTTGCGCAGCTCGGGTACAAGCTTTGCGGCTTCATCGGCAGGTTTGCGAAATTCCACGCCCACCGTATTGGCAGGATCAGTCATCTTTTTGGTGTCATCCGTCGTCAACCCCATCACGGCGATCTTCAAACCACCGCGATCAAACATCTCAAACGGCTTGTACAGGCGCTGGCCATCCTTGTAGATGTTGGCCGAGATCATGGGGAAGCCCGCCCATTGCATTTGCTTAGCAAGCACAGGCAGCGGCTTATCGAACTCATGGTTACCCAGCGCCATCGCGTCGTAGCCAATGAGTTTCATGCCTTTGAAATCGGGCTCAGCATCTTGTGTGTCGCTCTCGGGGATGCCGGTGTTCACGTCGCCGCCATCGAGCAAGAGCGTGTGCCCGCCTGCGGCTTTCACCTCAGCGCGCACTTGGTCAATCAGCGTTTTGCGCGCAGCCAGACCGTATTCACCATCGCTGTTTTTCCAGAAGCGGCCGTGATGATCATTGGTATGAAGAATCGTGAGTTTGACTGGACCGCTGACTTGACCGGGGCCTGAAGCACAAGAGGCTAAAGTGGCTGCGGCGAGAATGGAAAGTGTGATTTTGAGGGCGCGCATGATGAACTCCAAAACGAAGCGATCAGTATATCAACGCGCCACCAGCTTCACCACGCCTGCAAAACTGAAAAACGCGAGTACCGTGCTCACCAAAATGATGCGTGCAATTCTCCCGTTGTTCGCCTCAAACTTTTCTGCGAGCAGCGATACGTTTGAAGCTGAGGGCAAGGCTGCCACCAGCACAATCACCGTGAGCGCAAAACGATCCAGTGGCAAACCCAAAGAAATCGCTGCGCCGCCTACCAGCAGCACCAAAAGTGGGTGCAAGATGAGCTTGCATAAAGCCAGTGGCACGTAATCCATCACCGGCACAGGCGGCGCATGCCCGCTGCTGGCCAACATCTGCGAACGCGCAAGCACCGCACCAATCGTAAACAGCGCCACTGGGGAAGCGGCATCCGCGAGCAGGCCTAGCGTTTGCAACACTGGCGCTGGCAGCTTGATCTGCAGCCAAGAAGCCAACGCGCCACTCAGAATCGCCCAAGGCATAGGATTGGAGGCCACGCCTTTCAGCGCGTTTTTCGCCGCTTGGCTCGCGCCACCCTGCCCCGAGCCCAAGCGTGAGAGCGCAATGCACAGCGAACTCGTGATCACCAAGTCAATCACAATCGTCACAATCGCTGGCCCCGCCGCACCTGCACCCAGCAGTGCCACCAGCAGCGGAATACCCATGAAGCCGGTGTTGGGGAAAGCCGTGACCAATGCACCAAACGCAGCATTGTTCCAATCAATGCGCTGCGATAGCGTCATCGCAACCGCAAACGCCACCATGATCAGCGCACAAAGCAAATACACGCCAAACACCGCACCATCGAGCAAAGCGCTAATCGGTGTGGAGCTGCCAAAGCGATACAGCATGCAAGGCAGCGCGAAATAGAGCACAAAACCATTGAGCCCCGGAATCGCCGCCAATGGTAAATACCCCCGCCGCGCCGCTACATAGCCCGCAAGCACGAGCGCGAAGAAGGGGAAAGTGACCAGGAGGATTTGCAGCACAAAGCGATTGTCTCAGCTTGTAATCCATGCAAGATTGCATCGGGCTGACAAGATTTTGTGGAGGGTTTGGCATTTATTTGTTGCCAAGGAGCTCCTGATGACGAAATCGCCCCGTATGATTCGCGGCTGCTTCTCAAGAATCCCTGAATTTCGATGTCTTCCCCCGGCCCCGGTTTGAATATTGCCCAGCAAGAGGCGGTGAATTTTTTGCATGGGCCTTGTCTGGTGCTCGCGGGCGCGGGCTCGGGGAAAACGCGGGTGATCACACACAAGATTGCTCGACTGATTCAAAGCGGTGTGCCGCCAGAGAAGATTGCCGCGATCACGTTTACCAACAAAGCTGCAGCAGAAATGCGCGAGCGCGCCAAAGATTTGCTGATGGCGCAGATGGGCAAGGCGGGTGCGAAGGCGGCGGGGCAGGTGGTGATTTGCACTTTTCACGCGTTGGGCGTTCGCATGCTGCGCGAGAGCGGTGAATCGGTCGGTTTGAAGCCGCAGTTTTCCATTCTGGACACAGATGACGTGCTCTCGATGATCAAAGACGCGGGCGGGAACACGGACAACAAGCAAGCGCGGATTTGGCAATGGGCGATCAGCGGTTGGAAGAATGCGGGCCTGAATTCTGCGCAGGCTGCGGCGCAGGCCAAAGATGAAGACGAGCGGATCACAGCGAAAATCATGGAGCGCTATGAAGAGCGGCTGACGGCTTATCAGGCGGTGGATTTTGATGATTTGATCGGCTTGCCGCTCAAGATGCTCTCAAATCATGAGCAGCCCGCGCAGGTTTGGCGAGAGAAGTTTGCGCATATCTTGGTGGATGAATACCAAGACACGAATGCGGTGCAGTATGAGCTGCTGAAAAAGATGATGGCCAGCCCCGCGCGCTTCACCACCGTGGGCGATGACGATCAATCGATTTACGGCTGGCGCGGCGCGACGTTGGATAACCTCAAAAAACTGCCGCTCGATTTCCCCGCGCTCAAGGTGATTAAGCTGGAGCAGAACTATCGCTCCACCAGTGCGATTCTGCGCGCGGCAAATAACGTGATTGGCCCCAACCCCAAGCTCTTTCCGAAGAAGCTCTGGAGCGATCTGGGCGAAGGCGAGCCGGTGCGCATTGTGGATGCGGATAACGAAGAGCATGAAGCGGAAAGAGCGGTGGCTCGCATTCAAAGTCTACGGGCGGGCTCGGAAGTCACGCAAGGCAACCAATTCAAAGAGTGGAAAGACTTCGCGATTCTGTATCGCGCGAATCACCAAGCGCGCCTCTTGGAGCAGGCACTGCGCAAGGCGAATATTCCTTACAAGGTGAGCGGCGGACAGAGCTTTTTTGATCGTGCGGAGATCAAAGATTTATGCGCCTGGCTGCGGCTGCTCACGAATAATGACGATGATCCGGCTTTTCTCCGCGCAGTGACTTCACCTAAGCGCGGCATTGGCCACACCACCTTGCAGCAGCTGGGTATCTTCGCTTCGCAATACAAACTGAGTTTGTTTGAAGCGCTGTTTTCCAACTCACTTTCTGCTTCGATCAACGCACGCAGCATCGGCGGCCTGCATGAGTTTGGCCGTTATTTGAACGATCTGGAATACCGCGCTCGCCACACCTCGGGCTTCGAAGCTGCAGGAGAATTCTTGCGCGATTGGCTCAAAGATATTGGCTATGAAAAGCATTTGATGGAGAGCGAAGACAACGAAAAACTCGCGGCCAGCCGCTGGACCAACGTGCTCGACTTCATCGACTGGATGGCCAAACGCTGCGGAGGCCAAGTGGACGATGCGGCCGGGCTCACGATGAGCACAGAAAGTAAATCCCTCTTTGAAGTCATCCAAACGATTTCGCTGCTCTCCACCTTGAACGCCAAAGAAGGCGATCAAAACGTGGTGACGCTCTCGACCTTGCATGCCTCCAAAGGCTTAGAGTGGCCGCATGTGACGCTCGCTGGCGTGTGCGAAGGTTTGCTGCCGTTCCGACCTGAGGAGGAAGATGGCACGAAGCCAGTGGAAGGAAAGATTTCCGAGAGTCTGGCCGCGCGCATCCAAGAAGAGCGCCGCCTCATGTATGTAGGCATCACGCGTGCTCAGCGCACGCTCTCGGTGAGTTACCCCAAGCGCCGTAAAAAAGGGCGCGATACCGTGGCAGGCATTCCAAGCCGCTTCATTGCCGAGATGGCGCTCGATCAAGCGACCGTCAAAGAAAACCCGATGGATCGTCTTGCAGCACTGAAGGCAGAATTTGCGAAGAAAGCGGCGCAAGCTGCCGCCGAGAAGGCCGCTGTGCCGATGTGAAAGGAAAGGTCATGCGACTTCAGAATACTATTATTTCAATAGCACTCTGCGCAGTATTTATGCCGGCGATAGGCCAAAATCAGCCTAAAAATGATGTGCTCAATCAGTCGACATGTGCCGCCTCGAAGGATTTGATCAATACCGATCTTTTTGGAACGTGGATATTGGAGCTGCCAAGCAGCGCAGGCGCAGCAATCACCTCACGCCTCTCTATGGAGCGCAATCCTGAATTCGCCGAATCGCTCGCAGGAAGTTTCTTTCTCGGCAGCGTGCGCCATGACGTGTATGGTGACATCGAAAACGGCGTGCTCGATCTGGAAGAGAGCAACAACGGCAAAGACATCATCGCGATTTGGAAAGGTCGCGTGGTCGATGGCAGTTGCGCTAAAGCCATCACAGGTACTCGTCGCTTGGTCTCGACACAAACTGAGCAAAGCTTTGTGCTGCGTCGCACGGGATGGTGATGTAAGAGAGCTGGCACTCGGCGCGACTGCCAACACATGCGCCTTATTGACATCCTCATCGCTGTAGCACTTCTTCAAAGCAGCTTGAGCGCATCAAGCATGGCCTTGATGGCCGAACCGGATCGCCAGCAATGTGCGGCATCCTATGCACAAGGTCAACAGTTCATTGAAGCCCAGCAAAAACAAGCCCCGATCCAAGCCTTGAAGCGCTTGCGCGGCAGCTTAGCCACGCTTGGCGAGAAAGACATTGCATGGGCATGGCTGGCCTCGCCTACCGCTCGCTACCCTCACACCTCGATGGGTTCACCTATTCACGCCGGTAGCCTGCATACGCTCTCGCGCGAAGGCAAAGTACATCAGCACATCTTACCCAAGCAGCGCGTGTTTGAAGATTTGCAACCGCGCCTGGTAGATTTGGATGGCGATGGCCGCGATGAAATTATCGTGATCGAAGCCGATGCCGAGCGGGGTGCAGCCTTGGTCGCGTATGGTTTGCCTCGCTCGGGAGAGTTGCTGGAGGAACGCGCCAGAAGCGCCTACCTCGGCCTGCCGTTTCGCTGGCTCAATCCTGTGGGCTTCGCAGATTTTGATGACAACGGCAAACTCGATATCGCCAGCATCACCACGCCCCACATCGGCGGCACGCTCACCCTTTATCGCTACGCACCGCCCCGCATCGAACCCTTCGCCAAAGCCATGGATGTGTCCAATCATCAAATGGGCGACCCAAATTTGCAGATGCACGCCATTCTTACCCCGCCTGGCCAGCGGCCCACCGTGATCGTGCCAGATATGAGCCGCCGTGCTTTGCATGCCCTACGCTGGGAAGAAGTCTCTGGCAAAGCGCAATGGAAAGAACTGGCCGATGTCAAACCCTTGCCTGGGCGCATTCATTATTTGATGCCGCTCAACAGGTCTACAGCCTGTGCACAGCTTTCTGATGGCCATTGGTGGCGCATCGAGCTGGCAGTTTGAACTTTTCACCTGGCTGGCGCACCGCGTAACAGAATAAAATTTTAGACACAATCATTCAATTTCCGGCGTAGAATCTGCGCGAACAGCTATGAAAAATATAGCGTTGACAGGTTTAGTCCGCATCCCCTAGACTAGACAGAGGGGCTTTGAATATCTAGGGTTTACCCTTAAATTACTGGGCATGATGATGTCGCAAACCATGACGCAGGCTAAACAGCTGCTCCAGGCCACGCTTGATGCACCGGGAGAGTTTTGGCGTGGGCCGGGGAAAACGCCAGAACCCGAAGCGGGCACGAACCCGCAGGCTTATCCTGAGAGCGATGTTGCTGGTCTCAAAGTCGCGGGTGAGCCCGCTCCCACAAAAAGCAATGACTATGGCTTGGTGCCCATTCGCGCGCTGACCAGTCGCCATCGTCGTCGCATCGCTGAGCATATCCTCGCCCTGCCCGAACATGACCGCTACTTGCGCTTTGGTTATATGGCCACGGACGAACAAATCAACAAGTACGTCGATGGTCTCAATTTCAAGCGCGATGAGATTTACGGTATTTTCAACCGTCGCTTGCAGCTCATCGCCATGGCTCATCTGGCCTTGGCCAGCGATCCGAAGAATCCCAATTGTGCTGAATTTGGTGTTTCCGTCAGCGCCGACGCGCGAGGCAAGGGCTTAGGTACAGCTCTGTTTGAGCGAGCAGTTTTGCACGCACGCGCCGAGAACATCGACATGATCTTCATCCACGCGCTGAGCGAAAACGATGCGATGCTAAAAATCGCTCGCAAAGCAGGCGCGCATGTAGAGAACTACGGCGGCGAAGTGGAGGCTCACCTTCGCTTACCTGAGCAAGATCTTGGCGACCGTATCGAGACCGCGGTTCGCGATGCTGTGGAAGATGGCATCGGCATCGTCGATTTCCGCTTGAAATTGCGTGCTTTGCAGTTTTGGGAGTTTTTGGCCGCTTTGCAAGTTATCCGCAAAGACGTGCTTGCCTCTCGCACCGATTCCAACGAGTGATCACATATTTCCGCTATCCTAGCGGTTCGTTCAACTCTTGAAGCTATTCGTGCCTGACTCTCCTAACGCCGCCCGCAGCGGTCATCCACAGCCACCAGATGCGGCTGGCGCACATGTCCACAAAAGCGAAGACCGCCGCGGCATCCTGCAAAAAATAGCCGAGTTCATTCACCCTGGCCCCGACAGCAAAGAAGAGCTGATGGAGACGCTGGCCGAGGCGGAAGACAACCAAGTGATTGGCGCTGAGAGCCGAGCCATGCTCGAAGGCGTGCTGCGCATCACCGACATGACCGCTGGCGATGTGATGGTGGCCGCGCCACGCATGGATTTGATCAATATCGATGCACCTTTTGACGAGCTGCTGCATCTGGTGATCGACACCTCACACTCGCGCTTTCCCGTGTATGAGAACGACCGGGAAAACATCATTGGCATCCTCATGGCCAAGGACTTGCTGAAGTTACAGCGCGCACCCGAACTCAATCTGCGTGCTCTGCTGCGCCCCGCCGTCTTCGTGCCCGAGAGCAAAAAGCTCAATGATCTGCTGCGCGAATTCAAAGGCAATCGCAACCATCTGGCCATCGTGATCGACGAGTTTGGCCGCACCGCTGGCCTGATCACCATCGAGGATGTACTCGAAGAAATCGTAGGCGAAATTGAAGATGAATTTGACGATCACGCCACCGAAGGCGATATTTATGCATTGGCCGACAAAACCTATCGCGTCAGTGGCGATACACCCATAGAACGCGTGGAAGAAAGCTTCGCGGTGGATTTGAAAACCCGCGATGGCGAAGAAGCCACCGAAGAATTCGACACCATCGGCGGCTTGATCGCGCATGAGATCGGCCATGTGCCCAAGCGCGGTGAGCGCTGCGAACTCGCTGGCCTGCAATTTGTGGTGCTGCACACCAAGGGCGGCGCAGTGAAATGGTTCAAGGTCTCGCCCGCCACGCCCCTTCAGGCATCAAAAGCCTGAAATCGCTAGCATTGAGCGGCAATTTCAGGCTATAATTCAAGGCTCAGCAGATTTGCTGGCGGAGCGCGGTGGTTTGGAGTATCTAAGCCGCACACCCTCAAGGGGGTATAGCTCAGCTGGGAGAGCGCTTGCATGGCATGCAAGAGGTCATCGGTTCGATCCCGTTTACCTCCACCATCAAATTGAGCTGATGAGAGTTTTTTTAGGTCGCAGTGCTTGCACTGTTGCCCTAGTGCCTGACCCTATCGTCTAGAGGCCTAGGACATCACCCTTTCACGGTGAGTACCGGGGTTCGAATCCCCGTAGGGTCGCCAGTTTTGGTTCTGCGTTGTTGCACAAGCGGCGCAGACTACCGGGAGCGGTAGTTCAGTTGGTTAGAATACCGGCCTGTCACGCCGGGGGTCGCGGGTTCGAGTCCCGTCCGCTCCGCCACTAAATTTACGTAACTCGTTGATTTAGTTAATAAAAAGCTACCATCCGGTGGCTTTTTTGTTTCCTATCTGCATTTCGTTATGCATTTTTCATTGCGATAGCAAGAGATGAAATGCGAGAACTTGCTAGCATTACGCCTGCCCGGCGCAGCGAAAGTGACTCAAGGCCATGAGCGAAAATAGTAAGTGGCAGAGTGTGCTGCCGAGGAGACCAAATGACAAAAGCGAGCGCTGCAAAAACCACCTACCAGTATCTTGGACAAAACCGCGAGGGCTTGCTGCGTTTGCGTAGCGACAAAGAGGCGTTTCTTGTCAGTGGAACGTTGTACGCGGCATCAACACCGAAAAAGCCAACGGCTGGTAAAACCAAAGTGGCATTGGTTGCCCTCAAAACTTCACCAAACTACACCAAGGCAGAGTCCGACCAGCGATTCACCGTCATCACCAGTACAGACGAACGATTGCGCGTTGTTGGAAAGGTGGTGGCTCGGGAATTGGTCACCAATGTCACACGTCAGCTTGGCTGGCCAGCGCCTCGAAAGGCCGAGGCCGGCGAAGCTACGGCTGCGATGCCAGCTAAGAAAAAGATAGGTGGCAAGAAGCCAAGCGGCGATGCGTTGCTTAAAGATGAGATTGTTCGCGTTAATGCGCTGCTAAAACTTGAACACGATCCAGAGGTGCGGATGAAATACGTCTCGTACTTCATTGGCCAATCTGAGGGCAATCTGTACAAGAAAATCAAAGCCGGAACATTTCCAGCACCCTACACAAAGCCCGGTGGTGGTGCGCATTGGAAGCATTCGACATTGCTTGAGTACCAAGCCAAGACTGCTGAACCCAAACCAAAAACAAAACGCAGCAAGAAGAAGGACTAGGCGCAAGGAACATGAATGCGCTTGTTTGTTGATCACTAATCTAATTTCATCGCATGTGCAACCAACTATCGGAGAAGCATGTGAAAACCAATACCGTCAAAGCTGCCAAAAACCGCTGTCACAGCGCTGTGACAGCCATACCGTTGCAGTCACAGCAATCGCGTCAAAAAATGAAGCCTGCAATTGCCTCGGCACCACAAATAGTCATTGCCACAAAACGGCGGCATAGACCCAGCAGCACCAGTGCAACCATGCGGATACCGCATGAGCTACGCGCGCAGGTTGCGGCTATCGTCGCCAAGTACCGCGAGCGGCACCGCAATGATCCTGATTGTTGGTGAAGTCATGGTGCTTCACCTGGCAAGCTGAACGCTGGGGTTTAATCCCTACAAATGAAGGCGTTTAGGCATCGCAAGCGATCCTACGAATGGCGTATCGCATAGAATTAACTCATGACATATTTGTGGCGCACCCTTTTGATCATTGCACTTTGCATGCAAATGGCATCGGTTGCGCTTGCCTCTTATGCCCTGTACACCCCGCATGAGCATCACCATTCTCATTCAGAAGGTGTTGCATCGGATGATTCACACTTGGCTCATTCATCCGACCATATAGCAAGTTGCGATCTGGCCGAATGTGGTGCTGAACACCATCATTGCACTGCATCTCACCTCACCCTCTTGCTGCAAACACATTTGTCTGCGTCTGTAGACTCCCTTAGCCAAGTTTTTCGCTTGAGCGCAGTGACAGTTGATCCTACTGATTTACTCGCAAGCATTGAACGCCCCAAGTGGGCAACCGTCTGATTTCAAAGCGTCTTTGACGATTTTGCTGCGAAGCGCAGCTTCGTCATTTTTTCTTCACGCTCGGGCTTTGTGCCCCTGATCAGATGAACTCAATACTCCATTCAAAAGCATGGGGTTGTTTGCTTGGCTTAGCAGTTATCAGCATATCTGCAACAGCTCAGACAAGCGCAACCTCTCCCTCTACTACCGTTACTCAAAACATAAGCCTTAGCGAAGCACTTGAATCGGCTTGGCAACGTCATCCTTGGCTTCAAAGCGAGGCTAACCGACGCGCTGAGCTGGCCGGGCGCAAGCTGCAAACTCAAGGTTTAACATCGGCTGCGCCCACCATCGGTTTGGCACACAGCACAGATCGCATAGGCAGCAATAATGGCTTGCGTGGCCTAGAAGTGGAAATCAGCGCGCCGCTCTGGAATGCTGGCCTGCGCTCTGCCACACAAAGCCAAATCGAGCGCGATGAGCAGCGCTTTTTGCTTTCGGGGCAAGCGGCCAAGCTCAAGCTCGCTGGCGAGCTACGCGAGCTGGCCGCGCGCTTTGCTTTGGCACAATCGGATCAGCAGCTTGCCAAGCGAAAAGTCTCAGAGGCGATAAGCCTAGCTGACGATGTAGCCAAGCGTGTGCGCGTTGGCGATGTTGCGCGTGTTGACAACCTCATGGCGCAAAGTGCTGTGACGCTCGCGCAAGGGCAGCTTGAAGCGGCACAATCAGAGCTGGTTGCGCTGCAAAGCCAATGGCAGACCCTGACGGGTTTGACAACAACACCTGCACCATTGCGTAACGCATCCTCTGCGCAAACCAGCGACCTAAGCAACCACCCGCAATTGCAGGAAGCGCAAGCCACGGTGACTGCGGTGCAGGCCAAGCTCGCCACCACGCTGGCAGATTCGCGCGATCCGATGGAAGTGGGCATCACCGCTACGCGCGAGCGATCCGCGAGAGGGAGCCCGAATGAAACCAGCATGCAATTCGCAGTGCGCATCCCCTTGGGTAGTGCCAGCCGCAATACAGCCAAAGCAGCCGCAGCGCGCGCCGAATTGGATGAAGCGCAAAATGCTCTTCAAGTCACAGAGCGCCAATTGCAAGCCGAGCAAAGTACAGCGCGCGCGCAAGTGGCTTCTGCTCAACGCGCCCTAGCGCTTGCCGAGCAGCGCGCCAAGCTCGCTACCGAAGCGCAAAGCTTGTACGCCAAAGCCTATCGCTTGGGCGAAAGTGATTTAACCACTCGTCTGCGCGCAGACAACGAAAAATTCGATGCTGATTTGGCACTGAGCCGTGCCCAGCTTCAACTCCAACGTGCTCAATCGCAACTGCAACACAGCTTAGGGCTTCTGCCATGAAACGCTTCTCCTTTCTCACCAACACACTGCGCATCTGCGCAATAACTTTTTTGGCCGTTCTCAGCCTATCTACGCAAGCTGGCCCCGGTCATGACCACGGCGATGAAGCGCCCACTGCCACTGGCGTGGCCTCTCCGCGCGTGAGTACGCATTCCGATTTATTTGAGCTTGTTGGGATCGTTGATCACAACAAGATGACGATCTATCTGGATCGTTTCAGCACCAATGAGCCGATCACGCAAGCTCAAATCGAGTTAGAAATTGCACAGGATAAATCTCCGATCAAGCTCATTGCTAAAGCTGAGGCAGACGGAACATTCAGCGTGACCAACGACTTGCTGGAAAAGCCGGGCACGTATGCTTTGAGCTTTACAGTGACGGCAGGAAAAGACACGGATTTGCTCGCTGGCGAGCTGAAAATTGGCGCAACTGTCTCAGAGGCTGAACAGGCTCACGATCATGCTCACACAACATCATGGTTGGCGTATGCAGGTTATGCTGCCGCTGCCATTGGTGCAGTATTCGTCGCCCTGCTTGCTTGGCGCTGGCAGCGTCGTAGGAAACTCGTCACTTTATCGGCCATTGCAACAGGTGCAATAGTCATCGCAATGATGCAAGTGCCCCAGCGCGCCATCGCCGGTCCCGGCCATGACCATGGCGATGCTGCGCCAGCGGCCAACAGCAATGCGCCCAAGCGCTTGCCTGACGGCAGCGTGTTTCTACCCAAGCCCAGCCAGCGCCAATTGTTGGTGCGTACCGTACCTGTTAAGCAAGAATCTGCGCCGCAAACCGTTGAGCTGCTAGGTCGCGTGGTGGCTGATCCGAATGCTGGCGGTAAAGTACAGCCCACACAAGCTGGCCGGATTGAAGTTGGAGCACGTGGCTTGCCTACGCTTGGTCAAGCCGTCCGCAAAGGCGAGGTCTTGGCTATCGTGCGGCCTACGGTATCTGCGATTGAGCGCGCCAACCAAGGCGCGCAAAGCGCCGAGCTGCGCAGCAATTTGGAGTTGGCTCGCAAGCGTTTAGCTCGCCTTGAGCAGTTGGAAGGCACAGTGCCGCAAAAAGAAATTGAAGCGGCACGCGCTGAGGTGCAAAGCCTCTCTGAACGTACAGCTCTCGTTGCGCCTAGCGTCTCCACAGTAGAAAGCTTGGTCGCTCCTGTCTCAGGCGTGATTGCTGCTAGCAATGTGGTCGCAGGCCAAGTCGTGGATGCTCGTGAAATCTTGTTTGAAATCATTGACCCTGCGCGGTTGATGGTGGAAGCCACGGCCTTTGATGTCAGCATCTTGAGCAATATCGCATCAGCGAATTTGGCCTTGCCACAAAACCAAAGTGCTGCGCTGCGATTCAGTGGCGCGGGGCGTACGTTGCGTGAGGGTGCGATTCCCCTGCAATTTCGCACCACTGGCGTAACGGCTTTGCCATTGGCTGTGGGGCAACCCGTGAAAGTGATCGTGCAAACCAAATCACAAACACAGGGGTTCGTTGTTCCCAACGCTGCTGTAGTGAAAAACCCAAGCAACCAAGACATCGTGTGGGTTCATACTGGTGAAGAGCAGTTCGCAGCGCGCACTGTACGCTGGCAGGCGCTTGATGGGGGCCGCGTCACCGTGGTCGATGGCCTCAAAGCAGATGAACGTGTAGTCATGCAAGGCGCTGCCTTGCTCAATCAAGTGCGTTGAACAGAGAAAGCCATCTATGTTTGACAAACTTGTGCATTCCGCCATGGGCAACCGGCTCATGGTGTTGATTCTGGCCGCTGTGCTTTTGATTTTTGGGGCGCTGTCGCTCGTCAAAATGCCAGTGGATGTGTTCCCTGACCTCAACAAACCCACCGTCACGCTGCAAGCCGAGGCTGGCGGCATGGCTCCCGAAGAAGTGGAGCAACGCATTACTTTGCCGCTGGAAACCGCCATGAGCGGTATGCCCGGTGTGGAGAGTGTGCGCTCTGTCTCCAGCGTGGGCTTGGCCTTTGTATATGTGACGTTTGACTGGAAGACCGAGATTTTCCGCGCTCGTCAAATGGTCGGCGAGCGGCTATCTTCTGTGCGCGAGCAATTACCCAGCGATGTGGAGCATGTGGGCATGGGCCCGATCAGCTCCATCATGGGCGAAATCATGCTCGTGGCAATGCCTGTGGACACCAGCAAGACCACGCCGATGGCCGTGCGCGAGTATGCTGATTTTGTGATGCGGCCTCGCTTGCTCACGATTCCCGGCATCGCGCAGGTGATCCCTATTGGCGGCGAAGTGCGCCAATACCAAGTGCAGCCTGATACAGCACGGATGGCCGCCTTGGGCATCACACTGGAGCAGATAGAAGCCACTGTGCGCGGCTTTTCTAGCAATTCTAGTGGTGGCTTTTTGGAGCTTAATGGTCGTGAATACTTGATTCGGAACATCGCGCAAACCACACGCTTGGAAGATTTGCAAAAGCTACCAGTGGCCTTCCGCAATTCACAAGCCATCCAGCTCGCGCAAGTCGCTCAAGTCACGTTCGCGCCGGCGATCAAGCGCGGCGATGCTGGCTTAAACAGCAAACCTGCGGTGATCATGGGCATCCAAAAGCAGCCTGATGCAGACACCGTGAAGCTCACCAAACAAGTGGAGATGGCTTTGGCTGAGCTGAGCAAAGGCTTGCCCGCTGGCATGGGGCAGCCGCAAGTCACGATGCGCCAAGCCACCTTCATTGAAACTTCCATCAACACACTTCAAGGCAAGCTGATGGCCGCTGGCGTGATCGTGGCGCTGATCCTGTATCTGTTTTTGCAAAACGCCCGTACCACCATCATCTCGCTCACAGCCATTCCCATTTCTATGGCGATCACGCTGCTGATTTTCAATTACTTTGGCCTCGGCATCAACACCATGACGCTAGGCGGCCTGACGATTGCCATTGGCGAGCTGGTCGATGATGCGGTGGTCGGTGTAGAGAATGTATTGCGTCGCCTCAAAATGCAGCGGGAATCAGCGGGCAAACCTCACATCGGCCCATTGGAGCTGATTGCCAAAGCCACGCTGGAGGTGCGCTCTGGCATTGTGATCGCCACGGTGATCATCGTGCTGGTGTTGATTCCCTTGTTTTTCTTGCCCGGTATTGAAGGCCGTTTGATGCAACCGCTGGCGGTGGCGTACATCGTCTCGCTGCTGGCTTCGATGATCGTCTCCGTCACGCTCACTCCAGTGATGGCTTTCTATCTGTTGCCTACGATGAAAAATCTGGATCATGGGGACACGCGGGTGCAGGCTTGGGTCAAAGGCCGCTACAAAGCTGCGCTGGCTTTCGTGCTGCGTGCGCCTCGCGTGTGGCTAGCCGCAGGCGCAACAGCGGCTGCACTCTCCGCAGTTGCTGTGCCGTTTTTCGCCACTACGTTTCTACCTCCCTTCAACGAAGGCGTAGCACTGGTAGGCATCCGCCTCAACCCCGGAACTACTCTTAGCGAATCGGTGCGCATCGGTGCGATTGCAGAAAAGGCGATTGCGGGTGTGCCTGAGGTAGAAAATGTGGGTCGCCGATCTGGCCGTGCTGAGCTGGATGAGCATGCCGAAGGTGTGCATGTGTCTGAGCTGGATGTGAAGCTCAAGCGCAGTGAGCGAAGTATTGAAACTATATATGCCGATATTCGCTCGCGACTAGCTAGCCTGCCGGCAGCGATTGGCTTGGGGCAGCCCATCAGCCACCGCATTGATCACATGCTCTCTGGCGTGCGCACGCAAATCGCCATCAAGATTTTTGGTGATGATCTGGATACGCTGCGTGCGCAAGCGGAAAGCCTGCGCGTCAAGCTCTCCACCGTGCCCGGCGTGGTGGATTTGGAAGTAGAAAAACAGGTGCTCACGCCGCAAATCAAGATCAATGTGCATTACGACAAAGCGCTTGCTGTTGGCTTGCCACCTGCCAAGTTGCTGCAAGAGCTACAAATGATGGTCGATGGTGAGCGCATCACACAAGTGGTAGAAGGTAATCGACGCTTCAATCTGGTGATTCGCCTGCCCGATACGGCGCGCGGTATGGATGGCCTGCGCGGCTTGATGATTGATACACCAGCGGGGCGCGTACCACTGGCAACACTCGCCACAGTTGAGGAGTCAGACGGACCTAATCAGATCAGCCGCGATGATGGCCGCCGCCGTATCGTGATTGCAGCCAATACCCAAGGCCGCGCCATGAGCGATGTGGTAGCTGATTTGCGCACAATTTTGGCTGATACCAAAATGCCAGAGGGATATTTCACCACCATTGGTGGCCAATTCCAAGCGCAAGAAGATGCCTCGCGTTTGATTGGTTTGCTCTCTATCATTTCTGTGGCGGTGATCTTCCTGATTTTGTACTCCCGTTATCGCTCTGCTGTGCTCTCAGCCATCATCATGGCCAATATTCCGCTGGCTTTGGTGGGCGCGGTGATTGGCTTGTGGCTCTCAGGGCAACCCTTGTCAGTGGCCGCTTTGGTGGGCTTCATCACGCTCTCAGGCATTGCCATTCGCAACGGCATTCTCAAAGTTTCGCATTACGTGAATCTTTGCGCTTTTGAAAATGAGAAATTCAACGATTCAATGTTGATGCGCGGCTCTATGGAGCGGCTAACGCCTGTGCTCATGACGGCTTTGGTGGCAGCCTTGGCGCTCGCGCCTTTGCTCTTTGAAGCCGATATGCCGGGCACAGAAATTTTGCACCCAGTCGCTGTGGTGATTTTCTCTGGCCTGATTACCTCCACATTGCTCGATTCATTCCTCACGCCAGCTATGGTCAAAGTGTTTGGCCAAAAGGCTGTGGAAGCTCTGGCCAATTCGTCTAACGATGAGGCTTTCTGATCAGGAGTACGCCATGTATCTGTTGCTCAAATTTGCAATCAGCGCGGCCTTGGTAGTAGCGGTATCGGAGTTGGTCAAACGCAGTGTTTGGCTGGCAGCGCTGCTGGCCGCCTTGCCGCTGACTTCTTTGCTCGCATTCATCTGGCTCAACCACGAAGGCGCGAGCGTGCGGCAGATCAGCGCCCTGTCGAAAGACATTTTTTGGCTGGTTTTGCCTTCACTGGCTTTGTTTCTACTTTTACCTTTTCTGCTTGGCAAAGGATGGTCGTTTTGGACATCCTTGTCTGTTTCATGCACTGTTACAGCCTTGCTCTATGGCGCAACAGCATTTTTGCTGCGTTCTTTTTCCAATTCCCTCAACCCTTAAAAAGGATTTTTTATGAAACTCTACGCCATTCTATTCGCCGCCTTCCTCCTGCCTTCTGCCGCCTTTGCCGGCGGAAAGCATGATCACAGCCCTAAGCACGGGGGTATTGTTGTCGAAGCCAAAGACATGGACTATGAAATCGTTGCGAAGCCAGAAATGATCCAGCTCTACTTGAGCGATCACGGCAAACCGGTCAAGCTCGATGGCGCGAAAGCCAAGGTGACCCTGCTCAATGGCAGTGAGAAAAGCGAAGTAGAACTGCAACCTGCTGGCGATAAGCTCGAAGCTAAAGGGGCATTCAAAGTGACCAAAGGCACCAAAGGAATTGCCTTGGTGACACTGGCTGGAAAGGGCGCAGCGACAGTCCGCTTTGAAGTGAAATAAACACACGCCGCCAGTTATCACATGGATACAGCAGAACTCTTAGCATACATCGACCGTCACCGTGAATGGGTGTACGGGCTAATGTTTGCCTACGCATTTGCCAAAACCGGCCCTCTTCCTCTGGTAGCAGGTTTCGTTGCGGCTTCTGGTGTACTGCAACCAGTCCTGCTCATCTTTGCGCTGATTGTCGGCACACTGCTTGGCTCTGAGCTGCGTTTTTGGTTGGGACGCTGGGGCAGTGGATGGGTGTATGCGCGATTCCCTTCTGTAGCCGCTTGGCTCGCTTTGGCCTCTGCTAGCGTGGATCGGTACGCTTGGCCGATGCTGTTTCTCTACCGCTTTGTTAAGGGTGCTTACAGCCCAGTCAGCTTAGGTGCTGGCGGCTCTGCCATGCCCTGGCATCGCTTTGCGCTAATCAACACACTAAGTGCTGTGATTTGGGCATGTACGTTGGTGGCTGCTGGCTGGCAGATCGCGCAGCTTGGTTTGACTGTGAATCGTGAATGGGCGGTGTATGGCAGCTTGGCAATGCTGCTCATTCTTATCGTCCTAAGCGCCTTGCTGGCCAAGCATTTGAAGCAGCGATTGCTCCCCTTTGCTCACGCGGCATTGCTGGCAAGAACAAAAATTCAAAATAAGGCTTGACCTTAAAGTAACTCTAAGGTTTTAAATCGGTGTATTGCAACTTGAAAGGTCTTTTCCATGTCTGCCCACTGTCATTCAAATTCTTGCAGCACGGAGCAAGCTAGCGATCCGCGCTATCGCCGCATTCTCTGGATAGCGTTGATGCTCAATCTTCTGATGTTTATCGTCGAACTTACCGCAGGGCTAGCTTCTGGCTCTGTCTCACTGCTTGCAGACGCGATTGATTTTTTTGGTGATGCTGCCAACTATGCTGTATCGCTGGCCGTGCTCTCTATGGCACTGGTCGTGCGGGCAAAGGCAGCGCTGTTCAAAGCCGCTTGCATGCTGGCCTTTGGCCTCTTCGTGTTGGGCAAAGCGGCTTGGTCTGCTCGCACTGGCGTGCCGCCAGAGGCGCTCACCATGGGCATCGTGGGCTTTGCTGCACTGTGCGTGAACATCGGTGTTGCCGCAATGCTCTATGCCTACCGTAATGGCGATGCCAATATGCAATCCGTTTGGCTGTGTTCACGCAACGATGCTCTGTCCAATATGGCAGTTATCCTCGCTGCATTTGGCGTGTTTGGTACTGCCAGCGCATGGCCAGATTTGGTAGTAGCCAGTGTCATGGGACTATTGGCCATCAGTTCCGCTTTCACTGTATTCAAATCAGCTCGCAAAGAGCTTGCTACTGGTGAGAAGCAAGCTGCGCATAGTCACTGATCAACCTATGAACAAACCATCTGTCGCCAACAAACAAGTTGGCTGGCTTTTAGAGCAAGCCATGAAAGAGCCACGGCACTCCTCTAATGCATGGCCTTGGTTGGAAGCAGCACATATAGTCGGTCAAACGCGCTTTGTTCTCCATGGCCGTGTGCATCTACAGATGCTCTCTCGCGCTTGGACTGAGCACGCATGGAAAGAGGTGTTCGCGCAATTGCTGCGCCTTGCCCTCGTTCCGTTGGGACATTTGCTTCAACGCTTGCCACTTGGCAATCCGGGCAGCAGCAGAGTCGGCGCGTTGACACCAATGCCTGTACCCGTGCATTTGACTCTCTTGATTGAGCAAAGTCGCGCCATTCTCGTGAAAGAAAGCAAATGAAGATTCGCATAACCAGTATTTATGACTGCCCACACCACGAATTTGTAGAACTCTTACAGCGCACAGAAGTTTCCGCTTCATAACTTGGCCAATAGTGAGCTTTCAGCCAGCAAGTGGTATTTGGCCAGAGCGCAAGGAAATCGGGCGTGATGTGTTTCGCTTTCGTCTTTTTGGAATCTTGCCAATGGGCAGCCAGCAGATCAATATCAGCAACCCGAGCAACGGCTTTGCGTCCGATGGCAGCGTCGTGCTGCGTAATGATGGACGCGGTACATTGATGCAGCGCTGGGATCGGTGGATAATTACAAAATCGCTGGGGGATAACCAAACGCTTTACGTCGATGTAGTTGAGTGCAAGCAAGATATCTGCGCTGGGTCTTCACGCCGTTCTGCGCTCTGTTTGCGTTAGCGTTCTACGCACATCGGCAGCGGCGCTGGAAGAAGTACCTGCTGCACAAAAGGCATCTACAAAGCAATACGGGCTCTTAAGCACTAATCAGCGACTATTTGTAGTGATTGTTGCAATAATTGGGCACGGTTGCTCTTTGTTAGTGTGTTCGCATTCATGGATGAGGTGTGTCAACGCCTTTTTCATACGGTTCAAATCAGCCAACTTGACTTGTATTTCATCGAGCCGCCGACCTGCAATATGTCTAATTGAAACGCGATCAAGGCCATCCTCCAGTGATAGCAATTCAGATACCTCGTTCAAAGAAAACCCCAGCTCTTGGGCTCGCTTGATGAAGCGAATTCGGTTGCCCAGCGATACCGGATAGTACCGATATGAACCGGAGGCCTCCGGCACTGGAAGCAGGCCACGCTGTTGGTAATAGCGAATGGTTTCAACACCCACGCCTGCCGATTTGGCTAACTTGCCGATGGTCATTGCTTCTGTAGGCATGAGATTCATAAATATTTGACCAA
>NZ_JAHCDN010000001.1 GCF_018413605.1 Variovorax sp. PCZ-1 | reverse complement strand
TGAAGGGTTCAATTTTGAATTTGAACTTGCCTTGAAAACGCGCCAACGATGCCATAACCGCACCCTTGCCAAATTGATGGCTGTGGTGCAGGCTGGGAATTGCGATCTTGAAAGCGCTATGCGTTTCAGGATCAGCTTCGCATGCTTCGATGGTGATGACCTCATCGCACATTGGGAACAATTTTTCAGCGGCATCTTGGAGCTTGTTGACACCGCCAATGATGACCATGACGTGATTGCCTGCGGTCTTTGCCACTTGGCGCAGTTTGAACAAGGCGTGCATCGTGCCGGGATCGTCAAGCGTCACGCCATTTTGCAGAATGACGTTCCAATCGCCTTGTGCGCTTTGCTTTTCGGTTCCCCTGATGGTTTTGCCAATCACCATGAAGGCGGCATCCGACAACCAATTAAAGCGGTGATCCACTTCAAGGCTACGGACAAAGCGTTTAACACCAACGGGTGGTTCGGGGTAGATGTTGTTAGCAGCTTCGACGTGGGCTTTGTTGCGTTCACCACCTGTGTGCCATGTGCGGATGACTTTGGGCTTGGGAAACTGAATGCCTAAATCTGCACCGCCGTTCATAACCTGCTGTGCCATTACTTGACGTGCTACTTCACTATCGCCTGCGCCATCGACGAGAACCACTGTCAAGCCAGTGGAAAGGCTGATGGGGTTATGCATTACCGCCAAAGTTGGCAGCGATTTTGTTTTCAAGATTTTTTTCATGAAAATCTCCTTGAGAGAAGCTAGATCGCGTAGCGCGAATTGCGCCACTATCCCCTAGCGCAACCTATTTACAGATGCTATAGTGGACTGCATGAAAATAGGTATGAAATTAGGTAATGATGAATAAAATAGTACAATCTGATCTGTGGGAAACCATGTGGTCAGCACGGCAAGCTGTGCAGTATTTGCTGTGTGACGGCAAGCAGATGCGAGAAGATGGTTTTCTCGCAAGACGTATCAATTCAAGGCTTGAGTCTTGGTTTGATGGCGCAAAAGGTGCGTTGCTGCAAGATGAGGTTTTGCGAGAAGCAACACCACATCTCTCGCATATTCTTTCGCGCTTAGACGAGCACATGCGCGAACGTAATTTGTCACCAGACCTTTTGTGGCCTCCACCGCTTTGGATACGCTCTTTCAAAGCTTTGCAGTTCTCTATCCAAGCGCATGCAATGGATGAATTGAATTTGTGGCAGTCCGCAAACGAGGCAGAAGGTAAGTACTTTTTGTACAAGTGCTGGAGTACAAAGAAGCAGGATTACTTCGGCCCGAAGCATGAGCCTACTGGTAAGCTTGGCTGCACAGCACTTGACCTTGCAGTTGGTGATCTTCCTGAGAGGATTGTCCAACGGGCACACGCCTTAGAGTGGATTGTTGAAACTCATTCAATCATCAAAGCTAAGACCAAGGTAAAACCTGTTCCTGATGACAAGGTAGCGCAACGTAAGTCAAAACGCAATTTGGAAGAATCCATAGAGATTCACAAAGTAGCGCCATCAAAGCCAAGCAAGCCCGGTAAGCGCCGCAACATCTATGTTCTACGAACGCGATACGGACCTGGATGCGTTGATGCTGTTCAATCAGCGCTGGAGCATTATGTTGAGAGTCGGCAATCAAATGTCATTAAAGGCAGTAGTGACAATCGCCCTTACTCAACGTCATTGAGCCCGCCTGCTTTGATCGAGTTTCTTCAGGGCAAATACAAAGCTGTCGGAAGGTATGCGGTCAGCACGTTAAAGCCTGTACTCGGCCATTTTGTTCAAACACCGCGCGGACGACCGCCCACACTTACTGAACTCTCTGAGCGTGAATTTCAGGCAATGAAAAAATCTCAACGCAAAAGCAGGTAGCACTTAATTCTTCAGGTTTTTTTAGTCGTCGCTTTCTTCGGGCTTGGAATCAAAGTCAACGGCTCATCTCGCTTGCTGTGAATGTAGTCCGCCCAGTCTTGCATAAGTTGCCTGCGTCGTTCAACCATATCAGATCGTTGATATGCTCGCTCTGTCTTATCGCCTACGATGTGTGCCAATGAGAATTCCAAAAGCTCGTGCTCGTATTTTGTTTCCGCTGCTCCCCAAGTACGGAACGAAGCGCGAAATCCATGTGTCGTATGTGAAAGGTGCATTCGACGGAGAAACTGGGTGAACGTCATGTCGCTAAGGGCGGTCTTCTTGGTGTTGGGGAAAATCAGACCTGTGAGCTTTTTACCGTCCAACAGATTCTGTGGTTGAAGCAACTTGGCTTGCTCAAGCACCGACCATGCCTCGTTCGACAACGGTACGCTGTGTTCTCGGTTGGCCTTCATGCGTTCTGGAGGGATTTTCCAGATTCGTTTAGCCAAGTCGATTTCTTCCCATACTGCGCCGCGCACTTCACCTGAGCGTGAGGCATTCAAGACAATGAACTGGAAAGCCAACTTGACGGTGTCCGATGATGTGCTGTTCATCACTGCTTTCATAACCGCGCCCACTTGTTCATAAGGACACGAGGCGAAGTTGGTGGCCTCTTTCTGTTTGCCAAGTGTCATCTTGATTTGCGCCCATGCTTCGCTGTCTAGCCCAGCGCAGTAGCCCATTGCCGCAGCATAGTTGATGACAGTACGAATCCGCTGTAGGACACGGCTCAAAGTTTCGGATTTCTTTTTCCACTCGGTTTTGAGTGCATCGCGGATGTGGTCGCTGGTGATGTCGCTAACAGGCTTTTGGCCAAAATGGGGGAAGGCATAGGTCGTAAGGGTGTTGATCCATTGGGCACTATGCTTTTTGTTCTTCCAATCATCTTTGTGTAGCGCGTGGTACTCCTCTGCGCATTGCTTGAATGTTCGAGCCAGTTTTTTGGCGTTGGCCTCAGCGATTTCTCGCGCATGCCGCTCTTCGTTGCGCTGGGTTATGGGGTCAATACCGTCGTCTAGCAGTTGACGGCAACGGCGTGCCCGGTCACGAGCCTCTGCCAGTGACCAGTCTGGATATGAGCCTAGCCCCATGAAATGGATTTGTTTGTTGAGCGTATATCGGAACGCCCACGACTTGCTACCGCTTTTACTGACTTGAAGATAAAGTCCAGCGCCATCATGGTGAAAGCCGGGGGTACTCAGATTCCGGACAGCAACTGCCGTAAAACGTTCCCGTGCGCGGCTGTGTGCAGCAGGTTCAGTTTTCTGTTCGACGGATGGACTTGTATTTTTTTCAGAGGCGGTGCTTTTCATATACACTATTCTATATACATTTATTCTCGCATTGCAAAGAGAATCCTTGCCATGAGTTGCGAGAACATGAAAGAAGCAAGAGTTCTGAAAAGCGAGTCGAATCAACTACTTGGCGAGATGTTGATAGGATATGATTGTGCATAGGGGAGGCATTGATGGAGACGCCCTCTCCGCCAGTTAAAAAGCACTCTCATAGGGTGCTTTTTTTATGGCTGAGAGGGAGGCGTTCGCACTCAATTGTTCGGAGAATCCAGCAATCTCTTTGCCGGCATTGATCTTCCTGCTACAGTGATTGAATGCAGCAACCTGACCTCGAATTTGTTGACAGCTATGTTGCCTCCGTGCAAGACGAACAGCCTGCGGATTCTTTGGATCGTTGGGTAAACGAGCGTTTGGCGCAAGATTTCATGCGCAATGCCGCTGCCACACTGCGTGCAGGCACCCTGGTGATGGTACTCACGATTTTTTTGCTCTATGGCCATGTCAATACTGTGGGCCTGGCGGTTTGGGCGCTGGCCTACACACTCACCATGGCCTATCGACGCCATACGATACGCGCCTTCAAAGCCATGATGGATTTACGGCTGATCACCGGAGCAGATGCTGACATCTCTGGGTTTTTTCGTAAGCACGGCTGGAGCTGGCCAGCCAGTGCATGCATCTTTGCCCTGCCAATCGTTCTCTTTCACGAGATGGCGTCTCACGCCAACGAATACTTGTACTTGATGATCCTGGTAGGCATGGGTGCGACGGGTGCTGCATTGATGGCGGCTAATCTGAAGTGTCAGCGTGATTTCTCTCATGCGCTGTCTTTCACATCTGCTGCAGGCTTTGTGGTCAACTGGCTGAAGCAATGGCCGGCTTTTCCCAGCCGTGAGTCGATGATCTTCATACTCCTGATCGTGCTTTTCTGGGTGCTGATTTTGTATTTGGGAAAGCACTTGAATTATTTGCAGCGCAGCAGCTACAGCGCGCAATTCGGTAACGAGCAGCTGATTCGCTCGCTTCGCCAGCAAACTCAAGCTGCCACAGAAGCAGTGCAGACGAAAAACAACTTGCTGGCCAGTGCCGCACATGATCTGCGGCAGCCTGTGCACGCTTTGGCTTTCTACGCCGATTGGTTGCGTAATGAGCCGCAATTGGCAGACAGTGTGATTCCTAAGATTCTTGCTGCCACAGATTCAGTCAATACCTTGTTCAATAGCCTGTTTGATTTCGCGCGAATTGAAGCGGGCGCGATTCCAGTGAATTTGGATGAGGTCGATATTGCGGCGTTGATCGAAGAAATGGCAGTGCAGTTCGCTCCAGCCGCGCATGCCAAAGGCCTGGTACTGCGCACCTACCCCGTCCAAGCGACTGTGTACAGCGATGGTGTTTTGCTTCGACGAATTACCTCTAACCTGTTAGCCAATGCGATCCGCTACACAGAGAAAGGTGGTGTGACGCTTTCTGCCCAAGTCGAAGGCGGCAAGCTCATGCTCGAGATCATCGACAGCGGGTTGGGGATCTCTCCAGAGCATTTACCGCATGTGTTCAAAGAATTCTATCGTGCGCCGACGCATGAGGGTACGGCTGATAGCTTCGGTTTAGGGCTGGCAATCGTGCAACGCCTGTGCCGCGCATTGGGTCACGTTGTGACATTACATTCTGTGTTGGGTCAAGGCACACGCTGCAGGTTGGAAATACAACTTTCACGCCATAGCAAGCAGTCATCAACCAGTGCACCTATGCCACTGCTGGCATAGGCCATAACCTAGAGTCAAATGATGCCGCGTGTACGTGCCCAGTGAACGGCCTGCGAGCGATTTTTAACCGACAAGCGGCGAAATAAACGCCATAAGTGAACTTTGACCGTGTGCTCACTGATCTCCATCAACTCGGCCAATTCGCGGTTGCTTAAACCTCGATCCAAGTGCTTGAGCAGCTCGCGCTGGCGGCGAGATAACTTTTCTGGAGAGGCAAGGCGGTTAGAGGTATCTGTGCTCTCGCTATCGGTACTTACCAAGACTCGAAGAGCTTGCGTCAAATGCATCGCGCCAGAGGATTTCTCGAGATACAGATCTGCACCTGCGTCAATGCTCAGGTCTTCAAAATCACTGGCTGGTGAGGCAGAAAGCACAACGATAGGCACGTGTGGGAATTTCGCACGCATCTCGCGAACGCCCGACACGCCATGAGTGTCGGGAAGCTTCAAATCTAAGCAGAGCAAATCCGGCATGCCCATTTCTGCCGCCTTGCTGATCACCGGCGTCAAGCGGTCGAGTTCTACGATTGTTGCGTCTGGTGCAATCCGTCGAAACAACATCACCACAGCTTCACGCATCAAGGGGTGATCATCAACAACAAAAATCCTCATAACTACTTTCCGCTGCCAGATGAACTGAGCAGCTGTACGGCAACCTAATAATTTAAACCCATAGCCTTACGAACATCTGTCATGGTGCTTTTCGCCACAGCTTGTGCTCTGCTACAGCCATTGTCCACAATTTCGCGCACCCGTGCTGGGTTTGCAATGTAGGGTTTGGCACGATCCAACATCGGCTGTTGCTCCAGAAGGATCGCGTCACTGACTGTTTTTTTACATTCTATACAACCAATGCCCGCCGTCGTGCAGCCTTCGGTCACCCATTTTTTGCGATTTTCATCAGAGTAGACGAGATGGAACTGCCAAACCGGGCATTTCTCGGGGTTGCCAGCATCGGTGCGTTTGACGCGTGCCGGATCGGTGGGCATTTCGCGCACTTTTTTCTCGATGCTGGCTGCTTCCTCGCGAATTCCGATTGCATTGCCATAGCTCTTGCTCATTTTTCTGCCGTCTAAGCCCGGCAGCTTGGATGCGTTTGTGAGCAAGACGTCGGGCTCAACGAGCACCACCTTGCCTTTGCCAGAAACAAAGGAGGTCAGCAGGGCTTTGTCGTCTGAGCCCATTGTTTCAAATTTGCTCAGGAAGCCGGGCAGCTTGGCGAGCACGGTGTCATCGCCTTGTTCGGTGCGTTTCTTGGCCATACTCTTGATATAGCGTGCATCTTCTTTGGGCAAGCTCTCCAGTAAAGCGGCGGTTTTTGCGTCATCCGTCTTGCGACGGCCGTAAAGATCGTTGAAACGGCGCGCAGCTTCTCGTGTCAGCTCAACGTGGCTGGCTTGGTCTTCACCCACAGGAACGTAATGCGCCTTGTAGATCAGGATGTCAGCAGCTTGCAGAAGCGGATAGCCCAAAAAGCCGTAGGTGGAAAGATCTTTGTCTTTGAGTTGTTGTTGCTGGTCTTTGTAGGTGGGGACGCGCTCTAGCCATGACAGAGGTGTACCCATGGCCAGCAAAGTAAACAGCTCGGCATGCTCAGGCAAGCGGCTTTGCAAGAAAAGCGTGCATTGCTCGGGATCAATGCCCGTGGCTAACCAGTCAATCACCATTTCATAGACAGATGCCTCAATCACATCTGGATTTTCATAATGCGTGGTGAGTGCATGCCAATCGGCCACGAAATAAAAGCATTCCATTTCGCTTTGCAAGCGAACCCAGTTTTTCAGAGCGCCATGGTAGTGGCCAAGATGCAATGCACCGGTGGGGCGCATACCGGAGAGGACGCGTTTTTTGTCTGTCATATTCAAGAAGCCAGCAAGCGAATCGGGGTCAAAACGATGTCTAAGAGGCCATAAGTCAGGTTCATCAACGGGCGCATCCAAATGGTGCTGGCAATCCCGCTAATCACCAAGGCCATCACAATGAAAAAGCCGTAGGGCTCTACACGAGACAGAGGTTGGGAGAAGCGATAAGGCAGCAGCGCGACAGCAATGCGCCCACCATCCAGCGGCGGCACCGGGAACAGGTTGAACACAAACATCACCACATTCACCAGCATGCCGGCCTTGCACATCGAGAGGAAAAATTTCTCATCAATTCCCACGATTTGAAGCGCGTAAAACAGAATACCCCAGAGCAAAGCTTGAATCAAATTCGAACCCGGGCCTGCGAAAACGACCCAAACCGTGTCGCGGCGCGGGTTACGCAGTGCGCTGAAGTGCACAGGTACGGGTTTGGCGTAGCCAAAGAGGAAGCTGCCGTTGGTGGCGAAATAAAGCAGCAGTGGCATCGCAATCGTACCAATCGGATCAATATGCTTGATGGGATTGAGCGTGACGCGGCCTAGGCTGTAGGCAGTTTTGTCGCCAAAGTACAGCGCTGCGTAAGCGTGTGCAGCCTCATGAATCGTGATCGCAAAGATCACGGGCAGAGCGTAGACCAAGGCGGTCTGGATGATGTTGTTGATGTCCACGATAGATTGTCTCAGACTTCTCTGAGGAAACGCTTCATATACCAGCAGTTAAATCCCTAAATTCGCGGGATCACCTCGTCCTAAACGCACTATTTCAGGTGCATCGCTAGTCAAATCCACCACGGTCGTCGGCTCGCTGGGGCATGCGCCTGCGTCGATCACGCAGGCAATCAGCTTTTCATAATTGGAGCGAATTTCTTGCGGGTCGTTCAAGGGCTCGCTTTCACCTGGCGGGATGAGCGTGGTGGCCAGCAATGGCTCGCCATGAATTTCGAGCAAAGCCTGCAAAGCAGGATGCTCAGGCACGCGCAGGCCAATGGTCAGGCGCTTGGGATGCGAGAGCCTGCGTGGCACTTCTTTGGTGGCTTCCAAAATGAAAGTGAAAGGCCCTGGTGTGCCGGCTTTGATGAGGCGAAATTGCGCGTTATCTACCCGCGCGTAGGTGGCGAGCTCTTTGAGATCGCGGCAGAGCAGGGTGAGGTGATGCTTATCGTCCACACCACGAATGCGGCGCAATTGATCAGCAGCGGTTTTATCGTCAAGGTGACAGACCAAGGCATAGCTGGAATCTGTGGGTACGGCGGCGATACCGCCCGCCTTGAGCAGGCTGGCCGCTTGCCGCAAAAGTCGCTCTTGCGGATTCTCCGGATGAATTTCAAAAAATTGCGCCATGGCTTAAAGGGATTGAAGAGCCCGATTTTCGCGCATCAGCGCCCAGGCATTGGCAATGCCGCATGCGGCCACCAGCGCCATGCCCAGCCAGCTCAAGGCATCGGGCACGCGGCCAAAGAGCAGCCAACCACCGATCACAGCAAAGCCCAGCTGTGAATAGAGATAAGGCGTGGCCACTGAGGCGTTCACGCGTTTGAGCGCCATATTGAAGAGTAAATGCCCTGTTGATGCGGCTAGGCCCACCACAACGATCAAAGCCCAAATGCGCAAAGGCAAGGCTTGCCAGAAGAAGGGCAGAGCACAGCTCATCACGATCAGGCCTGTGATTCCGCTGGAGAGATGTGTGTGGCTAGCGCTTTCGGTGCGCATCATGTAGGCCGTGAGGATTTGAAAAGCTGCGCCCATCAACACCAGCACCAGCACCAAAAAAACTGCCGGCTCAAATGCATGCGAAAAAGGCCGGATGATGATCAGCACCCCCACAAAGCCACCCAGAGCCAACAGCCAGCGCAGGGGCGGCACATGCTCGCCCAATAAGCGAGAGGAGGCAATGGTAACGACCAGCGGTGTGAGCATGACAATCGCTGTGAAATCAGCCACGGGCACATAACGCAGGCTTGTGAAGCCCAGCATGGTGGTGCAGACCATCATCAGGCCACGTGTGATGTGCAGCGCGGGCTTGGTGATGCGCAGGCCAGTGAATTCACCTGCTTGGCTGATCACGACAGCACTGGATAAGGTTTGAATCAGATAGCGCACCCATTGCACCATCACAATCGGTGCGGCCAGACCTATGAGTTGGCTGGTGGTGTCCAGCGTTGCAAAGCACAAACTTGCAGAGATGGCGAATGCAATGCCCCAGAGGGTGGTGGAGGAATGCGCAGGCGCTTGTGAACTGGGGACGACTGACAATCTATTTGCTACTTATTTAATAGCACTTCGCGCAGTTTGCATGCCGGCTAGATGCTGTTTTTGCTTGAAATTCGGTATGAAAATAATGGTCAAGGCGTTTGGATGCGTTCAGTCAGAAGCTCCCACACTGGGGTGAGTTTGCCGGGCAGATAGGGCAAGGATCCCAAATCGGTGTGGCTCTCCTGCGGGCAATGAAAATCCGAGCCGCGCGAAGCCGCCAGATCAAACTCTTGCGCCATATCGGCGTATTTCACATATTCGGCCACGGTATGGCTGCCGGTGACAACCTCGACTGCGCGGCCGCCATGTGTTTTGAATTCAGAAAATAGTGCGTATTCCTCGTTGGCCGTGAATTTGTAGCGCCCTGGATGCGCAATCACTGCAATACCTTTTGCTGAAGTGATCCAGCGCACCGCATCGCCCAAATTCGCCCAAAGGTGCGGCACAAAGCCTGGCTTGCCTTCCACCAAATAATTGCGAAACACCTCGTGTGTGCTGCTGCATACGCCAGACTCAACAAGAAAGCGGGCAAAGTGGGTGCGAGAAATCAGATCAGGATTACTGACGTATTTCAGAGCGCCTTCGTAGGCGTTCTTGATACCGACTTGAGCCAGGCCGTCACTGATTTGTTGGGCACGCTCGCCTCGACCACCTCGTGTTGCAGCCAAGCCAGCCACCATGGCGGGATCTTCAGCATCAAACCCAAGGCCAACAATGTGCACAGTCTCTTTGGCAAAAGTCACCGAGATTTCAGTCCCGGTAAGGTAGGCCATGCCGTTCGCATGCGCGGCATGCGCGGCTCTGGCTTGGCCACCAATTTCATCATGATCGGTGAGTGCCCAAAGCTCAACGCCGTTTTTGGCGGCGCGTTCAGCCAAATCTTCAGGCTGCATCGTGCCATCGGAGACGACGCTGTGGCAATGAAGATCGGCGTTGAGGTAAGTTTTGGTGTTCACTGTGCAGCTGCGCTAGGAACAGGCCTTAATGCTTTCCCCGAACCTTGGTGATCAAGCGCAGCTTTGATGTAGGCGTTAAACAGCGGATGCCCGTCCCATGGCGTGGATTTGAACTCTGGGTGGAACTGCACGCCCATGAACCAAGGGTGCACGGTCTGGGGCAACTCCACAATCTCCGTGAGTTGCTCGCGTTGAGTCAATGCAGAAATCACAAGACCCGCCTTGCGCAAAGTATCCAGGTAATTCACATTCGCCTCATAGCGATGGCGGTGGCGCTCTGTGACCACATCGCCATAGATGCTGTGAGCAAGAGACCCTTTGGAGACATCGGAGCTTTGTGCGCCTAGGCGCATCGTGCCGCCGAGATCGGATTTTTCGCTGCGCTTTTGAATGCTGCCGTCTTTGTCTTTCCACTCGGTGATGAGTGCGATCACAGGATGCGGTGTGTCGGCCACGAATTCTGTGCTGTTGGCGTCTTTCAGGCCAGCCATGTGGCGAGCGTACTCAATCGTTGCCACTTGCATGCCCAGGCAAATGCCGAGATAAGGAATCTTGTTCTCCCGCGCAAATTTTGCCGCTTGGATTTTGCCTTCCACACCACGCGCGCCAAAGCCACCGGGCACCAGCACAGCGTCGAATTTGGCGAGCTGGGCTACGTTGTCAGCAGAGATGGTTTCGGAATCGATATATTCGATGTTCACGCGGGCAGAGTTTTTCAAGCCAGCATGCTTCAAAGCTTCGTTGAGCGATTTGTAGCTGTCGGAGAGATCCACATACTTGCCGACCATCGCAATGCTCACATCGGCTTGCGGATGTGCGACTGCATGCACGAGGCCATCCCAGCGGGTGAGCTTGGCAGGCGGCGTGTTCAGTCTCAGCTTGTCGCAGATCAGACCATCCAGCCCTTGCTCATGCAGCATGCGGGGCACTTTATAGATCGTGTCCACATCCCACATGCTGATCACGCCCCAAGGCTGCACATTGGTGAAAAGCGAAATTTTCTCAGCTTCGTCTTTAGGAATTTCACGATCTGCGCGGCAGAGCAGGGCATCGGGCTGAATACCGATTTCGCGCAGCTTTTGCACGGTGTGTTGCGTGGGCTTGGTTTTGAGTTCGCCTGCGGCCTTGATGTAAGGTACATAGGTCAAATGCACGAAAGCTGTGTTGCCCGCGCCTGCGCGCAGCGAGAGTTGGCGCACGGCTTCCAAGAAAGGCAGTGATTCAATATCACCCACCGTACCGCCGATTTCCACAATCGCCACATCCACATCTTGCGCGCCGCGCTTGATGAATTCTTGGATTTCATTGGTCACATGCGGGATCACCTGCACCGTCTTGCCCAAATAATCGCCGCGCCGCTCTTTCTCCAGCACGGATTGATAAATCTTTCCGGTGGTGAAGTTGTTGGTTTTCTTCATCCGCGTGTCGATGAAGCGCTCGTAGTGGCCGAGATCGAGATCGGTCTCAGCGCCATCATCGGTGACGAAGACTTCGCCATGCTGGAAGGGCGACATCGTGCCCGGATCGACGTTGATGTACGGATCGAGTTTGATGAGGGTGACTTTGAGGCCGCGCGATTCAAGGATCGCAGCAAGAGATGCGGAAGCGATGCCTTTACCTAGGGAAGACACCACACCGCCGGTGACGAAGACGAATTTGGTCATGAGTCGCTCGGTGGAAATTCCGATTTTAACTGACAGCTTTGAACGTATGCTTTCAACCATGCCAGACAAAAAACAATCCAACGCCAATTTCAAAGGCAACAAATCCTACTTGCCCAGCAAGCCTTGCGTGGCTTGCGGCAAAGAAATGGCTTGGCGCAAGGCTTGGGAGAAGAATTGGGAGAGCGTGAAATACTGCTCCGAGGCTTGCCGGAGACAGGCGAAATCTCATCAGTTTTGAGGATTTTTTAACCGGATGGGCTCGATATCCCCTAAACGCGGGATACACAAATCATCAGCGCTTCAATACATTTGGCTACCTTTTTCGATAGGAACCCAAATGCTTTTTCAATTCACAAACACACGCCGCTTGATCCTGCGTCGCGGCTGTGCGGTTGCAGCTAGCGCCCTGCTGGCCATTGGTTTGGTCGCTTGTGGCGGCGGCGGTGGCGGCAGCAATCCACCCAACACGCAGATCAACGCTACTGGCCTGAGCGTCACGCCTTCTCTGGGCTTGGTGCGCAATGCAGATACCAGTGCGACTTGTTTGGCTAACAGCGCCGTGCTCGGCACAGGCACGACGGGCACGAGTGGCCGCGTTTCTTTATCGCTGAATGCAGGCTGCTCCGGGCCGGTGATGGTTTCGGTGGTGGCTAATGCAGGAACGACTTATTTCGATGAAGGCGTGAACGCCTTTGTGGCCATGGCACCTGTAGGAACAAGCATGCGCGCTTTGCTGCCTAGCTTGGCCGGTGCAAGCACGCTGAGCCTAGGCGTCACGCCGCTGACCGAAATCGCCACGCGCCAAGCGATTGCTAATGCGGGTGGCAACGCTGCCAACGTCGGCGTGAACCAAGTGCTTGCCGCCAACACCAATGTGGTCACGCAAGTGCTCGGCTCCACCGTCACACTGGACATCCTCGCCGAGCCCACGCTTATCAGTAGCCAACCTACCAGCGGCAACTTAGGCACAGGCATGGCAGATCGTTATGCCTTCTATCTTGCAGCCCTCGCTCGCGCAGCTGGGCACACGGGTACAACGCCTGCATTGGATGCCATGAATGCACTCGCTGCAGATTTGGCGGACGGTACGCTCAACGGTGGCTCCAGTGGGGGCTTCACCTACACGCAAAGCGGCTTGTCTAACCAAATCAATGGTGGCATCGCTTCGGCTGCCAACGTGTACGCCAGCGCTGCGCTGCAAACCAACCTAGGCTTAGGCGGCGGCAGCGGCACGCCCACCGTGGCTGCACTCAGCATCAGCAGCTTCACACCCGGCTCGGGCTCCGTCGGTGCGAATGTGACAGTAACAGGCACGGGTTTTGACTCCAACATCTCACATTTCCAAGTCAAATTCAACGGCGTGAACGCCACGATCAGCAATGCCACCAGCACGACCCTGCGCGTGCAAGTGCCCAATGGCGCAACGACGGGCTTGATCACTGTTGTGCGCGTTGTTCCTGACAACGCATCCATCACCAGCGCCACCAACTTCACTGTAACGGGTGGCGGTGGTAATTCAAGCACTTGGACGCAAAACGCTTCGCCCAGCGGCTTCGGGCTAGGTGCTTTGGCCGCTAATGGCTCGAGTACCTTTGTTGCACTGGGCGGCGGGTTGCCGAGCAACGGTGGCTGTAGCGCTTATTACTCCACCAATGGGGGTGTCAACTGGACTCAGATCTTCATCACCCCTACACGTCCATCGCCCTGTCTCAGCCTGTCGTCAATTGCTTGGACAGGTAGCCAGTTCGTTGCCGTTGGCTCCAGCGGAAGTAATACAGCAACTTACAGCCTGATCACCACCTCACCAGACGGCATCACTTGGACAGAGCGCAACTATCCGTCCTCAGAGGTGGCGGGCTTTGGCACAAACATCTTGCGCGCAGTGGCTGCATCCGGCAGCAAGATCATCGCTGCTGACTTCGATCTCGTACTCACGTCTACTGACAACGGTGCGACCTGGACGCGCGAAAGTGGTTCGATTGGATTTTTGACAGTGAATACGAATCGAATTGCAGGCATGGCTACCGATGGCATCACCACCGTAGTCGCGGGTTGCTGCAGACAGAATCAGGTTGGCAACCTGATCGTGACAGAAGCTGGATTTGCAACCCGCACGGGCAATGGCGCTTGGCAAACTGTGACCACCAGTGGTTTCTATCCCTATGCTGTTACCTACAACGGAAGTCACTTTGTTGCTGTGGGTAATGCCGGACCGAGCATCACTGATATTGCCAAGGCTGCCTATTCCACTGACGGCATCAACTGGACCGTGGTCAATATGGGCACCAACCCAGCTGCCTTGTACGTGTACACAGTCGCATCTGCGGGTAGCACTCTCTATGCAGTGGCCAATGGTCAAACTGGGAATTTCCCTAGCTTCACCAACTACTCCTACATCATGAAGTCCACTGACAATGGCGCGACATGGACGGTGGACTACACAGGCAATCCGCCACCCAATACGATCTTTACTCAATCAGCAATCGCCGCAACGCCCAACCGCATCGTGTCGGTTGGCAGCGGCATCAGCTATCGCCGTAATTTACCTTGATCGGTTTTTTTCAACTTAAAGCCCGGTTCGCCGGGCTTTTTTACGCCCATCGCCAATTCATATTGAAATTCGTATAAATACTATACGATTTAAAAAATAAAATACAAGCTTGCAAAACAGGTAATCAAACCATGAGCCAAGTCACCAATACCGTTCGCTTTGTCCTCGATGGGCAGATCGTTGAAGCCCAAGGCAAGCGCCGCACGACGACCGTGCTGGATTATTTGCGCGAGGGGCTGATGCGCACGGGCACGAAAGAGGGCTGTGCGGAAGGCGATTGCGGGGCTTGTGTGGTGCTCGTTGGACAGCTCAATGCCAAGGGCACGGGTGTGGATTACGTGCCTGTGAACTCTTGCATGCAGCTTTTGCCTTCGCTGGATGGCAAATCGCTTAAGACGGTGGAGAGCTTGAAAAAGGCCGATGGCACTTTGCATCCGATTCAAAAAGAAATGGTCGATTGCTTTGGCTCGCAATGCGGCTTTTGTACGCCAGGCATTGTGATGAGTTTGGCGGGCATGGTGCAGACCAATGCATGCCCGAGCCGCACGCAAGTGAACGATGCGCTTTCTGGCAACTTGTGCCGCTGCACGGGCTACAAACCAATTATTTATGCCACTCTGAAAGCTTGCCAACGGCCAGCGGCTGAATTGAAGATTGAAGATGCGCAGGATGTGGCGCTGCTCAAGGAAATTGAGCGCGATAAACAACCGACTCTTGGCCTCGAAGGCCAGATCGTGATTCAGCCTGTGGTGCGCACGAAAAAAGGCCATGAATTTGTTTCGCCCAGCACGGTAGATGAAGTGGCCAAGTATTTGACGGACTATCCGCAAGCCACGCTGCTCGCTGGCAGCACTGAGATCGGCTTGCAGGTGAACAAGCAGTTTGCGCGGCCTGAGAATATTTGCTATCTGGGCAATGTGGCAGAGCTGTTGGCTGTGAAAGAAACGCCGGCAGCTTGGATGATTGGCGCTGCTGTGCCGCTTGAGCAGGTGATGAATTTGGTGAGCAGTGCTTATCCAGATTTTGCCGAAGTACTGCGCCGCTTCGGCTCCCCGCCGATTCGCTCGACGGCTACGCTTGCAGGCAACATTGCCAACGGCTCGCCGATTGGCGACACCATGCCTTGCTTGATGGCGTTGGGTGCTACTTTGCATTTGCGCAAAGGTGATAAAAAGCGCGTGGTGGCCCTCGATGCTTTCTACACAGGCATGAAAGCCAGCGTGTTGCAAGCTGGTGAGTTCATCACCGCGATTGAGCTGGCTAAGCCCAAAGCTGGCAGCCAATTCAAAGCCCACAAAATCAGCAAACGCTTCGATCAAGACATCTCGGCCACTTGCGCTGCGATGAGTTTCGAGCTCGTTAGCGGCAAACTCAAAAACGTCAAACTCGCCTACAACGGCATGGCGCCTGCGCCTTGCCGCGCACCGAAGATTGAGGCTGTGCTTGAAGGTAAATCACCCTTCGATGTGAAAGCCAGCGAGATTGATGCTGCTATCACCGCGAGTTTCCCCGCGCGTGATGGCTTGCGCGCAACATGGGGTTATCGCTCGCTCGTGGCGCGCAATCTCGTACTCGAATTTGTGGAATCTGCATCACCATCTTTGAAGGAAGCAGCGTAATGAATGCACCGACGACTCTCAAAGAACTCTTGCCTGCTAACTTAGCGGAGCAGGGTGCCAACCTCGTTCACGAATCCGCGCATCTGCACGTCACAGGCGCTGCGGTTTACACCGACGATATCCCCGAGCTGCGCGGCACGCTTTATGCGGCAATCATCATGTCGCCTGTTGCTCATGGCGAATTGATTGGCGATGGCATTGATCGCGAAGCCATTCTTGCGCAGCATGGCGTGGTGGCTGTTTACACCGCCAAAGACATTCCCGGTGAAAACAATTGCGGCCCGATCATTCATGACGATCCGTTTCTCGCTGCTGGCAAAGTCGAGTTTCTAGGCCAAGCCGTTGCCGTGGTCGTCGCCAAAGACATGCTCTATGCCCGCGAAGCTGCGAAGAATGCAAAGGTCTTGGTGAAAGAGTTGCCAGCAATCTTGACGATTGAAGAAGCACTCGCTGCCAACTCCTACATCATGCCCGCCAAAGCAATAACGCGCGGCAAGCCGCAAGAGGCGATTGCCGCCGCGCCACACAAGCTCAGCGGCTCCACCTATTGCGGCCAACAAGAGCAGTTTTACCTCGAAGGCCAGATCACTTATGTCGTGCCGCGCGAAGACGGCCAGCTTACGCTTTATGTGAGCACGCAGCACCCAGATGGCAACCAGCGCGAAGCCGCTGCAGCGCTGAATTTGACGACCAAAGACGTTGAAGTGATCTGCCGCCGTATGGGCGGTGGCTTCGGCGGCAAAGAGGGCAATGCTTCGATCTTCTCGCAATCTGCCGCGCTCGCTGCACACAAATTGCAAAAGCCCATCAAGCTGCGCGTCAACCGCGATGACGACATGATGATCACCGGCAAACGCCATGATTTCCGTCATGATTACACCGTGGGCTTTGATGATGAAGGCCGCATCCTCGGCGTGGATTTCATGATCGCCTCGCGTTGCGGCTACAGCATGGATTACTCTGGCCCGGTGAACAACCGCGCTGTGCTCCACATCGACAATTGCTACTACCTGCCCAATCTGCACATCATTAGTCACCGCTGCAAAACCAACACTCAAAGTGCGACGGCCTTCCGTGGTTTCGGTGGCCCGCAGGGCATGTTTGGCATTGAAACGGTGATTGAAGAAATTGCGCAAAGCCTAGGTAAAGATGCCTTGGATGTTCGCAAGATCAATCTGTATCAAGAGCCATCAGTCTCTGGCAATGTGCAAACAATGACGACGCAATACGGCCAAGAGATCAAAGACTGGGTGGGTGATCGAGTCATCAACCAAGCCGAAGCTGAGAGCAAATACCGTGAGCGGCGTGCAGAGGTCACAGCCTTCAACGCAAAGAGTAAAACCCGCAAGCGTGGCGTAGCCCTCGTGCCTTTGAAATTCGGCATCAGCTTCACCGCCACCATGCTCAACCAAGGCGGAGCTCTGCTCAACATCTACATGGATGGCTCCGTGAGCGTGAACCACGGCGGCACGGAGATGGGGCAGGGCCTGAATACCAAGATGCAGCAGGTTTGCGCAGATGGTTTGGGCATTCCAGCCAGCTTGGTGCGCGTCACAGCCACTGACACCCAGAAAGTGCCCAACGCATCAGCCACTTCAGCATCGAGTGGCGCCGATATCAATGGCGCGGCGATCATGAATGCCTGCGAGCAAATGCGCGCACGCCTTGCACCCGTGGCTGCACGCATACTCGGCTGCGATGCATCTACTATCAAATTCATAGCTGGCCGCGCAGTATCCATCCCGGCTACTGGCCAAAAAAGCTCTGAAAATTCAGTGGAATGGCCTGCACTGATCAAAAAAGCTTGGCTGGATCGCGTCGGCCTCTCAGTGGCAGGCTTTTACATGACCCCCGAGATTGGCTACGACATCGACACCTTGATGGGCCACGCTTTCTATTACTTCTGCTATGGCGCAGCCGTCACAGAAGTGGAGATCGACACGCGCACCGGCGAATGGTGGCTCAAGGCGGTCGATATCGTTCACGACGCAGGCCAGAGCATCAACCCCGCTATTGACATCGGCCAAATTGAAGGTGCGTATATCCAAGGCATGGGCTGGCTCACGATGGAAGAATGCGTTTGGGATTTGAAAGGCAAGCCAACCAAAGACGGTTTCTCAGGCAAAGGTAAGTTGCTCACCCACGGCCCCAGCACCTACAAAATCCCGGTGGCCAGCGATGTGCCCGAGCATTTCAAAGTCAGCCTATTCGACAACCAAAACTTAAAGCCCACACCTTTCCGCAGCAAAGCCGTGGGCGAGCCACCGCTCATGCTCGCGCTCTCCAGCTACTTCGCCATTCGCGATGCCGTGAGCGCCAGCGCAGACCACAAAAAACGCGTCGCCTTCAAAGCGCCAGCTACACCCGAGCGGATTTTGATGACTTGTGAGGCACTGAAGGCGTAATTTATTTCGCCTTCGCCAGCTCCTGCGCAAACGCGGTGGCCAGCGCCTTGTGTTGTTTAGCGATGCCGTTGGCATACTGTGCAGCATCCACTGCATAGCTGCCGCCTACGCTGGCTGCGGAGCCGCCTCGGATATTCGCGCCGCCAAGAGCTGCCAAGCCGCGCATCAGCTCAAAGCCAGCATTGCCTTCGCTTTTTTTGGCGTCCACCAGCGTCATGGGCACTTCGATGCCGCTGGCTTCATTGATGTAGATGCGCTGGTGATTACCAAAGGCGCTGGGTGCTGAGTTGCGCAGAGACCAACGGGTGAAATAAGGTGCAAAGCGCAAGCCCACATCGGCGCGCGCATCTGCGGATGACAAAATGCCCGCGCTGGCCTGCACCTTGGCCAGTGAGACCGTTAAACGCACACGCAGCACATGACTGGCTTCGCCAGCTGCGATCATTGCGCCCTCGGCTTGATAAAGCCCCACTGTTTGCAGCCCCATCATGGATAGGGGCGTGACGAAGCGCTCGTGTTTTGGGGTGTCGTTGCCAATCGTGGTGAAGCTGTCTTCGCCTGTATGCATCTCTACGCGATAGCCGTGAGGAGCCACCACCAAGCCACCGCTTTTTTGCGTGAAGCCGCGCGTGGCTGCCCAAGGCGAGGGCTGACCAGCTTCGGAGATGGATTTCCAGATCGCGCTGCGTTTGAGATCAGCCAATTCCACCACGCCGATGCCTGCATTTTTAATCTCAGCCAAGGTATCGTCATACAAGGTCTGAGCAATCGCAGTTAAGGCTTCAGGGCTGGGGCGGTTCGCCAGCTTGATTTCCACGCTGGCGCTTTTGGAGCCTCCAAAACCACCCGAGCCCGCGCTGGCAGATTCGTCGTCTGCAAAATACACAATGAACTGCGTGATGGCTACTTTTTTGACATCTTTGAGGCCTTTGTCGGCCTCGATGATGATCGGGCCTGCTTTGGCCGCGTTGTCGCGTACAGCGGCATTGGAGTCCGCGTAGGAGAATTGAGTGGCGGCAGCTGATGCAAAAATAGTCCAAGCAAATGCCTTGCGTGATGCGCGGCAGAGTAATTTTCTTGTGATCTTCATGGCGATGAAATTCAAGGTGATGAAAACTCGTATTTGTACAGGCTGCATGGCGCTGTGCCAATCCCCTGAACAGGGGATGCTAGAAAACCAAATTCGCGCAAAATCACGGTATGAATTTCGCCAAGATCATGGTTGCGCTGGTATCGTGCATGCTGCTGGGATTTCCCTGCGCGCAGGCGCAATCCACGCATACCGAGTTACTCACTCAGGCGCAAATCTCTTGGGCTCAGCAAGATGATGCGCCTACAGTTTTTGAGGCAGGCAGTGTGAGCTTGCCGCATGAATGGGCAGGCACGCGGCCTGCGCATGCAGGTGTTGTGTGGTATCGCCTGAGTTTTGAGCGCCCAGAAACCGATTTGCCAGCGGTGTATCTCGAACGCGTTTGTACCAATGCGCAGGTGTGGGTCAATGGCACGCTGCTGGGCACGGGTGGGCGCATGCAAACGCCTTTGACGCGCAATTGCTACTTCCCTATGCTTTTCAATATTCCGGCCAGCTTGCTCAAGCCGGGTACGAATGTGCTGGTGATCAAAGTGGCGGGCTACGCCGCGCTGGAGACTGCCGCGCGCCAGCGGCAAGCCGGTCTGTCTGTGGTGCGAATTGGCTCTGAGGCTCAGTTGCGCACACTCTATGAGCAGCGCTATTTCCGCAACATCACGGTGGCGCAAATCATCAGCGGCTCCGTGGTGCTGTTTGGCTTGATCTCTTTGGCGATATTTGCAGTGCGTCGCCAAGATTTGCAGTATCTGTTTTTCGGGCTGGGGCAGATCAGCTGGGCGCTGATCACATCGCGTATTTTTATCCGCGATATTCCTCTTTCCGGCTTTCACAGCGAGGTGTTGATCACCAGCTTGTTCCCGCCAGCGGTATCATTTTTTGTGATGTTTATCTTGCACAATGTTGGCCGCCCCGTGCGATGGATGGGCTTTGCATCACTGGTTTTTTGCGTCGTTTGGCCTGTGTGCATGCTGCTGGCTGGTCCGGCGCATCTGTTCCGATTGGCTTCTATCTGCTTTGCATTAATCGCAGCATATTTTGTGGCGGTCTTTTTGTTCAGCACATGGTTTGCTTGGCGCAGTAAACGCGCTGAGTTTTACATGATGATCGGTGTGCTGCTATTGGTCAGCTTGATGGTGAGCGTTGAGATCAGCATCCAATTTGGGCTCTTGCCGCAGCCGCGTGTGCATCTTATTCACTTTACCTTGCCCTTGGTATTTTTTGCGATCTTTGTGCGCTTGGCGCTGCAATTCGCGCAGGCGCTCACGCGCAGCGAGCGCATGACGCACGAGCTAGAGCAGCGTGTGGTTGAGAAGACGCGCGAGATTGAGAGCAGCTATGAAAAGCTCAGCAGTTTGCGCACAGTGCAGGTGATTGAGCAGGAGCGCCAAAGGATTGCTGCTGATTTGCATGACGATCTGGGTGCTAAATTGCTCAGCATCACCAAAACACCGCAAGGCACGCACGCTGCACACACTGCGCATCTGGCGCGTGAAGCGCTGGATGATATGCGCCTGTCTGTGCGCGGGCTCACGGCGCAGCCCAGCCCGGCGCAAGACGTGTTGGCCGATTGGCGGCTTGAGACGATGCAGCGCTTGGAGCAGGCGGGTTTGCAGGGGCATTGGCAATGCAATGAGCCACCCGTCGATTTGGTGTTGCGCGCGCGGATGCAAGTGCAGCTCACCCGCGTACTGCGCGAGAGCGTCTCCAATGTGATCCGCCATGCGCAGGCTAAGCAATGTTGGATTCATATTGACATCAGCTCTTCAACGCTCAGCATGAGCATTGAAGACGATGGAAAAGGCATCGCCAAAGAAGAGCTGGGCACGCGCGGGCATGGCTTGATCAATATTGAGCGCCGTGCGCATCACCTGCATGGCGAATACGACATTGGCCGCAGCGAATGGGGCGGTGCGCGCATTTGGGTCAAGGTGCCTATTGAAGAGTCCTCCAGCACACCAGCGCCTTTAACTGAAAGTCTGTAACTCCATGCAAACCGCTCTCATTCTTGAGGATTTACCCGAAATTCGCGCTTGGCTGGCGCAACTGCTGCAAAGCGCGTTTCCGAGCATTCAAATTACTGCGACATCTCATGTGAAAGAAGCTTTAGCTGCTGTCAGCCAAGCGCGCTTTGATCTGGCGCTGATTGATCTGGGTTTGCCAGATGGCAGCGGTGTGGAGGTGGTCAAGCAGTTGCGCGATCAGCAGCCGCAAGCCGTCTCGGTGGTGGTGACGATTCATGACGATGATCAGCATCTCTTTCCTGCTCTGCAAGCGGGCGCTTTTGGCTATTTGCTCAAGGAGCAAGAGCACGATGTGTTGGTGAGCCAGCTTCTGCGCATCATGCAAGGCGAGCCGCCGCTATCGCCTTCCATTGCGCGGCGCGTGCTGGCACATTTTTCGCAGCAACGCGCTCAAAATGCTCCCATTCATTCTGAGCCTGAGATTAGCCTGACTGAGCGCGAGACCGATGTGTTGATGCGCTTGAGTAAGGGCTACACCTTGCAAGAAATCGCTGCGCAGATCGGTATCTCGCGCCATACTGTGGCCGATCATGTGAAAGCGGTTTATCGCAAACTGGGTATTTCTTCTCGTGCTGAGGCGACGCTAGTGGCTATTCGCCGTGGGTTAGTGGTTTAGCTTGGTTTTGACAGATCTGCATATTTGCATTAATATGCAAATATGCGTACCAGTATTGATTTTCCCGATCCTCTCTTTCGCACCCTGAAGGCCAGCGCGGCTATGCAGGGAAAGAGCTTGCGTGATCATGTGCTCCAACTCATTGAGCGGGGGATGCAGCAGCCTGCTCAAGCTGATGGCAAGCGTGTCGTGCGGGCTGTGTCTGCTCCTCCTATGCTGGGGCCTGAGTATGAGATGAGTATTGACCCAGAGCGCTTGCGCGGCGGTGGGGCGCAAGATTTGCTGGATGAGCTGGATCTGGAAAATTACATGAATGTGATGAAGTACGGCAGCTCGTCTGGTGAGCCTAAGAAATCATGAATGAGTTGAGAGAGGGCTCGGTTGGCTTGACACCCGCATGGAGCAGAGTGCGCGGGGATTTGCCAGATGTGAATATATGGCTGGCCTTGGTGCAGCCGTTTCATCTGCACCATGAATTAGCCAAGGCTTATTGGCAAACGACTTCCGCGCAGTTTGCTCAAGAGGCGAGCGAACTCACCAGAGATCAAATCGAACCGAAAATCCATTTTTGCCGCACCACGATGCTCGGCATGGTGCGCTTGCTGAGCCAAACGAGCAAACTTTATGGGCAAGCCGTGAGTTTGAAAGACAGTTTTGCAATCTACGAGCGCTATTTGCATTTGCCCGAAGTCGGCTTCATGGCTGAGACTGCCAGCACCGTGGATGCCATGCTGAGTTCAATGCACAACGCTTTGCCGCAACTACATCATCTACTGTCCACGGATGTTTATCTGGCTGCGCTGGCGAAAATATATCGCCTGAGATTGGTCACGTTTGATCGTGATTTCAAGCGCTTTGAATTACCGGATTGCTTGATCATTGAAACGGAAAAACCGCAATGACAGCATCGCCTGCCATCTGGGTCAGCATCGAGCGCTTTGAAGGAAGTAGCCCGCGCGAGGTGGGGGCTTGGATGCTTGTGACTTCTGATCGTGTGGAGGGCACAGTGGGCGGTGGGCATTTGGAGTTTGATGCCATCGCGCATGCGCGATCCTTGTTGGCTTCGCATGCTCGCTCGCTCTTATCTGATTCGCCATTTGTGGTTACGGAAGAAACACGCCGCTATGCGCTGGGGCCCTCGTTGGGGCAATGCTGCGGCGGTGTGGTGTGGCTGAAGTTCGTTGGTGTTGCTGCTGGCGATACTACTAAATCAGTAGCACTCCGCGCAGATTCCATCAAGGCTACTGGCTTAAAAAGCTTAAAAATTGCACTGTTTGGCGGCGGGCATGTGGGCAAGGCAATTGTGAATGCTCTCGCTCCATTGCCATGCTCTGTGCATTGGATTGACAGCCGCGATGAGATATTTCCTTCGGTTTTGCCAGCAAATGTGCAGGCTGAACACAGTGCACCCGTGCAAGCAGCAGTCAACGATCTCGCGCCACAAAGCCATGTGCTGATCATGAGCTTTTCGCATGCGGAGGATTTGGATGTGGTGGCTGAATGCTTGAAGCGCAAGAGAGAGCAAAACGATTTGCCTTTCATTGGCTTGATTGGCAGCAAAACCAAGTGGGCGACGTTTCGCCATCGGCTGGAAGAGCGCGGTTTCTCCGAAGATGAGTTGCGCCAGGTGACTTGCCCGATTGGCCTGACGAGCATTGCAGGCAAAGAGCCAGAAGTGATTGCGGCGAGTGTTGCAGCGCAGTTGATGCAGTTTCGCAAAGTCTGAGACTCAGGGCGTAAACTCGCCTCATGCCTTTCTCAAATCTCGGTTTCGCGCCCCCCGTCTTAGCTGCTTTCAATCGCGCCTTGCAAGCTGAAGACTTCACGCAAGCTACAGAGGTGCAGCGCGCGGTGATTCCGGCTATTTTGCAGGGTCGAGATGTCATTGCTTCTGCACAAACAGGCTCAGGAAAAACGGCCGCTTATGCCTTGCCAATCTTGCAGCAGATATCAGATGCTGAGCCCGCGCAAGCTGGCAAGCCGCGCTGCCTCGTGATCGTGCCCACGCGTGAGCTGGCGGTGCAAGTAGAGGAGATGGCCAGAAAGTTCGCCAAGTTTTTGCCGCGTAAAACCAAGCTGCTGGCCACCTATGGCGGCGTAGCGATTGAGCCGCAAATGCTGGCGATGCGAGAAGGTGTGGATATCTTGATCGCCACACCGGGGCGATTGCTCGATTTGGCGGATCAGCGGGCTTTGAGCTTTAAGAGCATCAAATATTTCGTGCTCGATGAGGCGGATCGCCTTCTTGATTTGGGCTTTAACGATGAGCTCAAACGTATTCTCACGCTGATGCCTGAGAAGCGGCAAAACTTGTTTTTCTCAGCGACTTTCAGTGCAGAGATCGAAATTCTTGCGGCGGCTTTACTGCGCGACCCACTTCGTATTCAAATCGTTTCAGAAGAACAAGAAAAGCCAAAAATCGAAGAGCGCGCCGTCGCGGTTGATGCTGCGCAGCGCACCCAGCTTTTCAAAAAACTTTTCACAGAAAACGATTGGGAGCGCGCGCTGATCTTCGTTGCGCGCCAATACGATGCTGAAAAAGTGGCCATGAAGCTGCGCAATGCTGGCCTCAAAGCTGAGCCACTGCATGGCCAACTCACGCAAGGCAAGCGCATGCAGGTGGTGCAAGATATCAAAGCAGGGCGGATTGAAATAGTCGTTGCTACAGATCTTGCTTCGCGCGGGCTCGATATCAAAGAGTTACCTGTCGTCGTCAATTACGATCTACCGCGCTCCGCCACTGACTACACCCACCGCATCGGCCGCACAGGCCGCGCTGGCATGCCCGGCTTGGCTGTGAGTTTTGTCACCGTCGACATGCAAGCCCACTGGGAGCTCATTTGTAAGCGCCAAAATTTGCAAACTGAGTTAGAAGAAATCGAAGGCTTCGAACCCACGGACCAACCGCCGCTACCTGATGCACCGCTGGTGCCCACTGGCTTGGATATCAACGGCGGCATCAAAGGCAAGCGCCCCAGCAAGAAGGACAAGCTGCGAGCCGCCGCGGCTTTGGCTGCCGCGAAAGATCTGGGCTAGCGGCCTGTCTGGCACGAGAAATGCTGCTTAAAGGCATGTTTCTGATCTGTATACAATCAAACCTTGTCGCAGCGGAGCTACCCCTAGTTCGCGGCTTATTCTGTTTACAGCGCCCGCAGTGGTAAACAGTAGGAGAACCCATGGAAGCATATTTGCTGGATTGGGCCAACCTGCTGTTGCGTTGGCTGCATGTCATCACCGCGATTGCCTGGATTGGCTCATCGTTTTATTTTGTTTTTCTGGATAACAACCTAGAAAAGCCTAAGTCGCCAGACTTGCTTGAGAAAGGCGTCGATGGCGCGATGTGGGCCGTGCACGGCGGGGGTTTTTACAACCCACAAAAATATCTCGTCGCGCCGAAAAAAATCCATACACGTTTGCATTGGTTTTATTGGGAAAGTTACTCCACGTGGCTTTCCGGCTTTGCGCTGTTCACTGTCCTCTATCTCTACAACGCGAGTACCTATCTGATCGATAAATCGCTGATGGATTGGCAGCCGGGAGCGGCCATCGGCGTTGCTCTGGCTTTTCTCGTTGTCTTTTGGATGGTGTACGACGGCGTTTGTCAGCTCTTTGGTTTCCGTAAAAACGGTGAAGCGATTGTCGGCGCGCTGATGTTGATCGTGATTGCCTTCATGAGTTGGCTGGCCTGCCAGTGGTTCGCGGGCAGGGCGGCTTTTCTGCTCGTAGGTGCAGCGATTGCCACGGCCATGAGCGCCAATGTGTTTTTCTGGATCATTCCGGGGCAGAAGAAAGTCGTCGCTGCCATGACGAGTGGCGAGAAGTACGATGCTTCCAAGCTGGCCATCCATGGCAAGCGTGGCAAGCAGCGAAGTGTGCACAACACCTATTTCACGCTGCCCGTGATCTTTGCGATGCTTTCCAACCATTACAGCTTCATGTACACGCATGCCTACAACTGGCTGATTCTCTTTGCCATGATGGTGGGCGGCGCGTTGATTCGGCAATACTTTGTGCAGCGCCATGCTTACCACTATGGCCGTGCCAGCCACCCTTGGCCATGGGCTGTCGTGGGATCATTGATCTTGGTGGCGGTGATTGTTGCGCTCAGGCCTGCTCCACACAATACTACGAAATCGATAGCACCCCGCGCAGATTCTACGCCGGCCAGTGGCCAAAAAGGCTCTGAAAATACGTCTTTCACCCAACTGCAAACGGTTTTACAAGCACGCTGCGTCCAATGTCATGGTGCGCAGGTGCAAATGAAAAATGTGCGGCTCGATTCTGCGGCGCAGATCAAATTGCATGCGCAAGCGATTTATCAGCAGACGGTGGTGACCAAGCAAATGCCGATGAACAACTCAACGCAGATCACGGATGCTGAACGAGCGTTGGTGGCTGAGTGGTTCAAGGCTGGTGCGAAGGTGGAGTGATCTTTTATTAGCCTCGCTTTGCAGAGTGCTTGATACCGAGATTTTTGCTGAGCCCGCCATTGCCGTGGCGTACCCACCTCCGCAAATGTCCCCCGTCGGCTTCGCCGTCTCCTCCTTTATTTTGCTGCGGTGGATACGCCACGCCAATGGCTATGAATGAACGGTTTGAATGTCATCCATTTGAGCGCCACTATGTTCGCAAGATCGCGCTGCCTGTGCGTTTTGCTGGGAATATCTGAATGAGTCGTCGGGATGAAGCAGGCTTGATTTCGGGATGGGATGCTAGGCGAAAAACGTAGCTTTAGCGGTGCTAAAGCGAGGCTTTTCAACGACGCAGACCGCCCGAAAGCGAGCCTGATTCGCCCGATTCGACTTGTTCAGATATTCCCCGCGGTAAAGGAGGAGGCGGAGAAACTTACCTGCCGGAGTGAAACTAAAAATTAACGCCGCCGGGGGACACGGAGCAAAACGCGCAGGTAGTGTGATCCCACCAATCACACCAAACGCTGAAGCTAAATAACACGCCCAGGATTCAGCAAACCTTGCGGATCAAGAGCCTGCTTGATACTCTTCATCATCGACAGCGCCACCGCAGATTTGTAATGCGGTAATTCATCACGCTTCAAACTACCCACGCCATGCTCAGCGCTGATGCTGCCGCCAAAGCTGAGCACGCTGTCGTAGACGATTTTGTTGATCTGCGACTCGTGATCGCGTAGGAACTCCTTCGCATTCGCGCCCTCAGGGCATTGCACGTTGTAATGCAAATTGCCATCGCCCAAATGCCCGAAATTTAAAAGTCGCACGCCAGGATGAGCTTCGCGCAACATGGCATCCGTCTTCTCGCAAAACGCTGCAATACGAGAAACAGGCAGAGAAATATCGTGTTTGATATTCAGCCCCTCCTGCGCCTGCGCGAGCGGAATGCTCTCGCGGATGTGCCACAGTGCCTTCGCTTGCGCAATATTTTCTGAAATCACAGCATCGCTGATGATCTCGCTTTCTAGCGCCTGCTCCATCAATGCTTCCAGCATCGCGCGAGCATGCTGTTCATTTTCTGCATCAGACACCTCCAGCACCACAGAATAGGGCGCATCTTGGCTGCTGCCCGGCCACAAAGGCATTTTCTGCTGGGGGAAATGTTTGACCACGAGAGACAAAGCAAATTGCCCCATCACCTCAAAGCCCGTCAAGCTACTGGCCAGCTTCTTCTGCGCCAAGCCTAAAAATTCTGAAGCTGCTTCAAGAGAAGGCAGCGCCGCCCAAGCCGTGAGGCTGGCAGCGGGCACAGGAACGAGCTTCATCGTCGCTGCTGTGATGATGCCCAAAGTGCCTTCACTGCCGATCATCAGGTGACGTAAGTCGTAGCCGGTATTGTCTTTGCGCAGGCCCGTCAGTCCCTCAAGAATCTCACCCTGGGCCGTCACCACTTCCAATCCCAAACACAGATCACGCGTGTTGCCAAAGCGCAGCACCTGCGTGCCGCCTGCATTCGTGCCCAAATTGCCGCCAATCGTGCAGCTGCCTTCAGCCGCCAGCGACAGCGGAAACCAAAAGCCCGCATCTCGCGCCGCCTGCTGCACGTTCTGCAAAATACAGCCTGCCTCCACGGTGATTGTCATATTCGCTGCATCCAAGCCACGCACGCGATTCATTCTTTGCAAGCTCAGCACCACTTGCAAGCCAGAATCATCCGGTGTTGAGCCCATCACCAGCCCGGTGTTGCCACCCTGCGGCACGATGCTGATATTGAGGCCTTGTGCGCGCGCCTGCGCACATGCGCGCACGACCGCCGCGACTTCTGCCGTAGAGCCAGGCCGCGCCACGCAAAGAGCCCGCCCACGAAAGCGGCCGCGCCAATCGTTTTCAAACGCAGCGAGTGCATCAGGGGTTTCCGCGGTCAATACATTCGCCAAGCCAAGATGTTGGCGTAGGCTGTGAAGCAAATCTTCGGTTTGCACAGTATGCGAGTTCACTATTAAAAAATGAGCACTCTACGCAGATTCTATGCCGGCTGCAGGCATAAAAGACTGATCAATATCACCAAAGCTTCCACCAAGGGGAATCTTTGGACTTGAAACCGCGAGCAAGAAACTCGCTCTTGGGAAAGTTTTTCTCCAGCACACGTTTGGTGTCGTCGCGCAGCTGAGGCATGTTGAGCGCATCGTAGCTGAGCATGATGATGTAGAGCGCTTCTTCTGAAGCGGGGACGTTTTGATAATCCGTCACCGCGGTTTGAGCGCGGTTGATCGCAGCAACATAAGCATTGCGTGTGTAGTAGTAGCGTGCGACGTGAACTTCGTATTGCGCCAGTGAATTGACGATATAGGTCATGCGTGCGCGAGAATCTGGCGCATATTTGGAATCTGGGAAGCGCGTGACGAGCTCCTTGAAGGCTTCGAAGGATTCTTTGGCGGCGTTTTGGTCACGCTCGGAGAGATCTTGTTTGGCCAAGAAGCCAAAGATGCCGAGGTTGTCGTTGAAATTGATCAGGCCTTGCAGATACAAGGCGTAGTCCATGCCCGCGCTGGCGGGGTGGAGTTTTTTGAATCGATCGATGGTGGCCAAGGCTTGGGCGGGCTCATTGGCTTTGTAATGTGCAAAGGCTTTTTCCAGCTGAGCCTGTTGAGCCAGCGGTGTGCCAGCAGCGCGGCCTTCGAGTTTTTCGAAGAGGGGAATGGCTTTGTCCCAAGCACCAGCTTTGGCTTCGTCTTTGCCCTCAGCGTAGATTTTATTGGGGCTCCAAGTGTCGGTGCGGTCCGCTGCAGGCTTGCTGGCACAGGCTGCGAGCACAAGAAGGCTGGCGCAGCTGATGACGCGTAGGGTTGATAATCCAAACATTGCGAAGATCCAAAAGTATTGAAATGATTATATCGAGCGGCACTGCCGCACCTATAGCGGCGCACGAGAGCGGCCACCTGTCTGCGGAAGACGAGTTGGATGACGGCCTTGAGCTTGCATCGCCCAGCCCAGATGCGGCACACCAAACCCAAGAACATCGCTTCACCACCGGCCATGCGCACCATGGCGAGCGATTAGACCGCGTGCTGGCGCAGCTCTTGCCAGATTCATCGCGCAGTTTTTTGCAGCAGCTGATCGACAGCGGCGATGTGCTGATTGGCGGGGTGAGTGCCAGCAAGGCTTCAGCCAAGCTCAAAGCGGGGCAAGAGCTGATCGTGCGCCAGCGCCCGCTGCCGCAGGACACGGCTTTTCATCCTGATGCAGCCGTGGCGAAAGCCTTGAACGTGGTGTTTGAAGACCCACATTTGATGATCATCAACAAAGCGCCTGGTCTCGTCGTCCACCCCGCTGCGGGCAATTGGAGCGGCACGCTGCTCAACGGCCTACTGGCGCATCACGAATGCCATACTTTGCTGCCGCGCGCAGGCATCGTGCATCGGCTGGATAAAGACACCTCTGGCCTGATGGTGGTGGCGCGCACACGCGAGGCGATGGATGCGCTGATTCGCATGATTGCTGCCCGAGAAGTGAAGCGCCAGTATCTGGCGATGGCGCATTACCCCTGGCAGGGCATGAGCCCCAGGCAGGTGGACGCGCCAATTGGGCGCGATCCGCGCAATCGCCAGCGCATGGCGGTGGTGGATTTGGCGCAATACCCTGGCAAAGAAGCCACCACAGACTTTGAATTGCTATCAAATTCTGAGCATTCTGCGCAGTATCTACGCCGGGAAGATGCTCATAAAGCATCTAAAACCAGCACCGACGAGATTTCTGCCGATGCGTTCTGCCTGCTGCGCTGCAATCTGCACACCGGGCGCACGCACCAGATTCGGGTGCATGCGGCTTATGTGCATCACCCGCTGATTGCGGATGCGATCTATGGCGGCCGCCCGGCGGGTGGCTTGGAGCGCCAAGGCCTGCATGCGGAGCGCCTGGCTTTTGAGCACCCGATCACTGGGGAAGAGATGGCTTTTGAGGCAGGTTTGCCGCCGGATATGCGCTCTGCCTGTGAGGTGCTGGGTTTGGGCTACAATTAGCTTTATTGATGGCGCTGCGGGAAGCAGTGCCAAAATCAACGAATGATTAGGCCGGAATGGCTAGCGAGTTGCTATTGTTGCCTCGCCCCCTTGTTTTGAAATTAAAACCTTGCGGCACAAAGCCGCACTATGACCACATCATTTTGGGAACATCCAAGCGATGAATACAACTGACGCAAAGCGTGTCTTGGAGACCGCTTTGATTTGCGCGAACCAGCCGCTCAAAGTGGCTGAGTTGCGCACCCTGTTTGCTGACGAACTCGGCGCAGACACCATCAAAACCCTGCTGGAAGACTTGCAGCTGGATTGGGCGCAGCGTGGCGTACAGCTCGTGAGCGTGGCCAGTGGCTGGCGCTTTCAAAGCCGGCCTGAGATGCGCTCGTATTTGGATCGTCTCAACCCTGAGAAACCGCCCAAATACACCCGCGCCACGCTGGAGACTTTGGCCATCATCGCCTACCGTCAGCCCTGCACGCGCGGCGACATGGAAGACATTCGCGGCGTGACGATCAACTCGCTGATCATCAAGCAGCTGGAAGATCGTGGCTGGGTCGAGACCATTGGCCATCGTGAAACCGTGGGTCGCCCCGCGCTTTTCGCGACGACGCGCCAGTTTCTCGATGACCTCGGTTTGGAATCTCTGGATCAGCTGCCTGCGCTGGATGATCCGCAGCTTCAAGCCAAGGCGCTGGAGAGCTTGGATATGCCCTTGCCTGGCATGGAAACGGGAGCGGAGCCGCAAGAGCCATCCAGCGAAGCCGATGCGCAAACCGAAGCTTTGCCTTTGGACGAGGCCATCGCCGCCACAGAAACTGAAACCACCACCCCTGACACTGAAACCTCTGCACCCGATGCAGACACTGAAAAAGCATCATGAACGAACAACACGACACGCCTGAAAATTTAGAAGAAAATCAGGCATCAGCCGGCACAGAATCTTCGCAAGCTGCTCCTAAAAAAAGAGCAACCCGTAAACCCAAAGAGACTTTAGAGGCCGCGCCTGCTGCTCCTGAGGAAACCAACGGCGATGTGCCTGAAGTGAAAAAACGCGTGCGCCGCACCAAAGCGCAAATGGAAGAAGCGCGTGCTGCTGAAGCGGCGGCCAAAGTGCAAGCTGCTGGTGGCGACACACCACTGCAAGCCGCACCACAAGCTGATGTCGATGGCGATGATCAAGACAGCCAGAACAGCGGCGATGAGCAACAAGCGACTCACAGCGACGACACACCTGAAGCCACGGCTGAAGCCTTCGTGCCCCGCGATTTTTCGGAAATCGTCTCGGGCCAGTTTGATGCTGAGCAAGAAGGCGAGCGTCGCCTTCCCCCTAAACGCGTGCTGCCACCGCTGCCTGATTCGCCGAAGCTGCACAAGGTCTTAGCGCAAGCCGGTCTGGGCTCACGCTTAGAGATGGAAGACATGATTGCCGATGGCCACATCACGGTGAATGGCCAAAACGCCCACGTGGGCCAGCGCGTGCAATGGGGCGATGAAGTGCGCATTCAGGGCAAGCTTTTGCAGTTGCGCATTCAGCAGCCACGCGCTCGCGTGATCGCGTATCACAAGCCTGCGGGCGAGATCGTCACGTATGACGATCCGCAAAATCGCCCGACAGTTTTCCGCCGTTTGCCACGTTTGCCTTTTGGCAAGTGGCTCAGCGTCGGTCGCCTCGATTTGAACACCGAAGGTTTGCTGCTGTTCACCAATTCTGGTGAGCTGGCGAACCGACTCATGCACCCCCGCTTTGGCCTGAAGCGTGAATACGCAGTGCGCATTTTGGGCGAACTCACCCCTGAGAATCGTCAGAAACTGCTCGATGGCGTGCAGCTCGAAGACGGCATGGCGCAATTCCTTTCCATTGAAGATGGTGGCGGCGATGGCGCGAACCGCTGGGTGCGCGTGACGATTGGCGAAGGCCGCAACCGCGAGGTGCGCCGTTTGTTTGAAGCCATGGGCCATGCGGTCAGTCGCTTGATCCGTATTCGCTATGGTTCCTATGGCTTGCCCAAAGGCTTGCGCCGCAGTGTGTACATGGAATTGAATGATTCTGAGATTCGTGATCTCACGCAAAGCTTGGTGGATGCCGAGGGCGCGGAAGAGCTGAAAGTAGGCGCGGAAGCGTTTGCTGTGGAGCCAGGTGAGCGACGCGAGCCGCGTGAACAACGTGAGCCGCGTGGTGGTCAACGAGAAGGCCAGCGCGATGAAGGCGGCCAGCGTGAGCGCCGTGGCAAATTTGTGCGCCGTGGAGGCCGCAACGACCGCGGTAATGGCTTTGAGCCACGTCAAGACGGTCAAGCACCCGCTGAGGGCGATGCCGTGCGAGGCGAGCAGCGTTCCGAGGGCAACAACAACCCTTATAACGGTCAGCAGCGCCAAAATGGCCGCAATAACCGCTTTGCTGATCGCTACAACCGCGGTCCGCAGGGTGAGGGCCAGCGTCAAGAAGCGCAAGGCCAAAGTCAACAAGGCCGTGGCGATGGCTACCCACGAGACGATGACGAAGACGATTTCAACCAAGCCGGTATCAGCCACGAAAGCGGCTACATGCAAGCCAAAAAACGTGGCCGTGGCGGTAACAGCTTTGGCGGCGGTGGCGGCGGTCGCAGTGGTGGCTACGGTGAAGACGGTCCACCACCGGGCGTCGATCCCACCAAAACATCCTTTGGCTACATCACACAAGACGGCTTCCGTAAACAAGGCAGTGGCGGTGGCGGTGGCTTTGGAGGCGGCGGCGGAGGAGGCAATCGCCGTGGCGGCGGAGGCAGCTTCGGCGGTGGTGGAGGCGGAGGCAACCGTGGTGGCCGTGGCCGCAGCGGTGGGCGCGGGCGCTGAGCTAAAAATCCCAATGAGACCTGCGATGGTGAGGAAGCACCCATCGCAAAAACCATCGCACTTGCAGGCTACGGCAGTTCATTTATCGTAGCAGTAAATGCAGCCAATACGGCCCAGCAAGTATGTATGTCTGAGCCACCTGATGCTGAGCCGCCTAGATCTGTGCAGCTTGCGGCTTTTTGAAGTAGATCACGATGCCGAATTCGCCTCCGTGATCTGTGAATTCGGTATAAAAATCAATAACCCGTGCTTTTTGAATCATTGAGAATAAGCGATTAACATCATAGGAGTTCATTTGCATTTGCGGGGCGAAAAACTTTTTGCCTCTCGTTAAATTGAGAAAGTTACTTCCATAAGGGAGGTACTTCCGTATCAGTGAAGCTATCGTAGTGTTGGGTACACGCTGCTTGGCATATGTGAAGTGAACCACGCCAACACCATTCTCGTCCAGGCGCTGCAACAGAGCTTGAAAAATTTGCTCCCCTCTTTCTGTCGGAATATGTTGAAAGACGATATGGGAGAGAATAAAGTTGTATTGCCCCGTGATGGATGAAAGATGATCGTCAGACTTGATGAAGTTTGCATTGACGATCGATTGCGATTCACAATTCTTTCTCGCTTCGCTCAGCATTGAATCAGAAACATCTGCTCCTGTAACCTCTTGTGCAAGCTTCGCGAGCGGAACTGTTAGCCTTCCCACGCCGCATCCAAAATCAAGAGCTTGGTGAACAGTAAACGCCGGATCGATATGCTTCCTGATATTTGCGAAAACGTGATCAATATAACCCGTACCAGCCTGAAAAAATTCCTCTTTATTTTCTGATGTTAAATTCTCAGTCAGGTATTTTTTATGATTCAACACGCCGTAGTACGGATCATCTCTACCGAATTTTTCCCATTCTTTATCTGTATTGCTATTGAACATAAATTTGTAATGTCTCAACTGTGTGAGGCTTAGAGTTTTGAGCTTACGTAAGCGGGATCAGCCGCTTGATTGTTGAGTACCAAATTCGGTGTGCTCATATTAATGTATAGGAATCGATAGTGATGTAGGTTTTCATTCATTTTTGATTCGTTGCGAAGTGAAAGCATAAGCTTGAAACGCATCTCGGCAAGCGTCGATGGTGTTTATCCTAGCTGTACTTTGCCGATGAATTATCATGCGATATGCCTGAACAAACACCTCACCAAACTCCACATATCGTCATCATTGGTTGTGGTTTCGGTGGATTAGAAGCCGCTAAAGCGTTCAAGGGCAAGGCGGTGCGTGTGAGCTTGATTGATCGCACCAATCACCATCTTTTTCAGCCACTGCTCTACCAAGTGGCTACGGCGGGCTTGGCGGCGCCCTTGATTTCCGCGCCGATTCGGCATCTGTTTCGATCACAAGACAATGTGACCACCTTGCTGGGCGAGGTGAGAAGCATCGATGCCATGAATAAACGCTTGGAGTTTGTGCAGCCAAGCAGTGGTGTACCGCATGCTTTGGCTTTTGATCATCTCATCGTTGCGGCGGGTGCAAGCCACAGCTACTTTGGTAACGATGCTTGGGAGGCACATGCGCCGGGGCTCAAAACATTGCAAGATGCCTTCGATATACGCCGCAAAATTTTGATGGCTTTTGAAGCAGCTGAAGCACAAGACGATACTGCACAGCGCGAGGCCTTGCTCACCTTTGTTGTGATTGGCGCTGGACCCACAGGTGTGGAGATGGCGGGCACCTTGGCTGAGATTGCGCGGCATACCTTGCCGGGCGAGTTTCGCCGCATCAATCCTGCGAGTGCCAAAGTGATCCTGGTCGAAGGGGGTGCGCGCGTGTTGCAGGCGATGCCGCTTGATCTGAGCGAGAAAGCACTGAAGCAGTTGGTCAAACTCGGTGTGGATGTACGCTTGAATGCCAAAGTCACGCAGATCGATGCGCAAGGTATTCAGGTGGATACGTTACCCACCCCCACAGATTTAGAAGCCAAAACCGCATCTAGCCCGCAAACAGTCAGCGCGAGAAGCTATCAAATTCATAGTAAAACCATCATCTGGGCTGCAGGTGTCGCAGCCTCTGCCTTGGGCAAGCAACTCGCCAGTAGCACGGGCTGTGAGCTGGATCGCGCGGGGCGCGTGAAGGTGTTGCCCGATTTGAGCCTGCCGCAAGTGCCGTCTATCAGCGTGATCGGTGATATGGCTAGCCTGATGCGTGATGTAGATGGCAAGTCAGTGCCTGTGCCTGGCGTGTCACCCGCTGCCAAGCAAATGGGGCGTTGCGCCGCCGCTAATATCTTGCGCCGAATCCAAGGTCAAAGTACGCTGGCCTTCCACTATGCCGACTACGGCAATCTCGCCACGATTGGTCGCAATGCAGCAGTTGTTGATCTGGCCACACCCCTGGGCGCACTGCGCTTTTCCGGCAAACTCGCTTGGCTCTTTTGGCTCTTCGCCCACATCTATTTCCTGATCGGCTTTCGCAACCGTTTCGTTGTCCTCGCCGATTGGACGAACGCTTACTTAAGCTTCTCGCGCAATGCGAGGGTGGTCGCCGAAGCTGTGTCTCCTGAGTCTTCATAACATTCTGCGTCGCTTTCTCCTGACGAACTCGCAGGTTATTGACAACTGATTCGGAATCAGATAGATTACTAACCAGTCAGTCATTAACTTTATTTGACCTGTGAATGCCAAAAGCATCTGAGGGTCGTTTTGGTTCCGCATCCATGGAGAAAAACATGCCAAATAGCCATATCGCCGGCAAGGAATCTGCGCAGAGTGCTATCAAAGAAATAGCGTTGAAAAAGATGGCGTTGTGGAGCGCTTTGATCGCTGTGGCGCTGTTGGCCGCGTGCTCCAAGCCTGCGCCAGCGCCTGAGCCCGTGCGCGCTGTGAAGATTCATACGGTGGGCTCGAGTGGCTTGGTATCTGGCTATGAATACTCGGGCGAGGTGAGGGCGCGAGTCGAATCTCGTTTGGGCTTTCGTGTTGCGGGCAAGATCGTGAAACGCCAAGCAGAAGTTGGCCAGCGGGTGAAGGCTGGGCAAGTGCTCGCGCAGCTGGATCCACAGGATTACAAGTTGGCAGCTGATGGCGCGCGCGCTGCCCTGGCTGTAGCCACGACGAATCGCGATTTGGCTGCTGCAGATTTCAAGCGTTTCCAAAGCCTCAAGGAGCAAAACTTTATCAGTGGCGCCGAGCTAGAAAGACGTGAAACAACATTCAAAGCTGCCCAAGCACAGGTGCAGCAGGCTCAAGCGCAGCTCGCCAACGTGGGTAACCAAGTGGGCTATGCGAATTTGGTGGCGGATGTGTCGGGTGTTGTGACAGCGGTGGATGCCGAAGTGGGGCAGGTGGTCTCAGCGGGCAGCCCGGTGGTGCGCATTGCGCAAGACGGCGCGCGCGATGTGGTGTTCAGCGTGCCGGAAGACAAGATGGCGTCTGTGGCTGTGGGCTCAGCCGTGAAAGCCAGACGCTGGGCTGATGGTGATGGCGGCGAGTTGAGCGGAAAAATCCGCGAATTGGCGGCAAGTGCTGATCCGCTCACGCGTACTTTCCAAGCGAAGATGAGCTTGGATGCGTCTGCCAATTTGCCGCTGGGTGCCACGGTGTATGTGTTTCCCAGCACGAGCTTGAATGCTGTATCGGCGATCAAGCTACCCACCAGCAGCCTGATGCAAAACGCGCAAGGTGCTTCTACCGTATGGCTGCTCGATACAGCGGCGATGACGGTCAACCCAGTGATTGTCCAGGTGGCTACAGCCGATGGCAATGAAGCGGTGATTGCTGCTGGTGTGAAACCTGGCGACAAAATCGTGAGCGCGGGTATTCATGTGCTCTCACCGGGTTTGAAGGTGACGATTTTTAATGAAAAAGGGGCTCCCGCTGGCATACAACCTGCGCAGGGTGCTACTAAATCAGTAGTGTCATCTGGCTCGGCGACGACAGGCAAGTGAGAGCATCATGAGCGATTCTCACAGCGCAGCAGCCCCATCATCAGTTCAGCTTTCATCACGATTTAATCTCTCCAAATGGGCGATTGATCACCCAGCACTCACCCGTTATTTGATGGTGGTGCTGATGCTGCTTGGCGCGGCGAGTTACTTCCAGCTCGGCCAAGATGAAGATCCGCCATTCACTTTCCGCATCATGGCGATTCGCATGTTTTATCCGGGTGCGACGGCTCAGCAGGTGAGCGAGCAGGTGCTGGATAAAGTGGAGAAGACGCTGCAAGAAGTGCCGCTGGCTGACAAGATTCGCTCTTATGCCAAGCCCGGCGAAGCGTTGATCATTTTTCAAATCAAAGACAACGGGCCACCCAAAGATGTGCCGCAGATTTGGTACAGCGTGCGCAAGAAGGTGGGCGATATGCGCGGTACGCTGCCGCCGGGTGTGATCGGGCCGTTTTTCAATGATGAGTTTGGCGATGTGTTTGGCGTGATGTATGCGCTCAAAACAGATGGCTTCAGCCCTGCGCAAAGCAAAGCGTTTGCAGATGATGTGCGTCAGCAGCTCTTGAGAGTGAAAGATGTCTCGAAGGTGGAGCTGTTTGGGCAACAAGATGAAAAGCTTTATGTGGAGATTTCTCAGAAACGCTTGGCGCAGCTTGGCTTGGATTTAAGCGCTGTGATTGCGCAGCTCAATGCGCAGAATGCTGTGGAGAACGCCGGCGTGATCACCACACCGCTGGATGTGTTGCAAGTGCGTGTGGGTGGGCAGTTCAACGATTTAGAGCAACTCAAAGCCATGCCGATTCGTGCTGCGGGCGCGCAAGGCGCGGGCGCTGCGCAGATCCGGCTGGGTGATATTGCAGATATTCGGCGGGGCTATGTTGATCCTGCGCAGGTCAAAGTGCGCACAACCAGTCGCGATGCACAAGGCAAACTCAGCAGTCAAGAAGTGATTGTTCTTGGGGTCAGCATGGCCAAAGGCGGCGACATCATCGCATTAGGCAAAGCGCTCAGAGTGGCCACTGAAAAAATCGAAAAGACCTTACCGATTGGTGCGCAGCTGGAGCAAATCCAGGATCAACCTCGCGCAGTAGCCAAATCTGTCAATGAATTTGTCGCCGTGTTGATCGAGGCTGTATTCATCGTGCTAGCTGTCAGCTTCATTGCTCTGGGCTTTCACAGTCGTGGCAAAGATGTGCCGCTTCTGAAACGCTATTACCTTGATATGCGCCCTGGCTTGGTGGTGGGCATCACGATTCCGCTCGTGCTCGCTGTCACGTTTTTAGCGATGTGGTATTTCAATCTGGGGCTTCACAAGATTTCCTTGGGATCGCTGATCATTGCGCTGGGTTTGTTGGTGGACGATGCGATCATCGCCGTAGAGATGATGGTGCGAAAAATGGAAGAGGGCTACGACAAAGTGCGCGCAGCCACCTTCGCCTACGAGCTCACCGCCATGCCCATGCTCACGGGCACGCTGATCACCGCTGTGGGCTTCTTGCCGATTGGTATTGCCAAATCAGTGACGGGTGAATACACCTTTGCGATTTTCGGCGTCACTGTGATTGCGCTGCTGATCAGTTGGGTCGTGTCAGTGTATTTCGTGCCCTATCTTGGCGTACTGCTTTTAAAGCACAAGCAAGATCAAGCCATGCGCAATGCCGATGGGCATCACGAGGCAGGCGGCGCTGATCATCAAGAGCATTTCGACACGCCCTTCTACAACACCTTCCGCCGCATGGTCAACTGGTGCGTCAAGCACCGCTGGCTCACGATTGGCGCAACGGTTCTCACGTTCGCATTAGGCATTGTGGGCATGGGCAAAGTACAGCAGCAGTTCTTCCCTGATTCATCGCGGCCTGAGATTTTGGTGGACTTGTGGTTTGTGGAAGGCACCTCGCTTGCCGCGAACGAAGCTGTGACCAAGCGCCTCGAGCAACGCCTCATGCAAGAGCCTGGCATGGAGAGTGTGAACACTTGGGTCGGCTCGGGCGTGCCGCGCTTTTATCTGCCCATGGATCAATACTTTCCGCAAACCAATGTGAGCCAGATGATTGCGCTGCCTGTGGACTTGAAAGCGCGCGAGGCGCTGCGCTTGAAGCTGCCTACGATTTTGGCCACAGAGTTCCCCGAGATTCGCGGCCGTGCCAAGCTCTTGCCCAATGGCCCACCCGTGCCATATCCTGTGCAGTTCCGTGTGATCGGCCCTGAGCCCGGCAAATTGCGTGGCTTGGCCGATACCGTGAAAGCCGAGATGCGCAAATCACCCAACACGCGCGGTGTGAACGACAACTGGAATGAATCTGTCAAAGCGATTCGAATGGAGGTTGATCAAGCTAAGGCGCGCGCATTGGGTGTGACGAGCCAGAGCATTGCGCAAGCCTCGCGCGCGATCGTGAGTGGCAGCACGATTGGCACGTTCCGTGATGGCGACAAGCTCATTGATATCGTGCTGCGCCAGCCGCTCGCAGAGCGCGATCTGATCACCGATATTGGCAACGCCTATTTGCCCACCGCCACAGGCCGCAGCATTCCCATCACACAAATCGCCAAGCCCATCTTCGTTTGGGAGCCGGGTGTGATGTGGCGAGAAAACCGTGATTACGCGATCACGGTGAACGCCGATATCACGGAAGGATTGCAGGGCGCGACAGTAACGAATGAGCTACTTCCTGCTCTGAAAGCTCTCGAAGCGACATGGGCAGCGCAGGGTCTCTCTGGCTACCGTATCGAAGTCGCTGGCGCCGTTGAAGAAAGCTCCAAAGGCTCAGCGTCGATTGCCGCTGGCATGCCCATCATGCTCTTCATCACCTTCACGCTCTTGATGCTTCAATTGCAAAGCTTCAGCCGCGCCATGCTCGTCTTCATCACCGGGCCGCTCGGTATCGCAGGTGTGGCAGGCGCATTGTTGCTTTTGAACCGGCCGTTTGGCTTCGTCGCTTTGCTCGGTGTGATCGCCCTCATGGGCATGATCCAGCGAAACTCGGTGATCTTGATCGACCAAATCGAGCAGGACATCCGAGCCGGTGTGCCCAAGTGGGATGCCATCGTCGAATCGGCTGTGCGCCGACTGCGTCCCATCGTGCTCACAGCCGCCGCAGCCGTGCTCGCCATGATCCCGCTGTCCCGCAGTGTGTTCTGGGGGCCGATGGCCGTGGCGATCATGGGGGGCTTGATTGTGGCAACGGTGTTAACGTTGCTGGCATTACCTGCAATGTATGCCGCGTGGTTCAGGGTGAAACGCTAAGTTTCAAGCGTTTTTGGCACTTCGCCGGCGTACTGACTGCGCGGATTGCTATCAATATAATAGTATTTGATTTCAGAAATAAAAATGGGGCTCAGAGCCCCACTTGAGTTGATTGGATCAAGTCCCGATCAATACGCATCCAACACAGCGCCGTTCGACGCGCTAGACGCATTGAACGCAAACTTCGCCTGCACGCCGCGTGTGTAGCGAGGTGCAGGTTTTTTCCACGCTGCTTTGCGTTTGGTGAGTTCTGCTTCGGGTACGTTGAGCTGCAAGAGCAGTTGCTTAGCGTCAATCGTCACGCTGTCGCCGTCTTGCACCAAGGCAATCGTGCCGCCTTCTGCTGCCTCTGGTGCGCAGTGGCCCACCACCATGCCCCATGTGCCGCCGGAGAAGCGGCCATCGGTGATGAGGCCGACGGTTTCGCCCAAGCCTGCGCCGATGAGCGCGCCTGTGGGGGCGAGCATTTCTGGCATGCCGGGGCCGCCTTTGGGGCCGAGGTAGCGCAGGATCATCACGTCGCCGTGGGTGATCTTGCCTGCCAGGATGGCGGCCAAAGCAGATTGCTCATCATCAAAGCATTTGGCAGGGCCAGTCATCACAGGGTTTTTCAGGCCCGTGATTTTTGCGACAGCGCCTTCGGGGCTCAGGTTGCCTTTGAGGATGGCCAGATGGCCTTCTTTGTAGAGCGCTTTATCGATGGGGCGAATGCAATCTTGATCGGCTCTTGGCTGATCAGGCACGTCTTTGAGCACTTCTTCGATGGTTTGGCCGGAGATGGTGAGGCAATCGCCATGCAGCAGGCCAGCTTTGAGCAAAACCTTCATGACTTGCGGAATGCCGCCGGCTTTGTGCAAGTCCACAGCGAGGTATTTGCCGGAAGGTTTCAAATCGCAAATCACGGGCACTTTCTTGCGCATGCGCTCGAAATCGTCAATCGTCCACTCTACACCTGCGGCATGCGCGATGGCGAGGAAGTGCAGCACGGCGTTCGTTGAGCCGCCTGTGGCCATGATCACGGCCACCGCATTCTCAATCGCCTTTTTCGTCACGATGTCACGCGGCTTGATGTCTTTTTTGATCGCTTCGATCAATACTTTGGCAGACTCTTTCGCCGAGTTTTGCTTCTCATCGTGAGGGTTGGCCATGGTGGAAGAGTAGGGCAGGGAGATGCCTAAAGCCTCGAAGCTGGAAGACATGGTGTTGGCTGTGTACATGCCACCGCAAGAACCCGTGCCAGGGATGGCGCGCTGCTCGATTTGCTTCAAGTCTTCATCGCTCATGTTGCCCGCAGCGTTTTGGCCGACGGCTTCAAACACGCTCACGATGTTGAGGTCTTGGTCTTTGTAGCGGCCGGGGAGGATCGTGCCACCGTAGACGTAAATAGCGGGCACGTTGGCGCGCAGCATGCCCATCAGGCCGCCGGGCATGTTTTTATCGCAACCGCCCACGACGACCACGCCATCCATCCACTGGCCTTGCACGCAGGTTTCGATGCAATCGCTGATCACCTCGCGCGAGACGAGGCTGTACTTCATGCCTTCCGTGCCCATCGCCATACCATCGGAAATTGTGGGTGTACCAAACACTTGTGCATTGCCGCCTGCTTCTTCAATGCCAGCGATCGCTGCGTCAGCCAGCTTTTGCAAGCCACTGTTGCAAGGCGTGATGGTGCTGTGGCCATTGGCCACGCCGACCATCGGCTTGCCGAAATCGGTTTCTTTGTAACCCATGCCGTAATACATGGAGCGATTCGGTGCGCGGCTCTTGCCTTCGGTGATGTTGGCAGAGCGCAGGGGCTGGATGGGGATAGTTTTGTTGGTCATGGTGAGATTTTAAAACGGGATGAGTCTGTTGCAAATCAAGGTTTCATACAAGGCGCATAGACATCGAGCTTAGGGCTATGTAGCGATGTCTTCACATCGAGCAGGCCCAGCACGGAGTGAAAGAGGTTGTCGTGCGTGATGCGCTGTGTCGCGCGTTGCTGAAGGCAGGCAATATCCAGTTTTTTGGCAGCTGTGAATTCCGCAGAGAACCAATTGAGCCAGGGAATATGTTTTTGCTCGTCGGGCGCGATGGAATAGGGCAGGCCATGCAGATAGATGCCTTTTTCGCCCAAAGATTCGCCGTGATCTGATACATAAATCATAGCACTCTGCGCAGTATCCGCCTTTGTTTTGAGCCAATTGATACTTGAAAACAGCAATTGGTCGGTGTAAGCCAAGGTGTTGTCGTAGCTGTTGGTGATTTGCTCTCTTGTGCATTCGGAAAGATTGTTCGTTAAACACTCTGGCTGAAATGTTTTGAAAGCCGGCGGCACGCGTTTGAAATACGCAGGGCCGTGGCTGCCCATTTGATGGAGTACAACGACAACGCCCTTGGCGCGCTTGTCTGCGGGAAGTGCGGCAATGCGCGCATCCAAATCATGCAACATCACGAGATCATGGCATTCGCCTGAGCTGCAATGCTCGGGCACGTTCGCCTTCACTGTATTGGCATTCGCAACGCGATCGCACACGCCTTTGCAACCCGATTGGTTGTCGATCCACAGGATGGCAAGGCCAGCGCGTTGCAAGATGTCGAGCAAGCCTTCATAGCGTGCCTTGCTGTCTTCAAAGGCTTCTTTACCCAGATGACTGAACATGCATGGCAAGCTGGAAGCTGTGTTTGTGCCGCAGCTCCAAGCATCTTTCCAGTAGACAAAGCTTTCCGTTTGAGCGATTTTTGCCATCTGCGGCGTGGTTTGCCGTGCGTAGCCGTTGAAGGAGAAGTTGGCGGCACGCGCTGTTTCCCCCACCACGATCATCAGCAAGGGTGGTTTCTGGCCTGCTGCATAGCTTGCGCCAAGCATTGCATCTTGGCCAATGGCCTGCAAAGGCTGCGGGCCATGGCGCAATGGTTGGGTGACGATTTGACCAATGGCATAAAGCGAATTCAGTGGATTGAGCAGGTAGCGCACATGCTTGTGATTGCGCATCAACGACGAAAAACCTTGAAAGGAAAGTGCAATAGCGCCCACCAATACTGCGCTACCAGCTATCAAAATAAGAGCGTTTCGTAAGATCTGCCGACCCCAACGCGATGTTTTCACGGAGGTAAACCAAAGCCAAACGCAAGGCAAACCCGCTACAAGGCCAAGGGTGATGAACAAACGCGCATTGAGCAGATCGCGGGTTTCGCGCGGGTCGGTTTGAAACACGTTGATCATCATCGTGTCGTCAATCACCACACCGTAGCTCATCATGAAATGCATGCCTGCTGCTGCAGCGATGAGAAAAAACACGAGCAAGGGCTTGATGCTATGCCGCCAAGCGAGGAGTGAGCCCAAGGCCACCAGTGCGCCCCAGATCATGAGCACCATACACGTGGCGACCCAAACATCTTTTGCGGTTTGTAATCGCCCCAACTGGACGAGTTCCTGCCAGAGCGCACCATTGCCTACCAAGGCAATCCACAGGCTGATGATGATCAGCAGTGTGGCAGGATGGTAGCTTCTGTTTTGGCGAGATGAATGAGGGCTGTCCTCAAACTGGCTGCGACGGTAAGGCATGCTGCCCTTTCACTCTAAAGCATGAAGCTCTTGCAAGGTGTTCACGTTGGCAAAAGCTTGTCGGTCGTCTTGATCCCCATCAAACGCCACATGAGCGACGCGGTGTTGTGCTGTCCATGCATCAATTTTGCGACCACCGCTTTGCATGAAAGCAACCAAACTTTCCATGAGCTGGGCTTTCAGTAAACAAAACACAGGTTGAGGGCGCGTGCGCGTTTGGCCTGCGTCATCGGTTTCAGGGGCGCTTGCAACGGCGATATCGGCTTGCTCTGCCACCAACGCGTTCATCAATCGCTGCGCCAGATCCAGCGGAAAAAGAGGGGTATCGCAGGGGACGGTGAGCAAGTAGGGTGATTCGCAGCGCTCTAGCCCCGTGAGAAAGCCAGCCAGAGGCCCGGCAAACTCATCGGGCGAAGCGTCCGGCCAGACCGAGACGCCCATCGACTCATAAGCCGATAAATTCCGATTCGCATTGACCATACTTTGGCCAATGAGCGCGCCCTCTTGCATCTGCAAACGCATCAGCGCATGCATCACGAGAGGCATGCCGCGAAAATTCTGCAAACCCTTATCAACCCCGCCCATACGCGAGCCTCGGCCGCCGGCTAAGACGATGGCGGTGATCGTGGTCATTGTCTAACTCCTTGTGTTTTCAAAAACTCTTCCCACAGCACTTCAACGGTTTGCGCAAAAGAGCGCTGAAACGCTTCATGAAAACCCATGCCTGCATGCAAGCGGCGCATCATGTCATCGAAGCTACTGGGATGTGTTGTCTTGAGATGTTGCACGAAAAGTGCGCTTTGACGGTAAAACAGACGTGGTGGCAAATTGTAGTGATAGGCCGTTTTCTGCGACAGCCAGTTTTTGCTCATATCTGGTGTGAAGCGCTGGCCAGATTGGATGGCTTGCGCCGCTTCTTGCGGACCAACGCCTTCACTGCCGCCACCATCGGAGACCATCACAGCCAGACCTTCTAAAAACCAAGGTGGGATGCGAGAGATTTTCCATGTGCCCATACGCTGCTGCAAGAGCACATGCGAGAGCTCATGTGTGAGGATAGACAAAACGGTATCGGGCTCGCTCATCAGCTTAGGCGCCAGAGACAACTGACTGCCAAATACACATGCTCTGGAGCCTTGAGGGCAGCCACCCATTCGCATGTAGTCAATCTCGCTGTTAAAAACGTAGATTTTCAAAGGCTTGTCGAGGGTGTAACCTTGTATTTTCTCCACATGATCTTTTGCGGTAGGCAAATGTTTGTTGACCAGTTGACTCAATGCAAGCGCGACTTGTCCATCTTGCGTTAAAACACGCGCATCTGCGCCCGTGGTGAACCCAGTCTTGGGAAGGGCGTAGGCCAGCGCGGCATTGCGCCACATGGGCACTGCTGCAACAGCGATCAGCAAAATCACACCGACACGAATCAGCATCTTGACCGGTGAATCCCAAAGCTTCATCAGCGAGTCACTTGACTGGGCAGCACCCAGCCCAAAGAAAACACATAGCGTGAGCCCTTTTTGACTTCACTCACGGCATGCTCGCAAGCGTCGGGGCGGAAAAGTTTGATACGCGCTGTTGCGAAGATGGGTGTGGCGCAGAGAAAATCGCCGCCTTCAACTGCGCGCTTGACGACGATATTGAGCCGATAGTGTCGTTTGTCTGTGACGGGATCAGTGTGTGGCGGAATCGCTGACCCTTGCGGGTAGCGCAGCAAATAGCAATCAAAGGGCAACGGCCAGCGAGCGGTAGCCAAGAGCATTTTGTCGTAGCCCGTGCCTTGGCGGCCGCGCAGCCATTTCAACCACGCCATTTTCTAGCCCCCGATGTAGCTCATTTCCACCTTGCGCGCGCCTGTGGAGGTATCAAAGGGCATTTCGCTGCGGAGTTGGGAATAGCGATCGTCTCGCTTTTGCCAGATGTGGCCGATGGCCGAGATGATGTCTTCATCGCTGGCGCCGCTGCGAATGAGGCTGCGCAGATCGTGGCCTTGAGTGGCGAAGAGGCAGAGGTAGAGTTTGCCGTCAGTAGACAGGCGTGCGCGATTGCAATCACCGCAGAAGGCTTGTGTGACGGAGCTGATCAGGCCGATTTCGCCTTGCGCCTTGTCGTATTTGCCGTCTGTATCAGAGTAGCCCCAGCGCTCAGCGGTCTCGCCAGGCGCGCTTGGCTCCAATTGCACAAGTGGAAGCTCGGAATGAATACGTTGCATTACTTCGCGCGATGGCAGCACCTGATCCATGCGCCAGCCATTGGTCGCGCCCACGTCCATGTACTCGATGAAGCGCAGCGTGACGCCCGTGCCTTTGAAGTGACGCGCCATGGGCAGAATCTGTGCATCGTTTGTACCGCGTTGCACGACCATATTGACCTTGATGCTTTGGAAGCCCACTGCACGCGCAGCTTCAATGCCATCCAACACATCGGCGACAGGGTAATCGACATCGTTCATCTTGCGAAAGGTCGCGTCGTCCAGGCCATCCAAACTCACGGTAAGGCGCTTGAGACCTGCATCTTTCAAGAGCTGAGCCTTTTTGCGCAGCAGGCTACCGTTGGTGGTCAGCGTGATATCAAGTGGCTCGCCATCTGGCGTTTCAATCGCTGCGAGCATATTGATCAGCACTTCAATGTTCTTGCGCAGCAGCGGTTCGCCGCCCGTTAAGCGCAATTTACGCACGCCATGTGCTACAAAAAGGCGAGCAGTCCGCGCAATCTCCTCAAAGGAAAGGAGGGCATTTTGCGGCAAATAGGCGTAGTCTTTGTCAAACACTTCCTTAGGCATGCAATAAGCGCAACGGAAGTTACAGCGATCTGTGACGCTGATGCGTAAATCTCGCAACGGGCGACCTAGGGCATCGCCCAGCAGCCCGCTTGCACTGATCTTGTGCGCAGGAAGCTCCGCCTTGAAAGCAGCTAGGCGTTGATCGAAAAGGGGTATGACACGCTCGGACATGGCTTGATTATCGGGCCTGAAGGAAGCTTCAAGACTTAGGGTTTGAGCGCAGACTGCACGGCGGATATGAGGACGGGAGATAAAGGTTCGATCGCTGAATCAAAGCTTTGCACTTGGCCTTTGGCGTTGACCAGGTATTTATGAAAATTCCAGCCTGGCGCTTTGCCAGAAGCCGCAGTCAGTCGTGCAAACAAGGGGTCTTTGCCAATCGGCGTTTGCAGTTTTTCGGCAACGGTGAAGCTCACACCGTAGTTAATCTGGCAAAACTGGGCGATGTCTTTGTTGCTGCTTTTTTCTTGAGCACCGAAATCGTTGGCTGGAATACCCACCAGCAGCAAGCCCTGGGCTTTGAAGCGCTGGTGTAGCTTTTCCAAGCCCTCGTACTGCGGTGTGAAACCGCATTGGCTTGCGGTGTTCACCACAAGCACGGCTTTGGCAGCCTTGGTTTCGATTTTGCACAAATCGAAGGCCTTGCCGCCGATCAGGGGTTGCACAGGATAACTGGCCAGACCGGCGCAGAGGTTGGCGGCTTGTGTGGCACTTGCAGCCAGCAAAGCAGAAAGAAGAAAAGCAAATCTTTTAATCATTTGCGAACTATGTCACGAATAGCATCAATGCATGCGCCAGCTGCGTAAATCCCTGTGCAGAAAAGTGAATCCAGGTGGCTGTTAGCCACGTATCAAGATCTGCAGTTAAGTGAGACTGCGTTTTCAATACAACCTGCATCAGAAGGAAACACCATGACCCAACCCGCTATGAATACCCGATTGACTGCTGGCCTGGGGCGCCATGCCCTCGCGCTGGCCGCCGCAGCCGTGCTGGCTGGCTGCGCCAGCATGCCGTCTGAGACCATGGGGCCAACTCGCGCTGAGAAGGCTGTCGCTGTAACAGCTTCACATCAGCTCATCAAATTCAACGCCGGTCAGCCGCAGAAGATTTTGGAGAGTATGGCCATCAAGGGCTTGGCTGCTGGCGAAACGATTTTAGGAATTGATTACCGCGTTTCCAAAGACACCCTCTATGCCTTGGGCAGCAGCGGGCGTCTCTACACTTTGAATGAAGACACCGCACAGCTCACGCCTGTTGGGGCGAATCCATTTGCCGTGAAGCTGGAAGGCGCGATGTTTGGTTTCGATTTCAATCCCACGGTGGACCGCATCCGCGTGATCAACAACACAACGCAAAACCTGCGTCTGCATCCAGACACCGGCACTGTCGTGGATAGCAATCCCAACGTCGAAGGTGTACAGATTGACGCACCCCTAGCTTACGCTGCAACTGACATGAACGCTGGCAAAAAGCCTCTGGTGATCGGCGCAGCTTACAGCTACAACAAAGCCAATCCACAAATCACGACGAACTATGTGCTTGATGCTGCGACGGGCGCACTCGCGATTCAAGGCTCGCGCGAAGGCACAACGCCAGCCATATCGCCCAACACGGGACAGCTTTTCACCGTGGGCAAGTTAGGCGTGAATTTCGAAGATGCAGCCTTTGATATTCAAGCGCTTAGCGATGTGGCTTTTGCAGCATTGAGCGGCAAAGAGTTGAAGGGCACACGCTTGTACACCTTGGATCTCAAGTCAGGCGCAGCCCAATTCTTGGGCACAATTGGCACGAAGGAAGCAATTCGTGCGATGGCGATGGAACCCTAAAAATTGAGTCAAAGCACTCTGTAGGCGGCATAAATACTGCTCAGAGTGCTCCTCAATTCATAGCGTTTAGTTGCTAAAGGCGGCGATGCCCGTGATCGCACGCCCGAGGATCAGCGCATGAATATCATGCGTGCCTTCGTAGGTGTTCACGACTTCGAGGTTCACCAAATGGCGAGCGACACCGAATTCATCGGAGATGCCATTGCCGCCCATCATGTCGCGCGCCATACGGGCGATGTCGAGCGCTTTGCCGCAGGAGTTGCGCTTCAAGATGGAGGTGAGCTCGACGTTGGCAATGCCTTCGTCTTTCATTCTTCCCAGGCGCAGGCAGCCTTGCAGGCCGAGGCTGATCTCAGTCAGCATGTCGGCGAGTTTCTTTTGGATGAGCTGGTTGGCAGCGAGTGGGCGGCCGAATTGTTGGCGGTCTAGGGTGTATTGGCGGGCTCGGGCGTAGCAATCTTCCGCTGCACCGAGTGCGCCCCAGGCTATGCCATAGCGGGCTGAGTTGAGGCAGGTGAACGGGCCCTTCAAGCCGCGCACTTCGGGGAAGGCGTTTTCTTCGGGGCAGAAGACGTTGTCCATCACGATTTCGCCGGTGAGCGAGGCTTTGAGGCCGACTTTGCCGTGAACTGCTGGCGCTGAAAGACCCTTCCAGCCTTTTTCGAGCACGAATCCGCGAATTGCGCCTTCATCATCTTTCGCCCAGACGACGAACACATCGGCAAATGGGCTGTTGGAGATCCACATCTTGTTGCCGGTGAGCGAGTAACCACCAGCCACTTTGCGGGCGCGGGTGATCATGCTCGCTGGGTCGGAGCCGTGATTCGGTTCTGTTAAGCCGAAGCAGCCGATGTATTCACCAGTAGCGAGCTTGGGCAGGTATTTTTGCTTTTGCGCTTCGGTGCCGAATTCGTTGATGGGCACCATCACGAGAGAGCTTTGCACGCTCATCATGGAGCGGTAGCCGGAATCAACGCGCTCGACTTCGCGGGCAACGAGGCCGTAGCACACATAGTTCAAGCCAGCTCCGCCATATTGCTCAGGGATGGTTGCACCCAAGAGGCCTAGTTCGCCCATTTCGCGGAAGATAGCAGGGTCAGTCTTTTCATGGCGGAAGGCTTCGACCACGCGGCTGGCCAGCTTGTCTTGGCAATAGGCGCGGGCAGCATCTTGCACCTGGCGCTCATCTTCTGTGAGCTGTGCGCTCAGGTTGAAGGGATCTTCCCAACTGAAAGGGGACTTTTGTGGTTTGGCCATGAACAGCTCCGAAGAAATCGAAAGAAAATACTTTAAGCTTAAAGTAATTATGCCTGATTCGCAGAGCCACGCAGTTGTGTGAGGGTATGTTGAATGAGCAGAGTTGTCACCTGCGCGGCATCCAGCGTGATGACATCGCTTTCTGATTGTGGCTCTTCCAAGGTGGCAAACTGGCTCTCTACCAAAGTGTCTGAGAAGAAATGCCCTTCGCGGCTACTGACGCGTCTCTGCGATTCCTCGCGCGTCAGGCGCAGGTAGGCAAAGCGTAAGTCACCTGCCTGGCGCAGGGTGTCTCTGTAGCTCCTCTTGAGCGCAGAGCAACCGATAACGCAACCTTGTGGATGATGATGGATTTGTTGCACCAGAGTTTGTAGCCAGCCAGCGCGGTCGGCATCATCCAGTGGGATGCCGGCCTGCATTTTTGACCTGCTCGCCGAGCTGTGAAAGTCATCACCTTCGATCCAAGGCAAATTCAGTTGCGCGGCAAGCGCCTGCCCAAAAGTCGATTTACCGCAACCGGCCACTCCCATCACCACGATACTCGTCATGGCATGAGTTTAAATCAGTGAAACGGCTTAGTAACTGATCTTTGTCACCACATCGCCGCGACCTGCACTTGCGTTGTCTTTGAGGGCTTTGGTCAGGATGCCGGTGATCACACTGGCGAAGTAACGTGCGCCCCAGCTCGCATAACGCTGCTCGTCTTCAGGCGTGAGCGCAAGGACGCCGGCGCATTTGCCGGAGCGAGCAATGCCCTTCACGCCTTTTTCAATCATGGCTTGCACGGCTGGATCTTGAAACCGATTTTCGTAGCCCATGCTGTGCGCAAGATCGTTGGGGCCAATGAAGACGGCATCGACACCAGGCGTAGAGGCAATCTCAAAGGCGGCTTCAATCGCAGGCACGGTCTCTAGCATGAGCACGAGCATGACGTCTTGGTTGCTCTTTTCGTTATGGGTTACACCACCGAAAGCGCCGTAGCCTGCCGCGCGCACGGAATACGCGCAACCGCGTTGGCCGCTTATGCCTGCGTAGCCTGTGGAGCGTGGGTAACGCACTTTATCGGCGATCTGTTTGGCATGCTCTGCATCTCGGATCATGGGGATTTGCAGGCCACTTGCGCCGGCATCCAGGGTGCGAGCGATGTCGTGCTCAAGGCAGCGCACCAGAGCAGGCAGGCCGCTGGCGCGAGCAGCGCGAAGCATATGCTCAGTCGTCTCCAGGCCGGCACTGCCATGCTCGTTGTCGATGATGGTGAAGTCATAACCAGCGAAGGCTGTCATCTCGACCAAAGCAGGTGAAGCCAAGCCATTGAAGAGGCCTCGTATAGGTTTGCCGCTTTGGAAGAGGGCGCGCAGTTGAGCATCGATGGGGTGGATCATGATTAATTTCCAAGACTAGGGCCAGAGTTGCGCAGAAGCCATCGCAGCACCGTCGGCCATGCTCTTGAGTTTCGCATAGGCGATGGGCGGATGCACTGCGCCAAAACCCGCGAAGGTGCCGAAGCCGCAATCTGTGCCGGCGATCACGCGGTCACGGCCCACGATGTTGGCGTATTGCAGGAGGCGCTGCGCCACGAGGCGAGGGTGCTCGATGAAGTTGTTGGTGGAATCGAGCACGCCGGGGCAGAGGATTTTGTTGTCGGGTACGAGGCCTTTTTTCTGGGCATCGCTCCACACTTCCCATTCATGTGCGTGGCGTGGGTTTGCGCCTTCAAACAAAATTGTGGCGGGCTTGGCTTTGCAGACCAAGGAGAGTACACGCTCCAAACCAATGTCGTGATGATGCGGGCCTTCGTAATTGCCCCAGCAGATGTGCATGCGGATGCGTTCGGCTGGAATATTTTTCAGTGCGTGGTTGAGCGCTTCGACTTGCAAGTTGGCGTTGCGCAAAAACTCTTCTTCCGTATCGTCACGAAATTTGATGTGGCGACCCATGCCGAGATCTGGCGCGTCGATTTGTAAATCTAAGCCAGCAGCCACGATGGCTTCGTATTCGGTTTGCATCGCATTAGCCAATGCTTCCAAATATTTTTCATGCGAGGCGTAGTATTTGTTAGGCTGAAACACGGCGATCACGCCGGGGCTGGCTGCATTCATGAAGGCACGCTTGGCTCCAGCTTTTTTCACCGCACCTTGCAAATTGGCAATGTCTTTGTGCAGGCCGCTCAAGTCTTTCACAGCAATAGGGCCTGTACAAATCGGGCGGTGGTATTTCGGCGTCGCGCCCAATTTGGCCAAGCGCTCTTTGAAATCAGGAAAATCATCGAGGTCACGAGGAGTTGCGCGCGGCATCTCGCCAATCTCGAAACCCGTGAGGCGGTGGCGGATGTAGGTGGCGTAGCTGATCTTGCTCATCTCGCCATCGCTCACGATATCGACCTTCGCATCGACTTGCGCCGCGACCACGGCATCGGTCTCAGCGATCATCACGCTGTCAAACGTCGCTTCGTTGTAATTGAGATTGGCGTCTTGCGCGAAGAGCTGGTCGACAACGCGCTGCGGGCGCGGCAGGCTGCCGACATGGGTGGTGAGGATGCGGTTGGTCATATGAATTTTTCTTTGAACTGGGAATGAGCGGGGAGTTTATCTTTGCGAGCGATCAATGTAGCGTTTGAGACCCACATAGCCATTGGCATCAATGCCCCAGCCTGCTTGCGCGGCGGCTGCTGTTACTTCAGGAGCCCAAGTGATGCGCTTGCGCTCATCGCCAGGTGTCATTACGAGTATCACAGCTTCAGTGCTGCCAGTATTGCGATAGGCGCGCCACACGCTGGCTGGCATGGCATAGCTGTCGTTGCCTTGCGCATTGCCTTGCGCATTGCCTTCTGCTATAAATTGAGTAGCACTCTGCGCAGATTCTATGCCGGCGAATGGCTCATTTTGTATATAAATCTCGATATTCCCTTGATAGACAGCCAGCACCTGCTTGGAGGAGAGCTGATGGCAGCTCACACTGCCGCCTGCTGGAATTTTCAGCCACTCAACCGAAAAGCCATGCGAGTTCATGATGGGTGCGAGATGATTGCGCTCAGCGCTCATGCCGTGGCCAATCACTGGTGCAATGGATGCGCCGCAGCCGGGCAAGGCGCTGTCGAGTAAGGCGCGAGCTGACCAATCGAGTTCTGCAAATTTCACTACGCGCTGGCGCATTTGCTCTGGGCTCCATGTGCGCAGTTGGCTCACCTCTTGAGGTGTCATTGGCTGCAGGCGCTTCATATCGTCGGTCCATTTGCCGCCCAAATGCTCGTCAATGATTTGGTAATCCTCCGTGAGATGCACCCCTTGCTCTCGCGCAGCTTCTAGTGTGGCCGCCCCCCAAAGAATGCCGCCTGTGTCGTCTTGCCCGAGGCCTGTGAACATGAAGCCTTCGCCACCGTCCTTCGTGCCATGGCTCTGGAAGCCGCGATAAATCCAAGTGGGAATCGAGGCAATATCGCCTTCGCTAATTCCATATTCCAGTCGCTCAGGATTGAAGCCCCAATGCAACGAGAAGCTGCCGCGCGTGCAGATGAAGACCTCCGCCGTGAAGTGCATATGCGGAGGATTTGTCACGCCCGGCCCCATGGCCACACCGCCGACTTGAAAGCCGTGCTTTTCGCGCAGGCTCACGGGTTGATTCGGGTTTTGCGAGACGCCCGGGCCGATCAGAGCGTAATTCTTCTTGGGGCCGCAGCCGGGAATGCGGTAATCAATGAAGGCATCGGTGCTGTAGCGCAAACCTGCGGCGGGAATAAAGCGTGCTTGTAGCTCTTCGGGGGTGAAATGAGGGGTCATGATTAGTCCTAAAATGATAGCACTCTACGCAGAATATATGCCGGGCGGAAGCTGTTTTTGATCAAAAATCCAATGGTGTAGCGCTGAATTCAAACGAGCGGGTGCTTCAAGAGGCAGGAAATGCCCACAGCGTGCAATCTCGCGCCATTGCATGCGCGGCTGCGCCGCCTGCATGGCTTGCTGCCAAGCGCGCGGGCAGAGGCGATCTTGCGCACCGCTCACAGCGAGCACTTTGCCCGAGTAGTCACGCAAGGTGTGCAAACCATCGGGCCGCTCTGCAGCCCAAGCAAATTCTTCAAATGCGCTTTGCTTGGGTGTGCGCAAAGCCATGTCAAACACCAGCTTTTCAAACTTTCTGCGCTTGGCATCATGGTGAAAATACGCGGGCTTCACCAATCGAGCCACCACCGCTGGCCCACGTTCTAGCCACAAGCGGCGCAGCATGGCGCTCTTGCGCTGCGCTTTAACGCTGGCACTCTGCGCATTACTGGCAATCAGCGCGATGCCCAACACGCGGTCTTTGGCCATACGCAAGAGTTCGAGCGCGAGCAAGCCACCCAGCGAGAAGCCCGCGACATAGAATTTTTCAGGCAGCCGCGCAAGCCATTGGCGCAGCCATTGCGAGCGATCTTTCATGCCCGCGTAGTTGGCGCAGATGAGATGCGCCTTGCCGCGCAGCGCACGCTGCTGAGCCTTGAAAATACGGCCATCGCAGAGCGTACCGGGAAGTAGAAAAACAGTAGGCAGCACGGCACAAGCTAAGCGAATCAGCCCTTAACAGCACCTTGCGTCAGGCCCGACACGATTTGACGCTGGAACAAGACGACCAAGATGATGAGCGGAATCGTGATGCTCACAGCGCCTGCCACGCCTTGCATCAACAGCAGCTCGCTCTCAGCAAAAATCGCGTTCGATATCGCCGCTGGCATGGTTTGCTTGGCGGCATTCACAAGCGAAATGCTCAGCAAAAAGTCGTTGTAGGCTAGCAAGAAGCTAAACAGGCCAGTGGTGATCACGCCGGGCCACATGACCGGGATGATCACTTTACGAAAAGCCTGCAAACGTGAGCAACCATCCACCAACGCCGCTTCATCCAGCTCCTGTGGAATGTTCACGAAGAAGCTGCGCAGCATCCAAATCGTGAACGGCTGATTGATGGCCACCAAGACCAAGATCAAGGAGAAATATTCGTTGCGAACACCTAAAGCGTCGAAGATCACGTAAAACGAGGGCAGCAAAGTAGAGTGCGGCAGTGAGCGGAAGACGAGGGCGATGATGAGCAGCCAAAAGCCCAAGCTGCCGCGATAGCGCGAGAGCGCGTAGCCTGCGAGGCAACCCACGGTCAGAGAAATAGTCACTGTACCGAAGGTGACGATCAGCGTGTTCATGAAGTTGCGCGAAAAGCCTTTGTCGATCCACAGCGTGGTGTAGTTTTCTAGCGTGATGGGCGCGATCCATTTGAGCGGAATAGAGAACGCATCCACGTATTGACGCAGCGAAATAATCGCTGTCCACAGCACGGGGATACTCGCAATCACGAGCCAAAAAGCCAGTCCGCCGTAGATCAGCATTTGCAGGGGAAGGGGATTCTTTTTCATAGCGTATGCACGAGCTTTGTTGATATCAACGACCGCTGCGCTGCTCCTTCCAGGTTTTGTAAAGCATCGGAATGATGAGGATGCCAATGCCTAAAGTGGTGAGCACTGCCGATGCGCTCGCTTTGTAAGGATTGTTTTCCACCGAGAGGATGTGATAGGTGAGGTATTGCACACTTGTGGTGAATGCGCCTTGGGTGAGCACCACCACGGGCTCAAACACGCGATACGAATCCATGATCTTGATCAATGCCACAAAGAGGACCAGCGGCATCATGTGGGGCAGGGTAATGTAGATCAGCTTTTGCCAACGCGTGGCGCCATCAATCGTGGCGGCCTCCAGCGAGTCTTGCGGTACGGACTGCAAGCCCGCATAAAAAACGATGAAAGCAAAGGGCGTGCTCTGCCAAACGCCATACAGAATTACGAGTAGGCGCGCCGACCAAGCCTCGGCCATCCAATAAATCGACAAGCCAAACTGCGAGAGCACATGCGGCACCAAGCCGCCATCTCGGAACAACCATTTGATGGCTAATGCGCCGACGATGGGCGTGATGATGAAGGGCAGCAGAGATACGGTGATGAAAACCGCTTTGAGGCGTTGCGCGGAATGATGCACACCCAAAGCAATGAAAAATCCAAAGATGATCACCAAAGGCGTGGTGACCAAGGTGTAGAGCAAGGTAAAGCGCAAAGCGCCGATGAATTCTTGCGAATTCTTGCTGGCGGCAGCTTTTGCAGCGTTACTTGAGCCGGTATTGCCAGTTGCAGCGGTGTCGGCTGGCGGCTCTTGGGAAGAGGCAGAAGTTTGCCCGCTCGCGCCAGTCAAGCCGAGCACGGATTTGAAATACGCCGTTCCAACAAACTTGCAATTTTGAATGGGTTTGCCGTTCGCATCCACCCGCGCGCGCTGCGTGGTCGTCTCCGTGCTGCCGAACGGGCCTGACTGCTGAATCGTGACGGTTTCCATGTCAAAGGTGCAGTTACGCACCGACAGATAGAACGTCACCGCCAACGGCATGGCCAGCAAGGCCAGCATCAAGAGCACGGAGGGCGCAACGAAGCGCGCGAAGGTGGATGTTTTCATGGCACTTGAACAGTCATCAAGTCAATTACTTGATGAAGCCTTGCTCTGTGGCCACGCGAACGTATGCTGCAGCGGCGGTATCGAGCGCAGCTTTAGCGGGCGTGGTGCCAGCCAAGACATCAGCCACGACTTTACCCAGCTCGCTGTGAGCCAAGCCAGCATAGGGCTCGGTTGGCCAAACGGGCGTGCCACCTTTTGCGTTTGCAGCGACGCCGGAGGCAAAGCGGGTAGGCTTGTACACAGAGCGCACCCAAGTGGCCAAGTCGTTGCCTTTGCGGGTGGTATCTTCATCCAGCGCTTCCATCAGCACTTGGAATACCGTGTCGCGGTCGCCCTTCATGTTTTTAGGCATCACCACGCCATCCCACCACATGTGGCTGGCTGGCTTGCCGCCGGCAACTGCTGCAGGCGCTGCGGCGAACTCAATCTTGCCGACTACTTTGGAGACAGCTGGATCATCCATACGCGCGCCACGCGATGCCCAGAACACACCCATGGCAGCTTGGCCTTGCTGGAATTGGTTGGTCACATCATCGCTGTTAGAGGCGAGGAAGTTAGGGGTCATGAAAGGCGTCATAGATTTCATGAGATCCAACGTACGCACGCCGATCTCGCTGTTGAAATCAGGCTGAGCGCTGCCAGCCTTGAAGAGCTTGCCGCCCATGCCGACGTAGAGGTCAATGAATTCTTTGCCGCTGTCCCAGCCTTTGGCGAAGGTTTGAGCGATGGGGTACTGAACGCTGGGCTCTTTTTCTTTCAGCACTTTGGCAGCGGCGAGCATTTCTGCATAAGTGGTGGGTACTTTGATGCCGTGCTTGTCAAACAAGTCTTTGCGGTAGTAGAGATTGAGCGAGTTTTGCATGAAGGCAATACCCATCACCTGGCCGTTCACACGCACGAGCATGTTCTCTTCGATTTTGTATTTGGTTCTGTATTTTTCAACCAAGTCTGTCATCGGCTGCAGTTGGCTTTTGCCCTGCAAGGCAGAGAAAACGCCACCAGAGACGACAGCTGCATCAAAAGGCGAGGGGCCTGCAGTAGCGAAAGCCTGCTCGGTTTCCACGCGGTTGTTCGAAGACATTTTGAAAGAAACTTTCACGCCGCTTTGTGTGCAGGTTTCCATCTCTTTGGCAATGTGTTGCAGCGCGGGGAAGGTCGCGCCGATGATGTTGATCTCGCCAGCTTTGGGGTTGATCAATTTATCGCAACGCGCTTGCGCTGTCATAGGAAGGGCGACAGCGAGAGCAGCTGCTGCGAGCAGAGTGCGACGGATGGTCAGTGCTTTCATGGGTGTACTCCAATAAAAAACCGGGAGGGTATCAAGAGCGATCAAAACGCAGCCGGTTCTGCGTCTGACCATCGAACAAATAGCTGCGCTCGGGCGCGGCTAAAAACTGAAGTTTCTCGCCAATGCCTGCCCTGAATTCTTTACTTGAGCGTGCCGTAATACGCTGCGTACCGCATTGCAAAGTGATCAGGGTGGCATCGCCAGTCAACTCAAAGGAGAATACGTCGCCGCGTATGTTGGCGATGTCGGTGTTTGCGAGCATCAGGTCTTCCGCGCGCACGCCAAGCACCACTTTTTCATGGCTTCCCTGCCCCATGCCTTCTATGCGTATGCCCTCTGCTACAAAAGCGCCATTGTCGAGCTTGCCATTGATCAGGTTCATCGAGGGGTTGCCGATGAAGCTTGCGACGAAAAGGTTGGCGGGGTCACCATAAATTTGCTCGGGCGTCCCAATTTGCTGCACTTCGGCTTTGCTCATCACCACCACGCGATCAGCCAGCGTCATGGCTTCAATCTGATCGTGTGTCACGTAGATCGTGGTGGTTTTCAGTTCGTGGTGCAGATGCTTAATATGAGAGCGCATGGAGACGCGAAGCTTGGCATCCAAGTTACTCAAGGGCTCATCCATCAGAAAGACCGCTGGCTGGCGCACGATGGCGCGAGCCAGAGCCACGCGCTGCCGCTGGCCGCCTGAGAGCTCTTTCGGGCGACGATCCAGAAAATCCATGAGCTCCACTTTTTCAGCGGCGCGTTTCACAGCTGGGTCAATCTCAGAGGGTTTCGTGCCGCGGATGCGCAGTGGGAAGCTGATGTTTTCGTACACGGTCATGTTCGGATACAGGCCATAGCTCTGGAAGACCATGGCGACATCGCGATCCTTGGGCTCCAAATCGTTGACTTTGCGATCACCAATCCAAATTTCGCCTTGGGTCGCATCTTCCAAGCCTGCGACCATGCGCATGGTCGTGGTCTTACCGCAGCCGGAAGGGCCGAGCAAAACTAGGAATTCACCGTCAGCGATATCAAGTGACATTTCTTTCACGCCTACGGAAGTTTTTCCGCTGGAGACCCAAGATTTAGCGATGTGTTTGAGTTGTACGCGAGCCATGATTGCCTTTATTTTTGGGAAGCTGTGTTATCAAGCACTTGCATCCATACTGCGACATCGTCGATCAAAACCCATTCACGATGCACTTGCCAAGTGTTATTAATTTTGACGAACTCTGCGTGGTTGATACCTAAGATATCGAGCTGATTACGTGCCTCAGCACTGTAGCGACCAACGCCTGTGTGCTGCCCCTTTAAGCGCCATCGCAGTGCTACGCGAGGCGGGCGGCCAGCGCTGCTGCTCGCGGGCATGAAGGTGATGCTCTCAATTTCATAGCTGCTTGCGCTGATACTGCGGGCGATAGAGGCATAAAAGCCTTGAATTTCTTGGCGGCCGTAATGCGTAGAGTTCACAGGTCCCATATGGCATGCAGCTTCATCATAGAGCGTGATATCTACAGCTTTGCCAGTCAGCATCTGGCCAACCGATACGGCATAGCTCTGAGCTACAGGGGAGTTGCTCATTGGGTTGCGCCACCAGATGGGCGCGGCAGACAGGCGTTGGGGAAGCAGTGGTTTGCTGCGTGCGGCTAGCCATTGCTTTGCCATCTCTTGCGGTGTGCTGCCCACAGCAAGAGCAATCGCGCCTTGATCTCGTACCAACCATTCATGCACGATACGATTGTCCTTGCAGACGCAATCGGCCACAGTGCGTACGTGGATTTTTTTGCCCGTGGCTTTGCCGAAATTACCATCGCCCAAATGTGTCATGGTGCTGATAATGCGGTGCGACGATAAAAAACCCGTCTGCGCATCGCCCGCTTCAATCACGTCTTCTGCGAGTAGCCTGCGGTCAGGAAATTGGGCGAGCGTGGCCTTCGTGCCATCAATCACACTTTGCACATCCGTCGTCGCGCCAGCAGGCGTGATCACACCACATGGGTCAGAGTAGTAATCTCGAATCGTCTCGATCTGGCGACCTTCCCAAATGCGATCTGTGATGACTCGGATGTAATCGTCCAAATTCTTGAATTCAGCGTGAAAGCCTTGCATGGCTGCGCTGGTGTGATATGCAGGCGTCGTATTCAGTGGGTTCATGCCGATTTCCCTAGAACGTGAGCTGTGGAGCCACGTTCAATCAACCGCACAGGCAAGTACACATGCTGCGCCTGTGCAGTATCGTCTTGGATTTGCTCCAGCATGATGCGCGCCGTTGCTTCAATCATGGCTTGCGCATCTTGCTCAATGCTGGAGAGTGAATAGCCACCCCATGCGGCTTGGGGCACGTTATCAAAACCGATTACAGCCACATCTTGCGGCACGCGCAATTGAAGCTCGCTACGCAGTGTGTCCATCACGGCAATCGCCATGTGATCGTTGGCCACAAACACGGCGCTGGGGCGCTGCTTTGCATCCTTGGATTGAAACATTTGCCTTGCCGCGATCTGAGCGCCCTCAAAGCTGTAGTGGCCCACGGTTCGCGCAAAAACGCGATGGCCAGCAGCGGCCAGCTCCGCGTTGAAGCCCGCCTCGCGGTCTCGGTTGGTCGATGAGTCTTCCATGCCAGCGATATAGCCGATGCGTTTGTGCCCAGCAGCGAGCAGGGCTTGGGCTGCCATGCGGCCGCCGGCTTCGTTATCACTCGCCACAGAATTCACCGTACCACCTGCTTGGGCAATACGGTTAAACAAAATCACGGGAATGCCTGCATCCGCACAATCTTTGGCTAGGCCCGATGAGAGCGTTGCACTGAGCAACACAATGCCATCAACGTGGTATTGCATGAGCTGCATCAGCAGCTCATCGGCTTCTTGATGTGCTTCTGCAATGAAGAGCAACACGTGGTAGCCATCGTCTTGGAGGCGCTTGGAAAGCTTTTCAATGACAACAGGATAAAACTGATTGTCGAGATAAGAAGCCACGACAGCGATCATGCGGCTCTTGCGGGTGATCAGCGTACGCGCAATCGCGTTGGGACGGTAGCCGAGTTTGCGGGCGGCATCCATAACCTTGCTTCGCGTCGTCTCAGCCACACTCGCGCCCGGCGTGTAAGTGCGGCTCACAGCAGATTGACTCACGCCAGCCAGCTTAGCAACGTCGATGGATGTGGCCGCTTTAACCATAGCTTAGCTCGCAGTCCAACCGCCATCCAGCATCAAGGCACTGCCCGTCATCAGGCTGGATGCATCGCTGGCTAAAAAGACGACGGCACCCATGATTTCTTCCAGTTTCCCAACGCGCCCGAGCGCTATTTTGCTGGTCACAAATGATTTGAAATCAGGATCGGAGAGCATGGGAGATGTCAGCTCCGTTTCAATGAAGGTCGGGCAAATGGAGTTCACCCGAATGCCATGCCCCCCCAATTCCCAAGCTAAGGCTTTTGTCATGCCTTCCAGCGCATGCTTGCTCGCACAATACATCGCTCGCTTGGGGCCGCCGACGTGACCCATTTGCGATGAGATATTGATCAAGCTACCTGACTTACCAGCTAACTTCAAGCTTCGCGCAGCGGCACGCAAGACATAGAACGCAGCTTTCACATTCAGATCAATGACGGCATCCAAATCCTCATCGCTACTGTCTTCAATTAGCTTGGGGCGATTCGTACCGGCATTGTTGATCACGATGTCAAATACGCCTTTGGAGGCAAAGAGTTGATTCACTGCGCCGCTGTCGAGCACATCCACAGTTTGATAGCTGATTTTTGGGTCTTTTAGGCCACTCGCCGGCGTAATATCTGCGCAAGCTGCTATCAATTCAGGAGTATTGCGTGCCGCGATCACCACTTCCGCGCCCGCCTGCACCAGCGCATGCGCAGCGGCCAAGCCAATGCCTTTGGAGCCGCCTGTGACCAAAGCGCGCTTGCCATCGAGGCGGAAGCTGGGAGTCTTCATAAAGCTTGGCTGTTGCAAAGATCAAGCCAATGGATCAAGCCAGCGCGGGCACGGGCTCATACCAAGGCACCTCATCTCGCGTGCCATAGCGGCGCACGCGGATGTTGGCTTGCTCGCCATGGCCTGCGAAGTTTTCCATATGGCACAAGCGTGAGCAGTATTCGCCGATTAGGGCACTGGCTTCATTGGTGGTGACTTTTTGATAGGTGCAGGTTTTGAGGAATTTGCCCACCCAAAGGCCACCGGTGTAGCGAGCAGCTTTGTTGGTGGGAAGGGTGTGGTTCGTGCCAATCACTTTGTCGCCATAGGCTACATTGGTGCGCGGGCCGATGAAATGCGCGCCGTAGTTTTGCATGTGGGTGGCAAACCAATCGTCGCGGCTCGTCATGATTTGCACATGCTCAGAGGCGAGCTCGTCGGCCATCGCTAGCATTTCTTCGTAGGTATCACACACAATCACTTCGCCAAACTCTGCCCAGCTTAAAGCGGCAATGCCCGCAGTGGGTAAGATTTTGAGCTGGCGCTCAACTTCTGCGATGGTTTCTTTCGCTAGCTTCTCGCTGTTGGTGAGTAGCACCACAGGCGATGTCGGGCCATGCTCGCCTTGGCCGAGTAAATCTACGGCGCAAATTTCGCCATCCACAGTTTCATCTGCAATCACCAAAGTCTCGGTAGGGCCAGCAAACAAATCAATGCCGACGCGGCCAAAGAGCTGGCGCTTGGCTTCGGCCACAAACATATTGCCGGGGCCCACCAGCATATCCACTGGTTTGATCGATTGCGTGCCAATCGCCATCGCAGCGACCGCTTGCACGCCACCGAGCGTGAGAATTTCATCTGCGCCAGCGAAATGCATCGCGGTCACGATGGCCGGATGTGGCGCACCTTGGAAGGTGGGCGCAGTGGAGACGATGCGCTTCACACCCGCCACCTTAGCCGTGAGCACGCTCATGTGCGCAGAAGCGATCATGGGGTATTTGCCACCTGGCACATAGCAGCCCACTGCACTCATCGGCACATGCTTATGACCCAGTATCACGCCAGGCATTGTCTCGATCTCGACCTCTTTCATGCTGTGAAGCTGAGCAGTGGCGAACTTGCGGATTTGCTTTTGCGCAAACTGGATGTCCTCTGTCTCGCGCGCAGAAAGAGATTTCACGGCTTTTTCAATGTCTGCCTGCGAGAGGCGAAAGTCCGCTGGCTCCCAGTTGTCGAATTTTTTGCTGTATTCGCGCACGGCCTCGTCGCCGCGCGCTTCGATGTCTTTCAAAATGCCTTCCACAGTGGCGCGCACTTTGGCATCGGCTTCAGATTTGGCTTGCGCGTCTTTTCCGCGCTTGAGGTAACGAATGGTCATGATGACTGCCTTAGGGTTTGCATACGAATGCATCATATGAACTTTATAGTTTTGAATAATCCGTGAATACCCTAGATTTCAGAGCTATTTTTGCCTTAGACAAAATATCAGCAGGGCAATGCATACATATTCATTTCGGTTTGCCGCATAATCGTGACAAAAGGAGACTTGCAGCATGCTTCACGACCTTCGCCCTTACCAAAATGTGCCGGATTTCATCTACGGCATCACGCGTGAAATTTGGGAAGACCGAGGCATCGGCGCCAAGCTCGACAAATACTACGCTCCTAACATCAAACTGCGCGCACCCACAGGCTACACAGGCTCCAACCAAGGCGTCACAGCGCAAACCCTGCAAACCTTGCATCAGTTTCCAGACCGCCAGCTGATTGGTGAAGATGTGATTTGGCAGCCGTATGCCGATGGCTCGTTTCTCTCCTCGCATCGCCTCGTCTCGGTGATGACGCACACCGGAGATGGCATCTATGGCAAAGCTACTAGCCGCCCAGTACGCAGCCGCATCATTGCGGATTGCTGGGTGCGTGACCAAGTGGTGGTGGAAGAATGGCTGGTGCGCGATCAAGCTGCATTTGCCAACTGCATGGGCACGACTGCTCAAGAGATGGCTCGTATCCAAGCTGATGTTGAACTGCAAGCGGGCAAACAGTTAAGCTTTTTCAAGCCGGAGCATGATCAACCCACACAGTGCCCCGTCAAGGTTGACGCAGACCCAGCTGTGGCGAAATACGTGCAAGGCCTGCACGATATTTGGAACGAGAAGAACACAGCTGCCATCAAAGATGTGTATTTCAACGGCGCAAATCTCTACGCCCCAGGCGGCGATATCCGCTATGGCCACGCCGATATTGATCGCTTCATCATCGGCTATTTGGCCTCGATGCCCGATGCCAAGCTAACAGTCCACAGCGCTTTCATCAATCGCGATGCCGAGCAGCCCTTGCGCATCGCCGCGCGCTGGTCACTCTCCGGCACACACACCGGTTGGGGGCATTTCGGCCAGCCCACGGGTGCGACGCTGTACATGATGGGTTTATCGCATGCTCACGTCACACAAGGCCGCGTGACCAATGAGTGGATCACCTTCGACGAAGTGTCGATCTGGAAGCAGATCTACGCCCATCAAGCCTGAGCAGGCTTCAGCTGGAAAACCAAGAGGCTTTTGAGCACTTCGCCGGCATACAACCTGCGCAGAGTGCTATTAAAAATATAGCGATTGACGTTTAACGCAAAACGACAACGCGCTGTCCATTCAGAAACACGCGGTGCTCCAGCACATAGCTGAGCGCGCGTGAGAGCACCAAGCTCTCTAAATGGCGGCCAATGCTTTGCAGTTGTTGCGGCTTGGCGCTGTGATCCACGCGCTGGACTTCTTGCTCAATGATCGGACCTTCGTCGAGATCGATGGTGACGAAATGCGCTGTCGCGCCGATCATCTTCACGCCGCGTGCGTGCGCTTGCTCGTAAGGCCGCGCGCCTTTGAAACCGGGCAGGAAAGAGTGATGGATATTGATGGCACTGCCTTTGAGGCGCTCACACATGGCAGGCGAGAGCACTTGCATGTAGCGCGCAAGCACGACCCATTGCGCTTGATACTGCTCCAGCAATTGCAGCAGCTTCGCTTCTTGCTCTGGTTTGGTCTCTGGGGTGATGGGCAGATGATGAAAGGGGATGCCATGGGCTTGTGCCAAGGGTTCTAAATCTTTGTGGTTAGACGCGATAGCAACGATCTTCATCGGCAACTCATCGCGCCGCCATTGCGCCAGAATTTCTTGCAAGCAATGATCGGCCTTGGAGACCATAATGAGCACTCGGGCTGGCTCAGATAGAGAGGCGACACGGCCTTTGGCATCTTGCTGCGATTGAAGCCATGCCGCATACTGATCGCGCAAGGCTGCTAAATCAAAACCTGTGCCTGCCTGAGTTTCTACGCGAAACACGCAGCGCAAATAAAAGCGTTGGCTGAGCTCGTCATCAAAAACGGAAAGCTCTTCAATGTAAGCGCCATGTTGCTCCAACAGAGCAGTGATGGCGGCCACTTGTCCGCGTGCGCTCGCAGCTTCTAACGTGATGGCGTAGCGATGTGCAGTGGTGAGGTCATGCATAAGCTTCAATCTCCTGGCCTGAGCGTTCCACCTTGCATTCAAGCGAGGCTTTGTTGATCATGGTGTCGACATACGACGCAAAGCTGCGGCGTATGAGTAATTCAAATTTGGGTTCAGCAGTCGAGTCGGATGCTGGCCACAGCCACACTGATGCTTTAAAGAAATGGCTGCCTGCGCATTGACCTAAAGCAAAATTCTTTGGATGCAAATCTAGAGGACAACCTTGTGCGAGCATGCTGCGCGCACCTGCGCCGGCTAGTGAAAGCAAAAAATAACCACTGCTGACATCGGTGACGGCGAAATGTTGGGCTTGCAATGCTTCGCGCAACGCTGCTTCGAGCTTTGCCGCCTGCGCGGACGGTGCGATCACAAAGCAATCATCGGGGCTGACCCAAACGAGGCGAATGTCGCCTTGTTGATGTGTGGTGTTGGTGCTGGAAGGCAGGGCAAGACCTAAGGCGCGCTCGACGCCTTGAGCAATCGCCGTGCCTTCGCCGCGCAGGCTGAGCACGCTGAGATCGGTTTGCCAATGGATGTGAAGATTTTGCACAGGATCAGGCATTTTGACGCTCCGCTTGAGGGTCGAAGAAGACAGGGCTGGAAATGGTGGCCATCACGCTCGAGCCATCGCGCATGCCCACGCGGATGCTTTGCCCAGTGCGGCTGTGGCCGGATTTCACCAAGGCCATGGCGATGCTGCGGTTAAGGGTAGGGCTGAAATAGCTTGATGTCACATGCCCAGCCATCGGCACAAGCTGACCGGCTGGGATTTGCGCTGGGTCGGCCTCCAAGATTTGCGCACCTTCGGGCAACACAAACTTTTCATCATGCGTGAGTAAACCCACGAGCTGCTTGCGGTCAGTGCGCACGGTGTCTGAGCGGGACAGCGACCGTTTGCCTAAAAAGTCTTTGGTCTTCGCTACCATGCCGCCCATGCCGAGGTCAATCGGAGTGACTGAGCCATCGGTATCCTGCCCCACGATGATGAAACCTTTTTCTGCACGCAGCACGTGCATCGTCTCCGTGCCGTAGGGTGTGATACCCAACGGCTGACCGGCTTCGTGAATCGCTTGCCAAACTTGCAAGCCTTGAGCAGCAGGCACATTCACCTCATAGCTGCGCTCGCCCGAGAAGCTGATGCGCATGATGCGAGCCTTCACGCCAGCCACCGTACCTTCTCGGTACGACATGAAGGGAAACGCCGCATCATCAAAATCAACATCGGTGCACAGCTTTTGCAACAGCTCGCGGCTTTTTGGGCCAGCCAGTGCTGTGGTTGCCCAATGATCGGTCACGCTGGTGAGATACACCTTCAAATGCGGCCATTCGGTTTGCAACCAGCGCTCCAGCCATGCGAGCACGCGCGCTGCGCCGCCGGTGGTGGTGTGCATGAGGAAATGGTTTTCAGCCAAGCGCACGGTTACGCCATCGTCAAACACCATGCCGTTTTCATCGAGCATCAAGCCGTAGCGGCATTTTCCCACTTCGAGCTTGCTCCAAGCATTGGAATACACCCAGTTGAGCAGGGTGGCAGCATCAGGGCCTTGGATATCGATCTTGCCGAGTGTGGAAGCATCGAGCGTGCCGACGGCGTTGCGCACAGCAAGCACCTCGCGTTTGACGGCTGCATGCAAGTCTTCGCCTGCTTTCGGGAAATACCAAGCGCGTTTCCATTGCCCCACGTCTTCAAACCTTGCGCCGTGCTTCACATGCCAAGAGTGCATCGGCGTGATGCGCATTGGATCAAAACCATCGCCAAGCTCTAGGCCAGCCAATGCGCCGAAAGTCACGGGCGTGTAGTTGGGGCGGAAAGTGGTCGTGCCCACGGCGGGTATGGGTTTGCCAAGCGCTTGCGCCACGATGCCCATGCCGTTGATGTTGCCGGTTTTGCCTTGGTCTGTTCCGAAGCCGAGGGCGGTGTAGCGCTTGACGTGTTCGATAGATTCAAAGCCTTCGCGGGTGGCTAATCTGATGTCAGCTGCTGTTACGTCGTTTTGAAAATCTACGAACTGCTTGGGTGCGCGGCTGGCCGGCAGCGCATGGGGCACGAGCCAGAGCTCGCGCAGATGCGGCGTGGCTGGGCTTTGCTGCGATTTTCCTGCGCCACTATCTGCGCCATCGTGTGCAGCAGCCTGCAGGCTGAACGCACCACGGCATGAGCCTGCACTGCGCTCGCCTTGTATGGCTTTGCCGGGAATGAAGGCCAATTGCTCATCGCTCCACACCGCTTTACTGCCAGCCTGGGAATGCAGATGAATGACAGGGCTGAAACCGCCCGAGGTGGCCAGCAGATCGCAAGCCATGGTTTGAGCTGAGCCTGTGATCTGGTCTTGCGCATTGATCGCTTGCACCTGCACACCATTGATATGCTTTTTGCCCAGAGCTTGTGTGACCACATGGCCTGCCAAGATGTCAATACCGAGAGTGCGTGCGCGTTGGGTGAACTCGCCACTAGGCTGTGCGCGGGCATCCACCACACGCACACTCGCACCGCTTTCCTTCAAAGCGATAGCGCCTTCGTAAGCGCTGTCGTTGTTGGTGAAGACGATGGCATTGGCGGCCAAGCGAATCGCATAGCGCTGCGTATAGACGGCTGCTGCGCTAGCGAGCATCACGCCGGGCAGATCATTGTTGGCAAATACCATGGGGCGCTCATGTGCACCTGTCGCCAAGATCACTTGCTTTGCGCGCACTCGCCATAAGCGCTCGCGATAGCCCTTGGTCTCGCTTTGCGGCACGCCATCATGCTTGCGTTCAATCAGCGTGACCAAGTTGTGATCTTGGTAGCCGAAGGCAGTGCTGCGCGGAAGCAAAGTCACATCAGGCGATTCGCGCAAGGCTTGCAAAGTTTGCGTGAGCCATGACGATGCTTTTTGTCCGTGAATCTGCTCTCGGCTGGTGAGCAGCCAGCCGCCGAGCTCGGCCTGCTCATCGCAGAGCATCACGCGCTTGCCGTCGCGCGATGCTGCAAGCGCCGCTGCCAAGCCAGCCGCACCGCCACCGACCACCAACACATCGGTATGAGCGAATTGTTTGTCATACACATCAGGGTCAGCCACGGTGGGCGATGCGCCCAAGCCACTCGCTTTGCGAATGTGCTTTTCAAAAAAGTGCCACGCGCGCTGCGAGGCCATGAAGGTTTTGTAATAGAAGCCGGCGGGGATCAAGCGCGATATGAAGCCATTGATCGCGCGCCAATCGAAGGCAAGAGAAGGGCTGGCATGGATGCTGTGAGCGACCAAGCCTTCGCTCAAGATCACTTCGGTCATGCGCGCATTGGGCACAGTGCGCGCGCCTTCGTGCAATTGCACCAGCGCATTGGGCTCTTCCACGCCAGCGCCCAACAAGCCGCGTGGACGGTGGTATTTCCAGCTGCGTGCGACAAGCGTCACGCCATTAGCTAATAGTGCCGAAGCAAGGGTGTCGCCGGCATATCCATTGTATTGTTTGCTATCAAAAGTGAAGCGTATAGTACGGCTGCGGTCAATGCGTCCGCCGTTTGGTAAACGTGATGGCACGAAGCTCATGGCGCCGCTCCTTCTTTGGCTTTCAAAGCAGGCATGTCTTCACCGATCTTCCAGGTGGCATGAAATTGATATGTCACCGTATCGCGCAGCGCATTGAACCAGCGGCCACAGCCACTGCTGTGCCGCCATTGCTCATGGCGCAGGCCTTTGATGTTTTTGCGCATGAAGACGTAATCGCCCCAAGCTTCATCGCTCATCGTCTCGGTGTTCGGCGGGCGGGCAATCCCGCCCTCTCCGCCGTGTGTGAATTCTGTTTCTGCGCGCGTGCCGCAGAAAGGGCAGTCGATTTCTAGCATCTTGTTCTCCTGCCTTAATGCGCCACGGCCGCAGCGCCATGCTCATCGATCAAATGCCCTGTGGCAAAGCGATCGAGCGAGAAGGGCGCGTTGATCTCATGCGGCCTGTCTTGCGCCACGGTATGCGCCATCACCCAGCCTGAGCCCGGTGTGGCTTTGAATCCGCCTGTGCCCCATCCGCAGTTGATGTAAAGCCCCTTCACGGGTGTGAGGCCAATGATCGGGCAAGCATCGGGCGAGACGTCCACAATGCCGCCCCACTGCCGATTCATGCGCACGCGCGAGAAGAGGGGAAAGAGTTCCACAATGGCTTGCAGCGTGTGCTCAATGATCGGGAAGCTGCCTCTTTGCCCAAAGCCAGTGTAGGCATCAATGCCTGCGCCAATCACCAAGTCGCCTTTGTCGCTCTGGCTGATGTAGGCGTGAATGGCGTTGCTCATCACCACGGTGGGGAAAATCGGCTTGAGTGCTTCACTCACGAGCGCTTGCAGCGGGTGGCTTTCCAGCGGCAAGCGAATATCAGCCATCTGCGCAATCTGGCTGCTGTGGCCAGCAGCGACGACGGCGACTTTTGGCGTTTTGATGTACCCCTTCACCGTTTCAATGCCAACGACTGCGCCATTCTCACGACGAATCGCTTTCACCTCGCAGTTTTGAATGATGTCCACACCCAGCGCATCGGCTGCTCGCGCAAAGCCCCAAGCTACTGCATCATGTCGAGCCACACCCGCTCGCCTTTGGAAACTCGCGCCGAGCACCGGATAGCGGGTGTTGAGATTGATAAACGGCAGCATCTCTTTGATCTGCTCCGGCGTGAGCACTTCTGCGTCCACACCATTGAAGCGATTGGCCGTGACGCGGCGTTCAATATCGCGCATGTCTTGCAGTGTGTGCCCCAGATTCATCACGCCGCGCTGGCTGAACATCACGTTGTAATTGATGTCTTGCGACAAGCCCTCCCAGAGCTTCATGGATTTTTCATACAACGCCGTGGCTTCATCCCACAAATAATTGCTGCGCACAATCGTGGTGTTGCGCCCCGTATTGCCGCCACCCAGCCAGCCTTTTTCAACGACTGCAATGCGCCGCATGCCATGCTCTTTGGCGAGGTAGTAAGACGTGGCTAGGCCATGGCCACCACCACCCACGACCACAGCATCGTACTCAGCCTGGGGCTGCGCATCGCGCCATTGGCGCTGCCAGCCCTCGTGGTAACTCATGGCATTGCGCAGCAATGACCAAATTGAAAACTTTTGCATACTTCACTCCTCGGAAACGCACTCCGAATGTGTGCTCAAGTGTATGTAGATCAGCGCTGTATCCATAGCATTAATGCGACAAAAAATAAGCAAATAACGACATGAGGCGTTTAGCTTCTTGTGCTTTGCCGATACGCTGATGGGCTGCGGCCTGTGCTGGTGCGAATTGCGCGAGCAAAGCTGCTGCCATCACCCAGACCGCATTCAGCCGCAATATCAACCAGAGATAAATCAGAATGTGTGAGCATCCAGCGTGCGCGTGCCAAGCGCAGGCTGCGATGGTATTGCGCAGGGCTCATGCCGATATCGGCGGCAAAGCGTCGCTCGAGCTGCCTGCGTCCTAAACCTAGCAAATCTGCGAGGTGCTGCACATCGGGTGCGTTGGCCAGCTGCTGCTCCATCAGCAGCATGGCTTTATGTACCAAGCGATCTTTGGCTTGTACGGTGAGCACAGCCTCGGGCTGCAGGGTGCTGGCAGGCAGGGGCTGCTCTTCAATCAATATGCGAAGCGCTTTCACGGCTTCTGCTCGGCTCAGATGTTTTTCCACCAGTGCTGCGGCTAAATGCACTACGCTCGTGCCGCCCGCGCAAGTCAGTCGCTCCCGATCCATCACATACATCTGATTGCTCAGCACACGTTGGCCGGGAAATTCTGCTTCAAACTCTTGCCGATGAAACCAGCTCACGCAAGCCACATGCCCTTTGAGCAAGCCCGAGCGCGCGAGCACGAAGGAGCCGGTACACAGCCCCATCAGCGGTACACCAGTGTGTGCAAAACGGCGCAGGGCGCGGGCGATGGCCCCAGTGGCTTTTTGCGCACTGAGTAAGCCGCCTACCACGGCGATGTAGTCAAAGCTTTGCTCTGTATCGAGAGGCGTATCCGCTAATACCTGCACGCCGCTGCTGGAGACAATGGCCTCTCCCGGCGTGCCCAGCACTGCCCACTGGCAGCGCCTGGCACGGCTTCTGTCGCCCTCATCAGCCGCCAGGCGCAAGGTGTCTACAAAACCTGAGAAGGCGGTGAGCGTAAAGCGTGGCAGCAGCACGAAGCCCACACGCAGCGCGGGCTGCGTTGCGGATACTGTGGGGCTGGTTTTTGAAATTTGCATGCGTATTCATTATGGAAATCAAATTAATTGAAATAGCCAGTAAATACCCTTAAATTTAAGGAAAATATAAGGATTGATTGTTGTGCATAGGTTTGCAATAATGAATGTATGCAACATCTTCAAGCCGCAAAAACTCTGGTTTGGCAATACCTACAACAATTGCCCGGAAATACGGCGAATGCGCCCACAGCCACCGATTCTCGCCCGACTTTGGAGCGGTTTTTTAAGCCCGACGCGCAGTGCCATGTCTTTCATCCGATCAACGAAGTGCACGGTATCGAAGCCATGCATGCGAAATTTTGGCAGCCCTTGCTCCAGGCCTTTCCCAATTTAGAACGTCGCTGCGACCTGTTTTTTGCAGGCGATTTTGATGGCCGTTTCTGCGGCGGTGCAGGCACGTGGGTCACGGCGCATGGCTACTTGATGGGTACGATGACGCAAGACTGGCTGGGCATTCCTGCGACAGGCGACACCGTGTGGGTGCGCATCGGCGAGTTCTATCGCGTTGAGGGCGGCAAGATTGTGGACGCTCGAATCCTGCTCGATCTGGTGGATGTGATGCGCCAAGCTGGCATTGAAGTATTGCCGCGAAGCACGGGCGCTCGCATCATCGTGCCAGGGCCGCAGATGCATGATGGCCTGCTGTTGGGTGAGAGTGATCCCGTGCAGTCCAAGCTTTCCATGGACAGCCTTGACCGCATGATCGGTGGCCTCAAATCTTTCAACCAAAAAGATCTCAAAAGCATGGGTATGCATGCCTTTTGGCATCCCGAAATGATGTGGTACGGGCCTTGCGGCATCGGCACTTCGCGCCAGGTAGAAGGTTTTCAAAAACATCATCAAAAGCCTTTCCTGCACGCCTTCCCTGATCGGGTTGGCGGCAACCATATCAGTCGTATCTCTGAAGGGCACTTCATCGCCTCCACCGGCTGGCCCAGCGTGCATGCCACGCATATGGGTGACTACCTGGGCGCCCCTGCAACAAACAAGCCTATCAGCATGCGTGTAGCTGATTGGTGGCGGCGTGAGGGTGATATCTTGCGAGAGAATTGGGTGATGATTGATCTGCCCGAGCTGCTCTTGCAAATGGGGGTGGATCTGTTTGCGCGTATGTCCCAAGGTGGACTGAAGTAATTTTGATTATTTTTAAGGCGAAATTGGCAGTTTGCCGGCATAGATACTGCGCGGAATGCTATTAAATATGTAGCATAGACTGAATAAGTCATAAAACCAGTTGATGCAGGCGGCAAAGCCTTGAATTAGCCGCTAAACTCCCCAGCTTCTTGCATTGTGCAAACTGGATAGATCATCATGGCCTTGATTCCTGCCACCATCCTCACTGGCTTCCTTGGAAGCGGCAAAACCACCTTGCTCAAACGTGTGCTGTCGGAAGCGCATGGGCAGAAGATTGCCATCATTGAGAATGAATTTGGCGAAGAAAACATCGACAACGACATTCTCGTGGCCGATACGAATGAGCAAATCATTCAGATGAGTAATGGCTGCATTTGCTGCACCATCCGCGAAGACCTGCGCACCACGCTGCGTGATTTGGCCGAGAAAAAGCGCAAAGGCGAGCTCGATTTTGAGCGCGTAGTGATCGAAACCACGGGTTTGGCCGATCCTGGCCCGGTGGCGCAGACCTTTTTCATGGACGATGAGATTGCCGAGCAGTATTTGCTCGATTCCATCCTGACCTTGGTGGATGCCAAGCACGCCGCCAACCAGCTCAATGACCGCCAAGAAGCGCGTCGCCAAGTGGGTTTTGCCGACCAAATCTTCATCAGCAAGAGTGAATTGGTGGCTAAAGAGGAGGTGGATGCTCTCATTCACCGCTTGAAGCACATGAATCCCCGCGCGCCGCAACGTACAGTGCATTTTGGGGATGTGAAGATCAGCGAAGTGTTTGATTTGCGAGGCTTCAATCTGAATGCCAAGCTGGATATCGATCCTGATTTCTTAAAAGAAGATGATCACGATCATCGCCATGACCATGACCATGAGCACGGCGAACACTGCGACCACCCCTCACATGCGCACGAGCACGCAGGCCATGGCCATCATCACCACCATGATGACGATGTGAAAAGCTTTGTTTTCCGCTCTGAGAAGCCGTTTGATCCAGCCAAGTTGGAGGATTTTCTGGGCGCCATCGTGAATGTTTATGGCCCGCGCATGCTGCGTTACAAAGGCGTCCTCCATATGAAGGGTACTGAACGCAAAGTGATTTTCCAAGGCGTTCACCAACTCATGGGCTCGGATTTGGGCCCCAAATGGGAGGGCGGTGAGCAGCGCCTGTCCAAAATGGTGTTTATTGGGCTGGATTTGCCCAAAGACATCTTTTTGCAAGGCTTGGAGCAATGCTTGGCTGCATGATTGAACTGCGCAGCTTGTACGGTTTTCCGTGATTTTTTGATGAATTCTGGCTTTGGAGACGGTCTTGATTGATGTATTTTTCAAACTTGTGGGATTGCGCTCGGGTAAGTCGCTACAATCGCGCGCCGATGGCACATCGGTGAGCCATCAGAAAAGCGGTATAAATCTGAATGGTTCAGTAAACAGCACAGGTTCAGAAAGAGCCAAAGCCGCGACCGCGAGGAGACAAGAATTGAAAGCACCAGCCAAGAAGTCAAAAGTGGTAAGCAAATCTGCAGGTAAGAGCGCATCCAAAGCCAAGGCAACATCGGCGGCCAAGCCTGCAGCCAAACCAGCAGTGAAAAAAGCGGCAGCTAAACCCACAGCAAAGCCTACGCCCAAGCCAGCTGCAAAAGGCATGGCAGCAGCTAAGCCAGCCGAAAAGCCAGCGGCCAAGAAGCCTGTGGCCAAAAAAGCCGTGCCCAGCAAGCAGGCAGCTAAATCACCCGCGAAACCAGTGGTCAAGCCCAAAAGCAAAGCCGCAGTCAAGCCACCCACCAAATCATTACCTCAGGCTTCATTGAAGGCATCTCCTAAACCAGCAGTAAAAGTGCCTGCAAAAAAAGCTGCAAAACCAGTAGCTAAAGCCCCTACAAAAGCGCCAGCTAAGGCGCCAGCAAGTGCACCTGCAAAAGCCCCCGTTAAAACACCCATCAAAGCAAGCACCAAACCTCCCACTCCCCCTGTCAGCAAAGCGCAACCCAAACCAGCAGCAGCCCCTGTGCCTGCCAAGCCGGTTGCGCCACCCCCCGCACCGGTTAAAACCAAAGCGGGCTCCCGCGTCGTCCCTTCTTATGCGCCTTCGCCCTCTGATATGTCGCCCCACGGCGGTAATACAGCGGCGAAAGCCAGTTTCACCATGTCCGCACCTGTTCTCGCACCGCCTCCTCAAGTCGTCATCAAAAAAGACGCCAAACTCGTCAACAACTGGAAAACCAAAACCGCTGAGCAACTCACAGACAACGAAGTGATTGCAATGCCGGACAGCGAATACATGAATGCCAAACAACTGGCGTTCTTTCGCTTGAAGCTGGTTGCCTTGAAAAACGGCATTCTCTCCAACGCAGGTGAAACCACCGAGCACCTGCGCGAAGATACCTCTGTTGTGCCCGATCCAGCTGATCGTGCCACGATTGAGGAAGAGCATGCTTTAGAGCTGCGCACGCGCGACCGAGAGCGCAAGCTGCTCAAGAAAATTGAGCAATCCATCGCCAGTATTGATGCCGAAGAATATGGCTACTGCGACGAAACAGGCGAGCCGATTGGTGTTGCTCGTTTGATCGCCCGCCCCACTGCTACGCTTTCTCTTGAGGCGCAGCAGCGACGCGAACTCAAGCAAAAGATGTTCGGCGACTAGAATTCCTAGGAAAACCAGAAAATCCCGCTAGACTAGGGTGTAAATCCCACTCATCCTCATGGCAAAAGACGATACTTCACCCGGCGGCTTGTTCTCCAAGATGGTGAAGTTCGTGCGCAGCCCTGGCACGCAGTGGAATGATTTGGATGATGCCAGTTCGGCGAAAGACGGGTCACTGAGCAAGCAAGCGCTCAAAGAAATGATTGAGCGTAAGCGGCGTAACGATTTCGTGCGCAAGCGCGAGTTCGACATGCTGCGTAAGCTGCGTCGCCGCGAAGCCACAGGAGCCGGTAGTGCCTCTGATGCGGCTGCCCGCCCATCCTTCTTCCAAAGCTCTATGCCTTCTCGCCCCGATGACCGGGCCATGACGCTGAAGAAAATCGACGAGATCGAAGCGCAAATGTCGATGCAGTGGTGGAAGACCAAGCATGGTGCAGCGGGTGGAGCTTCGACGAACAGCCCCAGTTCGGATTTCTCAGCCTCTGATATGGCCTCGCGCCCGCCTGCAGCGAATGCTGCCGCGAAATCAGCCGCTGCATCCAATAATTTGGCTTATGCGCGCACTGCACCTGATGATTTGCAAAGTGCTCTGGGTCGCGTGAGTGCTAAATTCAATCCCGATGCAGCAGCGGGAGCTCAGCCACCTGCTTCTGTGCCCGTGGTAACTGCGCGCGTGCCTGCGCCCAGCACGCCTAGCGCAGCGACTTCCTCGTCGCCTGCTGTGCCTCGCTTCTCCGACGTGCCCGCTATACGGCCCACACTCTCTTCTGCCTCTGCTCGTATGGCCTCGCCTGCACCAACAGCTGCTGCGCCTGCCCCTGCGCCAGCGCCAGCTGCAGACGACGACAACTCGCTCGATTTCACCGCAGATTTCGCACCCGCTGCTAAACCTCAAATCAAGTCCTCGCCATTTTCTGCAGCATCGCCTGCACCCGTGGCTCAGCCTGCAACTGCGAGCAAACCGCCTGGTGCGATTGGTGCATTAGGCGGGCTTGCAGCTTCTTACGACGGCACAGGTGCTGTGAGCGGCTTTACTGCTTCCAAACTGTTTGCTTTGGAAGTAGACGAAGTGCAGCATGATCCAGAATTGGAAGAGGCCGCTATCCGCTTTGCCAACGGCGATGATGGTGGTGCAGAAGCGGGTTTGCTGGAGGCTGTGAGCGCGCGTGGGCCGCGTCATCAGCACGAAGAAACTTGGCTCACACTGTTTGATCTGTATCGCGCCACCAGCCAATACGATCGGTTTGAAAGCTTGGCCATTGATTTTGCAAGCAAATTCAATCGCTCTTCGCCCATGTGGTTCTCCATTCCAGAAATGGTGAGCAAAATGACCGGTGGCAATGAACCCGCTGCGCCCGTGGGCTTGCGTAAAGCTGATTGGAAAAGCCCAGCGAACTTTGGCATACAGTCTCTTGCAGCCTTGAATGGCGCGTTAAGCAAAGCGTCCATGCCTTGGACTCTGGATTGGGTATCCATTCAGTCAGTTGAAGACAATGCTGTTGCGCCCTTGACTAAGCTCCTCCTGTCTTGGGTTTCGCAACCCGTTCAGTTGCGTATGGCGCATACCGACAAACTTGAAAAAGTGTTGCGTGATGGCGCGCCTTCGGGTGTGCGCACCACAGATCAGGATCGTTGGAATTTGTTGATGGCTTATTTGCGTGTAGCGCATCGCCCAGATGAGTTTGAATTGGCTGCTCTGGATTTCTGCGTCACCTATGAAGTCTCGCCACCGTCTTGGGAGCCAGCTCGCTGCGAATTCAAGTCTCTGGACGCTGATGGCAATACGGGAGTGGGGCAAACCATCATTGGTGACGCTGTGCACGACTCCGTGGTTTCTGAAATGCACACAGACGCTGGCTCGTCTTTGATGACTGCTCAGCTCGCGTCTGTGGAGCTTTCTGGTCAAATCATGGGTGAGCCCAAGCCAGTGCTCGATAAGTTAGAAGCGCGTCTGACAGGCGCAGACATGATGATCATTTCTTGCGCAAAGCTGGTGCGCGTAGATTTTTCTGCAGCGGGAAGCTTGCTCAACTGGGTCACTGCACGCCAATCCGAAGGGCGTGTCGTGCAGTTTACCGATGTGCATCGCTTAGTTGCTGCTTTCTTTCACGTCATCGGCATCAGCGAGCACGCCAAGGTCACGACGCGCGTCGATTGATTTTTTTTGCTGCTCACTCTCGCAGCAAGCAACTTTTCAGGTCAATACTCATGGAACAGTTTCATGGCACCACGATTGTGAGTGTGCGCCGCAAAACAGAGCAGGGCTGGCAGGTAGCCATTGGCGGTGACGGTCAAGTCACTTTGGGAAACATCGTCATCAAAGGCTCTGCGCGTAAAGTGCGCAAGCTTTATCACGATAAGGTTCTCGCGGGTTTCGCTGGTGCTACCGCCGATGCCTTCACGCTCTTTGAGCGCTTTGAGGGTAAGCTGGAAAAACACCAAGGCCATCTCGTGCGTGCTGCGATTGAGCTCACCAAAGATTGGCGCACCGATCGCGTGCTACGCCGCTTGGAAGCGATGCTGGCTGTAGCCAACCATGAGGCTTCATTGATCATTACGGGCAATGGTGATGTGCTCGAGCCCGAGCATGGCATTGTTGCGATCGGCTCAGGTGGTGCATACGCGCAGGCGAGCGCGAAGGCTCTGTTGGATAACACCAGCCTTTCTGCACCAGAAATTGTGAAGAAGTCCTTAGAAATCGCGGGTGAGTTGTGTATCTACACGAACATGCATCACACGATTGAGACCTTAGATTAACTATAAATTTGGTAGCACTCTGCGCAGATTCTATGCCGGCGAAATGCCAATATTCATCCTAATCGACTCAAATAAACAACCCCAAGTTCTTGGTGTCGAAGTTGTTGATGTAGGGCAGCGCATCGACTAACGAGCCTGCCGGCACGCCGAACCAGGTTGCCAGCGTAGCCGCGAGCTGTGAGGTTGAGGTCGTTGGCAACAAGCGGCCTCGGCCTAAGTCTTCGGCTGTGCCCAAGGCAACAGTCGGGTAGCTCCCGACAATCGTGCCACCTTTCACTGCGCCGCCCATGATGAATTGATGGCCTCCCCATCCGTGGTCGGAGCCGTCGCCATTGCTGGTGAGTGTGCGCCCAAATTCTGATGCGGTGAATGTTGTCACCAGATTTTCCACCTTCAACTCAGCAGTGGCAGCATAGAAGCTGGCCATCGCTTCGGCGACCTTGGTGTGCAGTCCTGGTAGCTCCTGTACCAGCGAGTTGTGATGGTCGAAGCCACCCATGCCGACGAAGAACACCTGACGCCCCATGCCCAAACTCTTGCGTACCGCGATTAGTCGTGCCACCATACGCAACTGCTTGGCCAAAGAGTTGCTCTCGTTGAACACCGTGGTCAGCGGTGCAGCAGCTGCGAGCACGTCTTTGAGGGTTTGGTTAGCTTTGAGCGAGCGCCTGGTGACTTCGCCGAGGTGCGACTCAAACAGTGGACTTGGGTTGGCTGTGATGATCTCCCGCAGAGCTGCACCCGCATCAGTTGAGCCATAGAGCCGATCCAGAGATGTGACCGTTGCCGGCCCACCGCTGTCGATCTGGAACTGCTGCACCGTGTTACCGTAGAGAAAGACAGCCGTGCCGTTAGCCGATATCGAGGTGAACACGGAATTGCTACCGTTTCTCGACGCCAGCAGATCACCAAAGCGTCCGCCCCAACCCACCGTGGAGCCCTCAACGCCCGAAGACTGCCACACCGATTGCTGGTCGTTGTGCGAGAACAATTGCGGTGGAACGCCAGGCGCACTGGCCTCGAAATTGGCCTTGGTCAGTGGCGTGTACATCGGCCCCACGTTTGCCAAGATCGACAACCTGTTCTGCTTGTAGAGATCTGCCAAAGGCGACAGCTCCTTGGCCAGCGCGAAGCTGCGATTGGACTGCGAGGCCACATTGCCTAGAGAAATAAAGTCTGCGGCGGGCCGAGCGATGCTGCCGCGCGCTGAGGCCATCGCTGAAAATTCGGCGCTGTCGAAAGGCACCAAAGTGCTGGTTTGGTCGTTACCACCAAAGAGGAAGACACACACCAAAGCGCGATAGTCATCGGCAGTTTGCGCTGCTGCGGCTTGTATGCCTGCGAGGTTGAGAGCGATGGGCGCCGCTGCACCCATGGCCGAGAACTGCGTTGCCGCTTTCAGGAAGTGGCGGCGGCTGGGATCGGAAGTGTAGGATTTTTTCATTGATTGATCTTCAGATTTGAACCAAAAATTCGGGGCTGCACAGTGCAAGAAGCACCGCAGTGCGCGCCCGCTGCAGCGCAGATGTGGCTGGCACCGAGTTGATGGCCTTGAGCATTGAGTTGCGTGTAGCGGAACTGAGCCTTTGGCCGGTGAGCAACAAATCCACCCGATCAATCAGCGCAGCTGGATTGGATGCCAAGGCTACTTCGGCGGCATAGCTGCAGCTCACATCCCGGTTGTCGCCGGTGCCATTTTCGACAGCACTCGACATGAAGTTCAGATAGGCTGTCACCTGAGACTCGGTATTGATCTGTAGCTCCGGTGCCACCAATCCCGCCGTGGCTATTGATGAGCCCGGTGGTACGAAACCTGGGCGATAAAAGTTGAACACCGATGGCGCTTCCATCACTGACTGGCCAATCTGTGTGGTTTGACGGATGCGGAACTCACCCGTCTTCGAGCTGGCTTCGAAGCCACGCGCCCAAGCGGTCACGCGCAGCACGGGCTCGCGTACCTTACCGTGGCGGCCATCGCCGCTCTTGGCGGGCAAACGCGCCTCGTCGTCCAGCAGGATGGCGCGAATCACGGCCTTCATGTCGCCTTTGCTGCTGACAAATACCCCCGAGACACGCGACACGTAGGCCTTTGATGGGTTACTGGTCACCAGCCGTTGAATCAGCTGGCGGCTGATGAAAGGAGCTGTGTTGGGATGGTTGGCCAGCGTGTCCAGAGCAATGCGTAAACTGGGCCGTGCTGTCGTGCCAGCAGGAATGGTGACGCCCAGAAAACTCTTCGCAGAGCTTGAGTGATGCTTCTCATAAGGCACCATCGGCTGAACTTGAATATTGCGAGGTGGAAAGTTCTCGTAAAAACGGTAATCGCTGCTGTCTCTGGGCACCCAGCTCCAGCCTGTGAACACCTTGGCCAAGCCAGAGACATCCGCATTGTTGTATGCGGGGAACGTGTTGCCTGCTCCGTCGCGTTGCGGCGTACCGTCAGCGTTGAGCTTAACCAAGCCAATAGAGAACAACTGCATGACCTCGCGCGCGTAGTTCTCATCGGGCGAAGTGCCCTTCACAGCATCTTCCTTCTCGTTAGCACGGTGTGAAAGATAGACGCCCATCATTGGGTGCGTAGAGACCTCCTCTAGCAAAGTTCGGAAGTTGCCGAAGGCGTTGCGTCCGAGCATGTCCATGAAACTGGTGTGGCAGCTCGAACGATCGATCACCTCGTTGCTGGCCATCGAGACGACGAAGATCTGCGAGAGCGCAAACACAACACGTTGACGCAATTGGTCAGCGCCGCGCAAGGCCTGCATGTAGAACGAATCACGCAGATTGGTGGCATATCTCCAAGCATCTTGCCCAGGATTGGCTGTGTTCACATAGTAATCAATGTGATCCATGTGCAGTTTCTGAGGCAAGCTGAATTGCCAGTCCACCCAACCACCGTACCCCAGTCTAAGCACATCGTCGATGCTGGCGTCCGTGGCACCAAAGCTGCTCAGACCCAGAAACCGCGAAGCTTCTGCTCGTGTCGTTGAAGAGGGTGCAGGTGTAGGAGGTGCTGGCGTTGGTGCTGGAGGTGCAGGCGTGGGTGAGGGCGGTGCAGGGGTGGGGGTTGATGCGGTACCTGCGCTCGGAGCAGCTGCTGTACTTGTGCTATCGCCACCGCCACCACCACCGCATGCCGCGAGAAAGCTGGCTGCTAGAGCGGATAGTGCTGCAGGCGATGAAGCTATGCTGTACTCTTGCTCTTGACTTTTAGGATCGATGGATGCGGCTTCGCTCGAGGTATGCGAAGCTTGATGTTCCACAGGTTCGATGGGTGAATGAATGTCGGTTTCGGCAAGGTCTTGCATGGGATGGTGTCTGTAATGATTGACGACAAACCAAGCATAGGTAATTACTTCCCAGATATTCCAACTCAATCGCTACAAGGCCGTGTATATGGTAACCACCTGCGTGTGACGATGATCTGCATACAAGCGAGGATCAGCATAGATGCACAGCACATCTACGGCGAATTTATCGTCATGCAAGTGTGCCGCTATCCAACTGACAAGGCTTTGTCCAACACAGGTCGATTCAAATGCAGCAAGAGTTAGCCAAGAAAGCCAATATTGGGCGCAAAGCCAGACAGCCTTGGAAACACTTGTCCTAACACTTCATCGTTGGCGCCAAACCAACGCCCTAGGGTCGCCGCATAAGCTTCGGTCGAGGTGGTGGGAATCCAATTACCTTGCCCGCCAGAATCTTGCGGGCCGCGCACGATTTGTTCAGGGAAAGTGCCAAAAAGTTTGCCGCCTTGCACGCCACCGCCGACGACGATGTGATGCCCACCCCAGCCATGGTCTGAGCCTTGGCCGTTCGATGTGAAAGTGCGATTGAAATCCGACGCAGTGAAGGTGGTCACATTGTTCTGGATATTCAGCTCTTGCGTGGCCGCATAAAACGCACTGATTGCGCCGCTCACATCACCCAGCAATTCAGCTTGGCGTGTCAGTTGATCTTCACCATGGGTGTCGAAGCCGCCGATGCTACAGAAGAAACATTGTTTTTTGAGACCGAGCTTTTGCCGCGCCGCAATCAAGCGCGCGACCATGCGCATTTGGTTGCCTAAGCTGGAATTGGGGAAGACAGTATTGATGGTTGTGCCTTCTAAGGCGCTCGTCAAAATACGCTGCACCTCAATCGAACGCCCCATCACATCCACAAAGCCTTGCTCGAAGAGATGGTTGTAGGGCGTAGCCAGTGTTTCGGTGATAGCCAAGGAAAGTGGATCGCGCCCGTTGGGGTTGTAGAAATCAAAACCAAAATTACCGCTGGCCGAGACTTTATAAGCACTCAAACTGCGATCACCTGTTTCCCACAAATTGCCCCCAGTAACGGAGAGCACGCTGTAGCCGCGGTTATTCGTGCCTTCATCGATCAAGCGCTCGGCTAAGCGACCACCCCAGCCGTTCGCCGGGCGCTCGTATTGGGCGGCTTGCCACTGCGATTGCTGATCCGAGTGAGAAAACAGATTGTCGGGCAAAGGCACGGAGCGTGCTTCCCATTGCGCCTTGGTCGTGGGCACGACGAGTGGGCCCACATTGGCCACGAGAGCGGCGCTGGGGGTATTGCCATTGAAGAGATTGGCAAGGCCTGGCATGGCAGGATGCAGGCCATATCGAGCCGTGGTGTTGCTCGGCGCAATTGGCAGAAGAGAAGCAGCGGGTAAAGCGAGATTGCTGCGTGCAACGGCATACCGGTTATAGGCAGCGCTGTCGGTGGGGATCAGCATGTTATTGGCATCATTGCCGCCAAACATGAAGACACAGACAAGGGCTCGGTAATCTTCCGTTTGCGCAGTTTGCGCCAAAGCCTCGAAGCTGGAAAACACATTGGCTGCGCTGCCTAAACCGAAGGCGGCACCAGCTTTGATGAAATCGCGTTTGGTGATGTTGTTCATATTGATGTCAATTCAATTTTTTAGCGTTGAATCACGAAATCGGGTGAGAGGCTAATGAGGATCAAGCTGGCTTTGACGCGATAAGGCTTGTCATTGATATTGATTGCGTTGATCATGGTGCGCAGCCGAGTTTGCAGGGTCGTGCTCATTTGGCCATTGCAAAAGAGCATATTGAGATCCGCGATCAGCGCATTGGCATCGCCAGCTTTGGCTTCGAGCGGCGCGGTATTGAGCTTGAGCTTGTTCTCCTCATAGCCATAGCCGCCGTTGTTGAACAAATTGGCAAAGAAGTTCAGGCCGCCCACCACGGTAGTTTCTGTGGTGATTTGAAACTCGGGAGCCACCAAGCCTGCTGCCGCAATCTTGCCCGCTGGGCGGAAGTTAGGTGAGAAGAAATTGAACACGCTGGGCGAGAGCAGGGGGCTTTGGCCGAGGCCGTTGTCTGCGCTTTCCAAATAGTGAATCGCATTGCGGCCATTGTCTGCTTTGGCATTCAAGGCGCGCAGAAAATTCGCAAAGCGCATCACGGGCTCGCGTTGCTTGCCGAAATTAGCTGGCGGGACAGCATTTCGAGCTTCGGTGTCGAGCAAGATGGCTGCGACCACCGCACGCAAATCACCGCGCACGCCACTGCCATTGTTATTGAAGATGCTGGCTACGCGGCTGATATAGGCGCGGCTTGGGTTGCTGGTGACCAAGCGCTGGATGAGTTGGCGGCTGATGAAGGGGCCGACATTGGGATGGTTGAAAATGCTATCGAGTGCGGCCTTCATGTCGGTTTGGGGCGTACCACCAGAGGCGAGCACCATGCCATTGAGCAGCTTTTTCTCGCCACTGGAATGTTTGTTAGAAAAAGGCATCATCGCGCTCGTCCACGCTGCTGCCACCTCTTCATCAGCTTCATCCCAACCTGTGGCGTTGGGATAAGTCCAACCTGTGAATGCTTTGGCAAAGCCTTGCACGATAGATTCATCGTAGCTGGGGATGGGTTTGCCTGCGCTATCGAGCTGCTGGCTGCCATCAAGATTGAGTTTGACCAAACCGATGGAGAAAAGTTGAAGCACTTCGCGCGCATAGTTTTCGTTGGGATGCGCGCCAGTGGCTGGATCATCTTTCTCCGAGTTGAGCATATTCAGGTAATAGCCCATTGCTGGATGCAGGGTCACATCTTCTAGCAATTGTCGGAAGTTGCCGAAGGCATTGCGATTGAGCATGTCCATGTAGCTGCTCATCGCATAAGGGCGTATGTCGGGCGCGACGTTGGAGATCACCAAGATTTGCGAAAGCGCGAATGACATGCGGCCCCGAAGCTGATCTGCACCATACAGCCATTGCTGCCAAATGGCTTCATAGCTCATTTCCTCGGTTTCGTTGGCTTTGCCTTGATCGTTCACATTACGCAGTTTTTGCTGATCGAGATAGCTCGTGTGCAGCATCGTGCCAGTATTGATTTGCTCCCAGAGCCACAGTGGATAGCCTTTCTCGCGCACGGTTTGCACATCTTGGGTCGATTGCATGCCGAAGCTCGCTTGCGTGAGAAAACGCGCTGCATCTGTTGCGTTGGGCTGTTGATCCACAGCCACTTTGGGAGGCGGGCTGCCCCCTGAACCAGGCAGGTTGATAGCCTGGAAGGTATTGGGTACCGTGGCATTGTTGGTGGAGCTGCCTCCGCCACCTCCGCCGCAAGCTGTTAAGAAAGCTGTCAGGCCTGCAGGCCATGCCCAAGGCACAGGATCTGCGGTGCTTGCAGGGATAATCTGTACTGGGATGTTTGCTGCGTTGGGCCCGGTAGTCTGGATATCGTCTTCTCGGGCGATGACGGTTGGATTGTGCTCAGCTAGGTTTGTCATCTTGTTATGCGTTAGTAATTGGAGATTTGATCTTCTCCGTATCCAGCGTGTGCAAAATCGATTTTGCGTAACATCTGCGTAACTCGTGCCAACTTCTGTTGTTATTTTTGTAGATTTTTGAAACTTCCTTTATGTCTTCCATGACTCCGCAAGAAATTGTTTCCGAACTGGATCGTTTTATCGTTGGTCAAAACGATGCCAAGCGTGCTGTAGCGATTGCGCTGCGCAACCGCTGGCGGCGCAGCCAAGTCGATGCCAAATTACGCTTCGAGATCACGCCGAAAAACATTTTGATGATTGGCCCCACGGGTGTCGGCAAAACAGAGATTGCGCGCCGCTTGGCCAAACTCGCTGACGCGCCCTTCATCAAAGTGGAGGCCACCAAATTCACGGAAGTGGGCTATGTGGGCAAAGATGTGGATTCCATCGTGCGTGATCTGGCTGATGTGGCTGTGAAGATGACGCGTGATGCAGCCACCAAGGCCGTGCGCACGCGCGCGCAAGATGCGGCTGAAGAGCGCGTGCTCGATATTCTTTTGCCGCTGCCGCGCCAAGAAGTGGGCTTTGGCACAGGCTCAGTGGTGGAGACGCCTGAGAGCGCGACGCGTCAAGCATTTCGTAAAAAACTGCGCGAAGGCCAGCTTGATGAGAAAGAGATTGAGGTAGAAGTGAATGCGCCACGCCCGCAGCTTGAAGTGATGGGGCCAGCTGGCATGGAAGAGATGACGGAGCAGCTCAAAGGCATGTTTGGCCAGCTCGGCGAAGGCAAGAAGAAAACGCGCAAGATGAAAATTGCCGAAGCTCTGAAGGTGCTCACCGAGGAAGAGGCGGGCAAGCTGGTCAATGAAGAAGAGATCAAAACCCAAGCTTTGAATAACTTAGAGCAAAACGGCATCGTCTTCATCGACGAGATCGACAAAGTGGCTTCGCGCTCAGAAGGCTCTGGCGCAGAGGTCTCGCGCCAGGGCGTGCAGCGCGATTTGCTGCCGCTGGTGGAAGGCACAACGGTCTCCACAAAATACGGCCCGATCAAAACGGATCATGTGCTCTTTATCGCGAGCGGTGCATTCCATCTGGCCAAGCCCAGTGATTTGATCCCTGAGCTGCAGGGGCGCTTTCCCATTCGCGTGGAGCTTTCTTCGCTCTCGGTGCAAGATTTCGAAGCGATTTTGCAGAGCACGCACGCCTCTCTCGTGAAACAGTATCAAGCGCTGCTGGCTACAGAGCAAGTCACCTTGGATTTCAAGCCTGATGCGATTTCCCGCTTGGCGCAGATCGCGTTTGACGTGAATGAGCGCACGGAAAACATTGGCGCACGTCGTTTGGCCACGGTGATGGAGCGGCTGCTGGATGAGGTGAGCTTCACGGCGACCAAGCTCTCCGGCCAGACCGTCATGATTGACTCAGCCTATGTGAATGCGCGTTTGGCAGAGCTGAGCAAGAACGAAGATTTGTCTCGGTATATCTTGTAGCGCTACACATTTAATAGCACGCCGCGCAGATTCTACGCCGGCAAAAGCTTAAAAAGGTTTAAAAATACAGCCTCAGGGCAGTAGCAAAGCAGTGAGCTCGGTCAATGAAGTGATTTCTAGTGTGGGCTGTATAGAGTCATGAGGCCAGAGCTTGTCTTGGCGATTGAGCCACACCGCTTGCATGCCTGCACCCAACGCACCGATCACATCGAGCGCGGCATCATCGCCCACATGCAGCACCTGCTCAGGTGGCACACCCGCCACACGAGCAGCTTCAAGAAATATTTTTACATCCGGTTTAGCTACACCGAATCCTGTGGCACTGACTGCCGCTTTGAAATAATGTGCGATGCCCACACGATCCAATTGGGCATTGCCATTAGATAGAGAGATGAGCGGATAGTGCTGTGCCAAGATTTTGAGTGCGGGCAAGGCATCCTCGTAGTATTCCACGCGATTGCGTTCTGCGAAAAAAACGTCAAATGCAGGATCTGCCAGCAGCGGATCGTCTCCTGCGCGATATAGCGCCAATCGGATGGATTCTTTGCGAATGGCCGCCAGATCATGAGCGATCTCTGGCTTTTTCTTCACCACGACATCGTGCATGTATTCACGAATCTCTCGCAGTGCCGTGGGCGAGGCGAAAAGCGCAGCAGTCATGGGCGCATGCTCGCCCAGCCAGGCCAAAAGCACCTTTTCAGCGCGCTCAATCACAGGCCAAATGGGCCAGAGAGTGTCGTCCAAATCAAAGGATATTGCGCGGATGCTTGAAACATTGAGCATAGAGCAGCGAGAATAACGCATGGCCTTCCAAAAAGAACCCGCGTATGCCCACGGCAGCGCAAATAAATTTCAATCGAATACCGCAGTATTACTCTGCAACCTCGGCACACCTGATGCACCGACCGCGCCAGCACTGCGCCGCTATCTTGGCGAATTTTTGAGCGACCATCGCGTGGTGGAAATCCCCAAGCCCATCTGGTGGCTGATTTTGCACGGCATCATTTTGCGGTTTCGCCCCGCAAAATCAGCCAAGAAATACGAGAGCATTTGGATCAAGCCAGATGCCAATGGCCAAGGTGGCGGTTCACCGCTGAAGGTGTGGAGCGATAAGAATGCATTGCTACTGCAAGGCAGCCTCGCCCAGCGCGGGCATCGCGTGCGCACTCTCTTAGGCATGCGTTACGGCAACCCAAGCATTCCTTCGCAATTGGATGCGCTCAAAGCAGAAGGCTTCAAGCGCATCCTTATCTTGCCGCTTTATCCGCAATACAGCGGTACGACGAGTGCCAGTGTGTTTGATGCGGTTTACAGCTGGGCCTCCAAAACACGCACCGTGCCCGAGCTGCGTTTTGTGAATCACTATCACGATCATCCTGGCTTTATTGAGGCTTTGGTACAGCGTGTGCGCCATCACTGGCAAACGCAGGGCAGAGCAGACCAACTCGTGATGAGCTTTCACGGTGTGCCCGAGCGCACTTTGCATTTGGGTGACATTTACCACTGCGAATGCTATAAAACTGCGCGCTTGCTGGCTGAGCGATTGGGTCTTTCCAAAGAGCAATACAAAGTCACCTTTCAATCCCGCTTTGGCAAAGCCAAATGGCTGGAGCCCTACACCGAGCCTACGCTGATTGAGATGGCGCAAAAAGGTGTCAAGAGCGTGGAAGTGATTTGCCCAGGCTTCCCAGTGGATTGCTTGGAAACGCTGGAAGAAATTTCCATGGAAGCCAAAGAAGCTTATCTGCATGCCGGCGGCAAAGAATTCAGCTACATCCCTTGCCTCAACGATTCGCAGCCTTGGATCAGCGCACTCGCAGATATTGCAGAGCAACACCTTTCCGGCTGGGATACCAAGAGCGCACCAGATGCGCAAGAGTTGGCCTTGCAAAAGCAGCTTGCGGCAGCTTTAGGCGCGAAAGCATAGGCCGTTTGCCTTCGTGACTTTTCATCGCCAGATCAGTTGAGATCATCGTGACTGAGCGAGAAGCTCGGTGATTTCTTGATAACCCAATTCGCGAGCTATATCCGCAGCCGTGAGACCCTTGCTGTTCTTGGTATTGCGGTCCGCGCCAGCAGCCAAGAGGAGGCGCACGCCTTCTGGCCAGCGCTTTATCGCGGCCTGAGTCAGCGCGGGATTACCGTCGGCAGCGATGGTGTTGGGTGATATACCTTGGGCAAGAGTTTGACGCAGTGTGGATGAGTCTTTTGCTTCTATCGCGGCGAAGAGCGGGGCTGAACTGCTGGCATGAGCTAGCTGCGCGGGCGCTGCAGGAGCAGGAGCAGGAGCAGGAGCAGGAGCAGGAGCGGCTCTAGGCGATGCTGCGCGGGCTACTGTTGGAGGCGCAGCGGCGGCTATGTTCTGGGTTGGGGCAAGCTCTATTGAACGTTGAGTAGATGGCTCGGGGACGGCGCTAGAAGCTGCTTTGCGATTGGGCGCATCGGCTGTGACTTTGTCTGCCTGTGATAACTCAAGCGCTGCTGCAGGAGCAGGCGCAGCGGCGATCACTGGCGCGGTATCAGGCACGCGTGTGCGGCTGGCTTCTGTCGCGCCCGCCGGTGTTGGCTTCGCGGCTGAGTTGACTTCCTGGCGTGCTGGTTTGGCTGCAGTAGGCGGTGAGGGTGGAGGGCTTTGCTTACCTGTTGGTGCGAAGGGGCGTGTGGATTCTGTAGCAGGAGCAGGAGCAGAAGCAGGAGCAGGAGCAGGAGCAGCGGCGACACGACTTGAGCTGGGTTGAGCGCTCTTGGCAGCCTCTTGCTCTTGCGGCGTGCCGTGTTCGAACTGCCACCACAGTAATCCCGCTAAGCCCATCACTGCAAAGCTGGCGAAGGCTTTGATATTCCAGAAGCTGTCGTTGGCGGCTTCTGTGGGTTGAGTCGTGTTGTGTAGATTATTTTTAAGGCTTTTTAGGTCGTTCGCCCGCACAGAATCTGCGCGAGGTGCTATTGAATTAATAGTATTCGCTTGGGAGCGAGCCGCCTGCATGATGCGCTCATGCAAAGCTGCGCTCGGCGTATCAGGCAGACCATCGGGCAGCTGTGCCTTAGCCTGCTCGTAGCGATGCAGCAATTCGTCTTGTGGTGAGTCTTTGTGGGTGGGGGAATTCATGACGATGCCTCCAAGCGGGGCTGCATGGCAAAGCCTTGGCGCTCGGGTGACCAAGCAGCTAAATAGGCTTTCAGTTTGCTGCGAGCGTAGCGCAGGCGACTCTTGGCAGTTTCAAAACTCACTTGGCAGCTGGCGGCGATTTCTTCCACGCTCAAGCCACCTTCAGCTTGCAGCAAGAAGGCTTCGCGCTGATCATCAGGCAGCTCTTGCAAAGCTTGCAGCAACGCGCCCGCTTGCTCGCGGCCTTCGAGCTGTCGCAGCGGACCAAAGCCGGAATCAGCGGCGAGATTGCCAAGCCAATCGCTTTGAGAGTTACTGAAATCTTCGGTGCTCACTTCGGGCTTTTGCTTGCGCAGATGATCCACGGTGCGGCTGCGCGCGAGCGTGAAGAGCCAGGTGCGAAATTGCGCAGTCTGCTCCGCGCTAACCGCATTCTCCACATAGCGTGCCGCTTGCTGGGTGACGGTGATCCAAGTGTCTTGCATCACATCCTCCGCCGCTGCTGCATCTCGCAAACTTTTCACAATGAATCGCCAAAGCGCCGTTTCATGCCGCTTGAGGAGCACTTCAAACGCCGCAACATCGCCTTGTGCATAGCGCTGCATCAAGGCGAGATCGGTGGGCTCGAAAGTGTCAGTCACTCAGTGATCATAGCCAAGCCTTGAGCTTAACGATAGGTCGGCGGGTCGGGTACGTAACCCAACGGTGATCCAGGGAAGGGGTCTGGCGCATGCAGGTAGCGTGGGCGCGGGCTGGGGATCACGCCTTGGGCGATGAGATTGGCATGGCTGTCATAGCGGATACGGATGATTTCATCAGGCTGCGCGCTGTTGCGCTCGAACTGCGTACGGCTGACGACAGATGTTTCGCGTTCACCATGCGCAGTGCCGAGCTTGGGTGTAGGCAGCGGAGCAGGCATGCTGGAAGCTGATCGCTCGCGTTCCATAGAGGATGATGCTTTGTCGCTGCTGCTGTTAGCGCGTGAATTTTGTTCAGAGGGTGCAGCTGGCGATGGTAATTCTCTGCGACTAACAACAGGAGGGTGCGGATGCAAAGCAGCGGCTGGTTTCTCTCGAAACAGCGCCACACCAATCACGCCCATATCGCGTGGCTTGCCAATGCGCTCGGCATAGCTATCGCCGCTTGCCGTGAACACGAATGCTGCGACCTGTGAGTCACTTTTACGCCAGCCTTCAATGCCATAGCGCTGACCGCTTTCAAACACATAGCCTGATTGCGAAAAATCCGCCGCCTCTCCAGAGAGCACATTCAGGCCATCGACCGATGTGACTGCAAGTACACGCGAACCACGCGAGTTGCGTATTTGAATCGAATACTTCGCGCCCGGCTGCCCTGCGACCCAATATTCACCACGATGCAAATGCACAGGCAGCGTTTGCCCTGTGCTGCGGTCAATCACATTCACATCAGCGATCCGCCCGACAGCGCTGGCGCTCAAGCTCATACAGGTGAGGGCGCATGCGAGGGTGGTTTGTAAAAAAAGCGGGTTCATACAAGCTCCATTTCAAATGATGCTCGTTGAACGCATTCAGCTTGATATATGGGGTTAAGTTCGCTGAATATTTTTAGTTTGAAGATTAAATTTAGGGTTTACCTTAGGTTTTCAGAGCTATTCCCCATTGTGATAAATGGTATCTCTAGGCTTGGCTTGTCATAGACAAAACTTTGACTGATACTGCGTTCGTTCCAACCCCATTGGACATTTTTCTAACCAGGAGACAACGATGAAGACCCAGCCCTCAACAAAAGGCGAGCCACAAAGCAAACCCGCCCGCCGCCGCTTTCTGCAAGGCGCAGCCGCCGCCACCGCGATGACGGTGCCCATGGTGGCCACTGCGCAAAGCACCACGCTGCGCTTCCAAAGCACCTGGCCCGCGAAAGATATCTTCCACGAATACGCCAACGATTTCGCCAAGAAGGTGAACGACATGGCCAGCGGCAAGCTCAAGATTGAAGTGTTGCCCTCCGGCTCCGTCGTCCCTGCATTCCAATTGCTCGACGCTGTGAACAAAGGCACGCTCGATGGCGGCCATGGCGTGGTGGCTTATCACTATGGCAAAAACACCGCGCTCGCGCTCTGGGGCTCAGGCCCAGCTTACGGCATGGACCCTAACATGGTGCTCGCATGGCACAACTTTGGCGGCGGCAAGGCGCTGCTGGATGAGATCTACAAATCCATCAACATGGATGTGGTGTCATACCTCTATGGCCCGATGCCAACGCAGCCTCTGGGTTGGTTCAAGAAGCCGATTGCAAAAGCATCTGATCTGCAAGGCCTGAAATTCCGCACCGTAGGCTTGGCAGTCGATGTGTTCAAAGAGCTGGGCGCTGCGGTGAACCCACTGCCCGGCGGCGAGATTGTGCCCGCGCTGGATCGTGGCTTGATCGATGCGGCTGAATTCAACAACGCGACTTCTGATCGCTTGCTCGGCTTCCCTGATGTGGTGAAGAATTGCATGCTGCAATCTTTCCACCAGAGCGGTGAGCAATTTGAAATTCTGTTCAACAAAGCCAAACTCAATGCCTTGCCGGCTGAATTGAAAGCTGTGATTGATTACGCCGTTCAAGCCTCGAGCGCGGAGATGAGCTGGAAAGCGATTCAGCGCAACTCAGAAGACTATGCTGCACTTAAAAAGCAAGGTATCAAGTTCTACAAAACACCGGATGCCGTGCTACGTGCGCAACTCGATGCTTGGGATAAAGTCATTGCTGCCAAGGCGAAAGAAAATCCACTGTTCCAAAAAGTGCTGGATTCGCAAAAAGCATTTGCCCAGCGTGCAGGTCAATGGCAAAACGACTACATGGTCGATTTCAAAATGGCTTGGAACCGCTACTTCTCAGGTAAGAAAGCTTGATGGTGGTTTGATCAAAGAGCGGCTGCCCCAAAGGTAGTCGCTCTTTTTTTGATAGCTGCTTGCGCAGGATACATGCCGGCTACAGGCTCATTTGGCTTAAAAATATGCAAAAAATTCTTCTTTTGGTGGACCGAATATCCACTTGGGTCGGGCAGCTCTTTTCTTGGCTGATCGTTGCACTCACGCTGTTGATTTGCTGGGAAGTGTTCTCTCGTTATGCACTCAACAAGCCGCATGGCTGGGTGCTGGATGCGCAAATCATTTTGTATGGCACGCTTTTCATGATGGCGGGTGCCTACACGCTGGCGAAGAACAATCATGTGCGTGGTGATGTGCTCTATGGCTTTTTTGAGCCGCGCACGCAAGCTTGGATTGATCTGATTTTGTACATCGTGTTTTTCCTGCCGGGCGTGTTTGCCATGGCCTGGGCGGGCTGGACATTTGCAGCGGATGCAGTCGCGATCCGTGAGCAAACTTTCTCTGCCGATCCGCTGCCCATCTATCCCTTCAAAGCCATCATCCCGATTGCTGCCTTTATGTTGCTTGCACAAGGCATTGTGGAAATTGTGCGCTGCATCGCCTGCATCCGCTCAGGCGCATGGCCTTCGCGTGAGCAAGATGTGGAAGAGGTGGACGTGGAAAAACTCAAAGAGATGGTGCATGTGAAAGACGAAGATATTGCTGCCGCTGGTCAAGCTGCATTGAAGAAAGCAGGCCAGACATGAAAATCCGTAAAGAACTCTGGTTCGGCTTCATCCTCATGGCCATCATCTTGGCCGGCACAGCGGTGATGCTGCTCTCCGCTGAAAAAGTGACCAATGGCCATCTCGGCCTCATGATGCTCGCGCTCGTCGTGGTCGCGATCATGATGGGCTTCCCCACCGCCTTCACCCTCATGGGTATGGGCATGATTTTCACTTGGATCGCCTACGAACGAGACACGAGCAAAACGCTCACGCTCATGGTGCAATCGGCCTTCAAGGTGATGAGCAATGATGTGCTCATCTCCATTCCACTTTTCGTCTTCATGGGTTATCTCGTGGAGCGGGCGAATTTGATTGAGAAGTTGTTTCGCAGCCTGCACTTGGCCATGGCGCGTGTGCCCGGCTCGCTGGCTGTGGCTACGCTGCTGACCTGCGCGGTGTTTGCCACTGCTACCGGCATCGTGGGCGCAGTCGTCACCCTCATGGGCTTGCTCGCCTTTCCGCAGATGCTGCGCGCGGGCTATGACACACGCTTGGCTGCAGGCGCGATCACAGCTGGCGGCTGCTTAGGGATACTGATCCCGCCATCCGTGATGCTGATCGTGTATGGCGCAACGGCTGGCGTATCCGTCGTGCAGCTCTATGCAGGTGCATTGTTCCCCGGTTTGATGCTGGCTGGTCTCTACATCATTTACGTGATCATCGTGGCCTATTTCAAACCGCATTTGGCGCCGCCTTTGCCAGAAGCTGAGCGGCATATTGATCTGCCCGCGCTCACGCAAAAGCTGCTGGCCAATGTGTCATCAGGTGTGAAAACTCGCGCTGTGCCTGCGCTGCTCACGGGCATGCGTGGCGAGCGAAATAACGGCGTGCCGATGGGCCATATTGCGCGCCAGCTCGGTATTGCCTTGCTGCCACTGATCGTGTTCACTGGCGTATCCCTCTTGTCGTATCGCGTGGCGACATCGCCTGTCGAAGCGGAAGCGCCGGTTGTGGCCAGCACTGGCATGCAATCTTTGGAAGAGAAGCCTGCTGAGACTTCCTCAGGCGGTTTGCAAGAGCCGCCTTCTGATGACAAATCAGAAAAGAAGGAATCTTCCACTGGCTTGGCCGAGCCTCCAAGCGACGATAAGGCTGAAAAGAAAGAAGCTTCTTCCGGTTTGGCTGAGCCGCCGGGCGCTGCGGCAAGCGAGCCTGCCGCAGCCAAAGAAGCTGCTCAGACCACAGGCGTCTCCGAGCCGCCCGGTGCAAATGCGAAGCCTGCAGCGGATGCCAGTGCAGGTGATCGCGTGCCAGCGCCTAAGGGCTACTGGATTGGCCTAGCAGTCGGCGCAGCCGTGATGCTGTTTTTCTACGCATGGCTGAGCTTCGCGCGTCTTGAAATCTTCAAGATGCTGCTCAGCTCCTTCTTCCCACTGGTCGTGTTGATTCTGGCCGTGCTCGGCTCGATCGTGTTTGGCTTGGCCACGCCCACTGAGGCTGCGGCTGTGGGCGCACTCGGTGGCGCGTTGCTCGCGGCCGCGTATGGGCGATTGAATTTCGGTGTGGTGAAAGAATCCGCCTTCCTCACCGCGAAGACCTCGGCCATGGTCTGCTGGCTCTTCGTCGGCTCGGCCATCTTCTCCGCAGCCTTTGCGCTGCTCGGTGGCCAAGAGCTGGTGGAAAACTGGGTGATGTCGATGAACCTCACCAAGTTCCAATTCTTGCTGCTCAGCCAAGCCATCATCTTCATCTTGGGATGGCCGCTGGAGTGGACAGAGATCATCGTGATCTTCATGCCCATCTTCATTCCGCTCTTGGATAACTTCGGCGTTGATCCACTCTTCTTCGGCCTGCTCGTGGCGTTGAATCTGCAAACTGCGTTCTTGAGCCCACCAGTGGCGATGGCAGCGTTTTACTTGAAAGGCGTGAGCCCACCGCATGTGACGCTCAACCAAATCTTCGCCGGCATGCTCCCCTTCATGGGCATCCAAGTGCTCGCGATTGTGATTTTGTATGCCTTCCCACAGATCGGTATGTGGCTGCCGACGGTGCTGTACAGGTAAAGAGCAGTTGAGCAACACAGCCCTCATTGCTACTGAAAGCGTAGCAATGAGGGCTTATTTTTTGCCGGCGAAGTGCTGCAAAAGCATCAAACAAACGGAGACAATCAAGCCGCCCGCCAGCAAATACATGCCGATGCTGACCCAACCCCATTGCACCAGCATGGCAGCGAGAATCGGTGAGCCAATGAAGTTGCCCAGATTGCCAAACTGCACCAAACCGCCGTTAACCAAGGTGATATCTGAGTCACCTGATGTGAACAGTGCAGGGATCGAGCTGATGATTCCTGCGGGCAAAGTGCCCAGTGCTACAAAGCCAAGCATCACCAAAGCTTGTGCTGTCATGCCGCGCTGCGACGTGAACACCAAAACCATACCGGCCAGCACGATGACTACCGCTGAATACCGAACCAGCCGATGACCTGGCATGCCCTTGCTCAGCATCAGCATGGCAATCACCGTGCCTAGCAACGATGCTAGCGGTAGCCACAGGGCGAGTCGCGTCGTGGTTGCAGGCGTGTTGGCTAGGAGACCAGGCAACACGCTCACCAACGCCACAAAGAGCAAGGTGTAGCCAAAGAAGGTGATGGGCACTGCGAGCAGCTTGCCTTCGCGCAGCAGGCGCATCTGCGCGCGCAGCATATCGCTCGCACGAAGCGCGATGCCTTCGCGCTTCGTACTCTCGTTTTGAGGCATCCACCAGCACAGTACACCCACTGCGATGAGCAGAATCGCATGTGCCAAAGCCACGCCGCGCCAGCCGCTAAGCTCTACAACGGTGGGAACTGCGAAGGCCGCGATGATGAAGGTGAGCGTGAAATAGCAGCTCCATATAGCCATAACGCGAGGTTGATGCGAAGGATGGCAAAGCATCAAAATCAAGGTAGGCACAGACACCACAATCGCCATATGCGCCACGCTTTCAATCACACGCGCCATCAGCAACATCGGATAGCTGCTTGCCAACAAAGGCAACACAGAGCCAGCAACTGCGACAGCCAGTCCAAACAGCAAGGTTCGCCGCAAACCTGCCGCTTGGCACAAGGCTCCGGCGAACGTGCCGCCTACAGCCCCCGCAATGCCAATCACAGAGAGCACCAGCGCTTGCTGCACAGGTGTCATCAGCGTTTGCTGGATCAGCCCCGGCAGCATGTAGGGAATTTTGGCGTATTGAAACGACGCTAACAAGCCGGCGGTAAACAGCAGCGCAATCCAATGCCAAGGCGTGGGCATGACGGGTGGAGTGGTTTTCATCCTACTGAAACACGCGAATCACAGCGCGCACAAAGCCATGATCAGAGCGTGAGCGATCCCGGCCTTCCTGCAAGTGATCATTGAAATAATCCACGCGGCGCACATCGCCGATGCTGAATTTGCTGCGTGCTAAAAACTCTTCACTCACAAAGATTTGATCGAGCACTTCAGGCGAGCCCTGATGCACATGGCTGTAGGCCACATCGCGCTTCAAAGCCATCTCGCCTTGTACTTCATAGGCATTCCAAAGCGCTGTATCGCGTGCGCCTCGGTCATAAACCACTTCGCCAGTGGCTGCAATCATTTGCGTGGTCACGCTGTGCGGGCCATCATTGAAATCACCCATCACGATCAATGGCGCATGCGTGCGCTGCAAGACATCGGCCACGATATGCCTCATGGCTGCAGCTTCCGCGCCGCGCATCATCAGGCTGCGCAGGGTGGCGAGCGCCAAGATTTTTGGGTCTTCACGATCTTCCGTGGGATCGCCATTGGCGTCTTGCAAAAATTTAGGCCGTTTGCTTTTCATGTGTGCTGTGAGCATGTGTAGCACTTGACCATGCTTCATCCGCAGCGTGGCGAGCAATGGCGGGCGTTCGAATTTGGCATGCTCACCGAGGCCGGGGATTTGAATGCGCAGTGCGGGCGGAAAATCAACAAAGGATTGCAGCTTTTCGACTTCTAGACGAGTGACGATACCCACGCGCGGCGTATTCTGCGCACCGTTACTCTTTTCGTTGTTTTCAGCGCCGGGCACAGCCACCGTGCTGTAGCGCAAACCCGAGCGAGCGACAGCCGCCTTGATCGCCGCCTCATCCCACACTTCTTGCACAGCGAGTACATCGGCATTCAGTGCAGCAATCCGCCCACCCAGCCATTCAATCTTGCGCTCAAATTCGTTGGCAGAATATGTATCCTGATTCTCATAAAACATACGACCTGGATTGGCCAAATTCAAAACATTGGCCGTAGCCACCGTGAGTGTGGTGACCATGCGCTGGTCATGCTGGAGGTTTGAATTCATACTGTTTCCAGGTATCAATTACATCTGAAGAACTTTGGTGCGACCAAGGTAGTCGCCTAATCGACGTTTACTTTTGCCTGCAATAAACATAGCATCAAAAACGCCTAAAAACATCGTGATATTGCGCCCAAAGGATTGCAAATAGCTACAAGGTTCTTCACTTTGGAAATGAACTACTGAGATCTTACAAAAGCGCTTACCAATACTTTGGCCACCCGGCAAACCATCGCAAAGCATCAGGTAAGCAAACCAGCTTGCAAATGCGTATTCGAGCGGAAGACCAAGTTGTTTGAGTAATAAATAGGTCATCGCACCAAGTGTGAAAGCTATCAAGCCATCAATAAACTGTGCTGTGAATCTTTGACCTATTTTTGCTGACAGACGATTCATTAATACTCTTTCTCGCAGAAGTTGCTTGCCTTGATACTGAGTATGCCAAACCTAACAGCGATTGCTTTGCTTAGATGACTTAGTGAATTTGCATCTGCCCTGAAGGCAACACCGTTTTTCCAGCAACGCCTTTGCGTACTTGGCGCAGCAAGGATGAGGCGACATCGCTGGCTTCTATGGCTTTGTAATTGCTCGGGATGAGAGGATTGAAGAGATTCATCGCGACGAGCGCGATTTTTTCGCCGGGGCGGGCGTTTTGATTCAAGGCTTCGCGGTCGCCAGCTAGGAACGATGGGCGAGCAATGGTGACGCTTGGGTAGCCTAGTTTTGAAATAGCGTCTTCCATCTCACCTTTGACGCGGTTGTAAAACACGCCTGATGCGCTACTTGCACCCATCGCAGAAATGACGCCTATTTTTGTAGCGCCCCGCGCAAGTCCTGTGCGGGCAACAGCCAAAACGGCATCAAAATCTACGGCTCGAAAAGCTTCTTGGCTGCCAGCGACTTTGATGGTCGTACCTAAGCTGATATACACCTCATCGATGTGCGATACAGGCAATGCTTGCGCGGAAGCCGTGCCAAGCTTCGCGAAATCCACCACATGGCTTTGCAGCTTAGCGTGGTTTTGAGGCGATGGCTTGCGCACAAGACTGTGCACCTCGCGGCAAGCGCTATCACTCAGCAAAAGAGCGAGCAGCTCTTTACCGACCAGACCGGAAGCCCCCGCGATCAGAGCCACCATTCCTGTTGCCCCCGCCCCCGCCATTTCCGCTTGATCTGCCGAATGAGTTGCCATTTGAGTTACCTCCAAAACCACCGCCACCCGAGCCGCCGCCTGAGCGACCACGCCCACCGTTGCCACCGCCGCCGTTAGGATGACGGCCACGGCTTGCGAAGCTATCCACGCCAGTGCGCATCGGATCGGGTTGGCCGCCGCCGGAGCCACCATGACCACGAGCGCCATGCGCGGGTGCGTGTGAAGGACTGCGCGAAGGTGCACGAGCAGGCGCATTGCCTGAACGCGAGCCACCGCCACCACCGTTATTCCCACCTCGCCCACCACCAGCGGCGCGTTCACCTTCTTTGCGGGTGTTGATCCGCTGCATCATCTCGCGGCGCGCTGCCTTGCCAGCCGCAGCCATTTCTTCGCGGCTAGGCGGCTTGCCTGCGCCGCCCCAGAGCACTTGCCGGCCCATGGCCATGGGCATGGCTTTCTCGCCTTGCACGGGCGCGAACTCGGGCATGTCTTCACGCGGGATGCGCTGCTTGGTGAATTTTTCAATATCGAGCAAGAAGCCTTCTTCATCGAGGCAGACCAAGCTGATGGCAAAACCATCTTTGCCAGCGCGGCCCGTGCGGCCAATGCGGTGAACGTAATCTTCACTCACGTTCGGGATTTCATAGTTCACTACATGTGGCAGCTCTTCAATATCAATGCCGCGTGCGGCAATGTCGGTCGCGACCAAAGCGCGCAGCTTGCCGCTTTTGAATTCAGCCAAGGCTTGCGTGCGGGCAGATTGGCTTTTGTTGCCATGCAGTGCCATCGCGCTGATGCCTTGCTTTTCTAAATAGGCTGCCACATCGTTGGCGCCAAATTTTGTGCGCGTGAAGGCCAGCACTTGGTTCCACTCGCGGCTTTTGATAATGTGCGCCAGCGCTTCTTTCTTCTTGTCGCGACTCACGAGGCTCCAGCTCTGCGTGATGCGCTGCACTGTGGTGTTGGGCGGTGTGACTTGAATGGATTGCGGGTTGTGCAAAAAGCTCTGAGCCAGCTCGCGGATTTCGCCGCTGAAGGTGGCGGAGAACAAAAGCGTTTGGCGCTGCTTTGGGAGCAACACAAGGATTTTGCGGATGTCGTGAATGAAGCCCATATCGAGCATGCGATCCGCTTCATCGAGCACGAGCATTTGCACGGTTTGCAAATCCAGCACGCCTTGACTCGCCAGATCGAGCAAGCGGCCAGGTGTGGCCACCAGAATATCCACGCCTTTGCGCAATTGCGCGATTTGCGGATTCATACCCACGCCGCCAAAAATCACAGCGGATTTGAGCTGCAAGAATTTGCCATAGGTCTTGATGCTTTCTTCCACCTGCGCAGCCAGCTCGCGCGTAGGCGTAAGGATCAGGGCACGCACGCCAGGATTGCCGAATTTGTTGGGCACGCTGCGACCAAAGGAGAGACGATGCAGCAAGGGCAGGGTGAAGGCGGCCGTTTTGCCCGTACCGGTTTGTGCACCAGCGAGCAAGTCTGTGCCAGCGAGTACGTGAGGAATAGCTTGTGCTTGGACGGGGGTAGGGTTGGTATAGCCCTCAGCTGTTACAGCCTTGAGCAGTGCAGGCGCTAAGCCCAGAGATTCAAAAGTCATGAAAAATTTTCAAAGCAAACCCAGTGGAAATAAAACTGGGTGTTTGCGTCAGCCACCAAATGTGTAGCGAGAAGGGCTGAAATTCAATCGACGCGGAAGAGATTTCAGAAGCCAGCGTTGCGCTGACAAGCATGCATTGTCTCATGAATGGCAGTGAGCACTTCTTTTGCGATGGAACCACAACAGAGAACTTCATCTAAATTTACGGAAGCGCCGTCATTCGGCTCACAATTCAAAGCGTTAATCTGAGCAAGCTCTAAAAGTGTTCGCCCTTATGAAAGCATTCTTCCATCACATCGCCCGCATTGTTTTGGCTAGCTCCATCCTGCTGGCTTCCTGTGGCGGCGGCGGCGATGCGCAGGCGGCTCAGCCTGCTTTCACGGGCAAGAGCGGCGATTTCACCAAAACCATATCTGTCGCTGGCGTATCGCGCCGCTTTTTGCTGCATGTGCCCACCAGCTACAACAGTGCGCAACCCATGTCTGCCGTCTTGCTGTTTCATGGCGGCCAAGGCTCGGCAGCGAGCATTGGCCGCATCACGAGCAGCTCTGGCAGTGGTTTCTCTGGCTTTGCCAGCCAAAAGAATTTCATCGCGATTTATCCAGATTCTGTGAACGGCACTTGGGATGATGGCCGCGCTACTATCACGAATAAAACCAATGATGTGGCTTTCACAGCTGCGATTCTTGATGCGCTTGTTTTGGAATACAACATCGATGCTAAGCGAATCTATGCCGCAGGCATCTCCAATGGCGGCATGCTCACGCAGCGCTTGGCCTGCGAGCTGCCTGGTCGCTTTGCTGCTGTAGCCTCGGTGGTAGCGAATTTACCAAGCGATATTCAAGCCAGCTGCAATCCTTCCCCCGCATTGCCTATTGCCATCTTCTCTGGCGATGCGGATCCTTTGATGCCTTATGCAGGCGGCTCAGTTGCAGGAGTGTTTGGGGGCAATGTGCTCTTTACCACAGCCACTGTGGCTTTTTGGGCAGCTAAAAATTCTGTTTCTCTCAGCTCGACCATTACCTTGCCTGATACCGATCTCACCGATGGCAGTACCACCGACTTGCTGAGCTATACCGGCACAGGCCGTGGCGAAGTGGCGTTTTACCGAAGTAAGGGCGGTGGGCATGCTTGGCCGGGCGGTACGCAATACACCTTCGTCTCGGTGATCGGAAAAGTCGTGAAGGATTTCAGCGCGAATGAGGCGATGTGGGCTTTCTTTTCACGGCATGCAAAGCATTGACGCCGCATGGGTATCTTTGAAATTCACTCTTAAATAGATAGCGCTCTGCGCTTATCTCATGCTGGCGAAAGAACAAAAATCCTCAAAATTCTGGCTTTAAAACTTCGGTTGACGCTTCTCTAAAAATGCTGAAATGCCTTCGCCGCCGTTGGCGTGATGCAAGTTGTTCACGAAGAAATCGCGTTCGGCTTCGAGGTGATCATTCAAGCTGCGTTCAGGTGCGTCGCTCACGAGTTCTTTGATACTGGCGAGTACATTGGGAGCGCGAGCTGCCAGTTTTTCGGCGATTTGCAAAGCTGTTCCTAGGGCTTGGCCTTTGTCCGCCAGTTGGTTGATCACGCCTAGTGCATGTAAGCGCTCAGCTGTGACGCGGTCACCTGAGAGTAAAAGTTCGGAGGCAAGCTGGCGCGGGAGTGCGCGAGCGAGTTGCCAACTGCCGCCGCCATCGGGTGAGAGGCCAACCGTGCTGTAAGCCATCACGAAGATTGCATCGCGGCTGGCGATGATCATGTCGCAAGCCAGCGAGAGTGAGAAGCCTGCACCGGCTGCAGCGCCTTCCACAGCAGCAATCACAGGTTTGCGGCAAGTGCGAATTGCTTCGATCCAAGCATGCAGGCCATCGATGCTGTCAGCTTGCACTTGGCGTGGCTGCGTGCGGTTGTATTGGAGGCGCTGCAAATTGCCTCCAGCGCAGAAGCTTTCGCCTTCGCCGGTGATGATGACTGCCCGTACATCAGCGCTGCTGTCGGCATGGTTGATCGCTTCAATGCCTGCGGCATAGATCGCAGGGCTCAAGGCGTTGCGCAGCGTGGGATTGGAGATCGTGAGCAGTTTGATATTGGCTGCTTCGCCAAGGACACTGGCTTTGATTTCACCGCTGGGGAAGTTCGGTTCTTGGCTCATATTGGCTTCATGCTTCTACATGCAGCAAGCTTAAGCCTAAAGCGCCACGGCGGCGCAGCCAAGGGCTGGCGCGATAGCGCGGATCACCATAGACGGTCTGCATGTTCACCAACACTTCGAGCACGCTCGCACCACCCACACCATTGCCCATGGCCAGAGGCCCCGTGGGATAGCCCAGACCAAGCTGTACGGCAGTATCCAAATCTTGGGGTGTGCAAATCTGCTGCTGGCACATGTCGGAGGCGATGTTCACAATCGCGGCGACCACGCGCTGCGTGACGAAACCCGCGCTGTCGCGGATGGTGCTCACAGGTTTGCCATCACTCCCAAAGATGGCAGCTGCTGCGGCGAGCATGTCAGCGCGCACGGCCGGATTGCCCATGATCACGCGGCGCTTGGTCACGGCATCGTCGATCAGCATATCGATGCCCACGGTGCGCGCAGGGTCGTAGCGCTCGAAAACAGCCACGGTCGTCACATCCCAGCCCAGAGGCGCAGCGATGGTGAGCGCATGCAGCGAAGGGCTTTGTCCGGTTTCAATTTTTGCGCCTAGCTTATGCAGCAATTCGAGCAGTTGCATGCGACGCGAGGCATTTTGTGAGACCCATACCGGAGGCCACTGCGCAGAGTCAATTGCTATGAATTTAGTAGCACTCTGCGCAGATTCTATGCCGGCAATCGGCTGTTTTTCCTCTGAATAATCATAGAAACCCGCTTTCGTCTTGCGCCCGAGTACGCCGCCCGCCAAGCGCTGCGCCGTGATCACACTGGGGCGATAGCGCGGCTCGTCGTAATACTGGCGATACACCGACTCCATCACCGGATGAGACACATCCAGCCCGGTCAGATCCATCAGTTCAAAGGGCCCCAGCTTGAAGCCGACTTGGTCTTTCAAGATCGTATCAATCGTGGCGAAATCTGCCACGCCTTCGCCTACGATACGCAGCGCTTCAGTTCCGTATCCACGCCCGGCGTGATTGACGATGAAGCCGGGTGTATCCGATGCCATGACGGGTGTGTGTCCCATTTGGCGCGTCAGCTCCGTGAGCTTTGCAGAGACGGCGGCTGAAGTTTTCAGCCCCGGAATGACCTCCACCACTTTCATCAAGGGGACTGGATTAAAAAAATGATAGCCTGCAAAGCGCTCAGGTTGAGAGAGGGCGCAAGCGATCGCTGTGACTGATAAAGAGGATGTATTCGTTGCAAGAACACAACTGGCAGAGACTAACTGCTCAAGCTGCTTGAATAGGTTTTGTTTGACATCCAGTTTCTCCACGACCGCCTCAATCACCAGATCACAGACCTTGAACTCGTCAAGACTGGAGCAGGGAAGTAAGCGATCAGAGTATTGTTGGAGTAGTTCGGGTGTAAGGCGGCCTTTTTCGAGGAGCTTGCCCCAGGTTGTATGCAAAGCCTCGCGTGCCTTGTTGGCAGCATCAGGCGCTGTATCAAACAACAAAACTTGAGCACCTGCTTGCGCAGCCATTTGGGCGATGCCGCGACCCATCGCACCCGTGCCGACGATGCCAATATGTGTAAATACGCAGTTCATAGTATTAATTATTGCAGGTCTGTGTGTCAAAATGCACAAATTACGGGCAATCGCATGGGTCGTGAGTATTTTCTTGCGCGGTGTGAGAGCAACAAGAATTGTCTAAAACACATGGTTTTCAAGCGCTGGCAAATCATTGCAGGGATAACGTTATTTGTGGTGAGCACTTTGGCCAGTGCTTTGTCGCTTGGACGTGTTCGCGGCACAGCATTGATAGGCCGAGGATTAGATCTGAGCGTTCAAGCCAGTTTGGATGCCCAAGAGGCGCAGCCTGAAGCCAGTTGTATTTCCGTAGAGCTCTTTTATGGCGATACACGTATTTCGCCAAATGCCTTGAGTGTGAGTCAAGAACGCGCAAGTGGCGGTGAGCTGCGCATCCGCATCCGTTCCTCAGCGGTCGTCGATGAGCCTGTGGTCACTCTTTTTGTACGCTCAACCTGCGGTGGATCGGTATCGCGCCGCTATGTGCTATTAGCAGAAGCGCTGACGGATGCAGAGCCCAGTAGTGGCGTGACGATTTCTCCCGCCATCATTCCAGCTGCGCCAACCGCTCCGCTTGCCACGCCGCGTATCGCTTTCGGCGGGGCAGCTGCTGCACCCTCGGGCGAAGCGAATGCTCAATCTGGCAGCACCGCACAAGAACGCCGCGCTGAGCGCGCCCAGCAAAGACGACAGCAGCGCCAAGCTCAGCGTGAGGCTCGCCAAAATGCGGTTAACCCATCTGGCACGGATGCAGCATCCGTCAGCAGCCAGCGCGTAACAACGCCTGCTTCTGTGGTTCGCAAGCCTGCGAACCAAGCAGCACCGCGTCTGAAAATTGATTTAATCGATCTTACGGCTGCTGAGCCCAGTCTGCGTGGCTCGGCTGAGTTGGCGAGCACGCCCTCAGGCGATGAGGCGGTGCGCCGCCAGGCGCAAGCGCTGTGGCGCACCCTGAATGCTTCACCAGAGGATGTTTTGCGTGATTCCCAGCGCTTGGAAACACTTGAAGGCCAGATGCGCACGGCACTTGAGCAAAGCAAGCGTCAGGGGCAAGATATCGCCACCCTCTCGACAGAATTGCAGATCGCTAAAAAAGAGCGCTATGTCAACCCTCTGACCATCTCATTGGGGCTGTTGTCATTGCTCGCATTGGCTTTGAGTTTCTTTTTCTGGCAGCGCAGTCGCAGTGCCCAAAATGGTCAACCTTGGTGGGGTGGCAGCGGCGCGAAAGCTGAGCCGAAAGATGAGCAGCACCTATGGAAGCATTTGGGTGAAGGCACGGATTCTGCCCTGTCACCTTTGCAAAAACAATCCAACAGCAGCTTCACGCCTGAAGCTACTTCTCCCGGTATGCCAGCGCGTGGCAACCTGAGCGGTGCAGCAGGCAAGGGCAGTGATGATTTCACTCGCACAGGCGCACTTGCTGAGAAAAGCCCGTTACGCTTTGTGGAGAAAGCCACCACACCCATCGATTTCAAGCCCAGTGCTGACAAGACGGGTCTGCCCACCGCAAAAACTCAACCGCTGGGCACCACTGCGCCCTCGGGGCGAGGCGGTAGCATGGGCCGGGTCGACAGCACCCCGCCACCTTCTTTGATGCCAGCTTCGCCCTCTACGGCGCGCGTTGGTAGGAGTGGCTTTGGTAACACTGATTTCGCGGGCAGTGGTTTCGGTAGTCCGCGTGTTGTGGCGGCAGAAGAGTTGTTTGATATTCAAGAACAGGCAGACTTCTTCCTTTCGCTTGGCCAGCCTGACCAAGCGATCGAGGTACTGAAAAACCACATCACAGACAATGTGGAAACCAGTGCGCTGGCTTACATGGATTTGTTTGATATTTATTACCGCACGAATCGTCAGGCGGACTACGATGAATTGCGCGAAGAGTTCAACCGTGTGTTCAATGCGCAAGTTCCCGAGTTTGCTGGCTATGGCGCGCAATCACAGGGTTTAGAAGATTTTCCCGAGGTGCTGCGCAATATCCAATCCGTATGGGGGATGCCGCAGCAGGCGCAGGATGTGATCGAAGATTCCATCTTCCGCCAGCCTGATGGAGATCATCAAACTTTGGATATGGCCGCGTACCGCGAGCTGATGCTCCTGTATGCCTTGGCCAAAGAGCTCGGTCGCACAGACGCAGCTTATTCCATGCTTCCGATTTCGATGCAAACGCCTGTGCTGCCAGCAGGCGGCATATCGAACACGCCGGATGTGGATTTGGGCGATGGCTTGATGCTCTCGTCTCCAATGGATGATTTGCTCTCTCCAGAAGATCGCACGGTGAGCTTGCCGCATCCTTTGGTGAAAACCAACGATGCGTCTGCCGATGACGGCAGCTTGGATTTTGATTTGAGCGATTCAGCCGAATTAAGCGCCATCAAGCTTAGCAAGCCCACAAAATCCTAAGACTGCTGCCGCGCCAGCTTCTGAGCCCAAGCGCTCAAGCCCATTGCCAGCAGTAGGCCAGCCAAGCCTGCCCAATGCAGCTGAGCCATGTGTCCGTGATTGACCATCACACCGCCTACGGCGGAGCCCACGCCTTGACCCAGATAAATCGCTGAGGTATTAAGCGCCACGCTCACGCTCGCCATCGCGGGCGCAAGTGCAACCAGTCGCGCTTGCTGAGCCGAATTGCAGGAAAAACAACCCAGGCCCCAAGGAATGCACACCAGCGCTAGCATCGTGATGCTGGTTCCAAGTGGCCAGAGCAAGAGCGAGATCGCCATCAGCACCAAAGTCATCATCACAGCCTGTGGCGGCCCAACACGGTCAATCATGCGGGACACCGCAAAACTGCCGATCACGCCAAACAGCCCAAACACCGCAAACAACAGCGCCACATCTTTCGCCGTACCACCCAGCACCTGCACCACATAGGGCGAGAAGTAAGCGAACTGCACAAACTGTCCGCTGGCTGAAAGCGCGGTCACGAGCACCGTCACGATCAGAAGTTTGGAGCCTAATGTTTGCCGCCACATCGCACCGCTGATCGCTGGAGGTCTCACGCCCAGCGGAATCACCCGCCACACCAGTACAGCGCACAGCAGTGCCAAGCCAGCAAGCAGCCAAAACGCAGCGCGCCAACCGTACTCACCGCCAATCAGCGCTGCCAGTGGCGCACCTACCACCGAAGCCACCGACCAGCCTAAAAACACCGTGGTGATCGCCCGCCCGCGCCGCTCAGGAGACACCAGCATCCCTGCGACTGCAGCCGCTTGAGGTGTAAAAATCGCTGCTGAAATCAAAGCGAGCACGCGCAGAATCAGCAAACTTGTGTAGCCCGGAGCCAGCGCGCAAGCCGCGTGCATCAGCGCATACCACAGCATGGTGGTGGCCAGCAGCATGCGGCGATCAAGCTTGGCCATCGTTGCTGCGAGCAAAGGTGCACCGATACAAACCGTGATGGCACCCGCCGTAATGAGTTGACCTGCGCTGGCCACGCTGGTTTGCAGGGAGGTGGCGATGTCATTCAAGGTGCCCGGTACCAGCATCACTCCAGTGCCGATCACAAAATTGCCGATGAGAAGAGTCCAGAGCAGGGCGCTTTCTGAGTGCTGGGTTGTGGTTGTATTGTCAAGCATCCCTCATGATACTAGATGCCTTTTATCAGGCTTTTTGGTCGATCGCCGGCATGCAGATTGCGCAGAATGCTATTAAATTAATAGTATCCTGATCGCAAGAGGCCTAGATGGGTAGAGCCTGTGGCCTTCTCACACCCCCGCGTCTGAGTGCGGGTGCTTTGCCAATATCCACACCAGCTTTGCTCAATTCGCGCTTGAGTTCTGCGCGGAAGCGGTGGTAATCCACTTCTGTGCTGTGGCGAGGTGCGCGCTCAAAATCGTAATGGGGGTGATCTATTTCATGTTGGATCGCGGCTTGCATATCGGCAGGGCGCTGCCATTGGCCAAGAATTTCTTTCACTGCCAAACGTGCCTGCATATCCGCCAGTGGCCAAATACAGCCCAGAGGTTGGAACAGACCGATGAAATACAGATCCCTGTGATCTGCGGGCAGCATACGCAGCAGGAGGGGTATGCGGTCAGCTTCCTTCCAAGGCACGAAGCTATCCTCAAAAAACGGGAAGCTGATTTGGAAGCCTGTGCAGGCCACGATGATGTCAAAGGCCTCCTTGCTGGCGTCAGTGAAATGAACAGTGTGCCCATCAAAGCCGGAGATACCAGGGCGTGGCAGCACCTTGCCGTGGCGCACATAGTCGATCAAATCACTGTTGAGCGTAGGATGCTGCTGCAGCGGATACAGATGATGCTCTGGCAAGCCGATGTCGGCATATTTGCCTTGCAGGCTTTGCAGCAGCATTTTGAAAGCACGCTGGCGCAGCCATACCGGCAGATGCATCGTGCCTGTGGCATACACATCGCTGGGCTTGCCGAAAATGAATTTCGGGATAAACCACTGCGGGCTGCGCATGCTCATGCACACGGGCGCAGCCACGCGCGCTGCCTCCACCGCTACATCGCACGCGGAGTTTCCAGCGCCAATAACCAGTACTTTTTTGCCGCGCCAATCGTCATTCACGCCTTTGAAGTCGTGCGAGTGCAGATACTGCCCGGTGAACTCACCAGAAATCTCTGGCCATCGCGGATGCCAATGATGCCCATTGGCCACCATCAGATGCGTGAAATGCTCAGTGCATGATTGCTGCTGGGCATCCAGAAAATCTATCTGCCAATCGTTTTCAGCGATCTTGCGCACGCTCTTCACCGTGTGCGAGAAGCGAACCTGCTCTTGCACTTTGAAATACCGCGCGTAAGCCGCGAAATAGGCCGCAAGCTGGCTGTGATGCGGATAGGCTGGGTAGCTTTGCGGCATCGGGAAATCTTCATACTCGCTCCAGTCTTTGGAGGAGATGATGTGCGTGTTTTTATAAACGCTGCTGTGGCCTGTGGATGCGTTGAATACCCAATTGCCGCCAACTACGGTATTTTTCTCAAATACGGTCACGCGAAGCCCCGCTTGAATGCAGTTTTTGGCGGCAGCGATGCCGCTGGGGCCGGCGCCGATGATAGCGATATGTGTTGCTTGAGGCATGAGAATATCTTGTCCCATGCCAGGCCGATTGGCCACCCGTTTCTACCCTGATGCGTAAAATGAGTTGCAACACATGAGACAAGGAATGCACATGAAAAATATTGGGCTGATCGGCGCTGGTCTGATGGGGCAGGGTATTGCGAGCAATTTGCTGAAAAAGGGCTATTCGCTCACGGTGCTCGAACACGCAGGCAACCAGCCGTTGGATGCTTTGCTTGGCTTGGGCGCGAAAACCGCAGCCACACCTGCCCTGCTGGCGCAAAGCGCCGAGCTCATTATTCTGTGCGTCACCGGCTCGCCGCAGGTGGAGGATGTCTTGCTTTCTTCAGCGGGCGTGCTGGCTGCCATCCAGCCCGGCACGGTGGTCATTGATTGCTCGACCGCTGTGCCGACATCCACCGAGCGCGTGGCCAAGGCTGTCACGCAAGCCGGCGGATTATTTATGGACGCGCCCATGACGCGCACCGCCAAAGAAGCGGCGGAAGGGCGTTTGAATTTATTGGTGGGCGCTGATGCGGCCTTGCTGGAGCGTTGCATGCCTGTTTTGCGATGCTTTGCAGAAAATATCACACACGCTGGGCCAGTGGGTTCAGGGCATCGCATGAAGCTCTTGCATAACTATGTCTCTCTCGGCACAGCCGCCTTGATTGCTGAAGCGGCGGCCTGCGCGCAAGTCTCGGGTGTAGCGATGGAAACTTTTGTAGAGGTTCTGAGCAAGGGCGGCGGTGCTGGCGTTGCGCTTGAGCGTATGAAGCCGTATTTGCTATCAGGCGATGCAAGCGGTCTGCGTTTCACGGTGAGTAACGCCTTGAAAGACATCAACTACTACAACACCATGGCGCAAGACGCAGGCGCAGATAGCAGCATTGCTGCAGGCGTCAAAAACACTTTGGCGGCGGCCTGCACGGGTGAGGATGCTCAGGCCTTCGTGCCCGAGTTGATGCGTATCATTGCGCAGCGCACGGGTCATGCTTAGCTGGCAAAATACGCCGCATGCTGATTCACCCTCAAATTGATCCTGTTGCCATCAAGCTTGGCCCTCTGGCTGTGCATTGGTACGGCCTGACCTATCTCGCCGCGTTTGCGCTTTTTTGGTACTTGGGCACACTGCGCACAGCGCATCAACCCTATGCGCGTCTGAAATGGACGAAGCGCGATGTGGAAGATATCTTGTTTCTAGGCGTGATGGGTGTGGTGCTGGGTGGGCGAATTGGCTACTGCTTGTTTTACAAACCAGCTTATTACCTTTCCCATCCACTCGAGATTTTTTATGTGTGGCAAGGTGGCATGAGTTTTCATGGCGGCTTGCTCGGTGTCGTGGTTGCAGAAATGTGGTTTGCAAAGACACGCGGACGCAGCTTGCTCGAAGTGGCCGATTTTGTTGCGCCCTGCGTTCCCACAGGTTTGATGATGGGGCGCATTGGCAATTTCATCAACGGTGAGCTGTGGGGGCGTTTGGCAGATCCCAGTTTGCCCTGGGGCATGGTGTTTCGCGGAGCGGGTGATGCGCCGCGTCATCCTTCACAGCTTTATCAAATCGCACTCGAAGGCGCTTTGCTCTTTATTTTGCTTTGGCTGTATGCGCGCAAAGAGCGCAAGAGTGGGCAGGTGGCAGCGGCTTTCCTCTTTGGTTATGGCATTTTCCGCTTCATCGCAGAATTCTTCCGCGAACCTGATGCACACCTCACATGGCTGGTGCAATCCACTGGTATGAGCATGGGCCAGTGGCTGTGTATTCCCATGATTCTCGGCGGCGCAGGGATGTGGATTTGGGCGCAAAAACGGCTCGCTTGACTTCCTGGCGCCTAGGCGCATGGCCAACAGGCCAGGTGCCGCAGGCCTCGTGATAAACCCTAGCTTTTGGTGAAACTTGGCGTAAACGGCTTGTTTGAGGGGTCGTGATTAATCATAATTACAGATAATTATCTCGATATCAGCTTTTCAATTTCTTCGTCATGGTCTCCAGTCCGGTCGCTCTTCGCTCTGTTACTGAATCGCTTCATAGCGAGGTGGCGGCGCAATTGCGGCAGCGCATTTTCAGCGGTGAACTCGCGCCCGGTGCGTTCGTAGATGAGGTGGCTTTGTGCGAAGAGCTTGAGATTTCTCGCACCCCACTTCGCGAGGCGTTGAAGGTGCTGGCTGCAGAAGGCCTGATCCGGCAAGAGCCGCGCCGAGGCAGCTTCGTGAATGAAGTCACTGAGCAGGATTTGGATGAAATCTTCCCGGTGATCGCCTTGCTGGAAGGGCGCTGTGCACATGAGGCGGCGCTCAAAAGCACCGATGCTGACCTGGTGGCACTGGCAACGCTACACGAACGCTTGCAGAAAGCTGCGAAAGCACAACGCATCAATGACTATTACGAGGCGAATTTCGCGATTCATGAGGCCATCATCTTGTTGGCAAATAACAAATGGCTGGCGCAGGTGATTGGGGATTTACGCAAGATCTTGAAGCTGGCGCGCTTGCAGCAGTTGCATGCGCCGGGGCGTTTGCAGCAAAGCCTCTCAGAGCACATGGCCGTGTTTGCAGCTTTGCAGGCGCGTGATGCTCAGGGCGCAGAGGCGGCGATGCGCACGCACCTGACGCGTCAGCGTGAGGCGCTGCGAGAGCTGGCGCGCAATCAGAAAAGCAGGTTGGTGGTGTGAGCATGGATACCGAGCCCCTTGCCCAAAGCACCTCACGCGGCAGCCAAGCAGGCTCATGGCTGCGCCGCCATGCAGTCAAGCTTGGTTGGCAGAAAATCGATAAAACCACCCTTATTTCTAAAGAAAAACAGCATATTGCCGGCATAGATATTGCGCAAAGTGCTATTGATATCATAGCAACGACAGATCACGCCATGCGCTCTACGAATGAGCGCCTGAAAGCATCGCTGAAGCAAAAGCATGAAGCGCTATCACCGCGTGTGCTGCGGCGCACTTTGCTCGAGCTCAAGGCTGTCGCGGATCCGCAGGTGAGCGAGGTGGAGGGCGGGCGGCGTGCGCAGGGCGTGGCCAAATGGTATGCCAAGGCCAGCTCGCATGAGCAGCGCGATATGTGGCTGTTGATGAGTGAGCAATTTGCGCCGGATGCTGCGCAATTGCGCAAAGCGCGCGAGCAGTATGAATCTGCATTGATTTCTGGCGATTTGGGTTTAGCTGAAGTGGCTATGCACAAATCTCTCACCTCACCCCGCAAGCGATTGCTTCAGCGATTTGCTGCATTCCCTGAAGGCATGCGCTTTTTGATCGAAATGCGCACGCAGTGGTTGCCGGAGCTAAAGAAAGATCGCAGATTGCTTGCACTTGACGCTGAGCTTGAAGTCTTGCTCTCGACTTGGTTCGATGTTGCCTTTTTGGAGCTGCGTCGCATCAGTTGGGACAGCCCTGCTTCGCTGCTTGAGAAGCTCATTCGCTATGAAGCTGTCCATGACATCAAAGGTTGGATGGATCTGAAAAATAGGCTTGATTCCGATCGACGGTGTTACGGGTTCTTTCATGCCAAGCTGCCCGATGAGCCTTTGATTTTTGTCGAGGTGGCTTTGGGCGATGAAATGGCCAGCGGTATCTTGCCTTTGCTGGATGAGCAGGCTAAGGTGCATGATCTCAAAGCTGTGACGACAGCCATTTTCTATTCCATCAGCAATACGCAAACCGGCTTGCGCGGCGTAGGCTTTGGGGATTCACTCATCAAGCGTGTGGTGGAGACACTCAAGACCGAGCTACCCAAGCTCAAGGTGTTTGCCACGCTTTCGCCGATACCTGGCTTTAGAGCATGGCTCACAAAGATCGATGCACCCCTGGTCGCGCAAGCCGATGCCAATGCAGAGACCGTCAAACAGGAGTTAACGAGCCGAGCAGCGCAATACCTGGCGCAAGAAATGCGCGATGGTCAACCGCTGGATGCCGTGGCTAAGTTTCACCTGGGCAATGGCTCAAGGGTGGAGCGAATCAATTGGGCTGCTGATCCCAGCGCCAAAGGCACCAAACAATCCTTCGGCCTGATGGTCAATTATCTTTATGATCTCAAGCAGATCGACAAGCATCGCCAATCTTTGGCTGCAGGCAAAATAGCCTGCAGTGCTGATATCAAAAAGCTGTTGAATTAACTTAAACACTGGAGACAAACCATGAACACAATGATCAATCGCCGCGCTGCCTTAGCATCAACGGCAGCAAGCATCGCTACATTTTCTGTAGCATCTCGCGCACAAACGGCGGGCGCTTGGCCCGCAAAAGCCGTGAATCTGATCGTGCCTTTCCCCGCAGGCGGAGGCACAGATGCGTTTGCGCGGCCCTTGTCTGCAGCGTTCGCCAAAACAACAGGGCGCACTTTGGTGATCGATAACAAAGGTGGCGCGGGCGGCACGCTGGGCGCGGGCGTGGCAGCCAAAGCGCCAGCCGATGGCTACAACCTCTTCATGGGCGCTGTGCATCACTCGATCGCACCGAGCATGTATGCCAAATTGGATTACGATATTGAAAAAGATTTCGTGCCATTGATTTTGGTGGCCAGTGTGCCGCAGGTGGTGGTGGTCAATCCGCGCAAAGTGCCGGTGGCGAATTTCAAAGAATTTTTAGACTTCCTCAAAAAGAATCCTGGCAAGCTCAATTACGGCTCGGCTGGCGGCGGCACATCGCATCATTTGGCGGGCGAGCTGTTCAAGCAGCAAACCAAAACCTTCATCACCCACATTCCCTATCGTGGCGCAGGCCCTTCACTGCAGGGTTTGATTGCAGGCGATGTCGAAATGATGTTTGATGGCTTGGGGTCGAGCGCTGCCCACATCACCGGCGGGCGCATCAAAGCTTTGATGGTCTCAGGCAAACAGCGCAACTCCGCTTTCCCTGATGTGCCTTGCGCGGCCGAGCTGGGCTTGCCGGATTACACCGTGACGACTTGGTACGGCATCTGGGCACCTCGCGGTACGCCTGCTGATGTGCAGGCCCGTGCGATTGAAGAAATCCGCAAGGCTTACAACACCGATGAGGCCAAGACGGCTTGGGCACGCCAAGGTGCAGAGTTCACTGGCTTGACGGGCGCACAGTTTGGCGGCTTTGTGAATGCGGAGATCAAGCGCTGGGAGCAGGTGGTCAAGCTCTCGGGCGCGAAGCTGGATTGATCGTTTCTTGCTGACATGCTCAAGCTAGATCATTCTGGACCGATTGCCACACTGACCCTGTGCAACGCCCTGCGCCGCAACGCGATGAAGCGGGGCATGTGGCAGGAGCTTCCTCGCCTATTGCAAAGCATGCCTAAAGATACGCGATGCTTGATTCTGCGCGGCGAGGGGAATCATTTTTGCTCGGGCGGTGATATTTCTGAATATCCCAGTTTTCGTTTCGAGCCAGAGAGCTTGCGCGCTTTTCATGAAGAGGATGTAGCGCCTGCACTGGACGCCTTGCTCGCGCTGGATACGCCCATTGTGGCCATGATTGCGGGGCATTGCATGGGCGGCGGATTGGAGCTTGCCGCATGCGCAGACATTCGCATCGCCGCTCAGAGCGCCAGCTTTGGTGCGCCGATAGCCAAGCTTGGCATGCCAATGGCGCAGCGCGAACTAGCCATCGTGTTGCGCGCTGCAGGCGAGGCCAGCGTGCGTGAGATGCTGCTTGAAGCGAAGGTGTTGAATGCGCAAGCCATGAATGAGCGTGGTTTCATTCAGCGCATCGTGCCAGATGATCAGCTGCAGCAAGAGACGCAAGAAACCGCGCAGCGCATTGCCGAGTTATCACCGCAGGCTGCACGAATGAATAAGCAGTTTTTAAGACGATTTTTTGATCGAAATCAGCATTTCTCACTTGTAAATACTGCGCAGAGTGCTACTGAATCGGTAGCAAATGATGATTATGCTTACGCTAACAGTGCAGAGCACCGCAAAGGCATTGCAGCTTTTCTAGCTAAGCGCAATCCGGAATTTTGAATATGAACAACGCCAATATTTTCGCCAACCTGCGTGCGCAATTTCCTGCCGATTTAGACAGCATTGCCGTAGAAACTGATCATGGTTTGCATTACTCATGGCGCGATCTGGAGCGCGGCAGCGCGATGATGGCCAATCTGTTGCAAAGCCTGAAATTACCTCAAGGCAGCCGCGTAGCCGTACAGGTGGAAAAATCGGTGGAAGCTTTTGTGTTGTACTTGGCCACATTACGTGCGGGCTTGGTATTTTTGCCTTTGAACACGGCGTATCAAAGCGCCGAGATCGAATATTTCATCACCAATGCTGAGCCCGCCGTGGTGGTGTGCTCAGCCAAGAATTTCGGTTGGGTCTCGAAAATTGCGTTCACTTGCGCAGCGCAATCTGTTTTCAGTTTGAACGATGATCGTACGGGCAGTCTTCTGGAGCGTGCCGCTCACTGCTCTGATATTCATAGCTGCTCGCGCAATACTGACGGTGATTTGGCAGCGATTTTGTATACAAGCGGCACGACGGGCCGCAGCAAAGGCGCGATGCTCTCACATGGCAACATGCTCAGCAATGCGGTGATGCTCAAAGATTATTGGGGCTGGCAAAAAGGTGACGTACTGATTCACGCCTTGCCCATCTTCCACGTGCATGGCCTGTTCGTAGCAATTCATGCTGCTCTCATCAACGGCAGCAAAATGATCTGGCTCAATAAGTTTGATCCGAAAACTGTGATCTCTGCGATGCCGCGAGCCACTGTCTTCATGGGCGTGCCCACGCTGTATACGCGCATGCTGCTGGAGAGCGCGCTGACGAAAGAGGCTTCTAAAAACATGCGCCTCTTCATCGCAGGCTCTGCGCCCTTGCTCAAAGAAACTCACGAAGAGTGGGAGCAGCGCACGGGCCACAAAATCTTGGAGCGCTACGGCATGAGCGAAACCGTGATGCTGACCTCCAATCCGTACAGCGCTGACAAACGCTTTCAAAACCAGAGCGAGCGCCGCGCTGGCACCGTTGGTTTCCCACTCCCCGGCGTGAGTCTGCGCATTGCCAACGAGCATGATGAGCAACTTCCCACAGGCGAGATCGGCGGTATTCAAGTCAAGGGCCCGAATGTGTTTGCAGGTTATTGGCGCATGCCGGAGAAGACGGCAGAAGAGTTCACGCAAGACGGTTTTTTCCGTACCGGCGATGTGGGCTACCAAGACGAGCGCGGCTATGTGCGCATCGTCGGCCGCAGCAAAGATCTCATCATCTCTGGCGGCTATAACGTTTATCCTGCAGAAATTGAAGGCTATATCAACGAGATGGTTGGTGTGAATGAGAGCGCGCTGATTGGCGTGCCGCATCCTGATTTCGGCGAAGTGGGCATTGCTGTCATCATCGCCAAGCCGGGTGCAGCATTGAAGCCTGATGCCATCCTCGCCGATCTCAAATCAAAGCTCGCCAATTTCAAAATTCCCAAACGCTGCGAGATCGTGACCGAGCTGCCGCGCAACACCATGGGTAAGGTACAGAAAAACCTGCTGCGAGAGCAATACAAATCAGTGTTTACCAGAACTTGAGATATCAGCTAGAAGCTGTTTGCGCGGCACGCCTGTGCCAAAATCTTCTGCAAGCTTGCCGCAGTGCAGCTACCACTGGAGACACATATGGCATACAAGCTAAATCGCCGATTCGCCGGCGTATTTATTGCGCAAGCAGCTATTATTTTAGTAGCGTCGTCTTTCTTCTCAGGCGCTACGCTTGCGCAGGCTGACTACCCCAGCAAACCGATCAAAATACTTGTGCCTTTCCCGCCGGGGGGCACGAGCGACGTGATGGGGCGCATGATGGCAGAGCCTTTGTCTCGTGTGCTGAAAGTGCCTGTGACGGTAGAGAATGTGGGCGGTGGTGGTGGCGTGATTGGTACGGAACGCGGTGTGAAAGCAGCTGCAGACGGCTACACCCTCATTCAAACTGGCGTGGGGCAAAACGCGGTGGCGCATGGTCTCGATCCAACGCTGATTTCCAAATACAACTCCAACACGGATTTCATTCATCTCTCGCAAATCCACCATGGGCCGAATGTGCTCGTGGTGAATGTAGATCGCCCGTTCAAAACATTGAAAGACGTGGTGCAGTTTGCAAAAGCCAATCCCGGTAAGCTCGATTACGGTTACACGCATGCTGCTAGTGGTCACATGGCGATGGAGCTTTTCAAGCAAACCGCGGGCATCTTCATGACGGGCATACCGTATCGTGGCGGTGGCCCGATGCTCACAGCGGCCATCAGCAACGAAATTCCTTTCATGTTCATTAACCAAGATGTGGCCTTGCCGCATGTGCGCTCAGGAAAATTGCGCCCGATTGCTGTGAGCAGCTTGCAGCGCAATCCGCTGTTCCCTGATGTGCCTACGGTGGCGGAGAGCGGCTATCCTGGCTTTCAGGCGCTGAGCTGGAGTGGCTTATCGATTCAGAAAGGCACGCCGCAGCCAATTGTGGATAAGTTAGAGGCCGCCATCAAAGAGGTGATGACCTCGCCAGCCATTGTGCAGCGCATGGCCAGTCAAGGCTTTGTGATTCCACCCTTGGGGCAAAAGCCTTATGTTGATTTCGTTGCCAAAGAAATCGTGCAGTGGGAAAAAGTGATCAAGACGGCTGGTATCAAGGCGCAGTGATGAAGGCTAAGTGATGACTAAGCGTAAGACCTACGATGAGCTACGCAGCGCGCGCTGGTTTGCGCCAGATGATCTGCGCGGCTTCGGCCACCGCTCGCGCGCGATGCAAATGGGCTATGACCATGCCGATTGGCATGGCAAGCCCATCATCGCGATCTTGAATACATGGAGCGATATCGGCAATTGCCATTCGCATTTCAAGAATCGGGTGGAAGAGGTCAAGCGCGGTGTACTGCAAGCGGGGGGCTTTCCGCTGGAGATTCCTTGTATCTCGGTGGCAGAAAATTTTGTGAAACCCACCACGATGCTTTATCGCAACCTGCTGGCGATTGAGGCCGAGGAGCAATTGCGCTGCCATCCGGTGGATGGCGCAGTGCTCATGGGCGGCTGCGACAAGACCACGCCCGGCCTACTCATGGGCGCATTCAGCGCGGGCTTGCCCTGCATCTACTTGCCAGCGGGCCCGATGCTGCGCGGCAACTGGAAAGGTAATACGCTGGGCTCAGGCTCAGATGCTTGGAAATACTGGGATGAGCGCCGCGCGGGCAACATCTCATCCGAGCAGTGGATGGAGATCGAAGGCGGCATCGCACGTAGCGCAGGCACATGCATGGTGATGGGCACAGCGGCCACGATGATGGGCATTGCAGAAGCCTTGGGCATGACTTTGCCTGGCGCATCGAGCATCCCGGCTGTGGACGCAAACCATCAACGCATGGCCACGCAATGCGGACGCCGCGTGGTGGATATGGTGTGGGAAGACCTTACTCCCAAGCGCATGCTCACGCGCGAGAATTTTGAGAATGCTTTGACGGTGGCGATGGCTGAAGGTTGCTCTACGAACGCCATCATTCATCTGGTGGCGATCTCCCGCCGCGCAGGCTTGCCGCTCAGCTTGGACGACTTCGATGCATTCAGCCGCAAAGTGCCAGTGATTGCCAACATTCGCCCGAGCGGTGATAAGTATCTGATGGAAGATTTTTATTACGCTGGAGGCATGAAAGCGTTGATGAAAACTTTGCTCGATGCAGGTTTGCTGCACCGCGAAGCGCTCACGGTGAACGGCCACAGCGTTGAAGAGAATTTGAAAGATGCGGAAACCTATAACGAAGACGTGATTCGCCCGATTGATAAAGCGATTTACAAAGAAGGCGCGCTTGCAGTGCTTCGCGGTAATCTCGCGCCCAATGGTTGTGTGATCAAACCCAGCGCTTGTGCGCCTAAGTTTTTCAAACACACTGGCAAGGTGCTCGTGTATGACGACTACCCATCTCTCAAAAAAGCGGTCGAAGACCCGGATTTAGACGTGACGGAAAACCACATCATCATCCTGCGCAATGCCGGCCCGCAAGGTGGCCCCGGCATGCCAGAGTGGGGCATGGTGCCGATTCCTACGAAGCTGGTGAAACAAGGCGTGCGCGACATGCTGCGCATCTCCGACGCCCGCATGAGCGGCACGAGCTACGGCGCATGCATCTTGCACGTGAGCCCGGAGAGCTACATCGGCGGGCCTTTGGCTTTGGTGCAAAACGGTGATCTCATCACCGTGAATGTGCCCGAGCGCACCATCCATTTGGAAATCAGCGACGAAGAAATGGTACGCCGTAAAGCCGCGTGGACACCACCCCCCAAACGCTTCGAACGCGGCTACGGCCATATGTTCACTCAGCACATCCTACAAGCCGATCAAGGCTGTGATTTTGACTATTTAGAAACATCATTCGGTGCACCCGTGCCCGAGCCAGTAATCTATTGAAAGCCAGAAGGAAAACTGGGGTCAGATCACAATTCAAGACAACGATCTTCCCGGTGCGCAACAACGCCCAGACGAAATTGTGCTCTGACCCCAATTTTCTGCTCTACCCGAAGCGAGAAAACACATGCCTCTCAACCCAGTCACCAAAACCAAACTCCTAGCCGTCAGCACAGCCACGCTCTGCACAGCCCTGTTCAAACGCGGCCTGCGCAACCAATTCATCCAAGACGTACGCCCACTTAACGCGAACCTGCCTAATATGGTCGGCGAAGCTTTCACCCTGCGCTACATCCCCGCGCGAGAAGATCTGAACCCCATCACCGTTTTTCAAGACAGAGGCCACCCACAACGCGTCGCCGTTGAGCAATGTCCTGCAGGCAGCGTGCTCGTGTTCGATAGCCGCAAAGATGCACGCGCTGCATCTGCTGGCTCGATTCTCGTCAGTCGCCTCATGATGCGCGGCTGCGCAGGGGTGGTCACCGATGGGGGTTTCAGAGATTCGCCGGAGATTGCTGCTTTGCCTTTCCCCGCGTATCACCAACGCCCTAGCGCCCCCACGAATCTCACGCTGCATCAAGCGCTGGATATCAACGTACCGATTGGCTGCGGCGATGTGGCTGTGTGGCCAGGAGATGTGATGGTGGGCGATAAAGAAGGGGTGATCGTCATCCCGGCCGCAATTGCCGATGAGATTGCCAAAGAAGCGGTCGAGATGACGGCTTTCGAAGATTTCGTCACCGAGATGGTGGTGAAGCAAGGCCGCAGCATTCTCGGCTTGTATCCGCCTACCGAGCAAAAAAGCAAGGATGATTTTGCAGCATGGATGCAGACGAATGCATCGCGTTACCCGCTGTAGTTAGTCGCTCTATACTTGATGCGTTTTGAGCACTTCGCCGGCATAGAATCTGCGCGAAGTGCTATCGAATTAATAGTGCTGGTCTTGTGAGCCAAGCAGAGCGATCAAGCCGCGCAGCGTCTCGACCTGCGCTGGTTTGAGATCAGAGAGAGGCGGGCGCACTGGGCCAGCGCTGTGGCCGGCAATCGTCGCACCCGCTTTCACGATGCTCACGGCATAGCCTTCGCCTTGGTTGCGCAGCGCGATGTAGGGCAAGAAAAATGTTTGTAGTAGTCGATCCGTCGTCGCTTTATCACCATCTCGGTAAGCGTTATAAAACTGCATCGCTGTGCGTGGGATGAAGTTAAACACAGCGGACGAGTAGGTGGGCACGCCAAGCGCGCGGTAAGCATGGCAATACACCTCGGCCGTGGGCAAGCCACCCAGATAAGCAAAGCGATCGCCTAACGTTTGATAGATGCTCACCATGCGCTCGATATCTCCGAGGCCATCTTTGAAGCCGATCAGATTGGGGCAGGTGTCCGCGAGGATTTGCAATGAGGTAGCAGTGAGCTTGCATGCACCACGGTTGTAGATGATCACGCCTAGCTTCACGCTGCGGCACACGGCCTGCACATGCGCGATCAAGCCTTCTTGGCTGGCTTCCGTCAAATAGTGTGGCAGCAGCAATATGCCTTGTGCGCCTGCAGCTTCAGCCGCCTGCGCGTATTGAATGGCCAAACGTGTTGCACCGCCCGCGCCTGCCACGATGGGGACGCGGCCTTTGCAGGTTTGCGCGGCGACTTTGATCACTTCAGTGAACTCCACAGGCTCTAGGGAGAAGAATTCACCTGTGCCACCAGCTGCAAACAAGACCGTCGCGCCATAGGGCATGAGCCATTCCAAGCGCTGTGCATAGCCGCGTGCGTTGAATTGATGATCGGCATCAAAATCAGTGAGCGGGAAGGAGAGCAGGCCAGTTTGCAGCGCTGTTTTGAGATCTTGGGGATGCATGAATTCTCCAGAAAATCGTTCGAATAGGTATGTCATCATACAACCTATCTAGGAAAAACCCAAAAAATTTGCAATAGTGAGCCGGCATCAGCGCCCGACAAAGAGCCAGCTCAAGCTGACCAGGGTGAGAAAACTCAACCGCCCGATTGGAGAGATTCAGCAGCTTGTCGGCGACGTTCGCGGCTGTTACCAAGATGAATGCGCATGGCTGCTCTGGCGCTTTCGCTGTCTTGTTGCGCGATCGCTTGATAGATGCTCTCGTGCTCCAAATGAATGGTGCGCAGATAGGCTTGGCGCTGCTCGGAGAGTTGGGTGGCAGGCAGTTTAGCTCGGGGGATTTGGCCTGAACCCAGAGATTCAAAAAGTTGGGAGAAGTGATTGTTTTGTGTGGCGCGTGCTAATTCTGCATGGAAGGCGTAATCCGCTTCCACACCATCGCCACCCAGCGAAATGGCTTGAGAGAATTGATCCAAAAAAGCACGCATCTTGCTCAAATTCTCCTCAGTGCGGCGCATGGCGGCCAGCGCTGCAGCTTCGGTTTCCAAGCCGATGCGAAGCTCCAGCAAGCCAACGATCTCGCGCAGTGTTTTGAGCTGCTCTGGGTTGACCTTGAAGCCTGCATCACTGCCTTGCTTTTGCACAAAGCTGCCGATGCCATGGCGCGTGACGATCAGCCCCGTGGTCTGTAGCCGAGAGATCGCATCGCGCACCACGGTGCGGCTCACGCCAAACTCATCAATGATCTCTGCCTCAGTGGGCAGGCGCGAGCCAAGTGCGTATGTGCCCGAGCGAATCCGCGCGGTCAGGGCATCGACCAAATCAAGCGCTAAGCTGCGAGTTTTGCGCAATGTGCGGGTGAGTTCATGAACGGACGAAACACTGGAATTCGGCATTGCTACGGGTTTGCACTAGTTAAGAAATAAGATTCTGTTTTAGAATAAGTTGTATGACCTCTAACAACTCTGATTCTATTCTCCCTAGCTCTGCCTCGAAAGTCAAGCGATTGCTGTTGACAGGGGCGGCGGGTGGCTTGGGCCGGGTTTTGCGCGAGAGTTTGATGCCATTTGCGCAGAGCATGAGGCTTTCGGATCTGAAAGAGTTGGATGCTTTGAAAGCGCATGAAGAATCTGTGGTTTGCGATTTGGCAGATAAAGCTGCTGTGGATGAATTGGTCAAAGGCTGTGATGCCATCGTTCACATGGGCGGGCTTTCTACTGAACACTCTTTTGAGCAAATCTTGGAAGCGAATATCAAAGGCGTGTTTCATCTCTACGAAGGCGCGAGACGGCATGGCGTGAAGCGCATCGTGTTTGCAAGCTCTAACCATGTGATTGGTTTTCACAAGCAGGGTGAGGTGATTGATGCGAATTGTGCCAAGCGGCCTGATGGCTACTACGGCTTGTCTAAATCTTTCGGCGAAGACCTCTCCCGTTTTTACTTTGATCGCTATGGCATCGAAACGGCTTGCCTTCGCATTGGTTCCTCATTTCCAGAAGCCAAAGATCGTCGTATGCTCATTACTTGGCTGAGCTACCGAGATTTGACGGAGTTGATTCGCTGCTGCCTCTTTGCCCCCAAGCTCGGCCACGCGATTGTGTATGGCGCATCAGACAACCGCGATAAGTGGTGGGACAACAGCCAAGCCGCGCATCTGGGCTTCAAGCCGCAAGACAACTCTGAGCGTTTCCGTGCGAAGGCGGAAAGCGTGCCGCCTTTAGCAGAAGATGATCCGGTGCGCATTTATCAAGGCGGCGCTTTCGTCAAAGCGGGTCCGTTCGAGACTCTCTGAAAAAACCATGCAAACAGAGCTTCTTGTCGATGCAAAAAATGCTGTGGGCGAGAGCCCGCTCTGGCATGCCACAGAGCAGGCCTTGTATTGGGTGGATATTCCTGCCAAAGCATTGCACCAATTGAAGCCGGGGCTGGGCGTGAAAACCTGGCATGCGAGTGAGATGATCGGCTGCATTGCTATGCATGCCTCTGGTGGATTCATCGCAGGCATGGAAAGCGGTGTGTTCCATCTCCAGCCTCAAGCAAATGGCAGTATGTATGAGGCCAAGCTTGCAAGTATTGAGCATGCCGCGCAAGGCATGCGTTTCAACGATGGTCGCTGTGACAGGCAAGGGCGTTTTCTTGCGGGCACGATGCTGATGAATATGCCAGATAGCCGGCAAGAGGGCTGCGTGGTGTGCTATGAAAATAAGAGCGATTTAAGACCCATGATGCGTGGCCTGTTCACGCCCAATGGCATGGCTTTCAGCCCCGATGGGCAAACCATGTATCTGAGCGATTCGCATCCCAATTCTCAACTGATCTGGGCCTTTGATTACGATACCGCCAGCGGCACACCATTCAACCAGCGCGTATTTGTAGACATGACGCATCTGCCTGGCCGGCCAGACGGTGCAGCCTTAGACACCGATGGCTGCTACTGGATCTGCGGCAATGATGCTGGCCTGGTTCATCGCTTTACACCAGATGGCAAGCTGGATCAATCGCTCGCAGTGCCCGTCAAGAAGCCCAGCATGTGCTCATTTGGCGGCGCAGACATGAAAACCCTGTATGTCACATCCATTCGCCCCGCTAATATGGATTTATCAGACCAGCACTTAGCTGGCGGCGTATTTGCTTTGCGCCCTGGTGCGCAAGGTATTCCAGAGCCCGTTTTTCAACCCGCCTTGCTTTAACCCTAGGAGACAAACCATGAAGTTCATTCCCACCTTGATTGCGGCCACTGTGGCATTGCTAAGCATGTCTGCACAAGCTGTTGAATTCAAATCATCAGACGTGCACAATTCGGACGACTATCCGACAGTCACATCCGTGCGCTTCATGAGTGACGAGCTGAAAAAACTCTCTGGCGGCAAACACTCCGTGAAAGTCTTCAACAAGGGCGCTTTAGGCTCTGAGAAAGAGACGATTGATCAGGTGAAGATTGGCGCGTTGGATATGACGCGCGTGAACATCAGCCCGATGAACTCCATCTGCGCCAAGACGAATATTCCTGTGCTCCCTTTCTTGTTTCGCTCGGTGGATCATTTGCACAAAGTGCTTGATGGCCCAGTGGGTGACGAGATTGCCAAAGACTGCGAAGCCCAAGGCTTCATCGTCTTGGCCTACTACGACTCAGGCTCACGCTCGATCTACAGCAAGAAAGCCGTGAGAACTGTGGCTGACACCAAAGGCATGAAGATCCGCGTGCAGCAGTCTGACCTTTGGGTGGCTGTGACTGCCGCAATGGGTGCGAACCCTACGCCGATGCCGATTGCTGAAGTCGTTACCGCGCTACGAACGGGTTTGGTCGATGCTGCAGAAAACAACTACCCGTCCTATGGCTCAGGCTTCCGTCATTTCGAAGTGGCTAAGTTTTACAACAAGACCGAACACTCCATGGCGCCTGAAGTGTTGCTCTTCTCAAAAATAGTGTGGGACAAATTACCCAAAGCAGAGCAAGACATGGTGCGCGCTGCAGCCAAGGCTTCTGTGGATTTCAACCGCAAGGCATGGGCTGCTTACGAGAAGAAAGAGTTTGACATGGTCAAAGCAGCAGGAACGGAGATCGTCGAAGTCGATAAAAAATCCTTCCAAGACGTGATGGCCCCGGTGTATGACCGATTTGCCAATACGCCTGATCTCAAGCGCTTGGTCAAAGCTGTGCAAGACACACGCTAAGTTGAAGCCACCAGCACCTCGGCAAAGAGTTGAGGTTTGGGCTGAGGTGCTGTTTGTTTTTCTGGGAGCCATTCATGTACACCCGCTTCTGTGCTGCGCTGTCTAAGCTGAGCTTGATGATCGCTGTCGTCGGCCTCATCGTGCTGATTGCTTGCGTGCAATACCAAGTGATCGGGCGCTATATCCTCAATGACACGCCCACTTGGGCCGAAGCGCTGGCCTTACTGCTCGTGCTCTACATCACTGCGCTTGGCGTGGCTGTGGGCGTGCGCGATGCGGGGCATATTGGCATGGATTCCATCATCGTCTTGTTGCCAGAGTGGATGCGGCTCAAACTGGAAATCTTGATTCATATCTTGGTCGGCACCTTTGGCGCACTCATGGCCTACAACGGCTACAAATGGACGACGCTCAAATGGAATGATCAAAAACCTATGTTGGCGATTCCCTCTGGCATGGATTATTTGCCCTTAGTGATCGCGGGAGTGTTGATTGTGCTGTTTTGTATTGAGCATGTAATCGCTCTGCTGCAGGGCAAGGAAGTGGTGCCAGCATGGAGTTGACTGTTCTTGGCGTGAGTTTCGCGCTGCTCTTGCTGATTGGCGTACCAGTGGCATTTGCCATTGGCTTGGCCTCGGTACTCACGATCGTAGTGGCGGGGCTGCCGGTTGCGGTGGTCTTCCAAAAAATGGTGGGGGGTATGCAAATCTTCTCCTTCCTCGCCATTCCATTTTTCATTTTTGCGGGTGAGCTGATGCTGCACGGCGGTGTGGCGCAGCGCATCGTGCGCTTTGCCAACAGCTTGGTCGGGCATGTGCGCGGCGGGTTGGGCATGTCCAACGTGGTGGGCTGCACCATCTTTGGCGGCGTGGCAGGCTCGCCGGTGGCTGATGTGTCGGCCATGGGCTCGGTGATGATTCCCTTGATGAAAAAAGAGGGCTATGACACCGACTATGCGGTGAACGTCACGACCCATGCCTCTTTGGTCGGTGCGCTCATGCCCACAAGTCACAATTTGATTCTCTACACTTTGGCCACGGCAGGCTTAGCCTCAGTGAACGTGCTCAACATGATCTTGGCCTGCATCATCCCGGCGGTGATTCTCACAGTGATGAATCTCTTGGCGGCCTATGGCGTGGCCATCAAGCGCGGCTATCCCACGCGTGGCGCATTTGCGGGCTGGGGCGAGGTGGGCAGTAGCTTTATTGCTGCGCTGCCTGGCATGCTGGTGGTGGTCATTATCTTGGTGGGCATTTTGTCTGGCGTGTTCACGGCCACAGAGTCTGCTGCCACGGCTGTGCTCTGGGCTTTGCTGGTCACGATCCTCGTTTACCGCTCTCTGTCTTGGCGCGATTTCATTGCCTCATGCGCCAAGGCTTGCAAAACTACCGGCGTGGTGCTGTTTCTGATCGGTATCTCAGCTGCCTTCGCCTACTTCCTCGCGCTGTATGAAGTGCCTCAGCGCACAGGCGATCTGATGAGCTCCATCACGCAAAACCCTTGGCTGATTTTCTTGATGGTCAATGTGTTGCTGTTCGTCTTGGGCACGTTTTTGGATATGGCACCTACGCTGCTGATCTGCACGCCCATCTTCTTGCCGATTTGCCAAAAGTTTGGCATGGATCCGAGTCAGTTCGGCGTGATGATTTTGCTGAACTGTGCGCTCGGTCTGAACACACCACCCGTAGGCACGACGCAGTTTGTAGGTTGTGCCATTGGGCGAATATCAGTGAGCGAAGTGATGCGCTCAATCTGGCCTTTCTATGGGGCATTATTGGCCTGTTTGATGCTGGTCACTTATGTACCCGCATTTTCGCTTTGGCTGCCAAATATGATCTTGGCCAAATAATTTTTATTTCATGAATCAAGCTGTTGAATCAAGTCACGTCTCCTACAAAAGCGTGATACAAGAAACCGCTCAAGACGCAGGTGATCGCATTGCACATATCGCTTTGCAATTGACGATCCTTCCACTTGCGACACCCGTGAGCGATGCGAAGGTGCTCACCGGGCGGCAAAAGCCGATGACGGAGATTGCCTTCATCTTCTGCGAGATTACCACGCGCGATGGTCACCAAGGCATGGGCTTTGGCTACAGCAAGCGGGCAGGCGGCCCTGGCCTCTACGCACATGCGAAAGAGATTGCTCCGAATTTGATTAGCGAAGACCCGAACGACATCGCCCGTTTGTGGACGAAGCTCATGTGGGCAGGCGCGAGCATGGGGCGCAGCGGCATGACGAGCCAAGCGATTTCGCCTTTTGATATTGCGCTATGGGATATGAAGGCCAAGCGCGCAAATCTGCCGCTGGCTAAGCTCTTGGGCAGTCATCGAGAGAGTGTTCAGTGCTACAACACCTCCGGCGGCTTCTTCAGCACGCCGCTGGATCAGGTTTTGAAGAATGTTGAAGTCTCTCGTGAGAGCGGCATTGGCGGCATCAAGCTCAAAGTGGGGCATCCAGATTTGAAAGTGGATATTGAGCGCGTGAGCAGCGTGCGCAAGTTGCTCGGCGATGGTTTCCCGCTGATGGTGGATGCGAATCAGCAATGGGATCGCTTGAAGGCCGTGCGTGCCTGCCGCGCTTTGGAAGAATACGATCTCACTTGGATCGAAGAGCCGCTGGATGCGATGGATTTTGAAGGCCACGGCGAGCTGGCGCAACGCTTTGATGCACCGATAGCCACGGGTGAAATGCTCACCAGCTTCAACGAGCATGTGCAATTGATCGAAGCCGGCACAGATTTCATTCAACCTGACGCACCTCGCGTGGGCGGCATCACGCCCTTCTTGCAGATCATGCAGTTAGCTGACCTCAAAGGCCGAATGATCGCTCCGCATTTCTCGATGGAAATCCATCTACCTCTGGTGGCCGCCTATGCCCGCGAAGGATGGCTAGAGCATTTCGAATGGCTCACGCCACTTTTCAATGAGCAACTCACTTTGAAAGATGGCCGTATGTGGCTGCCTTCGCGACCTGGTTTAGGTTTTACATTGAGTGAACAGGCGCAGGCTTGGACGCGTGAGCGGTTTGAAGTAGGTAAGAAGCCTTAACGCTCTTTATTTGATAGCACTCTGCGCAGTTTATTTGCCGGCGAAGTGCTTGTTGCACTCATAATTCTCAACTCGCGACAAGCTACGCGATGTGCGCCTGCGCCTAGAGCAGGGACGCCTTCGACGCAGCATCTGCAGTAGTCGCTTTCAAAGGCTGCAAAAACAACTCACTGCGCTCAAACACGTTTTTGCTAAAGCGCAATGCGCTTTAGCTTTGAAATCTCAATGCTTGTTAATGCAAAATAAAACATACATGTATCGTATATATTTCGTATAATTATCATCATGGGCATCGTAAAAATTTCAGATCAAATGCATGAGAACCTTCGTGTGGCGGGAAATGCCCTCAGCAGGTCCATCAATGCGCAGGCAGAGCACTGGATGCGTATCGGTATGCTGACCGAGATGCATCCAGATTTAGACTATCGGGAAATCTGCCAATTGCTGATACAAGCCGAACTCTCGGGTGGACTGGATATCATCGGAGCGGCCACAGGTCAGCTTGTAAAGTCTAGGGCTGCTTCTGCTGGGAAGCATTGATGGCGCAGGGCATTATCATCAAATCCGCAGATGAGATAGCCATGTCGCGACGGGCTGGCCAGCTTGCGGCCGAGGTTCTGAGCATGATCGCGCCGCATGTTGTACCAGACGTGAGTACTGATGCGCTAGACAAAATCTGCAACCACTACATCGTTAATGTCCAAGGTGCCACGCCTGCCAATGTGGGCTATCTTGACTACCCCAAAACCATCCTTACCTCTGTCAATCAAGTGGTGTGCCATGGCATTCCTTCGCCAGACAAGATTCTCAAAAATGGCGATATCGTTAATATTGATGTCGCAGTCATAAAGGATGGTTGGTTCGGTGACACTGGCCGCATGTACTTCGTTGGAGAGCCTAGTATGTTGGCGCGGCGCTTGGTTGAGACCACGTACGAGGCGATGTTGGCTGGAATTCACCAAGTCAAGCCTGGAGCGACTCTCGGTGATATTGGCCATGCAATCCAGTCGGTTGCTCACAGAGAACGTTTTAGTGTGGTGCGCGATTATTGTGGGCACGGCATTGGACAGGTTTACCACGAAGACCTTCAAGTGCTGCACTATGGGCTGCGCGGCCATGGGCTCAAGCTGGAAGCAGGTATGATTTTTACGATCGAACCGATGCTAAATGCAGGTAGACGCGAGACGAAGCAGTTGGCTGATGGGTGGACAGTCGTGACGAAGGACAGTTCCTTGTCTGCTCAATGGGAACACATGGTGGCTGTGACGCCTTCTGGTTATGAAGTGCTCACGGCTTGGCCTGAAGGTACGGGTGGGTACACGCCAGTTTAACGATTGGCGCGCATCGTTTCTAGATACAATTGCTATATATTTAATAGCGCCCTGCACATTAAATACGCCGCAGACATGCCATTTTTACTTCAAAAAGACGTAAAAAAACCCGGCGAACCGGGTTTTTTCTTGGAAGTAAGAGGGCTTACTTCTTAGCGGGTGCAGCTGCCTTAGCATCCTTGGCAGGAGCAGCCTTGGCATCTTTACCGGCTGGGGCTTTTGCATCAGCAGCAGGAGCGGCAGCGGCTGGCGCTTCTTCTTCTGCGGCGATGGCCACAACGGACACGATCACTGGGTTGACCTTGCCGTGTGTCACAACCTTCACGCCTTTTGGCAAAGTAAGATCGTTCACGTGCAGGCTGGAGCCTTTCTTGAGGCCAGACAAATCCACAGCGATGAACTCAGGCAGATCAGCAGGCAAGCAAGACACTTCAACTTCGTTGACGATGTGGTTGACCAAGCAAGCATCGAGCTTGACGGCTTGAGATTCGGCTTCGCCGGAGAAGTGCAGAGGCACTTTCATGGTGAGCTTGGTGTTGGCATCGACGCGCTGGAAGTCAACGTGGGTGACTTGCGGCTTGTAGGGGTGATACTGCACATCGCGCAGCAGCACTTTGGACTCTTTGCCAGCCAATTCCATGTCCAAGATCGTGGCGTGGAAAGCTTCTTTTTTCAGGGCAAACCACAGTGCGTTGTGATCGAGTTCGATCAGCGCGGGGGCAGTGGTGCCACCATAGACGATACCAGGCACTTTGCCTGTGATGCGGAGACGGCGGCTCGCACCCGTGCCCTGCTTAGCGCGCTCAAAAGCGACAAATTTCATAATAACTCTCCAAAAGAAGTGTGCCGCGACCAGCTCACTTCGGATTTAACAACTGCTCTACACACAATGCATAGAGCAGGGCTTTGCAACTTTGAGGCTGTTGCCACCTTTTCTTCCGAAATCAGAACAGATCGCTCTGATCCGAGAACAAACTCATCACCGACTCACCATGCGCAATGCGCTGAATCGTCTCTGCAAATAATGGGGCAACGCTCACTTGGCGGATGCGGCCACATGCGCGGGCGGCTTCAGCCAAAGGAATCGTGTTGGTGATCACCACTTCATCGAGCGCTGTGCCTTTGGCAATGCGATCAATCGCAGGGCCGCTGAAGACGGGGTGAGTGCAATACGCGTAGACTTTTTTCGCGCCGCGCTCTTTGAGCACTTCGGCTGCTTTCACCAAGGTGCCAGCGGTGTCGATCATGTCGTCCATGATCACGCAATTGCGGCCTTCGATTTCGCCGATGACGTGCATCACTTCGGACACATTGGCCTTCGGGCGACGCTTATCAATAATCGCCAAATCGCAGCCGAGCTGCTTAGCAAGCGCACGGGCTCGCACCACGCCACCCACATCGGGCGAAACAACGATCAAATCATCGTAGTTCTTGTTACGCAGATCGCCGAGCAGAGTAGGCGAGGCATAAATGTTATCCACGGGGATATCAAAGAAGCCTTGAATCTGATCGGCATGCAAATCCATCGTGAGTACGCGGGAGACGCCCACAGTTTGCAGCAAATTGGCCACAACCTTCGCGCTGATAGGCACGCGGCTGGAGCGTGGGCGGCGATCTTGGCGGGCGTAGCCGAAATACGGGATAACGGCGCTGATGCGTTCAGCCGATGCGCGCTTCAATGCATCCACCATGATCAGCAATTCCATCAAATTTTCATTGGTGGGCGCGCATGTGGATTGCACGATAAACACATCGCGTGCACGCACGTTTTCTGTGATTTCAACCGTGACTTCGCCATCTGAGAAACGGCCGACCGTGGCACCGCCGAGCTTGATGCCCAGATGCGCGGCAATTTCCTGCGCCATGACAGGATTGGCATTGCCGGTGAAAACCATGAAGTCGGGATGTTGCTGGGTCATGTCAGTGCGGTGCGAGAGCCGTATGAATGGTTGTAGGTGACTTGCAGCTGAAAAATTTGGCAGGGGAAGAAGGATTCGAACCTTCGCATGTCGGAATCAAAATCCGATGCCTTAACCAACTTGGCGACTCCCCTGCACTGGACAACACATTGCTGTGTCAACCGAAAAACGTGCAGTGTTTGCTAATCTTCTAAGAGCTTCATCACAGGATGAATACTTAGCGTCTTACAAACTCTCTGCTGCCAGCTTGGCGGGATCACACTTGTATCCGGTTGGAAACCAACGGGACAGGGCGCAAATACCGCGCTGCCAGAGCCTGTCATGCGGGGTTTTAAACCTTGCTTTTCGAGGATGGCAAGTGCTTGGTTCACTTGCGGCTCGATCAGCTCGCCAACAGTCTGGAGATCGTTACAACCGAAGTCGTAAGGATTTACAGCAAAGACCAAGATTATAGCATGAGCCGTATCGCGCTTGAGAGCCGGGTGACTAAAAATGGCGGGGGTGGGCAGGCCGTTTTCGGGTTTGATGACGAGGAAATGCTGGTCTGGATGGAGCATGCCATCGGGCAGAGGCTCAATTTTCTCGCCAATGCCGCTCACCCAAGCGTTACGACCTCGCAGGAAAAAGGGCACATCAGCACCGAGCGTCAAACCGATTTGCTCCAATCTTGCCAGCGGCAGACCAAGATTCCACAAGCGATTGAGGCCAAGCAAACAAGTAGCCGCATCGGATGAGCCGCCTCCCATGCCGGCTTGCGCTGGAATGCGCTTTTCAAGCTGGATGTGCGCACCCCATTGGCAGCCAGTGGCGCTTTGCAACGCGCGAGCGGCGCGGGTGCACAGGTCATCTGGCGGAAGCGATGCACCAGCGCTGGGCAATAGGTCTTCCCGCGAAATCTGACCGTCTTCTCTCAGTTCAAGGTGAATCGTGTCCTGCCAATCGATGAGCTGAAAAACGGATTCGATCAAATGGTAGCCATCAGCGCGACGGCCCGTGATGTGGAGAAACAGATTGAGCTTGGCGGGCGCGGGGAGGTTGCGAAGCTCCTTCAAAACAGACTTCATATTGAACTGATCTTTATTTCCGTTCGCCCTGAGCTTGTCCAAGGGCTGCCAAGGGCTTCGACTGGCTCAGCCCGAATGGTTTTTGTAAAAGCAAACCTTATTTGCAAATGCATCATGGCTTCTCCAGCGCGATGCGCAATACGGCAGGCGTGGGGGTGGCGCGGCGCGCCATGATGCGGCCGTTGGCATGGGCTGAGAGATCAACTTGCCATTCCCCGCTGCTCACTGGCGCATCTTTGCCCTGCAACCAAGCAAACAGTTGCTCCAATGAAAGGGATGCTCCTGTGGCTTGCTGAATCAAATCTTGTGCGTTGGCAAAAAGTTGCCGCTGGCTACCGCGAATGATCATGGCGTTATCGGGCTGCCAGCGCAGCTGCATCACGATTTGACCAAGCGGCGTGAGCAGATCGAGCTCACCGATGTTGGCATTGCCGCGCAGCTCGAAACTACCGGAAAACGATTGCTGCAGTTCATTGGAGGTCGCAGTAGGTTCAATCACCAGGCTTAAGCGACCTGAATAGCTTTGCGAATCTGTTGCTGCGGTGTTTTTAGAGTCTTTTAGGCCATTCGCCGGCGTATTTGTTGCGCAACCAGCTATAGAAATAATAGTGAATACCAGACCACTTGCTGCAAAGAAACGACGCTTCATATCTGGATTAAAGCCTCACACGCAAGCGCTTGAGTGTCTCAACCAGCACTTCGTCTTCTTTGTCCAGCAGCATGCATTCTTTGAAGATGGCCGTGGCGCGATCACGCTGGCCGCTGACCCACAGCACTTCAGCCAAATGTGCGCCGATTTCAGCATTGGGATAGGCCTTATAGGCTTTTTCGAGCAGGGCAATGGCTTCTTTCAAATTGCCCATGCGAAATTCCACCCAGCCCAAGCTATCGGTAATCGCTGGGTCGCCAGGGGCGAGTTCGATGGCTTTTTGCAGCAGAGTTTTGGCTTCTGGCAGGCGAACATTGCGATCTGCAAACGAATAACCTAGAGCGTTGTAGGCGTAGGCGTAGTCAGGCTTGACTTCGATGGCGCGGCGCATCAAGCGCTCCATCTCGCCATAGCGTTTGAGTTTTTCTGCAGCGCTGGCTTGCTGATAGATGAGCTCATGATCTTGTGGGTTGCGCTCCACGGCTTGGGCAAGCAGGTCGTAGGTGGCTTGATGCTCTTTGTTGTCGCGCAGGAGCTGGGCTTCGGAGAGAATTTTTTGGCGACGGTCTGCTGCGCCATCTGCGCCTGCGCGTTCTGGCAACTTGCGGATGAGCTCGCGCGCTTCGGCGAGCTTGCCTTGTTTGGCGAGCATAGAGGCGCGACGGTTTTGTGTGCTCACCAAGGCTTGCGGGCTGTCTATCTTGGCAAGCCAGCTTTCGGCCAGAGAGAAATCTTTGCGCTTCTCAGCAATTTGCGCGAGCGAGAGATAGGCTTGCGTGAGGCCGCGTTGTTTTTCTTCCGAATTGCGCTGGGGCGTAGCCAGCTCGATGTATTTCTTGAACGATGCATCGGCGTTGTCTATTTTGTTGTCTTGCAACTCGAGCGAGCCTTGCAGTGCCCAAGCTTCGGCCATATCGGGCTTGTCTTTGGTCAAGCGCTGCACCTGGGCGCTGGCTTCGCCTGAGCGCTGCGCATCAAGCAGGGCACGCACATAGCCCAAGCGCACTTCGGGGATGGCTTCTGCATTCTCAAGATACTTGCGCACAATGGGCTCGGCATTGGGCTGCTTGGGGTCCATCAATTCGAGCGCGAGCAGGGCGGGGCCAATGGCTTTGGCGTCTGCGGCTTGCGCGCGAGTGGCGGCATCGATGGCGCCCGTGGCATCCGCAGCGGCCAGGCGAGTGCGGCCCACCGCGGTCCAGCTGGCAGAGGCTGTCGCCGTGTTGCCGATGAATTCTGCGAGCGCTTGCTCCACCAATGTAGCCGCGGCTTTCTTGTCTGTCACGCGGGCATACAGGCGCGGGATTTGCGAGATGGCGCTGCTGCGCTCAGCGGCTGGCGTGAGCTGGATTTGTGTACGCAAGGGCTCAGCCGTCTCAGGCAGGCGATTGAGCGCGAGCAACACTTGCAGCACTTGCAAATTTGCATCGCGAGACTGGGGTTGTGCGCTTTTCCACGCGCGGGCTGCGGCAAGCGCAGGATCGCCTGCGCGGTTTGAAATGGCCAGCTCAACGGCTCTTTGATAGAGCGAGGCGTCGTTCGTGCGGCGTGCGGCATCCAAGATGAAGGAATAGCTGTTGCCCGCTGATCCGCCCAAGCCGGGGATGGCATTCAATTCGCCCAGGAGGAGCTGGTAAAACAGCTCGCCATCCATGTTGGAGTTGGCAATGGTTTCAGTTGCTGCAGGGGTGGAAGCTGCCGGGCGCGCTGGCGTGCGCTGCTGGGCTGTGGCCGCTTGCGTGCTGAGGGCAAGAGCAAGGGCTGTGAAGACCAGCTTGGATGATGTGTTGAAGGGCATGAGGGCATGATAATCGAAGCTTGTTTCTAGTTCCTAATGAAGAGATAAATGCCTGAATTACCAGAAGTTGAAGTCACGCGCCTTTCATTTGCGAGCCGGATCGCAGGCGCGCGTGTGCTGGATGCGCATGTGGGTAAGCCCCTGCGCTGGCCGTTTGGCGTGGGGCTGCATGGCGGGGCGCCAGAGGCTGTGGATGCTTTAACTGGCGCTGTGGTGCAAGCTGTGCGCAGGCGGGGCAAGTATTTGCTGATCGATACTTTGAAAAACGCCAAGCCGGGCTTGCTGATCATTCATCTGGGCATGTCGGGCTCACTGCTGTTTTCGCCTCGTTTGCCTGCGGCGGGCAAGCATGATCATTTCAGCTTGCTCACTTCACAGGGCGAACTGCGCTTGAACGACCCGCGCCGCTTCGGGGCGGTGATCTTTGCGTATTCAGAAGCCGATGCGTGGCCACGCAAGCTGCTGGGCGGCTTGGGTGTGGAGCCTCTGACGGATGATTTTTTGCCTCAGCCTTTTCATGCTGCATGTAAGCAGCGCAGCGCGCCAATCAAGCAAGTGCTGCTGGCGGGCGATATCGTGGTGGGTGTGGGCAACATCTATGCCTCAGAAGCACTTTTTCTTGCGGGCATTCGGCCTACATTGTCTGCGGCTCAATTGAGCAAGCCGCGTGCATACAAGCTTCATCATGCGGTGAGGCAAGTGCTGCAAGCCGCTTTGACAAAAGGTGGCAGCACCTTGCGCGATTTCTCCAGCGCCACGGGTGAGGGCGGCTATTTTCAGCTGGAAGCGAATGTGTATGGCCGTGAGGGCGAGCCATGCCGCGTGTGCGCCCAGCCCATCAAAATGATCCGTCAGGGGCAGAGAAGCACGTTTTATTGCTCAAACTGCCAGAAGTAGCTTTGTGAAAGCTCGCCACAGATGACCCGCCCCATCGAATTCTCGCTCTTTGACACTTCGATGGGTTTTTGCGGCATCGCTTGGGGTTGGAAGGGCATCTTGTGTGTTCAGCTTCCGGAAACAAACGGCGTGGAAAAGACCCGCGCTCGCTTGATGAGACTATTCCCGCAATCTAACGAGGCACCGCCACCTGTGCACGTGCATGAGGCCATCGTTCGCATCACGGCTTTGCTCAGCGGTCAGCATGACAATCTGCAAGACATTGCGCTGGACATGTCTGGGGTGCCAGCATTCCACCAAAAGGTTTACCGAATCACCCGTGCCATTCCTCCTGGCCAAACCCTGACCTATGGCCAAATCGCCAGCCAATTGGGCGAGCCAGGCGCTGCTCGGGCGGTGGGGCAGGCGCTGGGGCGCAACCCATTTGCTCCCGTGGTGCCGTGCCATCGCGTACTGGCCGCCGGAAAGCATTTCGGTGGCTTCTCAGCCAGTGGCGGTGTGGCCAGCAAGATCCGCTTGCTGCAAATTGAAGGTGCTCAATGTGTAGCGGGGGCGGTTGCGCAGCAAAATTTGTTCGATACCGACACAGTCTCGAAATAAGCTAAGCTCCTTTTACTGTGCTAACGAAAACACTGCTTCGATCCGACGTTATGCGGGTGGTGGATTACCGCTGCAGTGCAAGCCCTGGGCAAAAGCCATTTACCGAGATGCATTCGGGCTACTCCATCTCGTATGTGCGCAAAGGTAGTTTTGGCTACAACTCACGCGGCGTATCGCATGAGCTGGTCGCAGGATCGGTTTTGCTGGGCTATCCGCAAGATGAGTTCATGTGCACGCATGATCACCATGTATGTGGAGATGAGTGCCTTGCCTTCCATCTATCTCCCGGTTTTGTGGATCTGATTGAGAATGATCGCAGGCTGTGGCAGACGGGCAGCCTGCCACCCCTGCCGGAGTTGATGGTGTTGGGCGAGTTGGCTCAGGCGGCGGCCGATGGGCGCAGCGATATCGGTTTGGATGAGGCGGGAATATGGCTTGCTGCGCGCATGGCGCAGGTGGCATCGCCCCGAAAATCCAATGCTTCAATCACCACATCCCAGGAGCGCAAACGCGCCGTGGAGGCTGCGATGTGGATTCACACCCACTCTCATGAAAACCTTGCGCTGAAGCATGTGGCGCGACAGGTGGGGCTGAGTGCTTTTCATTTTCTGCGCATGTTTTCACGCGTCATTGGCGTGACACCGCATCAATATTTGGTGCGATCAAGGCTGGCGCGTGCCGCGCGGCTGCTTGCGCAAGATGAGCAAACCGTGACTCATATTGCGCTCGATGTTGGCTTTGCAGACCTGAGCAATTTCGTGCGCACCTTTGGCCGCGCTGCAGGTATTTCGCCCCAAGCGTTTCGCAGGCTGCGCCCTGCAGACCGCAAGATTTTCCAAGACCGCATTTCAGCGATGCTCGATGATGCCCGCTTGATCAACTCATTCAGCAGGAAACCATCATGTACGACCACATCGGCATCCGCGTCAAAGATTTCGCATCGAGCCAGCAGTTCTACAAAGCTCTCCTAGCCACTCTCGGCCATGTGCCGGGTTATCAAGATGCAAGCCAAGCAGGCTTCGGGCCGCCCGATGCGCCAGCGTTTTGGCTCTATCCCTCATCCACAGCCAAGGCCAATGGCTGCCATATCGCATTTCGCGCATCCAGCCATGAGCAAGTCGATGCTTTTTACAAGGCGGGTCTGAAAGCCGGCGCTCGTGACAACGGCGCGCCAGGGCTGCGACTAGACTACAGCCCGACCTACTATGCAGCTTATTTGCTCGATCCCGATGGCAATAATGTGGAAGCCGTATGCCCTTGATGTGCTTGATAGGGCCGGGTGCAAAATGGACGGTCTGTGAGTTTTGCAGTCAGCCATGATCATTGAGGCCCTTCTTGACAACTTACAAAACAAAAGCGCTTGATGCAAGCACTTGGCCAGATTTTGCGCGCTTAGTCGAAGCGAATAACGGCGTATGGGGCGGGTGCTGGTGCATGTGGTATCACCCCAAGGGGGAGAGCCCAGATGACTCGGCAGCCTCCAAGCGCAAGGCCAAGGAGCGTCTGGTTCGGGAAGGTCGCGCCCATGCTGCCCTTGTCTATGACGGTGCTCAATGCGTGGGCTGGTGTCAGTTCGGATCGCCGCAAGAACTCCCGCAAATCCACAACCAGCGCGCCTACTTTGCCATCCAGCCCGAACTGCCTGCTTGGCGCATCACCTGCTTTTTTTCTGGCAAAGGCTATCGCGGCAAGGGCGTGGCCGCTGCTGCACTGGCGGGTGCACTTGAACAAATCAAAGAGCTGGGTGGCGGGCGAGTTGAAGGGTACCCGGAAGACATCGAAGGCAGAAAGGCGTCGCCAGCCTTTCTGTTTAATGGAGCGCTATCGACTTTCGAAAGTCTTGGATTTAAGCGTGAGAGGCTGATTGGAAAGCACAAATGGGTCGTGACCCGAACAGTTTCATGACGATTTATTTCTTAACAAACTCACCTCAAGGCGCTTGCTCACCACCCAAGGGTTTATTGATCGTAAACGCAAAGACCAATCTCAGCCATCAACGATTTGATGCTTGTCTCTGCAGCTCTAGTTGCAGTCAGGCCATCACAATGCACCGCCAAATGAGGAGGGTGCTGGTTTGATTGCACAGCTTGCCAAAAGTAGTTTTATAGACCAAATTGAGCTTTTGACGATATAGGATCTGCGCAGAGTGCTATTGAATTAGTAGTATTTTTACAAGCTTTTGTGAGGTGTTGACAGCATACCAATTGGTATGTAAACTGCATTTCATACCATTTAGTATGAAATTAATGTCCACCCAGCCATGAGTACCACTGCGCCAGATTCCCCAGAGCTTGCCACCGCGCCGCGCACACAGGCGCGCGCCATGCTCACGCGCACAAACCTGCTCAACGCCGCGCTCAAAGTGATCCGCACCAAGGGCTACAGCGCCACCACAGTGGACGATATCTGCGCTGCAGCCGGCGTGACCAAGGGCAGCTTCTTCCACCACTTTGCCAACAAAGAGGAACTCGCTGTGGAGGCTGCGAAATATTGGGGTGAAGTTACAGGCGGTTTGTTTGCCAGCGCGCCTTACCAAGAAGTGCAAGACCCGCGAGAGCGCATCTTGGCCTACATCGATTTCCGCGCGCAAATCGTGGAGGGCGATTTGGCCGATGTGACCTGCCTGCTCGGCACCATGGTGCAAGAGACGTATGACAGCCACCCTGCTATCCGCGCCGCCTGCCGCGAAGGCATCGAAAGCCACGCGCGTACCCTCGTGCCCATGATCGCGCAGGCGAAGGCTTTGTATGCGCCGTCTGCGGATTGGAGTGCGGAGAATTTAGCGCTCTACACGCAGGCTTCGCTGCAAGGCGCCTTCATCTTGGCCAAGGCGCAGGGCGACTCGAAGATTGCCGCGTCATTCATCGCGCATTTACGCAACTATGTGCAAGGCCTGCTCACGCCAGTAGCCACCCTAAGCACGCAAAAGCTCGACACCTATGTGGATGGCTATGTCATCGCTGTGCCGCTGGCTAACAAAGAGGCATATATCCGCCATGTGCAAGACAACATTCTCGTCTTCAAACAATACGGCGCGCTGCGCGTGACAGAGTGCTGGGCGGATGATGTGCCCAGCGCCAGAGGAGGTCGCATCAATTCATACGACCATGCGGTGCAACTGCAAGAAGGCGAAGCCGTCGTCTTTTCATGGATCGAATGGCCCTTCAAAGCCATGCGCGATGCCGCTTGGCCACTCATCCTGCGCGATCCGCGCATGAGCCCCGAAGCCAACCCCATGCCTTTTGACATGAAGCGCATGTTGCGTGGGGGCTTTCAAGCCATTGTGAATGGTTGACAAGACACTTGCTCAGGAGATATCGCCATGACACGAGTTCGAGTTGAAAGCTTCACCATCTCACTTGATGGATACGGAGCAGGACCAAATCAGGATCTGAAGAATCCGCTCGGCGTAGGCGGGACAGACTTGCATCAGTGGTTATTCCCAACGGATGCGCTACAGAAGAGCTTGTTCGGCAAAAATGGCGGAACGACGGGTGTTGACAATGACTTCGCTGCACGTGGCTTCAAGAATGTGGGCGCTTGGATTCTCGGACGAAACATGTTCGCGCCGAATCGTGGCCCTTGGCTCGATATGAGCTGGAAAGGCTGGTGGGGCGATAACCCGCCTTATCACGTGCCAACCTTCATCTTGACGCATCACCCGCGCGAATCGATCGAGATGGAAGGCGGCACAACATTCCACTTCGTCACGGGCGGCATTCACGAAGCGCTTGAGCTTGCGCGTCAAGCTGCGGGTGGGAAGGATGTGCGCATCGGTGGGGGAGTCAACACCATCCAGCAATACCTGCGAGCAGGCCTGATCGACGAGCTCCATATTGCCATTTCGCCGGTTTTGCTCGGCAGTGGTGAGCGCCTTTTCGATGGCGTGGATATGCCAGCCTTGGGCTACACATGCGTTGAATTTGTGGGATCAGAGAAAGCGACCCATGTTGTGTTCAGGCGGCAGGGTCAGTGACTCACAAACGATTTTTAGTCATTGAAGTTTTATCAGGAGCACATCATGATCAAAATCAGCCTCATCATCCTCGCCGTGGCGATACTTACCGTGTTAGCCTATGCGGCCAGCAAGCCCGACGCGTACACCGTCACGCGCAGCGAGCGCATCAACGCGCCGGAAGACAAGCTGCATGCCATCATCAACACGCCGCGCGAGTTTGAAAAGTGGAGCCCTTATTCGCCGAAAGACCCGCAGATGACGAATACCTACAGCGGGCCAGCGAGCGGCGTGGGTGCGCGCAATGATTTTGTGGGGAACAGCCAAGTGGGCCAAGGTTCGGTGGAGATCATTCGCAGCACAGCGCCGAGCGAGGTGGCGATGAGGCTCACCATGATCAAACCCTTCGCCGCGCAAAACGAAGTGGTCTACAGCCTCAAACCACAAGCGGGCAGCACGGAAGTGACTTGGGCGATGCATACCAAGCAACCGTATTTCGCAAAAGTCATCGGTGTCTTTATCAATATGGACAAGATGATTGGCGGTGACTTTGCTGTGGGTTTAAGCAAGCTCAAAGTGTTGGCTGAGAAAGCTTAAAGAGGGAAACAATCATGCATTCAGAAATTTACGTCAACCTGCCCATCAAAGATTTACCGCGCTCGCGCAAGTTTTTTGAGGGCATGGGCTATTCATTCAATCCACAGTTCAGCAACGATGTGGCAGCAGCCCTCGTGTTGGGTGAGAACTTATTTGCCATGCTGCTCACCGAGCCTTTCTTTGCGGGCTTTGTGGATAAACCGATTGGCGATGCACACAAGACGGTGCAATCGCTGATTGCGCTGCCCTGCGAGTCGCGCGCGAGGGTTGATGAGCTGGTCAAGCTCGCCGTGGCAGGCGGCGCGACGACGCCTAAACCGCCCGTCGATCATGGCTTCATGTATCAACATGGCTTTCATGATCTCGATGGCCATGTGTGGGAAGTGTTTTGGATGGGCGAGATGCCTCAAGCCTGATTTTTAGGCGAAATCAGCACTTTGCCCGCATGAAATATGCGCAGAGTGCTCACTTTTTAGGAGTCAATCATGACAGGAACTGTTCAACTTCATCGCGTGTTCACCAGCACGCCCGAGAAAATCTGGCGTGCGTTCACTCAGCCCGATGCGTGGGCTCGCTGGCTGCCGCCCAATGGCATGACGGCGCATGTGTACGCGATGGATGTCAAAGTCGGCGGCACATACCGCATGTCATTCACCAACTTCACCACGCAAGGCGAAGTGTTTTTCGGTGGGAAATATTTGGAGCTGGTTGAGAACGAAACTATTCGCTACACCACCAGTTTTGAAGACCCGAATCTCCCCGGCGAGATGACCATGCGCGTAAAAATCCAAGCCGTGAGCGTGGGGGTGGAAATTCACATCACGCAAAGCGGTATTCCCGAGATGATTCCACCCGAGGCTTGCTATCTCGGCTGGCAAGAAGGACTGCGGCATTTGGCGCGGCTGGTCGAGCCGAATATTCCGGGTTGAACGAATGTGCTGTTGATTTTTAAACAAAATCAGCATCTCACCGACATGGAATCTGCGCAAGATGCTATCACTTTAGGAGTTATATCATGACAAGTTCTATTCGCACCTGCCTCTGGTTCCGCGACGGGCGAGGCCGAGAAGCCGCAGAGTTCTATTGCTCTCTGATCCCCGCAAGCCAAGTAGAAATGGTCTTTAATGGCGAAAACGAATTTGGCACTTTCTCGGTGATTGACTTCACATTAGGCGGCGTGCCGTACCAGATCTTGGATGCTGGGCCAATGTTCACGCTGACTGAGGCGGTGTCTATTTCGGTCTCGACAGACGATCAGGCCGAGGCTGATCGGCTCTGGGCGGCGCTGACAACGAATGGCGGCGAAGAAAGCGTCTGCGGCTGGCTGAAAGATCGCTACGGCGTGTCGTGGCAGGTTTTCCCCAAGCGCCTGACGGAGTTGACGACCAGCAGCAACAAAAAAGTGGCTGCTGCCGCGATGACGGAGATGATGAAGCAGAAGAAGATTGATATTGCGGCGATTGAAGCTGCTGTCAATGCAGTGACGTGAATGAGTACGCAGTGAATTTTTAAGTCAAATCAGCATCTCGCCGGCATAGAATCTGCGCGGAATGCTATCTATTTAGGAGTAAATCATGAATCCTTCCGTATCCAATGATCTCGTCTTAGAGCGCACCATGCAAGCCCCGCGCATGGCCATTTGGCGCTGCTGGACGGAGCCCAAGCTCATTGAGCAATGGTTTTGCCCCAAGCCATGGAATGCGCGCGATATACAAAGTGATCTGCGCGTCGGCGGCGCGATCTCCATGATGATGACTGGCCCTGATGGCGAGAAATTCCCCAACGCCGGCGTTTATCTCGATGTAGACATCGGGCGGCGCTTGGTGACCACCGATGCGTTCACCAGCGCCTGGCAGCCTTCTGGCAAAGCCTTCATGGTGGCTGAAATCACCCTGAGCGATGCACCCGGCGGCGGCACACACTACAAAGCCGTGGCGCGCCACTGGAGCGCAGAGGATCGTAACTCGCATGAAAAAATGGGCTTTCACGAAGGCTGGGGCAAAGCTGCGGACCAGCTCGAAGCCTTGGCTAGGGCTTTATGACGCAAAGAAAGCGTAGCGATGCCCTACGAAACACACGAGGCTTACTTCGCCGCTCAAACGCCTGCCACTCGCCAACTTCTGTTGCGAATTCAGAAGGAAATCAAGACGCGCGTGCCACAAGCTCAGGAGTGCATCAGTTACAACATTCCAGCCTTTAAGCTGCGACGCACCTTCGTCTATTTCGCTGCGTTCAAAAAGCATATCGGGATGTATCCACCGATCACTCAAGATCAAGCGCTGATCCAGGAAACTGCAGACTTGCGTGGACCGAAAGGTAATTTGTCGTTTCCCTACGATCAAGAGTTGCCGATCAATCTCATTGGCAGAGTGGCTTTGGCATTAGCTGCTCAGTATGAGGCCGAGTGAGTTTTTTATGAACAGGCCATGGTTTGAATCGCTTTACCCAAGCCCATCCTGACTCGCCTGAGCACAGCAAGCTCCTCAGAGCCAGCCGGTCGTGATCGTCCACACGGCTGTGCCAATCAACATCGCGCCGACCAAGCGTGCCACCATTTTTTGATTTCGCTCGCTGTTCCTTAGCCAATCACGAAACTGCGAAGCCGCGATAACCACAGCACCATAGATCCCGATTTGCGCGAAGGCGGTGATCAGCCAAAGCACCAAAGATTGCGCCACCAGCGAGCCATATTGTGGTTTGATGAACTGGGGGAAAACGGCGATCATGAACACATAAGCTTTCGGATTAAGCAAATTCGTGCCTGCTGCGCGCAAGAAGGTGCGCCACACGGTTTGCTGCGGGTGCTCACCGATCTCGCTCAAAGCGCCGGGCGATTTGATCAATGCCCAGCCCATCCACGCCACATACAAAGCGCCTGCCAGCAGCAGCGCGTTGAAGGCTTTGGGCGAGGTTTGCAGCAACAGGCCGATGCCTAAAGCGCTCACGAGTATGTGAATTGCCGCGCCAGCAGCGCTGCCCATCACCGCTGCAAAACCCACTCTGCGCCCATTGACCAAGCTGCTGCCCATGGCATACGCCATCTCCATGCCGGGCACGGCCACGATGCCTGCGACCAAAACGAAATACAGCCAATAGTGGCTGGTTTGTTGAATTTGAAAATCCATCTGCATACCTCCAAAAAATATAAAGTCTGGAGCGTATGCCAGTAAACATGACAAGATATGTCATGTATTTGAATTACACTGATATGGATGCAAGCCAGCCGCCTTCTTTCCATGCTCATGCTGCTGCAATCGCGCGGGCGCATGTCTGCCCCCGCGCTCGCGCAAGCGCTGGAGGTGTCGGTGCGCACGGTGCTGCGCGATGTGGATGAGCTCTCTGCTGCGGGCGTGCCGATTTGGGGCGACCGCGGGCGCAATGGCGGCTTTCAGCTCAAGCCGGGATGGAGCACTCAGCTCACCGGGCTGACCGAGCCTGAGGCGCAGGCGCTCTCTTTGGCCGGCTTGCCGAGCGCGGCCACCGAACTGGGCTTGGGCACGGCTGCCACATCCGCTCGGCTCAAAATGATCGCTGCCCTACCACCCGAATGGCGCGAGCAGGCCAGCACGGTGGCCAGCCGCTTGCATGTGGATCCGGTAGATTGGTATCGCAGCGCCGAATCACCGCAGGCGCTGCGCGAGGTGGCTGATGCGGTGTGGCGCAATCTGTGCATTCGCATCAGGTATGAAAGCTGGCGTGGCGTTTCCACACGAGAAGTGGAGCCGCTGGGCTTGGTGCTCAAAGCAGGGGCTTGGTACTTGGTGGCGCGGCCCATAGACAAAAAGAACGATAAAAAAGAGGCACTGACTTTTCGTCTGTTGAATATCTTGTCGGTCAGCGCGACAGCTAAAAAATTCAAACGCCCAGCGAGCTTTGATTTAGCGCAGCATCGGGTTGCATCGACTCAACGCTTCGAGGCGAACTTGTATCGGTATCAAGCGCACATCATCGCTTCGCCCCGCGCGCAAACCTGGCTGGCCAATGGCCGTGTCAAATCCGTCGCTTTGCCCGCCCGAGATCAAACAGAAAATACGCCCGAAGGATGGGTGCATGTCATCTTGCCCATTGAATCCATCGAGCAGGGTGTGCGGCAACTCCTAGGCTTTGGCGCGCAGGTGCAGGTGATTGAGCCGACAGAGCTACGAAGCTTGTTTTTGCAAGAGCTGGCAAATATCAAATCAATTTATGAAAAAAATCGATAGATCGCCGGCATACATACTGCGCGATATGCTATTAAATAAATAGCAAGAGACTCTATCCCCGATGTCCCAAGGCCACTGAAATCTCTTTGGCTGTGGCTTGCAAACGCGGCAGCCACTCTTCATTCAACCGGTCTGCAGGTGCGGAGATTGAGAGGCCAGCGACAAGCCGCGATTGATCATCGTAGATGCCAGCCGCCATGCAGCGCACGCCGAGCTCGAGTTCTTCGTTGTCTCGCGCCACGCCGTATTGGCGGCATTTGGAGAGTTCGCGTTCGAGATTTGGCAGTTGAGTCAAGCTGTTTTTCGTTTGGCCTGCGAGGCCGGTGCGCGTGGCGTATTGGCGCACGCGCAGGGGTTCGTCGAAAGCCAAAAACAATTTGCCCACCGAGGTGAGATGTAGCGGCGCGCGGCCGCCGATGGCGCGGACGACTTGCATGCCGCTGCGCTCGCTGTACGCGCGCTCCACATACACAATCTCATCGCCTTGCCGCACGGAGAGATTCACGGTTTGCTGCGTGAGCTTGTGCAGCTCGCGCATGGCGGGGAGAGCAGCATCGCGCACATTGAGGCGATCTTTCACGAGATTGCCCAGCTCGAGTAAACGAAGCCCCAAGCGATAGCTGCCGGATTCAGGGCGATCAACGAAACGGCCGAGCGCGAGATCGTTCAAGATGCGATGCGTTGTTGAAGGATGCAAGCCAGTTTTCTCGCTGATTTCTTTGAGCGAAATCGCGCCTTCTCGCGAGGAGAGCACATCCAGCAGCGCAAACATGCGCTCGATCACTTGGATGGTGGGGGTGGTGGAGGGTGTTTTTTTCATGCCCTGAAATTTCAAGCTAGGCATGAATTTTATAGTGTGAAATCAGCTGGCTTGCCAAACGTCATAGCTGATCGTTCGATTCCGTTCGCCTTGAGTCTGGTCGAAGGGCTCGCAAGGGCTTCGCTCTTCGGCAAGCTCAGGGCAGGCCATGCTCTGCCTGAACCGAACGGCTAAGCACGAACGGAAACGGGCTTAAGCAGCTTGCCAAACCCCGTCGATCAGCAGCTCATGCGGTTTGAATTGCGCCTTGTAAGTCATCTTCGGGCTGTTTTCAATCCAGTAGCCAAGATACACATGCGCCAAGCCCAGCTGCTTGGCTTGGCTGATCTGCCAGAGGATGCTGTAAGTGCCATACGCGGCCTTAGCATCCGGCTCATAAAACGTGTAAACCGCTGAGATGCCGACAGAGAGCACATCCAAAATCGCCACGATTTTTAAAGCGCCGAGTTCGCCATTCAAACCAGGCTCGCGAAACTCTACGATGCGCGAATTCACACGGCTTTGCAGCAGGAATTGGGTGTATTGATCAATGCTGTCATGATCCATACCGCCGCCTGCATGCCGCCCGTTTTGATAGCGTAGATACAGCTCGTAGTGCTCTTGTACAAAGCCAAGCTTCATCACTCGCACCTGCAAATTTGTATGCTGCTTTTGTGCTCGCTTTTGGCTGCGCGATGGCACAAAATTCGCCACATTCACACGCAGCGGCACGCAAGCTTTGCAGCCATCGCAGTAAGGCCGGTAAGTAAACATCCCACTGCGCCGAAAGCCGCTGGCCACCAGCTCTGAATACGCTTCGTTATGCACCAAGTGGCTGGGTGTGGCCACCTGCGAACGCGCCACCTTGCCCGGCAAATAGCTGCACGGATACGGCGCCGTGGCGTAGAACTGCAAGGTCTGAAGCGGGAGATCCTTGAGTAGTGTCATGGTGGGTCTAAGTGGCTTGAGCTAGTGTGTCCGAGGAAAATACCTAAGATGCCAACCGCACATCCAAGACTTGCCATTCTACGGATTTAGCCTGCCACGACAGTTTATTTTTTGCACTGGACAAAACATGCGCACAGAACGCCTCGCGTGGCATCTCGCGCGCGCCGAGCGAGGCCAAATGCGCCGTGTTTTGCTGGCAATCAATCAGCGCCACGCCTTGTGATTTGCACAAGGCGACCAGCGCACACAAAGCAATCTTTGAGGCATTGGTTTGATGAGCAAACATGGACTCGCCGAACACCGCGCCGCCAAGGGCTGTGCAATACAAACCGCCCACCAGCTTGCCATGAGCCCAAGTTTCGATGCTGTGGGCAAAGCCGGCCTGATGCAGCGCGATATAAGCTGCCTGCATCTCCGGCAAAATCCAAGTGCCAGCCTGCCCATCGCGCGGCGTGTTCGCGCAAGCGGCAATCACCGCAGGGAAATCATGGTCAAGGCGCACTTCACAGCCAGGTGTGTGTAAAAAAGAGGCCAAGCTTTTGCGCAGACTGCGGTGCAATTTGAACTCTGCCACGGGCAGCACCATACGCGGATCTGGGCTCCACCACAGAATCGGTTGCCCTTCGCTGAACCAAGGAAAAATGCCTTGTTGGTATGCCCTGCAAAGCGTTTCAACTTCCAAATCAGCGCCCAAAGCCAGCAAGCCTGGCGCTGGATGCGTGAGCCCCCAAGCCTGCGTGACGGGCGGAAAATCTTGCCCTCCTGCCAGCCATGGCAGGCGGGGGGGATCGTGGGGGGCTTGCATCTGTAGGATTTTGCGGGTTTTTTTGCCACAAACTGCAATTCAGACGTGCGGCATACAGGCATATTTAAACACTTCTTTTTTGATAGCACTCTGCGCACAGCCCACGCCGGGAAATGGCTGTTTTTATATAAAAAATGAGAATGTGACTATTTGTTGCGTAAAACGACGCCATTGCGCCCCATAAAGCGTGCATTTTTCACACGCAATCCCCCCACTTTCGTCTATATTGCAAAGAGGTGTAAGTTTGCCTGCCATACGTGTGCGCAAATGAAGCCTATTGCCACCCGTGTCCATGAAGATGGGCAGAAAAAGAGCTATACAACATGACCGAATCTTCCAAGCTCAGCAAGCGATCCAGCAGTCTGGTGATGCTGCGCGGCAGCGCCAAGCGCAGCCGCGTCAGACAAGACTTGCAGTTTGTGCCCCAAAGCCTGAGCTTCGCTTTAGCGCAGGCCTTCGGTGCGGCGAGTGTCCGCGTCTCCCAAGCCATCACCGGGCTGAGCCTGACCTTCGCTGGCCTGGGCCAACTGCATGCGCAAAATCTGCCTCAGGGCGGCGTGGCCGTGCATGGCGGCGCAAACATTCAGCAAAACGGAAATACGCTGAACGTCAACACCACCAACGGCGCAGGCAACACCAGCGTTATCAACTGGCAAAGCTTCAACATCGGCAGTGGCCACGCCACCAACATCAACCAACCGAATGTCGGCTCCAGCAGCATCAACAGAGTCGTTACCAACATACCCTCGCAAATTCACGGCACGCTGCGCTCCAACGGCAATGTGATCTTGGTCAATCAAAACGGCATCGCTGTGGGCGCTGGCGGCGTGGTTGATACTGCAGGTTTCACAGCCTCCACGTTGGGCATGTCGGAGGCCGATGCCAGAGCAGGGCGCTTGCGCTTTGAAGGCAACGCCCTCTCGGGTGGCGTGCAGGTGGATGGTGTGATCCGCTCACGCAATGGTGATGTGGTGCTGATTGCACCGCAAATAGCCACAGGCAAAGATGCCCTCATCAAAGCCGAGAATGGCAATGTGATCCTAGGCGCAGGTCAAACCGTTGAAGTGGTGGGGCGCGGCTTAGAGGGCATGCGCTTCATCGTACAAGGCGCAGACAACAAAGTGATCAACCTGGGTACGCTCCAAGGCAACGCTGTTGGCGTGTTTGCCGGTACATTGCGCCACAGCGGCGTGATTCAAGCGCAAACGGCCACGATGGAAGGTGGCAAAGTCGTATTGCGCGCTATCAAAGATATCGAGATCGTCAAAGACGCAAGCAGCAGCAAAGCCCCCATCATCGAAGCCAATGGCGGTACTAATGCAGGCCAAGCGCAAGCCGGTGGCAGCATCAGCATCCAATCCACCCAAGGCAATATCACGGTAGGTGCGGGTGCAAGCATCAGTGCCAACGCTGGAAATTCAGTGCCAATTAGCCCTGTCGCCGGCATTGGTGCTGCGGGAGGTGCTATTGAAATAGTAGCAAATCAAGGTCGTGTGCTCACTGAAGCAGGCAGCAGTATCAGCGCCACCGGCCAGCCTGGCGGCACCATCCGCATCTTCGGTGGCCAAGAATCGCGCATCGCCTCCCTGATCAATGCCAGCTCACCCAGCGTGGGTGCGGCCGATGCTACTGGCACATTGCAGCTCATCAGCGCAAGTCATGTTGGCGGCACGATTCAAATCCTCAGCCCCGGCACAGTCAGCCTTGATACTGGCGCGCAATTGCTGGCCAGCGGCGATTCTGGTGGCGGCACGATACTTGTCGGCGGCGATTACAAAGGCGCTAATGCGGACATCACCAACGCCTACAACACCAATATCAGCAGCGGCGTTCTGCTAGAAGCCAATGCCAGAGTCAACGGCAAAGGCGGCAAGGCCATCGTCTGGGCAGACAACGACACCTATTTTGCAGGCACGCTGCACGCCAAAGGCGGTGAGCAAGGCGGTGACGGCGGATTCGGCGAGACTTCAGGTAAGAAAAATCTTTACTTTCGAGGTAGAGCTGATTTGACGGCGAGAAGAGGGCGCACTGGGACTTTGTTGTTAGATCCTGATGAAATCTTGATTCAAGGCGGCAGCGGAACTTCTGACCCCGCTTTCACAGGCGGCACGATCACGGCAGCTGCTGGCGGCACGCTGGCTACGATTTATGAGTCGACTTTGGAGTCCATTGGGCTAACTGCCAATATCTTGCTGGAAGCGGCTAACAAAATCACATTTGGCTTAACACCATTTACAGACAACGGTTTGGTGGTTGCCCAAGATTTGACACTGCGCACTACAAATGCTTCAGTCGTTCCTAGTATGGGCGTCGTTTTTGCGGGTTGGAACGCGGCCACCATGCCGCAATTTACGATTCAAGCAGGCGGCAATATCTTGCTAGAAGCAGGTACGCAATGGACCGGAGGTATAAACGGCCCTAATGTGGTGACCACTAATTTCAGCAACACTGGCGAGAAGGTGAGCATCATATCTACTGGCGGCTCCATCACGATGAAAGCTGCTACAGGGATAGGTTTAGGCAACGGCTCTGTGCTGATAGCCAATAAAAATATTTCTATCAGTACGGGGGAGTTCGGCAACAGCGCAGTGGGCGGTGATATCAATATCAGCTCATTTGGGGCAGTGCAGGGCGTGCAAATGAATGCTGAATCTATCTCAATTCACGCCCGAGGGCCAGATAAGCTGCTTCAGGTGGTTGATAACGCCCAGATCACTGCAACAGGCACTGGGGACAGCGTTTCTTTGGTGGCTGATCGTTTTCAAATTCAATCCACTTCAACGGTAGTTGCCTCAACAGGCAGCATTTTGATTCGTCCAAATGACAACAATCGACTGATCAAAATCGGAGGCAACACGGACAGCAGTGGCTCGGGCTCCTTACAAATCAGCCAAAACGAATTTAATGTTCTTTCTGCCAACAAAGCCATTCGATTTGGCGATACCACCAGCTTCGCTGGAAACATCTTGCTTGCCGTCGATCAATCTATATTGTTTGGTGTTAACAATGTAGCGCTCCTCAGTTCTGCTGCTAGCAGCAACATCACGCAAAATATTGCCAACTCAATCACGGGGGGTAACCTCAGAATGGAGGCCGGCTCCATCAACTTAGGCGGCTCAAGTAACACCATCAATCAAATTGCAGCCAAATCGACGGCAGGATCGATTGATATATTAACTGGCAACACCAACACTTTCATCGCTGAAATTGATGGGCTGGCAGGTATCAACAGTGCAGGCACGCTCAGCATTTCCAATACAAACATAGCGCCCAGTAATTTGTACCTTGACAAAGGTGGCATCACGACCAATGGAAACATCAACATTGTTAACTTTGAAACTCTGAGCGTATACACCGGTGCTTTCACCATCGACAGCAGCTCGGCGAATGTTGGGAATTCTGGATCCATTAACCTAGGTACTGCCGTGATCCAAGGCAATTCGCCCGGGGTGTTGAGTTTGGATACTTTTACAACCGAAATCTTCGGACTCGGTCTTGCAGGAAACATCACATTTGGCAACGTAGTTACGAATACGTTGGGTCAATCTCTTGGGGGGTTGATAGTCAACAGCTCCGCCCCAAGCGCAGCTAATTTTGGTCAGATCAACTTGCCAGCAAGTATCGCAGTCTCGGGAGGGAATGTGAGCCTCAATGGCAGAGTGACATTAACTCAAGATGCAGCCATCACAACCTTCAGCAACGGCCAAGTGATTTTGCAAGGTGAGGTGCAGGGCAACAATGATTTGACCATCAATGCCAACGGCCAAGTCGCGTTGCAAGGGGAGATAGGAACGGGCACTGCACTCAACGACATTTCCATCACCAGTGCGAATGTCATCTCCTTGAGTAATCGCATCAAAGCCGATGGCAATCTCAGCCTAGTCGCCAATGGCGGCGGCAATTTGAACATGACTGCTGCCGCCGAGATCGACATGATCGGCACGGGTTCACCAGGAAGTCGCTTGATCCAGCTTTTTGGTCAAGGCGGTGTGCAACTTGGCAAAATTGCAGGAACAAGCGCATATAAGGCAACAGTGGAGGTTGGTGCAGCGGGTGCTGGAATCACTACAGCGGCGGCCGTCTTAACCAATTTGTCGGGTATGAATGAGGTCACCTTGGGCAGTGCAGCCGCCAGCGCAAATGTCGCAAGTGCAGCAGCCCCAGTGCGGCTGAGCAATATTGCAGGCAGTTTGAGCGCATCGATTCAAACCCAACTACACGTTGAAAACGACGCTGCGGCGCCCCTGTTCTTAGACGCCATCGATGTCAACAATGGCAGCAGCGATGCTGTCGTAGATATCTTCAGTCAAAACAAGCTTTCGATGTCTGGGCCCAATGAATTCAATATCAATGGCATCGGCAAAGCTGAGGTCAGCTTGCGCACCTCGAAAGAGTTCGTCAATAGCACAGCGATCAACGCTGGATCGTCCTCAGGCAGTATTTTGACCATTGCAGCGGATGAGCGAATCTACTTGGATTCAGACAGCGCCATCAGCGACTTCGCCGGCGTAGTACTCCGCGGGCAAACTGCGGGGCGAAACATCGCGTTTGTGGATTCAGATACCACCGGCAGTGCCGGGGGTGCTTTAGACATTGGTTATGGCAGCTTGAATCGGATTTTTGGCAGCGTTGGTCTCGTGACTGTGGGCGCATCGGACTTGTCGGGTGGAAATATTCTGTTCGACGGGACGCAAAACTTCAGTCCGCCGTTCGGTGCGAAAAACTATTCTTTTTTCTCGGGTGGTTCAATTTCTTCAAAAGTACTCCGCGCTGCACAGTTAGACCAAGCGGGTTTTAAAGCCACTGGCAATATTGATCTGACTAATTTCCAGTTGCAAGGCAGTAACCCTATCGTTGCCGCAGACTCCACCACGGGGTATATCGTTATCAACGCTGCATCAACGGATCTCACCATTGGGCAAGTCGGCCCAGCACCTACTTCCATTACGGGGCTCAAGACTCAAGGCGTCAACCTCGGTATCAATGTCACTAACAGTGGCGGCGGCGTCAAAGTCTCCCAAGACATCGACTCGGCTGGACAAGCCAGTTTGACCGCATTAACTGGCGAAGTGAGTATCGATTCGACCATCGTGGTCAAAGGGATTGCGGTGGCTGGATCAGCTTCGGTACTTTTAAAAGGCACGGATGTCACGATCAATGGATCGATTGACGCTAACGGCGGCAATGTCTTACTTTTGCCATCTTTCTCTGGTACTGTGGATGCCCAAATTGGTGTAGGTGCTACAAGCGGCTTCAGCTTAACAGGTAGCGATTTCTCAAAAATACTGAATGCAGATACGATTTTCGTTGGTAGCAATAGCAATCGGTTTAGAGATGTGAATGTCGTAGGTGCTGTCAATGTGGGTGCTGCAAATCTCACCATCATTGCGGGCGACAGTTCTACTCTCAGTACCGCGATCTCGCAAGCTGCGGGTACCGTGATCACTGCCAAGCAGCTTTTTGCTGATGCGGTTGATAAGTCCATCCATCTGGCGGGTAACAATCTTGTCGATACCTTTAGCGCTACTACAACCGGAACTAGCTCAACAATTAACTTTAGCAATAGCCAAAATTTTGGCGTAGGTTCGATATTCGGTGTGCAGGCTACTGGCGCAGCCTCATCCGTCACGCTTAGTAGCGCTGGCGCGATCACGCAAGTAGGTTTACAGAGCATTGCCGCCGGTACAGGCGGGCTCTTTCTAGAGGCTATTACGGGTTTGGGCACGAGTGTTGCACCATTACTGGTCGCTAGCAGCACGGGTTCGCCGCTGAATCTGTCTGTTGAGCTGGATACCTTGGCAAACAACACGGCTGGTGCCTATATTGACTCACGCAGCCAAGCGGCGCTTTCTTTTGTGAGCGGTGTGGGTGTGAATAGCCTGAATTTGACCAGCTTAACTGGCAACACCCTGCTTTTGGGATCGAGTATCAATACCAATGACGACATCACGATCGCCTCAGGGCTGGGTTTTCAATTCGGTACGAACAGCATCACGGCAGGCTCGCTCACGTTGAGCGCACAAACCGGCGGGATCACCAGTTTGAATGCGGGCTTGGATATTGATGTCAACAACGTCAAAGTCGCATCGACTGATGGCATCAATAGCCTTAACATTCGTGCAGATACTTTCGATTTGAGTGTGGCCAATCTCGCTAAGTTTTCAAACAACATCAGCATCAATGCAACTGCCAAAACACTCACGGGTGGTAAGGATGTGCTCTCAACGAGTCAATTTACGATTGATTCTGCGGATTTGGGAAATTTCAATCTGCTCAATGTCACGGGTAAAACCCTTGAGCTCAATATCGACACCGATGTAGGCAACAACAAAACCTACAACAGCAACTTCACTGCTTCCACGATTCGGCTTGGCACGTCTACACCGCTAACTTTCCAGGGCACCGGCTTGGTCAGCATAACGGGTTCAACGATTCAAATGAATACCGTGAAAGTAGATAACACTCTCACCCTGAACGGTAATTCAACGCTGCAAAACTTGGCTACCTTGTCGGGCAACGGTACGTTGTCTATGGGGGGGGCTGATGTTCTCACTGCCGCCTCGGGTAGCACCATCACCCCTGGCTCTACACCCGGAGTGATTGGAACTCTCACGGTGAATGGCAATCTTACTTTTGACGGCACAACTGCCTCTGATCGCTCAAGCCTCATCGTTGATTTGGCGGCCAACAGCTCAGATCTCCTGATCGTTCAAAACAACGTGCAGTTCACAGGTGTTGGCCCCAGCGTCAAAATGGCTGAGCTTGCCTCGCCGAGCGTATTGCAGCGTTTTCAAGGAGGAGAGATACAAACGCTGATCAGTGCGGGCGGCACATTCACTGCATCCAGCTACAGCGCGAATACCAGCGTGGGCAGTCCTGTATTTTTCAATGCTGCTACTCCCGGGAAAACCTTGACTGCAAAAGCTGTTGGCGTGCAAAACACTTGGACGGGTGCAACAGATTCTCAGTGGAGTGTTGGCAGCAACTGGAGCAGAGGTGATGCACCTGGGCTATACCATGAAGTCACGATTGGTGTAGCACCCAACCCAGTATTGCTTACCAGTGCTAGCCAAGCAAGCAGTGTGATCTTGAGCGACAACACATTAGATTTAAATACAAATGCGCTGACAGTAGCTCCGCAGCGGATTGGCGCGCCGATCAGCAAAATCGGCGCCGCTGGTATTCTCAATTTGAACAACGGCGAATTCAAATACAGTGGTTTAACTCTCACCAACGAATCAGGTGCCTTGATCACTGGTGCAGGCGATTTGAATACCAGCTTGCTCAATCTCGGGACGATTGCACCAGGTACAGCGACCAGTACCGGAAAAATCACCATCTACGGCAACTTTACCAATGCACCTGGCGGTGTGATGGATATTTCAATCGACAGCAATAATATTGTGACGCCTAACGATGCCTTGGTTGTTTTCAATAGCTCCGTAGTGAACGTTTCCAACGGCTCGGTACTCACGTTGACGCCGATCAATGGCGGCACGATTTCTGTTGGCAACAATTTTAATTTCATTGAAACCAACGGCTTGGGCTCCGGTGGCTCGTTCACAGTCGGTGCCGTTACCTCCACGATCACATCGCCAGCTGGTTTGGCAGGAACGGTGAGCTTCGGCTCGACATTTGCGAATGTGAGTATCAGTAGTGCTGCGCTTGCAAACGGTATTTGGGATGGAAGCAGTGATGGTGATGGTGATGGTTTCAACTGGAGTGATCCGTTCAATTGGTCGAACAACACTTTGCCTAGCGCTACGGATTTGGTCACATTAAGCCCTGCTGGTTTTGGATCGATCACCATTGGCGCTGGGGTCAGCGCGGGCGGTTTTAATGGCCTGTTTTTAGGGGCTGACGATAACTTGTTCATCGCAACTGGCGGGTCACTGGCCTTGCCGTCCACAAACTTGAACCTGAGTGGCACATTGAGTTTGGTGGGCGGAACATTGAACTTACCATCGACTGGCGGCAAAGTAGCCAGCCTCTTTACTTGGTCTGGCGGCACAGTGAGTGGCCTGGGTAATTGGAGCGGAGCTAACCTCTCAGGTGCAGGCGCACGTACCTTGGCGATGGGCTCAGGCGAACTTTCTGTCGTGGGTGGGTTGCCCGGCGGTAGTCTGTCTCTGCTGTCTGGCTCAATCAGCAATATCGCGGGCTTTAGTGTAAGCAGCGGAGCCAAACTATCGTATGACGGTGGGCAGGTGAACACACCGTTGCTGAGCAACAGTGGATTAATTCAAATCAACACCGGCAGCGCGCTGCTGCCTATCGCGCCTTTCACATCTGGTTCTTTTGAAATTGCTAATGGTGCTGAATTAAGCTTCTTTAACAACACCACTTTGGCTGCAGGCTCCAGTATTCTTGGCGGCACGTTAAGCGTTGTCAGTGGCAAAACCTTGGATGCCACAGCTGCGGGATTGCTCAATCGTGGTGTCAGTTCAGTCACGCAAATTGCCGGTACTTTACTCACCGCAGGCTTGGAAACAAGTGAGCTTATTTTTACGACGGGTGGATCGCTGTCAGGCGCTGCAGGCAGCACACTCAATGTCAATACAAAATGGGATGACACCAATGCTGCAGGCATCACTGGTTTTACGAATATTGCCATCACGCAAGCAGCTGGCGATTTGAATATTCACAACGATATCAAAGCAGCCAGCACGATCAGTTTGAATGCAAATACAGGAAAAATCCAATCGTTGGGTCCGAACGGTATCAGCGCTGCAACTGTTCTTGCTTTTGCTGACGGCAATATCGATCTGCGCTCTGCCTCACTCACAAGCACAACGGTTTCTGCTGAAAGCAAGACGGGTGATATTCAGCTAGGCATGCAAGGCGAGCTTGTATTGGGTGACATCACGACGGCTGCTGGCAAAACGGCAAGCATCATTGCGACTGGCAAGGTTAGCCAAGGCGCGGCGATTACAACGCTTGGAAGCTTAGAGCTGGATATGAACTCAAGCGATCTGACGCTGAGTAATGTGAATAACCAGTTTGGCCAAGGTCTGACGGTGATTGACGGTGGGCAAGTGATCTTGCAGGCCGCAGCGGGCTCCACGCTGGCTGTAGCCGGCAATATGGTCGGTTTGCAAGCATTTGGCGACACGTTACAACTAGGCAATTCAAGTTTGGGCTTAACTGTCACTGACACAGGTGCTTCTTTTACCGCTGTTGCTCAGGGCAGTATCAGTCAAGCTGGTGTATTGAACATCGCAGGTTCGTCGGATTTGACTGCCGTTGGTGGAAATATCTCCTTGGTCACAGCCAGTACCTACGGGGGGCTCGTTCGCTTGATTTCTGGCGGCTCTTCAGAAATTAACAGCAATGGCGGATTAACATTCGCTCAAGTATCCGCACAGAACTTCACTGCAAAAGCAGTTGGGAATATCGCTCAAATCGGAGCGATCAATGTGGGGGCTGGCCTGACTAGTCTTGAAGCGCCCGGCCAAACCATCCAGCTACTTAATCCTGCCAACGATTTTGCTAATTTGCAGATCGTTGATTCCGCTACTTTGCAGATCGTTGATGCCAACAACCTCACAATCAACGGCAAAGCCACCAGCACTGCTGACATCAGCTTTGCTACAGGCATCAACAGCACATCATTGATCACGCCAAATTTGAGCTTGTCAGCCACCTCTGCTTTAGCCAATGTGAATATGGGTGTGAATGTTTCAGGTGCAACCACTTTTAACTTTGTGGGCGGCGGCAGCTACAACAACATCACTGTTAACAACGCAAGCACAGGCACGAGCACTTACGGCTCTATCGTGACCGGCGGCGATGTTGCACTTAGTCAAGCGGGTGCAGTAAGCGTTGGTATTGTGCAAGCCGGTAAGCTTGATATCACAGCAGCAGGTGCGGTCAGTCAATATGGAGCCATCAATGCCGCTGAAGTCTCCGTCAATGCTGCTGGCTTTGATGTCTTGCTCACAGACGGCACCAACGCTATCGGCCAATTCAGCGTGGCTGGTAAAAATGTTTCACTGACCTCCCTGCTCGATGTCAATCCGAATATTTCAGCCACAGGCAATGTCGTCATCAATGCCGACAGCATCACGCAAAGCGTTTCCAACGCGATCGCATCGGGTTCACTTTTGGCTAATGTCAACGGTGGTATCGACTTGCTTGGAAACAATCAGCTGGGGGCCGTTTCCGGGTCTGCAGCGACCGGCACGATCAACATCAAGGATATCGGTGGCAGCCTGGTGCTGAATAATCTGCAGGCACCGGCAGGAGATATCAATATCACGAGCACGGGCGCTTTGGTTCAAGGAAGTGGTGCACTATCGGCTATTGGTATTAATCTGAACGCGGCTGGCTTGGGTTCAAGCGGTGCGGGCATGCTGTTGATTGACGCGGGAAACAGTGTGACTTTTAACGCGACGGGCGGCGATGCTTATCTGCGCAACAACAATAACAACAAGCATTTGCTGACTGGCGCGAGCGCTGTTGGAGTTTTGCATTACGAAACAACGACGGGGAGTGGTTACGAGATCAGGGGCGATGTGAGCGCTAGGGATGTCGAACTTCTTAGCGGCGGATTGCTGCAGATCGGTGGTGGTGCGAATGGAGTGCGTGTGACTGCCAGCAATTCTTTGCTGCTCGAAGCGATGGCCATTAATTTAGGCAGCGCGGCAGCCACAGCATCCCAGGCTGTGCAATCCAACGGCAGTCTGACCGTGAACTCTTTTGGTGATCTGAACATCACGGGCGGGCAAACGGGTGCGTTCTCCTCTCTGGATGCTGTGGGTGCGGTGTCAGTGAATGTATTGGGCGGCATCAATATCACAGGAGGAGCTGGTGGGGCTTATGCGCGCCTAGATCCTACCGGAAGCGCCTCGATGAATATCACGGCGGGAGCTGGCATCAACTTGCTGGGCGGTACGGGTGCTGGTGCGTATGCGGCTATTGTTTCTGATGGCAATATCACCATCAATGCACCGAGCTTAAATTTGACGCCCGGCAGTGGCTTGGATGCTGATGCTGTTGTTTTGAGCAATTTTGGTTTGATTTCTTCACCAAGCAATTGCAATGGTTGTTTGGTTTTGTCGGTCACGCCCTTGGGTAATGGCATCACAAACGCAGGTATTTACATCCCGCCACCGCCTCCGCCTCCCGCACCTGCGCCAGCTGTATCGACGGTACCTGACGCCAACGCTGTGCCAGTTCAACTTGCCCAGATTGGAGGCGCTTTACAGGATGCAGAGCGTGACCCAGAGGATGTGCGCGAAACAGAGCCTGACATTTCAGTAGAAGGCCAAAACTGCCCCTGAAGCGCGCTCGCGTGCTGATCTGCACAGCTGAGCAACGGGCTGTGCAGTTTCTCGGCTAGGATGTTGGTATGAATACCGCTGATCTTCATCGCATTGAATGTGACCACGCTGGCTCAAGCCCTGGTACGCACCGAATGGCATACTGGAGCTGGGGCTCTGCACACCATCCGCATGTCGTGGTGTGTGTGCATGGTATTTCTCGGCAAGGGCTCGATTTTGATGTGATAGCGCAGCGCCTGATAGGTGCAGATGGCAAACGCTGCCGTGTGGTCAGTGTGGATGTGGCCGGGCGTGGCATGAGCGATTGGCTGCCTGATCCAGCGCTCTACCAAGTGCCGCAATATGCTGCAGATTTGGTCACTCTTTTGATGGCGCTCAAAGGGCAAGGTGCGCAGACCCTCGATTGGATCGGCACGAGCATGGGCGGCTTGATCGGCATTGCTGTGGCCGCACAAACGGCATTGCAGCCCCAGCTCAAGGGTTTGATGCCACGCAAGCTGATCCTCAACGATGTAGGCCCCGTGGTGCAATGGGAAGCTTTGCAGCGCATCAGCAGCTACATCGGCGCTGATAAGCGCTTTGATACCGAGCAGCAAGCTGTCGATTACATGTGGGAGCTCTCCACGAGCTTTGGAAAGCACACGCCTGAGCAATGGCTGGCATTGTCTAAGCCCATGATCAGACCTGATATGACGGGCGGTGCTATGAAATTTAAACTGCATTACGACCCTGCTATTGCGCTTCCTGTGCGCGCTACCACGCCCGAGGCCGCAGCTCATGGCGAGGCCATGCTATGGCAGCTGTATGACGCTATTCCAGCTGAGACACTGCTGATTCGCGGCGCTGATTCTGATTTGATCAGCCTGGAGACGGCTCAAAAGATGCAAACGCGCGGGCCAAAAGCCAAGCTCATCCAGTTTGAAAATGTAGGTCATGCGCCCACACTGGTTCAGCCTGAGCAATGCCAAGCTGTGGAAGAGTTTCTTTTTGGGCAATGAAACACTCTGAGCAGAGCCAAGCGCCAGTTGCCGCAGTATCTGTAGCGGGCGAATCGTTTGCGGCGGATGATTTAGCGCTTGATGCGCAGCGCGGCAGGGCCATTGAGCGCGCACGCGCTTTTGCAGAGCCATTGATTGCCTCAGAAACCTTAGACACAGGCGAAAACATCCTCGCGCACGCAGATGCTGTGGCCGCCATCTTGCGCAGTATTGGTGGCTCTGAAGCCATGCAGTCAGCCAGCTATTTGGTCTATGCCTGCGAGCATTTGAACAAGCCAGAAGATGTGATCACAAAAGCCTTTGGCGCGAGTTATGCCACCTTAGCAATGGAGACCACGCGCTTGGTCCACATTCAGCGGCATGCGCGTGCGGCCTCCTTGCAAACTCAAATCACGCCAGGCGCGGCCAATCAAACAGAAAACATTCGCAAGATGCTGCTGGCTTTCTCGCGCGATCTGCGTGTGGTGATGCTGCGGTTGGCTTCGCGGCTACAAACCCTGCGGCACTACGCTGCTATCAAATCCGCAGCACCTCGCGCAGTGTCAAGCGAGGCTTTGCATGTGTTTGCACCTTTGGCCAATCGCTTAGGGATATGGCAGATCAAATGGGAGATGGAGGATTTGGCCTTCCGCTTCTTGGAGCCAGACACTTACAAAGCGATTGCCAAGCAACTCGATGAGAAGCGCACGGAGCGCGAGAGCGGCATGCAGCGCTTGCGTGAAACGCTGCAAGCAGATTTGATCGCTCAAGGCATTGCTGCTCAAGTGCAGGGCAGGCCCAAGCACATTTACAGCATCGTGAAGAAGATGCGCGGTAAGCAACTCGGCTTTGATCAGGTGCTGGATGTGCGCGCCATGCGTGTGATCGTGCAAGATGCCGCTGCTTGCTACGCGGCGCTCTCGCGCGTGCATGAGCTGTATGCGCCGATGGATGGTGAGTTCGATGATTACATCGCCAAGCCCAAATCTAATGGCTACCAGAGCTTGCACACGGTTGTGCGAGATGACACGAGCCGCCCCCTAGAAATACAAATCCGTACCGAAGCCATGCATCAGCATGCCGAGACGGGTGTAGCTGCGCATTGGGCTTACAAGGAAGCTGGCACCAAGGGCTACGCGGGCGTGAGCGCCAATGTCAACACCAAAGGCAGCTATGACGCAAAAATTGCTGTGCTGCGCCAACTCTTGGCTTGGCAGCAAGATGTCTCTGGCGAAGCTACCAGCACCAATGTGCTCGATGATCGCATCTATGTGCTCACGCCAGATGCGGCAATTGTGGATTTGCCTCGCGGTGCAACGCCAGTTGATTTCGCTTATGCCGTGCACACCAATCTCGGCCATCGCTGCCGTGGCGCGCGGGTGAATGGGCAAATGGTCACATTGAATACGCCTCTTGCCAATGGGCAAACGGTAGAAATCAATGCGGCAAAAGAGGGTGGGCCTTCACGTGATTGGCTCAATCCCGAGTTGCATTTCTTAGCCAGCCCGCGCGCTAAAGCCAAAGTGCGCGCTTGGTTTAACGCACTGCAATTGGAGGAGACGATTGCAAGCGGTAGGCAAGCTGTTGAAAAACTCTTGCAGCGCGAGGGCAAGACAGCTCTGAAATTTGACGATCTGGCTGCACAGTTAGGCTTTAAAACGGCGGAAGCTTTGTTCGAAGTGGTGGGCAAAGATGAGTTTTCATTGCGCACGATTGAGCAATTCCTTCGGCCTGCCGCGCCAGAGGCCATCAGCGAAGACGAGCAAGCGCTCCTGCGCACGCAACGCGTGGCAGAAAAAATCAGCGCAAAGAGCGGATCGGGCAGCGTACTCGTGGTGGGTGTGGACAGCCTGCTCACACAACTGGCCAAATGCTGCAAGCCCGCGCCACCAGATGCGATTGTGGGTTATGTGACGCGCGGCAAAGGCGTCAGCATCCATCGCGCAGGCTGCTCTACGCTGCGCAGTTTGGTGCAAAAAGAGGGTGAAAGGCTGGTGGATGTTGCGTGGGGTGCTTCTCAATCAGGAGCAAGCTATGCGGTGGATGCGCGCATTGTGGGCAGCGAGCGGCATGGTTTGCTGCGGGATATCACCGAAGTGTTTTCCAAAGAGAAGCTGCCTGTGCGGGGCGTGCAGCAAAACAGCTCGCAAGGCAGCACCTGGATCACGCTCACGGTGGTTGTGAGCGATGCAGCCCAATTGACCAAGGTGCTCGCGGCTGTTGCGCAGGTGCAAGGTGTAGAGACAGCGCGGCGGATTTAGCTCACCAGTGACTTACATTGAGACGCAAAAGAAATCATTAGGCGATTGCTGCTAAACCTGTCAGTATCGAGCCGTCTCTATCCCGAGGCCTTGGGGAAATGTATCAACGTCTATATCTGGTGCGCCGTTGGCGCCTTCGCGGGTTGGCTGGCCACCCGCATGATGGATGCGCCTGCACGCAGCGCGCAAATTGAAAATATTTTGATCGGCATGTTTGGCGCTTTTATTGGCGGTGAATTCGTTGCAGCGCAAATCAGCGGCGCTGCAGTGGCCACAGGCTTTCATATCTCTTCGCTGATGTTCGCGATTGTTGGTGCGGTCGTGCTGCTATTGCTGCTCAAGCTCATGCGTAAAGTCGTTGGGCCAATGCAAAAAAGCAAAAGTCAGGCTAAGAAGCGCGATTACTGAGCTTGACTGCTAGATGCAGCTTGGGGCTATAAATCCCTGACAATACGGGGATGAATGACACCACTTCTACTCCATCCGCCGCTGATGCTCAGCGCCCTGCTTTGCCTGACCATCTCTCGATTGACCCTCGCAGCCCGCATTACGCGCCTGCGGTGCTTGAGCACGCCATCGGCATACGCTTGAATGGCAAAGAGCGCTTTGATGTGGAGGAATACTGCATCAGCGAAGCTTGGGTGAAAGTGCCTTCTGGCAAAACAGTCGATCGCAAAGGCCGCCCGCTGCTGATCAAGATCAAAGGCACGGTAGAAGCTTTTTATCGCTAAATTTAAGCAATATTGGCCATTCGCCGGCATAGAATCTGCGCGGAGTGCTATTGAATATATAGCGTATCACATGAAGGATGCAATATGGTCACGAGAAAAACCACTTCCCGTAAAAGCACATCCTCCCAGCCAGGCAACTACGCGCTGATCACTGGGGCGTCTTCTGGCATTGGCTTGGAGCTGGCCAAGCAAATCGCGGCCAAAGGCTTTGATGTGATCTTGGTGGCGCGCAGTGTGGATAAATTGCAAGCGCTGGCAATGGAGCTGGCAGCCAAGCATGGCATTCAAGCCCGCGTGGCAGCGGCTGATTTAACGCAATCTTCCTCGATTCAAAATCTCGCTGCCATGCTGGACAAGCAAAACTTAAGGATTCGCGTGCTCGTGAACTGCGCAGGTGTGCTCCACCAAGATGCTTTTGTGAAGATGGAGGCAAGCAAAGTGCAGCAGATGATTGATCTGAACATCAGCGCGCTCACCTCGATGCTGCATGCCATGCTGCCGCTGATGCAGCGCACCGTGGCAGAGCAGGGCGGCAAAGCGCATGTGCTCAATGTGGCCTCCATTGCCGCCTACCAGCCCATTCCCATGCTCGCGGCCTATGCCGCCAGCAAAGCCTATGTGCTCTCGCTCTCTGAATCGCTCGCTGAAGAGCTACAAGGCAGTGGCGTGAGCGTCACAGCGCTGTGCCCTGGCATCACGGCCACCAATATGTTTGCCCAGGCCAAGAGCGCCAACGACAAGCTCAGCCAATTGCCGAGCTTCTTAATCGCTGATGTGAAAGAAGTGGCCAGCTCGGCGCTGGAAGCGATGCTGCGCGGCGATGCGATTCATGTGCCCGGCGCGGTGTACAAAGTGGGCGTACTCGCTTCGCGCTCCGCACCGAAATGGTTGGTGCGCAAAGTAGGCGGGCTCATGGGGCGCAAAGCGATGTGAGCATGGCGGTGATACCCTTCTACCCCATCGGCACGCCCGGCCAGGCTTGGGGCGCAGCTGAAATTGCGCTTTGGCGCTCTCAACAAATTCGCCAGCGCAGCTACGCCGATGACGTACTCGCTGTGATAGAGCCATTGCGTCAGCGTTTTGATGTGGTGCAGTATGGCCAAGTGGTTTATGGCGCTGAGCGCTTTCCTCTGATGGCTGTGCGCAGCCGTGATTGGCAGCCTAGCTCGCCCAATGTGCTGATTACGGGCGGTGTGCATGGCTATGAAACGAGTGGGGTGCAGGGGGCTTTGCGCTTCTTGGCCGAGTATGCGCAAGCCTACGCTGGGCGAGTCAATTTGCTTGTTGCGCCCTGCGTGAGCCCATGGGCTTATGAGCGCGTGCAGCGTTGGAATTTTGATGCGATAGATCCGAATCGTTCTTTCAAACCTGCCAGCAGAGCGCAAGAGTGTGCAACTTTGATGGATTTGATCGCCCCGCTTCACGGAAAGTGGGCGATGCATCTGGATTTGCATGAAACCACCGAGACCGATGAAAGCGAATTCCGCCCTGCGGTGGCCGCACGCGATGGCAAGGCTTTTGAGCCCGGCCAGATTCCTGATGGTTTTTATGCGGTCTGCGATGCGGCCAATCCGCAGCTTGAATTTCAAAGCGCGATCATTGAAGCGGTCAAGCGCGTGACGCACATTGCCGATGCGGATGAGAATGGCGCGATGATCGGCTCACCAGCGATAGCGCCCGGTGTGATTGCCTATGAATTGCAAGCGCTGGGCCTGTGTGCAAGCATCAGCGGCGCACGCTACTGCACGACCACCGAGGTCTACCCCGATAGCCCGCGCACCACGCCTGAGCAATGCATTGAGGCGCAGATGGCAGCCCTGTGCGCAGGATTGGATTTTTTGATCAAAAATGGCTGATTGCCGGCATGGAGTCTGCGCAAGGTGCTATTGATTCAGTAGCAAATGGCTGCTTTGAACCATGACGCCTAGAGGCACTGATGCAAACAGCGGTACACTTGAGGCTTCCGCAGTTATTTGCTTACCTTTGCTGCGGTAAGGTGTATCAGAAATTTTCTGATCGAATGCTTCATAGCTACGCCACCCTGCCCATCGCGCAGGTGTTTGAGCGGTCAACCTTTTTTCTTGGCAAGCTGGTGAACATTGGAGGCCGAATGGCCAAAGAAGATTTGATTGAAATGCAGGGCAAGGTGGATGAAATCCTGCCCGATATGCGCTACCGCGTGACCCTAGAAAACGACCACAAACTGATTGCCTACACAGGTGGAAAAATGCGCAAGCACAGCATTCGCATTCTGGCCGGCGACAAAGTGACCGTTGAAATGTCTCCTTACGACCTGAGCAAAGGTCGCATCACTTTCCGCCACATCGAAAACCGCCAGCCTCGCGTGGGCGCACCAGCATTTTCTGGCCGCCGATAAATCACCCCCAACATCCATTACATTAGATGGTTAACCTGTGTTCAGCATCCGCCGGGCGCATCCTTTGAGAAAGACTCATTATGAGCAACAAACTATACGTCGGCAATCTCGCCTACTCCGTGCGCGATGAAGATCTGCAACAGCAGTTTTCTGCCTTTGGCAACGTGCAATCCGCCAAGGTCATGATGGAGCGCGACACTGGCCGCTCCAAAGGCTTCGGCTTCGTCGAAATGAGCAGTGCTGAAGAAGCGCAAGCTGCTATTGCTGGCCTGCACGGCCAGAACATGAGCGGCCGTGATTTAACAGTCAACGTGGCTCGCCCCATGGAAGCCCGCCCCCCACGCTCTGGTGGCGGTGGCTACGGTGGTGGTGGCGGCGGTTACGGCGGTGGCCGTGACGGTGGCGATCGCGGCGGCTACGGCGGCGGCGGTGGTGGCCGTCGTTATTGATCAGCCTTCTGGGTTTGTCCAAAAAACCGCTTCAGTTTGAGGCGGTTTTTTTATGCCAAATCGGCCTATCGCCGGCACAGAATATGCGCAAGCAGCTATTTAATTGATAGCATTTGCCGATGCATCAAAGCGTACTGCGGTAGCGCTCTAGCATTTGCTCCTGCGTTTCAAACACCGTGCCCGGCGTGACGCGATCCGCCATTTGATCGCGCAGCATTTCGCCCATGCTTGGCAGCTCGCTGCGGTCAATATGCTTTGTTGGATTCCACACATCAGAGCGCATCAGCGCTTTGGCGCAATGCAAGTAGCTCGCCTGTACGCTCACGCGGATCACTATTTTTGGCACACGCGGTTTGCCGGTCAGCGTGTCTGTGCAGAGGCTGCGCATCGCTTCATCCGTGGAAATTTCCGCTCTGCCATTGACGCGCAGCGTCTCATCCATGCCTGGCACGAGAAAGAGAAGGCCAATCTGCCCTGTCTCGATGATGTTGTGCAGCGAATCCAGCCGATTGTTGCCCGGCGAATCGGGGATGAGCACAGTGGCTTCATTGATCACCTTCACAAACCCAGCAGCCCCGCCGCGCGGCGAAGCATCGGCCGCTCCCGCAGAGCTATGAGTAGAAAGCACCACCAAGGGCGACAAGGCCACAAAACGCTGCGCATGGCTGTCCAGCTGCGGCAGCTCCTTGAGCACGGAGCGCTCTCGGGCTGGATCGTAGTGGCTGCGTAGCTCGGCAAGGGTGTGGATCGTGCTCATCAGCAGATTATGCGACTTTGCACCGCAGCATGATGTTCAGCGAGGTGTGCGCAACGATCGGCTCAAAAAAATCACCGGAATCAAGCCCACGAGCACCAGAGCGAGCGAGGGCAGAGCAGCTTCGGCCAAGCGCTCGTCTTTAGCCAACTGATAAGCCACCACGGCCAGCGTGTCGTGGTTAAACGGGCGCAGCACGAGGGTGGCGGGGAGCTCTTTCATCACGTCTACAAATACGAGCAGCGCGGCCACGGCGGCGCTGCGTGAGAGCAGGGGGGCGTGTACGCGGGTGAGGAGGTTGATGCTGGAGCTGCCTAGCATGCGGGCTGAATCGTCTAGGCTTTGCGGGATGCGGGAATAGCCGCTTTGGATGCTTTGCAGCGCGACGGCGGTGAAGCGCACGAGGTAGGCCCAGATCACGCCTAGGATGGTGGTGGTGACAAGGGCACCGATGCTCCAATTGGGCTGCCAGGTTTGCAGCAGGCCGACGGGGATCAAGAGGCCGACCACGATGACTGCGCCAGGGACGGCATAGCCCATGCCGACGATGTGTGTGATGCCGTGCGTGAAGCGATTGGCTTGCCTGCGCTGCGCGAAGGCGAGCATGAGCGCGAGCGCGGTGGCGAGCAGGGCGGCGATGCCTGCGAGCTTGAAGCTGTTGAAAGCCCATTGGGCGAATTGCGCCCAGCGGATGGGCTCATCATCTGCCGCGCCTGCGAGCAAGAGCCGCAGCATCATGAGAACTGGCAGCGCAAAGCCCAAAAGAATAGGCAGCGCGCAAAGCAGCTGAGCCTGAATCTGCCGCCCGTTGGTGAGCTGCACGGGCTTGGCTTCCGCGCTACCCGCTCTCTGTCCTTTGATCGCCGAGAAGCGCATCTTCTTCTGCGCACGCCGCTCAAGCTTCAGGAGCACCGCCACCACGATCAGCAGCATCACGGCGAGCTGCGCGGCGGAAATGCGGTCGTCCATCGCCAGCCATGCTTTGTAAATGCCAGCAGTAAACGTCTGAATGCCGAAATAGCTGGACACGCCGTAATCAGCCAGAGTCTCCATCAGCGCGAGTGACACACCTGCGGCCACGGCGGGGCGCGCGAGTGGCAGCGCCACCCTGCGGATGCGCGTCCCGAGTGGCGCGCCGAGCAGCCGCGCGGCTTCCATCAAATGCGCTGCGCGCTCTGAAAGCGCGGCGCGCGAGAGCAAATACACATACGGGTAAAGCGTGAAGATGAATAGCAGGGCCGCGCCCCAAGTGCTGCGAATCTCCGGCAACACGCGGCCTTGAAGCCCAAAGGTTTCACGAATCCAAGTCTGCGCAGGCCCGGAGAATTGCAAAAAATCCGTGTAAGCGTAGGCCGACACATAGGCCGGCATGGCCAGCGGCAGCAGCAGCGCCCATTCAAAAAAGCGCCGGCCTTTGAATTCAAACAGCGTGACGGCGCATGCCGTGCTCATGCCTATCAGGGCTGTACCGCCCGCCACAGCTGCGCAAAGTGCTATGGATGTGATAGCGTATTGCGGCAGCACCGTGCTCGCCATTTGCGCGAGGATATCGCTGCTAGCGGCATTCCATTGCAGCAAAGCCGCGAGCACAGCCAGCACGGGCAGGGCGACGAGCAGGGCGATGAGCGCTAAGGGGAAATGGAGCAGGCGTTGCACAAGAAAGACACTAAAAGTAAATGAGAATTGTACGCATTTACAATTGCTTCCATGTATCTCCAACTGAATCAGCTCAGCGTTCGCTACCCCGGCTTGGCGCGTAGCGCCGTGAGCGACGTGACGTTTGGCCTCAAAGCGGGAGATATCGGCGTATTGATCGGGCCTTCAGGCTGCGGCAAGACGACTTTGCTGAGAGCCGTTGCAGGCCTAGAGCCTGTGAGCAACGGCAGTGTGCAATTGGCGGGCGAAGAAGTCAGCAGCGCTGGTTTCAGCAAACCGCCCGAGCAGCGCCGCATCGGCATGGTGTTTCAAGATTACGCCTTGTTCCCACATATGGATATTGGCCGCAATGTCGCTTTCGGCATCATGCATATGAAGGATGCTGAGCGAAGAGAAAGAGTGCGCGAAGTCTTGGCGCTTGTGGGCTTGGAGGGCGAGCGCAGGCGCATGCCGCATGAGCTCTCGGGCGGGCAGCAGCAGCGCGTAGCCCTCGCGCGCGCGCTTGCGCCCAAGCCACAATTGCTGCTGCTCGATGAGCCGTTCTCCAATCTCGATGTGGATCTGCGTGAGCGCTTGGCCCATGAAGTGCGCGGCATTTTGAAAGCTGCTGGTGCCACGGCCCTGATGGTCACGCATGATCAGCTAGAAGCCTTCGCCACCGGCGATGTGATCGGCGTGATGCATGAAGGCCAGCTGCACCAATGGGCCGATGCCTACACGCTCTATCACCGCCCCGCCACTCGCTTCGTGGCAGATTTCATCGGCCATGGCGTGTTTGCCAAAGCGCAAGTGGAGCTGCATGAAGAGCATGGCGGCCTGCACAAACACGTCGTCACGCCCGTGGGCGAGCTGCACGATATCAGCCCAGAAGTGCTGGAGAGCCTGCCCGAAGGCGAGGTTGAAGTGCTGCTGCGCGCTGACGACATCATCCACGACGATGCCTCGCCGGTACAAGCCAAAATCATCCGCAAAGCCTTTCGCGGCAATGAATTTCTCTACACACTCCAGCTCAAAACCGGCGAACAAGTGATGGCCCATGTGCCCAGCCACCATGATCACAAACTAGGCGAATGGATTGGCATTCGTGCTGAGGTGGATCACGTGGTCACATTTGGCGTTTCTTGAGAGTTTTTGAAGTGTTTTGAGCAGTTTGCCGGCATAGATACTGCGCGAGGTGCTATTGAATTGATAGTGATATTCCCGTTCGCCCTGAGCCCGTCGAAGGGTAGAGCGAAAAAATGGGGTCAGATCACAATTCAAGACACTCAACGACCCGGCGCGCATTCAACCCCAGACGAAATTGTGCTCTGACCCCAATTTTCGCGGCGCACGACAATGACTTCATTTCTGTGAAAGCTTGGGAGCGCAACCAATAGCACGCCACCTTTTGTACCTGCTGCCTAACGCAGGGCATCGCCCAAGTAAACTTTTTTGAAAACACACGCGATAGAGATCGTCACAAACTTACCCTCTCCCCGCGCGCCTTCCAAAAAAGTTTCCAATCCAACCACCCTACGCTCTCCGCTGGATAGTTTTTTAGAGTACGGCAAACTACGGTATAAATTAGCTTAATTGCTGCGGTTATCAGAAATAATTTTATATCTGTATTCGAAACCAAAAAATGAGTTTAGACCGATGATTTATATGAGGGTTCTTCCGATCTTTATGCCCAGTTTATACCGAAGTGCCATTTTTTATATCGCTACTCCTGCGGCGTGTATTAAGTTAATTCTCCCGATGAAATGCTGGAGGTCGCTGCATTTTTTGATTTTGCTACTCTGCGTATTTGTAGCAGACTTCACCTTCGCGCGCAGCATTTGCGGCGAGGGTCTCTATTCAAGTATGGGCGAAGCTAAACACAGTCGCGACATGTTTGGTTCGACCTTGATCATCGTCGATCAGACACCAGAGTTACCTGTGCTTCCGGTTGAGCGACAACACAAAGAGGTGCTCAAAAAACTCTCGATAGCACACGGCATCTTTTCATGTACGGGCGCGATGGATGTGAGAAGCGATCTTGTCCAGTTGGAAATTCGCTATCCGCAGTTCACTTTCGAGCTGAACGGTAAACATGCTTGTTTCCCTGATATCGTTAATTCAGCAGACAATCGAACGGTTCTTGTTGCGACCGGGCACTTTGCTGAAAAAGGTATTTGGCTAACTTTGGCAGGGAAAAAGGAGTTTTTGCCAAAAAGGAGAAACTACTGCGCCACATCCGTAAGAGCGCTTGGAAAATGATCCCTAACATCAAGCCTGTACTGCCAGTCTCTCCCATGCCGCAGAAAAAAGACTTCTGACTACAACGCCAATGTACGATCTCTGCAAGCGGAGAGCGTAGGGTGGGTTGGATTGGAAACTTTTTTGGAAGGCGCGCGGAGACTAACTTTAGATCGCTACTTTCGTAATCGCGTGTGTTTTCAAAAAAGTTTACGAGACGACTACCCTGCGCTAGGCCGCAGGTGTCAAAGGTTGAGCGCGAACGGTTGCGTCCAAACAGCTGGGGGGAAAACGAAATGGTTGGCGTGCGCCGCAAAAATTGGGGTCAGAGCACAATTTCGTCTGAGGTTGAATACGCGCGGTGAGATCAGTGTCTTGAATTGTGATCTGACCCCAGTTTTCGCTCCTTCGACAAGCTCAGGACGAACGGTTAGGTAACTCCTAATTCCATAGCAATCCGCGCAATATCCATCCCGGCTACCTACTCAAAAAGCTTTAAAAATCAGGCTGGAGCAGACCGCAGAGCGTAAGCTTTGCCATCTAGCCACAAGAACTCTGCGCGCAGAATAGCGCTGCCTTTTTCATCCTTGAATGTGAAGCCGAGCACGGCGAGCGATTGGCCGTTTTTGATTTCATCGACCTTCCACGCGTTCATGCGGAAGAGGGGGGCGAGCTCTATTTCCCAGGCTTTGTCGGTGCGTTTGGGGAGGCTGGCTTTTTTGAGCAGGGCGGGGGCATCGACGGGCGCGGTTTGCGCTGGGATGCTGCGGGTGGCCAGATCTGCGGGCAGCTTCATGCCGGGGTTGAGTTCGAGGGTGAGCTCGGTATGGGCGTTTTGCCATTTCACTTTGCTTGCCTTTCCTTCGAGGTAGATCGGGCGATCTAGATCGAAGCTGCTCCAGCCGTGGTGAGCATGGGCTACAAGTGAAGCGGGCAGGGCTGTGGTGGCGATGAGTTGCAATGTGGTGCGGCGTTGCATGGTGAAGTCCTCAAGTTAGATGTAAGCAATCCAGCGGCCGCAGAAGATGGCGGCGATCCAGATCAGGGTGGAGGCGAAGGTTTGGAGTCTGGCCAGGCCATCAAGTTTCGTCAGCGAATCCCGGCCATGAAACCACGCGGCATTACACGCGGCCAGCATGAGCAGCCCCATTTTGATGACGAAAGCGCGGTTGGCCAAAAGCTCGCCGGCTTGTGTGGCAAACATGATGAGGCCAGAGAAGGCGGCTAGGCTGAAGCCCGATATGGCCAGCAGCAAAGCCAGCCGCGATAAATCTTTCACGGGCAGCGTTTTGCCGAAACCCCAGACGCGCAGCTCCAGCAGCACCAGATTGCCCAAGAGCAGCGCGATACCAATGATATGGATCACTTCTAGCGTGGGATAGGCGAAAGGGTGCGTGCGCAAAGGGCCAAGGGCGGTGGAGAGGGCATCGAGCGGAGTAGTGGGATTCATAGATTTGCAAAGATTGTGCTCTGATCAGCGGCGAAGCGCCAGAAGCGGGGAAAAATGCGATTACAAGGCGGGTAAAATTCGGTTTTAACCCGACTCTCACAACAAATGTCCGCCTGGGTGCTCCCCGATCACATTGCCGATGTGCTGCCTTCTGAGGCGCGCCACATCGAAGAATTGCGCCGCAGCTTGCTGGATGCCGCTAGAGGCTATGGCTATGAGTTGGTGATGCCGCCGCTCTTGGAATACCTCGAATCCTTGCTCACGGGCACAGGCCAGGCGCTGGATTTACAAACTTTTAAGCTGGTGGATCAACTCTCTGGCCGCACCATGGGCGTGCGCGCAGACAGCACGCCGCAAGTGGCGCGGATTGATGCGCATTTGCTCAACCGCCAAGGCGTGGCTCGCCTGTGCTACTGCGGCCCTGCGCTGCACACCGCACCTGCCAAGCCACACGCGACGCGCGAGCCGCTGCAGTTTGGCGCGGAGATTTATGGCCATGCGGGGCGGGAAGCTGATTTGGAAGTGATGCTGCTGGCGATTGATTGCTTGCAACGTGCTGGTTTGAAGGATTTGACGGTGGATTTGGCCGATGCGCAGATCGTGCGCAGCTTGCTCTCTGGCGCGCCGGTGTTTGCCGAGCAGTTGGCGCAGATTCATACGGCACTGGCCTCTAAAGATGTAGCTACGTTGAATGAACTCACCGCGAGCTTCCCCGCTGCGCAGCGTGAGGCCTTGGTTGAACTCACCAAGCTCTATGGCGATGAAAAAGTGCTTTTAGAGGCCGAAAACTGCTTCTCGCCGGCATATAACGTGCGCGGAGTGCTATCAAATTTGAAGTGGCTTGCTGATCATGTGCGCTCAGCTCAGCCAAGTGTGAAGGTGAGTTTTGATCTGTCAGACGCGCGCGGCTACGCTTATTACACCGGCGCTCGCTTTGCGATTTACGCGCCATCGGCATCAGATGCCGTGGCGCGCGGTGGGCGCTACGATGAAGTGGGCTCGGTGTTTGGCCGCAACCGGCCAGCCGTGGGCTTTTCGCTCGATGTTAAAGATTTGGTGGCCGCCGCGCCGATGCAAAAACTGCGCACAGCCATTCGCGCGCCTTGGGGCGAATCGGCAGCGCTGCGTGAGGCGATTGCGCGGCTGCGAGCAGCAGGCGAGACGGTGGTCTGCGTGCTGCCAGGGCATGAGGCCGAAGTGCAAGAGTTCAATTGCGACCGCGAACTGGCTGAAGTGGCTGGGCAGTGGGTTGTGAAGAGTGTTTGAAATGTTTTTAAGACAAATACCGGACGCAAAAGTCGCAAAAGTTGCGCAAAAAACGCAAAAAATACCTTCATTGGTTTCTTTTGCGTTTTTTGCGCAACTTTTGCGCCCTTTGCGTCCGGCTGTTTAAGTTTTTCTGAGAGAAGCAATGAATCCAGTAAAAGGCAGAAACGTCGTCGTCGTCGGTTCCCAGTGGGGCGATGAGGGCAAAGGGAAATTGGTTGATTGGCTCACCGAGACCGCCCAAGGTGTGGTGCGTTTCCAAGGTGGCCATAACGCGGGGCACACGCTGGTGATCAACGGCGTGAAGACCGCCTTGCACCTGATTCCCAGCGGCATCATGCGCGCGGGCGTGAAGTGCTACATCGGCAATGGTGTGGTGCTCTCTGCTGCCAAGCTATTTGAAGAGATTGAAGGGCTGGAGAAGGCGGGTGTGGAAGTGCGCTCGCGCCTTCGCATCTCTGAAGCTTGTCCGTTGATCTTGCCGTTTCATGCCGCTCTCGATCAAGCGCGCGAAGCCTTTCGCGGCAAAGGCGGCAGCGAGAAGATTGGTACCACAGGCCGAGGCATTGGCCCTGCGTATGAAGACAAAATCGCCCGCCGCGCGCTGCGTGTGCAAGATTTGAAACACCCCGAGCGCTTTGCGGCCAAGCTCAAAGATTTGCTGGATCTGCACAACCATGTGATGACCACCTTCTTAGGCGCTCAGGCGCTGGAATTTCAGCCGATATTTGACGAAGCGATGAAGCATGCGGAGTTGCTCAAGCCGATGATGGCTGATGTCTCGCGCGAGCTCAATGAAGCCCATGCCAAAGGCGTGAACCTCTTGTTTGAAGGCGCGCAAGGCACGCTGCTTGATGTGGATCACGGCACATACCCGTTCGTCACGAGTAGTAACTGCGTGGCCGGCAATGCCGCAGCTGGCGCAGGTGTGGGCCCGGGCATGTTGCACTACATCTTGGGCATCACCAAAGCCTATTGCACCCGCGTGGGTGGCGGCCCGTTCCCTACAGAATTAGAGTGGGAAAAGCCAGGCACGCCGGGCTATCACATGAGCACCGTGGGCGCAGAGAAGGGCGTCACGACTGGTCGCAGCCGCCGTTGCGGTTGGTTCGATGCAGCCTTGCTCAAGCGCAGCGCGCAAGTGAATGGTTTGAGTGGCCTGTGCATCACCAAACTCGATGTGCTCGACGGCATCAAGGAACTCAAAATCTGCGTAGGCTACGAGCTCGATGGCGAAAAAATTGACATCCTGCCCATGGGTGCAGACGATATTTCTCGCTGCGTGCCGATTTACGAAACCCTTGAAGGCTGGACGCAAAGCACGGTAGGCGTGACGCAACTCGACAAACTCCCCGTGCAAGCCCGCCTGTATCTGCAGCGCATCGAGCATGTGACGGGCGTGCCGATTCACATCGTATCCACCAGCCCAGATCGCGATCACACGATTCTGATCAAGCATCCTTATTTGGCTTGATAGCTCTGCGAAACGAATTCAAAAGCTTCAGAGAATCTGTTTTGTTAGCTTACTGACCAATAGAACGCAAAAGGCGCAAAAGAAACGCAAAAGACGCAGAAAATTATTAGCATTACTCCCATCCGCTTTATTGTTTTTTCACTTTTCCCTTTTCTCTTTTCTGCGTCTTTTGCGTTTATTTTGCGAATTTTGCGTTCAATTCTCAGCACACCAATATCCTTCACCACCGTAAATCCAACCGGAGACAAAAATGCTCACAGAAGACGGCAAACACCTCTACGTCAGCTACGACGAATACCACAACCTGATTGAGAAGCTGGCCATCCAGATTCATAAATCAAACTGGGAATTCGACACCATCCTCTGCCTCGCGCGCGGCGGCATGCGCCCCGGAGACATCCTCTCCCGCATCTTCAACAAGCCCCTGGCCATCATGAGCACCAGCTCTTACCGTGCCAACGAAGGCACGGTGCAAGGTCACTTAGATATCGCTCGCTACATCACCACCCCCAAAGGCGAAATCGCTGGCAAGGTGCTGCTGGTAGACGACTTGGCTGATTCCGGCCACACACTCAAAGCCGTGGTCGATATGCTCAAAGGCAATTACAAACCCATCACCGAGCTTCGCACCGCCGTGATCTGGACGAAAGCCGTGAGCGTGTTTGAATGCGATTACTCCGTCGAGCACCTGCCCACCAACCCCTGGATTCACCAGCCCTTCGAAGGCTACGACAGCCTCTCGCCCGAGAAGCTGCTGGAGAAGTGGAAGGTTTGATCCACAACTGCGCTTGCACCAAAAGCCGCTGCCTTGTCAGCGGCTTTTTCATGTCTTTGCGGTTTTCGCTAACATCCAGCTATGTCTGCCAACAAAATTACTGATCTCATTCATCATCCTTATCAGCCCCCAGAAGGCTTCGAAGCGCCGCAAATCGGCGTGCATAAAGCTTCCACGGTGATCTTCCCGAATGTGGCGGCGATGCGCAGCCGGGATTGGAAGAACAAGAGCGGCTATACCTATGGGCTGCACGGCACGCCGACCACTTTCACCCTAGAAGAGCGCATCGCTTCGCTAGAAGGCGGCTTGCAATGTGTGCTGGTGCCCAGCGGTTTGGCGGCAATCGTTGCGGTGGATATCGCCTTGCTCGGGCAGGGCGATGACATGCTGCTGCCGCACAACGTGTATGGCGCCCGGCTGGGGCTCACGCAGGAAGAACTGCCGCGTTTCGGCATCACGACGCGCTACTACGACGCGATGGATGCAGCTGATCTGGCCGCCAAAATCACACCTAAAACCAAGCTCGTCTGGCTGGAAGCGCCTGGCTCGGTGACGATGGAGTTTCCTGATTTGCCGGCTTTGGTGCGCATTTGCCGCGAAAAAGCTGTGATCTGCGCTTTAGATAACACTTGGGGCGCAGGCCTGGCATTCAATGCTTTTGATCTGGATGGTCAAGGTTTGACCGTAGACATCAGCAGCCAGGCGCTTACCAAATACCCCAGCGGCGGCGGCGATGTGCTGATGGGCTCCATCGTCACGCGCGACGAGGCGCTGCACCACAAGATCAAACTCTCCCACATGCGCCTAGGCTACGGCGTGGCAGCCAATGATGCTGAGCTGGTGCTGCGCAGCTTGCCCAGCATAGGCATTCGCTACCGTGCGGCAGATCAATCGGCGCGCCAACTCGCACATTGGCTTAAAACGCGGCCAGAAGTTGAAGCTGTACTCCACCCCGCGATTGAAGGCGCGCCAGGGCATCAAAACTGGCAGAATTTATGCCGAAAAAGGCCTGTGGCCGGCATAGAATCTGCGCGAAGTGCTACTGATTTAATAGCTAATGAACATCGAAGCGAGGGATACGCCGCCGGTCTGTTCAGCATCGTTTTCCACGAAAAATTCAGCCCAAGCCAAGTCGATGCCTTCGTCGATGCCCTCAAGCTTTTCAAAATCGGCTATTCATGGGGCGGGCATTTGAGCTTGGCTGTGCCCTACGACATTGCGAGTATGCGCAATCAGAATGTGGCGCATTGGCCCTACCGAGGGGGTTTGGTGCGCTTTTCTATTGGCTTTGAAGAGGCTGCAGATCTGATGCAAGACCTGTCCCAAGCATTTCATGCTTTAACTAAACTCAGGGAAAATTAGGATATTTCAATATTTCAGTTGAGTTACATTAGGACGCCCGCACTAATAATTCTTATCTGAAATAAACCATGGCCGCAACACATGCTTACTTCAAGCGTTTGCATGTTGTATTGCGGCAGATTTTTTCCCGAGGCTTGTTGCTGAGTCTTGCCTTGCTTGGGCTGCAATGGGCTGCGATATCACAAGCTCATGCGCAAGGCTCGCCGTTTACTTGCGATGTGGTGTTCTACCAAATTCGCAACCCCAACAATGCTGGCTTCACCACGGTGTCGCAGATCTTCAGTTATGCGGCGATCAACTCATCCACAGCGCCAACCCCAGAATATGCAACGCCTCCTACCGGCCGCTTGAATGCGCTGGGCTACAACCCGGTAGATAACTACATGTATGCGTTGGATGCCGGTGCCGGCGTTCCGCGCTTGTATCGTATTGGCCAAGGTGGGTATCAATTGGTGGGTGATATTTTGGACACCACCGGTGCAGCGATTGCTGGATTCACACCCACGGCCGGTGCTTTTGATGCTGCAGGACGCTATTACTTTTCAGGGCAAGGCACCACCAATGGTCAGGGTAACTCGATGGCGCCCAATGCGATATTTCGTGTTGATTTCATCCCTGCCACTGGCAACATGACTGCTGCGCAGCGCTATAACTTTGATGTTCCCAATGTCATGAACTTCGGTGACTTTGACTTCAATGGCGCTGGAGGGCCAGCTGGTTTGCTGCTCGGGGCGAGTACGCAGGCCAACTACGGTGGTATTCGCACCATGCACCGAATCACTTTGCAGCCAGCCTCATCCGGTGCAGTCGGGACGGCCAGCGTTGTGACGACGACGATTGCAAGCGCAGCCTTCACAGGCATTGGCTCGGCCTTCTGGGATGCCTTCAGCAGCAAGTTCTATGTGTTTGATAACGACGCCTCCACTTTTTGGGAAATTCTCAACCCTGTCACTGGCTCGCCCTCTGCTATTTCCGTGACTGTGCCGGCACCTGCTTTGCCCTTCACCAGCAACACCAATCCCACAGATGGCACTTCGTGCCCGATCTCGGGCGTGCGCCGCGCAGATTTAGAGATCACCAAGACCGATCCCTTTGGCACGGTGACAACCGGCCAAGTCACAAACTACACCATCACGGTGAAAAATAACGGCCCCTATCCTGCAAACTACAGCGTGATTCAAGATCCAGCCGTCGTGGGTTTGCAAAAACTCAGCGTCACATGCTCTGCGCCCGGTGGACCGCCTTCCGCAGTTTGTCCTGCGGTGTTGAACACATCAACCTTTGAGAGCCCAGGCTTGCAGGTCATTACATTTCCGCCCGGGACATCGCTCGTCTTTTCATTGAATGCCTTGGTGACAGCCACCACGGCAACCGGCGCGGTCTCCAATGCTGCAAGAGTCACGCCGGCCATCGACACCACAGACCCCACGCCCAGCAATAATTTTGCAACCGATACCAATATCATCAATGTCAGCAATACCAATCTAGTGACGGGGGCGCAGATCTGCCCGGCCGGAACCACAGAGAGCCTCACCAACAGAATCATCAATGGCGATTTTGCCAACTCATCGCCCCTGAGCAGTAGTGCGACGGTTTCCGCCCCCAACACACTGACCTCCCCTAATTCAGTGAGTATTCAATCGGGGCAACGTGCATACACGCCTGCGACTAATGTGAATGTTTTGCAAAACCCCTTTGCGGGAGATGCACTGCGATCTGTGCCCGGAAGCAACAGCTGGTTGCTCAGCAATGGCAAAGCGCCTGCGTCGCCCAACTACGATATTTGGTCGCAAGCCGTGGGTGGCTTAACGATCGGCCGCACTTATGAATTCATGTATTACGCCTCTAATACAGCCTCGGGTTCGGCAGCCAGTGTTGTGCCAAATATTCAAGGTTTGATCAATGGCGCAGCACTGACTGGTGGCACGCCAACATTTGCCGCCCCCAATTCGAACAATGAAGTCGGTATAGACACTTGGTATCTGCGGCAAGGCAGCTTCGTAGCGGCCTCGACGACCGTGACGCTATCTATCCGAAACTTCAACGCGACGGCAAGTAACCCTGAAATTGGGGATCTGGCCGCGATTGCCCAGATTCAACTGCGTGAATGCCTGCCTTCAGCTGATGTTCGGATCACCAAAGACAATGGGTTGAGCTTTCTCAACACGGGGCAAACCACAACTTACACCATCGTCGTTCGCAACACCTCCACCGTGGTGGCCAACACCACGACCCTGAGCGATCCTGCCGTGCCCAATTTCATCAAGAGCACCGTTGCTTGCGTTGCAGGTGCAGGAAGTGTTTGCCCCAGCGCTCCTTTGACCGTGCTGGCCTTGGAGGGCGCAGGCCTGACCATCCCAGTGGTGACTGCCACCAGCGGCATCATGACGTTCACTGTCGCAGGGCAGGTCACTGGCGCGCCCGGAACAACCGTGACCAATATCGTCACATTGGCTGCTGTAGGCTACACCGATTCGAACACGAGCAACAACCAAGCGCAAGACGCTGATCCTGTGCGTGGGAGCGTGAATCTGAGCATCACCAAAACCAATACTGCGAGCAGCCTCGTCTCTGGCTCGACCACCAGCTACGACGTGACAGTGACCAACACGGGCCCCAGCTCCTTGGTCAACGGCATCTTCCGCGATGTCCCCACATCAGGCTTGCAATGCACCAGCATCACTTGCGTGCCCACAGGCGCAGCCCTGTGCCCCAATCCTGGCACGGCACCCGGAGAACTCAGCATCGCCAACATGAGCAGCGGAGGCGGAATTGTCATTCCCAGCATGGTGCCTAACAGCGCTTTGAGGTTCAGCATTGCTTGCAACGTCATTGCAAGGGGCGTGCCGTGATCAACGCGGCTTACAAAATCGCCTAAGCTCTTGATGCCTTCGCCTTGTCTAGAGCCGCTTGCACGAAACGACGCTTCTTTTCAAGCTCAGCGCTGTCGGTGATTTTGCTCACAGTCTGAGGGAAATTTTGCAGCGCTTGAAGCTTGTCTTGCAGGGTTTTTTCAAGCATTTTTGGCCGTTCGCCGGCATAGATACTGCGCCGAATGCTCATCTTTTCATAGCGTTCTAGAGCGTTGTCCGCTTGGCGCTGATCCCAAGCCTGCCAGCCTGTGCGCCCTGGTGTGGTGATTTCAATTTCTATGCAATCCACCGGGCAGACTGGGATGCACAGCTCGCAACCGGTGCATACCGATTCGATGATGGTGTGCATGGTTTTGGAGCTGCCCACAATCGCATCCACTGGGCAGGCCTTGATGCACAGCGTGCAGCCGATGCACCAGTCTTCATCGATGAAGGCCATGGTGCGCTCTTGCTCTTGGCCGTTGGCGGGGTTCAAGGGCAGGGCGGCTTGGCCAGTGAGCGCGGCCAAGCGCTGAACACCTTCGTCTCCGCCGGGTGGGCATTGGTTGATCGGGATGCCCTCATGCGCGATGGCCTGCGCATACGAGGCGCAATCGGGATAGCCACAGCGCTGGCATTGGGTTTGCGGCAGCAGCGCGTGAATAGCGCGAGCTGCGGGGCTCAGGTCTTGGGCAGCCAAGCTCATCGTGCTTTGCTAGTTACTCTCTTTTTGATAGCTGGCTGCGCAGGTTTCTTGCCGGCTACAGCCGATTTTGATGATGGTTTTGTGGATTTTCTAGGGGCAGATGCTGACGTTTTTGACGCGGCGGCTATGAACTCTTGCACCTGTGGATACACCATATCGCGCCAGCGGCGGCCAGAGAAGATGCCGTAGTGCCCAGCGCCTTTGACTTCGTAATGCTGCTTGGAGGCCTTGTCGATGCCGCTGCATAAATCATGCGCAGCACGGGTTTGGCCGCTACCGGAAATATCGTCCAGCTCGCCTTCTACAGTCAGCAGAGCGCAGCCAGTGATGTCTTGCGGGCGCACGCGCTCGGGCTTGCCTTGGCTATTTTGCACATCCCATGTGCCTTCCACGAGTTTGAACTTCTGGAAGACGGTTTCAATCGTTTCCAGATAGTAGGAAGCATCCATGTCGAGCACGGCGTTGTATTCGTCGTAAAACTGGCGATGCGCTTCGGCGCTGCGGCCATCACCTTTGACCAGATCTTTGAAGTAATCCCAGTGGCTCTTGGCGTGGCGATCTGGGTTCATCGCCACAAAGCCAGTGTGCTGCAAAAAGCCTGGATAGACCTTGCGCCCTGCGCCTGGAAAATTCGGTGGCACGCGGTAAATCACATTGCTTTCAAACCAATTGTGGCTACGCTGCGTTGCCAAATTGTTCACCGCTGTGGGCGACTTGCGCGCATCAATCGGGCCGCCCATCATCGTCATGGACAGCGGAAGCTGCTCACCACGCGAGGCCATGAGCGAGACAGCTGCGAGCACAGGTACGGTAGGCTGGCAAACGCTCATCACATGGCAGTTGCCATATTGCTTTTGCAAATGGCGGATGAATTCCTGCACGTAGTTCACATAATCATCCAGATGGAAATCACCATCGGCCAGAGGCACGAGACGGGCGTTTTTCCAATCGGTGATGAAGACCTTGTGGCCTTGCAGCATGGCACGCACGGTATCGCGCAAAAGAGTTGCATAGTGGCCAGACAGGGGCGCGACGATCAGCACGGCGGGCTGGCCTTTGAGGCGAGCGAGTGTGGCAGCATCATCGGAGAAGCGCTTGAAGCGGCGCAGCTCGCAGAAGGGTTTGTCGATTTCTACGCGTTCGTGGATGGCGATCTCGGTTTCTACGCCGTCGTGAGGGATGTTGACCGTCTTGATGCCGAAGGCTGGCTTCTCATAGTCCTTGCCCAAGCGATACATCAGGTCATACGTGGCAGCGGTGCGCTGCGCGAAGGGCAACTGCCCAAAACCGTTGAGCGGGTTGGCATACAGCTTGGCCGTGGCCTGCGCAAATTCCGCGAAAGGTTCCATCAGAGCGCGCTGGGCTTCGTAGAGTTGGTAGAGCATGGTGTTTATCTTTTTTGCAGCGAAATGCTGCATTGCAACATTCTAGGCCTGTCTGCTGCAGAATGTTGAGGCTTTGCCTCCAAACTCGGGTAATCCTCGATGTTTGTCACTATGATTCCACCATGGCAAAACCACTCGTTTATCGTATCGCTCTGATCGCTCATGACGCCAAGAAGGCTGATATTGAATCGCTTTGCAAAGATTTCTTGGGATTTTTAGAGACTTGTAAGCTTTGCGCGACGGGCACGACCGGCTCGCGCATCATGCGCGCTACGGGTCTGAAAATCGAACGCTTGCTCTCAGGGCCTATGGGGGGCGACTTACAAATCGGCGCACGCTTGGCCAGCGGCCGCATCGACGCCGTGATTTTTTTGCGCGATCCAATGACGGCGCAGCCTCATGAGCCAGATATCAATGCCCTGGTGCGAGCCTGCGATGTGCACAACGTACCTTGCGCCACCAATTTGGCCAGCGCGCAGGTGATGCTGCAAACCCTGTCTTGGCTGGCAATATTTGGGGATTGAGCGCTCGCCGCTTATTTGCAATCGTTGGCGATGATGTCTTGTAGGCGCTTGGATTCTGCCGCACGCGTGGCTTCATCCATGATTTCCCGCTCGCCCTTGGCATTGGTTGTGGAAATGCGAACACCGGAATCGAAGCCAGATTTGGATCGCTTAGCGCGTTCACAGTTTTCTTTTTGAGCTGCTGCGGTTTTCTCGGCTTCAGCCTTCTTCTTGGCCGCTTCTTGAGCCTCGACTTCTTTCTTCTTCTTCTCCAGCTCAGCATCTTTACCGCTGACTTTGGGGGCTGCAGCGCCTGCGGCCGCTGCAGCTTTGGGGTCAGAGGAGGATGCTGCGGATGTCGAATCTGCGTTTGCGGCTGGTGCTGGAGCACTCACACCAGCTGGGCGCTTCAAAATATCTTTTTCAGACACGCTCGAAGGTGGTGGTTGATCGCTGAAAACACGGCGGCCGTCTTTGTCTTTCCATGACCATTGGGCGTGGGCCAGAGGCAGCACGCATATAAGCAAAGCGCTAGCAATCACGCTTCGGATCAGAGATGCATTTTTATTCATAGCTTGAAGTGTAGCCAGAAGGGACTACTCTGCCAACGCGCCAGATGCCGTTTACGACGACAAAACCGCCTTCTGGTATACAAAGCTCACGGCGGTGTTGCGTAAAATCCTTGTTTTGGAGCTTACATATGCGCCTGCTTGGCAAAGCACTCACTTTTGACGACGTTTTGCTCGTCCCTGCCTTCTCCTCCGTCTTGCCCAAAGACACTTCTCTTCAAACCCAGTTTTCTCGCAATATCGCGCTGAATTTGCCCTTGGTGTCTGCTGCCATGGATACCGTGACCGAGGCTCGGCTGGCGATTGCCATGGCGCAAGAGGGCGGTATGGGCATCATTCACAAGAATCTCACAGCCAAAGAGCAGGCCGCGCAGGTGCGCAAGGTCAAGCGGCATGAAAGCGGTGTGCTGCGTGATCCGGTGGTCATTCCGTCTGATTTCAAAGTTCATCAGGTGATGGAGCTATCGGAGCAGTTGGGCGTGAGTGGCTTCCCGGTGGTGGATGGCGGCAAAGTTGTCGGTATCGTCACCAGCCGCGATTTGCGTTTTGAGACGCGTATGGATGTGCCGGTGAGCCAAATCATGACAGGGCGCGAGAAACTCGTGACTGTGCCCGTAGGCACACCGCTCAAAGAAGCAAAAGCTTTGCTGAACAAGCATCGCTTGGAGCGCTTGCTTGTTGTCAACGATGCTTACGAGCTCAAAGGCCTGATCACGGTGAAAGATATCACCAAGCAAACCAGTTTTGCTAATGCTGCGCGCGATGAGCAGGGGCACCTTCGCGTGGGCGCGGCCGTAGGCGTGGGTGAGGGCACAGAAGAGCGCGTGGCTGCACTAGTGGAAGCTGGCGTGGATGCTATCGTTGTTGATACAGCCCATGGCCACAGCAAAGGCGTGATTGATCGCGTGCGCTGGGTCAAGCAGAATTTTCCACAGATTGATGTGGTGGGCGGCAATATCGCTACAGGCGCTGCTGCTTTGGCTTTGGCTGAAGCGGGCGCAGATGCGGTGAAAGTCGGCATCGGCCCCGGCAGCATTTGCACCACGCGTATCGTGGCCGGTGTGGGCGTGCCGCAGATCATGGCAGTGGACGGCGTGGCCACGGCGCTCAAAGGCTCAGGCGTTCCGCTCATTGCCGATGGCGGTATTCGCTATAGCGGCGATATAGCCAAGGCTATTGCTGCAGGCGCAGGCTCGGTCATGATGGGTGGCATGTTTGCTGGCACAGAAGAAGCGCCGGGCGAAGTGGTGCTCTACCAAGGTCGCTCTTACAAAAGCTATCGCGGCATGGGCAGCATCGGCGCGATGCAGCAAGGCAGCGCAGATCGTTACTTCCAAGAATCCAGCACCGGCAACCCCAATGCCGACAAGCTCGTGCCCGAAGGCATTGAAGGCCGCGTGCCCTACAAGGGCTCGGTCGTCGCCATCATCTTCCAATTGGCTGGCGGCATCCGCGCGAGCATGGGCTATTGTGGCTGCGGCACGATTGCCGATATGCAAAACAAAGCTGAATTCGTGGAAATTACCGCAGCCGGTATTCGCGAAAGCCACGTTCATGATGTACAAATCACGAAAGAAGCGCCTAATTACAGAGCGGAGTGATGCTTTGCTCTCTTTGTCATGCTTTTGATGTACAAATAGGGTTCATCAACCAATCTTTCAGGAGCACATCATGGGCATCATTTCATTTTTCAAAGAAGCTGGTCAAAAACTCTTTGGCAGCAAGCCTGAGGTAGCTGCTGCAGTGGCCGAGCCGAGCAACGAAGAAAAAGCTGCTGCTGCCAACGAAGCTGCATCCAGCGCTATCAAAGATTACATCCGCTCCAACAATCTACCTGCAGACAATCTCACCATCACATTCAGTGGGGCGGATCAGATCGTCACAGTAGCGGGGCTGGTGGCCACGCAGGAAGAGCGAGAAAAGATCATCACCTGTTGCGGCAATGTGCATGGCGTGGCTGGCGTGGCTGACGAAATGACCTGCGATGAAGCCGATGCGCCCAGCTGCCAATTCCACATGGTGGTGAGCGGCGACAACCTTTCCAAAATCGCCAAGCAATACTACGGCGATGCGAATAAATACCCAGTGATCTTCGAAGCCAATAAGCCCATGCTCAGCCATCCTGACAAAATCTACCCTGGACAGAATCTGATCATCCCCGCGCAAGCCTAAAATACGGTTTAGCTCTCTTCAGTAGGCGGCTTCAAGCCGCCTTTTTCATTGCTCACCATGCAACACGACAAAATCCTCATCCTCGATTTCGGCTCCCAAGTCACCCAGCTCATCGCCCGCCGTGTGCGCGAGGCGCATGTGCTCTCGGAGGTGCATCCCTGTGATGTGACGAGCGAGTGGGTGCGCGAGTATGCGAAGGATGGGCATTTGAAGGGCATCATCCTCTCGGGCTCGCATGCGAGCGTGTATGAGGTGGATGATCGTGCGCCTGATGCCGTGTTTGAGCTCGGCATTCCCGTGCTGGGTATTTGCTATGGCATGCAGACCATGGCGCAGCAGCTGGGCGGCAAGGTGGAAGCGGGCAAAACGCGCGAATTTGGCTATGCCGAGGTGAGGGCGCATGGGCATACTTCGTTGCTGAAAGGCATCGAAGATTTTCAAACGCCAGAAGGTCACGGCATGCTCAAAGTGTGGATGAGCCATGGCGACAAAGTTACCGAGATGCCGCCCGGCTTCAAGCTCATGGCTTCTACGCCAAGCTGCCCGCTGGCGGGCATGGCTGATGAAGCAAGGAAGTTTTACGCGTTTCAGTTTCACCCCGAGGTGACGCATACGGTGCAAGGCAAGGCGCTGATCGAGCGCTTCGTTTTAGGCATCTGCGGTGCCAAGCAAGACTGGATCATGGGCGATTACATTGCCGAGGCCGTCGCCAAAATCAAAGCGCAGGTGGGCGATGAGCATGTACTGCTCGGCCTCTCAGGCGGTGTGGATTCATCAGTTGCTGCAGCTCTCATTCACCGCGCCATTGGTGATCAACTTACCTGCGTGTTCGTTGATCACGGCCTGCTGCGCCTCAACGAAGGCGATATGGTGATGGACATGTTTGCTGGCAAGCTGCATGCCAAAGTGATCCGTGCCGATGCCAGTGAGTTGTTTTTGTCGAAGTTAGCTGGCGTCTCGGAGCCTGAAGCTAAACGCAAAATCATCGGTGGCTTGTTTGTCGATGTGTTCAAGGCAGAGGCTGAAAAATTAAAGCAAAAAGGGCAGTTCGCCGGCATAGAATCTGCGCAGAGTGCTACCAAATTAGGAGCATCTGCTAAGGGTGTGACTTGGCTTGCTCAAGGCACCATCTACCCCGATGTCATCGAATCCGGCGGCGCCAAAAGCAAAAAAGCCGTCACCATCAAAAGCCACCACAATGTCGGCGGCCTGCCCGAGCAGCTGGGCCTCAAGTTGCTCGAGCCGTTGCGCGATCTCTTCAAAGACGAAGTGAGAGAACTCGGCGTCGCCCTCGGCCTGCCGCCAGAAATGGTCTACCGCCACCCCTTCCCAGGCCCCGGCCTCGGTGTGCGCATCTTGGGTGAAGTCAAAAAAGAATACGCTGACCTGCTGCGCAGGGCTGACGCCATCTTCATCGAAGAGCTGCGCAATTTCAAAGACGAACAAACCGGCAAGAGTTGGTACGACCTCACCAGCCAAGCCTTCACCGTCTTCCTCCCCGTCAAAAGCGTCGGCGTGATGGGCGATGGCCGCACCTACGATTACGTCGTAGCTCTCCGCGCCGTCGTCACCAGCGATTTCATGACAGCGGACTGGGCAGAGCTGCCCTATGCCTTGCTCAAGAAAGTCTCTAGCAGAATCATCAATGAAGTGCGTGGGATTAACCGAGTCACCTACGATGTGAGCTCCAAACCACCTGCGACGATTGAGTGGGAGTGAGGGAAGTCACGGCCTAATGACAGGCGCATGCTGAGCCATCAGTTCAGCGACCCATTCGATAAACACACGTAGCTTGGCGCTAACATGCCGGTTAGGCGGAAATGCAACGTACAGCGGCATTGAATCAAGATGCCAATCCTCGAGCAGTGGCAGTAAATCACCTTTTGCCACGTATTGTTTCGCCATATAGTCGGGCAACCACAAGACACCGAGGCCGGCCAAGCCGGCGGCAAGATAGGCATTGCCGTCATCCACAGCCAACACATATTGACCCTGCATTTTGATGCTCTCGCTGCCGCGGTGCATCGCGTAAGGAACGGTTTTTCCCGTGCGCGCCCACACAAAGCCAACGACGCGGTGATGTGAGCTCTCCAAGTCCTGTGGGTGCAAGGGTGTGCCGTTGTGATCCAAGTAGCAGGGTGCTGCGAACACCTTGAGTTGCAGGTCGCCTACATGACGCGCCTTTAACGACTGGTCAGCGAGTACGCCGCCGCGTACGACGCAGTCCACGTTTTCGCCGATGATGTCTACCATGCGGTCACTGACACCCATGTCGAGCTGGATGTCGGGGTATTGCGCATGAAATGCTGGCAATGCGGGTATCAGGATCATGCTCGCCAGCGGGCTTGGAACATCCACACGCAGACGGCCTCTTGGCGCCGCTGTAGCGTTAGATAGGCTCGTCTCAGCATCATCCATATCGGCCAAGAGGCGCACACAGCGTTCATAGTAAGCCGCGCCATCTGCAGTGACATTGACTTTCCGGGTCGTGCGATTCAGCAGCTTAACGCGCAACCGAGCTTCGAGTTGTTGAACCAGTTGTGTCGCCGTAGTCTTGCTCATGTGCAGAGTCTGCGCCGCCTTGGTGAAACTGCCTGTTTCCACCACGCGAACAAAGGCTTGCATTGCGTCAAAGCGATCCACTGCTAATTCCTAAACCGCATCTTTGTTTGCATTTTACAAACAAAGATGAACAGACTTGCTCGTTTATCAATAAGAGTGCGATCCCTATGATTGCTTGGATATTAACTATTGCCCCCTCGCACTTATTTGGAGTATTTGTATGAATGAAGTTAAACGCGATGTCGTTTTTCCGCCGGGACGGCGTGCGCTGTATGAGCGTAATCGCTATTCGCCAGCCATCCGTTCCAATGGTTTCTTGTTTGTTTCTGGACAAGTTGGTAGCCGTGACGATGGTTCGCCTGAGACTGATTTGGAGAAGCAAGTCCGACTCGCATTTGATCATTTGAATGCTGTTCTGTTGGCTGCAGGTTGCGCATTCGATGATGTGATTGATGTGACTGTTTTTGTTGTCGATCCAGAAACAAACTTTGAGACCATATGGAAAGTTATCCCCGACTATTGGGGTAGCGAGCCATACCCGACCTTGACAGGTGTCGGTGTAACGTGGCTTTATGGTTTTCAGTTCGAAATCAAGGTGATCGCGAAACTTCCGCAAGCTAGTCCAAGTTGATTTGGATAGCTGCTGCGGCTGGTGACGATTCCAAACGTTGCTCAGCTTCTGGCTGGTCGACTTTATCGTTGCAAACTGACGGTACGGATGACCTTTGATGATGCAAACTCATCGTCCGGCGTAGTGAAGCGCAATGCGGTGGAGTCTAAGTCTTGCTCGGGGTGACAATTAAGTGGAGTGTAGAGTAGCTTTCGATTCACGTCAAAGCACTGTATCGCTGGGCGTCGCACTCAATTGGGTTGAACGTGATCAAGTTGCAGTTGCTGCTTGAGTTCTGTTAGCAGCCAGCGCCCTGCGGGGCCTGGTAAACGATCACGCTTATGAGCTGCGTAGATGGTGATGCCATCGCTCGGTGTAGGGTCGTCCAGTATGTCAATGCGTTTTAACTGTCCTTTGGCTATTGCCTGCTCTACCATGTGCTCTGGCATTCGGCACCATCCAAATCCTGCCAGCAAGAAATCCATGCGTCTGCCCAAATCCACAAAACGCCAGAGTCTCGCGCTGGATACCCCGTAGTTGGCTCCTGTTGGGTCAAAGGGGTCAGAGAGAACCAATTGCACATGTGACTCCAAATCACTTTGGGAGACTGGACGACCGATCAAAGCCAAAGGGTGCAGGGGAGATACCACCGCATGTAATTTGATTTTTAGGAGTGGGCTAGCCACGATGTCTTCAGGTACCGCTGGCAGAAGCAAACAGATGGCCAATGCTGCTGTATCGCTACGCAGGCGTCGCAGCGAGCCGCCAAGTCCCTCGGTCGAGAAGCTGACAGGCAGATCGGGAAATTGGTCGCTTAGCGCGCGCAAGCTTTCGATCAAAGGTGTTGTTGGTACCAGGGGATCAATCGCCAGAACCAGTTCCGGTTCTAACCCGCTGCGTGTGCCTGCCGCGACTGCCTCGAAGCGAGCGGCACTTGCTAGCACCAAACGCGCCTGATCAACCAACACGCGCCCAGCGTCAGTCAAAACGGGCCGGTGGCCGCTTCGGTCAAACAGCAAAACACCCTGGGTGGACTCCAATGAAGCTATGGCTTGGCTGATGGCAGACTGCGCCCGCATGAGCTGGCGGCCTGCAGCAGAAAAACTTCCCGTGGAAGTAATCGTCACAAGAACTCGCAATTGGTCAAGAGTGAGGTTGCCGATCATGATCTATCTATTTTGGTGATTAACTTAATCATATTTATATCACTTCTATTGTTATAGATTGGTCCATATATTAAAGACTGGCTGCCACCTCATGCATCCGCAGTGACGTGAGCCTCATTTTTTAAGGATTACCTGATGACTCAACTTCTTGTTGTTGAAACCAGCCCGCGTGGCGATGCTTCCATATCCCGGCAGATGACCCGTTGCTTCGTTGAAGAGTGGCTAGCTGCACACTCTGATGGCAATGTCGTACGCCGTGATTTAGCGCAGACCATCTTGCCGCAAATCACAGCTGAATGGCTACAGGCTTACTTCACACCGCCGCCGCAACTGACGGAGGAGCTGAAGGCTAGATTGAGCTTGTCGGATTCACTCGTTGCTGAACTGCTCGCGGCTGATCATCTTGTCATTGCGACTTCAGTTTATAACTACAACATACCTTCCGCACTCAAAGCATGGATTGATCACATCGTGCGCAAGGGGTTGACACTTGGGTTTGATGGCAAGGGGCTTATCAAAGGTAAGAAAGCGACGGTTCTGCTTGCCTCTGGCGGTGTTTATACAGAAGGTTCACCCATAAGAGATCGAGATATTGCTACCCAGTATCTGCGCTTGATTCTGAATGTGATTGGTATCACTGAGGTCACCTTCGTGGCAGGCGGTGGAGCGAAGGCAGTTGATATGCATGAGCAGACGATGGGTAGCTTTTTGAGCAAGCTTCAGACCGAACTTCAAAAGGCTGCTGTGCACTAGAGACATGCTCTGTTTGGCATGACGGTAATACTGACGGTACGGACGACTTTGGACGATGTCTGAACATCGTTCAGCCACGTACCGCATTGTTCTTCAAAATCTAAGTTTAGACGTGAGTTGACAATTGAGTGGGAGCGAGGAGCTGTTAGTTTCTTTTGCTGCCCCTAGCGATTGATTTAGCCAGGTGAGAGGGTGAAGTTAGCTCGGCTCCGAAATTGATCTGTTCAAACTCTTTGACTAAGAAATCGACCAATACGCGTATTCTCTTGGAAACGAGTTTGCGAGATGGATACACAGCATAAATGCCCAACTCAGCGGATTTGAACTGAGGAAGTAATTCGACCAAATCGCCGTTTTGGATATCTCGGCTAACAATGAAATTGGGCTGCATGATGATGCCTTGGTGCGTCAGTGCAACGCTACGGCATGTGTCTCCGTTGTTGGTGTGGATTTGGGGCTGTGTTTTGACGCGAATTTCTCCTTCTGGGCCTTGAAATACCCATTCATCGCCTGTTGCTAGGTATGAGTAGCTGATGATGCTGTGATCTTTCAGGTCACGTGGATGCGAGGGTTTTGATTTGCCTTTCAGGTACTTGGGCGACGCGCATACGACGAGCGATGTGCTGGCCAGTTTTCTACTGATCAGTGTTGAGCTGGGAAGCCTGGCGACACGAATGGCGATATCAAAACCTTCATCCACCAAATCAACAACACGGTCTGACAAGGTGACATCCAGCTTCACCTGAGGATACAACTGTGTGAATTTCCCCCAAAGCGGTGCCAGATGCAAGATGCCAAAGCTCACGGGCGCATTGATGCGAACCAAGCCCGTGGCATTATTACGCTTGCTCTGAATTTCTTCTTCAGCATCTTCAATCAAGCTCAGCGTTTCTTTGCAATGCGCGAGAAAGGCATGGCCCTCATCTGTGAGAGACAAGCGGCGCGTGGTGCGATTCATCAATCGTACGCCCAAGCGCTCCTCCAACTGAGCCACATAGCGAGAGACGGCAGCTTTGGAAGTTTCCAGTTCATCTGCTGCTTTCACAAAGCTGCCAGATTCGGCCACCGCCACGAAGGATTGCATTTCTTTGAATTTGTCCATAGGCTATTGTCTCAAATTTTGGAATAATTATTCATAAATTTTGATATTTATCAAATTAAAAGAAACAAATACAGTTCTTTCATGCCCAACAAGGCGTTGAGCTGTTGCACCCAAGTGTGCAACTTGTTGACTAACTCATTTCAAGGATTCAAGATGAAAATCACGGTAATCGGCGCTGGCAATATGGGCGCAGGCTTTGTGAAACAACTCCATGCAGCGGGCCACAGCGTCAAGCTCGCTTCCCGCGATGCAGCTAAATCCGCGGCGCTTGCTGCTAAATATCCAGGCGTTCAGCATGTACCTGCGCAAGGCGCAGCTGCAGATGCTGAGGTCGTTGTGTTGGCTGTGGGCTATGGCGATGCGCCAGCCGCTCTGGCTTCTTTGGGCGATTTGAGCGGCAAAGTCGTGATTGACATCACTAATCCTTTGTCAGCTGATTACATGAGCTTGACTGTGGGCCACAGCACTTCTGCTGCTGAGCAAATTGCGCAAGCCGCACCCAAGTCGCACGTAGTCAAGGCCTTCAACACCTTGTTCGCCGCTGTGCTCGATGATGGCGCAAATTTCAGCAAGGCGGCCAAGGTCAGTGTGTTTGTCGCAGGTAACAATGATGCAGCCAAGCAAACCGTCAAGCAACTCGCGACAAGCATGGGCTTTGATGCAGTTGACGCTGGCGGTTTGAACAACGCTCGCTATCTCGAACCGTTGGCTGGCTTGAATGTCTATTTCGGCTACGGCGCTGGTCAAGGCACGGGCATTTCGCCTGCTTGGATTCGCAAGTCCTAAGTTAGTAAAAGGCCATCATCATGAAGATCCCTCGCCGTAGCAGCCTTCAAGTGCTTGCAGCTGCAGTCTTTGCACCTTTGAGTTTTTTGCCAAAGCTTTCGTTGGCGCAAATCGTGAAACTTAAGGCCACGCCGCAAGACGTGGAAGGACCGTATTACCCCACCACATGGAATGGTGAAGTCGATAACGACCTAACGACCCTGAATGGCAAAAAATACACGGGAGGGATCCCTATGACGCTGCGAGGGCGGGTGCGCGGAGACAGCGGAGAAATTCTCAAGGATGCACGCGTAGAAATTTGGCAAATTGACGATGTAGGGGAATACAGGCACCCTGGTTTTGGCGGGGAAAAACCTGCGCAACGCGGCTTTCAAGGCTATGGATGGATGCAGACCGATGATGGTGGTCAATACACTTTCCAAACCATCAAGCCAATTGGCTACAGCGGACGCCCGCCACATGTGCATTTCAAAGTGATTGCGCCCGGCTACATCACCTTAATCACAGAGATGTATTTTGCAGGTGAGAACGCTGAGGGTAGCCTTTATCAAAGGCTATTCGGGGGCTTCAGCAGAGAACGCGATTTACTCAGCATCTCGCCTAACAGGCTCAGTTTGGGCAAGGCTGAAACGCTGGACGCAGTGTTTGATATCGTTCTTGCTCGTTTATAAACCACTTACAACTTCCCGCAAAACGCTAGCCACATGCTGCGTGGCAGGATCGCCATCTTTGCGCTGATGCCAAGCTAGATGTAGACCAAAGCCTTCCAGCGCGATTGGTGGCTCAAAAACAGCGAGCGTTTTGTGGTGAACGGGCAAGATACAACGACTGGGTATCAGAGAAATGTAATCGGTGCGTTCAAGCAATGGGAATACAGCGAGAAAACTCGGCACAACAACCCCTACATGGCGTCTCTTGCCCGATGGTATCAAGGCATCGTCGAGCGTCCCTCGCATATCACCTCGACTAGAAACTACCACATGTGGATAAGCCAGCCATGAATCGAGTGTGAAGCTTTTGCTGATCGGGTGGTTCTTGCGCATCGCAACCACATACTGCTCCTGAAGCAGCTCAATGCGCCGAAAATCGCCGCTCACAGCGGGTATGACGGATATCGCGAGATCCAACTCGCCTTGCTCGAGCCGGCGCAATTCGTCGCTTGCTGCGTGCCACGGCAGGTAGGCGACGCTGAGGTAGGGGGCAGATTTTTGAAGCTCCTTGTGCAAAGGCACGAGCATGCTCGCCAACAGCGCATCGGCTACGCCTACTCTGATACAACCCGTTAAAGATTTCAAATCAATATCTGGGGCACTGAACACAGATGTCACGCCATGTAAGGCCTGCTTGATGGGTGCACGCAAAGATTGAGCTTTTGCAGTGAGCTTCATCAGACCTGTTGAGCGAACGAGCAGTTGATCCTTGAACAAATGGCGGCATCGCTCCAGCGCGCTGCTGGTGGCGGGCTGGGATAGCGCTAACCTTTCGGCTGCCCGGCTCACATGAGCTTCATCAAGCAAAGCATCCAGCACTACAAGTAAGTTCAGGTCAATGGATCGTAAATTCATAAAACGAATAATCAAATATACGAACAATCAGTTAGACGAATGATTCCTCTGAAAGCATGATACGCCTCATCAACCAAGGAGCGCAACATGCTAACTACCGCCGACCCAAAACCTGTACCGCTACCCATGCTGCGGGCCGTAGCTTTATTGATCCTCGTCTTGATTGTTTTGCAATTCTTATGGGCGGGGCTTGCCTTGTTTGTCGGGCTGCAAGGCTGGGGGCTTCATAAGGCAGCGGGCTTTGCCGTATTGCTGCCGCTCAGTCATATATTTGTGCTCAGTGGCAAATTATCGCGGAAGCAGGGGCTGCGCTCCGCTGTGCTCATCGTTGCCTTGCTTTACGTGACTCAGATCGTGTTAGCGGCAGTCTCTAAATCGCCAGATTTCATTTGGCTCAGGGCGCTACACCTCGCCAACGCTCCCTTGTTGCTCTTGGCGAGCTTTCGTCTCTATCAGCGAAGCCAATCCATTCTGTAACCCGTCGTGAAGGAATTGATCATGAACAAGATTGCAATTTTTGGCGCTGCTGGCGCTATAGGCCAGAGTATTGCTGCGGCATGTCGAGCGCTAGGTCAGCCGTACCGCGTTGTTGGGCGCTCAGCAAGCTCACTCAAGGCTACTTTTGGAGCTGATCCATTGGCAGAAATCCTGACTTGGAATCCAGACGATCCCGCTTCGGTGCAAGCAGCTGCGACGGGAGTCGATGCACTCATTTATTTGGTTGGTGTGAACTACTGGCAATTTGATTTGCATCCCCAGCTGATGCAAAAAACGCTGGCAGGAGCGACAGCTGCAGGTGTGAAGAAAATGCTGCTGATTGGCACGGTGTACCCATATGGCCAGCCGCAGACCCATACTGTGCGAGAAGACCATCCGCGTCAGCCGAACACCTTTAAAGGAAAAATGCGGATGGAGCAAGAGGATCTGCTCATGGCGCTACATGCTGAAGGCAAGATCCAAGCCTCGGTCCTGCGCTTGCCGGATTTTTACGGCCCGGGGGTTGAGGCCAGCTTTCTCCATGGTGCCATTCAAGCAGCCGCAAGCGATGGTGTTGCCGATATGGTTGGTCCGATTGATCGCCCGCACGAGTTTGTCTTTGTGCCTGATGTAGGCCCAGTCGTCTTGGCTCTGATTCACAACGCTGATGCGTATGGCCACTTCTGGAACTTGGCAGGTGCTGGCGTAACGAGCCAGCAAGCTTTGGTACAAGAAATCGAGCAGCAAACCTGTGGCCCTCTGAAGAGGCGTGTTATTGGTAAAACTATGTTGCGCATCTTGGGTTTGTTCAAGCCCTTCATGCGAGAGATGGTGGAAATGCACTATTTGTTGACCCATCCCGTGCTTTTGGACGACGGCGCATTGCAAAAATTGATCGGATCGATAAAGAAGACATCCTACAGCGCTGGCATTGCTCAATGTCTTGCCTATCAGCGTAAATTGAATGTTCGCGGAGGCAATATTGCTGGCTAAAGGAGCTTTATGCTTTTATCTTTTATGCGCTCCTTCTCTTCTCGGTCTGCGATGGCTTTATGGTGTTTGATGACGGTATTTGCTATTGCCATCGCCTTGTTTTCTGCGCCGCCATATGTCTTGCCGGACAAGGCGACCAGCCGTATCCCACTTAATCCGCTGTTTGCGCAACACATGATCACACTTGTGGTGCACGCTATTCCAGGCTGTGTGGCACTCGTCTTGGGGCCGTTCCAGTTTTCAGCATCACTTCGCCAGCGCTACCCTGGTGCACATCGATTTTCTGGGCGGATTTATTTGATGTGTGTGCTGGTCAGCGGGGTGGCTGCTTTCCCGACGGCCATCATGTCTACCTCTGGTTTTATTGCTCAAGTTGGCCTCCTGGCTTTGGCGGTCACTTGGCTTTACAGCGGATACCGCGCGTATGCCAGCATTCGTGCAGGAAAAATAGCTGAGCACCGCCTTTGGATGGTTCGCAATTACGCGCTGACATTCGCGGCTGTGCCTTTGCGCCTCTTCTTGGGTCTAGGGTTGGCTTACAACGGTGTTTCCTCAAGCGACTTATCGTTCGCCGACATTTACTCGACCAGTGTGTGGGCATCGATCTTGGTCTCGCACTTGATCGGCGAATGGTTTGTGGCTCACCCGAAGCCTGTGGTTTGAGCAGTGGGTGCGAAAAAGCGTTATAATTCAAGGCTTTGCTGCTTACTGCTGACCCCAGTTCATATGAACGACGCGAGGCATCGTGGCAAATCACACGACAGTGGCGATGGTCGCTGCTGATCGCAAGTTTTAACTCCTCATAGGAAACATCATGACCATCAACAAGGCAGAAATTGTCAAGGCTAACGCGCGCGGCGCGGCGGATACCGGCTCACCAGAAGTGCAAGTTGCACTGCTGACGGCTCGTATCAACTACCTCACACCTCACTTCAAAGAGCACGCGAAAGACCACCATGGTCGCCGTGGCTTGCTGCGCATGGTTTCCCAGCGCAAGAGCCTGCTCACCTATTTGAAGCGTAAAGATCCTAGCCGCTACACGGCACTGATCGCTAAGCTGGGTCTGCGTAAGTAATTACCATCTATGCAAAACGCCTGAGACTGCAACAGCGGCCTCAGGCGTTTTTTACTTTTGAAAAGGCTTTGAGCTTAAAAGCCTGACGTTTTTAAGAATAGTTTTCCGGAGAATTTGAAGAAACTGTGAGCGAGAGCTGTGTCATTCCAAAGGTTTTCATGCACCTTGACGATCTTTGGAATGGCATCGCGCCCATGAGTCTTCAAACTGTCCGCCCATCAGTGCAGGGTTATGCACTTTTAGATGATTTTGAGTAGTTCGCCGGCATAGATATTGCGCGGGCAGCTATCAAAATCATAGTAATTGTAAAGAGAGACAGATCATGACAATGTTCAATAAAGTCACCAAGACCTTCCAATGGGGTCGCCATACCGTGCGCATGGAAACCGGCGAAATCGCTCGCCAATCCACAGGCGCAGTTTTGCTCGATATGGACGGCACTGTGGTGCTCGCTACCGTGGTGGCCAGCAAATCCGCCAAGCCCGGCCAAGATTTCTTCCCCCTCACGGTGGATTACATCGAGAAGACATACGCCGCAGGCAAGATCCCCGGCAGCTTTTTCAAGCGTGAAGCCAAGCCTTCTGAGCTGGAGACGCTCACTTCCCGCCTGATCGACCGCCCGATTCGCCCGCTGTTCCCAGAAGGCTTCTACAACGAAGTGCATTTGGTGATCCACACCATTTCTTTGAACCCAGAAGTGGATGCGGATATCGCCGCGATGATTGCATCGAGCGCCGCTTTGTCGATCTCCGGCATCCCGTTCGCTGGCCCCATCGGCGCAGCGCGCGTGGGCTACATCAATGGCGAATACGTGCTGAACCCATCGCTGGCGATGGTGAAAAACAGCAAGATGGATTTGGTGGTCGCCGGCACGGAAGCCGCCGTGTTAATGGTGGAGTCTGAAGCCGATCAATTGCCTGAGGATGTGATGCTCGGCGGCGTGGTGTTTGGCCACGAGCAGAGCCGTATTGCGATCAACGCGATTCACGAGTTCGTGCGCGAAGCCGGCAAGCCGCTCTGGGCTGAAGACGGCACCTGGGCACCAGAAGCCAAAGACGAAGATCTCACCGCGAAAGTGGTGGCCTTGGCTGAAGAAAAAATCAAAGCCGCCTACCAAATTCGCAACAAACAAACCCGCACACAAGCTTGCCGCGAAGTGTATGCCGCAACCAAAGCCGGCCTCACCGAGCAGGGCGTGGCGTTTGACGGCGTGAAAGTGGACAACATGCTGTTTGAGATCGAAGCCCGCACCGTGCGCGGCCAAATTCTCTCTGGCGAGCCACGCATCGATGGCCGCGACACACGCACCGTGCGCCCCATCGAAATCCGCAACGGCGTGCTCCCACGCACCCACGGCTCTGCGCTCTTCACGCGCGGCGAGACGCAAGCTTTGGTGATCACCACGCTCGGCACCGAGCGCGATGCGCAGCGTATCGACGCTCTCTCTGGCGAGTTTGAAGATCGCTTCATGTTCCACTACAACATGCCTCCGTTTGCCACCGGCGAAGTCGGCCGCATGGGCTCCACCAAGCGCCGCGAAGTCGGCCACGGCCGCTTGGCCAAGCGCGCTTTGATCGCTGCTTTGCCTAGCAAAGAAGACTTCCCCTACACGTTGCGCGTGGTGTCTGAAATCACTGAATCCAACGGTTCTTCCTCGATGGCTTCTGTGTGCGGCGGCTGCTTGTCGCTGATGGACGCTGGCGTGCCGATGAAAGCGCACGTGGCCGGTATCGCCATGGGCTTGATCAAAGAAGGTAACCGCTTCGCAGTGTTGACAGACATCTTGGGCGACGAAGATCACCTCGGCGATATGGATTTCAAAGTGGCCGGCACAACCAACGGCATCACCGCTCTCCAGATGGACATCAAAATCCAAGGCATCACCAAAGAGATCATGCAAGTGGCGCTGGCGCAAGCCAAAGAAGCCCGCATGCACATCCTCGGCAAGATGCAAGAAGCGATGGCCGTGGCCAATACAGAAGTGAGCGATTTCGCCCCACGTCTGTACACCATGAAGATCAATCCTGAGAAGATCCGTGATGTGATCGGCAAAGGCGGCGCAACGATTCGCGCTTTGACAGAAGAGACCGGCTGCACGATCGACATCGGCGAAGACGGCACGATCACCATTGCATCGACCGACGCAGCCAAAGCCGAAGTGGCCAAGCAGCGCATCACCGAGATCACCGCTGAAGTGGAAGTGGGCAAGATTTACGAAGGCCCTGTGACGAAGATTTTGGAGTTCGGCGCCTTGATCAACCTCCTGCCCGGCAAAGACGGCCTGCTGCACATCAGCCAGATCGCCTTTGAGCGCGTGGAGAAGGTGGAAGACTACCTGCAAGAAGGCCAGATCGTGCGCGTGAAAGCGCTCGAGACGGACGACAAAGGCCGCGTGAAGCTCTCGATGAAAGCTTTGATGGACAAGCCAGAAGGCTATGTGGAGCCAGCACCACGCGAGCGCAGCGACCGTGGCGACCGCTTCGGTGATCGTGGAGACCGCCGCCCACGTGGTGATCGTCCTCCACGTGAAGACCGTGGTGATCGCGCTCCTCGTGAAGATCGCGCGCCTCGCGACGATCAGCAGCAACAACAGCAACAGTAATTTGTTGTGATCCGGCAGAAGTGCAAAGTGCTATTAATGTAATAGCACTTTGCGCAGTATCTATGCCGGCGAGATGCCAAAAACGTCTTTAAAACACCATGAAAACTGTCGAAATCAGCGCTTTCGGCGCACCTGATGTCTTGCGACTGGCCGAGCGGCCAGATGCAGTCGCGGGTGCGGGCGAGGTGTTGATTCGCGTGGCAGCTTCGGGCGTGAATCGGCCTGATGTCTTGCAGCGCACGGGTGCTTATCCTGTGCCGCCGGGTGCGAGCGATATTCCGGGTTTGGAAGTGGCGGGTGAGATTGTCGGTGGCGATGCTGCTGCGATGCTGCAAGCGGGTTTCAAGATCGGTGATCAAATCTGTGCATTGGTTGCAGGCGGTGGCTATGCCGAGCTTTGCGCTGCGCCGGTGGGCTCTTGCTTGCCTGTGCCTAAAGGTTTGAGCATGGTCGAAGCAGCGAGCTTGCCAGAGACCTTCTTCACCGTGTGGAGCAATGTGTTTGACCGCGCTGCACTCAAAAGCGGCGAGAGCATTTTGATCCAAGGTGGCACAAGTGGCATTGGTGTGACAGCGATTCAAATGGCTAAAGCTTTGGGTGCAACGGTTTACGCCACAGCAGGCAGCGATGAAAAATGCGCGGCCTGTTTGAACCTCGGCGCAGATCATGCGATCAACTACAAAACGCAAGATTTCGCTGAAGAGATCAAGCGACTCACAGGCGCTTTGTCTGCAGGTGGCGTGCTCTCCAATGCACAAAGCGGCGGCGTGAACGTCATCCTCGATATGGTCGCAGGCAGCTATGTGGCCAAAGAAGTCGAATGCTTGGCAGAAGAGGGCAGGCTGGTCATCATTGCAGTGCAGGGCGGTTTGAAAGCGGAATTCAATGCTGGCCTCGTGCTGCGCCGCCGTTTACAAATCACTGGCTCTACGCTGCGACCGCGCCCAGTAGCTTTCAAAGCAGCAATCGCTGCAAATCTCAAAGAAAAAGTCTGGCCTCTGCTTGAAGCCGGAAAGATCAAACCCATCATCTACAAGAGCTTTTCTCCCGCGCACGCTGCGCAGGCGCATACGCTCATGGAAAGCAATCAGCACATCGGCAAGATCGTGTTGGATTGGAAAGCATAGTATGAAAAAACTCATTGCTGGCAATTGGAAAATGAATGGCTCACTGGTGGCCAACGAACTGCTTGTGAGCGAGCTGCTCGCAGGCATCAAACTCGCTGGCGGCGCGCCTGCATGTGATGTGGCCGTGTGCGTGCCTACGCCATACCTCGCGCAGCTCACGGGCTTAATCAATCGCCCATTTTTAAGCCAAAAAGACGATATCGCCGGCAAGAATACTGCGCGAAGCGCTATTGAATTAGGAGCGCAGGATATCTCTGCGCAAGCCAGCGGCGCGTACACAGGTGAAGTCTCTGGCGGCATGTTGAAAGATTTTGGTGTGCGCTACGCCATCGTCGGCCACAGCGAGCGCCGTGCTTATCACGGTGAATCCAGCCAAACTGTTGCGCTCAAAACAAAAGCCGCTTTGGCCGCTGGTATCACGCCCATCGTTTGCGTGGGCGAGACGCTCGCTGAGCGCGAAGCCGGGCAAACGGAAGCTGTGGTGAAGCGCCAATTGGCCGCTGTGATTCACGACAACGGCCATTGCATCAGCGAAATCGTGGTGGCTTATGAGCCCGTGTGGGCGATTGGCACTGGCAAAACTGCTACTCCTGAGCAGGCCCAACAAGTGCATGCTGTGCTCCGCGCCCAGCTCAACGCCGCAAGCAGCGCAGCCAAGCAGCGCGTGCGGATTTTGTATGGTGGCAGCATGAATGCGCAGAACGCGAAAGAGCTCCTAGCACAACCCGATATTGATGGCGGTCTGATCGGTGGCGCATCTCTCAAAGCTGCAGATTTCTTGAAAATCATTGCCGCAGCCGGCGAATAATCTGCGCGAGCAGCTCATCTTTTTATAGCATTAAAATATAGACCTTCTGGAATTTCATCATGCAAGTTTTAACCACTATTTTGTTTGCCGTCCAAATCATCACCGCCTTGGTGATGATCGGCCTGATCCTTGTGCAACATGGCAAGGGCGCTGACATGGGCGCGGCCTTTGGTTCGGGCAGCTCAGGCAGCCTCTTTGGTGCATCTGGCAGCGCCAACTTCTTGTCGCGCTTGACAGGTGTGTGCGCCGCAGTCTTCTTCGTTTGCACTCTTGGCTTGGCTTACACCAGCGGCGTGCGTCCATCGGGTTCTGGCTCGGTGCTAGAGAAAGCCGCCACGCCAGCTACTGCTCCTGCAGCTACGCCGGCCTCTGGCGCGCAAGCGATTCCTACTGCGCCTACAGGCGCAGCAGCAGTGCCCACAGCACCAGCCGCTCCTGCACCTGCAGCATCTGGTGCGCAGCCTATCCCAGCGCCTGCGAAATAAAGCAAGCTTGCTATCGAATTTAGCTCTCGCAAACCCTGATTTGGGGCATTTTTCGAGCTAAAATCTAAGGCTGTCTGTTACCGGCAATTCCTCATGCTGACAGACAGAAAAAACAAGCCGTCGTGGTGGAATTGGTAGACACGCTATCTTGAGGTGGTAGTGGCGAAAGCTGTGCGAGTTCGAGTCTCGCCGTCGGCACCAAATCAAAGACAAGCGGCTCAGGCTAAAACCTGAGCCGCTTTGTCCGAGTGAAAGCACAAAATGCTTCATACTCAAGTATTGCAGACAGAGCACACGACATGAATCTCCAAGAATACCTGCCGATTTTGCTGTTCATCCTCGTCGGCATTGGCGTAGGTGTTGTTCCTCAAGTGCTCGGCTACGTGCTCGGCCCCCGCAAGCCTGATGCGGCCAAAGATTCTCCTTACGAATGCGGCTTCGAAGCCTTCGAAGATGCCCGCATGAAATTCGATGTGCGCTACTACCTCGTGGCCATTCTCTTCATTTTGTTTGATCTGGAAATTGCCTTCCTTTTCCCCTGGGCTGCGGCTCTGCGCGAAATTGGCCCAGTCGGTTTCTGGTCAGTCATGGTCTTTCTCGCTATCCTTGTCGTGGGCTTCATCTACGAATGGAAAAAAGGCGCGCTGGATTGGGAATAAGTTGAGATTGATGGGACATGTTTCCCGCTGCTGATGGCATCAAAAATGGCATTAGCAACCTGGAGTGCTTGCAATGATTGAAGGCGTTTTCAAAGAAGGCTTCGTGACCACGAGTTATGACACCGTGGTCAACTGGGCAAAAACCGGATCGCTCTGGCCGATGACCTTTGGCTTGGCCTGCTGCGCCGTGGAGATGATCCATGCTGGCTGCGCTCGCTACGATTTGGATCGCTTCGGCGTCGTCTTCCGCCCCAGTCCGCGTCAATCGGATTTGATGATCGTGGCTGGTACGCTGTGCAACAAAATGGCTCCAGCGCTGCGCAAGGTCTATGACCAAATGAGTGAGCCGCGCTGGGTCATGAGCATGGGCTCATGCGCCAATGGCGGTGGCTACTACCACTACAGCTATTCCGTGGTGCGCGGCTGTGACCGTATCGTGCCCGTGGATGTGTATGTGCCCGGCTGCCCGCCTACTGCTGAAGCCTTGGTTTACGGCATCATTCAATTGCAGCAAAAAATTCGTCGCACGCAGACGATTGCTCGGGCGTGAGGGCACAAGCACATGAGTGAATTTACCGTTGCCCCACAAACCACGCTCGATGCTGTGCAAGCAGCACTCGGCTCCAAAATCAAACGCATTTCTTCCAAGCTTGGTGAAGTGACTGTCGTCGTCTCGGCTGCCGACTATCACAGGGCATGCCTCATCTTGCAAGATGCTGAGGGTTGCAAGTTTGAGCAATTGCTTGATCTTTGCGGTATCGATTATTCGCAATACAAGGATGGCGCTTACGACGGCCCACGCTATTGCGTCGTGCTGCATTTGCTCTCTGTGAGCCTCAATCAGCGCCTGCGCGTCAAGGTTTACGCCGCTGAAGACGATGTGCCGATGGTGGCTTCAGTTAACGACATCTGGGCATCGGCCAACTGGTACGAGCGTGAAGCCTTCGATTTGTTTGGCATCGTCTTTGAAGGTCACAACGATCTGCGCCGCATCTTGACGGACTACGGTTTCATCGGCCACCCCTTCCGCAAAGATTTCCCGATGAATGGCCATGTGGAAATGCGTTACGACGCTGAGAAAAAGCGCGTGATCTATCAGCCCGTCACCGTTGAGCTGCGTGAGGTCGTGCCTCGCATTATTCGTGAAGACAACTACGGCGGCATTGCGCCGAAGGTGCAGTAATGGCAGAAATTAAGAACTACACCCTCAACTTCGGGCCTCAGCATCCCGCCGCCCACGGCGTGCTGCGTCTCGTGCTCGAGCTAGATGGCGAAGTGATCCAACGCGCTGATCCACACATCGGCCTATTGCATCGTGGCACAGAAAAGCTCGCCGAGACGCGCACCTACATCCAATCGCTGCCCTACATGGATCGCTTGGATTACGTTTCGATGATGTGCAATGAGCATGCTTATTGCCTCACGATCGAGAAGATGATGGGTATTGAGGTGCCAGAGCGTGCGCAATACATCCGCGTGATGTATTCCGAAATCACGCGTTTGCTCAATCATTTGCTCTGGATCGGTTGCCACGGCCTCGATTGCGGCGCGATGGCCATCATGCTTTACGCCTTCCGCGAGCGCGAAGATTTGTTTGACATGTACGAAGCCGTGAGCGGCGCGCGCATGCATGCGGCCTACTTCCGCCCTGGTGGCGTGTATCGCGATCTGCCCGACACGATGCCGCAATACAAAGCCAGCAAAGTGCGCAATGCCAAGGCACTGGCCAAAATGAACGACAACCGCCAAGGCTCGCTCTTGGACTTCATCGAAGATTTTGCCAAGCGCTTTGACCAATGCCTCGCTGAATATCACACGCTCTTAACTGACAACCGTATTTGGAAGCAACGCACTGTCGGCATCGGCATCGTCACACCCGAGCGCGCGAAAAATCTCGGCTTCACAGGCGCGATGCTGCGTGGCTCAGGTATCGCTTGGGATCTGCGCAAGAAGCGCCCGTATGACGTGTACGACCGCATGGATTTCGATATCCCCGTCGGCAAAACCGGCGATTGCTATGACCGCTACTTGGTGCGCATGGAAGAGATGAACCAATCCAACCGCATCATCAAGCAATGCGTGGCTTGGCTGCGTGCTAACCCAGGCCCAGTGATCACCGACAATCACAAAGTCGCCGCGCCAGACCGCGAATCCATGAAATCCAACATGGAAGAGCTGATCCATCACTTCAAGCTCTTCACCGAAGGCTTTGCCGTGCCCGAGGGCGAAGCCTATGCCGCCGTTGAGCATCCAAAAGGCGAGTTCGGCATTTACATGGTGAGCGATGGTGCGAACAAGCCTTACCGTTTGAAGATTCGCGCTCCCGGCTTCGCACACTTGGCCGCAATGGATGAAATGAGCCGTGGCCACATGATTGCCGATGCTGTTGCAGTCATTGGAACCATGGACGTGGTGTTTGGAGAGATTGACAGATGATTGCTGAAGCTACCAAACAACGCTTCGATAAAGAAGTAGCGAAGTACCCATCAGACCAAAAGCAGTCTGCCGTGATGGCCTGCTTGTCCATCGTGCAAGACGAGCAGGGCTGGGTCAGCCCGGAGGCTGAAAAACAGATTGGCGAGTATTTGGGCATGCCTGTGATGGCGGTGCATGAAGTTACCACCTTCTACAACATGTACAACCAAAAGCCGGTGGGCAAATACAAGCTCAATGTATGCACGAATTTGCCTTGCCAGCTTCGCGGCGGCCAAAAGGCGCTGGAGCATGTCTGCAGCAAGCTCGGCGTGGAGCCTTATGGCACGACGAAAGACAAGATGTTTACCGTGCAGCCCAGCGAGTGCTTGGGCGCATGCGCAGATGCACCCGTGATGCTCGTGAATGATCGCAGCATGTGCAGCTTCATGAGCCACGACAAGCTCGATCAGTTGATTGACGGTTTGAAAACCGCCACCCCAGCTTAAAAGGAAATGTGATGACAACCGCAACACAAATCCTCTCTCAATTCCAAGCCAAGGGCGTAGAAACCTGCTTCCACGGCCGACACATCAATCCGCAAATTTATGCCGATCTCGATGGCAACAACTGGCGCTTGAAAGATTACCTCACACGCGGCGGCTACCAAGCCCTGCGCAAGATTCTCGGGGTAGATGCACAAGGCAATAAGCTGCCCGCCATGCAAGATGCCGAAGGCAAAGAAATCGCCGCAGGTATGACAGCCGATCAAGTGATTGCCGAGCTCAAAGCTTCTGCTCTGCGTGGCCGTGGCGGCGCGGGCTTTCCTACCGGACTCAAGTGGAGCTTCATGCCCCGCCAATTCCCCGGTCAGAAATACATCGTCTGCAACTCCGATGAAGGCGAGCCAGGCACATGCAAAGACCGCGATATCTTGATGTTCAACCCGCACATAGTGATCGAAGGCATGATCATTGCGGGCTACTCGATTGGTGCATCAGTCGGCTACAACTACATCCATGGCGAAATCTTCAAAGAGTATGAGCGCTTTGAAGAGGCCTTGGAAGAAGCGCGCTCTGCGGGCTTGTTGGGCGATAACGTCGCCAATAGCGGCTTCAAATTCCAGCTCCATGCCTTCCACGGCTTCGGTGCATACATCTGCGGAGAAGAAACCGCTTTGCTTGAATCACTTGAAGGCAAAAAAGGCCAGCCGCGCTTCAAGCCACCATTCCCCGCCAGCTTCGGCCTCTACGGCAAGCCCACCACGATCAACAACACTGAGACGTTTGCTGCTGTGCCGTGGATCATCCGCAACGGTGGCCAAGCCTATCTCGAGTGCGGCAAGCCGAACAACGGTGGCACGAAGATTTTCTCTGTGTCTGGGGATGTAGAAAAGCCTGGCAACTATGAAGTGCCGATGGGCACACCTTTTGCAAAGCTGCTTGAATTGGCAGGTGGTGTCAAAGGCGGCAAGCAACTCAAAGCGGTGATCCCCGGCGGTTCTTCCGCCCCGGTGCTCCCCGCCGATGTGATGATGCAATGCACGATGGATTACGACTCCATCTCCAAAGCTGGCTCCATGCTCGGCTCAGGCGCGGTGATCGTGATGGATGAGACGCGCGATATGGTGGAAAGCCTGCTGCGCCTCTCGTACTTTTACATGCATGAATCCTGCGGCCAATGCACGCCATGCCGCGAAGGCACAGGCTGGCTCTGGCGCATGGTGGATCGCATCCACCACGGCCAAGGTCGCCCCGAAGATTTGCAGAAGCTCGACAACGTGGCAGAAAACATCATGGGCCGCACCATCTGCGCCTTGGGCGATGCTGCGGCCATGCCCGTGCGCGCGATGCTCAAGCATTTCCGTTCGGAGTTTGCAGCGAAGATTGATGCGGCTCAAAAAACCGCTGAAAAAGCACCTGTGGCTGCGTGACCAGAGAGAAGAACATGGTTGAACTAGATATCGACGGTCAGAAAGTAGAGATCACTGAAGGCAGCATGATCATGCATGCGGCCGAGAAGTGTGGCACCTACATTCCGCATTTTTGCTATCACAAGAAGCTGAGCATCGCGGCGAATTGCCGCATGTGCTTGGTCGATGTAGAAAAAGCACCCAAGCCCATGCCCGCTTGCGCCACGCCTGTGACGCAAGGCATGATCGTGCGCACGAAGAGCGATAAGGCGATCAAGGCGCAGCAATCGGTGATGGAGTTTTTGCTGATCAATCACCCGCTGGATTGCCCGATTTGCGATCAGGGTGGTGAGTGCCAGTTGCAAGATTTGGCGGTGGGCTATGGCAAGAGCAGCTCGCGCTACGATGAAGAAAAGCGTGTGGTGGCGAACAAAGACGTGGGTCCTCTGATCTCGATGGAAGAGATGAGCCGCTGCATCCACTGCACCCGCTGCGTGCGATTCGGCCAAGAAGTGGCCGGCAGCATGGAGCTGGGCATGAGCCATCGCGGCGAGCATGCTGAGATCGAGACTTTTGTGGGCGAGACTGTTGACTCTGAGCTTTCCGGCAACATGATCGATATTTGCCCAGTCGGCGCTTTGACCAGCAAGCCTTTCCGCTACAGCGCCCGCACATGGGAACTCTCGCGCCGCAAATCAGTGAGCCCGCATGATTCCACAGGCGCGAACTTGATCGTTCAGGTGAAAAACAATGCAGTGATGCGCGTTGTGCCGTTTGAAAATGAAGCGGTGAATGAATGCTGGATCGCAGACCGTGATCGTTTCAGCTACGAGGCGTTGAATGGCGAAGACCGCTTGACCAAACCGATGCTCAAGCAAGGCGGCCAGTGGAAAGAGGTGGATTGGCAGACCGCGCTGGAATACGTGGCGAATGGTTTGAAGCAAATCAAAACGGAGCAGGGCGCAGATGCGATTGGCGCATTGCTCAGCCCACACAGCACGCTGGAAGAGCTGTATCTCGCCACGCAGCTTGTGCGTGGCTTAGGCTCGGACAACGTGGATGCGCGTTTGCGCAATGCGGAGTTTGGAAAGTCTGAAGGCGTGCGTTATCTTGGCACTTCGATTGCCTCGCTTTCCAGCCTGCAAAGCGCTTTGATCGTGGGCAGCAATCTGCGTAAAGATCATCCGCTGTTTGCACAACGAATTCGCCAGTCCGCACGTAAGGGATGTGCGGTGAATGCTATTAATTCAGTAGCGTACAGATCGAATTCATGGGCGATGCCTGTAGCCAACAGCATCACCGTGCCAGCTGCTCAGTGGGCGCAGGCTCTGGCTGATGTGGCTGCAGCAGTGGCAGCAGAGAAGGGCGTTCAACCTCCTGCCGCGGGCAATGCAACTGAAGCCGCGCAAAAGATTGCGAAGTCTTTACTCAAAGGCGAGCGCAAAGCGATTCTGCTGGGCAATGCCGCTGCACATCATGCGAATGCAGCTAGCCTGTTGGCTTTGGCCAATTGGATCGGCCAGCAAACAGGTGCGACTGTGGGCTACCTCACAGAAGCAGCAAACACTGTGGGCGCACAACTGGTAGGTGCTCAGCCATTAATGGGTGGCAAGAATGCTGCGCAAATGCAATCTGGCCTCAAAGCCCTGATCTTGCTCGGCACAGAGCCAGAGCATGACACTGCTGCTAAAGCCGCTGTGCAAGCCGATATGGTCGTCACGTTCAGCCCGTTCAAAACGAACATGGCTTTCAGCGATGTGCTGCTGCCAGTGTCACCATTCACAGAAACCGCTGGAACATTCATCAACGCCGAAGGCCGTATCCAAAGTTTCCACGGCGTGGTGAAGCCTTTGGGCGAAACGCGCCCCGGCTGGAAAGTGCTGCGCGTGCTCGGAAACATGCTGAGCTTGCCCGGCTTTGAATTCGAAACGGCGCAAGACGTAGCGGCGAAAGCTCTGAATGGCGACACAGAATTTGTGGCTGCTGCCAAGCTGAGCAATGCAACCAGCGCAGCAATTGATCTGAGCAAAGCTGCTGCAGAGCCAGCCACTGCAACACTCTATCAACTCGACAGCCTCACCCGCCGTTCACCTGCTTTGCAAGCGACTGCTGATGCAAAGGCTGGCAGCAAAGTCGGCATGCTTGACGAGGTGACCGCATGATTGATGCTTTTCACGCTTGGGCAAACGGCTTGATCGTTGCCAACTGGTGGCAAGGCCTCGCATGGCCTGTGATCTGGACGCTGATGAAGATCATCGCTGTCACGCTGCCCGTGATGGGCGCGGTGGCTTACCTCACGCTCTGGGAGCGCAAGTTCATCGGCTGGATGCAGATTCGCCTTGGCCCCAATCGCGTTGGCCCCTTTGGTCTGCTGCAGCCGATTGCGGATGCATTGAAGCTGCTCACCAAAGAAATCATCTTGCCCGCAGCCGCGAGCAAGGGCTTGTTCTTTATCGGCCCGATCATGACGATCATGCCTGCGCTGGCCGCATGGGCTGTTGTGCCTTTTGGCCCTGATATGGCGCTGGCCAATATCAATGCGGGCTTGCTGTTCCTGATGGCGATCACGTCGATGGAAGTCTATGGCGTGATCATCGCGGGTTGGGCATCGAATTCCAAATACGCTTTCTTGGGCGCATTGCGTGCATCGGCGCAAATGGTGAGCTATGAAATCGCCATGGGCTTTTGCTTCGTGGTCGTGCTCATGGTGGCCGGCACCTTGAACATGACGGGCATCGTTACAAGCCAGGGGCAGGGCTACTTTGCTGAGATGGGGTTGAACTTCCTCTCGTGGAATTGGTTGCCCTTGCTGCCTATCTTTGTCGTGTACATCATCTCCGGCATTGCCGAGACGAACCGCCATCCGTTTGACGTGGTGGAAGGTGAATCAGAAATCGTGGCTGGCCACATGGTGGAGTATTCCGGCATGTCGTTCGCGATGTTTTTCTTGGCTGAATATGCGAACATGTGGCTGGTGTCGATCCTCGCTGTGATCATGTTCTTGGGTGGCTGGTTGCCGCCGATTGATAGTGCTCTGTTCAATTGGATTCCTGGCTGGATTTGGCTTGGCGTGAAGACCTTCTGCGTGGTGAGCCTCTTCATCTGGGTGCGCGCCACATTCCCGCGCTTCCGCTATGACCAGATCATGCGCTTGGGTTGGAAGATTTTTATCCCCGTCACATTGGTGTGGCTGGTGGTGGTTGGTCTGTGGATGCAGACTCCTTGGAATATTTGGAAATAAGGCGGGCATATGGCTACGACTACTCTCGCTACTCCGGGCTTTTCGCTCAAAGATTTTCTCTCCAGCTTTATGCTGATTGAGCTCTTCAAGGGCTTTGCGCTCACCGGTAAGCATGCTTTTCGTCGGAAGATCACGGTGGTGTTTCCCGAAGAAAAAACACCGATGTCGCCCCGTTTTCGTGGCCTGCATGCCCTGCGCCGCTATGAAAATGGCGAAGAGCGCTGCATCGCCTGCAAGCTCTGCGAGGCCGTGTGCCCCGCGATGGCGATCACCATTGAAAGCGATGTGCGCGCAGACGGCAGCCGCCGCACCACGCGCTACGACATTGATCTGACCAAATGCATCTTCTGCGGCTTCTGCGAAGAAAGCTGCCCAGTGGATTCCATCGTTGAGACGCATATTTTGGAATACCACGGCGAAAAGCGCGGTGATTTGTATTTCACCAAAGACATGTTGCTGGCCGTGGGCGACCGCTACGAAAAAGAAATCGCGGCTGCTAAAGCGGCTGATGCGAAATACCGCTGATTCACCATTTAAAGAACAACAAAAATGGATATCAAAACAGGTCTCTTCTACGCTTTTTCAGCGATCTTGTTGTTCGCAGCATTTCGCGTGATCACGGCGCGCAACCCGGTGCATGCCGCGTTGTATCTCGTACTCGCTTTCTTCCAAGCCGCTGCGATTTGGATTTTGCTCAAAGCAGAATTCTTGGCGATCACCCTCGTGCTCGTGTATGTGGGCGCGGTGATGGTGCTCTTCCTCTTCGTGATCATGATGATGGATATCAATATGGACACGATTCGTAAGGGCTTTTGGACGCACTTCCCATTGGCAGCAGGTATAGGCGCTTTGATTGCAGCAGAAATGGCTATCGTTCTGATGAAAGGATTTTTCTGGACAGAGCCACGATTTAGTCCTGAAGCTATTGCTGCTCAGGCCAACAATACAAAAGCGCTCGGTGTATTGCTCTATACGAAATACATTTATCCAATGGAAGTGGCTGCTGTGCTGCTGCTCGTAGGTATCGTGGCCGCGATTGCACTCACACTGCGTGAGCGCAAGGATAGCAAGCATGTGGATGCAGGCGACCAGGTGCGCGTGAAGGCGCATGATCGCATGGAGATCATCAAGATGGATGCTACAAAACCAGTAGCACCTAGCGCAGATCCTACGCCGGCTACAGGCCAAAATGATGTAAAAATAGAAGGGAGCAAAGCATGAGCTTAACCCTCGGCCATTTCCTCACCTTGGGTGCGCTGCTGTTTGCGCTCTCGGTGATCGGCATTTTCTTGAACCGTAAAAACCTGATCATTCTCCTCATGGCCATTGAGCTGATGCTCTTGGCGGTGAACATGAACTTCATCGCTTTCTCCTACTACTTGGGTGATCTGCACGGTCAAGTTTTCGTGTTCTTCATTCTCACCGTGGCTGCAGCAGAGTCTGCGATTGGCCTGGCCATTCTCGTGCTGCTGTTCCGCAATAAGTCCAGCATCTCGGTGGACGAACTCAACACGCTCAAAGGTTAATCAAGAATATGAGCGCAACACTTTCTGCATCAACACTGCTGGCTGTGCCGCTAGCCCCGCTAGTGGGCTCCTTGCTCGCCGGTATCTTGGGCACGCAGCTCGGCGGCAACTGGATTGGCCGCCGCCTCTCGCATTTCCTCACCATCCTCGGTGTGCTCATCGCCTTCATCATCTCGGCACAAACCTTGGTGAAAGTGATTGATGGCGCGCGCTTCAACGAAACCATCTACACCTGGATGGTTATCGGCGGCCTGAAAATGGAAATCGGCTTCCTCGTCGATGGCCTCACGGCGATGATGATGTGCGTCGTCACCTTCGTCTCGCTCATGGTGCATCTCTACACTATCGGCTATATGGAAGAAGATGAGGGCTACAACCGCTTCTTCGCCTACATCTCGCTCTTCACCTTCTCCATGCTCATGCTCGTGATGAGCAACAACTTGCTCCAGCTTTTCTTCGGCTGGGAAGCCGTGGGTTTGGTGTCGTACCTGCTGATCGGCTTTTGGTACAACAAACCCACGGCGATTTTTGCCAATATGAAAGCCTTCTTGGTCAACCGCGTGGGTGATTTTGGCTTCATCATGGGCATTGGTTTGATCGCGGCTTACACGGGCAGCTTCAACTACACCGAAGTGTTTGCCAAAGTGCAAGAGCTCGCTGCTGTCGAATTCCCTTGGGTCTTCTTCGGTCAAGAAGCGATGCTGATCACCGTGATCTGCATTTGCCTCTTCATCGGCGCGATGGGCAAGTCTGCTCAGTTCCCGTTGCATGTGTGGCTGCCTGATTCGATGGAAGGCCCTACGCCGATTTCTGCGCTGATCCACGCCGCCACGATGGTGACGGCGGGTATCTTCATGGTGGCGCGCATGTCGCCGATTTATGAGTTGTCTGACGCAGCGCTCAGCTTCATCATGGTGATTGGCGCGATCACTGCGCTCTTCATGGGCTTTCTAGGCATCATTCAAAACGACATCAAGCGCGTGGTGGCTTACTCCACGCTATCCCAGCTCGGCTACATGACGGTCGCGCTCGGTGCATCGGCTTACTCGGTGGCTGTGTTCCACCTCATGACGCACGCTTTCTTTAAAGCGCTCCTGTTCCTCGGCGCAGGCTCGGTGATCATGGGTTGCCATCACAACCAAGACATTCGCTACATGGGCGGCTTGCGCAAATACATGCCGATCACTTGGATCACGTCGCTGCTCGGCTCGCTGGCTTTGATCGGCACGCCGCTGTTTGCTGGTTTCTACTCCAAAGAAAACATCATTGAAGCGGCGAAGTTTGCTAACTTGCCTGGCGCGACGTTTGCCTACTACGCCGTGCTCGCAGGCGTGTTCGTCACCGCCTTCTACTCTTTCCGCATGTATTTCTTGGTCTTCCATGGCGAAGAGCGTTATGACCAAAATCCGGATGCGCATCATGATGATCACCACGGCGATCACCATGGCCATGACGAGAAACCTCACGAGAGCCCATGGGTGGTGACCGTGCCTTTGCTGCTGCTGGCGATTCCGTCCGTCGTGATCGGCTTCATGACCGTGCAGCCCATGCTCTTCGGTGATTTCTTCAAAGATGCTATTGTGGTTGATGCAGCCAAGCATCCTGCTATGGCGCAACTGGCCACCATGTTCCATGGCTCGGTGCAATACGCTGCGCATGCCTTCGTTACGCTGCCTTTCTGGCTTGCTGTCGCAGGCGTGGCGCTCTCGTATTACATGTACATGGTCAACCCTGCTTTGCCTGCTGCAATCAAAGCTCGCGTGATGCCGATCTACAACCTGCTTGAAAACAAGTACTACATGGATTGGTTCAATGAAAACGTGCTCGCTCGCGGTGCGCGTGGGCTTGGCCTCGCCTTCTGGAAGGGCGGAGATCAAGGCATCATTGAAACTGGCTTTGTGAATGGCTCTTGGAAGCTAGTCGGCTGGATCTCTGGCATCGTGCGTCGCTTGCAAACGGGCTACATCTATCACTATGCGCTGGTGATGCTCTTGGGTGTGTTCGCCATGCTGAGCTACTTCGTTTGGTTCAACAAATAAGAAGAACAAGGAATCAAGACTATGGGACTTCTTAGTGCTGCCATCTGGATGCCGATTGCTTTCGGTGTTCTGTTATTAGCTTTAGGGCGCGATGATCAAGCGCGCACCGTGCGCTGGATCGCGCTCGTGGGCGCTGTTCTTAGCTTCCTCGTCACGCTCGCGCTGTACGACGGCTTCAAGCTCGGTACCTCCGCGATGCAGTTTGTGGAAAACATGCCGTGGATCACGCGTTTCAATGTGCATTACCACTTGGGTTTGGATGGCATATCTTTCTGGTTTGTGCCGCTCACGGCTTTCATCACCATCATCGTGGTGATCGCAGGCTGGGAAGTCATCACCGAGCGCGTCAATCAATACATGGGCGCTTTTTTGATCTTGTCTGGCCTCATGATTGGTGTGTTCAGCGCGCTCGATGGCATCTTGTTTTACGTGTTCTTTGAAGCCACGCTGATCCCGATGTATATCTTGATTGGCGTGTGGGGCGGGCCGAACAAGATTTACGCGGCCTTCAAATTCTTCCTCTACACGCTGCTGGGCTCTTTGCTCATGCTAATTGCCTTGATTTACCTCTACACGAAATCAGGTGGCAGTTTTGATATCCTCACTTGGCACAAATTGCCACTCAGCGCCAAAGAGCAAACGCTTCTCTTCTTCGCTTTCTTCGCGGCCTTCGCAGTCAAAGTGCCGATGTTCCCCGTTCATACTTGGTTGCCTGATGTTCACGTGGAAGCGCCCACAGGCGGCTCAGCCGTGCTGGCGGCGATCATGTTGAAACTCGGCGCTTATGGCTTCTTGCGTTTCTCCATGCCCATCTTGCCTGATGCATCCAAAGAATGGGCTTGGTTGATCATTGCTTTGTCACTCATCGCTGTGATCTACGTCGGCCTGGTTGCTATGGTGCAGCAAGACATGAAAAAGCTCGTGGCTTATTCATCGGTCGCGCACATGGGCTTTGTGACGCTTGGCTTCTTCATCTTCAATCCGCTGGGCATTGCCGGCGGCATCGTGCAAATGATTGCGCATGGTTTCGTGTCTGCGGCCATGTTCCTTTGCATCGGTGTGCTGTATGACCGCGTGCATTCTCGTGAGATCGCCAGCTACGGCGGCGTGGTGAACACCATGCCGAAGTTCGCAGCCTTTGCCTTGCTCTTTGCCATGGCCAATTGCGGTTTGCCGGGGACAGCAGGTTTTGTGGGCGAGTGGATGGTGATCATCGGCGCGATCCAGTATGACTTCATGATCGGCTTGGCCGCAGCGTCCGCGCTGATCTTCGGCGCGGCTTACACGCTGTGGATGTTCAAGCGCGTGTATCTTGGCCCCGTCACAAATGACGATGTCAAAGGCTTGACCGACATCAATGGCAGAGAATTTTTAATGCTGGCTCTGCTGGCTGCCGCTGTGATTTGGATGGGCGTGTATCCCAAGCCTTTCACTGATGTGATGGATGCTTCCGTGACGGATCTCATCAAGCACATCGCTGTGACGAAACTCAAATAAACACGGCAAAGAGAACAATATGATTGACACCATAAGCTGGATCGCCGTTTATCCCGAAATCGTTTTGCTGGTGATGGCCTGCACGATTTTGCTGACTGACCTCTTCGTCAAAAGCCCAAGCCGCACAGCTACCCATGTGCTCACGCTGCTCACATTAGGCGTGGTCGCATTCATGCATGCCATCTATGCGATGGAAGGGCAAACCGCCTATGCCTTCGGCAATATGGTGGTGAGCGATCCGATGGGGCATTGGCTCAAGTGCTTTGCTGCGCTCTCTATGGGTGTGATGCTCGTGTATGCGCGCCCTTATGCACAAGCGCGCGGTATGATGCGCGGCGGTGAGATGTACACGCTCTCGCTTTTTGCCTTGCTCGGCATGTACGTGATGATCTCGGGCAACAACTTCCTCGTGATCTATGTCGGCCTCGAATTGCTCACGCTCTCCAGCTATGCGCTCGTCGCGCTGCGCCGCGATCATGCCGCTTCCACCGAAGCGGCAATGAAATACTTCATCCTCGGCGCGCTGGCCAGCGGCTTCTTGCTTTATGGCCTGTCCATGATGTATGGCGCTACCGGCTCGCTTGATATCTCCACGGTGTTCAAGCAAGTGCAGTCTGGCCAGTTCAAGCATCAGGTGCTGGTGTTTGGCCTCGTGTTTATCGTCGCAGGCCTAGCCTTCAAACTCGGTGTAGTGCCTTTCCATATGTGGGTACCTGATGTGTACCAAGGCGCGCCCACATCGGTGACGCTCATGATCGGCTCTGCGCCTAAGCTTGCTGCGTTTGCTATCTGCATCCGCTTGCTGGTGGAAGGCTTGCTGCCGCTGGCCAAAGATTGGCAGCAGATGCTGATGTTCTTGGCCATCGCTTCACTGCTCGTGGGTAATTTAGCTGCGATTGCTCAAACCAATTTGAAGCGCATGCTGGCTTTCTCCACGATTGCGCAAATGGGCTTCTTGCTGCTTGGTTTGCTCTCTGGTGTGGTGTTCAGCGGCACGACAGGTAACACCAGCGGTGCAGCTGCAGCATACAGCGCTTCCATGTTTTACGCGATCACTTATGTGCTCACCACTCTTGCCACCTTCGGCGTGATCTTGCTGCTCTCGCGCGATGGCTTTGAAAGTGAAGAGATTTCTGATTTAGCAGGCCTCAATCAACGCAGCCCACTCTATGCGGCCGTGATGGCGATTTGCTTGTTTTCGCTCGCAGGCATCCCGCCAATGGTGGGCTTCTTTGCTAAGCTCTCCGTGCTGCAGCCGCTCTTGGCTTCCGGTCAAACCATGTACATCGGTTTAGCGATTTATGCCGTGTTGCTCAGCTTGGTGGGTGCGTTCTATTACTTGCGTATCGTCAAAGTGATGTACTTTGATGAGCCTCTGACGGTGACAGAACCCGTAGCGTCTACCGAAGTGCGCACCGTGCTCGTGCTCAATGGCGCTCTGGTGATCTTGCTGGGCTTATTCCCCAGCGGCTTGATGCAGCTGTGTCTCTCCGCCATCGTTAAGACCTTGGCAGGATAAGCTTTTGGCTTGTTGATTCACAATCCGCAGTATGGGACAAACTGAATCCGTTATCGCCGTGATCCTGCTGGCCTTGCTAGCAGCCAATTGGCCATTCATCACGCAACGTTTGTTTGGCGTCTTGCGCTTGGCTTCGGGTAAGAGCCTATTCGTTCGTTTGCTTGAGCTGATTGCTTTGTACTTCGTGGTAGGCGGCATAGGGCTGCTCTTTGAGCAACGACTTGGGCAAATCTCGCCACAGAAGTGGGAGTTTTACGCGATCACCGCCACAGCCTTCATCACTTTTGCCTTCCCTGGTTTTGTGTGGCGATATTTGATGAAGCGCGGATGAAGCCTGAAACTATAGCCGAGACTTTGCTGACATCGCAGCAAGTCTACAAAGGCGGTTTCCTCGATGTGCGGCGCGATACAGTGCAATTGCAAAATGGCAAGAGTGCTACGCGTGAGTACGTCGTCCATCCCGGTGCATGCGTAGTGATTCCGTTGCTGGATAACGGCGACGTGATTCTGGAAAAGCAATTTCGCTACCCCGTAGGCCGCGAGATGATTGAGTTTCCAGCTGGCAAGCTTGATCCGAATGAAGATCCACTGATTTGCGCTCTACGTGAGCTACGCGAAGAGACTGGCTACAGCGCTTCCGAGTGGGCCTATGCGGGTTGCATGCATTTGGCGATTGCGTATTCCACAGAAATCATCCACATTTACTTCGCGCGCGGTTTGGTGCTAGGTGAGCGTGAGCTAGATGAAGGCGAATTTTTGGACGTGTTCACAGCGCCAGCAGAGCAACTGATTGCTTGGTGTGCAGACGGAACCGTGACCGATGCCAAAACCGTGACATGTGCTTTGCATTTGCAGCAATTCCTGGCAGGCAGTAAACAAGTTGGCTGGAATGCTGTACCTCGTATGGCCAACACGGCGACTGAGTCTTCAGGAGAAAAAGCATGAAAGTGCTCGATCTCGCATGCCAGCATGGCCACGGCTTTGAGGGTTGGTTTGGCAGCGAAGAAGATTTCCAAAGCCAACTCGCGCGCGGTTTGGTGCAATGCCCGATTTGCGATGATGCCCAGATCACCAAAAAACTTTCTGCGCCTCGCCTGAATCTGCGCAGCACGAAAGATGTGCTCCCACAATCGCTAACAGCAGATGAAATCAAGCAACAAAATACTACTGATTCAATAGCACTCCGCGCAAATTATATGCCGGTGAATGAGCTAAAAAGCACTGAAAACAGCTTGAAAAATGAGATGCCAGAGCATCCCATGCATGCACTCATGCGCAATCCCGAATTCCAGGCCGCCTACATGCAAATGGCCAAAGAGGTGCTCGCCAAGACGGAAGATGTGGGTGATGATTTCGCCAGAGAAGCCCGCAAAATCCACTACGGCGAGGCCAAAGAACGCGGTATACGTGGACAAGCGTCGCATGACGAGACATTAGAACTGCTTGATGAAGGCATTGATGTCATGCCTTTGCCATTGCCCAAAGCACTTAAGGGTACGCTACAGTAGATCTCTGCATGAAGACTACGAGCGATTTAAAAATCAAAAGACGAGTCGTCTTCTACCTTGGTGGCTTTGACCGGCGTGGTGTGGAGTTCTACCATAAGCAATACTTGGAGCAAGCTGGCTTGCAGCAGAGTATCAATCAATGCGAATATCTGGTGTCTTCGCTGGATACGCGCGATGAGCTCATGCCAACTTGGCAGATCCATACCGAAGAGTCTAAGAAAGACAAAGTACACACGAGTTATCACTGGCTGCAGTGGGATGATCTTTTCGAGGCACATTGGCCACGATCTGATGGGCTTGCATCCTTACAGTATTTGAGATTTGCTTGGACTCACATCACCACAGGAACTTGTCTGCGTGTATTGCGGCATGCCAAGCAAATACTACCAATGATCTTGGCGCCATTACTTTGGTTTGTAATGATGGTCTTACTCTCGATCGGCGTGGGAGTGTCTGCGGCCAGTCTGATGCAAGATGGTGTTGCAAATTTCGGTCTTACAAAGTGGATTCCTAAGGGGCTCTACGAGATCTTGGGTGGAGTGACAGGTCTTGTCGTCGGCCTGGTGGTTTTGTTGAGCGTTTGGCGATCGGCTAAGAGTCAGCGCCTTTTTTGGCTGGCGCGAGGCTGGGTGTTTGTGCAGGCAGTAGCGTTGGGGCGTGATCAACGCTTTGATGCACGTTTCAAATTGCTCGCAGAAAAAATTCAGCAGCAAATACTTCAAACAGATGCTGATGAGTATCTTTTGATTGGGCACTGTGGGGGGTGTTTTTCAGCAGTCTCTGTCTTGTCTCACTTGCAATCAACTCTCAGTAAGGAAGATACAAATTCAGTATTGGCTCTGCGCATGCAGAAGCTGCATTTACTCACGCTGGCACAGATCATCAGTGTGTTGGCGCTGATTCCACAAGCACGGCAGTTTCGCTCGGAACTGTTGCACGTCGCTCGTGGTTCGGTGCCTTGGTATGACTTGGCCTCGCCCGCTGATCCGCTGTGCTGTGGTTTGGTTGGGCCTTTGAGTGGAGTTGTTGAGGACACGGCTGCTGATGGCAATGCGATTCGCCAACCCCTCACGCGGTCAGCACGCTTTGATCGCATGTGGTCTGCCGAGCGTTATCGTGCGATACGCCGCCATGCCTTTGTGATTCATTTTCAGTATTTGATGGCGACTGAGCAGCCCGTATTCAACGATTACTTTTCTCTCACGGCTGGCTCACTTGCTTTGCAGGACCGCTGGCGCATGCCATCATGAGCTGGGAGCCTCCTAAGCCTCAATTGCACAGCAACCGCTTTTCTCTGCTGGGTGATTGGCTGGGCAAGCGGGCTATATCGATGCTTGACATGATTCCTCAAGCAGCTTATCGCATCCAAATGGGGGTGCGAAGATTGGCGTGGGTGAAGGTGTTCTTGGTGAATGCGCCTGAGACAGTGCGTGAGGTGATGGTGGAGTGCCCAGCCAAGTTTCCCAAGCATGAGTTTTTGCATGACATCTTGTCGCCCTTGATTGGAACCAGTCTATTCAACGCCAATGGCGAGCTATGGCAGCAGCAGAGGCGTTTGGTCGCACAGGCTTTTGAGGTTGCTAATTTGCGGCAGGTGTTTCCGTTGATGAATGCGGCGGTCGATGACATGTTGACCCGCATGCATGCGATGACGCAGGAGCCGATTGCAATTGAGCCGCAGATGAGCCATGTGACGGCCGATATCATGTATCGGGCGATACTCTCGCAGGTTTTGTCTACCGAAGAAGCGCACGATGTGCACAGGGCATTCAGTCTCTACCAGCGTGCGGCGCAGCGTCAAATGGGCTTGAGTGCGATTTATATGCCCGTCTTTTGGCATCGCAGGATTGCGCGCAAGCATGCCTTGCAAATCCGTGAAACTTACGCCTCCCATATCCGCACCCGCTATCAAAACCGCAATCTCTCGGAGATCGGCGCGCGTGATGCCGGCATAGACATGCTCGCCGCACTGATCAATGCACGCGATGCTGTCACCGGCGCCACGCTTGGCGAGAATGATTTGATCGATCAAGTCAGCACCTTGTTTTTAGCTGGGCATGAAACTTCAGCCTCGACGCTCAGCTGGGCTCTGTGCATGTTGTCTTACCAACCACAATGGCAAGAGCGCATTGCGCAGGAGGCGCAGGCCTTATGGCAGGGCCGCACGCCCGAGTTTGGTGACACGCATCAGCTACGTTTTACGCAAGCGGTATTCAAGGAAACATTGCGCTTGTATCCGCCCATCGCGTTTTATGTGCGTCAAGCAGCCCAAGATACATGCTTGCGCGATAAAGCGGTGCAAACAGGCGATATGGTCGTGATCTCACCCTGGGTCATTCATCGCCACAAAGGCTTATGGCAAGAACCTGATCGTTTCGATCCCGAGCGGTTCCTAGGCACTGCGCCCGTCAAACACAGCTATTTGCCCTTCGGATTGGGCGAAAGAGCCTGCCCTGGTGCAGCTTTTGCGAGTCAAGAAAGTGTTTTGATTTTGGCGCGTATCGTGCAGCAATTTGAATTGCTGCCGCAGGGCGATCAGCCTCCACAACCAGTGGCCCGCTTAACGCTGCGAGCCGCTCAAGAAATCCGTATCAAGTTACGGGTACGCAGCAAAAAAGCTTGATGGAAGCCGCTTGCGCTTCAGGTTTTCAAACCGCGCCTGAGGACGGCTGGTACGATGATCTTGTGAATGGGGCCAACAAAAAGCATATAAATTTTGCCTAACGCATTGTGCTCATGCACGGCTGTGCTGATGCTCAACTGTGAAGAGCCGTGGCTGTTTTGAGTCTTGAGCACCGAGAGGCGCACTTCCAAGTGTTTATCCAAATCACCCAGGATGACTTCGGATTCGCTGTTGTAGAGTAGTGTGAAGATGCCGACGCGTTCGCCAATTTGGTATGCATGAGTCGGCTTGAACTCATTGAGCACGCCAAGATTTTTCAGGCCCAGCAGAGCAACGATGCGATTGCGAAGCCGCATCAACAGATTGACCCAGCCCGGTGTATTACCCACGGTTTTCATGAACAGCTGTAGTGCACTGAGTTCTGGCCAAGGATTGGGCGCGACGTAGCAATCGGCAAAATCTGCATCGCTGGCGAAAGCTTGGATCTTGCTTTCAGCGGGTATGCTTTGTGTTTGGATATTCATGAGACATCTGGCCTGACGGTATCAGGCAGAAGGCAACAAATCTTGGAGCAGCACTGCCGCAGGCACTGCACGGCAGCCGCTAGCATTTTGCCCGCTCCACAGCGGAGAAAAATCTGCCTTGCCAGTTTTTTCAGCGGCCGCGCGCAAGGGCGCCATGGCTGCTGTGCTGGTGGGGAAGGCAGGAGCAGTGGTGTTGATACTGCCAAGTTCGCGCATGATGCGGTTGGTGATGCCGCGTGCGGGGCGGCCTGTGAAGAGGGTGGTGAGCTGGGTGTGGTGTTGCTCAGGATGTGCGGCGCAGTGAGTGAGTGCTGCGCGGTGGAGTTGGCTGGTCGTGGCTTCATCGCAGAGCATGAAGGCTGTGCCGATTTGCACGGCGGATGCGCCGAGCTTGAAGGCGGCTTGCACGCCTTGCGCAGAAGCAATGCCACCAGCTGCAATCACAGGCACTTTCACACTGGCCACGATTTGCGGCAGCAGGGTGAAAGTGCCTTGTTGAGTGGAGAGCTCATCGCGCCAATCTTTGGGAAACGTATTCGACAAGCCCTCATGCACGCCATGCTCATTGCCACATAAAAACATGCCGCGATGCCCGCCTGCTTCTACCCCTTGCGCGATGATCGCATCCGCGCCATGAGCTTCCAACCATTTGGCTTCGGCAACCGTGGTGGCGCTGCTGAGCACTTTACCTCCCCATGCTTTGATTCGCGCCACAAGCTCAGGCGCAGGCAGGCCGAAATGAAAGCTCACAACGGGCGGCTTGTAGGGTGCGATCACATCACACAGATCGGCGGAGAAAGGCGCGCGGCCTGCGCCCGCAGGGATGCTGGCAGGGTCAATGCTGTGTTCTGCGTAATAAGGTGCGAGTAGCTTGCGCCAAGCCGCTTCGCGCTCGGGTGTGGCTACCGTCAAGGGTGGCGGCGCATGGCAGAAGAAATTCAGGTTATAGGGCTTAGCGGTTGCAGCGCGAATCGCTTCAATCTCTGTTTTGATCTGCTCAGGAGAGAGCATGGCGCAAGGCAGAGAGCCCAAGCCGCCTGCTTGGCTTACCGCGATCGCCAGCGCGCTGCCTTGCACGCCTGCCATCGGTGCTTGAATCAGCGGATGTGTGATGCCCAGCAGAGCGCAGAATTCGAGAGAGCTTGATGACATGATGATTTTGTTAAAAATATAAGCCAAAAATGCATTTCGCCGGCACGGATACTGCGCGAAATACTACTCTTTTGATAGTGAATGATGAGTGATGAAATCCAACAAAATCTTTGCGGTTTCAGCAGGGCGCATGTCTGGGAAGAAATGGCCGCCGGGCAGCGAGGCAGTTTGCATCTTCGGCAAACGATTGCGCCACTGCGCAGGAATATCGTAGAGCTTATTCATCACACCTTGCTCACCATAGAAGACGAGGCTGGGGCAATCCACTGTTGCTGTGATGTCAGCTTGATCATTCGTCAAATCCACACTGGCCGCTGCGCGATAGTCGCCGCAGGAGCCTTGGATCATGCTCGGTTGATTCCAGCAGCTGCGATAGTCTGCCAACTGATCAGCATCAAAATCAGTCAGCTTGGCACCACCCCAGCCGAGCAGGCAGGTTTCATAAAAATAATCTGCATCAGCGCCGATCAAGCGCTCAGGAAAGGGTGCTGGCTGGGAGAGAAAGAACCAATGCCAGTAGGCGCCTGCCACTTGCCGAGTGACGTTAAGAAAGAGTTCGGTGGCAGGAACGATATCCATCAGCGTGAGCGAGAGCACAGCCTGCGGATGATCCAGCGCGAGGCGATGCGCTGTACGGCCGCCGCGATCATGGCCGATGAGATGAAACTGCTCAAAGCCAAGCGCTTTCATGAGCCCGATTTGATCAGCCGCCATGGCACGAAAGCTGTAGTTACTTGCATCGGATAAGCAAGGCGGATGCTCAGAGTGACCGTAGCCGCGCAAATCGGCGCAGACCACGGTGAAGTGCTCCGCCAGCACGGGCGCGATACGCGACCACATGGCTTTGGTTTGCGGAAAACCGTGCAGCATGAGCACAGCGGGCTTATTTGCCTCCTGCGCGCGCTTGATCACGCATGCGATCTCAATACCATTCACATTCACTGTATGCGATTCGAAGCCTTGAAACATCGGTTCCCCTTCATTTTTTAAATGATATTGGCCATCAGGCGGCGTAGATACTGCGCAAAGTGCTATTTATTTGATAGTGACCACACTTGGCCGCTGCGTGGGCTGAGCTGCCCTTTGAGCAGGCTGGCATACGCTGCGTTAGCCGATGCTGCACTGTGCATTTCCACATCCATCCATGTTGCGCCTGGCTGCGCGACGCGCTGCGCGAAAGCTTGCCAGCTCTGCACCAAGCGTTGATTGAGCACAGCACCGCCCCAATCATCACGCCGCTTGGCGATCTGCGCTGGCGCGAAGAAGAGCGTGGCTTTCGGGCCGGGTAAACCTTTTGCGCCACCCAGCTCTTGCACATGTGTACCGCCCACGGAGCAGCTGTATTTCAACTGTGTGAAATGTGTGTGAATGCGGTGGCGCAGGGCGGCGTTGCCAGCGAAATCGACATAGGTGCAGGGCAGGTTGGCGCTCAAGCTTTCCAGCTGCTCGTAGGTGATCACTTGGTCATAGCAGCCAAGCGATTCGCTGAAGGCCACATTGCCTGGTGAGGTGAGCCCGATGATCTTGGGGCGTTGCTCGGCGGGTTGCAGCGAGAGGCAAAATGCCGTGCCATACGCCGTTTTGCTGGATGCACTGGAGAGGAGCACTGCTTCGCTGCCGAAGAAGCTGTTGTCTGCCAGAAAGTCATCAATCAACCAGCTGGTGATGAAGAGCGGGCGCAGCAAGCACTGCACGGCTTCGCTGCCATGTGCGTGAAAAGGATCACTGCTGCAGTTCGTATAGCTGTTGTAGACAGCAGCCAATTGCCCGCGCGGCCCATCGCTGACAGAAAAGCCTGCGGGCGAGATGCGTGAAGGCGTGAGCACCACTTCAGCGGCTGGCGGGTAGTAGCCATAGAAGCGCTGTCCCGGAGCGATGCTGTCGTGCAGCGATTCCACTACTTCAGCAAAACCCCAAACGGGAATCACGCCCCATTCATCCTCGCGAGGATAAAAATCCCAATACTTCATCGCATCGCCAAAGCTGGCGTAGGTGATGTTGTTGGCCGTGAAGGAAAACAGATCAATGCGCAGCCGCACTTGCCCTGCTTGAAGCGCAAGAGATTCGCTGGAGGCGAGCTGCGATTGCGAGATATCGGATTTTTTGACGAGGAAGATAGGAGTGCTCATTCAAACATTCTAGGCTGATGGCGGCTCAAGTCGTGTCACCTAGATTTATGATGCGAAACAGATGCCTCCCAGCCATGACACTTCTCCTGCCCGCCTGATTGCTCTGGCTTTGGCTATCTCGCTGGGAGCAGCGCTGTCGCTGGGGCTTGCACGCTTTGCTTACGGTTTGTTGCTGCCTGCCATGCGAGAGGATTTGCAATGGACTTATGCGCTTTCAGGCGCGCTCAATACCAGCAATGCCATTGGCTATCTCGTGGGCGCGCTGTCTGCGCCTTGGCTTTTGCGGCGGATGGAGGCGACGCGGCTTTTCATCCTCGGCGCGGTTTTTTCTTGCCTCTGGATGGGGCTTTCAGGATTTTTCCGCGATACCAGTGTTTGGATGCTGCTACGCGCATTAGCAGGGGTGAGCAGCGCATGGGTGTTTATGACGGGTGGGATGTTGGCAGCGCAAATTGGTGCGCGAGCACCTGAGCGCAGCGGCCTGCTGATCGGGATTTATTACGCCGGCGCGGGCTTGGGCATCACGGTGTCAGCACTGAGCGTGCCATCGGTGATGACTTGGGCGCAGCAGACGACTGGGGCAACAATGCCAGGCGCGCAATTTGCATCTTGGGCTTGGGGCTGGTGGGCGCTCACAGTGGCTTGCTTGGTTGCAACTGCGGTGATGCTCTGGCCTGCGCAGGTGATGCGGCCATGGCTGAGTGCATTGCGTCAAAGTGCCACGCAAACGGCTTCGCTCAATGTGCAGTCAAATCACCACTGGCGGCATCTGCTCCCCGCCTTAGCTGCCTACAGTTGCTTTGGTATGGGCTACATTGGTTACATGACCTTTGTGATCGCGCTGTTGCGGCAGCAGGGCAGCTCCAATGGGCAGATCACGCTGTTTTATGCTTTGCTCGGCTCGGCTTGCATGCTCTCTGCCCCGCTTTGGGCGAGGCTGTTGAAGCGAAAAGATGGCTGGCCGCTCGCTGTGCTCAATGGCTTGGTGGGCATGGCGACGATGCTGGCCGCTGTTGTTGATGCTTATGGCTGGATGCTGATGTCAGGGTTGTTGTTTGGCGCTTGTTTTTTACAAGTGGTGGCCTCGACCACCGCATTGGTGCGTCATCAGTGGCCAGCAGCTCAGTGGGCTCAGGGGATTGCGCTGTTCACGATCATCTTCGCCGCAGGGCAAATCATTGGCCCCACCCTGGTGGGCTGGATCGCTGATGGTGCGGGTGGCTTGCAGCGAGGTTTGATGGCCTCTGCTTTGATTCTGTGGGCAGGCGCAGTGATGGCGGTTTTCCAAAAGCCGCCCATGAAATAAGGTATCGCCGTAGCGCTTGAAGGGCGTATGCTCAACGCATGCCTTCAACACCATACTCAGCTCATAGCGAACTCAACACCCTGCGCGGTACCAGTGCATTAGCGATTCAAGCCGTGCAAGGCATCACAGATGTGGTGGAGGAGATGCATGGCGCGATTTCTGGTTTGGCGCTGCCGATCAAAAGCAAAGATGCCAAGCCGAAGAAGACGCGCGGCATCACTGGCATGGTGTATCGCAGTGTGCGCGGCATCACAGGCGTGGTGGGCTGGGGTGTGAATCGCGCTTTGGATGCGGCCGAGCTGCCGCTGGTGTCTCAAGCGCTCGCTCCCGCAGCCAAACAACTGGCCTCTAAGCTCAAATTGAAATCCGCTGAGCCCTACCGTGAAACAGTACGCTCGGCTGTGAATGGCGTGCTGGGCGATAGCTTGGCAGCCACGACAAATCCTTTGGCCATCCAGATGCAATTTCGCCAGCAGGGCAGGGCATTGGAATCCGCTTCAAAAACAAACGGCAAGTTGCTCATCCTCGTGCATGGCCTGTGCATGAACGATCTGCAATGGCATCGCGATGGACACGATCATGGCGCAATGCTGGCTGGCGAATTAGGCTACGAGCCGATTTACTTGCACTACAACACAGGTCGCATGATTCATGAGAACGGTGCAGATTTTGCAGAGCTTCTAGAAAACACGTTGAACAACTGGCCTGTGGCCATCACCGAGCTGGTCATCATCGGCCACAGCATGGGCGGCTTGGTCATACGCAGCGCTTGCCATCACGCGCTCAAAGCAGATCACGCTTGGGTGAAAAAATTAAGCAAACTGATCACCCTCGGCTCGCCTCACGCGGGCGCGCCGCTAGAGCGCGCAGGCCGTGGCGTGGATGAAGTGCTTGGTGTGAGCCCATATACCGCGCCTTTCGCCAAACTTGGCCTCGTACGCAGCGCAGGCATCATGAACTTGCGCGATGGTGCTGTTACGCCCGCCGGCGAATTACCTGCATGGCCTAAGCATGTGAGGCTGTATGCACTGGCTTGCACAAAACAAAAAGCGCCAGCACCTGAGAAAAAAACAGATTTGGCAGCCCCTTTGAAGCGTTTGCTCGGTGATGGTCTGGTTCCTGTGAAAAGCGCCTTAGCGCAGGAAGACAAACCCAAGCTGGGCTTGCCACTGAAGCTGCCCGCATCTCGGCAAGCTGTGGTGTATGAGATGGATCATTTTCAAATGCTAGGTAGCAAAGCGGTCGCGAAGCATTTGCTGCGCTGGTTGAAAAAATAAATCACGGATGTTCCGCTTCCACGAAGCGCAGCAGATCACTCAAAGTTTTCCCAGCATCGTCCGAAAAGTGCGCAAGCTCCACTTGAAGCGATTCAATCCGGTCCACTCGAAAATTGCGGAAAGCGTGGCGTGATTCACACCAAGCGCCGAGCGTCCACACCTTACCCCAATAAAACACACCGAGCGGGCGCACACGGCGCTGGCTGCGAAGCTCAGCCGCATCTCGGTAGCTGATCTCACAAAATTGTTTAGCTTGCGCAGCCTCGCGCAATTGTTGCAGCACATTTTGCACACCTGGCTCCAAGCCCACTGGCGGCACCATCACCACCAAGCTCTCTGCCGACGCACGCGCTGCCGCGGGCAATACACTCAACACGCGAGACAGCGCATCTTGGCTGCTGACTGCCAGCTTCGGATCCAGCCAAGTTTGCGCAATCCGCACGGCAGCTACCAACGCTTGAGCTTCATCGTTTGAAAACATCAACGGCGGCAAATCAAAACCTTTGCCCAGCCGATAGCCTACACCTGCTTCCCCTTCAATCGGTACGCCCTGCCGCTGCAAATCCGCCACATCGCGATACACCGTTCGCTCAGAAATTTCCAAGCGCTGCGCCAGCCAAGCCGCCGTCGTTAAACGGCGGCCCCGGATGAGCTGGACGATTTGAAAGAGGCGGTCTGCGCGGCGCATCAAACCTCAAGCCAGCGCATGCAAGCCCACGCGATTGCCTTCGCTGTCCAAGATGTGTGCAAAAAATCCCATGCCGGGTGGCAGAGCTGTTTTCGGCGTGATGATTTGCGCGCCTGCTTTTTGCGCACGATCAATCCATGTATCAATGCTCGGCTCGGCGTTGAGATAGACAGTTGTGCCAGCTTGCGCGGGCTTGGCATCGGGGCTGGAAAGCAAGCAGCCGCTGATGCCGGTCTCTTCTGAATCCACCACGAAAATTCCCATCTCCTCGCCGGGTGCACCAAAGGCTTCGCGGCGCAGCTTCGCCCCGGTCATCGCCTCGTAAAACTTGATCGCACGGCTCAAATCAGCCACGGGAATCTCAAACCAATTGACAGCATGTTGCATAACTCTACTCCTGTTGAATCACTCCAATTGAGTGCCATCGTAGTCTGCTGCCAGGCTCCTGACAACGTGGTGTCAGCAGCTTGAGCTTGGATTGTGTAAGGAGCGATCTCTCATGCTCGGGTTAACTCTTAAGTGAAAACCACATTAAATAAAAACGAACGATCGTTCGATAATTCGGCGCGCCTCGTCAAATTCCAATATCGCTGAACTCAATTTCGGCACAAAACTCTAGGAGACAAATCTTGAAACGCTTTCTCGTTGCATGCGCCACTTCGCTCGCCTTGCTGTCCAGCCCCACCGCGCTGACTGCTGCTGACACTTACACCCAAACCAAATACCCCATCGTGCTGGTGCATGGCCTGTTGGGCTTTGATGCGGTTGGCCCTGTGCAGTATTTCTATGGTGTGCCCGCAGAGCTGCGCCGCAGTGGCGCAATCGTTTACACAGCGAGCGTGTCGCAATCAAACAGTACCGAGGTGCGTGGCGAGCAATTACTCAAAGAGCTGCAAACACTCAAGGCCAAATATGGTCACACGAAATTCAACCTGGTTGGCCACAGCCATGGCGGCAGCACGAGCCGCTATGTGGCCGCAGTGTCTCCTGGCCTGGTGGCCAGCGTGACCAGCATGGGCACGCCGCATCAGGGCAGCAAAGTGGCTGATGGTTTGCAAGGCATCACGAATTGGACGGGCACGACGGGCCTCGTTGCCGGCGTTGTGAATGGCTTGAGCAGCTTGGTGGCTTTTCTGTCTGGCAGCGGATCTAATCCACAAAACGCATTGGCCTCGTTGCAATCGCTCTCCACCGCAGGCGCGCAAGATTTCAACCGCCGCTTCCCCGCTGGCGCACCCACCACAAGCTGTGGCCAAGGCCCAGAATTAGCCAGCAACGGCGTGCGCTATTACTCCATGGGTGGCACATCCGTGCTCACCAATGTGCTCGATGTGTCCGATGGCTTGATGGGCGCAGGCGCTTTGTTCTTCGGCTTTGAGCAAAACGATGGTTTGGTGGGGCGCTGCTCCAACCATTGGGGCAAGGTCTTGCGTGATGACTACAACTGGAATCACATTGATGAGATCAACCACGCATTTGGTCTGCGCAGTATTTTCAGCTCTGATCCAGTATCGGTGTATCGCGCGCAAGCCAATCGCTTGAAAAACCTTGGGCTATAAATTTATTGCTAAAAGTGCCCAAAGGTGCGTGTGGCCGGCATCAAATCTGCGCGAAATGCTACTGTTTTAATAGTATGCATTGCCGCTGCTTGTCTTATCTGGGTCTCTTGGCCAAGCACTGATGCGCCTGCGCAGCCTTCTGCGCCCAGTGCATCAGGCTGGCAGCAGTCAGGCGTGGCCAATCCTTTTGCGCTAGGCGCTGCGAGCCCTGAGAAGGCTGCTCAGGTAGCAAGCGCAGTGGCTGGCAGATGGCCTGCTCCCGATTTGCTCAATACCTCGCTCGCAGGCACGCAAGCCGATGGCGATTGGGGCGTGAATGCGCAGGGGCGGTTTTTAGCCAGTCGAGCGCTGCGTCAACGCTTTGATTACTATTTGAGCCTGTTCGGCGAAATGCCGCTGGCCAGCATTGAAGCTGCGCTGCGCGCGGCTGCAGAGAAAGATGTGAAAGAGCCGGCTCTGGGTCAAGTGCTGGCGCTTTTTCAGCGCTATGTGCAGCTGCAGCAACACAGTTGGAAGCATGCTGTGAACCTGAAAGAACCTACGACTTGGAGCGCTGCGCTCAGCGAGCGGCAAATCATGCGCCGCCAGTTGCTGGGTGCTGATGTGGCCTATGCTTTTTACGCGGAAGAAGAGGCGCAATTGCAGCAGATGCTCGCGCAAGTGCAAAGCGGCCAAGCGACGCAGAGCAGCCAAGCCACAGAAGTCAACACGCCAGCACCTCACCCGCAGGCGCTGGAGCGCGAAGCCGCTGTGCAAGCTGAATGGCAGCAATGGGAGCAGCGTTTGAGTGCAGCGCGCAAGCAAATCAAGGCCTACGCCCAAGCCCCCGAGCTGTCTGCACCGCAGCGCCAACAAGCGATTGAGCAGTATCTCAGCAGCCAATTTCAAGGCACAGAGCTCATCCGAGCCCGCTCGTTGCTGGGCGTTTGATCGCACAAGCTAGCGAGCGATTCAGCATGGGCGCGCAAGAAGCTGCACAATGCTTCTATGGGCTTAGAACGCATCTCCTTTCATACGACACAAGCGCTTCACAGCATCGCCGCCACGCGCGAGATTGAGCAAGCTGCCGCTTCCCATTTGCCTGCGCACACGCTCATGCAGCGTGCGGGGCTCTCGGCAGCGCGCCTGGTGTGCGCGATTGCGCCGCATGCGCGGGTGATTTGGATCGCTTGCGGGGCGGGCAACAATGGCGGCGATGGCTTGGAAGCAGCCATGCATTTGCGCATGTGGGGGCGCGATGCGGTGGTCACTTGGGCGGGCGATGATGCCAATTGCCCTCCCGATGCCTTGGCTTCGCTGCATCGCGCAAGGGATGCGGGCGTGCTGTTTGCAGATGCGCCGCCTGTGCATTGGGATGCGGCGATCGATGCGCTGCTGGGCATTGGCGCAAGCCGTGCGCCAGAAGGCGAGATGGTCGAATGGCTTGCCCTGATTCACGAGAGCGGCAAGCCGGTGCTGCAGGTGGATGTGCCCAGCGGCTTTTGCGCGGATACTGGGCAGTGGTTACCTGATGCTATTCATTCAATAGCAGCTCGCGCAGATTCTATGCCGGCAAATGGCCAATTTGATTCAAAAAAATACACCCTGAGCCTGCTCACACTCAAGCCCGGTTTGTTCACTGCGCATGGGCGCGATGCTTGCGGTGAGATATGGTTTGACGATCTGGGAATCAGCCATGCCGTCAATGACCCCCAAGCTTGGCTGCTGGGTGAGCGTGAGATGCTGGCATCGCCTCGCATGCATGCGAGCCACAAAGGCAGCTATGGCGATGTGGCGGTGATCGGTGGTGCAAGCGGGATGCAGGGCGCTGCCTTGCTGGCGGCTCGGGCGGCTTTGCATGCGGGGGCGGGCCGGGTGTTTGTGGGGCTGTTGGGTGGCGGGATGGTGGTTGATCCGATGCAGCCTGAGCTGATGTTTCGCGATGTCGCATCGCTTGATTTGGCGGGTAAAACTGTGGTTTGCGGTTGTGGGGGTGGCGAAGAGGTGCGGCGCGTGTTGCCTCGTGTTCTTTCATCGAGTGAGCGTTTGGTACTCGATGCAGATGCCTTGAACGCAATCGCCACGGATGAATCGCTGCAAACCTTGCTCAAAGCTCGCGCTGCGAAAAATCTGCTCACGATCCTCACGCCGCATCCGCTTGAAGCTGCCCGTCTGCTCGGCTCTAGCACTGCTGAGGTGCAAGCTCATCGTTTGTTTGCCGCTCAAACGCTGGCAGACCGCTTTGCCTGCACCGTGATTTTGAAAGGCAGCGGCAGCATCATCGCCAGCTCGGGTGTTGCGCCTAGCATTAACCCCACAGGCGATGCAAGATTGGCCACAGCGGGCACGGGCGATGTGCTGGCTGGCATCTGTGGCGCTTTTCTAGCGCAATCTGGTGCTGATGCTTTGCTGGCTGCTCAACGCGCCACTTGGGTGCATGGCGCATTGGTGGGCGAGGCAACAACTTCGCAAGTTGTACCTGCGTCAGAGCTGATAAAGCGCATTAGCCAGCGATAATTCGCCGGTGTCAAATTCGCTTGCCTTAAAAATCACGTTTCCCGAAGAGCTTCCCGTCTCCGCTAGACGGGAGGAGATTGCAAAAGCCATTTCCGAGCATCAGGTCGTCATCGTCTGCGGCGAAACCGGCTCTGGCAAAACTACTCAGCTTCCTAAAATTTGCTTAGAACTGGGCCGCGGTCTACCTAAAGCCACCGGGCAACGCCAACAGATCATTGGCCACACCCAGCCCCGCCGTATTGCCGCGAGCACCGTGGCTAAGCGCATCGCGCAAGAGCTGAACACGCCGCTGGGCGAGGTGGTGGGCTACAAGGTGCGCTTTGCCGACAAGCTCTCCAAAGGCGCGAGCGTCAAGCTCATGACGGATGGCATTTTGCTCGCCGAAACGCAGACCGACCCGCTGCTCAATGCCTACGACACGTTGATCATTGACGAAGCGCACGAGCGCAGCCTGAACATCGACTTTCTGCTCGGCTACCTGCGCCAGCTCCTGCCGCGCCGCCCCGATCTCAAAATCATCATCACCTCCGCCACGATTGATGCGGATCGCTTTGCCGAGCATTTCGCCAGTAGCAAAGGCAAAGCTCCCGTCATCATGGTCAGCGGCAGAACCTATGCCGTCGAGCAACGCTACCGCCCGTTTGAAGAGTCACGAGATTTCGATGCGAACGATGCAATGGCTGATGCTGTGGACGAGCTCTGGTCGGGTTCGCCGCGCGGCGATATTTTGATTTTCCTCCCCGGAGAGCGCGAAATCCGCGAAGCCGCAGATCACTTGCGCAAACACTGCGCGAAGAAACCCGGCAGGCAAAACGTCGATGTGCTGCCGCTCTTCGCCCGCCTCTCCCAAGCCGAACAAGAAAAAATCTTCGAACCCGATGGCCGCCCGCGCATCGTCTTGGCAACAAACGTCGCCGAAACCTCGCTCACCGTGCCCGGCATTCGGTATGTGATCGATGCCGGCACGGCGCGCGTCAAGCGCTACAGCTTTCGCAACAAGGTTGAGCAGCTCCTCATCGAACCCGTTTCCCAAGCTGCCGCCAACCAGCGCGCGGGCCGCTGCGGCCGCGTGGCCGAGGGCATTTGCATTCGCCTGTATGACGAAAAAGATTACACAGGCCGCCCAAGGTTTACCGACCCTGAAATCCTCAGAAGCTCGCTGGCCGCCGTCATCTTGCGCATGAAATCGCTGCACTTGGGCGCGGTGGAAGATTTTCCCTTCATTGATGCGCCAAGCAAGCGCGCCATTGCCGATGGCTACCAGCTCCTGCAAGAGCTGGGCGCTGTCGATGAGCTCAACGAGCTCACCAGATTAGGCGCAGAGCTGGCCAAGCTCCCGCTTGATCCCCGCGTGGGCCGCATGATCTTGGAAGCCAAATCTCGCGGCGCCTTGAGCGAAGTGCTCATCATCGCCAGCGCCTTAAGCCTGCAAGACGTGCGCGACCGGCCACTCGACATGCAGCAAAAGGCCGATGAAGCGCATAAGAAGTTTGACGATGAGCGCAGTGAATTCGTGGGCTATCTCAAGCTCTGGAAATGGCTCGATGACGTTAGAGGCAGCGGAGAAAACAAGAGCAGCAACCGCCAATGGGAGCAGCAGCTTCGCGCCAGCTTCGTCAATATAAGAAGAGTGCGCGAATGGCGCGATATTTATTCCCAGCTCGCCTCCACCGTGCAAGAGCTCGGCTTCAAGCCCAATGCCCATCCTGCCAGCTTTGAGCAGCTGCATATGAGCCTGCTCTCTGGCCTGCTGGGCAATATTGGCTACAAGCAGGAAGACCCTTCGACAGGCTCAGGGCAGGCGGAGTATTTGGGCGCTCGCGGCATCAAATGGCTGCCGCATCCGGGCGCGAACCTGTCTAAAAAGCCGGGCAAATGGATTGTGTGCGCCGAGCTGGTGGAAACGGCGCGGCTCTATGGCCGAGGCGTGGCCGGCATTGACCCCAAATGGGTGGAGCAGGTGGCCGAGCATTTGCTGCAAAAGCAGCTCCTTGAGCCGCACTTTGACAAGCGCGGCGGCGATGTGCTCGCCTATGAGCGCGCTTCGCTCTATGGCCTGCTCATCTACAGTGGCCGCCGAGTGAATTTCAGCCGGGTGGACCCGCACGCAGCGCGAGAGATCTTCATCCGCGAAGCGCTGGTGGCTGGCTGCACGGGAGAGCCTAAAGAAGCTTGGGATTGCAAGCTGCCCTTTTATGCCCACAACCAGCGCATGGTGCGCCAGGTCGAAGAGCTCGAGCACAAAAGCCGCCGGCAAGATGTGTTGGTTGATGAAGAGTTGATCTTCGCGTTTTACGACCAGCAATTGCCTGCCGATTTGTGCAGCGCCAGAGAGCTGGAGGCTTGGTACAAAGCGCATCACGGCGCCAACCCCAAGCTGCTTTACATCAGCAAAGACGAGCTGATGCGCCACGAAGCCTCGGGCATCACCAGCCAAGCCTTCCCCAAGCTTATACGCCTAGGCGGCGTGGATTGCAAAGCCAGCTATCTGCATGACCCCGGCGACGCAAGAGACGGCCTCACCGTGGAGCTGCCGCTCTTTGCGCTGAATCAAGTGAATGAAGAGCGCTGCGAATGGCTGGTGCATGGCATGCTGCAGCAAAAGGTGCAAGCCTTGCTCAAAAGCCTGCCCCAGCGCCCGCGCTCGCGCCTGGTGCCCCTGCCTGAGAGCGCGGCCAGGTTGACGGAAATTCTCAATGTGCCCGAAGCCTTTGGCAAAGGCTCTTTGGTGGATGCGCTGCTGAAATTGTGCAAAGAAGCCACCAGCGTGGAGATCAAGCGCACCGATTTCAAGCTCGATATGCTGCAGCCCCATCTGTTCATGAATTTCCGCGTGGTCGATGAGCATGGCAGGCAGCTTGCGCAAGGGCGCAACTTGGCCGCTATCAAGGCCGAGCTGGGCAGCCAAGCGCGGGGGGCCTTTGCGGCTCTGGCGCAAATTTCACAGTCCTCGGCGCTGGCGCAGCTATCGTCCGCAGCCCCTCAAGCCGAGAATTTAGAGCAAAAACGGCCACCAGCCGGCATAGAATCTGCGCAGAGTGCTACAAAATCAGTAGCAAAACAGGAGCCAGTATCCAACGCCCCCGCCTTCGACGCAGATGCCCGCTACACCGATTGGAGCTTCGGCGAGCTGCCCGAGCTGCTAGAAATCCGCCGCAAGCTCGGCAAAGATGTTCAAACGCTCATCGGCTTCCCCGCCTTGATCGACCAAACGGATTCAGTCAGCATCGAAGTGTTTGACGAGCCCGGCGTCGCCGCGCAAAAGCATCAAGCCGGCCTGCGCCGCCTCGTCGCCCTGCAAATCAAAGATGCGCTCAAGTATTTAGAGAAAAACATCCCCGATCTGCAGAAAATGGGCATCGCCTATTTGCCGCTGGGCACCAGCGAAGAGCTCAAAACCCAAATCCTCGATCTGGCCATCGACAAAGCGTTCCTCACCGAGCCCCTGCCCACCACCGCGCCAGAATTCAAAGCCCGCGTTTTAGAGGGAAGAGGGCGGCTCACCCTCATTTGCAACGAAGTGGCGAGGCTGGCAGGCAGCATCCTCACCGAATACCAAACCGCCCTGCGAAAAATCAAAGATAGCAAAAACGCCCCGGATGCAACTGCAGACTGCACCGCGCAGCTCCAGCGCCTCATGCCCAAGAAATTCCTCAGCACCACGCCCTATGCGCGCCTGCAGCACTTCGCCCGCTATCTCAAAGCCATCACCCTGCGCCTAGACAAATACCGCGCCGACCCCGCCCGCGACGCGCTGCGCATGAAGGAGCTGCGCCCCGAAGAGCAGCGCTTCCTGCGCTTGGCTGGGGAGCGCAAAGGCGTATTAGACGAGCGCCTAGAAGACCTCCGCTGGCTCTTCGAAGAACTCCGCGTGAGCTTCTTCGCCCAAGAGCTCCGCACCCCGCAGCCCGTGAGCATCAAGCGAATTCAGAAGAGTTTTGAGCAGTTGGCGCTTTGAGTTCGCAAATCGCTCTCCTGTAGAGAGCGATGATTTTCTTAAACATTGGCTTTAGCGCTGTTAACAGCATACGACTTTTTTGCAAATAGCTGCTCAACTTTCTTTTCGAAAGTCCACGTTGCCAGTTCTTTCTGATCCTCCTCCAGCTTAACTAAATGAAGCCAGAAGTCCCTGTGGTGAGCCTTGTTAGGTGACTCAACAATATCCTCTAGGATAATTGCCAATTGATCGAGCGCGCATTTCCTTCGGTACAGTTCGACGACTGTATGTTCTCCGATCTCCTTCGTAATATCGGAATTGACTGCCGTGTTATCACGATTGAGAGCAACAGACCATTGTCCGTGGGCAAGCTTATTTCGTACCAAGCTAGGGTCGAAGATAAACTGTTCGATCAAGCGAGAAAGCTTCTGGAACACATTGGGGCCGTGACTGCTTCGCACACCAGCAACACGTTGCAGGGCTAGCTCGCTGCACTTTAGCCAACCAAACTTGACTCCTTGAGTGCTTGCAACGTGTTTAACTTGAATGATCTCGTGAATAGAGAGCCCATTGGGTGTGTGGATCAGTTTTGAGAATTTCGATTCTGCGAGTGCGCAGTAAATCACTGCAAGGAGTTTTGTCGTAACTTCAACAGATTTGTTGTTCTTCTGCAGAATAAGCGCATTGATCTGCCTATTGAGATGCGCCCATGCCGTTTCGAGCCCGCGAACATTTTGGGTTTGAGCGTGAAACACATCTTCTCTTTGTTGCTCATTCATTGCAAACTCTCAAGGTTGGTAAAGAGCACTCAAAAAAAGTACTCTTTACCAACCCGGAATCGAACCGGGATCGCCTCCTTCGAGGCTGCCTTACCAAATTAGACGATTGATCAACCCAAATTAGACCACGATTCGCAATTCTTTAAACCTACAAGACCTGCGCTGGCTCTTCGAAGAGCTGCGCGTCAGCTTCTTCGCCCAAGAGCTGCGCACCCCGCAGCCCGTGAGCATCAAGCGGATACAGAAGAGTTTTGAGCAGTTGGCGCTTTAAGGTCGCAAACTGCGACCTTAAAATTGATAGCACTCTGCGCAGATTCCATACCGGGGAAGTGCTGATTTCTCTTGTATTTTTGATACTTGGGCGTTGTGTTTTGAACGAGCCACTCGCTGCCCGAAATGCCCAAATAAGAAATCAATCTAATTTCTCAACGGTCAGTGCAAGCTTCTTTCGCCGCTCTGATAGCGATGAGATTTCAGTAGTTATCTTGTTCTTTAGCTTAATTGCATCAATCTTTTTTAATTCATCTACTTGCGAGTTGAAAAAGGTTACATCCTCCTCCACGGCTTTCTTATACCCGGATGATAGAGATGCGCCAGCAGCAAGACTTTCGTGGCGATCAATAAGACTATTAGCACTGCGGACACGTCTGTAGTACTCATTGATCTCGCTCAAAAGCTCAAAAGGAATGTCTCCTGCCTCTGGATACGAGGTTTTCCACGAGTCTGCAACCAATGGAACTCGCGGAAATCGGAAAGTGACTACGCGTACTGATTCTTGATCAAACTGACGCAACATTTCCTTGAGCATCGCTTGCTCTTCAGCAGTAGGTTGTTTCTTGCTGCCAGTCTTTCCGGACATTCCTTTCATCATCGCAGATAAGTTCATTGGCTCAGAAAACGTAGCTTGCGCCGTATGGTCTTTACCAAGCAGGGCCTGCGTGTTCGCGTCAATTTCAGAACGGACACGGGTTAGAAATTCAATATCTTGGCGCAAGCTTTTCAACTGCTCTTTGTTTTGAGTGAACTCGAAGCCTTTTGTCAAGCTATACAGTCCAACAGCCAACGAAAACACTCCCGCCAAACTAGCGCCAACGATCGCAGCCACAAGTTCACGCCGATGTTCCGTAAATGAGATTGACATATGAATTTCCCAAGTGGGGTAAAAGCGAAATACTAATCAGTCTAGCCGAATCGCCCGATACTAAACCGCAAAACTCCTATCTTGTACTTTGCAGTCGTAGCTGAATGACGCGCCTGAGAGCCAAAAACACGTACTACACACTGTAGGCGAACGGGTAGTACCAAACAAGCTCGGAGATTACCTATAGCTCCTTCGAATACACAATAAATCCCGCATGCTTGGCGAGTTTGTCGTAGAGGGCGCGGCCGCTGGTGTTGGTGGTTTGGGTGGTCCAATAAACGCGGGAGCAGCCTTGCTGAGCTGCGGCGGCATAGACGGCTTGGATGAGCTGCGCGCCGATGCGCTGGCCGCGATGGGCGGGGGCGGTGTAGAGGTCTTGCAGGTAGCACACGTCATGGAGCCGCGTGGTGCTGCGGTGAAAAATGTAGTGCACCAGGCCGACGACTTGCTCGCCTTCTGGGGTTTGCAGGGTGGCAAGCAGGGCGTGAACCGGCTCGCTGCTGCTTAAAAAGCGTTGCCAAGTGTTTTGCGTGATCTCATCGGGCAGGGCAGTCGCGCCTTCGCGGCCATAGAAGGCGTTGTAGCCGTCCCAAAGCGGCTTCCAAGCGGCAAAGTCGGTGGGCTGGATGGGGCGAATGCTGATGTGTGGCGGCATGGGGTGGGGGCGGGTGGATTCAGGGAAGATTGGCGTTCACTATGTTTTCAATAGCACCTTTCTCAGATTACATGGAGGGTATTGGCTGATCTCTGCCTAGTCCTGGTTTTTGCTCGAAGCCAGATGCCAAGAGGCCGGCCGCTAAAGCTCGCTAGATGAAAAGTCTTACGCCCCACTAGGAATAGAGGGCATGGCTCGGAATTTGAACTCGCAAGCTGAACCCCGGGAAGCGTTATGGACGTGGCCTCACGCGCACGCAGCCGGAGCAAGATCGCATACAAATTTACGGTTACGCTGGCTTAACAGTGACGAATGCATCTGTGCCGACGCAATGCAGACTTCCGCACTACTGGATTCGTCGGCTTTAAGCCCGCTGATCACACCGATCAGCTGTGTGCTGGACTGCGTGCCATCGATCCTGCCAAGGAAAAGCCCGCCGCCGGAGTCCCCACCGCAGATGCCTGCTGCCGCGTCACCAGGTTTGCCGAATTGCAGCAAGTTGCTGCCCCTGTCAGCCCCTGACGGCAACTCCCCGCGAAAACCGGCCAGAAGCGTCAGTCCGGTCGAATTCCGGATGTCGGTGATACCGTAGCCAACTACAGTAGTCTCCGATTCAGGTGGAGTGCCCATATACAGCCGCACGTCGCCCAGGAGATTCGGTAACGCATCCATCTGCTGCTGGTTCAGCCGCAGCATGGCTAAATCCCTTCCGTGCTTGATCACGTCACCAAAGCCATCTTTGCTAACCGGAAAGGAGATACTGTTGTCACCATCTCCCATCCAGACGGCGGCTTCCACACTTATTCGCTTCATGGCTCTGTTGTCGCCATTGAACCCGCGCACGGTTTCCTGCCCGCCTTGCAGCGGCATAAACACTGCAAGTTGCGCAGCGGGGTATCGGCCTGAGTTGACCTCGTTGAACAGGCAATGGGCGGCGGTAATGAGCCAATACTTCGCAACAACTGTGCCGGAACACACCATCTCGTAGCTGCCGTCACGAGTAGCTGCCAGCAATCCTGCATACCGAAGGCCTTGACGGTAAACCGGTTTGCCCTCGCCAGAGCCGATAACTGGTTTGCCAGTAAACGGCATGCCAGCAAATACGCCGTCGGGCGCAACCACGCCCGGGTTAGTCACGAGCACTGACGGCTTAATGAACACTGCGCGGCCCTCGCGGTTAAAGGAAATTGTTGGCCGCAACGCCTTGACATCGACCTGTGGGTTCACTGATGTCCGCGCAGTTTCAAGCAGCTTGTCACCGCTATAACCCGCACTACGCAGGGTTTTCTGCAGGTCCACATCACGCGTTCGTGACAATGCCACTAGCCTAGCACGGGCAATGGCGTCGTCGTCGAGTTTAGATTTCGGCACAGTGCTACGCGCTGCTAGCACCGACTTGATTACTTGCTCATCGTCAGTTTCCAATAGCTTATGAAGCGCCGTTCTGGATAGCGGCAAATCCCGTGCAAATTCCTTTGACTTCTGCAGACGCAGTTCCTGAAGTTTTTGCAAACCATCAGGACTAAGTTGCAACCGCTCAGGTTGGGAGAGCGCCGTGCAGCTTGCAACGGCCAACAGAGCTACTATGAGGTGCCTCATGAATTATTCCGCCTTTTTCTTGAGTGCATCTAGCTGCTGGCGTAGCGTCTCCACATCGATAAGTTTCTTGAGTTGGTCTTTTTCCTTGTCGAGCGGATCGGGCGGTGTGCGAGCTGCCTCTACATCCTTGCGCTTGTTAATAAGGGCAATTTGCTGATCCAACGCGTCGAGCTGAGCCTGCTGCGCTTTCTTTTGTTCATCGTCAACCGCCTGCTCCTTAGCCTTGATTGCATCCGAGCGCAGTTTTAGAAGATCAACGAGCGATTTGGAAAGGTCCTGTACAGCAGCGGCGCCACGCTCGGCGCGCGCTTCCGCTTGGAACGTTAGCTGGCTCATGGAACCGTCTTCGTTAAATGAGACAACGATTGAGTTCTTGTCGAAAGTCCTGTTTTCTAGCCAAACCAAGGCCTTTGCACCGAGTTGTGGCAAGCTAACAGCACTGGGCGAGGTGAACCGCGTGCCGCCTGGGCGCCTGTCGGTAACGCTTACCGTGCCTGACACAGGTTGGCGGTACACCACGCCGGTAAAGATGGTCGACGAGCTCCCCGGAGCTGCGGGTGTGGTGCCAGTGGCCACCGGCTTCACTGGGTGGCCGGCCGCCTCGATACAGGCATGTGCGACGAATTCTTCGTCCACCGACGTGTCCGGTATCGTCGCATTGCTGGCGCGTGCCAGTCGGGCTAGAAAATCCACATGGGGCGCGGACACCGCAACACAACGCGTTGCGGCATCATTCCTCGGCTGCCAGTTGGTCTTTCTTACCGGGTACGTAAGCGCTTCAGTCAGGGTTACCAGTGTCGCCTGCAGCTCAGCCGTTGCCGGCTCCCGGTCTTTAAGTGTTGCGCTCGCTACGGTGCGCGAAGCTTCGAGCCCGTCAATCTTGTCTTGCGAAGCCTTCGCTGCTGCGCTATCACCCTTTTTTTTGGCCAGCGCAAGTGCGATCTTTTCTTGCTCGATCTGCGCGTCTAGCTCCATCACGGGCGATCTGTCTTTGAGTTTCGCGGCAGCTACGCTGGCCTGCGCCTGCGCCTTTGCAAGCTCAGTCTTAAGCGCAGCGGTCGCCGCCGCGTCCGTGCCCTTTAAGCTTTCTGCCAGCTTGGCCTTGAGCTGCTCAACCAATACCCGGATCTCGTCCGATGCTTTCTTGTCCGCTGCCAGCGCTTTGTCGGCAAGGCGTGCTGCAGGTAGTTCGATATCGAGGATCGATTTGCGCTGTTTGAGCCTTTTGTCGATGAAGTCAGCGCAAGGCATGCCGGTTCTCGTCGCACTCGTGCCGGTGAAGCGCAGTACGCTCGTTTTGAACAGGTTGATTGCCGTGCCAGCCACAGAGGCGAGTACCTGGGACGTGCGGTCCTCAGCTGCAGCGTTGATGGACTTGATCATCCCGTTGGGATGCATCGACAAAGTCATACTCGTGAGCTTGAGCGGTGAATTGAGTGTGTTGTATGGTATGCGGTAGGTCTCTGCTGGGTCGGGGGCTAGGCTGTGTACGGCTGCACCTTCCGCCAGCTCCCAAGTCAACTCGTGCGTGCCGCCTTTGACCCTGCAATCCGTGACGAGAAATTTCACGTCGACGTCAAATACAGCCATCGGTAGGTTGTAGAGTACACCGGGCTCGACTTCGCTGTCTGCATACATGCGATTGCTCTGAAGGTTGGTGCTGCAGCCCGTGACGGTCAAAATCGCCAAAGCAGCCAAAAGGTGGTAACGCATTGCAGTTCTCCGTTTGTTGGTCCCGTTTGCAATATCGAGTAGATGAGGATTTCCCATCACGCGCGCTTGAAACTTTCAAACATGAGTCTAGGGCAGTTGATTGTCAAGAATCTAATATCTGAATCACTGATCTACTCACTTCTGCGGAGAATTCGTCGCGACTCTTACGATTTTTGTCTTGCCTGCCAAGAACGTCTGTGCAGTTAAAAGTGTCCAAAAGACAGGCGACGAAGTACTGGTGCGTCTACCTCCATAAGACCGGGAATCGAGATCCATTCATCACTTTGAAATTGGCATGCGTGCTGGCGCAGGTAAGAGTTCTTCAATTTGGACGGCTTAACCGCAAGCAATCGATACGTCTAGCGCGCGCTCAAAGCTCACGTGAATACACAATAAACCCCGCATGCTTGGCCAGTTTGTCATAGAGCGCGCGGCCGCTGGTGTTGGTGGTTTGGGTGGTCCAGTAAACGCGGGAACTGTTGGCCAGCTTCGCGGCGGCATACACGGCTTCAATGAGCTGCGCGCCGATGCGCTGGCCGCGATGCGCGGGGGCGGTGAAGAGGTCTTGCAGGTAGCACACATCATGCAGCCGCGTGGTGCTGCGGTGAAACAGATAGTGCACCAGGCCGACGAGTTGCTCGCCTTGCGGCGTTTGCGCAGCGGCCACGATGGCATGCACGGGCTCGCTGGGGTTGAAAAAGCGCAGCCAGGTGCTTTGCGTGATGTCATCGGGCAGGGCGGTTGCGCCCTCGCGGCCATAGAAAGCGTTGTAGCCATCCCAGAGCGGCTTCCAAGCGGCAAAGTCGGTGGGTTGAATGGGGCGAATGCTTATGAGGGGCGGCATGGGGTGACTGGCTTTAGGCGGTATTTACTATGAATTGAATAGCACTCTGCGCAGATTCTATGCCGGGGAATGGCTGATTTAGCTTAAATTTTCAATGCTTATAGGGTGTGGGAATTTGAGCGAAATTGGCATCTTGTCGGCATAAATACTGCGCAGAGTGCTATTACATTAATAGCGGAGCAATGCGCTACGCGCTGCGCGAATGCTGCGCCACATACTCGCGCAGCGCGCCGTCCATGCGCGATTGCCAGCCCTCGCCGGTGGATTTGAAAAAAGCCAGCACCTCGGGGCTGTAGCGCACGGAGACCAGTTGTTTGGCGTTGTCTAGTTTCGGTCGCCCGCGCAGCGCGCGCATGGGCACCATGGCTGCGAGCTGATTGGGCGTGAGCGGCTGGGCATCGGGGTCGCTTTTGGCGGCGGCAGTGATGGCTTTGTCCTCTTGCGCTGTTGGCATGAGGATGGGTGGGCGCTTAAGTTGTTTGGACATAGTGTTTCACCTCTCGACGATTGGCGCGGCGCAGGCTGATCACTCTGCGCATCTCGCCACGATCTACAAATGCCACGTAGTACAGGATGCCAGTTTGCGGCGCGAGCGCGATCATGCGCGCCTCGCCATACTCAAACCGCTCATCAACCCACACCAACGCAGCTTCCCAATCCAGTTCATCCGCTAGCGAGAGTGACACACCGTGCTTGGCTTGATTTGCCAAGTCTTTCGCTGAATCGAACTGGATTTGCATTGATTTATTGTAGCTACATTAAATCGAGGGGTCAAGTGGCGCGAACCTCAGCACCGTTTGGGGCTTCCAGGTGTTAATTCCAAGCCGTAAAGACACGGGCTGGATGGCGAGTAGTGCGTTGTACGGAGCATCGGATTACTATGCTTTTAATAGCACTTTGTGCAGATTCTACGCCGGGGAATGGCTGATTTGGCTTGAAATTTGCGATGACGGAGCAAGCTGAGCCGGGCGAGTCATGTCTGATGCATTCGACGTGAACTTTGGGTACTAGTCAACCCGCAGCACCTCAAACTGCTGCCCGCTTGGAGCGCCCTGTATCGATACCTGATCACCCTCACATTTACCCAGCATGGCTCTGCCCAAAGGGGCTTCGCTGCTGATGACCTGAACGAACTCTGAGCCGCTCGCTAACTTCATGCTGCCACCCTTGGGGCCGAGAAAGAGCTGTTGCTGTTTGTCGTCGGCATCGACCAGGCAGACCAGCGCGCCGAGCTGTATGCCTTTGCTGGCGTCGTAGGGGCGCGGGCGGAATTGGCGCCAATGGGCCATCGCCTCTCGGATGGCTTCGGCGCGACGCGCTTGGCCGGTGGACAGGTACGCGGCTTCCAGGCCTAAGGTGTCGTATTTGTTTTCGGCGATGTTTTCTTCGTGAGTCGCCGTTTCATGGGCCACCTGCATGGCGCGCTCGGCTTGCAGCAGGTCTTCGGCTAGCCGCGCTAGCACCTGTTGCTGCAGCAAGAATTTATCCATGGTGAAATGTCTGCGTGGGGTGGTTGGTGTTTACTATTCTTCTGATAGCACTCTGCGCAGATTCTACGCCGGGGAATGGCTGATTTGGCTTAAATTTTGCGTATTCCTGCCTGATTCGAGCGAGCGTGATGGCGGGCGGTCCAGCCGATGCGTGATTGGGCAAGCCTGTCAGTAAATCTTGAGCGCGTGTTGACCCAAGTTGACAAGATCTGCCAAGCCCTGCACGATGGAGAGTATGGATCGACGCAACTTTATTGAATCATGTTCTACAGCGGCTACAGCAGCTTGCTTGTCTGGCGCAGCGAGTTTGCCCGCTTTGGCCGCAGATGCTCGCCCGAAGGCTTATCAGCGCGTTTTGCTGACCAATGAGCGGGGCGATCCGTTCAAGGCTTCTTCTCTTACGGTGCAGACGAATTACGTGTTTCATTACCCGTTTGAGGCCACACCAGTATTCTTGCTCGATCTGGGCAAGGCTGTACCGCCATCCAATCCTGCTGCGCTCAAAACCAAAGGTGGCGAGAGCTACGCTTGGCCGGGCGGCGTGGGCATGAAGAAAAGCATCGTGGCCTTTAGTGCGATCTGTGCGCATCAGCTGGTTTATCCAACGCAGCAATTGAGTTTTATCTCCTTTCGCAAAGGCACGCCAGTGAATGCCAAAACGCCAAATCACGGCGCTGACCTGATTCACTGCTGCGCCGATCACAGCCAATACGATCCAGCGCAGGGTGCGAAAGTGTTGGGCGGGCCGGCGAGCCAGCCACTGTGCGCCATTCTTTTAGAGCACAACGCGAAAGACGATACGCTCACGGCTTACGCTACGCTAGGCGGCGAATTGTTCGATGAGTTCTTCAAAAAATACGAGGCCAAGCTCAGCATTGAAGTGGGCAGCAAAGCGAAGAACGCCGTGACTCAGCGCACGCCTGTGCGCGAGTTGGATAAGTTTTGCCGCAATCCTGTGAAGTGCTGAGCTTACTTTCTTCGATGAGACCATGCCGTTCGGGCTGAGCTTGTCGAAGCCTAGTAAGAGCCCTTCGACAAGCTCAGGGTGAACGGGTTTGAAAGAGTACTACTGAGTGTTGAGCTGCTTCACTTCGCTGGCTCGGTGATAAAGCCAATCTTTTTCACGCCCGCTTGCTGCGCTGCTGCCATGGCTTGCGCGACGCGCTCATAGCGCACAGCTTTATCGCCACGGATGTGTAGCTCGGGCTGAGGATTAAGAGCTGCTGCGGCTTTGAGTTGGGATTGCACGGCTTCGTCGGAGGCGGGGGTTTCGTTCCAATAGTATTGGCCTTTGTCATCCACGCTGAGGCGAATGGTTTGGGGCTTGGCATCCTGTGGTTGATTGGTCGCGCGAGGCAGATCAATGTTGACGGTGTGCTTCATCACGGGGACGGTGATGATGAAGATGATGAGGAGCACGAGCATGACATCGACCAGCGGTGTCATGTTGATTTCGTTCATCACCTCATCTGTGTCGTCTTGGGTTCCGAATGCCATGATTTTTTATGCTTTCTTCAACGGGGTGACGTTCGCCGCAGCGTTCGTGCCTACACGCGCGCCTGTGACGTAATACGCATGCAGATCATGCGCGAAGCGGTTGAGCTTTTGCGTGACGCCTTTGTTGGCGCGCACGAGAGCGTTGTAGCCGAGCACAGCGGGGATGGCGACTGCGAGGCCGAGCGCCGTCATGATCAGAGCTTCACCTATCGGGCCGGCCACTTTGTCGATACTGGCTTGGCCGGCCATGCCGATGGCGAGCAGGGCGTGATAGATGCCCCAGACGGTGCCGAAGAGGCCGACGAAGGGGGAGGTGGAGCCAACGGAGGCGAGGACCGCTAGGCCGGATTGCAGCTTGGCAGTGGATTCGTCAATGCTGTTGCGCAGGCAGCGGGTGATCCAATCAGAAATATCCATCGTGTCGTGAAGTTGCGGCTTGGCAGCTCTGTGGTGCGCGGCGGCTTCGCGGCCTTCGATGGCGAGCTGGCGAAAGGGGTTGTCTGCCTCGGCCCCGAGTTTGCTGAGGCCATCGGCTAAATCTGAGCCATGCCAAAACGATTCGACGGCTTTGGCTTGCGCACTCGCGCGGCGAACGGCCAGCGCTTTGGTGATGATGACCATCCAGCTGGCAAGCGACATAACGAGCAAGAGCAGAGCGACGAAGCGGGTGACCCAATCGCCTTGCGACCAGAGTTGGGAGAGACCAAAAGCTTGATTCATAAAAAGTCCAAATAAAAAAATCAGTTGTTTGCAAAAAAATCTAAGGGCACGAGGAATGGCATCGTCTCAGGCACACCACCGCGCGTGCCAGGCTTGAAGCGCCAACGAGAGACAGCGGCAACTGCTGCGGCATCCAAACGATCAAAACCGCTGCTGGTGTGCAGCTCGACTTTCTGCGCCGAACCATCTGCACCCACCACGACGCGCAGCATCACGCGCCCTTGTTCGCCCAAGCGCTTGCTCACAGGCGGGTAGGGCGGGCGAGGGTTGTTGAGGTAATCGGCATCGCTGCGCGGCAGCTCTACCTTTGCAACGGGTGCGGGTGCGGTTGGAGCTGCAGGAGGCGAGGGCGCTGCGGGTGGCGCAGGCGTTGGTGTGGCGGCCACGGCTGCAGTGATGGGCGGCAAGGGTGCAGGTGGGGCAGGAGGTGCAGGCGTTGCCACAGGTGCGTTGGGAGCGGGTGTGGGGTCTGCAACGGCTAAGGGCTGTGGCGCGGGAGGCGGCGCAACTGCCTTGTTGAGCTTGGCAGGCTCCGGCGGCGTGGGCGCGGGGGGCGCTGGCGGGGCAGGAGGCGGCAAGATCGGCTGAGGTGGCTCAATGATCTGGCTGATCATCTCTACCGGCACGATCACCTCATAAGCGCGCACCAGCAAGCCACTTTGCAGCGCAGCCAAGCCGCCAACATGCAGCAGCGCGACTGCGCTGGCGATGACCACGGGGCGTTTGTGTAAGGGAATGGAATCACTCATGGAAGACTAAGGCTGCGCCCACATGCGCAAGAGATTGTGATACGTGCCGGTCAGGCGGACAGATTCGGCAGATTCTTTGCCACCACGTTGCAGCTCACGCGTGCGCTGCGCCATGATGGTCATATCCAGCTCATAAAGCAGCTCGCGTTGCTCTTGTGACCGCACCATGCTCTCAATCCAGAAAAAGCAAGCGATGCGCTCACCGCTTGTGACGGGGTTGACGCGATGCACGGTGTTGGCAGGGTAGAGCAAGAGGCTGCCAGCGGGCAGCTTGTAAGCCTGCTCGCCGCCAGCTGCTTGAATCACAAGCTCACCGCCCGCGTAGCTGTCTGGCTCACTCAAAAACAAAGTGCACGATAAATCCGTGCGCAAAAAGCCAGGTGCGCCGGGTAAGGTGCGCAGGGCATTGTCAATGTGTGCGCCGAAAGTGTTGGCTGAGCCTGTGTAGCGGTTGAAATTGGGTGGGTACAAACGGCGTGGCAAGGCGGCTGTCATGAAGCTCGGATGGCGGCTGATAGCGCCCACCACGAGCTCACGCGCTTGTTGAGTCACTTTTCCATGCTCTGGCATTTGCTGGTTGTTTTTCACTTGCGCGCTTTGCTTGCCTGATGTGGCCACACCATCGAGCCAGCCTTCGCCCGCGGGTGCGTTGCGCAGCAAGGTGAGTAGCTTGGCCACATCAGCAGCAGATAAAACAGAGGATATAACGAGTTGCATGGCGTTGGCTTTGCTGGAGGCGATTCAGAAACGAGCCGTCATGTTAACTTGAAGCACTCTGCCTTGGCCGGGCACATAGTGACCGCGATACAAAGTGTCGGCATAGTATTTGTTGGCCACATTGTTGAGATTGGCCTTCACGGTGTAGGTGTCACTCACGCGGTATTCTGCGAGCAGATCCACCGTGCCAAAGCCGGGTGCTTGAATATCGGATTGCACAGGCTTTTGCTTGCTGCGGAAATTCAGGCCTGCGCCGATGCGCCATTTTGGTGTGAGCTGATAGGTGTTCCAAATCGTTCCGCTGAATTTTGGGATCAAGCCAGGGCGCTCGCCCACTTTTTCACCAGGCTGGCTTTGCAGGCAGGCGGCTGGCGCGGGCGGGCAGCCAGCGGCTTGCGTGACTTTGGCTTTGGGGATCCACATGGTGGAGCCATAGATTTCCCATTGCGGCGTGATGCGGCCTGTGATGTCAAATTCCAAGCCGGCGCTGTAGCGCTTGCCGCTCACGAGCAGGCTGGTAGCAGCGGTGTCTGGGTCGGTGTTGCGCTCATTGAATTTTTCGGCGTAGAAGAAGGCGTACCGGGTGGAAAAGCGTTTGTTTTCGCTATCAATCTTTGCGCCTAATTCGATGTTGCGGCTTTGCTCGGGAGGCGTGTTGGCACTGCTGCTGTTGTAGGAGTACGTGTCGCCGGATGTGTTGAAAGATGTGCCGTAGGAGAAGTGATAGGAATGCAAAGCATCAGGCTGGAAGAGCACACCGATACGCTTGGAGAGCTCGTTGATGTTTTGCTGATAGGCCACGGTGGTGACTGGGCCTGCTGCGTTCGTGGGAATGTTGAACTGCTGGTACCTGCCCTTCATGCTGTCGTAGCGCAGGCCGCCTACCAGTTTCCATTGGGGATCAAGGTGCAGCATGTCTTGCACGTAAAGGCTGGAGCCCTTGGCGCGGAAGTTGTTGGCATCGCGCAGCACGCGTGAATCTTCGTTCACAAAGTTATTGCCACCCGTGACGATACCGCCCAGCGTGATCGTCGGTTTGGTGATGTTGATGCCGCCTTGCGTGCCCGAGCGCACGGCTTGCACAGCCTTGTCTTCGACTGTGAAATCGATGCCTGCGAGCAGATCATGCTTGTAGCCTGCGGCATCAAATTGCGTGGAGAAATCCGATTGCAGCTGCGTCACATCCATCTGCTGGATCTTGGGATTGAAATTGCGATTGAACAATGTAGCGGGGCCGATATTGGCGGCGCTGGTGGTGGCCGCATTGGTGAAACGGATGGCACTGGCGCGCTGATCTCGGGTGTAGAGGCCTCGGCGGATTTGGGTTTTGAGCTCGGTCTTGGGAGACAAGCGCAGCAAATGACCAGCGGTGAAGATGGTGGCTGTGCCAGCGTTGTAATCGCTGTCCATCCCCAAATAGGCGCTGGGGTCAACGCCGGGAATCAAACCACGGGGCGTTGCGGCTGTGGCAGGCGCAGTGGCGGGTAGAAAGGGCAGGCCGTAGTTCATGCGCGGGTTGCGGTTGTCAAGATAAGACAGGCTTGCATTGAACTCATGCCGCTCGCCAATACCAGTGCGCAATGCGACAGCCAAGCCGCTTTTATCGAGGCCATTGCCTCGGCCATCGTTGTCTGCCTTGGTATGCATGGCATTGATGCGCAGCGCAGTCGATTCAGCAAGACGGAAATTGAAATCACCTGTGACGCGGCGGTATTGGTGGTTGCCCAGCGTGATGCCTGCTTCGTTGTCGCCATACAGCGATGGTTGCTTGGTGATTTGATTGGCCGCACCGCCTGTGGAGCCACGCCCAAACAGCATCGAAGCTGAGCCGCGCAGCAAATCCACACGATCTAGGTTAAACGTGTCGCGCTCATAAAAAGCCGGATCGCGCATGCCGTCGAGAAAAATATCTCCCGTGCTCGCGAGTGAGAAGCCGCGCAGACGAATGTCTTCCTCGCCGCCTTCTGCAGCCTGGAAGGTCACCCCGGCGGTGTTGTGCAAGACCTCTTTGAGTGTGTCGAGGTTGCGGTCATCGATCAGCTTTTCTGTGACCACGGTGATCGATTGCGGGATATCGCGCAACTCTTGATTGCCTTTGGCTGTAGAGGAGCGGTTGACTTTGATTTGGTCTTTGCCGGCTTCAGCTTCAGCGCGAATGATCACAGGTTTGAGTGTGCCCTCGGGGGGTTGTGTTGTGTTTTGCGCCCAAGAGTTAGGCATACCGAGTGAGCCAGCCAGTAGCATGGCGCCAATCGGCACAATGGGCGATGCCACTGGTTTTTTATTTACTATAGATTTAGTAGCACTTCGCGCAGATTCTATGCCGGCGAATGGCCTATTTTGTGTTGAAAAAGAGCGAGAAAGACGACGCGAAGCCATGTTGCAGCCTAAGGGGAAAATACCTGCTTGCAGGTGGTCAAGGTGTTGGCTGGCCTGCGCGCTGGTTGTGAGCGCACGGCTTGGCTGCGAAAAAAATATGAGGAAAGTGCCGTGATCAGTGCACGGCGCTGGGTGCGTTGTGCCAAAGAAGGGTGTTATCTTGCGATGCCCCGGCGGCTGCATGCGTGAGCAGGCTGTGCTGCCGCCAAGATTCACATACCTTTGCGAGCACGCGGCGAAACTCTGGGCTTAAGCCGTTTTGGCATTGCAAGCAGGTGAGATTCGAGACAATTTTCAGATTGATCAGCCCTTGATTCTCGGCGTTGTCACAGTTGCAATGCGAATACGCGCTCATGAGGCAAAGCGTGCCGGCAAGCATGGCTTCTAGGCCACTGATATCGAATTCAGTCACGGGTTGAGCTTGAGTGGGGGTGTTCATAAACGATGGCTTGGAAAGCGGTTATTTGGTCAAGATCAGTTTGCCCAGCTTGGTGGCTTGGAGCTTGTAGCGGCTACCGTTGTGCAAGATATCTACGTTCTTTTTGCCGCGCAGCAAGGTCTCGCTGCGCAGGGCGGAATCAGCTTGGCTGGTTTGTGTCGTGCTTTCTGGCTGGGCGGCATGCTTTGACGCCTTTGCGAACCAGGATGTATCTGAAGACGAGGAGATCATGACTCAAATGATAATCATTCTCATTTAAGAAGTCAAGCCGTGGATCAAAAAAATTTGAAAATCAAGCGACTTTTCGGAAAACCCGGCGTATTGAGTTCGAAAGAACGAGAACGCCTAGTTGCGTAATTCTCGAATGAAAGACACCGCCTTGGTGGTGATCATGTCTACTGCCGGGCCGTTTGCGCCGTGGGGCAGGATCACATGGGCGTTGCGTTTGGTGGGCTCGATGAATTGCTTGTGCATGGGGCGCACGGTTTGCAGATACTGCTCGATCACGCTTTCTGCACTGCGCCCGCGCTCGGCCATATCACGCTGCAAGCGGCGGATAAAGCGAACATCGGCCGCGGTATCGACAAACACTTTGAGCGACATCATCTTGCGCAGCTCGGGATCGAAGAGCGCAAACAAACCTTCGATCACGATGATGGGCGCGGGTTTGACGACAACGGTTTTATTGGAGCGATTGTGAATGGTGAAGTCATAGACCGGCATATCAATGGCCTGGCCAGCTCTTAGTTGCGCAACATGCTGCATAAGCAATGGCCAGTCAAAGGCATCGGGATGGTCGTAGTTCACCTTGCAGCGCACTTCATAGGATGGCTCGGATTGATGCAGGTAATAGTCATCCTGCATCAGCACGGCTACGCGATCTGCACCGACAGCCGCCAATACCTCGCGTGTGACGGTAGATTTGCCGCTGCCACTGCCGCCCGAGACGCCGATAACAAATGTGGGGTAGGTGGGGGTGGTCATAGCGCAGCAGTTTTTTAGTTTGTGAAGGCTTGATGTTACCTAATCATAGATTCGCTTATCCTTGCACGCATGCGCCTGTCTCAATCACCCACCGATGCTGCTTTTGTGCAGAATCCATATGCTTTCTATGAAGCAGCGCGCGCTCACGGGCCGTTTTTTCGTTGGGAAGAATACGGCATGCTGGCCACGGGCGATTGGGCGGCGGTGAATGCGATTTTGCGTAACCGCAAGTTTGGGCGGGAGGCTTTGCCAGAGAAAGCGCCTGTGATTCCAGCGCATTTGAAGCCGTTTTATGCAGTGGAGGCGCATTCCATGCTGGAGTTAGAGCCGCCACGCCACACCCGGCTGCGCAATCTCGTTCTGCGCGCTTTCACCTCTCGCCGAATTGCAGCTTTGCAGCCTGAGATTGATAGCTTGGCACATCAGTTGATTGATGCGTTTCCTTCTGGCGAGTTTGATTTGCTCGCTCACTTTGGCCAGAAGCTGCCTGTGATCATCATCGCGCGTTTGCTTGGCGTGCCGGAGACGATGAGCGACGACCTGCTCAAATGGTCTCGCGCGATGGTGGGCATGTACATGGCTGGGCGCACGCGCGAAACAGAAGATCGCGCTGTGGCAGCAACGGAGGCTTTTGTGTATTTTCTGCGCAGCTACATCGAAGCACGCCGCCAAGAGCCGCGCGACGACTTGATCACTGAACTAATCGCCGCTGAAGAAGAGAGCGAGAAGCTATCCACCGATGAGCTCATCAGCACATGCATCTTGCTCCTCAATGCGGGGCATGAAGCCACGGTTCATACGATTGGCAATGGCGTAAAGACGCTGCTGCAAACCGGCACGCGCATCACGCGAGAGAACGCGTCTGCATGTGTGGAGGAAATCCTGCGCTTTGATCCTGCGCTGCACATGTTCACCCGTTGGGCATACGAAGATGTAGAAATTCTCGGGCAGCGATTTCAAAGGGGCGATCAGGTGGCTTTGCTGCTGGCAGCTGCTAATCGTGATCCTGCAGTGTGGTCGAATCCACAAGTGTTTGATGTTCAGAGAGAAGTCAAGCCAGTTGCCAGCTTCGGCGCTGGTCTGCATTTCTGCGTGGGTGCACCGCTTGCGCGCCTAGAGTTGTGCACCGCGTTGCCGATTTTGTTTGAGCGATTGCCTCAGTTGCGTTTGACCGAAGCACCGCAATACAGCAATGTGTACCACTTTCACGGTCTGAGCCGATTGTCAGTGTGCAGAGACTGAGCCCTGCCGCACCACACGCCAATCTTGCGCGTGTTCGCTCGCATATGCGCGAGGCGGCTCAGTCTCTCCTAGTTGATGCGGGTGGAAATCACGTTTGAAATAGGCCAGCAGTGGTCGCGTGGTCATCCAGATCCAGCCATTGCCTTTGCTGGGGCGGCCAAAGTAGAAGGTCAACGCGCCCCAGAGCGTTGAAGGTTTCCAGAGCGCGCCATCGCGCCGTAGATTATTGGTGGTTTGCAGGAATGCATCTATCTGCATGAATACCATGGCCAAGAGATAAGCCACAATGCGGCCGCGCTCATGGCCGCCGAGGCGCTTGTAGAGGTCAAAAGCGACGGCTTTGTGCTCGGTTTCTTCCAGTGCATGCCAGAGCCAGAGGCGGCGCATCATGGGCGTCATGGATTCGCTCGCTGCTGGGTTTTTGAGCATCACGTCGCTCAAGATCGCGGTGTAATGCTCATAGGCACAGGTGGCGGCCAGCAGGTTCATGGGGTGCTCGGTTTTGTAGCGCTCTAGGCGCTTTTCTATGCGCTTTTCCACTGCATTTTCAAAGCCTTGTTTTGCCAGCACCGCGTTGTATTGCGCGTGAATGTGGCGATGCGTGGCTTCTTGGGCGCTGAAATCGGTGAGCTGTGCGCGTAATTGAGCACGTTCGGCCTCGCTCTCGATGCGCTCATCAATGAAGCGATCTACGCCTTTGACTGAATCGATGAAGCTTTGTTCGCCCAGCGGAAAGGTCATTGACATGGCATTGAAATAGGCTGAGCGGAAAGCATCGCCGCCAAACCAGCGGCGATCAAAACCTTGCGAAAAATCGATCTGCAAGGCGCGAATCGTCATGCTCGCTGAGCTTGGTTGAGACGCATGTATTGAGTAATTGATGGTTTCCATGACAGATAATATACTGAGCTTTCCTCAGATTTCAAACTCGCTTGTCGCTCAGCTTGTGCTCAGGTTTTGAATATGGCCACCTCCAAACCCTCTATCGCTCGAAAAGCCGCGTCTTTCCTGCGCCGAGAGCCTTCTCAGGCTCGCGCGCAAGCCACGATGGAGACGCTTTATGAAGCCACTGCTCAGATTGTGGAGCAGGAAGGATTGGAGGCATTGAGCACCAACAAAATAGCAGCCAAGGCGGGTTTTTCAATCGGCACGCTCTATCAATATTTCCCTACCAAAGAGGCTATTCTTGCGGCCATTATTGATCGCGAGCGCAGCCGGGTGAGGCAGGGCTTGCATGATTTGCTGACCGATGCGCAAGCGCGCGAGCAGCCGCCACAGGAGGTTTTGCGGGCTTACATTCGGCAATTGATTGAAGGCTTCGGCTCAGGGCGTGGCAGCTCGCTTTATCGCAAGGCCGCTCGCGCGATGATTCGTGTGGCTTGGCAGATGGATTACCAAGAGCACATCTTGGCTCAAGTGAGAGAGACCTCAGACCGTATTGCCGTGTATTTGGCGCATGCTGATCAACATGGGGCTCAGCGCCTGCACGTTTCCCCGGTGACACTTTTTGTGGTCACGAGAGCAGTCGTGGGCGTGGTTCGTTGCGCTTCTCTGGAGCGCTCGCCACTGCTGGGCTTGCCAGAGTTTGAGGATGAGCTGGTGCGGTTGGCTTGGCGTATGTTGGCCAAGGAGTGATTGGCCTAGGATTGGCTCGCCTGCCCAGTAAAATGGAGGGCTATGTCAAATTCCACCACTTTGAACCCCCATTTGAAACCCTTCGTGCCCGCTAAAAAATTCAGCGTGGCCGAGATTCGTCAGTCTTTCATCGAGTTTTTTGAGCAACAAGCGCATACCGCCGTGGCGAGCAGCCCGCTCGTGCCTGGCAATGATCCGACGCTGATGTTCACCAACAGCGGCATGGTGCAGTTCAAAGATGTGTTTTTGGGTGAAGACAAGCGGCCTTATGTGCGCGCGGCATCGGTGCAAGCCTGCTTGCGCGCGGGTGGCAAACACAACGATTTGGAAAACGTCGGCTACACCGCTCGCCACCACACCTTCTTTGAGATGCTGGGCAACTGGAGCTTTGGCGACTATTTCAAGCGCGAATCGCTGAAATGGGGCTGGGATTTGCTGACCAAGGTGTATGGTTTGCCCGCCGAGCGCTTGCTCGCCACGGTGTATATCGACGATGACGAAGCGTACGACATTTGGACGAAAGAAATCGGCCTGCCACCCGAGCGCGTGGTGCGCATTGGCGATAACAAAGGCGGCAAATACAAATCCGACAATTTCTGGATGATGGCCGACACCGGCCCTTGCGGCCCCTGCAGCGAAATCTTCTTTGACCATGGCCCCCACATCCCCGGCGGCCCACCAGGCAGCCCCGATGAAGATGGAGACCGCTTCATCGAGATTTGGAACCACGTGTTCATGCAGTTCAACATGGCCGAAGACGGCAGCATCACTAAACTGCCTGCGCCTTGCGTGGACACAGGCATGGGCTTGGAGCGCTTGGCAGCCATCTTGCAAGGCGTGCATTCCAATTACGAGATTGATCTCTTCCAAAAGCTGATCGCTGCCGCTTCACGCGAAGTGTTTGGCAAAGATGTGGCCGTGGACTTGAACAACCCCAGCCTGCGCGTGATTGCCGATCACATCCGCGCGACCAGCTTCTTGGTGGCTGATGGCGTGATTCCATCGAATGAAGGCCGTGGCTATGTGCAGCGCCGCATTGTGCGCCGCGCAATTCGCCATGGTTACAAACTCGGTCGCAAATCGCCTTTCTTCCACAAAATCGTTCCTGATCTCGTCGCGCTCATGGGCGAGGCGTATCCCAATCTCAAAGCGAATGCGCAGCGCGTGATGGATGTGCTGAAAGTGGAAGAAGAGCGCTTTTACGAGACGCTGGCTACCGGAATGGAGATTCTGGATTCGGCCTTGGCTGGCGGCGTGAAAGTGTTGCCGGGCGATGTGGCTTTCAAGCTGCATGACACCTATGGCTTCCCGCTGGATCTGTCTGCCGACGTGTGCCGCGAGCGTAGTTTGACGGTTGACGAGGCTGGTTTTAACAAAGCCATGGAACAGCAGAAGAACCAAGCTCGCGCCGCAGGCAAATTCAAGATGGATAAAGCGCTGGAATACAGCGGCGCTCTGAACACCTTTGTAGGCTACGAGAAGCTTGAATCTACTGCAAAAGTGATAGCACTCTACGCAGAAGGTACGCCGGCGAATGAGCTAAAAGCAGGTCAAAACGGCATTGTGGTGCTGGACACCACGCCTTTCTACGCTGAGAGCGGCGGCCAGGCGGGTGACGAAGGTTTGCTGCATGGTCCGAACGGTGCAATCTTCGCTACTTTAGACACGCAAAAAATCAAAGCTGATGTGTTTGGCCATCATGGCAATGTGCATTCCGGCTCGATCAAAGTGGGCGACACGGTGACTGCAAAAGTCAATGCCGAAGCCCGCGCCCGCACCGTGCGCAATCACAGCGCCACACATTTGATGCATGAAGCATTGCGCGCCGTGCTCGGCACGCATGTGCAGCAAAAAGGCAGTGAAGTCACCGCTGATCGCACACGCTTTGACTTCACGCACAATGCACCTGTGACCGATGCGCAGATCATCGAAATCGAGCGCTTGGTCAACGCGCAAATTCTGGGTAACCAAGCCACAGCCGCTCGCGTGATGCCAATTGAAGATGCCAAAGCCACAGGCGCGATGATGCTCTTCGGTGAGAAATACGGCGAGCAAGTACGCGTGCTCACTATTGGCAATTCCACCGAGCTTTGCGGCGGCACACACGTGCACGCCACTGGCGATATCGGCCTCTTCAAAATCGTAGCTGAAGGCGGCGTGGCCGCTGGCGTGCGCCGCGTGGAAGCCGTGACGGGGCAGGGTGCTTTGGAGTTCGTGCAACACCTCGAAGCCACAGTGAGTAAGGCTGCTGCGGCGCTTAAATCCTCGCCTGATGAGTTAGCTAACCGCATCGCCGCGATGCAAGCTCAGATCAAAGAGCTGGAGAAAGATCTAGCGCAAGCCAAGGGCAAGCTCGCCTCCAATCAAGGCGATGAGCTGGTGAACTCTGCCGTCGATATCAAAGGCATCAAAGTGCTGGCTGCAAAGCTCGAAGGCGCAGATGCGAAAGCCTTGCGCGAGACGATGGACAAGCTCAAAGACAAGCTCAAAACCGCCATCATCGTATTGGCAGCCGTCGAGGGCGACAAAGTGCAAGTCGCGGCCGGAGTGACCGCTGATGCCATCTCCAAAGTCAAAGCTGGCGATCTGGTGAACTTCGTCGCTGGCCAAGTGGGCGGCAAAGGCGGCGGCAAGCCTGATATGGCCATGGCTGGCGGCACCGATGCTTCCAAGCTAGGTGAAGCTCTCGCAAGCGTGCAAGGCTGGGTGAGCGCCAAGCTCTGAGCTTGAATCGCCCAATGCTCCTGAAAAGCCGGTTTTAGACCGGCTTTTCTATTTTTTGGATTGGAAATCGGAAAGATTGGATGTATGATTCGTCCAAGAGATTAAACCAATGAGCAAAAAGACTGCCCCTACTCAAGATGTCACGCTAGAAGATGTGCTGGCAACCTTCCGTGCCAGCGCACCGATTTTCAATGCGCTGGGGGATAAATTTCGCCAAGATATCGTGATGCTGCTCGCACAACAAGAGCGTTTGAATGTGGGGCAGATTGCTGAGCAGATGCCGCTTTCTCGTCCTGCGATTTCGCATCATTTGAAGGTGCTGCTGCAAGCTGGCCTAGTGCAGATGGAGCGCGTTTCGCGTGAGAATTTTTACAGCTTGAGCGTGGATGAGGCACTTGCCACATTGCGACTCTTTGTCGAACAAGCGGAGGTGTCTTGCACTTGAAGCCCTCAGTCTTTCAACTAAATCACGGCTCTTAGAGCCATTTTTTAATACCGATTCGTCAACCAGATTAAACCAATTGACCGAATAACTTTCATCTTTTTCACTTCTCAACACAAGGAAACATCATGAACACCACAACCCGTCAAACAGCCCTGATCACTGGCGCATCTTCTGGCATCGGTAAAGCGCTCGCTTCAGAATTCGCTCGCGATGGCTACAACGTCATCCTCGCCGCGCGCAGCGTGAGCAAGATGCAAACGCTGGCCGACAGTCTGCAAAAGCAATACGGCATCACAGCCACCGTGATCGCTGCTGATCTGCAAACCGATGCAGGCGCAGCGCAATTGCATTCAGATGTGAAAGCTCATGGCATCACGATTAGCGCTTTAGCCAACAACGCCGGATATGGCCTCTTCGGAGAGTTCCACAAGAGCGATTTGCAGCCCGAGCTGGCCATGATGCAACTCAATATAAATACCGTCGTCGTGCTCTCCAAGCTCTTCATGCCTGATTTGCTCGCCACCAAAGGCAAGATTCTCAACACGGCATCGACTGCGGCCTTCCAACCCGGCCCCTACATGGCCGTGTATTACGCGACCAAAGCTTTCGTGCTCAGCTTCTCAGAAGCGATCGCTGCTGAGCTCGCAGGCACGGGCGTGACAGTCACAGCCTTATGCCCCGGCCCCACAGCTTCTGGCTTCCAAGACAAAGCCGATATGCACGACAGCGCCTTGGTTAAAGGCAAAAAATTGCCTACTTCAGAAGAAGTCGCCAAGGCTGGCTACAAAGCCATGCAGCGCGGCCAGCGTGTCTACATTCCCGGCACCATGAATTGGCTGATGGCGCAAAGCCCACGCTTCACGCCGCGCAATATGGTGACTGGCATCGTGAAATTCATGAGCAAGCCTGTTTGAAATGAACCCTTGATTTAGGAGAACACACCATGAAAATCATATCCCGCATCTTCCTTGGCCTCGTAGCATTATTGGCTCTCGGTTTGATCTTCCTTAAACTGCAATACGGTGGCGGCAAACTCTACCCCGATGTCAGCACAGCCCCAACAGTACCTGCCGATCAAGTAGCAACATTGGTGAGCTTGGAATACCCGCCGGGCAACGTATCTGTAGCCGCAGACGGGCGCATTTTCTTTGCTTATCACCCGTTTGCACAGGTCAAGCGATTCAATACACCTTCCGTGTATGAGCTCGTTGCAGGTGTGCCCAAGCCGTATCCGAGTGCTGAGTTTCAGAGCAAATACCAAGGCGTGTTCGGCATGACGGTGGATAGCCAAAACCGTCTCTGGGCGATTGAACCCAGCGGGCTCGATCATGAGAAATCTCGCCTGATCGCTTTCGATTTGAAAACGAATACCCAAGTCTTCGAATACTGGTTCCCCGCCAAAGAAGCCCAGTTTGCGCAAGACCTTCGCGTGACTTCAGACGGTAAAACCGTGATCTTGGCAGACACCGGCCTCTTCAAATTCACGCCGCCCGCAATCATCGTGTTTGATGTGGAAAAGAAGAGCTTTCGCAAAGTGCTCAGCAGCGATCCAAGCATGAAGCCACAAGATTGGATGATTCGTACAGCAGCAGGTACTCACAAGCTTGGCTTCGGTTTGGTGACCTTCAGCGTAGGCGTCGATGGCATCGAAATCAGCAAAGATGGCCAATGGCTTTACTACGCCACCATGAGCCACGACATCATGTACAAATTGCCGATGAAAGCCTTGCTGGATTCGCAATTGAGTGAAGCCGATCTCGCCAAGCAAATCCAAACCATAGGCAAAAAGCCTTTGAGTGACGGCATCGCGGTTGATGCACAAGACAACATCTTGATCACCGATGTAGAAAACGGCGGCATTGCCCGCATGAACGCCAAAGGCGAACTCACGACGCTCACCAAGGCCCGCCAAGTGATCTGGGCTGACGGTATCGTGATGACACCGGACGGCAGAGCACTCTTCACCGACAGCGCGATTCCTTCCTACATCGATCAGCTTGCTCGCCCACCCACAGTGGAGAAACTCAAAGCGGGCGCACCTTATAAAATCTACGTGTTTAAACCTTGAGCGATGATTTAATCACTACTAATTCGATAGCACTCTGCGCAGCTTCTATGCTGGCGAGGTGCTGTTTTTTTATATAAAACTCTGCATATGGTAGGAAAGCGAGCGTTACGCAGTGAGCAGCCTCTAGGCCATGATGTGTTGCCGCTTGGCAATTGCCCGTTGTGCGGCAGGTCATTGATCGCAGGTAAGAGTATTGATGAACATCATCTTTTGCCCAAGAGCCAAGGTGGCCGCGAGACACACACGATGCATCGCATTTGCCATAGAAAAATCCACGCCACGTTCACAGAAAAAGAACTCGCTCGCAACTATAGCTCTTGGCAAGCGCTGAAAGCGCATGAAGACATCGCAGCCTTCATTGCTTGGGTGCAGAAAAAACCAGCCGAATACTACGATAACAGCGTGAAGGCTGCGAGACGTCGTTAAAGCTTGGCCCCTAACATTCGAATCGCGCCCTGAAACAAGCCGTTATTTGATCAATAAGACTGGGATATTGCTCTCAGCCACCACGTTTTGTGCGACCGATCCCATGAGCACCCTGCCCAAGGCGCCCCGACCATGCGTACCCATCACGATCATATGCGATTTACGGCGTTTGGCAGCGGCCACAATTTCTTCAGCAGGGTGACCTGCACACCATTCGCTTGTGTACGGAATGCCATGTGAATCCAAGAACTTACAAACTGGTTTGAGTACTTTGCTCGATTCTTCGTCATGGTACTTTTTGACAATTTCCGAGCCTACTGTGTATCGTGCGCGGGGTGGAATCGGGATTTGGACATTGATGACATGCAATGCAGCATGGTCTGCACGCTCTGAGCCAAGCAAGCGATCTCGATTGGCTAATAAGAAAGCCAGAGCTTTCTTCGAGTATTTGCTTCCATCGACAGCGAGTAAGAGTTTCATAGAGTTCTCCTTGGGTAAATGAATGGCTTCAGCGCAAAACCAGTACGGGAATATGACTGTGCGTCAGTACATTCAAGGTTTCGCTGCCTAACAAAAGACGCTTGAGTGCTTTGTGGCCGTGCGAGGCCATCACAATCAAATCGCAACGACTCTTTTTAGCCGTTGCGATGAGGCTTTCTGCGACGAAATCTGATTTGTAAAGAACTGAGCTGACCTTGAGTGCATGGCTTGCAGCCCGCTCGCATGCGCGTGCAAGAGATTTTTCGGCTTCGTCATGCCATTGCGATTCAATGCGGGCAATGTCTTGGGGTTGTAAGACGACTGCACCTTCGAAGTAGGCCGTTGGATAGCGCGGCACGACACGCGTGATGACTACCCTTGCATTCAAGCTGGAGGCGAGTTGGATACCTGTATCGACAGCTTTGTCGCCAAGCTCAGAGCCGTCTGTGGCAATCATGATCTTCTTGTACATAGCGTTCTCCTGGATGAGTGGGGGATGACCAGAGATTAGTCTCAGGCGTCTGCGCTTGATTTGATCCAGATCAAGACTCTTGCAGATGCTAGTGATTACGCTTGGGCACCATGCAAGCCAGCTCAACCATTTCATATCCATCGAATAAGTCAGGTCAAGACTCAAAGGGTTGGAGTGACAGCGATACCCCCGAAGCTTGGCAAAGCTACAGCAAACGCGTCAGCAGCGGGGCAGGGCAAATTCAAAACGAGAAGTGGGAGTCGCGCCTGATGGTGCAGGGCATGCATTGCAGCGCTTGTGCGGGAATGGTGGAGAGCGCCTTATTGGCTGTGCCAGGGGTTGTGGCCGCTCAGGTCAATGCGATGTCGTCGCGCGCTTTAGTCACTTGGGATGCGCGATTGACGCAACCCTCGCGCTGGATGTCCGCATTAAGTCAAGCCGGCTATTCCATGCTGCCGATTCAAGGTGTGGATGCATTCGAGCAAAGCCGGAAAGAGAGCCGCAGCATGTTGTGGCGCTGGTTGGTGGCAGGCTTTTGCATGATGCAAGTGATGATGTATGCATGGCCGAACTACAGCGCCTTGCCGGGAGAAATGGATGCCTTGAGCGACAGCATTCTGCGCTGGGCGAGCTGGCTGCTGACTCTGCCCGTGTTGCTATTTTCAAGCCAGCCATTCTTTGCTGCAGCTTGGCGTGCATTGGCGCAGAAGCGGATCAGTATGGATGTGCCTGTGGCATTGGGTATTGCACTCACTTTCGCCATCAGCTCCGTGGCAGTTTGGCAGCCGCTGGGGCCTTGGGGTAGCGAGCTTTACTTAGATTCGTTGACGATGCTCGTGTTTTTCCTCCTCACAGGGCGCTGGATAGAAGCGCGCTTGAAGCAGCAAGTGACAGGAGATCTGGAGGCTGCGACAGCTCAGTTGCCCTTGGTTGTGCAGCGATTGGATGCGCAAGATCAGCCCCATGCCGCCCCTCTGCACAGCATCCGCCCCGGTGATATGCTCTTGGTGCGCTTGGGCGAGAGCTTCGCTGTAGATGGTCAACTGGTACAAGGCAGTACGGCTGCAGATGAATCCTTGCTCACGGGTGAATCTCAGCCTGTGAACAAGAGCGTGGGCGACAGTGTGGTTGCGGGTAGTGTGAATTTGCTGGCAACAGTTCGCATGCGTGCTACTCGCGTGGGCGAAGACACACGCTTTGCGCAAATCGCCCAGTTGATGTCGCGCAGTGAGAATGACAAGCCTGTTGTGGTGCAACTGGCGGATCGTATGGCGGGCCCATTTCTATGGTGTGTGCTCGCCTTGGCAATGGGCGCGTTGCTGTATTGGTGGCCGCTTGATCCGCATCGTGCAGTGCTCAGTGCGATTACGGTGTTGATCGTTACTTGCCCATGCGCATTGGCGTTGGCTGCACCTGCCGCTTTCTTGAGCAGTGCCTCAGCCTTGGCACGAGCCGGTTTGCTGACACGCAAGCTCTCAGCCATTGAGCGGATGGCGCAGGTGACGAGTATGGTGTTTGACAAGACCGGCACATTGACTTTAGGGCGCTTGCAAGTCAGCGATGCGCACTTTTCGCCGCGTTCCAATGAATCACAGGTGTGGAGTTTGGTGGCTCAGATGACGGCAGACAGCCTGCATCCTGTCTCACAGAGCTTGCATGCTCATGCGTTACAAAAATGCACCTCAGAGAAGCGGCAGATGGCCATCAAGGTACAAGAAGTCGTTGGCGCTGGTCTGGTTGCGCAGGGTGATCAAGGGCAAGTTTGGCGTTTAGGGCATGCAGAATTCTGCGGATTGCAGCTTTCGTCGAATGAAAAACAGGTGTACTTGTGCGACAACAAAGGTTGGTTGGCCAGCTTTGATTTGCAAGAAGCGTTGCGTCCGTATGCTCAGCAGGCCATCTCACTATTGCGCCAATCATTAGCGGCTCAAGGCGGAAGCTTGACGATTGCTTCAGGAGATCAGCTCACCCAAGTGCGAAAGATCGCGCGCCAATTGGGAGCTCCGGATGCGTATGTGCAGGCTGGCTGCCAAGCGCAAGACAAACTCGTCATCTTGCAACGCATGCGTGCATCGGGGCAAGTGGTGGCCATGGTGGGGGATGGCATCAACGATGCCCCCGTTTTGGCAGCAGCAGACGTCTCGATTGCGCCTGCGCATGGCGCAACTCTTGCCATGATCAAGTCAGATTTCGTCTTGACAGCAGAAAGTTTGCAGCCTTTGGCGCTGCTCCAGCCCCTAGCGATTCGCACGATGCGCATCGTGCGCCAGAACCTTTGGTGGGCTTTAGCCTACAACATGGTCAGCGTGCCGCTCGCTTGGATGGGCTGGCTTGAGCCATGGATGGCAGGACTGGGCATGGCAGTCAGTTCGTTGCTGGTGCTACTTAACGCGCTTCGACTCAGAAGCATTCATCACTGAAAACATCTGGAGACTTTATGGACATCCTCTTATTACTTGTGCCCCTTTCGATCGGCTTGGCACTTTTTGTGATCTTGGCTCTTTGGTGGGCTGTGCACAGCGATCAGTTTGAGGAGTTAGAGCAACAAGGCCATCAGATTTTGCACTCTGATTGATCTGGATCAAATCCGCTCAGTGCCTGTAAAGCGACACTGAGCAATAAGCAAATCAAGAGGTGTGAGATGTCAATCAGCATAGAAAATACCGCGCATTCAGAAAAAATCTACAACGATGATGTTGTCCGGCAATTCAGTTTAGCTACCGTGCTCTGGGGTGTGGTGGGTATGGCGGTAGGTGTCTTCATCGCAGCTCAATTAGCGTGGCCTGAGTTGGGCGGTGGCATACCTTGGCTGAGCTACGGTAGGCTGCGACCCTTGCACACCAATGCAGTGATTTTTGCTTTTGGCGGTTGCGCTTTGTTTGCTACCAGCTACTATGCTGTGCAACGCACCTGCCAAGTGCCCTTGTTTGCTCCCAAGTTGGCCAGCTTCACGTTTTGGGGTTGGCAAGCAGTGATCGTTGCGGCTGCAGTTTCGCTTCCTTTGGGCTACACCTCAGGCAAAGAGTACGCAGAATTAGAGTGGCCGATTGACATTCTGATCACCTTGGTTTGGGTGTCGTACGCAGTTGTCTTCTTTGGCACATTGGCAACGCGCAAAGTGCGGCACATCTATGTGGCGAACTGGTTTTTTGGCGCGTTCATCATCACGGTAGCTTTACTGCATCTCGTGAACAGCGCGGCCATGCCCGCTGGTTTCATGAAGTCTTATTCAGCCTATGCGGGCGTGCAAGATGCCATGATTCAGTGGTGGTATGGCCACAATGCTGTGGGTTTCTTTTTGACTGCAGGCTTCTTGGGCATCATGTATTACTACGTGCCCAAGCAAGCCGGGCGTCCGGTGTACAGCTATCGCTTGTCGATCGTGCATTTCTGGGCGCTGATCTTCACCTACATGTGGGCGGGCCCGCATCACCTTCACTACACTGCATTGCCAGATTGGACGCAATCTGTTGGCATGCTGTTTTCCTTGATCTTGCTGGCGCCAAGCTGGGGCGGAATGATCAATGGTGTGATGACGATTTCAGGTGCGTGGCATAAGCTGCGCGACGACCCTGTGCTCCGGTTTTTGATCGTGTCGCTCTCGTTTTACGGCATGAGCACCTTTGAAGGGCCGATGATGTCGATCAAAACCGTCAACGCTCTCTCGCATTACACGGATTGGACGGTGGGGCATGTGCACTCGGGTGCATTGGGCTGGGTGGGCTTCATTTCGATGGGCGCGATTTACTTTCTCGTTCCTCGTTTGTTTGGTCGTAAAGAGATGCACAGCAAGACGGCCATTGAGTTGCATTTTTGGATTGCGACCTTAGGCATCGTGTTTTACATCGCGGCGATGTGGATCGCGGGTGTGATGCAAGGCTTGATGTGGCGCGAGGTGAATGCAGATGGCACGTTGGCCTATACCTTTGTTGAATCCGTCAAAGCCACCTATCCCTACTACGTGATTCGCTTCATCGGCGGGCTGATGTATGTGGCAGGCATGCTGATCATGGCTTGGAATGTGTGGATGACTGTGGTGGCAGGGCGTGCTGTGCGTGTGGCTGTGCCAACGTCCACTCCCGCCATGGCTTGAACGCAGAAAAAAGGAGCATCAAATGTCTGATTCAACGCCTTCAACTCAGAAAGGCTTTACCCACGAGAAGATAGAAACCAACAGTTTTCTGCTGATTGTCTTCATTGTGCTGGTGGTGGCCGTGGGCGGGTTGGTAGAAATTGTCCCGCTGTTTTTCCAGAAGTCGACTACGCAGGCTATTGCTGGTGTCAAGCCTTATGAACCGTTACAGCTCGTTGGAAGAGATATTTATGTGCGCGAGGGTTGCTACAACTGCCACTCGCAAATGATTCGCCCATTCCGGGCCGAGACACTGCGCTACGGACACTACTCGGTTGCTGGTGAATTCGTGTACGACCGCCCCTTCCAATGGGGGAGTAAGCGCACAGGCCCTGATCTGCATCGTGTAGGCGGCAAATACAGCGATGAATGGCATCGCGTGCATTTGCTCAATCCCCGTGATCTCGTCCCGGAGTCCAATATGCCTGCCTATGCATGGCTGGAGCAGGGCCAGGCCAGCTCCCACGATATTCAGCAGCGCTTGAAAGCCTTGCGTACTTTGGGTGTGCCCTATACCGATGAGCAGATTGCGAAAGCTCCTGAGCAGCTCAAAGGCAAGAGCGAGATGGATGCCCTGATCGCGTATTTGCAGGGCTTGGGTTTGGCATTGAAATAAGGAGAGATCATGGATATCAATACCCTGCGCAGTGCGGTGACTGTGGTGAGTCTGGTGGTTTTCATCGCCATCGTCTGGTGGGCGGTAGCTGCCCGCAACCGTTCGCGTTTTGAGCAGGCAGCTCAATTGCCGTTGCTGGAGGAATAAGCCATGAGTGACTTCACATCTGGCGCATGGTCGTGGTTCATCATCATTGCTACGCTGGTGAGCATTGCGGCCTGCTTGGTTTTGCTGTTTGTGGTGGCTGCCAAGAAGGTGCAGGTTCGATCCGACAACACGACGGGCCACGTATGGGATGAGGATTTGGTGGAGCTGAACCATCCCATGCCGATGTGGTGGATGGGCTTGTTTGTGATCACAGTGATCTTTTCATTTGCTTATCTGTATTTCTATCCTGGGCTGGGCTCGGTACAGGGCAGTTTCGATTGGAGTTCGAAGGAGCAACACAAACAAGAGATGCAAGAAGGCGGTAAAGCGATGGCACTGGTCTATGCCCAATACCAAGGTAAAAACACTGAGCAACTTGCAGCTGACCCTCAAGCCATGGCGATTGCGAATCGACTTTTTCTGAACAACTGCGCCCAATGCCATGGCTCTGACGCGCGCGGATCCAAAGGCTTTCCCAATCTCACTGACAATGATTGGCTCTGGGGGGGAACACCAGACAAGATTCAAGAAACTATTGTGAAAGGGCGCAATGGGGTGATGCCGCCAATGGCCGCTGCTGTCGGCAATTCAGACGATGTGCGCAATCTCGCGGAGTACGTACTGAGTCTGTCTGGATACCCATCTGACTCCATCCGTGCTGGCTTAGGCAAATCAAAATTCAGCGCCTGTGCAGCCTGTCACGGAGTAACTGGCAAGGGCAATGTGGCTTTGGGCGCACCCAATCTGTCAGACGATGTGTGGCTCCATGGATGGGGCAAAGAATTCATCGTTAACATGATCAACAATGGGCGCACCGGCATGATGCCTGCGCAAAAAGATCGTTTGACCGATGAGCAGATAGGTCTGCTCACAGCTTATGTCTGGGGCATGTCCAATAAACCGACCAGCGCTGGCAAATAAGGGTGAGTACGTGAGTCACCCCAACCCAGCAGAGGGATCGAGCAAAACCTACATTCCGATGTTCGTGTCGGAGGCGACGATTCACCCTCGATCGGTGCAAGGCAAGTATGCGCGCTTGCGTTGGCTGACCGTGTGGCTGACGCAACTGGTGTTTTATGGCATGCCTTGGCTTCAGTGGGGACAGCGCCAAGCCGTTTTGTTTGATCTTGAGGCGCGGCGCTTTTACTTGTTTGACTTGGTTTTGTATCCACAGGACTTTATCTATTTGGCGGTTTTGCTGATCATTTGTGCCTTGTCTTTGTTTTTGGTGACTGCAGTTGCAGGGCGAGTTTGGTGTGGTTACGCTTGTCCACAAACGGTGTACAGCGAAATTTTCATGTGGATTGAACGCAAAGTCGAGGGAGATCGCCAGCGGCGCATCAAACTGGATGCGCAGAGGTGGAATGCCAAGAAGTTGTCGCTCAAGGGGATCAAGCATCTACTCTGGCTAAGCCTTGCGCTGTGGACAGGGCTGACTTTCGTGGCCTATTTCACGCCGATGCACACCTTGCTAGCTGAGATACAAGGCTTCAGCCTCGGGCTATGGGAAATGTTTTGGATTCTCTTCTATGGCTTCGCCACCTATGGCAATGCGGGCTTTATGCGCGAGCAGGTTTGCAAGTACATGTGCCCCTATGCACGCTTTCAAAGCGCGATGTTTGACAAAGACACGCTGATCATCTCCTACGACGAACGACGTGGGGAGCCACGCGGCTCTCGCGGCAAAGGACAAGATGCTCGATCCAAGGGCTTAGGTGATTGTGTGGACTGCACCTTGTGCGTACAAGTGTGCCCAACAGGTATCGACATTCGTAAGGGCTTGCAGTATGAATGTATCGGTTGCGCGGCCTGTATTGATGTTTGCAATGGCGTGATGAAGAAGTTGGATTACGCGCCTGGTTTGATCCGATACAGCACACAGCAGGCTTTGGCAAATGGCTGGAGCAACTCGCAAATTTGGCGGCGGCTAAGCCGGCCGCGTGTGCTGATGTATTCAGCGGTATGGGGATTGATCTGCGCTGCTTGGTTGGTCAGCATCACCATGCGGCATGATTTTAGAGTTGATGTCGTTCGTGACCGAGCTGTTTTAGCGCGTATCGTGGCAGGTGCATCCGGTGGCATGATTGAAAATGTTTACCGTGCACAGCTCATGAACGCGACTGACCGTCCTCTGCAATTACAGATCACAGCAAACGGATTGCCCGGCCTTCAACTCAACGGCGAGAAGCTGGTGAAATTAGAGGCCACAGAGTCGGAGTGGGTTGTGCTAAGACTAGATTTGCCTGCTGAGAATGCAGCTCAGCTGAAACCAGGCTCACACCCTATTGAACTGAAAATTTACAACCCGGAGTCCGGGGAGACGGTCCTAGAAAAAAGTGCGTTTTACATCCCGAGGTGACATATGAAAACGATTACGCCGATTACCGCAGCTTCCGTTGCTGGTTCTGCCCACATACCCTGGTGGCGACATCCTTGGCTATGGTTGGTGATGATTGGCCCAGCCGTTGTTGTGGTGGCAGGTCTTGTTACTTGGGCGATTGCATGGCAGGGGGCTGACAAATTGGTGTCTGCTGATTACTATCAAAAAGGACTTGCGTTGCCAAAAGAGAGGTCTACAACCAGTAGTGTGCCTATGCTTCCGGCTGGGCAAGCCCGCAACCATGCTGCCACTGGGGGTGCGCCAGGATCCACAGAGACTTCGCCAAAGAAGACAGTGCCATGAGCAACTCCTTTTCTCCCGAGATTTCACGCCAGAGCCCTGCGTGGATGTGGATCATCTGGCCTTCGTTTCTTTGCGCTTGCGTCTTGGAGATGCTGATTTTTGCCGTTGTATCCCCAGCAGAATTAGCAATCACACATGCGCCACACAACTTATCCGTCAGAGCCGTTTATTCCATCAGTTTCTTTGTGATTTGGGCGCTGACGTTTACCAGCAGTGCATTGACCGCTTGGTTGTCTATCTGGAAAAAAGAGTCTGATTGATCTGCCCGCAGTTAACTCAGGCGCAGACAGTGGGATTGGCAATCGATTTCAGAGCTTGTTGATCCAGAACGCGCACTTGACGCTGCTGTACTTCTAGCACGCCTTCGTTCACAAAGCGTGAAAATCCTCGGCTGACAGTTTCCAGCTTGAGACCCAGATAACTGCCGATTTCTTCTCGCGTCATGCGAAGCACCATATTGCTAGGTGAAAGCCCACGAGCTTGTAGTCGCTGGGTCAGATTCAAAAGAAAAGCAGCCAGTCTTTCCTCAGCGCGCATGCTACCCAGCAGTAACATGACGCCTTGATCACGCACGATCTCGCGGCTCATGATCTTATGCACGTGGCGCTGAAGTGAGCTGACATGCGCTGAAAGCTCTTCCAATTTATCAAATGGCATCACGCAAACTTCAGAGTCTTCAAGTGCGACGGCATCACAGGCATGCCGATCACTCACGATACCGTCCATGCCGAGGATCTCACCTGCCATGAGAAAGCCGGTGACTTGTTCTCTGCCGTCTTCGCTGGCGACGGATGTTTTGAAAAATCCTGTGCGCACAGCAAACAGGCTGACAAAATCATCTCCAGCTTGATACAAATGTTCGCCACGTGCAGTTTTACGGCGGTTAGAGATCAAGCGTTCAACTTGTGTCATTTCGTCGTCACTCAGACCGACGGGCATACATAGTTCACGCATGTTGCAATTACTGCACGCCACTTTGGCTTCTTGCAATCTGATCATAAATACCTCTTCTGATCTAAGACCTAGATTTGATTATGCTGTAGATGCCGCGTTTCGTGGCAACTTTGATGACACGCTTGAGCATTAAACCTTACAGATTTGATCTGGATCAAGTCGCGATCATGGCTGAAGTGTCAACATCGGCGCATGACAACCGACCTATCTGTGATGCCCTCCGTCACCGCCTCGCCAGTTCATGCCGATATTTTGTCGCGATGGGATATTCAAGGCCCCAGATACACCTCTTATCCTACCGCCGATCGATTTGTTGAGGCCTTTAGTGCTAATGATGCAAGCCAAGCGCTGCAGCTACGCAACATCACTGGCGGTGTTCGAGCGCAAGGATTATCTTTGTACCTGCACATTCCTTTTTGTGAATCATTGTGCTACTACTGCGCCTGCAATAAAGTCATCACAAAACAGAAAGACAGAGCCGATATTTATTTGAAGTACTTGGAAAAAGAGTTGGATTTGGTGGCTGCCCAGTTGGAAGCAGGCACAGCATCTGTTCAGCAGCTGCACTTGGGCGGTGGATCGCCGACTTTTCTCGATGATGCGCAGCTAGCGCAATTGATGACCATGATCCGTATGCGATTTCAGCTCGACTCTTTGGCGGAGTGCAGCATTGAAGTGGATCCGCGAACAGTTTCTCGTCAAAGATTGCAGCGTTTAAGGCAGCTTGGTTTCAATCGCTTGAGCTTCGGCGTTCAAGACTTTGATGCCAAAGTGCAAAAGGCAGTGCATCGCGTTCAGCCTTTTGAGCAGGTCTCACGGCTGATGCAAGATGCCCGTGAACTGGGATTTGCCTCGTTGAACATGGATCTGATCTATGGCCTGCCGCAGCAAACAATTCAGTCCATGCAAACCACCTTTGACCAAGTGATATCACTGCGGCCGGACCGGATTGCTCTGTATGGCTATGCGCATTTGCCGCAGCGTTTCAAGCCGCAGCGTCGCATTGATGAGCAACTGTTGCCCACAGCACATGAGAAAAGCGCGATGCTGCGCTTGGCACTTGAAAAGCTGGGGGCGGCAGGTTACGTGTACATCGGCATGGATCACTTTGCTCTGCCGCAAGACAGCCTAGCGATTGCCAAGAAGCAAGGGCGATTGCATCGTAATTTTCAAGGCTACAGCACCTTGCCCGATTGCGATTTGATCGGTTTAGGCGTCTCGGCCATCAGCAAAGTGGGCGCGGCTTACAGTCAAAATGTCAAATCGCTTGATGCTTACTACGATTTATTGGATCAGGGCCGTCTACCGATTGAACGAGGCCTTGCGCTGTCGCGTGATGATTTGGTGCGCCGCGCTGTCATCATGGCATTGATGTGCCAGGGGGAGTTGAGCTTTGAGTCGATTGAGCTGGCCTACTTGATTGACTTTAAAAATTATTTCAAAGCCGAGCTGAGTGAATTAGAACAACTGCAGCGTGATGGTCTAGTGGAGATCGAGCCAGAGGGTTTACTCGTTACCGAGGCAGGGTGGTATGTGGTGCGCGCTGTGGCGATGGTGTTTGACCGCTACTTGCAAGCAGACCGCAACCGTGCGCGGTATTCGCGCATCATTTGAGGTGCCATGATGTTAATCGGGCTCATGTTCTCGGCTTTCTTACTCGGTTTGGCAGGCGGACTGCATTGCTTGGCCATGTGCGGTGGTTTGTGCTCAGCGATGGGAAGACCTTCGGCGCAAGAGCCATTTCATGGCATATCTGCCGCACGAGCACTGCAAATCGGCAGGGTGCTCGGTTACACACTGGCTGGCGCGCTGGCTGGGGGTTTGGTGCAAACTGTAGCGTGGGCCAGTGAGCATGCGGTGATTTTTAAGCCCGCCTGGGTGATGCTGCATGCGGCGATGCTCGCTTGGGGCTTGATATTGTTTTTTTTTGCACGCCAACCCTTGTGGGCACAAAGTGTGGCGGGTCCCACATGGAAGCGTCTGGATTGGGTCAAAGCTTCATCGCGCCGCAGCATATTCTTGGGCATGGGTTGGGTGATACTGCCATGCGGCTTGCTTTATTCCGCATTGCTGATTGCCGGTTTATCCGGCGGAATTTGGCAGGGTGCAGCAGTGATGCTGGCGTTTGTGATGCCGACAGTGGCCTGGCTGCTGGGGGCGCACTGGTTGATTGGGCATTTGAGCCTCGTGCGCGATGCAAGAACTCAGCAATGGGCGCGAAGGTTGGCGGGGCTGGCGCTGGCTGCAGGCGCTGCGTGGGCGCTTTGGCAACATGCTGCGCACGGAATTCAAACGATTTGTTGAGCAAGTGCGAAATTTTTTAGGCAACAAACCCCGAGATATCCGCTGTTAAATCCGGATGCCCAGCGAAATGCTCCACGACGAAATCGACGAAAGCTCTCACGCGCGCGGGCAGCTGCTTTCGGCTGGGGTAATGGATGAAGAGCTGAATATTCTCGGCCACGCTGTCGGGCAGGAGCACTTTGAGCTGGCCACTTTTGAGCATCGGTAATGCCACGGGCTGGGGCAATTGCGCGATGCCCAAGCCATCGCCGCAGGCTTGCGCCAAACCGCGAAAATCATTGCAGATGAAGTGGCCGGGCAATTGGATGAATTGCATGTTGCGCGCGCCATCTACCCGCGTTTGCACGATGAATGGCGTGGTTTGCTCTTTGCCTGTGATTTGCAATTGCAGCAGGCGGTGCTTGGCTAAATCATCCAAGCTGTTTGGCTTTTCTTGGCTTTCGAGGTAGGTGGGAGAAGCGCAGATCAGCAAGCGCAGCGGGCCCAGAGGCCGCGCCACAAAAGCGGCATCGTTCAAAGCGCCAATCCGAATGCCCACATCGAAACGCTTGGGGATCAAGGGGCTGGCATCTTCACTCAGCTCCAACTCGAGCCTGATGCCAGGGTAGCGTTGTTGAAATTTGGGCAGCAGGGGAATGAGATAGAGATAAGCCACAGGCGAGACCACCGTGGCGCGCAGCTTGCCACTGGCGGTTTTCGCATCGCTGGCCACTTCTTTGCATGCGGCATCGAGCTGGGCGAGCGGCTGGCGGCATTGCTCTAAAAACGCTTGGCCTTCGGGTGTGAGCTGTAGCGCGCGGGTGCTGCGCGCGAAGAGGCGCACGCCTAGAGCGGCTTCCAAGCGGCTGATGTTTTGGCTCACCGCCACAGGGGAGATTCCCAGCTCTTTGGCCGCTTTGGCAAAGCTGCCCAGCTCTGCTGTGCGGGAGAAATTAAGAATGCCTCTTAGGGTCTGCATTCCTCTGATTTTGCTCTAAAACAGCTTAATTACAAAGTTTTTATTAGGTATTTAAGAAGTATTAGGTCAATTGTGTAATGGATTGATCACTTTTAAAGTTCACCCATGCCTCATTTCGAAGCATATTTTTAAAAGGACCTCACCATGAAATACCTCCTCCTCTGCCAAACCAAGCCAGCTTCTTTTGCCGATGTGCCAGAGAGCGCGATGCAAGAAATCATGGGCTCCATGATGGCTTTCAACCAGCAGCTCATCCAAGCCGGCGTGTTGCTCGCCGCAGGCCAGCTCGCCCCCGCTGAGACGGCTCAGCGCGTCTACGCTGAAAAAGGCCGCATCAAAACTCAAGAAGGCTTTGCCCTCGAAGGCGACACGCAAATCGGCGGCTACTACCTGATCGACGTGCCCGGCGAGCCAGAAGCAACCGGCTGGGCTGCCAAATGCCCCGCAGCCCAGTTTGGCTCGCTCGAAGTGCGCCAAGTGGCTTATTCCCCTGTGTGATCACAGTTTTATCAAAAGCTTGATCTTTTTAACCTGAACCGAGACACTCACCATGAATTCCGCAGCCATCAACCCAACAACATCCACCACAACCAAAGAAAGCAACAAAGCCATGCAATTCGAATCCAGCACCACGATCAACGCCCCTATCGCTACCGTTTTCGCGCTGTACGCCAATGTGGGCGGCTGGCCCAGCTGGGATCCAGATCTGAAGGCCTCCAGCTTGAATGGTGCTTTCGTCTCCGGCGCAGTGGGCGAGGTCAAGCCTCACAGCGGCCCCAAATCCGAGCTGAAATTCGTTGAAGTGATTCAAGGTAAAAGCGTTCGTATGGAGTGCAAGCTGCCGCTGGGCATGATGCATTTCGATTACGAATTGCAAAGCCAAGGCAACAGCACTGTGGCCACGCATCGCACCACCTTCTCAGGTTTGCTCGCGCCGATCTGGAGCCGCTTGATTGGCTCTGGCATGAAAAAAACTTTGCCTGCTGCATTGGCAGGCTTGAAAAAAGCAGCTGAGAAAGCTTAAATGACGGTATCCAAAGCGGCGTATCTTCGGCTGTTTCATGACTCTTCTTTGCTCTTGAGCCAAACCGAGGTGCGCCCATGTCTTCTGTAAACCTCACCCTTCTGTTTGCGGGCTGCTGCGCCTTGCTCCAATGCGCACTCACAGCGCTGGTGATTCTGCGCCGCGCGCAAACTAACATCGCGTTTCTGGATGGCGGAGATGATCAACTCATGCGCCGCATCCGAGCTCATGGCAATTTCTCAGAGACAGCGCCCATGGCCTTGCTCCTGATGGCTTTGCTTGAGATCAGCGGTTTGAGCAATGCTTGGCTCATTGGCTTCGGTATCGCGCTACTTTTAGGGCGCATTCTGCATGCGCAAAGCTTGCTAACAAACAACGCAGCATGGAGCCGACGCGGCGGCATGGTGCTCACGCTGGGCGTGATCAGCATTGAAGCTGTGTGTGCGCTTGTGTTGTTTTTCCGCTGAGTATTGCTATTAATTCAATAGCTGCCAGCGCAATCTGTATGAGGGCAATAGGCCAAAAAGGCTTAAAAATCAATACGCCACAGGCAAGGGATCCAGCGAGCGCCAGAGATACCACACGGCGACGCTGCGATACGGCGCCCAGCCAGCGGCCACTTCTTTCGCCTCGCTGCGGCTCACGGATTCTCCCGAGAAATAGTTTTCGCTGATACCGCGCAGCATGCCGATGTCATCCAGCGGGAGCACATTGGGGCGCAGCAAGTGGAAGATGAGAAACATCTCGGCCGTCCAGCGGCCAATGCCGCGAATCGCCACCAGCTCGGCGATGATGGCTTCATCATCCATACCTTCCCAAAGCTTCACATGCAGCGCGCCGCTGTCAAAATGCAGTGCCAGATCGACCAAATACTCAATCTTTCGGGCAGACAGACCGCAGGCGCGCATGTCGTCTACCTTCATCTTCAAAACCTTGGACGGCTGCAGCTTGCCTTTGCCAATTTTGACGAAACGATCCCAAATCGTTTGCGCTGCAGCCACGCTGATTTGCTGGCCCACCACCGAGCGAGCGAGCGTCACAAAAGGATCACCTCGGCTTTGCAAGCAGGCATCACCAAACTGCGGAATCAGCTTGCGCATGACCCGATCTTTCTTCATCAGGTGAGCACAGGCCTCTTGCCAGTAGGCGGGCGTGGTGACTTCAATTGCTACTTTTTTCATAGCACTTCGCGCACATTCCATGCCGGCGAAAAGCCAAAATCGCTTAAAAATCCGCTGCTGCGAGTCATGACGCTGAAGACCAAGTCGTGCCTTGCGGGCTGTCTTTGAGCTCAATGCCTTGAGCGGCCAAATCTTTGCGAATTTGATCGGCCAAAGCAAAATTTTTCGCGGCTTTGGCGGCTGCACGCTCAGCGATTTTTGTTTGAATGGCGGCATCATCCAAAGCAGCGCCAGATTGCAAAAAGGCTTGTGGCGAGCCTTGCAAAATGCCAAGCAAACCGCCCAGCTGTTTGAGCAGGGTGGCTAATTCTGGTGATTTGGTACGGTTCACCTCCGCAGCCAAATCAAACAATACCGCCACCGCTTCCGGTGTGGCAAAGTCATTGTCCATCGCGGCTTTGAATCTCGCGGCATATTCATTGCCAAAATCAATGAGCGCCGGCGCGGAGTCTGCATGAGGCGAAGCCACAGAAGCAGCGTGAGGCGCTGCTAAATCGAGAGCGGTGTACAAGCGTTTGAGAGAGTTTCTCGCATCATCCAAATGCACATCTGAGTAGTTCAAGCCACTGCGGTAATGGCCGCGCACCAAAAAGAAGCGGATGGTCTCAGCATCAAATTTCTTTAATACGTCGCGAATCGTGAAGAAATTGCCCAAAGATTTGGACATTTTCTCGTTGTCGATGTTCACAAAGCCGTTGTGAATCCAGTATTTGGCCATCGGCTTTTGGTAAGCACCTTCGCTCTGTGCGATTTCGTTTTCGTGGTGAGGGAACTGCAAATCCGCGCCGCCGCCGTGAATATCAAAGCTTTCGCCGAGCAGAGCGCAGCTCATGGCCGAGCATTCGATGTGCCAGCCGGGGCGACCTGCGCCATAGCTGCTTTCCCACTTGGCCTCAGGCGGTTCCTCGGTTTTGGCGGATTTCCAGAGCACGAAATCCAAAGGGTCTTCCTTGCCATCGAGCACGGCCACGCGCTCGCCTGCGTGAAGCTCGTCCAGCGATTTACCGCTCAATTTGCCGTAACCTGAAAATTTGCGTACGGCGTAGTTCACATCACCGCTCGGCGTGCGGTAGGCGAGGCCATTCTCTTCGAGTTGCTCCACGATGGAGAGCATTTGCGGCACGTAATCCGTGGCGCGCGGGTCATGGTCTGGCCGCTGCACGCCCAGCGCGTCGAAATCTACATACATCTCGGCGATCATGCGGCTGGTGAGCGCGCCAATCGTTTCGCCGTTTTTCACGGCGCGGGCAATGATTTTGTCGTCAATATCCGTGATATTTTTGACGTAGGTGAGGGCGTAGCCGCTCGCACGCAGCCAGCGCTGAATCACATCAAAAGCCATGGCGGAGCGGGCATGGCCGATATGGCAGAGGTCGTACACGGTGATGCCGCATACGTACATACGCGCACGGCCTGCTTCAAGGGGAACAAAAGTCTCCACGCTGCGCGAGAGCGTGTTGTAAATCTTCAAAGCCATAGTGTGTTGTATGTGGTGCTCGGGCGCTGCAATGCGCGCAAGATCAAAACTCGAAAAACTGAACTATCCAGCCGCTACAATTGTCGCAGTATATAGCTGGCCAAAATACAGGCCGTCTGTGCTTGCCCAAAGAGAGGTTTTATGCGTTTGCTTACCCGTTTCGCTCCAAAGTTGATCAGTGCTGCCCTGTTGTCTGCAGGCGTGCTTTTCAGCAGCTTGGCTTTTGCCGATTACGCCGAGGTCAATCGCCTGATGCGCGCTGGCCAGTTTGCTGAAGCGACAGCCAAAGCCGATCAGTTCCTCGCCGGCAAGCCCAAAGATCCTCAGATGCGCTTCCTCAAAGGCGTGATCTTGACAGAGCAGGGCAAGCCACAAGACGCGATCACGACCTTCACCAAGCTGATTGAAGATTATCCCGAGCTGCCCGAGCCCTACAATAATTTGGCTGTCCTGCACGCCGGCCAAGGCCAATTTGACAAAGCCCGTGCCGCACTAGAAATGGCCATCCGCACGAATCCAAGCTACGCCACCGCACATGAAAATCTGGGTGACGTTTATGCAAAACTTGCCAGTCAAGCTTACAGCAAAGCGCTGCAGCTTGATGGCAGCAACTCCGGCATTCAGCCCAAACTTGGCCTGATCCGCGATTTGTTTGCTCCCAATATTCGCACGCGTCCAGCCGCAGCTGCTGCTGCACCATCGGCGGCCGCACCGGCCAAGCCAGCCGTGGTTGCCGCTGCGCCTACACCTGCAACCGCGCCTACACCAGCGCCTGCGCCTGCGCCTGCGGCTTCTGCCGCTAAGCCTCCAGTGGCCGCGGCCGCACCTGCTGCCCCCGCTGCAGCCGGCAATGAAGATGAAGTCCGCGCAGCAGTGCAAGCTTGGGCCAGCGCATGGAGCCGCAAAGACATGGCCTCTTATCTGGGCGCATATGGCAAAGAGTTTGATGCGCCCGGCGGCCGCAAGAGCTGGGAAGAGGAGCGCAGAAAGCGCATCATGGGCAAAAACAAGATCAGCGTTCAGGTGAGCAACTTGGATATCAAGATCACGGGCAACAAAGCCCAAGCCCGCTTCAAACAAGACTACGATGCCGATAGCTTGTCTGTGAACAGCCGCAAAACACTGGATCTCGTACGCGCTGATAATCGCTGGGTCATCGTGCGCGAAGCTACGGGCGGTTGATCGCCTGGGGCTCTTGCTTTAACCAATCCCCAACTCATCCTGATCTGATGGCACATCAGCTCTGAATTTTTATCACCCCTGCCGATACGATGCGGCAGAGCATGTATTTTTGTGTCTTTGTTACCTCGTTACTTGCCCCGTTTGACTCTAAAGACCATGCTGCCTGATCTTTGCTGGCAGCGGTGTCTGCTTGCCGCATTGGCTGTTGTGTGCTTGATCGTCTTCAGTTCGCCAGCTCAAGCAAAGCAAAAGAAGCAAAAAAAGCGTGCGGTCGCAACAGTTGCCCTCGCCAGCGCCGCCGCCGCGCCCACCCTCGTGCGCGCAGGCAAAACAAAAGCCCCAGCGCCTAACGGCCTGCAGGCAGAAGCGCGCCTGATACAGATTTACCAGCTGATCGGCCAAAGCAAAACCCGCGAGGCTCTCAAGCTGGCCGATAAACTGGTACTCGATCATCCCAATTTCGCATTGGCGCAGCTCGTGCACGGCGATTTGCTAGCCGCGCAAACGCAGCCCGTGCGCGCTTTGGGTGATGTACCCGAAGCCACTGTGCGCGCAGCGCCCGGCGTGCTCACTGATTTGCGTGAAGAGTCGCTCCTGCGCATTCGTGCGCTTCGTGAGAAACCCGCCGCCGGGATGCTGCCTTCGAATTTCGTGCGCTTGTCTGCCCGCAACAAACACGCCATCGCAGTAGATGCCAGCCGTGCTCGCTTGTATCTCTTTGAGAACACGGCGCAGGGCTTGCGTTTGGTCGCCGATTACTATGCCTCTGTAGGCAAGATGGGCATTGAGAAAAATGTCGAGGGCGATCTCAAAACGCCACTGGGTATTTATTTCGTCACCAACACGCTGGATCCTAATTCGCTCAAAGATTTGTATGGCGCTGGCGCATTGCCGATCAATTACCCCAACCCTTACGATATTCGCCGTGGCAAAACCGGCAGCGGCATTTGGTTGCATGGCGTGCCGCAGGCGCAATTTGCCCGCGCCCCGAAAGCCACCGATGGCTGTGTCGCCGTCTCTAATCCAGATCTGCAAGACATTTTGAAACGTGTGGAAATCCGCACCACACCCGTTGTCATCCTGCCCAAGCTCGAATGGGTCAACCCCGCGCAGACCAACGCAGATACAGCAGCCTTTGATCGTGCATTCTCTAGCTGGCGTAGCGCCAAAGCAGCCGGCGGCTTAGACGCTGCCATGGTGCATTACAGCCCAGACTTTGACAGCTATGGCAAGAAGTTGGCTGAATGGCGGGGCGTGATAAGCAGTGAAATTGCCAAAAAGCGCAGCAGCGAATTAAAAGATGTCTCCGTCTTGCATTGGGCAGAGAGCCCCAGTAGTGCTACTATGGTGATCACGTTCTCTGAAGTACCGACGGGCGCAGTCTCTGGCCCGACCAAACGGCAGTACTGGCTTCGCTCTGCAGCCACCAGCAATCAATGGAAAATCTTTTTTGAAGGAATCATTGGATGATTTTTAATGCATTTCGCCGCACATTTAGCCAGTTGGCCGGCACATCTATTGCGCTGAGCGCTATTCTTTTGGTAGCGCCTGCTGCCTCAGCACAAACATCTGCTGTAGCGCCCAAAGTCAAGCTCGCCACCAGCATGGGCGATATCGTGATTGAGGTGTATCCCGATAAAGCCCCCAAAACAGTGGAAAACTTTCTCCAATACGTGAAAGACAAACACTACGACGGCACGATCTTTCACCGCGTGATCCCCACCTTCATGATCCAAGGCGGTGGCTTCCAGCCCAGCTATGTAGAAAAGAAAAGCCGCCCACCTGTGCCCCATGAAGGCCGCGAAGCTCTTGCCAAAGGCTTGAAAAACACGCGTGGCACGCTTGCCATGGCGCGCACGAATGATCCGCAGTCGGCCAGCGCGCAGTTCTTCATCAACACTGTCGATAACGCTTTCTTGGATCCAACACCGATTCCCGAAGGCGATCCAGTCAAAAAATTCGAATACCAAGGCCGCACCTATGAAAACGTGCCTCGCGCGAATTTGCTGGGCGCTGCCCAGCTCTGGGGTTACACCGTGTTCGGCAAAGTCGTTGAAGGTATGGATGTGGTGGACAAAATCAAAGCCACGCCCACTGGCCCTGGTGGCCCTTTCCCGACAGACGCACCCAAAACCATCGTGACGATCAACAGCGCCACCTTGCTCAAATAATTTACTTCAATTCACTTCAAGGAATACACCATGGCTAACCCCCAAGTCGAACTGCAGATCGCCGGTCACGGCAACATCACCATCGAGCTTGATGCCGATAAAGCCCCCAAGAGCGCAGAAAACTTCCTCGCTTACGTGAAAAAAGGCCATTACGATGGCACGATTTTCCATCGCATCATCGATGGTTTCATGATCCAAGGCGGTGGCTTTGAAGTTGGCATGACACAAAAGCCGACGGATGCACCGATCAACAACGAAGCCAACAACGGTCTCAAAAACAACAAGTACACCCTGGCGATGGCACGCACCCAAGATCCGCACTCGGCCAGCGCGCAGTTTTTCATCAACACCGCAGACAACGGCTTTTTAAACCACACTGCGCCCAGCATTCAAGGCTGGGGTTATGCCGTTTTTGGCAAGGTGGTCTCTGGTACAGACGTGGTGGATAAGCTGGGCAAAGTGGCCACCACACGCAAGGGCTACCACGATGACGTGCCAGCTCAAGATGTTGTGATCACAAAGGCTGTGATCCTTTAAGCAGCCAGCCATGAGCTTTGATGAAATCAACGCACCCACAGCCTGGCGTTGCGTGGATTTCATCTCGGATATCCATTTACAAGAATCCGAGCCCGCCAATTTTTTGGCTTGGCGCAGCTATTTGGAGCATTCGCCTGCCGATGCCATCTTCATCCTCGGTGATTTGTTTGAAGTGTGGGTGGGCGATGACTGCCTAGGCTCAGCGCGTGATTCAAGCTTGATCGCCCGCCACGAAGGCCTGCATTTTGAAGACCGCTGCAGCCGCGTGTTGCATTTCAGTGCGCAGCAACACAATCTGTATTTCATGCATGGCAACCGCGATTTCCTCGTGGGGCAGGGCTTGGCCAAAGCCTGCGGCATGCAAATCCTCTCTGATCCCAGTGTGCTGGTGTTTGGTGGCATGCGTTATTTGCTCAGTCATGGCGACGCTCTGTGTCTCTCCGATGAAAAATACCAAGAATTTCGCCGCATGGTCAGAAGCTCAGACTGGCAAACACAGTTTCTAGCGACGCCCCTGCAAGAGCGCATGCAGCAAGCGCGCGTGATGCGTGCAGCGAGCGAGGCGCGCAAGAAAGACATGCAGACTGCAGGCGAGCCATGGATCGATATTGATCAAGCTTTCGCCAAGCAATGGATGGATGCCGCGCAAGCACAGCATTTCATCCACGGTCACACCCATGAAGGTCGAGATCACGCCATCAGCTCTAGCCAAGGGCGTGGTACGCGCTTTGTGCTCCCGGATTGGCAGGCCGTCAACTCGCGCACCGAACCCGCTCGCGGCTATGCCTTACGTCTGAGTCTGGATGACGATGGCCTGGTGAACACACACCACATTCCTGTGGTGTAGCGCGTTAGCTTCACAGGCCTATGATCATCGCTTGGTGGCAAAGCTGGCAGGAGCGCCGGCGCAAAGCGCGAACAGCCGCCACCATTCAACGCCATGCCATCGATGATCAGCTCTGGCGCAACTGTCTTACCGCCTTGCCCTTTCTTGAGCAACGCTCTGCGCTAGAGCTTGCCCGCCTGCGCGAGCTGTGCAGCTTCTTTTTGGGTTCCAAAGAATTCACAGGTGCGCAAGGCTTGGAGATCACGGATGCACACGCCACCATGGTGGCTGTGCAGGCCTGTGTGCCCATCTTGCATATCGCGCCAGTGGATCGCCCCGATCTTGCGCTCACCTGGTACGACAGCTTCGTTGGCATCGTGCTTCATCCAGGCGAGGTGAGGGCACGGCGCGAGTGGGTGGATGAAGATGGCATTGTCCACAGCGGTAGTGAACGACTCACCGGCGAAGTGATGGAGGGCGGCCCACTTATGCTCGCATGGAGCGATGTGCAGGCCGCAGGAGAACTCGCCAGTCAAGCCTACAACGTCGTGATTCATGAATTCATCCATGTGATGGATATGCGCGACGGTCAGGCCGATGGCTGCCCACCCATGCCCCGCGATAAGCGCCGTCTTTGGCTCACTGCTTTACAAGCCGAATACTTGCGCTTTAAAGAAGCCAGCGATGCTTGGCAGCGATTTGGTCGCATCACGGGGCAAGCCGAGCCCTTGCTCGACCCTTATGGCACAGAATCGCTCGATGAATTCTTCGCCGTTGCCGCAGAAGCTTATTTCGTGCAGCGCACTCGTTTTGCGCAGCTACATCCAGAATTACTCTCTTTATTTGATGGTTTTTTTTCTAAATCAGCAGAGAAATTGAACCAATCCAGCTCAGCTGATCAAAGCTAAAGCTCTATTTTCAGAGCGCCCCATTGCTCACGACATGATGAATTTTCTACTCCGTTTGGTTTTGATTCTGGCAGGCCTGATCTTCGCTGCCAGCTTGTTGGTCGTGATGAGCATTTTGTTGCTGGTATGGGCCGTGCGCGCAGTGTGGTTCAAACTCACAGGGCGTTCTGTCTTGCCTTTTGCGATGCGTATGAATCCGCGTGCGGGCTTTGAGCAAGTGTTTCGTCAGGCGCAGAAAAGCGGCCCGGCTGCAGCCAGAGCGCCGCGCCACAAACTCGATGACGTGACGGATGTAGAGCCCAAGCTGTAAGTCGCATCGCGTTACTTCTTGCCATATGGCTACGCCTTGCATCTGTCTTGGCCTAGGCATAAGATGCTTGCTGGTACTTCCTAGGAGCAGGTATGCCGCAATTGATCACGACAGTCGATGGGGTGGAAATTCACCGCACTTACCTCACACGCGTGCGCACCACGTTGGGTCGCCGGCCAGACAACCATATCGTGCTCACCGATTTAGCCGTGAGTGGTGAGCATTGCGTTTTTGAGCTCTCAGGTTTGAGCGATGTGGTGGTCATCGATTCGGGCAGCACCAATGGCACATATATCAGCGGCGCGATGGTGAAAATGCATTTGCTGAGCGATGAAGATGTGATTTCCATCGGGCGATTCAAAATCCAATACTTCAGCGCGAATGAGCTCACTGATGAAGGTAAAACCGTATCCATGACGCTCAGCGGTGGGCTCGCTCCTGCAGCCACCAGCGGTGCCATGCATGCGAGCTTGAAGATGCTCACGGGCTCTTCGGCTGGGCTAGAGATCCCGGTTTCCAAAGCCGTTTCTACCTTTGGCCAACCCGGTATCGCCTTGATCGCGATTGCGCATCGCAGGCAAGGCTATTTCATCTCTTGCCTAGAAGCCCAGCAAATTCCTAAGCTCAATGGCAAAGCTATCAGCGACGAGCCTGTGCAGCTGGTGGATCGCGATGTGATTGAGCTTGCGGGCAGTGCTTTGGAGTTTTTACTCAAAGCTTAGCCTTGAGCTAGCTGCCATCGTCCCTGCTTACGCTTTGCCAGCGCTGGATGAAGGCCGAGTAGCAGGCAATCATTGATTTGCTATTAATTAAGTAGCATGTCGCGCAGATTCTATGCCGGCGAGAGGGCGATTCGGCGTTATTTTCAGGCTGCTACACCAAACCATGCACCTACGCCAGCGGTGATGCCCATAGCAAGCAGGCCCCAGAAGGCGACGCGCATGACGGCTTTGAGCACGGGAGCGCCGCCCAGATGGGCTGATACCCAGCCGAGCAAGATCAGAAAAATCAGGGATGCGCCACCTATTGTTGGCACGAGCCAAGCGCTGGGGGCAAACAAGGCTGTGATCATGGGCAGCGCAGCGCCTGTGGCGAAGCTGGCTGCAGAGGCCAACGCAGCTTGCACGGGGCGCGAGCTGTTGCTTGAGGAGATGCCTAGCTCGTCTCGGGCATGCGCGCCTAAAGCATCGTGTTTCATGAGCTGCTGGGCGACTTGCGAGGCCAATTCAGGGCTCAGGCCGCGTGCTTGATAGATGCCGGCGAGCTCCCGCAGCTCATGCTCGGGCTGCTCAGCGAGCTCGGTGCGTTCGCGGGCGATATCAGCCGCTTCGGTGTCAGCTTGCGAGCTGACGGATACATATTCACCCGCTGCCATCGACATGGCGCCTGCAACCAAGGCGGCGATGCCCGTGAGGAGCAGGGTTTGCGTGGTCGCATTGGCGGCGGCGATGCCGACCATCAGGCTGGCCGTTGACACAATGCCGTCGTTTGCGCCCAGCACCGCGGCGCGCAGCCAGCCGATGCGATCTTGGCGATGCGATTCCGGGTGGGTGTTGCGGGGCATGCGCAGATGATAGCCGCTGCGCTGCTGTCTCCGTTAATATCGAGGCATGACAACTGCAAGTATGGATTCTGCTCCCGTGGTTCCCTTGGCCAAAGATGCCAAGGTGATGAGTTTGGTGGGGCTTGCGCATGCGAGCTCGCATTTTGGGCACATGCTTTTGCCGCCATTGTTTCCTGTCTTTATGCAGGAGTTTGGTTTGAGCTTTGCGCAGGTGGGACTGCTGATGAGCGTGTTTTTTGTGATCTCCGGCGTGGGGCAAGCACTCGCTGGCTTTGTGGTGGATAAGCTGGGGGCGCGGCCAGTGTTGTTTGCCGCGCTGGGCACATTTTTCTTGGCTTGCATCACGGCCAGCCATGCTCAGGGCTATACGTGGTTGATTGTGGCGGCAGCGCTGGCCGGCTTGGCCAACAGCCCATTCCACCCGATTGATTTTTCGATCTTGAATCAGCGTGTCTCGACGCCACGCTTGGGCTACGCCTTCAGCATGCACGGGCTCTCGGGCAGTTTGGGTTGGGCTTTGACGCCGATTCTTTTGGTCGGCCTGATGGGGAGCATCGGCTGGAGGAATGCCTATCTCGTCACTGCGGGTGTGTATGCCTTGGTGTTTGTCGTGCTGTTGATCAACCGCGATCAATTGGTAACGACGGTGGTGCGCAAGGCTGAGGCGCATGAGGCATCGTCTATCGCATTTCTCAAGCTGCCTGTGGTGTGGTGGTGCTTTGCTTTCTTTTTGCTCTCCACGATCACGCTGGCTGTGGTGCAGAGCTACAGCGCTTCAATTTTGAAGGCCATGCACGGCGTGACGCTGCAAGCTGCGACTGCAACTTTGACAGCTTATATGCTCAGCAGTGCTGTGGGTATCTTGGTTGGAGGCTTCGTGTCGGCTCGCTTGGGCGCTCAGCGCAGCGACAAGGTGGTGGCTGTGTGTATGAGTGTGGGCGCGGTGTGCATGATGCTGGCGGGCACGGGCTGGCTGGGCGCATTGGGCTCAATGGCTTTGCTTGCAGCCACTGGTTTTGCAGTCGGCATCGGTGGGCCAAGCCGTGACATGATGATCAAGCGCGCTACGCCGAAGGGCGCGACAGGGCGTGTTTATGGCACGGTGTATTCCGGCCTCGATGTGGGCTTTGCGATTGCGCCGCTGATCTTCGGTTTGTTGATGGATCGCGCGCTTTATTCGCTCACAATGATCACGAGCGCGTTTGCTTTGATTCTGGCCGTGTTTGCTGCTCTGGCTGTGGGGCGACGGACGCAGGCTTGACCAGCTCTTCGTATTTTGGGCGCGACATTTTTTCGCCATCCCACTTTTGGCCACACCAGCAGATTCCTTGCGCGTCAATGATGCACATGCCTGAGCCGCAGCATCGGTGATCTTCTTCCATGGGTTGATTCCTTCTTGCTACTAAAAATGTAGCGATGTATGTATATTTTACGCCGGGCAACAGCGTGTTTCGTTACGCATCTTGCAGCTGTTGCAGTGTTTGTAAGCGGTTTCTTTTATACCATCAAGGCTTCATTCTTTTACTCTGGAAATACATACCATGACACTACAAAGCCGCTTCTTTAACAGCCCCTCCCGCGATCTGGATCAAGCACTGAACGCGACCACGGCCAGTAATGCTGCACGTGCTACGAGTACCGTCAAACCTGTCGCCGTGAGCGCTTCACAACCATCCGCAGCCGATGCTGCGCCTACTTCTCCAACCGGCAAACCCGCCAGTACCAGCCGCCTCACCGTGGGCCCACATATCAAGCTCAAGGGCGTGGAGATCACGGATTGCGATACTTTGGTGGTGGAAGGCTCGGTGCAGGCCAGCATGGATTCGCGCGTGATGCAAATCGCAGAGGGCGGCGCATTTACCGGCTCGGCGCAGATTGATGAGGCCGAGATCCGCGGCGATTTCGATGGCCAGCTCACAGCGCGACATAAGCTGATGCTGTATGCGACGGCCAAGGTCAAAGGCCAAATTCGTTACGGCAAACTCGTGATGGAAGAGGGCGCTCAGCTCTCGGGCGATGTGGCTTACGGTACGGCAGCTACTTTGTCTCAGCCTGCGCCTATGCTCAAAGCTGCTTGATGGTTTAAGACCAATACCGAAATGCCGGACGCAAAGGACGCAAAAGTTGCGCAAAAGACGCAAAAAATACCTTTAAAAACAGAATGAATGGTTGATTCAATCATTGTTGTCAACAAAGCATCTTTTTTGTATTTTTCTTTTTTGCCTCTTTTGCGCAACTTTTGTGCCCTCTGCGACCGGATGTTTGTCTTCAATCGTCGAGCGCCAACCTATTCCCATAGCAAAATAGCTGAATGACCACCCCTCATTCAGCCCCTGCATCCTCCAAACTCGCCGGCCACTTGCTCGTTGAATGCTTGATCGAACAAGGCATCACGCATGCTTTTGGCGTGCCTGGTGAGAGCTATCTCGCTGTGCTGGACGGCTTTGCCGAGCACTCAGAAAAAATCCAATTCATCACTTGCCGCCACGAAGGTGGAGCGGCTTTCATGGCTGAGGCTGCGGGCAAGCTCACTGGTAGGCCGGGTGTGTGCCTCGTCACGCGCGGGCCGGGTGCGACGAATGCTGCGATTGGGCTGCACACGGCTTTCCAAGACTCCACACCAATGGTCTTGCTTGTTGGCGATGTGGGCAGCGATATGCGGGATCGCGAGGCCTTTCAAGAAATGGATTTTTTTGGGTTTTTCTCTTCCGTGGCCAAGCGCGTGGAGCGGATTGATGAAGCCAGCCGCATTCCTGAATACATCGCGCGTGCATTTGCCACAGCGATGAATGGGCGGCCGGGGCCTGTGGTGCTGGTGTTGCCGGAAGATATGCTTGTCGAGAAGGTGAGCGCGCAGCCATCGACTCAAGTTTTGCCAAGAGTCGAGCCCGTGCAAGCTTGGAGTGATCCGGGTGCTTTGCGCAGTTTGCGCTCTATGCTGTTGGAGAGCCAACGCCCCATCGTGATAGCGGGCGGTGGAGGCTGGACGGTGCAGGCAGCGCAAGCTCTGCAACGCTTTGCGGAAAACTGGCAATTGCCTGTAGCGAATGCGTTTCGCTTTCAAGACACGTTTGACAACCATCATCCGCTCTATGCGGGCGATGTGGGTATCGGCATCAATCCGGCTCTGGCCAAACGCGTGCAAGAGAGCGATCTCGTGATCGCCGTTGGCCCACGTTTAGGCGAGATGACGACAGGCGGCTATACCTTGCTGCAAGCGCCGCGATCTAAGCAAAAACTCGTTCATATCCACTCAAGTGCAGAGGAATTGAATCGCGTCTATCAAGCCGATCTCGCCATTTGCGCCACGATGAATGCTGCTGCGCGAAGCTTAGAAGTGCTCACCGCTCCTATTTCAGTCGCTTGGGAGGCCGATTCTAAGACGGCGAATGAGCAATATCGCCAATGGATCACGCCGCAGAGCTTGCCCGCTTTACCCTTTGATGATGAGAGCGGAAAGCCAGGCAGCATCAACATGCCGCGCATCGTGAAGCTCTTGCAAAAGCATTTGCCACAAGACGCTGTGCTCACCAACGGCGCTGGCAATTTCGCGAGCTGGATGCACCGCTATTTCCAATACCACGGCTTGACCAAAGGCTTCAAAACCCAAGTCGCCCCCACCAGTGGCAGCATGGGCGTGGGCGTGCCTGCAGGCGTGGCAGCCAACATACTCACAGGCCGAGTAGCCTTCACGATTGCCGGCGACGGCGATTTCCTGATGACCGGGCAAGAGCTCTCAACAGCCACAGCGCATGGCGCAGCGAGCATCGTGCTCGTGCTCAACAACGGCACCTACGGCACGATCCGCATGCACCAAGAGCGCGAGTATCCAGAGCGTGTGAGCGGCTCTTCAATAGCCGGCGCAGATTTCGCGAAGTTAGCAGTTGGCTATGGCTACCACGGCGTGCGTATCACGCACAGCGATCAGTTCGAAGCTGAATTGCTCGCTGCACTCAAGCGATTGGATACCAAACAAGGCACATTGATCGAGCTCATCATCAGCCCAGAAGTGATTACCACGCGTGGAACTTTGTCTGCAATTACTAAGCAATCGCTATCAAAGTAATAGCTGGCCGCGCAGATTCTATGCTGCTGATTGGCTGTTTTTCATTAGAATCTAGGTAATAGAATTTCTTTTAATAATGCAAATGAAGCTACATAATCTTAACCCCGTCTCTGTTTTCAATGCGGGTTTACGGGCTACGCTGTTGGTATGTACTTTCTAAGCGACTAGCGCGCATGCTTTCTTCGAGAACAAATTCACTGGAGAAGATGATTTTTCATATAGTTCAGTGCTGTCTGGTGTAAAAGCCACCAAGGCTGATTGCATCAAAGGAAAGACTGATGCTGTTTGGACAGACCCAAGTGATACGGGGAAAAATGCAGGCTGCCTGAAGTACTGGCACAGTGGTTTAAAAGAAGTGAATGATCGAGTGATCGTGTATTTGGAAGGCGATATACGAAACACCAACTTGAGTTACCAAAAACTATCGACTGAAGTATTGAATGAATTGGTCAATCAACGCTCACAGGCTTATAAAGCGCCCTATATTTTTTTGGGTCGTCCAGGGACACATGGTTCTTCAGGAAATCATGCTGTGAGACGTACTCTAGACGAGGTAGGGCTTGTGAATGCAGCAATTGATCAACTCAAGCAACGCTATGACATCAGAGAATTTGTTATTGCAGGATTAAGCGGCGGGGGGTTTCTTACCGCATCGTTGCTTAACTTTAGATCTGATATTTATTGTGCTGTACCGGCTTCCGCACCTTCGTCGCCAAAAATCAGATACACCCGATTGGGTTTGAGTAAGGATACGACCGGTCGTATCGATTCATATGAGCCTACTCATGACAAGATGAGTGTGAGGCCGCATGAAAAATTACGTGTCATCATTTTGGGTGATGAGAACGATAGCAACGTATTTTGGGAAGCACAGATTATTTTAAGTAATTACTTGGCTAAAAATGCAATTGACCATACTGTTATTAAAGGCGAAGCGGTTGGTAGCGATCGCCACGTTCTAACGCGTAGCGCCAATCTAGCAGCAAGCTGGTGCTTCAATGGACGCTCTTTGGAGCAGATCAATGAGCTGTTTTTGACAAGAAAGCCTAAGGGCTGAATTAAAGTTTGTTAGCCGCAAACAAGCCAGCATCCATCTCGCGATGGCGACGCAGTGTCGTATGGGTTTTGGCGAAATGCGTTGCCAGCTCTTCCGCAAGAAAAACGGAGCGATGCTGGCCACCCGTGCAGCCGATGGCTACCGTCACATAGCTGCGATGATCTTGCGTGAGGCTGGGCAGCCAATGCTCTAGAAACACCTGGATATGGCTGCGCATGGCGATCACATCAGGCTGCACCTTGAGGAAATCGGCGACAGGTGCATCACGCCCGGTGAGTGGGCGAAGCAGCGGCTCGTAATGCGGATTGGGCAACATGCGCACATCAAACACGTAATCAGCATCCAGCGGAATGCCGCGCTTGAAGCCGAAGGATTCAAATACCAGTGTGAGCTGCGTGGCTGGTGCAGTGATCAGCTGTTTGATATAGCCCTGCAATTGCGTGCTGCGGATCAGGCTCGAATCGATCACATGCGAATCTTCGCGCAGTTCGGCGAGCAGATCACGCTCCATTTCAATCGCATCGGTCAAGGCACGGCGCTGATCGTCAACTTGATTGGAGGAAAGCGGGTGCTTGCGCCGAGTCTCGGAAAAGCGGTGTACGAGCGTCTCCGTATTCGCATCAAGGAACACAGTTTTGACCGAGATGCCTTGATCGCGCAGCGCCTTGAGTTGCTTGGGCACGATGGGCAAAGAAGTGGCGCTGCGCACATCCATGGCAATCGCAATGCGGCTAACATTGTGCTGCCGCTCCACTTCAATAAATGAGGACAGTAGCTCAGGCGGCAGATTATCAACGCAGTAATAGCCTGCATCTTCCAATGCTCTGAGAGCAACTGACTTACCCGAGCCAGACATGCCGGTGATCAGTATGATTTGCAGCGCATCGGCCTTCACTGCGCTGCTCCTTGCAGCATTTCTTTGGCATGTGCGAGTGTGGTGCTCGATAGCTTTTCGCCGCCGAGCATGCGCGCAACTTCTGTGACGCGCTGCTCGCCTGTGATTGGCTTGACCGAGCTTTCGGTCAGTTTGCTCACAAGTTGCTTGGCAACGAGCAAATGCTGATCAGCGCATGCGGCGACTTGCGGAAGATGTGTGACGGCGAGCACTTGGCGATCTTTGCCCAGCTGCTTCATGAGGCGGCCAACGGTCTCTGCCACTGCACCGCCGATTCCGGAATCCACCTCGTCAAAAATCAAGGTGCCTGCATTGCCTAGCTCACTGGTGGTCACAGCAATGGCCAATGCAATACGCGAGAGTTCGCCGCCCGAGGCTACTTTGCCCACAGGGCGAGGCGTGCTGCCAGCGTGACCCGCGACCAAGAAATCCACCACCTCAGCGCCATCCGCAGTGGGCTCACCCGTTGTGAGCTGAACTTCAAAGCGACCGCCTTGCATACCGAGGCCCTGCATCGCGGAGGAGATGGCTTGGGAGAGCAGGGGGGCCGCTTTTTTGCGCTGTTTGCTCACAGTTTTGCATTCGTTGAGCAAATCCGCATGTGCTTTGTCAGCTCGGGACTGCAGCGAGGCTAAATCGCTCGCAGCTTCCAAATTCTTGAGATCAGCTTGCCATTGCGAGAGCAGGGCAGGCAGCTCCTCGGGTGGGCGGCGATGACGGCGAGCGAGTTGCAGCCATTGGCTCACCCGCTCATCGAGCTCGGCCAGGCGCGCGGGATCGGGCGCGGTGCGACGCGTGAAGGCTTGCAAGCTATGCGCAACGTCATCTATTTGGGCTAAATTTGAAGCCAAATCAGTGCCTAGCCGGCTAAATTCCTGCGCAAGATGCTCATTTTTTTGTAGCAACTCCAAAGCTTGTGAGATGCGCTGGCTTGCGCCATCGTCGCCACTCAAAAGCTCGGTGGCAGCATGCGCAGCAGCAAGCAAATCCTGCGCATGAGATTGCAAGCTGTGCTCAGCATTGAGCGCTTCCCATTCATCAGGCTGGGGAGAGAGCTTCGCCAGCTCGCCCAATTGCCAAGTGAGGCGCTCGCGCTCGCTCTCCAGGGTGGCTTGGCGCGCTTGGGCATCTTCCAAGGCTTTGGCTGCTTCACGCCAAGCAGCATGAGCTTGGCGCACAGCAGCGGTATTGACCTGACCATAAGCATCGAGCAAGCGGCGTACTTCAGAGGATTTGGTGAGCTGTGCCCAAGCATGCTGGCCATGAATGTCCACCAAGTGCTCTGCTGCTTCGCGCAATTGCGTGAGCGTGGCGGCGCTACCATTGATCCAAGCTCTGCTCTTGCCTTGCGCATCCATGCTTCGGCGTAAAAGTAGGCTACCTTCGCTCTCGAAACCAGCATCTTGCAGCCAAGCTTGTAAGCTCTGCGGCACATCAAATTCAGCTGAAATCTCGGCGCGAGTTGCACCCTCTCGCACCACGCCTGTTTCCGCGCGTGAGCCTAAAGCAAGCTGTAGCGCGTCGACAAGGATAGATTTACCTGCGCCCGTCTCACCAGTGAGCACAGAAAAGCCTGTATTCAGATCGAGCTGCAACTCGCGCACAATGACGAAATCTCGAAGATGGATGCTGCGCAGCATTACACAGAGCCCTCATTTAGCATCAGACAGTCCCTTCGTTCCAGTGCAACTTGCGGCGCAGTGTGTCGTAATAGCTCCAGCCCTTGGGGTGCAAAAACGTGGCGGCATACTCTGAGCGGCTGACTAAGATGCGGTCACCGATCAAGAGAGAAGCGAGATTTTGCATATCAAAATTCGCACTCGCTTCGCGCCCTGCTACCAACTCAATAGCTATTTGCGCAGTATCCGAAAGGGCTAGAGGCCGATTTGATAAGGTATGCGGTGCAATCGGCACCATCACCCAGCCTTTCAAATCAGGATGCATGATGGGGCCGCCTGCAGAAAGTGCATAGGCTGTTGAGCCAGTGGGCGAGGCGATGATCAGCCCATCGGCGCGCTGATTGGCCACAAAGCGGCCATCAATCTCCACACGAAGCTCCACCATGCCCGAACCTGCGCCGCGGTTGATCACCACATCGTTCAAAGCCAGCGCATCAAACACGCTCACGCCATCGCGCATCACCTGCGCTTGCATGAGCGCGCGTTGCTCCTGCTCATGCTCGCCGCGCAGTATGGGCGCGAGAGCGGTTTTGTAGGCATCCAATGCAATATCAGTGATAAAGCCCAGCCGCCCGTGATTGATTCCCACAAGAGGAATGCCATAGGGCGCGAGTTGGCGGCCAATACCCAGCATCGTGCCATCGCCGCCCACCACCAAGGCTAGATCGCATTGCTGGCCGATTTGCGTGAGTGAGAGTGTGGTGTGGCCTGTCAAATCCTTGGCGCCCAGATTACCTGCGCTCTCAGCATCCAGCGCCACATCTGCGCCAAGCCCGCTCAGATAATGCGAGAGATCCAGCAGCGTCTCGCGCATGCTGGCGCTGGCCACATGGTATTTACCGATCAGGGCGATATGCTTGTATTTGAGCGCTGAAGCTGCCATGCTTGAATTGCAACATTAAAATGTTTCGGTAGTATCTCATTTAATAGACCTTATGGACGACCGTGCCAAGCTGCTTCTGAAAGCGCTGATTGAGCGTTATATTGCCGATGGCCAGCCCGTGGGCTCGCGCACGCTATCCAAAGCCAGTGGTTTGGAGCTGTCTGCTGCCACCATTCGGAATGTGATGAGCGATTTGGAAGAGCTGGGACTGATTGCCTCGCCACACACCAGTGCTGGACGGATTCCTACTTCGCGTGGGTATCGGCTTTTTGTGGACACGATGCTCACTGTGGAGCAGGGGGGCTTTACTGCCCCGAGCCTGGCCGCCGATCAGCCGCAGCGTGTGATCAGCAATGCAGCGCAACTTTTATCCAATCTGTCTCAATTCGTCGGCGTGGTAATTGCGCCACGCAAGACTTCGGTTTTTCGACACATTGAATTCTTGCGGCTCTCGGAAAAACGCATCCTCGTGATCATCGTCGCGCCCGATGGCGATGTGCAAAATCGCGTGATCTTCACCGAGAGCGATTTCACGCAAAGCCAGCTCATTGAGGCTGCCAATTTCTTGAATGCGAATTACGCAGGGCTTGCGATGGAGCAAGTGCGCGAGCGTTTGAAGAATGAAATGCAAGCTCTACAGGGCGAAATCGCTCAGTTGATGCAGTCTGCGGTGCAGGTGAGCACGGAGGCGCTTAGCTCTGGCGATGGCGAAGTGGTGATTGCTGGAGAAAAGAATCTTCTTGAGGTGAGCGATTTTTCGCAAGATCTCGGGCACCTGCGTCGAGCCTTCAATTTGTTTGAGCAAAAGGCACAGCTGCTCCGCTTACTCGATGTGTCGAGCCAAGCGGAAGGCGTGCGGATTTATATCGGTGGCGAGAGTCAAGTGGTGCCCGTTGAAGAGCTCTCTGTCGTGAGTGCGCCTTACACAGTAGATGGGCAAGTGGTGGGCAAGCTCGCCGTGATTGGCCCCACGCGCATGCCCTATGAGCGCATGATTCAAATAGTGGACATCACATCGAAACTTGTAGGAAATGCATTGAGCCAAGGCAACATGCCAAGGATCACGTAATTCGCGTGCTATAATTTTGGTCTTGGGCGGCTGTAGCTCAGCTGGATAGAGTACTTGGCTACGAACCAAGGGGTCGTGGGTTCGATTCCTGCCAGCCGCACCATTTTTTTACTTGAGTTTGGTCTTTCATCGGCGTGTAGCGCAGCCTGGTAGCGCACTTGCATGGGGTGCAAGGGGTCGCGAGTTCGAATCCCGCCACGCCGACCAAAATCTTTTGACAAGCCTGAGTCTGTTGATACACACTCAGGCTTTTTCAATTTTGTCCTTGAATTGTTTTGCTGCCGTGAAGGCATGCCACAACCATGAACACTGCTATTGCCTCGATCCGCGTCACAGAAATCAAGCTGCCTCTGGATCACCAGCCAGAAGCGCTGCGAAAAGCTGTTTGCCACAAGCTGAATATCAAAGACGAAGAGCTGCTTGATCTGCACATCTTTCGCAGGGGCTACGATGCCCGCAAGAAAAGCGATATTCATTTCATCTACACGCTGGATGTGCGCACTTCAGACAATGCGGCGGTGCTCGCACGCGCGAAGAAAAATGCGAAGACCGCCACGCACGTTAACACCACGCCTGATACTGAATACAAGCAGGTTGCTCATGCACCTCAGCGCGATTTCCTTCGCCCTATCGTCGTTGGCACAGGGCCTTGCGGATTGTTTGCTGCGCTCAATCTCGCACAAATGGGCTTCAAGCCTTTGATCTTGGAGCGCGGCCGCATCGTGCGCGAGCGCACGAAGGATACATGGGGCTTTTGGCGCAAACGTGATCTCAAAGTCGAAAGCAATGTGCAATTCGGCGAAGGTGGCGCGGGCACATTTTCTGATGGCAAGCTCTGGAGCCAGGTGAAAGATCCGCTCTTTCATGGCCGCAAGGTGATGCAAGAGATGGTGCGCGGCGGAGCGCCCGATGAGATCATGTATGTGAGTAAGCCTCATGTGGGGACGTTTCGCTTGGTGAAGGTGGTTGAATTTCTGCGCGAAGAGATTGAGCGTTTGGGTGGCGAGTTTCGGTTTTCGACGAAGCTGGTGGATTTGAAAATTGAAGGCGGCTCGATTCGCGGGATCACAACGGAGCATCCTGAGCGCGGTATTGAGCAGATCGATGCAGAGCATGTGATCTTGGCACTCGGCCATAGCGCACGCGATACTTTTGAGATGTTGCTGGAGCGTGGTGTGTACGCAGAGGCCAAGCCTTTCAGCGTGGGCTTTCGTATTGAGCATCCACAAAGCTTGATTGACCGCGCGCGCCTTGGGCCGAATGCGGGCAATGAGCTGTTGGGCGCAGCAGATTACAAGCTCGTGCATCACGCGAGCAATGGCCGCAGCGTGTATAGCTTTTGCATGTGCCCTGGTGGAACTGTGGTTGCTGCCACGAGTGAAGAAAAGCGCGTCGTGACCAATGGCATGAGCCAGTATTCGCGCAACGAACGTAATGCGAATGCGGGGATTGTGGTGGGGATCGAGCCCAAGGATTACGATTTTGATGCGCAAGGCAAACCGTTAGTCGCTGAAGCTCAGCGTGGCCAGATTCTTGCAGGGATGCGATTCCAGCGCGCACTCGAGAGCGGCGCTTACCTGCTGGGTGGTGAAAACTACAACGCCCCCAGTCAGCGCGTGGGTGATTTTCTACGCAACATCGCAAGCAAAGAATTGGGCGATGTGATCCCCAGCTACAAGCCCGGCGTCCATCTGATGAATTTGGGTGATACCAAAGCGCCCGCGCTGCCGATGTATGCCATCGAAGCCATCCGCGAGGCCATTCCCGCTTTCGCTCAGCAGATCGCAGATTTTGATTTACACGATGCGATGCTCACCGGCGTAGAAACGCGTACGAGTAGCCCCATCCGCATCAAGCGCCACGAACCTCGTCTGGAAGGTGGCCGCAGACCAGACGGCCAGCGGCATGACGAGCACCCGCTGCGCTACCAATCCATCAACACACGCGGCCTGTATCCCGCAGGCGAGGGAGCCGGCTATGCAGGCGGCATCATGAGCGCGGCGATTGATGGGCTGAAAGTAGCCGAGGCTGTGGCTTTGAATATTTGCAAGCCGAGCTAAACCACGAGATTATTTGGTCTTGCGGGGTGGCAAGCCAGTGTGCTGAGTCAGCAATGCGCCTTTGCGTGGTTGCGCAGATGAGCTGGGAGCTGCGCCGCCGGTGCGCCCTTTGGTTTTCAGGCCGGGTGCAAACGAATTTTTCTTTCTCGCGCTTGTGTACGCGCCATCGGTCACTGGCTGATAAGTGGGGATCAAATGATGCTTGCCGTTGCCGATGAGATCTGCACGCCCCATCGCCTTCAAAGCCTCGCGCAGCAGGGGCCAGTTGTTGGCGTCGTGGTAGCGGAGGAAGGCTTTGTGGAGGCGGCGGCGTTTGTCGCCTTTGACGATATCTACGGCCTCTGAATCGCGGCTGATTTTGCGCAGAGGGTTTTTCTGGCTGTGGTACATGGCCGTGGCAGTGGCCATGGGCGATGGATAGAAGGTTTGCACTTGGTCGGCGCGGAAGCCGTTTTTCTTGAGCCAGACGGCGAGATTCATCATGTCTTCATCGCGTGTGCCGGGGTGGGCGGCGATGAAGTAGGGGATGAGGTATTGTTTTTTGCCGGCCTCTGCTGAGTACTTTTCAAACATCTGTTTGAATTTGTCGTAGCTGCCGATGCCGGGCTTCATCATTTTGGAGAGCGGGCCGCCTTCGGTGTGCTCAGGGGCGATTTTGAGATAGCCGCCGACGTGGTGCGTGACGAGTTCTTTCACGTATTCTGGGCTTTGCACGGCAAGGTCGTACCGTAGGCCGGAGCCGATGAGGATTTTCTTGATGCCTTTGAGATCGCGGCCTTTACGATAGAGCTGGATGAGGGCGCTGTGATCGGTGTTGAGGTTGGAGCAAATGCCGGGATAGACGCAGCTGGGTTTGCGGCAAGCGGCTTCAATCTCAGGGCTCTTGCAGCCGATGCGATACATGTTGGCCGTGGGGCCACCCAGATCGCTCACCACGCCGGTGAAGCCGGGGATGGTTTTCATCGTCTCGACTTCTTTGAGGATGCTTTCCTCGCTGCGGCTTTGGATGATGCGGCCTTCGTGCTCGGTGATGGAGCAGAAGGTGCAGCCGCCGAAGCAGCCGCGCATGATGTTGACGCTGAAGCGGATCATTTCCCAAGCGGGGATTTTGGTTTCGCCGTCGTGTTTGCCGTTGGCGTCTGCGTAGCTTGGGTGAGGCGAGCGCGCATAGGGCAGGTCGAAGACCAAATCCATCTCGGCTGTGGTGAGAGGAATCGGTGGCGGCGTGATCCACACGTCTTGCGCTGTGGTACCTGTGCCGTGTTGTTGAACCAAAGCTCGCGCATTGCCAGGATTGGTCTCTAGGTGGAGCACGCGGTTGGCGTGGGCATACAAAACAGGATCGTCTTTTACCGCTTCGTAGCTGGGCAGGCGCACGACGGTTTTGTCGCGCGGCGTGTGTGCGATGCCGTTCTTGCGTTGCACGGCGGGGTTGGGCACGAACTTGAGAGGCTGAATCTCGTTTCCTAAGCCGTTTTTAGAGCCTTTTTGGCCAATCGCCGGCATAGAATCTGCGCGAGGTGCTATCAAATTAATAGTGCCAGAATTCTCTTCTTGAACACAAGAACCGCCTTGCTCACGAGCGAGATCCGCGCTCATCATGTAGGGGTTCACATGCTGATCGACGCGGCCAGGCTCATCCACGCTCGTGGAATCCACCTCGAACCAGCCTTCAACCGAAGTGCGGCGCACAAAGGCCGTGCCGCGCACATCGGTGATGTCTGCAATCTTTTCTTTGCGGCCTAAGCGATGCGCAATCTCGACGATAGCGCGCTCGGCATTGCCGTAAAGCAAGATGTCAGCTTTTGAATCCAGCAAGATGGAGCGGCGCACTTTATCTTGCCAATAATCGTAATGCGCAATGCGGCGCAAGCTGCCTTCAATGCCGCCGAGCACGATGGGCACATCTGGATAAGCCTCTTGGCAGCGCTGTGAATACACGAGCGATGAACGATCCGGCCGCTTGCCGCCCATGCCGCCGGGCGTGTAGGCATCGTCACTGCGAATTTTGCGATCAGCTGTGTAGCGGTTGATCATGGAATCCATGTTGCCTGCTGTCACGCCGAAGAAGAGGTTCGGTTTGCCCAAAGCTTTGAAAGGCGCGGCAGATTGCCACTCCGGCTGCGCGATGATACCCACGCGAAAGCCTTGGTTTTCCAGCATGCGGCCAATCACGGCCATACCGAAGCTGGGGTGATCGACGTATGCATCGCCTGTGACCAAAATGATGTCGCAGCTGTCCCAGCCGAGTTGGTTCATTTCCTCCCTGGAAGTGGGGAGAAATTTGGCCACACCAAAACGATGCGCCCAATACTTGCGGTAACTCGCCAGAGGCTTGGCATCGCGAGGGAAGAGCGATACGTCGCTAAAGATGGCTGGGCGGGCGGTCATAGCCCCTATTGTAAGTTTTTAAGCTTGAAAACTCTTTGGGGCTGCTATTTGGCTCTTGCCAGATAGCCTAAAAATACGCACCTCAATCGTGCATTCATTTTGTATGGTTTTCAAATCCGAATTAAAATGAGCTTACAGCATGCAACTGCTAGTAATTTCGTGTGCGCCAACAAAAAAGCGCCTCTGCACAAAAACTAAATATTTCTATGTCGAGCAGCTCATTTTTTGGTCAATCATCGCATCTAGCGTTTGATCATCCAGATTATTTGCCGTTAGAGGGGCAATCCGCGAAGCGCGCCTGCGAGCTGATATTGCGCAAGGGTCGTTTGCTAAAGCCTGCGTTAACTCTAACCGATGCTCAGACGATTGTGGCTTTCATGAGTCTAGAGCATTTCCGCCCAGGAAGCTTGATCACTTTCAGCGCGAAGGACGATGATGTGGCGCGGCTCATGCTAATCATTGCTGGTGAGGCCAATATCCGTATGCGCTCACAAGAAACTGACTCAGGCACTTCTGAATATTCGCCACTGGGGCGTACTCAAAAGAAATGGTTCAACGTAGGCGAGGGCTCATCGCTAGGCTTGGTCCATCTTTTCTCTGGTCTGTCGAGCCGGTTTGTGGCTCAAGCCGCATCGGAGTTGTTTGTGGCATCTTTGTCTCGAATCGCATTTCAGCAAATGAAAAAACAAGAGCCTCAGCTTGCCATGCAATTCATGGAAATTACAGCGATGGAATTGGCATTGGTGGCTCTCGATCATGAAAAAAGCATGGTAGCCCTCAGCAGCGTAGCCAGAAGCATGCAAAACCATATTGAAGACGAAGCTGGATCCACGAGACCATCGCCTTTGCCTTAACGGAAGACTTTCTGGCTCGCTGATAATCAGGATATGCCAGAACCCCAAGAATCTACTCAGGCAATGCGCCCTCGCTCTAAAACAGAGCTATTTTTCACATTTGCAAGTATCGCATTACAAGGCTTTGGCGGCGTACTCACCATCATCCAGCGTGAAATGGTCGACAAACGCCGCTGGCTCAGCACCAAAGAGTTCACCGAAGATTGGGCGGTTTCGCAAATCTTGCCTGGTGGCAATGTGGTGAACCTATGTATCATTTTGGGTAATCGCTATTTCGGCTGGCGCGGAGCGATGGCTGCTCTTGCAGGTATCTTGCTTCCACCTCTCGTGATTGTTTTGCTGCTAGCCACAGCGTATAACCATTATGTTCATTTGCCAGAAGTGGCCGGTGCTGTGCGAGGCATGGGCGCTGCAGCGGCTGGTTTGATTGGTGCAGTCTCCCTCAAAATGATTTCAGGTTTAAAGAAGAATGAGATGGGCGCCGGCATATGCATTGCGCTGATAGCTATGACTTTCATAGCAGTTGGCTTGTTACGCTGGCCTTTGGTTTATGTCGTGCTCGGGCTAGGCGCACCTGCATTCGCCTATGCGGTATGGATCATCCGAGCGCGTGATCGTACAAAAGAGAGCGCATCATGACTTGGGAGATTTGGTTCTCGCTCTTCACGCATTTCATCTTGCTATCTCTGCTTGCCGTTGGCGGCGCCATCACCACCGCTGCCGATATGCAGCGCTATGTGGTAGAGAAAGAGGGGTGGCTGACGGATATGCAATTTACCAGTTGCATCGCCATCGCCCAAGCCGCGCCTGGGCCAAACGTACTTTTCATCCCGCTGATCGGCTGGCAAATCGGCCTGCAAATGGGCGGCTCGTATTGGGATGCCGCCGCAGGCCTGCTCGCTACCTTTATCGGCATCATGGTACCCAGCAGCACGCTCACCTTTGCCGCTACTCGCTGGCTGCAAAACAATGCGCAGCATGTGGTCGCGCGTGCGAGCAAAGCTTCGCTCGCACCCATCTCGATTGCACTCTTGCTCGCCACCGCTTGGCTGCTTGCCAGCTCGCATGACAGTGCTGCAAAAGACTGGCCGCTCTGGCTTTTTACCATCAGTGCTTTGCTGCTGGCTTGGAAAACCAAAATCCACCTGCTACTGATCTTGGGGACTGGTGCTGTGCTTGGAATGATCGGAGTGATTTGAAATGCCATCAGAGATTGTTTTGCGCGACCCACAGCCTGGCGATATGGGCTGGGTGATTGAGCAGCATGGAAAAATTTATGCACAGGAATACGGCTGGAATTGGGAGTTTGAAGCACTGGTCGCAGGCATTTGCGCAGACTTCGTGAAGAATTTCCAACCCGAGTGGGAGCGCTGCTGGATCGCAGAAAAAAATGGACAACGTGTTGGTAGCGTCTTCGTCGTGCGGGTAGACGAGAAATCGGCCAAGCTGCGCATGTTGATACTCACCCCCGAGGCACGCGGCACAGGCTTGGGAGGCCGCCTGACAGATGAGGCTATCGCCTTCGCCAGAAGTAAAGGCTACTCAAAAATGGTTCTGTGGACGAACGCCTGTTTGCTTGCAGCGCGCGCCATCTATGAAAAGCGTGGCTTCAGGCTCGTTGAAAGCGAGCCCTATCATGGCTTCGGGCAAAGCCAAATCAGTGAGACTTGGGAAGTACTGCTTTAGCGCGGATTTTCAAAAAACACGTAATTCGAAGCGTAATCGCTGATCTCGAAATACACACGCTTCTCGCCGGGGTCAGCAATCATATTCAGATTCTCATCGAGCACGCCGTAACCAAAGCGATAAGGGCGAGGGCGATTGTCATCCGTGCCCAAGGCGGTGGAGAGCTTATCAATCTTCACAAAGCGCCGCACAATCTTGTCCCCCGCATAAATCTCCAGCACGCCGTTCGTACCCGTCCAGTTCTGGATATCGCGCTGGATTTTGTTTTGCTGCTCCTGAGTGCAGGCTGAAAGCAAAAATGTTAGAAATATTGATAAATAGAATTTCAGCCAAAGGCTACAAGGGCGAATTGTTTTCATAAGGCTCTTATGGTAAACGAAGTCATTGTTGAGAAAAATACATGCTGTCAAGTCAGGATGTTTGGGGGGATTACCCCTGCAATTGGCGACAGAAATACACTGGCCTGGGGCTTTGAAGTTATTAAGCTAAAACGGATCAAATGCGCTTATGAGCTGATTTTTTGATATACAGCCACAGTTTCGTCTACGCACCTTTCCCATGTATAGCTTAATGCCACCGCGAGCCCGCGCTCTTTTGCCTCAAGTCGCCAAGCTTCATCCGTTAAGGCCTTTTCGAGCGATACGCAAAATGCATTCGCGTCATCTGGATTCGTCATAGCCGCAGCGCCTTTGGTGATTTCAGGCAAACAAGACTGATCAGACACGAGGACTGGCACACCGCATGCCATAGCCTCAATAGGCGGCAAGCCAAATCCCTCATAGGTTGAAGGATAGACAAATAGAGAAGCTCCAGATATCAGATGAGGTAAATCTTGCTCGGGGACATATCCTAGGCGTTTGAGCCAGCCTTGGCTCTGAGCGTGATCAATTTGTGATCGTAATGCTTCGCTTAACCAACCATCACCACCGATCAAAACAAGCATGAAGTTGTTGCGCAAATCTTGCGGTAGCTTAGCCCAAGCGGTTAAGAGCTGGGGCAGTTTCTTACGCGGCTCTAACGTCGATACACAAAGAGCGTACGGGCGTTCGTGCAAACCATAGCGTTGCAACACCGGCACCAGCTCCACCGAGGAAACAGGTGTGAACTGAGTTGAAACGCCAAGAGGTACCGCGCTTACTTTTTCTGGAGCCAAGCCGGCGTAGGCAATCAACTCAAGCCGTGTAGTCTGTGAATCTGTGATGATGTGCAGCGCTTGTTTAACTGAACGCGAAAAGTCACGCTCAAACTGCTGAATTCTTTCAACAGGATGAGTATCAGGAAATTTAAAAACCGACAGATCGTGCACTGTTATCACGCCATTTTCCGCCCAAGCAGGCAAAAAAAAGTTTGGCCCATGAAAGACATGACCGCGGCTGGCATGCTTCAAGCTCCAGTTGCGTATGGAGCGAGGGATTTTTAATTTGGGCAGGCGTTTCTTGGAGCTTCTAGCCGGCGAAGCTTGCAGTAAATCTTGCAGTTCCGATACCCATTGCCCGTTGCGATAAAAGCGAACGCCACTGAGTTGTGAGCACAAGGGCATGCGGCTTGCAAGCTCCCATGTATAGCGTCCAATACCCGTTAAATGAGGAGAAAGCGCCTCCACAGAAAGCGCCAGTTTCAAGCGGTAGACTCCAGCATCCAGCGTAGCGTATCTTCTAAAGCAATTTCAGGCATCACGCCAATTGCAGCATCTAATTTAGCGCGACTACCTTGCAAGGTTTTCACCTCGTTCGCTCGCACAAAAGCCGGATTCACTCGCACTTCAAAATCATGGCTCGATATGGATCTCACCATAGTCAACACTTCATTCAAAGTCCATGCCTTGCCAGAGCACACATTGAATGTCTGACCAATCGCTGAAGGCGTATTCAGCAAGCGCTGATAAATCTGCGCCACCTTGCGCACATCGGAAAAATCTCGCGCCACTTCCAAATTGCCCAGCTCAATCAGCGGCGCGCGCCTGCGCACGTGGCTGATGATTTTAGGAATTAAGAAGTTTTCAGCTTGACCAATGCCTGTGTAGTTAAACGGGCGTGTTATTACCAACGGTATACGATCGGCATACAAGCGCGCTACATACTCCATAGCTAGCTTACTAACGGCATAGTCATTGGCGGGCGCCGGCAATGTACTTTCTTCCAGAACTCCGCCAACTGAATTGCCATAGACATTCGCGCTGCTCGCAAGCAACACACAATCTAGCGGCGCATTGCTATGCGCTAGTGATTCCAGCAAATTACGCGTACCGACCACATTGGTCGCATAGATCGAGGCCACATCACCATGCGCTACAAAAGATATAGCCGCCAAATGTGCCACCTGATGCGGTTGTACCTGCTGCATGATGGCTTTTAAGGTGACCGTATCAGCCAGGTCAGTCACATGCAGGCGATGCACACCTGCAATACCACTAGGAATCGGCTTGCGCACTAAACCATGTATTTCATAACCTGATTGATTTAATGCATCAATCAAGTATCTGCCAGTGAAGCTGTCAGCCCCTGAAATTAAAATTTTGCGCATTGAAAGCCAATGTATTTGCTAGTCAGAGTGTGACTCAAGCAGAGCTTTAAAACGAAAAACCAGCTTGATTGCGTCGAATATCTGCATCCACCATCATCTGGCATAGCTGCTCAAGCGTAGTTGTTGGCTCCCATCCTAGAATAGCCCTGGCTCTTTCAGGATTGCCAATCAAAAGCTCCACCTCAGCGGGGCGATAAAACCTTGGATTTACGCGCATCACAGTTTTTCCAGTTGCGTCGTCGATCGCAGTTTCATGCTCTGCGACGCCCTTAAAAATTACATTGATCCCTGCCCCTTTGAAAGCCATGCGCACAAAGTCTCGAACAGTCTCAGTGCGATTAGTGGCTAGCACAAAGGTGTCAGGCTCATCAGCCTGAAGCATACGCCACATGCCTTCAACATACTCTTTGGCATAACCCCAATCACGCTTAGCATCTATATTACCCAACTCTAAGCAATCAAGCAGCCCGAGCTTGATTTTCGCCACGCTGTCAGTGATCTTCCGAGTCACAAACTCGCGGCCACGCAGCGGACTCTCGTGGTTAAACAAGATACCGCTGCTGCCGAAAATGCCATAGCTCTCGCGATAGTTGATCGTCATCCAATGCGCATACAGCTTGGCCACACCATACGGGCTGCGCGGATAAAACGGCGTACTTTCAATTTGTGGCACAGCCTGCACCTTGCCAAACATCTCGGAGGTACTCGCTTGGTAAAAGCGAATTTTAGGATTGACGATGCGAATAGCTTCGAGCAAGTTGACCGGACCAATACCTGTTATCTCTGCGGTTGTGACGGGTTGATCGAACGACACGCCTACAAAACTCTGAGCCGCAAGGTTGTATACCTCTGTTGCTCCGGTAGTTTGAAGCAAGCGAATGCTCGCAGATAGATCCGTTAGATCGTACTCAACCAAATGCAGGTGAGGGTGCTTAGCAATGCCTTGTTCCTCAATCCGCCAAAAGTTGACTGAGCTGGTTCTGCGATAGGTGCCAAAAACTTCATAGCCTTTATTTAGCAGAAGCTCTGCCAGATAGGCACCGTCTTGACCAGTGATGCCGGTAATAATTGCTGTTTTAGATGATGTTGTCATGTTTTCTTATTAAGTAGGTGAGTAATGATGTTAGCGTTTTTTCTTACGAGCTGATTTTGCTTTATTGCGGGATGTATTCGAGTGTTTTGGGGAATTTGGCAGGAAAGCATTCAATGAAACACTTGGTTCAGCCGCATTCCTTTCTGCTGTAAGTGATGATTTCTCAGTCCTAAAACTGTTAGAGAGCGTCTCCTCAAGATTATTACTTATTCTAGTTCCAGTTGCGATCTGTATCGGCTTAGACCCCTTGCTCCCACTGAGCGGCGCTACCTGTTTTGATTGCAAGATATTATGAGTCGATGTGGTGCCTAGCTCTTTTGAGTCTGCTACTGCATCCTTGCGCGCAACAGCAATTGAATTGTGCTTACCTTTGTCCTCAGCATCCGGCTGCAATCCAGATTTTGGGTTGACAGAGCCAACATCGCTGTAATTCACCGATTCGACACTTATTGACTTTTTCGGAAGCGATGGGGCCTCTTGAATGACAGGTTCAATCTCGATAAGTGAGATCTTAAGATCACATTTTTCACTGACCCATACCCGGATTTCTAAATCATCGCATGCCGTTTCAAGTGTAATTGGCAAGGTTAAAAGTTGACCATTTGCATCAGGCGAATTCAATTTTTTTTGCGCAAATACGCGGCTGCCTTTTTCGGCTGCAGCATCAAAATGAGCGCCGCTGAGGCCTGTTTTATTCAAACTACCTTTGATAGTTATTCGATAAGCGCCAGCATCTAGATAAATGTAAGGACCAAAGAGGAGATAACCCGCTTGGTTGGTTGTGCAGATACTTTGACCGCTAACAATGCCAACTTGCGTCAACATGCGATTGTCGCTACCCCAGTACCGCTTAATGCCATCAGGCTTCCAATGTTGATACCAATTCCCGCCTAAAAAAACGCCAAGCAAATCGTGAGTACTCTGTGTCCATGTCAGCCATGGCATGTGCGTTGATTGAGGTGTGCCGCCCTCTCTGTCTTTGGCGAGCCAGTTCATCACCGTATCCGCTAGCGCCTCGGGCTCCAGGCCAGAGAAATAAGCAGCATGGCTACCAGCGACTTCGCGAAAGACGGGAATGTCGCGCGCAATGATGGGTAATCTATTTTGAGCGGCTTCAATGAGTGGCAAACCAAAACCTTCCCCTTCTGAAGCCGCAATTAAGCAACTCGAGTTGGCATACACCTTTTCAAGAAACTCATCGCTGACTCCTTCAAGCCAGAACAGACGTTTGTTGCGCTCAGGATGAATACGCAGCATCTCCGACAGCAGATCCACATTCCAGCCGGATTTCCCGACCATCACAAGATTGACCTTTTCTCCACTTTTCCAAAGGAGGTCAAAAGCTTTGAGGGTCTGCATCTGACCTTTCCGCGGTTCAATCGTGCCTACCATTAAAAATGTCGGGCGTGCGGAAAAAGCAGCCAGTGTTGTATAGGCATCTGGCGGTAAACCTTTGCTTGGCACCGAGCCCGCAACATCTGCACCCAGGTGAAACCAGCCAAGCTTCAAAGGGCGGGCTCGCTTGGGGCCAAAAACAGCTAACCACTTAGCCATCTCGTCGGCCACTGCTTTTGATATGCAAATAAGACCATCAACCTTGGCCAAGGCGCTGAGCCATTGGGCATGAAGTGCAGGCATAAAGTCCGGAAAAACGCGAGGAAGCAGCACTGGCAATAAGTCGTACAGCACAAAATGCACGGCCACTCCAGTGTGCCTCATTTCAGCATACAGAGACTCTTGACGCAAGACGACATGGTGTTGAAGATCCAGTCCAAGGAATATATCGCCATTTCTAAAATTTATCGTAGAGTCAGAGAGGTGTTTATCGTCAGAGCCCAAGAACTTCGCCATAAACTGCCGCGCATACCTGTAGCCTAGCTCATGCGGAGTCGCATAAACAGGCTCTACCTTGTAGCCGATAGGCGGCTTGATGATGAGCTCATTGAGGATACTGCGTACTACACGCTGAATACCGGTTTTGGAATCGACTGTGACCAGCTGGGATATATCAACAAATAATTGCTTGTATGAATTTTTGGGATGGTTCTTATCTATCGCTTCGGCAATTTTTGAAAGTTGATCGTCGTCCGGCGCTACGTCGGTTGCATCTGCAATTTTTTGGACAACCATAGAAACATAATCATTTGTATTGTCGTCGTATATAGCTTCCTGCGCTGGCGCTTTTCTTCTCGAGTGCAGCTCCTCAAAAGCTTTCAAGGCGCGTTTCGCAGACTCATCCCATGAGAATTTCTTGGATCTCTCAAGCCCATGCTTGGCAATATCTTTCCTCAAAGACTCATTTGTCAATACTTCGGTGATCTTCCCGGCCATGGAATCGGTGTCAAATGGATCGAACAATCCATCGTCTCTACCTAATACTTCGGGAAGGCTGGTGGTATTCGAAGCGATGACAGGCGCGCCGCAAAGCATGGCCTCTAGCGCAGGCAAGCCGAAGCCCTCATGCCAAGACGGGAATACAAAAAGATGGCAAAGATTATATAAATTCACCATTTGCAAATCAGTGATTTGCCCAGTGATGATGAGAGATGATGGATCTAGCCCACAGATTTTTGCGTATTCTTGGAATTTTTTTCGATGCTCGTTGGGTAGCTTTCCGGCAAAGAGTAGCTGATGTTGATCTCTTATTTCTCGGTCGAGCCTAGCAAACGCTTGAATCAACCGAAGGTGATTTTTACGGTCATCTGTAGCGCCTGAATACATTAAGAAAGGGCGCTTTATGCCGAAAGCTCGTTGAATTTGCTCTTTTTCGCTTTTGGAGAAATGTTTTACCTCAAAGTGTGAGTCACCAGCGGCTGAAATGTTGACCACTTGTCCGGGAGAAACGTCAAGATAGTCAATTGCTTCTTTTTTTGAAGATTCAGAAATAGCAAGCAGTAAGTTTGTTTTTCGGAGATAGTCAAGTTTCTCTCTGTATAGAGCTTCGAATGTTGGATGCGGTGTCAGATAAACTTCACTTTGTATCAGTGGAATCAAGTCGTAAAACGTGGCAGCCGTGCATACAGAGCTAGAAAACTTGCCAATACTGTGAACCGCATTATCGCCAAATCCCTCAAACATACTGCTGATATGAACGATGTCAGGCTTTAGGCTATCGATAAAGGCCTCGCGCAAGCACTCAGCAGTGTGTCTGCGCCACGTGTTCGCAGGATCTGCACTATTGACAGGGCCGAGTGCAGACCACACTTTAATATTTTCTTGCGGGATTAGCCCATCAAATGCTGCTCGAATAGGTTCAATAGAATCTGGAAACAGGCCATTTAGTACAATCAGAATTTCATGGTCACTTGAATTACGAGCTATGGCAAGTGCTAGAGACATGCTATAGCGTCCTATGCCGCGGTGTCTACTATCGCATTGAGCGCCCTGGAGGTCGATAACAATTCGCACTATGCATTCCTATTGCCATGTTCTGCAATGGCGGTTTTGAGCTGAAAAAAGATGTTTTGTGCTCTAGGCGTCAGCTTTCTCATTTGATCCGATAAGTCAAATTGTGAAGTCCAGGTGCTTTGAGGTTGGAGTCCGCTGCTGAGATATTTTGCTTCGATTGAGTCAAGGCGCCTCGCATTCTCATCGTTGAGCAAACTTAGTTTATTTTCAATAGCCCGCAATCTACGTTCAAGCGGGTGATTTGTTTCCGATCCATGAAGTTTCTGAAAAAACCAGCCGATAAATGGAGTTCTCTCGAGACGGTATTTTCTAACTGCTTGCTCCAGACCGGGAAGTTTGACTGAATATACATCTCCCTCTTGTGAAATGCGTAGCTGCATTAAGAGTTGAGTTTTAGAAATTCCTCGACGTAAGCGACTTAGCAAATAATTCATGCCTTCTGGATCCGGCATGCGGCCTAGGATAGTCAGGTATGCACTGCTGACGAAGTGCTGATCGTCGCAAGCGAGAAGCTCGTCAAACGAATTAGCCTTGATGGGCTGAGTGGTACGGGTTGAAGGGACGGAGGTCATGGCATCGATAGAGGCAACTAATGAGGATGCTGTAAATGGGTTTTTTAAACGGCGTTATTTACTAATTTGCTGAATAGCCTATCGATTGGGGATTGATAGGCAAATACCAATTATCAAACTTTGAATCAAAATCCTCTAGATTAGTTGATCATTAGTTTTAATTTGAGGAAACGGATTATTGTGAGCTTTAATTTCGAGCATTTGCTGCTGCACTCTAGCCAACTGCTCGTTTAGGGAGTGCTCTCTGTGTGCGGCTTCTGTCGTCAATTGGAGTATTTCGGCGCGAATCGCTTGCACTTCGCGCTCATGTTTCTCGTTGATGAGTCTACAAAATGGTGCTGAAGCTGTTCCATGAAGCATAAAGTCATCAAAGACGTTGGGGCCAGATTTGAATGCTTTAGCAAGCTCAGAATGTGTTGAAACGAGGTAATAACGATTCAAACCGTCGAAATATACTGGTGAGTATCCACGGTCAATTAGGCAGTGTTCCCAGAGATGATGGTTTTCAATTTGGGTCAGCGGTAAAGTACTTTCCACCACAACAATCCATGGCCGAGTCTTGTGCTTAAGCCAGCTGCGCAGCACATGTAACTCCATACCTTCAACATCGATTTTGAGCCAATGGATATCTCGAATCTTGCGTTTTGCGACCTGGGTAAAGATCGAGCTTAAGGTAACGCAAGGTACTTCAATTTCATGGGACTCATATCCACGCTCTTTGTGGCCACGTGCAATATCAACGCTTCCTGTGGAAATTCCTGTTTCAGGTATTTCGTAGAAAGTCATGCTCCCCCTTTTTTCACTCACTGCAGCCTGCAAAACAGTTTCGTCGGGGCGTGCTTCTTGGAGCAATGCGACGTATGTGGGGGTCGGTTCGATGTGCAGGCCGCGCCAGCCTTTGTCGTAAAAAGCTTTGCTGACTGAGTCGATAACTGGGTGTTGGGCACCAATGTCAATGTAAAAGCCAGCTTCTACTTTCGCCAGGGCGCGAGACAAAATCACATCCTCAAAGTTTTGTGAATAGGAAATCATGCTCACGATCCACCTCGCGTATCAGCATGTCTTAAGATTCTTACGTGTTCTCCAGGTACATCGTGATACAAACCAATTGCTTGAGTTACTGCAATAGCTGAGTCTTGCCATGTCGGGAGAGATCTGATTTCTGATCCGTTTGCGGTTATTGTGGGCTGATCCAACCAGTTTTGAATAGAATTTGCTAAATCATATGAAGTGCCGCTAGTGAAGTAGCTCACTCCGGTGGCAAAAGTTTGGCGGAACACGGGAATGTCACGAGCCAATATCCTTTTGTTGTGCAAGCTGGCTTCAACCAACGGAAGGCCAAAGCCCTCAGCATGAGATGCAACAAGTACGCCTTTGCAGGCACCATACAGCAGAGACAAAAGTTCATCGCTGGCATTCTCTAGCCATATCAGTCGCTTTCCTGCTTGCGGATGTAAGCGTAAGGTTTTCTGTAGTTCATTAGTTTTCCAGCCAGGGCGACCAACAATGACCAATAAAAGTGCTTTGTCAGACTTTTGCCATTGATGCTCAAATGCGGCTAATACTTGGTCGTAGGCTTTGCGCGGTTCTATTGTGCCGACCATGAGTACTGTAGGGTTGTTGCGAAGGCGAGCTAATAAAAAGTCAACGTCCGGGGGAAGTCCCTTGCTGGGAGAGCTGGCTTCTATATCGGAGCCAAGTACGACAGTGCTTGTAGGTAAAACGGTGGCCTGAATACCGAAACGCGCGCATAGCCAAGAAGTAAGTTCTGCTTTCACTGACTCAGAGATACATATAGCGCTGTCTGCATAGATGGTTATCCATCGAATCCAACGTCTGAAATTGATTGAAGTCTTCGGATTGAACCATGCTGGATTTTGTAATGGCAGAAGGTCATACACCATGATATGGAGTTGCACGCCGTTACGTTTCCAATTCAGTAACTGAGCTTGATGGGAGGGGAGCAAATGTGCAGCTAGATCTAGGCCTAAGAAAACATCACCTTTATGAACTTTGATCGGATCAATTTTCTGAGACTTTAGATGCGACGGAGTATCCAAGGGGGCAGGTGCTACATAGCTGTAAGCTTGCTTACGAGTAGCAAAAACAGGGCGGACTACAAATCCACTTGGCGGTGTAGCAATCAATTGCTGCAGAAGTGATCTCACAACACGCTGGATGCCAGTTCGTGCGTCGTCTTGATAAATCACAGAGATATCTACTAATAATTGCCGAGTAGCTGTCCCAGAATACGTTGAAGTGATGCCGTGGGCGACCATTTGCCGCGCCATTCGGGCAGGAAAGCAATTAATGAACCATGCTGGTAAATAAAACGCAAGTGATATCATTGTGCAGCACACGCTTGATAGTATTCAAACGCATCGGTTACTTCTTTGAATGCAGTCAGTCTTCCGCGCACTAAAACAGCAGCATGATCGCAATGTTCTCTAACATAGCCAGTATCGTGCGACACAATGATCATAGCGCGATCTTTACGCTTTTCAAACAGCTCGACATTGCATTTTTCATGAAAACGGCTGTCGCCAACTGCTACGATTTCATCAATGAGGAAGCAGTCAAACTCAATCACCATGCTGATAGCAAACGCAAGCCTTGCGCGCATGCCCGCTGAGTAAGTTTTAACGGGTTCGCGCAGGTAGCGCCCCAGCTCTGAGAACTCTTGAACGAAATCTACTTTGTCGTCTGCGCTCGTGCCATAGACGCGGCAGATAAACCGTAAATTGTCTAAGCCGGTTAATGTGCCTTGAAAAGCGCCGCCAAATGCAAGGGGCCAAGAGACGCTCATATCTCGGCGAATGCGCCCGGCGCTTGGCCTCTCTGCTCCGCTGATAAGGCGAATGACGGTGGACTTGCCAGCGCCATTACGGCCAAGAATGCCCACCTTTTCTCCGGGCTGAATCGTCAGGTTGACATCATCCAACACGGTGACTAAGCCATGGCGTGTGGCATAGCTTTTTGAGACGTTTTGTATGCTGATCATTCAGGCATCACCAAGCGGCTGATCTGGCGAGTTTTGGCTAAACCAAGCAATGTTAACGCGGTGCATATCAGCGCCATGTAGGCGATGTTGTAATGCGCTTTGAAGGTGGAGCCAAAGTAGCCTTCACGCAATAGCTCAACCCCATGCACCATAGGCAGTATCAGAACGGCCTCTTGTGCGACTGGGGGCAATGCGTCAACCATGAAGGCTGCGCCAGAAAGAGGGAACAGCAGATATGAAGCAGGACCCCATATTTTTTCTATAATTTCGGATTGCTCGCTTAGTGCGCCTAAAAACATCGCAAGCGAAACGCCAAACCATGCCAACATCAACCAAGCAAACAAGACTTTGCTCACATCCTCTGGTGGCTTGATCCAGCCGATGGCTGAGAAGAATAAGCTCAAGACAACAAAAGAAATCGTAGCGCCGCCGCCTTCCAAAATTAATCGGGATGCAAAAATATCTATCACCTTGACATGACGGTGATACATCAGTGAGAGATTGGGGCCTATAGAGCCGATACAGCGGTTGGGCATGTTACGCCACAGCAAAACGCTTGAATAGCCGGTAACCGCAAAAGCAACTATAGGTAAAGCTGAACCGTGCGAAGCACCAGCCAAAGTCCATAGCGCGGTAACCCCAAGAGTAAACATCATCGGCTCAACGAAGAGCCAAAGAAAGCCAATGTTGTGCCGACCAAACCGCGTGAGCACCTCACGCATGAGCAGCGCGCCTATAACTCGGCGCTGAATAGCCCAAGATGCAGAGAGTGATGAACGGTTATGCATTGCGAATTACGCTAGTCTTGATGCTCTTTGACGCCTGCGAGCAGCATGCTGAGAATCCCCCACGCAACCAAACCTAAAGCGAAGGTCGCCAATATGCTGCGGATACGTCTTGGTTCCATAGCAATGTCTGGCTTGTTGGGTTGCACTATGCGCTCAAGGTAAAGCACTTTGCGCCGTGCTTCATTTCTAGCGTTCTCTAAAGATGCCATCGCTGAGGCGAGTTGGCGATCTGCAAAGGCGCGTTCTAGACTAAGTCGCTCAAATTCTGCAGCTTTATTGGTGAGAGAGTTTCCACTCACACCTGCGATTTTGCTCATCTCGGCACTCATTTCTTTTTGCAGAGTTGAGCTTCGTTTTTGTAAAACGGTTACCTGTGGATTGTCTGGGGCTAGTGCGGTGATTTGGGCGAGTTGCATTTTTGTTGCAATCAGCTCGTCTTGCAGCTTGCTGATCTGCTGGAGTTGGATGGCTGATTGTCTGTCCGGGTCAAATACCGCACGCTGATTTCGAAAAGAAGCAAGCGAGAGGGAGGCTTCCTTGGCCTTTTTCTCAGCTTCTAACACTTCCGCTTGAGCATATTTCACCAAATCTTGCCTGCCACGCTCATTGATCTGGTTGACCAAGCGCTCGCTCAAACTAAGAAGTAATTCATTCATAGCGAAGGCTTGCTCAGCACTGAAGGCATGCACACTGAGCCGACTGATATTAGAGGCACTATCGTGATTAATGGAGACTTGCTTGCCGTAATATTTGTGAAGCTCTTCAAAGCTGTCGCCATTGAAAATGGCGGGAAAACGCGATAAAAAATCAACGTTTTTGCTGCTATATTCTTTGCTGATCTGGAGCTTGTCTTCCAGCTCACGCAAAGCATCTCTCGACAAGACAAAATCGTGTACCGAGAAAGCATCGTCTTGCGATCGCGCAAAACCAGAGCCAGACAAGATGTTACTCAACACACTGCCGCTTTGCTGGCGCTGAGGGCTGCGAACCACGAATCTGGATTCAGAGGTGTAAACATCCGAGGCCAAAAACCCGAAATAAATAACAGACAGCAATGTAGGTAATACAACCGTTGCGATAAACAAGCGATACTTCAAAAGCCTAGAAAATATTTTCATGCGAGAAATCAAAAAAATTGCCAGCTAAGAATTGCTTGTTTAAGAGCGCCCATACACATCATCAAAGCGCTTGATATCGTCTTCCCCCAGATAGCTACCAATCTGCACTTCAATGATGGCAACTGGCTCTTGCGTATGATTTTCCAAGCGATGCTTTTCTTGCTTTTCAATATAGACGTGTTGACCTGTGGAGTAAGTTGCGCAGGTCTCGCCAACAGTGATGGTGGCTTGCCCAGCAACTACGACCCAATGCTCTGCACGGTGCTCATGAGATTGCAGAGAAAGACGCTCGCCTGGCTCGACAACAATATATTTCACTTGGTGTGCAGCGCTTTGGTGCATCGATTCATAGGTGCCCCAAGGGCGGCGGACCTTAGCGTGTGTTTCTACCAAGTGCGGTTGTTTTTGATTGAGTAGATCAACAACTTTTTTGACGCTTTGAGATTGATCTTTGTGGGTGATCAATAAAGCATCAGGCGTGTCAACGACGACAATGTCACTAATTCCAACGATCGCGACTGTTTTATTAGCATGTACGTAATTATTTTGCGAATCAATATTGATAACGGGTGACTTGCTGGCGTTTACCTGTTGCCCAAGCGTCAAATCTGACACTGCTCCCCAAGAGCCTAGATCACTCCAACTTGCTGCCATGGTAGCGACTGCAATTTTTTTACTTCGTTCAAAAACTGCGTAATCGATACTTTTTGATGGGCATGCTTCAATAGCTTTTAAATCGAGTATGAAGAACTTTTTTTGCTTTTTACCATTTAATACTGCTGTCAAACATTGCTCATAAATTTGCGGCTCAAATTGGTGAGTTTCTTCCAGCAGAACTTCAACTTGGAACACGAAGATTCCACTGTTCCAAGCAAAATCTGAGTTAGATAGCATCTCAATGGCTTTTACCAAATCAGGTTTTTCAACGAAACGTACCACCTCGTTGCATGCTGTGCCAACAAGGGGGGCGCCTTTTTGAATGTAACCGTAGCCGGTTTCAGGGCTGCTTGGTGTGACACCGAAAGTCAAGAGTCTGCCAGTTAGCGCGCCTACAAGCGCATGTTCTATCGATAACTGAAATGCACCCGCATCGGTGATGTGATGATCTGAGGGCATCACGATCAAGCAGCTTTTATCATCTGCTGCCATATGGTGTTTCGCATAGTGTGTAGCTGCTGTGATAGCGCCAGCAGTATTGCGGGCAACAGGTTCTAATAAGTAATGGATTGGCTTATCTGAGTAAGGCTCAACATGTGATGGTAGTAAATGCTGATGCAAAGCACTTGAAACGATCAGAATCTCATCAATGCAGGCCAAAGCGTCTGCTCGCTTGACGGTTTCTGCTAGAAGCGATTGACTATCGTCAAATGCGTGAAATTGTTTTGGTTCGGATTGACGCGATAGGGGCCATAAGCGAGAGCCTGAGCCGCCACAGAGAATAATCGCAATAGTTTTCATTTTAATTTTTACCCTGAAATGTCTTATCTCACTGCATTGACCGTGCTGATAGCCGGTAGAGCTATTGTGTAGATCAAATTAGCGAATTTCTGGAGCTCTGCTGCGGATGCATTAGAAACGTAGAGTACATCTTTGTTTTCAACAGAAAAGCTCTGAGCTAAGAAAAATCCTGCAGCGGATTTCAGATCTAAACGATAGATAGTAGGTGTTTTGCCATCTGGCGTAATCAGTTCAGCCTTGGTTTGATGATTGGCGGAAGCTAACCGAAAAATGAATACGCCTTGTGCATCCGCGCGAGAATCCTGCAGGCCGCCAACCCGGGCTATCGCTTGCGCTAAGCTGATACCTTGCGCTTCAAAGTTGATTTCGTCGTTTTTTCCGGTAGCACCCAACGCACTGAAGCTTTGCGGTTGGTAGATAAGTGTAAGAATATCGGCAGCTTTGAGAGTAATGTTCTGATTCGGCTCGCGAATGATGCTGTCCAGAGGCATGGCAAAAGTGCTGGTGCCTCGCGTAAGCTGCACGGTAGTCTTGTGTGTTGGTTGCTTGGATCCGCCAGCAGCTGCAATGGCATCAAGCAGGCGCTCCCCGCGTGCAGTCAGCGGTAATCGAGTACTGGTCGCAACTTCGCCAACAACAGTCACTAAAGAGGCGTTATTACGAATTAAGCGGACTAGTACCTGAGGTTGATTAGCCTTTCCACGTAGTTTTTGCACGATATCCTGCTCAACTTGCGAGGGTGTACGCCCTAGTGCTAAAACGGGGCCCGCAAACGGAATATTGATTTGGCCGTCTGCTCCGACGACTTGTTCCGGGAACGTTATGCTTCTCCCACCCGAAGATTGGAGATTACGGCTAAGAGCATCGCTAGAAAATAAAGTTGCCGGTGGTGCTTCCCAGAGGCTCACTTCCAGCACATCACCGATACCAAAATTATTCGATATCGCTGAGCTCATTCCAAAGCTGGTTGAGAATGAGCTGGAATGCTTTTCGGCATTCAGCTTACGTATGACTTCTGGTGTGATGTCCACCACATTGATAGAGCTCGGTAAAGCGAGAGCGCTTTTCGTGATTTCATCAGATGATGGGCCAGAACGCGGTAAACCAGAACAAGCGATCAAAATTGAGCTTGCAAAAATTAGCCAAAACAGACGAGAGGTGCGCATTTACGCCTAATTGAGTTAGTAACAGTGGAAGTGTATGCTCTAGCTGAGCATCAAGTCAGCAAGAAGTAGGTAGTTTTTTGTATAAGCTGACGTAAGTTTGTGGAATAGTTCACAGTAATAGCGCCCATCTAAAATTTAATAACATAATACTATTCAGAGGTATGATATTAACAATGCTTAACATTTTGGTACGCGCAGAAATAACCCGCATAAGCATATCAGATTTACAAACTTAGGTTGTCGATGCAGCAGTCAGCGATAGGTGGTTGGAAAAAATTCAGGGGCAATCGTGTTTTGCTGCTGCAAGGACCTCACGGCACTTTTTTTAGGCGTATTGAGCAAGTCTTGATCAGTGCAGGCGTGCTTAGCCTTCATAAAATCAATTTCAACGGCGGAGATCGGCTGTTTTCAACACTTAATGCGCACGACTATCGCGGATCGATGCAGGATTGGCCTGAATACCTCGCGAAATTCATCAAATCACATCAAATTGACTGTGTTATGGTGTTTGGAGACTGCCGTCCTATTCATCAAGCCGCTCGAGAAGTGGCTATCGGTCAAGGCATACAGTTTTGGACGTTTGAGGAGGGTTACATACGGCCAAACTTCATAACCTTGGAGCAGCATGGTGTTAACGGCAACTCAAAATTACCCACTGATCGCAACAGTTATGAGAGATGGCAACTAAGAGAGTTGCCCCTAGAGAGGTCTGTGCCGCCCAGTTTCTGGCGAGTTACGGGCTTCTCAATTGCTTATTTCGCCGCGACGATTTTGATGCGTTGGCGTTATCCTCATTATCAGCACCATAGACCTGTGAGGGTGATGGATGGTTTGTACTGGTTGCGCGCCCTGGGGCGTAAATGGTATTACTCTTGGAAAGAGCGCTCAGCCTTGGCTGATCTTAATGGACATGGTGGTACACGACCATTTTTCCTATCAATTTTGCAAGTCGCGCTTGATGCGCAGGTACGAGAGCATTCCAAATTTGCAAGCATTCCGCAGTACATCGATGAAACAGTTCGTTCTTTTGCCAGGTGTGCGCCTGAAGAGACTGTTTTGCTTATCAAACATCACCCCCTTGATCGTGGGTACTCGGATTATTCCAGGCTGATAGCGCAATTAACAATAGAGCTTGGCCTGCAAGGTCGATTGAGATATATACATGATCAACATTTACCGACCGTGATGGCACATGCAAAAGGCTTGGTGACAATCAACAGCACGGTTGGTCTTTCTGCGATGGATCATGATTTACCTGTAAAAACCTTGGGGCAGGCTGTGTACGATATTCCAGGTTTGACCAGCCAGCGCGAGTTGGATGATTTTTGGCAACTGGCCGACATGGATAAGCCTGATACGGTGTTGCATGAGAAATTTGTAAATTATGTGATCGCACATACTCAGCTCAATGGCAACTTCTATCGGGAGCTGCCTGATGCAGGTATTGCAGGTTTACACTATAACGACGACCCAGAAGCGCGCGACTCGCCATTGTTCTCCTGCCTGAATCAGTTAGGAGAAAATTCCTCCCATCGATTAGATGCTGGCACAAGCTCACGTACATCTCCTGATTCAGAGTCAGCATGTAAAGCGGATCACTAGGTATCGCATAAACTGCTCACATGCATATCACTCTAGACGTGAGCCGCTTGGTGCTGCGGTTTTTGGAAAAAATCGATCCGACGGGGGTTGATCGAGTCACTTTGGCTTATGTGCGGCACCTATCAGAATGCGCACCAGATAAAACGCGCGCATTGATTCGTTGGCGTGGACTCTCAGGAATGCTGTCGGTGTCTAGCTCACGAGAGTTATTTGCTTTGTTGCTGCGAGGCTATCGCGATGCTGGAGCGCTGATGACTGCGTGTTTGCTACGTGGAATCGTATCAACCTGGTTCAATGGGGACGGTAGTAAGAGCTTGCTGATTCAGACAGCGCATCAGGACGTCGAGAATCCTGTATTTTGGCGAAATTTGCGTTGGCATAAGCTACGCCCCGTCTTTTTTGTACATGATCTGATTCCCATCACCCATCCCATCTTTTGTCGTGAGGGGGAGGATGTTTTGCATCGCGAGCGATTGCTTCGTATGCATCAAGGCTTAGGTTTGATCACAAATTCACAAGCATCGAAAAGCGGCCTAGAGGATTTTTACAGGCACGCAGGTCGAAAGCAACCTTTGATCGTTGTAGGTGCGCTGGGTTGCGATTTAATTGCTCCTGAATTGGTAGCATCTAGCGCAAATTCCTCGCCGGCCTCAGATCTTTTTTCGTCTGAAAATGCGATGCGCAACGACAGCATGAAGTCCGTCTACTTCGTATGCCTGGGCACGATCGAGCCCCGAAAAAATCATCGCTTACTGTTAGATTTATGGAAGCAGCTGCTTCTGAATTTTCCAGCGGAATCCGTGCCAGTATTGCGGGTCATCGGGAGATCTGGTTGGGGTTGCGAAGCATTGGAGCAAGAGTTACTAGATGCCGAATGGCACAAAGGGCGCGTGCAGTGGCTGCAAGACTGCGACGATACACAGCTGCAACAGCATATGCAAGGTGCTCGTGCGCTCCTTTTTCCCACACATACGGAAGGTTTCGGTTTGCCTTTGGCTGAAGCTATGGCGACGGGCTTGCCAGTGCTGGCAAGTGATTTGGCCGTGTTCCGCGAATTTGCAGAAGATGTTCCTGAGTATTTACCCCTTAACGATATGCAGGCTTGGATGCAAGCAGTTATCGACTATGCACATGATTCCCAGCGACGTTTGTCCCAGCTAGAGCGCATTCGTACATGGCGGCCACCGAGCTGGGAAGCGCATTTTGCAGCAGTGATGCCTTGGCTCGAGGAGCAATGGCAGCAACACATCGGGATGCCCAATGCAAGAGCATGAGCCGCTTCAGAGATTGCTTTCTGCTGGATGGCAGCCTGGGCAGCGTATCCTGACCATCGGATTTTCTAAGCGCAAGCACCGAATGCTGATGCGATGGCTCAGGCCTTGGGGTGAGCAAGGGCGCAAAGACGCTGCAGTTCGGTTTGTCTGGGGAAATCAAGGGCATGCGGTAAGCAAGTTGGCGCAAGTTCATGTGGAAGACGGCATGATCCGCTCGGTCGGCTTAGGAGCCGATTTGGTCACACCTTTGTCTTGGGTTTTTGATACGAAGGGTATGTATTTCGATGCGACTCGCCCCAGCGATTTGGAGCACATGCTGAAGAATTGCCAGCTTGGTCCTGAGAGGCTTCAGCGAGCTGCCGATCTACGTGAACGTTTGGTTGCTCAGAAGATCACCAAATACAACCTCGCCGGTGAAGTATGGCAGCGGCCTGGCAAGGCCAAGCATGTGATCTTGGTTGCAGGGCAGGTGGAGACCGATGCCTCCATTCGTTTGGGAGCGGCGCATGTACGCAGCAATTCGGATTTGCTCCAAGCTGCTCGCCAGATGCGCCCCGATAGCTACATCGTTTACAAGCCGCACCCTGATGTGCAGGCGGGCTTGAGAGCGGGGGCGCTGTCAGCGCAGTTGCATGGGCTTTATGATGAGTTGGTCACTCAAGCAGATATCAATAGCCTGTATGCGCATATTGATGAACTGCATGTGATCAGCTCGCTAGCCGGCTTTGAAGCGCTACTGCGTGGGATCAAGGTCGTATGCCATGGCATGCCGTTTTATGCGGGTTGGGGGCTGTGCGAAGCGCCAAATATGAGTCAAGAGGTTCTGGCGCGGCGCGGGCGAGCGGCAACTTTGGATGAGCTTGTAGCCTGCGTGCTGCTCAGTTATGCGAGCTACCGTAGCCCCTACGATGGCAGTGAGTGGACGGCCGAGCAGGCTTTGGATGAGTTAGCGGCGCAGTCAGCTCACAGCTCAAGACAAATCACGGTATTCACAAAACTGCGCCGCCGTGTGCTCGCTGCTTGGGCACGCTGGCGGGGTTATTTTTAAGCTTTGACCGAAGGAATGCTCGCAAAGCGCTCAGCGAGAGATTGTGAGCTGCTGGTGATGGCGTAAAAGTCGCAATCACCCAGCTTGGGTGTGGCATACAGATACTGGAAATGAAAGCGAAAGCGATCGCGCTTGAGGGCTAGGTATTGAGCCGCAGTAAACAGTGTATGCCAGCGCGTTGAAACGAGCTTGGGGCGGATCTTCGCTATATGAGCGCGCTGAATGCTTTGTGGCAAGGCCAACAATGGATCCTTGAATGCAAAGCAGCAGCCATCGGCCGCGGCAGAGGCATCCACCCAGGTGATGTGCTCGTGTTGGGACAAATGGGCCAGCTCCAGGTGCTGGGCTTTTGCTTGAGGCAAGCAAGTCAGTAGGGGCCACCAATGCCCGAGCGTGAGCAAGCTGATTTGGCTCGAAGAGGGCGCGCTCAGGGGCAACGCGCGAGCCAGAGTCAAGCTGGCCATGATGCAGCCCGAGCTGTGCCCAATCACCAAGATTTCGTCATACAGGCCGCTTGCCGCTGCCTTGCGAATATGCTGCGCGTGGAGATCCAATCGAGCTTCTAGGTCTGGTGTTTGCCCCAAAGCTTGCAAACGTGTGAAGATGAAGCTGCGCAGTAGCCACAGGCTGTGCCAGCGTTTTTCAAATTGCCAAGCTGCGATGAACCATATGATGCTAATTACTATAAAAATAATAGCGCTTCGCGCAGTTCCTATGCCGGCGAAAGCCACTTTTTGATCTAAATAGAGGCTGCTGATACCACTCCAGACGCCCAAGCTGATTGTTGACAGCATGAGCAGCAGACCGCCCAGCGTGATAAGCAAAGGTAGGATCAAGGCCAGCGCGGGAGGGCGAGCCAAGCGCAGCATGCGCAGCATTGCGCCACTGCGCCAATACAGCCAATGTGTGGCGAAAAACGCCTGCAAAAAAGCCCAGACTTGCTGAACGTTACGCAAAGGCAGCCAGTTCTGTCGCACCAGATCATCCCAGCGGGCAAAGACGAAATCCGTTTCGACAGCAGCAGCCTGAGAGTTGACAGGCACGTGCCGTACGGGCCACTGTGCGAGCTTGTCTGCGGCGCGATTGCTGCGTTCTCCCACTTCAATCTGAGCTTGCAAAAGCGATGCTGCCAATGCGCTTTGCTCTTTGTAGAGCTGATGGTATTTGGCCGGGCCGGCAGGATCAAAGCCACTGACATACAGCACCCAACGGCGCTTGACTGAGGCTCCACTCATTTGATCGTCTGCTTTTCCAAGCCACGAGCCAATACGAAATCCACCACAGGCTGTTCACGCTTATTGGCGCGACGACAATGATCTTTTTGGAAAAGATCTGTGATGCGAATCACCCAGCGTGCCCACCAGCGGTGTTGCTCGCGCCAAGCATGGGAAGACACGGATTCCCATGCGTAGCCATTGAACACACTGGCGTTGACGAAATGATCCAGTGCACGAACGCCAGCTCGGGCGCGTTCGTTGCGCCCGAAAAAGCCTACGACGCACAAAATCAAATATCCCAGCAAAGCCATGGGCACAATCGCAGTCATCAGTACAAAACCTGCCAAACGCTCCTTCATAGCGAGATCTCCGAGCTTTTGGCGCGAGAGCGCAGTCTAACAAAAATCCCGTTATCAGAGCGAATGGTGAGCCGCCCCACAGGCTGTGGCACGTGGCCTGTGCAGGGCAGGATATCAAAGTCTTTCACCAGTTGACTCAAGACCAATGCGGCCTCCTGCATAGCAAAATTCGCTCCAATACAAACCCGTGGCCCCGCGCCAAAGGGCAGGTAAGCATCACGAGATGCGTTGCGCGATTGGCCGGTGTCACTGTCCATGAAACGATCTGGCTTGAATACATCAGGCTCGTCCCAAAGCTCGCGATGACGATGAATCAGCCAAGGTGCGATCACCACTGAGTCGCCGGGTTTGATGTGCTTGCCACGCATTTCGTCCGTTTGCGTCACACTGCGCGCAATGAAACCTACGGGCGGAAACAAGCGCAGTGCTTCGCGGAATACGCTCCAAGTCAATGCCAGTTCGCGTAACTGATCCGCTTGCAGGGGCTGCCCAGCCGTGGCGAGCGCCAGCTCGCTGCGCATGCGCTCTTGAATGTCTGGGCTATGCGAGAGCAAATGCAGGCTCCATGCCATGGCACTGGCGGAAGTCTCATGGCCAGCCAGAAACAGCATAGCGACTTGATCGAGCAGCTCTTGCTCATCAAAGCTTTGGCCACTGGTTTCATCGCGTGCATCCATGAGTGAATCAAGAATATCTTGCGGCACATAGCCCGGTGCGGCGACTCGCTGCGCATGCGTGGCCATGCGAGGCCGAATCATATCCAACAATAGCTTACGGATTGTGGCTGCCGCCGCATTGAAGCGCCGCCGATAGCGCCAAGCTGTGAGCCAGCTGATGCCATAAACCGCAGGCAGCATGAGTTTGGGAGCCATTTCTTGATAGTGGGTGAACTCGGCGATCACTTGCCTGGCTGACCCCTCTTCAATGCCCTGAGAGAAGATGGTGCGGAAGATGATGTCTGCGGCCACCAAGGTCATTTCTTCTTGCACATCATGCGCTTGGTTTAAATCCCAGCTTAGCATGCGTGCTTGCATGGCCTGCGCTGCACCTTGCATATGTGTGAAGGCCACATCGATACGAGCTTGGGCGAAGGATGGATTCATCATCTGCCGCTGGCGCTGCCACTGCGCGCCATTGGTGGTGAAAATGCTCTCTCCCAATAGTGGTTTGAGTGCTTCATGCAAGAGGCTGTGTTTGGGGTATTGCGCTACAGCATCTTGCATCACATGGCGCACGCAAGCTGGATCATTGACCATGAAAAGCTTGGAGGTCAGCAACGAAACTTCACCCATTTGCATGGCATAGCTGCGCTCATACAAAGTATCCATCCAAGAGCGGCGTGCACCCCAAAATGCTCGCCAAGCAGGGATTTTGTTGGCATGCGGTGGTGGGTAATGAGGGCAGAAACCTGTCATGTGAGCTTAAGGCGCTGGGCTGGCATAGCGTTGTTGCAAGGAAAGGGATCCACAAATCAGCATCAGGTAATCATAAGCCTGCGGATCATCACCCAGCAGCTCGGTGCAAAGTAAGTATTGCTGGTGAACCCGATATTTATCTTTGCGCAGGGCCTCATAGCTGGTGGGGGTAAAAAGAGTATGAAGGCGCGGTGAAATTTGCTTTCTGAAAGGGCTGGCTGGCATTTGCGCATAACGGCTTGCATCGTCGATGCCATGGATCGAGCCCCAATCAGTGGGCGAAGTGATGTCCACCCAGAAGTGGTTCTGCGCGGCAATGTCTTTCAGATCTTGCCTTGTGGCATGGGCTGCTGGCGAAGCGGCTGTTACTGGAATGCAGTTGCCCAAGGTGAGCAAAGCCAGTTTACTGCGCTGCTCAGAGGGCAAGGTGCGGCTTAATTCGGGCAGCAGGCCTGTAGCGATGATCGAGCCAGCGCTGTAGCCGACAATCAAGATTTCATCGGCATGAGAAGTGGCTAAATTGGATACCAACTCTTGTGTCCAAGCGCGGATGCGCTCGCGATAAAAAAGCTCTTGAGGTTGCTGATCTGTTTCATGTGCGTAGTGCCGTGCGAAAGCCACCACCCGTAAAAACCAAGTGACGGGAACTTTACGCAACTCGCGATAGGCTAGAGCAGCGCTGAGAGAAGCCACGACAGCTCCAATTGCCCAAGCAAGGGTGCTTTGAGCACCGAGCATGCGCAGCACAAGCGCTGACAGCCCGCCAGCCAGCATCGGCAAAGCCATGGCAAGCAATGCAAGTGTGTAAGGTAGCAATGCGGCGTAGACCAAAGGGCGCGAGAGCCTCCACATCTGCACAATTTGCCCAGTAGACACAAACTCCCATAAGGATGCGAGCGCTTCACGCACGACTTGCGCATCCGTGCGCGCCCAGCGCTGGCGCACCAAATCATCCCATTGCAGCAAATCAAATTGCGTCGTTACATCGTCTTGCGGGTTGTGCAGAGACCATGTCAATCGCAAATTTTGGCTTTTGTCGACATCACTGATATTGATCTTCTTGCCAAAGCGCTCGGCATAGAGCGAAGCTTGTTTTTTCTGCTCTACGTAAACGCGTTTGCCCCCTTTGGGGTCGTAGCCGCCGATAAATATGACATGCCGCAAGAAAGCCATGCTCAACTCGCGATCAAATGGCCAAGCCGTGCCAAGCCATTGGCAGGCATCTTGGCTTGTGCCGCCTTCGCCGCAGTTTGGCACTCTGGCCTCAGCGCAGCAAGAAGGATGTGATGCATCTGCTGTGCAGAGGCATCTCGCCCCAATCTCAGGGCAGCTCCTAAAGCCTGTGCACAGCGTGCATTTTCAAATTGATCATGGCTGTGTGGTTGGACGATTTGCGGGATGCCAGCAGAAAGCGCTTGGATGCAGCTGCCAATGCCGCCATGATGTATCAGTACGCTGGCTTGAGGAAGCAGGGTTTCAAACGGCGCAAAGGCGATGGTCAGCACATCTGTATGCTTTGTGCTGGGCAGCTGAGAGGCATCGGCGCTGATCAGGATAGCGCGCTGGCCAGCAGAGAGTGCAGCCTCCAGCCAACGCGCGTAGAGATGCGCGGCGTGCTGCATCGCGCTGCCTAGCATCACCACGATCGGAGGGCGTCCGCTTTGCAGAAAAGCTTGCAATTCATAGCTCAGGACACCGCTGGCATTTGAGTGTGCTGGCAGGGGGAAATCACCTGAAACAATGTGATCAGGTTGATCTTTAGGCACTGGGCTGAACCAAGCCGGATACAAGGTGATGCCGCGCTCTGTCGAGTGCACCCATTGGCCAAAGAGGCTGATATGTTGTGGCGGCGGCTTGATAGCTAGCTCGGTGCAAATGCGCGTCAGTGTGCTGCGTGCCATCGGATCTAGCTTGTAGCGATCCACAGCGGCCCACATGGCAGACACCAGCCAGCGAGGCGTGTATTTTGGCCAGTATGTATGGGCTACGGTGGTGGGGGCAATGCAGGTGCGCAGCATATTGGGCGCGGTGTACACGCTGATCAAACGCGCACCTAGGTGCTCCTGTGCGAGCCGTGCCCCAAGCATTTGCGGGCCAGCAATCACATGCCAATTTTTACAGCCGCCCGGTAAATCTCTGATGGTTTGGTACAAAGGGACGATGCAAGGTGCAAGCAGGCCACGCCAGAGAACACCCATACCTTTGACCGGATGCCATAAGTTTGGATTTTGCAGAGTGGACTCGTAAGCCAAATCAAGCCCAGCAGACACGAATTCGATACCTGCTCGCTCAATGCGCGCACGATGCTCCTCATTGCAAAACAGGCGCACTTCATGCCCTATGCCTTGTAATTGCTGCGCCAGATGCAAATAAGGCAAAGCGTCGCCCAAACTCCCAACACTTGCAATCAAAAAACGCTGCTTCATCCGTTGGTGATCAAGAGCTTGATGGGTTGGCACAAGCGCGCTGCCTCACCGCCTCATACAAGCACACTGCACTGGCCACCGATACATTCAAGCTCTCTACCGCACCGAGCATGGGAATGCGCACCAGCTCATCGCAGGTCTTGCGTGTGAGTTGGCGCATACCGGGGCCTTCAGCGCCCAGCACGAGAGCGACTGGGCCTTTGAGGTCGATGTCGTGAATGGTTTTTTCAGCGTCTTCACTGGTGCCGATGACCCAGATGTTGCGCTCTTTGAGCTCATTCAAAGTGCGTGCGAGATTCGTCACCATCAGATAGGGCACAGTTTCTGCTGCGCCACTAGCGACTTTGGCGACAGTGGCGTTGATGCCAACGGCATGATCTTTCGGTGCGATCACGGCATGCACGCCCGCGCCGTCGGCCACCCGCAGGCAAGCGCCGAGATTGTGGGGATCTGTCACGCCATCAAGTACCAAGATGAGTGGTGCTTGACTAGTTTGAGCGGCTTCCAATTGCTCCAGCACATCATCCACAGAGCGAGCTTGCACCAAAGGATTGACAACAGCCACGACGCCTTGGTGCATCATGCCCCCACACATACGCGTGAGGCGAGCGCCATCAGATTCGATGAGTTTGAGGCCTGGCGTGCTGGCCGCTGCTTCCTTGGCGCGCTCTTGAAACTGCTTCATGCGTGCATCACGTCGCGTCACGTCGATGTGCAGTTCAAGAATGGATGGAGCGGCTGTTTTGAGGCGCACGCCTACGGCATGAAAGCCATAGAGAATTTTGTTAGAAGAAGCCATGCCACGATTATCACTTGCCCAAGCACGCTGGATACAAAATGCTGAAACTTTTCGCACTTTGTATTACACTGTTTTGGCAGTGGCTTAGGAGACAGAAATGAGCACTTTTGATACAGACAAAACCGGCGCCTTCGTGCGCAGCCCTTGTGGCGATTGTCATGGCACCGGAGAACTTCGTATTGAGAGTGAAAACATCAATGAAAATTTCGAAGTCCAAAAGCAAACTTTGATTACCAGCTGCCTGCGCTGCGGCGGTAGCGGCTATATCGCTCCAAACGATGAGTCCACCATCGTGGGCACATTGTGAGTTGTGCATCAGCTAAAATCTTGTTTTTAACGCACAAGGCTCGGGAAAGGCAATGCAGGTTATGACACCGCGAACTACGACCGCTTTTTTATGCCAAATATGGCAGAAGCCGGCGTGGAATCTGCGCTGAGTGCTACTAATTTTATAGTAAGCGGCTTCTTCCAAGCCGCTTTTTTTATGCCCGTTTGACTTGTTTTGAGGATGTTTGAGATGGTTCAGATCACTTTGCCCGATGGTTCGCAGCGCAGCTTTGAGCAAGCTGTGACGGTGTTTGACGTGGCCGCTTCAATTGGCGCTGGCTTGGCGAAGGCCGCGCTCGGCGGCAAGGTTGACGGCAACTTGGTCGATACCAGTTTCACTATTCAAAAAGATGCCAAGCTGTCCATCATCACCGCCAAAGATGCCGATGGCTTGGAGATGATTCGCCACTCGACGGCTCACCTGCTAGCCTATGCGGTGAAAGAGCTGTTCCCCGAGGCGCAAGTCACGATTGGCCCCGTGATTGAGCACGGCTTTTATTACGACTTTTCCTACAAACGCCCGTTCACGCCAGAGGATTTGGCTGCGATTGAAAAGAAGATGGGCGAGCTCGCCGCGAAGGATGAGAAAGTCACGCGCCGCGTTCTCCCGCGCGATGAGGCTGTGGAATATTTCAAAAGCCTAGGCGAGCATTACAAAGCCGAGATCATCGGCAGCATCCCCGCAGGCCAAGAGGTGAGCTTGTATCGCGAAGGCGCGTTTGAAGATCTGTGCCGTGGCCCTCACGTGCCCAGCACAGGCAAGCTCAAATTCTTCAAGCTCATGAAAGTGGCCGGCGCGTATTGGCGCGGCGATCATCGCAACGAGATGCTGCAGCGCGTGTATGGCGTGGCGTTTGCGAGCAAAGAAGATTTGGCGCAGCACCTCACCATGCTCGAAGAGGCCGAAAAGCGCGATCACCGCAAGCTCGGCAAAGAGCTGGATATGTTCCACATTGATGAGCACAGCCCTGGCACCGTGTTTTGGCATCCCAAGGGCTGGACGCTGTGGCAGCAGGTTGAGCAATACATGCGCAAGGTGTATACCGACAACGGCTACCAAGAGGTCAAAGGCCCCCAGATTCTCGATCAGAGCCTGTGGGAGAAGACTGGCCATTGGGATAAATACCGCGAAAACATGTTCGTCACTGAGAGCGAAAAGCGTGATTACGCTTTGAAGCCGATGAACTGCCCCGGCCACATCTTGATCTTCAAGCAAGGCATCAAGAGCTACCGCGATCTGCCCCTGCGCTACGGCGAATTCGGCAACTGCCATCGCAATGAGCCCACCGGCGGGCTGCACGGCATCATGCGCGTGCGCGCGTTCACGCAAGACGATGGCCACATCTTCTGTACCGAAGATCAAATCCAATCCGAGGTGATTGCCTTCACCACGCTGCTGAAAAAAGTCTATGCCGATTTCGGCTTCAACAACATCATCTACAAGCTCTCCACCCGCCCCGAAAAACGCATCGGCACCGAAGAGAGCTGGGACAAAGCCGAAGCCGCGCTCGCCGAAGGTTTGAAGGCCAGCGGCTGCGATTTCGAATACCTGCCAGGCGAGGGCGCTTTCTATGGCCCGAAGATCGAATACACGCTGAAAGACGCGCTAGGCCGCCCATGGCAATGCGGCACGATTCAGGTCGATCCGAATTTGCCCGAACGCTTAGATGCAGATTTCGTCGATAGCGATGGCGTCCGCAAACGCCCCATCGTCCTCCACCGCGCCATCGTTGGCAGCTTGGAGCGTTTCATCGGTATCTTGATCGAGCAACACGCAGGCGCGCTCCCAGCATGGCTCGCGCCTGTGCAAGCTGTGGTCTGCAACATCACCGATGCGCAAGCCGACCATGTGCCAAAAGTGGCCGCGCAGCTTCGCACCGCTGGCCTGCGTGTAGAGACCGATACGCGCGGCGAGAAAATCACCCGCAAGATCGCCGAAGCCGCCTCCAAGAAAATCCCGTACATATTGGTCATGGGCGACCGCGAAGTAGAAACCGGCACGATCGCCGTTCGCGCGCGTGGTGCGACGCAAGGGACGGTGATGCCCTTGGCTGATGCTGTGGCTTTGATTCAGAAGGCGATTGCTGAGAAGGTTTGACTATCCATTCAGCCCATTTATCGACTTGATAGCTTGGTCACAATTGCATCCCGCAACGGAAATAGATGATCGTTGCCATGGAATTCTGCATTGGGGCTGTTGCCTGTGTGGACAATAACGACTTGTGCAATGGGATCGACGAAAATATTTTGTCCGTTGGTGCCCCAGAAAAACGATCTTCCACCAGCAGCCTGTGGTATCCAGACATGTAAGCCATAGTAGGGCGGCCCGGAGGATTGAGGCAGATCTCGTCTGAGGGTGGTCATATGTGCAATCCAAGACGCAGGAATCAGCTGCTTCCCGTTTATGGCTCCTTGGTTCATCACCAGATAGCCGAGCTTGGCATAGTCGCTTAACGTAGCGGCAAATTGCCCCTGTACGCCTTCTTCACCGTTATTGTTTTTAATCCAGTAACCGTTGCTCTTTGCCCCCATAGGCTGCCATATCTTCTCCGCCAGATAGTCCGTATTGCTTTTGCCGGTACGAGCACTAAGCGTGAGCCCAAGTAATGCTGACACCGCTCCGTTGTAGTCGAACCGCTTTCCTGCTGCTGCAAGCCCCTTCTTTTGACTCAGGTACGAGCGCATATTTTGGCGAGGCGAAATCATGGGGTTCGTCGCCTGATTGTCCGAGGTCTCGCCCCGCACGTAAGAATTCTTCAGCTCAACCCCTGTAGTCATGCATAGAAGTTCTTCGATCGTGTTATCTGCGAACGCACTATCTTTGAAGTCTGGCAGGATATCTTGAACGCGATCATTCAATGCCAGTTTGCCTTCCGCAATGGCCACCCCCATGATCAGAGAAAGGATGGTCTTGGACATCGACGCTGATAGCAGCATGTCGTCTGGCCGCACACCTTGCTGATACTTCTCGAAAACAACCTGTCCCTTGTGCAGCACCAGAAATCCTGTCGTGCAGAATTTGCCCAGATAGTCGTCCAAGCTGCTCAATTGAGAGTCTTTGCGCGCCTTGTACATGACAGTGCCCAGAGGCTCGCCAGCAGCCAGAGACAGTGGCGTAACCGAGGCCTTTGCTTCGTTGTGCAAATAAAGTCGATGCGGATTAATAAATCCTTGAGAGCATCCAGATTGAGCGGCAGCCATTTGTATCATCGTAAGAAGTGGAATGGCAATCAATGCCTGAATACTTTTCATGAAGACGCTGTCTGACATAGATAAGTGCTGAAAATACCAAATTAAATCAAAGGCTTACACTGATCTTTAATACTTTAAACGCTAATGTAAAGAAATGACGAACGTACATTGCTGTTGACACGCAGTCTATGCCAATAGATTTCGATGATTGTAATATGTATTTATATACAGTATTATAGGCCGTGGCCAAGCATTCCATCCCTGTCCCCGAAACCCTCATCCCTCTGAGCGCGCTCAAAGGGCGAGGGGCGGTGAGCAAGATCACGCATCGGTTTAACCAAGACGAGAGAGCCCAGTTTGACGATGGGTGGGACACGTTGGATTTAGGGGCGATGGAAGCTGCGAGCCTCTTGCCACCTGCCACTCAGGTGCGGATTGAGGAGGCGCGCACGGCGATCAACAAGAATGATTCGCCGGATATTTATTTTGACTATTCGGTGAACCCGTATCGCGGCTGTGAGCATGGTTGCATTTATTGCTATGCGCGGCCCACGCATAGCTATCTCAATCTTTCGCCAGGTTTGGATTTTGAGACGCAGATCATTGCCAAGAGCAATATCGCGCAGGTGTTACGCGCGGAGCTTTCGCGCAAGCACTACATTCCCCAACTCATCAATATCGGCTCAGCCACTGATTGCTATCAGCCTGCCGAGCGCGAGCTCAAGCTCACGCGCTCAGTGATTGAGCTGATGGCTGAGGTTGGCCATCCGATGAGCTTGGTGACGAAATCTAGCGGAGTGGAGCGCGATTTGGATTTGCTCGTGCCGATGGCGCAACGCAAGCTCGTGGCTGTATATGTGACGATCACCACGATGGATGCAAAGCTTGCGCGCATTTTGGAGCCGCGCGCTGCCGCACCGCATCGGCGCTTGCAGGTGATTCGCAAGCTCGCCAGCGTGGGCGTGCCTGTAGGTGTGAGCGTTGCGCCGCAGATTCCATTCATCAACGAAGACATGGAACAAGTCTTAGAAGCTGCTTGGGATGCTGGTGCTCGCACGGCTTTCTACACCGTGATTCGCCTGCCTTGGGAAATCTCGCCACTCTTTCGCCAATGGCTTAGCTCACATTACCCGCAACGTGCTGAGCGCGTGATGGCGCGGGTGCAAGAGATGCGTGGTGGGATGGATTACGACGCGAATTTCGCGACGCGCATGAAGGGGCAGGGCATTTGGGCAGAACTGATCAAAAAACGCTTTGAAACTGCTTGCCGCAAGCATGGTTTTAACCGTGAGGGTGTGCAGCTTGATCTCTCGCAGTTCGTGCCACCATCGCCAGATGCGAGGCAGACAGCATTATTTTGAGATGGGATCACGATGCTTGCACTTAAAAACATCTGTGCTATATTCCAACTCATGAATCGAATTTCGCTCGCCCTTATTCTTCTACTGCCCCCCGGGCGGAGTTGGTAACGCGCGAGCACATAACCCAAACTCTTAAGGCCCGTTGAATCAACCCAACGGGCCTTTTTGTTTTTTCTCTTTCATTTTTTACCTTCATCTTTTCGGAGCCACTTATGAACGCAACAGCAGCTACCCCAGAAAAATTGATTATTTTCGACACCACGCTGCGCGATGGCGAGCAGTCGCCCGGTGCTTCGATGACCAAAGATGAGAAGCTGCGTATCGCCCGCCAGTTGGAGCGCCTGAAAGTTGATGTGATCGAAGCGGGCTTTGCGGCCAGCTCCAATGGTGATTTTGAATGCGTGCAAGCGATTGCCAATGTGATCAAAGATTCCACCGTCTGCTCCCTAGCTCGTGCGAACGACCGCGATATCGGCCAAGCCGCAGCAGCCTTAAAAGGCGCAGAGCGCGCCCGCATTCACACCTTCATCGCCACCAGCCCCTTGCACATGGAAAAGAAGCTGCGCATGACACCGGATCAGGTGTTTGAGCAGGCCAAGCAATCGGTTCGCTTTGCGCGCAACCTGTGTGCCGATATTGAGTTCAGCCCGGAAGATGGCTACCGCAGCGATGTGGATTTCTTGTGCCGCGTGTTGGAAGCTGTGATCAATGAAGGCGCGACCACGCTGAACATTCCCGATACCGTGGGCTATGCGATTCCTGAGCTCTATGGCAACTTCATCAAAACTTTGCGCGAACGTATTCCCAATTCAGACAAAGCCATCTGGAGCGTGCATTGCCACAACGACTTGGGCATGGCCGTGGCCAACAGCTTGGCGGGCGTAAAAATCGGCGGCGCGCGCCAAGTGGAGTGCACGATCAACGGCTTGGGCGAGCGCGCTGGCAATTGCAGCTTGGAAGAAATCGTCATGGCCGTGAAAACGCGCAAAGACTATTTCAACCTGAGCATGGGCATCGACACCGTGCAAATCCTCTCCGCGAGCAAAATGGTGAGCCAAACCACAGGCTTCGTGGTGCAGCCGAATAAAGCGGTGGTCGGTGCAAACGCATTCGCGCACGCCAGCGGCATCCACCAAGACGGCGTGCTCAAAGCGCGCGATACCTACGAAATCATGCGCGCGGAAGATGTGGGCTGGAGCGCCAACAAGATCGTTTTGGGCAAACTCTCAGGCCGCAATGCCTTCAAGCAGCGCTTGCAAGATTTGGGCGTGGTGCTCGGCTCAGAAGCTGAGATCAACACCGCCTTCATGGCCTTCAAAGAGCTGGCCGATAAGAAGGCTGAGATTTTTGACGAAGACATCCTCGCGCTCGTGAGCGATGAGGCCGTCACAGCAGAGAAAGAACACTTCGGCTTCATCTCCCTCTCGCAACGCAGCGAGACGGGCGAGAAGCCGCAGGCCTCCATCGTGATCACGGTGGGCGGCAAAGAAATTCGCGGAGAGTCGAGCGGCAATGGGCCGGTCGATGCCTCGCTCAAGGCTATCGAAGCGCACGTCAAAAGCGGCGCGGAGATGGTGCTGTACTCGGTCAACGCCATCAGCGGATCGACCGAGTCACAGGGCGAAGTGACGGTGCGGCTGCAAAACAGCGGCCGCACCGTCAACGGCGTCGGCGCAGATCCCGACATCGTTGTTGCTTCGGCGAAGGCTTATCTTTCTGCGCTTAATAAGTTGCATAGCAAGGCGGAGAAGATTGCTGCGCAGGGGTGAGCGATTTGTTGCTCACCTACTTTCAAGCATGGGTTTTGTTCTTTGGCATTGTTCTTTGCCCATGCATCGTCTATGCAGCGAAAGCTCTGAAACTGCTCTCGGATAGAAAAGCCGAAATTGTTATCGGAGTCTATGTAGTTGCTATTTCATCAGCGTTTTTGGCGCTTTTGGTATACCTTTTCTACAGCTCTGGAGTAATCCCATCGCTGCCAAAATCCTCGTCGGGAAAACCCAACATGGATCCGTCAGATGATCTTGTATTTCGACTGGCTGTTGCTGGTGTCTGGATCTGGCTATGTGGGGGAGTCTTCCTTGCAGGCATAGAGCTAATTATTGGCAAGCGTTTGTTTGGTAAGAGCAAAAATGAAGAGGTTGAACCAGTTTCTTGGGTACGCGCATTGAAAGGCGATATCAAGAAAACTCCGAACCCCAATGATCAATCGGTTCCTTGGTGGTTGGTTGCAGGCGTCCTTGCTTTGACGATGTACGCTTTTGTTCAAGGCTTCATAAAAGCAGGTGCTTGACTTATACAAATTGGCTGTTGAATCTGAGCAGCCTACGACGAAGGCAGATTCATTGCTGCTGGATTGGGGCGGAACAGCGGCCAGCGGCAGGGCTTAGCGCAAGCCCGCCCCGACCCGCTTCGCGGGGAGCATGTGCAGTGCTCGCTTTCAAAGGCCGCAAAAACAACTCGCTGACGCTCAAACACGTTTTTGCTAAAGCGCTGTGCGCTTTACCTGTGAAAGCTGCGCGCTTCCAGCTCGGGGCTCACTGCTTGCGCCAAGCCCTGCCGCTGGCCGCTTTTCAGTGTTCTTGAGGTTTTTGAGCACTTTGCCGGCATATTTATTGCGCAGAGTGCTATGGAATATGTAGTAAGTAATGACGCGCCAGATAACTTTACCCGCCGCGTGATGGGTCTGAAAAAGACGAGGCTTTTCTCAGTCGAGCGCGGCCAACCATGATCAGAGCGCTACAAAAGACCAGCAGCTTAGAGCTTGCGGGCAAGAGCGCCCAACAAGAAAGGTCTCGGCTTTTGCGGGCACGTCACGTGGCAGGCGAGCGGGTGGCGTCAAACCCGCAGCCTGTCAAAAATTTAAAACTAAGTAATCAGAGCTTCTTCCCAGCAGTCGTATAAAGCTCAGACAGCGGCACGATACGCGCATGCAGGGGCAAGATGCGATCCACTTTCATGCCGAGTTTTTCGATGTTGTCGATCAAGTTGAGGTGATTCGCGTTTGGCTTGGCTGGAGGCGCTGCATTCGGAGCGCTGGGGGTGTAGGCATCGGCTTGGATGAGTAGGCGCTCTTGCGGCAGGTAGGCCATGACGAAGCCGTCGGCGTGGATGCTGTCTGTGATGAGGTGCAGCTCGACTTGGCGGCTACCATCGGTGAGCACACGTTTGCCGCTCACGCCTTCGACGCTCGCACGTTTGCCAGATTTGGAAAGCATGTCGGGGCGAATGGTGTTGGCATTATTCAGCGCTTGCTGGAAGAAGGGCACACCGGCTGCGCTGGAGATGATGGTGGCGCCCTCTGATGCTGCTGCACGTACGCCGCCTGAATGGTCAAAATGGTGATGCGAATTCACCAAGAAGCGGATCGGCTTGCCGGGCGCGATGCGCTTGACTTCAGCCATCACAGCGGCTGCGCGGCCATCATAGAGCGGGCTCTCGACCAACACCACATGGTCTTTCATCTCGATGGCGACGCTATTGTGTGAGCCGCCTGCGATGAACCAAACGCCGGGTGCGGCTTGTTCACTGGTGGCGCGCTCTGCGAAGCCGCGCACGAGATCGGTGGCGGCAATAGTCACGGGCGCATTCACCTGCACTTCGCTCACCTGCATGTCCAGCACGTTCACGCCTTCTTGCGTTTGGCGGATACGCATGGGGAATTGTGCTGAGCCTTGCTGGCGATAGTCGCTATACATCGTGACCACGGCGCTTTCGCCCATCACGGGGTGCGGCAAGCGTGATTCCACTTTCTCTACCAAGCCTTGCGCATTGATGAAGGCTTTGGCATTGAAGCGACCAGGCTCGGAGAAAGAGAGCACAGAATATTTTTGACCGTTGTCTGTTGCTTCAAAAGCGCTGGCTTTATTTTTAGCAGCAGCTTTGAGCACGCCATGCGGCGAAGTCCACAAGTCATGGATGCGAGCATCGGTGGCAACAGGAGCGGCCACTTGCGCCGGGCCCACCATATTCCATGCCAAGTCGCCTTGCACCACGAAGATGGCGCGCTGCTCGCCTTCGCCCATCAAAGGAATGCCGCCGCCACCCGTGGGCTCAGCGCGTCCGCGTGCGAACTCTTCGCGCATGGCACTGTTTGCAAAATCATAGTGGCGCGAGAAGCTGCTGTAGCTCAGGCGCGGCCATTGCGTATCAGGCTTGAAAGCTTGGCCATAGGTGGTACCCGTGCCTGTGGCGGCAAAGCGCAGGCTCTGCACACCGCCCGCGCCCATCGCCGCGCTGGCTTTGCTCATGACAGCATTGGCATCAAGTGGGGGCGGGGTGCTTGCGCATGAGGCGAGTATGAAGGCGGACGCGGTAGCGAAGGCCAGCAGAGTATGGCGGCTTACTTTCATGGTTGTCTCCTTTTATTGAAAGTCAAATCACGATTCAATTCTTCTAGGGGAAGTTCCGCATGCTATGGAAAACCCTGCTGGTTTAGCTGAGCTAAAAGAGACTCGGTCAGGGTTTGTGAGAGGCGGGTTTTGCGGTGAATCTTGTAAGGTGCAAACATCCTAGTTTTAGCAGGCCACACATGACTCAGCTCCCTCTTTTCCAGCGTCGCAAGGTACTCGCCGCAGGCGGTTTAGCAGCGGCATCGCTCGCCTTGCCAAGCGCCATTGCCCAGCAGCCCAAATGGCCAGCCAAGCCCATCCGTATCATCGTCGCCTTTCCACCCGGTGGCCTCACGGATGCTTATGCGCGCCTGTATGCGGAACAGCTCACCGCGAAGTTTGGTATTCAAGCGATTGTGGAAAACAAGCCCGGCGCGGGTGCTATTCTGGCAATTGATGCGGTGGCCAAATCGCCTGCAGACGGCTACACCTTGCTCATGACGACATCCGGCACTGTCTGGCAAAACCGCGTGCTCTACAACAAGCTGCCCTACAACTTGGACAAAGACCTCACCCCCGTGGCCTTCTATCCATCGGGCCCGCTGATAGTGGGCGTGCCAGAGAAAATCGGCGTGCGCACTTTCCGCGAGTTGATTGCGTATGCCAAGCAAAACCCGACCAACATGGGCAGCTATGCGCCCGGAGCGTATCCGCAGATGGTGGCCGATCAAACCAATCGCAATGAAGGCACGAAGATTCAAACGATCAACTACCGAGGCGAAGCGCCTATGTGGGTGGATCTGGCAGGCGGCCAAGTGCAAGTGGCCATTGGCAGCTACCAATCCTTTGCCACCGTGCAGCAGCGCGGCGTGCGCGCCATCGGCGTGACGGGCTCTTACCGCTCCCCCAAGCTCCCCGATGTGCCCACGCTCACAGAGCAGGGCATTGAAGGTCGCTTGGTTACTCTTGAGGGCGGCCTGCCAGTGATGGCGCCTGCGGGCACGCCCGAGGCTGTGTTGCAAGCTTTGTCTCAGGTTGTCGTGGAAGGTGCGAACACTCCCCGCGCTGCGCAACTGCGCGAGACTTTTGCGATTCCGAACAAGCCGAAGAATTTGAAAGAGACACGAGCGGATTGGGAGCGGGATGTGCCGGTGTGGATCAAGTTGGCAGTTGATCTGGAGATCAAGCTGGATTGAGTTGGGGCTTCTTATTTATCTCAAAGAACAGCGCTGGTGAAAATGCCCAGCGCTTCAGAGCAATAAAAAGGGATCTGTATCTTCGATCGGCTGCGTAATACCGCGCCGTTTGTTCAGTTCATCCTGTGCCAGATCAACATTCGCCAGATCGCTCATGACGCTGATGTTGACGGTATGCAGGCTGGCAAGTGCAGCATTGCCCAGCCGTGCTTGCACAAGCTGGAGCATTTCACGTGCTGCGGTGTGACCTTTGGCTGCAGATTGGCTATACCATTTGAGAGCTTGTACATAGTCAGGCGAAACACCGTCGCCCTGATGCAGACGGCGTGCAAGTTGGTACTGTGCTTGCGCCTCGCCGCTTTGCGCGCGTTGTTGGAGCGAGGTCATCGTGGGTTTTTCACTGGATTGCGAGAAGAAACGTGCGAGGCGAGCAAGATTGAGGCGGGCTGTCGCGTTGCCCACATTGGCTGCGCGTAGATATAGTTTTCGTGCTTCGTTTCTTTGTTGATCGATCTCGTTTTGTACTGCGAGTGCATTGAGCGCATGCCCATCATTGCGATCAGCTCCTTGAGCTAGGTCGGAACGAGCGCGCTCGCGTGCGCTAGGGTTGGGTGCAGCTTCATCCGCCAGCCAACTCCAGTAGTAGGCTCTTGTGCAACCTGCTTGGATGGAGCGCTCAATCAACTCGCGTGCGTAAGTCAAGTCGCGCCTGACTCCCCAGCCTCGCGCATGGGCAAGCCCCAAGGCACCGCTTGCGCAAGCGTGCCCTGCTTGATGTGCGATTTGTATATAAACAGCCATCTCGCTGTAATTGGGTGCACGGCACTCGCCGCGGAAACTTGCAAGTGCTAAGCGCCAGGCTGCTGCAGCGTCACCAGTTCGCGCTCGCGCCACGAGTGCCTCGTCAACACGCCCGGTAGGTTGTTTGCCGTTGTGGCGGGCAATGCTACCTTCAAGGGAGGGTTGACTCTCGCAAGAGGAATCTTGTGCAGATTCTTGCGGGTTCGCAGTGACTTGCAAGGTGGGTGATGGATCAGCACGTGATTTAGGTGTTGTCTTAATTTGAGAGAAGCTCACCGTACTGATGCTACCCAGCAGCATCGTCAGTATGAAAATAATGTGCAGCGTTAACTTCATGGATTCAGCGCCCGATGTCGATCGTAGCTAGGCTACTCGCTTGAATGAAAGGTTCATTAACCAGTTTTTCGATCTCGATGCTACCCACGCCACTGGCGCGGATCTGGGCAGACTGTGCACGACCCTTGAAGGTCATGCTGCCTGCACCGTTCAGCTGTAAATTCAGCACCGCATCGTTAGCGCGCTCAACCTCTATACTTCCTGCTCCGCGCATACTGGCGTCAAGTCGGCCTAGTAGCGATTGGGCTTTGATATCACCCGCATCGATGACAAGGCGTGAGTCCTTGAGTTGAGTGAAGCTCATCTCACCTGCCGAAATCTCCACATCCGCCTGCCAGATACCTGCATGCGTGCTCAGCGAGCCTACCCAGTTTCTTGCTTGAATTCGCCATCCGCTGGGCACAGTAACGACAACCTGTGAATCTGCTTTGGAACCACTCTCTTTGTTGCTGCGACCACCGATATTTTGCTCTGCTACAGCGCCTGTGCCAAAAGCCCGATTGATACGTGTGCCGTTAATGATCACAACAGATGAACTTGATGCTGCGCTTAAAGAGTGTTTTTTCTGCGGAGATTTGCACTGCATACTCACACCATTACTTTGGCTATGAAGACTAACACCCAATGCCTCAGCCGCAGCAGACAGTTTGGGTGCATCTGTTGTGCCATATCGCAAGATCACTGCATGCTCGCAGGAGGCTAAGTGAAGAGTTTGAGCGTAAGTCATGCTAGCAAACATCATTCCGATCAAGACCATGCTTGCTCTCACTGCAACCTCACTTACGCACAATGGTCCAAGGTGTGCGTGCCATACCAAATCGATTTGCACCTAAGGCTGTTGCAAACGCGCGTTGCATATCGTCAATACTGCTGACACCAGCTAAAGGCTGCAACGCTGGGCCGCGAAGTAAGGGAGGCAGCCGTGTGATGATCTCTTGATCGGTTGCAAAACAACCCACTTCTTGCCGCCCTGGTTTGTCAAATTCGATCGTGAAAGTATTAGGGTTGTTCAAATCAGGAACTTGGATAGCAGCATTGGCCTTGATCGGCTGCATGCGCTGAAGAGGGTTGGGGTAGACCTGCGCTACTTTTCTTTGGCTATCGACGTAGTAGCAATACACGAATGATTGGCGATCAACAAAGAATGAGTAGACCATGCTTTCGCCTACAGTGTATTCACCGTCACGATTACCCAGCAATATCGAAATCTTGGGTTCAAAAGTTGCTGTAGAGTTAATTGATGAGCGCTCATGACGTGGTTTAAAAGTGTCAATCACTTGTTGACTCATCACCACATGCGCAGCACCACCTTTGGCGACTGCTTTGGCCTTGTCGGCTGGTCCCCAGCCAACGCGTACGAATTTACCTGCGCCGTCAAAGCTAACATAGTCCTTGGTGAGTCGCTCGTAGGATTCGTAGCCCATGTTGCCTGTGACCACAATGTCTTTGTCTGCTTGATATTTCATCAGTGCTTCGCGTAGCGCTGCGCTGGGTTTGCCGTCAGCATTGCCGTTGAAATAGCTGCTGCTGCGAAGCGCATTTTGAAAGAGCTTGATACGCTCATCCCCGCTCATGTCGTCCCACCAAGCGCGCATCTGCGCTTGGAATTCGGGATGTGTCTGATCCAAAGAGAGGCATTGCCAATACGGAACACGTGACCACTTGCCAATCAGCTCAATCAAACCCAACTCAATCAGCGTGCGCACCGCGGGGCCGAGGCCTTGCGAAATTTCGCGGCTGAAGTTAAATTGCACGCCAGTTTTCTGGATGCGTCCGCCCACATCAAAACCGTGCCCTGCATTGCCTAGCACGAGCTGATTGGCAGATTCCACACCGGGTACCAATGTACGCGTTGCAAAATCACCCAAATGCAGCTCAAGACCGAAGACCGTGCCCATGAAATCACGCGAATAGCCTGCTTCCCAATTCTTAGCGCTGATGCCACCACCCATACGACTGACCGATACGTTTTGATCCATGAACGCAATCGAACCAGAAATATAGAGCTGTGGCTTTTGTAGTCGCATCTGACCGGCGTTGAGCATCAGATTAGTGAGATTTTGAACCGTATCCTGTTTGATCGCGTCAACTTCAAAGTCTACAAATCGGAATGCGCCACTGGTGCGCGACATCACCGATAGTGCCGTGATGACCATATCTTTCATGCCTACAGACACTTTGCCTGAAGAGTCAGCAATGATTTTGCTGGTCACCAAGGTTTGCGGAACTTTATAGTCGCGCAGCATCTTGTCCATGCACATGAGCGAATCGCTGAAACTGGAAATCGAGCGCACGGGCGCTGTCACCGGAATATTGTCAGTGGGTATGCTGTCAAAAAACTTGGTGTTATCGCGCGGGCTGATTGCGCAAGCACTTAATAGGCTCAAAGCCATGGCGCTAAGGGTCAGGCGGAGAGATCTCATGGCTTGATGTTGGAGAATTCAGGCAATCAGGGGTAATTTTTGACTGTCACTTGCAAACATTGATCACAGATCCTGTGACCACGGTGACAGATGGTTTATCTTTGGGGCCGTAACGGCCAGAGCCTTGCGTTTGCGCTGGCTGGCTGGGGCCCACAGTTGTGTTGCAGCCTTTGCTGCCGCCAGGGCCAGTTTTGATCTCACGGGTCACCATGTTTTGCGTGTCACCTGCACCCCATGATCTCCAGCGTTTGGCCATCTCTTGCTTGACTTGTGCATCGTCTTTGTTGTCGATACCTTTGCGTGGCGTAGGATCACCGTCGCTCGCCCAAACCGTGCCGGCGAGGGCAGCAACAAATAATGTGATGAATACATTCTTTTTCATGATGACCTCAGAATGACAGCTTGTTTGAATCCGGTTGGTAGTGAAGACTGATTGAGCCCACCCGCACGACCCACCCCTTTGGGCGAGCGCAAGCTGGATGCCAGCGCTCATCACCCAAAGAGACGGTTACCTTGATTTATTTGTCCGAGGTGTTGGATGCAAGGTTTTGCTTGGCTGTGGTTTTCATGCCGATGGCAGCATTGATCACAGCGCCTTGGATTTCAGTGGTTTGCTTGTTGTCACCGCCAATTTCCACCTTGCCGGCATTCGAAGAGAGGTTTTGCTTGGCAGTAGCACCCATGCCAATCGCTGCGTTGATGACTGCGCCTTGGACTTTGACTTTCTGCTCGTTCTTGCCTGTGATTTTGATCTGAGCTTGAGCTGCACCAGCGGCCATGAAAGCGGCGAGAGCGATGATTGCGAACTTGGTCATGAGATTTCTCCTAGAGTGATGCCCTTTGATAAAACTTCGCATGGGCTGGGCCCACCCGTGCGAAGGGTTAAATTCAGTTGGAGTTAATGTTGACTTTGGAAGGCACACCGAAAGCTGAGTAGTTCACGATGGCACCGCCCACAACGGCGGTTTGAGCATTTCCTGAAGCACTGCCAGCCTTGGATGCAACATTGACCTCAGCCTTGCCGCCCAAAGCTGCGACATTCACAATAGCGCCGCCCACATAGGCGCGCTGCGTGTTACTGCCGTTGACTGAGCCGCCCACAGAAGCGAGATTGACGCTGGCTTTTGCTCCTAACGCTGCTGCATTGACCACAGCGCCGACCACATGCGTGCTTTGCTTGTTGCTGCCTTTGACCGAGCCGTTGACGCTGGACATATTGGTACTGGCTTTTGCGCCAAGACCAGCGGCGTTGATAGATGCACCTACAAGGTTGGTGGTCTGATCATTACTGCCAGATACCTTGCCTTTGACACTGGACATATTTTGCTCAGCCTTGGCACCCAAGGCTGCAACGTTGACGGCGGCACCCTTGATTGTTACGCGCTGCCGATTTTTACCGTTGACTTTGCCACCCGTGGTGGAAGCCATGTTTTGCTCTGCTTTTGCCAAAGGAAGCGAAGCGTTGATCGCGACACCCTTGACATCAACTCGCTGCTCATTGCCGGCGAGTGCCAGATGCGCAGCTGATAGATTGATCAGCGCTACGATGGCAGACTTGAACAGATGGGATGTTTCGTGTTTCATGCCCATGAGTTGCAGCTCATGGGTGGTTCGGTTCAAGTTTTTCTTCTACCTTACACAACGATACTTTTGGTTTGACTGGTTACTATTAAATGAATAGCACTTTGCGCATATTCCGCGCTGGCTACTGAGCTAAAAGCAGATAATTTTTACGATTCACAAAAAAGGAGCCCTGAGGCTCCTTGAAAGACTGTGAAGTACGCAAAGTATTCAAGTGGGAACCACTTTTCCTTCGAAGGCCATCAGCACCACACGGCGATTGGCGGAGCTTTCGGGCTGATCGGGTTCGTGAAGATCGGTCGGACCTTTGCCCGCAGTGAGTAAGCGACGAGAGGGCAGACCATGACGTGCCATGAGATAACGCTTGACGGACTCAGCTCGCCGTGAAGACAGTTGCATGTTGTACTGCAAACTACCTGTTGCATCCGTGTGCCCTTCGATGAGGAAACGCAGCTGTACAAGCTCCTTGGCGCGCAGCGCGATACCGATTTCTTGCAGCACAGGCAAGGCTTCGCGTGAAATACGGGCGGAGTCAAACTCGAAAGTGATCTGATCGAAACTTAGACGCGCAGATTCTGATTCCACCTGCAGTGTCTCGCGAGGTGTATTGTCACGCGGTGTGCTATCAGCCGCGGCAATGCCGGTATCAGGGCGAGTCATGGGTTCGAGGTTGAGCTTGCGGGTGCGCGTTGAAGAAATGCCCTGCTGTGTCTTCAAAACCTCGATGATTTGAGTGCTGGACGGGCTACGGCCAGCCATGTCGATGAACCGTGGAGCGAATGTCGATTTCGATGAACTTTGCGCTCTAAGAGCCAAGGGCATGATCAGTGCAGGGGCTGCAAAGGCAGTGATAGCGTTTCTGCGTGTGAGCATCATCATCTCCTGAATATCAACTGACAGCGCAGCGACCTGCGCTGTCAGCTGCAAAACAAAAATCACCCATGAGGGAGCTTGACTCCCAAGGAACTTGCTTGTTGCCGGTATCACGCGCTACGCCAATGCGTACACGTTTGAAGACCTGCTCAATTGATTGGCCTGGCACACGCATTTGTTCGACAAGATGGCGCGTGTAAGGGCTATTGCCATCGACGCCGTCGTAAGCCACGGAGCCGGGTGCCGTGGAAAATGCAATGAGCGTGCCTTGTGGTGCATTGACTTGTGCTAAACCGCCACCCATGGAGCGCGTACCGCCAAGTCCTCGAGTGCGCGTTGTACCAGCAACAGGTGGGGTGCGGCAGGCATCCAAAATGACAACATTGACGCCTTTGCTGTTCTCATTGAGCTTTTCAACCACTTCATCCACAGAGGCAGCTCGCCTTGGCACATCCTCTTCGTTCTCAATCACCATATCGACAGGTACCAGGTAATTGCGTCCCCGGTGCTGGATACCATGGCCAGAAAAATACAGCAGACGCGCTTCAGAGCGGCGGCTACGTAGCCAAAACTCTTTCATGGCATCAATCATGCTGGCCTGTGAGGCATTCTCTCGCATGATCAAGTTGAAACCAACTTCGCGCATGGCAGATGCCATTGAACGGGCATCGCTGACGGCATTGCGTAATGGCTTTACTCGGTAATCTGCATTGCCGATCACAAGAGCCAACTTGTTATCGTCAGTGCTGGAGCGTGGGCGCTGTGCCCAAGCAGATAGACCTACCATTGAAGCCACACCAGTAGATACGCGTAGCAGTTGACGTCGAGAAATCAGAGATGCGGAGGCTGACATGCTGTGTTCTCTCTAGGGTTTCTTGATGGCAGCTTCTTGCGCAGGATTGCTGAGGGCAGAGCCTGTGGTGTCACTGCTGGCAGCGATACCAGGTGCAGCTGTCTCTTGAACTGATTCTGTCAGCATGCTGTCCTTGAACAGCTTGACCGTGGCATCAAGTTCAGCAGCAGGCACGGCCACGGTGTAGTCACCAAGTTGGGCAGGGCCATAAACGATCACTGCACCAGAACGAACCAACATCAGGCGCATATCGCGTTCGGTGATTTTTTCTTTGAAGTTGATTTTGATGTATTTGCTGCCAGCCGGTGCAGTACCCGTGGCGCTTGGGTTGGATTGCGCACTACGTACCTCAGAATACGCGCGGTCTCCATCAGCGCTAAGTAATATGCCCTGACCAATCACAACAGCAAGTAGCGCCGCACACGCACCGCCAAGCACTCGTGCAGACAGCCAACGATGAGGAAGGAGAACCTCTAAGCGCGCCCAGAGTGATGATTTGGCGGCTGGTACTTGCTGGTTGCGCACGCCTTGGGAAGCGCGAACTTTGGCTTGCAGTTGAGACCATCCGATATCGCCGCGCACTGACTCGACATCGGCAACTACTTTCTCTGCCAGAGCTTCATGCCAAGCCAATGCAGCTCGTGCCTCATGGCTCGCTTTAAGGGCATGCTTGACTTGAGCTTGCTCGGCTGTAGTAGCTGAGCCATTCACATAAGCTGGCAAAACGGCCAGCAGGTCTTTCATACTGAGCACAGCTGTATCAACCATGACGTACCTCCTTGCCACCCACCACATGCAAGCTAGGCTTTCCCGCAAAGACTTGTTCAAGACAATCTTTCATGCTCTTACGTGCGTGAAAGAGCCGCGTCTTGGCGGTGCCTTCAGGGCATGCTTGAAATTCAGCAATATCAAGTACCGACCATCCTTCGTAGAAAGTCAGCATGAGGCACTCGCGTTGCACATCAGGCAGCGTCTCAAGGCAGCCATCAATGTGGTGGCGGTGCTGGGTGTTCAGCACGGTTTCAAAAACTCCCATGCTTTCATCTGGCACAGTGTCACAGAGCTCGTCATCCAGCTCTTGCATTTCGGGGCGGCGTGCACGCAACATCATCAGTACCTTGAATTTTGCGATTCCAAGAATCCAGGTTGAAAACAGTGACTCGCCACGAAACCGATCGGGGCGCTGCCACACTTCGTACAGCACATCCACAATCACAGTCTCAGCATCCTGCTCGTCATGCAGGCGGTTGAGGGCAAAGGCGTAAATCCGCTTGCCGAAAGCTTGGTGAAGCTCGCGTAAAGCCGATTCATCCTGTTTGCCGATGCGCTCTAGCAAGGTGCGCACCTCAGTTTCAGAGGGATGAACTGTTCTTCTTGTGTCTTGAGTTGCAGCCATCGATATTTCAGTTCAATGAAATCGTGAAAAATTTGGTTTTTTTAGTGGGCAGGCACTAACGTGAGAGCAAAGCTGTCTGCTCCAGCACCGAAGGGGCAAGCAATTGCGGAGTTTGTGGGCCAATTGAGCGATCACGAAAGCGCTGAACCACCCTTGCGCTGGCAGCAAACCAGTCTCGCAGATTCAGTCGCGCCAAGTTTTGCGTTTGAGCCTCTTGCATGCTGGTGAGGAGACCGAAGGTGAATAAGCCGTGCCCAGCTGGGTCGTATTCTTGTGATTCTTCGTTTTCGCCTGATGCCAGCATGAGTGCAAATTGGCTCGATGCTGAGCGTTTGATGAGTGCGTTTGGGTCAAAACGACCGGCTATACCTTTGGCTTGACAGGTATCGACAACCAAAACGCGCTGCCCAGCTACAACACGCAGTGCATCAAAGAAAACTTGCCATGAGAGCAGGCTGCTCGGATTGTTGGAGGCTTGCAAGCCATTGAGATCTTGAGCCTTGACATCGCGTGGCACGAAATAATAATTGCCACGTGTGTCTGATACGCCGTGTGAAGCAAGAAATAGAACGACGGTGTCTTGCGCTCGTGCATTCTTGAGGAAATCGAGTGCCGCGAGAATATTAGCTCGCGTGGGTTTCTCTGAGCTGTTATCAGTCAATACGCGGATGTGGCGTTTGTTAAATTGCGTTGAGGGGATGCTCAGAAGCGTATTGGCGATAGTGTCGGCATCTTTGGCAGCATAGGATAGCCATGTCTTCTGAGGTAACTCCTCAAAACGGCTTGCACCAATTGCTAGGACATAGAGATCACCAGTTGCAGGCGCAGGTGATACACCCGAAGGCAGTTCAGCCTGTATTCGCGCAAGGCCCATAGATACGCCCGTAAATGCTTCAACTCGGATATCGTTTATAGGGCGGGTCAGCGGCACTTCGTAATCGCGGCGCAGCTGCCTGGCTTCAGATGAGCGAAGGCTACGATCATTGGATGGCGTGACAGGAATATCGTTCACGTATACAGCGATGTCCTTCATCTCCGGGCCGGCACGCTCGGCATCGACGCTGATGCGTGCGATGCCTCGAGCAGCATCCACACCTTGCAATTTGATTCGCAGGCGCGGAGGTGCAATGTTTGCCATTTGCTCGCTGCTCAGAATTGGTGCAGGCGAGCTGGATTGAACCTGACGACCTTCGAGTGCTGTTCTCACTAAGTCGGGTCGATACAGCACGCGTTCTAGTTGTACTGCGTAGATGAAATCTGGTGCAATATCTAGGCCACGGTTGATGTGCCAGCCAATATGGCGGTCACCATGTGGCGATGATGCATAGTAGCCGCCTGGTATCCATGCGATCCAATCCGCGGAGTTGCGGTGCATAAACGTAGCCAGTAGCTCTCGTCCTGTCTGCGCTGAAAACCAACGTAGAGTTCCGTCGCCAATAGCTGCTACAACAGTTTGATTGTCTGCAGACACATTGATCGCCCATACAGGGGAGGAGACGCGGGTTAGCCACAGGAGTTGGCCATTCGAGCTGTAGGCGCGCAGCCCCCATTCGGTGCCAATGGCTGTAAAGCTGCGATTAGCCGAAATTGCATGGCTGCGCACTCGCTCGTATTCCTCCAAAGCGATAGGCTGCTGATTGATATTCAATATTCTTTGATCGGCACTGATGCGAATATTCCAGCCAGGAGCTTGAGTCACGGGGCGCTGTAGTGCTGTACTGTTGCTTCGCTGGAACTGCGCGCGCGCGCTGTTGACGTCGTAAGCCATCGTTTGCCCAGACACAGCAATACTAACTTGGCTTGCGTTGCCTGACACCAGCAATTGCTGAGACGATTGTGTGAAGTCCCATTGCGCACTCGCAACGAGCTGTTTGACTTGCCCGCTGGGATCGACCCAACCAGCCGAAGGCTCATCAGTAATGAAAAGCATGCGCCCCTTGCTCAGAGGCCAGAGATCATTGATACGAGCCGATGTTGCCTGAAATACCTGTGGCTCGCTGTTAGGTGAGCCAGCGGGCCATGCCCACCGATACACGTCTGAGCGGCCTTTGCTGGCACTATCACCTCCCGCATAGAGATACTGGCCATCACTGCTCCAGCCCACTGTCACGAAATCATGCTGGCGCCCAGTAGATGCTTTCAACACATTTAGCGTACTCAGGTCACGTGCGTTGAGTACTTCAACAACTGGGGCGTCGGCAAAACCAATCGCCAATTGCTCGCCATCGGGACTGACGCGTACGGCTACTGGATCCTTGGATGCCTTGGCCTGACGCCGCGCTAATAGCTTGAAATCTTGCTGATACAAGCGCACAAAGCCATCCAGCCCAATGACATGAAGCCGCCCAAAGCGGTCAAAGTCCATATCCATCACTTTGTTTTGATAGGCTGTATCGGTGGCGATGACTTGGCCGCTAGACCTGCGCACAATGGCTAATCCGCCTTGGCCATGCATGCCTACAGCAAGAAATTGACCATCGGGCGAAAAACGGAGGCTGGTAATTGTCCAACTCGCAACGGGAAGGCGCTGTACAAGTTGCTCAGTTTGCGTGTCAAAAATATAAACGCTGGCACGCTTTTCCCAGTCCCATCCTGTCCAGCCACCTACAGCGAGCCAGCGGCCATCTGGTGATAAAGATAAGGCATAGAGTTGCCCCTCTGGCCCGTCGAGTATGGGCACACGCCATGTAGACAAGAGTTTGCCAGTTGGCATCTGCCAGATACGTACAGTTTTGTCATCCGAGGCGGTGTACAGGCGCTCACGTGTAGCGTCAAAGCCTGCTGCGCGCAGCAAACTGGTATGTGTACCAGGATCAATCCTCAGGATGGGGGCCGAAGTCAGCGCTGCTTGTACTGAATTGGGCGATGTGGTGTTTTGAGCTCTAGGCTGGGGAAGCAAGGCTATGACGCATATCGCAGTGCACAATGCAATGCGAATTTTTTCCCAGGAGCCGTCGTTGAGGAACATTATGGCTTAGCAGCTTGCGCCACAACTTGCTTAGACGCTCGGCCTAAGCCGCGATCTAGACTGTTTCCTAGTTGCTGAACCAAGACCGTCACGCTGCTAGGCCGGTTAGGGCGTAACTTGGTTGTTTTGAGGCCTGCAGCTTTACGTGGGTTGCTATTCGATGCGGCCAGGAGGCGCGGTGATGAGCTATCTTGTGCTTTAGACACGAGTGTGGCTTGGTGAGATACCCACTGCTCGTGTGACATCAATTGCCAGCCTTGTGACACTTGCACGAGGCGCATATCTGCTTGGTTTGCAAGGTTGCCCTGCAGCTGTACCAATTCACGACTCGCAGCCTGAGCGATACACCAGCGTACAGCCTGTGTGAGGTTGACCTCGGCGTAGCCTGCTCGTGTGAAGACAGCTTGGACATGTGCATTGGGCACAGCAGATACGATCAAACCGTCGCCTGTTAAATCTACAAGCGTGGTGTTGGTGCGTTGGGCATCTGGCCTAAGAGTCACGGGGATACAGGCGGTTTGCGAACGTGCTTGAACCTGCGTTGGCGGCCGATTGTCAGCGTTTGGAATGCTGGGTTGAATGACACGCATGCTGCTCAGAAGCACTTGAGTCTCAGGGATGATTTCTCTCAGCGTGGCTGGCGCAGGTGCATTGCCTGTAAATGAATTCCCTTGCGGGGGTGTCTTAGGCAAAGTGCTTTCTAACAGGCCTGTGCCTCTGGGCGGTGTTGAGGTGCCTGGTGGCTCGGCAAGGCTAACATTCGTTATCGGGCCAGCACCAGGCTGAACCTGTCCGTCAACCGTAGTGACTGGTCTTGACGGCGTTATGTCTATGGCACCCGAAACGGGGAGGGTTGGGGTGGGCGTGATGATCGTTGCGGGCTGAGATACTGTCGCCGATGGAGTAGTGACCAGTGGTGGCTGGGAGGTTACAGTCGGTGCGGCGCCTGGAGCTGGCGCAGGGGGCTGAAGAGGCAACGCAGCTGCTGGAGGTATAGCAGGCGTTGCTGGCGGGGTAGGAACAGTCACTGGGCCAGTACCCGGCGTCACACCACCTGTGCTACCTCTGCCTGGATTGGAGGGTAAGGTCGGTGACGATATCTCTAGCGATGGACCGGCGCCTCGAGGAGGGATATTGGAGATTGGCGGGCCTGTCCCAGGGCCGACGATATTGATCGAAGGCGGTATATACCGACCTGATGTGGGATTAGAGACAAGGTCCGCATACGCGAGCTGTGCCGCTAGCGTGGTGAGCATGAGTGCTCCAGCTTGATATGCGAAGCGCTTTGCGATCCGCTTGCGATGACTTGTATTCGTCTGAATGCGCATAGACTTCATCTTCAGCTCCTTTAGACTCTGTGTGAGTTGCATTTCACGTTGTTTTGGTTCATAAGATCAAATTCAGTTACTTTTGTTTGATTTAAGAACACGTTATCCAGATCAAAATTTCCAGGCTGCGCTTAGCCAAGCCTGAGTTTGCCCATCACGGCGACCTTCGTTGTTGTTGCCAGATGTGTCGACGCCACGGTTGTTTCCAATCGGCTTTGCAATCTGCAAGACCAGGCTTGTGCTTGCACTGTCATAGCGCACGCCCACGCCTGCTCCAGCGAGCGTATAAGTGTTGTCTTTTTGATTCATCATGGCCAAGACTGGGGCCACGTTGCGGCTGTAACGTCGCACACCACCTGCATCCACAAAAGCGGCCAGTGATAAGCCCTGTGCAGCTTCAATGGCGTAACGCAGCTCAGTCGATAAAAGCCAACCAGTATCACCTACGCCTTCACCAGAAGGGTAGGCGCGAACGCCATCTGCTCCGCCTAAAGCAATGCGCTCCGAGCCGTCTAAGTTACGTCCTAGATTAAGCTGTCCACGAGTTTGAAGCAGCCATAGCCAAGAGTGCGTGAGATTCAAGGATTGATAAAAACCACCCGTGAGCTTGCTGAAACTGCCTTGTATTTGTGTCGTTGCGTTCTGTGCGAGATCACCCGCATTGTTCTGTAAGTCCGCTCGACCTGCTCGCAGACTTGTATTCCAACTGCGGAATGTACCGACGGTGGTGTAGCCACGGATACCTGCGCTGAGTGCATCGATTTGCCGATTGCTTTGTTCAATACCGTTACGCTCACTCTTGAGGCGGCGCGAATCTAAAGCCGCATAGAGCGCTGAGTTCTCACCACGTTTGAGATTGAGCTGATATGCAGCGTCAAATCCAAAGGATTGAGCAGCGCCTTTGAATGTGATTCCAGCAGCCTGGCAACACAATTCATATTCGAGCACGGAAAGTGACACACCCATCGACAAGCGCGGTGTCAGTGGGAAGCGGTATCCGGCCTGAGCATATGTCAGCGGTGTCCCAGCGCTCAACACAGTCAGACTGAGCTGATCACCTGAGTTGAATGGCTCGTTGATGAGCATTTGACCTATCAAACGTGTGCTACCCGTGTAGCGATTTCCGGAGGTGTCGATCGTTGCACTGCCCTGAACTTTGGGTGCGGGTGCATAGCGCACGGTGACGTTTGATGCATCTCCTTGCGTAGGTGGAATAATCTCCGCCGAAGCGCGACCGCGCCCTGGAAGATCGTTGACCAGGAGCAAAATTTGCTCTAGCGCATTCACATTGAGTGCTTGCTGTGGTGTCAGTGTCTCTTGAATGCTGCGCTGGACCAAGCTTGGTGTCCGTTCACCAATGACTTGCACGCCCGCAAGACGATCCTCTCGTACAGTGATCACAACGATGCCATCGTTGATCGATTGAGGCAGGATCAAAGCTTGAACCAATGTATACCCCGCTGTCCGATAGGCTTGCGTCACTGCATCTGCCGCTTGCTGCATTTGCGATGTTGTTAAGCTGCGGCCCGCAAAGGGTGCAACCACCGTTTGCAAACGCGTTGTTGCCAGCAAGCTAGAGCCTTCAATCCTGAACTCTCGCACATCGATTTGTTGCATTGCTTCTGGGAGCGTTGGATTAGCTTGCGGACTGACCCTTTGCTGCAAGTTAGGCAAGGGTTGCTGTCTATCGTTGGGCAGGCGTGGTTGCACGGACTCGAGCACGCGGCCGGTATCGACGTTTTGGGCCCAAACAGACGATCCGCTTGACGCCAATCCACCCGATACGATTAACAAACCAATGGATAACTTCATATATTTACTAGCAAAGTATTAGTTCAATGCAATATTGTGAGTTGCACATGATGACTAATTCTTTGCATTAATTCACAATCCAGCGCATTCACTGGTAAGAGAAATCAATAGATTGCTACCAAACTACCGCAATTCGTAATAAAGAATGTCTGGTGTTGCAACGCGTGACCTAAGTGGGTGCTCATTGGGCTGAGCGCAGCGCCTCAGGAGAGCCGGTGCGGGCGGTATCGAAGAGCCATCAATCACAGACCAAGCATGGGCTGTAAGGCCAACAATTCTTGACTTGTCCGCAATCGCTAGGCGTCTCAGCCGCTGGCTAGGTTTGAAAAACCGCAGAAAGAGAATAGGCGCTCGATAACTTAAGCACCCAAAGCGATCTGCGCTAACAAAGCAGTCACTCGCTCATCTTCCCCAACAGTGGCTGAAATTTCGAATTGAACCTGGGTATGCGATGAGCGTAATTGGGCTGCCAGCTCGGGCAAGTCTTCACGTGCATGTTTACCCATCCCTAAAAACATAGGGATGATTCGTATTTTTAAGGGTTTTAGGCCAGTCGCCGGCTTAGAGTCTGCGCAGGCAGCTATTGAATTGATAGCAATCTGTAATTTGCTAATCATCTGTGCTGCTGCATCTGGCAGGCTGGGTTCGCACAACTCCAAGTAGGCGCAGGTCACTGGCAGGTGCGGGCTGTCGGTGCGAATACGTGCAGCCACAGCTTCAATCGGACCCCGCCAGAGTGGATCTCTCGAGCCGTGGGCGAATAAGATGATGCCATTGGGGGAGTGTGTTGCGGTCGTTGTCATCGCTATTGCCGTAAAACCAGCCAAGTGAAGGCACTGAGAGATGCCAGTGAATAGATCAAGCCTGGCGCTGCAGCGGTGATCCAGGGTGTCCAGTCGTTCAAATTACCGATGTAGCCAAAAACATTGTTGAGTAGGAAGAAGCTGATGCCGATCATCACGCCAGCAAATACATAGCCGCTGATCGCGCCGCTTCTGAAATGTAGGTAAGCAAAGGGCAGGGCGAGAACAACCATCACGAGGCAACTGAGCGGATAAAACACCTTACGCCAGAACTCGATTTCATAGCGTTGCGAGGTTTGATTGTTGGTCTGCAAATGGCGGATGTATTGAAAGAGGTCGAGTGTGCCCATACGCTCGGGCTTGAGCAATGCCACGGAAACCATTTCAGCGCTGATACCAGTAGGCCAGCGCCACTCAGGTAAGAGTTTGCTGCGCTCCACGCGGGCTGCTTCCTCCAGAGCTTTGGGCTTGTTGATGCTCAAGCTTGGCGTGACGAATGCAGTGGTATCGGGAATGAAGAACTCTTGACGCTGAACATCTTTGAGTAGCCAAGCTTCATCTTCAAAAGTGCCGCGCTGCGCTTGTACCGTGGCCAAAATTTGGCCTTTGGAATTGAATTCATAGACTTTTACGTTGCGCATGCTGCCATCGCCGTCGAGCGCACCCACGTTGACTGCGTAACTGGAAAATTGCTGGCGATCTTTGAGCCATGCACCAGTTTGCCCCAGGCTGATCTGCCCCATGAATTTAGATTTCAACAGTTGCGCAGCGCGTGTGGCCTGCGGAGCGATGTAGTCGCCTAAAGCAAAAGTGAGCAGGGTGAAGGCCACGCCCATCCAGAGCAGGGTTTTAAGTGCGCGCCAAGGCCCCATACCACTGGTGCGAAGAATCGTGAATTCTGAGCTCTGCGCAAAACGTGCCATCACGAAAATGCACCCAATCAGAACAGCAATGGGCAGCAATTCGTAGAGCCGACTCGGTGCCCACAGAAAAGTGTAGAGTGCGGCGTGAATTAAGCCATAGGGGCTACTTGGATTGCCCTTACCGATATCGCCGAGCTCCTCGACCAAATCGAAAAATGAAAACAACGTGAGGAAAGCCAGCGCCACGAAACCTACGGAGATCCAGATTTCGCGGTGCAGCAGGCGTCGGATGGTTTGCATAGTGTCAGAGCGCAGATGTAGGTGGAGTGCGGCGGGGGAGCAGCATCCGCCATGACCATTGGTTATGCCGTAGTGCCATCCATCCCACAGTGAGCGCAAAGACACTGCCATGCAAAGCAATCATCCATACTGCAAAGTCGGTGCGACCGCTGGCAATCCGCGAGAAGCCCACGTTGAGCATGTTGTAGTACACAACGAAGGCCAGCAGAGCAAAGGCGATGCCAAAGCCTCGGCCTGCGCGTGGATTCACAGCTGAGAGCAAGAGAGCGAGCAGCAGCAGATTGAATGCGCATAGCGCTAGCCCCAAGCGCCAGCTCAGTTCAGCCAAATTTAAAGCGGTAGGCTTGGTCAGTAAATCCAGTGTGTCCAATGATTTCGCAGTAGGCTCACGCGCACCTGTGAGCTTGGCAGCATTAGCGAGCACGGCGTATTCTTCAAACTCAATCACCTTGACTTGGCTGCCGTCTTTGTTTTGCTCCATACGCTGGCCGTTTTTCAGCACAATAAATTGATCTTGGTTAACGATGTCTACAGCGCCGCTGCGAGCAGAGGTGATGATTTGTTTTTGATCATCTGACTCCGATACGAAGATATTGCGTGCTTGGCGCTTGAGTATTTCAGCTTGTGTATCCGTTACCGCCTGTGACGATGGGTTGACTTGACCGTTTTCACGGTCAGTTGCTTCTACAAAAAAAACACGAGAGCCTGATGCGTTTTCTTGGAACTGACCAATCGAGACTCGATCCAAATCACCGCGCTGCTCATATTGGCTGCGAAGTTGATTGGTTTGTTGTGCAGTCCAAGGCCAAACCACCAAAGCCAGCGAAGCAATTGCCAGCAATATGGGCCATGCAAAGCGCATCACTGGACTGATGAATCCTGTGAGTCCTTTGCCAGAAGCAAACCATACAGCCATTTCCGATTCGCGATACATGCGTGCGAGTGTGTTCGTGACGGCAATAAACAGCGAGAGCGTCATGATGGTTGATAAATGCCCCAAGCCCGAATAGCCCATGAGCATGATCACATCGCGCGGATTCACGCTGCCCTTGGCAGCCAGGCCGAGCGATCGAATCAACATCATGCTCATGACCACGGTGATCAAGACTACCAAAGTCGCCACAAAGCTGCGAGCGAGTTCTTGGCGAATAGAAGAATGGAATAACATCGAGGCTGCTGAAAAAAGTATTTCTTCACGAGCGTACACCGCCCGGAGCCCCTATTATGAACTTTGAACTTAAGAATTTGTCTTGGGAAGCATGTGAGCAGACTATTTGCGATGTGCTGATTCTGTTGGTGCCTGCCAGCTCTAAGCCAGCTAAGCCTACCAAGGCCAACGACGTGCCCACGAAGTCGGTCAAAAGCCTGCCCGCATTGAAGCGGCTCATGCTGGCAGCTTTAGAACAGGATGATTTGGATACCTCCGCTGGCAAGCTGCTGAGCTGCTACCGCTCAACAGGCATCGCCGCCCGACAAGTGATTTTGGTAGGGGCTGGACAAGCAAATGAGAAAGATGTTGCGCGTGCTTGTGCAGCAGCGTTTGCCGCCTGCAAAATCCCCGGCGCGGTCAAATCGGCTCATGTCATGCTTTGCTTGGCGCAGATCAATGGTCTGTCTGGTGCATCGCTGCAAGCGGCCATGCAAGCTGCTGCTGCCTCAAGCTATGTTTATACGCATACCAAACCGAAGGCTGAAGCGCGCAAGCTTCAATTGGTCAGCATCAATCTGGGAAGTCAAGCCCAAGTCCAAGCCATGAGTCCTGAATTACAGCAAGGGCGAGCCTTGATCGAGGGCGTAGAGCTTGCCAAAGAATGGGGCAATCGCCCAGCAAATCACGCTACGCCAACCCTTCTGGCTAAAGCAGCTCAAGCCATTGCCGCTGGCAAATCGCCTGTGAGCTGCGAAATCCTGGGGCCGAAAGAGGTGGCTAAGCTCAAGATGGGCTCTTTCATGGCTGTGGCACAGGGTTCAGAGCAGCCTTTGCGCTTCATCGTGCTGCGCTATTTTGGTGCAGCCAAAACAGTTCAACCCACGGTGCTGGTGGGCAAAGGCATCACCTTCGACACAGGCGGTATCTCCATCAAGCCTGCTGCCGAGATGGATGAGATGAAATTTGACATGTGCGGCGCGGCCAGTGTGCTCGGCGTGTTCAAGGCTTTGTCTGTGCTCAAACCCAAGATTAACGTGGTTGGCCTCATTCCCAGTTGCGAAAACATGCCCTCGCACAACGCAGTCAAGCCCGGCGATGTGGTCACCAGCATGAGCGGCCAGACCATTGAAATTTTGAACACCGATGCCGAAGGACGCTTGATTTTGTGCGATGCGCTCACTTACGCCGAACGCTTCAAGCCCGCGGCAGTGGTGGACATTGCCACACTGACTGGCGCATGCGTGGTGGCGCTGGGTGCTGTGCGCAGTGGCTTGTTTAGCGCAGATGATGATCTCGCTGCGCAACTCCTTAGGGCAGGAGAGGCCTCGCAAGATCTGGCTTGGCGCATGCCTCTGGATGATGATTACGCCGAAGGCCTCAAAACCAATTTCGCTGACGTGGCCAATGTGGCTGGCCGTATGGGCGGCGCGATCACGGCAGCTAAGTTCTTGCAGCGCTTTGCAAGCCAATATCCATGGGCGCATCTGGATATTGCAGGCACAGCTTGGAAGAGCGGTGCGGCCAAAGGCTCCACGGGCAGACCTGTGCCCTTGCTCATGAAATTCCTCTTGAATTTTGAGCAAAAGCAGGCTGTAGCCGGCAAAAAATCTGCGCGAAGTGCTGCATAATTTATAGCATGACGAGTGTTGCCTTTCACTTTAACGCGCCCGGCAAACTCGCCTACGCTTGCCGTCTGCTGCGCAAAGCTGCGGCTAGCGGCAGCACGGTGGCCGTGTTGGCAGACGACACTCTTCTTGCCAAACTCGATGAACTGTTGTGGAGCTTCAGTGCCCTGGACTTCGTGCCGCACGGGCGAGTACAGCATCTGGCTGAACCAACGCGTCAGCACACGCCAATTTGGTTATGTGATACGGCCGAACAAGGTCAGGGCAGGCAGGTTTTGGTGAATCTCATGCATTCTGTGCCCGCTGGATTTGAAGGCTTTGGCCGTGTCATTGAAGTGGTGAGCCAAGATGAGGCAGATAAGCAAAGCGCCAGATTAAGATGGAAGCACTACAGCGAGCGTGGCATCCAGATAGTGCGACACGATCTCAATCTTGTGGCTTAAATTCCTATGCAGAAATCCCCGCCCCGTTTTGTACCAACACTAACGCAAGTCATCTCTGCAGCGCAGCGCGAGGCAGCACCAGTCGTACCTTCGGTTGCACCTGCAAACTTAGAGTTGAGTACAGAGCAAATTTCACAACAACTAAGACAGCAGTTACTTTTACGTGCGCGGCAATACATGGATATCGAGCTGCAGCGTCGTATTCGCGAGACGGTCTCACAGCTCGCCTTAGAGGCAGCACACAAGTTATTTGAGGAGTTGCAGCCCCAACTTGAAGCGACCATTGCACAGGTTGTCGAGGAGGCGGTAGCGCAAGCAGTTGCCCATGCTGCCGCGAATGCACCATAAGCGATCTCAATACTGGCATGGTGAAAATACTAAGAGCGTGTATCCAAAAGAATAGACAAAGTTCCGTTTTTTAGGGTATCTTCTCGGTTTCGCTCATTAACTTGGAGAATCGCTCGATGAAGCAAACCTTGAAACTGTCGGCAACCGCCGCCGCCATCGCCCTGACCCTGATTGCCTGCGGCAAGAAGGAAGAGCCAAAAGCACCAGCCGCTGCAGCTCCTGCCGCAGCACCAGCTCCTGCACCAGCAGCTGACGCAACTGTGATCAAAATTGGTCACGTAGGTCCAGTCAGTGGCGCAATCGCTCACCTCGGCAAAGACAATGAGCTTGGCGCTCGCATGGCGATTGCTGATCTGAACGCTCAAGGCCTGAAGATCGGTGGCAAGCCAGCCAAATTTGAATTGGTTGCTGAAGATGACGGCGCTGATCCAAAGCAAGGCACTGCAGCCGCTCAAAAGCTCGTTGACAGCAAAGTTAACGGCGTGATCGGTCACCTGAACTCTGGCACCTCCATTCCTGCCTCCGCGATTTACAGCGCTGCTGGTATCCCACAAATCTCCCCATCGGCTACGAACCCCAAGTTCACACGTCAAGGCTTCAAGACCACCTTCCGCGTGGTGGCTGACGGCGTTCATCTCGGTGGCACGCTCGGCAAATACGCTGTGACCACCTTGAAGGGCAAGAGCATCGCAGTGATCGACGACCGTACTGCATACGGCCAAGGCGTGGCAGAAGAGTTCAAGAAAGCCGTTGAAGCTGCTGGCTCCAAAACTGTTGCTCACGAATTCACCACAGACAAGTCCACCGACTTCATGGCCATCTTGACTTCGATCAAGGCCAAGAAGCCAGACGTGATTTTCTTCGGCGGCATGGACGCTGTTGCCGGCCCCATGATGAAACAGATCAAGCAGCTGGGCCTCAAAGTTAAGTTCCTCGGTGGCGACGGCATCTGCTCTTCTGAGTTGGCCAAGCTCGCTGGCGACGCCATGGCTGACGACCAAGTTGTTTGCGCAGAAGCAGGCGGCGTGGAAGGCGAAGGCAAGGCAGCCATGGAGAAATTCAAGGCTGACTTCAAAGCTAAGAACAACGCTGAAGTTCAGGTGTATGCACCTTACGTGTATGATGCTGTGAACGTGATGGCTGCTGCCATGGTCAAGGCTGATTCTGCTGATCCAGCTAAATACCTGCCTGTGCTCGCTGCTACCGCTGATTACAAAGGCGTGACTGGCGTGATCGCTTTTGACGAAAAAGGCGACATCAAGAACGGCGCTTTGACCCTGTACACCTACAAGGCAGGTAAGCGCGAGCAAATCGCCGTGGTGCGTTAATTTTTAGTTAACTCTAAGAAGACAATTTCCACACTCGAATTTAAGGGAGCCGAAAGGCTCCCTTTTTTCTTTTCTTTTGGATTTTTCGCCTGTGTTAGAAACACTTAGGCGTGATTAGCGGCTCGTAATACCCGTGATCTTCGCACCTGATCGAATATTCTTCTTTGCAAACCAACCTTGATTCATCTCCAGCACATAACGCACTGGCTTGGCGGAGCAATGCGGATTCAAGGTTTGCGGCTTCATATCGACTAAATTCACAATCGTGCCATCGTCATCCACAAAGGCGGCAGTCAATGGGATCAGGGTGTTTTTCATCCAAAAGCATTGCTGGTTTGGTTGCTCGAAAACAAACAGCATCCCTTCGTGAGCCGGCATAGTTTTGCGCCACATCAGGCCAATCTGCCTTTGCTCCGGTGTGATCGCCACTTGTGCGTCAATGCGATGCATACCTGCGCCCAACACCACGCGCTTTAAATTCATTTGTGGCTCTTCCTGTGCCCAAATACTTGGCGAACACAGCGAAAAAGCGCAAGCAATGAGGGCGAGCCGAATCTGAGAAGAAGTGGATGAAGGTAATTTACGCATCATTCAATTGTCCGATAAAACTCAAATCTAGAAAGATGTGAAATCCAATGTCCCATAAAAATTGCCCGTTGGCAATACTGCGCAACGGGCAATTGGGGAAAGAGTTAACCTAAATTAGGCTTTCTTTTCCATCTTAGCTTTTTTAGCAGCTTTCTTAGCAGCTTTCTTCTCTGCCTTAGCAGCAGCTTTCTCTTCTTTCTTCACTTCTGGCTTGGCAGCAGCGGCTGGTGCGGCGGCGGCAGCTGGTGCAGCGGCTGCAGGAGCAGCAGCGGCTGGCTTAGCAGCAGGAGCGGCAGCAGGAGCAGCAGCTTGTGCGAAAGCGCCAACAGCGAAGAGGCCAGCAACCATAGCAGCGATGAGTTTAGACATGTTAATTTCCTTAATTTAGCTAAATACCTCCCACCTCGGGAGTAGTCGTACAACGGGTGTGCTTTACGCAGGGTTGACACAAGTTCGATAAAAATTTGTAGCTAAAATGCTAGGGTTTACCCAAAATGCTTTCTGAACAGAAGGCAAATCGGAAAACTCTTTTTGGCGGCTGCTTGCTCAGCTGCCCCTCTAACAATTCGGAGATGATTTCCTCATGTATCAGCACATTAAAGTGCCCGCCGCTGGCCAAAAAATCACAGTCAACAAAGACTATTCCCTCAATGTGCCAGATGAGCCGATCATCCCCTACATCGAAGGCGATGGAACAGGCCTAGACATCACTCCTGTGATGCTCAAAGTGGTCGATGCTGCTGTTGCAAAAGCCTACGGTGGCAAGAAAAAAATCCACTGGATGGAAGTGTTTGCGGGCGAGAAATCAACCAAGGTTTATGGCCCTGATGTGTGGTTGCCAGAGGAAACGCTACATGCCGTGAAAGATTACGTGGTCTCCATCAAAGGCCCACTCACGACTCCCGTAGGCGGCGGTATCCGCAGCTTGAACGTGGCTCTGCGCCAAGAGTTGGATCTGTATGTTTGCCTACGCCCGATCCAGTATTTCAAAGGCGTGCCTTCTCCTGTGAAAGAGCCAGAGAAAACCAATATGGTGATCTTCCGCGAAAACAGTGAAGACATCTACGCTGGTATCGAGTTTGAATCTGGAAGTGACAAAGCCAAGAAAATCATCAAATTCCTGCAAGACGAAATGGGCGTGAAGAAAATTCGCTTCCCAGGCACTTCTGGCATCGGTATCAAGCCCGTGTCCAGCGAAGGCACAGAGCGTTTGGTGCGCAAAGCAATTCAATACGCGATTGACAATGACAAACCCAGCGTGACCATCGTTCACAAAGGTAACATCATGAAGTTCACTGAAGGTGGTTTCCGTGATTGGGCATATGCACTCGCACAAAAAGAATTTGGCGCAGAACTGATTGACGGCGGCCCATGGTGCCAGTTCAAGAATCCTAAGACCGGCAAAAACATCGTCGTCAAAGACAGCATTGCTGATGCATTCTTGCAGCAAATCTTGCTCCGCCCCGCTGAATACAGCGTGATTGCTACGCTGAACTTGAATGGCGACTACGTATCTGACGCGCTCGCTGCTCAAGTGGGCGGTATTGGTATCGCACCTGGTGCGAACCTTTCAGACAGCATCGCGATGTTTGAAGCAACTCACGGTACAGCACCGAAATATGCAGGCAAAGATTATGTGAATCCAGGTTCAGAAATTTTGTCTGCAGAAATGATGCTCCGCCATATGGGTTGGAAGGAAGCGGCTGATCTGATTATTTCCTCCATGGAGAAATCGATTGCAAGCAAGAAAGTAACGTACGATTTTGCTCGCTTGATGGAAGGTGCAACTCAAGTGTCCTGCTCTGGCTTTGGCCAAGTGATGATCGACAACATGTGATTGACTATCGAGTAAAGCATTGAAAAACCGCTCCTTGGAGCGGTTTTTTTCTGGAGGTCTCTGCGGATGAGACCTCGCATAAAATTTATGCAAACTGCAATCAAATTCATAAAGTGCATATATGACCCAACATGCTCCTATCGTTCTCGATGTCGCCGGCATCACGCTCACCCAGCTGGATAAAAAGCGTCTGGCGCACCCATTGACAGGCGGCGTGATCTTGTTTGCGCGCAATTGGCAAGACCGTAGCCAACTCACGTATTTGTGTGCTGAGATCAAAGCCATTCGGAGTGATTTACTGATTTTGGTAGACCATGAAGGCGGGCGGGTGCAGCGCTTCAAGACGGATGGTTTCACGCATTTGCCACCGATGCGCGCTCTGGGTGATTTGTGGATGAAGGATGCGCTTCAAGCCACGCATGCAGCTACTGCCGCTGGCTACATCTTGGCTGCTGAGTTACGCGCTTGCGGTGTAGATATGAGCTTCACGCCTGTACTGGACTTGGATTACGGTGGCAGCTCGGTGATTGGTGATCGGGCTTTTCATCGAGATCCGCGCGTGGCGACGCTTCTGGCGAAAAGCTTGATGCACGGTTTGCTGCTAGCAGGCATGAGTAGCTGCGGCAAGCATTTTCCAGGGCATGGTTTTGTGAAGGCCGATTCGCATACCGAAATTCCGGTGGACAAGCGCAGCCTGAAAGCGATTCTTGCTGACGATGCTGCGCCTTACAAATGGCTCTCTGCGGGCATGCAATCAGTCATGCCGGCGCATGTGATTTATCCGAAAGTGGATAGCCGCCCCGCAGGTTTTTCCAAACGCTGGCTGCAAGAGATATTGCGAGGTGATTTTGGCTTCACGGGTGCGATCTTCAGCGACGATTTGTCGATGGAAGGCGCGCGTTTGATTGACGATAAGCGTGTCAGCTATACCGAAGCAGCCATTGTGGCTTTGAACGCAGGCTGCGATATGGTGCTGCTGTGCAACCAAAGCGTGGGCGACGAGGGCAGGGCAGTGGATGAGTTGCTCGATGGCTTAGAGGCTGCGGAGGCTAAGCGCCAATTCACACCGAGCGAGATGAGCGAGCAGCGCCGCTTGAATTTGCTGCCGCAAACTGCGCCTATGCCTTGGGATGAGTTGATGATTTCGCCCGCTTACATGCAGGCACTCAATCAACTACCTTAAAGTAAACCCATATCATCTAGGCGCATCAGGATTTCGCTACGTCGATCTTTGGCGATGTCGCGCCAATCGGTGTTTCCTACAGCGCCGATCATCGCGTAAAGTAAATTCAGGCTGGTGCGCGGGTGCTTCGCCTTGATGCGCTCATAGAGCTTGAATAGATTGGCCTTGCGTAGTTTGGCCGGTGTATTGATACCGGCTTCGACCAACAGTTCTACCGATTTAGAACCCAAACCACGCAACTCAGACAAAGCTGGCTCCGTGCCTTGGCTCGTGATCTGGCGTGCATGCTCCGGCGGGCGCGTGGTACGTGAGGGCTTGGCGCTTTTTACAGCTGCTTGATCCCACTCAAAGCACAGTGCAGGCCAATCTGCCACGTGCAAAGACTTCACCGCCACACCATCATCCGCTAAACGTTGGACTTGCCAGTCTTTCACTTCGCCCTTTGAACCACAAATACGATGCAATGCATGCTTTTCGCGTTGCGTATCATCCAAGCGTGAAACGATATAAGCCACATGCCGCGCCGGCACATCAATCACTTGCCCGAGTAGCTGCGCTGATGTGATGCGCCCGCGAGGAATCACCGCAGCTAGGCGCAACACATCAGCTTCAATTCGGGCAAAAGCGTTTGAGGCCATCTTGTGTTGTTTACTTCTTCTCGATCGGATCAAGCGTGATCGCCAAGCCTGTAGCACCGATCTTGAATGCGCCGGGCTTGTAGCCCCAGCCTTTCGCAGCTTCCATGTCTTGTGCGCTCACTTTGTAGAGCGGGTAATCAGAGAGCAGCTTTTGCGCGAGCGCCACGCCTAGGCGTGAGATGGGGCGCTCCATCAGCTCGGGTGCGCCATCTACCTTGAGCTTGTTCAACTTCACATCGGTCATGCGTACAGAATTATCGCTGGGCTCAAAGCGCAGGCCGTAGCTCAGATCAATGCCGCCTTTGTATTCGCGTTTGGTGAGCAAGCCGACGATGCCGCTGCCTACTACATTCAGATCGAGTGAGGTATTGATGCGATTGTTGGCCGCATCGAAGCTGATCTTGGGTGAACTCACGCCTACGTCAAGCACATCCAGCATCTTGCTGTTGAAGGGAAACTGCCCGCTGATGAGCTGCATCAGGCGCTCTTGGGATATGTTGAGCGTCTTGGGTTGAGGGCGCAGGGCTGCGCATCCAATCAGGCTCGTGGCCATCAGTGCAAGGCTGGCAGAGAGGAGGATGCGGCGCACGATGTGTTCCTTTTGAGGCTGATGGATCAGAATTTAACGCAAAGCCAAGAAAAAAGACCACAAAAAAGCCGCTGATTTTTATCAGCGGCTTTGAGGCTTAAGTTAAAACCGTTTAGATCATGAACACTTCCACACGGCGGCCCTCTGCCGCATTGGTAGAGCCTTCTTTGATATCGTTCGGGCGCACGAGCACGATTTGGTCTTCTTTCACGCCAGAGACCTTCAGCAGCTCGCGCACAGCGAAGGCGCGTTGCTTGGCCAGCTCAGCGTTCTTCGCTGCGTCGCCACTTGGATCGACATAGCCGCTGATACCAACTTTCTTACCTGTCTTGGCAGCAGCAAGAATGGTCTCCAAAGCTTTCGCACCGTCTTGTGCCAGCTCTGCTTTACCAGGAGCAAAGTAGAACTTCACGACACTGCCATCCACCTTCACGCTTGCGCCATCTGCTGCGGGTGCAGCAGGGGTGGGTGCTGGAGCAGCAGCAGGAGTAGCTGCTGGGGCTGGAGCAGCAGGTGCAGCAGCCACCACAGCCGCTGCCGCAGCAACAGGAGCCGCCGCAGCCGCCACAGGTGCTGGCGCAGGCTTGCCATGGATCGACATCATCAAAGGCACGATCAGCAGAGCCACGATGTTGATGATCTTGATCAGTGGGTTCACAGCAGGGCCGGCGGTGTCTTTGTACGGATCACCCACGGTGTCGCCGGTCACAGCAGCTTTGTGTGTGTCGCCACCCTTTTTATGAGTCACGCCGTCTTTGTCCACGAAGTTGTCTTCGATGAGTTTCTTCGCGTTGTCCCAAGCGCCGCCGCCGGTACACATCGAGATCGCCACGAACAAGCCGGTCACGATCGTGCCCATGAGCAAGCCGCCCAGAGCTGCGGGGCCAAGCACCAAGCCAACAACGATTGGCACGATCACTGGCAAGAGTGATGGGATCATCATTTCTTTGATCGCAGCCGTGGTGAGCATGTCCACAGCAGCGCTGTAATCGGGCTTGCGTTTGCCCGCCATGATTTCGCCATCTTGGAACTGGCGACGCACTTCCACCACCACCGAGCCCGCAGCGCGGCCCACGGCCTCCATCGCCATCGCGCCGAAGAGGTAAGGAATCAAGCCACCGATGAAGAGGCCGATGATCACCATGGGGTTGGAGAGATCAAAGCTGATGACCTTGCCATAAGCTTCGAGCTTGTGGGTGTAGTCGGCAAAAAGAACCAAAGCGGCGAGACCAGCAGAGCCAATTGCGTAGCCTTTGGTCACAGCCTTGGTGGTGTTGCCCACGGCATCGAGTGGGTCAGTCACATCGCGCACAGAAGAGGGCAACTCGGCCATCTCTGCAATGCCGCCAGCGTTGTCGGTGATCGGGCCGTAAGCATCCAGCGCCACGACGATACCTGCCATGGAGAGCATGGACGTTGCTGCGATGGCGATGCCATACAAACCAGCCAGTGCATAAGCCGCATAGATCGCCATGCAAACGAAGATCACAGGCCAAGCGGTGGAGCGCATAGAAACGCCAAGGCCTGCAATGATGTTTGTGCCGTGGCCGGTGGTCGAGGCTTGAGCGATGTGCTTCACTGGCGAATATTGCGTGCCAGTGTAAAACTCAGTGATCCACACGAGCACGCCCGTGAGAATCAAGCCGACTGCGCAAGCGCCGAAGAGCGCCAAGCGTGTACCGCTGGCTTTGATTGCGTTATCAGGCATGATCATCCATGTGACTGCTGCAAACGCTACTAGTGACAAAACGCCAGCCACAGCCAAGCCTTTGTAAAGAGCCGGCATCACATTCTTCATGCCAGGCGCAGCCTTAACGAAGAAGCAGCCGATGATCGAGGCAATGATCGACACAGCGCCGAGCATCATGGGGTAAATCACAGCGGCAGTGCCAGCGCTAGACACGAGCAATGCACCCAGCACCATGGTCGCAATCAGCGTCACAGCATAGGTCTCAAACAAGTCTGCAGCCATACCAGCGCAGTCACCCACGTTGTCGCCCACGTTATCGGCAATCACTGCTGGGTTGCGTGGATCATCTTCTGGGATACCCGCTTCAACCTTACCCACGAGGTCAGCACCGACGTCTGCACCTTTGGTGAAGATACCGCCACCCAAACGAGCGAAGATGGAAATCAGCGATGAACCGAAGGCAAATCCAATCAGTGGATTGAGCATCTTGGCAAGATTTTTATCGGGTGTCATTGCGCCATTGCCGACCAAGAACCAATAAAACACTGCCACGCCGAGAAGGCCCAAACCCACCACAAGCATGCCCGTGATCGCGCCGCCACGGAAGGCGACGTCAAGCGCAGGGCCGATGCCTTTGGTAGCGGCCTGCGCTGTGCGCACGTTCGCGCGCACCGACACATTCATACCGATGAAGCCGCAAGCGCCCGAGAGTACTGCGCCCACCACAAAGCCGACTGCGGACATGCCATCCAAAAACAAGCCAATCAATATCGCCAGCACGATGCCGACGACGGTGATGGTTTTGTATTGGCGCGCCAGATAAGCGGCCGCGCCGGTTTGGATCGCCGCTGCAATTTCTTGCATGCGGGCATTGCCTGCGTCTTGGGAAAGGATCCAGCTGCGTGCCCAAACGCCGTAGACCACGGCGGCCAGACCGCAAAGAAGCACGATGATGAGTGCTGTATTGCCTGTCATATGTCTAATCTCCAATTTGGTTTTACGTAGAAGGATCAACGCTGGCGTTGATCCCGCAGCGTTGCTTCCTCATCCACTCCATATTCGGGAGACAATTGGCCAACACGCGGAATTTAGCGTGAAAACGTGACCGAATCGTGTTTTTGAAGGCTCGGTGTCAGTAAAATCAGGGTTAATACTGGTTTTGTTTTGTATATTTATTTAAGAGACCCCTATGTCCCTCGACCACGTGCCACCTGGCAAAAATGCCCCCGAAGAATTCAACGTCATCATCGAAATCCCGATGAACGCTGACCCGATCAAATATGAGGTCGACAAAGAATCTGGCGCGATCTTCGTGGATCGCTTTATGAGCACCGCGATGCACTACCCCACGAACTACGGTTACATCCCCAAGACGCTCAGCGGCGATGGCGACCCAGTGGACGTGCTCGTGATCACGCCTGTGCCCTTGATTCCTGGCGTGGTCATCACCTGCCGCGCTATTGGCATTTTGAAAATGCAAGACGAAGCTGGCGAAGATGGCAAGCTACTCGCCGTACCCATCGATAAAAAATGCAGCCTCTACACGCAGTGGCGCAAACCTGAAGATTTGAATCCGCTGCGCCTGAAAACCATCAGCCACTTCTTTGAGCACTACAAAGATTTAGAAGAGGGCAAATGGGTGAAGGTGCTCGGCTGGGAAGGCGTCGATGCCGCCCACAAAGAAATCACCGACGGCATGGCCAATTACGCCGCCTCCAACAAATAACCCGCCCAACACCCAACATGGATCGGTGAGTCACCGAACCTCACCTCCATGCACCGCACCATCTTCACCGCGCCCGTGGTCAACACCCTGCTGCGCGCAGGATCGATTGCCTTCCTCAAGCTCACGGGTTGGAAAGTGGAGGGGAGTTTGCCGCCCGAAGCCAGTAAATCTGTCTTCATCGCCGCACCTCACACCAGCAACTGGGATCTGCCCTACACACTCATGGTGGCCTTTGCACTGCGCCTGAATGTGTATTGGATGGGCAAGAGCAGTATCTTCAAATGGCCTTTTGGCCCTGTGATGCGTTGGCTGGGTGGCATTGCTGTCAACCGCGAGCAATCGACCAACTTGGTGGCTGCTTCTGCGCAAGCGATTACGAATGCAGATGGGCCGTTGCAGCTGATCGTGCCGCCAGAGGGCACACGTAGCAAAGCGACCTATTGGAAAACTGGCTTCTACTACATCGCCCTCACTGCCAAAGTACCTATCGTGATGGCTTATATGGACTATTCTCAGAAGCGCAGCGGTCTAGGAACATTGTTTTATCCAAGCGGAAACATTGAAGAAGACATGGTTGCGATCAAAGCGTTTTATGCGCCCTTTAAAGGAAAAAACGCATCGCAATTTGAAGCCTGATCTTGTCGAACAGGGTGCCCCTACTGGGCATGCGATTGAGCTTCTTGGTATAATCCATGTAACAGCAACGCAAGCGCGACAGCAACACCTCCGTAGGCATTCGGGAATTTTCCCACTGACCACCAGCGTCAACGCCTCACACGCAAGGACTGCACACCAAATGTTCGCCCATCCATCTTGTGTTGTTCCCTACTGCAATTCGCTTGGCTAAGGCTCTGACTCGCTTTGGTTCGGCATTTGCGCTTGAATTCTTTCCATAGGTGTTTGCATGCCCAATAAAACCCCAGCCAAGCCAGCCGCAAAAGTGGCCGTGAAAGCCGCTCCCGTTGTCGTCAAGGCGGGAGCTAAGCCAGCCACTAAAGCCGCAGCAGCCAAAGAAGAGCCGAAAAAAACCACGGTGAAGCCTGCGCCAGCCAAGCCCGCTGCCAAGGCGGCTCTTGAAAAACCAAAAGGCGCTAAACGCGGCCCGAAGCCGAAAGGCAGTATCAACACCGAAGACGATATCGAAATTGAAGCGCTGATTGACGATACGCCTGAACCGGTCGTCGTCGCGCTGGATGAAAACGGCGAAAAAATCAAACCGCTTCGCATGAAGCTCTCCAAGGCGAAAGAGCGCGCCTTGATGAAAGAATTTGGCCTCGATGAGACGGTGCTCTCCGAGGAAGATTTGGCCAAGCGTCGTGTGCGCCTGAAAGCCCTGATCAAGCTCGGCAAAACGCGCGGCTTCTTGACACACTCCGAAATCAACGACCATTTGCCCGATAAGCTGGTGGATGCTGAAACGCTAGAAGTGGTGTATTCATTGCTCAACGACATGGGCATTGCCGTCTACGAGCAAACGCCCGATGCGGAAACCCTGCTGCTTAACAACAACGCGCCTACCGCTGCTAGCGAAGAAGAAGCTGAAGAAGAAGCCGAAGCGGCGCTGTCCACCGTGGACTCCGAATTCGGCCGTACGACCGATCCGGTGCGTATGTATATGCGTGAGATGGGCACGGTGGAGTTGCTCACGCGCGAGGGCGAGATTGAGATTGCCAAGCGCATCGAAGGCGGCCTGAACGCGATGATGGAAGCCATCTCGCACAGCCCTGCCACGATCCAAGAAATCTTCAACATGATGACCGAAGTGCAGGAAAAGAAAGTCCTGATCTCGGCCGTGGTGGATGGTTTCTCCAACCCTGATGCAGCGGATGACTTCGTTGCGGAAGAGGATTTTGACGAATACGACGACAGCGATGGCGATGACGAAGCCAAAGCCAACAAGGCGATGACCAAGCGCTTGGAAGAGCTGCAGCTTGAAGCCTATCGTCGTCTCGACATCATTCGTGGCCACTTTGAAAAGCTGCACAAGAGCTACGACAAAGAAGGCTACGGAACACCTGCTTATCACAAAGCGCAAAAAGCCGTGACGGATGAGCTCATGCTGATTCGCTTTACCGCCAAAACGATTGAGCGCCTGTGCGAAATGGTGCGCGGCCAAGTGGCAGATGTGCGCAAAGTTGAGCGTGAGCTGCGCAAGATCATTGTGGAGAAATGCGGCTACCCACAAGACAAATTTGCCGAAGAATTCTCTGGCAAAGACAAGATGGGCAAGAAGGTCACGAGCCATTTGCTCGATCTTAAATGGATCGAGACGCAGGCCAAGGCTGGCAAAAGCTGGTCCGCCACCATGGGCCGCTATATTCCGCCTGTGCAAGAGCTGCAAAACAAACTCATCAGCTTGCAATCACGCGTGGTTGTGCCGCTGGAAGATTTGAAAGACATCAACAAGCGCATGAACGATGGCGAGCGCAATTCTCGCCACGCGAAGAAAGAGATGATCGAGGCGAACTTGCGTCTCGTGATCTCGATTGCGAAGAAATATACGAATCGCGGCTTGCAGTTCTTGGATCTCATCCAAGAGGGCAACATCGGTTTGATGAAAGCGGTGGACAAATTCGAATACCGCCGTGGCTACAAATTCTCCACGTACGCCACCTGGTGGATTCGCCAGGCCATCACGCGAAGCATCGCCGATCAAGCGCGCACGATTCGCATCCCGGTGCACATGATCGAGACGATCAACAAGATGAACCGCATCTCGCGCCAGCACTTGCAAGAGTTCGGTTTCGAGCCCGATGCCGCCTTGCTTGCTGAGAAGATGGAAATTGCGGAAGACAAGATCCGCAAGATCATGAAAATCGCCAAAGAGCCCATCTCGATGGAAACGCCGATTGGTGACGATGACGACAGCCACTTGGGCGACTTCATCGAAGACAGCGCCAACACCGCGCCTCTGGAAGCCGCCATGCAAGCAGGCTTGCGCGATGTGGTGAAAGACATTCTCGACAGCCTCACGCCCCGCGAAGCCAAAGTGCTGCGTATGCGCTTCGGTATCGAGATGAGCACGGATCACACCTTGGAAGAGGTGGGCAAGCAGTTCGACGTCACGCGCGAGCGCATCCGCCAAATCGAAGCCAAGGCGCTGCGCAAGCTCAAGCATCCATCTCGCTCGGATAAGCTGCGTAGCTTTGTGGACAACCAGTAATCTGGCTCTCCCCATCCCGTTCGGGCTGAGCTTCGCCTGTCCTTAGCTTGTCGAAGGATCGAAGCTCTTTCGCACCAACCGCCTCAGTTAACTCTGAGGCGGTTTTTTCTTTGTATTTTTATGATGAAAAAGGCTAATAGTCGACGTATTTACTGCGCAGAGTGCTATTCAATTCATAGTATTTAAAATTAGGCGCAGCTCCCGGTTATGACGCGGGTTGAGCAGGTTCATGCAATCCGTGCATGAAAATGGCTTTGTAAATCAAGGGTTAACCCTTAATATCTGTTCATCGAGTTTTTACGCAAGCTGATCCGCGTCTTTCGACTCGGTAGCGTGCAACAGAAAGAACACCATGAACGCATTGAAATCGTTTTTCTCCGCCCTCCTGAATCGTCGCAACAACGCAGGCGCAGCCCGCCAATTGCTAGAGCGCGCAGATCAAGCTCGAGGTTTGTCTGCAGGTGATGCGTCTGAACTGCGCGCTAATGCGATGGCAGTGCTGCGCGTCGTACGCTGATTGCGCTAAGCTTGTGCGGATGCCTCTCGTGCAAGCTTTTACGTCACAAGCCGCCTTCGATATTCGATTTGAGTGGGGTGCGGCAGGCATGGCTACTGTGGTGCAGCCCAGTGAAGCAGCCATCATCGTGGATGTGCTGTCTTTCTCTACCTGTGTGGATGTAGCCTGCAGCCGTGGCGCTCGCGTTTGGCCCTATCCGTTCAGGGATGCCAGTGCTTTAGATTTTGCAGATCAGCATCAAGCCATTCTGGCGGGCAGCAGAAGCGATGCAGCAGCCGCGTACTCCTTATCCCCCGTTTCTTTGAGCCAAATCCCTTCGGGCGCAGCCTTGGTGCTGCCATCGCCCAATGGTGCAACCCTTAGCTACGCATGCACGGCCTCACACGTGTACGCGGCCTGCCTGCGCAACGCGAGTGCCGTAGCGCGACACGCAAATCAATCTTCGCAAGTCATCAATGTGATCGCCGCTGGCGAAAAATGGCCAGATGGCACGCTGCGCCCAGCCCTAGAAGATTTGCTCGGCGCAGGAGCAGTGATCCATGCTTTAGCAGGCCGTAAATCTCCAGAAGCTCAGATGGCAGAAGCTGCCTTTGTAGCAATGCAATCGCAATTGGCTCAGATGGTTGCGCACTGCGCATCTGGTGTTGAGCTAGGTGAACGCGGATATGAAGATGATGTGGCGATGGCTTGCGAATACAACATCAGCGAAGCAGTGCCTAAATTGGTGGACGAGTGTTTTATGGCTCTTTGAGCTCATTTATTGAGTGATTTTTTAAGCTTTTTGAGCATATCTCCGGCATAGAGTCTGCGCGGAATGCTACAAAATTAGTAGTGAAGATTATTGCTTTAGTAGCTCAGCGCCCTTAGGCAAAGTGAACTGAAAGCTGCTTGCAGGTAAGCTCGGGTTGAGCTGCATGGTGGCGAAGTTAATGAGGCTGCGTTGGCCGAAGCTGTCTGTGATGTCGAGTTGCTGGAGGGCTTCGCCTTTGAAGCCGATGCGGACGGTTTGCAGGGTGCTGTCGGCAGACTTGGGCTTTGCGCTCACCCAGACGAGGCCGTCTTTTTCTGGGGCGTTTTCTAGGGTGAATTCGTTGCGCAATGCTGAGAGGTCAGTGGCGGAGGCGATGAGGGCTGCTGGTGTGTTGGCAAAGGCGGAGGATTGCTTGCGCTGCGAGGCTTGGTTAAGGTCTGCGTCGTAAATCCACAAGCTCGTACCATCGGCGAGGATGAGTTGCTCAAAAGGTTTTTTGTATTGGAATTTGAATTTGCCGGGGCGCTGGAATTCGAAGGTGCCGCTGGAGTTTTTGACGCGCGGGGCTTCGCCTGTGCGGGCGGGGGAGGTGACGGTTTGTGTGAAATCGGATTTGCCGGATTTCACTGTTTTGACAAAGTTTTCTAGGCTTTCTAAGCCATTTAATGCTCTAGCCGGCATAGATACTGCGCAAGCAGCTATCAAAAGTGTAGTAGCCAGAAGGGTGCGAATATTTTTCATGCGCGCTTACTCGCCACGGTTCGGCACAAGAATCTCGCGTTGCCCACGCCCATTCATGGCCGTCACAAGACCAGCTTTTTCCATCGCTTCGAGCAAATTCGCAGCCTTGTTGTAGCCAATGGCCAAGTGGCGCTGCACAAGTGAAATACTGGCTTTGTTGTTCTTCAAAACGATCTCCACAGCTTTGTCATACAGCGGGTCTTTCTCACCTGAAGAGCCGCCACCCAAGTCAAGAGATAGACCGTCTTCATCGTCCACAGTTCCGCCTTCGAGCACGCCGTCGATGTAATTGGGCTCGCCTTGTGACTTGAGGTAAGCGACCACGCGGTGCACTTCTTCATCGCTCACGAACGCGCCGTGCACGCGCACGGGGAAGCCTGTGCCTGAGGGCATGTAGAGCATGTCGCCCATGCCGAGCAGGGCTTCTGCGCCCATTTGATCAAGGATGGTGCGGCTGTCAATTTTTGAGCTGACTTGAAAGGAAATGCGTGTGGGAATATTGGCTTTGATCAGGCCGGTGATCACATCGACGCTGGGGCGTTGCGTGGCGAGGATCAAATGAATGCCAGCCGCACGAGCCTTCTGCGCGAGGCGTGCAATCAACTCTTCAATTTTCTTACCCACCACCATCATCAAATCGGCCAACTCATCAATCACCACCACGATATGCGGCAAGCGCTCCAGTGGCTCAGGTGAATCAGGCGTGAGGCTGAACGGGTTGTAGATGAATTCTTCGCGCGCTTTCGCATCATCAATCTTCGTGTTGTAGCCCGCGAGATTGCGCACGCCCAGCTTGCTCATGAGCTTGTAGCGCCGCTCCATCTCCATCACGCACCAGTTCAGGCCATGCGCGGCTTGGCGCATATCGGTGACCACGGGCGCGAGCAGATGCGGGATGCCTTCATACACGCTCATCTCCAGCATTTTCGGATCGATCAGCAGCAGGCGCACATCGCGTGCTTCGGCTTTGTACAGAAGCGAAAGGAGGGTTGCGTTGATACCGACTGATTTGCCTGAGCCAGTCGTTCCAGCCACCAAGCAATGCGGCATCTTCGCCAGATCAGCCACCACGGGGTTGCCAATGATGTCTTTGCCCAAGCCGATGGTGAGCATGGATTTGGCATCGTTGTAGACCTGCGAGCCTAAGATTTCTGAGAGGCGAATGGTTTGGCGCTTGGCATTGGGCAGCTCAAGCGCCATGTAGTTCTTACCGGGGATGGTTTCGACGACGCGGATGGAGACGAGCGATAAAGAGCGCGCCAAATCTTTGGCGAGATTCACCACCTGCGAGCCCTTCACGCCCGTGGCTGGCTCGATCTCATAGCGCGTGATCACGGGGCCGGGCATCGCGGCCACCACTTGCACTGTGACACCGAAATCTTTGAGCTTTTTCTCGATGAGGCGAGAAGTCATCTCCAGCGTCTCGGGGGAGACGGTTTCTTGACGGCCCACAGGTGCACCATCGAGCAAATCGACTTGCGGCAGCTTGCTATCTGGTAGCTCCACAAACAAACCTTTTTGCCGCTCTTTGGCTACACGCGTGCTCGTGGGTACGTCAACGAAGCTATCGGTCAGCACGGGCTCTATTCGTGGCGCGGGTGTTGGCGGCAGGATGACGGGTGCAATGTGCAGCTCTTCGCTTTCTGCGCGCTCCACAATCACGGTCTCTTCTCGTTCTTTGGCAGCTTGTGTGCCAAAGGCCAAATCTTGCGCCAGCTCTTTCTTCTCACGGCGGCGCTCGAACCAGCCGAGGATCATGCCGCCTAGCCCTTCGGCCCAAGCCACCCAAGAAAAGCGCAGCGCCCATGCTGCGCCGAGTACGCCCAATGCAATGGCTACCAATGCGGAGCCATTGAAGCCCAGCCATTTTGTAGCGAGTGCACCCAGCCAGTAGCCAAGTACGCCGCCCGCATGCCCAGGCAGACGTGGTTCAAAGCGATAGAGACGCGTCCATTCCAGTGTGCAGCTCGCCGCAAGCAGTAAGCCTAAGCCGATCCAGAAGAGGGCGCGGCGCGTCTCAGTGCTGGTATCGCTGCGCAACCAGCGCGCCAGGCCAGCCAGCCAAGTGCGCAGGCTAGCGGCAAACAGCCACCATACCGAATAGCCAAACAGGTAAAACGAGGCATCACCAAGCAGCGCGCCCAGCTTGCCACCCCAATTGCGTGAAGCAGCACCGGCAGCTTGACTGCCAGAAGTGCTCCAAGCGGCATCTGCGCCTGAATGTGTGGTGAGTGCGATTAGCCAGAAGAGCAGGGCGAGCGCACCAAGGCCGAGCATCAGCTCTTGAGAAAAGCGGCGCGGTTTATCCGGCGTGCCAGGCGTATTGCGAGAAGCGCCACGAGGAGTTCCCGCCGCAGAATTGAGAGTATCTAATGAGTAAGCCATCTATCAAAATGATAGCGCACTTCTGCCTAGGAGCCGCATAAATAAAAACAGCGCCCCAAACATGTCTGCTGGGCGCTGTTTTGAGCTACTGGAGCGAGTCACTTAACCCAATGTATTGAGCCTTTCGCGGATCAGCACTGCGCCAGATTCCTGCGTCTCAATGAACCCTCGCTCTTCCAAATCCTTCATCACACGGCTGACCATTTCACGCGATGCGCCCACCATTTTTGCCAAATCTTGGCGCGAGACCTTGTCGCGGATGATGTGGTTGCCAGCAGCGTCTAGCTCGGCGGCTTCCATCAGGGCTCGCGCCACCCGGCCATACACATCCATCAACGCTAACGATTCGATCTTGCGATCCGCGTTGCGCAGACGCTGCACCAAGCCCTTCATCACAGCATAGGCCATGGAGGTGTTTTCTGGCAAGCAGCGTGCAAATTCGAGGCGGCCAAGCATCAGCACATCGGTTTGCACCTCAGCGCGCACGGTAGCCGAATGCGGCTCGTTGTCGATCAGGCTCATCTCGCCGATATAGTCGCCTGGCTGTAAATTAGCCAAGATCACCTCGCGTCCACGATTGTCCGAGGTAAACACGCGTGCTCGGCCAGTGAGAATGATAAAGAGTGCGTTGGATTTTTTGCCTTGCTCCACCACCAGCTCGCCACGCTTGAAACGGCGCTTCACAACAGCCTCTGCCACAGCCTCAGCTTGCTGCGCAGTCAGCATGGCAAACAGCGGCACACGGCGGATCAGCTCCAAATTCGACAACATCGACATATTTGTGTCCCTCGACAATGAACGTTTCGTTTTATGAAATAGACAAACACTGAACAGCTTGATTTTCCTCAAACCGAACCGAGATAAGGCGAATAACGGGATAATCCACCGTCAGAAATCAAATCATTCGACCGACTGTACATTAAACGTGGCAGATAAGCCACAGCACTTTCCTCAAATTCTTCTCTATGAAACACGCCAAAGTCCTCATTCTCGGTTCCGGCCCTGCCGGTTATACCGCAGCTGTCTATGCTGCACGAGCCAATTTGAAGCCTCTCCTGATCACCGGTATGGCGCAAGGCGGCCAGCTCATGACAACGACCGAGGTGGACAACTGGCCAGCCGACGTGCATGGCGTTCAAGGCCCTGAGCTGATGCAGCGCTTTTTGGAGCACGCCGAGCGTTTCAACACCGAGATCGTGTTTGACCACATCAACAAGGTCGATTTCTCCAAGCGCCCATTTGTATTGACGGGCGACAGCGCCAGCTATACCTGCGACAGCCTGATCATCGCCACTGGCGCATCCGCTAAATATCTTGGCCTGCCCAGCGAAGAAGCCTTCATGGGCAAGGGCGTGAGCGCCTGCGCCACATGTGACGGTTTCTTCTATCGCGACGAGACCTGCTGCGTGATCGGCGGCGGCAACACCGCAGTAGAAGAGGCTTTGTATTTGAGCAATATCGCCAAGAAGGTCTATCTTGTGCACCGCCGCGATAAATTCAAAGCCGAAGCCATTTTGATCGACAAAGTGATGGCCAAAGTGGCCGAAGGCAAGATTGAGCTCAAGCTGTGGAACACGCTTGATGAAGTGCTCGGCGATCAAAGCGGCGTGACCGGCATTCGCCTGAAAAACACCCAAACTGGTGAGAAGCATGACGTGACGCTCAAAGGCTGCTTCATCGCCATTGGCCATTCGCCCAACACACAAATCTTCGAAGGCCAGCTCGAGATGAAAGGTGGCTACATCGTCACCAAAACCGGCCTAGAAGGCTTTGCCACACAAACCAGCGTGCCAGGTGTATTTGCTGCAGGCGATGTGCAAGATCACATCTATCGTCAAGCGATCACCAGCGCCGGCACGGGTTGCATGGCCGCGCTAGATGCACAACGCTTCTTGGAGCAGGCGGGCAGTTAAAGCCCTTAGGCTCGCTCACCTGAAGGCGGCGATGCGGCAGTGAGTTCATTAAGCAGGCCACGTGCCTGATTCGCGCTAAGTGCCAATGGCGAGAAATCTTGGCTCTTGCAGTACTTTTGCAGGATCTCTAGATTGTTCACGCCGGGCGTTACCAGGGCCATGCTCCAGTGTTGAAAAGCTCGTTGTTTGATGGTTTGCCTGCTGATCAGCTTGATACCGACATGTCGCTTGTCTTGCTCAATGCGAGAATAAAGTTGATCCACCGCTAGCTCAGGCCCTTCGAGCAATTGCATAAAAAACCGCGTATTGAACAGAAGAACGCCTGAGATGCCTGCTCTTGCGTTGTGCACCTGAGCCTGCTTGAGGATGCTAAAAATTTCTGGCAACTCGAGCTGAGGAGCAATCTGAGAGCCGTAAATCAGCTCGATCACGCGGCTTGCTCCAAAATAAACGCGACATTTTCTAGCGCTGTATGGTTCTGTTGTTTGGATCCGTGCTTCACTTCGAATAGCTCAATTTCTAGTTTTTTTTCAGGCATTGCAAACTGCGGCTTTGCTTGCTTTTAATTTTCAATTCAAAGTTTCACATTCTCAACGCCTGAGTCAAGTAAGAAATGAGTCAGTGTTTGATTTGAGGCATTGGGTTTACCCTTAGTACTATGACCTTATGGTGATTTTTTGTAGCCTGGCTGGGTTGCGTGAGGGTTTGTGAACCGGGGCAAAAACAGTGCTGATTGCGGCACCCGCATCCAGCTCCACAATCCCACTCAAATACAGGCCTAACAGCAGATTGCCAAGCAGATCGTCACTCATGCTCAATTTCTCGCAGAGATCCGCAAACTAATGTCTGTCATTTTGCAACGCGATGAGGATCGACAAAACCTGATCCGTGTGGTCTGCCAAGCGTATGACCGCGTGCGCACGCAGCCCAATATGAGCCGCACGCAGGCGACCCTTGAATAAACGGCGAGTGGTGCGCTGACAATAAATTCCCATCAGTTTGGGCAATGCCACCCGCTCAAAACTGGCTGAAGGACGCCTGCTAGGAGCGCGGCGATGCCATCGGCCTTGAGCAATAGAAGGCGTCTGTGCCAGAGGATTCACGAAAACTTCCGCCGAGACTGGCTGAAGTGTGGCTTGTGGCCTTCTATCGTGATCGAGGTGGTATTGCGCTGTGCTGGTGAAACAGTTTTGAATCGACGACAGCAGTTCAAAGCAGCGCTGGCCCATGCAAAATTGCAATCGTAAGGGCTCTAGTTCAGCCTCGAATTCTTGCCACATATGGATCAAGGCATCCCGAGAGCGTGGGTTGACGCAGACACTCTTGGGCACAGAGGAGAGCGTGGGCTCTAAAACCGCAAACGGTTTGTTCAGATCGAGGTCGTGGATGTTGTTGTGCAAAAGCCTCTGGGTACTTTTCCATTGAATTACCGCATGCCAACATTCTCTCGCCCATAATTATTCCTTGCCGGTACTGCGCAGTTACAGAGCGTATTTGAAACTTTGAGGCGCGCCAAAACACGCTCAATTAATGATTCGCCCTTGCGCAGATGCGTAATGAAGGAAAAAAATCACAAAGTTGCTGCAAATAGGAAAGATTTCCGGGCAAATGTCACGTTAGTCCATGTGAACAAGCTGCTCATGATCGCTGCTTATCCAAGCCAAAGCCTGAAAAGCGTATAGTCGCCGTACTTCAGAGTTCAGGGTGGTTTGTCCTTTCGCCGGGAAGCGAAACGTGATGCACTGAACACTACATCCTTGTTTCCATCCATGGCCTGTGATCAGGCTGTTGCCCCAGCTTAATCTCGTATGTCTCAAGCGTCATTGTTGATAGAAGTGCCATGCCTTTTAATCACATTGAAGGGCTTTGATACCAAGCAAGTGGCTTGTATTGAGGAGTGGCTGAGCGAATTCTATGTACGCCACGACGCTACCTCCATACGCTGGCAAATTACCAAGCACAGCAGCGCCGATGTGGTGCTGTCTGCTTTGCCAGACTCTTCACTAGAGCTGAATTCCTCTGAACTTTCACCCATCAAGCTTAACTTCTGGGCTTGCAATGATGACCGTCTGCAAGAGACGATGGAGAGTTCGAAACTGCGTTTTTGGGAGCTATTGGCTGGTTTGGATGAGCAAGTGCAATCCCAGTGTGCGCGCTACGTAGTCGCGGGCATGATGGTGGATCGTTATTTGGCCAAACTGCCCCTGAAGGGGATGTGGCATTTGATGTGTGATGGCGAGATGCTTGCTGCGGTAGATTTTGTGAATCTCAAAGTTGCTGTTCGCGAGCAAACGCATTTTTTAGAGTTTGATGAATGCATTTGGGTAAATCGCCCCAGCTCTGCGAAATTGCCTCAAAGTTTTGACATCTACCCGATTGAATTTGTGATGTGGGAGTATGCACGGCGTAGCGAACGGCAGTTGCTGCCCTCGCGCTTTTTCGAGCAGCGCATCAGCTTGCGCAGATTTCCTCGCTTGCCACTGGCCTTCATGAACGATCTGGATATAGCTTTGTTAGCTAGCTTGCGACAGTCGCCGCAAACCTTGACGCAAATCTCGCAGCGTTTAGGCTTGCCTAGCGAGCAAACAGCACGTTTGATGAGCGCGATGTATTTTTCTGGCGCTATCACGACAAGGCGAATTGGCTTTTGGGATCGGCTCGTACAACGCCTGCGCCCGAGCCGAAAAGAAGCCTTTCCATCTTCGCAAACGACCGTGCCCTGGGTAGACGCTGACTACACAGGCCCAGCTTCTTTACTTTTAGGACAATCGAAGAAAGTCGGGCGACGTGATCATTGAAAATTCATTTATTCGGTTTGGGTGATGCTATAATCGTGGGCTTCACAGGCGCATAGCTCAGCTGGTTAGAGCACCACCTTGACATGGTGGGGGTCGTTGGTTCGAGTCCAATTGCGCCTACCAACATTTTTCCAAAATGTTGGGCGCGCTTATTAAAGTTCTCGAAAACTAATGCAACCTCTTAGGGTAAACCTAAGAGGTTTTTTGCTTTTTGTCGCGGGTGAAATGCCTAGAATGGTGCATTGCAACATGTTGCGTAATGTTCGCAGAGCAGGAGTTAAGATTTTGGCTACCCAGAAAAAAACCAACAGTTCAGATGCCTCATCTGCAGTGCGGATCATCAAAAAATACCCCAATCGCCGCTTGTATGACACGGCCAGTTCTAGCTACATCACACTCGCAGAAGTTAAGCAACTGGTCATCGATGCCAAACCATTCGCTGTGCGCGATGCCAAGACGAGTGAAGACCTCACGCGCTCTATCCTTCTACAAATCATCTTGGAAGAAGAGATGGGCGGCGTACCGATGTTTAGTGAGGCTGCATTAGCCAACATGATCCGCTTCTACGGCCACACCATGCAGGGCTTCATGGGCTCGATGCTTGAGAAAAACATGCAAGCCTTCTCTGATCTGCAAGGCAAATTTGGCGCGGGCGCATTGCCTACACTCGGCTCCGTGCCGAATGCGAGCCAATTCATGGGCAGCTTCATGGAGCAAAGCCAAGCCATGGCGGCGCAAATGCAAGAGCAGATGCTGAACGCGTTTGGCATGAAACGCTGAGTTTGACGCGTATTGAAGTCCGTTCGCCCTGAGCTTGTCGAAGGGCTCTCTAGGGCTTCGACAAGCTCAGCCCGAACGGAATGGTGCATGGCCAGTGGTTTTTCCGAGCTTACTCTTAGCCCATCTGAGACAATACGGGGATGACTGTCGCATCCCCTGAAATCACTTCCACAAAAACCCCCAAAGTTGGCTTCGTTAGCCTTGGCTGCCCGAAGGCTTTGACCGATTCTGAGTTGATCCTCACCCAGCTCTCGGCTGAGGGCTACGAAACCTCCAAGACCTTTGAAGGCGCGGATTTGGTGATCGTGAACACCTGCGGGTTTATTGACGATGCGGTGAAAGAAAGCTTGGACACGATTGGCGAGGCGCTGGCTGCGAACGGGCGCGTGATCGTGACGGGCTGCCTGGGTGCGAAGACGGTGGATATGAAGCCGGAAGATGCTCCTGAAATGATAGCAGCTCGCGCAAATAATACGCCGGCTACTGTCCAAAATGATGCTAAAAACCTCGTGAAAAGCATTCACCCCAGCGTGCTCGCCGTCACGGGCCCGCATGCGACGCAAGAGGTGATGGATGCGGTGCACAAGCATTTGCCCAAGCCGCATGATCCGTTTACTGATCTCGTTCCCAGCTTCGGCATCAAGCTGACTCCAAAGCATTACGCTTATCTGAAGATCAGCGAAGGCTGCAATCATCGCTGCACCTTCTGCATCATCCCCAGCATGCGCGGCGATTTGGTGAGCCGGCCTGTGGGCGATGTGCTCAAAGAAGCGAAGGCGCTGTTTGAAGGCGGCGTGAAAGAACTGTTGGTGATCAGCCAAGACACGAGCGCGTATGGCGTAGATGTGAAATACCGCACCGGTTTCTTCGATGGCAAGCCTGTGAAGACACGCATGCTGGAGCTGTGCGAAGAGTTATCGAAGCTGGCTGAGCCGCACGGCGCGTGGATTCGCCTGCATTATGTGTACCCGTATCCGCATGTGGACGAGATCGTGCCGCTGATGGCGACGGGGCGCATCTTGCCGTATTTGGATGTGCCTTTTCAGCACAGCCACCCCGATGTATTGAAGCGCATGAAGCGCCCAGCCAGCGGCGAGAAAAATCTGGCGCGCATTGAGCGCTGGCGAGAGATTTGCCCAGAGATCGTGATTCGCTCGACCTTCATCGCGGGCTTTCCAGGTGAGACGGAAGAGGAATTCCAGCATCTGCTCGACTTTTTGCGCGAGGCAAAAATAGACCGCGCAGGCTGCTTTGCCTACAGCCCGGTCAAAGGCGCTGCAGCCAACGATATTCCTGGCATGCTGCCCCAAGAAGTGCGCGATGAGCGGCTTGCGCGCTTCATGGCTGTGGCCGAAGAAGTGTCTGCAGAAAAACTCAAAAGCCGCGTGGGTATGACGATGCAAGTCTTGGTTGATCACGCGCCCGCCATGGGCAAGAAAGGCGGCAAAGGTCGCTCATACGCCGATGCGCCAGAGATCGACGGTATCGTGCATCTGCTGCCGCCAGAGAAAATCAGCAAGCAGCTCAAAGTCGGTGAGTTCACAGCCGCACGCATTGTGGGCACACAGGGGCATGACCTCGTGGCATTGCCCGTGTGAAATGTGTTGTGTCCTAGGTGTCCCAAGATCGGGTTGCATGGATGGTATGGATAGATAAAGCGCTGCTACCAGGGGGTATCTGCTTCACAAATGCCTGCTGCTGTTCGTTATACATATCTGGCGGAATAACAGCAGTGACGTAGGCTCGATTGCGTTTGCACTCACCGATGAGCAGGCAATCAAAGCCATTGATCGCCAATGTGAAAGCACTCTTAGCGGTGTGCAGCACTTTCCACTTCTCGATGAGCTCACGACCTGCTGCAGCGAAAAGTTCCTCAGCTGCTCTTTGATCAATGTGACCCAACACGTTGTGATAAAGAAGCATCAAAGCTTGTTTCGTAATCCCAATACCAATGCGGCTGCGCAAGCGCCCATCGCCAAACTGCACCGCTGTGACGGTATAGGCGTATTTGCTATCCATTTCCACACTGACGGGATCCAAAACAGCAAGAAACCACGCTGCCTGCGGCCCAATCAGCTGTTCGACCTTGTTAGACACCACCAAATGCTTCGGTACGTTTTGCAGAACCAAGTTGTAGGCATCTCTTGAGTAGCTTTTGCCGATCTGCAATAGGGGATTTTTTGCGGCTTCTGCCAGTTTCCAAGCAGGGTCGCTGATTGTAGAAGCAACCGTATGACTGGTGGTTAAAGCTTTGTCTATATCCAGGTCTTTTGTCATTGAGTGATTCAGATCGCCGGGACTGTATTTATTTTTTTTCATCGTGCAATCCTTTCTGTCTTCCAAAAGTCGCAGAAATGGAAGAGATGGCTTGTGCTGCTTCAAGAGCGCCAAGCTGGCGTCTTAAGAGCTGGTGCTACTACTCCGTGTTTTCTGCTAGCGCCGCATGCATCGGGACTGATGCTTTGCTGCATGGAGGTAACTATACTACACTATATAATGCATAGTACCTAAACTAAGTGTTATTAGTGCTAACTGTCTAGATTTCAGGTAGCAACGTATAATTCATACACAGGAGTTCAGCATGGCAAGTAAACAAATGAGCCCTCAAGTCGTGGAAGCGCTCAAATTGGTCGATGACGAGGGCATGAGCATTTATGCTGCTGCCAAGCAGATTGGTATTCAGCAGGGAACGCTGTATTCAGCCTTCAACCGTCGCAAGTTGCGGATTCTTGAGGCGCGAATGGCGGGTTTGTGCGAAAAATGTGGCGCACCCGTTGATGCTCACGGTAAGTTTGCTCAGCAAACTGGCTGAGCGAATATGAATAGAGCGGATCGCTGTAGAGAGAAATAGCCGGCGCTATGTTGGCACTGAGCTAGGATACCGACGCTTTTGTGGTGTACGGTGCGCAAGCGATATCACCAACAGCGATGTAGCGAGCATATCGGTGTGTGGGCAAATACGGGGCGTCTGTGCCCAACATGTAGCATCAGCCTCCACGACTGAGCAAGCCGAGTATTTCACGATTGCTCTTAATTTAATAGCATTCAGCGCACAATGCATGCCGGCAAAATGCTGTTTTTACTTAGAAATCATCCGTTGGAATGCAGATGAGAAGAAAGTATAAAGCTCGTCAGCGAAGCACTGACGAGCTTTGAAGAAGAAACCTTGGAATTACTTCGGAGCCAAGCGAATGGCACCATCCAAGCGAATCGTCTCGCCATTGAGCAAATCATTGTCAAAAATGTGCAGCGCTAATTTTGCGTAGTCTTGCGGTGTGCCCAAGCGCGAAGGGAAGGGTACAGCAGCGGCCAATGCGTCTTGCACGTCTTGCGGCATGCCAAACATCATCGGTGTGCCCATGATGCCGGGGGCGATGGTGTTCACGCGGATGCCGATTTTGGATAAGTCACGTGCAATCGGCAGCGTCATGCCAACGATGCCGCCTTTGGAGGCTGAGTAGGCCGCTTGGCCGATTTGGCCGTCGTACGCAGCTACAGAAGCTGTGTTGATGATGCAGCCGCGCTCCTTGGTGGATTCGGGTTCGTTTTTGCTCATCGCGTCAGCCGCCAAGCGCAGCATGTTGAAGCTACCGAAGAGATTGATGGTGACCGTCTTTTTGAACGCATCGAAGTTATGTGGGCCGTTTTTGCCCACAGTGCGTTCGGCACTGGCAATGCCAGCACAGTTCACCAATCCCATGAGCTTGCCCATGGAGACTGCTTTGGCCACGACAGCTTGGCCATCGGCTTCGCTGGTCACATCGCACTTGACAAAAGCGCCGCCAATTTCTTTGGCTACGGCTTCACCTTTTTCAACTTGCATATCGGCAATCAGCACTTTGCCGCCTTGAGCGGCCAGCATGCGCGCTGTACCTTCGCCAAGGCCCGATGCGCCCCCGGTAACGATGAAAACTTTGTCTTTGATTTGCATGATTTTTCCAAAAATAAAGATAAGAACGCAAAATACGCGAAACAGCGCAAAAGGCGCAAAAAAAACACTTCAAAGTAGGTTGGTTTTTTTGCGTCTTCTGCGAAACCTCTGCGTCTTTTGCGTTCTATTGCATGGATCGCTGTGATTGACGTTAACGTAAACGTCAATCCCGAATTATCAGCGATTTTGCCAGCCACGATAATCGCTGCATGCTCTTTTCGAAATTGAAAATTTACCTGCTCGCAGCTACCCTGCTTGTCTTATCTGCCTGTACGACTGCGCCAACCCAGCCTCCTGCCCCGTCTGCTCATACAACGACGCCTGATCCAGTTGTCGCTAAACGCCCGCCCAAAATCGGCCTCGCACTCGGCGGCGGCGCGGCGCGCGGGTTTGCGCATGTGGGGGTGATCGCGGCTTTGGAAGAGGCGGGCATCAAGGTGGACTATGTGGTGGGCACGTCTGCGGGCTCGCTTGTGGGCGCGATTTACGCTTCGGGCAAGAATGCCGCGCAGCTTCAGGAGATTGCTCTGAAGATGGAAGAGGCCGAGATCACCGATTGGACGCTGCCATTTTTCAGTCGAGGCATTCTGCGTGGCGAGGCGCTATCGAATTACATCAACCGCCAGGTGAACAACAAGCTGATCGAGAGCTTGCCGATACCACTGGGTATCGTGGCCACAGACCTGAAGAGCGGGCAGGGGACCTTGTTTCAAAGCGGAGATACCGGGCGAGCTGTGCGTGCGAGCAGCTCAGTGCCTTCTGTGTTTAACCCAGTGAAGATTGGCGATAGAGAGTATGTAGACGGCGGCCTGGTCGCGCCTGTGCCTGTGCGCTATGCCAAGCAAATGGGCGCAGAGCTGATCATCGCGGTGGACATTTCTGCTGCGCCTGAAGGCAACGCGGCCGACGGCACGGTGGCTGTGCTGCTGCAAACTTTCGCGATCATGGGCAAGAGCATCAATGAATATGCATTGCAAGGTGCCGATGTCGTCGTACGCCCCGAGTTGGTTGGCGTGAAAAGTGGCGATTTCACTGCCAAGCGCCGCTCTATTGAAGCAGGTAAATTAGCGATGCAACGTTTGATGCCGCAGCTTAAAGCAGCGATTGAAGCGAAATCAAAGTGAGATCATGAGCAAGGCTTTCACGAAAGAAACAGACGCGGATGAGGACGACGACCTCGGCGGCGCGCCACCCATTCCCGCAGGCAGCAAAAACTACATCACCCGCGCAGGCTACGAGCGCCTGCAGCTTGAGTTGAAAGTGCTGGTGGATGATGAGCGCCCGAAAGTAGTGGAGGCAGTGCATTGGGCCGCCAAGAATGGTGACCGCAGCGAAAACGGCGACTATCTTTATGGCAAAAAGCGTCTGCGCGAAATTGACAGACGTATCCGCTTTCTTACCAAGCGGCTGGAAATTGCGGAAGTGGTAGATACCTCAAAGCATCACGGAGAGACCCAAGTGTTTTTTGGCGCAACTGTGACCTATGCTGATGTACAAGGCAATGAAAAAACCATCACGATTCTGGGTATAGATGAGGCAGAAAGTGCTCAAGGCCAAGTCAGCTGGATCGCGCCAATTGCGCGAGCTTTTCTTAAGAGTCGCGAGGGCGATGAGGTGCGCCTACAAACGCCAGCAGGCCAGCAGACCCTAGAAGTGATCCGAGTGCAGTATCCGAAGTAGCCGCCATTAAAGAAGCCAACAGCCTGAATTGCTATGATTCCAATAGCATTTCGCGCAGTTTCCACGGTGCTTTATGGCCAATTTGGCTTATTTTTTTATGGCTGAACCGCAGGCTTTGCATGCATGGGTTTTCCTTGAGGCGGCACAGTAACGAAACTGAGTTAAAGTTTAGTCAATTCAAATTAATCCAAGGTCTAACTTATGAAACAAATCACAGCCATCATCAAACCGTTCAAACTCGAGGAAGTGCGCGAGGCGCTCGCTGAATGCGGCGTGACTGGATTGACCGTCACAGAAGTCAAAGGCTTCGGTCGTCAAAAAGGACATACCGAGCTGTATCGTGGCGCGGAATATGTGGTTGACTTTCTGCCCAAAGTGAAAGTAGAAGTCACCGTGAAATCTGTGGATGTGGATCGCTGCGTGGACGCGATCGTGAAAGCTGCTCGCACTGGAAAAATCGGTGACGGCAAAATCTTCGTTACCGCCGTGGAGCGCGTCGTGCGCATTCGTACGGGAGAAGAGGATGAGGCTGCGGTGTAATCAGCATTTGACTGACCATTGACTGATAACAAAAAGCGACCTCTAGGGTCGCTTTTTTGTAGGGGCGATGGATCAAGATCAGACGCGGACTTTGCCATCGCCCGTGAGCATGGATTTCTCCACAAAGCTCGAAGCGACGTGATCACGACCAGACAAGGAGACCTGAAAACCGCCGTAATCTGCGCGGCCAATCGCTTCCAAGCCGTTGATCAGGCTCTCGCGTGTGACACGGCTTCCAGCACGGTTTAAGCCATCGGCGAACATTTTGGCTGCCAAATAGCCTTCAAAGCTCGAGTAATTGATGTTCACATTTTTGCCGTGCGAGGCTACGGCGGATTGAAATTCACGAACGATCGCTGTTGCAGCGTTATAGGGCGAGGGGACGACTTGCGTGATCACAACCCCAGCGCCATCTTTGCCCAGCTCATCGGAGAGTGCCTTGGTGCCAACAAATGAAACATTGAAAAACTGACCGCCATAGCCTGCCTTACGAGCCTCACGAATGAAGGCGGCGCAGGATTTGTAGGCGCTGACTTGAATGATGGCATCGGGTTTGGCGGGAAGAAGGGTTTTGAGCGCCCCTGCGACATCGACACTGTTACGCTCGACGGTCGCCAGCGCAACGGGTTTGTTGTTCAATTTAGCGAGCGCCTTGGTTGCGCCGTCCAGACCTGCTTTGCCGTAAGCATCGTTTTGATAGAAAACGGCAATGTTTTTCAAACCCAAGGTGTTGAGTTGGTTGACGATGGAGGCTGTTTCATCGTCGTAGGAGGCCCGAAGATGAAAGGCTAATTTGTTGAAGGGATCACGCAGGCTCATCGCACCAGTGAACGGGGCGATAAAGGGAATATTGGCTTTGGTAGCCAAAGGCAAAGCAGCCAAGCTCGTAGGCGTGCCGATGTAGCCAAACAAGGCGAAGACGTCTTGATCAATCAGCTTGTTGGTGTTTTCTGCGCAGCGATTGGGTTCATAGCCATCATCCATGGCCAAAATTTCAATGGGTCTGCCAGCAGCGCCGCCCTTAGCATTCAGTAGATCGAAATACACCGTGGCACCGGCGTTGAATTGGATTCCTAGTTGAGCGGCTGCGCCTGTGAGCGGGCATGACTGCCCCAGTAAGATTTTGCCGCTTTGAGCTGATGCGGTACGAATGACCGGAGCTGTAGCAAGAAAAGCAGCTGCAGACAAGGCGTGTTGATGGAGGCGACGGCGAGTAATGTTCATGGATTAACGAGAATACAACTTTCAACAGGATGTGCACCTCACCATGAGGAAAATACTCCGAGAAAGTAGGTTTTGTATTTGTCAGTTTATCTGCCACATTGAGTACAAATGAATTTATACACATTGATACATGACAGTATCTGACGAGTTGCTCGTTTTTAACGACAGAAGGCAATGCCTGAAAAAAGCATCGCTGCGTGTATGAAATACTTGGTATTCATTCTTCGCTTAATCCGTTCGCTTGTGATCTAAAAAAATCAACGAACTTGCAGATGCGATCTGCTACTTTGCGGAAAATTTAATCCACGTGTCTGATTTGCTCAGAGAGCCCAGCAGCAGTCACCAACTCGCGAAGTAAACCAGCCGGCTCTTCGGCGATTTGGATCATCTCCATTTGATAGTCACCCACGAAGCCATCGTTGACTGTGCCGCGCATCATCTCCATGAAAGCGTCATAGCAGCCATTCACATTGAGGATGCCGATAGGCTTGTCGTGGTAGCCGAGTTGCTTCCATGTCCAGGCTTCGAAAAGCTCTTCAAACGTGCCGATGCCACCAGGTAGGGCGAGGAACACATCGGCATGTTCGGCCATCATGGCTTTGCGCTCGTGCATGGTCTCAACGATATGCAGCTCGGTGCAATCTGTTTTGGCCCATTCTTTTTCTACCAAAGCTTTCGGGATGATGCCTTTCACGGTGCCGCCTGCATCCATGGTGGCCTGAGCGACGATCCCCATCAGGCCGTTGTTACCGCCACCATAGACGAGTTGGCCGCCATGCTGGCCGATCCATCGGCCCACTTCGCCGGCCGCATAAGCAAAAGCGGGCTGGTTGCCATCGCGTGAGCCGCAATAAACACAAACAGAAAAATTAGGTTTGGCCATATGCGGTTAGAGAAAGCGTGAATAAAGCGCTGCGAACCAGACGCCAGCGCAGAGCAATAAAGAAAGTAACACTGCAGCCGAGCCCAGATCTTTCGCGGTCTTGGAGAGCTCATGCCATTCAGGGCCGATACGGTCGATAGAACGCTCGATGCCTGTGTTGAGCAGCTCGACAATCATCATCAGTACGACGACGGAAATCAGGAAAGCGGACTCCAGCCAAGTGCGCCCGACCCAAAAAGCCGCTGGAATCAAGATAACGGCAAGCATCACTTCTTGGCGAAATGCAGGCTCTTGCAAGCCCACCTTCAGGCCAGACATGGAATAACCCGTGGCATGAATGATGCGTGTGAGGCCAGAGCGCTGTTTTTGAGCGGTAGGGGATTCTTGCGGTGTAGACATGACTTTGGAAAGACTGTTAACGGACAACTAGCCGCTATGGCTAAGCCGGTATGGTTTTGCTCATGGGCTTGTGTGAGATCAGGCGCGTTCCCGCCAGTGCGTCGTGCAGGAACTGGCGCTGAGGATGAAAGCGCGAGAGCAAGGCATAGACGGCGATCCATCCAAAAACGATGACACCGATTTCACCGGCTGTGAGCTTGAAAGGAGCCACCGCCGCCAAAGGAGGTAGAAACCACAGCCAAGACAGCGCATAGCGTGCCAATGCGCGCTTTTGAGAGATGGCCTGCCCATCCAGCCCCACGACCCGCAGATGCCAGGTCTTCATGGCCAAAGTTTGGCCTTTGTGCCAAAAATAGACGAAATAGATGCCGAAAATGATGAAGAGGAAAATCTGCAGGCCAAGCCGGTTGTCCATCGCGTTGCGCGTTTGGGAGAGCGTGCCAAACAGGTAACCCGCAATCCAAATCACACCAAACATCAGCACACCTTCATACAACCAGCAGGCCATTCTGCGGCGCAGGCTGGGTGGCTCAGTAGGGGCATGGGTAGAAGGAGAGGTGGCTTGGCTCATTGCATCATCATGAAAGAGCCTAGATTGTAAATGCTATCTATTCGATAGCACTTCGCGCAATAACTACGCCGCCAAAATGCTCAAAACGCTTAAAAAGCAGCAAGAAAATGGGTTTTATGGCTTACCAGGAGCATCACCCGCATGACCAGGCAAGATGCTGCCTTGCGCCGCCACATGCGGGGCAACGGCGATTCGCTTACCCGGGGCGGGTGCAACAGGTGCGGTTTTGGCATTGGCCAGTACTTTGGCTGTACCGAATTCTGGTGCGGGCTCTTTCCTCAGTACAGGCTGCGGGCGAGCGGCAGGTGCGGCGCCAGCAATCGAAGCCTTGGGAGCGCTCTCGGCGAGTTTGCGCTTTTCCTCAGGGCTGAGCTGCTGATAAGCCTGCCATTGAACTTTGCGCTGCTCAGGCGTGAGGCCGTCGGTGAGTTCGCGGTTTTGTGCAAAGTTGATGCGCGCATCGGCGCGCTGTTGTGGGCTCAGGGCAGTCCATTCCGTCATGCGAGCATGCATTTTGGACTGTTGTGCGGCAGGAAGCTTATCGAAATCTTTGGCGACGGTTTGCCATTTGCGTTTTTGACCAACAGCCATCGCATCCCAATTCGCAGCCAGCGGCCGCAACGCGGCCTGCTCAGCTTGGCTAAGGTCTTTCCACAAGGGCTGGCTGCCGGCGATTGCACTGACCTGAGCTACGGATTGAGGTTGTAGCGCTTTGCCAGTGGGAGCTACAGAAGCGACAGGAGCCTGCGCAAAAGCCCTCGAGGCTGCTACGAGGCTTAATAAACCAACCAGAAGCAAGCTACGCATGAGCTCAACCCCTTTACTGGCCACCTGCGGGTGGGCCAAATTTGAGATATTGCGCAAAACCAGGATCAGTGTGAGCTGAAGGTGGCAGGTCGTCGGTGAGCAATTGGGTATCTACCTCGGCCAGCTCGTTGGCGCGATCATCGTTCACATTGATATGGATGGCTACCAAACCGATGGCCAGCGCCAAAACGGGCACTGCACTGGCGAAACGATTGAACCAGCTAAAGCCTTCTCCACCGCCCAATACAGCAGCAGAGCCAGAGGCAGACACACTGGCTGCGGCTTGGGTTTGCGTGGCAGAGGCCGTTTTACGTTGAGCTAGAGCTTGCTGACGAGCAACACGCAAGCGCTCAGAAATGTCGTGGGGTAGAGGAAGGTCGTCCAGGTGAGCCGCTACTTTCAGGCCAAAGCGATCCATCTGGGCTTCGCGCTGGAGATAAGTTGCGTTATTCATGATCTTCACCTGGCATTCTAAATATTCTTAACTCGAAAAGAAAACTAAAGTTTAATTCCCTTGGCAATCAGCGTTTTGCTCAGAGCCTGCACTGCACGAGAACAGTGCGTTTTGACGCTGCCTTCTGAGCAGCCCATGGCTGCAGCTGTTTCGGCCACATCCATTTCCTCCCAGTAACGCATGAGGAAGGCTTCTCGTTGACGCGCTGGCAGCAATTGCACCGCATCATCGATCTCTTGTAGCGTTTGGCTGCGTGAGACCTGTTTCTCAGCACTTTCTGTGCCATCAGAGGTGTCGATAGCCTCTAAAGTTTCCAACAGATCAAATTCCCCGTCTTCGCCAGCTTTTTCAAAGTCGCTCATGTTGGAAAACACGGCGCGATGGGTTTTTTGACGGCGAAACCAATCCAGGGTGGTGTTTTGCAAAATCCGCTGGAAGAGCATGGGCAGCTCGGCGGCGGGCTTGTCGGCGTAGTTCACCGTGAGCTTGATCATGCTGTCTTGTACGATGTCCAAGGCCGCATCCTCGTCTCGGACATGGTAGACCGAGCGCTTGAAGGCGCGTTTTTCCACAGACTTGAGGAAATCGGAGAGTTCTTGCTCGGTGGCCAAAATGGTTTGCTAAGAAGCCGTTTTATTTATGTGAGCTGTGAATACAGCACTGTCTTGGGTGGCATTATCGCATTCGAAATAGCCAAGACTTACCTCGGGATACTGCTGATCAACTCAGTAGCCTCGCCCTCTCTGTATCACACCAGTGATGGCTTGTCCGTTTCTCAACGACATGATTTTTTGGCTGATTTGCGCGATAGATGGCGCAAGTAAGGTCATGGCTGAGATGTGTGGCGTGAGGGTGATCTGCGGGTGAGATCGGAACGGGTGATTGGCAGGCGCGGGTTCGGTGCGCATGACATCGAGGCAGGCGCCAGCCATATGGCCAGAAGCAAGCAGTTTCAGTAAATCTTCTTCCACCAGATGCGCGCCGCGTGCGATGTTGATGAGATAAGCACCAGGTTTCAAAAGGCTCAAATGCTGCTCGTTCAAAATATCTTGGGTGTGTGGAGTCAATGGCAGGGCGCAAACCAAAACACGGCTCATCGACAAAAATTTGTACAACTCTTCGCCGCTGAAGCAGCGAATGCCTTCCATCGTTTTAGGGCTCTTGCTCCAACCCACGACAGGAAATCCGATATCCCGCACGCGCTCGGCAATCTTGCTGCCCAGCTCGCCCAAGCCAAGAATGCCCACCGGAAAGCTGGCGTGATCCTGTGCGGGGTATTGAATCCACTTTCCGGCACGAATATCTTGCGCATATTGGTCAAAGCGCCGCACATGGCGCAGCAAGGCATGCGTCACGTAATCCTGCATTTGCGCTGCCATGCCACCGTCTTCGATACGCACCACGGCTAGACTTTCTGGCAAGCGCAGCTTGAGCAATCCGTCCACACCCGCGCCGAGCGCGAAAACGGCTTTGAGCTGGGGCTGCGCGTCAAAAAACGCCTGAGTGGGAGCCCAAGTGATCGCATAGTCTGCTTGTTCTGTGCAATCTGGCCAAATCTGTATTTGAGCTTCGGGCAAGGCTTTGGCCATGGCATCCGCCCAAGGCTGAGCATCAATGGTGGGGCAGCAAAAGGCGAGTTTGGGCGAATTTTGGTGAGGCATCTGGCGATGTTACTGAATCTGAAAAATCCGCATTTCCAGCAAGTGGCATAATGCGGATTGCAAAAGGGTTCTGATCCGGCTGTCTTTAGGCAAGCTCATGTTCAAAGCCCGAAGCCTCGCAACGGCACTTTCCGGTGTGCGTGAGAGGTACCTGCAAAGTTACTTTAACTCTTAAAGGTTGATCATCATGGAAATCTCCAAGGCGGAAATCGCCTCGGCCGCTGCTGCTTCCAGCGCTGCCACATCCTCATCCTCCAATTTGCCCGAAATGCGTGGCGCTGAAGTGCTTTGCGCTGCGTTGGCTGCTGAAAACGTCAAATACGTTTGGGGCTATCCCGGCGGCGCGGTGCTGCATATTTATGACGCGCTGTACAAGCAGCAAAGCATGCAGCACATCCTCGTGCGCCACGAGCAAGCGGCTGTGCACGCGGCGGATGGCTATGCGCGTGCAACGGGTGATGTGGGCGTAGCGCTCGTGACCAGCGGCCCCGGTGCAACCAATGCCGTGACTGGCATTGCGACCGCCTATATGGACAGCATTCCCATGGTGATCATCACCGGCCAAGTGCCTGTGCCAGCCATCGGCCTCGATGCCTTCCAAGAATGCGACACCATCGGCATCACCCGCCCGATCGTGAAGCACAATTTCTTGGTCAAAGATGTGCGCGATATGGCCGATACGATCAAGAAGGCTTTCCACATCGCGCGCAGCGGCCGCCCAGGCCCCGTGGTGGTGGATGTGCCGAAAGACGTGAGCTTCAACAAAGTGAAGTTTGATTTGGCTGAATATAAAAAGCCCGTCGAGATGCGCAGCTATCAGCCGAAAGTGAAAGGCCATGGCGGCCAGATTCGCAAGGCTCTTCAGCTCCTGCTCACAGCCAAGCGCCCATATATCTACACCGGCGGCGGCGTGATCTTGGGTGGCGCAAGCAACGAGCTGCGCACCTTGGTCGATATGCTCGGCTATCCCGTGACGAACACGCTCATGGGCTTGGGAGCGTATCCCGCATCAGACAAAAAATTCCTCGGCATGCTCGGCATGCACGGCACGGTGGAAGCCAACAACGCGATGCAAAATTGTGATGTGCTGCTTGCTGTAGGCGCGCGTTTTGACGACCGCGTGATTGGCAACCCCAAGCACTTCGCGCAAAACGAGCGCAAGATTATTCATATCGACATTGATCCATCTTCGATTTCCAAGCGCGTGAAGGTGGATATTCCCATCGTGGGCGATGTGAAAGACGTGCTCACCGAGATGATCAACCAGATCAAGGAAATGCCGCAGCGCGTTGCGCCTAGTGATTTGGCCAACTGGTGGAGCAACATCGAATCTTGGCGCAGCAAAGATTGCTTGAAGTATGACCGTGGCAACAAAGACGTGATCAAGCCGCAAATGGTGGTCGAGACGCTTTGGAACATGACCAAAGATGTCGAAACCTACATCACCTCTGACGTGGGCCAACACCAAATGTGGGCCGCTCAGTTCTACCGCTTTGATCAGCCGAATCGTTGGATCAACTCCGGTGGCCTTGGCACAATGGGCGTGGGTATTCCGTATGCCATGGGCATCAAGATGGCCAAGCCAGATGCAGAAGTGTTCTGCGTCACAGGCGAAGGCTCGGTGCAGATGTGCATTCAAGAGCTCTCTACTTGCTTGCAATACAACACGCCGATCAAAGTGGTCAGTTTGAATAACCGTTACCTCGGCATGGTGCGCCAGTGGCAAGAGCTGGATTACGAAGGTCGCTACTCGCACTCCTATATGGATGCGCTGCCTAACTTTGTGAAGCTGGCGGAGGCTTACGGCCACGTCGGTATGTTGATCGAGCGTCCACAAGACGTCGAGCCAGCGCTGCGCGAAGCCCGTAAGCTGAAAGATCGCACCGTCTTCATGGATTTCCGCACCGACCCGACGGAGAACGTCTGGCCGATGGTGAAGGCGGGTAAGGGCATCACTGAGATGCTTTTGGGCTCGGAAGAGCTTTAACTGTTCAACCGATAGAACGCAAAGGACGCAGAATAAACGCAGAAGACGCAAAAGAAAGAAATTGATTTTGGTTTTTTCTGCGCATTTTGCGAACTTCTGCGGCTTTTGCGTTCAATTAGTTGCCTTCAATTTAACTTAACCTAAACGATAAATCTATTTGCAGCCAAGTCCGTTGATTACCGTCAACGGAGGAGGGCTCAGAAAAGAGGAATCATCATGAAACACATCATTGCAGTATTGATCGAAAACGAAGCCGGGGCGCTGTCCCGCGTGGTGGGCTTGTTCTCAGCCCGTGGCTACAACATTGAATCGCTCACCGTGGCCACCACGGAAGACGAATCGCTCTCCCGCATGACCATCGTCACCAGCGGTTCCGATGAAGTCATTGAGCAAATCACCAAGCATCTGAACCGTTTGATCGAGGTCGTGAAAGTGGTCGATCTCACCGAAGGCAGCTACATCGAGCGAGAGCTCATGATGGTCAAAGTGCGTGCGGTGGGCAAAGAGCGCGAAGAAATGAAGCGCATGGCAGAAATCTTCCGTGGCCGCATCATTGATGTGACTGAGAAGAGCTACACCATTGAGCTCACAGGCGATCACGACAAAGTGGATGCCTTCTTAGAAGCCATCGACCGCACCGCCATTCTCGAAACCGTCCGCACTGGCGCCAGCGGCATTGGCCGAGGTGAGAGAATACTGCGTGTTTAATTTTTTGAGCGCTTAAGAATAGAACGCAAAAGACGCTAAACAACGCAAAAGACGCAGAATCAGAGAATTCTTTTTTGCGCATTTTGCGTTTTTTCTGCGACTTTTGCGTTCAAAAGATCCGTACCAACAATCCATTAACCAATTACCTGGAGAAAATGAAATGAAAGTTTTTTACGACAAAGACTGTGATCTGTCCCTCATCAAAGGCAAGACCGTTGCCATCATCGGCTACGGCAGTCAAGGCCACGCCCACGCTCAAAACCTGAACGACAGCGGCGTGAAAGTCGTGGTCGGTCTGCGCAAAGGCGGCGCGAGCTGGGACAAAGTGGCCAAGGCTGGCCTGCAGGTCGCTGAAGTCAACGATGCAGTCAAATCTGCAGACATCGTGATGATTTTGTTGCCTGATGAGAACATCGCTGGCGTGTACCGCGAAATCGAATCGAGCTTGAAGCAGGGCGCTTCGCTCGTGTTCGCTCACGGCTTCAACGTGCATTACAACCAAGTTGTGCCCCGCGCCGATTTGGATGTGTGGATGGTTGCTCCTAAGGCGCCTGGCCACACCGTGCGCAACACCTACACTCAAGGTGGCGGCGTGCCTCACCTGATCGCTGTGCATCAAGACAAGAGCGGCAAAGCCCGCGAGATGGCTTTGAGCTATGCGATGGCCAATGGCGGCGGCAAAGCCGGCATCATCGAAACCAACTTCAAAGAAGAGACCGAGACCGATTTGTTCGGCGAGCAAGCCGTGCTTTGCGGCGGCGCTGTTGAGCTCATCAAGATGGGCTACGAGACGCTGACCGAAGCTGGCTACGCACCTGAGATGGCCTATTTCGAGTGCTTGCACGAGTTGAAACTCATCGTTGACTTGATCTATGAAGGCGGTATCGCCAACATGAACTACTCCATCTCCAACAACGCGGAGTACGGCGAGTATGTGACGGGCCCCGAGGTGATCAACGAAGAGTCTCGCAAAGCTATGCGCAATGCATTGAAGCGCATTCAAAATGGTGAATACGCCAAGATGTTCATCCAAGAAGGCCGCTTGAACTACCCAAGCATGACTGCTCGCCGCCGCAACACCGCCGATCACCAGATCGAAAAAGTCGGTGCTCAGCTGCGCGCCATGATGCCTTGGATCGCGAAGAACAAGCTGGTGGATCAAACCCGCAACTGATTTTTTAAGCCAAATTGGCACTTCGCCGGCTACAAGCCTGCGCGAAGTGCTATTAAATCAGTAGTAAGCCGCTTGGGAAACCAAGTGGCTTTTGTTTTTACCAAGATTCACATTACACTGCAGCCATGCATGATGGAACCGACACCTCTCCCGCTGAACTGGCTTTGACAAAACCACGCCGCAAGGGCATTTATATTCTGCCCAACTTGTTCACCTTGGCCGCGCTTTTTGGCGGCTTCTATGGCATCGTGATGGCGATGAACGGGCGCTTTCATGAAGCTGCCATCGGCATCTTCTGCGCCATGGTGCTGGACAGCCTGGATGGTCGCGTTGCGCGTATGACGAACACGCAATCTGCCTTTGGCGAGCAGATGGATTCGCTCTGTGACATGGTGAGTTTTGGCGCTGCGCCGGCGATCATCGCTTATGTGTGGGCACTCAAAGATCTCGGTCGCTGGGGCTGGATCGCCGCTTTCGTCTATGTGGCCTGCGCTTCCTTGCGTCTAGCGCGTTTTAACGTGAATACGGCCGTGGTCGATAAGCGCTACTTCCAAGGCTTGCCAAGCCCAGCTGCCGCAGCACTGGTGATGGGTCTGGTGTGGCTCATGACAGATTTGAACATTGCTGGCAGCGATACGATCGTGATATTAGGTGCGATTGAGATGAAAGTGCGCTGGATCATGTTTGCTTTCGCCTTGTTGACAGGCCTGACGATGGTGACCAATGTGCCGTACTACAGCTTCAAAGATGTGAACATGAAGAAAAGTGTGCCTTTCGCAGTGATCGTGTTGATCGCTTTGGGCATCGCTGCGATCAATATTGATCCACCCACCGTGCTCTTTGGAATTTTTGTCGCCTACGGTTTGAGCGGTTATGTGATCTATGCTTACCGCAAGGCCAAAGGCTTGCAAACCAGTGTGATTGCCACATCCAAAGATGAGCCTGACGAACGCGGCCTGCATTAAGCACTGCGTCCTGCATGTAGCCAGCTATGTCTGAGAATCAACGCCCTGATATCCAAGTTGCTGTCACGATGCGCAAAGAGCGTGTGACAGGAGCTGCTGCGCGATGGGTGGATTGGCGCTGGAAGCTGCATGACGTGGCTTTGCATTCTGAAGCTTTTGGGCATGCGCCACGTTGTTTGCACAGCGGCGAGGAGGGTGCGCATTGGCTGTTTCCGGCGATGACCGTGCAGCTGTATCGTGATGATGCTGAGGGTTACTACCTGAATGCCACGACTGAGCAGCCTTGCTGGTTTGTGATGTGGCGCATGGAAGAGGAGCTGGGCTTCTCCGATGAATTGATTGCTGTGCCGCAGGTGGTGAGTCTCTCCTACAACGACGCAGGGCGCTGGCTGGATTCTCAGGAGACGGTGGAGCAAGTGCCTTGCCCGATTGATGTGGCGCAGTGGATTGCTCAGTTTGCCGAAGATCATTTTGTGGCAGAGCCAAAAAAACGCAAACGCCCTGAGAGTTTTAAGCGGCTGGAAGATCGCTTTGGTAATCCAGTGAGTATCAGCGCAGGGCCCAAGTTTGGAGCGGGTGATGGCAGCAGATAAAGCCGTACCCGAGGAAAGTGGTTTCCTCGCCAGATGGTCGCAGCGCAAGCAGGCTCTTCGTAAAGGTGAAGAACTTTCCGAGCCGCAAGCTCCCAAAAAGAATGAGTTTTTAGAGCAAAAACAGCCTGTAGCCGGCATACATACTGCGCAGAATGCTCCTGATTTGATAGTAAGCGAGACTGAGGTGGAGGAGGCCAAAGCGCTGCCACCTGCGCCCACGATGAAAGATGTGCACGGCCTCACACCTGAATCTGACTTCAAACCCTTCATGCGCACCGATGTCACGCCTGAGGTGAAAAATGCAGCAATGAAGCAGCTCTTCAAAGATCCGCATTTCAACACCATGGACATGATGGATGTGTATGTGGATGACTATTCCAAGCCTGACCCGCTGCCGCCAGAGATGCTGCGCAAAATGGCCGTGACGCAGTTTCTTGGCTTCTGGAAAGAGGAAGAAGAGGATGCCACTAAGAAGCTCGCCGAGCAAAAAGCAAGGGAAGATGCTGAAAGCTCTCTGGGCGAAAACGTGGCACAGTCAGGGCTTGAAAAGTCAACACCTGAGACGATCCAAGAAAGCCACGCTTCATCATCAGAAGCACTAGCCACCGAACATGACCACCCTGATCTGCAACTGCAACCAGACGATGCCGCTGGACGCCAAAGCGCTCTCAAGCGCGCTGGATGAAGACTTAACGCTGCACACCGCGCTGTGCCGCCGCCAAGCCGCGAGTTTCCAAAAAGCCATCAAAGCCAATGACGATGTGACTGTAGCCTGCACGCAGGAGCAGAGGCTCTTTGCGGCACTGGCTGATGAGACGGAAGGCGCGAGAGCGGGCGTCACTGCCCCGATCAAATTCATCAACATCCGCGAGACGGGTGGCTGGAGCCGTTATGCCTCGCAAGCCATGCCAAAGATCGCTGCGCTACTGGCAGCTGCGCGTTTGCCAGAGCCTGAGCCAGTTCCCACGGTGACCTACAAAAGCCAAGGCCGTTTGCTCATCATTGGCGAGATGGGGCAAGCAACGCAGCTCGCTGACATGCTCTCCGATACTCTGAGTGTTACTATCTTTTCGATAGCTGCTCGCGCAGCATCTGCGCCGTCAAATGGCCATTTTTCATCTCAAGAACGCAAATATCCTGTGCTCGCAGGCAAGATTGATCAGCTGAGTGGCTGGCTCGGCGCATTCAAACTGAATTGGCAGAAAAACAATCCGATTGATCTGGATTTATGCACCCGCTGCAATGCCTGTGTGGTGGCTTGCCCAGAGCAGGCTATTTCTTTTGATTTCCAGATCAACATGAGCAAATGCAAGAGCCATCGCTCCTGCGTAAGCGCTTGCGAGGTGGCAGGTGCGATTAATTTTGAGCGCGATGCTGCTGAGATGGAAGACGCGTTTGATGTGGTGCTGGATTTATCAGACAAGCCATTGATCGATTGGCATGCTGCTCCGCAAGGCTACTTCAAAGATGCGAGCGCCGCCACGCTGATCAAACTGCGCGACATGGTGGGTGAATTTGAAAAACCAAAATTCTTCACCTACAAGCAAAAAATCTGCGCTCATTCGCGCAACGAATCCGTGGGTTGCAATGCTTGCGTGGAGATTTGCTCAGCGCATGCGATCACGAGTGAAAAATCACGTCAGCAGATCAAGGTGAACCCGAATCTCTGCGTGGGCTGCGGCGCGTGCACGACCGTCTGCCCCACAGGCGCGCTCACCTATGCGTATCCGAAGGCAAGCGAGCAGGGCGCGAAAATCAAAGCGCTTCTGACCACCTACGCGGCTGCAGGCGGCAAAGAGCCCGCGCTTTTGCTGCACAGCCAGGGCGCTGGCGCGCAGCTCATCGAGCAGCTTGGCCGCGCCGCACAACTGCGCAAAGCACAGGGCGTGCCTAATAACCTGATTCCTATTGGTGTCTGGCACACAGCGAGTATGGGCATTGATCTTTGGCTTTCTGCCATTGCCATGGGCGCGCAACAAATCGCTGTGCTCACGACTGCTGAAGAAGCACCAGATTATTTGAATGGCCTGCGCCAGCAGATGGAAGTCGCGCAAACCTTGCTGCGCGGCTTAGGTTATGCAGGCACGCATCTCCAACTGATCGAAGCCAAAGATGTGACCTCTCTGGAGGCGGCTTTACAACAGCTCAAAACCACCAAGCAAAGCGTGCCTGTGAAACCAGCGCGCTTTGCCTTGCCCTCAGAAAAACGCAGCACACTGGATTTGGCGCTCGATCACCTGATCACGAATGCACCACAAAATCCACTCCCCGAGCAAATTGAGCTTCCAAAGGCTGGCTCACCCTTCGGCAATCTGCAAATCAACAAAGACGCTTGCACGCTTTGCCTCAGCTGTGTCAGTGCCTGTCCTGCGAGCGCCTTGCAAGACAACCCTGAGCGCCCGCAGCTCAAATTCATCGAAAAAAACTGCGTGCAATGCGGCCTCTGCGCACAAACCTGCCCAGAAAAAGCCATCACCTTGGAGCCACGATTACTCCTCACCAAAGAACGCGGGCAGAGCAGGGTGATCAACGAGCAACCGCCTTACACCTGCGTGCGCTGCAGCAAACCTTTTGGCACACTGAAAGCCATCGAAGCCATGCTCGGCAAGCTATCCGGCCATGCGATGTTTCAAGGCGAAGCACTCAATCGCCTCAAGATGTGCGGCGACTGCCGCGTGATTGATATTTACTCGAACAACAACGAAGCCAAGATTCAAGATTTCCCCCGATGAGCAATATTTCAACTTTCGATGAAGAAACCGCTCGTGCGGAAGTCTACGGCCTGCTCGCCGCGCTTCTTTACGCGCCACCTACTCCCGAGTTGCTCGCGCAATTGCGCGTGGCCGTGACCCAAGCACCTCAAGAGGGTGGTTTTTTGGAGGAGAGTTGGCGTGATGTGGTGGCATCTAGCCGTGAGCTTTCAGATCAGCAAATCGCCAGCGAACACGCGCAACTCTTCGGTGGCGTGGGCAAGCCCGAGGTGTATTTGTTTGGTTCTCATTACCTGAGCGGCTTCTTGAATGAAAAACCTCTCGTGCGCTTGCGCACAGCGCTCACCAAACTGGGAATCGAGCGCGATGAAGCCATGCCCGAGACGGAAGATCATTTCGCGTATTGCTGCGAGGTGATGCGTTTTCTGATCGCGGGTGAAGATGTGAGCGTGTCCAACCTCACAAATCAAAAAGAGTTTTTTGCAGAGCATGTGCAGCCTTGGGCAGCTCAGATGTGCGATGCCCTGCAAGCGCATCATCGTGCTGTGTTCTACGCTAGGCTTGCAGGCTTCATGCGCGCTTTCATCAGCATTGAAATGCAGGGCTTTGATATGCTGGCGTAAGCTCAGCGTAGGCTAGCGCGCGATGAAATCGTGCCCTAGTGAAATCCCTAGTCGCTCCCACTGCAAATTGAGGGGCATTGCATTGCAAATGGCTCAAGATGAGTCTATAGTTGCTATAGAAAACAAAGCTGGCACATATTTGCCGTTATCCATTTGGAGACACCCATGGATCAAGAAGTGAAAACACCCTCGCGGCGCGGAATGCTTTTTGGAGCTGCTATTGCTGGCACCGCTGCAGCTGCTGTCGTCGCATTGCCAAAAGTTGCGCCGCAGGAGGCCGCGCAGGAAACTCTCAAACCCGCCCCAGAAAAGGGCGGTGGCTACAGCCTCACAGCGCATGTGAAGCAGTACTACAGCACCACCCTGATTTAATCCCTCCTTACTCGGAGCATCCTATGTTGTTGACTAAAAAATCCTCATCGGTGGGGCAGAGCGCTGGGCGTTCACCATTCGTGCACAACCTCTCTCGCGGGCTCTCGCAAGCCATTCCGACAGTCGATCGCCGCGCCTTCCTACGCCGCTCTGGTCTGGGCGTTGGTGTAGGCATCGCTGCATCCCAGCTCACTTTGGTGAAAAAAGCCAAGGCAGCGCCAGGTGGCTCAATAGATGGCAGCGGCAAGATCGAAGTCAAGCGCACGATCTGCACACACTGCTCCGTAGGCTGCGCGATTGATGCTGTGGTGGAAAACGGCGTGTGGACGCGTCAAGAGCCTGTGTTCGATTCCCCGATCAACCTCGGCGCGCATTGCGCTAAAGGCGCAGCCATCCGCGAACACGGCCACGGCGAATTCCGCCTTCGCTATCCGATGAAGCTGGTCAATGGCAAATACGAGCGCATCAGCTGGGATACGGCCTTGAATGAAATCAGCGCCAAGATGCTTGAGCTGAAAAAAGCCAGCGGCCCCGATTCACTTTTCTTCGTTGGTTCATCGAAACACAACAACGAGCAAGCTTATTTGCTTCGCAAATGGGTGAGCTTCTTCGGCACGAACAATTGCGATCACCAAGCCCGTATCTGCCACTCCACTACCGTGGCTGGCGTTGCCAACACTTGGGGCTACGGCGCGATGACCAATTCGTACAACGACATGCAAAACAGCAAGTTGGCGTTGTACATCGGCTCGAATGCTGCGGAAGCCCACCCCGTGAGCTTGCTGCACATGCTGCATGCCAAAGAGACGGGTACGAAGATGATCGTGGTCGATCCACGCTTCACGCGCACGGCAGCCAAGGCGGATGAGTTTGTCCGCATCCGCTCCGGCTCAGACATCGCCTTCTTGTTTGGCATCTTGCACCATGTCTTTAAAAACGGCTGGGAAGACAAGAAATACATCAATGACCGTGTCTATGGCATGGAAAAGATCAAAGAAGAAGTGCTGGCCAAGTGGACACCCGATAAGGTGGAAGAAGCCTGCGGCGTGCCAGAGGCGCAAGTCTTCAAAGTGGCCAAAATGCTCAACGAGCATCGCCCCGGCACGATCGTGTGGTGCATGGGTCAAACCCAGCACACCATCGGCAATGCCATCGTGCGTGCCTCCTGCATCTTGCAGCTCGCGCTTGGCAATATCGGCGTGAGCGGCGGCGGCGCAAACATCTTCCGTGGCCACGACAACGTGCAGGGCGCAACCGATGTGGGCCCCAATCCTGATTCACTGCCCGGCTACTATGGCTTGGTGGAAGGCTCATGGAAGCATTTCGCCAACACTTGGGGTGTGGATTTCGAGTGGATCAAAAAGCAATACGCCTCGCCCGCGATGATGACTAAATCGGGCACGACCGTTTCTCGCTGGATTGATGCGATCCTTGAGAAAAACGAACTCGTCGATCAAGACAGCAATGTGCGCGGTATGTTCTTCTGGGGGCATGCACCGAATTCGCAAACACGTGGCCTCGAGATGAAGCGCGCGATGGACAAGCTCGATTTGATGGTCGTGGTTGATCCCTATCCATCGGCCACGGCAGCCATGGCAGCGATGCCCGGGAAAGCGGAAGATTTGAATCCGAATCGTGCTGTCTATCTGTTGCCCGCAGCCACTCAGTTTGAAACCAGTGGTTCATGCACCGCATCGAACCGCTCAATCCAATGGCGCGAAAAAGTGATTGAGCCGCTGTGGGAAAGTCGCTCGGATCACATGATCATGTATCAGCTGGCGCAGAAGCTTGGCTTCGATAAAGAGCTGGTGAAGAACTACAAAATGCAAAAGGTCAAGGGCATGGATGAGCCCATGCCAGAAGACATCTTGCGCGAGATCAATAAATCTGTCTGGACGATCGGCTACACCGGCCAAAGCCCAGAGCGCCTCAAAGCGCACATGCGCAACATGGATAAATTTGACGTGAAAACGCTCAAATCTAAAGGCGGCAAAGACAAAGAAACTGGCTACGACCTGAGCGGCGATTACTTCGGTCTGCCATGGCCATGCTACGGCACGCCCGAGCTCAAGCACCCCGGCTCACCGAATTTGTATGACACCAACAAACATGTCATGGATGGCGGCGGCAATTTCCGCGCCAACTTCGGCGTGGAGCGCGAAGGCGTGAATCTGCTGGCCGAAGATGGTTCGCACTCCAAAGGTGCAGACATCACCACAGGCTACCCAGAGTTTGACCACCTCTTGCTCAAAAAGCTCGGCTGGTGGGATGAACTCTCCGAAGCTGAGAAGAAAGCAGCAGAAGGCAAAAACTGGAAGAATGACCCATCGGGCGGCATCATCCGCGTCGCGATGAAAAATCATGGCTGCCATCCGTTTGGCAATGCAAAAGCGCGCGCCGTGGTGTGGAACTTCCCTGATGCTGTGCCAATTCACCGCGAGCCGCTGTACGGCAACCGGCCAGATCTCATGGCGAAGTACCCCACGCATGACGACCGCAAAACGCTCTGGCGTTTGCCCACGCTCTACAAATCCATCCAGCAGGAAAACATCGCGAAGAAGGTTCACGAGAAATTCCCGCTGGTGATGACTTCGGGCCGCTTGGTGGAGTACGAAGGCGGTGGCGAAGAAACTCGCGCCAATCCATGGCTGGCTGAGTTGCAGCAAGAATCCTTCATTGAGATCAATCCCAAAGCAGCAGCCGAGCGCAGCATTAAAAATGGTGATCGTGTTTGGGTGACCACACCAACAGGTGGCCGTATGAATGTGCAGGCGATGGTCACAGAGCGCGTTGCGCCTGATACCACCTTCATGCCCTTCCACTTTTCAGGCCGTTGGCAGGGTGTCGATATGCTGGCGCACTATCCAAAAGGTGCAGCGCCGATTGTGCGAGGTGAAGCTGTGAACACCGGCACAACATACGGCTACGACATCGTCACGATGATGCAAGAAACTAAAACGACGGTTTGCAACGTCGAGAAAGCGTAAGGAGAATCACTATGGCACGGATGAAGTTTATTTGTGATGCCGAGCGCTGTATCGAGTGCAATGGCTGCGTGACGGCTTGCAAAAACGAGCACGAAGTTCCTTGGGGTGTGAATCGCCGCCGCGTGATCACGCTCAATGATGGCGTGCCCGGCGAGCGCTCCATCTCGGTGGCGTGCATGCATTGCTCCGATGCGCCTTGCATGGCGGTCTGCCCTGTGAACTGCTTTTACCGCACCGATGAAGGCGTGGTCTTGCACGATAAAGATGTGTGCATCGGCTGCGGCTACTGCTCATACGCTTGCCCATTCGGCGCACCACAGTTCCCGACTGCCGGTACATTTGGCGTGCGCGGCAAGATGGATAAATGCACCTTCTGCGCTGGTGGCCCTGAAGCCAATGGCTCTCAGGCAGAATTTGAAAAATATGGCCGCAATCGCTTGGCTGAAGGCAAGCTGCCAGCCTGCGCTGAGATGTGCTCCACCAAGGCGCTCCTTGGCGGTGATGGCGATGTGATTGCCGATATCTTCCGCAATCGTGTGCTCAAGCGCGGCAAAGGCGCAGAAGTGTGGGGTTGGGGCACGGCTTATGGCTCTCAGCAAGCTGGTCAGCCGCCGAAAGAACAACAAGCGCCAGCTAAAAGCTAAAGCGAGAAGCATGTCATGAAAAAAATACTGTTAGCAACTGCGATTGTGTTTCTGGCTTCAGCTTGCACAGAAAAGCCGCAAAGCGCCGGTGGCGTGAAAGGCGATTCTGCACCTTACACCGGCACAGGCAAAGCCTATGCAGAAGGCAATTGGAAGCAGGGCGATAAGGCCAGTTGGGAGAGCGCATTGAAAGTGCGTGCCCAGAATGGTCAGAACGACTATTCCAAGACCAATTGAAGGGATTGTCGGCATGAAATATGCGCAACGTGCTATTCTTTCGATAGCGACTGTGGTGTGCTTGGCTGGGAACGCTTGGGCGCAAAAGTTGCAAGTTGAGCCTGTGAAACCAGCAGAGCAAACCGCACCTTCAGTGGCACCTGCCGATCCCGCGCCTCCTGCTGCAGGCGGCATCAAAAGCCAAAATATTTTTGATGTGCAGCCTGATGCTTCTCAGGATCCTAATTACGCCAAGCAGAGCAATGCTGAACGCAATAAGGTGCAACCTGGCAACAATGCCCCCGTGTGGCGGCAAGTGGGGCAGGGCGCAACGGGCGTGACCACACTGCCTTATGCGCAAGCACCTGAAGCCGGCAACATGATTCAAAAGTTTGTGCAATACCCAGGCACCAAGCTGACCAATGCTGGGGAAGCTTGGCGGCAAGTGCGCAACAACTGGATCCTTCCCTATGGTGGTTCACTGATTGTGATTGCTTTACTGGCGTTGGCACTTTTCTATTGGAAGAAAGGCAGCATCGGTTTACATGGCGAAGAAACCGGCAAAAAGATCGAGCGTTTCACTTACTTTGAGCGTGCTGCGCATTGGACGAATGCGATTGCATTTGTTTGCTTGGCCATCTCTGGCCTCATCATGGCTTTCGGTAAATTCTTCCTCTTGCCCATCATCGGTGGCTCACTGTTCGGTTGGCTCGCCTACGCACTGAAAAATCTACACAACTTCGTTGGCCCGCTGTTTGCTGTGTCCCTCGTGGTGGTGATCTTCACCTTCATGCGCGATAACTTGCCCAGCAAAGACGATATGAAATGGATTCTCAAGGGCGGTGGTCTTTTCAGTGGCGAAGAAGTTCCTTCGCACCGCTTTAACGCGGGAGAGAAAGTGGTCTTCTGGGGTGGTGTATTTTTACTTGGCTTGATTGTTGTGGGCTCTGGTTTGGTGCTGGATAAGCTCATCCCGGGTTTGATGTATTACCGTGAGACGATGCAGATCTCTCACATGATCCACGCTGCAGCCGCTGTATTGATGATGGCCGTGTTCCTAGGCCACATCTACATGGGTACGATTGGCATGAAGGGCGCTTACAAGGCCATGAAAACAGGCTATGTGGACGAAACCTGGGCGAAAGAGCATCATGCGCTCTGGGCTGAGGATATCGCAGCCGGCAAGATTCCAGCGCAGCGTACCCCAGTGGCAAACAATGCTGCGCCCGTGGCTGCCGTATAAGCCTGATTCTCGAGGAAACAAAACCCATGAAAAAACAACTCATTATTTGTGCAGCAGCATTACTGACCACAGCTGCATTTGCTAAATTGCCAACGCCAGTGCTTACCGACGAAGCCAAGGCCAAAGCAGCCGAGGCAGCTGCCAAAACGGCGCATGGCAACAAGCTTGCGAACTATCAATTGTGTAAATCCATGGATCGCACTGCAGCCCACTACTTCAAAACTGCCAAAGCTGCAGGTAAAGAAATTAAGCCGGCAACTGACACCGGCGCTTGCGCAGATCCTGGTGCATTTGTTTGGCCTGCTCCAGCAGCACCAGCCGCAACTGCACCTGCTGCGCCGGCTGTGGCAACAGCAGCGCCAGCTAAACCTGCTGCACCAGCAGCACCAGTGAAAAAATAAAAATCTCGGCAACTGCGAAAAACGGCGCTTCCAAAGCGCCGTTTTTTATGCTCGCTACACTTCATCTATGGCTACTCTGTCAATCTTGCCCCAACTTACTCAAGCCCGCGCCCCGCTCACTCGCGAGGTGCTGGTCATCAACGAAAAAGGTGAGAAGAGTACGATGCAGATCCCTGCTGAGCGCGATCTCACCGTGTATGTGGATAAACGCGAGCTCGTCACACTGATGACGCTGGGTGCTCAGCCCGAATTGCTCGTACTCGGCTTCCTGCTCAATCAGCGCTTGGTGGATAACGCAAGTCAAATCGAATCCATCACTGTCGATTGGGAGGTCAATTCCGCCGCCGTGAAAACGCATGCAGGTATCGACAAAATCGAAGAGCGCACCGCCAAAAAAGTTGTTACCACCGGCTGCGGCCAAGGCAGTGTGTTTGGTGGCTTGATGGATGAAATAGAAAACATCAAGCTCCCCGCTGCACTGCTCACAAAAGCCCAGCTCTATGGCATCACAGAAGCGATTCGTCAGCAAGAGTCCACCTATAAAAGCGCCGGCAGCGTGCATGGCTGCGCGCTCTTTAAAGGCACTCAAATGCTGATGTTCGTCGAAGATGTAGGCCGCCATAACGCAATAGACACGCTTGCAGGCTGGATGGCCATGCAAGGCCTCAGCACCAAGCAGCAGCCCCAGGAGCATGAGCCCTACGTCTTCTACACCACAGGCCGCCTAACCAGTGAGATGGTGATTAAATCAGCCCAAATGGGCATTGCTATTGTGATTTCCCGCAGCGGCATCACGCAAATGGGCTACGACATTGCCCAGCAGCTGGGGCTATGTGCGATAGGCCGCGCAGTCAACAAGCATTTCGTGGCCTACACCGCATTCCAGCGATTTGAAATGCAACTGGCAGGATAGCTCTGAGTCATTCGATTCGAGCTACCTGGGCTGCATTAATTCGAAGACTACTTCTTAGGCCGTTCAGAGAAAAAGCTTTTACTTTTGCCGCGCTTGGCATAACATGGTTGACACACTCTATCACCTGGAGATACAAACCGTGGCCGATACTGCAACTTGTCTCTTGATCGACGCTTCTTGTGATGTGCCGCCTTCGGTTCTGGCTCATCCTCAGGTCAAACTGCTGCCGGTGGGCGTGATGGTTGGCAGTTATCGTTACTTGGATGATCGCAGTGCACATACGACGCTGGATTTTTATCGCGCCAATCTGAATTCTTCAGCCGTCATGGAAGCAAGTTCAGAGCCGCTCAGTGTGGATGAGATCGCTGCATTCATGCTTGATCACACCGCAGTGGCTTTTGATCGCGTGCTGGGTGTCTTCGTTTCTTCCACCCGCAGCCCCATCTACGAGCGCGCGCAAAAGGCGATGGAGCGCACGAAAACCAGTTCTTTCACCAAGCGTGTGCGCGAAAAAAAACTGGTGGCGCTGGAGCAGCTTGCTTGCGACAGCTTAGCTTTGTTTGCGGGTTATGGCGTTCAAGTGATGAGCTTGCTCGATGCGATCGATCAAGCCCGAGACTCGATATCGCTTGAAACGCTGGCTCAGCTACAACATCAATACCAAGAGCAGAGCTACATCTATCTCGCGCCCGGCGATGTGAGCTACATCTTAAAGCGAGCCAAAGCAAAAGGTGAAAAATCTGTGGGCATGGTGGCCGGTTTTGCAGCCAAAACACTCGCGATCACGCCGATCATCCGCGGCCATATGGGGCAGACAGAGCCCGTTGCCCGCAAGCGGGGCGCTGGTAATGCGCGCGAAATGGTGATTGATTTTGCGCGCACTTGTTTGGCTGAGCGGCTTGTGCTGTCTAAGCATATTTGCTTTTCCTACAGTGGGCAGCTGGGCGATGTGCAATCTATGCCCAGTTATCAAGCGCTGTTGGCTGATGCGCAAATGCAAGGCATCGCAGTGCATCTGTGCTTGATGTCCATGACAGGCTCAGTCAACGTGGGGCCTGATACGCTGTCCTTTGGTATGCTGGCCAAGCCGCATGATGCATCCAGTTTGCTATAAATGAGCATCAGAACGCTGATTCGCCGGCATAGATACTGCGCAAAGTGCTATTGAATTAATAGTAAGTTTGCGTCAGGTCTTTACACACCCGATATGCAAACCAAGCCATCAAGCGCTACTATGCGGGCATGAAATCCAGTTTTTTAAGTCTTGGCTTGCGTTCTTTGTGGCGTGATTTGCGTGCGGGGGAGCTGCGGCTCTTGATTGTCGCCGTTACTTTGGCTGTAGCCGCGCTCACAGCAGTGGGCTTTTTTGCAGATCGGATCAAAGGTGGTTTGCAGCGGGATGCGCGGGCGTTGATTGGCGGCGATTCTGTGGTGAGCAGCGATAAGCCGACGCCGGATGCGATTACTGCCAAGGCCAAAGAGCTGGGGCTTCAGATGGTGAATAACGTGGGCTTTCCCACGATGGCGCGGGCGCAAGATGCGCAGGGTGGCGCTTCTAAGTTAGTGGCTTTGAAGGCTGTGGAGCCAGGCTATCCGCTGCGCGGGCAGCTCAAGGTGAGCACCGCACCCGATCAACCCGAGCAAGGTACACGAGAGATTCCTGCGCAGGGCAGCGTGTGGGTGGATGCGAATTTGCTGGATTCTCTGGGCCTGAAGATGGGCGATTCGCTCGCACTCGGCTCCAGTAATTTGAAAATTGATCGCATCATCGTCGTCGAGCCAGATCGTGGCGCAGGCTTTATGAATTTTGCGCCGCGCGTGATGATCAATCGCGCTGATCTAGCGGCGACAGCGCTGATTCAGCCCGCCAGCCGCATCACCTATCGCATGGCGGTGATCGGGCAAGATCAGCGGCAAGTGCGTGAGTTTGCCGATTGGGTGGCAGCCAAAGAAAAAGCGGGCGAATTTCGTGGGCTAAGGCTTGAGTCGCTTGAAGGCGGCAGGCCTGAGATGAGCACCACGCTTAATCGCGCTGAGAAATTCTTGAATCTCGTGGCTTTGCTTTCTGCTTTACTCAGCGCAGTGGCGGTGGCAATTGCGGCGCGAGGCTTTGCGGCGCGGCATTTGGATCAATGCGCCATGCTACGCGTGCTCGGCGTATCGCAGCGGAATATGGCGGCCAGCTATGTGCTCGAATTCGCCATCGTTGGCTTGGTGGCGAGCGGTTTGGGTGTGCTGCTGGGCTTTGCGGTGCATTTTGGTTTTGTGGTGTTGCTGGCTGGGCTGGTTGAATCTGCTTTGCCTGCGCCTTCCATCTGGCCAGTGCTCTTTGGCCTAGGCATGGGGCTCACGCTCTTGGGCGCATTTGGCTTGCCGCCTGTGTTGCAGCTCTCTCAAGTGCCGCCGCTGCGCGTGATTCGGCGCGATGTGGGTGGCTTGAAGGCCGCGTCTGCTGGTGTGCTCTTGCTCGGCATTGCGGGCTTTGCAGCGCTGCTCATGGCGGCGAGTCGTGATCCGCTTTTGGGTGGCATTGCGGTCGGTGGTTTCTTAGGCGCTGTGTTGCTGTTTGCAGGTCTGAGCTATCTGGCCGTGCGCGTGTTGCGCAAGAGTGTGAATGAAACCACTGCGCCACGCTGGCTCGTGCTCGCCACGCGGCAAATATCCGCGCGCCCTGCGTATGCGGTGGTGCAGGTGAGTGCGCTGGCTGTCGGCTTGCTGGCGCTTGTCTTGCTAGTCCTTCTGCGCACAGATTTGATTTCCAGCTGGCGCAAAGCCACGCCGCCCGATGCGCCGAATCGTTTCGTGATCAACATCGCGCCCGAGCAGAGTGCAGATTTTGTGAAAAATATCGAATCGCAGGGCGTGAAGAAATACGATTACTTCCCCATGATTCGCGGGCGCTTGGTGGCGATCAACGATAAAGCCGTTACGCCCGAGGCTTTCACCGATGATCGCGCCAAGCGTTTGGTGGATCGTGAATTCAATCTCTCACACGCCGCTAAAAAACCTGATCACAACCAAATCATTGCCGGCCAGTGGGTCGAAGAAGAAAAGGGCACGATCAGTGTGGAAGAGGGCATCGCCAAAGATCTCGGCTTCAAGATGGGCGACAGCTTGACCTTTGATATCGCAGGCATTCAAGTCACCAGCAAAATCACGAGCTTGCGCAAGGTCGATTGGGGTGGCATGCGGGCGAACTTTTTCGTGATGTACCCCGTGAGCCAAATGCCCGATGTGCCGTCCACCTACATGAGCGCCTTCAAAGCACCCGAGGTGAAGGGCTTTGACAACGCACTGGTGCGCCAATTCCCCAACGTCACGAATGTGGACATGAGCCTCACGATCAACCAAGTCCAGCGCGTGCTCGATCAAGTGATCCGCGCCGTGGAATTCCTCTTCGGCTTCACGCTGCTGGCCGGCCTCGTGGTGCTCTTCGCAGCCGTCACAGCCACGCGCGAGGAGCGTACGCGAGAGTTTGCGATTCTGCGCGCTGTGGGTGCGAGAAGCCAGTTGCTGCGGCAAGTGCAGCGCGCGGAGCTGGCAGGTGTGGGCATGCTAGCGGGCGTGCTGGCTAGTTTGGTTGCTATTGCTGTGGGTTGGGCGCTGGCGAAGTTCGTCTTTGAATTCACTTGGACGGCGGCTGCTTGGGTCGTGCCGGCTTCTGGTGTGCTGGGTGCTTTATTGGCGCTTGCTGCTGGCTGGTGGGGATTGCGTGAAGTGCTCAATACGCCGGTGATGAATACTCTTCGTCGGGCTGCTGAGTAGTTTCGGTTTTGGCGAGCTTGAGGTTTGACGCGACCCGCTCGCCTGCCTCGTGACGTGCCCGAAAAAGCCGAGGCCTTTCTTCGTGTAGCGCTCTTGCCCGCTAGCTGCGAGCTCCCACCATATGTGGCGATGATGAGATGGTTTGCCGCGCCCGACCAGCGAAAGGCTTCGTTTTTTCAGACCCATCACGAAGCGGGTTGGGATTTTTGACGCGTGCTAGCAAGTTGCAAGGCAAGGAATACGCGTGCTACTCAGATGCGGAGTTGCTTTAATTGCGAGCTATTAACTATCGGACTCAAACGCTGCCACATAACTCTATAAAACACCCATTTTGCAAGCGAGCGCCCAATGTGTGTTCTTCATCCCACCCCACCCGGTATGCGACCTCCACAGTTGGGATTCCCTGCATAGGCTCAATTAATGCATAGGAAGGATAAACGTGTGGCCAGATTTGCTTGGCATCGCTAATTTGAGGCAAGGGCTCATTTAGTTCGCCAAGATCACCTTGCGCGGTGGCTTCTGCATATTCCAAGAAATACTCATAGAGCGCAGTCTCGATTTGATTGATCTGTGACGTATACCAGTTTGGTAATTCGCGAGCCAGCGAGAGAGCGGAAGTATCAGGGCTAGTTCTATCACCGTGGAGTCGCAGCTCCAAGTTGCTGTGAGGCGAAAGATCAACTGTCCCAACCCAATATCGCCATTGCTTATTGAAAGTGCCGAGAGCGTCGTCGATAAATGGGGCAGACTTAAACAAACCAAACATGGCGATACCTTTTGAGGATATTGAACGTAATGTACTCTTATTTTTAGAGCATTTTTGGCATATAGCCGGCATAGAATATGCGCAGAGTGCTACGAAATCAATAGTTGGAAACGACGCGCCAACCACCTATACCCGCCGCGTGATGGGTCTGAAAAAACGAAGTCTTTCCCGGTCGGGCGCGGCCAACCATGTAATCACCGCTACAAAAGATCGCAGCTCGTGGTATCCCAGCAAGAGCGCCGTCAGGAAAGGCCTCGGCTTTTTCGGGCACGTCACGTGGCAGGCGAGCGGGTCGAGTACAAAGCAAAGCGAACACACGCCGGAGCGCGATAAGAAACATCCATAAACGCCCCAGTGAAACACAGGTGACAGCAAGTCATAAAAGCGGGGTATGCTGAGCGACTTTCTGCGTAAAATGTAAAAATAGAACGACCGTGCTTTTATGTAGATGCGTTTGAATTCGTTAGCCAAATTTAAAACCCTTGAAAGGACTGCCATGACAGCCGAATACAAAGTTCACGGCGATGTTGCTGTGATTACCCTGAACAACCCGCCGGTCAACGGCTTGGGGCTTGCCACGCGCGTGGGCATTGCCGCTGGGCTGGCCAAGGCGCAGCTGGATGACAAGGTGAAAGCCATTGTGATCACGGGCGCGGGCAAAGCCTTCTCAGGCGGGGCTGACATCAAAGAATTTGGCACCGACAAAGCTTTGGCTGAGCCGAATTTGCTCAGCGTGATTTTGAGCTGCGAAAACACCAGCAAGGTCACTGTGGCGGCGATTCACAGCGTCTGCATGGGCGGCGGCTTGGAGCTGGCGCTGGGCTGCCACTATCGCGTGGCCGCGCCTGGCACGAAGGTGGCTTTGCCTGAAGTGAAGCTGGGCTTGATCCCCGGCGCGGGCGGCACGCAGCGCCTGCCGCGTGTGCTTGGCGTGGAGCATGCGCTCAACATGATCGTGAGCGGCGAGCCTGTGAACGCTGAAATGCTGGCGATGGCGCCTGGCCAGAAGCTGTTTGACAAGCTGGCTAAGAGCGCTGAGACGGTGCTTGAAGAAGCGATTGAGTTGGCGCGTGAGAAAGCCGCTGCGCATGCCAAGAGCGGCGAGAGCTTCCCGCTGGTGCGCAATCTGCCTTGCAAACACCCCCTGGGCGATGCTTACTTTCAGTTTGCTCGCAATATGGTCAAAGGCATGGCCAAGGGCTTTCCTGCGCCGCTTAAATGTGTGGATGCGGTGGAAGCAGCCACCAAGAAGAAATTCAACGAAGGCATGCTGTTTGAGCGCGAGACGTTTATCAATCTGATGTGGACGCCGGAGTGCCGTGCGTTGCGTCATTTGTTTGTGGCTGAGCGCGCAGCTTCCAAGATTGCTGATGTGCCGGAAGACACACCCAAGCGCGAAATCAAGAGCGTAGCCGTGATCGGCGCGGGCACGATGGGCGGCGGCATTGCCATGAACTTCTTGAACGCGGGCATTCCCGTGAAGATGCTCGAGCTCAAGCAAGAAGCGCTTGATAAGGGCATCGGCATCATGCGCAAAAATTACGAATCGCAGGTCAAGAAAGGCAAGCTCAAGCAGGCCAAGCTCGATGAGCGCATGGGCATGCTCTCTACAACGCTGAGCTACGACGGCTTGGCAGAGGCTGATCTCGTGATCGAAGCCGTGTTTGAAGACATGGGCGTGAAAGAGAAGGTGTTTAAAGAGCTCGATCGCGTGATGAAGAAGGGCGCTATTCTGGCCTCCAACACATCTACGCTCGATGTGGACAAGATCGCATCGTTTACCAAGCGCCCACAAGATGTGGTCGGCCTGCATTTCTTCAGCCCAGCGAACGTGATGAAGCTGCTGGAAGTGGTGCGCGGTAAGAAGACGGGCAAGGATGTGATGGCCACCGTGATGGGCGTGGCCAAGAAGATCAAGAAGATTGCCGTGGTCTCGGGTGTGTGCGATGGCTTCATTGGCAATCGCATGATCGAGCAGTATTCTCGTCAAGCGGGCTTCTTGATTGAAGAAGGCTGCACACCGCAGCAGGTGGATAAAGCTGTAGAGAAATTCGGCTTTGCCATGGGCCCGTTCCGCATGGGTGATTTGGCAGGCAATGATATTGGCTGGTATATCCGCAAGCGCCGCTATCAAGAAAAGCCGAATATGAAATACAGCAAGACGGCTGATTTGCTCTGCGAAATGGGCCGCTTCGGCCAGAAGACGAATGCGGGCTGGTATGACTACATTCCAGGCAAGCGCGATGCGATGCCTAGCGATGTGGTGAACAAGATGATTGACGATCACCGCGCGAAGATCGGCCTGAAGGCTCGCAAGATTTCTGATGAAGAAATTGTGAACCGCTTGGTGCTCTCTTTGGTGAACGAAGCCGCTCACATCCTGGAAGACGGCATTGCATCCAAAGCCAGCGACATTGATATGGTTTACATCACAGGCTACGGCTTCCCGATTCCCAAAGGCGGCCCGATGCACTTTGCGGACCAAATGGGCTTGTACAACGTGATGATGGCGATGAACAGCTTTGCCAAGAATCCGAACGACGACGCAAGCTTCTGGGAACCCGCACCGCTGATCAAGCGCCTCGTGGCTGCTGGCAAGACGTTTAACGCCGCTTCTTGATTCTCACACTCAAAGAGGAGAACGCAAAAGACGCAAAAAATTCGTAAAAGACGCAAAAAATGAAATTGAATTTTCTGCGTCTTTTGCGTACTTCTGTGAATTTTGCGTTCTATTCTCACCGAACCAAACATCTTCCGAACACACCTGTTTTAGGAGCATTCAAATGACATCCGCAGTAATCGTATCTACCGCCCGCACCCCGCTTGCCAAGAGCTGGAAAGGTGCTTTCAACATGACCCATGGCGCGACGCTTGGCGGCCATGCCGTGAAACACGCTATTTCAAGAGCTGGCATCGAAGCCGCAGAGGTGGACGACGTGATCATGGGCTGCGCCAATCCCGAGGGCGCAACCGGTGCGAACATCGCTCGCCAAATTGCTTTGATGGCCGATTGCCCGATCACCACTTCCGGCATGACAGTGAACCGCTTCTGCTCCTCAGGCCTGCAAACCATTGCGCTCGCAGCGCAGCGCATCATCGCGGGCGAGGGCGATGTGTATGTGGCTGGCGGCGTGGAGAGCATTTCCTGCGTGCAGCAAGAGATGAACATGCACATGATGACCGATCCCGTGCTCATGAAAAAGAAGCCCGAGATTTACTGGAACATGCTGCAAACCGCTGAGCAAGTGGCTAAGCGATACAGCATCACCCGTGATGACATGGATCACTACGGCGCACGCAGCCAGCAGCGCGCCACTGCCGCTTTGGCCGCCGGTTTCTTTGATGCGGAAATTGCGCCCATCACCGTGAAAGCAGGCATTGCAGACGCCACGCTCGGCCTCATGACCAAAGAAGTCACCGTGAGCAAAGACGAAGGCATCCGCGAAGGCACTACCTTTGAAGGCATCACCGGCCTGCGCTCGGCGCTGCCCGGCGGCTTGATCTCCGCAGGCAATGCCAGCCAGTTTTCTGATGGCGCTGGCGCTTGCGTGGTGATGAATGAAGAGCTGGCATCCAAACGCGGCTTGAAGCCGCTTGGCCGTTTCCTCGGCTTTGCAGTCGCAGGCTGCGAGCCCGATGAAATGGGCATCGGCCCTGTGTTTGCCATTCCCAAAGTGTTGAAGCGCCTCGGCCTCAAGGTCAGCGATATCGACTTGTGGGAACTCAACGAAGCCTTCGCCGTGCAAGTGATCTATTGCCGCGACAAGCTGGGCATTCCAGACGACAAACTCAACGTCAACGGCGGCGCGATTGCAGTCGGCCACCCCTACGGCGTGAGCGGCCAGCGCCTCACCGGCCACGCCCTCATCGAAGGCAAGCGTCGCGGCGCCAAGCGCGTCTGCGTGACGATGTGTATTGGCGGCGGCATGGGCGCAGCGGGTGTGTTTGAAGTGCTTTGATAAGATAAATGAATGAAATCTATCCCCAGCATCATTCAAGCACTTTCTCAAGAAGGTGTGCAGTTCGTGTTGGTGGGTGGATTTGCCGTGCAGCTTCGCGGTTTCATCCGTTCTACTTTGGATATTGATCTGGTTCTCGCAATGAATGATGAGAATCTGGGCAAGTTCATCGAAGTTGGCAAACAATTCGGTCTCGCTCCAGTGATCCCTGTGCCGATTGATTCACTCAAAAATGCGGCTCTGATTGATCAATGGCATCGCGAAAAGGGTATGTTGGCTTTTGCACTGCGCGAACCTGGCATCACGGGCAGCGTGATCGATGTGCTGGTGCGATCCGATGTCCCGTATGAGCGTTTGTCTGCTGATGCGACACATATGCCTTTGTTCGGGGCTAATGTCGCTGTCGCTTCAATTGATCATTTGTTGGAAATGAAACGTATCGCCAATCGCCCGAAAGATCGAATCGATATCGAGGCGTTAGAAAAAATCAAGCGTGGGGAGGATCCCGATGCGTGACGAGCACTACGGCATACCTGTGCCAACTGCTGAGCAATTGCAGCAGCGTTGGGAGCAATCATTGGCGCAGTTTGAAATGTGGACGCAAATCTGGCGCGAAAACCCCCAGCTTGCCAAACAAGCCGGCGCGCGTGTCGAAGAGTTGTTGATGCCGCTAGCGCAAGTCCAAGCTCGTTACGCAAAACCATAAGCTATTGCCGCCACACATGCGGAGCAGGTTCTTTTGAGAATAAAACATGAGTTATCGCAATACCCTTGATTTTTTGATGTATGGATGGCTCAATGCCGATGCGCTGAATGGACGTGCGCGCTTTGCAGATCATTCACGTGAGACGTTTGATGCTGTGCTGGACACATGCGAACGGATTGCGCGGGAGAAGTTTGCGCCATTTAACCGCGTGGCAGATCGTGAGGAGCCGCGCACCGAGGTGGATATGGATGGCGCGCTCAAGGTGATTTTGCCGAAGGCGACGCATGATGCGCGTGCGGCTTATGCGGAGAGCGGGATGTTTGCTGCTGCGCAAGATGAAGAGATGGGTGGAATGCAACTGCCTTATTTGGTTGAAGCTGCGGCGAATTCGTTTTTCGGAATAGCGTCAATCTCGATTGGCTGGAATTTGCTCACGGTGGGCAATGCGAATGCGATTTTGGCTTCTGGTACAGAGGCGCAAAAGCAGGTGTTTGCTGCGAACCAATTCAATGGCCGCTGGGCGGGCACGATGTGTTTGAGCGAGCCGCAGGCGGGTTCGTCTCTATCAGACATCACCACTCGCGCTGAGCTGGAAGATGCGAATGATGCTTTAGGCGTGCGCTACCGTCTGCGTGGCAACAAGATGTGGATCTCGGGTGGTGAGCATGATGTGACGGAGAACATCATCCATCTGGTGCTCGCCAAAATTCCTGATGAGAACGGCAAACTGATTGCGGGTACGCGCGGTATTTCGCTGTTCATCGTGCCGAAAAAGATGGTGAACGGGCAGGGTGAGTTGACCGGGCAGCGCAATGACGTGACGCTGGCTGGCCTGAACCATAAGCTGGGCTGGGCAGGCACGCCGAATACGCTGCTGAATTTTGGCGAAGGCAAGTTCAAGCCGGGTGGCAAAGCTGGCGCTGTGGGCTACCTAGTGGGCAAGCCAGGCGAAGGCTTGAAGGGCATGTTCCACATGATGAATGAGGCGCGCATTGGCATTGGCATGGCGGCGACTTCGCTGGGCCTTGCCGGCTATTACGCGAGTCTGGATTACGCCAAGGTTCGTACGCAAGGCAGGCCGATCACGGGCGCTGGTAAAGACAGCAGCGCGCCGCAAGTGCGCCTGATCGAACACGCCGATATCAAGCGCATGCTGCTCGCGCAAAAGAGCATTTGCGAAGGCGCGCTGGCTTTGCAACTCTATTGCGCCAAGCTGGTGGATGACAAAGCAACAGCAGATGTTGCCACTGCGCAAGAGGCCGCTCTGTTGCTAGAAATGCTCACTCCAATATCGAAGAGCTGGCCAAGCGAAAACTGCTTGGAAGCCAATTCTCTGGCCATTCAAATCCACGGCGGCTACGGTTACACCCGTGATTTTCCGGTGGAGCAATACTGGCGCGATCAGCGCTTGAACATGATTCACGAAGGCACACACGCCATTCAGGCCATGGATTTGCTGGGGCGCAAGGTGGTGATGGATGGTGGCAAGGGTTTGCAGCTCTTGGCGAGCAAGATCAACACGACGATTGAACGCGCCATGCAAGTGCCCGAGCTGGCGGAGCAGGGCAACCAGCTCGCAGGCGCTCTGAAAAAAATCGACAACGCCACCAAAGCCGCTTGGAGCACAGGCCAGCCGCAAGAGGCGCTGGCCAATGCCGTGCCCTATATGCAAGCCTTCGGCCATGTGGTGTTAGCATGGATATGGTTGGATGTGTCTCTGGCGAACGCAAATGCTCCTAAATCAGGAGCATCTAGCGCAGGAATCACGCCGGCCGCACAGTATTTTTACCGTTATGAATTACCAAAAATCGACGCTTGGCTTGCCGTGGTTTCCAGCCGCGATATGACCTGCGCCGAACTAGCAGAGGAAGCTTTTTGAAAATCAAAAAAAGCCAGGAAGGCATCATTGATGTCGTGATCTGGGTCTGCATTTATGGCGGCCTACTCAGCGTCGTGGGCGCTCTGGCGATTGCGAATGCAGATGAAGACGCGGCCTACTGGTTGGGCGGCGTTGGCAGCTTGGTGACAGTCGTTGGCTGCATCTTGGTTTACATTCGCAGTAGAAGCTGATTCGCCGCACACATTGCGGCGGTTTTTATTTTGGAGATGACTTCATGAACCACCGCCCCATTCAACAACTCTTCGACCTCAAGGGCAAAACTGCACTCGTCACTGGCGGCTCGCGCGGCCTTGGGCTTCAAATGGCCTTCGCCTTGGGCGAAGCTGGCGCGAAGATCATGCTTTCATCACGCAAGGCTTCGGATTTGGAAGAGGCCACCGCCGAGCTGCAAGCCAAAGGCATTGATGCGCGCTGGATTGCTGCTGATTGCGCGGTGGAAGCTGATATTCACAAACTGGCCGATGAAACACTAGAGCGCATGGGTGATGTAGACATTCTCGTGAACAACGCCGGCGCGGCTTGGGGCGCGCCTGCTGAAGATCACCCATTAGAAGCTTGGGATAAGGTCATGAACCTGAACGTGCGTGGCTACTTTTTGCTCTCGCAACGTATCGCGAAAAAATCCATGATCGCGAAAAAGAGCGGCAGCATCATCAACATCGCCTCCATCGCAGGCCTAGGCGGCAACCCCAGCGGCATGAACACCATCGCCTACAACACCTCCAAAGGCGCTGTGATCAATTTCACCCGTGCACTCGCTGCCGAGTGGGGCCCCAAAGGTATCCGTGTGAATGCGATCTGCCCCGGTTTCTTTCCGAGCAAGATGACTGCAGGCACGCTCAAAGCCATGGGGGAAGAAAAGCTATCTGCGCATGCGCCGCTGCGTCGCTTGGGTGATGACGAAGATTTGAAAGGCTTGACCTTGCTGTATGCATCCGATGCTGGAAAACACATCACCGGCCAGTGGCTGGCTGTGGATGGTGGCGTTAGCGTGATCACGGGTGGCTGATGCAATTCCCTCTCCAGATTGCTTTCGTCGAGCACCTTGGCTTCGAGCTGATCAAGTTTGAAGGTGGAGAAGCTGAGATTCATTGCGCCTTGAAGCCTGAGCTACTTAACACGTGGCAAGTGGCGCATGGCGGCTTGGTGATGACGCTGCTGGATGTATGTATGGCACATGCGGCGCGTAGTACGGAGGATCGCAGCAAGGCGATTGCGCCAGGCTTGGTAACGCTGGAGATGAAGACGCAGTTCATGCGGCCTGGGGAAGATTATTTGGTTGCCAAGGCCAAGCTCTTGCATCGCACGGCGACGCTGGCGTTTACTGAGGGCAGTGTGTTCAGCCGCAGAGCGAATGGCGATTTGAGCGAGCTGTGTGCGCATGCAACGGGAACCTTCAAATTCCTCAAAGCGCTGGCCACGGCTTCTGGCGCGCATGGTGGGCGTGATCTGAAGAAGATCGTGCCCAATGCATCGGATTAGCTGGATTTTTAAGCCATTTAGGGCATTCGCCGGCGTCAATACTGCGCGAAATGCTATTGAATTGATAGTAATTTAGAAAGATCAGTATCATGACAGCAAATCAAAAAATCGTATTAGACAACCGCCCTGCAGTAGAGGCGAGCTTGTCGAACTTCAAACTGGTGAGCGAGACAATGCCCGCGCTGCAAGACGGCCAAGTGCTGGTGAAGCATCACTACTTGAGTCTTGATCCGTATATGCGTGGCCGCATGAATGACAGCAAGAGCTACGCAGCATCGCAAGGCATCGGCGAAGTGATGATTGGCGGCACAGTAGGCGAGGTGGTTGAATCCAAGCATGCCAAATACGCGGTGGGCGATAAAGTGGTCGGCATGGGCGGATGGCAGCAATACAGCATCGTGGATGGCAATGCAGTTGGCGCTTTGCGCAAGGTGCAAGATGGCCCGATTCCTTTGTCTGCTTATCTTGGCGCAGTCGGCATGCCCGGCGTCACAGCTTGGTATGGCTTGCTCAAAATTTGCGAGCCGAAGGCGGGCGAAACGGTGGTCGTGAACGCCGCTTCCGGCGCAGTAGGCAGCGCTGTGGGCGTGCTGGCTAAATCACGCGGTTGCCGCGTGGTGGGCATTGCGGGCGGCGCGGAGAAATGTGCTTATGTGGTGAATGAGCTCGGCTTTGATGCTTGCATTGATTACAAAGCGCAGAGCGATGGTAAATCTTTCAACGCCGCGCTCAAAGCTGCTGCGCCCAATGGCATCGATTGTTTTTTTGAAAACGTAGGCGGCTGGATGAGTGATGTGATCCTCGCCCGCATGAACGCCTTTGGCCGCATCGCCGTCTGCGGCATGATCTCGCGCTACGACGGCGCATCGCCGCCCTTGGCTAACCCCGCGATCATCTTGGTCAGCCGCCTCAAAATGCAAGGCTTCATCGTAAGTGAACACATGGAAGTATGGCCCGAGGCTTTGAAAGAGCTGGGCGGCTTGGTGGCTTCTGGCAAGTTGCGTGCGCGTGAGAGCATTGCTGAGGGTATTGAGAATGCGCCGGAGGCTTTCTTGGGGCTGCTGAAGGGGCGCAACTTTGGTAAGCAGTTGGTGAAGTTGATTTAGGTTATTTGCGATCAAAAAATAGAACGCAAAAGACGCAAAAATTACGCAAAATGCTCAGAAAAGAAAACCAAAAGTGTAAGACCCAACATTGGTATTTTTTGCGTTTTCTGCGTAGTCTTTGCGCCTTTTGCGTTCTATTCTGATGAACTCCCATGATCTAAAGCGAGACAAACCATGAGCCAAGATATTTTTCTTCACCACTATCCCACCTCGCCCTTCGCCGAGAAGATCCGCGCCATCATGGGCTACAAAAATCTGGCTTGGAAATCGGTCTTCCAGCCTATGGTGATGCCTAAGCCCGACATGCAGACGCTCACGGGTGGCTATCGCAGAATTCCTATTTTGCAGGTTGGCAATCAAATCATCTGCGACACGATGTTGATTTGTGATGTGCTGGAGCATTTGAGTCCCGAGAAGACGTTGTATCCAGCAGGACTCAAGGGCGCTGCGCGCACGGTGGCGCAATGGGCAGACAGCATGCTCTTTCCTGTTGCTATGGCGTTCAATTTTCAGCCTGCAGGCGCAGCGCATGTGTTCAAAGACCAGCCGCCAGAGAATCTCAAAGCCTTTGGCGCAGATCGTCAAGCTATGCGCGGTGGCGCAGCGCGCATGAACCCTGCAGATGCTGCGGCCAGCTACAAAAGCTATCTGCGCCGCATCTCCAGCATGCTCGATGGTCAAAACTTTTTGCTAGGCGACAAACCCAGCGTGGCTGATTTTGCGGTGTATCACCCGCTGTGGTTCACCCGAGAGAAAACACCGCCTCTGGCATCCGTACTCGATGCCACGCCTGCCGTGCTCGCCTGGATGGATCGAATGGCCGCTTTCGAGCATGGCATGCCCAGCAAATCAGATGCTACTGAATCTATAGCTGCTTGCGCAATGAGTATGCCGGCCAGCAGCCTTTTTGGCACTGAAAATACCTTTCAAGACGAGCATGGTATTCCATTGGGTAGCCAAGTCACCATCATTGCCGAAAGCTTTGGCTTAGAGCCCAGCATGGGTGAGCTGGTTGCAGCCACACGTACGCGCTACACGCTGCGCCGAGTAGATGCACGCGCGGGCGAAGTGTTCGTCCATTTTCCACGCATTGGCTTCATTTTGAAAAAGGCCGAGTGAGGATGGCGTCTACTGATTCTTTGCAATGGCAGTTCGTGGCGTTTGATGCACTGTCCACGCAGCAACTGTATTCATTGCTGCAACTGCGAACTGAGGTGTTTGTCGTCGAGCAAAACTGCGTGTTTCAAGATATGGATGGCGCAGACAGCGAGGCCATGCATTTGTTGGGCATACAAGAGAACCAGCTCGTCGCATACGCCCGCTGCTTCAATGCTGGTATCAAATTCAAAGAAGCCAGCATCGGCCGCGTGATCACGCGCAGCAGCATGCGCGGCACTGGAGCCGGTCATGCGCTCATGCGCCAAGCCATCCAATCGTTAGAGCAAGCCTGGGGCGGGCAACCCATCCGCATCGGCGCGCAAGCCCGGTTGGAAAAGTTCTACCAACAACACGGCTTCGCAGTAGCCAGCGCTCCCTACATCGAGGACGGCATCCCGCATATCGAAATGCTTAGATCGTAGGCAATTAACGCTCCCTCTGATATAAATCACGTCATGGGAGTTTTTGATATACCGCCGCTGCGCAGACAGCCTTTGCCTGGGGAAGACACCGAGCGCATAGAAGCCGAGATCGCTTCTGCAGAACAACCCGATCTGCCTTTTGAAGTCGATCCTGATTTGCCCCCTACGGGGCCGAAGGTTGAGCTCAGGTTTACTGGGCAAACTGGCGAATACTATCGGCTTTGGATGATTTGCAGCGTGCTCAGTTTGCTGAGCTTGAGCTTGTATCGGCCGTGGGCGAAATTGCGGATACGCAGATACTTGGCTTCTCATTGGCATTTGAATGGCGCGCAATTCGACGTTCAGTATGACCCTTGGGTGAATTTGCGGGGGCGTTTACTGGTGATCTTTGTGGCTGTCTGCGCAATCGCGTTGTTCTATGGACTACCCCGTTTGCAGCCGCTCGTGATCGTCATGGCGTTTGCAGCAGCGCCTTGGTTGATGACGCAGAGCAATCGCTTTAACTGGCAAAGCATCAGTCTGAAAACCTCTCAAGCTGTATTGCATCTGGGTTTTTGGGGACGCAGCGCTCTGCTTTGCAAGCCCTTTATGCTTTTGGGGGCAGGTTTGGCGTTCTTAGCTCTTGGCTACGATTTATTGGGTGATGGCCTTCTTGATCTCACGGTGATCTTGACGTTGCTTGGAAATTTGCTGGTCTTTGTTCTACTGTATCCGCGCGCATCAAGCTATGTTTTGTATCAAAAGTTTGCCTATGGCAAGCTGGGTAGGACACGTTTTACCTTTTATGGCTCGCCTAAAACAGTGATAGCTCACTTGTTCAAATTCAGTTTCTCTGGCCCGTTTTTTTTACTGATGTTTTTTCTCTTGGGCACGCAGATGTTCGTGCTGTTTTTGGTGAAGCAACCGGATGTGCGGGCCATCAGCTTGGGCTTGATTTACTTGGCAACCACAGTTGCGTCCTTGTCTTTTGCGCGTACGCGGCGTCTGAATTTTGTGATTCATCGCACTCGCATTGGTGGTTTGAGTTTTACTAGCACGCTAGAGCCGATCGCGAATGCCATGCGTGTCAGTAGTTACGCCGTGCTAGCTGTGTTGACTTTGGGTTTATCGATCCCATGGTCTACCATGGTGTATCAGCGTTGGCGTGCCAATCATCTGTTTGCTTATATGCAAGGCGACTGGTCACAGTTTGCGGTGTCAGATGTGCCAATGCGCAAAGGGACAGCAGTTGAAGAGTTAGCGCAGCAGTTCAATTTTGACTTAGGGCTTTGACGCCATGATGAGCCGCCTGATTGATCGTTGTATTGCTTCAAAACGGGCTGTGCTGGCAGCTACCGTGTTGTGGATTGCCGCCCCAGTGGCGTTTGTTTTAGAGGGTCTGCCAAGGCTTTCTGTCGCTATCAGCCGGTCGATCCCGGTGGCTTATGAGAAAAGGCTTGGTGAGTTTGTGCTCGCGCAATTGAGTGTGATCATGATTCGCGATTTATCCAAAGAGCCCACGCAGCGCCAGCAAATCCTTCAGCAGCGTTTTGCTGAGATGGCCAAGCTCGCCAATTTGCCAGATGCCAAGTTGTTGATACGTAACGGCCCCGTCAATGCCATGGCGCTGCCAGGCAATACAGTTGTGTTGATGGATGGCTTGGTCAAGCGTCTGAATGATGATCAGGTGATGGCTGTGGTGGCGCATGAACTGGGGCATTTGCATCATCGCCATGTCATGCAGCGTATCGTGAGCGTTGGCATGATGGAGGGGATGATCGAGACGATGGCTGGAGGAAACTCACAGGCTGCCAAGGTAGGCTCTATGTTTTCTAGTGCGCTTTTGAGCAGTGCTTTCACCCGTGAACAGGAACGTGAAGCTGACACCTATGCGATACAGCTTCTCAAGGCGCAAGGAGAATCTGGCTTAGCATATGCACAGGCTTTGCAGTTTTTCTTGAAGTATGAGAAACAGCAAGGATTCATATCGGGTGGTTGGGCAAGTTCGCATCCGAGCACGCAAGAGCGATTGGACAAGGCGATGCATGAAGCTGGCGGTATGACAACGACGGTGACTTGCACGCTGAATCCGCTGCACCAACCTGAGTTTTTATGCAAATAATTTTCTACTCATCATGATCACAAATTTCAAAAACAAAACCGCTGTTCTCACTGGCGCTGGCTCGGGCTTCGGGCTGGAGTGTGCGCGCATTGGCGCGAAGTTGGGGATGAACTTGGTCTTGGCTGATGTACAGCAAGATGCGCTGGATAAAGCGGTTGCTGAAATCTCGGCGTTGGGTGCGCAGGTGTTGCCCTTTAAGCTGGATGTGAGTAAGGCTGATCAGGTGGAGGCTCTTGGAGCGGCTACTTTTGAGCGCTTTGGCGCGCCGCATTTTGTGTTCAACAACGCAGGCGTGGGCGCTGGCGGTTTGATCTGGGAGCACACGCTGAAAGACTGGGAGTGGGTGGTGGGCGTGAACATCATGGGCGTGGCGCATGGTGTGCGCGTCTTTACGCCGATGATGCTGGAAGCTGCGAAGAAAGACCCGAGCTACCAAGGCCATATCGTGAACACCGCGAGCATGGCGGGCTTGCTCAATGCGCCGAACATGGGTGTGTATAACGTGAGCAAGCATGCGGTGGTGTCGATGAGCGAGACGCTGTATCAAGACCTGCGCTTGGTAACCGATCAGGTGAGCGCCTCCGTCCTATGCCCCTTCTTTGTGCCCACGGGCATCAGCCAAAGCCATCGCAATCGGCCAGAAGAATTCAAGCAACGCGGTATCAAGCCGACCAAAAGCCAGCTGATTGGCCAAGCGATGAGTGATAAGGCGGTGGGCAGCGGCAAGGTGAGCGCTGCAGATGTGGCTCAGATGGTGTTTGATGCCGTTGCTGAAGATCGCTTCTACATCTACAGCCACCCCAAGGCGATCAACTCGGTGCAAACCCGCCTCGAAGATGTCTTGCAAGCCCGCAATCCGACGGACCCGTTTGCTCACAAACCTGAGATTGGCTCAGAACTGAAGAAGGCGCTTCGAGCGGAGTGAGACTGATTTTCGAGATCAGGCTTTTTGGAAAACCAAATCCCACACGCCATGGCCGAGCTTGATGCCTCGGTTTTCAAACTTTGTGAGCGGGCGATAGTGTGGTTTTTCGGCGTAGCCATCAGGCGAGCTCGCGGTATTTTTGATGGCCCGCTCGGCTGACAAAACCTCTAGCATTTGCTCCGCGTAGGGCTGCCAGTCTGTGGCGCAATGCAAGTAGCCGCCGGGCTTCAGATGCTGAACTAGCTTGGCAACAAAAGGCGGCTGGATCAAACGGCGCTTGTTGTGCCGCGTTTTATGCCACGGGTCGGGGAAGAAGATGTGAATCCCATCCAGACTTGCTTTGGGAATCATTTTGTCCAAGACTTGCACGGCATCGTAGGAAATGATGCGGATGTTGGAGATGCTTTGCTCTTGGATGCGCTTGAGCAGAGCCCCTACGCCAGGCTCATGGACTTCACAGGCGAGGAAGAGGGTGTCGGGTAAGACCTTGGCGATATGCGCGGTGGCTTCGCCCATGCCAAAGCCGATTTCAAACACAGTTTTTGTCGGAATTTTTAGGGCTTTTTGGCCTGTAGGCGGCGTAGAATCTGCGCGGGGTGCTATTGAATCAATAGTATTGGATGTCGATGCGAGCATATCAAGATCCAACAAATGATCTTGAAACGGGATCAGAAGCTGTGGCCCTAGCGTATCAAGCGCTTTGGCTTGACCGACGGTTAGCCTGCCTGTGCGGCGCACATAGCTGCGGATGTGGCGAGGGTGTTCGATATCGGTGGGTGCGGCGCTGGGCGCAGAGGCTGGTAATTCATTCATGAAGCCGGTATTTTACGAGCCAAGCCTGCACCCAGCTGTGAAGAGCTTGGGCGATGGATGTGTGTTGCACCTGAGGCAGTTGCAAAAGGGTTGCCGCTGATTGCAGCGCAGCCAAGGCTTGCTGCGGCGAATTTAGGCTCAGGGCTTGTGCACCATTTTGTTTGGAGAGTTTGTTGCCATCAGCTGCGAGCACGAGTGGGGTGTGAAGATAAAGCGGTGTGGAGTAGCCCAGCGCATGCTGTAAGTAAATTTGCCGGGCGGTGTTGTCGGCTAAGTCTTCTCCACGCACGATGTGCGTGATGCCTTGTGCGGCGTCATCCACCACCACAGCGAGCTGATAAGCCCAAAGGCCATCGGCGCGCTTGAGGATGAAATCGCCGACCTCGGCCGCAAGGTGTTGCTGCTGCGTATTCAAGCGACGATCCTGCCAGCGTATGACCGAGGCATCATTTGCTATCGAAAGATGAGCACTTTGCGCAGATTCTACGCCGGCGATAAGCATATTTGGCTTAAAAAAATCCGTCTGAAGCCGCCAGGCGCGGGCTTCGCGGCCTGCCAAGCCGTGGCGACAAGTGCCTGGGTAGATGAGTTCGCCGTGACGAGTTTTTAACGCACCCTGGGCTGAAATCGCAGCCTCAATATCTTTGCGCGAGCAGGCGCAGGGGTATGCGGCTTGCGCTGCAATGAGCTGGTCAAGCGCAGCTTGGTAAAGCGAGCTTCGCTGTGATTGATAAACGGGCGCTTCATCGGGAGTTAAGCCACAAGCGGCGAGTTGGCGAAGAATTTCTGCTGCTGCACCGGGTATGCAGCGTGGCGTATCAACATCCTCAATCCGAACCAGCCATTTCCCAGCATGGGCACGTGCATCAAGCCAGCTGGCCAGCGCTGCAACGAGTGAGCCAGCGTGCAAAGCGCCAGTAGGTGAGGGAGCGAAACGCCCGATATAAGAACTCATGCTACAGACTGTAGCAAGGAGCTGAGTTCACCCCGGCTACAGGCCGGAGGCCGTGACACCGCAACGAACAACGAAGCTGATGCTGCTGCCCGACGGAAAGCTGGGCAGGATCAAGCCACCTGGGGTCAACAGATTGGGGAAATTGGCGCTTGCAGGGCATGTAGCAGCTGGGCTACCGCCGGTGGCAATACAGGAGGTGGGTACAACGCTGCAATTGCTCAGGCCTGCGCTGGGCACATCCCGCGCAATCGAGCCATCGGCAGAACTGGGGCCTGCGTTTGAGAATGTCACGGTGTAGTCTGTGGTCTGGCCTGCAGACAATGAGAGAGGTGTCGTGACAGCATTGGTTTTGGTGACGGCAAGCTGAGCGCTGCAATTCAAGGTGTTGGTAACGCTGGCGCTGTTGTTGACGAGCGTGGACTCGGTGTAGGGCGCTTGTACTGAGCTGATTTCAGCTCGGTTGGTGATTGGGCCCGGGCAGGCTGCTGCAGTGACGCGCACTGTGCCCGTGATGGCAGGCAAATCCGTCGTGGCTGCTATAGGCACGATAGGTGCATTGCGGCTACAAGTCACAACCGTGCCTGTTGGGGTGCAAGTCCAACCAGTGCTTGATGGCTGTGTGGTGAAGGTCACACCCGCAGGCAAGGTGTCTGTGATGAGCAGATTGCCACTGGCAAGCACGGCACTGGCAGAGACGGCATTGGTTGCGGTGGTGCTTTGGTCTGCTGTGAAGCTGGTGTCACGAATGCCTCGGCCATTGTTACGCGGCGTTATGGTGTAAATCGCGGTTTGGCCGGCTGCAAGTGTGCCTGTGGGTGTCACGGTTTTGGTCAATGACAGATCAGCCAACAGGCAGACGTCTTCTGCAGCAGGGCCGTTGGGCAGACCCGAGTAGTTGTTGCCTGCCACGTTCGTAATGGCACCACTGGCATAGGTTGAGTTGGTGTTGTAAAGCGCACCGATTCGATTTGCACCATTGTTTGTCGCTGACGTCACGGTTCGGTTAGCTGCTGCAGCCAAGAAGGTCGGGTCGAGCATGCTGTAGCCTGCGCCATTGTGATAGCAACCCACAGGCGCACTGGCAGGGATATTGACAATCATGCTGATGGTGATTTGCGATGGCACGCCTGCTTTCAAAGGCGCTAGGAAAAACTGTTGCCAAGTCAGCGTGGTGTTGCCTATTGCCGGTGCAGTCGTCGGTGCCGTGCCCAGAGGGAAGGTAGCGCCGCCCGCTGTGGTGCTGGCTTCAGAACCACTCGGAAGATTGTTGTTGGCAATCGGCCCTGCGGGGAAGAATGTATATGTGGGAGCGCTGGCTAGAGTCCAGCCTGGAGGCAGGGCGTTGTCGAACACGTTCACGTTTCGCGCACCGCCGCCGAAGTTTTGAAGGTTGATGGTGTAGGCGGCCGTGGCAGCACCCGAGGCAGAAATAGAAGGGGTGCTTGTGGCTTTGCTGACGCGAACATCGGGCAAGCACTCGGGTGCAGGACGCACGCCAGTGTTGGCGACGGGAATGGCGATCGTCGTGGTGGCACCTACGCCGCCAGCCGTTGCGAAGCACTGGGGGTTGGTAGAAGGTGCAAAATTACCGCAAACATCACTTTGAGAGTTATTCATGACTCCAGCGATGCCGCCTGCTGCTGTGAAGACTGCACCCGTACTGTTGGTGAGAAAAACACCGCCGCCACCGCCACCGCCTGGACCGTCAGTTTCATTGCTGCCCGCCATCGGGCCAGAGTTTGCACCCGTGCCGCCAGTCGCTGTGATGTTGAGTGTGTTCGGAAGAACACCTGTACCTGTGGTGATCCAAACTGTTCCACCAGCTCCCCCGCCGCCTGCTGCATCTGTGGCGTTAGAGCTGATACCGTTAGCACCGTTGGCATTGATGGTGCCTGCGCCAATTAGAGATCCAGCGCGGATCATCACAATGCCGCCGCCCGATCCGCCATGGGCGTTCAGCGGACCTGTCGGTGTGTCATTAAAGTCGCCAGCACCACCGCCACCGCCCATCACAACACGCGTTGCCAGGTTATAGTTGTTTGCACCACCAAAACCACCATGGCGCGTGCCCGTGAATGTTGCGTTGCTGGCATTCCAAGTGTTTCCACCAAAGCCGCCTAGGCCGCCGTTGCCGCCGCCACCGCCGCCAGAGTTGTGTTGGTTACCGCCACCACCGGCATTGCCCGGCGCACCTCGACCGCGGTCTCCGTTGGGGTAGCCGTTTGCACCTGCTGCGCTACCAACCGTGGCCAAGGTAATGCTGTCGAATACCAAGGCAGGAGTACCAGCAATGCCTTCGCCCTTGAAGGCGCCGTTGGCTGGATTGGCATTGACTGCACGGTATTCCGTACAAGGCAATGAGCCACCCGAAGCCGTGCATACAGCGGCTTGATTGACACCACCGCCGCCACGAAAGCCTCGCAGAGCTGCGTTGATAGTTTGCCCGTTGAAGTTGAGCTGTCCTGCAACATCGAGCACCAAAACACCGCCTGTTGTGCCATTCCACTGTGGTGGCGAGAGTGTGCCGTTGAGTGTTAAGGAGGTGAACTGAGGAATGCGAATCACTTGGTAGCGCTGTTGCCCTGAGGCGTTACCGGCAGCTGGGGTGGCCGCAGCGGCAGCATCGGTGTATGCGTTTTGCAAGGGAGCACTCAAATTGACCGTCGCGCCGCCCGCAAAAGCAACGGCATTGGTAGCCACTGCGAATTCGTAAGTGCCAGCTGTGTTAGAGACGCTACCTCGCGCCGGATCGCCAGTGTTATCTTGCAAGACCCCGCTACCCGCACCATCACCATACTGATTGGTGTTGCTGGTGTTGATCACGGCACCTTGCATCTGAATGATCAAAAGCAAATCACCAGGATTGATGGCTGCATTTACGCCACGACCTGCGCCTAGCGCGATTTGCGTACTGCCTGCAGTTAAGTTGGCTGTTAAGCCTGGAAAGTAGGTGTTGGGTGCCGCATTGATCGTAGCGGCTGCGCCTTGAGCGGGAATGGAGCAGGTCTGCGCTAGCAACCAACCAGGCCCGAGAGCGGTGAAAAGCAAAATGATGCCAAATTTGAATTGGCGAATAAAACGATAGGCCTCATCCAAATAGTCATTTATCATACATTTAGCCCGCCGGTTACAATCAATACTGATTGTAGGTGATTTATTTTTCGCGGCGAAGCTATTTTTTTATCATCTGTAAAGCTAATTCCAAACCGCTGACAAACGCATCTTCCACCCTATGGCCAATGCACCAATCACCGCACAGGCCGATACCAGTAGCAGCATCCCACAGATGCGATGTGCCGAGTGCTTTGTCGGTCTTGGCGTAACGCCAGCGATGCACTTGGGCGTAGGCAGGCTCAGCTCGGATATGCGTGATTTCGGCAAAGGCTTTGAGCAATTTGGCTTTGACACGCTCGGCATCGTCCTCTAAATGCTCTTGGCTCCATGCGGCGCTGGCCTGCGCCGTCCAACGTTCAATACCACTGCGCGCGGGTTTGGAGCTTTCGCGAGCGAGCCAGGCAATGCGGTGATGGGTGGAGCGAGCCGCATTCCACTGAGGACCAAGCGGGCGCACCGGCTCATTGGGATTGAGGGGGAGGGCGTTGGGGAAGGCGAGCATCAGTGTCCAGCAGGGGGAGACGGTGACAGCGCTGATTTTTTGAGCGAAATCTGTCATTTGCCGGCATAAAATCTGCGCAGAATGCTCCGTTATTGATAGCATCGACTGCGCACTATCTTGCAGCAGCGCATGTGCCTGTACGTTAGGAATTGCCAGCAATACAGCATCAAAGCCGCCGATTTGAACGGGCTTGGCTTGCTCGTCTTGCGGATTGTGGCATTGCAGACTGTATTGGCCGGAAGCGTTGCGTGAAATCAAGCGCACCTGTTGGCCAAGCAAAAGTTGCTTGTTGGCAAGCAAGGGCGCTGCCATCGAGCTCACCAAGGCATTCATGCCTGGCTGCGCCACCCAATGCGGCTCTCGGCTGGGCAGGGCGGCTTCTAGTGTGCGGCCCTGGCTGTCGAGAACGCGCACGGCATTCGCAGCCCAAGGGCGGGCAAGGTTGGGTTCGTTTTCTAGCGCCCATTGCATCATTTGGCGAAAGCGCGCATCGCGCACAGTGAAATACTGCGCGCCGTGGTCAAAGCCGCCGAATTCAGTACGACGGGTGGACATGCGTCCACCTGCACCACGGCTTTTATCAAGCACTGTGACTTGGTAGCCCGCTTGTAGCAAAGTGCGCGCTGCCGTGATACCGGCCATGCCAGCGCCGATGATGGCAATATGTTGAGGAGATTTTTTGGAGGGTGTAGCAGTCTTAGGCATACCCTGACTCTACACGGTTTAAGGGGGTGGTTAGCGCGCCCGCAAGCCCAGCAAGCGATCCCTTGCATCGGCCAGATGGCTGCGCAAGGTATACCAACGCTCGGCATGGGGCGTAGGTAAATCAAGTTGCATCACTTGCATATCAATTTCATCGATGCGCTGCAGTAAGCGTTTCATCTCTATGGGGCGCTCAGAAGCAACGGAATCGATTTCAGTTTCCAAAAATTTGAGCTCACCATAAAAATTCTGTAGCAAGGCATTGGAGCGCCATTCAAACCAACGAGGGATCCACACCAGCATCAGCACGGTAACCAGCAAAATCGGCAGGCCAGCGTAAAGAAACCATTCCAATCCTTGCGCCCAGCCATAGGGCAGCACATACTCTGTCCAGGGTTTACTTCCACGCGAATACGCAAGTGCTGTGGGGGATACTTTGAAATCGGAGCCAATGACGGTGGGGAACTCCTCCGAGCGGTGCATGAAGTTGGGAGTTTCGTGGATTTGGTAGCTCGCGTCCAAGATGGCACGTTGCAAAGCGGGGTGCATCTCTGGCCGAGTCAGCAAATGCACATTAGCGATAGCCAAAGTTAAATCACGGGATGGCACATCTCCGCGAAATTCAATCGCCCCTTGAGGAATCACAAGGGGGCCCAAGCTCCCGTCGGCACTGGTCGCTGCACCAATGCGATCCATGCCCATGAGCTGAATACCGTTGCTACGAGCGAGCGCAGTCACGATATCGTTGCGCATGCTCCCCATGAAAACAAGGGCATCGACCTTGCTATCGATCAATGCATTTGCCATGCTGGCGCGATCCAAGGGCACACCCTCAACATCTTTCGTTTCTAGGCGTCCTTGATCCAAAACCAGTTTCAACACCTTGAAATTGAGCTCATCGTAGTCAGGATATCCCACTCGCAAGCCACGCAATTGGCTTAAATTAACGAGGGTAGGCATCCTGGTGAAGATCCAAATCGGATCGTGCTGAATCACAGCCAGCGCTTGAAATTGATCCGCATTGGATTGCTTGGCAAACATGCCGTTGACCAAGGCTAAATCTACATCGGGTGTGGAGCTGAGCAGCCGGTAACCGCCATGCGCTTTTTCAGTGGTCACGATATCGCAACGAATGCCCATCAATGCAAGTTTTTGCTGATATTGCCTCGCCAGTAGGGTGTAGCCGCCACCAGGCACACCCGCCGCCATGACGAACTGGCTAGGAGGTAAAGGAATCCAGTGAGTGATAGACATCCAAAGCATCACAGCACTCAGCGTAAGAACCGGTAGGTACAGCAACCACTGGCGTTGACGAAATAGGATATCCAACTTCATATTGAGCCTGCGTGGGTATCAGCGCCCATGGCGTTGAACAAGCTGCGATTGCACGAGCTTGATATGCTGATGAAGCATATAGAGGCGTTGCATGTAGGCCTGTGGCGCTTGGTAATGAAATAATTGTTCTGAGATATGAGCCAATTGCTTGCGATAGCGCGCAATTTCCAAACCACCGGGTGTTGTCGTGCCTAAATCATTTTCAATAAATTTGAGCTCGCCGTACCAGCCATTGATGCTGCTTTCAATGCGCCAGTGTAGATAGCGAGGTATGAGCTGGCTGAGTGTAAAGGCCAGCAAAGCCAGAGGAAGGCCAATGAAGAGAAGGCGATACGCCCATTGAGCAGTATGCAAACTCAAATGCTGTTCTAACCACGGGTAGCCATTGCGCATGACTTCGCGCGCCTGAGGTGCACTCGGAAACTCAAGCTGCTTTAAATGCGGAAATTCGCCAGCGCGATGCAAAGGCCCCGCGCCTGAGTGCGTTTGCTGCACTGCTTGTGCGAGCAGGCGTTTGATCATAGGATGAAGCTCCTCGCGCACCAAGACACCAGCCAAGGTGCTGAGCAAAATACCATCTTGTGGGGGCTGCAGGCGAGTTGGGTTGAGGCTACCTGCTGCAACAAAGCGCGGATTCAAATAGGGCAAGCGCTCCGATAAGCCAGCACTGCGTTTGAGCTGTGCCAAGTGGATACCGGGGGAGTCGAGCAAGGCCTTGACCAAGGGCGCGTCTACCGATGCGACAAAAATCGCAGCATCCACTCGCCCCTCGCGCATCGCTGAAACGATTTCCATACCCACGGTTTCAGAAACAATCAAATCTTTCGGCTCTAAGCGAACTTGCTCAAACATCCGTGTCGCGACAGCTCGGCTACCGCTACCTAACTGCCCCATCGTGACGCGCTGGCCTTGTAGCCGCAGCAAGGAATCCACATCTTTAAACCGTGAAAATACCCAAATCGGCTCGACATCGACACGCGCTATGGTTTGAATGCCTTGAGCTTCCGCGCTCAATTGCTCACCAAGTGCAAAACCGCCTTGTAAAAAACCCATGTCGGCTTCACGTGAGACCGAGCGCAAGCGTTCCAAATTTTGTCCTGATCCTGCGGATTCAAGGATATTGAGCGTGATGCCTTTGCTTGCAAAGATCTCTGCATAGCGCTTGGCATGCTCGTGATACATGCCACCTACGCGCCCAGTCGTGATGTTGAGGCTGCTGGGCGGAATCGGTAAGTAGGTATCGCTCAGTGCGAAAAATGCCAAAGCCGCAAGTAACCAAATAGGAAGATGAACAAACTTCCATTGCCGTCGGTGTAACTTCGCAGCATTCATGACGACATAATACCTTGCGGTTATGAAATAACACCCTCAAGTAACGCGATCGCCAACTGCAGAGTGTTAAAAATCACACAGTTAATCAATGACTGTGCTTAAGTTACCTTTGATTACATGCCAACATAATTCGGCCCGCCACCGCCCTCGGGCGTGACCCAGACGATGTTTTGTGTCGGATCTTTGATATCGCAGGTTTTGCAGTGCACGCAGTTTTGCGCGTTGATTTGCAGGCGGTCTTTGCCAGCATCGTCGCGCACGTATTCATAAACGCCGGCGGGGCAGTAGCGGCCTTCGGGGCCAGCGTAGGTGATGAAGTTGACATTGACGGGCACGCTCGCATCTTTCAGCGTCAAGTGCGCGGGCTGGTTTTCGGCGTGGTTGGTGTTGCTGATGAAGACGCTGGAGAGGCGATCAAAGGTGAGCTTGCCGTCTGGTTTCGGGTACACGATTTCTTTACAGTCGCGCGCGGGCTTGAGGCATGCGTGGTCGGGCTTGTCGCGGTGGATCGTCCAAGGGATGTGGCCGCGCAGGGCGAATTGCTCGAGGCCGTTCATGAGCGTGCCGACCAGCAGGCCTTTCTTGAACCAGTTCTTGAAGTTGCGGTCTTTGTTGAGTTCGGTGTAGAGCCAGCTTTTCTCAAAAGCTTCTGGATACGCGCTGAGTTCGTCATGTTGACGACCTGCGTGCACGGCATCGAAAGCGGCGTCTGCTGCGAGCATGCCGGTTTTGATGGCGGCGTGGCTGCCCTTGATGCGGCCAACGTTCAAGTAGCCAGCGTTGCAACCAATCAGCGCGCCGCCTGGGAACACGGTTTTGGGGAGCGAGAGCAAGCCACTGGAGTTGATGGCGCGAGCACCGTAGCCAATGCGTTTGGCGGGCTTGATGCCTTTGGCTTCGTCGCCTTCGAGATACCAACGGATATTGGGGTGCGTTTTCCAACGCTGCATTTCTTCGAATGGGCTGAGGTAGGGGTTCTCGTAATTAAGGCCAACGACGAAGCCTAAAGCGACTTGGTTATTTTCCAAGTGATAGAGGAATGCGCCGCCATAGGTGTTCGAATCCATCGGCCAGCCCGCACTGTGCAGCACGAGGCCGGGCTGATGACGAGCAGGATCAATCTCCCACAGCTCTTTGATGCCGATGCCAAAGCTTTGCGGATCTTTGCCAGCATCGAGCTTGTACTTAGCAATCAGCTGCTTGCCCAAATGGCCGCGCGCGCCTTCTGCAAACACGGTGTATTTGCCATGCAGCTCCATGCCGAGCTGGAAATCGCCGGTGATTTCGCCTTCTTTGCCGATGCCGAGGTTGCCGGTGGCGATGCCTTTCACGCTGCCATCATCGTTGTACAAAACCTCTGCAGCTGTAAAGCCGGGGAAGATTTCTACACCTAAGCTTTCAGCTTGTTGCGCCATCCACTTGGTGAGGTTGGAGAGGCTGATGATGTAGTTGCCATGGTTGGCGAGATTCGGCGGAATGAAGGGGCCGGGCACGCGCACTGCATTTTTCTCGCTGAAGAACATGATCGCGTCATCTGTCACTTCTTGATTGAGCGGTGCGCCTTTCTCTTTCCAATCAGGAATCAGCTCGGTGAGGGCGCGTGGATCCATGATCGCGCCAGAGAGGATGTGCGCGCCAGGCTCAGAGCCTTTTTCGATCACGACGACGGAAATATCTTTGCCTGTCTCTTGCGCTTTTTGCTTCAAGCGAATGGCTGTGGCCAAACCGCCGGGGCCGCCGCCAACGACAACGACGTCGTATTCCATGGATTCGCGGGGGCCGTGGGCTGCAAGAATTTCTTCGTGTGTCATGACGTGTTGCCTTCAAATTCGTCGTTGATAATGATTGCATCGGATTTTAGGCCGTGCAGGGCATATTTCCCTGCGCAAGCTGCTATCAATTGAAGAGGACTCTCTAAATGGCGTACGAACTTGATCTCTCTGGCCGCGTCGCTTTGGTGACGGGCGCATCCAGCGGCCTCGGCACGCAATTCGCCAAAACGCTGGCTAAAGCTGGCGCAGCCGTCGTGCTCGCTAGCCGCCGCATCGACAAGCTCAAAGAGCTGCGCGCTGAGATTGAAGCCGAAGGCGGCAGCGCGCATGTGGTGGCGTTGGACGTGACGGATACCGTGAGCATCAAATCTGCCGTGGCGCATGCGGAGACGGAAGTGGGGCCGATTGATATCCTGATCAACAACTCCGGCGTATCAACAACTCAAAAGCTCACTGATGTCAAAGAAGAAGACTACGACTTCATCTTCAACACCAACACACGCGGCTCTTTCTTCGTCGCGCAAGAGGTGGGCAAGCGCATGCTGGCTCGCGCGAAAGGCGCCGCGCCGGGCACGTACACAGGCGGGCGCATCGTCAATATCGCCTCCATGGCAGGCTTAAAGGTGTTGCCGCAAATCGGTGTGTATTGCATGAGTAAAGCCGCCGTGGTGCACATGACGAAAGCCATGGCGGTAGAGTGGGGCAAATACGGCATCAATGTGAATGCTATTTGCCCTGGCTACATCGATACCGAAATCAACCACCATCATTGGCAAACCGAGCAAGGTCAAAAACTGGTGCAAATGCTGCCGCGTAAGCGCGTGGGCAAGGCCTCTGATCTGGACGCTTTGCTGGTGATGCTGTGTTCGAGGGAGAGCGATTTCATCAATGGCGCGGTGATTGCTGCGGATGATGGCTTTGGTGTTTAAAGGTTGAGCGGCATGGAATTCCCTTCTTATCTCACTTCAGTTGGCTTGATCTTGCTGGCTTTACTGGCAGGCGTGCTTAGCCCCGGCCCGAGTTTTGTGATGGCTGCTCGCACTGCGGTTGCGAAATCGCGAGATGATGGGTTGATGGTCTCGCTGGGTTTGGGGCTGGGTGCAACCTTGATTGCAGCTCTTTGTTTGGCAGGCTTGAGTGCCGTTTTGCATGCTGTGCCAGCGCTGTACATGCTGCTCAAAGTGCTGGGCGGGCTGTATTTGGCATGGCTGGCTTGGCAGATTTGGAGATCTGCGCCGCAGCCGCTGGATATCGGCAGCCTCTCCTCTGAAGCAAGCAGCGCGCGTAAGGCTCAATATTGGGCTTCATTTCGTTTGGGTCTGATCACGCAGATCAGCAATCCCAAAGCGGCCGTGGTGTATGGCAGCGTGTTTGCTGCGTTGTTGCCAGCCCAGTTCCCGCTCACGGGCTCGGTGATGGTGGCTGCTGGCGTGTTTGTGATGGAGTTTGCTTGGTATGCCATCGTCGTGCTCGTGCTCTCGTCGCCAGCGCCACGCGCAGCCTACATGCGCGGCAAAAAGGCGATTGATCGCATTGCAGCTGGCGTGATGGGATTGTTAGCCGCTCGCTTGATCAGTACGGCACACCACGCACACTGATCGGCATGGGCATTGGTATATTCGCAGGCCTCATGGCTGGCGCTCTCTGGGGCTTGGTCTTCGTTGCGCCGCGCATGGTGCCGAGCATCAGTGGTGTGGATTTCACAGCGGGGCGTTTTGTCTCTTACGGCATTCTGGCTTTCGCTTTGATCATGCTGGCGAAAAACAAGCCATGGCCGACTTGGGTGCAGGCTCGCTCTGCAGTCTTGCTGAGCGTCCTAGGCTTCACGGGCTACTACTTGCTCTTGGTCTATGGCATTCAAGACGCTGGCACTGAAGTGCCCAGCCTCATCATCGGCACGATTCCGTTGTGGATGATGATTTTGGGCAAACCTGCTGGCTTGACTTGGAAATCACTCATCCCCGGTTTGATCCTCACTGGCTGTGGCTTGGCGCTCATGATGACGGCCTCGCACGACGCGGGTACGAGCACGGGCGCTGCCAACGAACATCCTCACTTCTGGCGCGGCGTGGCTTACTCTCTCGCTTCCATGGCCTGCTGGACAGCTTTCGGTTTGATGAACGCCAAATGGCTCAAAGACCATCCTGAGGTGAGCGCCACCACATGGGCGAATTGGCTGGGTGTTGCCACAGGCTTGGGCGCGCTCGTTCTCTGGTTTATTGCGGGTTCAGAGCCAAAAGTGCTTCTCGCCAGCAAGGAGATTGCGCTAGCAGCTATGCTTTCAGTAGCAACTGGTATTGGTTCAGCGTGGATCGCCACCATTCTGTGGAACATCGCCAGCCAGCGCCTTTCAGCGAGCCTATGCGGCCAGCTCATCGTGAGCGAGACGATTTTTGCGTTGATTTACTCATTCATGTGGGATGGGCAATGGCCGAGTGCCATGCAGTGGATCGCTACAGCGCTTTTCGTGGCAGGTATCCTTGCCAGCATCCGCGCGCACCGTTAAGATCAAGTGACTTTTAAATCACAAACGAGGAGTATCACTATGGATTTCAAAACAGCAATCGTTACTTGCCTAACCAAATATGTGGATTTCGATGGTCGCGCTAGCCGATCTGAATTTTGGTGGTTTTCTCTGTTTCAGTTCTTGACGGTGGTGGTTCTGAGCTTCGTGATGTCTTTGCTGGCTAGCTTGGCCTCTTTAGCATTGCTGCTGCCTGCTCTGGGTGTTGCTGTGCGTCGCTTTCATGATATCGGCAAGAGCGGATGGTGGGTGTTGATTTGGGTGCTGCCTTTCATCGGCTGGATCATTGCGATTTATTGGGCCGTGCAACCCAGCCAAACCGAAAGCAATAACTGGGGCGCGCCTCCTGCGGTTTGAGGGTTGCTTAGCGCAGGTTCCGTTCGATCAATTGTTTTTCTGATGCTAGTAATCCAAAATCGGGTGCAGGTGTCCAGACCTTGAAGCCGTGGCGATGCATAGAGTGACTCAACTGTGTGTATTTGCGTGCCCAAGTTTTCTTTATCCATGGCAGTGATAACAAGCTCGGAAACAAGCCAGCGAAGAATGGTGTGCGGCGTAGGCTCAGATAAATTTCGACACGTGCAGTAGGGCGCACACAAGGCGTGCGTCTGTGGAATCCTCCTGTATCTGCAACGATCAAGGTGTTGGCGGGTAGAGCTGCAGTAAATGTTTGCGCGTAACCCATTGCAGACAGTTCTTGCTCGCTGGCGCGCCACGATCCCTTAGCATGCATAGGTACAGAATGCCGGCTTGCCATGACACTCTGAGATTGTTCCCAAGTTTGTCTTTCAAGCGTAAGCTTGTGTGTGCCAGGAATGTAGGCGAATGGGCCTTGATCGGCAGCCAAATCATGCAAAAGCAACCAAGCCTTTGCAGTGCTGTGGAAAGTATCGGTATGCCACATAGTTTGTGGATCTGATGCATCTGTAGTGGGCGCATCGCTATGAATACACTGCAACGCAATCACAGCCTGCCCCGGATAGCCGGCTATATATTGCATCAAATGATGAAGCAGGGGGTGCGTCAAAAGTGCAGTTGTTACAGGCATATTTTTGCAACTTACCGCATCAAGATACGCTCGACGTGTGAGAGCGGGGGGTTGTGCCATTTCCAGCATCGGCAAGGTGTGATCGTGGACTTCTTGCAGTAAGCTTTGCCATTGCTGAGGACTTAAAAAATCTGCAATCTTGATCATGCCATCTCGATCACACGATTGTTTTAATTCAAGCGGTAGCATGACTCCCAATTTGCGCCTACGGCGCGCAGCCAAAGAATGTGCCCACCGCTTGCGCCATAGGTGCAAACCACGGCGATTAAGTGCTGGACTACCAATAACTGGGTTGTCTCGGAAATTCTTGGCACTGGTCAACAGAGCCATCCAGTGCCAAGGAAAGAAAAAACTAATATTCACAACTATATTATCGGCGCAGCAATGGCGATAATGCAACATGAAATACGAGATTCCCGAGCTCAAGAAACTGGTCTATGAAATGCGCATTCCTATGCGCTGGGGTGATATGGATGCGATGGGGCATGTGAACAACACGCTTTACTTTCGCTATCTCGAGACGGTGCGCATCGAATGGATGCGCTCGATTGGCTGTCAGCCGGATCCGGCTGGCGAAGGCCCCGTGATCGTGAATGCATTTTGCAATTTCTACAAGCAGCTGGTCTATCCGGGCGATGTGCTAGTGAAAATGTATGCCAGCGACCCTCAGCGCACCACGTTTGAAACCTGGGGCACGATGGAGCGCGCAGACGAGCCCGGTGTGATTTACGCGGCGGGTGGCGCGACGACGATTTGGGTGAATTTTCCGCTGCAGAAGGCGGCTGCGCTGCCGGATTGGATGAAGGCGCAAGTCTCGCTCTAGGCTTAACTACTCCTGATTTGATAGCTGCTCGCGCATATTCTACGCCGTCGAGATGCCTAAAACGCTTTAAAAACCAGATCGAAGACCTTGCTTTCAGGTCTGGGATAATGCGCTTCGTATGTCTGATCTTTTTCATATCGCCTTCTACAAATTCGTCTACATCGCCAAACCTGAGGCGGTTGTGGAGCGCCTGCGTGAGCTCACAAAAGATTCCCTAGGAAGCATTTTGATAGCGCAAGAGGGTATCAATGGCATGCTGGCTGGAACAGCTGAACAACTTGACGCTTACGAAGCAGCAGTTCAAGCCGATGTTGAACACGATCCCGTTCTTGCGGGCCTCTTCAAAGGCATGGTGTTTAAGCGCACGGCTTGTTTGACGCAGCCTTTCAAGCGGATGAAGGTGCATTTGAAGCGTGAGATTGTGCCCCTTGGTGTCGAGGGCGTGGATGCGCCGGGGCGGATTGATGAGATTCATGCCAATGATGTGCCGCCACGCGAATGGCGCGAGCTGATCAAGCGGCCAGACGTGGTGTTGCTAGACAACCGCAACAGCTTTGAATGGCGGCTGGGTCGCTTTGAAGGCGCAATTGATCCTGGCGTAGTGAATTTCCGCGATTTTCCTGAGTATGTGAAAGCGCATGCGCAAGAGTGGAAAGAGCAGGGCAAAACAGTCGCGATGTACTGCACTGGCGGTATCCGCTGCGAGAAGAGCAGTGTGTGGATGCAAGATATGGGGCTGAAAGTTGCCCAGCTTGAGGGCGGGATTTTGAATTACTTCAAAGAAATGCCGGATGCGGAAAAAGATTGGCAAGGCGAATGCTTCGTGTTTGATAACCGCGTGGCGCTAGATACCAAGTTGCAAGAGACTGAAACCTCGGTAGATGACGTGTATAGCGAGCAAGATTTGCTCGATGCGGCACAGGCTGAAGATGCGCGCTGGCGCTTGAATCGCGCGAAGCGTTTGGACGGTGAGTAAAGCTCGTTTGCCTACACGTGATGGGGTGAGTGCGAGCACGATGGTGCTGCCGCCTTTATCTGCATTAGATTTTTCTCCTGACTCGCTGCTCTCATTTTTAGAGCACTCTGCGCACAATTCACGCCGCTTAGACTGGGAAAAGCGTCTGAAAAATGGCTTGGTGGTAGATGATGATGGCCAAGCATTGGCAATCGATGCTCCATATTTAACAGGCCAACGCATTCACTATTGGCGAGATGCCGGTATCGAGCCTCGTATCCCGTTTGATGAACAGATCATTTATCAAGACGATCACATTTTGGTGGCAGACAAACCGCATTTCCTGCCCGTGACACCTACTGGCGGGTATGTGCAAGAGACACTGCTCGTTCGCTTGAAAAAACGAACTGGCTTGACTGATCTCACGCCGATGCACCGTATCGATCGAGACACCGCTGGCTTGGTGATGTTTTGTATCCGCGTGCAAGAGCGTGATGCCTATGCAGCGATGTTTCGTGAGCGACAACTGCGCAAAATATACGAATGTATTGCGCCGTATTCAAGGCACATCGATTTCCCGCTGATTCGCAAAACGCGCCTGGTCAGCTCGCCAGATTCCTTCATGCAAATGGTAGAAATACCTGGTGAACCCAATTCAGAGACGCATATCGATTTGATAGAAGGTTTGGGTGAGTACGCCCGTTATCAGCTGCGTCCGATTTCGGGGAAACGGCATCAACTGCGTGTTCATATGAATGCACTCGGGCTTTCGATTAGAGGAGACGGCATTTACCCCACGCTGACGCCTGAGACAGCGCAAGCTGATTACGATCATCCCTTGCAATTACTGGCCAAATGCTTGGCATTTACCGATCCAGTCACCAGTAAAAACCACGAGTTTTGCAGCCAAATACAGCTTGGCTGGCCGCCTAATTCGGATTAGGGCTTGCTCCTATCTTCCCAATTCGCCAATAAGCCTTAAAATACAGTAATCCGCGTCAAACGGATATCACCCCCGGCCAAACCCTTTAGGAGCGATACAGGTTGAACATTCTGCAAAGAAACTGCCCAGCCCCCTTCAGCTCCAAAGCGCCAGGCCACGGGACAGACTCACTTTTATAGGAATTTCACCATCGCTACCGCACCGTACCGGCCGCCCATTATTCGGCCACCGCGCCCGCCGCGCCCCTCGCGCTACTCTCGTGAAGAGCGCAAACACCGTTTAAACCGCGAAATCATGGCGCCTGAAGTGCGCGTGATTGGCCCTGATGGCGAGCAAATGGGCGTGATGAGCATGCAAGAAGCCATGCGCGCTGCCGCCGATTTTGACGTAGATGTGGTGGAAACCGTTGCGACCGCTTCGCCGCCCGTGGTGCGCCTGATCGATTACGGCAAATTCAAATACCAAGAGCAAAAGCGTGAGGCGGAAGCCAAGGCCAAGCAAACGGTGATTGAAGTTAAAGAAATCAAGCTGCGCCCCGGCACTGACGAAGGCGACTACCAAGTGAAAATGCGCAATATCAAGCGCTTCTTGGAAGAAGGCGACAAGGTCAAAGTCACCCTGCGGTTCCGTGGTCGCGAAATCACGCACCAAGAGCTGGGTATGGCTCAGCTGGAGCGGATCAAATCTGATCTGGGCGAGCTGATTACCGTAGAAAGCATGCCTAAGCTTGAAGGCAAGCAGATGATCATGATGATTGCTCCTAACCGCAAGAAAGCTTCTGCAAAACCTGCTGCGGCTCCTGCAGACAATTCGGCACCATCGGCCTGAGCAATCTTCAGCGCCAATCAAAAAGGACAAAGCAGTGCTTTGTCCTTTTTTTATGTTCTCCTGGTGAGCAGGAGCGCAAGACCATTCAATATCCGGCGCATGATCGATGGAGTCAGCGCGCTAGCAGTGCGTTCACTGCGCCCAAGTCCTCAGCCTTCAATGTGCCATTCGCTTGGCGCAGTCTCAATCCTCCCACCAACACGTCATAACGTGCTTTTGCCAGATCACGTTTGGTTTGGAAGAGTTGGGATTGGCTGTTGAGAACATCGATATTGATTCGCACGCCAACTTGATAGCCCAGTTTGTTGGCGTCTAGGGCGCTTTGGCTGCTGGCCTCTGCTGCTTCTAGAGCTTTGACTTGCCCTTGACCGGAGAGCACGCCGAAGTAGGCGGTGCGTGTGGCTTGGGAAATGCTGCGCTTGGCTGCCTCGAGGTCGTTTCGGGCTTTGTCTTCCAGCTGCAGAGTTTCCTTGATGCGGTTTTGTGTGGCATAGCCGCTGAAGAGGGGGTAATTCAGAGCGATACCGATGGTGGCGTTACGACTTTCGCTGTTGATTCGGCTGGATGCGCTGCCGCTGCTGTAAGACAAACCATATGAGCCAGTTAAGTCAACTGTGGGCTTCTCACCGGCTTGGGCTTTGGTGGTCTCGAGCTTGGCAATGTCTACTGCCAGCTCAGCAGCTTTGATACTGGGGTGCTGCTCTTGCGCTTGGTTGACCCAGAGGTTCACGTCAGCTGGCAAGACATCTGGCAGTTTGGCAGGCAAGGCGAGCGGCTTGGGCGCCACACCGGATTTACCCACGAGCTGATCCAAGGCAATGCGTTTAACGCGCAAATCGTTCTCAGCGGCGATTTCTTGCGCGACCACCAAGTCGAAGCGAGCTTGCGCCTCACGGGTGTCCGTGATCGTCGAGGTGCCGACCTCGAAATTGCGTTTGGCTGCGGCAAGTTGCTCGGCGACTGCAGTTTTCTGTGCTTTGACAAAGGTGAGGCTGTCTTGGCTGGCGAGCACATCGAAATAAGCTTGAGTGACACGCACGATCAGATCTTGCTCAGCAGTGATGAGGGCAGACTTGGCTTGCGTGGCTTGCAACTCGCCTTGTGCGGCTGTGGCTCTGTTGGCAGGGCGGTACAGAGGCTGGCTGGCGTTGATGGCCGCGCTTTGAGAGCCAAAAGTGCGATTGGCGTTGGCCGCGGGCTTGATCACATCGGCATTCGTGCCACTCACACTGGCCGTCGCACCGATTGTGGGCAAGAGGCCAGCCTTGGCTTGCTCAGCGCGTGCCAGATTCGCTTCGTATTGTGATTTGGCGGATTGGTAGGTGGCGTCATACGTGCTGGCAGCTTGATAGAGCTCCGAGAGGCTTTGCGCATACGTTGCGCTCGCGAGTGCGCTGGCCGCTAGAAAAATGGCGCTGCGAGGCAAGCGGGGAAATTCAAACATGGACATCCTTTCGGTTCAGATTCTGTGCGCTCAGTAAGCAGCAACGGTGTTGTCGAGCTCGTGGCTCCACGCATCAATGCCACCAGAAATATTGATCACGTTCTCAAAGCCGCGATTGAGCAGAAAAGCTGCCACCTGCTGGCTGCGCATGCCATGGTGGCAAAGGCAGGCAATGGGGCGATCCGCTGGTAATTCATTCAATCGCTGAGGAATGGTTTGCATCGGCATAAACAAGACATCAAAACCAGGGCTATCCGCAAGCGGTTTGATCGATGCCGTATTTGTTTCCCAAGGCTCACGCACATCCAGCACCAAAGGCGTGGTATCGCTTTGCGTGGCCAGCCATTGGCCAAACGCTGCAGGGCGGATTTGCGGGATCATGCTGCTTAGAAATTGAATTTCGGTGTGTCAGCAAAGCCGAGCAAGCGCGGTGCGAGTGTGTCCCATGGCTGGGTGGTCACGTTGCTGCCGTCTGCAGCTTTGGTGATGAAAGTAGCGCACATCACGGGCTCATTGCCCACGATGGCGGCCAAGCGACCGCCGGGCTTGAGCAAGGCTTTGAGGCTGTCTGGCACACTGGCTACGGAGCCTGAGAGCACGATCACATCGAAGGGGCCATCAACAGACAGATCTACTTTGGAGCCATCAGCCACGCGCACTTCGCAGTTGTGAATGCCGGCTTTTTGTAAGTTGGCGCGAGCAGTTTGCGCCTGAGCTTCATTGATCTCAAGCGAGATCACGCGCTGTGCTTTGTGTGCGAGCAGAGCTGCCATGTAGCCGCTACCTGTGCCGATCTCGAGCACTTTCTCATGCTTGTGAATAGCCAAATCTTGCAGCATGCGCGCCTCCACTTTCGGCGCGAGCATGGACAAGCCATTTTTGCTGCCGGTTTGCAGCGGGATTTCCATATCAGTGAAGGCCACTTGCTTGTAAGCCAGCGGCACAAAATCTTCGCGCTTGACGGTGGCAAGTAGCTGCAAAACGGCTTGATCGAGCACATCCCAAGGGCGGATTTGTTGCTCAATCATGTTGAAACGGGCTAGTTCGAAATTCATAGTGTTTCTCTTCTCAAATGTGGTTATTCAGCGGCTTTGAAGGGCTGCTTTGGCAAACCTTCAATTTTAGTCTGCGGTGTACTTCCCAATAGTTTCTTGAACCAGTTGGCCAGGTCATCCATATAGCAATACGCTACGGGCACGACGACCAAAGTCAGCAATGATGAAGTGATCACACCGCCAATCACGGCTTGTCCCATGGGCGCACGCTGTTCAGAACCTTCAGACAGGGCAAAGGCCAGGGGCACCATACCGAAAATCATGGCCAGCGTTGTCATCAAAATGGGGCGAAGGCGCACCTTGGCTGCGAGTAACAGGGCTTCAGCACGTTCCATGCCAGCCTCACGCGAACGGATCGCGAAATCCACCAGCAAGATGGCATTTTTTGTCACCAAGCCCATCAACATGATCACGCCGATCACGGAGAACATGGAAAGTGTGGAGCGGAACATCAATAAAGCCAGCACCACACCGATGAGCGTGAGTGGTAGCGCTGTCATCAGCGCCAGCGGTTGTAAGAAGCTTTTGAATTGACTGGCCAAGATCATATAAATAAAAATCACGGCCAAAGCCAAGGCAGAGATCGCGTAATTGAATGACTCGGCCATGCTTTTTGTGCTGCCCCCAAACTGATAGCTATAGCCGGGTGGCATGGTGATCTCGTCGATGGCTTTTCGGATATCGGCAGACACTTCACCCGATGAGCGGCCAAACACGTTGGCATTGATGGCCACCTCACGCGTGAGGTCACGGCGGTTGATTTGATTGGGGCCAGTGCTCTCACGCACATTGGCTACCTGGTTGAGCCGCACCACACGCGAGCTGCCATCGGCATTCGTGCCCAGGGCAAAAGGAAGGCGTTCCAAGTCTTGTGGGGTGTTGCGTGCATCGGGAGAAAGGCGCACATTCACGTCATAAGTTTGATCATCTGGGGCACGCCAGTTGCCCACCGTTTGGCCAGCCACGAGGGTGCGCAAGCTCGAGCCGATTTGCGCAGTGGTGAGTCCCAAATCAGATGCCACTTCGCGGCGCACATCTACTTCGATGGTGGGCTTGGCAGGTTTCACACTCGAATCGAGATCGACCAAGCCAGGTATATCGCGTAACTTAGACATGACCTGAACAGTGAGTCGCTCCAGTTCTTTCAAATCTGTGCCTTTAAGTGCGACTTCAATTTGCTTGTTGCCACCTACTGCATCGAGCGTGCCTGCTTGCGTGACAGTGATGCCCGCTACTTTCTGCAGGCGTGTACGCAAATCCGATGAGATTTGATCGACACTTTGATTGCGTTCACTGCGATTACTCAAGCGCACATAGATGTTTGCGTAGATCTTGCCTTGTGCGTTGCCGGTGTTGACTGTGGAAAGTGTGTAACGGACCTCTGGCCGCTCTCGTATGATGGCCTCGACTTGGCGCACTTTAGCTTCGGTGGCTTCAAGCGATGAGCCCACGGGTGTGTAGAAGCTGATGTTGCTTTCGCCGAAATCTGCCTTGGGCACAAACTCTGTGCCGAGGAAACGCACCATCACAATACTCACCGCAAATGTGAGCAGAGCCAAGAGCATCGTGGTTTTTTTCCAATGCAAGCTCCATCGCAGAATGCTTTGATAGCCATCGCCGAGTCGGTCTGTGCCGCGTTCAAAAGCATGTGTGACGCGGCCAATAGTTTTGTCGTAGAAGCTCACCGGCTTGAACGGCTTGCCATGCTGGTCAATCGCCGGATCGTGCCAAATGGATGACATCATCGGATCGAGCGTGAAGCTCACAAACATCGAGATCATCACTGCTGCCACGATGGTGATGCCAAACTCGTGGAAGAACTTGCCAATGATGCCGCCCATGAAGCCAATCGGCAAAAACACGGCAACAATGGAGAAGGTGGTCGCGAGCACGGCGAGGCCGATTTCCTGCGTACCATCGAGTGAGGCTTGGTAGGGCGATTTGCCCATCTGGATATGACGCACGATGTTTTCTCGCACCACGATGGCATCGTCAATCAGCAAGCCCACACAGAGCGATAAGGCCATCAGTGTGATCATGTTGATCGTGAAGCCGAAGATTTGCATGAAGAGGAAAGTGCCGATCAACGCGATAGGTAGCGTGAGACCCGTGATGACGGTAGAACGCCAAGAATTAAGGAAGAGGAAAACAATGAGTACAGTGAGAAACGCACCTTCGATCAGTGTTTGGCGCACATTGTTAACAGACACGCGAATGGAGCGAGAGTTATCTTGAATTTCTTGGAGCTTCACTCCCGGCGGTAGTAATTTTTCCATCTCCGCGATGGTTTTCTTCAAGCCATCCACCACCTCAATCGTATTTTCATCTTGCGACTTTTGTACTGAAAGCAACAGGGTGCGCTCGCCGTTATAAAGCGCCAAATTCTCAGCTTCTTGAGCACCGTCTGAGACGCGAGCAAGCTGACCTACGGTGATGGCAGCACCAGCTTTGCGTGCCACGATGATCTTGGCAAAATCTTCTGGCCGCTGCACACGAGACTGCACCTGGACCACGCGCTCCTGTGCGAGCGAGCGCACCGCGCCCACTGGCAAATCTTGGTTCTCGTTACGAATGGCACTGGCCACTTGATCGCCGCTGATGCCATAGGCTTCCAGCGCTTGCGGATTCAGATAGATATTGATCTCGCGTTTGGTTGCGCCCACAAGCGAGACAGAGCCCACGCCACGTACGTTTTCTAAGCGTTTTTTCAGATTTTGATCTGCCCAGTTGGTGAGCTCCACGCCTGATAATGGCTTGCCTGTTGAGGCATCTGGCACCACAGCGACCGACCAAACCGAGCGCGCCGCTGGATCAAAGCGCAGCACACGTGGCTCTTTGACTTCTGTGCGCAAGCTCGGGCGCACAGCAGCAACTTTCTCACGCACATCATCGGCTGCCTTGCGGCCATTCACATTGAGCTGAAACTCCACGACCACGACTGATGAGCCTTCATAGCTGCGCGAGGTGAGGGCGTTGATGCCTGCAATCGAATTCACGGCCTCCTCAATTTTTTTAGAGACTTCTGATTCCACGATCTCGGGCGCTGCGCCGGGATAGTCGGTGACGACGATCACCACAGGGAAATCGATACTGGGAAACTGGTCTACTTTGAGACGCTGGTAACTGAAGATGCCCAGCACCATCAGTGCCAACATCATCATGGTGGCGAAGACCGGGTTTTGCAGGCTGACGCGGGTGAACCACATGTTTTATTGACTCGTGGTACCAGCGACCGCTGTTTTGGCAGGGGTAGCAGCTTTGCTTCCAGGCAAAGAGATTTTTGTATTTTCGCGAAGATTTCCGGCACTCGCCGGCGTAATCATTGCGCCAGCAGCTATATTTTTTATAGCAACCATGGTCATCCCTTGAGCTTCACCGCGCCCGCCCAGCTCCACAGTTTGATGTGCAATGCGCCCGTTTTGAATGAGCTGCACGTATGGCTGAGGTTTATCGGTACGCACTGCAGACAAAGGGACAGCGAGCACGGTTTCTTTCACTGTATCTAATGTGCCTTGCGCAAACAGGCCTTGGCGTAAGCCTGGCAGGGCAGCAACGCTCAGATAGACGAGCACACTGCGGTTGCTGGCGCTGGCGCTGGGATTGATGCGAGTGACGGTAGCTGCGATTTCTTCGCTGCGCCCCTCTAGCTTCAGTCTGGCCGTTTGGCCGACCCGGACTTGTACAGAATCAGAGGCAGCTAATGGCGCTTCCAGCTCCAATCGGCTCAGATCGACAATCTCAACAACTCGTGCATCAATGCCTACGCGCTCCCCCGGTTGCGCCAGGCGTTGCGAGATGATTCCAGTGATGGGGGCAACGAGTACCGTGTCTTGAACGGATTTTTTAGCGACGTCCAAAGCTGCCAAAGCAGCTTTGTGATTGGCTTGTGCTGATTGCAAAGACGCCTGAGAGGTGTCTAAAGCAGTACGTGAGATAAAGCCTTGATCTACCAGAGCTTTGTTGTTGTCAAAGCTGCGCTGCGCAATGGAAATCTGGGCTTGAGCAGCATCGGCTGTTTCTTGGGCTTGGCGTACGCGAGCGGCGTATTCGCTGCTGTCGACCCGAGCAATGACTTGCCCAGCTTTCACGGCATCACCTTCGCGCACAACGAGGCCTTGCAATTCTCCAGATACACGTGCTTTTACCAACGCTGAATTCACTGCCTTGAGTGAACCAGAAATCGGAACACCCTGGGAAAGTTCGATGTTTTGTAATGTGAATACGTCACCAGCTGTTAGCTCAATCACAGGTTCTACTTTGGCGGTGGAAACTGGAGGTGGCGTAGCCTGTCTTTTAGCCAAGACGCGCGCAGCACCACCTGCAATGAGCAGCAGTGCCAATGCGCCAATGATCCATTTCGTCGAACTCTTCATAATGTGTTTGTAGTCGATTGAGATGTCTGAGACGTAAAGCCAGGATTGCGCAGACCTTTGGCGACGATATCTGCCTGTGAATTCAAATATCGGATCGGGTCAATTTTCTCGCCCATTGGGCAGCAGCCGTTCATCGAGTATTTCCACATGATCAAAAACATGATCGGCGCAAGCATACTAAAAACCGCATACTCCACGTCTACTTGACGGAACTCGCCAGATGCCATGCCGCGCTCAATCACTTTTTGAATGAGCTGATGACCCGGAATGATCACTTCTTGCTGGTAAAACTCCGCCAATTCGGGAAAATTATTGGCCTCGCTCATCATGAGCTTACTGATGCCAGAGGCTTTGGTGTTGCCGTAGCGTTCCCACCATTGGTGCATCAGGTAATGAACAAGCTCGCTGCTCGTTCCCGGAAAGGCCTGCAATTCACCGAAAGCATCCTTGATCGTGCCGGCAATATGCTCACGCACTACTGCTTTAAATAGCTCTTCCTTACTTGGGAAATACAAGAACAGTGTGCCTTTTGACACACCAGCACGTTGCGCCACCTCCTCGGCGCGGGTGCTGGCAAAGCCCTTTTCTACAAACAAATCCAGCGCCGCCGCCAATAGCTCGCCAGGGCGAGCCTCCTTGCGCCGCTCACGCTTATCTGAGCGCTCAGCGGCTTCGGCAGTGGCGGTGGATAGATTTGGCATGATTAATGACCGATTGGTTATTAATGTAAGGGATTTGTGGCTCTGGGTCAAGCAAAGACAAGTGAGGAGACAAGACAAAAACCCGAGAGCATGAATGGCCAGCTCATGAGTTTTGAGCACGCCTCAAGATCGCCATACCAAGTATTTCATGCATCACACGGCGTGTATTGCGCAGTCCATGGCCAGAGGGAAACCAATCCAAGCCCAAACCTTGCTCTGATTGCAGGAAGTGCGTAGGTGCGGGCAGGACTTTGAGCTCCGTACTTTCAAACTCTTTCAGGGCGCGGGGCATATGGCTGGCATGCGTAACGAGCGCGATGCTCTTGATACCGTCTTTTTTGAGGGCTGCGGCAATGGCTTGCGCATTGCCAGCGGTGTCTTTGGATTGTGAATCTGCATAGCGAAGAGCAGGTAAACCCAGCTGCGACAGCCAACGAGCAGCTGCGGCAGATTCTGTTTCTTGTTCAGAGGCGGAAGACCAGCCTATGCCACCGCTGAAGGCCAATGGCAGACCTGTTTGTTTGGCCAAGCTGGCGCCGTAGTGCAGGCGTTGAGCAGAGCTCTCAGACAGTGCTGGCTTGCCATATTCTCTGCTCACACTTTGTATCCCACCACCCAGCACCACAATCGCTTGTACTTGGTCAAGCTTGAAGGTCGGTGTCACGGATTGCGGCTCGATGGGCAAGGGCGGGCGCAGCGCCACGCGCTCCAAGAACATTGCCGTGCCGTGGCTGCAAAACAGCCAAAGCGACACAAAAGAAACCACGAACAGCATCTTGCCCAGCGCAGTCCACAGCACACGTTCACTGCGTACCACAAGCAAGTAAGCGAAGAGGATCAGCAGCAAAGGCAAACCAGGGGGCAGTACGAGTGTGGTCAGCCAAGGTTTGAGGAAGGCGTATTCGGTCAGCATCCCTGCATTTTAGTAGCCAAAATCGAGCATTTGCCGGCATAGAACCTGCGCGAAATGCTCATCATTTGATAGCGTTTGTGTGATCTGCTTCTGGGCAGTGATTTTGTAATACAAGCTAGAAGTTGATGCTCAGAGGCGACAGCGGCGAATCAAAATCTGCAAGCCACATTTGGCCAGTGGCCACCGCAAAGGCATCTGTCCAAGTACCTGTGGTGATCACATCGCCGGCTTTCAATGCGGGCGCACCGGGGCAGCGCTGGATTTCATGCACGAAATGCTGCAAAGCGCTCAGTGGGTCACCCAGCACATTTGATCCCAAGCCAGCGTCCTTGTGCACTCCATCGCAAAGCAAGCGCACTTTGCAAGCCGCCAGTAGCTTGCAAAGATCTTCTGCATTCGCGGCCAAATAATGCACAGACACCTGTTTGCTAACCAAAAGCCGAGCATGCAAGCTACCATCAGCGACCGCATCGGGCAGCGCAAATTTCCAATCTTTCAAATGGCTTTGCACGATTTCAAAGCCAGGGGCAACAGATTCCACACAATCGAAGAGCTGTTCGAGCGAGCATTGCTGTGGCGGTGTGGCGCGTAAGCTGAGCACAGCCTCAGGCTCAATGCGTGGCTGACAGATGCCTGCTAAAGACAGGCTGCTTGCACCATCACAAAAGCTCAATGTGCTGTTGTAAACCGTGCCCCAAATCGGCGCTGTAGCAGCGTAGCGCGGCCAGATGCTTTTGTTGGTGAATCCTATTTTGTATCCACGTGGCTGTTCTCCTCGCGCGATGCGATGTGCACGCACTTCTAGCGCCTCGCTGTAAGCCTCGGATATGTCTAAACCTGTGGGCGATGACCACAATTGAGCGCTGTCATAGTGGGCGAGAAGTTCTTTGGATTTCATTCACCCATTGTGTCATCAACATGATGCTTGCAACGCTCGGCAGGTTACGAGAGCAGCCGAGCGAATTACACCCAAAAGCTAAGCCATTAAGAAGACAGCCCTGCAGGGCGTGTGTTGAGGTTATCCCACCATTGGTGAAAGCGGCTTGACAGAGCGCTATCAACAGAAAAATCTTCGTGCTCTGTGTAATCAAAGAGCACGACGCCCATTCCGAGTGTGGACCAGCATTGCGCCTCGAAATCTGCCAGCTCGACAAAGATCAGTTTAGGCTGCGCCGCATGGATCGTCAGCCATTGCGCGACTGAGCCGCGGAGTTTGCGTAGATTGTCGAGGTACAGGGTTAATTGTGTGGTCTCCTGCATGCCGGAAGCCAAAGCCAGTGCATGGGTACGATGCTGGCGCAAACACATGAGTAACTGCGCTAACCGTGTGCCTAGAGCAGACGCTGTGACCGTCTCTGGCGGATGACTGAGCAATTGCACGATGCTCACAACCGCATTGCTCAGCGCTTGAAGGCTGATTTTAAAATTTTTCGAATGCTCATCGATCTCAGATGAGCGCGCACGCTGGTATGACATAGCCATGATGATTCCCTGAGTGATATTTAAAGGTGAGATAACAGTTTTAAACATTTAGTTTCAATTGTCAATGTAGAAAAAAGCACTCAAAAAAGCATTCAAATCACGACATAAAGCATGCATTCTCGATACAGGCATCGAGGCTCAGTTGGGATAATGAGCCGTCTGGGATAATCAATACATGAGTGGAAATACCTTTGGGCATTTGTTCGCAGTGACGAACTTTGGTGAATCGCATGGCCCGGCGATTGGTTGTGTGATTGATGGCTGCCCGCCGGGCATGGCTTTGAGTGAGGCCGATATTCAGCCAGATCTAGATCGCCGCCGCCCAGGCACAAGCAAATTCGTGACGCAGCGCAATGAGCCGGATGCAGTGCAAATCCTCTCGGGTGTGTATGAAGGTAAAACGACGGGCACACCAATTTGCCTCTTGATCCAGAACACCGATCAGCGCAGCAAAGATTATTCTGATGTGGCCGCGAAATTCCGCCCCGGCCATGCGGATTACACCTACATCCAAAAATACGGCCTGCGCGATCCACGCGGTGGCGGGCGCTCATCTGCGCGGCTCACAGCGCCGATGGTGGCGGCAGGAGCTGTGGCGAAGAAGTGGCTCAAAGAAAAATTTGGCACGGAGTTTCATGGCTGCATCACGCAGATTGGCGAGCTGCAAGTGGGCTTTGAAAGCTGGGCGCATGTGAATGAGAATCCCTTCTTTGCTGCTTTGGCTGATGTGTCTAAGCTGGAAGATTACATGAATGCGCTGCGCAAAAGTGGCGATTCTTGTGGTGCGCGCCTGCGCGTCACAGCGACCAAGATGCCTGTGGGCTTGGGGCAACCACTGTTTGACAAGCTCGATGCCGATATCGCTTACGCCATGATGGGCGTGAATGCAGTGAAGGGCGTGGAGATCGGCGCTGGCTTTGCGAGCGTGGCAGACAAAGGCTCAACGCATGGCGATTCCTTGTCTCCCAATGGCTTTGTCGGTAATAAGGCCGGCGGTGTCTTGGGTGGTATCAGCACGGGGCAAGATTTAGAAGTGAGCGTGGCGATCAAGCCAACCAGCTCGATCCTCGTGCCGCGCGAGACGATCAATGTGCAAGGCGAAGCCGCTGAGGTGATCACCAAAGGCCGGCATGACCCTTGCGTCGGCATTCGCGCCACGCCGATTTTGGAGGCTATGCTCGCGCTCGTCGTGATGGAGCACGCTCTGGCGCACCGTGCGCAATGCGGCGATGTGGTCAGCGGCACGCCCGTGATTGCTGGCGCTGTTTGAGCGAATGCCAAAGCCGCCCATCGCAACGACCCGAGAGCTGATTCCTTTCGCGGCACTTTCTGCCGCGTATTTTTCGCACATCGGAGTTGTCAATACCTTCTTGAGCCTTTGGCTCAAAGAAATTGGCTACGGCGTGGCATTGATAGGTCTGATTGCCTCCATCCAATCTTTCTCGCGCTTGGCTGCGCCCTATGCATGGGCTTGGCTGGGCGATCGCACAGGCCAGCGCGCGCTGATGCTGCGCATTGCCACTGTACTTGCACTCTTAGGCTCTTTGGGTTTCTTTTGGCAAGGTGGCGGCTTTTGGTGGCTGATTGCTTGCTTGCTCTTCATGTATCTCAATTCCAGCGCATTGATGCCCATGAGCGAATCAGCGCTGGCTCAGATTGTCACGCGCGGTGGCGTGTTTGATGTGCGCCGGCATGGGCGAGTGCGCCTGTGGGGCTCGCTGGGCTTTATGGTCACAGTGCTTGGTGCAGGGGCTTTCTTTGAGAATTTTGGCCTCAAGTATTTTCCGATCGCTGTGACGCTTGGGCTGCTGCTTTTGACCTTGAGCGCCTACAGTATTCCTGATATCCGAGAAAACGCAGCGCATGAAAAATCCAGCCAACCTATTTGGCACACACTGCGACAACCAGCTGTAGCTTGGTTCTTTGGCACGATCGCTCTCAATGTGCTTTCACACATGGGGCTGTATGTATTCTTCTCGCTGTATTGCGATGAGTTGGGCTACAGCAAAACCATGATCGGCACGCTCTGGGCAGCCGCTGTGATCACGGAGATCGCGTGGTTCTATACGCAGGGCCGCTGGTTGCCGCGTTTCTCGCTCACGGCTTGGCTCATCATTGCTGCACTTGCGAGCGTGTTGCGCTTTGGCTTGACAGCAGGCATGGGCGATGTGCTGTGGGTGCTGTTTGCTGCACAAACCTTGCATGCTATCAGCTTCGCAGCGAACCATACTGTCTGTACCGCGCTCATTTCTCATCATTTTCCAGGCAATATGCGCGGGCGAGGCCAGGCGCTTTACACCGTGCTTGGCTACGGTATTCCGGGAGTGCTCGGTAGCTGGGCAGGCGGCTTGATCAGTGAGGCCTATGGTTTGCGCAGTGTGTTCTGGATCACAACGGGCGTGGCTGTGCTAGCTACGCTGTGCGCTATCAAGGTTTGGCGTTTGCAGCATCCCAAACAGGCCACTTCAAATCACTGATCAGCGCAATCGCGACCAGAGCTAATGCTGCGCCGGCGATCATGCCACTGCTGAGTGGTTCACCTAAAAATAGGTGCCCCCAGAGTACACCGAAGACGGGGATCATGAAGGCTGGCGTCATGCCTGCTGTGCTGGAGATATGGCGCACCACACGCAGATGCAGCCAAAAAGCAATGCCGGAGGTAATAATGCCCATCACAGCAGTGGCCAGCAGCGCGCTAGTGCTCCATTTGGCCTGCGGCGCATCGTAAATTGCAAGTGGTGTGAGCAAGATCATGGACCACAGATGCGTCATGGCTGCTACAGGCAAGGGCTCGATTCGTGTGAGTGCGCGTTTGGTGAGCGGCACGGCAATGCCATAACAAAAAGAAGCCAGCAAAGCCGCCAAGCACGCCAGCAAAACAGTGGGCGACAGATCAAGCGGTCCCAGTTGTACGATCATGCCAATACCTGCCAAGCCGACCAAGCATCCCACCACTTTACGCACGGTGAGCGTATCGACCTTCATCCAAGCTGCAAACAAACAACCAAACACCACAAAACTGGTGTTGATCAAGGCGCTATAACTCGAAGGCAAATGCAAGCCTGCCCATGCAAACAGCAGGAAAGGTATGGCGATTGCTGTCAATGCTATCCACAGCATCTCTCGCGTATGCTGCCAAGGCCAGCGGTGCCTCAAGGCGCGCATGATCAGCGCCAGTGTGAGTGTGGCTAAAGCAATGCGTAGACCCGCGAGTACGAGTGGCCCAAGTTGGGGGCTGGCAATTCGGATGAATAAAAACGAAGCACCCCACAACGCCGACAGCGCCACGAGTTGCGCAAAGGCAGAAAAACTCATATGACACTGATTTTATAAGCAAAATCAGTGTTTCGCCGGCATAGAATCTGCGCAGAGTGCTATTTAATTGATAGTGGCAGTCGCTTAGGTGCCTGCATGGCGTACACGCAGGAAGGCAGCGAAACGCGGCTTGCCGCTGGGTGTGGTGTCTCGGTAGCTGTAGGTAATGGTGCTACCTACGGGCGGTGGATTTTTACGCTGCTCATCGCTGAAGCCTGTGCCGATTTTGACGCTGTGGCCGTCTTCCGTTTTGATTTGTAGCGCACCGAGCATGCCTTGGTATTTGCCTTTGCCAGGGATGTGGGCAGTGACGACGCCTTCTGCATCTGAGACAGGTTTGAGCTTCAGCAGCACTGCACTGCGGCCTGTGGTGACAGGTGCATCGGCTTTGTGCAACATCAAACCTTCGCCGCTTTGCGCTGTGATTTGCTTGAGCTTGGCTTGCAAGGTTTTGTCATCTGATAGTTTGAATTGTTCAACCCACTGGAGCTGCGGCCAGTTCGTTTGTTTGACCAGGGCTTGAAGTTTCTCGTTGCGTTGTGCAAACGTGCCATCACCAGCAGGCAACTCAAACACCATGTATTTCACGCTCTGCCACTCGGTATCCACGGGCTGCAATTTGCGCACGATGCCTGAAAGCTCGTCAAACTTTCCCCGAGCGAGCCAGAGCTCGCCATCCAGTGGTGTGGAAGGTAACTTGGCAGTGAACCAAGCAGGGGCTGAGATGCTTTGCCCGCTGCGAAAGCGCAAACTCTTGCCATCCCATAAAGCCCGCACACCATCGAGCTTTTCGCTGATCAGGTATTGGCTGATATCGATGCCGGGTTTGTAATCTTGCGCGAGGAGCACGCCTTGCGCGGTTTTTGCAAACGAGAGAGGAGAGGCGAAAACTATGGCGAGAAATGAGCGGCGTAACATAGTAGAAGTCATTTTGAACGCAAAAGACGCAGAAGTTCGCAAAAGACGCAAAAGTGAAATTCACGGATTGATTTTTTGCGTCTTTCGCGAGTTTTTGCGCCTTTTGCGTTCTGTTGGTAAGTTCGCCACTCAACGCGACTTAATGTAAGGCGAGCCAAGAGCACGCGGTGCAACTGCCTTGCCAATAAAGCCAGCCAGCAAAATCACTGTCATCAAATACGGCAGCGCCTGGATGAACTGCACAGGAATCTCGCCAATGCCGGGCAGCTTAGTGCCTTGCAAGCGGATCGCCAACGCATCCAAGAAACCAAACAGCAAGCAAGCCCAGAGTGCGCCGACGGGATGCCATTTGCCGAAGATCATGGCGGCGAGTGCCATGAAGCCGCGGCCTGCTGTCATGTGGGGGGCGAAGGCAGCGTTTTGCGCAAGCACGAGATAGCAGCCTGCCAGACCGCAGAGTGCGCCATTGCCCATCAGCGCAAGGTAGCGCGTGCCTGCGACTGAAACGCCAGCAGCATCGACCATCGCCGGGTTTTCACCCACGGCGCGCAGACGCAGACCAAAGCGCGTGCGAAACAGAAGCCACCAAACGACGAAGACCAAAACTAGCGCGACGTACACCAGTGCGTTTTGCCCAAGCAGCGGCACATCAAACATCTCCTTGAAGCGCACAGCATCCGGCACTTGCGGTGTTTGCCCGCCTTGCTTGAACCAAGCGATGCCGAGTACGACAGTGAGGCCTGCAGCGATGATATTGATCGCCAAACCAGAGATCACTTGATTGCCTTGATAGGTGACGCAGGCAAAGCCATGCAGCGCAGAGAGTAAGCAAGCCACGGTGATCGCAGCGAGCACGGCTAGCGGCCAAGATTTGGTGACGACTCCTACCGTGGCCGCAGCAAAAGCTGCGAAAAGCATCTTGCCTTCCAAGCCAATATCAATCACACCAGCGCGCTCAGAGAGCACGCCAGCGAGCGCACAAAAAATCAGGGGCGTAGCCAAGCGAAGGCTGGAGGCGAGCAAGTCAATGATGAAGAGGAAATCCATCACGCAGCCTCCTTCTTCGTCAATGAGAAATACATTCGCCCAATCAGGGGGGCAAACACGTAGGCCAAAGCACCCGAGAAGAGCACGATCAAACCTTGCAACATCACCACCATATCTTTCGTGAAGCCTTGCACTTCAAAAGCCACTTCCGCGCCGCCTTGAGAAATCATGCCAAAGAGCAGGGCGGAGAGCACGATGCCAAAAGGATGGTTGCGCCCCATGAGTGCCACAGCAATGCCTGTGAAGCCAGCGCCAGCCACGAAATCGGTGAGCAGCTTGTGATGCACGCCAGCGACTTCGTTGATGGCGATCATGCCAGCGAGCGCGCCGGAGATGCCCATGGAGAGCATGATCTGCTTTTGCGGCGAGATGCCAGCATATTCCGCTGCGCCGGGGCTGGAGCCGCTGGCGCGAATTTGGTAGCCGATGCGCGTTTTCCAGAGCAGGAGATAGACGAAGACGCAAGCGATCACGGCCAGCAGGATGCTCAAGTTCAGCGGCGATGAAGGCCACTCTAAGCCTATGCTTTTCAAGACTTCATGCACGCGCGGCATCTTGGCTGAAGCGGCGAACTCCGCGCTCTCGGGGGCCATCTCTCCAACGGGTTTGAGCACATTGACCAGCAAATACACCATGAGCGAGCTGGCCAGAAAGTTGAACATGATGGTGGTGATCACCACATGGCTGCCGCGATAGGCTTGCAAGTAACCGGGAATCGCGCCCCAAATACCTGCGAAGAGGGCTGCGAAGATGATCATGAGTGGCAGCATCAACCAAGCGGGTAGGGAAGGCGCTAACCAAAGTGCCACAAGGCCAGCGCCCAAGCCGCCAATCATGGCTTGGCCTTCGCCGCCGATGTTGAACAAACCAGCATGAAAAGCGACAGCGACTGCCAAGCCAGCAAATACAAAGGTGGTGGCGTAATACAAGGTGTAGCTGAGGCCGCGTTGATTGCCCAACGCGCCTTTGACCAAGGCAGTGATCACCTGTGAAGGGCTTTGCCCTACAAGTGCCACCACGATACCCGCAACGAGTAAAGCAATGGCCAAATTGATCAAGGGGATCACGCCCACATCGAGCCAGCGTGGAAGCTCTTTTTGTGCCGCGCTCATGCGGAATTTCCCGTCAGGGCCTCATTTGTCGAAACCATCAGCAATCCCAAATTCTTTTCATCACACTCGCCCACAGGCAGCTCTCCAGTGATATGCCCTTGATTCATCACGATCACACGGTCGGATAGCGATAAGATTTCTTCCAGTTCGGTAGACACCAGCAAAATCGCACAACCTGCATCACGCAAGGCACGCAATTGCTCGTGAATGAACTCAATCGCGCCAATGTCTACGCCGCGCGTGGGCTGGCCAACGAGCAGCACCTTGGGCGCTTGGTTGAATTCTCGCGCCAAGATCAGCTTCTGCTGATTGCCACCGGAGAATTTGGAAGATTTCAAATTCGGATTCGGCGGGCGCACGTCAAAGCGCTGCATCAGATCGTTGGTGTCTTTCTGCATCACGCTAGAGCGCAAGAACCAACCCTTGCAATACGCCGCCAAGCGCTCATAGCCCAGCACCGCAGATTCCCAAGCGCCAAATTGCAGTACCATGCCGCGCTCATGGCGGTCTTCAGGCACATGCGCGAGCCCCATATCGCGTGCAGCGATTGGGTCAAGCCATTGCGTTGCTATGTAGTTTTTTCCCAGCACGGTCATGCTGCCTGCAGCTGGGCGCTTCATGCCCGAGAGAATTTCTAGCAGCTCCGTTTGTCCATTGCCTGCAACACCTGCTACCCCCACAATCTCGCCTGAGCGCAGCGCAAAGCCAATGTCAGACAGGCGCTGCACGCCGTGTGAATCTCGATAACCGATACTGTCCACGCTTAAGCGAATCGGTGCATTCGCATCATGCCCAGCGCGAGCAGGCGGCGCTTTGAGCTTGCGCCCCACCATGGCTTCTGCCAATTGCGTGACAGTGGCATCTCGCGTGGCGCATTCAAGCACCACGCGGCCAGCGCGCATCACGGTGACTTGATCGCACAATGCGAGCACTTCTTTGAGTTTGTGGGTGATGATGATGATGGTTTTGCCGCTTTCGCGCAGACGGCGCAAGACGACGAAGAGCTGCTCTGTCTCTTGTGCAGTGAGCACAGCGGTAGGCTCATCCAAAATAAGAATTCGTGCACCGCGATGCAGAGCTTTCAAAATCTCAAGACGCTGGCGGTCGCCCACTGAAAGGTCTTCAACCAAGGTATCCAGATTGACGGTGAGACCCGTCTCTTGCATCAAGGCTTGAAGCTTGGTGCGTGCGTCTTGCTGCGCAGTTTGCAAAAGCAAAGAGGTTTCGACACCGAGCACGATATTGTCTAAAGCGCTGAGGTTATCCACCAGCATGAAATGCTGATGCACCATACCGATGCCCAGTGCAATCGCTTCGTGCGAGTTTTTGATCTTGGCAGACTTGCCTTCTACCTCGATCTCACCGGAGTCAGCCGTGTAGAAGCCGTAAAGAATAGACATCAGCGTGGATTTACCCGCGCCGTTTTCTCCGACGATGCCATGGATTGTGGCCTGCTGGATGCTTAGATCCACATCAGCATTGGCCTGCACTGCGCCAAAGCGCTTGCAGATACGAGAAAGCCGCACGGCTGTGCGGCTTTCTGGGGTGTTATGTAATTTGCTCACACGAAAATTCTAGCGAATTTCGTGCCCAAATACATCATCACTCGCACTTGTTTGCAGCCATGTAGTCCACGACCTTGATCTTGCCGGAGATGATGTCTGCTTTAGCGGCATCAACCTTCTTGCGCATGTCGGCCGTCACGAGTTTGTCGTTGTTAGCGTCCATGGCGTAATCCACGCCACCTTCTTTGAGGCCGAGCGCTGTCAAGCCTGGGGTGTGCTGCTTCATCACGTTGTACACGGCAGTGTCAACACGCTTGACCATGGAGGTCAGCATGGTGCCTGGCTGGATGTGGTTTTGGTTGCTGTCAACACCGATGGCGAGCTTTTTCTCGTCCTTAGCTGCTTGATACACACCCATGCCTGTGCCGCCAGCGGCTGCGAAGACCACGTCTGCGCCCTTGGCCATTTGTGCTTTGGCCAACTCGCCGCCGCGTGCGGGGTCATTCCAAGCTGCGCCGGTGGTACCGGTCATGTTGGCGAAGGTTTCAACTTTTGGGTTGGCAAATTTAGCGCCTTGCTCGTAGCCGCATTGGAAACGACGGATCAGAGGGATGTCCATGCCGCCCACAAAGCCGACTTTGGCTGTTTTGGAAGCTTGTGCAGCCATCATGCCAACCAAGAAGCTGCCTTCTTGCTCTTTGAACACGACGGATTGAACGTTAGGCTCTTTCACCACATAGTCAACGATGGCGAAGTTCAGTTTAGGGAATTCTTTAGCGATTTTCTCGATCGCACCGCCTTGGCTAAAACCAATACCGATGATTGGGTTTGCGCCACGCTCAGCCATGCGGCGGATCGCCTGCTCGCGCTGGGTTGGGTTGGTCACTTCAAACTCGAGGTATTGCTTGCCTGTTTCTTTTTTCCACTTTTCAGCGCCGTTATATGCCGCTTCGTTGAAAGATTTGTCAAACTTGCCGCCCATGTCAAAAATGACGGCGGGTTGGGCAAAGGCTGCAGTGGCGGCCAAAGCAGCTGCGGCAACGATGGTAGAACGCAGGGAGAATTTCATGGATATGTTCCTAGAAGTTGAATAAACAGACGTGCAAATACTGCACACTTAAGCAATGATAATGCCTCAGAACGCCTTTGGTTGACAAAGGGGTAAATCTCTATTTTTGTATGAAATCAATGCCTACAGACTGGCCAAGTGTCCCTAAAGTGGTGCTGCATGAGCACCTGGATGGCAACCTGCGCCCCGAGACCTTGCTTGAGTTGTGCCGTGAGCGGGGCGTGGCTTTGCCAGCGGATACGCCTGATGCGTTGCAGCATTGGATTCACACGCAGGCCAATTCTGGTTCTTTGGAGCGCTATGTCGCCGCTTTTGGGCTCACGGTTGCAGCGATGGCAACGCCACAGGCCTGTGAGCGCGTCGCTTTTGAGGCGGTGCAAGATTGCGCTGTGGATGGCGCGCTGCTGATTGAGCTGCGCATGGCACCCTTGCTTCTAGAAATGCATGGCCTCGGGGGAGATGAGGCAGTTTCTGCCTTGCTTGCAGGGCTTGCACGTGGTAGCGCAGCCACTGGCGTGCCAGCCGGGCTCATTGTCTGCGGTATGCGATCAGATGCGCCTTCAGCTGTAATGCGCAGCGCAGAGCTGGCGCTTAGATTTGCTGGCAAAGGTGTGGTTGGATATGACTTGGCCGGTGCGGAGCGCGGTTTCCCAGCCACGATGCATGCAAGTGCTATTGCTAAAGCGAAAGAAGCGGGCCTTGGGCTCACGCTGCATGCGGGTGAGGCGGATGTGGGCGAACGCGTGATCGAGGCGATTGATTTGGGTGCAACGCGCATCGGCCATGGCGTGCAGATCACCGTATCCGGTGAAGCGGGCGAGGGCGCTGTTTCGCGGATGGCGAGGGCGCGAGATTCCGGCGTGCATTTCGAAGTCTGCCCCACGAGCAATCTGCACACAGGCGCATGGAATGATCTCAAAACGCACCCACTGACGGCCATGCAAAAAGCAGGCTTGAATTGGTCAGTACAAGCAGATAACCGCTTGATTTCCGTCCTGACGCAAGGCAGCGAATTTCAAGCCGTGCATGATGTTTGCGGCTTGCCACTCGCGCAAATCATGCAAGGTCAACTACGTGCAGCACAAGCATCTTTTTTGCCTGCTGCAGAGCGATCACGTGCTGCAGAGCAGATCAAAGCATGGTGCATGGAACAATCCATTGCTATCAATTGATGAGCACTTTGCGCAGTATCTACGCTGTCAAACTGCTCAAAAGCCTTAAAAAATCACAAAAAAAAGCCCGGCGAACCGGGCTTTAAACACTTCGCTTGGAGATGCTGATCAGTTCGGCGACACGCCGAGAGACTTCACAGTTTCCAGGTTCAAGAAACCATCCACTGGCAAGCCTTTGGATTGCTGGTAGCCATTCACAGCGCGCATGGTGCTCTCGCGCAACACGCCGTTGACAGGGCCAGGGTTGAAGCCAGCTGTCGAAAGCGCACGCTGGATTTCCATGATCTTGGCAGGTGTGGCATTGGTTTCGCAAAGGATCGCGCGATTTTCTGTGCGGGCATCTGCCGTTTTCACTTGGTAGCTGATCGTGTCGTACTGCGCTGGCACACTGATCTCACGCAAGCTGGCGGCTTGGTCGATGACTTGACGCGTGACGGTGCGGTACACAGCGGGGATCGTTTCCTCACGCATGCTCGCAGGCGTATCCACCACACGGCGTTGCACGGTTTGGGTGACAGCAGCCACAGGGATCTTGCGCGTTGTTGCGGGGGTATCGACCACGCGGCGCTCAACATTGCGGTACTCGGCTGGGATCACGATCTCGCGCTGTGTCGCTGCTTGATCCACAACTTGACGTGTCTGTGTGCGATACACGGCAGGGATGGTGGACTCTTCCGTACGGGCAGGCGCTGCTTCGATACGGGTCTTGATGGTTTTCATCGTGCCGGGCACTTCGATCGTGCGCACAGTAGCGGGTTGATCAATCACTTGGCGGCTTACCGTCTGGTACACCGCAGGAATCTTGATCTCGCGCACATAGCCTTCTTCGCCAGACTCTGCACCTTTGCCCACGGCATTCGCTGCGGTCACACCGGCTGCGCCTGTGCGCAGACTGGCAGCGCGCAGCACGCGCTCGCCGCTTGGCGTGGCGATGATGTTGCCTTTGTCGTCAAACTTGTAGCCAGCAGCTTTGAGTTTGTCGATATCGATCTCTTGGCGTGTCACGGTTTGCATCGTTGCAGGGATAGCAATCTCAGAGCTGCTGGCTGCGGTGACGAGTTCTTGACGCGTCACGGTGGCATATTCAGCGGGGATTTCCACTTCGCGCACGCTCGCAGGTGTTTTCACGACTTGGCGCGTGATGATTTGGAATTGCTCTGGAATAGCGACCAGACACATCACATCATCGTCCAAATTGCTGTTGTTACCCGCAACGATTTGAGTATCGACCACACCCCGGCCGCCTGCTGGGTTCGCTGCGGAAGATACTTCCACGCGATTTCCAGCCACTTTGCCATCCGCTCCGACGACGAAGCCGCGCAGAGGGCGCACCTCCACAGCTTGGCCAATGTAGGCACGGCCGCGCTTCCACTCCTTGGTGGCATCAGCGATTTTCACGCGCTCGGTCACGGTTTCGTAAGTGGCCGGCACTTCGACCAAACGCTTGCCAGCTTCCTTGACCAAAACGCGCTCGGTCACCGTCTTGTAAACGGCAGGTGTGACTTGCAAGCGCGAGCTAGCCGCTGTGCGCTCCACTTCTTCACGCACTGTGCGCAGAGGAACGGCGATGGGCTCATAGCGCACGCTCTCGGGGCGGGAGAGCACTTGCTCAGTGACGGTTTTGAAAGTAGCCGGCACAGTTTCCACGCGGGTGGTCGCTGGGCGATCAACAACTTCTTCGTCTTTCATCACGTATTCCGCAGGAATCGCTTTGAGCACCTTCTGCGCTGGCGTGACCAGCACTTGCTCGCTCACAGTTTTGTAGGTTGGTGGTGTCACTTCAATGCGCTTGCTCTCAGCTTTCACCAAAACCCGCTCGCTCACCATTTTGTAAGTGGCTGGCACGGGCTCGTCGCGCGTGGTGGCGGGCTGGATCACCACTTCTTCGCTCACGGTTTTGTACGTGGCAGGCACAGGAATTTGGCGCTTCATCTCTGGAGAGACCAACACTTGCTCGCTCACGGTTTTGAAAGTGGCAGCAATCGGCTCAAAGCGCTTGGTGGCCGGCACTTTAACGACCTGCTCGGTCTTCGTCTCAAATTTGGCGGGGATCTGCACATTGGCAAAGCACTCGCTGGCTTCTGCTTTGGTGACAGCGCCAACGGGGCGAGGCATGTTGCCGCTGAAATTGTTGTCGCACTGCTTCATGCTGGCGCGCACGGCTTTGCCCGCTGCGTCGTAATACACGTTCACAGCCATTTCTGGGCCGTAAGGAATATATTTGCCTATCAAACCGGCGCTCACACCATCGCGGCCTTGCGAGCGACCGACGCCGATATCACACGCGCCGCGTGTGTAGCCCGCAGCGTCATAACCCAAAGCGCTTGCTGCTTCTTTGGCGGCCGTGAGATCGGAGAGTTTTTGCACTTTCACATCGGCCTCGCCAGCGCGCTTGAGCGGCTCATGCGTGGTGTGCGGGCGGTAGAACTTGGCAGTACCAGCTGCCACAGCGGCATCACATTCTGCGGCTGTATCGTAGCCTTCGTTGCCGTGGCCATCCCCGTGCTTGGCGGCTAGGGCTGTGCTCATCATGAAGAAAGAGCTGCCCAAAATAGCGCAAATGCCTGCCGCTTTGAAACTGCGCTGCTTTGCTTTGGATGCGAGGTTGTTGTGTTGCATGAATGTTCCCCAGTATGCGAGATTGTTGATTTGAGTCTCTCGGTGAGCTCGTTCGCCAGTGTCTGACGAATTTGTAACTCAACGGGATTTATAGCACTTAATGTTTAGTTTTGTGTGAGAAATTGCCACTGAACGAGTAGAAAAGACACACATATTTTCAAATTCTGCAGCAATCCTTGGAACGTTATGGCTTGTTGTGCGGAGCAATTTGCGATTGAAAAAAGCAGCTATTGCTGCACCGAGCATGAGCCTTATAGCGGCAAATCGCTCAAAAATGAACAAAAAAAAGCCCGGAGAACCGGGCTTTTTTGAGAGGCGATCAGAAGATTACTTCTTTGGCTCTTCTTTCTTAGGCGCTGCAGCAGCGGCTTTCTCGTCTTTCTTAGGAGCAGCAGCTTTCTTGTCAGCTTCGGCCTTGGCTTTTGCATCTGCTTTTGCTTTCTTATCAGCTTCAGCTTTGGCTTTTTTCTCTTCAGCAGCTTTGGCCTTCTCATCAGCCTTGGCTTTCTTCTCAGCGTCAGCTTTTGCTTTGGCATCAGCTTTTGGATCAGCTTTGGCTTCTGGCTTGGCAGCAGGAGCTGCGGCAGCGGCAGGCTTAGCGTCTGCAGCTTTGGCATCCTTCGCTGGAGCGGCGGCAGTTGCGGCGGCTGGCTTAGCTGCTGCATCTTTAGCCATTGGCTTGTCATCCTTCTTGGCAGGAGCAGCGGCGACACCTTTGAAGCCTTGGCCGTTCACGGTCATGCCTTCTGCGGAGAATTTAGCAGCATTGGTTTCGCCGATGCCGTTCACGCGGGTCACGAGGTCATTCCAATCTTTGAAATTGCCCTTTTTGCGCTCATCAAGAATCTTGCCGGAAATACCGGGGCCGATGCCTTTGATGCCATCGAGCTCAGCAGCGGTAGCCTTGTTCACATCAACAGCAGCAAATGACAGTGCTGCGTAAAACAGAGCAAATAAAACAAACAGTTTTTTCAACATGGGACAACTCCTCGAAAGATGGATGGATAGGTTTTTGAGTTCGGTCAACCCGAAGCTACGAAACTATAACGGTATGCGCGGGGCGAGGTTGACTTGAGATGTTTTCAGAAGTCAGGCAAAACCCTGATTTTTAACCATTGAGTACAAAAAGTCAGTCGTTCACACGCCAATCAATCACAAGTGGCGACCAAATTTTGCCGCCATCGCGTGGCAGCACCTCAGTTTTTTCAAATGCGCGTACCACAGCTTCGTCCCAAGCTGCACTGCCACTGCTTTTGAGCACTCTAGGGCGTCCAAGCACCGTGCCATCAGGCGCGAGGCGCACTTCAACGCTGACCATTGGATTGCCGCTCACATTTCCAGGGAAGACAAGATTAGGGCGCACCCGGCCTTTGATGAGGCCTGCATAGCCGCTGCTGGGACCGCTGGATTGCATGGCTGTGCCTTGCGAAGAGGGCGCACCCGTTGCATTGGCTTGCGCATTCATTCGATCAAGTTGGTCTTGTCTGCGCTTTGCCTCGTCCGCTTTATCTTTCTCATCTCGTTGGCGCTGCTCTGCAGCCTTGTCAACTTTTGGTACAGGTTTGACCTCTGTCTTGGGAGGGGGCTTCTGCTCAGGTTTCGACTCAACCTTCGGCGCTGTTTTGAGCTTTTCTTTATCTACCGCGATATCAGGCGCTTTCACAGAAGGGGGCTCGGGCGGTGTTTCTACTTTTGGAGTGGGCGGAGGCTGAGGCACGTCAACCAACTTGGGCGCGGCTTGCTGCGGCAGGGCACTCCACAGCTCGGCTTCAACCGTGGCGACTGTCGCTTCACGTTTCCAGCTCACGCCCCAAGTGAGTGCGCCCATGAGCAGCAGATGCGCGAGCAGGGCGAAAGAGAGTGCACGCCCCGTACCTTGCGGGCGCGGGGGATAAAAATCAATGCGCTCTGCTTTGCTTGGCATAGCTTACTTGGCGAGCTGCACCGATAAGCCAACACGCTCAATCCCCGCACGCTTGAGTTTGTCCATCACGTTCACCACGGTTTCGTATTTCACGCTTTTGTCTGCGCTGATGACAACGGCCACATTGGCTTGCCCAGCTTGCATCTTCTTCACTTGATCTGCTACTGAATTGATAGCTGTTCGCGCAGATTCTTTGCCGGCGGGAAGCTGTTTTAGCTCCAAAGACTCGTCTTTTTGAATGATGATCTGAATCACGGCATCTGGCTGCTTGGCGGCTTCGCCCACACTGGGTAAATCAATCATGCTGGGCGTGATCAGTGGCGCAGTCACCATGAAGATGATCAGCAATACGAGCATCACATCAATGAAGGGCACCATGTTGATTTCATTGATGGTGCGTCTGCCTCTTCCTCGGGAAATCATCGTGGGCATGATGCGCTCCTTTCAGTGGCCAGAGGATGTGGTTTGAGCGGCTGCGTGGCTGCCAAGGTTGCGCTGCAAGATGTTGGTGAACTCTTCCATGAAAGTCTCCAGCCGAATCGCCACGCGATCAATATCTCGCGCAAAGCGGTTGTAAGCTACGACGGCAGGAATGGCGGCAAAGAGGCCAATGGCGGTGGCCACGAGTGCTTCCGCAATACCGGGAGCAACCGTAGCGAGTGTGACTTGCTGAAGCGATGCCAAGCCCGTGAATGCATGCATGATGCCCCAGACCGTGCCAAACAAACCTACATACGGCGATACCGAGCCGACCGAAGCGAGGAAGGAGAGATTGCTCTCAGCGGTATCCATCTCGCGCTGGTAGCTCGCACGCATGGCGCGGCGTGCGCCGTCCATCAGCGTGCCTGCATCCGAGATGCGGCGCTCGCGCAGTTTTTGAAATTCACGCATGCCACTGGCGAAGATGCGCTCCATGGGGCCAGCGAGTTTGGCATTCTGCGCAGCGCTGGCATACAGATCATTCAGCGAGGAACCACTCCAAAACTCTTTCTCAAAATTTTCGTTGAGCGTGTTGATTTTCTTGAGTGCCGCGAGTTTGCGGAAGATCGCCGCCCAACTGGCAATCGAGACGACGACCAGAAGCAGCATCACGGCTTGCACCACAAAGCTGGCGTTGAGGATGAGGTGAAGAATAGAAAGATCGGGATTGGCAGCGTTCAATTTAGTACCTCGAGGATGTCTTTTGGGATTCTGCCCGGTTTCAAAGTTCCCGCATCAACCCAAGCGATACAAATTGTGCCTTGGCAAATCAGCGTTGCAGACTCCTGATTTGATAGCACTTCGCGCAGGTTCTTTGCCGGCGAGAGGGTGATTTCTTGCTTAATCTTGATACTCGCACGGCCTTTTTCTATGATTTCGGCGCTCACCGTGAGCAGATCATCTAAGCGAGCAGGTTGCAGATACTTGAGCTGCGTGTCGGTGACGACAAACATACCGCCCGTCTCCTGCTTCAGAGCCTGCTGTGAAATCCCACAAGAGCGCAGCCATTCGGTGCGGGCACGCTCCATGAATTTCAAATAGTTTGCATAGAACACGATGCCACCTGCATCAGTGTCTTCCCAGTAGACGCGGATGGGGAAACTGAAACTCAATTCAAGGCCTCGCGGATTCGGGAAATGGCCGTTTGCAGATCTTGCATGGAACTGGCCGTGGAGAAGCGTACGAAGTTGGCCGTGCTGTCTGTGCCAAAGTCGCGCCCTGGGGTGATCGCTACATGGGCGCGGCGCATGATCTCGAAGGCAAAATCCCAGCTGTCATTCACACCCAGCTTGGCGAACAGTGGGGATGCATCGGCGTAGACGTAAAACGCGCCGTCAGGCTCGACGGGGATGTTGAAACCCAGTTCTTTCAAAGCCGGTAGAAAATAATCTCTGCGCGCTTTGAACTCCGCGCGACGCTGCTCGTAAGTGGCGATGCTCTCTGGCTCGAAGCAAGCCAAGCCTGCCGCTTGCGAGATGGAGCTGGCGCAGATGTAGAGGTTTTGCGCGAGGCGTTCGATGGGGCTCACCAACTTCTCAGGAACGACGAGCCAGCCCAGCCGCCAGCCCGTCATGTTGAAATACTTGGAGAAGCTGTTGATGCTGATGATGTTGTCACCTAATTCAAGCGCGGATTTGCCGAAGGTCGCGTCGTGGCTCAGGCCGAGATAAATCTCATCAATCATGGTGATGCCGCCCTTGGAGCCTACGAACTCATGGATCTTGCGCAACTCGTCGGGATGAATGGATGTGCCGGTGGGGTTGGAGGGTGATGCCAGGAGCACACCCGTGGTCTTCGCGCCCCAGTTGGCCTGAACTTTGGCAGCGCTTAGCTGGAAGCGCTCTTCAGGCGTGGTTGCAATCAGCTTGGCCACGCCATCCGCAGCATGCACAAAATGCCGATTGCATGGGTAGCTCGGATCGGGCATCAAAATTTCATCGCCTGCGTCTACAAGCGCGAGGCAGGCGAGCTGCAAAGCGGCAGACGCGCCTGCGGTGATCACGATGCGGCTGGCGGGCACGTTCACATTGAAACGCTGCGCATACCAAGTGCTGATCTTCTCGCGCAACGAGTCCATTCCATTGGCATTGGTGTATTGCGTATGACCTTTTGTAATCGCTCTTGCGGCAGCTTCTTGTACGAGCGCAGGCGCGGTGAAATCAGGTTCACCCACACTCAGAAAAATCATCGGTTTGTCGGTATGCGCGACTTCTTTTGCTAGCTTCGATGCCTCCTTGAACACCTCCATCACATAGAAGGGCTCAACTTTCTGGGCTCTGTGGGATATTTTCATTTTGATGAATGATTGGTGCGGAAAGAAGAGAACGCAAAAGACGCAAAAAAACGCAAAAATCGCAGAAAAATCCTAAGTGCATTTTTTGCGGCTTCTGCGTATTTTTGCGCCTTTTGCGTTCTCCTGTTGGAATTGCCAAGCAATTTTCACGACGAAAGTTCTTTAGCTGCAGCAGCATCCGCCGCCACTTCCATCGCCCTCAGCTGCGGTGCAAGCTTGTTCAAAATGCCGTTGATGTATTTGAAGCCATCCGTGCCGCCGAAAGCCTTGGCTTGTTCGATGTATTCGTTGATGATCACGCGCCAAGGCACATCCAGGCAATGCTGGAATTCATAGGCACCCATCCACATGATCACATGCTCGATCGGCGAGATTTCAGCCCAGGGGCGATCCAAGTGCGGCTCGATCATGGCGTCATAAGCTTGGCTCGATTCAATGCAGCCGCGAAACAGCGCATCGAAATGCACAGAATCCGCTTTCGAGAAGCCTTGCAAGTTACGTGTGAACTCGTCGATCTCGTCAATGCTTTGCTGGCCGACCAGATGCTGATACAAACCCTGCACAGCGAACTCACGTGCGCGAGTGCGTGCTGCGCGCATCGCTGTTTTGGTGATGAATTCTTTGCGCTTTGCTATCGATTTGCTAGCTGCTTGCGCAGGTTTCTTGCCGGCTACAGACTCATTTTGCATATAAATTCTTCTTTAAGGCGATTCAAGCCAACTCATTGAGTAAATTAGCCATTTCCACGGCAACTCGAGCCGCGTCACGACCCTTATCGATTTGACGAGCAACAGCTTGCTCCATGTTTTCTACCGTGAGGATAGCGTTCGCTATCGGCAGTTTGTAATCGAGGCCCACGCGCGTCACAGCAGAGCCGGACTCGTTAGCCACGAGTTCAAAGTGATAGGTCTCGCCACGAATGATGCAGCCCAAAGCAATCAGCGCATCGTATTGATCTTTCTCTGCCAAAGCTTGCAGCGTCACAGGGACTTCCAAAGCGCCGGGCACTTTGAACACATCAATGTGCTTGGACTGCACGCCCAGCTTGGCCAGCTCATCTAAGCAAGCGGTGGCCAGCGCATTCGTCACGCTTTCATTGAAGCGCGCCTGCACGATACCGATATAGAGCTTGCGGCCATCGAGGAGAGAGTCTTGGGCTTTGCCTTTGTCTGCACCGAACATTTTTTTCCTTTGAATTTGAGATTTTTTCAGTCTATAGAGGAGAACGCGAAAGACGCAAAATAAACGCAAAGGATGCAGAAGAGCTGAAGACAAAAAGGATGCTTTTGCGTCTTCTGCATTTATTCTGCGTCTTTTGCGTTCCTTTCTTGCCTAGTTATCAGCTTTGATCATTGGTTAGCGATGTAGCCAGCAATCTCCACCCCATAGCCCGCCATACTAGGCATGCGGCGTGGTTTGCCCATGAGCATCATGCGGCGCACGCCAATGTCGCGCAGGATTTGCACGCCGATGCCGTAGGTGCGCAGATCCATGCGGCCACGCTCGGGCGCTTGCGCAGGACGGGCTTGGCCTTCAAATTGAGATAAGAGTTGATCAGCGCTCTCTCCCGCATTGAGCAACACAGCCACGCCTTTGCCCTGCGCTTGCAGGTATTTCAAGCTTTCTTGCAAGCTCCAGCTGTGGATGTGGCTCTTGGTTTGCAATGCATCCAGCACAGAAAGCGGCTCATGCACGCGTGCAGGGATCGCGTCGGCTTCACTCCAGTAGCCTTTCACCAGCGCCAAATGCACGCCTTGGCTGGGTTTGTCTTTGAAAGCAATCGCTTTGAATTCGCCAAACGCGGTTTGCATGGTTTTTTCGCCGATGCGTTCAACCAAACTCTCGGTGCGGCTTCTGTACTCGATCAAATCTGCAATCGTGCCGATTTTGAGGCCATGCTCAGCCGCAAAAGTTTGCAGATCAGGCATGCGCGCCATCGTGCCATCGTCTTTCATGATCTCGCAAATCACGGCGCTGGGCATGCAGCCTGCAAGTGCAGCTAAATCACAACCCGCTTCCGTGTGGCCAGCGCGCATGAGCACGCCGCCATCTTGCGCAGATAAGGGGAAAATATGGCCAGGCTGCACGAGATCGCTTGCCTTGGCGGTTTTGCTCACGGCGGCTTGCACCGTGCGGGCGCGGTCTGCGGCGGAGATGCCGGTCGTCACGCCTTCAGCAGCTTCGATGGAGACGGTAAAGGCTGTGCTCATCTTGGTGCCGTTTTTTACAGCCATCGGAGGCAGACCCAAGAATTCGCAGCGTTCTTTCGTGAGGGTGAGGCAGATCAAGCCACGGCCATACTTGGCCATGAAGTTGATGGCTTCTGGTGTGATGTGTTCGGCGGCGATCAGTAAATCACCTTCGTTTTCGCGGTCTTCATCGTCGCTCACGATCACCATGCGCCCAGCGCGCAACTGGGCGATGATGTCTTCAATTGGCGAGATGCCAACGGTGCTGCTGGCGCTGCTGGAAGTGGAGGCGAGGGCAGTGGTCATGATGTTCTCTTTACTATAAATTTAATAGCACTTTGCGCAGATTCTATGCCGGCGAAGTGCCGTTTTTGCTTAAATTTTCTAAGCTCAGCATGCGTTCGACATATCTGGCAACGGTATCAATCTCTAGGTTCACAGGCGAACCAGTTTGCAGGCTGCCGAGTGCGGTGTTTTCTACAGTGTGTGGAATGAGATTGATGCTGATCTCGCAGCCTGCTGAGATATCTGTCACCGAATTCACAGTGAGACTCACGCCGTTCACGGTGATCGAGCCTTTGTAGGCGAGGTACTTGGCCAAGGTTTGGGGTGCTGTCACACGCAGCTCCCAGCTTTCACCCGTTTGCGCAAAGAAGCTCACATGCCCCACGCCATCCACATGGCCGCTCACGATGTGGCCGCCTAGCCTGTCGTTGGCTCGCAGGGCTTTTTCTAAGTTGATGGCGCCTTCCGTATCCAAACCAGCCGTCTTGGAAAGTGATTCCTGCGAGATATCAATCGTGAATTGATTGGCGGCGGTATCCAGCGTGGTGACGGTCATGCAAGCGCCATTGAGCGCAATGCTGTCACCCAGTCCAACGTCTTGTAAGTAACCCTGCGGCGGCGCGATGGTGAGTCGCTTGCCGTGTTGCAAAGAGCTGCCGAGGCTGTGGATAGCGACGATGCGCCCCACGCCGGTGATGATTCCGGTAAACATAAGCGTATTTTCGCAGGGTTTGCCCGGATTAGCGCGGGCAGGGAGATCTAAAGCCGCGAAAGCGACTGATGTAGACTAAAACGTATCACGTCCGCGAACGCGAGCCACGATCCGTAGGTCTTTGCTACCTTCTTCGCCAACTAAATCGACGGATTGGTAAACCAAATCTTGAGCCGCAGGCAGGGCAGACAAGCCAGAGAGCTCCGGTAAATTCGCTAATCCCATGCCCGCGCCGAGTAACTTCGGCGCAAGATAAACAAGCAACTCATCCACTAAGCCTGCCTTGAGCAGGGAACCATTGAGCTTGAAGCCTGCTTCCACATGCAGCTCATTGATCTCTTGATTCACCGCCAAATCGCTCATCATCGCCTTGAGATCGACTTTCCCCGAACTGGCTTCAGGCATATAAATCAGCTTGGCTCCAAGTACCTCTAAAGCCTTGATTTTTTCATCATTTTGGCTTGCATGATAGATAAAACCTGCGCGAGGTGCTATCAAATCAATAGTTTCTTGTGCATATGCTGCGCTAGCCGCGCCGCGCTGCCCAATTGTTTTGAGCAGCTTCGCATCGAGCGGAATATCTAGTTGACTATCCACCAACACAAAATGCGGCTGCCGAGGCGCTGCAATCCTGCCTTCAGGCGAATCGAGCAGGGCGCGCACATTCAATTGCGGATCATCTGCCAGCACCGTGCCAATCCCTGTTAGCACTGCGCATGAGCGCGCGCGCCATGCTTGCCCATCATTGCGTGCAGCTTCCCCTGTGATCCACTGACTTTGCCCATTAGAGAGCGCTGTCACCCCATCCAGCGAAGAAGCCACCTTCATCCGCACCCAAGGCACACGCCGAATCATCCGGCTGAAAAACCCAATGTTCAGCTCCCGTGAGGCAATAGCATCCGGGTGATCGGTAGGCAGCACTTCCACCTCAATCCCCGCATCCCGCAGCTGCTGCACACCTTTACCCGCCACCAGCGGATTAGGATCCAGAATGGCTATCACCACCTTACCCACCCCAGCCGCAATCAAAGCCGAAGTACAAGGCGGCGTCCGACCATGATGCGCGCAAGGCTCCAAGCTCACATGAACCATCGCCCCGCGAACATCAACACCCTGCGCAGCCGCAGCACGCAAAGCCATGATCTCAGCGTGAGGTCCACCGCGGGGTTGGGTTTGGCCAATGACAAGCTGACTCAAGGACTCAATGCGGCAAGTCACGCACGGATTGGGGCTTGTCACGCAGATCAACAAGGCTAGTTCAATCAGTAGTCAATCAAAACGACCAGAAGGCGAATTTGGACAGCGAGCTTAGCGCCAGCAGCCCGCCACAACAGCAGGCGTATTTGCGCCCACTTGGTTCAGGCGCTGGCCACGTGAATTCAAGATAAATGAGCCACACCTGTCGTTGGCCTGCGAGCCTGTAGAAGAAACCTGCGCTGTAACAGTAAAGCTTGAGGTCGTGTCGCTGGTGACATTCACGCTGTAGATCGCATTGGCGGCAGCAACATCCCGTGGCAGCGTGATGGTTCCGTTGGGCAGAGTTGTGGGAAAAACATCATTGGCGGAATAAGCGCGGCGCATAAACTGGCTGGCTTCCAGCACAACTGCCGAAGCCTCGGCTCGACGCGCCCGAGCTGAGTATTCTGTGTAAGCTGGGTAGGCGATAGCCGCGAGGATGCCAACGATAGCCACAACAATCATGAGCTCGATTAACGTAAAACCTTGCGAAGCGCGTAAATCTATTTTGGATTGCATGAGTGCCTTGGAAGTAGATGCAAATTAATGATGATATTAAGGTATTCTTGGCGGCGACAACAATTGTTGCCACGTCCGTCTGAAGCTGTTGCAAGGCCCAGTCGAGGTCAAGCCGACGGAGCCAGGACCAGTTCCGATCAAAGTGCCTGAAGCTGAGCTGCTGTTGCAGCCTGCCGTACTGCCACCAGCAGTCGCCACGCTTTCTGTTGATGGGCCAACTCGCTCTGAGACGATCACGCTGTTTCGAGGAAAACCAAATGTATTGAGTACGCTATAGCCATCACCCGTGCCATCGCCATTCACATCAAAGCCACTACCTAATCCACGATCTCGCCCACCAACATCGGCGTTACCGCCAGTAGCAGCATCCAATAGCAGCGTGTAAGAACGAACTTCAGATGAAATGGGGCAAGTTTCACCTGCTGTAGGCGAGGGTGGTACCACACTTGAAATTAGCACGGCTTCGTTGAAATTATCCACGTTGGAGAGGTTGCGCAGGCCATTCTCTACTGAAAGATTCAGATACCAGCCTCCTTGCGTAGCGTAGGTCACTGGGTTGGTGGATACTCGGAAGAACGATGCAGAAGTTGATGTATTTCCTGCCAACAAAAAGCTCGTCGTACCTACCACAGAGCTGATGGTTTGTACTTGCAGGCTAGCTGCGCTCACTGGCACTGAAAATGAGCCCACCTGGTTACCGCCAAAAGGCGTTTTATCGTAAATACCATAAACAGTTTGCACGGATGTGCTGGTTTGATCGGCGTTAGTGACGAGCCTGCCCGTAGCAGCCACGACAAGCGTGCCATCACCAAACTGCCGCCAGGCTGGTGCGCCCGTAATCGGTTTGCTTGACCCTGCGTTGAACAAGGCTTGACCGCCAGAAAAGGCCAAAGTTGCCCCGCCAACGACGGTAGAGCGAAGATCAAACTTCCACACATTTCCATAGGTATCGCCTGCATACGCACCGATCACCACGCGGCCTGCATTGCGTACCAAAGTTACGCCAGTCAGCGCGTTGGGTGTGCCTACAGAGCCCACATTAGTGGATATTTCTTGGATCAATGCACCTGTGAGGGCATCCACAATGAACAGGCTGGCCACACCAGAGCTGCTGTAGTAGCCGTTGCCAAAGATAGCAACCCAGCGGCCATTGGGCAAGTAGCCACTGGTCACATCATTCATTACGTACCCCAGATTCGAAAAGCCAGATTGGCTGCTATCAATTTCCCAAAGCACGCTGTTGGCTGTCATGGCGGGTACTGTATAAGTGCCGCTCATGGTGGTGGCAGTGGGTATGGAGAGGGCATACACAAATTTGCCTCCGCGCCCGCCCGAGCCATAAACCACTTGCTTCCAAGAGGAGTTGCTTGCGTCGTAAATATCGCCTTCGTTCAGTGGGCCATCCAACACGTACTGGTGTACATAGGGATCGGTGGCAAACGCCCTCATTTTGCTTAGAGCATTTCGAGGAATGAAAGCCATGGTTTCTGTGCCTGATTTGGGATTCAAGATGTGCAACATGCCATCATTGCTTGGAGTAAAGAGCAATCCCTCTTTGCTGGCACTGCGTTTGCCCGCCAAATAGCTTGAATAGGCGCTAGCGCCGGGCACTGTACTGGCCTCATAGCCCATCTTCAATTCACCACGAATGAGTTCAGGCGGTGAGTTAATCACCGTGCCAAAGAGCACAGCACGCTGACGAAACAGGCGGCCGCTCACCGAATCGATACCACCAGGCTGGCCGCGAAGATAGTTCACAAATGCCTGATCAGCTCCTGCGCCCATAGCAGTGCGTACATCTAAAGGTAAAGAGGCGAAGGCTGTCGACAGATTTACAGAACCAGATGAAGAGCTCGTCACGATGTTGCGCTCACTCCATGCTGGAATCTCTCTGCTTGCAACCCAAGTAGGGGTTCCTGGTGTTAGCACCTTTCCCGTTGGGGAAAGTACATAAGCTTCGATGTCACCCGTTGAGTCTCCAGTCGAGTACGACGGAACATACTTGAGTCCACCAGCTGACAAAGAGCCTTGTGTGTTCGCGCCACTGACCGCAACACCTGCATCAGAGCCAGTGCCGGAAGTCGATCGCTCAATCACATCTTTGACAGCATCCCTGACTTCGCCTGCTGTGAGCACTGAGTAAGATTTGCCTCTTCCTGTGTAGGCAGCATGAATATAGTCGTTGATGATATTAACCGTGCTGACAGTAGGATCGCCCCAATTGAGAGTAGAAGAAATACCATTCAGATAATTGGATGCGTAAGCATCGACATCTGCAAGGGAGACGCTGCCGCGAATGCCGTAACCAATAGTGTAGAACGAGAGATGCTGCCAAAAAGCAGGATTCAGATTTCTAATGGGTGGCACATTATTTGTAAGATCAGGCCGCAAATCTTGAATCCAATACCGCATTGCTGTATCTGCCATTGTGTTGGCAACAGAATCCGGATACGCAACATACCCCGCTCGCGCTGCCGCTGACACTTGATAGGTAAAGGTCAGACCTGTTACTGGATTCACGTGTGTCGTGCTTGCCAGACCAGTGAAATCCCCGTTATCAATATTTAGGACTGGGGTTGCAGCCCCGTTGTATGCACCATCGGAAAACATCATGGCAGTATTTCTGCGGCAGCTCAAATGAGTGGTGTTGCTACCGATAATAGGCTGGGCAGACCAAGGGCCTGTATCGCTTGCGTCAGCAAAATACTGCCCCGCTGCCTCAAGCATTCCTCGGCTTGGCGTTCCGTTGTATGCAGTTTGCGCATAGAGCCAAGCGAAGAAGTCGGATCGCTCCGTACGATATCCAATCGCGAGCCCCGGATCATCGACAAACGGGCGTACCCCACGTTTGATATGGCCTGCAGCATCGGGTGTCTCGCCACCAGCCCCTGCCGTTCTGATGCCATTCATGCGACCCCAACCGAGTCTGAATCGATTGATGAAATCAGGCGATAAAAATGCTTGCCCAATCGAGGTTTTCGTAGCCTCCATACGAGTGGAGTAATATTGATGCCAATTTAGTGCATTTTGACGCTCCTCTGCCCAACTGCATCGCGTGGCGAAAGTTGTGCAATCCGTTCGAGCAGCCGCCTTCGCCACATAAGTTGCTGTGGCGAATGTCGGGCTGAATCCTGGCGGCGGAATGCTATAAGTTGCCGTAGCGGAATTGCAAATAGTCGGTTGTACTGTATCCCACTGGGTACATAATGTAAAAGTAAAAGTGTTGTTAAATGTGCCAGTGGGCACACCGTAGGCGCCACCTAAAGAAGATGTGCAGTTACCAGTTATACATGCATCTAGTTCGTAGTAGAAAATCGCTGTCGGGTTAATTGTCCCTCCCCAACCGACCGCGACAGCGTCTGCCTGATCTACCCAAGCGACAGTGGCAGCCAGTGCGCTCGCTTCTGTTGCTGCAGGCATGAATGTACCGTCAGCATTGGGCCGAGGTGTGTAGCGCACCGCTGGGTTGTACCAAAGTTTGTTTGCATCTGGAGAGCGATACGCATCAATCCGCGCAATGGTTGGAGTAAATGTATTCGCATAGCCATCTGGCGTATGCCGCCACTTCATCGACCCCGAGTTGTCTAGAAGAAACATGAGGTTGGGTTTGGCCGTACCGGCAATCGAGAGCAGAGGTTGCTGTGCAATCTGCGCTTGAGAAATAGCGCCCACGAATGTCAACCAAAGCACGAGCGCACTTTTGAGGATTCGCTTGATAAAAGTTGAATGTGCAAGCATGGAGATACCTAAGAATCAATGAGCAAAAACTAATTCGCTAAGATGGATTGCACCCAAGCCTCGGAACCAATGGTCACGCCGTTCGCTGAGTTGAGTACTGCATCGTTACCGAAGCCGCGCGCGGTCACTACGAAGCCTCGGATGGCGCCGTTGTTGACCCTTTCGATCACACACTGCGGAGCAGTTTTAAAGCGCACAGCATTTGTTTCGCCGGACAATGCGAAAGAGTTGGTCACGCTGATGTAATTGGCTGAATTTGTCCAAGTGGTCGTTACGTTCCATACCCCAGATGTGATAACGCCAGTGACTGTATTTGGTCTGATTTTTGCGCGATCAGCCGCATAGAAAGGGTTCGTCTCTTGCACTGCAACAGTTTCACAATACCGCAGAGCCAGCTCTGCTGCTTGCTGGGCGACCGATGAAACGCGAAAGTTGTTAGAAACTTGCTCGGTAATGGTGGAGTTACGCATGGTAATCACACCTACTAGGCTCATGATACCGACCAGCATCAAGACAACTACCAACACAACCCCCGACTGCTGAGCGGCGTGATGAAACTTTGGATGAACGTGGTGCATGGAATACGTCCTAAAGTTGGTCGAGTTTGTTTTTGAGCATGATCGTTGTGGTGTAGGCGCGTCGCGCTCGGCCATCGGTGATTGTTTGCGCCGTATTACTACAATCAAAATACTGATTGGTAGCAGTATCTGTGACGTTGGCGAACCGCTCGCTGGCGTCTGTGCTGCGTATCACGATGCACACCCGCGCTGAAACGACTCGTTTCCATCGGGTGTCAAGTGACTCTGAGGCGAAAGTGGTATCGATCGCTTGGGCACTCATATATGCACTTGTTACTGTGCCAGTGGACGTGTTTGCAACACCATATGTGATTTGCATGGCCTCAATGCCTTCCATCACCGGAGAAATTGTGCCGAATGTGTTGGTGCCTGTTGCGCCGGCGCAGTAAAGCTCAGGGCCTCCGCTGGGCGTGCCAGCTGTACGAACAAAGTAACGGTTTTCTGAAAGCCGATAGGCTCCAGGAACCATTGCACCAGGGACTGTGCTAGTTGCTGATGAAGGGGTGCTTTGCGATATACCCTCTCCCACGCAGTTGGTTGGCACGTTTGCACCGGTAGGAATAGTGTTGTTGACAGTTGCTTCGTAGCGTATGACTAAGGAGTCCGGTGTCGCGGTTGTGTTGTTGCAAGTCAATGAGTTGAATGCTGCGGTGGATGCGCTGCTAAAACCACCGGTACAACCTCTAATGCCAGATCCATCGAAGTTTTTTCGAATGGAGTAGGTGGTTGAGCCTACGATTTGGCTGTATCCAGCAAGCCGGATTTGTTGCTGCAGTAGCCCGAGTGTGATAGCCGCCGTTTCATTCATCTGCGAATTGGCTTCGGCAACACGCGAGGCTTGTACTGTGCTGACGTAGGTAGCGCTTGCCGCAGCAATGATCAACAGGCCGAGTACCAGCCCGATCATGAGCTCTATCAATGTCAGGCCAGCTTGTCGTCGCAGGTTACGAACCTGAACTTGTGATCGGTGACTCATAGCGACACTCGGAAATACATGCAGCGAACGGAGCTAGGTGCCGCCGCCGCCGCAGGGCAGAGGTAAACATTGCTGAGCCCGAAACTATCGGTGGATTCGGCCTCTGCCCACATGATCCAAATGTCCATCGTACGAATACCGCCAGCATTTGGAAAAGTGTTAACAAAAGCTGTGCCACCGGGAAGGCGTCGTCTTAATGTGTTGCGCCATTGCGCTTTGTCTAAGGTAGCCATTGTCACTGGAAGGCACGCATCGGTGCTTGCATTTGTACAGCCCGATTCGGTAACCGCAGCAGAGGGGTAAGCATAGGTATCAATCAATTCGTACTGGTTACTGTCAAAGCCAATCAGATTGGCACGTGCACGATCCACGTAGTCGGATACAAGCAAGTTGGAGGTGCTTCGAATTTGAGCGAGTTTATTATTTGCGGCGGAGACTGCAGCCAACCCGGCCATGCCGAGCAGGCCAACAGTGAGCAGCAAGATTGACACCAATACTTCAATTAAGGAAGCACCTGACTGGCCAGAACGGTAGGAAACGAGGTGATGTGTGGTTAGAAGTTGCTTCATGCTGTGCTGCCTAACCTTGCCCGCCTGCTTGGCAGTCCGCTTGTTCTGCGACCAGCCGGGTACGCCCTGAAAAACTGATGCACAAGCCTCTTTTGTGGACGCCACCATTGTCCCAGTTGAACGTTAGACCCTGTGCGCCTTGACCGTTACGCAATGTACCCGCTGGCGTGAACTGAATTTCGGTAAAATTGGATGAGCTGATTGTGTCGATTGCAGTGAGATTCTGTTGAACCCAAATTGTTGTGTCGTTGGCAGTTAACGAGCTGCTATTGTCATTATCGACATACACAATCCAACCAGTAGCCCACAGACGGCCTCCACCGGCAGTGCAAGTCGTGCCGTTTGTGGTTCGACACATGAATGCTGAGCGCCCCCGCTTAACGGCTTCGGATCTGGCCAACTTCATGCTGGAGGTGAATGTGTTCACAGCATTGCTCAACTGCCATCGAGCGACAAAACTTACCATGGACGGTGCTGCCAGAGTGGTGACGATAGCAAGAATGGCGATAGTCACCATCAGCTCAATCAAGGTGAAGCCTTGTGCGAGCTTGGCAGGTTTTACTTTTGTTCGTGAAAACATGATTTGAGTTTAGGTTATCCAAAGTTTGAGGTGAATTCGAAGCCGATTGATGGTGGTTCAGTATGGATAAATGGTAAAAAAATCGAGTCCTATTTTCTTACTTCATCCACCAGCGCCCGAAACTCGTCGATATCTTCAAAACTGCGGTAAACACTGGCGAAGCGGATGTAGGCGACTTTGTCGAGGCGTTTGAGTTCGCGCATGACGAGTTCGCCGATGCGGCTGCTTTGGACTTCTCGGGTGGGGCTACTCAAGAGTTTTTCTTCGATGCGCTCGATGGCGCTGTCGATTTGTTCAGTGCTGACGGGGCGTTTACGCAGTGCGAGGGTGAAGCTTGCGCGAAGCTTGGTTGTTTCATAGTCGATTCGGCGGCCGTCTTTTTTGACGACGGCTGGGAAGTTGACTTCGGGGCGCTCGTAAGTGGTGAAGCGCTTGTCGCATTTGCCGCATTGACGGCGACGGCGAATGGAATCCGCATCCTCGGAGATGCGGGTTTCAACAACTTGGGTGTCAGGGTGAGAGCAAAACGGGCAGCGCATGCTCTATTTTAGAGCGTTTTTAATGCCTTTTTGGGCTCTCGCCGGCATGGAATCTGCGCGGAGTGCTACTGTATTTGTAGTAATTGCACTCGGCGCAGAGGAGGAAAATTAGCCGTAAACCGGGAAACGGCTGGTCAACGCGACGACTTTGGCGCGCACGGCTTCGATATTGGCCGCGTCACGTGGGTTGTCGAGCACGTCGGCTATCAAATTCGCTGTGAAACGGGCTTCTTCGTCTTTGAAGCCGCGTGTCGTCATGGCTGGCGTGCCAACGCGGATACCGCTGGTGACCATTGGTTTTTCTGGGTCGTTGGGGATGCCGTTTTTGTTGATGGTCATGTAGGCATCGCCCAAAATGGCTTCGGCTTCTTTGCCGGTGATGTTTTTGTTGCGCAAGTCAACCAGCATCACGTGGCTTTCTGTGCGGCCGCTCACGATGCGCAGACCGCGTTGCACCAAGGTTTCAGCCACGATTTGGGCGTTTTTCACGACTTGCTGCTGATAAACCTTGAAGCTTGGGTCGAGTGCTTCTTTGAACGCGATGGCTTTGGCAGCGATGACGTGCATCAGCGGGCCGCCTTGCAGGCCGGGAAAGACGGCGCTATTAATGGCTTTTTCGTGCTCAGCCTTCATCAAAATGATGCCGCCGCGCGGGCCACGCAGGCTCTTGTGGGTGGTGGAGGTGACGACATCGGCATGCGGCACCGGATTGGGGTACACGCCGGCGGCAATCAAACCAGCGTAATGCGCCATATCGACCATGAAGATTGCGCCGACGGCTTTGGCCACTTTGGCGAAGCGCTCGAAATCAATTTTGAGGGCATAAGCCGATGCGCCGGCGATGATGAGCTTAGGCTTTTTCTCGTGTGCGAGGCGTTCCATCGCGTCGTAATCAATTTCTTCTTTGGCGTTCAGGCCGTAGGAGACGACGTCGAACCACTTGCCGCTCATATTAAGAGGCATGCCGTGGGTCAGATGCCCGCCTTCGGCTAAGCTCATGCCCATGATGGTGTCGCCGGGCTTGAGGAAGGCGAGGAAGACTGCCTGGTTGGCCGATGCGCCGCAATGCGGCTGCACGTTCGCGCAATCTGCGCCGAAGAGTTGTTTGACGCGGTTAATCGCCAAGGTTTCGGCCACATCGACGTTGACGCAGCCACCGTAGTAGCGCTTGCCGGGGTAGCCTTCGGCATATTTATTCGTGAGTTGTGTGCCTTGCGCGGCCATGACGGCAGGGGAGGCGTAGTTTTCGCTGGCAATCAGCTCAATGTGATGCTCTTGGCGTGCGTTTTCAGCCTGAATAGCTGAAAACAATTCGGGGTCGGTTTGTTCGATGAGGATGGATCGGTTGAACATGATGGCAGTTCTGAAGATTTCAGTGATCCCGCAGATAAGCGGGCTGCCCAGGCGAACGGCTGAACACAAAGGCTATGAGCTTTTGCGGTACGCTTCCCAGTGGTGTCCCACGTCAGCAGAGGGTTCTGCCTATCGCCAGTCGCGCACAGTAGAAGTTTATCACCCTCAGCATGACAAAAGCCGAGCCGCAGTACTGTGGACTCGGCTTTTTTGCGAGCGAAAGTTGCTTAGAGCACAGCCACTTTCTCGGCCTCGTTAGCAGCCTCTGGTGCAGGCTTGAGGGGGGCGAGTGCAGGAATCTGCGCTGGCAGGTTGGGGGTGATCAAAGGCACATTGCCACCCAAAGCCACTTGGCGCAGGCGCGATTGCTCGGCCAGCACTTTGGCGGTGTAGCCGCCTTCTGTGGCATCGCTGGTTGCACCCACGTATTGACGCAAGCCACCTTCGACTGAGCCAGCGCGCTTGATGCACTCTTGCAGCACCTTCACGCCCACACGCAGATTGGTTACCGGGTCAAAGGCAGCCAAATTACCGCCAAAACCTTCGTACTTATCGGTGTGGATTTTCGTCATCACCTGCATCAAGCCTTGCGCACCCACGGGGCTTTGCGCGAAGGGGTTGAAGCTCGATTCCACAGCCATGATAGCCAAGATCAAGGTGGGGTCGAGCTTGGTTTTATCGCCAATCTCATAGGCTTCGGCCACCAAAGCGCCGAGCGGTTCGGGCGCGACGCGGTATTTTTTGGAGAGCCAGAAGGCTACTGCGGCTTGCTGTTTGGGCAAGTCTTTGAGATGGGTCGCTGTAGCGCGATCTACCGCATCGGCCTCTACCGGCACTTCGGAGGCTGTGGCCACCGTCTGGCGTGCTTGCAGCCAGCCGAGCAGGGCGGTTTCGCCCTGTGTGCGTAATTCAGGTTTGAACATCAAAGCCGAGACGACCAAGGCCGCCACCAAGCCCAGCATGGCCAAGCCATTGTGGGCAATTTCAAAGCAGCCGTGCGCCACGTCTTTCACGAAGACCTTCACGCCGTTGCTAAAACTACTACTCAAGTTAGTTATCGCTGTCATCAGCAATGCCTTTCCGTACGCGAGCCTTATCCAGATTCCACAGACCAGTTCCCTCGAACCGCCTGAAAATGCCGAACCTTACTCGTTTTGATTGGACCTGTGTTGTCGGAGTGAGAAAATCCGCCTTGTTATTCAGGCTTGGTACTTTTCACAGATTGATCCAACAACGCCTTGCTACCAGTCGGCTCTCGCTGCCTTTTTGAATGAAGGCCTGAACCGAACCTGGCATCCCGCCATACAAGATGGAGGAGATGTGAACCTGCCCGAATGGTGCTCCTGGGGCGCGGTGTGTCGCTATGACTTCGTTATTATAAGTTGGCTATAGACCGAGTCAATTATGAAAAATGGATTCCATATTCTAAATCCGTGATGAATTTGGCTGAAATGTGGCAAATAGGCTGTTTTTTTGCCCATATCTTCAGCTTTGTGCGCGAGAAACGCGCCGTCAGCAACGACAATCCTAAGCTCTGGCGCAACAGCGCTGCCCCGTCTGAGTTATTGAGTTTCTAAAGTCATGGCCAAGAAAAAGCGTGTCAATCCTTCCAAATCGGCAGTTTCAAGTGCCGAAAGCGCAATGGCGCAGCCTCAGACGAATCTGGATATCAAAGTGAACGTCGAGTTTCGGCAAGCGGCGGCCAAGCCCTTGTTGTCCTTGCCTGCCGAGATTGGTCGGGGCGACTGGACGGCCATCATTTTGAGTTTGATGATTTTCTTCACGCCAGCTTTGGGTGTGCCGCACGAGATGATGCTGCAAGACACGCTCAAATCCATCATCGTGGCTTTCATGAGCTTGGGAGCGGCATTGATTTTATTTTGGCGGCAGCGCAATCGGCGCGACGCGCTGCGCTGGCATTTTGTGATGTGGTTGCCGATCATGCTGTGCGTGTATGCCTTGGGCAGTATGGTCTGGGCCCATACTTATTTGGCGGGTGTTGAAGCCATTCGCTGGTTCTTGTTTGCGCTGATTGTTTGGCTGGTGCTCAATAGCTTTTCGCGCGAACGGCTGCCGATGTTGGTTTGGGGCATTCATCTGGGGGCACTGGCTGTGGCCTTGCTGGGCGCGGCGCAATTTTGGCTGGATGTGAAATTTATCCCCCAAGGCCCCAACCCTGCCGCTACTTTCGTGAACCGTAACTTCGCAGCGGAATTCGTTTGCACGACCTTGGTGTTTTCGGCATGGTTGATCTTGCGTGAGCGGCGCACCGCAGTCCTCGCCTTTTTGGCCGCGACCACCAGTTTCCATTTTCTGTATTTGATGATGTGCGGTACGCGTTCCGCCTTGATCGCCAGCTACATCAGCTTTGGTTTCATTGTGATTTTTGCTTGGAAATTCCGTTCTTTGCTGGCTTACCGTTCTTGGGATAGCGGCCAGCGCATCGTTGTACCTGCGGCCATGTTGGCTGTGTTGCTGGGGCTAGGCTTTATCCCATCCGGCAATTCCTCGCCTGAGTTCAAAGGAAATACACCTTTTGAGCGCGTGATCAAGCGTACGGCCGCCATCCAAGCCGCCGATGGCACGCTGGGTGTGCGTCTGGTGATGTGGAAAGCCAGCTGGACGATGATCGAGGCGCGACCGCTTTCAGGCGTGGGCGCGGGCACATGGGAAGCTGATATTCCGCTGTACCAAGCCAAAGGCTCTCAGCTTGAGACGGACTATTACGTACACAACGAATTGATCCAAGTGGTGGCTGAATACGGCATCGTTGGCTGGCTCTTCCTCTTGGGTCTGACGGTCTACAGCATTCGCAGTACGGTGGTCGCTTTTCGCGCGAAAACCGAGCCTGAGCTGCAAGAGGGCATGGTTCGGGCCATGGCGCTGACCAGCCTTTTGGCTTTGATCGTTGTTTCCAATATTGGCTTTCCTTGGCGCTTGGCGACCACGGGTGTCATGTTTGCCTTGTGCTTAGGCATCTTGGCGGCTTGTGATGCACGTCAGGGCATGCGCACTTGGATGACTGCACAGCGCTTGCCGTGGGCGCCGGCCGCATCACAGACTGCTGCTGTTGCGACTGTTGGTTGCTTGGCTTTGGCTGGCTACATCTCCTACAAAGCTGCTGAATGCGAGCAGAAGATTGTGCAGTCCGTCAAAATGGCCTTGTCGATCTCTGCTTCAGGTAACCCCAACAGTCCAAAGTACGACAAGATGAAGCGCGAAATGCTGGAGCTGGCGCGCCAAGGCATTGCGATCAACCCGCATTACCGCAAGATCACGCCAATGCTGGGGGATGAGCTGGCCAAGTGGGGCGATTGGAAAAATGCGGTGTGGGTGTGGGAGAGCGTGCTCAGCTCCAGGCCTTATGTGGCGGCGATTGCGACTAATGTGGCGCGCGGCTACATGGCTCAAAACAAAGTCGATAAATCATTCGAATTCCTAGAGCAGGCCAAGCTCGTTCAGCCCGATGCTGTGAGCGTGCGTTCTTTGGAGGTGATCTTGCTCTCTCGCACTGGCAAGGAAGCGCAAGCTTTGGAGATTGCGCGCAAAGCTTATGCCGATAAAGCCATGGATTACGACATGATGAACTCTGCTTACATCTTGGGTGTACGCGCGAGTGATTTCAAATTCGCTATTGATGCGCTGACTTTCCGCAATGAAGCCGTGCCTGCGCAGGCGGTCGATGGTTGGATGAAAATTGGCGGAATTTACGACCAATATCTCAAGGATGAGGTCAAAGCCGTCGAGGCTTATCGCAAGGCGTATGAGGCGGGCGGCAAGAGCAACAATGTGCTGGCGCAGATTCCATCCGCCTACCATGGGCGCATGGCTTTGCCTTAAAGCGGTCTACGGCCAGGCCAGCGCAGCATTCACCGGGCTTGCTGCGCTGTTATTTTCTGCATGCGTGAGCTCGGTCACTTGCAGCCCTTTGCTTGGCTCATACACTGCGACCAAGCTGGTGCGCGTGCCGTATTGCGGCGCTGCTTCTGGGTGCTGCACAAACACACTGGAGAGTGCGCGCTCTAGCTCCAGAGAAACGCCTGTTTGGGGAAGCTGTTGATCTGCGCTGCGCTGGCGATCGGCCAATGCTTGGAGGTTGATGGCTATCAACTGATCGGCATCTGCGCTGCTTAGGCTGCTCTGCAGAGCTGTTTTCAGGCGCTGTGTCTTTGGCCAGGGTGTACCCAGAGTCGCGTTGGACAGGCCATACACTGCACCCCAAGGCATCTCAAATACTACTAAATCAATAGCACTCTGCGCAGATTCTATGCCGGCGATAGGCCGAAAAGGCTTGAAATTCGCTGTGTGGTCTAGGGCTTGTGAGCGGTTGCTGAGGTAGTGGCATTGCTTGGTTTGCCAGTCGCCCACGATCAGGTTGAAGCCTTGGTAGTGCTGAGGTTTGATGTCGTTTGCCCAAAGCTGCGCTGGCAAATCATTCTCTAGCCAAGCCAGCGCCAAGCCGCCACGGCTGATGGGCTGCGCGGGCGCAGCGGCTTGCGGATCGCGCACATTGGTGAGCATGGCAAAACGGCCGTTGGGCGAGAAGCCCATCCAGGTGCCGCCATCGCGCAAGTCTCGCCCTGCGAGTACGCTCGCGCCGCCAGGTGATTGCCAAAGCGACAGCGCTGCCGTGGGGCGAGCTAAAAATTCATCGCGATTGGCCGCAATCACAAAGGGAAAGCGCTCGCTCGCGCCCCAAGCAAAAGCAATCAGGCACATCGCCTGGCCTCACACATCAGCCAGCAGCTCATAGGGCAGGGTGTGCAATTGCAAGAGTGCGCCGCTGGCAGAACTCGCATGCAGCGCAGGGCCGTCATGCGCGGAAATTTGCATGGACACGATGGCGATATAGCCGCCGGCTGGATGCACAGCTGCTTGCGCGATTTGGCCGCAAGGCTGATCTGGTTCACGGCTGTCAAACACCTCTTGGCCTGCCTGCAATTCAGAAGCAGATGTCGCGATGTAAGCACGCCGCTTCAACGTCCCGCGAAACTGACTGCGCGCCACCACCTCTTGGCCGGGGTAGCAGCCCTTCTTGAAATTCACGCCACCCACGGATTCGTAGTTCAGCATCTGTGGCACAAAAGCCTCGCTCACTGCAGCGCTCAGGCGCGCAATGCCGCTTGCGATCTCTAGGGCGCACCAAGCTTGCGTTTGCTCACGATTTGCATTCACAGCAGGTGCCGACGCACGAATTCGCAAGGCGCGAGGCACACTTGTGCCATTCATGTGTACAGGCGGTAAAAGCACCACGATTTCAGTGTCAAAACTGCCATTTGCCGGCATAGAATCTGCGCGAAGTGCTATCGTATTCATAGTGTCAGTCAGATTGCGCGCCGCGGAACCTGCAACACCTTCGATGCTGATCTCACCCGTGATATCCGCGAGCTCGCACTTAGCGCGCAACACAAACATCTTCAAGCGCTTCAAAGTCGCAGCCAGCAAATCGCGGCTCAAAATCAGCAAAAACTCTTCGCTGGAGAGCTTCAGCACGATGAACGATGCCAGCATGCGCCCCTTGGCTGAGCACCAAGCGGCTAATCTCGCTTCATCCGTTTTCATCAGCAGAACATCTTGCGTGAGCTGGCCTTGCAAAAACGAGCCCGCATCAGCGCCACGAGCGCGAATCACGGCCAATTCACCCTCAGGTGCATTCAAAGTCACAGAAAAATTCAAATCCATCATCCTTGTATTATCCTGCCCCGCTATGATTCTTGCCTGTATGCCTCAAAACTCTCTGCGTCGATCTAATGGCGGTGTTCTAAGCCGTCTGCTGCTCCTTCTCGTGCTGGCAGTTGCCTTGTCTGCCGGCGGCTTGTGGTGGTGGGCTGACCAGCCTTTCAAATTGCCTGAAATCGCGCAAGGTGAAGATTCTGTCGATCTCCAAATTCCAAGCGGCAGTTCAGCAGGCAGCATTTCGCGCGGAATAGCCAAAGCCACAGGGGGTGGCGCAGGCCAAGAGCTGCTGATGAGTTTGTGGCTACGCGCCAGTGGCAAAGCTAGCGATCTCAAGGCAGGAAGCTATGAAATCGTCTCGGGTGATTCGCCCCGCAGCCTGATTGAGAAAATCGCCTCCGGCAAACAAAGTCTGCGCGCCGTCACCTTCATCGAAGGCTGGAATTGGCGGCAAGTGCGCGCTGCTCTGGCCAAAGCCAAACATTTGAAAAACGATAGCGCCGCATTAACGGATGCGCAACTCATGGAGCGTTTGGGTCGCCCTGGCGTACACCCTGAAGGCCGATTTTTCCCAGACACCTACCGCTATGCCAAAGGCGCGAGCGACATCACTGTATTACGCGCCGCCATGCAAACGCTAGATAAGAATCTCGCCGCGGCTTGGGAATCGCGCCGCGCAGATTTGCCACTGAAATCCCCCGATGAGCTGCTCATCATGGCCAGCATTGTAGAAAAAGAAACCGGCGCAGCCAAAGATCGCGCCACCATCAGTGGCGTATTCGCCAATCGCTTGAAAATCAATATGCGCCTGCAAACTGATCCCACCGTGATTTATGGCCTGGGCGAAAGCTTTGATGGCAACATCCGCAAACGCGATCTGCAAACCGACACACCTTACAACACCTACACCCGCGCTGGCCTGCCGCCCACGCCGATTGCTATGGCAGGCTCTGCTGCCCTGCAAGCCGCTGCCCAGCCTGCAGAAACTCGCGCCTTGTATTTTGTGGCGCGTGGCGATGGCAGCAGCGAGTTTTCCGAAACTTTAGAGGCGCATAACCGCGCTGTCGATAAATACATCCGTGGACGCTAAATAAGAATGTACCTTCCAGCGCAATTCAACAAAAGCCAAGACCGTGCACTCGCCGCACGCATCGTGCATGAGCATCCTTTTGCTTCGCTCATCTCCAACGACGATTCAGGCTTTCCCTATGCCACGCCTTTGCCTTTGCATCTGGTGGAGGAGGGTGAGAGTTGGAAACTGCTTGGCCATGTGGCGAAACCGAACCCGCATTGGAAATATCTCGCCGCTCGCCCCGAAGCTTTGGTCACTTTCATGGGCCCACACGCCTACATGTCACCCAAGGTCTATCCTGATCTGGCGCGGGTGCCTACTTGGAATTACCTCGCTGTCCATTGCAAGGTGAAAGCAAGTTTGATCGAAGATCCAGAAGCGAAAGATCGCTTGCTCAAAAAACTCATTGGCGATCATGAGCCGCCCTATAAGCAGCAGTGGATCGATCTGGGCACAGAATATCAACACAAGATGCTGATGGGCATTGTGGCTTTTGAGTTGGAAGTGATCGCGCTCGAATGCAAAATCAAAGTCAATCAACACCGCCCAGAAGCTCAAGCCAAGATGTTGCAGATGTATAGCCAAGGCAATGCGCAAGAGCAGGCGCTGGCGCACTGGATCAAAGCAATGAACACGCCTGTTTAGGAAGAAAAAGGCCTATCCCCGGCGTATCTACTGCGCAAGCAGCTATTATTTTAATAGTGATTGAATTGTAAAGAGAGACATCGCATGCGAGCCGTTTTCGGAATCCTATCTCTGCTGATTGTGCTGCTTATCGTCGGCAGCTTGGTGAAAAAGCAAATGGCGACAACGACTGCACCTGTTTCTACTTTGCAAGTGCCCTCGGCCACATCCACCGCACCGCCCGCATCAACTCAGCGCGATCAGGCGCAGCAGATTCAGCAGCAAATCAAGCAGACGATTGATTCGCAGATGCAAGCACCGCGCGATAGGCCTGCAGATTCAAAATAGGTTGACATCACGATGAAGTCCGTTCGCGTTGAGCTTGTCGAAACGCATGTACAACTGTCGAACCTCATCAATGATTTACACAAGGTCTTCGGCAGACTCAGACCGAACGGTAAACCTCTTCAGTTTTACTTAACCCGCCAACCCCACATAGTTCTCCGCCAGCGTCGTCTGCGCCGCCACTGAACTCATCAAGTAATCCAGCTCAGCTTCCTGCACGCGTTGACCAAAGCCTTCAGTGTCTGGGAAGCGATGCATCAAGCTGGTGAGCCACCAGCTAAAGCGCTCCACGCGCCAGATTTTTCGCAGGGCGCGTGCAGAGTAGCCATCAACGCCCTCATTGCTTTTGTCAAAGTAATGCTGCGCAAAAGCCTGCGCCAGCATGCCCACATCGCTCGCCGCAAGATTCAAACCCTTCGCCCCCGTCGGTGGCACGATATGCGCCGCATCGCCCGCCAAAAAGAGCTGCCCCCAGCGCATGGGCTCGCTCACGTAGCTGCGCAAGGGCGCGATGCTTTTCTCAATCGAAGCGCCGGTGATCATTTGGCTCGCCACATGCGCAGGCAAGCGGCTGCGCAACACATCCCAAAAGCGCGCATCGCTCCAATCTTCCACCTTATCTGTGATCGGGCATTGCACGTAATAGCGGCTTCGCGTCATGCTGCGCATCGAGCAGAGCGAGAAACCTTCCGGGCTGTTGCCATAAATCACCGCATGCGGCGAGACAGGCGGCACATCCGCCAACACGCCCAGCCAGCCAAACGGATACTCGCGCGAGAACTCTTGTAGCTTCTCCTTCGGAATACTCTGCCGCGAAATACCATGAAACCCGTCGCAGCCTGCGATGAAATCACACTCAATCTCTTGCGCCTCACCATCTTTCATAAAACGAATGCGCGGCTTGGCAGAAGTCAAATCGTGCAAGCTCACATCTTTGGCTTCATAAATAGTCTGCCGCTCTATGGTCGTGCGGTGATCCATCAAATCCTTCGTCACCTCAGTCTGCCCATAAGCCGTCACCGTCTTGCCGCCGGTGAGCTTGGGCAAATCAATGGTGTGAAGCTGGCCAGCGAAGGATAGGCTCAGGTGCTCATGCGGAATGCCTTCCTTTAGAAGTCGCTCGCCCACGCCCGCAGACACAAGCGCGTCAACGGTAGTCTGCTCCAAAATTCCTGCGCGAATCCGCGAGAGCACATACTCGCCGCTTTGCCGCTCCACGATGATGTTGTCAATGCCCGCTTTGGAAAGCAAAGCCCCCAGCAATAATCCCGCCGGGCCTGCGCCAATGATGCCGACTTGCGTACGCTGCGTTGTCATTTCTTGTCTCCGATGGGCTTGATTGGCTGATTGATCAACAGAACGCAAAATGCGCAAAAACTCGCAAAAGACGCAGAAAAACCTAATTAATATTTTTTGCGTCTTCTGCGTGGTTTTGCGTCTTTTGCGTTCCAAAGAACGGTTGATCAGTGATTCGTTAGAAGCATAGGAGCGACATGGATGAACAAGAACTACGGTGATCCATCATTGCGCGTTCATTAAATTATTTGCGCGATAATCGCGCAATGCTTTTATCATCAGCTTCCAGCGAAACCGTCAACCCAGCCGATTGGATCGAAGGTGCAGCCAAAGCCTTTGCCGTATTGGAAAGTTTCTCCGCCGAGCGCCAGCGCCTCTCAGTCACGCAAATCGCCGAACGCGCAGGCCTTACGCGCGCCGCAGCCCGCAGGCATGTGCTCACGCTGCAAGCTCTGGGCTATTTGGAAGCGGATGAGGGTGCTCGCAGCCCGAATTACTGGCTCACCCACCGCGTTCTCCGTCTAGCTGGCAACTATTTAGCATCAGCCAGATTACCCAGAGTCGTGCAGCCCACCTTGAGCCGCCTAGCCGCCCAAACCGGCCAAGCCTTCTCGGTCGCCGTTTTGGACGGAGAGCATGCTGTCATCGTCGCTAGATCCGGCGAGCACCGCATCGCCAGCCAAGCGCTCCCCTACGGCGTCAACCTAGGTGCCCGCCTAGCCGCCTTCGCCACCAGCACAGGCCGAATCCTCCTAGCCCAGCTCCCGCCCGCGAAGCTCAAAGAATACCTAGCCACCCACGAACGCGCCAAATTCACTGCCCACACCATCACCCAAGCGACACAGCTACGCAAACTCATACAAGAGGCAGGCCAACAAGGCTACAGCGAAGTCCACCAAGAACACGAACTCGGTGTGTATGCCTTGGCCGTACCTTTACGCGACTCGCAAAACCGAGTCGTCGCAGCGATGAATTTAGTACTCGCCAACCCGAAGCAACAGCCTCCAAAATCAAGCGATTCGCTGCAAAAAGCCTATCTGGCGCAGATGCAGGCAGCGGCAGGGGAGCTTCGATTGCTACTTTGACTGGGAGCAAATTTAACTGTTTGGTGTAGCAGCGACTAAAACAATACGAGGGCTGTTTGGTGATCCACGGTGAAGAATCAAAGCACCTGCTTTAATTACTCGAAGCTCTTTTAATCTTCCTTGATAAATTGTTAGCCTAGCCGTCTCTGATTTAAATAGAGTTTTGTAGCTTTTCTCATAAATAGCATCCAGAAGATCAAGCAAGAAGATGCAATGGGCAGTAACAGCCTCGCGCAGGTCGTATGAAACCAAGCGATCCCCTCGATTTTCAGCTACTGTGCAATTAAAACCCCTAAGGTCAAATCTCACAGGTACATATGCCGAAATTATTTTGTCATCTAAGTCCAGACAATCAAGGCTGTGAGAAGCTAACTGATGCCTGAGACCCCTAATTTCCAACTTATCGACTTGATTTTTAAAATCTTTCTGAGCCGTGCAGTTCATTAATTTATGTAACTTGAGAGCGGCTTGCTGTTGAATATATGCTGCGCTGAGTAGCCCGTAGAGCCGGAGATACTTCTCGCCGGTCTCATCGTAGCGGGTAGGTCCATCGAGTCCAAATTTAAAAAAGTTATGTAATGCAAGCGAAGCATCACCTAATATGTCCATTGCAACGCAAACAAAACTCCAATCATTATCTGAATTGAGGCGCAGCCTTTGTGCCGGATTCTCTTTCCAGCCAGTCCTGTCATTTACTAATTCTCTGAACGAATCGCAGTATGCGTCGACAGCAATTAATTTGGAATCGCTAGTAGTCACAGAGCATTCCTTCATTTATTTGGAATTACATAAAGAGGCAGGTCATTTTTTTCAGATAACACGGCAAGCTCCTTGCATGTATGTTGAAACATAAATGCGGCTGTATGTTTCGTCTGCTTTACTTCCAACACGTCTGGCGAACGAGAGAGCGGGGCTCCTACTAATTTGGCCAGCCGCTCCGCGAAGTGTGACTCTAGTGCTGCAATTACCACTCTCCCATCTTTGCAAGGCATGACTTGGTAGAAGGCATGTGCGCCGCCAATTAAGCCGTCAGGTGTGGTGAGCTTCCAATGTCTGGGGAGGGCGAGGTATTGGGCGGCTTGGCTGAGGCCTACTGATTGATGGCTGCTGCGGCCTGTGGTGCGTTGTTGGATGACGGCGGCGAGCACGGCTTCTACGGCGAGGAGGCTGCCGCCCATGTCTGCGAAGAGGGTGGGTGGGAGATGGAGGCCTTGGATGAGATCGTGTTCGGCCATGTATGTGAGGTCATGGCCGGGGATTTCGGGGGCTGCGGTGTCGCCGACGATGCTGACCTGGCTTAAGTGGGGATGGGCTTTGTGCAATTGCTTCCATGAGAGGCCGAGGCGGGCTAGGGCGCTGGGGCGGAAGGAGGTGAGGAGGATGTCTGTTTTCTCCAAGAGCTTGTGTAGCTTGACCATGCCTTTCTCGGTTTTGAGATCAGCGGTGACGATTTTCACGCCTTCGTGCATTTGCTTGTAGGCTGGCTTGGAGTAGGCGTTCATCGGGTCGCCAGCTGGAGACTCCAGTTTTGTGCAGCTTGCACCGAACGCTTTGAGGCGCATCAAAGCGGCTGGGCCTGGGAGATTGAGGGCGAGGCTGAGGATGCGGGTGCCTCGGAGGGGTTTAGTGGTTGCCATTAACCAATGATAGCGAGGAAGATGAGCGGCGAGGGCTTCGACAGGCTCAGCCCGAACGGGGGAAAGGTCGAGTGAGGTCAAAATAAGAGCGCTGGAATGTATCTCTCGCGCCAGAGCATGCTGCGTGTCCGTGCGCCCCAATCAGGACTGCGGGCTCGAAGCACGGAGACATTGAGGCCGCAGAGTCACCCTAGTTTGAGCGAAGCGAGTTTGGGTGACGTGCCTCAATGTCGAGTACTGCAGATGCTCACCGCGAAGCGGGCCGCAGTTCGGGGACGCATGGATACGCAGCATGATCTGGCGCAGGTACAAACCTACGAGCGAAACAAGAAGACCGCGAAAACCTCAAATCGGCTTAATCACCGAATTAGGCAAAAGATCATTGTCATAAACCGCAGTCCGCGCCTTGAACTTCAAGGCCTCGCCATCACGAACGATCACGTCGATATAGCGCCCCGTGCTGATGATCTGCGGCATGCCATCGCGCTGCGTGCGTGTGACGATGTAGCTGCTTTCGCACTGAATCTCTGAATCGTTGAACGAAGAAATCAAAGGCGCGCCACACACATGCCTCTGCGAATATGGATCGTGATAGATCGTGTTTTGCACGCCATAGATACGATCACGCAGCATGCCTTGGCTTTCGTAATCCATGATGCAAAGCGGCAAGCCGGCATCGAAGTTTTCACGCGATTGCAGTTTGTATCGGCCATCGGCCACAAACAAATCTGGCCAGGTGGAGAGATCATTGCTATCAAGCAAATGTGCGCTTTGCTGGAGCAGGACGCTTAAATTCAGGTAATCGTTGAAATTCATATTACTATTAATTCAATAGCACTCTGCGCAGGTTCTATGACGGCGATATGCCAAAAATGCTTATAAAACTTAAATAGAAAGCGTCTTGCGCCAATACGCATACATGCCGCGTATGAGCGTCTCGGTCACGTTGTGATCGGTATTCTTCACCTCTTGGCCATCCATCTCGCTCACCGTGCGAGCCTCTTCATTCGCGCGATAAGCCTGCTGCACAAACTCAATCACTTCGCCATCATCCGCGCTCACAAAGCCCGCAGGCCCGAAGAGATTGGATTGGCGCAGACGGCGGCGCGTCATCTCCTCGGCGTCGTCTTCAAAGCCAAAATGCGTCCACACAAAATCAAACACGCCTTCGCTCACGGGTTGGATATGCCGCGTCGATAAGCTGTTGACCTGCTGTTGAATGATGAGGGAGGGAAAGAGTGTCATCATCGTCACAGTCGGCGTGATTTCGGCTTTCTGCACCGGGCAATTGAGCTTCCACCAGGCTTCAGGCACCACATCGAGCACGCGATCATCGTGCAGCTTCATGTTCTCCCGAAAGCTCGTCACGTTCGCTGCGATATTGCTGCTCACTTCGTTGCGACGACTCACCATCACCGCATGCCGATGATGCGTATCCATGATCATTTGGCTATTTTGATCCGCACGCCAGAGGCCGAAGGTGACAAACCAGGTGTGCAGCAAGCCAGGGTGATACGGATCTTTGATGTTTTCTTGCATCAGCTTCCAATTGGCCGGAATGCGCTGGCGGTTGATGCCGAGCAGCTTCAAAGGCTTGTGAAAGATGCGGTCGAAATACGCGAGCACATCAGCTCCTAGATACTCTTCAAACGGCTCGACTTCATGATCAAACGAAGCAAACACCACGCCGCCGCGCCGCGCAACTTTGAGCTTCGTTAAACCGTGATCGCAAAGCTGAAAATCTTCCGGCATGCCGCCTTGTTTGATCTTCTCGCCGCATGCATCCACAGCATCTACACCTTGGCGAAAGGTGAGGCCGACCAAATCGCCATTGAGCTTGTAAGTCCACTGGTGATAAGGGCAGACAAAGCTTCGCGCATTGCCCGAGCGCTCGCGCACGAAAGCAACGCCGCGATGCGCGCAGCGATTTTCCAGCACATGAATTTGATCAGGCTGGCCAGGGCGGCCACGCTCGCGCACCATCACCACGCTGCGCTCGCCAATCTTTGTGCGCTTGAAATCACCGGCTTTTGGAATCTCGCATTCGAGGCCGACGTAGCACCAATGGCCTTTGTAGAAGAGAGTGTCTAGCTCGCGTTGATAAAGCTCTTGATCGGTGTAGATGCGGCCAGGTGCGCGGCTGGTGGGTGCATTCCCCCAAAACATGGGTTGCGCTTGCGGGGAAGACAAGATGTCGTTGGCAATTGGAGCGTTCATGAGCAGAGTGTCGCGTAAGGCAGCATATTTGCCAAGATTGAATAAACAAGAAGCAACATTCACCACATGAATGGACAAAACTCAAGCCCTTAGGCATCATTCACAGCATGAAATCCCAGTCTGTGAACCTTGATGGCCTTGATCTGAACCTGCTGCGCGTGCTGGACGTGCTCATGCAAGAGCGGCGCGTGGCCACCGCGGCGCAGCGCTTGCAGCTCTCGCAGCCTGCAGTGAGCAATGCGCTCGGGCGACTGCGCAAAGCGCTGGGTGATGAGCTGCTCACTCGCGCGCCCAATGGCATGGAGCCCACGGAATTCGCCAAGAGTTTGCATGCCACCTTGCAACCTGCGCTTGCTTCGATTGGCCAGTCTTTACAGGCAAAGGCCAGCTTTGACCCCGCCCTGAGCGTTTGGCAAGCCAGTATCGCCATGACGGATATTGGCGAAATCGTCTTCCTGCCTCCATTGCTTTCCCATATCGCCCAAGCCGCACCCGGTCTCACCCTAGAAACTTTGCGCGATGACCAAGCCAAACCGAATGCACCCGTGGGTAGCATCACCACGGCGATGGCCGAGGGTAAGGTGGATTTGGCGGTGGGCTGGCTGCCTGATGTGACGGAAGGCCTTTATCAGCGCAAACTCTTCACGCAGCGCTATGTCTGCATCGCGCGGCAAGGGCATCCCATGCTCTCCGCGAAGAAGCCGAAGCTCACGCTAGAGAAGTTTTTGCAAGCCGAGCACATCGCGATTCGTGCGGAAGGCACGGGGCACACCAAAGCCGATGAGACTTTGCAAAGCATTTCTCAAGGCAGCGAATCACGCAAGGTGCGCCTGCGCGTGCCTAATTTCTTAAGCGTGCCTCAGATCGTCAGTCAGACGGATTTGATCGCTACCGTGCCTGAGAAGCTGGCGCAGCAATGTGCAGAGGCCTTCAAACTTCAAGTGCTTCCGCATCCCGTGAACATGCCCGCCTTCGAGCTGAAAATGTTCTGGCATCGACGCGTACATACCGATCCAGCCAATCAATGGCTGCGGGCTTTGATTGTGGAATTCTTTGCTCGGTGAGTTATTTTTGCGGAGTTGTTTCTGCTGAACCCTCCACCGACATGGCGCACGCACCTCCGCAAATGTCCCCCGGCGGGGTTTAGCGCTACATCAATTCGCTGAAATACTTGCCCCGCCTCCTCCTTTATTTTGCTGCGATGCATGCGCCATGTCGGTGGCTGCGACGAGCAGAGTTTTTGCGCAAGCCTTTGATGCGAAGGGCAATTCTTTCGTCGCATACCACTACGCTCGCAAGATCGCGCTACCTGTGCGTTTTGCGTAGGTAAAGGAGGAGGCGGCGAAACAAGCTTGTCGGCAAAAAATAAAGATTCACGCCGCCGGGGGACACGGAGCAAAACGCACAGGTAGAGCGATCCCCCAGAACGAGCAAGAGTCAAGCAATCAAGCAGTAGACATGGCAGTAGAGAGCCATTCCCGGGCCCAAGCCGCGCCATCCGTCTCAGGCATCGTGCCGCCGGAGGCATCATGCGTGAAGATCTCGCCGATACGCTTGGCGCCCAAGCCTTCTAAGCGCTCATCAAAGCGTTTGCCGCCGCCAGCAAAAGTATTTGGATAGCTGCCGAAATCTCCCAGCGCGATCACGCCGTAGCGCACATGCGAGAGATCGCGTGGCTCATCATCCAGCGAGGCATACAAAGCTGCGCCGTTATCTGGCACGTCGCCCGCGCCATAGGTGCTAGAGCAGATCAAATACAAACAATCACGGTCTTCGAACGCATCGCTCTTCAAGCCATCCATCATGGTGACTTCGATATTGCTCACCAGATCCGTGCAATCCATTTGAATGGCTTGCGCCACATATTCGGCCGTACCCGTCATCGTGGCGACGAAAATTTTTAAAGTGTTCATGCCGACAGATTCTCTAATACTTTGCGGTAAATATTCTTGAGTGGCTCGATGTCTGCCACCGCAACATGCTCATTGATTTTGTGAATGGTGGCGTTCGGTGGGCCGAGCTCAATGACTTGTTTGCAGATCTGAGCGATGAAGCGGCCATCGCTCGTGCCGCCGGTGGTGGAGAGCTCGGTTTTGATGCCAGTTTCGGCTTGGATCGCTTCGCGGACGGCGCCGATCAAGCTGCCTTTGCCTTCAACCACGGGAGTGAGGAAGGGCAGGCCACCGATGGTCCAAGCGAGGTCGTAGTCTGCTGCTGAGAGGCCGTTGGTGTGCAACACATCGGTCAAACGCTTTTGCAAAGCTTCAGGCGTGGATTCCGTGCAGAAGCGGAAGTTGAAATCAATGATCACGTTTCCAGGGATCACGTTGCTCGCACCCGTACCGCCATGGATATTGCTGATCTGCCATGTGGTGGGCGGGAAGTAGGCATTGCCTTTGTCCCATTCAACGGCTGTGAGTGCAGCGAGTGCGGGCGCAGCCATGTGGATGGGGTTGCGCGCGAGGTGCGGGTAGGCGATATGGCCTTGGATGCCTTTGACGGTGAGCTTGCCACTCATCGTGCCTCTGCGCCCATTCTTGATCATGTCGCCGGTGCGCTCCACGCTGGTGGGCTCGCCGACGATGCACATATCAATCTTCTCGCCACGCGCTGTGAGCCATTCGCAAACTTTCACCGTGCCATCGAGTGCTGGGCCTTCTTCATCGCTGGTGAGGAGGAAGGCGATATTCAATGGCGCATCGGAATGCTTGGCGACAAATTCTTCACAAGCCACGACCATCGCAGCCAGAGATGTTTTCATATCGCTTGCGCCACGGCCATAAAGCTTGCCGTCTTTGTGGGTGGGCACGAAGGGCGGGCTGCTCCATTGATCGAGCGGGCCGGTGGGCACCACATCGGTATGGCCAGCAAACACCAGCGTTTTAATTGCTATTAAATCAGTAGCATCTTGCGCAGATTCTATGCCGGGAATCGATGCTTTTGGCTTTAAAAATGCAGTCCGTTTTGCCCAAAGGTTGCGCACACGGAAAGTCTCGGGGCCGCTGTCGATGATGGTGCATTCAAAGCCCAAAGGCTTGAGGCGCGCGGTGATGATGTCCATGCAGCCAGCATCGTGCGGCGTGGTGCTGTCTTGGGCGATCAGTTGCTCTGCGAGGCGCAGGGTGGCGAGGGTATCTTGCATTGCCCTAAGTTTAACGCTTGGGCAATCATCGCTGCTACACAGTGGTCTTCACATCCAGCGTAATTTCTGTGAACGAAGGGCCATGATCTTCTTCTTCCTCAGGCTCTTCAGCGGCTTTCTTGGCGGCTTCAAAGTCATTGGCCAAGCGCCACATCAAGTTGGTTGGGCTGTCTGAGTGGTTGATACCCTCTTTGCGCTCCACGGTGCCTTCCACGATGAGGCGAGCGATGTCTTGCTCGAAAGTTTGTGAGCCATCGGTCATGGATTTTTCCATGGCTTCTTTCACGCCAGAAAAATCGCCTTTTTCGATCAAATCTTGCACCAACTTCGTGTTGTACATGATCTCCACGGCGGGCGTGCGCGTGCCTTGCACCGTGCGCAAGAGGCGCTGGGAAACGATGGCTTTCAGAGCAGAGGCCAAATCGCCCAGCATGGTCGGGCGCACTTCCACGGGGTAGAAGCTCAAGATACGGTTGAGCGCTTGATAGCTGTTGTTGGCGTGCATGGTAGCCAAGCAGAGGTGGCCGGATTGCGCATAGGCAATGGCCGCGCTCATGGTTTCGCGGTCTCGAATCTCGCCAATCAAAATCACATCGGGCGCTTGGCGCAGGGCGTTTTTCAGGGCGGTTTGCATGGCATGCGTATCTGAGCCCACCTCGCGCTGATTCACGATGGATTTCTTGTTGGTGAAGATGAATTCCACCGGATCTTCCACAGTCAGGATGTGGCCAGGCATGCGCTGATTGCGGTAATCCATCATGGCGGCCAGCGTGGTGGATTTGCCAGCACCCGTCGCGCCGACCATCAAGATCAGGCCACGCTTTTCCATGATCATGTCTGCCAAGCTGGCCGGCACATGCAGGCTTTCCAGCAAAGGAATATCGGTAGCGATATAGCGGATCACGCAGGCGTACGTCCCGCGCTGCTTCATGGCGGAGATACGGAAATTGCCAACGCCATCAATCGCGTGCGCCATGTTGAGTTCGTTGGTTTCTTCCAGCTCTTCGATTCTTGTAGGCGGAAGCACTTCAGCGAGCAAATTTTTGACTGCATCGGCAGGCAAATGCTGGCTGTTGATCGGCACGCTTTGGCCATTGATCTTGATGGTGGCAGGCGCAAAGGCAGACAGGTACACATCCGATGCCTTTTTCTCGGCCATCAGCTTCAAAATTCGCTCCATCATGCCCATGCTGTGCTCCTCACATCATTCAGTATGTTGCGCGAAATGCTACATAAATCATAGCACTCTGCGCAGATTCCGTGCCGGCAAACTGCCTAAAATGCCTTAAAAACAAGGAGTTACAGTATTCTGCCTGCAAATCCCTTGCCCAGCAAGTCGTTAATCGCGCAGCAAATCGTTCAGAGAAGTCTTGGCGCGGGTTTGCGCATCCACCTTCTTCACGATCACAGCGCAATACAGCGAATACTTGCCGTCTGCAGAAGGCAAATTGCCGCTCACCACCACTGAGCCTGCTGGCACGCGGCCATAGTGCACTTCGCCAGTAGCGCGGTCATAAATCTTGGTGCTTTGACCGATATACACGCCCATTGAGATCACAGAGTTCTCTTCGATCACCACACCTTCAACGACTTCCGAGCGCGCGCCGATAAAGCAGTTGTCTTCAATGATGGTGGGGCCAGCTTGCAGCGGCTCCAGCACGCCGCCGATGCCCACGCCGCCTGAGAGGTGCACGTTTTTACCGATCTGGGCGCAGGAGCCCACCGTGGCCCAGGTGTCCACCATGGTGTTTTCATCGACATATGCGCCGATATTCACATATGACGGCATCAGAATCGCGCCCTTGGCGATGTAACTGCCACGACGCGCCACAGCTGGCGGCACGACGCGAACGCCGGTGGCTTTCATCTCTTCAGGAGTGAGGTGTGCGAATTTGGTTTTCACCTTGTCGTAGAAGCCCAAGTCACCGGCTTTGACGATCTCGTTGTCATTCAAGCGGAAAGACAGCAACACGGCTTTCTTCACCCACTGATGCACCGTCCACTTGCCCACAGATTCGCGGGTGGCAACGCGCAGCTGGCCTTTGTTGAGCTGGCTGATCACATGCTCCACAGCTTCGCGCACTTCTGCGGGGGCAGATGTGGGAGAGATATTGGCGCGGTTGTCCCAGGCGGTATCGATGATGGTTTGGAGTTGTTGGGTCATGATTGAATTAGTTGGATTGGAAAGAGGAAATACCGGACGCAAAGGGCGCAAAAGTTGCGCAAAAGACGCAAAAAAGACATTCGAAAGAAGGGAAGAAATGGCTTTCTTGAAACCTCAAATGGTATTCGGTATTTTCTGCGACTTTTGCGCAACTTTTGCGGCTTTTGCGTCCGGTATTGGTATTTTTTGCTGTGCACGCTATGACTTGTTACTACGTACAAATTCAGCAATCCGCTGCGCCGCTTCCAAGCACTCTGCCGTTTCAGCCACGAGTGCCATGCGGATGTAGCCTGTGCCGGGGTTGTGGCCGTCTTGCTCACGCGCTAGATAGCTGCCAGGCAGCACCGTGACATTGTATTGGGCGAGGAGGTCGGTAGCGAAGGCTGTATCCGAGCCGCCGCACACGTTCGGCGGAATTTTTGCCCAGAGGTAGAAGGCCGCATCAGGCAGTTTCACATCGAGCACGCTGCTGAGAACGGGTGTGACTTGAGCAAATTTCGTGCGGTATTGCTCGCGGTTGGCGATCACGTGCGCTTCATCGTTCCAAGCTGCTGCGCTGGCCGCTTGAATCGTGTGGCTCATGGCGCTGCCGTGGTAGGTACGGTAAAGAAGGAATTGCTTCATGAGCGCCGCATCGCCCGCCACAAAGCCGCTGCGCATGCCGGGCGCGTTGCTACGCTTGGAGAGTGAAGTCATCATCACGAGGTTTTTGAAGTCTCGCCCAAGCTTCGTAGCAGCTTCAAGTCCACCCAACGGAGGGCCGCCCTGAAAATAGATCTCGCTGTAGCACTCGTCGGATGCAATCACAAAGCCGAAACGATCTTGCAAAGCAAACAAGCGCTTCCATTCATCCAAGGGCATCACCGCACCCGTGGGGTTGCCTGGTGAGCAAACGAAAACCAGCTGCGTTTTTGCCCACACATCATCTGGCACGCTCGCCCAATCCACCGCAAAGTTACGTTTCGCATCACTCGGCGCGAAATGCAGCCGCGCCCCTGCGAGCAAAGCCGAGCCTTCGTAGATTTGATAAAAAGGATTCGGGCTGACGACCACTGCATCCCTCGTCGGATCAATCACCGTCTGCGTCAGCGAAAACAGCGCCTCACGCGAACCGTTCACAGGCAGGATTTGGGTTTTCGGGTCAACTTCCAAGCCATAGCGCCGCTTGAGCCAAGCCGCGCAAGCTTCTTTCAAAACGGGCTCACCACCCGTCGCAGGATAAGCCGCCAAACCTTTGAAGTTGTCATTCAAAGCTTCTTTGATGAACAGTGGCGTGGCATGCTTGGGCTCGCCAATACCAAGGCTGATCGCGCGATGCGCGGGGCAGGGTGTAACGGTGGCAAACAATTGGCGCAGCCGCTCAAACGGGTAGGGCTGCAGTTTCTGGAGCAAAGGATTCATGCACTGATTATCGCGACTTGCGTGTATGCAGTGCATGGCGACGACTGCTCAACCTAGGAAAAGTACGCTAGCGACCTGCTTCTTCTTGTGGCAGAGTAGATGGCTATGAGATTTTCTGACCTCCGTTTTCTCCTTGCCCTCATCTTGCCGATGCTTGGTATGTTTGGTTTGGTGATGGCGCCGCAAAATGCCTTCGTCTCTACTCTCGTTGTTTGGTTCAGCGTCGTTTTGCTTGAGTTACTTTTGCCTAAAAACTCACCTTTCCCCTTGGCAGATGAGCAGGCGGTGGGTTATTTCCAATGGGTCTTGCGGCTGTATGTCGTGTTGCAAATGGCTTTGATCGCGCTGGGCGCATACTTTGCTATGCATGCAGAGTGGCTCATCGTGCTCGGCATCGCCTTTTCTGTGGGCTACATCACAGGCTCGCAAGGCATCACCTTTGCCCATGAGCTGGGCCACAGCAAATCCAAAATAGACCGCTTTTGCGGCTGGCTGCTCATGACGAGCGTGTGCTACGGCCACTTCATGGTTGAGCACTATCGCGGCCACCATCCTCGGGCGGCTACTTTTGACGATCCAGCGTCTGCACGATTTGGCGAGAGTTTTTATCGCTTTCTGCCGCGCACGCTCTGGGGAAGCTTGGCCAGCGGCTGGCGCTTGGAGGCGCAGCGTTTGGTGCAGATGAAAAGCGCTTGGCGCAAGAGCCCTTTGCTTTGGAGCGCGGTGGCGTCTTTCAGTTTGATTGTGTTGCCATTTTTGATGCTTTTTGGCCAGTTCGCCGGCGTAGAATCTGCGCAGACTGCTATGAAATTGGTAGTGTTCTTTGTCTTTCAATCCATCGTCGCATTCACACTGCTGGAGCTGGTGAACTACATTGAGCACTATGGTTTGCAGCGTCATACGGAGGGCGGCAAGCGCGAGGCTTTTGGCAAGATGCACGCTTGGAATTCCGATACGCTGATCACCAACAGCCTCTTGGCCAACTTGCAGCGCCACTCGGATCACCACATGCATGCTTGGAAACCCTATCCCACGCTGCAAGACACTCCTGAGGGCCCGCGTCTTCCTACAGGCTATGCTGGCAGCATCGTTTTGGCCGCGATTCCACCGCTGTGGTTTGCGCTCATGCATCCAAGGCTGGAGGCCTTAAACCTCAAGCCGAGTTGATCGCATCGCTCGGCCTATTCGCTGCCGGGATTCTGGCGCTAGACAAAAAGCCCAAAAATCGTGTAAAATCATGGGCTTGCCACAATATTCTTGCAGCAAGACCCAAGAGTGACGTAGGCCATACAAGGGTTTCACATTCGCCGCAAAGCAAATGAGAAGCACGCCTCGAAGCTTGTTAAAACTGAAATCTCGGAGCAATCATGCCCAAAATGAAGACCAAGAGCAGCGCGAAGAAACGTTTTCGCGTTCGCCCAGGTGGCAGCGTTAAGCGCGGCCAGGCGTTCAAACGCCACATCCTGACCAAGAAAACCACCAAGAACAAACGCCATCTGCGCGGCCCAACAGGTGTTCATGAGACCAATATGGGTCACATGGCGCAAATGTTGCCCGGCATGGGCGTCGCTTAACGTTAAAGGAGAAAAAACATGCCTCGCGTTAAACGTGGTGTAACGGCACGTGCCCGTCACAAAAAAGTTCTAAAGCTCGCCAAGGGCTTCCGCGGTCGCCGCGGTAATGTATTCCGCATCGCTAAAGAAGCGGTGATGAAGGCAGGCCAATACGCCTACCGCGATCGCCGTACCAAAAAGCGTGTGTTCCGTCAGTTGTGGATCGCCCGTATCAACGCAGCAGTGCGTGGTTTGGGTCTGACCTACAGCCAATTTGCCAACGGCATCCGCAAAGCCGGTATCGCCATTGACCGCAAAGTCCTCGCTGACTTGGCTGTGAATGACGCAGCAGGTTTTGCAAGCATCGTGAATCAAGTTAAAGCGAAACTGGCTGCTTAAATCACGGTGCGGTAGCTATCTTTTTGATAGCTGCTCGCGCAACTAAATAAAGGGCTAGAGCCGCATTTCGGCACTAGCCCTTTTTTGTTTAAAGTTCCCACTATGACCGTTCAGGCTGAGCTTGTCGAAGCCCAAAAACCCTTCGACTAAGCTCAGGGTGAACGGATTGGAGAGTATCTTATTCATGAGCGATCTCGATACCATCATCGCCAACGCACAAGCCGCCTTCGCCGCTGCTGCCACGCCTGCTGATCTAGAAAACGCCAAAGCCGTATTTCTAGGCAAGCAAGGCCAGCTCACCGAGCTGATGAAGGGCATGGCTGCTTTGTCGGTCGAAGAAAAGAAGACACGCGGCGCGGCGATCAATGTGGCCAAGCAAGCCGTAGAAGGCGCTTTGACCGCACGCCGCCAAGCCTTGGCCGATGCCGAGCTGGATAAACAGCTCAAAGCCGAAGCACTGGACGTGAGCCTGCCAGGCCGCCAACGCGGGCAGGGCGGTTTGCATCCGATTGCTCTGGCTTGGGATCGCATCGAGCAAATCTTCGGCTCCATGGGCTTTGACGTGGCCGATGGCCCCGAGATCGAAAACGATTGGTTCAACTTCACCGCGCTCAACAATCCGCCCAACCATCCTGCGCGCTCGATGCAAGATACGTTTTACGTCGATATGAACGACGAAGAGGCGCAGCCGTATTGCTTGCGCACGCATACCTCGCCCATGCAGATTCGCTACGCGACTGCGCATGCGAAGAAGCATGCTAACGATGCTGTATTTCCAGAGATTCGCGTGATCGCGCCTGGCCGCACCTATCGCGTGGATTCTGACGCGACGCATTCGCCCATGTTTCACCAAGTCGAAGGCTTGTGGCTCGGCGAAAACGTGAGCTTCAAGGATTTGAAAATCACCTTCCTCAATTTCTGCAAAACCTTCTTTGAAGACGATGGCTTGGTCATGCGTTTCCGCCCAAGCTATTTCCCCTTCACAGAGCCCAGCGCCGAGATTGACATTCAATTCTCCAAAGGCCCACTCGCTGGTCGCTGGTTAGAGGTGGCCGGCTCTGGCCAAGTGCATCCGACCGTGGTGCGCAACATGGGCCTCGATCCCGAGAAGATCATCGGCTTCGCGTTCGGCTCAGGCATTGATCGGCTTGCGATGCTGAGATATGGCGTGAACGATTTGAGGTTGTTCTTTGAAGGCGATGTGCGGTTTTTGTCGCAGTTTCGTTGAGTAATTGGTTAATTTAAGAAGAGAACGCAAAAAGCGCAAAACAAACGCAAAAGACGCAGAAATTCGATTGAATTCTTTTTGCGTCTTTTGCGGGCTTCTGTGAATTTTGCGTTCTATTGAGATGCAAGAAAGAATCTATGCAATTCCCCGAAAGTTGGCTCCGCGAATTTTGTAATCCTCCGCTGTCTACGCAGCAGCTCGCTGACGCGCTCACGATGGCTGGGTTGGAGGTGGAAGAAACGAAGACTGCTGCGCCACCGTTTAGCAAAGTCGTGATCGGTGAGATCAAAGCCTGCGAGCAGCATCCGAATGCGGATCGTTTGCGCGTTTGCCAAGTGGAAGCTGGGCAAGGTTCGCTTTTGAATATCGTCTGCGGCGCGCCCAACGCTCGTGTGGGCATTCGCATTCCCGTCGCGCTCGTGGGCGCGGAATTGCCGCCCGGTGAAGATGGCAAAGCCTTCCAGATCAAGCTGGGCAAGCTGCGCGGCGTGGAAAGCCAGGGCATGCTGTGTTCTGCCAAAGAGTTGAAGATCAGCGAAGCGGCGGAAGGCTTGTACGAGTTAGCTGCAGATGCGCCGATTGGCACGAGCATTCGTGATTACTTGAAGCTGGATGACACGCTGTTCACGCTCAAGCTCACGCCGAATCTGGGTCACAACTTGAGTGTGTATGGCATCGCTCGCGAAGTCTCGGCCATCACGGGCACGACTTTGCTCACGCCTGAGATCAAGCCGATTGCTGCCACGCTACAAGACAAGCTGGCCGTGAAAATCTCCGCCCCCGATCTGTGTGGCCGCTTCTCTGGCCGCATTGTGCGCGGCGTGAACACGAAGGCGAAAACGCCGCAGTGGATGGTTGATCGCCTCGCCGCCTGCGGGCAGCGCAGCGTGACGGCGCTGGTGGATATTTCCAATTATGTGATGTTTGAGTATGGCCGCCCCAGCCATATTTTTGATCTCGACAAGATTCATGGCGGCCTCGATGTGCGCTGGGCGAAGCCCGGCGAGACGCTCAAGCTACTCAATGGCAATACCGTCACGCTCGACGAGAAAGTTGGCATCATTGCTGATGATCAAGCTGTCGAATCGCTGGCCGGCATCATGGGTGGTGATTCCACTGCAGTGAGTGACGACACGCAGAATATCTACATCGAAGCCGCCTTCTGGTGGCCCGAAGCTGTGGCAGGCCGCTCGCGCCGTTTCAATTTCTCCACCGATGCCGGCCACCGCTTTGAACGCGGCGTTGATCCGATGCTGACCGTGGCACACATCGAGCACATCACGAAGCTCGTGCAAGAGATTTGCGGGGGCCAAGCGGCAGTGATGGATGATCAGCAGCCGAATATGCCAGTGCCGCGTGAGGTGAAGCTGCGCGTGGCGAGGGCTTGCAAGGTGATTGGTATGCCTGTGACGGCGCAGCAGTGCTTGGATGTGTTCACCAAGCTCGGCCTGTCTGCTACTTTGCAAGGTGACGTGATCACCGTCAAGCCGCCCGTCTATCGCTTTGACATCACGCTCGAAGAAGATTTGATCGAAGAAGTCGTGCGTATTGTGGGCTTCAACAGCCTGCCAGAAACCGCACCGCTTGCTCCAGTAGAGCCGAAAGCGCGCTCTGAGCGCAGCAAAGGCCGGTTTGCATTGCGCCGCTCTTTAGCTGCTCAAGGCTATTTGGAGACGATCAATTTCAGCTTCGTTGAAGAGCGCTGGGAGCGTGATCTGGCAGGTAATGCCGATCCGATCAAGCTGCTCAATCCGATTGCTAGCCAGTTGAGCGTGATGCGCTCGACCATTTTGGGTAGCTTGCTCGCGGTGCTCAAACACAACCAAGACCGCAAGGCTTCACGAGTGCGCGTGTTCGAGCTCGGGCGCGTGTTTGCTCGTGATACGAGTGTGAAGACCGCGATTGAAGAGGGTAGCCAGCAAGTGCAAGGCATCGCTCAGCCGCTGCGCATCGCCGCGCTGGCTTGGGGCGGCGCCGTGCAGCGCCAGTGGAGTAGCAAAGACACGGCCGCTGATTTTTACGATGCCAAGGGCGATGTGGAAGCGTTTCTAGCACCTGCCAAGCCAGAGTTCAAAGCCTTCGAGCATCCTGCGATGCACCCTGGTCGCTGCGCGCAAGTGCTGCTCAATGGTCAAGCGATTGGCGTGGTGGGCGAGCTGCATCCGCGCTGGAAGCAGGCTTATGAAATCACCGGCGCTGCACCTGTGATGTTTGAGCTGGATGTGAATGCTGTGATGGCGCGTGAGCTGCCTTCGAGCACGGCGATTTCTAAATTCCCCGCTGTTGAGCGCGATCTGGCCGTGGTGGTGAAAGAAACCGTGAGCCATAACGAGTTGATGCAAGCTATTCATGCCGCGAAGACGAATGGACTGTTGCACGACGCAATGCTGTTTGATGTGTTCCGCGCCAAAGAAGCCAGTGCCGCGCTTGGCTTGGATGAGAAGAGCTTGGCGATTCGCCTCACGCTGCAAGGCGAGGAAGCGACGCTGACCGATGAGCAGATTGAAGCAGCGGTTGCAGCTGTGCTTGCATCGCTGCAAAGTGGCATGGGTGCGCGTTTGCGTGCCTAAGCTTAAGTATTAATGGATATTTAAAGCCTTTTGAGCACTTCGCCCGCATGGATACTGCGCGAATTGCTATCAAATTAGTAGTATTAGAATAGCTTTAGGAATACGGAGAACTGTATGGATTTCATGGTCGAAAGTTTGGAAACGCCCGCGCTCACCAAAGCGCAATTGGCCGATATGCTGTTTGATCAGATTGGCCTGAACAAACGCGAATCCAAAGACATGATCGATGCCTTCTTCGATCTGATTTCCAAGAGCGTCGTCGATGGTCAAGACGTGAAAATCTCCGGCTTTGGCAATTTTCAAATCCGCACCAAGGCTCCGCGCCCAGGCCGCAACCCCCGCACAGGCGAACCCATCCCCATCGATTCCCGCCGAGTCGTGACTTTCCACGCGAGCCATAAGCTCAAAGATCAGATTCAGGGATGAGCCGAAATCTCAGGTGACGAAGCCAGTGCTTAATTGCTTGTTTGTTTGCAGTAAAAATAAATGGCGCAGCCCAACAGCCGAGCAAATTTTCTCAGAGCGCGATGATCTGCAATGTGACTCTGCGGGCTTAAGCAATGATGCTGAAGTGCCGCTATCGATTGAGTTGATTGAGTGGGCAGACATGATTTTCGTCATGGAAAAACAGCATAAATCGAAGCTTGCAGCGCAATTCAAGCCGCATCTCGCAGGCAAGAAAGTCATCTGCCTAAACATTCCAGACAACTACAAATTCATGGATCCCGAGTTGGTCAAACTGCTTGACCGTAAGGTGATGCCGTTTTTGCCCAAGTATTACAGCTAGCTAAGCAAGCCAGATGATATGAATTTGATAGCACTTCGCGCAGATTCTATGCCGGCAAACTGCTCAAAACGCTTAAAATTCTCTTTACTGAGGATACCCAAGCGCAGGTTGCCCAAATCCTTCTGCGGCGCGCCAACCAGGTTGTTTGGTGAAGAGGTTTTGCACCATGCCGCCGGGGTTGTAGCTGGGCCAAGTTTTGCCGGGATTTTTTTGTTCCCATTCTTGTTTGATTTGCAGACCGGTTTTGTAATGGGGCACTTTACTGGCATAAGCTGAGAGGGATGCGCTGCGCCAGCCTTTGTCTTTGATGTCTGGCCAGAGGCGATCTGCGTGACCGATGTTCCATGCGGGATCAAGCTTCCAGGCCTCAAAGCCGAGCACATCGCCAAAGATGAAGAGGCGGCCATCTTGAATGTGCCAGGCTGTGGGGTCTGAGCCGAGCTTGATGGCGTAGGCCGCGCCACTGGAGCAGAAGCCGCCATATTGCGGCTCGTATTTGGCGGCGTTGGCTTCAAACAAGGCTTTGTTTTGTGCTGAAGCAAAGTAGTAGCTGCGCTCGGGAAGCTTGACTTGATGCTGCGCGCTGCCTTTGACGGGCTTGCCTTCGGTGAAATAGGCCACCGGGTCGTAGCCCAAGAGCATCACGGGATCACCTGAACTGTTTTTTACCGTGGCGTAGGGCGTGCCGCAGGCAGCGAGCAAGCTGGCCATGAGCAGCAAGCCGATGGTGGCGAGGCGTTTGTACAAAGTGCTCATGCTTGAGTCTCCTGTGTTTCTGATTCGAGCCAGCAAGCTTGAATTAGTTCTTAGCAAGGTAAGGCTTGAGCCAACCGAGGCCGCTGGATGTGCCTCCCGCTTGCGCACCGTTCTTCGGGCGGTATTCGCAGCCTATCCAGCCGTTCCAACCCGATTGCTGGCTCAATTCATCGATGAGTTTGAAAAGATAGTCGTAGTTCAACTCGCCAATACTAGGCTCATGTCGCTCGGGCACACCGGCGATTTGCAGATGGCTGACTTGGCTTGTGGGCAGATATTTGCGCAGCTTCATCGCCACATCGCCTTCAACAATTTGGCAGTGATAGAGATCCATCTGTACTTTGAGATTGGGTGCGCCAATCATTCCGATGATCTCGTGTGCATGATCTTGACGGTTCAAGAAAAAGCGCGGGATATCGCGGGTGTTGATAGGCTCGATCAGTACATCGAGGCCAGCTTCAGCGGCCTGATCTGCTGCCCAGTGCAGATTGCTCACGTAGGTGGCTTGCACGTCTTCGCGGCCGAGGCCCTCGGGGATGAGGCCAGCCATCACATGAATGCGCGGGCATTTCAAGACTTTGGCGTAGGTGATCGCTAGGGCAATGCCTGTTTTGAATTCTGCTGCGCGCCCGGGCACGCAAGCTGTGCCTTTGCTGCCTTCTACATCCCAAGCCCTGGCGATGCTGGCACGGTCTGTTCCGCCGGGGGGCGCATTGAAGAGCACCTGCTGCAGGCCATTGCTTGATAGGCGAGCAGCAAGCTCAGCTGCATCAAAAGCATAGGGAAACAGATACTCCACAGCTTTAAAACCATCTTTCGCAGCTGCTTCAAAACGATCAAGAAACGGCAGATCGGGATACATCATCGAGAGGTTGGCGGCGAATTGAGGCATGTTCTTCTTTGAAAGTGAATTACCAAATGGCGTTAAAAGCTAGGCGCAGCTCTTCGATCTGCGAATCAGTCAAAGGCGTAGTGCCCGGTTGAAGCAGAGCGAGCTTGGCGGTTTCCTCCAGCTCCTCCAGCACGGCCATGGCGGAAGCTGGGCTGCTTGACCAGACATTGGGGCCTAGGCGCGGCAGCATCACGGCGCGAATTGGCGTGCCGCGTTGGCCATACTCGGCGATGCGCTGCGCCACTTCCTGCGCGGCAGCAGCAGAGCCAGGGCGCTGATAGTTAATCACAGGCACATGGCCGACCTTCATCACGAAATAAGGCGTGATGGCTGGCAACAACTCAGCGCTGGGAGACTGCAAGCTCAGCGCCACACAATGCGTGCTGTGCGTGTGAATGACGCAAGAAGCTTGTGTGGTAAATGGGGCGCTGGCCTTGTAAATACTTGCGTGAAGTGCTATTGTTTTGCTAGCGCGGTCGCCGCTGACTTGCTGCAAATTTCCATCGAGTTTGGCGAGCTTTGCGGGGTCTAAAAAACCCAGGCAAGCATCCGTTGGCGTAATCAAGAAGCCATCATCCAGCCGCACGCTGATATTGCCCGCAGTGGCATGCACATAGCCACGATCAAACAGGCTCTTACCGACGCGACAGATTTCTTCTCGGGCTTGTGATTCGTTCATGCGAGAAGTGTAAAAGCTTTGGTGAAGAAATCTTCAGCACCGAAATTGCCGGATTTGAGCGTGATGTGCAGGGGCGTGTCGCCAGGCTTGGCAAAACACCAAGGCACACCCGGCGCGATCTGCGGGCCGATTTGCATTTGCGTGATACCCAGCGCTTGCACGCATGCGCCCGATGTTTCACCACCTGCGACCACCAATTGCCGCACACCTGCGGCGACCAAGCCTTTGGCAATCGCGGCCAGTGTGCGCTCAACAAGAGCACCTGCGGCTTCCACGCCAAGCTGGTTTTGAACAGCTTTGATCGCCGCTGGCTCTGCTGTTGAGTAAATCAGCACAGGCTTGCTTGGCAGTAAAGGTTTTGCCCAAGCCAAGGCTTCGGAAACGACATCTTTGCCAGAAGAAATACTCAGCGGGTCAATCGCCAAAGCAGGCAGGCCAGCTGCGATAAAGGCTTGCACCTGCGCATTGGTCGCCACCGAGCAACTGCCCGACACCACCGCCTGCAAGCCAGCTGCCGGAGGCAGAGCGCTCGATTTTTCAGAAGGCGTGATGCCGAAATTTTGCGGTAAACCAATCGCCACGCCCGAGCCTGCGGTGACCAAGGGCATGTCTTTAAGCGCTTCGCCTAAGCGCATCAAATCTTCATTGCTGATCGCATCCACAATCGCAACACCCACGCCCTCTGACTTGAGTTGCGCGATACGCTCAGAGACAGCTTCTGCGCCACGTGCAACAACGCTGTAATCAATCAAGCCCACCTTGCGTTTCGTCTGTGCTTGCATCACGCGCACGAGATTCGAGTCGTGCATGGGCGTGAGCGGGTGGTTTTGCATACCGCTTTCATTGAGCAAGCCATCGCCTGCAAAGAGGTAGCCTTTGAACACAGTGCGCTTGTTGTCCGGAAAGGCTGGCGTGGCAATTGTGTAATCCGTGCCCATTGCGTCCATCAAGGCCTCGGTCACAGGACCGATGTTGCCTTGCGGCGTGCTATCAAATGTAGAGCAATACTTGAAGTAAATTTGCCTGCTGCCCTGGCTTTTGAGCCATGATAGTGCTGCCAAGGATTGTTGGACAGCTTCTTGAGGTGCAATCGTACGAGACTTGAGTGCGACAACCACGGCATCAATTTCTGAATCAAGCGGTGTGGCGGGCACACCAATCGTTTGCACCACGCGCATGCCCGCGCGCACGAGGTTATTAGCTAGATCCGTCGCACCTGTGAAATCGTCGGCGATACAGCCCAAGCTTAAAGTTTGAGGCATTCAAAGCTCCTTTTGCACTCAAGAGTCTATCCGGTTGAAAGTGTGCACCATTTTGCTGATGATTTGAGGGGCAGTGCGTGTATTGAAATCCAGAAAATGAGGCATCTTCAAATGTGCATCAAAGTCTTCTTTGGTGCGATAAATCTCGTACAAAAAAACATGATTTGCATCATTTGCGGCAATGCACACATCAAATTGCAAACAGTTCTCCTCCAGATCGAGCGAGGCTTGGGCATTGGCCAACATGCTTGGCATGAAGCTCTCCATCTGGCCGGGGTGGATGTGAAAATCTACGGTGACGACAAACATGGTGCTAGCTCGTTTTGAACTCATCAGCCTAAGGACGCAATAAGCCTAGGCAGCCATGCAGTCAGTTCAGGCACATAGGTGATCAGCAAGACCACGCTGAAGGTCGCGGCCATCATGATCCAGAGGTTGCTGGTGATCTCGCTGATCGACGCTCGCGCTAGCTTTGCAGCGACGAATAATGTGCCCCCCACAGGCGGCGTGTAAAGCGCAATCGCCAAGTTCGCTGTCATGATCACGCCCATATGAACCAAATCCATTTTGAAGGCCATGGCCAAAGGCAAGAAGAGCGGGGCGGCCATCAGCAGAGCGGGCAGGGGTTCGATGAAGATACCGAGCAAAACCAAGGCGACGTTGAGCATGATGAGGAACACCCACTTCACATGCGCCACTGAGCCCACCCAATCGGCCAACTGCTGCGCCACGCCTTCAGCCGTGATGAGCCAGGCTAGAGCACCTGTCGCGCCAATCACCAGCATCACCGTGGCGCTGGTCATGAAAGCTCTGAGCAGCAGGTTGGGAATATCTTTGATAGATAGATCGCGATAGACCACCATCGAGACGAAGAGGCCATAGACCACGGCTACAGCTGCGGCTTCAGTGGGCGTGAAGTAGCCCGACCAAATGCCGCCGATGATGAAGACGGGCATCAAGAGAGCCGGGCCAGCACTCACAGCAGCGCGATAAATCTCGCTTAAGCGTGCGGGTTTGCCGCCTTTATCCACTCCGGTTTTCTTACCGTGCCACATGCAAATCGCGATCAAAGCCAGTGCGGAGATGATGGCTGGGATCAAACCGGCCATTGACAAGGTGCGCATCGATACGCCAGAGATGAAGGCGTAGACCAAGAAGGGAATCGACAGCGGCATCAACAAAGCGAGTGTGCCCGCCACAGCCACCAAAGCTGCTGCAAAGCCGCGGGTATAGCCTTTTGCGAGCATCGCAGGAATCACCAAGGCGCCAATCGCTGCAGTATCCGCAATCGCTGAGCCGGACACACCGCCAAACAGCAAGCAGGACACCACAGTGACGATGCCCAAGCCACCCGGCAACCAGCCAAACAGTACATTCGCGAAATTCACGATGCGCTTGCCCACACCGCCTTGCGCAAGCAACTCGCCCGTGAAGACAAACAATGGCACGGCAATCAAAATGAAAGGCTCGACACCGCCAATGAAAGCGAGGAACACGCTGTCTAGAGGGTATTGCATGCCCATGAAGGTGACGATGCCCACCGTGGTGGCCAGCAGCGACACCATGAGTGGAATGCCAGCCAGCGCCAGCGCAAAAAACAAACCAAAAATGATCAAAGCTAACATGACGACTCTCGTTAATAGTCTTTTTTAGTGGTCTTCGGGGTATCGTTGCTCACGCGGGATACCTCGCAAAATCAGCCACAGGTCATACGCAACAAACAAGAGCATCAACCCAGAGCCCAATGGCAAAGGCATGTATTGCCAAGCCATAGGCCATTCCAGCGTGGTGAGCACATTGCCCCAACTTTGCTGGACGATCTTGATGCCGAAGACAAAAACCACCCCCAAAACGATGAGGGTGAAGACCTGCACGGCAGCATCAGCCCAGCGCCGTTTGGCTGGAGTAAGTTTGTCAAGGAACTCATTGATCGTCATGTGCGCGCCGCGCTGAGCTGCAGCTGCACCACCGAGGAAAGTCACCCAGACCATCATCATTTCTCCCAACTCCAGTAGCCAAGCGAAATCGATGCCAACGACGCGCAAGACAACGTTGATGAAGATCAAAGCAGCCAGCGCTCCGCCGATGAGAATCACGGAATAATCCACGAGCTTACCGATGCTCTTGAGCCAGGTAGGCTGAGGCAAAGGAACTGAGCTTGGCTTTTCGCTTTGAGCGCTGTCCATGGAGGCGGGGGCTGCTTGCATTTGGGTGATTTCCTTGTCTGCTTGCTTACTTCACGGCCTTGCGGATCGCTGCAGTTTCAGCCAAAACGCGATCCACATCCGCGCCGTATTTTTCACGAGCCTTGGCATAAACCGGCTCAACAGATTTACGGAAAGCCTCGGTGTTGGGTTTGCGATTGACCTTGGCACCTTTTTGCTCCATGTCAAACAGCAGCTTTTCATCGTTATCGCGGATGAAGTTACGCTGGAAGGGTGCTACTTCACGAGCTGCGCGTGTGACAGCTTGTTGATCAGCTGGCGAGAGGCGCTGCCACGTCTTTTCAGAAATAGCCATCGGAATCGGGCTATAGACGTGATTGGTCAACGTCACATGCGGGGCGACTTCATAAAACTTGTTGGAGGCAATAGTGTCAATCGGATTTTCTTGCCCAAAAACTGCGCCTTGTTGAATCGCGAGATACACCTCGGGCAAAGGCATGATTTGAATACCAAAGCCCATGGCCTCGAGCTGCCAGCGCATCATTTCATTCGGGAAGGTGCGCAGCTTCTTGCCTTTGGCATCCTCGGGGCTGCTCAATTTCTCGCGGGTGGTCATGTTGCGAAAACCAGCCTCCCAAGTGGCCAAAAAGCGGAAGCCTTTGGCGGGCGCTTTGTCAAATTGCTCTTTGAGCCATTTGGATTCGTCGTAAAACTTCCAGCCTTGGGTGTAGGAGTCGATGATGAAGGGCATCATGGTGAGATTCAGTGTGGGGAGCTGGCCGGCGTAAGAGCCGGTAGCAGACACCGTGAAATCAATGCCACCCAAAACAAGCTGCTCAATGTTCTTCGGGTCATTGCCCAACTGGCTGCAGCAAAATACCTGCACCTTGTAGCGGCCTTGGGTGTATTCCTCCACCTTTTTGGCGAAAATTTGTGCGCCTGCTTGGCGCGCGCCTTGGGCTTGATCGGTGTGGCTGAATTTCAGGATCGTTTGAGCCTGAGTTTGCATACCTGTCGCTAATGCGGCGCAGGCTGCAGCAGCAAGCGCAATGGATTTGAGCGTGATACGACGTGTTTTCATGAGAGTCTCCTTCTGTAAAAATCAAACGGGCAAAGAATTGGGGCTTAAGAAACGGTGGCTAAAACGGGATTCGTAGGAATCTCAGGCGGGGTGAAACGATCGATCTCGATGCGACAGCCTTGTGCATGCGAGGCATACACGGCTTCTTGAATACGCAGATTACGCAGGTAATCGCGTGCTGTGTTCTCGGCTGGAAAACCACTGCTCAAGGAATTCACGACATGCTGTTGCAGGCGTTGGCAAGCACTGCCACCAAATTGCGTCTCGCAGCCGCTGTCATAATCCAGCGCTTTCTCGGTGCCTAGGTGAGGTTTGAAGTACAACTTCGCATTGCCATCCAAGCGCAAGATGCCATGTTCGCCTTCGAGCCACATCTCGCCCATGGTGCGACGTGGGTTGTCGGCCACATGATCGTTGAGACGATTGCCATCCAAGCTGCCTGTGGCGCCAGTAGCAAACTCGAAGTGGATAAATCCTGCATCTTCTCCAGCAATCACTGGATTGATACGGCGTAAATGCGCATAGACTGATTTCACCTCGCCGCACAGGTAGCGGAAGGTATCAATGAAATGAACCACTGTTTCAGCCACTAAAAAGCGAGGCAGTTTTTGAAAATAAGGCTGACGACCGAGGTAGGCATCTACGCCTTGGCCGTCGCCGGGGCGCAAGCGGAATGAGATGCCATGCAGTTTGCCCAACATGCCCATATCAATCAGCCTGCGCATTTCGCGATACCAGGGCATGAAACGGAAATTCTCGTGCACGATCAGCGGTATCTTGGCTTGTTCGGCAAGCTCGGTCATGGCGAGTGCTTGCGCAAAGCAGGTAGCAAAAGGTTTTTGGCAAATGGTGGGGATGCCTCGTGTCACTGCTTGGCGGATCAGGCTCTCGTGACTGCCCGGTGGCGTCACGATATCGAGTAAATCAATATCCACTGACGCGAACATTTTCTCTGGACTGCTCATGGAACGAGCGGCACCAAACTGTAGCGCACTCTGTGCTGCTTTCTGTTCGTCCGCATCACACACAGCCACGATCTCGATGCCAGGCAGGTTTTGCCAGCCATGCAAATGAAACTGGCTGAAGTAGCCCGCGCCAATCACGGCGACGCGCTGGACAGGGCGCGCGGCCTGAGTCACGCAGGCGCTCCTTGATTTTTATGGGTTTTCAGGTGGCTGAGCACCGCTTGCGTGACTTGTGCTGTGCCGCTCGTACCGCCAAATTCAAAGGGCCGCACCTGACCTTGTGCAAAAGCATGTTCTACCGCAGCTTCAATCGCGCGAGCACCATCCATCAAAGCGCTGTCACCGTGCTTTGCGCCCAGCCAATCGAGCATCATGGCCGCAGACAAAATCATCGCTGTGGGATTGGCCTTGCCTTGGCCCACGATATCGGGCGCTGTGCCGTGGGCGGGCTGAAAGAGGGCGTGCTTGTCGCCAATATCGCCCGAAGGTGCCATGCCCATGCCGCCCACGAGCGCTGCGATCAGGTCTGACAAGATGTCGCCAAACATGTTTTCCGTGACGAGCACGTCATACGCCCAAGGCTTCATCACAAGGTTGAGTGCCATCGCATCGACATAGGCGCTATCAACTGCCATGCTTGGATGCTTGGCCGCAGTTTCTTCAAAAATCTTGCGCCAAAACGCCATGGAAGCAAACACATTGGCTTTGTCCACATTGGTGACGCGGCCTGGGCGGCCTTTGGTCGCTTCGCGTTGCTGGGCTAGTTGAAAGGCGAATTCGCAGACGCGCTCGGTGCCTGCGCGTGTGATTTTCATGGGGTCAATCACGGCTTCATCACCATGCGCCTCGCCACGGCCTCGTGCATAAAAGAGACCCTCGGTGGATTCGCGCACGAGCACGAAATCAATCTCCGACGCACGGGGATGGGCCAGAGGAGTGGGCAGGCCTTTGAAGGTGCGGATCGGGCGGACGCCCGCATACAGGTCGAAACGGAAACGCAGATCGAGCTGCGGAATGATCTCCGTGCCGTCAGCGCCTCGCACATGGGGCAAGCCCATCGCGCCAAACAAAATCGCATCGGCTTTTTCGCAATCAGTCAGCACTTTATCCGTCAAAGCTACGCCGTGGTCAGCGTAATGCTGCGCGCCAGCGACGTGTTGCTCGAAATGAAAGCGGCGGTTAATACTTTGACCGATTTTTTCCAAGACGGCCAGTGCACTGGGCATCACCTCATTGCCAATGCCATCGCCGGGAAGCACGCTGATGTGAAAAGAAGTTGTCATTCAAGAATCCGAAAGAAGTGAGATTTCAAAGTTGCTGGAGCTGGTAGCGCTCAAAAATCGCTAGCAGCTCGCGGCTGGCACGTTCGCGGTGGCTGCGGTTGACCTGCGCAGCACCTGCGCCATCGCCAGCGGCGAGCATGTCCACGAGCTGCATATGTTCTTTGGTCGAGTTAACTGGCTTGGGGCGCAGGCGTAGCGTGAACATCCGGGCGCGGTGCGCGCGATCCCAGTAGCCCATCACAGTTTCCAGCAGCATGCGGTTGCCAGCGAGTTTCACCAAAGCGAGGTGAAAGGTTTCATCTGCTTTCGCCCAAGCATCCAAATCTTCGCGCACGAGAGCAGCTTCCATCAATTGAGTGGCTTCCACCAGAGGCTTAAGCTCTTGTTGAGAAGGCTTTCTCTTGCCCAAGATTTCGGCAGCCATGCATTCCAGCGCAGTGAGAATTTCATAAATCTCACGCATATCTGTGGGCGAGACGGGCAAGACGCGCATTCCGCGCCGTGGAGCGACCTCGACCAAACCCTCTTGCTGCAAACGCATCAGGGCTTCACGCACTGGCGTGCGGCTCATGCCCAAGGCGAGAGCCACCTCTTGCTCCAAAGCTTGATAGCCGGGCGTCCAAAGGTTGTCCAGAATACGGGAACGAATCTCTTGATAAGCCTGCTCTGCAAGTGGCAGGCTTTCCATGTCTTTGTTACTGTGGCGCAGTGCGGTCATGCTGAAGGTCCTCAATAATTCCAATGAATCGGTGGATGGCCAGCTACGGGCATGTGCAGGGTTGCCAAGCTCTCGCCCAGCAAGCAGCCCAGATAGCCTGTGCGCAAATCTTTCCCGCCAAAAGCCAGACTGGAGATATTGCTAAGCTGCTTGGATTTCACACCATCCAAATGCGGGCGACCCATGCTGTGGCTTTGATAGGCCTCTTCCACCCAAGCGAGATGATTGGCATCGACATCTTCTAGATAAATCGTCTGCTCACCCGATGGCGATACGCGAATCAGGCGGTTGCTCACAATGCTCACGATCCACACATGGCCTTCCACATCAAAAGCCATGCCATCAGGATAGGTGCCCGCGCCAAACTCGGTGACAACTTCTTTGCTGCCCAAGCTGCCATCTGGGCGTACGGGGAAGCGCGATAGACGGCGCGTGAAGGTTTCGTTCACATACAGCCATTGGCCAGTGGGATCGAAGGCGATTTCATTGGTGTAGCCTAGGCCATCAGCGGCGATGCGGGCGCTTTTCGGATCGTTAGGATCATCCATACAAACGATGAAGCCATCGCTGCAGGTGTTACGGTAGCCTAGAGCGCGGGGCTTGAGGCGGGTGCTGATGGTGATCCACAGTCGACCTTGCGCATCTTCAAGCGGATAGTTGGTCGGGGGCAGGGCGATACCGTCGACTTCCCTGAGCACTGGCCGTGTGCTCCCGTCACGCTGCAAGCTGAACACGCCGCCCAGCTCAGCGCCCAAATGCGCTAGCAAAAACGAACCATCTTTGCGCAACGCGATGCCATTAGGCTTGAGAACTTCGCCATCTATAGGTTGTGCAGCGTAGAAGGTCTGGCTGCCATCCGAATGCATATGCGCCACTCCACCGCGCCAATCGGCGGTAAACAGATCCCCCCGCGAGTTTGCGAGCACACATTCTGGCCTAACCAAGCCAAGCCCTGTCCAAGCTTTCAAACTCAGCGATAGACTCTGTTCTTGTACGGCGTTGTTGCTGGCACTCATGGCTCTGTATTCGTCAAGCGTTCATTAATGTATGCATTAATGATAATGTATACGTTAAATTGCTAATGAAGAATACATTGATGCAGGTATTTACCCTAGGAAATACGGAAAATCGTACAAAAGAGGGTCGGAAATTGGACGAAAACAGTCAATCACCGGCAGAGAATCTGCGCGGAGTGCTACGAAATTGAGAGCAAAACTCTGATCATACCTTTTTAGGCAAATCGATACCGGGGAAGATTTTGATCACGGCGCTGTCGTCTTCTTTGGCAAAGCCGGCGGTGGAGGCTTGCATGAACATTTGGTGCGCTGTGGAGGAGAGTGGCAAAGGGAATTTGCTGGCTCTGGCCATATCGAGCACGAGACCTAAGTCTTTCACGAAGATATCTACGGCGGAGAGCGGCGTGTAATCCGCCGCGAGCACATGGGCCATGCGGTTTTCAAACATCCAGCTGTTGCCCGCGCTGTGCGTGATCACCTCGTACAGCGCTGCGGGATCGACACCTTCGCGCAAGCCGAGCGCCATGGCTTCTGCGGCTGCTGCGATGTGTACGCCTGCGAGCAGTTGATTGATCACCTTGACTTTGCTGCCTGCGCCAGCTTTGTCACCCAGCTTGTAGAGCGTGCCGGCCATCGCACTTAGGAATGGCTCAGCAATCGCGTAGGCCTCAGGCTTGCCAGCGCTCATCATCGTCATCTCGCCGCTGGCTGCGCGCGCTGCGCCGCCGGAGATGGGTGCATCGATGTAGAGAATGCCGAGCTTTTCTAGGCGAGCTTCGAGGGCAATCGACCAATTGGGATCGACGGTGGAGCACATCACGAAGACGTTGCCGGGTTTCATGGCGCTGGCGCAGCCATTCTCACCAAAGAGCACGCTTTCTGTCTGCGCTGCATTCACCACGACTGAGATGATGACTTGGCAGTTCTTAGCGAGCTCTGCAGGAGATGAGCATGCTGTGCCGCCTTGCGTGGCAAAGGCTTGCGCTACTTCACTGCGCACATCAAAAACATAGGGCGCATGACCTTTACGACATAGCGAGCCCGCCATACCGCTGCCCATGGCACCGAGGCCGATCAAACCAACTTGAGATGCAACTTGTGTGTTCATCCCACCATCGTAGCGCAAGCCAGCCGTTCGGGCTGAGCTTGTCGAAGCCCCAAAGAGCCCTTCGACAAGCTCAGGGCGAACAGCTTGAAGAAAGAGTGTTGGTTAATCAACAAGAACGATCGGCTCCAACGCATCGCCTTGCGGTAATATTCTTCCGATTTTTGTGGTGTGGGGATAGCCTTGTGCTTTGAGTTGCTCAATGCAGGCATCTACTTGTTCTGCGGGCACGCTCGCCAGCAGGCCACCAGCAGTTTGCGGATCAAATATGAGCGGGTAACGCGGATGGTTCACAAATTGCTCTTGATTTCGTAGCGCTCTGCGCAGGCGTACATTGGCGCTTTGCAAAGAACTCGTGATACCCGCTTGCACGCATTCTTGCGCGCCATCGAGCAAGGGCAGGGCGCCCATGTGGATTTCTGCATCCACCTCAGAAGGGCGCGTCATCTCGACCAAATGGCCGAGCAAGCCAAAGCCCGTTAAATCTGTGCAGGCTGTTGCGCCGTGCTCGCGCAGGATTTTTGCACCCGTGCGGTTGCTGATCACCATGCTGGTGAGAGCTGCATCAATCCAGCGGCCTTTGGCAAACAAGCGATCTTTGGCCGCAAACAAAGTGCCTGTGCCAATCGGCTTGGTGAGGATGAGTACATCGCCCGGCTTCATGCCGCCTTTGCGTAAGACTGCTTCGGGCTTGTCTTCAATCAAGCCATTCACCGCAAAGCCAAGCGCCAGCTCTTTGCCTTCGCCCGTGTGCCCGCCCACGAGGGAGCAATCGGCTTCATTGAGCACTTCAAGCGCGCCTGTCATCATCTGGAAGAGCACGTCTTCGACCTTTGCATCCATGCCCGGTGGCACGGTGCAAACAGCGGTGGCGGATTGCGCGATGCCGCCCATGGCCCAAATGTCGCCCAGCGAATGATTGGCGGCGACTTTACCGAAGATATAGGGATCATCGACAAACGCGCGGAAGAAATCTACTGAATGCACCACGGCCATGCCGGGCGGCACGCGCACGACGGCGGCATCATCTGGGTCTTTGAGGCCGATGAGCACATCGTCTCTTTGTACGGGGTGCAGATTACCCAAAGCGCGCTGCAAAATCGTTGCACCCACTTTCGCGCCGCAGCCACCGCAGCGCATGGCAATGGCGGAGATGGCTTGCAGGGATTCTTCCGAGCTGAGTTTGACGTTAGCAAGGGCATTGCTTGCTGGCGCAGGTGCAGATTGGCTCATATCAGGAAACTCGCTGAACTTGCGCATGAAGCGCTGATCGATCCAGTCTTTCCACTGCCAAACCCACGCGCCAGCAAAGCCAAGCCAACCGCGTGAGGCGACGGCGTATTTGTCGCCCGTGCTGATGAGCGCGAGCCAACTGGTTTGTGGCGAATAGGCTTGCAAGTCTGTACCGCCTACTGCGCGGCGCAAATTCTCGGTGAGCGGCTTGCCCATGCGCACGGCGAATACGCCTGCTTTTTCCAGCTTGTAATTCACCATGCTCGCAATATCGCCCGCTGCATAAATCAGCGGATCGGTCACCGTTTGCAGCGTGTCTTTGACTTCGATGAAGCCTTCCTTGTCGAGCTGCAAGCCGGTTTGCTTGAGCCATGCCGCGCCGCCTGCGCGTGTGACCCAGATGATTTCATCGGCATCTAGCGTTTTGCCGCTGGAGGTGATGAGCTTGCCCGCTTGCACTTGCGTGACTTCGCTGCTCAGATGTACTTGCACGCCACGCTCACGCAGGGCTTTTGAGAAGGTCTCGCGCACGCGAGCGTTGTGTGTGGGCAAGATTGTTTCGTTCGCAGAGAGCAGATGAAATGTGAGTTCGTCTGGATTGCGATAGAGCTTGGTCAATTCGTTGCGCAAACGGAATTGCATAGCAAGCAACAGCTCCACGCCGCCTGCGCCAGCACCCACCACGGCAATCGTCGTCTTACCTGCGTGATTCTTCACGCGCTCTAAAAGCTGAAGCCAACGGTCATTGAAATTACGAATCGGTTTGACGGCGACTGCATGCTCAGTGGCTCCCGGCACACCTTGCAACTGCGGCGTAGAGCCAATATTGATCGAGAGTTGGTCGTAAGGCACAGCAGGGCGGCTTTTGCACAGCACCTTTTGCTGGCCGCGATCAATGCCAATTACTTCATCGCGATACACCCGCGCGCCTGCAAACTGCGCCAAGCGCAGCAGATCAATATGCACTTCGTCAAACTCATAATGCCCCGCCACATAGCCGGGCAGCATGCCGGAGTAGGGCGTGTGGAGATCGGTGCAGATCAAGGTGAGCCGCACACCGGGGATCGGATTCATGCCAAAGCTTTTGAGCACACCCACATGGCTGTGGCCTCCGCCAATTAAAACGATGTCGCGCAGGATGGGCTGATCTGAAGTTTGCATGTGTTGTTTATTGGGCTTTTGCCACGAGTTGCAGCAAAGCCGTTTGTTCGGAAAGCGGAGAAAAGAGTGGGGCGCGCAGCGCACATTGGGATGATAGATGGTCTAGGAAAGTAGGTTCGTTCTTACAACGGCGCAGCAAAGCAGCCAATGCTGAGGCATCACCCACAGGGAAATAACCGTCATAGCCACCGCCCAGCATGCCCACATTGCCATCCATGCGCGAAGCAAGCACCGGCGTGCCGCTGCACACGGCCTCCATGATCACATGCGCGCCGCCTTCCATCTTGCTGGTATGGACGAGCACATGGGCGCGCTGGATGCGTTGCCGGGTTTGAGCATGTTTTAGGCCTCTAGCCCATATGTATCCTGCGCAAAGCGCTTCTGTATTGATAGCATCTTGCGCGAGCTTTTCATCCAAGCCTGCGCCAATGTGGGTGATGCGGATATCTTTCTCATGCTTGAGTAAACGAGCCGCTTCAAACAAAGTCTGCGGCATTTTTTCGTCGCGCAGGTGGCCGACCATCACTGCGTTGAGATGCTTATCTGTCTTGGCCAAGGTTTTACGGGAGGTGGTGGACTGAAACACCACGCTGGTTTTACCGCGATGCTGCTTGGGCAAGCTGTTGATTCCCAGCTCTTGCAACACAATCAGCTGCCCCGCTGCATCCAAAGAGGCCTGTGCTTGCGTATCCATCTGTATATCGCGGTAGAGATCGGTGCCAGTCAGTGCCACAATCAAGCCGCGAGAGCCACGAAGGGCATGCCAAGCGGCAATCGAGTCAGCGCTTCGGCGAGCATGTAAGGCAATCATGATCTCATCCGACACATCTGAAGCCTGCCAATGCTTTGTGATGCGAGTACGATGCTGTTTGCTAAGCATCTGCGCCCAACGCTTGGCGGTTTGCCAGTTGCCATTGTTGGCATCTGACAAAGCAGGGCTGATGATCACGACAGAAGACATTTTTGGGAAGAATTTTTAAATCAATGAATGCGCGCATCGGCATAACGCTTCAGCAAACTCCAGGCCAGATGATACGCACATCGGACGCTGCCACTCTTAGCAAAGAGCTGGTGCGCGTGCGCGGCATCACGCTGGCGCTGTTTGAAGCATACGAAGCCGCCAAGGCTTTGGATGTGCCGCAGGGCGATGAATTCAACCCGCCGCTGTGGGAGCTGGGGCATATTGGCTGGTTTCAGCAATGGTGGATCGGGCGCAATCAGCAAAGGCATATGGGCACAGCTTGTGATCCTGAGCATGCCCGCCTGCCTTGCCCGCACCTGCAGGCCGCCCACCATGGCGATGATTGGTACAACAGCTCCACTGTGCATCACGCCAGGCGTTGGGAGCTGCCTTTGCTTGACTCGCAAGCGGCCAAGGCTTATTTGCAAGCCACGCTAGCGCAAACTCTGCAATGCTTGAACCAAGCGGGCAAAAGCGATGACGATTTGTATTTTTACCGCCTCGTTTTACTGCATGAAGCCATGCATATTGAAGCGGCGGTGTACATGGCGCAGGCTCTGCAGCAGCGCATAGAGTTACCTGCTGGTAGCATAGATACTATCAATTCAATAGCATTTCGCGCAGATTCCATGCCGGCTATCAGTCGTTTTTCCATAAAAAATACCTCGTGGAAGCTGGGATCCCCTGAAGTAGGTTTTTCTTTTGACAATGAGCTTTCGGGGCAAACCGCCAAGCTTGCGGCCTTTGAGATCGACGCCAAGCCCGTGCGATGGGAGCAGTATCTTGAGTTCGTACAAGCCACGCAGCATGCGCTGCCGCGCTATCTCCGCAAGGCATCCGCTGGCTACGAAAACCTACAATTTGGCCAATGGCTTGCTCTGGATTTACAAACCAGTGCCGTGCATTTGAGCTGGCACGATGCGCAGGCCTATTGCCTCTGGGCTGGGCGCAGGCTGCCTTCTGAGGCTGAGTGGGAATATGCAGCGATATCTGAGTCCAGCTTTGCTTGGGGAGATGTCTGGGAATGGACTTCAAGCGATTTCCAGCCCTACGATGGCTTCCAAGCGCATCCTTACCGAGATTACTCAGAGCCTTGGTTTGGCAGCCGAAAAGTGTTGCGCGGTGCATGCGCGGCCACGCTGCCCATCATGAGAAACCCGCGCTATCGGAACTATTTCACTCCGGAGCGTACTGATATTTATGCTGGTTTCCGAACCTGCGCTCTCTGACAACGATAAGATTTTTCATGCTCAAAGCCATCCAAGCCTTCACGCCCACCCTCTCGCAAGCCTGGACGCTGCTAGCCATCGCCATCACCTTTGAAGTGATGGGCACCACTTGTATGAAACTCTCGCAAGGCTTCACGAGGCCCGTGCCTTCAGTGGCGATGTTTGCCTTCTACGCCTTGGCCTTCACCTGCAACACCATGGCCATCAAAACCATTGATCTGAGCGTGACTTATGCCGTGTGGAGCGGCGTGGGCACGATTGCCACTGCCTTGATTGGCATTTACTATTTCAAAGAAGCGGCCACCGCCATCAAGCTCGCGAGTATTTCGCTGATCGTGATTGGTGTATTTGGTTTGCATGCGGCTTCGCGCATGCAGGTGAGCGAAAAGCCCGTGACCGCTAACTCAGCACCGCCTTGATTTTCTCCGCCTGTGCCATCGTGCCCCGGTAGCCGTCTTCAATGGTGCGCAAACGAAATTCTTTGCTCACATTCACAAAATAGCTCATTTCAGGGTGCAACACAAGGCTGGCAACAGCTGCATCAGGCGCAATCAAAGCGCGCTTGCGCAAATCGCCATCGCGCCATCGCTCCACGCCTTGTGGCGCAGTTTCTGGGCGAGCGGAGGCATCCATCGCGAGCAGCTTCAGCGCCGAGCTTGCCGCGCCATTCGTGGCCACAGCCAATTCCCGCGAGAGCCGCACCGGCATGGGCGCCACCAAATCCGAATCCACGTATTGCATTCCACGAATGCGCACGGGCGTGAACGTGCCCTCAATCGCGCAACTGGCCTGTACCGCCACGCCTGCATCGCCATGATTGAGCAACATCGCTTTGCGCGATTCCCGTTCCACCACCGCAGCAGCAAATGCAATGGGAAGTTTTTGCATCTCGCAAGTACCGCAGCGCTGCAGGAGTTCACGGTTCACAACAGCCGCCAGCGGCGAGCCAGTGAATTTGCCATCGCCCGTGAGTGCGAGTCGCCCCATATCCATCACACCCAAATCAAGGGACATTTGCTCCAGCTCCTTAGCGCGTACGCCGCCCGCATAGAGCGCACCCACCAGCGAGCCCACTGAGCCGCCCACAATCATGTCGGGCTGATGCCCCAGCTCTTCCAGCGCCTTGAGCACGCCCACATGTACAAAGCCACGTGGCCCGCCAGATGAGAGCACCCAAATATTTCGCAGCGCTTTGCCTCTTGCTGTGATCAACTGCCTGGGGGAGTCTTCCGCCGTGTGGTTGTAGTCTGGATTCACCGAGCAGCCAGCGAGCGCAAAGCCCGCGCTAAGAACGGCTGTGCGGCGAGTGATCAGTGGTGTGGATGCCAAGCGTTGCATCCCTCTATCGTATCAAGTGGATGCCCAGTGCACGGAAAACCAATCTTTCGCATCTGTCCAGCTCGTGGGCTTGGAAAAGCCGGCGGATTGCAGCAAATCAGCAAAGCCAGAAATCGTCCATTTGTAGGAGTTTTCGGTGTGAATATCTCCGCCGCGCTTGAATTCACGGGTATGACCTGGCCAAGTCACTGTCACATCATGTTTGGCTTGTAGATGCATTTCGATGCGCGAGAGCTGCTTGTCAAAGAAGGCCACATGCTGCCAATCTTGCGGCGCAAAGTTGCTGCCCAAGAGGTTATTGATGTTGAGCAGCATGTTGAGGTTGAAAGAAGCCGTCACGCCCAGCGCATCGTCGTAAGCCGGCTCCAAAATCTCAGAGGGCTTGACTAAATCCACGCCAATCAAGAGCCCGCTGCCTGCGCCTCCGAGCTTGCACAGCGCATGCGCACGCGAGAGCAGGGCGCGCGCGTCCTCGGGCGCGAAATTGCCAATGCTGGAGCCGGGGTAGAACACCACAATTGGTAAACCTTTAATTTGCGCCATCAGCTCAGCCGGCAGCAGCATCTCCGAAGAAAAATCCATGCCCACGCCGCTCATGCGCATTTGCGGGTATTCGCGCTGCAGGCAATGCACCGTTTGGCGCAGGTATTCCACAGAAATATCAATCGGGATGTAGTGCGCGGGCTTGAGTGCTTCAAAAAGCCTCGCCGCTTTTTCGCAGCTCCCCGCGCCCAGATCGATCAAGGCCGCGCCTTTGGGAGTCTGCTGCGCAATCGCCGTCAAATGCTGCGCAATAATCGTGCCTTCAGTGCGCGTGGGGTAATACTCGGGCAGCTCAGTAATCGCATCAAACAGGCGTGAGCCTAAAGCGTCATACAGGTATTTGGGGGAGACAGCGGCTTGGGGTTTGAGCAAACCTTCCGTGAGCTCGGCGCGAATGGCTGCTTTCACGGCGGTGCTGTTGGAATCATGAAGCTGATAAAACTGAGGCGTTGTCATCTGTTGGAGTCGTTTTAAAGTTAACGTATCTTACGCAAGACAGTGTAGTTTGGATGCCATCGCTTCCCCCGCCTGCAAAAAACGCTGTTTCGCGGTGTAATAACGGCCTGTCCTTATTCGACAGGACTTGTCTAACCTTTATTCCTAGGGATTTTTCCATGATTGACTTTTCACCTTCTCGCACCTTCAAATGCCTAATGACCTGCGCCATCCTCACTTTCGGCGCCATAAGTCATGCGCAGCAAGTTTTCCGCGTCACCACCATTCCTGAAGAAGCTGCCACTGAGCAGGTACGCAAGTTCACGCCGATTGCAACGTATTTGGAAAAGAAACTAGGAATGAAGGTCGAGTTCACCCCCGTGACCGACTACCCAGCCGCAGTGGAAGCGCTGGTGAATAAGCGGGTGGATTTGGTGTGGTTTGGCGGCTTCACGCATGTGCAAGCCAATCTGCGCTCGGGCGGCAAGATCATCCCGATTGCGCAGCGCGAAGAAGATACGCGCTTTCAATCCGTTTTCATCGCCAAGACGGATTCCGGCATCAAGACTTTGGCTGATATGAAGGGCAAAGAAATCTCCTTCGGCTCACAAAGCTCTACTTCTGGCCATTTGATGCCACGCAATTTCTTGCTCGAAGCGAAGATTGATCCAGAAAAAGATTTCAAGCGCGTCGCCTTCTCTGGCGCGCATGATGCCACGATTGCCTCCGTGGTGAGCGGCCGTGTGGCTGCAGCTGCACTCGATATCACAGTCTGGAAAAAATTCGTGAGCGAAAACAAGGTCGATACCAAGGCCGTTGATGTGTTCTACACCACACCACCATATTTCAATTACAACTGGAGCGTGCATGCTGATATGCCCGCCGCCATGCGCGAGCGTGTAATGAAGGCTTTGCTGGATCTCGATCCAAACACCGCAGAAGGCAAAGAAATCCTCACGCTGAACCGCGCAACTCGCTATGTGCCCACCAAGCCTGAGAATTACAAAGGTCTGGAAACTGCTGCCAAGAGCGCTGGTCTGCTTTAATATCGTTTGAAGTACAAGCGCGGCACATGCTTGCCGCGCTTTTCTCTTTCTACTCTAGGTTCAGCTTTGCAATTACAACTCCAACAGTTAAGCGCCCGCCACCCGGCAGCCAAGGGCAATTCCGTGCCAGCTCTGCGTGGTGCGAATGTGCAGCTTCAAGCGGGTGAGCAAATCGCCGTGATCGGGCCTTCTGGCGCGGGCAAGACGACGCTTTTGCATGCCGTGGCCTGCGCTTTGCAGCCTGCCAGTGGTGAATTGCTAATTGGTGCTCAAAACCCTTGGAGCTTGCCCCGCTCAGCTTTGCAAGAGCTGCGCGGTGAGCTGTTTCTCGCGCCGCAAGTTCCTCCGCTGCCGCCTCGTCAAAGAGTCGTCACTGCTGTGCTCGCTGGCCGCTTACCTCAGATGAGCCTAGCTTCTAGCTTGCGCTCTTTGTTTTATCCGAGCGATATTCCCGCCGCACATCAGGCTTTGAAAGCCTTTGATTTGGATGAGAAGATTTTTGAGCGCGTAGATCGCCTCTCTGGCGGCGAGCGCCAGCGCGTAGGCTTAGCGCGGCTGCTCGCATCAAATGCCAAACTGTGGCTGGTTGATGAGCCTTTGTCCGCGCTTGACCCTACGCGCGCCACGCAAGCACTGCAAGTGCTCACGCGCGAGGCCAAAGCTCGCGGTGCTACTCTTGTTTGCACGCTGCACCAAGTCGAGCGCGCTTTAGAAGCGTTTCCCCGCATTCTCGGTTTGCGAGATGGCGAAGTGGCGTTTGATCTGCCTGCAGCCCAAGTGACTCAAGACAAACTCAGAGCACTCTACGCCCAACATGAAGACGAGCTTTTCGGCGCAGCGCCAGTGAACGAATTCCCTGAGCAAAACGCGCAGCCCGGCCAACCTGCTGTGATGCATTGCCGCTGATGATGAGTGTTGTATTAACCGCTCCAGCGCAAAGAGACCCAGCTTGGCAAAGCCGCGTCTTCTGGAGCATTGCCGCTTTGTTGCTGCTCTGGCCGCTGCTCGTTACCACCGAATTCAAGCCTTGGCTGCTCTGGCATCCCGAGAGCCGCAAGGTGATGGGCAATTTCCTCGGCGATTTTTTCCCACCAGCACACGACAAAGAATTTTTAACCCTCGTCGCCAAAGAAACCTGGCGCACAGTCGCTGTGGCCACCGCTGGTATCGCGCTGGCATTGCTTCTCGCCATCCCGCTCACCTTGCTCGGCACATCGGCTTTATCCGTCTCAGCCCTCTCAGGCAAGATGGCCTTCCTGCCCAGCATCTTTCGCCAAGCCATCCGCTGGTTGCTTATCGTTATGCGCAGCGTGCCCGAGCTCGTGTGGGCGCTCGTGTTCGTGCGCGTCGTTGGCTTAGGGCCGACTGCGGGTGTGCTCGCCATCGCGCTCACGTATGCGGGCATGCTCGGCAAGGTCTACACCGAAATTTTAGAAAGCGGCGAAGCGCATGCCACGCAATCGCTCATGCGCAATGGAGGAGGGCGCTTGCAATCCTTCTTCTATGGCCTGCTCCCGCAAAACGCCGCCGAGCTCACGAGCTACACGGTCTATCGCTGGGAATGCGCCATCCGCTCCAGCGCCGTGCTCGGCTTCGTGGGCGCGGGCGGCTTAGGGCAGCAGCTTGATACCTCGATGAAAATGTTCAAAGGAGGCGAAGTTGCTACGCTGCTGCTCGTTTTCATGCTGCTCGTTTGGCTCGCTGATCGCGCGAGTTCTTGGCTGCGAAAGGAATTGGGATGAATTCCTTTCCTAAAGAGGCTGCGAACGAGGTGTACAAATTGCCGCCTAAGCTCTTTGATGCACGCTGCAAAGCCTGCTGGTTCGTCTTCGGCCTCATCGTGCTCACCGTAGCCAGCTTCTGGACATTGAACTTGCAATGGGCGCAGCTCTTCAGCCTCGAATCCGCCAAGCTCATGGCCAAATTCATCGGCGAGCTGCTCACACCAGATTTCTCTTCTCGTTTCATCGACAAGCTGTGGACGGCATCGCTAGAAACGCTAGCCATGTCACTCCTCGGCACCATCATCGCCGCCATCCTCGGCCTGCTACTCGCCTTGCCAGCCAGCAAAACGCACGAAGCCGACAAAGCCTATTTCAAAGGCCCAGCCCGCTTGCTGCTCAACGCCCTGCGCAGCATCCCCGAGCTCGTGTGGGCAGCACTCCTGCTGATTGCTGCTGGCCTTGGCCCCTTCGCAGGCACGCTTGCTCTAGGCCTTCACACCGCAGGCGTGCTCGGTAGATTGTTCGCCGAAAGCATAGAGAATGCGCCCCCCGGAGCAGCCTTCGCGCTGCGCACCCGAGGCGTGTCTGAGGCCCGCATCTTCTGGTATGCCACGCTCCCCCAAATCATCCCCCAGCTCATGAGCTACACCCTCTACCGCTGGGAAAACAACATTCGCGCAGCCGCCGTGCTAGGCGTCGTCGGCGGTGGCGGCCTAGGCCAAATGCTCGCCTTCCACATGGGCTTGTTCCAAATGAGCAAGACATCCACGATCTTGCTGGCTATGCTCGCGCTGGTGGCTTTGGTCGATGCGCTGAGTTATCTGTCTAGGCGCTGGATGCAGCGATAGCTCATTTTTTTATTGATTTTAAAGGCAAAAACCTTCACTCGCCGGCATAAATACTGCGCGAGGCGCTATTGAATTAGTAGTGACGAAGACCGAGCGAAAACTGGGGTCGGATCCCAATTCAAGACATTCAACTCTCCGGCGCGAATTCAAACTCAGACGAAATTGGGCTCTGACCCCACTTTTCGCGGCGCATGCTAAAGAGCATATTTCTGCAACGATCTTGGCGTGTAAATGTCAGCGCAACAACTCATGTTCCAGATTTAAATTAGATCAGCTTTACTTCACAACACTTTTTACGGATACAGTAGTTTTCATTGCAACAAAAAGGAGCTCTATGCTTTACTCTGACGAATTTATCAGTTCGCTTCGCAATGATCCAATAGCTGGTACGAAAGAAGTGTGCGATATGGCATTCAAGCAGTTTGATGCTACAGAAGGCTGGACAAAAGAGGTTTACGAAGCGTACGTTGAGGCATATTTGCTGATTGTCGAATTAGTTAACAGTGGGCTGCTGCCAGTTACTCTTACTAAAGTTGATATTGAAGCATTGGGGCCTATCAATGAAAAATGTGGTGCGATTCACCAATCTCTTTGGAAAGTCGTTGCGCAATGCGATCAAATGACCGAGAAGACACGTATCTCACAACTCAGATCAAGATTTAAAAGTGGGCTGGGTGTTGCATTCGCCTATGAATTCTCGCAAGGCGATCTTGGAAGAGTTCAAGTACTACTTAACGAGCTACGCGACCAAATAGGTAACGCTAAGAATCTAGACCCTGATCATCGGCAGCGCCTTATGAAACGTCTTGAGTCTTTGCAATCAGAGATGCATAAGCGTGTTTCTGATCTTGATCGATTCTGGGGATTGATTGGAGACGCTGGCGTTGTACTAGCAAAACTCGGCAATGATGCCAAACCTATTGTTGACCGAATTCGCGAAATCGCCGATATCGTTTGGCAAACCCAAGGAAGAGCGGAAGAGCTACCTAGCGGTGCTAAACCACCACAAATTGGGCACGATAAGAACGATACAAACACTAGTGTGTAATAGTTGCTCGGATGAATAATTCAGCATGCGCCGCGAAAAATGGGGTCAGAGCCCAATTTCGTATGTGCGGTTTTGCGCTCCGGGTAGGTCGTTGTCCTGAATTGGGATCTGACCCCATTTTTCTCTCGATGCCAGTTTCGTTCTATTGCTAATCACTATCAATTCAATAGCACTTCGCGCAGCATTTATGCCGGCAAAGTGCCAGGGGGCTTCTGAACAAGTCACTCGGGCGGATCAGGCCCGCCTTCGGGCGGTCTGCGTCGTTGAAAAGCCTCGCTTTAGCACCGCTAAAGCTACGTTTTTCGCCTAGCATCCCATCCCGAATCCGCGCCTGCTCCATCCCGATGACTTATTCAGAAGCCCCCTAAACTGCCTCAAACTTTCCGTAAAGTACACACCGTGTCATACCAGCCTTGCATGCCCACGAGGGGCGCAGGTTGGATGGGGAGGATGGCGTTGATGTTGTAGCCTGAGCCTGTGCCGCCTTTTCTAGCGTCCCACCAGATATCGTCGACCAGATCTTGGTCTTCGGTTTCTATGGTGTTATCCCAGCCGGCGCTTGCTCCTCGTCTGCCGCGCTGCGCAGTGGCGGCTCTTCCGTGGAAGAAGTTGCCCAAGGTGTTGGATACGGCGACTGTGCGCGGGTGAATGCCTTCAGTCACATACGCGGTGATTTGCGCTTTGCCTAGCACTTGGCCTGCGCCTTCTTTCATGGCGTGGCCGTGGGGGCGGTAAGTGGTGATTTCTACCAAATCGCCGGTTTTGATGCCGAGTTGGTTGGCGCGATCGGTGTGAATCCACATGGGGTTGTGGTGCACGATCTCGGTCAAGAATTTTTGGCTTTGCGTGCGGCCTTGGGTGTGTACATTCCATTTGAAGGTGATGAGGTGCAGCATCTCCTCGCTCATCTTCTCGTGCGTGGGAATGGGGAAGTAGGTGGGCATGCCTTTGCCGCCGTCTTCGGTGAATTTGCGATCCTTGGCGGCTTGCTCGATGTCTTCGTGATAGACGGAGAATTTGCGTGAAGGTGTGGCAAAGCCGCGTCGCGCCTTGCCATCGACCATGAGGCCGACGATGACTTCTTTGCCTGCGGCGTTTTTGCGCAGGATGTTGTTGCCTTCGACGCGGGTGCCCGCGAGCTGCGCCTCTGAGAGTTCCCAGTTGTACAGATCGTAGTATTTGGGTTTGCTCATGTCTTGCCACACGCCGTGCTCGCGCATGTAGGCAAAGCCATCGGCGGCTGTGCCACTTGGACCTTTCACTTCTGCGCGCTTGCCGAATGCGCCGCAGCGCTGGCGCAGCCAATCTTCGTGGTTTTTGAAGTTGAAATACTTGGCCGTCTCGGGGCTGATGCGCTTGCCGATTTCAATCATCGAATCCACAAAGCTCACGCATTCTGCGGGCGGCTGCACAATGGGCTGGCGCAGGGTGACATAATCGCGCAGCTCCATGTTGTTGCGGGTGTCAAAGCCCCAGCGCTCGGTGTAGGTCGCATCGGGCAAGATCAAATCGGCGTAGTGCGCTTGCTCGGAATAGACGATATCGGAGCAGACATGGAAGGGAATGAGCTTTTCATCGGAGAGCACTTCCACCGTGAGGCTGCGTCCCTCGGGCCAGGTTTGCGGTGTGGCCACGCAGTAGCTGAAATACACCTGCATCTTGCCTCGGCCTTCTTTGATGCCTTGATAGACGATCTGGCCGACTTTCATGCGCTGCCACTTGTTGGCCAGCGGCCATTCGGGCGGGTTCTCAATCAAGCTGGTGGCTTTAGGCGCAGGCGGGATGGGCTGCGGCTGCGGGAACACGCGCGGGGGCACGCGGGTGGGCTCTTCGCCATAGCAATAGCCGCCTTCTTTGCCGATGCTACCCACAATCGCGTTGAGCAAGATCACGGCGCGATCTGCATTGAAGCCGTTGTAATGCGCGCCTGAGCCTCTGTTTGTGAACGCGATGGCGCGTGGTGCAGCGGCGGCAAATTCGAGTGCGATACGGCGGATGTCTTCAGCAGCAATACCACTCAACCCAGCTGCCCATTCAGGCGTGTAGGGCGCGATCCATTTGGCCAGTTCTTCGGCGTTGATGTTGCTCCAGGTGTTGAGCCATTTGGCATCATGCTTGCCGGCGGTGATGATGGTGTTGCCCATGGCGAGCGCCAATGCGCCATCAGTGCCGGGGCGGGGGCAGAGCCATTCATCCGAGCGGCCTGCGGTGTTGCTCATGCGCACGTCTACCGTGATGAGCTTGGCGCCATTGTCGTAGCGGCCACGGATGATGCGCTTGGCGGCGTGAATCGCGCCTTGGTGGGCTTCGTAAAAATTCGCGCCGAAATTGAGGATGTATTTGGCGCGCTCGAAATCGCCGCTTTCCCAATCGGTTTCGCCCAAGCTCACGTAGTTGGCTGCGCGTTTGTTGGAGGAGCAGAGGGCGCGGTGGTTGAACAGCGAAGGCGAGCCTATTGCGTTTAAAAAGCGCGTCATTTCCTCGCCGATGCGGGAGCGGCCAATTTGAATGGCTACTTCTTCGGGCTTGCCTTCATCCATGGCTTTTTTGATGCGCGGGGCGATCATGCCGTAGGCTTCATCCCAAGTGATGCGCTGCCATTTGCCTTCGCCGCGCGCGCCCACGCGCTTCATGGGATAGAGGATGCGATCTGCGTAATTGTTGATCGTGGTGCCGGATTGGCCTTTGGCGCAGAGGCTTTTGCCGTTGTTAGGATCTTCAGGATTGCCGCCGATTTTGACGAGCTTGCCGTCGATCACATAGCCTTGAATGCCGCAAACGGTAGAGCAATTGAGGCATACGCCTTTGGTGATGGTGGCTTTGCTGTAATCGTTTTTCTTGCGGCCTTTGCCATTGGCGCGGCGCACCTCTTTGCGCTGGCCGTAGAGTTTGGGTGTGCCGCGAAGGAAATCGAGGATGCCTGCTTCGGCGGTATCGGGCGTGAGCAGGATGGTTTGACCGAGTGCAATCGTAGCTAGCGAAGTGGCATGGTTTTGGATGAATTCGCGGCGCTTCATGCTTTGCCTCCTTTGCCGAAATCTTTAGCCGTGCTGCTGGTGTTCACCTGCAAAGGTTGCTCGACTTTTGCCCACTGCACGCGTTTGTTTTTAGGAAACACGGGCTCAAGCTGCGTCCAAGTTTCGATTTCATAAGAATACGGATCGTGTACGCGGCCTTTGGGAATTTTGCTTTCCATTTCTTTGGCATGGCCAAGATAGGCCACAGATGGCTTGGTCTTTTCTTCAGGCTTGAGCACAGCCGTTTTGCTGCCATGCTGCGCCATGAATTTGGAATAAGCAGAAGTCGGCTCGTTGGCATCGCCGAAGTGGAAGACTTCTGCAGGGCAGGTCTCCACGCAAGCGGGCTCCATGCCTGCATCTAAGCGATGCGAGCAGAAATCACATTTGTCGGCGATGTCGTTATCGTCGCAACCAATCGCGCCATAGGGGCAGGCGGTTTCGCAAAAGCCCAGGTGCTCGCACTTGTCTGCCAGCACGCGCACGATGCCATCTTTGCCCATTTCAATCGCGTTATTGGTGCAAGATTTCAGGCACGGCGTGTCTTCGCATTGCATGCACAGCGTGGGCAGGAAATTGCGTTTGACTTTGGGGAATTTTCCGCTGTCGTGATAGTAGACCTTGGTGCGGAAGCGGCCGAGCGGCACATTGTTTTCCACTTTGCAGGCCACCGAGCAAGCGTGGCAGCCGATGCAGCGCTCTACATTGAGAGCCATCTTCCAACGGGGAGAGGCGGAGCGCGGGAGGGAGGAGGGAGATGAGGGAGAAGACGAATTAGGAGAGCTCATTGCAGCCTCCCAAAATCGGTGCTGGGCTGCCACCTGCGCCGCTGGTGAGCGGCCCTAAGATCGAGCTTCTCGATCTGCTTGCTGAGAATATTTGCATTTTGATCTCCTGTTAAATCCAACTCATACCATCATGAATCACGTTATCACAAAGACTCTTAGACATGCAATGGCTTGCTGTCCAAGACATCGTGGGATGAACTGATGACGTGCGTATGCAGGTCTACGCAGCGTGTGTGCGTTTGGATGTGTTACAGGATATGTTTCAGTGCCGAAAACAGCACATCGCCGGCATAAAATCTGCGCGGCGTGCTACTAAATTAATAGCATTTATTTCTTGGCAGCAGCCACAGCCGCAGCCAGCTCGGAGCCAGATTTGTAGTGTGGCACGCGGAAGGTGAGGCGTTTGCTGCGTTGCCAGAAGCTGTTGGAGCCGCTGACTTCTTTTGCCCAGTATTTATCGGCGAGCTTGATGTTGCCGGGCACGTCAAGGAAGAAGCCCTCGCGCGAGCCCGCGCCACCGAAGATGTAGAGCTTGCCATCAATCATGCGCCAGCTGTCGGCATCGCCACCCCAGGGGATGCCATAGACGATGCCGTTGGCGCAGTAGCCGCCGTATTGCGGCTGGTATTTAGCGGGCTCTTTGTCAAACAAGGCTTTGTGATCAGCGCTGGCGAATTGGTAGGTGATGCCTTCGTACACCGAGCTGAATTGTGGGGAGCCCATGGCATGTTTGTTTTGCGTGAAATAAGCGACGACATCGTGGCCTTTGAGCATGACACGGGAGTTGCCTTCCACGGCATGCGCGTTCACAGGCGTGAGCTTGCCGCCAGGGTTTTGCGCGGTGATGGCGGCGCAGCCGCTGAAGAGGATGGCGGATGCCAACAAGGCGGGCAGAGCATAGCTTTTCAGCGTGGTAAGCAGCTTGGCATTCATGATGGCATCCTCGTCTGTGTATCAAATAAAAAAAGCAGTTTACTTCTTCGCTGCAGCGACCATATTGGCGAGCTCTTCACCACTCTTGTAATGAGGGACTCTGAAGACCATGCGCTTGCTGCGCTGCCAGAAACTGTTGGAGCCTTTGATTTCTTCATCCCAGTATTTTTGGGCGAGCTTCATATTCCCAGGCACATCGAGCTCAAACGCATCTTTGGAGCCCTTGCCGCCGAAGATATAGAGCTTGCCGCCTTCGATGCGCCATGTGTCTGCATCGCCACCCCAGGGGATGCCATAGACCACGCCATTGGCGCAATAGCCGCCGTATTGGGGGATGTATTTCGTGGGCTCTTTGTCAAACAGGGCTTTGTGTTCGGCGCTGGCGAAATGGAAGGTGACGTTTTCATAGGTGCTGGCGAATTTGGCATCGCCTTGGGCATGCTTGCCTTGCGTGAAATACGAAACGACATCATGACCTTTGAGCATGACGGAGCTTTGCTCGCCGACCACATGCGCATTCACTGGGCGCAGATTGCCACTGGGGTTTTGTGCATTGATGGCTGCGCAGCCGCCGAGGATGAGGGCGAGAGAAATGGCGCTTGAAGCAAGGATGCGGCGAGAATAGATGTTCATGAGGTTTGATGCTTAAGTGTGAAGAAGGGTATCAGGAGATGGCGCGAGTGTTTGGAAGAACCATGGGCGCAGATAGTTCCTCGCTCAACTCCGAAGCATAAGGTATCGGCCAATGCAAGATGCCGCTGGCGCGCTGACAACGCTCTTGCAGATCATGCGCATCGCGGCCACTCAAGTGCAAGATGCCATAGCGGTAGCTGCCCAGCCATTTGAAATCTCGCGCGAGGGAATGGCCGGCTTTGGGGAATTGCAGCAAGAAATGATCGGGAAACTGTGCTTGAAGTTGGGCAATTTGCCAAGCTTCGGGCATGGAGGGGATACGCTGCGGCAAGTGACGAGCGCGCTCATCAAAGACGCGATAGACGAAGCTCGAAGCCACGCCAGCAGTGCTGGATAAGCGCTTCAATGCCCATGGATCACGACCATAGGCTAATTCCACCGCCATGGCATGCAGATTGATGCCATCCACTCTTTGGTAAAGATCAGAGAACTGCGATGCCATGCGCGGGTTGAACTCAATCACTTTGAGCGTTTGTGTGGCCGTATCGTAGAAGAATTCCATATTGAACATGCCATGGGTGAAGCCCACGGCATGGAGGAATTTCTTGGCCACATCCAGCGCCTGATCTTGTGCGGCTTGTGGCAAACGCGAAGGATAGTCAAAACGCATGAAGGCTTGCGTTCCGGGATACATGATGCTATCGACCACGCCGAGAGGCTTGATCTCGCCGCCAAACGCGATGCCATCCAAGCTGTATTGCGCGCCGCGCACAGGTTCTTCTAGGAGCATGCTGTGCGCTGTACCTGCCTCAGGCAAGAGCTTTTCGCAGACCTCTTCAAACGGCCGCACCAAATGCTTGATCACCCAAAGCTCATACGCGCCAAAGCGCGTGAAGGCCTGCAGCTCCTCGCGTGAGCGCACGACCTGCGCGAGCACCGAGAAGGCGGCTTTCACGGGTTTGACGAATGCGGGGAAATGCAAGCCTTCAGGCACATCTTCGCCATAAGCGCAGGGCAGGCGTGTGAATTTCACATTGGCTTCGGGGGCGACCTGCTCTAAAACTTGACGTGCATAAAGCTTGTGTTGACACGCAGCCACAGCTTTTGAGCTTGTGCCTGGCCAGCCCATTTTCTCGGCGAGCAAGGCGGCAGCAAGTGCGCCAAACTGCTCATGCTGGGAGCTCACCGCCTGCCAGCCTTCGCGTTTGGCTTGGCTTGCCAGCTTGTTCACAAAGCGTTCCATCCTGAAGAAGGGCAGATTCGCATTGCTTGGGAAGCTGAAGAGATCAAACCCACGCACATCAAAAGCATGCCCTTGGGCAGCTAGGGCTTGTGTGGCGGTGGCATCCCAGTCGTAATTGAACAGCAGCAGGGTTTTGGGCATCTCAGAAAGTCTCACTCGTGGCGAATAGTCGCACCTGAAGAGAGATTCTTACAAAAATTGGAGCGATATACCAGTTACGCTGCAAATCTTGGCTTGGATGCCAACAAGGTGTTTATTGTGGCGGGTTGATAAATTGCACATCACCGACATAGCCAGTGCTGCTGCCTAGCGTGTTATCCGCATCTGCTCCGATAAGAATAGCACTCAGCGCAGGTACTGCGGCCGATTCATGCCCAAAAGCCTTCAGAAAATCGGCATGAATATTGCGCTCTTTGTTTTGCCAGGCCTTCAAGGGCGTAGTCTCGTTGGCCACAACAATAAAGCGTACGCGCGCTGTGAACAGGCTGGCTTGCTCGTAGCCGATGGTTTCCTTGCTACCCCAGATGTAGCATAAGGTGGCAGTAGGAATTTTTTCTTTGGAGAAGAGCTGAGCAAGTTTGAAAAGTGCACGTTCGCCGCTGGGGATGCTGTCTGCAGGCATATCAAAGCTCAGGCACACCTTGAGTGGGCTGTCTTCCGTGGCTTTGGCGTGAATATCGGCTTTGGCCAGTGGTTGCTCCAAACGCCAGCGCCATTTGAGCAAGCTGCCGGGTTTGACGACTTCATTGACTGGATGTGCCAGAGTGCCCCAAGATTTATCTGCCTTCACGCGCAACACATGCGTGCCATCAAGATCTGTCAAATCAAATTGCGAGACGGGCTTGTTGTAGCGCTCTGGCAGCCCCACAGTATGCCAAGGCGCGGGCGGCTGGCTGCCCGGTGTGCCAGAAAAAGCTGCCAAACCTGCAGCCCATGCACTCGCGCTGGCAAGCAGCAGTGTGAATGGGGCGAGGAGTTTGATCATTTGCCAGCGTCGTTCAAACTCCAATCGTAGTCGAGATGAGAGATCGAAACGCTCTTGGCTTTGATCTGGTTACGCGCTGTTTCATCAGTTGTGAGGAGATCTGCATACTTTGCAAAAACATCTTCTAACTTTACAAAACCTTTGTTGCCTTTTTCAAAATCTTCCTTGAACCATTTGAAGATATTTGACACTTGGAGCTTGCCACCTTCGTATTTGTTGCGCGTGCGATCACCTAGGAAGCGGCGCATGCCGTCTTCTAGCATGGCTTCCATCTTGGTGGCGGTGAAGGCTTCGGGGAAGAGGGCGGGGCAGCCGATGCTGGCGCAGTTCACCGCCACATGCACGCGCGGCTCGGCATATTTGGGGCGCAGCTGCTCATGCTCGATCCAATCGAGATGGCGCTTTGCACCCAGAAGCGTGAAGAATTCGTTTTTCCATGGGCCACGGTTGAATGATCCGAGCTCTTTGATGGATTTGAGATCAGGATATTTGGTGAGGATGATCTCGATGGTGAAAGCGTTGTAGGCATTGATGAGGAAGGCCATCTGCTGATCTTTGCTCCAAGCATTGAATTGCGCTTGGGTGACCGCAGAGAGGCCATCCAATACTTGCTTGAGCTCGGCGCGATCTGCAGCAAAGCCTTTGTAATTGGCGCGGCTTTGCTTGTTATCGGGTAGCCACTTCACATGCTTGGCGAGTAGGGCATTCCAAGCGGTGTAGTTGTGGTCAAAAGATTGAGAAAAAGCACTGGTCGCCGGCAAGAATACTGCGCAAACAGCTATTGAAATGATAGCGCGACGTTGCGCTGAAATAGTTGTCATGATCTTCTCCAATCGTGAAATTTCTTGAGCCATGCGAGCACCTTGTGGGGTTGGTGCGCACGCTTCCATTCGCCAGCGACGTATTTGTTCGCCTCCGCTAGAGTGGGATAGGTGTGAATCGTTCCCAAGATTTTGTTAAGGCCCAGGCCATGCTTCATGGCGAGGACGTATTCGGCGAGCAAATCGCCTGCGTGCACGCCCACGATAGTCACGCCGAGAATTTTGTCTTTGCCGGGCACAGTGAGCACTTTCACAAAACCATGCGCCTCGCTGTCAGCAATCGCGCGATCCAGATCGTCGATGCCATACTTGGTAACTTCATAGGCAATGCCCTGCGCCTTGGCCTCAGTTTCGTTCAAGCCGACGCGAGCAACTTCAGGATCAATGAACGTGGCTGCAGGGATCACGCTGTAATCCACTTTAAATTTTTTGAACGTACCAAAGAGCGCGTTCACAGCCGCATACCAAGCCTGGTGGGCTGCGGTATGGGTGAACTGATAAGGCCCGGCCACATCGCCGGCGGCGAAGATGTTGGGGTAAATCGTCTCGAGGTATTCATTGGTATCCACCGTGCGGCTGGTGGGCACGCCAATGTCTTCCAAGCCAAAGCCCTTCAAGCGAGCCACACGTCCAACAGCACAGATCATTTGGTCGAACTCGATGCGCTTTTCAACGCCAGCATGCTCGACGACCAAGACCTTGCTGCTGCCTGTTGCTTCGCAGCGCAAGGCTTTGTGATTGCACAGCACATTCACGCCATCGCTTTGCAGAGATTTAAGCGCATGCTCAGACACTTCTTCGTCTTCACGAATCAAGATGCGCGGTGCCATTTCCACCTGCGTGACGTTTGAGCCCAAGCGAGCAAACGATTGCGCCAGCTCAGAACCAATCGGCCCACCGCCGAGGACCACGAGGCGTGGTGGTACGGTATCCAGCTGCGCAAATGTTTCCCAAAGCGTATCGCTGGTCACATAGCCCACATCTTCAATGCCCGGCAGTGGCGGCACGACAGGGCGCGCGCCGGTGGCGATCACGATGCTGCGGGTCGTCAGCACCTGTTTGCTGCCATCGTTCATGGCAATCTCTACCGTCCACGGATTCACGATTTTTGCGTAGCCTTGCAAACACTCCACACCCAGCCCGGTGTAGCGCTCAATCGAATCATGCGGCTCAATCGCGGCAATCACATCATGAACTCGCTGCATCACGGCTTTGAAGCTAAAAGCTGGTTGCGCATTGTTCAAGCCATAGTTGCTCGCATGGCGCATTTGGTGCGCCAGCTTGGCAGACTTGATGATGGCTTTGCTGGGCACGCAGCCATAGTTCAGGCAATCGCCACCCATTTTGTGAGATTCAACCAGCGTGACTTTGGCTTTCACAGCAGCGGCAATGTAGGCTGACACCAAGCCACCCGCACCCGCGCCAATCACGACCATATTGCGATCAAAGCTCTTAGGGCGCACGTGATTCCATTTTGCATAGACCTTGCGCTTTTTGAGAGCTTCGATGATCTTCTTGGCAATGATCGGGAAGATGCCGAGGAGCACAAAAGAACCAATCAAACCGGGGGAGAGGATGCCTTTGAGCGAATCAATCTTGGCCAACTGCGTACCCGCGTTCACAAACACTGCCGTGCCGAGCAACATACCGACTTGACTGACCCAGAAAAACGTCCAAGTCTTCATCTTCGTCAAACCCATCAGCAGGTTGATCACAAAGAAAGGCACGAGCGGTACGAGGCGCAGGGTGAATAGATAGAACGCACCTTCTTTCTCAATGCCTTTGTTGATCTCAGCCATGCGCGAGCCGAATTTCTTTTGCACCGACTCACCCAAAGCGAAACGAGCTGCTAGGAAGGCCAGAGTCGCACCAATCGTCGAAGCAAACGAAACAACAATCAAGCCAACGACCAAACCGAAGATTGCGCCGCCAGCCAAAGTCATGATCGCCGCGCCGGGCAGAGAAAGCGCCGTCACAGCCACATAAATTGCGAAAAAGCTACCGATCACCAGCGCAGGCTTGGCGGCATACAGCTCACCAAAGCGTGCTTGGCTTTGCTTGATGAAATCCAGCGTAAAAAAGCGCCCTAAATCCAACGCGAAGAAAGCGATGATGGCGGCGATCAGCGCCAGAATCAGGATGATTTTGCTTTTGTTCATAAGCCCTCTTATTGATGTATTACGACGAGAAACGCCTATTGGATGCAATATACAGTCTTAAGTACAGTCTTTAGGGCGAGCAAATTCTTACTGTTTAAAAATTCACATTTGTGATTTATTCACGTCAGATGCATTTTTCAGGGTCTGGTAGCCGCCCACGATGCGTGTCAGGGTTGTGATGGCGCATAAAAAAGCGAAGAAATAGGCGAGCTGCGGAAACCAGCGCGGCCACAGGCACATGGCGATAAAAATGATCAAGGTCTCGGTGGCTTCAGCCAAGCCGCCTAAGAAATAAAAAGACTTATCGGGATATTCCATGCTGGTGATACCGCGCTTGGCGGCGAGCGCGGCGAAGGCGAGGAAGCTGGATGTGGTGCCTACGAAGCTCATCAGCAAAACGGCTGCTGGTAGGGCGTTGGTTTTGGGGGCAGCGAAGGCAAAGGCCAGCACGATGCCTGCGTAGAACAAGAAATCAAGCGTGATGTCTAAGAAACCACCAGCATCAGTGGGTGCGGTCAGACGCGCAAGCGCGCCGTCGAGTGCATCCCATAAACGGGATATCAAAATGAAACCAATGGCAACGACAAAATCCTGTTTGGCGATAGCCACCATGGCGCACACGCCAATCGCAAAGCCATAAAGCGTTGCATGATCCGCACTCACGCCTCTGCGGTGCGCGCCGCGCGCAATGGCTTCTACAGTGGGGCGAATCAAAGGGGTGATGTGGCGATCAAGCATTTGCGGGAATCAGGGTTTGGAAATCAATCACTCTTGATGCATCCGCAATATCTGCTGCATCGTGCGTAACAAGCAGCGTAGGCAATTGCAGGCGGCGCACATGTGCGAAGACGAATTGGCGGAATTGCTCGCGCAACGCCACATCAAGCTTGGAGAAGGGCTCATCTAGCAGCAAGGCTTGCGGTTCGCTGAGCAAAGTGCGCATGAGCGAAACGCGGGCACGCTGACCGCCTGAGAGGGTGAGTGGGTTGCGATCGGCCATGTCTGAAAAACCCAGCTCTTGCAACGCGGCATCGGCAGCAAGTGCGCGCTCGGCCTTTGTTCCGGGTGGCACAGCAAAGAGCAAATTTTCCCGTACGCTCATATGGGCGAAGAGCAAATCATCTTGAAACAATAAGCCGATGCGGCGCTGGCTGGTAGGCAGTTGATCGAGTCTATTGCCAGCTAACTCGATGCGAATGTCTGCCTCTAAGCCGGGGATGCCCAGCCCAGCAATGGCAGCGAGCAAGCTCGATTTGCCACAACCACTGGGCCCCATCAGTGTGGTGATGCTGCCTGGCGGGCAGTCAAGTGCCAAGCCTCGCACGAGCGTGCGCTGCGCTGCGCCTGTGCCTACACTGAGTTGCTTGACTTCGATCTTCATGGTTTGGAGTTTAGTGGGAAGCCCCGGTGCCTTCGTTTCAGATCTGTTCCGTTCGGGCTGAGCTTGTCGAAGCCTTGGAAATCCCTTCGACAAGCTCGGGGCGAACGGATGGAGTAGCGTTGTTGAGAAGGATCGACGCTTTGATTGCCCAGCGTCGTGGCTTGCCCAGCCAGGCAGCGAGCGCAAAAGCCAAAGCGGGCAGTAGCCATTGCAGCCAAGCAAAGGCAGCCACGAGCGAGCGTTGGCCGCCGGAAGAGAGCGTCACAGCTTCAGTGGTCACTGTCACGATTCGGCCTTCGCCGATATAAAGCGTGGGTAGAAACTGCGCTACGCTGACGGCAAAACCGACGGCTGCAGTGCTCCACAAGCTGCTGCGCAGCAGCGGCCATTTCACTTGGCTCAGATACACCCAGCGGCTTTTGCCTAAAGTGGCGTTGATGTGTGCATAGCGTGCATCGAAAGCTTGGTATGCCGGAGACAGCGCAATCAGCGTGTAAGGCAAGACCGACAGCAAATGCGCGAGCAGCACCCCCAGCCACGCGCCCGTGAGCCCACCCGCGAGAGCGAGGCGATGGATGCCCACCACCCAGAGCACACCGGGTAAGAGCAATGGCAGATAAAGCAGTTTACGCAAAGCTCGATCCCAGCTCGGTGGGCTGATCTCCAGCCAAGCGATAGACCAAGCGAGTGCGATGGCTGAGCTAGTGATACCCAGCGCTAATGTCATCCAGACACTGCGGCTACTCGCCATCACTGAGCCCCAAGCCTCCCAGCTCCAACTTTTTGGCAGCAAGGCGGGAAACGGCCACACGCCAGCCACGCTGCCCACGGCCAAAGCCAAAAGCACAGCGCCATAAAGCAGCAGCACTGCGCCCCAAGCAACGCGGCCTGCAGGCCATGAGCTCTGTGCAGCATCTTTACTGCGCTGGCCATTGAACCTAAGCCAAAGTCGAGAAGAGTGTTTGTCATGCAACACGATCAGCGCAGCCGTTGCCGCCACCAAAGCCGTGAGCAGCCAGCCAGCCACTGCTCCAATCGCATTCGCCTCTTCATCACTGTCTTGCAGCCATTGCCATGCGCGCACAGAGAGCGTGGCTGGGCTGCCGGGGCCAGCGATCAAGGCAGCATCGACCACGGTGAGCCCGTAAGCCAGCACAGCCAGCAGTGGCCAAAACAAGCGATTGGAAAGCTGCGGCCAGAGCACTTGCCAGAAAGCGCGCTGGCGGCTGTAACCCAAAGTTTGCGCGGCGAAGGCTTCGCGCTGCCAGCGTGCACCTGTATCGTCGCGCTGCAATTGCGTGGCCGCTGCCCAGAGCAGAAATGGCACTTCTTTCAAAACGAGCATGGCGATGAGCCCGAGGCCATACGTATCTTGGGATGTGGCGATCTGCGGCGGCGCCCAATAGCCTGTGAGCCAAGGTGAAATGCTCCGCAAAATCCAGCCGCTAGGCGCAATCAAAAACACCAAGCCCACAGCGAAGGCCGCATGCGGCGTGGCCAACAGCGGCGGCAAGCTGCGCACGAGTTTGTTCCACCATGGCCTGCCAAATGCTTGAGAGAGCAGCCACGCTGTGAGCCACCAAGCCAGCAAGCTTGAGGCCAAACCCGTCCACAAAGTCATTCCGATAGCTTGCAGCAAGCTAGGCGCATCCCAAAGGCCATTCCATGCATCAAATCGGCCAATTGCCGGCAAGATATATGCGCAGGCAGCTATCAAAAGAAGAGCGATTGGCGCAGCTAATAGCGCACTGCTGATCAGCTGTAGGTGAGGTGATTTCACGCCAAACCTTGAAGAGCGCAGAAGTCGCGGAATTTTTCTGCGTCTTCTGTGGAATTTATGTGTCTTCTGCGTTCCATTCTTCGCACGTTATGACGCATCAAGCGCCGTAACGCCGTAGCCACTCTTTCTCCATCGGATCCACCCAGCTGCCATGCGGCTCGGGGATCACGGGTGAGAATTTTTCTACTTGGCCAGGTGCGCGGCTGGCGGTGAAGAGCGCGGCATCGGTGGCGCTCATCTTGGCTGGCGAGAGCACGGTTGGATCACCCCACACTTTGATATCGGCCTTGCGCGCTTGGGCTGCTGGTGAGAGTAAAAAGTTTGCCACCACCTGCGAGCCTTCTTTCACTTTGCTGTTAAACGGAATTGCCAAGAAATGCGTGTTGCCGACTGTGCCACTATCAAACTGATAGCTGCTCACGCTTTTTGGGAGTCTGCCAGCAGCGATTTCGTTGGCGGGTTCGTTGGGGTTGAAGGTGAATGAGAGCGATAGTTCGCCATCAGCCAGCATTTGATTCAAAGCGCCATGGCTGACCGGAAACTGCTTGCCACCGCGCCACAAATGCGGATGCAGGGCATCCAGATGCTTCCACAGCGGCTCGGTGATTTTGGCAAACGCGGCCGCATCAAAAGGCTTGTAGAGAGGGGCGCGATCAGCCGTCAAGTCCATCAAGGTTTGCTTGAGAAAAGTGGTGCCATGAAACTGCGGTGGCTTGGGATAAGTCACACGGCCAGGATTGGCCTTGGCAAAGGCAAGCAGGGCAGCCGTTGAGCGCGGGGGATTCGGCACTTTCGCGCGGTCTGCGTAAAACGTGAGCTGCGCCATGCCCCAAGGCGCTTCCAAGCCCTGCACTGGCTCGGCGAAGTCGATACGCGTGGTGGGTTTGCCTTCCACATCCACGAAGCGGAAGCTGGGCAAGCTCTCAGCCCAAGGGCCAAAGAGCATCGCCTCGCGCTTCATGGCGAGGAAGTTTTCGCCATTGATCCAGATCAAATCAACCGAGCCATCCACGTTGCGGCCGGCGGCCTTCTCGTTGCGCACGCGCTTGACCACATCCGAGGTGTCTGTCACCTTCACATGCTCCAGCTTCACGCCGAATTGCTTTTGCAGCTCATCCCCTGCCCAAGCCAGATACGCATTGATACGCTCGCTGCCACCCCAGGCATTGAAGACCACGGTTTGGCCGCGTGCTTTCTTTTCAATCTCAGCCCAAGCCGGGCTTTGCGCCCAAGCGCGAGAGCTTGCTAGCAGGGCAGCGGTGGAGAAAAGTGTTTGACGGCGAGAGATGAGCAGGTTCATGTGATGTGTACGCAATAGCAATAGAGATAGATTCAGATGCAAGCTGTCGCTGAATTCGACGGCGTTCTTACAGTCGAGCGAAGATTCAAGCGATCAAAGCTTGGGAAAACTCTGTGGCGTCAAAAGTCTCCAGGTCTTCTAGTTTCTCGCCCACACCAATGAAATAAATCGCGATGGGTTTGAGCTCGGGCTGCTTGGCTATGCGCTCGCGTGCCCAGAGCGCAATTGCTGCGAGCACACCACCTTTGGCTGTGCCATCTAGCTTGGTGATGATGAGGCCTGAGAGCTGCAAGGCTTGATCGAAAGCTTTGACTTGGGCCAGGGCGTTTTGCCCCGTGTTGCCGTCAATCACCAGCAGCGTCTCATGCGGCGCGGTGCCATCGGCCTTTGTGATCACGCGCTTGATCTTGGCGATTTCTTCCATCAAATGCAGCTGGGTGGGCAAGCGGCCTGCGGTATCCACCATCACCACATCTCTTTGCCTTGCCTTTCCAGCCGTTACAGAATCAAAGGCCACGGCTGCAGGGTCGGCATTGTCTTGGCTCACGATTTCCACGTTGTTTCGCGTTGCCCATACGGCGAGCTGTTCTTTGGCAGCGGCGCGGAAGGTATCTGCTGCTGCGAGGAGAACGCTTGCGCCTTGGCCGCTTAAGTGCCAAGTGAGCTTGCCAATCGAGGTCGTCTTTCCCGCGCCGTTCACGCCAGCAATCATCATCACGGTGGGCTTATGTTCACCAATCGTGAGCGGTTTTTGCAGGGGCGCAAGCAAGTCTGCCAGCGCCTGCGCGAGCAGGGCTTTCACCGCGGAGGGCTCGGTGGCCTTGGCCTCTTTCACGCGGCGTTTCAAATCGGCCAGCAAATGCTCCGTAGCCGCCACGCCCGCATCGCTCATCAGCAGCGCCGCTTCCAGCTCTTCATACAACGCATCGTCAATCTTCGTACCAGTAAACACTGTGGCAATCGAGCTGCCTGTCTTGCGCAGCCCGTTTTTAAGCTTATCCATCCAGCTCTTGCGGGGAGCATCTGAAATCTCATTTTTTTCTGTGTTTTCAGAGACTTTTAGCTCATTCGCCGGCATAGGATCTGCGGGAGTTGCTATCGTATTGATAGTGACTGGCGTGGCAGTCTCTGGCGTAGGTGCTTGCGCGGGGGCGGGTGCAAGAGCCGGGGTGGGTACAGGTGTGGCTACTGGAGCAGGCGAGAGCACAGCTTGAGGCGCGGGTTCGACAGGCTTTTTCTTGAAAAACGAGAACATGGAGACTTTCTACAATCACTCAATTCTATGAAATCAAAGTCACCCGCTCCAAAGCCCTCAAAAACCACCCCCGGCGAGGTGCGCATCATTGGCGGACTTTGGAAGCGCAGTAAGCTTAGCGTCCCCGCCAAACCCGGCCTGCGCCCCACGCCAGACCGCGTGCGCGAAACCCTCTTCAACTGGCTCGGCCAAGACCTCACAGGCCTCAAATGCGTCGATGCGTTTGCAGGCTCTGGCGCTTTAGGCTTTGAAGCTGCTTCGCGCGGCGCGCAAGACGTGCTCCTGATCGAGCAAGACCCGCAACTCGTCACCAATCTGCAAGCTCATAAAACCCGCTTGAAGGCCGACAATATCCGCATTCAACGAGGTGATGGCATCTCAGCTCTACGCAGTTTTCCCAAATCCACTGTAGATGTGATCTTCCTCGATCCACCTTTCGATTCAGGCCTATTTTTAGAGGCAATTCAAGCTGCAGCAGGCGTATTATCTGCGCAAGGTGCTATCTATTTAGAAGCGCCAGAGGCCTGGGATGATGAGAAACTGATTGCATTTGGGCTCAAGATCATCAAGCAAGGCAAAGCAGGCGCTGTTTATTTTCACTTACTCACAAGACATTGATTTTTATGAATTTCAAAATGGCTCCCAATTCACTCTTCGCAGTTTTGTTGCGCAATCCTTGGTGGGTGAGTTTTTTGCTTGCAGCGGTGATCAGCGTGATTTGCGCGGCGCTTTTACCGAAGGACTTGGTGGTGTACGGCGTTTTGGGCACGTTTCCGTTTCTGGTGATTGGCTGCATCGCACTCAGCAGGCAATGGAACAAGCCAAGCGCTGCTGCCGTGCAAGCTGAAGTTGAGCGCATGGCAGGGCTGTCGTGGCGCGATTTCTCGAAAGAGCTGGAGGCGAAGTTCATCAAGCAGGGCTTTGAGGTGGAGCGGCTTGCCGGCAAGAAGGCTGAAGGCGCAGCTGATTTTTTGATCAGTAAAGCCGGGCAACGGACGCTTGTTGCAGCTAAGCGCTACAAAGCTGCTAATCATGGGATTGAGGCGCTACAGGCGTTGGTCGCTCAGCAAGAATCGCTGGGGGCAGACAAGGCCATGTATGTGTGCCTTGGTGCTTTAAGCGAGCAGGCAGAAACATATGCAAGAGACAGGGGCATCACAGTAGGGATCGCTTCCTAGAGCTGGCTTGTTAGTGTGAGCTAACCATGCTATAATCATGGGCTCTGCGGAATTCGCCGTAGAGTTAACGAGCTTTCTGGCGCAAGCCAGGAGCCAACTCAATTTAGAGGTTTCTTATGTACGCGGTCGTAAAAACCGGTGGCAAACAATATAAAGTTGCTGCTGGCGAAAAATTTAAAGTAGAACAGATCGCTGCGAACATAGGCTCTGAGATTGTGCTTGATCAGATTTTGGCTGTCAGCAATGGCACCGACTTGATGATTGGCGCACCCTTGGTACCTGGCGCAGTGATCAAAGCCACCATCGTGGCACAAGGCAGGCACGATAAAGTGCGCATCTTCAAGATGCGTCGTCGTAAGCACTACCAAAAGCGTCAAGGCCATCGCCAAAATTACACTGAGCTGTTCATCGCGGAAATCGCTGACGGCAAAGGTGGCATCATGAAGGCAGCTGCGGCTCCTGTGATCGCTCTGGCACAAAAAGCTGGCAAAGACGACATCGAGATCATCGAAGGCATTGGCCCGAAGATCGCAGCTGTCTTGGCCGCTAACGGTATCACAACTTTCGCTAAACTTGCCGATACCAAAGCTGACGACATGACCGCGATGCTCAAAGCATCCGGCGGCCGCTTTAGCCTCGCTAACCCAGCATCATGGGCTGAACAAGCCGCTTTGCTGCGTGATGGCAAGATGGAAGAATTCAAGAAGCTGTGCGACGAATTGGTCGGCGGCGTCAAGAAATAAGGAGCTGTTGAAATGGCACAGAAAAAAGGCGGCGGCTCGACGCGAAACGGAAGAGATTCCAAACCAAAAATGCTCGGCGTGAAAGCCTACGGCGGTGAACTGGTCTCGGCCGGCTCCATCATCGTGCGCCAGCGCGGCACCAAGTTCCACGCTGGTGTGAACGTGGGCATGGGCAAAGATCACAGCCTGTTTGCCTTGGCAGACGGCCACGTGAGCTTCGGCCAAAAAGGCGCTTTGAACAAGCACACCGTGAACATCACGGCAGCTGCTTAAAGCTCCTTGCTCCCCAAAAGCCCCGCTTGTCGGGGCTTTTGTTTTGAATAGAATCAATTTATGAAGTTCGTGGATGAAGCGTTTATCGACATCGCCGCTGGCGATGGTGGCAATGGCTGCGTGTCGTTTCGCCACGAGAAATACAAAGAATTCGGTGGCCCCAATGGTGGCGATGGTGGGCGCGGCGGTAATGTGTATGCCGTGGCCGATGACAACCTGAACACGCTCGTTGACTATCGCTTCTCGCGCCGCTACGACGCTAAGCGCGGCGAAAACGGCATGGGCTCGGATATGTTTGGTGCAGCCGGTGACGATATCGTTTTGAAAATGCCCGTGGGTACCATCATCTCGGATGCTGAGACGGGCGATGTGATCATGGAGCTTTTGGAAGTCGGCGAGCAGAGGCTTCTGGCCAAGGGCGGCGATGGCGGCTACGGCAACATGCGCTTCAAAAGCTCGATCAATCGCGCTCCTCGCCAGAAAACGCCAGGCGGCATTGGTGAACGCAAAGAGCTCAAACTCGAATTGAAAGTCCTGGCCGATGTGGGCTTGCTGGGCATGCCCAATGCTGGGAAATCGACGCTGATTGCTTCCATCTCCAATGCTCGACCGAAGATTGCGGATTACCCATTCACCACTCTGCATCCGAATCTGGGTGTGGTGCGCGTGGGCCCCGAGCAGAGTTTCGTCGTTGCAGATGTGCCTGGTTTGATTGAAGGTGCGAGCGAAGGCGCTGGCTTGGGTCATCAATTTCTGCGGCATTTGCAGCGCACGCGGCTTCTGCTGCATGTGATTGACATGGCGCCGTTTGATGAGGCCGTTGATCCTGTAGCGCAAGCGAAGGCGATTGTGGGCGAGCTCAAGAAATACGATGATGAGCTGTATGCCAAGCCGCGTTGGCTCGTTTTGAACAAGCTCGATATGGTGCCTGAAGATGAGCGTGAAGCGCGTGTCAAAGATTTCGTGAAACGCTATCGCACGGCACTGAAGATCAAGGCGAAAGAAGAGCTGCCGGTGTTTGAGGTTTCGGCTCTCGCACGCCAAGGCCTGGAGCCTCTCATTCGTGAGATTTATGGTCATGTCAAGCGCGTGCACGAGGCGAGCAAGCCGCCGGTAGACGTCGATCCGCGTTTCGCTGATCAGCCTTAATTACTATTAAAATAGTAGCACTCCGCGCAGGTTCGTAGCCGGCGAACTGCTTAAAAGCCTTAAAAAATGTTAGATATCAACGCCTCTTTTGATGCCCAACAAACACTCCGCAAAGCACGACGTATTGTCGTAAAAGTGGGCTCGAGTTTGGTGACGAACGAAGGCCGTGGCTTGCATGAGGAAGCGATTGCGCAGTGGTGTGAGCAACTCGCTGCCTTGGTCAAAGATGGCCGCGAAGTGGTGATGGTCTCCAGTGGTGCGATTGCTGAAGGCATGAAGCGGCTTGGTTGGGCAACGCGGCCTAAAGATGTTTCCCAGCTCCAAGCTGCTGCTGCAGTCGGCCAAATGGGCTTGGTGCAGATGTATGAGACCAAGCTTCGCCAGCAGGGGCTGACAAGCGCGCAAGTGCTGCTCACGCACGAGGATTTAGCGCACCGCGAGCGATATCTGAACGCTCGCACCACGCTTTTGACCTTGCTCTCGCACAAAGTGATTCCCGTGATCAACGAAAACGATACGGTGGTCAATGATGAAATCAAGTTTGGCGATAACGATACCTTGGGCGCGCTTGTTGCAAACCTCGTTGATGCCGATTTGTATGTCATCCTCACCGATCAAACAGGCCTTTACACCGCTGATCCACGCAAAGATCCTGCCGCTGAGTTTGTGCATACCGCGCAAGCTGGGGATTCAAGCCTCGAGAAAATGGCTGGTGGCGCTGGAAGCTCCATTGGCAAAGGCGGCATGATCACCAAAATTCTCGCAGCCAAGCGCGCTGCTGGCTCTGGCGCGAGCACCGTGATCGCTTGGGGGCGCGAGCCGAATGCTTTGATTCGCCTTTCTCAAGGCGAGCCGATTGGTACGCTGCTCGTAGCGCATACGGCCAAACAGCAAGCGCGCAAGCAATGGATGGCGGATCATTTGCAATTGGCTGGCAGCGTGACCGTTGATGAAGGCGCAGCGCAGCGTTTGCTAGGCGGCAAGGTGAGCTTGCTGCCTGTGGGTATGACAGCAGTGCAGGGCGAGTTTTCTCGCGGCGATGTGATTGCCATTGTCGATACGACTGGCCAAGAAATCGCGCGTGGCTTAGCGAATTACGCTGCAGCAGAAGCGCGGCTGATCTGCCGCAAAGCATCTAGCGAGTTTGAAGCCTTGCTGGGCTATACAGCAGAAGCTGAGATGGTGCACAAAGATAATTTGGTGCTCAAGAGCGCTTGATGAGCGCCTGAGCCATCTTCATTGGCGCGCAGTCACGCCAGAATTCAAACGCTTCATCGCCTCAGCCACCGAAGTAGGCGTAGCAGAACCGTCACACAAACCACTGCGAGCCAAAGTCTCAGGATGCCTTGATGCCCCCGTTTGGCGCAGAGAGGTCCAATCCTGATCTGTAGATTTCACCCAGCCGCTGCCTGGGTTGTGTCTGGCGTAGCGGCGAAACTCGGCTTTGTTACAGCGAATGCCTTCATACATGGCATTCACTGTGCCACTGCTTGACTGTGCCACGACCACATAGCGAATGATGCCGTCTTTGGTGATCTTCACGGTGTCTGGATCCACACCCCATTTGAGCAGCGATTGAACCGGCATTTCCACCCGCACGAGGCGCTTGAGATCGAAAGCAGGTGGCGGTGGGACTTCGCTTTCTTTCCAATCAGGATCATCCGCAATGAATTGAGCGCAGACCATGCCCGAAGCTAGACTGAGGGCAGCAATCGCTAAAAATCGCTTAATCATGGTGATGTTGTCCCAAATCATCATGGGCATCGTGATGCTCGTCATGCGGATGCTGAGCAACGAATGCTTGAGCTGGATCTTGGTCGTAACGCTCCGCCGGATGCGGATCAAAACTGGCGCCTGGGGGCAGTTCTAAATCGGCGATACGCGAAACGCGTTCACGCCCGCTGGCGGGCGAGTGATTGAAATGGCTGTAACTGCCATAGGGGCGACGGCGCTGATTGGGCTGCTCAAACACCAAATCCGCTGGTTGGCTGTTTCGTGCTTCTCGATCAAAGTCGCGCGAGACATCTCGATGCCAGCGATGATCGCCCACCGGAAGATAGCGAGAGAGCTCGTTCAAAGCCATCTTGTAAACACCGCGTTTGAACTCCACCACCAAATCAAGCGGCACCCAGTAATCGTTCCAACGCCAAGCGTCGAACTCAGGATGGTCCGTGGCGCGCAGGTTCAGATCCCAGTCATGGCCTACGAGCTGGAGCAAAAACCAAATTTGTTTTTGGCCACGGTAATGGCCACGCGCTTCACGCTTGATGAAGCGGTCTGGCACCTCATAGCGCAACCAGTCGCGTGTCCGCGCCACAATCCGCACGTGGTTGGGCTGGAGGCCTACCTCTTCGTGCAGCTCGCGAAACATCGCTTGCTCCGGGTTCTCCCCCCGGTCGATGCCGCCTTGCGGAAACTGCCAGGAATGGGTGCGTATCCGCTTGCCCCAAAAGACCTGGTTTTTCTGGTTGAGCAAGATGATGCCGACATTGGGGCGAAAGCCGTCCCGGTCAAGCATAATCAACTCCAAATTTTTAAACTGAAACCATGATACACGGCCTAGGCCGCTTTGCAAGACTCTCTCTTGCACTTGTTTCAATTTCCCCCAACTTTTGAGTATCTACAACACCTATGAAAGCCAGCCAGTTCCTCATCTCCACTCTCAAAGAAGCGCCTGCAGATGCCGAGATCGCCAGCCACCAACTCATGACGCGCGCCGGCATGATCAAAAAACTCGGCGCTGGCATTTACACCTACATGCCCATGGGCTTGCGCGTGATCCGCAAGGTGGAAGCCATCGTGCGCGAAGAGATGAATCGCGCCGGTGCGATTGAGTGCACGATGCCTGTGATCCAGCCTGCCGAGCTGTGGCAAGAGACGGGGCGCTTCGAGAAGATGGGGCCTGAACTTTTGCGCATCAAAGATCGCCATGATCGTGATTTCATCGTGCAGCCTACGTCAGAAGAAGTCATCACCGATGTGGCGAGGCAAGAGTTCAAGAGCTACAAGCAGTTGCCCAAAAACCTTTACCAAATCCAAACCAAATTCCGCGACGAGCGCCGCCCACGCTTTGGCCTGATGCGCGGGCGTGAGTTCATCATGAAGGATGCGTATTCGTTTGACCGCGATGAAGCGAGCGCGAAAGCCAGCTACCAGATCATGGCAGCAGCGTATCGCAAAATCTTTGACCGCTTTGGTTTGCGTTATCGCGCTGTGGCTGCAGACAGCGGCGCGATTGGTGGCGATCTTTCGGAAGAATTCCAAGTGATTGCTGCCACAGGCGAAGACGCGATCATTTATTGTCCGAATTCGGATTACGCAGCAAACATTGAGAAAGCAGAAAGCTTGGCTCCAGGTGCGCGCCCAGCCGCATCTAAGCCCATGACGAAAACGCCCACACCCGGCTCCAGCACATGCCAAGCCGTGGCAGATTTGCTTAATGTGCCCCTGCGCACCACGATCAAATCTTTGGTGCTCGCTACAGAAGAGCTAAACGACAAAAACGAAGTTGTGAAAGTGCAAGTCTGGCTCTTGCTCGTGCGCGGCGATCATTCGCTCAACGAAACCAAAGCCAACAAAGTCGAAGGCTTGAAAAACGGTTTCCGCTTCGCCACAGAAGCTGAGATCGTCGATCACTTTGGCTGCAAGCCCGGCTATCTCGGGCCTTTGAACATGAAGAAGCCCGTCAAGGTGATCGCAGACCGCGAAGTGGCTGCGATGGCCGATTGGATTTGCGGCGCGAACGAAGTCGATTTCCACATCACCGGCGTGAACTGGGGCAGAGATTTGCCCGAGCCTGATGTTGTTGCAGATATCCGTAATGTGGTGGAGGGCGATCCATCGCCCGATGGCAAAGGCGCGCTCGCCATTGAGCGCGGCATCGAAATCGGCCACGTCTTCTACCTCGGCACGAAATACAGCAAGGCCATGAACGCCACTTTCCTCGATACTGATGGCAAACCCAAACCTTTCGAAATGGGCTGCTACGGCATCGGCATCACACGCCTGCCAGCCGCCGCCATCGAGCAAAACCACGATGACAAGGGCATCATCTGGCCAGACGCACTTGCGCCTTTCACCGTCGTGATCTGCCCCGTCGGCGCAGATCGTTTCCCTAACGTGAAAGAAGCCAGTGATGCGATCTACGCCGAGCTGCTTGCTAAAGGCGTGGACGTGATCCTAGACGACCGAGGCGAGCGCCCCGGCGCGATGTTCGCCGACTGGGAGCTCATCGGCGTGCCCCACCGCATCACAGTAGGCGACAAGAGCCTCAAAGACGGCCAAATCGAATACCAGCATCGCAGAGATGCAGCAGCTAGCAGAGTAGCGGTGGCAGATGCTGTAAGCCATGTCGTGAGTCAGTTGAAGGCCTAAAGCGAAAATGGGGTCAGATCACAATTCAGGACAACAACCTCACCAAAGCGAGGCAGAGCACAGCCGAAATTGTGCTCTGACCCCATTTTCGAGCGCATCCGAAGCGGAAAAACCTGAGAATTTCAAGCAAAATCGCCGCGTAGCCCTTATAAATACTGCGCGAGCAGCTATCATTTCAGTAGCAAGTATCACGGCGCCTCAACTCGCCCTAGCCGGCAGACAACTCGAAGAACCCCTAGCAGATTCAGTGCGAGGCGCACTAAGCGCAGCCATCGCCAGCAGTGCCCCGCCCATTCCAGAGTTCAACAACACTGAAACCAAGCTGCAATATCTGCGCTGGCTCGGTGAGATGAGCACCCGCCTCAAAAGAAAAAAAACAGACTTCGAGACCCGCAAAGAATTCTTGCAAACCGTTTGGTATGAGTCAAAGAGGGCAGGGCTAGACATCTCCCTCGTGCTCGGCCTCATCCAAGTCGAAAGCAATTTCCGTAAACACGCCATCAGCGTGGTGGGCGCGCGCGGCTACATGCAAATCATGCCCTTCTGGGCGCGCGTGATCGGCGATGGCGATGCCGGCAAGCTCTTTCACATGCAAACCAATATCCGCTTCGGCTGCGTGATCTTGCGCCATTATCTAGAGCGCGAGCGTGGCGACACCTTCATGGCGCTTGGTCGTTACAACGGCTCACGCGGTAAACCGCAGTATCCGAACGCGGTGTATGCGGCGCAGAAGAACTGGATGTTCACGGCTTGAGCGAGGCTTCTTTGCAGGTCAGCGAGGAATGTGATTTAATATATATTGTGTATTGAAACAAGGAGCCTTGTCATGGCACTCGCACTCACGCAAGTTTATTTGGAACCCGAGCAGAAAAAATCTCTGGCCGCCCGCGCCAAGGAGATCGGGCGTAAGCCCTCTGAAGCGATTCGCGATGCGATTGATGCTTATGTTGCGGGGGTGACGATTGATGATTTGAAGCTGCTGGATGTGGCTACCAAGAAGGCTGAGAAAGACCTCAAAGAAATGGTGAAGCTGCTCGATGCGGGGCAAAAGCGCGCCAATGGTTTTTTCGCTGAGATTGAGAAGATCAAGGCAGCGAGCGCGAAGGTGAGCCTATGAGCCTCGTCACTGATGTGTTGGATCGCCTCACGGGGATCAATAGCGTCAAGGAGCGCCTGATCACACAAGACAAGGTGATCGATCAAATGCAAAAAATCATGCTCGATCAGCAGCGCGAATTAGCTGAGGTCAAGGGCATGCTCAAGGCGCTGGTGACGATGCAATCGGGTAAAGCTTTGCCTGCTGAGAGAAAGCGCTGAATTGGAAACAAATTTCTCTACCTCTGTGTCCCTGAGCAAGCGCCTCGCCAATTTTGCAGATCAACTCCCCGAAGCCGGTTTGAGCGTGGGCGAACTCGTTAAGCAGCTGGGTCGTGAAGGCTTGCTGCTTCTGTGTGTGGTGTTGAGCTTGCCGTTTTTGTTGCCGGTGTCGATTCCGGGCGTGAGCACGGTGTTTGGGCTCTTGATTCTGTTCATTGGCATCGCTGAGACGCTTCGCATACCGATCTGGCTGCCGAGCAAGGTCGCGCAGTACACGCTCACGCGTGAACGGCTCTCCGATATCTTGAAGCTGGGTGCCAATTGGGTACAACGCCTTGAAAAACTGGCTCGCCCACGCATGGCTTGGCTCACGAGTACATCGATGGCGCGTTTTAATGGCGCAATGCTGGTGTTTGGCGCTGCCATGCTCATGATGCCGCTGGCCATCATTCCGTTTTCCAATACGCTGCCTGCGCTCGCTTGCATCTTCCTCGCTGTGGGCATGCTGAGCAAAGATGGGCTGTGCATCATGCTGGGCTGCTTGTTTAATCTGGCTTCTGCTTTGTATTTCGGCCTGATTTTCGTGCTGGGGACGGCGGTGGTACTGAAATATTTAGGGCCTTATTTGCCGAGCTGGGCAACTGGCTTCATGGGCTAGCTTCACACAACAAAAAAAGCGCGGCAATTACCGCGCTTTTTTCATGGAGCAGGGCGCTTCAGGCGTTGATCACCTGCTGCAATTCTCCGTTTTCATACATCTCCATCATGATGTCGGAGCCACCGACGAACTCGCCTTTGACATAGAGCTGCGGTATGGTGGGCCAGTTGCTGTATTCCTTGATACCAGCACGGATCTCGGGATCATCGAGCACGTTCACGGTGGTGATGCCTTTGGTGTCTACGCCCACGGCTTTCAAAATTTGAATGGCGCGGCCGGAGAAGCCGCACATGGGGAAGCTGGCGCTGCCCTTCATGAAAAGCACGATATCGTTGCCTTTAACGAGGCTGTCGATGCGGGTTTGGGTGTCGCTCATGGAGATTCTTTCTAGGCTGCAAAAATAGTTTCAGCTGAGATTATCCCAAATCAGAGAGGCAAGCGCCGGGCTGGGATAATTGGCTCTTGATTTCCCTTTACTTGTGATCCTCATGAAAATCGAAAAAAACACCGCCGTCACCATCCGCTACAGCGTTTCTGAGCCTTCTGGCCGCCTGCTGGAGCAAAGCAAAGCGCCTACCGCCTATCTACATGGCGGCTATGGCAACACCTTTGAAGCGATTGAAGCTGCCTTAGAAGGCCAAGAAGCGGGCTTCAAGACCAGCCTCACGCTCACGCCAGCGCAGGCCTTTGGCGAGCGCGATGAGAGCTTGGTGCAAGAGATTGCGAAAAGTGAATTTCCGCCCGGCGTGAAAGTCGGCGGGCAATTGCGTGGCCGCACACAAGATGGCCGCGAAGCGGTGTTCAATGTGATGAAGATCAAAGGCCCGGTGGTGATGCTCGATGGCAACCACCCTCATGCTGGCAAGACGCTGCGCTTTGATATCGCCGTGGTCAGTGTGAAAGCGGCCAGCGAGGAAGAAATCGCCCATGGCCATGTGCATGGGGAGCATGGGCATCAGCATTGATGCTTTTTTAAGCCTTCTAGGCATTTTGACGACGTCTAGACTGCGCAAGGTGCTATTTATTCTGTAGCATTTGAGCGATATCTTTGATCTTCAAATGCTACAAACACGCACACCACAATCAACGCACAAACCGCGCCCCAGTGCACCGATCCACACTGCCTAAATCTCGACGGGTCGTAGCATCTGCAAAACCATGCGCAGCAAACAAGTCATGAACGCGCTCAGCTTGCTCGTAGCCGTGCTCGAGTAGAAGCCATGCGCCAGAATGCAAATGTGAAGTGGCGTGTTGGATGATGCTGCGAATCGCATCCAAGCCGTCAGCGCCGCTTGTCAAAGCCATCGCAGGCTCATGCTTCAAAGCCGCGAGATGCGTATCGCCTTCTGCAATATAGGGTGGGTTGGAGACGATGAGATCAAAGGCTTCATTTGGCAATGCAGAAAACCAATCAGGGTTGCGCGCGTCCGCTTGAACGAAGCGCACGGGCAGTTGCAGTTCAGCAGCGTTACGCGATGCCATCGCCAATGCCTCAGCAGAGGCATCGGTGGCCGTCATTTGCACGAAGGGCCTCTGAGAGCGGATAGCCAAAGCCACTGCGCCACTGCCTGTGCCCAGATCGAGGACTTTGAACGCTTGATCTTTGGGGATGAGCTCCAGCGCCCAATCCACCAAAGTTTCTGTATCGTCACGCGGGTCCAGCACGGCGGGGCTGACACTCAAATTCAAGCCATAAAAGGCTTTGCAGCCCACGATGTAAGCCACAGGCTCGCCTTGCAGACGGCGCTGCACAGCGGCTTGCCATAGACTCAAAGACGCAGCCTGTAACTCCTCGCGATCATGCGAGAGCAACCACGCGCGATCATGCCTTGGGCGCTCGCAGGCATGGAGCATCAGGTATTGCGCCTCATGGCGCGGCAGGCCTTGGGCGGCCGCGCTTTGGAGCAGGGTGGCAATGGTTGGCATCATTTGGATTTTAGTGGAGCGCCTTGTGCGATATTCAGTGATTACTATAAATTAGATAGCACTTCGCGCAGATTCTATGCCGGCGATATGCCCTTTTCGCTTATAAAATGAGCCTATCCATGAGATCTACACCGCTTCATATTCTGCTCGTTTGCATGGGCAATATCTGTCGCAGCCCTACGGCTGAGGGCGTGCTTCGCGCAAAGGTGGCGCAGGCTGGCTTGGCTGCGAGAGTCAACATTGATTCAGCGGGAACGCACAACTATCACCCTGGCAGCCCGCCCGATGAGCGCAGCCAAGCGCATGCTTTGGCGCGGGGCTACGATTTGTCTAATCTGCGGGCGCGACAAATCACCGAGCATGATTACGAGAAATTCCATGTCATCCTCGCGATGGATTGGGATAATTTGGCGCTGCTGCAAGACGATTGCCCACCTGCGCACGCGCACAAACTCAAGCTTTTTATGAGCTATGCGGCTGATGCAAGCCTCGGCCAGGTCGTGCCAGACCCGTATTACGGCCAAGAGGCCGGTTTTGAGCGGGTTTTGGATCTTGTGGAGGCGGCAAGTGCAGGATTCATTGAACAATTTCGCAAAATGTCCTAGACAAAGCCCCTAAATCCTGTATAGTCATACCTGAGCGAATTTGTGGGGTATCTGCTATACTTGAGTGAAATGCTCAAGATTAAAGCCAAGCTGCGAAGTGTCAGGGTGACAGCAGCAGAAGCCAACCTAACAATCCACGAATCGACGAGAGGTTACCCCAGCAATATCGGGGTGAAAACGGGCGGAGACGTGGTCTTGAACGTAGTTGTACTCAAGACCTTTTTGAATGTGCAAGCACCCTAGGAGCTAAACATGCGTCTCACTACAAAAGGCCGCTTTGCGGTCACAGCAATGATTGATCTGGCACTGCGTCAAAACGCAGGCCCCGTGACGTTGGCCGCCATCAGCCAGCGCCAGCAAATTTCCTTGTCTTACCTTGAGCAGCTCTTCGGCAAGCTGCGCCGCAATGGCTTGGTGGAATCCACCCGTGGCCCTGGCGGCGGTTACACGCTGGGCCGCGAATCCAGCAGCATCACCATTGCCGAAATCATCACCTCAGTCGATGAGGCGATGGACGCGACCAGCTGCGGTGGCAAAGAGAATTGCAACGGCGGTGAAGCTGGCCGCTGCATGACGCACGATCTCTGGAGCAAGCTCAATGCGCGCATGAGCGAATTCCTCGGCTCCGTGAGCTTGCAAGACATGGTGGAAGAGCAATTGGCAAAAGGCGTTCATATTGAAGCCAAGCCTATGCTCAAGAAAGCCATTGCGCCGATGCAAGTCGTCAAGCCAATTCGCATCAACGCTCCCAATTCTGTGTTCGCCCTCGGCGGCGCAGCTTTCGCTAAGTAAGAAGTTATCGCTATGGATGCCACGCCTCATTTCCCCATTTACTTGGATTACTCCGCCACCAATCCGTGTGACCCACGGGTGGTGGATGCGATCATTCCTTGGTTGCGCGAGCATTTCGGCAACCCCGCCTCGCGCTCGCACGCCTGGGGCTGGGAGGCAGAGGCCGCCGTGGAGAAAGCGCGTGAGCATGTGGCGGCGCTCATTGGCGCAGACCCACGCGAAATCGTGTGGACTTCTGGGGCAACTGAGTCGAACAACCTTGCCATCAAAGGCGCAGCCGCTTTCTACAAAACCAAGGGCAAGCACCTCATCACCGTGAAAACCGAGCACAAAGCCGTGCTCGACACCATGCGTGAGCTGGAGCGTCAAGGTTTTGAAGTCACGTACATGGATGTGCAGGCCGATGGCTTGCTCGATCTCGAAGCTTTCAAAGCCGCGATCCGCCCTGATACGATTTTGGCCAGCGTCATGTTCGTGAACAACGAAATTGGCGTGATTCAAGATATCGCTGCCATTGGCAAAATCTGCCGTGAAAAAGGCGTGATTTTTCATGTGGATGCAGCGCAAGCCACGGGCCGTGTGGAAGTTGATCTGGCCACTTTGCCTGTTGATTTGATGAGCCTCACTTCGCACAAGACTTACGGCCCCAAAGGCATCGGTGCTCTCTATGTGCGCCGCAAGCCCCGCATTCGCATTGAAGCGCAAATGCATGGCGGTGGGCACGAGCGCGGCATGCGAAGCGGCACGCTGCCTACGCACCAAATCGTTGGCATGGGTGAGGCTTACCGCATTGCCAAAGAAGAGATGCATGAAGAAAACAAGCGCATCACAGCTTTACAGCAGCGCTTGATGAATGGCTTGAAAGGTATTGAGCAAGTCTTCATCAACGGCCACGAGACGCAGCGCGTACCGCACAACATCAACATGAGCTTTAACTATGTAGAAGGCGAGAGCCTGATCATGGGCATCAAAGGCTTGGCTGTGTCTTCCGGCTCGGCTTGCACAAGCGCGTCGCTTGAGCCCAGCTACGTATTGCGGGCTCTCGGCCGCAGCGACGAGCTCGCCCACAGCAGCCTGCGCATGACCATTGGCCGCTGGACCACCGAAGAAGAAATTGATTTCGCCATATCCACCATCAAGCACAACGTCGCGAAGTTGCGCGATTTGAGCCCGCTGTGGGATATGTACAAAGAAGGCATCGATATTTCCACCATCCAGTGGACAGCACATTAGATTGACGAACACCCCCGTGCAGCTGGCGCTGCCCCACCCTCAAGGGGGCAACGCCAGTGGCCTAGCAAAGCTAGATCCACGGCGTTCACTTGGACAGACATTTGAGAATTGAAGATATTTGGAGTTAGTTATGGCTTATTCAGACAAAGTTGTAGATCACTACGAAAACCCTCGCAACGTCGGCTCGTTCGACAAAGGCGATGATTCAGTAGGCACGGGCATGGTCGGCGCGCCTGCTTGCGGCGATGTGATGAAGCTGCAAATCAAGGTCAACCCAGCAACGGGCATCATTGAAGACGCACGCTTCAAAACCTATGGCTGCGGCTCTGCCATTGCTTCCAGCTCCCTCGTCACCGAGTGGGTCAAAGGCAAAAGCATTGAAGAAGCTGGTAATTTGAAAAACAGCCAAATCGCTGAAGAGCTGGCCTTGCCTCCCGTGAAAATCCATTGCTCCATCCTTGCTGAAGACGCGATCAAAGCCGCGATTTCGGATTACAAGCAAAAGCATGCCGTTGCCGTCGCAGCTTGATTTAGAGATCCCACCCCGCTCGCGTTGAGCTTGTCGAAGTGCTCAGCGCCCTCACGTATTCACCATGCCAGTCAACCTCACCCCTGCCGCTGCCAAACACGTCACCAAATACCTCGCCAAACGCGGCAAGGGCGTTGGCGTGCGCCTAGGTGTGAAGACCACCGGCTGCTCAGGTCTGGCCTACAAACTCGAATACGTCGATGACATCGCCCCCGAAGATGCCCTGTTTGAGACCGAAGGCATCAAGCTCATGGTCGATCCCAAAAGCTTGGCTTACCTTGATGGCACAACTCTAGATTTCGTGCGCGAAGGCTTGAACGAAGGCTTCCGCTTCAACAATCCCAATGAACGCGACAAATGCGGTTGCGGTGAATCGTTTCGCGTGTGATCTTGGTGATGTAATCGCTATGCTCAAACAACGATTGCTCCTTGCTACAGGAGCATTTTTTTTTACGGCTTCTGGTAGCCTTTATGCACAAACAGTCCCTTCTTTGAGCGAGATTTGCTCAAGCAGAAATTTGGGCTCTGCAATAGGAAATGCTGAGTGCTATGAAGCGAGGTTGAAGAGGCTAGAGCCTGCTTGGAAGCAAGCTATTGAAGTTCAGAAAATAGAGCGAAAAAAGCAATCTGATCGCCCCGAGGAGATTGATCAACTGGTTGAAGCTGAAGCTAAGACTTGGCGTGAGCATCTCAAGGCTAAATGTGAATTGGAAACATCGGGAACCGCTGGCATGGTTCAGTGGGATTTTGCTTATGCATTGCATTGTGAACATTCGGCAATACAGAAGCGGCTTGCACAGGCAAAAAATCGGAAATCAAAATGAAACTTGATTCCACCGACTTCCAGCTCTTCCAAATCCCTGAGCAATTCGCCCAAGACCGCGCCACGCTCGATAGCCGTTGGAAAGAACTCCAACGCGAAGCCCACCCCGATAAATTCGCAGCCCAAGGCGCAGCCGCTCAGCGCATCGCCATGCAATGGAGCGTGCGCATCAACGAGGCTTATCAGCGCCTCAAAGACCCGGTGCAACGCGCGGCCTACCTCTGCGAGCTGCATGGTGCCCCGATCAACGCAGAAAACAACACCGCCATGCCCGCTGCTTTCCTCATGCAGCAAATGGAGCTGCGCGAAGCCCTAGAAGATGCGAAAACAGAAGAGAATTTAGAAGAAATCAGCCAACAGGCGGCAGAAATACTGCGCGAGCAGCTATCAAATGCAGAGCGATTGATTGACCAGGCCAAAGACTACCCAGCCGCCGCCCAAGCCGTCAGAGCCATTTTATTTATCCAGAAATTCCAAGCGGATATCGAGAGACGCTTCGAGCTTTTGGGACAATAGATAGTCTTAAAAACCAAAATACCATATTGAACGCAGAGGACGCAAAAACTTCGCAGAGGTCGCAAAAAAGAAATTCAAAATTTGGCTGTTTCTTTTCTGCGACCTCTGCGTAACCTTTGCGTCCTTTGCGTTCAAAAAATCTTCTCCGTATTCATAAAAAGTCATGGCACTTCTGCAAATCTCCGAACCAGGCACCAGCCCCGATCCGCATACGCGTCGTATTGCGATTGGCATTGATCTTGGCACCACACATTCGCTCGTGGCCTCGGTGCGTAACGGCGTGGCGGAGTGTTTGCCGGATGATGAGGGTAGGGCGATTCTGCCTTCTGTGGTGCGTTATTTACCTGAAAATAAACGGGAAATAGGGTATCTCGCCGGCGAGAATACTGCGCAGAATGCTACGAATACGATAGCATCTGTCAAGCGCCTCATGGGGCGAGGCTTAAACGATATTGCGGATGCTGACAAGCTCCCCTACAAGCTCATCGCCGAGCCTGGCATGGTGAAAATCGAGACGCTGCACGGCCCGAAATCGCCTGTGGAGGTGAGCGCTGAAATCCTCGCCACGCTGCGTTTCCGCGCAGAAGACACGTTTGATGAAGATATCTATGGCGCGGTGATTACCGTGCCTGCGTATTTTGATGATGCGCAGCGTCAAGCCACCAAAGATGCGGCGGAGCTGGCGGGCTTGAATGTGCTGCGCTTGATCAATGAGCCAACGGCGGCGGCCGTGGCTTACGGGCTGGATAACGCTTCTGAGGGCGTGTATGCCGTGTATGACCTCGGCGGTGGCACGTTTGATATTTCTATTCTGCGCCTCTCGCAAGGTGTGTTTGAAGTGCTTTCCACTGGCGGCGATTCAGCGCTTGGCGGTGATGATTACGATGCCGCTCTAGCGGAATTCATCCTCGCGCAAACTGGCAAGACGGCAGATACCGCAGCAGAGAAAGCGCAGATCAAAGCCCTAGCTCGCCAGATCAAGGAGCAGCTATCCACTACTGATTTAGTAGCATTCAGCGCAGATTCTATGCCGGCGATTGGCCAATTTAGCATCAAAAAAGCAGATTTCGAGCAGATCACAGCCCACCTCACCGCCAAGACCCTGCAAGCTGTGCGCAAAGCGCTGCGCGATGCCAAGCTCACGAAGGAAGATATTCAAGGCGTGGTCATGGTCGGCGGCTCCACGCGCATGCCGCAAGTGCAGCATGCTGTGCAAGAGTTCTTCGGCAAACCGCCGCTCAATAACTTGAACCCCGATGAAGTCGTGGCGCTCGGCGCAGCCATCTCGGCCAACCAACTCGCCGGCAACAACCCGCAAGGCGATCTACTGCTGCTCGATGTGATCCCGCTGTCCCTCGGTATCGAGACGATGGGCGGCCTCAGCGAACGCATCATCCCGCGCAACACCACCATCCCCACCGCGATGGCGCAGGATTTCACCACCTACCAAGATGGCCAAACCGCGCTCAGCCTCCATGTGATCCAAGGCGAGCGCGATCTGGTGAAAGATTGCCGCAGCCTTGCCCGCTTCACCCTGCGCGGCATCCCGCCCATGGTCGCAGGCGCAGCGCGCATCCGCGTGACCTTCACTGTCGATGCCGATGGTCTGCTCAAAGTCGATGCCAAAGAGCAAATCAGCAGCGTAGAAACCAGCATAGACGTGAAGCCCAGCTACGGCCTCAGTGACGACGACATCGCCCGCATGCTGCAAGACAGCTTCGGCACCGCTCAAGAAGACATGGCTGCTCGCGCCTTGGCAGAAGCCAGGCTAGAAGCAGACCGCATGGTGCTCGCCACGCGCTCGGCGCTCGCTGCAGATGGCGATTTGCTCTCAAGCGATGAACGCGTTCAGATTGATGCGTTGATCGAAGCATCCATAGCTGGCAAAGCCTTCGAAGACGCAGCCAAAGTCGAAGCCGCCACAGAGGCCTTAGCCAAAGGCACAGAAGCCTTCGCTGCAGAACGCATGAATGCGGGTATTCGACGTGCATTGGCTGGAAAAAATGTGAATAAGGTTTAGAGAAATGAACGCAAAAGACGCAGAAAAAACGCAAAAGACGCAAAAGACGCAAAAGACGCAAAAATATTCAATTGAATTTCTTTTGCGCCTTTTGCGTTCTTCTGTGTCTTTTGCGTTCTCCTCTAAGCCCATTAACTAACCTTGGCATCAGAGACAACCCATGCCCATCATCAAAATCCTCCCCCACGTCGAAATCTGCCCGCAAGGTAAAGAGATCAAAGCCAACGTCGGCGACAGCATCTGTGAAGCCCTGCTCGATAACGGCATCAACATCGAACACGCCTGCGACATGAGCTGCGCCTGTACCACCTGCCACATCATCGTGCGCGAAGGCTTTGCATCGCTCAATGAGCTCGATGAAAACGAAGAAGACCTGCTAGACCGCGCTTGGGGTCTTGAGCCGAACTCGCGTTTGAGCTGCCAAGCATTTGTTGCTCAAAAAGACTTGGTCGTAGAGATTCCGCGCTACACGATCAATCACGCAAAAGAGAATCATTGAGGGCGTGCTCGAGGTCTTTTTGAACGCAAAAGACGCAGAGATTACGCAAAAATCGCAAAAAAGAAAACCGAAAACTGGTTGTTTCTTTTCTGCGTTTTCTGCGTAAGTTTTGCGTCTTTTGCGTTCTAATTTCCCGATTCGCCAAAAGCTTTTGAAGCTACTATAGAGCCATGCGCCAAATCTTCCTAGACACCGAAACCACCGGCCTCTCGCCCGCTGGCGGGGATCGCATCCTCAATTTAGCTTGCGTGGAGATGATCAGCCGCAAGCTCACGAACAACGATTTTCATTGCTACATCAACCCTGAGCGCGACAGCCATGAAGATGCCTTGCGCGTTCACGGTTTGACGACTGATTTCCTCGCTGACAAACCCAAATTTCCCGAGATTGCGCATGAGTTCTTGGCTTTTGTGAAAGATGCAGAAATCATCATCCACAACGCAACGTTTGACGTGGGCTTTCTCGATGCTGAGCTTGAGCGCGCCGGTTTGCCCAAATTCAGCACGCACGTAGCCAAAATCACTGACTCACTGGCCATGGCCAAAGAGCTGTATCCCGGTAAGCGAAACGGCCTTGATGCCTTGTGCGAGCGCATGGGCGTGGACAACTCCAATCGCACCTTGCACGGCGCTTTGCTTGATGCCCAGCTTCTCGCCGAGGTCTATATCCATCTCACGCGCGGCCAAGATGCCTTGCTGATTGACTCACACAGTGCAAGCGCGACCAGCGGTGCAGGCACAATCAAAGCCGATTTTTCCAAGCTAGATCTCATCATTCTGCAGCCCAGTGAAGCCGAGCTCGCTGCGCATGAAGACGTGCTCAAGCAAATCGACAAAGCCAGTGGTGGAAAAACTGTGTGGCGTGCGCCAGCATCGGCTTAGTGCTTTAGATGCTTCGATCAGAACAAGGAACACAGATGAAAACTTCAGTATCTCAATGGCCCAAACAGCTTGGTATCACCATATGCGCCGCTGCACTCCTGAGCCTGTGTGCTTTCGCAGTCGCGCAAACGTCGCCAGCACCCTCGGCAGCTGCCAATGCAAAACCTAAACCTGCCCCCAAGTCCGCCAAGCAGGCTTCAAAAGAATCTTCCACTGCTCAAAACGCGACATCTCATATCGCCAAGCGTGATGGCGATGTGACCGAGATCCTGCGCATTCTTCCTGATGGCCAGCGGCAGGAGCTTCGCACTCAACTCGCTGAATTTGAACAGACGCACAAACAAGATTTCGCTGTGTTGATCACCTATGGCCTCAAATCACCCAAAACGCCCATGGCGAAGAGTGGTGATTCAATGCCAGAATTCGTGCAGCAAATCGCGCAGGCTTGGCAAATAGGGCGCGAAATAGAAGGAGAGGGCTTGCTGATGGTCATTGCGCTCGGCGAACGATCACTCTCCATTGGCATCTCGCCATCGCCAACGCTTCAACCCAGCTTAGCGCCCAAAGTGACTGACGAGATCATCAATGCACAAATGGCACCGCACTTGCGCAAGGGTGAGATGGCTCTGGCGATCAAGGCCGCGGTCAGTGAAATTGACAGCAAATTGCGTGCGCAAGTTGGCCAAAAGCCGGACGCGCAGACGCCAACAAAGTAGTTATCCATGCAATCCCTCATCGGTAAACACATCGTTCTTGGCCTCACGGGGGGTATTGCCTGCTACAAGGCGGCAGAGCTGTGTCGCGCTCTGATCAAAGAGGGGGCGACGGTACAGGTCGTCATGACCGAGGGTGCTGAGCAGTTCATCACGCCGGTGACGATGCAGGCGCTTTCGACGCGTACCGTTTACACCAGCCAATGGGATGCGCGCGAAGAAAACAACATGCCGCATATCAATCTCTCGCGGGAAGCTGATGCAATTTTGATTGCTCCAGCGAGTGCGGATTTCATGGCGAAGCTGCTTCATGGGCGGGCGGATGATTTGCTTTCGCTGATGTGCCTCGCACGTCCGCGTGAAGATTCTGTGCAGGGCGGGGCGAAGCCTGTTCCGCTTTTGATTGCTCCCGCTATGAACCGCGAGATGTGGAGCCATCCGGCCACACAGCGCAATTTGCAGCAGCTGGCCACTGACGGCGCGCATTTGCTCGGCGTGGGCTCAGGCTTTCAGGCTTGCGGTGAGACAGGCGATGGGCGCATGCTGGAATCGGCTGAATTGCTGGAAGAGGTGATTGCGTTTTTTCAGCCCAAGCTGCTCGCGGGAAAGCATGTGGTGGTGACGGCAGGGCCGACCTATGAGGCGATTGATCCGGTGCGTGGCATCACGAATTTATCCAGCGGCAAGATGGGCTTTGCGATTGCGCGGGCTGCGCGTGAGGCGGGGGCAGAGGTTACCCTCATAGCAGGCCCCGTGCATGTGCCCACGCCGCGCGGCGTGACGCGCATTGACGTGAAATCTGCACAAAATATGCTTGTCGCCGGCACAGAATCTGCGCAGAATGCTCATATATTTATAGCATGTGCCGCAGTGGCAGACTGGCGACCTGCGAATGCAGCAGAGCAAAAAATCAAGAAAGATGGCTCGGGAAAAACGCCTGAGCTGGCTTTTGTGGAGAACCCAGACATATTGGCCACGATTGCGAAGTCTGGTCGCGCGAAGAAGGGTGAGCTGTATTGCGTGGGCTTTGCGGCTGAGAGTGAGGACTTGGAAGCCAATGCGAAAGCCAAGCGCATCCGAAAAGGCGTGCCGCTGCTGGTGGGCAACATCGGGCCGAGCACCTTTGGGCAGGATGACAATGCTTTTCTGCTCGTGGATGAAAAGGGTGCGAAGCAAATTGAGCGAGCGCCAAAGCTGCAATTGGCTCGGTTGCTGGTGGCCGAGATTGCTGCTCGAATCCAGCTATGAATGGCAATCAAAACAATAGAACGCAAAAGTCGCAAAACAACGCAAAAGACGCAGAAGCAAAAAGTCAATTCATGCACTGATCACTATTTGATTTTTTGCGTTTTTTGCGTAACTTCTGCGTCTTTTGCGTTCTATTCTTCAAAATCCAACAAAGTATCAAAAATGAAAGTCGATATCAAAATCCTAGACGAGCGTCTAAAAAACAATCTCCCCGCCTACGCCACAGAAGGCAGCGCAGGGCTAGATCTGAGAGCTTGTCTCAATGAACCGCTTACGCTTCAGCCCAACGCCTGGCAGCTCATCCCAGTCGGCATCGCCATGTGGTTGAAAGACCCGAATTACGCGGCACTGATCCTCCCGCGCTCTGGCATGGGGCATAAGCATGGCATCGTGTTGGGTAATCTCGTGGGCTTGATTGATAGCGACTACCAAGGCCAGCTCATGGTGAGCGCTTGGAATCGTTCGCCCACCGCTTTTACGATTGAGCCGCTGGAGCGGATTGCGCAGCTGGTGATCGTGCCAGTGGCGCAGGCGCAGTTCAATGTGGTGCAGGAGTTTCCGCCTACGGAGCGGGGCGAGGGCGGGTATGGATCGACAGGTAAGAAGTGATGGGTAAAGAGTAATGGCACGCGGTAAAGATAAAAAAGTAAAAGGCCCACAGCCTGATCCAAAAACGTATGTGATTGACTCTGTGGATATCGAGGGTCAGGGCGTGGCGCGCAGTGAAGATGGCAAGGTGGTGTTCATTGACGGTGCTTTGCCCGGCGAGCGCGTGAGTGCGATTACCAAGCGCAGCAAGAACAATTGGGAAGGCGCGGATCTCGTGGCGATTCATCGCACGAGTAGCTTGCGCGTCAAGCCTGCTTGTCCGCATTTCGGTCTGCATGTGGGCGCATGCGGTGGCTGCAAGATGCAGCATTTGGAGCCTTCGGCTCAGGTGGCGATCAAGCAGCGCGCTTTGGAAGATCAACTTTGGCATTTGGGCAAGGTGAAGCCTGAGCTCGTGCTGCGCCCGATTCAAGGGCCCGATTGGGGCTATCGCTATCGGGCGCGGCTTTCGATGCGCTATGTGCAAAAGAAAGATGAAGTGCTGATCGGTTTTCATGAGCGCGCGAGCCGCTATTTGGCCGATATGCAAACCTGCGTGGTACTGCCCGCGCATGTGAGCAACATGCTGCTGCCGCTGCGTGCGCTGATCAAGGGCATGGATGCGCGTGAGACGCTGCCGCAGATTGAGCTGGCCTGTGGTGATGAGGTGACAGCGCTGGTGTTGAGGCATTTGGAGTCTCTGAGTGAAGGTGATATTGCCAAGTTGCGTGCATTTGCTGAGAAGCATCAAGTGCAATGGTGGCTGCAAGCCAAAGGGCCAGATACGGTGAAGCTGTTGGATGAGCCTTCGACAAGCTCAGGCCGAACGGGAATCTTGTCCTACGCCTTGCCTGAATTTGGCATCACCATGCCGTTTAAGCCCACAGATTTCACGCAAGTCAATCCGCATATCAACCGCGTGCTCGTGACCCGTGCTCTGCGCCTTCTCGATGTGCAAAAAACAGATCGCGTGATTGATTGGTTTTGCGGCTTGGGCAATTTCACGCTGCCGCTGGCGACGCAGGCTCGTGAAGTGCTGGGCATTGAGGGCAGCGATACGCTGGTGGCTAGAGCTAAGGCCAATGCAGAGCAGAATTTAAAGCAAAAACAGCCTAATGCCGGCATAAATTGTGCGCAGAATGCTACTGATTTTGTAGCACGCAATTTGTTTGAAATGACAGGGCAAATGCTGGTGGATGACGGCTACGCCAACCGCTGGTTGATCGACCCGCCGCGCGAAGGCGCATTCGCACTCGTGAAAGCCTTGGCGCAGATTCATCAGCAGCGTTTGGGTAATCTGCCTGAAGCAGAAGAAGGCAAAGAGCCACCAGCGCCTGTGAACATTGGTGAATGGCAGCCGCCCCAGCGCATCGTCTATGTGAGCTGCAACCCTTCTACGCTGGCGCGAGATGCGGGCTTGCTCGTGCATCAAGCAGGTTACCGCTGCACATCTGCTGGCGTGATCAATATGTTCCCCCACACCGCGCATGTGGAGAGCATGGCCGTCTTCGAGCTGAGCTAAAGAAATCCGCAATATCAGCTTGCTTTGCCCGCAAGGCTGGCTTCGGGGAGAATTGCTTGATTCAGGAGATCGCTATGAACCGCAAACAATTCCTTTTCAGCTTGTCTGCCTTGGCAGCGAGCAGCGCTTGGGCGCAAAATTTCCCCAGCAAACCGATCAAAATCGTTGTGCCTTTTGGTGCAGGAGGGGTGGCGGATTTGACGGCTCGCGCTGTGGCTCAGAAGCTCTCCGAGAGCCTGGGGCAGAGTGTGGTGGTGGATAACAAGCCGAGCGCAGGCGGGATTGTGGCGGGTGAGCTCGTGGCTAAATCCGATGCGGACGGGCACACTTTGCTGCTGATGAGCAATGGCACGGCGGTGAGCACCGGGCTGTTTAAAAGCTTGCCCTTTGATGCAAGCAGAGACTTTGCGCCAGTTTCCACGTTGGCAACTTTTGATATTGCCGTGGTAGCCGCCGAGGATGGCAAGTTCAAGACGATGCAAGAGCTGATTGCATTTGCTCGGGCGAATCCGGGCAAGCTCAATGTGGGCACGATCAATATTGGCTCGACGCAGAATCTCGCTGCGCGCTTGATTGAATCGGCTGGTAATTTAGATTGGCAGGTGGTGCCGTTTCGTGGCACGCCTGATGTGATCTCTGCGTTGCGCGGTGGCACGGTGGATGTGGCCGTAGAGATTCTCGGGCCGATGATGGGCCAGATCAATGCGAAAGCCGTGCGCGCGCTGGCGGTGATGGGCGAGAAGCGGGCGGCAAAGCTGCCGGATGTGCCAACGTTGGCTCAAGCGGGGATCAATGGTGCAACAGCTTCGAGCTGGAACGCGCTTGCCGCGCCAGCGAAGACGCCGCGTGATGTGATCCTCAAGCTCAACAAAGCTGTTGCAGATGCACTCAATTCGCCTGATCTCAAAGCAAAGCTGGCCGACCTGAATGTGGATGCGCAGGCCAGCACGCCGGAAGCGCTGGGCAATCTGCTCGCCGCAGAGACGAAGCGCTGGAGTGATGTGATCGTGCGCGCGAAGATCGAGAAGCAGTGACCATGAATCTGAGCAACATCGGCATCATTGGCTATGGCGAAGTGGGCAAGATATTTGCCACGGGGCTGAAGACCAAAAGCGGCGTGCTCGGCATGGCCGCTTGGGATGTGAAATTCAAAGCTGAAGCCAGTGGCGGTGTGGAGCTGGCACATGCGCGAGAGGCTGGTGTGCAAGCCTGCGCAAGTATGCAAGCGCTGTGTGAGGCGAGCAGCTTCATCATCTCAGCTGTGACGGCGTCCAACACCTTGGCGGTGGCGCAAGAGGCCGCGAAATTCATTCGCTCAGGTACGGTATTCCTCGATCTGAATTCCGCATCACCGGGCACGAAGCAAGAATGCGCTGCGCTGATTGATGCAGCGGGCGGCCTATATGTAGAAGCGGGTGTGATGACAAGTGTGCCGCCTTATGGCATCAAAGTTCCAATGCTTTTAGGGGGATCGCCGGCAAATAATCTGGCTAGTTTGCTATCAAATTGGGAGTTGGATGCTACGGCTGTGAGTGACAAACTCGGCGTGGCCAGCGCCATCAAAATGTGCCGCAGCGTGATGATCAAAGGGCTGGAGGCGCTGGTGATTGAGAGCTACAGCACAGCGCGCGCCTATGGTGTGCAAGAAGAAATGATTGCCACGCTACAAGAAACATTTCCAAGCATCGATTGGAAAGCGCAGGGGGCCTATTTTTTCAGCCGGGTCGTGCAGCATGGTAAGCGCCGAGCCGAGGAAATGCGTGAATCCGCGCGCACAGTGCAGGAAGCGGGTTTTGAGCCACTCATGACGAGCGCCATTGCAGCCAAGCAGCAATGGGTGGCAGATCAGGCCAAGGCAGGCGTATTTAAAGATGTGCCGAAAGAGGCTGCACAGCAGGGCGATTGGCAGGCTTACGCTGATGCGCTGCTCTCTGCTCGAAAACCGAGCTAATTCGCACTGCGATCCAGAGGGCAGAGCAATCCGGCGAAGTAGCGGCGCCCCTGATCGTCTATTGCGCATTCCCCGCTGGCATGAAAGTAGCGATACACCTCATCAAAGCATCGCAGACGATAAACTTGATCGTATGCAGCAAATTCCTTGAGCGTGCGCTTGGTTGCGGCCACCACCGACTCTGAGTCGCCAGGATGAATGCGCGTAAAAAAATCCAAGTCTTGGGCGAAACTCTTGCCTTTGTAGCGCAGCAGAGCTTGGCATTGTTCGGAATAGTCCACCGAATTGGTTTCTAAATCCCAAATCCAGCTGCCAAAGCCCGAAGTGTCTAATGCAAGCTTGAGCTGAGTGCTCATTTGGCGTAACGCAGCGGCTTCGCGCTCCTCTTGCGTGACGTCATGCAGAATCGTCACCACACCGCGAATACCGGCATCCGCAGCAGATTGCACGGGTGCAATACGAATATTGGCCACGCGCTGGCCCTTGCCATAGAGCGGCGGCAGCACCAAGCGGCGTACGATGGTTTGATTGCTCTCGCTGCATTCGGCATCGATTTCCAAGATGCTGCGCGCCACCGCTTTGGGAAACAGCTCATACGGTGTCTTGCCCAACACATGCGCCGCCTTGATGCCATGGTAGCTTTCAGCTGCCTTGTTCCACATCACATAGCGCCCCTTGACATCGCGCACAGCAGAAGGATCGGGAATGGCGTCAATCACATCGAGCAAACGCTGCCGCACACGGTTTTCCCGCTGAATCCAGCGGTAGCGAATCACGCCAATCACAATAGCAAGCACGATGGCTATCGCTGAATAGGACAGAAGCAAAACGATTTCTGCTTTTTCAATTTGCAGCTCATCGCGCTCAGCCAAATATAGAAATATCCCAAGCAACCCAACCTGCAGAAGTATGACCATCAGCACGATCATGACGGGTGACATGAAAGATGCCACAGGGCGGATCGAAGTACGCAGTTGGCTCATGTCACAATTGAATTTAGTTCAGGAATAAATTGTTGATTTTTCACCATTATGCCGCCAGCCATTAATCTTGTATGCACGCGCTGCACCGACGGCAACCACGCTGCACTACAGCGCTGGTACAACGATCACGCGCAACTCTTGATGGCTTCCGAAGCGCTGCGAAGCGCAGAGCTCTATCAGCTAGAGAGCACAACCGCCGCCATCGATTATTTTTGTCTGTATCACTTTGATCAATTGGATGCCTTTGAGGCGTTTGATTCAGGCGATGTGATGAGCCATGTGCGCGAGCTAAGCCAAGCTGCGCCGGGGCGCAGCAGCATCGACATTGTGAAACGCACGCAATACGAGCGTGTTCTCCATCGGCGATGGAATGCAGAGCAGGGTATCAGCGTGCAGGCGAGTTTATTGAGTCTAGAAAGTGCATCGCTTCATGAAGCCACACGCTGGCTCAATGATGTGCTCTATGGTTTGCATCTTCAACAGCCTTTGCAATCCGCTCAGGTGTATGCCATGCAGCAGGGGAAGCATTCGGAGCTATTCGTATTGCTCGAAACCAGCCGCCGTTTACCGACGGATTGGCATGCCCAGGAAAGCATCTATGCTGCCAGAGCCGATCTGCGATGCATTTGGCAAATGCAAGCGCGTCGTATCGCCGCTTGGCTTAAGTAATACTCAAGCGACATGACCGACATGACGAGATTTCATGAGGAATGTGGTTACTACCGACGAACAAAAGCATTCAGGCTGCACAATGCTTAAGTCCCAATCCAGTTTTTCCACCATGCCTCTCGATCCAAAAGTAAATCCGCGTGAATTTCTTCTGCATCTTTACCAAGCCGCTGTACACCGCGCTTTGCCGCTGCACAACACAGCCGCTTATTTGCCGTCTCCACCGAGTCGAGAAAGCGGGGGGCGCACCCTGGTTTTAGGGGCGGGCAAAGCAGGCGGCGCGATGGCGCAAGCTGTGGAGGCGCTTTGGCCTCACGACGCGCCGCTCTCTGGCTTGGTCGTTACGCGCTATGGCCACACCCCGCCTCGCGCGGCAGGTTTGGCGAATCGTATCGAGGTGGTTGAAGCCTCGCATCCTGTGCCAGATGAAGCAGGTTTAGCTGCGGCCAAACGTATCCTCGGCCTCACACAAGGTTTGACGAAAGGCGATCTGGTGCTCTGCCTCATCTCAGGCGGCGGCTCGGCCTTGCTCACTATGCCTGTGGATGGCCTTGCGTTTGCTGAAAAGCAGCGCATCAACCAAGAGCTGCTCAACTCAGGAGCCAACATCATCGAGATGAACTGCGTGCGCAAACATCTCTCGCAAATCAAAGGCGGCTGGCTGGCTGCAGCTTGCGCGCCAGCGCGAGTCATCACGCTCACCATCAGCGATGTGCCAGGAGACGATGTGAGCGTCATCGCCAGCGGCCCGACTGTGCCAGATGCCACCACTTGCGCAGATGCGCTTAGCATTTTGAAGCGCTACGGCATTGAAGTGCCTACTGCGATTGAAGCTCAATTGCAAAGCGGCGCATTGGAAACTCCCAAGCCAGGTGATGCTCGCTTCTCAGGCCATGAAGTTCACCTCATTGCCACGCCCCAACAATCTCTAGAAGCCGCTGCCGCAGCAGCCCGCACAGCCGGTATCGAAGCCTACATCTTGAGCGATGAAATCGAAGGCGAATCGCGCGAAGTCGGCAAGGTGCATGCCGCGCTTGCACGCGGCGCAGCCACCGGCAAGGGCGCATTCAAGACACCCTGCGTCATCCTCTCCGGTGGCGAGACGACAGTGACCGTGCGCAAGCAGCCCGCAGGCGCTGCAAAGGGCAGGGGAGGCCGCGCTGGTGAATTCTGCATGGGCCTGGCTCTCGGCCTGCAAGGCATGGAAGGCATCTACGGCCTTGCGGCTGATACAGACGGCATCGACGGCGTAGAAGCCAACGCAGGCGCATATGTAGCGCCCGACACACTCGCACGCGCAGCCGCGCAGGGCATGAAGCTCGATGGCTATCTAGATCGCAACGACGCGGTAGGTTATTTCGAACCTTTAGGCGATCTGGTTATCACCGGCCCCACACATACCAATGTGAACGATTTCCGCGCTTTACTCATTTGGTAGAGATTTTTAAGCTTTTTGGGCATATCGCCGGCGTATGTATTGCGCAAAGTGCTACCAAAATAGTAGTGATGCGTGTCTGCAGACATGTTCCAACCGCTCTCGGTAGTTACGATTTCCTGCTAGCTATCCTGTTTTTCACCTTGCTGCTTGGAATGTTCAGCACGCCACGCGATACCGATAAACATAAATGGAACAGCAAGGAGTAGGGCATGGAAGAGATTTCCCAGCATGACTCCGAGTACTGAGGCTGCTATGAAAGCAAGAGTGAAAAATGACTGTCGCAGTTTTGCGCTTCCTCGCTTTATCCTCAGAGACCATATTCCCAAGCCTAATGAAGCAAACATAAGGATCGATAGGGAAATAAGCTGCCCGGTTCTGAGAGCTCGATAAATCAATGGACTGCCAACTGCGGCTAGCAACAAGAGACCCGCAATCGCAAAGTAAGCCCATGCGGCTAGTTGTAGCGCTCGATCACGTTTCATGACTTCAAACGTACTGCACACCACAGATTCTGCAATTTAAACAAGATGCAGCGGTATAAATTTGGCATCGAAACTACTTGGAATACTGAACCAAGATCTCATTCGGCTTGATCATTCCTAGCTCGCTACGGGCTTTGTCTTCGATCATCTCTAGGCCTTCTTTGAGATCGCGCACTTCGGAGGCGAGTTGGTCGTTGGTTTGCTGAGCGGCTTTGTTTTTTTCGCTCAAATCTTGCAGCTTGGCGTTGAGCTGATTGACATGGGAGACGCTGCCACGGCCGAACCATAGCTGCGCATGCAAAGCGAGCAAGAGGGCGATCAGCAGGGCGGGGACGACGCGTTGAGACATCACGGGCTGTATTGTGCCCTTTTTTTAGACTTTTTTGAAGCTTTTTAGGGCTCTCGCCGGCATAGAACCTGCGCGGGGTGCTATTTCTTTGGTAGCGACTTCTTTGTAGCGGCTGGTGCAGCTGGTGATGCTGCCTGAGCGGCAGCGATGGCAGATTGAATCGCCGCGCGGGCTTGTGGGCTGTTTTTCCAGCAGGTGGAGCCAAGCAGCTTGGCTGCGTTGGCTGTGATATCCAGCGCATTGGCTTTGGCCAAGTGCGCCAAGCTCTCAATGCCCATCTGCTCCAAGCGCGCGACTACTGTGGGCCCCACGCCTTTGACGGCGAGGAGGGTTTGGCGCTCGGAGATGGGGAAGGGCATGATTTGACTTTAACGCAAGGGCTTCGACAAGCTCAGCCCGAACGGGAAGCGAGATCAGCGCAAATTGTAGAAAGCAGCGCGGCCAGGATACTGCGCCACATCGCCCAAATCTTCTTCGATGCGGAGCAACTGGTTGTATTTGGCGATGCGGTCAGAGCGTGAGAGGGAGCCTGTCTTGATCTGCCCAGCATTCGTGCCAACAGCGATGTCGGCAATCGTGCTGTCTTCCGTCTCGCCAGAGCGGTGGGAGATGACGGCTGTGTAGCCAGCGCGCTTGGCCATCTCGATGGCGGCGAAGGTCTCGGTCAGCGTGCCGATTTGGTTGATCTTGATGAGGATCGAGTTGGCGATACCTTTGTCGATGCCTTCTTTCAAAATCTTGGTGTTGGTGACGAAGAGATCGTCGCCCACGATTTGCACTTTTTTGCCGAGGCGGTCGGTGAGCACTTTCCAGCCATCCCAATCGCCTTCGCCCATGCCGTCTTCAATGGAGATGATGGGGTACTTATCGCACCAAGTGGCCATCATGTCCACCCACTCTTGGGGTGTGAGCGTGAGGCCTTCGCCCTCCAAATGGTATTTGCCGTCTTTGAAGAATTCGCTGGCAGCGCAATCGAGGGCGAGCACGATGTCTTCGCCGGCTTTGTAGCCTGCTTTGTCGATGGCCTGCAAAACGAGTTCAATCGCTGCTTCATGCACACCTTTGCCGTCTGCGGCTTCTGTGGAAGGAGCAAAACCGCCTTCATCGCCCACTGCCGTGCTCATTCCTTTATCGTGAATGATTTTCTTGAGCGCGTGGAAGACTTCTGCACCTTGGCGCAGGGCTTCGCGAAAGCTTTTCGCGCCGATGGGCACGATCATGAATTCTTGCAAATCAAGATTGTTGTTGGCATGCTCGCCACCGTTGATCACGTTCATCATCGGCACGGGGAGCTGCACGCCATTCATACCGCCGAAGTAGCGATACAGCGGCAGGCCAGCTTCTTCAGCGGCGGCGCGAGCCACAGCCATGGAGACAGCGAGCATCGCATTCGCGCCGAGCTTGGATTTGTTGTCTGTGCCATCGAGCTCGATCAAGGTCTTATCCAAAAACGCTTGCTCAGAAGCATCCAGGCCGAGCACGGCGTTGGAAATTTCCACGTTGATGTGGCCCACTGCTTTGAGCACGCCTTTGCCGAGATAACGGCTCTTATCGCCGTCACGCAGCTCAATGGCTTCGCGCGAGCCTGTGGATGCGCCAGAGGGCACAGCAGCTCGGCCCATCACGCCGGATTCCAACAACACATCACATTCCACAGTGGGGTTGCCACGGCTGTCCAAGACTTCACGGCCTACGATATCGACGATTGCACTCATTTTCAGGTTTCCTCTTTAATCAAAAAATCAAAAACAAAATTCAAAACAGCCGGACGCAAAAGATACGCAAAAGACGCAAAAAATACCAATGGAAAGAATTCATCTATTTGATTTTTTACTCACATCGTTTTCTTTAATTTTTTCTTTCTTTTTTGCGTCTTTTGCGCAACTTTTGCGCCCTTTGCGTCCGGTATTGGTATTCAAAGCCTCAGGAGTTAAACACCCTCAACCATCACCATCCGCATCACGCCAGCGTTTTCACGCAGCTTGCGCGCATGTGTGTAAGTCTCACCGGCATACCATTTCTTCACAGTCTCGCTATCTGGAAACTGCAAGATCACCACGCGCGATGGCTTCCAATCACCCTCAAGAACTGTGATCGCGCCGCCGCGCACCATGAAAGTCGCGCCGAATTCTGCGGCGGCCTTGGTGCTCCACTCACGGTACTTGGCCATTTGATCGGCATCGGTGACAGTGACATCGGCAATAACGTAAGCGCTCATGAGGGTAGTGTCCTTTGGATTAATTGAAATTCGCCTCTAACAGCGGGTTCTTTTTGGTTACGGAATCGAGTTCGACCAAGCTTTCCAGCAGAGCCTTCATGTGATGCAGCGGCACAGCGTTCGCACCGTCAGACCACGCTTCAGAAGGTTTGGGATGCGTTTCCATGAACAAACCGGCCACGCCCACAGCCACGCCAGCACGTGCGAGTACAGGCACCATCTCTCGCGCGCCGCCTGAGCTGGTGCCCATGCCGCCGGGCTTTTGCACGGAATGCGTCACGTCAAACACCACGGGCGCGCCGCTGTTGCGCATCTCTGCAAGAGAAGTCATGTCAGCCACGAGGTTGTTGTAGCCAAAGCTCACGCCGCGCTCGCAGGCGAGGAAGTTGTTTTGCTCCAAGCCTTTTTCCGCTGCTGCCGCGCGCGCTTTGTCGATCACGTTTTTCATGTCCCAAGGCGCAAGAAACTGGCCTTTTTTGATGTTCACTGGCTTGCCGCTTTGCGCCACAGCGCGGATGAAATCGGTTTGGCGGCAGAGGAAGGCGGGGGTTTGCAATACATCGACCACGCTAGCCACTTCATTCACCTGATCCGCTTCATGCACATCGGTGAGGATCGGTAGGCCAAGCTGCCTGCGCACTTCATCCAAAATCTTCAGGCCATTCTCCATACCCACGCCGCGCTTGGTGTTACCCGAGGAGCGATTGGCTTTGTCAAACGAGCCTTTGTAGATCAGCGGGATGCCGAGCTTGGAAGTCACTTCCTTGAGCTTGCCAGCCACGTCAATTGACATCTCCAATCCCTCAATCGAGCAAGTGCCCGCGATGAGGAAAAAGCGCTTATCAAGGCCAACATCGAAATTGCAAAGCTTCATGATCAAACTCCTTGTTTCAGGCTGGCCTCAATGAAATCGTCCAAGTCGCCGTCCAGCACTTTCTGCGTTGCAGAAATCTCCACGCCGGTGCGCAGGTCTTTGATGCGGCTGTTGTCCAGTACGTAACTGCGAATTTGGTGGCCCCAGCCCACGTCGGTCTTCGTGTCTTCGAGCTTTTGCTGCGCTTCCATGCGCTTGCGCATCTCAAAGTCGTACAGGCGCGAGCGCAGGCGCTTCCATGCGACATCGCGGTTGCTGTGTTGGCTGCGGCCATCTTGGCAGGTGACGACGATGTTGGTGGGAATGTGCGTGAGGCGCACAGCGGAATCGGTCTTGTTGATGTGCTGGCCGCCTGCGCCGGATGCGCGATAGGTGTCGGTTCGCACATCAGCCGGGTTGATGTCGATCTCAATCGTGTCGTCCACCTCGGGATAGACAAAAACGCTGGCAAAGCTGGTGTGCCTCCCGCCCGATGAATCGAAAGGCGATTTGCGCACCAAGCGATGCACGCCAGTTTCCGTGCGCAGCAGGCCAAATGCGTAATCGCCCTCGATCTTGATACTGGCCGAGCGGATACCGGCCACATCGCCGGGCGTTTCTTCGTCAATGATGGCTTTGAAGCCTTTGCGCTCGGCGTAGCGCAGGTATTGGCGCAAGAGCATGCTCGCCCAATCGCAAGCTTCTGTGCCGCCTGCGCCGGCTTGAATGTCTAGGAAGGCATGGCTCGGGTCAGCGGGCTGATTGAACATGCGCTTGAATTCGAGGTCTTTGACGATGGATTCGAGGCGGGCTGCATCATCAGCAATCGTTTTGAGGCTAGCGATATCGCCTTCCTCTTTGCTCATCTCGTAGAGCTCGGTGTTATCAGTCAAATCACGATCCAGCGTCGTGAGATTGCCCACCACAGTTTCAAGCTGGCGCTTTTCTTTGCCCAGCTCCTGGGCTTTTTTCGGATCGTTCCAGACGGTCGGGTCTTCTAACGCGGCATTGACTTCATCGAGACGGTGTGACTTCTTCTCGTAGTCAAAGATACCCCCGAAGATCGAGGGTGCGGGCGGCCAGATCGGTGAGTTTGCTGCCGATGGCGTTGATTTGTTCTGCGTCCATGATTGAGTGCTTTGCGGTGAATTACTGGTTAATCCGCTATTTTCGCATTGTTCTGGGCTTTGGTTCTGTTTACGCGCTTGCTTCGCTCACACGCGACCCGCTCGCCTGCCACGTGACGTGCCCGAAAAAGCCGAGGGCTTTCTTATCGGCGCTCTGTGCATGGTTTCCCGAGCTGCCATCTTTTGTAGCGATGATTGCATGGTTGGCCGCGCCCGACTAAGAAAGCCTTCGTTTTTTCAGATCCATCACGTAGCGGGTGGAGGTGGTTGGCGCGTCGCTGCTTACTATGAATTTCGTAGCTGTTTGTGCAGATTCTATGCCGGCGAGGTGGCAATTTAGCGTTAAATTAGTAGAACTCCATGGCACGCAGCCCAACGTAGCGAGGAAAGGCGAAGCCATTCTCTTTGTCTTTCCAGTATTCAGCATGAAGCATAGGAGGAAAGACCGTCTTTCCTTCAAACTCGCTCTTGCTCAGCCAAGCGGCTTCAGTGATGTGCTCGCGTTTCGCCTCAACCGCCTCGGTGCTGATCTTGCCGCCGAGCAGTCGTCCGGTGAACCATAGCTTGCATTCACGAGTGTGAGGGTTTGAGAACTCTTCAATGTAAGCAAGTTGAAGAGGCTCAACATGTAGCCCACTTTCTTCGAAGACTTCGCGCTTGGCAGTGGCAAGCAAGTCTTCAGTCCCTTCCGCACCACCGCCCGGAGCGACCCAGAAGTCATACACGTCGGGCTTTGTGTGACGGACAAGCAAGATACGGTGGTCATGTTCGACAATGACACCGGCAGCTATGCGATGTTTCATGTTGAGTGGCTAGGTAGATGGGGTCTGTCTCACTGCGGGCGCGCAGCAGCAGGGGCTTGGTACACCGACCATTTGCCTTCTTTGAATAAGTAGAGCGCTGAAGAGACGCGCATGCGCTCACTGCTTGAATGCAAATGGGCAACTGATTTTTTCATTCCATCAACAGCTTTGACGTCCGTCAGCGGTGCAAACAGCAAGCCTCCTCGCTTGGCTACAAGCGCTACAACACCTTCAGGGTGCTTTTTTAGTTGGGCGTTCCAGAAGTCTTTGTCCAAGAAGTAGCTGCTGTCCAAGTCTGGAGATTTACCTTTGACTTCAAAAAGGTCATTCCAAGGCACAGTTTGCGGGTTGCCATATACGCGTTTGATGTTGCGAACAGCGAGTTCAAGAGCGGCATCTGGCGTAAGCGCAAGACGCTCAAGATCTTTGGGCGATGCGTTTGGCATGCTGGTAGGTGTGTCGAAGACAAATCGAACATGCATGTCACCAAGGTACTCGAACCAACCTGTGTCGATCTCAATCTCTCGACCGTCTTGGAGTTTAGCCTTGGCCTTGCCAGTCGGCACAAGTGTCTCGGTTTGCTTGTTTACGCCCGGCGATTCACGAAGGACGACCATCAGATTCGTTGCACTATCGTCGAAGCCGCGTGATGGTTGTGATAACACCTGAGCCGAAAGGACTGAGGCAATAAAAAGGGTAAGAAATGGCTTGATCATGATTAAGCGCTATTGAGCCTAGGAATTAAAGCAAACAAGGTGCAAAGCAGGATGTATTTTATGAGGAGCAAAGCGACATACCAGAAACCTCAATCCGCCGCGTGATGGGTCTGAAAAAACGAAGCCTTTCCCGGTCGGGCGCGGCCAACCACGTAATCATTGCTACAAAAGATCGCAGCTCGTAGTATCCCGGTAAGAGCACCATCAGGAAAGGCCTCGGCTTTTTCGGGCACGTCACGTGGCAGGTGAGCGGGTCGTGTCCAAAGCGAAGCCGTGGATCAACGCACAAGGCAGCAAAGCAAAAGCAAATCCCTGTATCCTTAGCGCATGAAACAGATTTTGGATGCCTTCTGGCGCGCTGCTGCGTATTGCCTGCACCCGCGCGTGATCGCGCTCTCGCTCGTGCCTTTGGTGCTGATGGTGGCCATCGCCGGTGTGTTTGGCTATTTCTTTTGGGACAGCACGATCACAACAGTCAATGCTTGGCTGCTCAGTAGCGATTGGCTCTCGCGTGGGATTGGTTGGCTGGAGGGCATGGGCTTTGGAGGGCTGAAGGCTGCGATTGCGCCGCTGTTTGTGATTCTCGCGGCTACACCGCTGGTGGTGATCGGCTCGCTGCTGTTTGTGGCTTTTCTCATGACACCGGCGATGGTGTCTTTGGTGGCGGAGCGGCGCTTTGACAAGCTGGAGCGCAAGAAGGGTGCGGGGATTTTTGCGAGTGTGATGTGGTCGTTTGGCGCGGTGGTGATGGCCGTGATCGCGCTGCTTGCTTCGATCCCGCTGTGGCTGATTCCGCCCTTGATTTTGATCGTGCCGCCGCTGATTTGGGGCTGGCTCACGTATCGCGTGATGGCTTTTGATGCCTTGGCTGAGCATGCCAGCGCCGAGGAGCGCAGGGAAGTGATGAAGCGCCATCGCATGCAGCTCTTGGGCATGGGCGTGGTGGCGGGCTATCTGGGCGCTGCGCCTACGTTGCTTTGGGCTTCGGGCGTGATGTTCGTCGTGTTCGCGCCGATCTTCATCGTGGCGGCGATTTGGGTTTACACGCTGGTATTTGCGTTTTCATCGCTGTGGTTTGCGCATTTTTGTATGGACGCGCTGGATCGTATACGTAAAGAAGATATTTCTAAGCCAAAACCGATGGTTGCCGGCATAGAATCTGCGCAGAGTGCTCCTGATTTGATAGTGAATCGTACGCCTGCGCCAGACAACACGATCACTGATGTTTCTCCTAAAAAACTTCCATGACAGCTCCTAACCCACGTTTTCACCTCATCATCGTTGGCGATGAAATCCTCTCCGGCAAGCGCCAAGACAAACACCTCTCCAAAGCCATTGAATTACTCGCCACACGAGGGCTTGCGCTAGAAGGTGCGGAATATGTGGGCGATGATCCGCAGCGCATCACGGCTGCTTTAAAACGCGCCTTTGATTCAGGCGATATCGTGTTTTCCACCGGCGGCATCGGCGCTACGCCGGATGACCATACCCGCCAATGCGCTGCCAAGGCGCTGGGCCGCGAGCTGGCTTTGCACCGCCAAGCCGAGGCGCTGATTCGCGAGCGCATGCAAGATGTGGCGAAAGAGCAGGGCGTGCCTTATGAGCCTGATCGCCCAGACAATATTCATCGGCTCAACATGGGCGTGTTTCCTGTGGGCGCAGAGATCATTCCCAATCCGTATAACAAGATCGCAGGCTTCAGCTGCGGCAGCGTGCATTTCTTTCCTGGCTTTCCCGTGATGGCCTGGCCCATGATGGAATGGGTGCTGGATACGACATACAAGAATCTGCATCGCGCCGTATCAACGCAAGAAAAATCCGTGATCGTGATGGGCGCGATGGAGGCCACGCTCACGCCGCTGATGGAGCAGGTGGAAGCGGATCATCCGGGCATCAAGGTGTTTAGCCTGCCGAGCGTGGATCATCCGCAATACGGAAGGCACATCGAGCTGGGCGTGAAAGGCCAAGGCGTGTTGGATGCCGCCTATGCGCAGCTGCTCGCAGGTTTGGCAAAGTTTGGCGCTAAGCTGGGCCCAGAACTGAGCAGATAAATCTACGCACCATTTCGTGGCACTTTTGGAAATGCACGAATTTCGTGCATTGCACCATGATCGTGCACAAATAAGCGCGTCTTTGAGATTCAGTTCGCCGTCAGGCGTACATCTAGAAGCTGAATCCAGGTCAAAAATCGCGCACAATCAAGGGTTTCGCGAAGAGCATTTATTGCACTGTTCTGTGGCACGACTTGTGCATACAGTTAGGCCTAAGAGCTACAACCTCGAATATTTTCTCAATCATCCAACCAACCAGGAGCATTTGATGGCCAAGACCGTCGCAGACGTGATCAAGATGGTGAAAGACAACGAAGTCAAATTCGTCGATTTCCGTTTCACCGATACCAAAGGCAAAGAGCAGCACGTTTCCGTGCCTGTGTCCCATTTCGACGAAGGCAAGTTCAAAGAAGGCCACGCGTTTGATGGTTCTTCTATCGCTGGCTGGAAGGGCATTGAAGCCTCTGACATGTTGCTCATGCCAGACCCAACCACCGCCAACATCGATCCTTTCTTCGAAGAGACGACCCTGATCCTCTCTTGCGATGTGTTGGAACCTGGTGATGGCAAGGCCTACGACCGTGATCCACGTTCGATTGCCAAGCGCGCTGAAGCCTACCTCAAGTCTTCCGGCCACGGCGACACCGCTTACTTCGGCCCCGAGCCAGAATTCTTCATCTTCGACGACGTGCGTTGGGGTGCAGACATGTCTGGCTCTTTCGTCAAGATCGACGAGTACGAGGCTCCTTGGAACACCTCCAAGAAAATCGAAGGCGGCAACAAAGGCCATCGCCCAACAGTTAAAGGCGGCTACTTCCCAGTGCCTCCCGTTGACAGCACGCAAGACATGCGCGCTGAGATGAGCCTGATTCTCGAATCGCTCGGCATCCCCGTTGAAGTGTTCCACCACGAAGTCGCTGGCGCTGGCCAAAACGAAATCGGCACGAAATTCAGCACGCTGGTGCAGCGCGCTGACTGGACACAGCTCTTGAAGTACACCGTCTGGAACGTGGCAAACGCCTATGGCAAAACCGCTACCTTCATGCCCAAGCCACTCGTTGGCGACAACGGTTCCGGTATGCACGTTCACCAGTCCGTCTGGAAAGACGGCAAGAACCTGTTTGCTGGCAACGGCTACGCAGGCCTGTCTGATTTCGCCCTGTACTACATCGGCGGCATCATCAAGCATGCTCGCGCTCTGAACGCGATCACCAACCCTGGCACCAACAGCTACAAGCGCTTGGTTCCTGGTTTCGAAGCGCCTGTGAAGCTGGCTTACTCCAGCCGCAATCGCTCTGCTTCGATCCGTATTCCTCACGTTGCTTCTGACAAAGCCCGCCGCATCGAGGCTCGCTTCCCAGATCCACTGATGAACCCTTACCTCGGCTTTGCAGCGATGCTTATGGCGGGTCTCGACGGCGTGGAAAACAAAATCCATCCAGGCGAAGCCGCGACGAAGGATCTCTACCATCTGCCCCCAGAGGAAGATGCAAAAGTGCCAACCGTCTGCCACAGCTTGGATCAAGCGCTCGACTATCTGGACAAGGGCCGCAGCTTCTTGACCAAAGGCGGCGTGTTCTCCGACAGCATGATCGACGCTTACATCGAACTCAAGATGCAAGAAGTCACGCGTTTCCGCATGACGACGCATCCAATCGAGTTCGACATGTACTATTCACTGTAATTCGTTCCAGTGTGACGAAAAAAGGACGGTTCACCGTCCTTTTTTTATGAATAAATCCTTATAGAACAATAAGTTATTTGCGACATTTGAGAAATTGCTTCATACTGCGAGTTCACGCTCAAAATGTACTTGGAGCCGTTGTATGAAGAATTTTATGAAGAATCAGCCGTTTGCCGGCATGGAATCTGCGCGGAGTGCTCATCTTTTAGTAGTGAGCATTGCCGCTTTGTTTGCCACGAGCGCTTTTGCGCAAGACCGCATCTACCGCTGCTCGGGCAACGAATACACCAACAATGCCACCACCGCCGCCGAGAAAGGCTGCAAATTGGTGGAAGGCGGCAATCTCACTGTCGTCACAGCGCCCAAACCACGTGCACCAGCCGCAGGCAGCGGCGATGTGCGCGTCGCAGCAGCCACGCCAGCCGGCAATGCCGCACCCGCTCCCAGCCGAATCGATACCGCCGAGCAGCGCAACCGTGACAGCGATGCCCGCGCCATCCTCGAATCCGAACTCAAAAAGGTGGAAGCCAAGCAGGCCGAATTGCTCAAGGAATACAACAACGGCGAGCCAGAGAAGCGCGGTGCAGAAATGCGCAACAACCAGCTCTATCTTGATCGCGTGAAAGAGATGAAAGCCCAAATCGCCCGCAACGACAGCGATATCGCGGGCATCAAACGCGAGATCGGCCGCACCCAGCCTAGCTCAGCCAGCAGGTAAGCTGTTTCATCGCATTACCATAGAGGGGCTTGATCAAGCCCCTTTTTTCATTGCATTTGAATTGCATTTATCGTCCTCCAACATGCCGCGCACCCGCTTCCAAGCCTTTGATTTACTCTCCAGCCTTGTGGCCGTGGTGGATTTGCGTGGTCAAGTGATCTATGCCAACGCTGCGCTCGAAGATGCTTTGGGTGCGTCGCGTCGCGCGATTGAGAGTAGCAATCTCTGCAAGGATTTTGTGGAGCCACAAGCCCTGCAAGCAGCGCTAGATGGCGTGGCGGCCAATGCCTTTGCGTCTCTGCGCTACGACGCGCTTTTGCAGCCGCATGGCTCCAGGTTGGCAGCAGAGCCCATTCCGGTTCATGTGATCATCACGCAAACCGAAGATCGCTTAGAAGTGATCGTGGAGATGCTGCCGCAGGAAGCCCAAGAAAAGCTCGATCGTGAGGAACGCAATGCGACGCAAGCTCTGGCCAACAAAGAGCTGATTCGCAATCTGGCGCACGAGATCAAAAATCCATTAGGCGGCATTCGCGGCGCCGCGCAGCTTCTGCAATTGGAGCTCTCAGATACCGAAAAAGCTAAGAGCCTCACCGAATACACCCAAGTCATCATCCATGAGGCGGATCGCTTGCAAACCTTGGTGGATCGCCTGCTGGAGCCGCATCGCAAGCCACGCGAGATTGGCGATGTGAACATTCATGAGGTGTGTGAGCGGGTGCGCTCCCTGATCGTGGCGGAATTTCCCAAAGGCCTGAAGGTCGTGCGCGACTATGACACCTCCATCCCCGATTTCAGAGGCGACAAGGAGCAACTGATTCAAACGGTGCTCAATATCGCCCACAACGCCGCGCAAGTGCTGCCTGAGCGTATGGCAGAAGGCGATGCCCGCATTGTTTTCAAAACACGAATCGCTAGGCAAGTCACTTTAGGCAAGCGCCGCCACAGGTTGGCACTGGAATTGCATATTCAGGACAACGGGCCTGGCATTCCACCCGAGATCAAGGATCGCATTTTCTACCCGCTGGTCAGTGGCAGAGAAGGCGGCTCCGGTCTCGGGCTGACTTTGGCGCAGACCTTTGTGCAACAGCACGAGGGTTTGATCGAAGTGGAAAGCCAGCCCGGAAGAACGGAATTCAAAATCACCATTCCACTTCCATGAACACGCTCCCTACAGCAGCCCAGGATTCGAGGACACACAAGGCATGAAACCCATTTGGATTGTTGACGACGACCAGTCCATCCGCTTCGTGCTGGAAAAAGCCTTAGCACGTGAAGACCTGCCTACACGCAGCTTCACCAACCCACGCGATGTGCTCTCTGCCTTGAAAGATGCGGGCAGGGCTGATGGCGAAGAGCCCATGCCCCAAGTGCTCGTGAGCGATATCCGCATGCCCGGCGGCTCGGGTCTGGATTTGATCGCCAAAATCAAAGAAACCGCCCCCAACCTGCCGATCATCATCATGACGGCTTTCTCGGATTTGGACAGTGCCGTGAGCGCCTTCCAAAAAGGCGCATTCGAATATTTGCCCAAGCCTTTCGATATCTCCAAAGCCGTGGAGTTGATTCATCGCGCCGTGCATGAAAGCCAGCGTGAAGAAGTGGCACTGGATGCCGCGAAGCAGGGCGGAAGCCAAGAGATGCTCGGCCAAGCGCCGGCCATGCAAGATGTGTTTCGCGCAATTGGCAAGCTCAGCCAAAGCAATGTCACGGTGCTGATCACTGGAGAGTCGGGTTCTGGTAAAGAGCTGGTGGCTCGCGCGTTGCATAAGCATTCGCCTCGCGCCAATGCTTCGTTCATTGCCATCAATACGGCCGCCATTCCCAAAGATTTGCTCGAATCTGAGCTCTTCGGCCACGAGCGCGGCGCGTTCACGGGTGCGCAGACGATGCGAAGAGGGCGCTTTGAGCAGGCTGATGGCGGTACGTTATTTCTCGATGAAATTGGCGATATGCCCTTTGATCTGCAAACTCGCTTGCTGCGCGTTTTGTCTGATGGCCATTTCTACCGCGTCGGTGGCCACAGCCCGGTCAAATCTAATGTTCGCGTGATCGCCGCCACGCATCAAAATCTCGAGCAGCGCGTCGAAGACGGCAGCTTCCGCGAAGACCTGTTTCACCGCCTCAACGTCATTCGCCTGCGCCTACCCGCCTTGCGCGAGCGCCGCGAAGACATCGCCGATTTGGTCAAACATTTCCTACAAGTCAGCGCCAAACAGCTCGGTGCAGAGCCCAAGCGCATCTCAGCAGCAGCGCTGGCCAAAATCAGCCAATTCGATTTCCCCGGCAACGTGCGCCAGCTGGAAAACATGTGCCACTGGCTCACCGTGATGGCACCCGCGCAGACGATCGATGTGAAAGACTTGCCGCCAGAGGTGCTCGGAGAAGCTGCCATCGTTACGGCAAATACTACCAATTCAATAGCATCTCGCGCAGATTCTACGCCGGCGACTGATGCTTTTCATGTAAAAAAATCAGAAGAGAACACAGCATTAGAGGCGGCATCTGTTCACTCACCGCGCACTCATGCAAGCGCTGCAGCACAGATCAACGGCCATGCCGCAGACTGGGAAACGGCTTTGGAACTGGAAGCCTTGGCGCTTTTGGCCAAGCAAGAAGGCACGACTTGGGACGAGCTCACTCGCCGGTTTGAGAGCCGCTTGATTCAAGCTGCTTTGTCTACCACCCGTGGCCGCAGAATCGAAGCCGCCGTCAAGCTGGGCATTGGGCGCAACACCATCACACGTAAGATTCAAGAGCTGGGCTTGGAATAAGTCTGCACCTCCTATGCTGAAGTTAGCGGGAGAAACCTTTCAGAAAGTCTTGCGGGCTTGAGCGGCGTATCATTAAGGATATGCTGGACAAGCCGCGCGATAAAGCAGGCTTGATTTCGGGATGAGATGCTGGGCGAAAAACATGGCTTGAGTGGTACTCAAGCGAGGCTTTTCTTGCGACGCAGATCGCCCGAAAGCGAGTTTGAATCGCGCAGCAGGCTTGTTCAGCTTATCCTTACGTTATGAAACGCATCGCAGTCTATTCCGGCACGTTTGACCCCATCACCCTTGGTCATGAGGATGTAATTGGGCGCGCAGCCAAAATGTTTGATACCTTGATCGTGGCGGTGTCTGTCGCGCACAGTAAAAAAACGCTGTTTCCGCTTCCAGAGCGCATAGAGCTTGCGCAAGCAGCTCTTAAAAGCATAGCAAATGTGCAGGTCGTGTCGTTTGACGGCTTGATCGTGGATTTCTGCTCTGCACAAGGAGCGCAGACCATCGCGCGCGGGATTCGCAATGCAACCGATTTGGATTACGAAGCCCAGATGGCCGCGATGAATCGCAAGCTGCGTGGCTCAGTGGATACGATGTTTCTCACCCCCACGCCTGATCTGCAATGCATCAGCTCCACGCTGGTGCGCGAGATCAGCAAGCTGGGCGGTGATGTGAGCAAGTTGGTGAGCCCAGCGGTGGCGCAGGCTTTGGAAGCTGCGCATCGCCCCAAGTTACAAGCTTGAGGTACACAATATGGCTTTACTCATCACTGACGAATGCATCAACTGCGATGTCTGCGAGCCCGAATGCCCGAATGAAGCGATCTACATGGGCAAGGAAATTTACGAAATCCATCCACACAAATGTACGGAATGCGTGGGGCATTTTGATGAGCCGCAATGCGTGCAGGTTTGCCCCGTTGCATGCATCGATCCACATCCGCAGCATTTAGAGAATCGCGAGACGCTGTATCAGAAGTTTTTACGCTTGCAGACAGCAGCGACTTAACACTATCAAAATAATAGCTGCTTGCGCAGTATTCGTGCCGTCAAACTGCCTAAAACAGCATTATTTCATCAAAGAAGGCAGCCACAGGCTGATCTGCGGAAACGCCACCAGCAGTATCAATACACCAATCATCGTGAGCACGAAAGGCCAGCAGCCTCGGAAGATGTTTCCTAGGCCGACTTTTGGCAGCAGCGCATTGAGCACAAAGAGATTCATGCCCACTGGCGGTGAGATCAGGCCGATTTGTACGATCATGACGATCAGCACGCCGAACCAAACGGGATCAAAGCCAAGCGCTGTGACGATGGGGAAGAAAAGGGGGATGGTGAGCAGCACCATGGTCAGCTCTTCCATCACCGTGCCCAGGATCACGTAAATCAGCATCATGGCTGCGATGATCATCACGGGGGAGAGGCCTTGGCTGGTGATCCAGGTTTTGAGATCGCCGGGGAGGGATGTGAAATTCACAAAGTTTGCGAAGATGGTGGCGGCGATCAACAAAGTGAAAAGCATGGCCGTGGTGCGAGCAGATTCCACGAGCACTTGAAAGAGCACACGCCAAGTGAGCCGCTTGCGCGCGAGAGCGAAGATGAACGCACCTGAAGCGCCGATGCCAGCGCCCTCGGTAGCCGTGAACACGCCGCCGTATATGCCGCCGAGCACGACCAATACCAACAGGATCACACCCCAAATGCCACGCAAAGCTTTCCAGCGGTCTGGCCAAGAAGTCTTCTCGCCGGCAGGGGCGTGCTCAGGATCGCGCTTGGTCATCATCACGATGCAGAGCATGAGGCAAGCTGCAGTGATCAAGCCGGGGATCACGCCAGCCGCGAAGAGCTTGCCGATGTTCGTCTCTGTCACGATGCCGTAGATCACCATGATGGTCGATGGCGGGATCATGATGCCCAGCGTGCCGCCAGCGGCCATCACGCCTGTGGAGAGCGAATCAGAATAGCCGAGCTTTTTCATGCTCGGGTAGGCCACTTTGCTCATGGTGGCCGCTGTGGCAATGGATGAGCCGCATATCGCGCCGAAGCCCGCGCAGGCGAGCACCGTGGCATGCGCTAAGCCGCCACGCAGATGGCCGATGAAGGCGTAGGCCGCGGCGAAAAGCTCATGCGCAAGGCCAGCGCGTGCGACGAAATTGCCCATGAGGATGAAGAGTGGGATCACGGAGAGTGTGTAGGCAAACCCCGTTTCTTGCACCACCTGAGCGGCGCTGGCAAAGGCGGGATTCCAACCGCGCGTGAGCCCCATGCCGACCACGCCGACGATACCCATGGCAAAAGCCAGCGGCATGCGCAAGAGCGCCATGATGAAGATGGCTGCGAAGCCTAGGAGTGCTTCGGTCATAGTGCTGCTCCTTCACCCTCTCCAGCCTCACGACCAGGGAAGAAGGCTAGGGCGAGATGCACCAGTCCAGTGACAGCGCAAAACACTGCCATGCCGTAAATGAAAGGCGCCTTACTGATTTTGAGCTGCGCAGTCGTCTCACCGTATTCAGCAAACTGTGCGCCCGTTTTCCACATCAATGCCGCCAACGCCATCATCAACACAGCGCAGACGATATGCACAAAGGCTTTTTGAATCTTCACCAGCCATGCCGGCCACACGCTATCCAGCGAATCAAAAATCACATGCTCACCGCGCTCGCTCACCAAAGGCAAGCCTGCAAAGATCACGATCACCATCAAAAGCTCAGTAAGCTCCAGAGAGCCGGGAATGGACTGCGAGAGCAACTTCCTCCCGCCCACATCAAAAAACGTGAGCACCATGATGGCAAACAAAGCTGCGGCGCAGAGCAGGCCGCAGAGTTTATCGAGCAGGGATTGGAGCTGGAGGCGCATAGATTTTTAGCGAGCAAAAAAGAAGAACGCAAAATCCGCAGAAAAAACACAAAAGACGCAGAAAAGCAACCGTACTTTTGCGTCTTCTGCGAAATTTTTGCGTCTTTTGCGTTCCTTCGGTTAGACCGATGTTACTTCTCAGCCTTGGCAATCTCAGCGCGGAATTCGGCGAGCACAGCCGCTGCGTTTTTCAGACCCTTGGCTTGCGAGTCTGCTACCCATTTGGCTTCGAGGCCAGCCGTTTTGGCTTTCACGTCCGCAACAAATTTCGCATCGGCTTTCACGATCTGCACATTGTTGGCTTGCATCAAGCCCATAGCGCGACGGTCAACCTTATCCCAGCCACGGCCGAAGATGCGCGCTGCGACTTCGCCGCTGATCGCGTCAACAGCTTTCTTCTCGTCAGCGCTCAGCTTGTTGTATTTATCTGCATTCATCACGAAGGCAAAGCTCGTGTTGTAGAGGCCTCCAGGGAAGGTGGTGGCGTGGCGGATGATTTTGTCGATGCGGAAGGATTCGGTGGATTCAGCGGGGAAGAGTGTGCCGTCCATCACGCCGCCAGAGAGCAGCTCAAAGGATTCTGGCGCAGGTTTGAGCGTGACGTTCATGCCCAGCGTTTTGCTGATCTCATTGACCATGCCACCGCCCACGCGGAATTTCAAGCCACCCAGATCTTCCACCTTAGCAATCGGGCGCTTGGTGTTGAACACGATGCCGGGGCCGTGCGTGAAGAAAGAAATAACTTTCATGCCCTGATGCTCAGCGGCGAATTCTGGATTTTTCATGGCCACTTTGTTGTAAGCCACGGAGATGGGCTCGGAGAAATTGCCCAAGAAAGGCAGCTCAGCCATCTGCGTGTATTGGTAGCGGCCTGGCGTGTAGCCTTGCACTGAGAAGCTGATATCGGCGAGGCCGTTTTTCACGGCATCAAACGTGCCGGGTGGGGCAGACACAGCGCGGGGCAAGATATTGCATTTCATTTTGCCGCTGGTGTTCTTTTCAAGCAGATCGCACCATTCTTTTTGCGCCATGGAGAGCGTGTGCGTAGGAGGCAACCAGCTGGAAGCGGTGATCACCGTTTGAGCCTGCGCAGCGAGGCCGCTTGTCATAGCGAAAGCCGCAAGAGTGATGGCTTTGAATTTCATGGAAGCTCCTGAGATAAAAAGGACAGAAAATGATGCAATGCAGCAATGTAACGTTCAGATCTGCTTCGAGCCGTACTGACTTACCCGAGTTTCCCAACTGATGGGTTGGTGAACTGTCCGCCAGCTGACAAAATTAGAGCAGCCGCCTTATTCGCAGCCTGCATCTTGCCTATAATTCACAGAAAAGAACGACCGTTCGTTTTTACGGTTTCTGTGCAGCAAGCCCAGGTTTTGCTGCACTGCAACCTACAATGGTGCAGTTTACGTAAACGTCAATCTAAAGTAACTGGAGCGCAAGCATATGAAGGTATTGGTCGCCGTTAAGCGAGTTGTGGACTACAACGTGAAAGTCCGCGTGAAATCGGATGGCACGGGTGTGGATATCGCCAACGTCAAAATGAGCATGAACCCCTTTGATGAGATCGCCGTGGAAGAAGCCACGCGCCTGAAAGAGAAGGGCATGGCCACCGAGGTGATCGCGATTTCTTGCGGCCCCACGCAATGCCAAGAGACGCTGCGCACAGCCATGGCCATTGGCGCAGATCGCGGTATTTTGGTGGAGACGAGCGAAGAGCTTCAGCCTTTGGCCGTGGCCAAATTGCTCAAAGCCATCGTTGACAAAGAGCAGCCTGGTTTGATCATTCTCGGCAAGCAAGCGATTGATGATGATTGCAACCAAACCGGCCAGATGCTCGCTGCCTTGGCTGATCTGCCGCAAGCGACTTTCGCATCGAAAGTTGAAGTGGCCGACGGTAAAGCACAAGTGACACGTGAAGTGGATGGCGGCTTGGAGACTCTGTCTGTGACCATGCCAGCCGTCATCACCACCGATTTGCGTTTGAATGAGCCACGCTACGTGACTCTGCCGAACATCATGAAGGCCAAGAAAAAGCAGCTTGATGTGTTCAAGCCAGAAGACCTCGGTGTGAACGTTGCGCCGCGCATCAAAACGCTCAAAGTGAGCGAGCCGCCTAAGCGCAGCGCTGGTATCAAAGTGCCTGATGTCGCCACGCTCGTGGACAAGCTCAAGAACACCTCCAAAGTCATCTAATCGGGAGACTCAACATGACAACCCTCGTTATTGCAGAACACGACAACGCCTCCATCAAAGGCGCCACCCTGAACACCGTGACCGCAGCATTGGCTTGCGGCGGTGATGTGCATGTGCTCGTTGCGGGCAGCGGCGCTGGCGCAGCAGCTACGGCAGCTGCAGCCGTTGCTGGTGTGAGCAAAGTGATTCACGCGGACGGCTCTCAGTTTGCCAACGGCTTGGCAGAGAATGTGGCCGCACAAGTGCTAGCCATTGCATCTAGCTATTCACACATCTTGTTCCCAGCCACTGCTTCCGGCAAAAATATCGCGCCTCGCGTTGCTGCAAAGCTCGATGTCGGTCAGATCTCCGACATCACCAAAGTCGAAAGTGCCGATACGTTTGAGCGCCCGATCTACGCTGGTAATGCGATTGCTACTGTGCAATCTGCAGATGCTGTGAAAGTCATCACCGTGCGTACCACAGGTTTCGATCCCGCAGCAGCCACAGGCGGCTCGGCAGCGATTGAAACCGCCGCAGCCGCTGCCGATTCTGGCAAGAGCAGCTTCGTCGGCTCTGAAATCGCTAAGCTTGATCGCCCAGAACTCACCGCCGCCAAGATCATCGTCTCCGGTGGCCGCGCTTTAGGCTCCAGCGAGAAATTCAATGAAGTGATGACCCCGCTGGCCGACAAACTCGGCGCTGCTCTGGGCGCATCACGCGCAGCAGTGGACGCAGGCTACGCGCCCAACGACTGGCAAGTCGGCCAAACCGGCAAGATCGTCGCGCCTCAGCTGTACGTTGCATGCGGCATCTCTGGTGCGATTCAACACTTGGCCGGCATGAAAGACAGCAAGGTCATCGTGGCAATCAACAAGGATGCAGAAGCCCCCATTTTCAGCGTGGCTGACTATGGGCTAGAAGCGGATTTATTTGCTGCAGTGCCGGAGCTCGTTAGCAAACTTTGATCTGAACTCCACGTTTATTTTTGAACGCAAAAGACGCAAAAATTGCGCAAAAAACGCAGAAGAAACACAAGATTTGATTTTGGTATTTTTCGCGTCTTTTGCGTAACTTCTGCGTCTTTTGCGTTCTAGTTTTTCCACGCTATTCATTCAGTCATTAGAGACAACACATGACCTACAAAGCCCCCCTCAAAGATATGCTGTTTGGCATCAAGCATATCGCCAATATTGATGCTGTCGCCCAAATCCCCGGCTTCGAAGACGCAGGCTATGAGACTGCGCAAGCCGTGCTTGAAGAATGCGCCAAGTTCAACGAAGGCGTGTTGAGCCCACTGAACTGGACAGGTGACATCAACCCCAGCAGCTTCAAAGAAGGCAAAGTGACCACCACGCCCGGTTTCAAAGAGGCGTTCAAGCAATACACCGAAGGTGGCTGGCAAGGTTTGCAGCACCCGGCCGATTTTGGCGGGCAGGGCTTGCCCAAAACCATTGGCGCGGCTTGCATTGAAATGTGCAACAGCGCGAACATGAGCTTCGCGTTGTGCCCTTTGCTGTCTGATGGCGCGATTGAGGCGTTGCTCACCGCTGGCTCTGATGAACTCAAAGCTACCTATCTTGAGAAACTCGTCAGCGGCCAATGGACGGGCACGATGAACCTCACCGAGCCACAAGCCGGTTCAGACTTGGCTCTCGTGCGAACCCGCGCCGAGCCGCTGCCTGATGGCACTTACAAAATCTTCGGCACCAAGATTTACATCACCTACGGCGAACACGACATGGCCGAAAACATCGTGCATCTCGTGCTCGCTCGCGTGCAGGGCGCACCTGAGGGCGTGAAGGGTATTTCGCTCTTTGTCGTACCGAAATTCATGGTCGGTAAAGATGGCTCGCTCGGCGCTCGCAACGATGTGCATTGCGTGAGCATTGAGCACAAGATGGGCATCAAGGCTTCGCCTACGGCTGTATTGCAATATGGCGACAACGGCGGTGCGATTGGTTATCTCGTTGGCCAAGAAAACCGTGGCCTCGAATACATGTTCATCATGATGAATGCTGCTCGCTATGCCGTGGGCATGCAAGGCATTGCTGTGGCCGAGCGCGCTTACCAAAAGGCCGTGCAATACGCGAAAGACCGCGTGCAGAGCCGCCCGGTGGACGGCTCGATTGCAGCCAGCGCCCCCATCATTCATCACCCCGATGTGAAGCGCATGCTCATGACGATGCGCGCCTACACCGAAGGCTGCCGCGCGATGGCTGCGGGTGCTGCGGCAGCGTTTGATGCAGCGCATCATCACCCTGACGCCGAAGTGCGTAAACAAAATGCTGCCTTCTATGAATTCATGGTGCCGCTCGTCAAAGGCTACTCCACCGAGATGAGCCTCGAAGTCACCAGCCTTGGCGTGCAAGTGCACGGCGGCATGGGCTTCATCGAAGAGACGGGCGCTGCGCAGTATTACCGCGATGCAAAGATTCTCACGATCTATGAAGGCACCACAGCCATTCAAGCCAACGATTTGGTCGGCCGCAAGACTGCCCGTGATGGCGGCCAAACCGCCAAAGCCATCGTGGCGCAAATCGAAGCGACTGAGAAAGCATTGGCTGCGCGCGACAGCGTGAATGCTCGCGCCGTGCTCAAGCGTTTGACCGCTGCTCGTTTGGCTCTCATCGACGTGATCGAATTCGTGGCTGGCAATACGAAGGCTTCTCCAAACGCCGTGTTCTCCGGCAGCGTGCCATACCTCATGCTCGCAGGCAATGTGTTCGCAGGCTGGCAAATGGCTCGCTCTCTGCTAGTGGCTGAAGACGAGCTCGCCGCAGGCAACGACGCAGACTTCATGAAAGCCAAAATCACCACGGCTCGCTTCTACGCAGACCACATCCTGAGCAAAGCGCCTGGCGTGCGAGACAGCATTGTTGAAGGTGCCGAATCAGTGACCGCGCTTGCTTTAGAGGCTTTCTGAATCTAGAAATTTGAACGCAGAAGACGCAAAAGTTACGCAGAAAACGCAAAAAAGAAATACAAAATCGGTATTAATCTTTTCTGCGCCTTCTGCGTAACTTTTGCGTCTTTTGCGTTCTATTCTTTGAGTTCCCAAATCATCAATCAACGAGACAAAAATGCGCCAACTCCCCCCCATCCTGCAAAACCTGCCTTTCCCCGTCATCGGCAGCCCACTCTTCATCATCAGCAATCCGAAATTAGTGATCGCCCAGTGCAAAGCGGGTGTCGTCGGCGCGATGCCCGCGCTCAATGCTCGCCCCGCTGAGCAGTTGGGTGAATGGCTGCAAGAAATCACTGAGGAGCTGGCCGCTTACAACAAAGCCAATCCAGACAAACCAGCAGCGCCGTTTGCCATCAACCAAATCGTCCACAAAAGCAACGACCGCTTGGATCACGACATGGCGCTCTGCGAGAAATACAAAGTGCCCATCATCATCACGTCTTTAGGCGCGCGTGAAGATGTGAACCAAGCCGTGAAAGCCTGGGGCGGCATCACGCTGCATGATGTGATCAACAACGTTTATGCTCGCAAAGCCATCGAGAAGGGCGCAACCGGCCTCATCCCGGTAGCAGCAGGCGCTGGCGGCCATGCGTCCACCAAGAGCCCATTTGCCATGCTGCAAGAAATCCGCCAGTGGTTTGACGGCCCCATCGCCCTCTCAGGCTCCATTGCCAGCGGCGATGCCATCCTCGCCGCCCAATGCGCAGGCGCAGATTTGGCCTACATCGGCTCCCCCTTCATCGCCACGCACGAAGCCCGCGCCGCTGAAGAGTACAAAAAGATGATCACCGAGTGCAACTCGGATGACATCGTCTATTCCAATTTCTACACGGGCGTGCATGGCAACTACCTCAAAGGCAGCATAAAAAACGCCGGCATGGATCCAGACAATCTGCCCGAGAGCGACCCGAGCAAAATGAACTTCGGCTCCAGCGGTGGCGCAAAGGCCTGGAAAGACATTTGGGGCTGCGGCCAAGGTATCGGTGTGATCAAAGAAGTCACCTCAGCCGGCGAGCTGGTTACACGCTTGAAGCGCGAATACGCAGCCGCTCGTGCGCGTATCGCCGCGCTGCCTGCCTATTCCTGATCTGCTCGGTGAGCTGCTGGCGAAATGCTAGGCCTCAAACCCCTCCAGCACATTCGCCACATTCACCCCCACTTCGCCCACCGCGTAGCCGCCTTCAAAGGTGAGCACCGTGGGTAGGGCCAGCTCGCGTAGGGCTTGGCCGATGCTCAGGTAGTCTGCGCTGCGCAGCTTGAAGCCGGAAATGGGGTCGCCTTCAAAGGTGTCCACGCCTAGCGGCACAACGAGGGCTTCGGCTTGGAATTGGCGCACTTGCGCAATCGCTTGCTGGAGCGCGGCAAACCATTGCTCGAAGCCTGTGCCGCGCGGCAGCGGTATGTTGAGATTGAAGCCTGCTCCCGCGCCCGCGCCGCGCTCGTCAGCATGGCCGAGGAAGAAGGGGTATTCGGTGCGCGGGTCGCCGTGGATCGAGAGGGTGAAGATGTCGGCGCGCTCGTAAAAGCAGGTTTGTGTACCGTTGCCGTGGTGGTAATCAATATCGAGAATGGCGACGCGCTTTTTGCCGACATCTCTCAGAGCCTGCGCGGCCACAGCGGCATTGTTGATGAAGCAATAGCCACCCATGTAAGCGGGGCCAGCATGGTGGCCGGGCGGACGGGTGAGGGCGAAGGCGGCGCGCTCGCCTGCGAGCACGGCATGCACGGCTGCTAATGCGCAGGCTGCGCCTTGGCGGGCGGCTTGCCAGCTACCTGCGGTGAGCGGCGTGCCAGAGTCGAACGCGTATTGGCCTAGGCGTGCGGCGAAGTTGAGCGGCGGTGCGTCAAGGCGGAATGCGTGCGCTTGAGCGAGGGGCCAAACGGAGGGCAAGGCATCACGCTGCGCATTGGTGGGGTCAAGCTGCACCCAATCCTCCCAAGCCGTGGCTAAGAACTCCAAATACTCACGGGTGTGCACAGCTTCGAGAGCCGCTTGCAAAGGCAGATCGTCTGCTGGCGCCAAGATATTGCCCATCTTGCGCCGCTTGAGTTCAGCGAGCACGTATTCCAAGCGATCAGGCACTTCATGGCAATCAACCAGCTTGCCACGAAACATTTCTTGTTTGCCTGCGTGCATGTGGTGAGCGGTGTTGTGGAATGTTTTCATTGGGGAATGATAAGTGAGCAGGCAGGGCGCAAGCTTCGGGACGTTTGGCCTAAGCAAACCTGCGAGTTTTCTCACGATCTGATTATCACGATGCGCAATGTATATTTCATAATTTGAAAAATTGCTCTTGCTGCAACGCCGCATTATTTCTCAATATGGGAAATATCTATCCGCATTACGAAAAATCTTCATAACTCATTGATTTTATTGAATTTAGATTTACTCTTCTATAAGACACAAGATTGCAAATAAGTCTTATACAAGAGTTATAGTTGCTCATCGGCTTTTCGATTAACTGTCTTAACTTAAATGGAGTGATCATCATGAGCAACTGGACTAACTTGACCCGCGAACAGCAAATTGCGCAACTGGAGCAAGACTGGGCGACGAACCCACGTTGGAAGGGCATCAAGCGCGGCTACACCGCTGCTGAAGTGGTAAAACTGCGCGGCTCGCTGCAGATCGACCACACCTTGGCCAAGCGTGGCTCTGAGAAGCTGTGGAATTTGATCAACACGGAGCCATTCATCAACTCGCTCGGCGCGTTGACTGGCAACCAAGCCATGCAGCAAGTCAAGGCTGGCTTGAAAGCGATTTATCTCTCCGGCTGGCAAGTCGCAGGCGATGCCAACAGCAATGGCGAAATGTACCCAGACCAGTCTCTGTACTCTGTGGATTCCGTGCCAAAGGTCGTGAAGAAAATCAACGCCACCTTCACCCGCGCTGACCAGATCCAGTGGAGCGAAGGCAAAGGCCCAGGCGATGCAGGTTATGTTGACTACTTCGCGCCTATCGTGGCCGATGCAGAAGCTGGCTTCGGCGGCGTGTTGAACGCATTCGAACTCATGAAAGCCATGATCGAAGCAGGCGCTGCTGGTGTTCACTTTGAAGACCAATTGGCTGCTGCCAAAAAATGCGGCCACATGGGCGGCAAAGTGCTCGTGTCCACACGCGATGCTGTGAGCAAGCTCGTTGCAGCGCGTTTGGCTGCCGACGTGATGGGCACACCTACCGTGTTGCTCGCTCGTACCGACGCAGAAGCCGCGAACCTCGTGACCAGCGACATCGACGACAACGACAAGCCTTTCCTCACCGGCGAGCGCACCGTTGAAGGCTTCTACCGCGTGAAGAACGGCCTCGACCAAGCCATCAGCCGTGGCTTGGCTTACGCTGAGTACGCAGACCTGATCTGGTGCGAAACCGGCACGCCTGATTTGGCCTTCGCCAAAGCATTTGCTGACGCGATCCACGCCAAGTTCCCTGGCAAGCTGCTCTCGTACAACTGCTCACCATCCTTCAACTGGAAGAAGAACTTGGACGATGCAACCATCGCCAAATTCCAGCGCGAACTCGGCGCAATGGGCTACAAGTACCAGTTCATCACCTTGGCTGGCTTCCACTCACTGAACTACGGCATGTTTGATCTGGCCTACGGCTACGCTCGCAACAACATGAGCGCCTTCGTTGAGCTGCAAGAGAAAGAGTTCAAAGCAGCTGAGCGCGGCTTCACCGCTGTGAAACACCAGCGCGAAGTGGGCACCGGTTACTTCGACGCCGTGACCACCACCATCGAAGCCAACGCTTCTACGGCAGCTCTCAAAGGCTCCACGGAAGACGAGCAGTTCATGGACGGCACGCATCACTAAAATACTGCCCGGAGGAGATCCGAGGAGAACTCAGGCTTAAAGCTTCATCAAGCCTGCAATAGAAACCCGCTGAGCGATCAGCGGGTTTTTTTATGGATATTTGAAGTATTTTAGGCAGTTTACCGGCATAGAAACTGCGCGAGATGCTATCTAATTAGGAGTGATAGACATCAAGCAAGGAGGCATCAGTCTTGCATAGATACGCGGTGCTGCGCCAAAGCTTCATACGCGTTCAGCGAAAAATCCTGAATCTCTTCGATCTGCGTGTTGCTCAGATCACCCATCATCACATTCACCACCTGCGCCTGCACGGCAAATGCTTGGCTAGCCAGTTCTTGGCCTTGCGCGCTGAGCGTGATCACTTTGCTGCGTTTGTCCATCTCGCTGCCTTCGCGGCTGATCCAGCCGAGCTCAGCCATCTCCATGAGCACAGCGCTCATATGACTTTTGGTGACGAAGCTGCGCTGGGCGAGCTCTTGCTGGGTGAGCGAGTTGCTTTGTAGCAAATTCATCATCACATCATGCTGTGCGAGCTTGAGGCCCAGCGGCTTGATGCCCTCGGAAAGCGTTTCGGAGCATTGCTGATACGTGCGCACAACAGCTAGCCAAGCGCCCATGCCTCGCACATGAGGAATAGCTGGCAAGGCGCTTTTACTGGATTTTTTAGAGTTGGATGTCAATCGAGTGGCTGGCATATGGTTCGTTAATTGACTATAATTGGTCAAATAACGAACTAATTATAGTCTTTCAGAAAAGTCAAACATGCTAGAAATGCTCAATCCGACAGGCGGCGATGTGCTGCGCTTTGCAGCGAATGTGATGAAGGTGCGTAAGCTGCTCAATGGCGCGATGAAGCGCGATCCAATTGAGGCGCAGCGCTTGGCGGTGGAGCAGTTTTGCACGCTGCCTGAGAGCGCGCGGCGCACGCCTGATCTGGCGCGCCTACGCGATGATTCGCAGCGTTTCTTCGGATGGAAGGCAGCGCAATGGAAAGCACATGAGCAGCCCTTGCGCGAGATGATGGACGCTGCCCAGCTTTCAACGATCACGCATGATGGGTTGAGGCTGCAGTGCTATACATGGAAGCCAGAGAGTAAACCACGCGGGCGCATCTTGCTCTGCCACGGCTGGGAAGGCTATGCCCTGAATTTCGCTCTGCTGATCCAGAAAGCCCTCGCTGCAGGCTTTGAGGTGCATGCGTTTGATCATCTAGCGCATGGCCGCAGCGAAGGCAAGCTCGGCGGCCTGCCGATTGCACTGGGTACGCTGCTAGCTGTGGCTAAGTATGTGGAGAAGACGGCTGGGGCAATCGACGTTTTGGTGGGCCATTCTCTCGGTGGCGCAGCAGCTTCTTGGGCGGCGGCGCATGGCGAGATTGCCTGCAAGCGCTTGGTATTGATCGCACCGTTTTACGACACCTACAAACTATCTGGTCTTTGGGCAAAAGCGCATTTCTTATCCGAAGACATTCGCGCGAGTTTGCAAGCAGGCCTAGAAAATTCCACGGGATTGAAATTCACAGACTTCATGCCCGCTGGATTGGCCGAGCATTTCAATCAACGAAAGCAGCTGAAAGCCATGATCCTGCACGATGCAGCGGACAAAATCACCGACTTCAAACATAGTGAAATGCTCTCTGAGCTGGCGGGAAATGTACGCTTGCATCAGGCGAACAGGTTGGGGCATATTGCGGTGCTGGCAGACGAAGTTTGCATGGACCAGATCGTGGCGTTTGCTAATGCTTGATTTGAGAGAATTTGACGTCAAATTGGCAGTTTGACGGCATAGAATCTGTGCAAAGTGCTATTAAATAAATAGCAATCGATATTAATCATCAAGGCGCAACAACGGCCTTCATGATGCCCTCCAGCGCCTTGCCCATGTTGCCCGCAGCTGCACAATCAGGGCTGTTGTGGCGTTTGGCCAGATAGCTGGGGTCGTTGTAGCTGAGCATGACTTTTCCTGCTGTGTCGCTCCACACAAGAGCCTTGAGCGGGAGATCAATACCAGAGGTTTGCGCGCATTCCATCAGCGGCGTGCCGCCTGCGGGGTTGCCGAAGATGAGCAGTTCGGTAGGGCGCAGGGTTTTGCCCGCGCGCGTGGCAGCGGCGGCATGATCGACACGAGCGACCACAGCGAAGCCTTTTTCTTTCACACTGGCTTCGAGTTTGTCCATCGTCTCTTTGGCAGTGCGCGGGCTGGCGAGGGTGATCAGGCCTTCGGGTGAAGCCGATGCTGGGGCTGAGGTGCTGGACGCGCAGCCGCTGAGGAAGCTGATGCTGGCCAGGCAAAGGGTGGCGTAAATCTTGAATGTCATGAAAGTCTCCGGGGCTTTGTGTGTTGATGAGGCTCGTTTGTCGTTGCTTGATCGAAAATCTGACAACTGTTTGATCAAGAATTGTTTCACTGTGCTTCAAGTCGTTTGGTTTAAAAAAGATCTGCGTTTATCGGATCACGCGCCACTGGCGAGAGCGGTGGCGCAGGCACGCGAGCGTGGCGCGAAGGTGCTGGCGATTTGGGTGTATGAGCCGCAGATGTGGAGGCAGAGCGATATGGGCGCGCGGCATCTGCAGTTTGCCAATGATTGCTTGCGCGAGCTGAGTCATCAAATTGCAGAGCAGGGCGGGCAGTTGCTGCGTTTGCAAGCCGAGATGGTGGATGTGCTGAGTCGTTTAAAAGAGGCCTTTGGCATATTTGAGCTGCACAGCCATGAAGAGACGGGTAATGGCTGGAGCTATGCGCGAGATCAGGCTGTCATGCGCTGGTGTCGCGCGCAAGGCGTGGCTTGGCATCAACAGCCTTCCAATGCTGTGGTGCGGCGCTTGCTCTCGCATGGTGGCGGGCGTAACAAGTGGAGCGCGCATTGGACGACTCGGATGGAATCAGAGCCATTGCCAACACCACAAGGTGTGCCTTGGATGAAGCTGATGCCAACTGCATTGCAAAACTGCGGAGAGGTCAACGCGCAGGATTTGGAAGTCACAGGTGAAGTCTCTCAGCATATCCAGCGCGGTGGCCGCTCTTTGGCTGAAGAAGAATTGTTTTCATTCTTAACGGAGCGAGGCCAGTATTACCGCTCGGAAATGTCGAATCCCTTGGGCGGAGCACAAAGCTGCTCGCGTATTTCGCCGCATCTGGCTTGGGGCACGCTCTCAATCAAAGAAGCGGTGTATGCCACTTGGGCACGCCGCCAACAACTCCATGCCATGCTGGTCGGTGAGCGGCCCAGCGGCTATTTGCAATCGCTCAAGAGCTTTGAAGGCCGACTGCATTGGCATTGCCATTTCATTCAAAAGCTGGAGAGCGAGCCAGAGATCGAATGGCGCAATGTGCATCGCGGCTTCACGGGCATGCGCAATGAAGGTGAGTTGACTGAAGAAGAATCTCTCCGATTCAATGCTTGGGCAACTGGGCACACCGGCTACCCCTTCATCGACGCTTGCATGCGCAGCCTGATCGCCACCGGCTGGCTCAATTTCCGCATGCGCGCGATGATGATGAGCTTTGCTAGCTACCAGCTCTGGCTGCATTGGCGGCATAGCGGGCTACATCTGGCGCGGCTCTTTACCGATTACGAGCCCGGCATCCACTGGAGCCAATGCCAAATGCAAAGCGGCGTGACGGGTATCAACACCGTGCGGATTTATAACCCCGTCAAGCAAAGCCAAGATCAAGATCCCGCTGGCCATTTCATCCGCCGCTGGGTGCCAGAGCTGCGCGGCGTGGAAGCGGCTTTCATTCACGAGCCTTGGGCCTGTTTCAATCCGCCACCGGATTACCCTGCGCCTATCGTTGAGCTACAAAGCGCCACGCGGGAAGCCAAAGAAAAAATCTACGACTGGAAAAACCGCCCCGGCATCCGGGAGACCGCGGCCAAGGTCTACGACAAACATGGCTCGCGCAATCCAGCACGGGAAGGTGTGCAAAGGCGACGCAAAGCCTCTGTTACGTCAGCGGCAATCGCGGCCGTTGAGTCAGAGCAGCAAACCAGCTTCGATTTCTAATTTATACACAAAGCTTCACTGCTTTTGCACAGACTTATCCACAGGGCGTTTGCAAAGCTGCATCACAATGGCGGCATGTCTGAAGAAATGATTTTGACCGACGATGATTTTGCTGCATCGTCTGAATATTCCGCAGCTCCTGCACCTGATTTTTCGCAAGATGCGCTGATCGCGCAGCTGCGCGTGCCACCGCATAGCGTGGAGGCCGAGTCGAGCGTGCTCGGCGGCCTGCTGCTCGATAACGGCGCTTGGGATCGCGTGGGTGATTTGCTGATCGACACGGATTTTTATCGCTACGAGCATCGCTTGGTCTATGGCGCGATTGCCTATCTGATCAATGGCAGCAAGCCGGCCGATGTGATCACGGTGTTTGAGCGCTTGCAATCTGAGGGTAAAGCGGAAGAGATTGGTGGGCTGATTTATCTCAACCAACTCGCGCAATACGTGCCCAGTGCAGGCAATATCCGCCGCTACGCCGAGATCGTGCGCGAGCGCTCGATCCTGCGCAAGCTCGTGGGCGCGAGCGATGAAATTTCCAGCAGCGCTTTCAGCACGCAGGGCAGAGCAGTCGCCGAGATTTTGGATGAAGCCGAGCGCAAGATTTTTGCGATTGGCGAAGAGGGCTCTCGCCTGAAGCAAGGCTTTCATTCGATGGAAAGCTTGGTCACGCAGCTGATTGAGCGCGTGGAAGAGATGTCGAAGAATCCAAACGACATCACGGGCGTGCCCACAGGTTTTTATGATTTTGACCGCATGACTTCGGGCATGCAGGCGGGTGATTTGATTGTGCTTGCGGCGCGTCCGTCGATGGGTAAAACATCGCTCGCTATCAACATTGCCGAACACGTTGCTTTGAACGAAGGCTTGCCTGTTGCCGTGTTCTCGATGGAGATGGGCGCATCGCAGCTTGCCGTACGTATCGTTGGCTCGATTGGGCGGATTGACCAAGGCCATTTGCGTACGGGTAAGTTGAATGATGACGAATGGCCGCGTTTGGTCGAAGCGATTGAGAAGCTGCGCAATGTGTCGCTCCACATCGACGAAACGCCCGGCCTCACACCTTCTGAGTTGCGCGCCAATGCACGCCGCTTGGCGCGCCAAATGGGCGGCAAGCTTGGCCTGATCGTGGTGGATTATTTGCAGCTCATGACCGGCAGCCGAGGCAGCGATGGCGATAACCGCGCCACCGAGCTGGGCGAAATCTCTCGCGGCCTGAAGATGCTGGCCAAAGAACTGCAATGCCCCGTTATCGCGCTCTCCCAGCTCAATCGCGGTGTGGAGCAGCGCACAGATAAACGCCCCATGATGAGCGATTTGCGTGAATCTGGCGCGATCGAGCAGGATGCCGATGTGATCATGTTCATCTACCGCGATGATTACTACAACAAAGACAGCAAAGAACCCGGTGTGGCCGAGATCATCATCGCCAAGCAGCGTAATGGCCCCACGGGCACTTGCAAGCTCGCCTTCTTGAAACCGATCACGAAGTTTGAGAATTTAGCGCCGGGCTATGGCTCATCGGATGATTTTTAAGCACTGGATTTAAGCGCTAAACTAACACTCATGCGGGTGTAGTTCAATGGTAGAACGCTAGCTTCCCAAGCTCGATACGAGGGTTCGATCCCCTTCACCCGCTCCAGATTTTTAAGCCCCTGAGCTGTTCTGTGGGCTTTTTCTTTTCGAGCTATGAGCAACATTCGCCCCAGCCCCGAACCCCGCATCGCCTACCGCGCCTTTATGTCCATCACCACCCGCTGGATGGATAACGATGTGTATGGGCATGTGAATAACGTCGTTTATTACTCGTGGTTTGACACCGCGGTGAATGGCCATTTGATCGCGCAGGGCGCTTTAGATATTCATGCGGGTGCTTCAATTGGCCTCGTGGTGGAGACGCAATGCCATTACTTCGCGCCGATCGCTTTCCCGCAAAAAGTCACAGCAGGCATCCGCGTGGCACATATTGGTAAAAGCAGTGTGCGCTATGAGGTGGGTTTGTTTGCTGATGATGAAGAAATGTGCGCTGCGAAAGGCCATTTCGTGCATGTGTATGTGAACCGCGAAACCCGCAGGCCGACCGAGCTGCCGCCCGCGCTCTTGCAAGCTGTGCAGGCTTTGCTGGCATGACAGCACCGCAAGCTTTCCCTCGGCTCGTCTCCATCGGCATCTTGCTCTTGCTGGGCTTGGTATTTGCATCCAACCATATCGCCGCGCGTTTCGCGTTTGATCATGGCACAGGCTTGGTCACAGCGGTGCTCGTGCGCTCAGGAATCACAGCTTTGATTTTGCTCGGCGTGGTGCTTTGGTTGAAAGCGCCGCTGCAACTGGCCGCTTATCAAGTGCCCAAGCGCTGGGTGTGGGCACTCGGCGCTTTGATCGCCTTGCAAAGTCTGCTGCTGTATTCCGCTGTGGCGCGCATTCCTGTGGCGCTGGCGCTTTTGGTCTTCAATCTATTTCCAGCGCTGTTTACTTTGCTCAATTGGTTGCTCGGTGGCCCGCGCCCGAGTGCGCGCACGGCGGGCCTGATTGCACTGATCATCACTGGCTTGGCACTCGCTTTGGATTTGCCCGGCCAGCTGGCCAAGCCCGGTGCGGGTAGTGCAACTTTCTGGGCAGGCGTAGGCTTTGGTTTTGGCGCGGCCAGCGTGTTTGCTGTCGCGCTGCGCGTGACGGAATTCAAGCTCAAAGCGCTCACAGGCGCAGTGCGCAGCTTTTGGACGATGGGTTTGGTGACACTCATGCTTGGCGCTCTGAGCATGATCGTGCTCGCAGGCGGCGCAGGCGAGGGGGCAGGCCAGTGGCTCAGCCGCAGCTTGCATTGGCCCAGCGATTGGATCGGCTGGGCAGGCTTGGCTGGCCTCACGCTATGCTATGGCAGCGCTTTTTCTTTCTTCTTTGCTCTGATGCCGCGCCTAGATATGGCGCGCAATGCCCCTGCTTCCAACATTGAACCCGTGGCCGCGCTCATCCTCGGCTGGAGCCTGCTTGGCCAAAGTATGAGCGTGATGCAGCTTGTGGGCGCGGCCACCGTGGTATTGGGGATTGTGCTGTTGGCACTAAGCTCATCTAAATGATGGTTGTTGCTTTCATCAACTGCTTAGATAATGCCGTTTTAATAATAATTGCTTAAGCTATGTTCAAGTCTCTCAGAAACGCGCTCGGTTTGGGTAAAGGAAAAGCCGATGAGTCCGCGGTGACGCGCTCACCGTCGTCCTATTTAGCTGGGCAAGGCAATGGCTCGCAGTTGAACAAGGTGTCTGAATGGGCGAGCATGCAAGGCTTGTCTTACACCCATCTCAGCGGCAAAGGCTACAGCGTGGATGGCAAGATCAATGGCAAGCCTTGGAAACTAGAGCAGGGCAAACCTTCACGCGATTTCATCCATGGCATTGAGCTGCGGGCGCGCGGCGAAATGGGTGTGCGCGACGATGTCGCAGTGATGGTGATGTCGCGTGAGCTCAAAAACGAGCTAGACAAGCGCGCATTCTCCCTTTACACCGACACATTGCAAACACAGGTGGATCCGCACTTGCCCGAGGAGATGCGCTGGCTGTCCATGTATGAAGAGGTGGGTTGGGAAGAGCTAGGGCAGGTGTTTTTAGATCGTTATGCCATTCTTGCTGATGAGAAAAGCAATGCCGCCCAGTGGATCACTTCCGAGCTGGCTGGGCAATTGCTCACATGGCCAAGCAGCGAGCCTGGTGTGCCCCGCGTGCTGATGGTGCTGCGCGGCAAGGTGTATCTGCGCATGCAGATCAATGAAGGCGATATTCCCACACTTGAGCACGCCACGCGTGTATTCACCACCGCCTGCGATGCAGCAGTGGCCGCTTTTTCTACAGATCTAGCCGTCTAGATTCGCTATTATTTTGATAGCTGCTTACGCAGATTCTGCGCCGGCTATCGGCCTAAAAAACCACGATTTTCATGGTGTGCAGTGTTCACCATAGCTTCGCGCATTGACCCGTCAGCACCACTTCACCGGGCAAACCAGGCTGTGCAGCATTGGCTTGCGTGACGGCAAGCTTGCTCACCTTGGACAAGAGCTTTTCTGAGGTGTCTGGCAGCATGGCGATGCTGCTGCCTTGAACAGGGACTTGGGCCAGCAGGAAAGCTTTGCCACCGTTGACATCTGCTGGCGGCAACGCCCACAGTTGCAATGGCGTCGCAGCCGAACCTAAATGGCCTTGACCAATCACTTTGAGCGTGACGGTTTTGCCATGGCGCAGAGAGCTGACCAAGAGGCGGCCATTGCCTTGCGTGTCAGTTAAAACGCCCACATAGCTTTGCGGCAGCTTCTCGCCCGAGCGCATGGCGATTTGGTCAGCTGTGAAGAAGAGGGTGGGCGCGGTGAACAGAGCTGCTGCGCTGAGCGCAACACCCGCAGCAATACCACCCAAACCCCAACTCGCGGGGCGCAGCCATGACCAGCCAGATGCTTGTTGTTGCACAGCGCTGGGCTGGGTTTGCGCAGCAATGGCTTTCCAAACCTGAGCTTTGGGCTGCACTGGGGAAACGCTGTTTGCCAGTGGCGCAAGCCGTGCTTCCCATGTGGCAACCGCCATGCGTACATCGGCGCGATCTGCGAGCAGCCGCACAAAGCGGCGGCGCGCGCCACCCTGCAGCGTACCCAAGGCGTATTCGGCAGCCAAGCGGTCAATGAGTTGGGGCGAGCTGTATCTCATGCGCTCGCTCCGTTGGCATCCGTTACACCAGCGCGCGCCAAGCAATCTTTGAGCTTGTCCAAGCCCCGGCGCACCCAAGCTTTGACGCTACCCATCGGTGAGCCCATTTGCTCAGAGGCTTCCGAATGCGTCAGACCTTGGTAGTAACACAGCGCCAAAGCTTGCCGCTGCGGGGCACTTAAAGCCTTCATACAAGCATCGATGTGCAAGCCCTCAAAAGCCGTGCTGAGTTCATCCAAAGCACTCGGGGCAGTTTCAGCCAAGCGCGTAGGCGCGCGATCAAATTCATCGCCTTCTGAAATAAATTCATCTTCCCGCAGGCGGGTTTGTTTGCGCAGCGCATCCAGTGCTTTGTTGCGCACAATGGCGATCAGCCACGTCATGGGAGACAGCGCTTGGCCATCCACCATGGCTTTGTATTGCGAAGCATTCTTCCAAATGCTCACATAAGCCTCCTGCAAGGCATCATCCGCTGCGTGTTCATGCCCCAACATACGCAGTGCCACGCCATACAGATGCGCACTGGTGAGCTGATAGACCTTGGCAAAGCTTGCGTGATCACCGCGGCCAGCCGCCAAAAGCAGCTGCTGAAGATGATGGGAAGCATCTTGACTCATGACATTCGGGAAGATCGTTTGCTATAAAATGATGAGCATTCTGCGCAGGATTTGCGCCGCCAAACGGCTGTTTTCTTACTGAATTTTAGCCAAAAGCTCGTTGAGTCTTGAAGGATCCAGCGGTTTACCAAGCGCGGTGCACCCATTGACCCTGGCACTCATCCGCGTGGTGAAGCTCATACGGTGTTGTGTGAGGAGTTTCAGGCGCGGGCTACCAGCTTGCGCCAACACGGTCCACGGGTCACCGCCGGGCAAATCCAAGTCAACCACCACCATGTCATAGCCCATACGCTGCAGGCGCTCAGGCGACAAATAATCTTTGGCCTCCAGCACATTTTCGGCCTCGTCGATGTGCGTGATTCCGAAAGAAGAGAGTTTGGTGCGCAAATACAAGCGCGAATCGCTGTCTGCATCGGCCAGCAATACGCGGCGCAAATGATGCTCAGGAAACATGTGCGCCCCCGTCGATTCGAGCACGGAAGGCCAGGTATCGTGACCGAAATCAAGATCAACCCGATCTGCGCCTGGCGTGAAATACTCATCCATACAAGACAACAACTGCGGCCAAGAAACAGGACGCTGAAAAGAGCGCCAGGCTTTGGCTGGAGAAATCGAGCCCACCCAAACGATCCCAATGCCGCCAAGGGCTTCCAGCTCCGCCAAAGCTTCACTCGCATCGGGGCTGGCACCATCGATCAATGCCAATCGAGGCGCGGTGGGTGAGTTTGAAGCCCAAGGCTCATAGCTCCATTCGCGAGCAGACAAGCGATCTTGCGACAGGCGAAACGCCGTGTTGAGCGCATGGCGCTCAACACTGCTGAATCCCACCACACGAACGAAGACACGTTGCATCATGTGTGAATCATAGCTTTGGAATCAGGAATAGTGATAAATATCACGTTTTTCTCCGCTCTCTTGCGCAACTGTATGGTGCGCAAGAGACAAAGCCATGACACTAAAGTTGCGCCAGCAGTTCTGAGAGCTCTCCGGGATGTGGAGGCTTAGAGAGAAAAGCATCTGCGCCCGCCATCTTGGCGCGCATTTTGTCGATCACGCCAGAGCGGCTGGTGATGATGTAGATACGAGGCTGTTTGCTTCCCATCTGGCGTGTGTGCGTGCGTATGGCTCGACAAACTTCATAGCCGTTTTGCGCACCCATATCGATATCCAGCAACACCGCATCAAATCGCTGTGACATCACCAACTCCAAAGCCTGCTCACCGTTGGCAGCTTCAAGCAGCTGCAAATGCCCGCGTAGCATGAGACGGGCGCGCAAATACAAGCGCACAGTCGCATCGTCATCCACAACCAACACGCGCTTGGGTTGTGGGCCGTCTCTGGGCGAGCGCCCTGTTGCGGGCATAGGCGCAATGATGGCTTGCGCAGCAGAGACTTTCACCTCTGGTGCCGCAGAGCGCACATACGTTTGAGCAGGCAAGCCAGCAGGCTGGGTATCGGCATATTCTCGCCTGGCATCTGGGCTGCGATGGGGCTGGCGTGGCTCGCCCAGGGGAAACAAATCTTGTGGCAGCGTTGAGCCAGCGCCCATGCGGCCATCGTCGTCATCACCGGTACCGATCACCAGATCGTCAGGCAATTCAAATTCTGGTGTCTGGCCGCGCTTCATCACCACAATATTGTGGCATCTGTATCGCCCCGAACGAAATGGCAGTGCGAATAAGCCACAATACTTCTTATGACAGGTGTATTCATTAGTTTTGAGGGCATTGATGGCGCGGGAAAATCCTCGCACATTCAGGCTTTGGCGCAGGCCTTTGGCGCTTCATCCAGCTCGGCTGCGAGCTCTGGCCGTCAAGTCGTGCTCACGCGCGAACCGGGCGGCACGGCGCTGTCTGAAAAACTCCGCGAATTGATCTTGCACGCGCCGATGGATGCGCTCACTGAAGCACTCTTGGTGTTTGCTGCACGGCGCGAACACATCGTGCAGGTGATCGCGCCCGCGCTCGCACGGGGCGATGTGGTGCTGTGCGATCGTTTCACGGATGCGAGCTTTGCCTATCAAGGCGCAGGGCGTGGCTTTGATTTGGAGACGCTATCAAAACTAGAGCATTCTGCGCAGGATTTACGCCGGCTATCTGCCGATTTGGCATCAAAAATACGCTTAAAACATGGCATCCTACAACCAGACCTGACGCTGTTGTTTGAAGTGCCCCCGCAAGTCGCTGCTCAGCGCTTGGCGCAAGCTCGCCAGCCTGATAAGTTTGAATCGCAGGATGTGGCGTTTTTCGAGCGTGTGGCCAGCGGTTATGCGGCGAGGGCCGCAGCTGATCCGCAGCGCTTTGTGCGCATCAATGGCCATCAGAGCTTGGAACATGTACGCGCTGATGTGATGGCAGCCGTGAAAGCGCGGGGCTATTTATGACCGACGTGACTGAAGACGAAGGCCCCCTCGATCACCCAGACACGTTGCCAGCTTGGCTGGCCGAGCAGCGCAGCCATCTGCTGAGCCTGCCTGCTCACGCCCTGTTGCTGCACGGCCCCTCGGGCTTGGGGCAATACGAGTTGGCCTTATCGCTGGCCCAATCATGGCTGTGTGAGAAGCCTGGGCGAGAGCAGGGTGAGCCTGCATGCGGGATGTGCCCCAGTTGCCAGCAAGTGCATTCGCGAGGCCACACCGATTTGGTGGTGCTCATGCCGGAAACCTTGATGCTTTCTCTGGGCTGGCCTTTGAGTGAAAAAGCACAGAAAGACATTGACGATAAAAAACGCAAAGCCTCCCAAGAAATCCGTATTGAGAGTGTGCGCGAGGCTGTGCAATTTGCCGAACTCACCAGCGGGCGAGGGCGCGGCAAGGTGATCTTGGTCTATCCCGCCGAGGCCATGAACGCTGCATCGGCCAACGCCCTGCTCAAAACCTTGGAAGAGCCACAAGGCAGCCTGCGTTTCGTTCTCGCCACAGAAGCCGCCCACGAGCTCTTACCCACCATCCGCAGCCGCTGCCAAGCCTTCGCATTGGCCGAGCCCACGCCCAACCAAGCCTTGGCTTGGCTCACCCAATACGTGCCCGGTGCATCGCCCACGGATCGAGAAACTGCGCTTCATGCCAGCGGCAACCGCCCCATGGATGCTGCAAAAATCATAGCTTCTGGCGCACATTCTGTCTGGGCTGCACTGCCTTTGGCTTTGCAAAAAGGTCGGGTAGATGCCGTCTCGGGCATGAGCGGAGCGCAACTGCTGGATGCGCAGCACAAGCTTTGTCACGATCTGTGGGCCGTCAAGCTCGGCGCCGCGCCGCGCTTTTACGCTGCGCAAGATTTGCCCAAGCCACCCCCTGCCAGGGCTTTGGCGGCCTGGGCAGAGCAGCTCAAAACCCTCTCCCGCCGCATTGATCACCCCTTCAAACCCGAGTTGTTGATCGAAGATATGGTGCAACAGGCCAAACAATGTATAAACTCTAGAGTATGAGTTCACCTGCCACAGCATCTACCGCCCCCGGCGTAGGCACCACGCCACGCCCCAGCGTGATCCAGCTCGCCATCAAGGAAAAAGCGGCTTTGTACGCGGCTTATATTTCATCGTTCACCGAGGGCGGCATGTTCATCCCCTCGGCCAAGGAATACAAACTCGGCGATGACGTGTATGTGCTCATCACTTTGCCTGAAGATCCCCAGCGCTATCCCGTCGCAGGAAAAGTCGCTTGGATCACACCCGCCAAAGCTGCTGGCAACCGCACACAAGGCATCGGCATTCGCTTTCCCACCGATGAAAAATCCAAGTTGCTCAAAATCAAAATCGAGCAACTTCTGGGCGCGCATCTCGGCTCTGAGCGGCCGACGCAGACGATTTAATTTCGTTAGCGATGACAAAATGCTATTAATTAAATAGCACTTCGCGCAGATTCTACGCCGGCGATATGCCGATTTGCCTTAAAATCTGCCCATGTTTACCGATTCCCATTGTCATCTGAATTTCCCCGAGCTCAGAGGTGAACTGCACGCGATTCGTGAGGCCATGGCCACCGCGCAAGTGACGCGCGCTCTGTGTATTTGCACCACGATTGAAGAATTCCCCGAAGTGCACAGCCTCGCCACGGAACACAGCAATTTCTGGAGCACCGTGGGTGTCCACCCAGATAACGAAGGCATCTACGAGCCCACGCTAGATGATTTGGTGCAGCGCTCCAAGCTCCCCAAAGTTGTGGCCATTGGCGAGACGGGCCTAGACTATTACGACATGGCCGGCCGCAAAGGCGGCCGCACAGTAGCTGATATGCAATGGCAACGCGAGCGCTTTCGCACTCACATTCGCGCCGCGCGACAGACCGACTTACCTCTCATCATCCACACACGCTCAGCCTCCGAAGACACGATTTCGATTTTGAAAGAAGAGGGTGGCTTTGCTCATGCGACAAAGCAGGGCGCGGATACCCTTCCCTTGGCCAAAGGCGTTTTCCACTGCTTCACTGAAAACATGGCCGTGGCCAAAGCCGCGCTCGATCTGGATTTCTACATCAGCTTCTCTGGCATCCTCACCTTCAAAGCCGCTCAAGAGTTGCGCGATGTGGCGGCTTATGTGCCGCTGGAGCGCTGCTTGATTGAGACAGACAGCCCCTATCTCGCGCCTACGCCTTATCGCGGGAAAACGAATAATCCGAGTTATGTGCCCTTCGTCGCAAAGCAAATCGCCCAGCTCAAAGGCATTTCCGTTGAAGCCGTGGCACACGCCACCAGCGAGAATTTTGATAGACTGTTTCCCCGAGTTTTAGCCTGATAAAGCGGAGTCAAATCATGATAATTCACTTTAAATATCTGAAAAAGATTATTGTTTTTATTGGATTATTTTCTTCGCAATGGGTTTGGGCTGGCGCTTACGAAGATTTCTTCAGCGCAATCAAGCGAGACGATGCAAATGCTGTTCAAAGCCTGCTTCAACGCGGTTTTGATCCCAATACCCGAGATCCTAAAAATTTTCACGGTCTGTTTATTGCCTTACGTGAGCCGTCGCCCAAGGTCGCTCAAATCCTTATCAAAGCCCCAAAAATCGACCTCAATCCCATCACAGCCGATGGCGAAACACCGCTGATGATGGCCGTCTTCCGTGGCCAAACAGAGCTTGCCATTGCCATGATCGACAAAGGCGCCGACGTGAATAAACCTGGCTGGGCGCCTTTGCATTACGCCGCCACCGCTGGCAATGTCCAGCTCATCAAAATCCTGCTCGAAAACCACGCCTACATCGATGCAGAAAGCCCCAACAAAACTACGCCACTCATGATGGCCGCGCATTACGGCACATCCGGCGCTGTCAAACTCTTGCTAGAAGAAGGCGCCGATGTCAGCCTGAAAAACGAACTCGGCCTAACCGCCATCGATTTCGCTCAACAAGCCAAGAAACAAGACTCCGTGGATGTGATTGCCGCTTTCATCCGAGCGCAGCAGCCTAAAGGCAAGTGGTAGTGATTCCCAAGCCATATCTTTTGGCCATGAATTAATAATACGATGTATATTATGTAAAGTTAAAGATGATTGATTTCAAAGAGCATCTTGGAAATCAATCATCTTTACGGCGTTTGAAGCATCCGCACTACTCGCTGCGGATATGGGATATCAATGTTGGCTTGGCGTAACGCAGCAATGATGGCGATGTGGACTTCGCTTTTGACATTGAGCTGGCCGTTTTCAGGATCGCTGATCCAAAAGCAGAGGCTGAACTCTAGGCCATCGAGCGCAAAGTTGGCCAGGTGTGCGACTGGCGCTGGCTCTTTTAAGACGCGGTCACTGCTGGCCGCTGAATCGCACAAAATCTTTTGAATTTGCGCCACATCGGAGTCATAGCCCACAGTGATATTCGTAACGACCAAGACTTTGGGGTCGCTGAGCGACAAGTTTTCTACGCGTTCGGTGATGACTTTCTCATTGGGCACAATAGCTTCCCGCCCATTCACGCTACGGATCATGGTGTAGCGGGTTTTGATGTCTGTCACACGGCCTTCAAAGCCGTCGATCTTCACGTTATCGCCAATGCGCAAGCTGCGCTCGAGCAAGATCACAAAGCCGCTCACATAGTTGGAGGCAAGTTTTTGCAGACCAAAGCCTAAGCCTACGCCGAGTGCGCCGCCGAGTACGGACAGTGCGGTGAGATCTACGCCAAGCGCTGACAGCGCAAACAGCAAGCCAACGATCAGCAACAACATGCGGATCGCATTGGTAGCCACTTTGCGCAGTGACAAATCCTCCACTGCATCAGACAAGAGTCGTTTTTCAATCGCGGCAGAAACCCACAGGCTGAGAACGATCACCAACAGCGCGGCCAAAATGCCTTCGAACATACCGAGCAAGCTCACTTTCGATTTGCCCAAGCTGAATTGGATGGCCTCGAGTTCAGCCGTCACGATAGGCAAAACGCCCGCCAGCCAGAGCACGATACCCAACCATACGAACCAGGAGAAAAAGCGCTCGATCAGTCGCCCAGCTGTAGAGTCCGGATAAGCCAGAGCGACGACGCGCGCTATCAATCGAATAGCAGCTAGCGCACACAGCATAAGGGTCGCGACGCGAAACAATGCATATTCCGGTGTGGAAAACACCGTGACGCGCAAGACATAGACCAGCGCCAAGCTGATCAGCGGAAACAAGATGCCATCAATGCCGCGCCGGCCAAACAAGACGGAATCTGCGCCCTGCTCGTTGTTGTGATGAAGCGTACGACGCAGCAACCACACAACAAACCAAGCAGCTATCAAACAGCCCACCAGAGCAAGGAGCTCCAACACGAAACCCTCGCGGTTGAAATCGGCCAGCAAGGCCTTGAAATAGTTCTGTTGACTCATATTCATACGGTTTTCCAGCCCGGTATTCGTTTCTCAACGAAGGCTTGTACGCCCTCTTTCGCTGATGCATCCATCATGTTGGCTGCCATGGTTTGCCCTGCAAGCGCATACGCAGCCTCTAAGTTCAGGCCTTGCTGACGCAGCACCAATTCTTTGCCCATTTGTAGAGCGAGACGAGGCTTATTGACGATTTGAGATACGAGTTTTTCAACTTCTGCATCCAATGCAGACTCAGATTCGTCAGTCGCCACGGCGTTGACCAAGCCAAATTGCAAAGCGGTGCTTGCGTCAACGAATTCACCTGTGATGAGCATCTGCATAGCATGCTTGTGCAGGATGGTTCGCGTGAGCGGTACAGAAGGCGTGCTGCAAAACAAACCGTAGTGAATGCCGCTTGTGGCAAAGCGCGCCAGCGGCGAGCAAACTGCCAAGTCGCATTGAGCGGCCAGCTGGCAGCCTGCGGCTGTAGCGATGCCATGCACCCTTGCGATCACGGGCACAGGCAGCTTGGCGATGCTCAGCATCATCTTGGAGCATTGTTTGAAGAGCTGCTGGTAATAGGCTTCGTCAGCATGCGCGGCCATATCTTTGAGGTTGTGACCGGGGCAAAAGGCTTTGCCCTGAGCGGCGAGCACTACGGCTCGGGCGCCGTCATCTTTGGCAACAGCATCCAACGCCTGTTGCAGCGCAGCAATCATATGCGTGCTCAGAGCGTTGTAGTTTTCGGGCTGATTCAAGGTAAGTGTTATCACGCCGCGTGCATCGCGTTGGCGAATCACGAGATCCGTGGATGCAGTTTCAAGGGTGGGTTTCATAGAGCAATGAGCATAAGCTGAAACAATGAAATCGATTTGCTGGCACATTGTAGGCTGGTACTCAGGGAAAGCGATAGGTTTTTTTGAGCCTGATTTTCAGGATTTTTACAACAAATCATAGACTTACAGAAATATTCTCACTTGTTTTCTAGGTGTTGAGCAAATATAATCCACGCATGGTCTTTAAAGCAGTAACGCCGTCTTATGCCCGTGCCAAGTTGCGCTTGGCTGGTGCGTGCGCGGCTTTCGCTTGCATCACTGCCATGCCTGCCCTTGCGCAGCATGGCAACAGCAGCGATGACATGTCCATCTTCCTCCAAGACAAAGGTTTGATAGGCAAGCTTGGCGATCAAGTCTCTGCCGCAGGCAAGGTGGTGAGTGACAAGGCTTCGGAGCTTGTGGTCAATGCTATGGGTTTCCTAGGTGTGCCCTATAAGCGTGGTGGCAATTCCTTTGAGCAAGGCCTGGATTGCAGCGGCTTTGTGCGCTTGATGTATGAGCAAACGGTCGGCTTGGTCCTGCCACGCCGCTCTGCTGAACAAGCGGCGGCTACGCAGCCGATTGATAAATCAGAGCTCCAACCGGGCGATTTGGTGTTTTTCAACACGCTCAAATCGGCCTTCAGCCACGTCGGCATCTATGTGGGTGACAACAAATTCATTCATTCACCCCGCTCTGGCGGTGTGATTCGTGTGGAAGACATGCGTGTGAGCTATTGGCAAACGCGCTTCGATGGCGCAAGACGTGTAGATGCCAATGCCGTGGGCGTAAAAACGGCGACGCAGCAGCGTTAAGCCTTGAGTCTTTGTAGGCTGCGATAAGCCAGCGTGTTATTCACGCTTTTCAACACCTCAATTTTTTCCAAGCGCAAAGCTGGCTCAGCATCATGCATGGCCTGCAGCAAATTGCTGGCAAGCAGGGGCGCGCAAATGCCATCGCTAGAAAAAGCCAAGCGCAGCCGCTCGAAACTGGCCACAAAGCTCTGCGCATCCATGCCCAGTGTGTTCTCCGGCAAACTTTCTTGTAAGCGCAGCATATCTCGCAAGCTGGCCTGCGCCAACCATTGCAAAGCTTGCAACATCGCATCGCTGCAGGCCTGTGCAGTACCCGGAAAGCGTTGCAGAAAATCTTGTGGCGCAGCCAAGCAACTGGAGGGTAGATGCATGCCTAAGACGTCGTAAGCCGATGGCGGGCTGCGCAGGTCGGCCACGATGTGTAACTCGCCCCGCTGCTCTTGCTGGAGCATCAGTGGATCCATATGAATGAGGGCATCAATCTGCCCAGAGCGCAGCGCTGCTTGTGCACTGGCAGGGCTGCCTACACTGACAAACCCCAAATCGCTCGCGCGCAAACCTGCTCGGCGCATTGCTGCGAGTGCCACGGTATGGGTTGGAGAATTGAGCGCCACCACGCCTATTTTTTTCCCACGAAGCTGAGCCAAACCGATGGCAGGTTGATTTTGTATTGGCCGATGAGGCACACCCAGAGCCATCATCGGCGTGATGCCCAGCAGCACAAAACTTTGCATACCCAATGCCCGACCCGATGCACTGAGCACGTTTTCCAGCCAAGTGCAAACCAAGTCTGCCTGCCCCGCCCCAACCGCAGTGATCGCACGCGCTGCGCTTTGTTGCTCACTGATCTGCAACTCCAGGCCTTGCTGGGCGAAAAAGCCTTTATGTTGCGCTACCAGCAGCGGTAAATAGGGCAACGCAGCTGGGTTCGTTGTGGCAATCGTGATGTTGCGCTTTTCAGGCTTGGGCGCAGCAATACCTTTGCCTATTGAGTTCTGCGTCGAAAACCCTGATACCGCTAATGCAGCGGCCGCTTTTGCGAAGCCTAGCAGCCGCTCTCTTCGCTGCGCGTTGATGTTTCCCTGATTATTTTTGCTTGTCATGCAGATGAATTTATCTGCAATATGGCTTTCCTACATCGGGACGATTGCTGAGCGGGAAATTACTGAGAATCTTTACCGGAAGTAATCTTCGTTGCCGATGATTGTTCAGGCAAACCAGCATGAGCGCTATCAACTTTTTGCGATGACATGACCAGCGGCATCAAACTCAAATCGATATTGCCTCGTCTTTGCGCTTGCTCATAATGATTGAAGCTGGTGACGATTATTCTGTCGAGTTCGTAGCGCAGGTGCTTGGAGTCTGGGGCATCTTTCATGAGCGTCGTGCGAAACTCTAACAGCTTGGTCAGATGATTGGATATTTCCTCCATCACCTCATTGCTCATCTTGTTGTACACCTCCAGCTTTTCTTGTTCTTTTTTCATCACTACCGAAGTGCTGACGAAATCGCAGCAAATACCAAAAGCCACCAGCATGATGGGAATAACAAATTCGTCAATTTCAAGAGCTTCGCCTTTGTGAATCAAGGTCACCAGCTCCTCAAATACATCCAAATCAAGGGCTGCGGCTAAAACAAATAAAACCAGGCCAGATACCAAGCCAGCAAAAGCATAAGGAAAGCGCTTAACGATGTCTCTCATTGATTGTCCTTCTTGTACGTTATGCAATCAAATACACGTTGTGAAACTGAAATTTAACCGACTTCGCGAGCTGCTGGCAAGTGCTGATCTGTAAAACAATGCGTCTATCAACTCGCTAAAACCAAGGATCGGGTCAGGTACAAACATACCAAATCCGAAACCAGCACACTTGCTTGAATTTGCGGCATGAGCTCTCTTAGCTGGGCAAACCGTAGTTGCCGCGTGAGCAATTTGCGAATGACTTGCATGTGATGATCCGTCATGAGATTGGGTGAGATCGCTGGCAATTGACGCAACTGAAACAGGCTGGCGCCGAACTCTGGCGGTAAATCAAGCATGGCTTCAGCATCGTGCTGGGCATATGCCCAAACCGCATCGAGTACAGGGATCGCATCAAAATCTGTGCTGTTGGCTCCGCCAGTATCAGGGCGTGCCAAATGATAAATCTCAGAATAATCCATGTCCGCAATTTCGCGGCGCATATAAAACCGACGACGTGCACGATCCAGTACGGCAATCAACACATTGTTTTGAGAGAAGTGATAAACGCGCTTATCGAAGCTTTGTCTGTTCGTGTAAATCGCACCACCGAGCTTGGCCAGTGCCTGCTCTCTTGGCGTCAACTTGACAAATTCGCGCGAGCGCTCACGAAGAATACTCTGGCGCAAATGCTCAAAAATAGGATTGGACTTGAGCTGTGCTGGTATCTGAGAAGCACTGTTTTGTAATTGGCCCGGCAAACTCTCAGGCTCAATGTCGACGATATGACCTGGCGACTGGAAAAAACTACTGTGCTCTGCGCCGTCGTCGTTCGCGCTGGCCAATGCTTGAGCGGTATCTGGAGCAGCTTCTGGCTGATTTTTAGACTCAGCTTCGGCTTTAGGGCCCGATTCAGCCACTGTTGCGAGTTTCTCTGCGATCGGAGAAATCAACGCAGCAAATCGTTGAAGCTGACTTTCGCGACTTGATTTCGACATGAGAAAACCGGTGGGAGCAATTTAGCTGTAAACGCTTACAATTGTATACAATTGGTGCGCTTGGCGCAAGCGCCGCTCCAACAGCCCTCAGCGAGGTGAGGATTACAGATTTACTTAACGAAACCCAGCAAACAAAATCAAAATATTCACAACCAGCGCGCCCACCCAAATCGCCGTGCGCGGCGTGGGCATATCGCCTACATAGGTGATCACATAAAAAATACGCAGCATCAGCCAGGAGAGGCACAGCAAATCCAGCTTGGTTTGCCCGGCGCCAAGCTGATGCGCAATGATCACAGCAGCGAAGAAGAAAGGCAAAGCTTCAAATGTGTTGGCTTGCGCAGCATTGGCGCGCGCGCGCCAGCCCTGCTGACGCTCAAGCCATTGGCGCGGGCTGTGATTGTCAAAGCCACCTTCTTTTCGCGATTTATTGAACATGCCCCACTTGGCAATGCCGGCACAGGCAATAGGCAGCAATGCGGCAAACAGCAAAATCCAGTAAGCGACGGTAAAACGGTAAGACATGGGCGACTCCGGGCGCAATCAATGTTGTATATCGATCATATTGTACGCTATGAATTTATGAGCATCTCGCGCAGATTCTATGCCGGCAATTGATCATTTTTGCTTAAAAAATGAGTGCAAAACGGATCGAACAGCAGTGTCTAGCGCCGATCCTCGAGCGCATGGGCAATCGTGCCAAGATCCACGTATTCGAGCTCACTGCCAATGGGCACACCGCGCGACAGGCGAGTGACTTGCAGGCCTCGGCTTTTGAGCAAGTTGCCGATGATGTGGGCTGTGGCTTCGCCCTCTGCTGTGAAATTCGTAGCCAGGATGACTTCTTGCACAGCGCCATCCGTCGCACGCTCGATCAGCTTTTGCGCACCTATCTCTTTTGGGCCCACGCCATCCAGAGGCGAAATCTTGCCCATCAATACGAAATAGTAGCCTTTGTAGGCGCCCGTACGCTCCAGCGCAGCCTGATCAGCCGGCGTTTCCACCACGCAGAGCTTGGCTTGATCACGAGCGGTATCCAAGCAGGTGCTGCAAATATCGTTTTCAGTGAAGGTGTGGCAGCGCTGGCAATGCTTTACTGCTTTGACCGCACCCTCCAGCGAGCGAGCCAGCAGCACCGCCCCTTCCCGATCATGCTGCATCAAGTGATACGCCATCCTCGCGGCTGATTTCGCACCCACGCCCGGCAAGCGGCGAAGGGCTTCGATCAGGGAGCTGAGATTATGGGTGTCTGGCATGGGGCTTAGTGTGTTTAGAAAAATACAAATACCGGACGCAAAGGGCGCAAAAGTTGCGCAAAAGACGCAAAAGAAATACAAAAAAGCAGCTCAGATTTGAGCAATTGTTTTGATTTTTCTTTGGTATTTTTTGCGTCTTTTGCGCAACTTTTGCGTATTTTGCGTCCGGTATTCGGTATTCAACTTTTAGAAAGGCAACTTCATCCCCGGCGGCAATTGCATGCCCGCCGTCATCTTGCCCATCTTCTCCGAAGAAGTTTCCTCAGCCTTGCGCACAGCCGCATTGAAAGCCGCTGCCACCAAATCTTCGAGCATGTCTTTATCGTCACCCAAGAGTGAGGGATCGATTTCGACACGCTTGACGTCGTGTTTGCATGTCATCGTGACTTTCACAAGACCAGCGCCGGATTCGCCGGTGACTTCGATATTACCCAGCTCATCTTGAGCTTTCTTCATGTTGTCTTGCATGGCCTGTGCTTGCTTCATCAGGCCGGCGAGTTGTCCTTTGTTAAACATAGTGGTCCTTCTTTCAAATACTAAAAAATCTAAACTGCTTTGATCTGCAGGCTGCTCAGACTGCCTTGATCCCAGCGGTCTGGTCAGACCGCTTTTATGCTTCCAGGCACGATTTTCGCACCCCATTGCGCCATCAGATCTTGCACCCAAGGGTCTTGTGTGATGATCTGCTCGGCTTGTTTTTGGCGGGCTTCGAGTTTGGCGGTGTTTCGCTTCGCCCAAGAATCCTGCACAGGGCCCACTTCGATCACCAGCGCCTCAGCGCGCCCCACACTTTGCATGGCTGATTGCAGCTCATCACGCGCGTTGTCGCTCTTCAGGCTAGGCTGAGCCACGCGCAGGGTGAGGTGCGAAGCGCCCTTTTCCACACATTGGCTTTGCACAGCGAGCTGCTGCACCATGCCTTGCACGGCTTGCGCATCCAAGAGCTGCTGCACGAGCTGCACCCAGGCTTCGTGGTGAGCGTCGGGTTCCACAGCAGCGATGCGCGAATCTAGCCGACCACTTCCCACGCCCTGCTCGCGGATGGGCACGGCCATGAGGGTGGATGTGGGTAAGGAGGCAGGTGCGGCTGCGGGCGCTGGCACGGGGATGGGTGATGGAATAGGCTCTGGTGTGGGCGCAGCATTTACTATCAAATCAGTAGCACTCTGCGCAGATTCTATGCCGGCGATATGCTGTTTTTGTTCTAAATTTAATGAAGAAACTGAGCTTGCAGCCACCTCATCAGCATGCGGCTCGGGTGCTGCGTGCACAGGCGCAGGTATAGATGCGGGCGCGTGGGCAGGCTCTTGATGGGCTGCCGCCTCAGTCTTCAGACTTTTTTTTTCAGCCTCAGCGATGGCAGCGCTACCAACTGCGCCCCCACCTGAACCACTACCGATATTCGCTGGGCGAAATCCCTTCGGCTTGAAGGCCAGCAAACGCAGCAAGCTCATCGTGAGCCCGGTGTATTCATCAGGAGCTAAGCCCAACTCGCCTCTGCCATGGATGGCGATGCTATACAAAAGCTGGGTTTCGTCAGCAGGCATCAAAGTCGCCAAACGAGAAATCTCTACAGCTTCACTGTCTTGCACATCATGCGAATTGGGCACTTGCTGGCAAACAGCCATGCGCTGCAGCACCACGGCCATGTCTTCCAATGTTGAAGCAGCAGACAAGCCGTTATCGCGCAAAGCATTGGCGATGTCAAAAACCGCTTTGCCGTCACCCACAGCCAGCGCCTCGATCAAACGAAACACATAGCTGCGATCCACCGCGCCCAGCATTTGGCGCACATTAGCTTCGTTGAGGCTCCCAGCGCCGAAAGCAATGGCTTGATCAGTCAGCGATAAAGCATCACGCATCGAGCCACGCGCGCCGCGAGCGATCAGGCGCAGCGCGCCGTCTTCAGCTTGCACGGATTCTTCAGCCAACACCTTCTTCAAATGCGTATGCACCGTTTCAGGTGCCATCGGGCGCAGGCTGAATTGCAAGCAGCGCGAGAGCACCGTCACAGGCACTTTCTGCGGATCAGTCGTTGCCAATACAAACTTGAGATATTCCGGCGGCTCTTCCAGCGTCTTGAGCATGGCGTTAAACGCCGTGTTCGTGAGCATGTGAACCTCGTCGATCATGAAGACCTTGAAGCGCCCTTGCACGGGTTTGTACACAGCCTGCTCCAAAAGGCTTTGCACTTCATCCACGCCGCGATTGGATGCCGCATCCAGCTCGGTGTAATCCACAAAGCGCCCCGCATCAATCGCGCGGCACATCTCGCACACGCCGCAAGGCTCAGCCGTGATGCCGCCAGAGCCATCCGTGCCCACGCAGTTGAGCGATTTGGCCAAAATGCGGGAAACGGTGGTCTTGCCCACGCCGCGTGTGCCGGTGAACAAATACGCATGATGCAGACGTTGCTGTGTGAGTGCGTTCGACAAAGCCTTCACCACATGCTCCTGGCCCACCATTTCGGTGAAGCTCTTTGGGCGGTATTTGCGGGCAAGGACGAGGTAACTCATGAGCTGACGATTCTAGCCTGCGCCAAGCCAGCAACTGGTCAAATTTCCATGAAAAAAGGCCTTGGGGAAACACCAAGGCCTTGGGCGAAGTGAGTTTGGATCAGCGGAAATGGCCAGAGTAACCAATACTCACCACATTGCCATGGGGGCGATGCCCATGGTGACCATAGGGGTGGCCGCGCCATTGGTGCGGATAAGCCAGATGCTGCGGCTGCAAATGCGGATGCAGATGCGAATGCGCATGTGGGCGACCATAGACGGGCGCGTGCACCACGACCGGGGCGGGACGCACATAAACCACTTGCGGTTGTTGCACATACACCGGGGCGCTTTCAACAATCACGGGCTGGGAGTAAACGGGCTGTGTGTAGACCGGCGCCTGCGTCACGGGCCGCACGATCACGGGCGCGGGCTGCTGCACTGGGGCTGCTGGCGCTGTGCCCACGGGTGTCACTTGCAGACCAACGAATGGCCCAGGATCCTGCGGCAGCTGCACCTGGTATTGCTTGCCGTTGAATTCATACACCACGTTGTAGGCTGTGGGGCGATTTTCATAAAAAGTTTGTGTGGTGCAGCGCTGCACGTTTTGCGTCTGGGCTTGCTGCTGGCCGCCTTCGATCTTGTCGCCAAGAATCGCGCCACCGAAAATACCGATCATCGTGGCTGCAGCGCGGCCGCTTCCACTGCCCACAGCATTGCCGATCGCACCTCCAGCCACACCGCCCATGAGCGCGCCAGCACCCGATTTTTGCTGTGTCTGCGTAACGACCTGCTCATTGGTGCAGACCTGCCGAGGCACAGCCACTTGGGTGATCACAGGCGTGGTGGAAATCACGCGACCTTGCTCTTGCGCCATGCCGCTGGCAGACATGCCCAGCATTGAAAAACCAGCCAAAGCCATCAAGGAATACGCTTTCATGAGATCTCCGTTTATTGAGCTGTGTTTCTTAACGCCTGTCAGAGACCTATGGCCGACAGAAGTTGCCCCATGGCAATGTAAAGTTCAAGCGAAGCAGTTGCCAGGCTGTAAAAACAAGAAAGCCCGGAGAAATCAGGTCTGAAACCTCGATTCCTACCGGGCCCGGTGGCTCAGCAAGGCTGCATGCCACCTCGGGATGCTGAGCACGGAGCTTGGTGTCCGGCCAGCGATGCAGGCAAGGAATTGCCTGCAGGATGTTGTCAGAGCTAGTCTGACAGTTGTTACTCTACGCCTGAGCCTCAAGGCGTGCAAGTGATTTTTTTCAATCGCGCAAGCTCCTCGCATGGCACTGTTCTATAAGCAATAAATTGCAAAAATACTTGCCATCTGCGCGAACACAGGAATCAAAAAAGAGGCTCTTAGCGAAGAAGGCAACAAAAAAGCCAGCAAAGCTGGCTATGATTGATTCAAGATTGTTTTTGGTGCCCAGAAGAGGACTCGAACCTCCACGACTCTCATCGCTAGTACCTGAAACTAGTGCGTCTACCAATTCCGCCATCTGGGCTATTTTCAGAACTAAGGATTGTATATCAAAGCGAACCCTAAATATGCTGCCAACACCACAAGTGCAGCAGCGATCACAGAAGAAATAGAAGGCTCCGTGCAAGGCCACCGCGATGGCCACGGATTTGTGCAGCGCGATGATGGCGAAGGCGATATTTATTTGCCTCCGAACGAAATGCGAGCTGTGCTGCACCGAGATCATGTGCGCGTGCGTGTTGTGCGCTTGGATCGCAAAGGCCGGCCAGAAGGCCGAGTGACAGAAATTTTAGATCGCCCCAAAGGCCCGATCATTGGCCGCTTGCTGCAAGAAGGCGGCGTGTGGCTGGTGGCTCCGGAAGACAAGCGCTATGGCCAAGATGTGCTCGTGCCCAAGAGTGGTACAGGCAATGCTAAAGCGGGGCAAGTCGTCGTCGTGCAGCTCACCGAGCCGCCATCGCTTTATGGCCAGCCCGTAGGCCGCGTCACAGAAGTGCTGGGCGAGATGGACGATCCGGGCATGGAGATTGAAATCGCCGTGCGCAAATACAGCGTGCCGCATGTGTTCTCTGATGCCACGCTGGATGAAGCGCGCAAGCTGCCGGATAAGGTGCGCCCTGCGGATAAAAAAGGCCGTGTGGATTTAACCGATGTGCCTCTCGTCACCATTGATGGCGAAGATGCGCGGGATTTTGACGATGCGGTGTATTGCGAGCCGGCGAAGGTGGGGCGCGGTAAAGGCTGGCGTTTGCTCGTGGCGATTGCTGATGTCTCGCATTACGTGCAGACAGGTGCGCCGATTGATGTGGATGCCTATGAGCGCGCCACCAGTGTGTATTTCCCTCGCCGCGTGATTCCGATGCTGCCGGAAAAGTTGTCCAATGGCCTGTGCTCACTCAACCCAAGTGTCGAGCGCCTTTGCATGGTTTGCGACATGCTCGTGACGGCCAAAGGCGATGTGCATGCCTATCAGTTTTACCCTGCGGTGATGTTCAGTCATGCGCGCTTTACGTATACCGAAGTGGCCGCGATTTTGGCAAACACGGGCGGCACCGAGGCGAAGAAGCGCAAAGCCAGTGGCTTCGATAGCGTGCCGCATTTGCTCAACCTCGCTGATGTGTATCGCGCCCTGCTCTCTTCGCGCGGCGCGCGCGGAGCGATTGATTTGGAGACGGTTGAAACTCAAATCGTTTGCGACGAATCCGGCCGCATTGAAAAGATAGTGCCACGCACGCGCAACGAAGCTCACAAGCTCATCGAAGAAGCCATGCTCGCGGCCAACGTCTGCTCAGCAGATTTCATCTTGAACGCGAAAAAGACCGGCCTCTTCCGCGTTCACGAAGGCCCGACGCCTGAGAAGAAAGAAGTGCTGCGGCAATACTTGCGTGGCATGGGCATCAATGCATCACTCAGCGACGATCCCACGCCCGCTGAATTCCAAGCGATCTCTTTGTCAACGAAACACCGCCCCGAAGCCCAGCAAATTCACACCATGCTGCTGCGCTCCATGAGCCAAGCCATCTACACGCCGATCAACAGCGGCCACTTCGGTTTGGCTTACGAGGCCTACACGCATTTCACCTCACCGATTCGCCGCTATCCCGATCTGCTGGTGCATCGCGTCATCAAATCCATTCTGGCGAAGACGACTTACAAGCTGCCCACCTTGCCCACACCCGGCGAAGCGGTAGAGCAATTCAAGAAACGCCTCGCTTCTCGCAAAAAGAAAAGCGAAGCCTTCGAGCAGCGCAGCGGCAAAGCCTCCAAAGAAGCCAGCACGAAGAAAACCAACGCCGAGCAAAACGCTTGGGAAGCCGCCGGCCTGCACTGCAGCGCCAACGAGCGCCGCGCCGATGAGGCTAGCAAAGACGTAGAGGCCTGGCTCAAATGCAAATACATGAAAGAGCATTTGGGCGAGGAATACGCAGGCACGGTGACTTCGGCCACAAGCTTCGGCTTGTTCGTCACGCTAGACGCGATGTACGTCGAAGGCTTGGTGCACATCACCGAGCTGGGCGGCGAATATTTCCGCTTCGATGAAGTCCGCCAAGAGTTGCGCGGTGAGCGCACGGGCATTCGCTACGCGCTGGGCTCCCGCGTTCGCGTGCAAGTCAGCCGCGTGGATCTCGATGGCCGCAAAATCGATTTCCGCTTGGTTCGCGAAGGCGAAGTCATGCGGGTGGGCGGCAGCCCTGCCCAAGGCGGCCAGCCCGCCATTCCCGGCGGCTACATCCGCATGGATGCTGATGATCGAGCCACGGGTCGCCCACAGAACAAGAGCAGCAAAAAGACCGCCGCCAAAACCAGTAAGCGATCTGCGGCAGAGCGCACACAACGCAATCTCTCGCCGATTGCCTCGCTCAAAGCTGCTGTGAAAAAAGCGGCAAAGAAGAATGCGAAGCGGTCTCGGCGCTGAGCTATCGCTCAAGTCGAGTACGTCTTAACGTCAAACGAGGCAAAGTGGTTCTAAGCAAACCACTTTGCGTTATGACGCGCATGCCAGAATTACCCATTGTCTTCACTCTACCAAAGAGCACATCATGAAAATTGAAACCCTTGCCGTCCACGGCGGCTACACGCCTGATCCCACCACCAAAGCGGTCGCTGTGCCGATTTATCAAACGGTGGCCTATGCGTTTGACAACACGCAGCATGGTGCAGATTTGTTTGATTTGAAAGTGGCGGGCAATATTTACAGCCGCATCATGAACCCGACCAATGGCGTGCTTGAAGCTCGCATTGCTGCACTGGAAGGCGGCATCGGCGCGCTGGCTGTGGCCTCGGGCATGGCAGCGATCAGCTATGCGATTCAAACGATTGCTGAGACGGGCGACAACATCGTCTCGGCCTCTACGCTCTATGGCGGCACATACAACCTGTTTGCCCACACCTTCCCGCAAATGGGCATCGAAGTGCGCTTTGCAGATTACCGCGATTCGGCTTCGTTTGCCAAATTGATCGACGCGCGCACCAAGGCGATTTACTGCGAGTCCATTGGCAATCCATTGGGCAACGTCACCGATATTGCGGCCTTGGCAAAAGTCGCTCACGATCACGGCGTGCCGCTGATCGTTGACAACACCGTGACCAGCCCATACCTCTGCCGCCCCTTTGAGCATGGCGCAGATATCGTCGTTCACTCGCTCACCAAATACTTGGGCGGCCACGGCACGACCATTGGTGGCGCAGTGGTTGATTCCGGCAAATTCCCTTGGGCCGAACACAAAGCGCGCTTCAAGCGCTTGAACGAACCCGATGTGAGCTACCACGGCGTGGTCTACACCGAAGCGCTCGGCCCCGCTGCCTACATTGGCCGCTGCCGCGTCGTTCCCCTGCGCAATATGGGCGCAGCGCTCAGCCCGATGAACGCCTTCCAAATCTTGCAAGGCATCGAGACGCTGGCTCTGCGCATGGATCGCATTTGCGAAAACGCGACCAAAGTGGCTCAGCATTTGAAGAAGCATCCAAAGATTGCGGCTGTGAACTATGCTGGCCTGCCAGATCATGCCGATCACGCTTTGGTACAAAAACTCATGGGCGGCCGCGCCTCGGGCATCATCAGCTTCACGCTCAAGGGTACAGAAGGCCGCGAAGCCGGCGCGAAATTCCAAGATGCGCTCAAGCTCTTCACGCGCTTGGTGAACATTGGCGATGCGAAATCACTCGCCTGCCACCCCGCATCCACCACACACCGCCAGCTCAACCCCGATGAACTGGCCAAAGCCGGCGTGAGCGAAGGCATGGTGCGCTTGTCAGTGGGTATTGAGCACATCGACGATCTGCTGGCTGATCTGGATCAGGCATTGGCATCTGCTTAAACGCTATTGAGCGCAAGCAAGCAAATATCTTGAAAGCTCAGTTCGCACGCTGAGCTTGCCCTTTGAAACAGCCGATGGTGTAGGGATACTCCATCGTGAAGCGGTAGTGATAGATACGTTTGATTTGACCATCCACTCGAACATTGCCGACTCTGCCGTGGCATTCGTCGAGATCGGCGTTGGTGATGAGCTTGGTGTCTTCTCCCCCATCACTCATGATTGGGCCAAGGATGGGGTGGCCGTCTAGCATCCAGCCGACGGGTTCGTCGTGGGCATAGGGTTTGCCTGCTGCATCTTTGGCCAAGCAGGGAGACCAGTCGTGATAGTGGTAGCTGCCGTTGCGCTCGGGGTGGCCGTTGCAGAGGTCTTGGATTTCGTAGGCGGGTGCATCGCGGCCTTGCACGTCGAAGGCATTGAAGATGGCTACGCCGCTTAGCGCGAAACCGATCATGCCTAGGGGCACGCAATTGGGTTGTGCAGTAACTTGCGGCTCTGCTGGTAAGGTCAACAGCACAGTTCGCTCACGGATGCTATTGGGGTTGCGATCGTATTCATAGGCTTTTGAGCCGGATCGAATCGGGTATTGACCTGTGGGATGTGTGGGCAGATTGTTGGCGCGCACCACGCGTTGCTCGCCTTCTCGCACCACGGTGATTGCTGCATTCGGCCAGCTCACACTGCCCTCCACTTGCGGCTTGGCAGATGGATCCCATGTACCCGCAGTTTTGTCGATCCACTCACCCACGCGATGCGCGCCTCCGCCGCCCGGAAAGTTGCTTCGGCAGGCCATCACATAGCCTTGGCGCGGTGTGGCGCTGATTTTGCCGTCGCCAAGCGGCAAGCGATTGGGCTGCTGAGCGCTCGCGTGAGCGGGCTTAGTATGGAGCGCTGGATCATGCGCAAAGGCTAGATTGGTGCTGATCGATAGCATCAAAACGAGTAATTGAAGGAGTCTCATACGCTATGAATTCAGTAGCTGCTTGCGCAGATTCTATGCCGGCGAGAAGGCAATAATTGCATAAAATATCAAGCATTCCACACATTTCAAGCACTTTACGCTTTCTTTACTCAGATGGTTCAACGTAAACGCGCCACACGCTCTGCGCCCACCAGCAACACGCTGAGCATCGCCGTGCCCAAGCCGCGTAACTCGGTGCTGCAAGCGGCTGCGCTCGGGCAGGTGAAGCTCGGTACAGCGAAGCATGAAAAATCTGCCGGAGCGCTGCGCCGCGCTCAGAAGATGGCCGTGCAAAAGGCTGCCAAGAATCAAACCGAGAACTGATCATTCTTGCCGCTAAACTTAAGCCATGTCCACTGTCTTTAATTTCACCTTTGTGCCCTGGTTTCGCTCTGTGGCGCCTTACATCCACACGCATCGGGGCAAGACCTTTGTGGTGGCGGTGTGTGGGGAGGCGATTGCTGCGGGTAAGCTGAGTTTGATCGCGCAAGATTTAGCGCTGATCCAAAGCATGGGTGTGAAGATCGTGTTGGTGCATGGTTTTCGCCCTCAGGTGAATGAGCAACTTGCTGCTAAAGGGCATTCGCCGAAATACTCTCACGGCATGCGCATCACCGATGGCATTGCACTCGATTGCGCGCAAGAAGCGGCTGGCCAATTGCGTTTTGAGATTGAAGCCGCCTTCAGCCAAGGCTTGCCGAATACGCCGATGGCCGGCTCCACCGTACGCGTGATCTCGGGCAACTTCATCACGGCACGGCCCGTGGGCATCATCGATGGCGTGGATTTCATGCACAGCGGCTTGGTGCGCAAGGTAGATACACCGGGCATTCAAAAAGCATTGGGTATGGGCGCGATGGTGCTCCTCTCGCCTTTTGGCTATTCGCCCACGGGTGAGGCTTTCAATCTCACGATGGAAGAAGTGGCGACCTCGGTGGCTACCGCGCTGCAAGCTGACAAACTCATTTTCCTCACCGAGATCCCCGGCATCGCCACTGATCCTGCCTTGCCAGTGAGTGAAGACAATCCGATTGACACCGAGTTGCCACTGGCTGCCGCTGAGAAGCTATTGGCGGGTTTGCCGCAAGCTGCGCAGCCTTCAGACACCGCCTTCTATCTTCAACATTGCGTGCGTGCCTGCAAGAGCGGCGTGGAGCGCAGCCATATCTTGCCGTTTGCGATGGATGGATCGCTGCTGCTGGAGATTTATGTGCACGATGGTGTGGGCACGATGGTGATCGACGAAAAGCTGGAGAGCCTGCGCGAAGCCACCAGCGATGATGTGGGCGGCATCATCCAGCTCATCGAGCCTTTTGAGAAAGATGGCACGCTCGTCAAACGCGATCGCACAGAGATTGAGCGCGATGTGGGCAACTACAGCATCATCGAGCACGACGGCGTGATTTTCGGCTGCGCGGCTTTGTATCCATATCCAGAAGCCAAAACTGCTGAGATGGCCGCGCTCACCGTGAGCCCACAAGTGCAAGGTCAAGGCGATGGCGATAAGCTGCTCAAACGCATCGAGCAGCGCGCCAAAGCGCAAGGCCTGGAAAGCATCTTCGTGCTCACCACGCGCACCATGCATTGGTTCATCAAACGCGGCTTTGCGCAAGTCGAGCCCGAGCAATTGCCTGAAGCGCGTAAACGCAAATACAACTGGGATCGCAAGAGCCAGGTGCTCTTCAAGAAATTGAGCTAATTTTTAGGTGTCTTAAGCCTATCGCCGGCATAGAATCTGCGCGAAGTGCTATTATTTTTATAGTTATCGTTTATTGAAAGAATCTGATATGGCACGCATGGTCAACTGCATCAAACTCGGCACAGAAGCTGAGGGCCTCGATTTCCCCACCTATCCTGGCGAGCTGGGCAAGCGCATTTACGAGAATGTAAGTAAGCAAGCTTGGGCCGATTGGCTCAAACACCAAACCATGCTCGTGAACGAAAACCGTTTGAACCTGGCAGATCAGCGCGCTCGCCAGTACCTCGCTCGCCAGATGGAAAACCACTTTTTTGGCAGTGGCGCAGACGCTGCGGCGGGATACGTCCCGCCCTCTGCGTAAGCAGAGAAAAATGGTTTCACCGACAGGTAAAACCACTTTTTTGGCAGCGGCGCAGACGCTGCGGCGGGATACGTCCCGCCCTCTGCGTAAGCTCTTACGACTTTCAAAACTCCCCGTTCGCGTTGAGCTTGTCGAAACGCCGCCAGTCAATCTATGCGCATCCAATTAGTCATATGGCCTTCGACAGGCTCAGGCCGAACGGAGAGTGAACGTCGTGTATTTATCAGCGTTTTGAGCACTTTGCCGGCATATATATTGCGCAGAGCGCTATGAATATCATAGTGATTGGCGCAGGTTTGGCAGGTGCAGCTTGCGCACAAGCCCTTGCTGCAAGAGGCTGCCAAGTCACCGTTTTGAGCCAAGGTGGCGGCGCATCTGAGCTGCCTGTGGGTTTGCTGGCCGCCCACCTGTCTTCGCAAGACATCGAGCTCTCCCAGCTTTCGCGTATTGGCCTCGCCTACACGCTCACGCAGGCTCGCGCCCTGCTGCGCGAAGGCATCGATTGGCAGCCTTGCGTCTTGGAGCAAAAGCTCCTCTTCCATTTTGAAAAAAACACTCGTTTGAGCCAAGGCGCTGCAGCATTGCCAGAGTGGTATACGTCTCACGAGAGTTACGTGTTGCACAAACAAGCGGCGTGGATCAAACCGCAAGCTCTGGTGAAAGCTTGGCTGAATCAGCCTCATATCGTCGTTCAAAACGCATCAGTGGCTGGCTTGAAAAGAGAAGCCGATCATTGGCTAGCGCTTGATGCACAAGGCACTGTGATCGCGCAAGCGCCTTCTGTCGTACTCGCAGGTGGTGCGCAAGTCGGCGCTTTACTGGCCCAGTGTGGGCATGCGATGCTGATGGATATGGTGCCTGGTTCTGTCGCGCTAGGCGCATGGCCGGTCAGTTCGTCTACATCGCCGTCAGCGCCTGTGGTCAACGGTAACGGCCATTTCATCGGTGGCGTGCGCTCTGAATCAGATCAAGCGATCTGGCTCAGTGGCTCCACCTACGAACGCGAAGCGCATGCATCAGCAGCTGAGCAAACGCAAGCCAGTTTGCAAGCCAACCTAGCGCGCCTGTCCAATCTCTTGCCAGCTGCGCTTCTGCCCGCGATTCAAGCACAGTTCGCCAGTGGCCAAGTTCAAAGCTGGCAAGGCAGCCGCTGCACCACCTCAGATCGTCTGCCTATCGTGGGCAAACTCGAGCACGGCTTGTATGTTTGCACTGCGATGGGCTCGCGTGGTTTAAGCTTTGCGGCGATGTGCGCAGAAATTCTCGCGCAAGACATACTCCCCAACGAAGCACCCCCTTTGATTTCTACCGAGATGCGCCGACTACTTCTCCCCAAAAGAAAAACACTGAAAGTGATTCCAGCATGAACAACACCACTCCCGTCGCAGTCATCACCGGTGCAGCGCGCGGCATCGGCCTAGAAATCGCTCGCCAATTCGTGGCGCAAGGCACGCGCGTGGCGTTGCTTGATATTGAAGCTTATCTCTTGCAGCAAGCCGTGAAAACGGAAGGCTTGAACACCACGCAAGCGCTCGCCCTGCCCTGCGATGTGGCTGTCGAATCTCAAGTGCAGGCTTCAATAGCGAAAGTCATTGAACAATTCGGCCGCATCGACACCCTAGTCAACAACGCAGGCGTCGCCGTCTTCAAGCCCTTACTCGCGCACACCGCGCAGGAGTGGCAGCGCGTGATGGACGTGAATCTCACCGGCCCCTTCCTCTGCACCCAAGCCTGCGCGCCACATATGCTCAAGAACGCAGGTAACTCGCATGGCCAAGAAAAGGGAAGCATCGTCAACATCGCCTCCATCTCCGGCCTACGCGCCAGCAGCCTCCGCGTCGCGTACGGCACCAGCAAAGCCGCCCTTATCCACCTCACCAAACAGCAAGCCGTCGAACTCGGCAACGCCGGCATCCGCTGCAACGCCGTCGCCCCCGGTCCGGTAGAAACCGCGATGGCCAAAGCCGTCCACAGCCCAGAAATCCGCCGCGATTACCATGACACGATTCCGCTAGCTCGCTATGGCTCAGAATTAGAAATCGCCAAAGCTGTGATGTGGCTCTGCAGCCCGCAGGCTTCGTATGTGAACGGGCAATGCTTAGCTGTAGATGGCGGTTTTGATGCATCAGGCATCGGGTTAGTGAGTTTGCGAGATACTATGAATTAAATAGCATCTTGCGCAGTATTTATGCCGGCAATTGACCATTTTTCTTCTTAGGTAGAGCGAAAAATGGGGTCAGATCACAATTCAGGAAAGTGATCTCCCCGGCGCGAATTCAAGTTCAGACGAAATTGTGCTCTGACCCCATTTTTGCGGTGCACCCCAATAAACTCATTCATGCCAACCTGGGTTGAGTTCAAGCTAACACGCCGATGGCTGCCACTCAACGGAAGAATCAGCTTCGTGCTCCACTATCAGCAATTGCGCTCTCAATTGGAGTAGTAAGGAAGTTAACGCGATTGGTGGCAGCGTAGCGAAAAAATTTCAATAGATCCACACTGGCGAATACCGTTGCATGATCTGAACCAAGCGGATGTAACTCGCCGTGACCAACAACCAACGTCGCGAAGGTGTGAATTTCTTCGTTTGACTCAAGTGTGGCAATGCCCGCTTTCTGCGCACCGTCATAGCCGCCTGTGTAGTTGCTTCGTCTGAACTCCATGTACTTTTGAAACACCCGAGTAATCCGAGCCTCGCTATCTTGCGTTCGATGATGCCGCTCAGCTCGCCAGATACCGGCAAAGTAAGTGAGGACACTAAGAAGAAGTCCTGCAAGTGCAATCAAGATTTCGTCACTCATATGCTACTTACTCGCCTAACGAATTGCCCTTAAACTATTTCGGTAGAAATAAACTGTTTAGCAGTCACCGCAAAAAATGGGGTCAGAGCACAATTTCGTCTGTAATTGAATTCGCTCCGGAGAGATCACTATCCTGAATTGTGATCGGACCCCGTTTTTCGCTCAAGCCAAAAACAATCAAACTTCCAGCCACTCTTTGCGAATATACGGATCAGCTCTGAGCGAATCCGGCGTGCCAGTAAACACGATACTGCCATGTCCCATCACTAAAGCGCGGTCTGAGATGGCCATGGCGATGGTGAGTTTTTGCTCGATGAGCAAGACGGAGACGCCACGCTTTTTCAGCTCTTTGAGGTATTCGCCAACGAGCTCCACGATCTTGGGCGCGAGGCCTTCTGTGGGTTCATCAATGATGATGAGATCGGGATCGCCCATCAAGGTACGGCACAGGGTCAACATCTGCTGCTCGCCGCCGCTCATCACGCCGGCTTCTGTGTGCTGGCGCTCTTTCAAGCGGGGGAACATTTGATACATGTCGTCAAAGCTCCAGCGCGGGTTTTTCGCGCCGCGCTTTTGGCCGAGCATGAGGTTTTGATGGACGGTGAGCGTGGGGAAGATGTCGCGGTTTTCGGGCACGTAGCCAATGCCCAGATGCGCGACTTCAAAGGCTTTTTTACCGACAAGTTCATTCTCACGCCACTTGATGGAGCCTGTGCAATCAACCAAGCCCATGATGGCTTTAGCAGTGGTGCTGCGGCCCGATCCGTTGCGCCCCAATAGCGCCACAATCTCGCCCTGCCCGACGCTGAAAGTTACGCCGTGCAGCACATGGCTTTTGCCGTAGTAACCATGCAGGTTGTCAACTTTTAAGAGTTCGCTGCTCATCTTAGTGTCCTCCTGCTTGGCCATCCGCCACAGGCGAGCCGAGATACGCTTCTTGCACCTTTGCATTGGCGCGCACGGCATCGGGTGTGTCAAAGGCAAGCACTTCGCCATAAACAACCACGGCGATTTTGTCAGCCAAGCCAAATACCACGCCCATATCATGCTCCACAGTGAGCAAGGTTTTGCCTTCTGTGACTTCGCGGATAAGCTTGATGAAGCGCGTGGTCTCGGTTTTGCTCATACCGGCAGTGGGCTCGTCAAGCAAGATCACTTCTGCGCCGCCAGCAATCGTGATGCCGATTTCCAGCGCGCGCTGCTCGGCATACGTCAAGTTCATGGCCAGCACATCGCGCTTTTTATCAAGGCGAATTTCTTCCATGAGCTTTTCTGCGCGATCATTGGCATCATCCAAATCGGCCAAGAATTTCCAGAAGGAATACTTGTAGCCCAAGCTCCAGAGCACGCCGCAGCGTAGATTCTCAAACACGCTGAGTTTAGGGAAGATATTGGTGATCTGAAAGCTGCGTGAGAGACCCATGCGATTGATCTCGAATGGCTTCTTGCCATTGATACGCTGGCCTTTGAGCAGGATATCGCCGCTGCTAGGCTCGAAGCGGCCCGAGATCAAGTTAAACAGCGTGGATTTGCCTGCGCCGTTGGGTCCGATCACAGCGATGCGCTCACCGGCATTCACAGCAAGATTCACACCGCGAATGATTTCGGTTTTGCCAAAGCTCTTGCGCAGATCTTTGAGTTCAAGAATAGGCTGGCTCATAGTGCGGCCTCCCTTCGCTTGATCTCTTTCTCAATATCTTCTTGGATCTCATTCCACTCTCTTGAGAATTGTCGCCGAGCGACCTCAAACAGCCCCAAACCAGTAAGCAACACAAAGCCTGCGCCAAACCAACTATTGAGCCCTTTGGCATCCAGCGGAATGCCTACAAACTTCATTTGACTGCCCAAAGCCACATTGAGCTGCAGGTGATAAATCATCTCAATCATTGCGCCGGCACCCAGCAAAATGATCAAGCCGCACACAAAGAGCGCCAGATAACTCACCCACAGTTTGCGCAAGAAGCCAAAAGCCGCCACACGCAGATTCATCATGATCAGCGAGGCAATACCGCCAGGCGCATACATCACCATGAAGAGGAAGATGAGGCCCAGATAAAGCAGCCACGCCTTGGTGAACTCTGAGAGCAACACAAAAGCCAGCACCATCAGCACGGCACCGATGATGGGGCCGAAGAAGAACGTCGCACCCCCGAGGAAGGTGAACAGCAGATACGCGCCCGAGCGCGCTGCGCCTACCACTTCGGCTGTGACGATCTCAAACAAAATCGCACCCAAACCGCCCGCCACGCCAGCAAAGAAGCCAGAGATGATGAAGGCCATGTAGCGCACGCGCTGCGTGTTGTAGCCCACGAATTCCACGCGCTCTGGGTTATCACGCACCGCATTGAGCATGCGCCCAAGCGGCGTGCGCGTGAAGGCAAACATCAGCGCCACACAGATGAATGTGTAGACCGCGATCAAGTAATACACTTGAATAGCAGGGCCAAAGGTGATACCAAAGAAAGCTTGGCCGATCACGCGATTGCTCGATACGCCAGCCTCGCCACCGAAGAATTCAGAGAACATGAGCGACATGGCAAACACCAACTCAGCTATGCCCAAGGTGATCATGGCGAAAGGCGTGCCGGCTTTCTTCGTAGTCACATAGCCCAGCAACACAGCAAAGAACAATCCTGCCAGACCGCCTACGATGGGCACCAAGCTCACAGGAATCGGCAATTTGCCGCCGGTAGCGATATTGAGCGCATGAATCGCCACATAGGAGCCCAAGCCTGTGTACACCGCATGCCCAAAACTGAGCATACCGCCCTGCCCGAGCAACATGTTGTATGACAGGCAGGCAATGATGGCGATGCCCATTTGCGCGAGCATCATGGTGGAGAGGCCGCTGTTGAAGATCAGCGGAGCCACAACCAACACGAGAGCAAAAAGCCCCCAGACGATCACTCGGCCAACGTTGTAGGGCTTGAATTCGTAATACGCTTTAGACATCTTTTAACCCTCCCGCGTTCCTAAGAGACCCTTAGGCCGGAAGATCAGAATCAACACCAAGAACAGGTACGGCAAGATCGGCGCAACTTGCGAAATGGTGAGCTTCATGAGGGAGTTGTTTTTTGCAGCGTCAGAGAGCTGCATGCCAAGATCTTGAGCGACTGAAACCAGTGATGTGTCAAACGCCACTGCAAAAGTTTGGATCACACCGATCAAGATGGAGGCAAGGAAGGCACCAGAGAGCGAGCCCATGCCTCCCACAACCACCACCACGAAAATCACCGAGCCGACAGCGGCAGCCATAGCTGGCTCCGTCACGAATGTGCTACCGCCAATCACGCCAGCCAAGCCAGCGAGCGCAGCGCCCGCACCAAACACCATCATCAGCACACGCGGCACATTGTGGCCGAGTGCTTCCACGGTTTCAGGGTGAGTGAGCGAGGCTTGAATCACGAGGCCAATGCGCGTACGGGTGAGCAGCAGCCACACAGCCACCAGCATGATCAGCGCCACAAACATCATGAAGCCGCGCGTTGCAGGAAAGAGTGAGCAAACGATTTTCACGCTGGCATCAGCAGAGGTGCATAGCTCAGGGCCGGCACGCCCCCACGCGAAGCTCAGGCCATCTTGGCTATGCTTGATGAGCGTAAACAATGAATCGCGCAGCACTTCGGGCGGCTTGAACTCAACGGCTGAGCGCCCCCAAACGAGTTGCACCAACTCTAAAATAATGTATGACAGGCCAAAGGTAATCAGCAACTCAGGCACATGACCAAACTGATGCACCCGGCGAAGCGCATACTTTTCAAACAGCGCTCCCATCGCACCGACAACGAGCGGCGCAATGATCAGCGCAGGCCAAAAGCCTACGATGCCACTCACGGTGTAGCCAACATAAGCGCCCACCATGTAAAACGAAGCGTGTGCAAAATTGAGCACACCCATCATGCTGAAAATCAGCGTGAGACCGGAGCTGAGCAAAAACAGCAACAGCCCGTAGCTCAGGCCATTCAGCATTGAGATGATGAAAAATTCCATAGCTTTAGCTTTAGTTTTAAGGCAAGCGTATCTTCAAAATGAAAATGACTTCGCAGTGTTGCACTGCGAAGTCATTTAATCAAGCATCGATCAAGGACGCTTCATCTGGCAGCTGGTAGGCGTGCTGGCGATGTAAGCTGGGAAATCCTGAATGGGAGCCAAGGTCATGTTGGTCTTCTCGGCTACGTTGGGGAATTTGCCGCCGGCTTTCTGCCACACCGTCATTTGCATCGGCTGCTGGAGCTGGTGATCGGTTTTGCGCATTTCTACGTCGCCGTTCCAGTTCTTGAACTTCATGCCAGAGAGCACGGCAGCCACTTTGGCTGGCTCGGTCGATTTGGCTTGCGCCATGGCGTTAGACAAGGCGTTGTACACGGTCGGGATTTGGCCGGTGTACATATCGTCTTGGAACTTGGCCTTGAATTCGTCTTGCCACTTGCCCATCTCGCCAGGCATGTTGTAGTGCATGATCGCGATCTGTTTGACCTTGCCTTCCATGGTGCTGCCCAAAGCAGTTGGTGTGCCAGTTACGCCAGTGTAATAAGTGTAGAACTTGCCGGTATAGCCGCCTTCGTTAGCTGCTTTCACGAGCAAAGCGAGGTCAGAGCCCCAGTTGCCTGTGATCACAGTATCTGCGCCAGAAGCTTTGATCTTGGCGATGTAGGGTGCGAAATCACGCACTTGAGCCAAGGGGTGCAACTCTTCTCCCACCACTTTCACGCTAGGCGTCTTGCGAGCCATGATCTCTTTGGCGAACTTGGCGACTTGATGTCCGTGAGAGTAATTTTGGTTGAGCAGATACACGTTTTTCACGTTGGTATCGCCCTTCATGTTTTCCACCAATGCTTCCATTTTCATAGAAGAATCAGCATCAAAACGGAAATGCCAGTAGCTGCACTTGCTGTTGGTGAAATCAGGATCCACGGCTGCGTAGTTCAAGAAGACGATTTCTTTGCCAGGATTACGCTCGTTGTGTTTGTTCACAGCATCAATCAAAGCGCCAGCAACAGATGAGCCGTTGCCTTGGGTGATGTAGCGGATGCCTTGGTCGGTGGCGGCCTTCAGAGCATTCAAGCTTTCTGCTGGGCTGAGTTTGTTGTCAAAGCCAACGAGCTCGAACTTCACGCCTGCTGGATTGTTCGCGCTGAATTTATCGGCGAAAAATTGAAATGACTTGAGCTGATTCAAGCCAACTGGCCCCATCAAACCGCTTTGTGGATCGATCAGAGCGATCTTGACGGTTTGACCGGCCAATGGGCCAGCAGCAGCTTTAGCGGGAGCTGCTGCGGCTTTGGCAGGCGCAGCAGGCTTTGCAGGCGCTTGCGCGAAGGCGACGCTTGCGCATGCAAGAGCTGCACTGATAGCGATAGTTTTGAAAGTGAAATTCATGAAAGTCTCCAAGAAAAAACAATGGTGAGAGGTTAACGGACGAGCAGCGAAATCACGCTAGGGGATTGCCCGCATGCAAGACCACAGATTGAATGCGGCTATCACGTTCGTGACTGGTGATCTGCAGAGCTGCTGCAAATTGCGTTAAGCGCTGGGTAACTTGTAATCCTTGAGCTGCTCACGCAATTTCATCTTCTGCATCTTGCCAGTGGCACCCAATGGAATCGCATCCACAAACACCACATCGTCTGGGATCTGCCATTTGGCTGTTTTGCCTTCGTAAAATTTCAATAGCTCAGCCACAGACACCTCCATCCCCGGTTTCTTCACAACCGCGATGATTGGCCGCTCATCCCATTTCGGATGCGGCATGCCCACGCAGGCGGCCATGGCAATCGCAGGGTGCGCCATGGCAATGTTTTCTACATCAATCGAGCTGATCCACTCGCCGCCGCTCTTGATCACATCTTTGCTGCGGTCCGTGATTTGCATGAAACCATTCGCATCAATCGTGGCCACGTCGCCGGTGGGAAACCAGCCATCTTTGAGCGGATCACCACCCTCACCTTTGAAATATTCTTTGACAATCCATGGGCCTTTGACGAGCAAATCACCATAGGTTTTGCCATCCCAAGGCAGCTCTTTGCCATCCGCATCGACGATCTTCATATCCACGCCATAAATCGCGCGGCCTTGCTTCAGGCGAATCTTCATCTGCTCATCGGCTGGCAAGCTTAGCTGCTTATTCTTCAGGGTGTTGAGCGTGCCAAGTGGCGACATTTCCGTCATGCCCCAAGCATGCAGCACTTCCACACCATAGTCTTCTTGAAACGCATGAATCATCGCGGGCGGGCAAGCGCTGCCGCCAATCACCGTGCGCTTCAATGTGGAGAATTTCAGCCCCGCAGGCTTCATGTGGCCCAGCATCATCTGCCACACCGTGGGCACGCCCGCCGCATAGCTCACCTTCTCTGATTCGATCAATTCGTAAATCGATTTGCCATCCATCGCCGGGCCGGGAAACACCAACTTGCATCCTGTGAGCGCAGCGCTGTACGGAATGCCCCAAGCATTGACGTGAAACATTGGCACAACGGGGAGCACGCTGTCTCGTGCAGACAGGCTCATCACATCCGGCAGCGCTGCCGCATACGCATGCAGCGTGGTTGAGCGATGTGAATACAGCGCAGCTTTGGGATTACCCGTCGTTCCGCTCGTGTAGCACATGCTCGATGCGCTGTTTTCATCAAACTGCGGCCAGTTGTAGGCCGTCGGCTGCTTGCCAATCCAAGCCTCATAGCTGATGAGATTGGGAATGCCGCTATCAGCCGGCAATTTATCCGCATCACACATCGCCACAAACTGCTTGACGGTGGTGCAACGCGCATGCACCGCCTGCACAATCGGCAAAAAGCTCATGTCAAAGCAGAGCACTTGATCCTCTGCATGATTCGCAATCCAAGCCACCTGATCGGGATGCAGGCGCGGATTGATCGTGTGAAGCACCCTTCCCGAGCCACTCACGCCGAAATACAGCTCCAAATGCCGATACCCATTCCAAGCCAGCGTGGCCACACGGTCTGAAAACGCGAGCTTCATGCCGTCAAGTGCCCCCGCCACCTGCCGCGAACGCTTAGCAACATCTGCCCAGGTGTATCGGTGGATATCGCCTTCCACTCGGCGAGAAACGATTTCACCATCCGAATGGTGACGATCCGCAAACTCAATCAAACTCGAAATCAACAAGGGCTGCGACTGCATCAAACCTAACATTTTGGATCTCCATAAACAAGCGCCCAGTATCGGGCAAAACTTCTGTTTATGCGATGCGCAATTGCCCTAGTTACGCGTCATGGTGTGTTGGTTGCAGTGGCCCGAGATTGCAGTAGGTAAAGGAATCCTTTACCTTCATGAGCATACGGCGCTCATACTCGGTAAAGTAGATGAACTCTAGGCCATCACTGAGCTGCCTCCAAAGACTGCGTATTGACGAAACCCGGACGTGAAGAAACTGTAAATCATTCGGGGGGCAGGCGTGCTAATCTCGTCGAGCCTTGCCTTATGTTCTACCGATAATTTGACATTGAGTGCGGCGATGTTGTCGGCCACTTGCTCCACACGACTGACCCCCATCAGCGTCGAAGTGACACGAGGATGGCTAGCCACCCAAGCCAGCGCGATATGAGCGGGGCTATGTCCGGCTTCTTGAGCCACTGCTTTGAGCGTATCCACAATGCTCCAATTACGCTCTGTAAACAGAGAATCTCCAAACGGATTGGCACCGTCGAGTCGCTTGTCGCCCTCTGCACGTTGTTTATCTGTTGTTGCCGCATCTCTTGGCAAGCCTGCAGCCCTTGGCGCTGCAGCTTCAACTGCTGATCGATCGTATTTACCTGTGAGCAGACCGTATGCCAGCGGGCTCCAGGGCATGATCGCCATCTTGAATTCATCGGCCAATGGCATATGTTCATCTTCAATATCGCGGTTGAGCAGTGAATAAAAATACTGCATGGCTATCGGGCCAGGCAAGCCTCTTGCCAATGCAAGAGTTGCGATTTTGGCGATGTACCAAGCGGGTGAATTGGAGATTCCCCAATAGCGAATCTTGCCGGATCGCACAAGCTGAGCCATGGTTTCCAGCAACTCTTCAGCCGGCGTCACCGAATCCCAAACATGTACCCAATAGAGATCAATGAAGTCAGTTTGCAACCGCTTGAGCGATCCATTGAGCGCGTTGTTGACGTGCTTTGCGCCATTACCGCCCGAGTGTGGCCCCTGCCCTGTAGCGAAGCCAGATTTCGTTGAGAGCACAATACTGCTTCTGAGCGAGCGTTCGGTTACAAACCTGCCTAGCATCTCTTCACTGACGCCCGATGAATAAACATCGGCGGTATCCACAAAATTTCCACCCGCTTCGATGTAAGCGTTGAATATTGCGCGTGATTGCTCTTCACCAGAACCCCAACGCGAGGTGCCAAACGTCATTGTGCCAAGTGCCAAGGGGCTCACAGACAAGCCTGAACGTCCCAGAGTTTTATATGTGCGCAGGGATAGGTCGTTAGACATGATTTACTTTCGTAGCGATTGATAGGATAATCATCTTAACTCAATTCAACGAATTAAATAGTGATCGCTACAAAAATGAGTGAATCCGTCATTTCTCCGCCAGCAGCCAAGAAAGGTCGTCCTTTATCCTTTGATCGTGAGCGCGCCTTGCATCAAGCCATGCTGCTTTTTTGGCGCCATGGTTATGAATCTACTTCGCTGAACGATCTGACCACCACTATTGGCGTCAAGCCTTCGAGCATTTACACCGTTTTCAAAGACAAAAAGAGCCTCTTTTTGGAGTCCGTTGAGCTGTATACGTCTGGGCCTGTCACAGCGCAGACCATCATCAACGATGCGCCAACCGCTTTTGATGCAGCACAGGGTTTGCTGCATGCCTCTGCCATAGGCTTCACCGGCAAGGACACGCCCGCAGGATGTTTGCTGGCGACATCGGCCATCAGTTGCTCAGAGGCTTCGAGCGATGTGCAAAGCCACTTGGCATCGATCAGGCTGGGTATCGAGCAACAATTGCGCGAAAAAATCAAGCAATCGATCAAGCAGGGCCATCTGCGCAAGACCGCAGATGCAAGCGCACTTGCCGCGCACACCATGGCGGTGATTCAAGGCTTATCGACACTGGCGCGTGATGGCGCAACCCGCGCTAAGTTGCTCAAAGTGTCAGATATGGCGATGCAGGCTTGGGCGGTGCACACATCTGGTGATGCGAGTGCGAGCGGCTCAACAGCGTAAACACTATCAATTCAATAGCACCTCGCGCAGTTTCTATGCCGGCTAGAGGGCTAAAACGCTTATAAAAATGGCTTTCCAGCGGTTAAAAGCTCAGCCATGCCTCGTCTGGGACAATACGGCATGCACTTTTCGCCAGATCACCAAAGTTTTGTCCAACTGGGCAGCAGCTTCTACACACACCTCAGCGCCCAATCCCTCAGCTCGCCTTATTGGGTGGGGCGTAGCCGATCAGTGGCAAAAGCGCTGGGCTTGGAAGACAACTGGTTGGAGGGTGATGAAGCTCTGCGAGCGTTGACTGGCAATGCTCTGCTGCCCGGAAGTCAGCCACTGGCTAGCGTTTACAGCGGCCATCAGTTTGGCCAATGGGCCGGGCAGTTGGGCGATGGGCGGGCTTTGCTGCTGGGTGAGATGCGGGATGCGCAGAATCTGCCTCAGGAAATTCAGCTCAAAGGCGCGGGGCACACGCCTTACTCGCGCATGGGCGATGGGCGAGCAGTGTTGCGTTCATCGATTCGCGAATTTCTTTGCTCTGAGGCGATGCATGGCTTGGGGATTCCAACGACTCGCGCGCTGTGCGTGACGGGCTCAGATACGCCGATTCGCCGCGAGGAGATCGAGACGGCAGCCGTCGTCACCCGCGTTGCGCCGAGCTTCATTCGCTTTGGGCATTTTGAGCATTTTGCTTATAACGGCATGACTGAAGAGCTGAAGAAACTCGCCGATTACGTGATTGATCGCTTCTATCCCGCTTGCAAAGATGCTGCGAATCCGTATGCCGCACTGCTCGAAGCCGTGAGCGAGCGCACAGCAAAGATGATCGCCCATTGGCAGGCCGTTGGCTTTTGCCATGGCGTGATGAACACCGACAACATGAGCATCCTCGGCCTCACAATGGATTACGGGCCTTTTCAATTCCTCGATGCGTTTGATCCGAATCACATTTGCAATCACAGCGATGACCGTGGCCGCTACGCTTACAACAAACAGCCCAATATCGCTTACTGGAATCTCTTTTGCCTAGGCCAAGCCCTGCTCCCGCTCATATCGTCCGATGGCGAGCCTGATTTGGCTGTGGCAGCGCTAGAGCCTTACAAAACCATCTTCCCCGCTGAGCTGCATGCACGCATGAGCGCGAAGCTCGGGCTGCCGGATGCGCCAGCCACCGAAAGCTCCAAAGCAGTGATCGAAGGCATCTTGAAGCTACTGGCCAAAGACAAGGTGGATTACACGATCTTCTGGCGTAGATTGAGCCATGCTGTGGCAACAAATGATTTCATTCCAACTCGGGACATGTTCCTAGACAGGGAAGCCTTCGACGCCTGGTCGCTATCATTTCATGAGCACTCTGCGCAGATCCCTTGCCGGCCAGATGCCGATTTGATGCTTAAAACCAATCCGGCCTACGTATTGCGCAATCATCTGGGCGAGCAAGCCATCCGCGCGGCCAAGACCAAAGATTTCACTGAACTGGAGCGCTTGCAAGAACTGCTGGAATCACCATTTACCGAGGTGACAGGGATGGAAGCGTATGCAACTTTCCCACCCGATTGGGCCTCTACGATTGAGATTTCTTGTTCTTCTTGAGCATTTCAGCTCTCTTGCCAATAGAACGCAAAAGACGCAGAAGAAACGCAAAAGGCGCAAAATTAATATCTGTTGATATTTAAGTTCGGTAACTCATTTTTTCTACATTTTCTTTTTTGCGTCTTCTGCGTACTTTTGCGCATTTTGCGCTCTCCTCTCTCCTCACCAACTACCACCATGACCATCTACAAAATTCAAAAATCCGACGATCAATGGCGTGCTGAGCTCAAAGCCAAAGGCGCTGAGCCCTTAGCTTTTGATGTCACAAGACACGAAGCCACCGAAAGAGCATTCACCGGCAAATACGCTGACAACAAGCAACAAGGCACCTACACCTGTATCTGCTGCGGCAAAGATTTGTTCGCATCCAAGACCAAATACGACAGCGGCACAGGCTGGCCATCTTTCTACGATCCGATCAACGCAGAGGCTGTGGGCACGAAGGTGGACAAAGGTTTTTGGAGCACGCGCACCGAGGTGCACTGCTCAGACTGCGGCGCTCATCTAGGCCATGTGTTTGAAGATGGCCCCGCGCCCACGGGCTTGCGCTACTGCATGAATTCAGCCTCGCTCGATTTCAAACCAGAGTGATATAAAATTCATAGCATGCCGCGCAGATTCCATGCCGGCAAACTGCCAATTTCTCGTAAAAAATGAAGCAACTTCTCGATTTCCTGCCGATTCTTCTTTTCTTCGGCGCGTACAAGATGTACGACATTTACGTGGCCACGGGTGTGATCATGGCTGCCACCGTCGTGCAAATGGCGATCCTCTACAAAATGGAAGGTCGCTTGCAGATGATCCACAAAGTCACGCTCGGCTTGGTGCTCGGCTTTGGCGCACTCACCTTGCTTTTGCATGATGAGCGCTTCATCAAAATTAAGCCCACTATTCTGTATGCCGCAATGGGTTTGGCGCTGGCGATTGGTCTCTGGGCTTTTAAGAAGAATTTTCTTCGCATGATGCTGGGTAACGCCCTCGCCTTGCCTGAGCAGGTTTGGCGTAACCTCACGGTGGCTTGGGTGGCATACACCTTTTTCATGGCTGCCGTGAATGCTTTTGTCGCGTATTACTACACCACCGATCAGTGGGTCAATTTCAAGCTCTGGGGCTATGTTTTCCCGATCGTGTTTCTTGTGGCACAAGGTTTTTACATTGCGAAGCATTTGCCCAAAGATGAAGAAAAGGACAACGCGTGATAGCCACCGCAGAAGAAGTGCAGCGCCATTTGCAGGAACGTTTGCAAGCCACGCGCCTCGAAGTTCTGGATGAATCAGCAGCGCACGCGGGCCACGCCGGCAACCCTGAAGGTGCGACTTTTGGCACACATTTGCGTGTGCGTATCGCCTCGCCACAGTTTGCCAATGTCAACCGAATCGCTGCGCATCGGCTTGTGTATGATGCGTGCCAAGGATTTCTAGAGCGGGGCTTGCATGCACTCGCCATTGAAGTTGTGAAGTAATTTTTGATAGGAAGAAACCATGAAGTTGAAGTTAACCGCCATTGCTCTGAGCCTTTTGGCCACCACCTCTGCAGTGTGGGCGCAAAACGTCGCCATCGTGAATGGCAAGCCCGTGCCCACGAGCCGCGTGGATGCGCTCGTGCAGCAAGTCACCGCCCAGCAGCCTGGCCGCCCTGTGACGCCAGATATGCAAGCCCAGATCAAGGAAGAAGTGATCAACCGCGAAGTCTTCATGCAAGAAGCGCAAAAAGCTGGCTTGGATGGCAGCGATGAGTACAAAAGCCAAATGGAACAAGCCCGCCAAGTCGTGCTGATCCGCGCTTTGTTCAATGATTTCCAGAAGAAAAATCCTGTGACCGATGCGGATATCAAGGCTGAATACGACAAATTCGCAGCAGCCAACGGCGGCAAAGAATACCGCGCCCGCCACATCTTGGTGGAAAAAGAAGCTGATGCGACCAAGCTCATTGCTGACTTGAAAAAAGGCGCAAAGTTTGAAGACCTCGCCAAGAAAAACTCTAAAGACCCAGGCTCAGGCGCCAATGGCGGCGATCTGGATTGGGCTGCTCCTGGCAGCTATGTGAAAGAATTTTCTGAAGCGATGGTGAAATTGGCTAAAGGCAAATACACCGAAGCGCCAGTCAAGAGCCAATTCGGTTTCCACATCATCCGCGTGGACGATGTGCGCGAGACCCAATTGCCGCCATTGGATCAAGTCAAGCCGCAGATTTCTCAGCAACTGACCCAGCAGAAACTCCAGGCTTACCAGAAGGGTTTGCGCGATAAGGCGAAGGTTGAGTGATCTGAGCTTTAGTTAGCGCTCAAACCCAAAGAACGCAAAAAGCGCAGAAGAAACGCAAAAGACGCAAAAAATACCAATTCATCTTTTGATTTTCTTTTCTGCGAATTTTGCGTTTTTTTGCGTCTTTTGCGTTCTCCTGATCATTAAGCAAACAAAGCCCAGTCGATATGCTCTGCCACCAGAGCGCTCGCACTGGGCTTTTTTTCGCCTAGGGTTTGCCGAATCGCAGCAGCATCTTCGCCAGATAACAAAAGATTTCGCAAGGCATTGCCCATCGCCACCGCAATATTGCGCTGCCATCTCTCATGCCCAATCCGGCGGATCGCGCTGCCTTCGGTGTAGCGCAAGAAATCTTCTTCACTCCAGTTCAAGAGCGTCATCAGCTGCTGGCCTGAGAGCCCTTTGCGTTCATCGAAATCAGGCAAAGCGCTGCGCTGAGCAAACTTGTTCCAAGGGCAAGCGAGCTGGCAATCATCACAGCCATAGATGCGGTTGCCGATCAGTGGACGCAGTTCGATGGGAATTGCGCCATCATGCTCAATGGTGAGGTAAGAGATGCAACGCCGCGCGTCAAGCTTGTAGGGTGCAATGATGGCTTGAGTAGGGCAAACGTCAATGCAGCTGGTGCAGCTGCCGCAATGCGCTGCAACAGGCTCAGTAGCGGGCAATACAAAGTCCACGTAAATCTCGCCGAGGAAAAACATACTCCCCGCTTCGCGCGAGAGGATCAAAGTATGCTTGCCCCGCCAGCCGATGCCGCTTCTTGCCGCCAGCTCAGCTTCCAGCACGGGTGCCGAATCGGTAAACACACGATAGCCGAATTCGCCGATCTCTTGCGCAATGCGGTCTGCTAACTTTTGCAAACGCGCGCGCAGAACTTTATGGTAATCCCGCCCTCTGGCATAGATGGAAACAATGCCTTCCGCCGGCTTCTCTAGCCGGGAAAACTCCATCGCCTGCCAACTTCTCGCATCGCTACCCCTGTTCGGGCTGAGCTTGTTGAAGCCCTCCTGCCCTTCGACCCCTTCGACAGGGCTCAGGACAGGCAGCTCAGGCCGAACGGAAGTGGATGCAGGCAAATAATCCAGCCGCGCCGTGATCACGCTCACCGTACCGGGTACAAGCTCCGCAGGCCTAGCCCGCTTCATACCATGCGAGGCCATGTAGTGCATGCTGCCATGAAAGCCAGCATCCAACCAAGCGAGCAAACCGGGCTCTGCATCACTCAGATCCACCCCTGTCACGCCAATTTGAGACAATCCAAGCTCAGTCGCCCAAGCCCGCAGTTTGGGCATGAAGTCTTCGGGATTAATTTGAGTTTGATGGAATTGCACGCCTTGATTGTAGAAACCTCTTTGCCACGCATCTTGAATTGGCCTGATGAAGCCGCTACACAAGCCTTTGCGCAGCAGCTTGCTGCCCTACCCGCTGTGCGAAACGCGCTGATCGAGCTGCATGGCGATTTAGGCGCAGGCAAGACGACCTTTGTGCGCCATCTGCTGCGCGCGCTCGGCGTGCAAGGCCGCATCAAGAGCCCGAGCTATGCCGTGGTGGAGCCTTACACTGTGACCACTGATACAGGTGAGTTAAATATCTGGCATTTCGATCTCTATCGCTTTGCCGATCCGCGTGAGTTTGAAGAAGCGGGTTTCCGCGATCTGCTCGCCAGTCCTGGTTTGAAGCTTGTGGAGTGGCCAGAGAAGGCGCGTGGTGTGTTGCCAGTGCCTGATGTGGCTTTGCACATCAGCGCGAAAGCTGATGATTCACGCGAAGTCAAAGCCATTGCACACACCCCACGTGGGCAGGAGCTGCTTGCATGAGTAAGTTTCAACCGTTCGGACTGAGCTTGGCCTCTCCTGAGCTTGTCGAAGCGGCGAAGTCCCCGCGAGCCCTTCGACAAACTCAGGGCAAACGGACAGGGATGCTCAGCCGCCGCGAAGCATTGCAATTTGGAAGCCTCATCCTCCTCCTTGCCTTTACAGATATTGCGTGGGGCGCTACGATTTTAGGAGTTCGCGTGTGGCCTGCGCCGGATTACACCCGCGTCACCATTGAAAGCGACGGTCTGCTTAAAGCCAAACAATTCTTCGTCACCAGCCCGCCGCGTTTAGCTGTCGATATTGAAGGTATTGAGCTTTCCCCGCAGCTCAAAGAGCTGGTAGGCAGCGTGAAAAGCGATGATCCGTTTATCAGTGGCATTCGCGTCGGCCAAAACGCTCCCGGCGTGGTGCGCCTCGTGATTGATCTCAAGCAAAGCGCCCTGCCTCAAGTGTTCAATCTGCCACCGATTGCGGCCTACCAGCATCGCTTGGTGTTTGATCTGTATCCCACTGAAGTGATCGATCCTCTGCAAGCTTTGATCGCAGAAAAAGAACGAGATAAACCTGCTTCACCACCCACACCTCGCAACGATCCTCTGGGCGATTTGATAGCTCAGCAGTCAACTCGCCCCACCACATCTAGCACATCAAACACTACAAAAACAATAGCACCCCGCGCAGATTCTATGCCGGCGAATGCCACAAAACGCATAGAAAATACACCTCCGATTCCACCTACAAATACCGATCGCCTCATCATCATTGCTCTCGACCCTGGCCATGGCGGCGAAGACCCCGGCGCGATCGGCCCCGCAGGCACGCGCGAGAAAGATATCACGCTCAAAGTCGCCCAAAAGCTGCGCGAGCGCATCAATGCCACCACCCTCAAAGGCAACCCCATGCGCGCCTTTCTCACGCGCGATGGCGATTTCTTCGTCCCCCTGCATGTGCGCGTGCAAAAAGCGCAGCGCGTTCAGGCTGATCTCTTCATCAGCATCCACGCCGATGCCTTCACCGTGCCTACCGCGAGGGGCGCTAGCGTCTTCGCCCTCAGCCAAAGTGGTGCAACGAGTGCCACAGCACGCTACATGGCGCAAAAAGAAAACAGCGCCGATGCCGTTGGCGGCATCAACGTACAAACCAAAGATGCCCAGGTGCAGCGCGCTTTGCTTGATATGAGCACGACCGCCCAGATCAACGACAGCCTCAAACTCGGCTCCAACGTCCTCGGCGAAATCGGCAGCTTCGCCAAGCTCCACAAACCCAAAGTCGAGCAAGCCGGCTTCGCCGTCTTAAAAGCGCCCGATATCCCCAGCGTATTGATCGAGACCGCCTTCATCAGCAACCCCGAAGAAGAGCAAAAGCTGCGCGACGAAGCCTACCAAGACCAACTCGCCGACGGCATCATGCGAGGCCTGCTGCGCTATTTCGCTAAAAATCCACCACTCGCTCGCACGCGCACCCGCTCCTGAGCTCCGCCAAACTTGGCAACTATTTCACAATTCCAGCACAACTAATCCCCACCCAAGCTAGGCACAAAAATTCACACTCACGGCATCTCATCACATCTGAGGACTGCCATGAACACAAGCAATAACTCAACGCTTCACAGCCTTCATTCACAACAAGGCTTTATCGGCCAACGCCCTCCTCTGTCGCTTTCTCCAGAATCCGGCCAATTACTTGCGCACGCTCTCGATGAAATCGCCTGTGGCGTGATCATTGTGGACGTACAAGGCAAAGTTCAGCATTGCAATCTGGCCGGGCAAGTCTTATTGCAACGCGGTCAATTGCTGAAAGAAGAAGCGCATCGCCTTCAAGCCACGCAAGCAGACGATGCCGAGCCCTTGCAGCAAGCGCTAGCCAAGGCCGCGCAAGGCAAACGCAGTATGCTGACACTAGGCGCCCAAGCGCAAAGCACTGTGGCCGTGGTTCCTCTCGACCGCCATGAACGCTCCGCACCAACCAGCGAAGCTACGGAATCCACAGGCTCAAGAATCGCCCTCATCTTCTCGCGCAGCGGCATGTGCGAAACCCTCATGATGAGCTTCTTCGCCCGCGCCTACCAGCTCACCCGCTCCGAAGAACAAATCTTGAGCCTCATCTGCGTCGGCCACACTGCCCCCGAGATGGCCAAGCAACTCAACGTCGGTGAAGCCACCGTGCGCACGCACATCCGCAGCATCTGCCAAAAAACCCACAGCCACGGCATCCGCGAAGTCGTCAAACGCCTCGCCCTCCTGCCCCCTCTGATGGCTGCAGTGATGCCCTCTGCCTTTGCATAAAAAATACCACTTGCCTTGAGCTCGCGCTACATGTGGACTGAGGTTGAACCCCGTTCGGACTGAGCTTTTTTCCCGTTCGGGCTGAGCTTGTCGAAGCCCCTAGCCGCCCGCCATAATGCTGGCATGCCAGATAACAAACTCAAAGATTTGCCCCCCAGCATAGCCCGCCTCGCCGAATCCGGCGTGATCCGGAGCTACAAAAAGAAAAGCATCATCATCAGCGAAGGCGACAGCGGCGACACCCTCCTCGTCCTCCTAGAAGGCAGCGTGCGCGTCTTCGGGCAAGACGGCAACGGCAAAGAAGTCACCTACGGCCATATCGACGCCCCCAGCTATTTCGGCGAAATGAGCCTAGACGGCGGCCCCCGATCCGCCAGCATAGAAGCCACCACAGCCTGCAAATGCGCCGTCATCACACGTGAACGTGTGCGCGCAAGCCTAGCCACCAGTCCCGAGCTAGCCACCGAACTCATCACCAAAATCATTGCCAGAGCCAGAGCAGCCACAGACACTGTCCGTAGCTTGGCTCTCAAAGATGCTTATGGCCGCCTACGCGAAGTCCTAGAACATCTCGCGATCGAGCCCGACGAAAACGGCCACAGAAAAATCAAATCGGGTACCACTCACGCATCACTCGCGCTACAAATCGGCACCAGCCGGGAGATGGTAAGCAAGATACTTCGGGATTTGGAAACTGGTGGCTATGTTCGCACCGAGGGGCGGAACATGACACTAGTCAAGGCCTTGCCGCGGCATTGGTAAGGGCGACCCATTGATTGACAATTTCTCGTGTGTGCCAGGGCGCTGCAGCGCTCGTTCCGCTGAGCCGTGCCACACCACAGCCTGAATTACTGCTGCCGAGGATTCCTCGCAATAAAGCTGATTCATCGCTGGGCGCGTGCGTATCGGGTGGTCGAACTCTTGAGCTTCCCAAGCCGCTGTAAGCCGCCGCTTGGCCATCGGAGAGGCGGTAACCGCCCACCACAGTGATGCCCGAACCAGTTCCGATACCATTGAGGGTGCCCTCTTCAGCCACCACGCTCGGTGGCAACGCCGTTGGTTTGGCCTGAGGCTGGCGTGTCCTGTTCGGCTCGACGAAATATGACTGCCGCCCTTTGCTCTTCTGCCCGAAAGAGGCATTGTCGCGCTCGATCCAGGCATCGATGTCGGCGTTGTTCGCACCCGTGTTCTTGATGCGAATCTTCCAATCGCCATGCGGTGCGCGGGGGGCACCAACGGTCCGAGTCGGTGCTAGCGCGACCAAAACCACTTGCTTGGTCATGCTGCTGGCCGGCTGATCGTTCGCAATCAGCGCACCGATCACCGTGGAGCCCGACTTCAATTCCGCAGCGCCGCTGCCGGATACACCCGCGATCGAATGTCTGCCATCCGGCGAAGTCAATGTGACCTCGAACTTGGCATCTAAACTGCCCCAGATCTCCACATAGCTGGGCGTTCTGTCATCCGGGAGAACACGCCAAATCAATTCTCGCGAAGTGTTTGGGTGCAGTTCAAAGCGGGCATGCGCCTGCGCTTGGCGCGAGTTGCCAGCCGGCAGCACGATCTCAAGCCGACCAGCCATGGCATCCACCAGTTCAGCCATCGCCGACTCTAAGATGCTCGTGCCATCGTGCGCCCCCGCCATGGTGCCAAAGCTGATATTCACCGCCAGCTTCGCTTGAGTCGGTAGATTGGCCAACATGAAATGCAAACCATCGAGCACATTCACGGCCAATGCGCCGCCGGAGGTATCGACCACCGTGTCTTGGCGCAGTTGCACCGTCATGACCGGCGCGATGCTCGCTGCATCCACTTTCGCTGGGAGTGGCCGCAAGGTCTGACGACTGCGGTATTGTGGTGTGATTGCTCCAGCGGCAATGCTCGCAACTAGTGTTCCGTGGCTAACGGCCACTGGCTTGGGTATCGGAACAGCGCTCAACAGGCTATAGCCAAAACGCGGCGCCACGCTACCGCTGCTGGTAAGAGAGTTTTGATCCCAACTGGCCATCAAACGGGGGCTGCCCGTTCCCAGGAATCCTGTTGTCTGGATACCGTCATCGATGATGCCAATCACTTCGTTCGCAGGTACACCCAAAGCCGACGAATTCCTCACGAACCGATTCTTCAGTCTCTGGCCTTGCAGCACCCGGAAGGCTTCGAGTGGGTAGAACGCGTTGGGGTTCGTAGGCAGACCGAGCTTGAAGCGAACGATCAAGTCCGCGGGCAACTCGCTAAGCGCTCCACGGGCAATCCAAGCTGCACAAAAGCGATGCGGCAGGGAGCGGTAGTGTCGGGACACAAAACCCAATTGCGTAGGGTTCTGCGCCTTGAACCATTGTTGCAGATCCTCGGCGGTCTTGCCGGGCTGAAGTTCCACCAAAGTTTGGACATACCAGTTCTGATGGGTATCCTGCAGGTGCCAATACCTATAACCCGTGAGCTCGGCGAACTGCCAGTAAATGTCCTTCAGGACCTTACTCATTTCCACTCGCTCGCTGCTTGTTGCGCAATCCAAACCAGAGGCGCTGTTTGTTTCACTGGGACGACTTTGGTCGCTATAGCTTGCGGGTTTAACTCAAGTGCTTGCGTGGCTAGCATGTTGAAATCGGCCTCGGGACCGCCGAACAAGGTGTCACTGACCAAGCAAGTCACTATGGGAGCGTTCGGTATGCCTGCCGCTTGTAGAAAGTAGCTCGCCAAGGCTTTTGCCAACAATTGCCCGGCAAAACTGTCCACCGGGAAGTGCACCCCCGCAACCGTGCGGTTCACCGCGATTCGCTCGGCCTGCGCCAGTAGTTGCTTTTTGTAAATGTCTTGGGTCGCTGGGTCGCCACTGACGATATACGGCAAGGTGTACGCGATCATAAACGCCTCAGTCGCATGCCCGCTCGGAAAGGCGCTATGGCTGGGCGTGGCAATGATGGGCTGAATCTCGGTGCTCATGTCAACTGGCCGTGCCACTGCCATAGCAGCTTTGAACCGCATGCAGATGATGGACGAGAAGCCCAGCGCTAGTTCCACCATCTCTAGCGTCTTTTGGCTATGGGCCGGATGCATGTGAACCGCCGCTGACCAGAAAGGCGTTTGCGGTTGCATCTGCGCCACGATTTCGCTGGCACGGTCGGGCCGAAGCTCGGCGTAGCTGATGACCTGCTTGAGTTGAGTCTGAAAAAAGGCGTCATTCGGCCTGCGCATGGTGACTAAGGGCGCACCATTAGCTTCCAGCCCTGCCTCATCATTACCCACGACAAACTTCAGTCCCGAGAGCAAATCAAACAGGGCTACGTTGAAGCGAAGCAAGGATTCCCAACGCTTGAGCGATTCTGGTTCGCCCACAGGCTTGCCGTCTCTCGGGAATCGATTGAACTGCCAGCCAATGGCCTGCCCGACCGTGCCATCCCGGCTGCGCATGAGGGCATCTGCCATCATCGGGTCGGATCCCGGGCCTTGTGCTCCGCCCCATCCACCCCATCCACCCCATCCACCCCATCCACCCCATCCACCCCATCCGCCCCATCCGCCCCATCCAGCCATAATATTCTCCTTAAAGAAAAAAGTTAATTTGGAATCCCTGCTTCACGCAAGGCATACGCGAAATCCCGACCAATTCCGAACTGCACTCCAGGTGATCGCTCCAGATACCGCGATACAGTCAAGTTCGGATCCAGTTGTAACAGCTTAGCTGCCGTTTGTCGTGCTTCGTTCGTGTAACCTGCCATGATCTGTGCAATCGTTAGCGCTCTATATGTCGAAACATGTGTAGAGTTTGCTCGTATCGACTGCTTGGCATATTCGATGGCTAGACCGTAGTTGGCTGCTGAAAGATGTACCGAAGCCGCTAGCGAATCAAAAAAGTATCGATTAGGATCGAGTGGCGACAAGGCTAGTGCTTCGGTAAGTGCTGGCACAGATAATTTGTTTTCGCCACGAAAGGCGTGCAACATTGACTTAAAAAGCCAAGCTAGGCAATCACTAGGGTTAGCTAACAAAGCTCGCTCGTACTGCACCAAAGCAGTATCGAAATCTTTAAATAGATTACAGCGGACAAATCCGTCTATTGATAATGCCATTGATGACTCTTGATCAAGATCAAGAGCACGCCGAGAGCATTCAATAGCTCTCATAGCTGATTGATTTCGATCCACAGACCAGCCTTGCTCACTCTCTAACACAAACCACTTCGCCATCCAAGCGCGTAGTAATGCATGTCTTGGGTGACGATCCTGCAAATAGTCGAGGACACTGAATGCACGCTGAAAATCATTACGACTAGTACGATGCATTAATGTGACTGCGGCCATAAGTGCGTGAGCGCTATCAATACTTGGCAATGGTTGAGTTTTTGCACGTTTGACTTCTGTCTCTCGCATCGCAGATAGGATGTCGTTCGCCATATCCAAGATTTCAGTGCAGTCTGAATTTAGCAAGGATTCAAAGGTTAAGCTGTATCTGCGATTGAATACTACAGTGTCCTCTGTGGCATCAATCAATTCATGGCTAACAATTAATCTACCACTTAGTGCCCAACATTGAGTGGTGATGATGTAAGCGACGCCCAGTGTTTTAGCCACTTTTGAAGCCGGCCATCGGCGATGACTAACTGCGTTGGCAGTCAAGCGAGAAGTGACACGTAATTCAGGTGCTTTACTAAGATGCGAAATCAATCCATCGGCTAAGGCGTCACCGCTAACGCTAAGCTCAATATCCGTAACAGCGTTAAAAGGGATCACTGCAACAGATAACAGTGGTTGACTCTTTAGCGGATGGATTTCCGGTGCATGTGCAGTCTGGTGTATTCGATAAGTCCGTTGCATTTGCTCAAAATGCTTAAGGTAGCTATCTCCCATATCTTCTATCGAACCGTCTAACCCATCAGTAAGTCCGTCACGAACCTCTGGAGTTACAACTATCTCTCCGGGATTAGCTAATCCAACAATTCGTGCGGCCAGATTCACACCGTGACCATACAGATCATGCGCGTCGCGGCGAACTTGGGCTTGGTGGATGCCTACTCGCAGGTGCATTTGGCGCTCACTCTCGTAGCCTGCGTTGCCTTCGCTGGCTAGCTTTTGCATGGCATTGGCTGCGGCCACGGCTTGGGGGGCGCTCTCAAATTCGAGCATCAGGCCATCGCCAGTGCTTTTAACGACGCTACCCGCATGCTCGGGCGCAATGCTGCTGCGCACAGCGGCTGCAAATTGGCTCCAGCGGGTAATGGCGTTGTCTTCATCATGCTCCATCCAACGGACCGACTCAACCACATCACACACGAGCACCACGCGCAGTTGGCGCGGTGATAGTGCTTCGATATCCCAGCCGGAATTGCTCTCGGCGGGTATTGAATCGGATATGGCTGTATCGCTTTTGTTGTGTGTCATGTTACGGATGGCTACGCGGCGCGTCATCCGTCATTGTGGGTAGAAAAGTCTCTAGCCCCAAGCACTTTGTGGCAACTAGAAACCTGTTGTTGCTTTTTAAGCAATAAGCGTTCAAATCTCATCAGAACTGATGAGATGAATAGGCTGTAAACCTTGACTATTCGTAGCGTAAGGCCTGGATCGGCAGCAGCTTGGAGGCTCGGCGGGCGGGATAGAAGCCGAAGAACACGCCGACGAAGGCTGAGAAACCTACTGCCAGGAAGATGGAAGCAGCTGTCATGCTCACTTGCCAGCCAGCGAAATGGCCGACGGCCCAAGTGGCTATCGCGCCGATGCCTACGCCTATTGCGCCGCCGATGATAGAGAGGGTGACGGCTTCGATGAGGAATTGGGCGAGGATGTCTTTACCGCGCGCGCCCACGGCCATGCGCAGGCCGATCTCGCGGGTGCGCTCGGTGACGCTCACAAGCATGATGTTCATAATGCCGATGCCGCCGATGATGAGGCTGATGCCGGCGACTGCGGCCAGAAGCAGCGTCATGATGCGGCTCGAGGCCTCTTGCGCTTGCAGCATCTCGGTGAGGTTACGCACGCTGAAGGGATCATCGCCACCGGGCTGCACTTTGAAGCGCTGGCGCAGCAGCTCTTTGATGTTCTCCTCGGCCACTTTCATGCTCTGGCCTTCTTTGACTTTGATACTGATCGAGCCAATGCGCTTGAGCTTGCCAGGGCTGCCGCCTTGGATGCGATTTCGGTAGGTAGAGATCGGCACGATGACCACATCATCTTGATCTTGGCCGAGAGAATTTTGGCCTTTGCTGGCCAACACGCCAATGACAGTGACCGGCACTTTTTTGACGCGGATGATTTGATCGACGGGGTCAGCATCGCCGAAGAGCTGGGCAGCGACCGTGGTGCCAATGATGGCGACTTTGGCTGAGCCTTGGATTTCTGCGCCTTCAAACAAGCGTCCACTGCTTAATGCCCAATCGCGGGCTTCCATGTAGTCGTTCGTGGTGCCGAAGATCGAGCTGCTCCAATTGGTGTTGCCAAACACGAGCTGCGCGCCGGTGCGCATGGAGGGCGCAGCGACCTGCACTTCCGGCACATCTTTGGCGATGGCAAGCGCGTCTTCTTCAGTGAGTGATTGACCCGTTTGCGCGCCTAGGCGTACGCCGCCAGCCGTGACACCACCGGGAAAAACCATCATCACATTACTACCCAGCCCTTTGAGCTGTTCCTGCACGCGATTGGTTGCACCCTGCCCTACGGCGATCATGGTGATCACCGCGCCCACGCCAATGATGATGCCCAGCATGGTGAGCATACTGCGGAGCTTGTTGGAAGCCAATGCTCTGAGGGCTGAGCGCAGGGCGGCTAGGGTGTTCATGCTTTGCAGTTTAGCGGCTTGCAAATGGTTAGCGGTAAGCTTTGCAAAACTTCATTCAACGGTCATTTAGAACGCAGAAAACGCAAACCAACTCAAAAGACGCAAAAAAGAAACCTTTAATTGGGCTGTTTCTTTTGCGTCTTCTGCGTGATTTTTGCGTCTTTTGCGTTCTATTCTTGGATCTCCAATCACTTAGGATTCAACACCAACTCAGAAGCAAACGTAGCTGGCGCAAGTTGCAAAGGCCGGTACTGCACCGCAGCCCAGCCTTCGCTCATATCTCGATAACGCCGACTCCAGACCAAGCCGCTTTGGCCGGTTTGATACATGAAGCCTGATTTTTCTAGATCCGCCAGATCGAAGACATGGCGCAGACTGGCGGCGTGGCGGTTTTGGTAGGGGCTTTTTTCGTTGAGCCAGTATTGGCCGACATTGACCGTCCACGGGTCGCCGCCGGTGGGAACGGTGACATCGAAGTATTTGGCCAGCGGAGCGACGTTGCCAAACGGCCTGTGGATGGAGCGCGCGACATGGGCTGCGCCCCAATTCCAAGCTTTCACATCTGCGCCTTGGGTGGCTTGGATTTTGTCAAGCGCTCTGGCCAGAGCAGCGGATGAAACATCTGCGCAGCTTTGCGGAGCACACCAATAAGCGCTGACCGCGGGATCACTGCCGAGCATGACTTGATCGACCACGCCACGGAAATGGCGTTTGCCATAGAGGCGCTTGAATTTTTCTTCGCCGAGCTTTGGCGTGACGATGCCTCGTGCCACTTCATCTGCCCATGCTGCAAAGATGAGCGGCGCAGCGCTTGCTGCCTTCATGTCGCCATCAAAGCCTTTGAGCTGCTCTTGCGCAGCGGCGGCCAGCGGATGATTCGAGGCTGTTTTCTGCAGAATAGGCAGCAAGCGCTTCGTGGGGGTGGAGAGCGTGTCTGCATGGATGCGCTGCATGCTGGCCATATCGTGTTTCGGGCTGGCAGAGAGAAGAGCTTCGATGCGATCAAAGCGCTCGGGTGTGGCCCAATCTTGCCCCATGAAATGCGGGAAATCTGGGGCGTGAATGCGCTGATTGGCCGTAGATATCCAGCCCTTTTTGCCATCATCGGAGGGCGTTTGCGCATAAGGCACGTAGCCTGCCCAATCGTATTTGGCGTCCCAGCCAGGCGCGGGAGCGATACCTCGGATGTCGTTGTCAGGCTTACGGATGGGGAATTTGCCAATGGCTTTGTAGGCGATCACGCCCGCGCTGTCAGCCGCGACGACGTTTTGCATCGGTGAGTGATAGTCTTCATACGCCTTAAAAAGCTCGGCCACAGTCTTGGCCTTTTGGGAGCTCCATCCGGCAATCGTGGTGCGGTTGTCCGCATCCAAAGCACTCCAGCGCAGCGCGATAGCGTATTTCTTTTGATCAATGGTTTCTGCGTATTGAGATTGCGCATCGCTGACCACAGGGCCGTGACGCGTCGCGCGGTAGGTGTAGCTCACGGTTGGCGAGCCTTTGACGGGGATGCTCTCGGTGCGCGTCTCGAAATCTTTCCAACCCTCGGGCGTTTGATATTGCGCGGGGTTGGCTGGGTTGATGCGCTCAATGTACAAATCCTGCACATCGGGCCCCGTGTTCGTAAAGCCCCAAGCCACTTGCGCTGTGCGCCCGAGCACGATAAAAGGCAAGCCTGGCAAACTCGCACCAATCACATCCATACCTGAGGCTTTGGATTGCATGCGGGTGAAATACCAAATGGCCGGAGCACCTAGGCCAAGGTGGGGATCGTTAGCAAGCAAGGGCTTGCCGCTTGTTGAATGGCTACCCGCAACAACCCAATTGTTGCTGCCCTTGCCTTCGATATTGCCCACATCACGGGACAGCGCAGCCAGATCGACAGGAGCGGTCAAAAACGGGTTTTTAATGACATTTTTTATATCAAATTGGGCTGTCGGCGGCGTAGGATCTGCGCGAAGTGCTCCTGTTTTGATAGTATCTCGAAAGATGCCCAGATCAGCATAGAGCTTTGAGAAATCAACTTTAGAGGCAGGCTGCTCACCCGGATAGGCTGGAAAAAGCTGCCAGAGCTGCGCTGTAGGAACTTTCTGTGCTGCGGACAACCGAGCAAATTCAACCCCCCAATTACCTCCTAAATCCAGCGCCATCATGAGGCTCCAGCCCATGCTGTCTGCGGGCTGCCAAGCGGCTGGCTTGATGCCGAGCACATGAAACTCTGGCGGCAGTGCCTGGCTTGAATTAGCGTGAAAACTGTTGATGCCTTTGGTGTAAGCCTCAAGAATAGCTTTCGCATCTGTAGGCAATGCATCAAACTGCTTTTGCGCCGCGCGGATGATGCCAAGGGAGCGCATGAGCTGATCTGTCTCCAAAGTAGCCGCGCCAAACACCTCGCTCAGCAGCCCATGCATCACACGCCGATTCGTCTCCAGCTGCCAGCTTCGCTCCTGCGCATGCGTGTAGCCGAGGGCGAAAGCAGCATCGGTATCTGTCTGAGCAAAGATATGCGTGACATCCGAGGCATCGCGCTTGATCTGGACGGCTTGCTGCAAGCCTGCCGCCTGCAAACTGCCTGAGAGCTGAGGCAAGCTGCGCCACACGTACACCGCCACAGCAACTGCCGCCAAGGCAATTAGCAGCAGCACACCGCCGCCTAATCTTTTGATCCAACGCATGGTTTCGGTCTCCTAATCATTCAATACGCATTATGGCCAGAGGCGGGCTCAGTGTTTTCCCGCCCAGCTCAATTCTTCAGGTGGCTGCTAAAAACAAGGAAAATAGCGCAAATAACGAGCCCAAAAAAATACAGGTAGGTTGAGATGATTTTGCGTTGGATCCAAGCAGACAATCGCAGCAAGAAGCTGCCCTCTATTCGCCGGCGAAATACCCCGAAGCTAGATGAGCAAGAGGTGGGGGAGTCAGAATTTAATGCGATTTTGGAAGAGGTATGCGACACGGTGATGCCGCGCAAACCTGCAAAAAAGCTGCCTTTGCACCACGACACCAATCATCCGCATAAAAATGTGGCCAACAGCCACAGCCAAGACATCCCGTGGAGCACGCTCTTCCTCAAGCTCGGCGAAGAAACCTCGGCCAGCCTCACGCAGGCGCTCACTGGCCTGCAGGAAATCGCCCTGCTCCATCCCAATGTTGCTCCAGCGATTGCCAATGTGACAGATCAGCTCGATCACGCCCGCCGCGCTGCAATGATTGCCCAGCAATTCACCCAGCTGCGTGGCTCGCGAGAGCTGCAGGCCAGCGAGGACATCATGCTGCGCCAGGCCATATCGGATGCCATCACTCAACGTGCCCGCTGGCTACACCGGAGAAAAGTCAAAGCGCGCTTGGGTTTGCTGGATGCGCAAATTCGGGCCAATCCTGTTTCACTGCGCTCCTTGATCGACGAGTTGATCAACTGGGCCGGCGGTATGGCGAAAGACATTGGTTTTGCCGTGCGCGAGCCCACGCCCGAACAACCCGGCACACAATTGATCGTGATCGCACGCGTGCAAACGGCCAGCTTAGAGCCCAGCGAATGGCAAAACGTAGGTTGGTATTTATGGCACCAGCTCGCGGCCAGTTTGGGCGCACGCGCAGAGCTACAGGTCACGCAAGAGGCGTTGTCTGTGACGGTGGATTTCGCTGCGCCGCCTCCACATAGCAGCTTGCTCCACACGCAGGGCGTGACAGAAAGCACCTTAGATACCGATATCAGCACCGTCATCTCAGGCTGCCGAGTCTTGCTCCTGCTGGGCTGCAGCGAGGTGCATGAGCAGGCTCATCTTGCTGTCAGCCGCATGGGGCTGCGCGTGAGTGCCTGCGCTAGCGTGATGCAGGCTCGCATGCTTTTGGGCTTGAATGCAGACTCACCGCCTCATCCTTTGCCGCATGCCATCGTGTTCGATGCGAGCGCGCCTTTGCCCGAGATGACGGCGCTTCGCGAGCAATTAGCCCAGCGATACCCAGAGCGAAAAATGGCTTTTGTCGAACTTTCAGACAACGTGGGCAGCGATTTCCACGTGTCTCAGATGGGCGAAGCCTCCACAGCGCATGTTTCCTTGAAAGCTATTCCTCGCTCATTGGCGCCCGCCTTGGTGTTTGAGCTGTGTAAAGTCATCTGAGGAGTGGGTGTATTTCAATATTTTCTTTAAACTAAAATATTAATAAACCTCTTTAACTCCTTGATTCAATTGTTGTTTTCAAGCAAATTTTATGTCTTGTTTATTGAAATGGCTTGCCATCACTGGCGGCTTGACTTAACGTAGCACCTATCAAATAAAAACAAGTTTCAGGGCATAGCATTTTTTATCTAGGTGGTTTATAGATGAGCTGGCTTAAATCCGCATCGGCTTCTTTTTGGGGGGCGGTGGGCATGTCACTAGCGCCTTCTGAGGCTGAATTGGAAGAGCGCACCGAAGAGATTCGGTTGTCTATGCTCAGCACGCTAGGCGAAAATGGCGCGCTGACCTATCCAGCCCTGCGCCGCCGGCTGATGTTTGCGGCTGATACTGAAGCGCTGTGGTATCTGCGCAGTGAATGGATGGGCGCTTTATCCACGCTACATGGCGAGCGTGTGGCTGCGGCGCATCTGCGCAGCATCAATATTCAATTTGAAGGCGTTTTGACCAAGGGCATGAGCTCTCGGCCCAGCCCTCTTTCGTCTATCAAATAAGAATCACAACCAAGTCGTGAAATCTTTGGCATCCACTCGCGTGGTGGCAAAGGTATTGACCAAGGCAGATTCATCGGCATAGCCCAAGCTCATGCCGCAAACCAGCATTTCATTGTCCGCAGCGCCGATGATCGGGAAAATGACTTTGGCGTAGCTATTCCAAGCGGCTTGTGGGCAAGTATGCAAGCCTTGCGCGCGGGCTGCAATCATCACGCTTTGCACAAACATTCCGTAGTCAAGCAAACTGCCGCGCCCCATCACTTTGTCGATGGTAAACATCAATCCCACAGGTGCATCGAAAAATTTGTAGTTGCGCTGATGCTGGGCATGCATGCCAGCTTTGTCGCCTTTGCCGATGCCCAGCACGCCGTACAAGCCGAAACCGCATTCGCGGCGGCGCTCAATGTAGGGCGAAGTCCAAGTAGCAGGGTAATAGTCATACTCTTCCACATACTCTTTGGCCAGCTCAGGGTTGGCAACAATCGCATCATGTGCGGCGCACACGGCTTGGCTGACTTGGGCTCGCTTCTCGCCTTGCAAGACATACACCTTCCATGGCTGGGTGTTCACGCCGCTGGGCGAACGCGCAGCGATTTGCAGGATGTGTTCGATTTTTTCTCTTTCCACTTCTTTCGGCAGGAAAGCGCGATTGGAATACCGACTCAGAATGGCTTGATCTACGCTGCTTGGATCCTTGATTTTTGTGGAGACTTGAGGGCTGGCGAGTTGTTCGTTGATTTTCATAAGACTTAGAGTGTTTTAAACATTTCAATATGCGCGATGCCCACTTCATCAAAGGGCTCGCCACGTTCTTGGAAACCTGATTTTGCATAGAAGCCCGCGGCGCTGCGTTGGGCATGGAGAATGACCTCTTTATCACCGCGTAGCTTGGCTTTTTCAGTGAGTGCGTCCAGCACTTGTCGCCCGAGTTGGCTGCCGCGCAGCACGCGCTTGGAAGCCATGCGGCCAATTTTTCCCACATCGGGCTTGTAGACCAGCAAACGCCCCGTGGCTAACGGCATATCGAGGCGGTTGTAGACGACTGCGTGCACGGCTGTTTTGTCAGCTTCATCCCATTCATCTTCCCTAGCGATGCCCTGCTCTTCAACGAACACTTCTGTGCGCACGCTCGCCGCATCGCGCTCCAGCTCTTGCCATGTACCCACTTGAGTTCGCGTCATGGCCTCGCCCTTTTCGTAGCCTTCAAGCAAGGCGCGCAACGCGTCTGGCACACGGCGCGAGGTTTGCGTGGCGGGGTCGGCATACACGTAGAGCAATTCGCCACTGACCAGCAGCTTATCGCCGTGAAAAATGCCACCTTCAAACACCATCGAAGAATTACCGATCTTGGCGCAGCGCATGCCAATATCCAGCACATCGTCATACTTGGCGGAAGCGTTGTACTCCAGCGTAGCCTTCTTCACATACAGATCGCCGCCCAGCTGGTGCATGGCTTCTTGATAGGGCAAGGCCAAGCCTCGCCAATAATCAGCCACTGCCGTATCCAAATACATCAAATAATGGCCATTGAAAACGATTTTCTGCATGTCCACCTCAGCCCAGCGCACGCGCAGGCGGTGGAAGAATCTAAAGCTTTGTCTGTTCATATCGCGTATTGTTAGCTAAATTCCGTTCGCCCTGAGCTTGGTCGTTGGGCTTCCACAAGCTTCGACAAGCTGAGCCCGAACGGGATGGATCAATGAGTAAAGGCTTGTTTGAGTGCTTGCGCAGCGTCTTGATGAAACTGCCGCGCTTCGGGAAGGATGCGCCCCATTTTGATGAATTCATGCGTCACACCACGGTAAATCTCCAGATCCACCGTCACGCCTGCGACACGCAAGGCATCAGCGTATTCCAAGCCTTCGTCATGCAATGGGTCGCATTCTGCCAAGGCAAGAAACAAAGGCGCTAAACCTTCAAAATTCTCAGCATTTAAGGGAGAAAACCGCCAATCGCCGTCGTACTCACTGCGCAAAGTGCTATCAAAAAAATAGCGTATATGTTCTTCGCCCAGCACATAACCAGTGGCGTATTGCTGCCGAGAAGGGCTCATCTCATAGCCTTTCGTGCCTGGATAGATGAGCAATTGCAGCGCCAAAGGCAGGCCTGCATCACGCGCCAGATGCGCACACACAGCCGCCAGCGTGCCGCCAGCACTGTCGCCACCCACGGCGATGCGTTGTACATCTAAGCCAAGAGATTCGGCTTTTTCCCGCAGCCAAAGCAAAGCATCCCAAGCATCGCTTTGCGCGGCAGGAAACGGATGCTCGGGCGCAAGGCGATAGTCCACCGAGATCACCGCAGCACCAGAAAGCCGAGAAAGCTCTCTGCACAAAATATCATGCGTTTGAATGCTGCCAATCACGAAACCGCCACCGTGGAAGAATAGAAGTACCGGCAGCTTCTCATGTGATGGCGCATAAAGCCGCAAGGTAATTTCCGCGCCATCTCTGCTCGTGAAGCGCATATCCTCTACACGGACAAGTTGCGCCTTCGGCACCTCCAACACATCCGCGCCCTTCTCGTAGGCCTCCCGTGCCTGCGAAGGCGTGAGCTCATGCAAAGGCGTGTGCTGCGCCCGCGCCATGCGCGTGAGCACGCCTTGCATGGCGGGAGTTAGCTTTGCTGGTGGTGGAATATGCTGCAAACTCACGCTTACTTAAAGCTCACGGTCACCGGCTTCGCGCCCGGCAAGCCCGCGTAAGTCACCGTCACTTTCATACCGGCTTTGGTAGGCACGAGCGGCGAGAACGAGCCTAGGCTGATGAGCTGCCCCACCTTCATGGTCTGCCCTTCTTTGGCCAAAGCCTGCGCAAGCCACACCACCGCATTCAAAGGATGCTCCAAAATATCCGAGCCTTTACCGCCGCCCAGAGCCGCGCCCGCGCCATCAGCCATACTCACCTGCATATCGCGCAAGGCATCCAGCATTTGATACTTCTCCGCACGAATGGCAGGCGCGGCAATCGGAGCCCCAAGCACACCCAGCCGCGCGCCCACATTGATTGCGCTAATCGCTGCACCATTCAGGCGAGGCGGCGCTTGTACCACCAGATCAGGCAGCTCGATAAAAGGAATGATCTGATCAATCGCATTGAGCACATCCAACGGTGTTTTGGCCGAATTGATCGCCTCGCTGCTCACGCGCACGAGCATGTCAGCCTCAAACAAAGGGCGCGCACCAAAAGCAGCATCTATGCTTGCGCCATCTTTGAGGAGCATGTTTTCATACAGCTTGCCCCATACAGGCTGCGTCGCGTTGAAGCGCTTTTGCACGGCGGGATTGGTGAGGCCCGCTTTGTAGCCCACCAGTTTTGCGCCCTGCTTTTCCATCATCGCTGTGAGCTTAGTACGGCTGCAATCGCCTGCAGCATCGTTTAAACCTTCAGGGTTTACTGCTGGCGTTTTCGCGTTGTAGCTGGCAAAAAGCGCGGCCACGTCTGCATCGCTCATGCAAGCCTGCGCCTGAAAAGAAACCGCCGCCAGCATCATGGCTGAAACGGCAAAGCATGTTTGTCTGAGTCTCATCGCGCACTCCTCGGTGTTTAAAATCAATCATCTTACAGAACATCCCGAGACAAAACACCATGGCTTTCATCTACTACCTCACGCACATTCAGTTCGACCACGGCGCGATCAAGTTGCTCAAATCAGAATGTGAGCGCGTGGGCATCACCCGCCCGATGATCGTGACTGATAAGGGCGTGCGCGCTGCAGGTATTGTGGATACGGCTATCGCCGCTCTCGGCACACAACCCGCAGCTATCTTCGATGATGTGCCTAGCAACCCCACCGAAGCCTCCGTCCAAGCCGGCCTGCTTGCTTACCGCGCAGGTAAGTGCGACGGCATCATCGCCGTGGGCGGCGGCTCGGCGATTGATTGCGCCAAAGGCATTTCCATCTTGGTTCCACAAGGCGGCGCGCTCAAGACTTATGCCACCATCGAAGGCGGCTCACCCCTGATCAGCGACAAAATCGCCCCCATCATCGCCGTGCCCACCACCAGCGGCACAGGCTCCGAAGTCGCGCGCGGTGCAATCATCATCGTGGAAGACGGCCGCAAGCTCGGCTTCCATAGCTGGCATCTCGTCCCAAAAGCCGCCATCTGCGACCCGCAGCTCACCCTCGGCCTGCCAGCTGGCTTAACCGCTGCCACCGGTATGGATGCCATCGCCCATTGCATCGAAGCCTTCCTCGCCCCGCTCTTTAATCCGCCCGCAGACGGCATCGCGCTCGACGGCCTGCGCCGAGGCTGGGCCCACATCGAGCGCGCCACTAAAAACGGCGCAGACGCAGAAGCCCGCTTCCAACTCATGAGCGCCAGCATGCAAGGCGCCATGGCCTTCCAAAAAGGCTTAGGCTGCGTGCATAGCCTCTCCCACAGCTTAGGCGGCGTCAACCCGCGCCTGCACCACGGCACGCTGAACGCCATGTTCCTCCCCGCAGTTGTGCGCTACAACTCTGCCGCCGAGAGCGTACGAAAAGAAGACCGCTTAAACCGCATGGCCCAAGCCATGAACCTCAGCTCAGGCAGCGACGTCGCTCCAGCCCTGCAAGACATGGTTCACCGCCTCGGCCTGCCCAAAGGCCTCTCCGAAATGAGCGTCACCACCGATCTTTACGAGAAAATCATCGACGGCGCCATGGTCGATCATTGCCACAAACTCAATCCGCGCATCGCAACGCGAGAGGAATATGCGGACATGTTGAGCGAATCAATGAAGCTCTGATTTTCAAGCCTTTTCGGCCTCTAGCCCAATCGATACGTGCGCAAGCAGCTATTGAATTGATAGTAATTCAACGCAAGCGCTGACAGATCAAAGCGCTCTGCGCATCGTTGGGCAAGATCTCCAAATCATCCTTCGCTCTAGAGACTTCCATCTCACGCGGCAGCTTCACGCCATTTTTCACCGCCAGAATCTCAGCCATGATGCTCACAGCGATTTCGCTGGGCAGCTTGCTGCCGATGTAGATACCAATTGGGCCGCGCAGGCGCGCTAGGCTCTCATCCGTCTGCTCAAAATGCTCTTTCATGCGGGCGTGGCGCAAGGCGTTGTTGCGGCGGCTACCAATCGCGCCGATGTAGAAGGCTTGCGTCGTCAAAGCTTCTAGCAGGGCGAGATCATCCAGCTTCGGATCATGCGTGAGCGCGATCACGCAGGAGCAGCTGTCTGGGCGAAAGGCTTTCACCACATCATCGGGCATCTCAGTCGTCAGCTTTGCCTGCGGCACACTCCAGTTGCCGCGATACTCATCGCGCGGGTCACACACCGTCACGGCAAAGCCGTTGAACAGCGCCATCGTGGCCAGATATTCCGCCAGTTGCCCCGCGCCGATCAGCAGCATGCGGTATTCGGGGCCGAAAGTGTTGGAGAGCTGCTGCGCATTCACCGCAAGCTCCTGCGGGGCACTGCTCTCGCTCTGCGTGACTTTGCCGCTGGCCAGCTCCACCGTGCGCAGCATCAAGCGCCCAGCATCCAGCGCCTGAACCAGCTCGGCAAGCAGCGCCGCATCCGGGTCAAACTCCAGCAGCAGCTCCAGCGTGCCCCCACAAGGCAGGCCAAACTGATGCGCCTCATCGGCGCTGATGCCATATTTGATGAACTGCGGTGCGCCAGAAGGTATCGTTCGCTCCACACTCGGATTAGCCACGCCCGCATAGGCCTTGGTAAACCGATCAATCAAATCATCCTCAATACACCCCCCCGACACCGAGCCCACCACCGCCCCACTCTCGCAAAGCGCCATGATCGAGCCCACCGGCCGAGGCGATGAACCCCAGGTGCGCACCACGGTGGCCAGCAGTGCCTTCTTACCCGCCAGCCGCCAATCGCGCAGTTGGCGCAGAACCATCACATCTAAATTTTCCATAGAGGCAATTGTGAATCATTAAGTCTTCGCGCGTAGCCGATTCACCAAGAGATCGTCTTGCAAGATCGCTTCCTTGCGCGACAGCAATTCTTGAACATCCCAGTTGGCGCTCAAATAGCGCCCCTTGGCCCAATCCGCTTGGCCTGAGCAGAGCCAGACGGTGAAGCTAGCGGGCAGATCTGGATGGTCAACAAGATATGCATGGAGCGCTTGTGGCATGTTCAAACCCAGCTCGGTCGAAACACCGCCTGGATGCAGCGCAAAGCACTTGATGCCATCATCGCCATGATCGACCTGGACAAATTCACACAGACGGTTGAGAGCGTGTTTGGAGGTTTGATAATCCGATGCGCCCGGCATCAACAACTGAGCCCCCACCGATGACAGCAAGATCAAATGGCCTCCGCTTCTGCCCTCGCCTGCGCGCTTCTTGGCAGATTGGATCAAATGGGGCAGCGTAAAGCGAGCCACGTGATACGCCCCGCGCACGTTCACATCCCAGTTACGCCACCAGCTCTCAGGATCAGATTCACCGATCTTCGTCCAAGGCCCGAGGAAACCAGCGTTGGCATCGGCCACATCAATCCCACCAAATTGCGCCACGCAATCCGCCACTGCCGCCTCGACTTGCCCAGCGTTGGTTACATCGCAGCTCGATATGCTGCACAGCGTCTTAGGATTGGCTTGATTGACCAAAGCTCGCGTCTCTTGAAGAGCATCTTCTGATCTGGCCGTTAAATACACCGCTTTGGCACCCGCTTGCGCGAAAGCCACTGCTGTGGCCTGACCAATGCCACGCGATGCTCCGGCGATGAAGATAACCTTATCTTTCGCGCTGTCTTTTAGTGCTGATGTTGGGTCAATCGCCTCGTATTTAGCGTGGTGGGCGGTTAAATCTAGGAACTGAGACTGAATGGAAGACATAAGTAGCTCACTGTTTGTGATGATGAAGAATGAACATGATGCTATCCAAGTGCGCCCATTCTCATGAGCCACATTCTCCACGCCTCATGCCAATTCCTCCAAATCAGCACATTTTCAGGTGCATCGTCAGACATACGCTGCTAGCATCCGCCTACTAGGAGAAACGCATGGATCTTTCGCGCATGACCGAGCTAGCGACCCGATACTTGGCTAATTACGGCAGCAACAATCCGGGGTTGAATCGGCTATGTGCTTTCCGTGAGGAGGCTCCGAGCGAGATAGAAGTTTCGGTCTACGAGCCAGCTTTGTGTTTAATCCTACAAGGCAGCAAGATGGCGAGCATCGGCGATCAAAGTATCAAGCTCAGCCCCGGAAAAGCTTTGCTCATTAGTCATGATCTTCCTGTGGTCTCGCGCATCACAAAGGCAAGCGCGAGCGAGCCTTATCTTTCCTTCGTGCTGTTTCTCGATGTGCAACTGATTCGCGGCCTCTACGAGCAAGTGGCCGATTTACCACCACCGAATCCTGATGTCCGATCCCTATCAGTGGCATCTGCGGAAGCCAGTTGGCTTGGCTCCTTTCTGCGATACATCGAGTTGATGGATAAGCCGCTGGATGCAAAGGTGCTTGGCCCATCAATCCTGCGAGAAATCCACTATCGCCTTTTGCTCTCATCCATTGGGCAAAATCTGCGAAACCTTCTTGTGGCAGACAGCTACGCGAGCCGGATTGCGAAAGCCATTGGCCAATTGCGATCTGAATACCGCTCCCCGCTCCGAGTATCGGAGTTGGCGAAGATCGCAGCCATGAGCGATTCATCTTTTCATAAACACTTCAAGGATGTGACGGGCACAACGCCACTCCAGTTTCAAAAGGATCTGCGCTTGATTCAGGCCAAAGTCTTGCTCAAGGAAATGGGCAATGCGGTATCAGACGCCGCATTCGCCGTGGGCTACGAAAGCCCAGCTCATTTCAGCCGCGACTACAGCCGCAGATTCGGCCTTGCACCCAGCTCAGACGCAGCAAGATTCTGATCGTCCCGTTCCGTTCGGGCTGAGCTTGTCGAAGCCGTTGAGAGCCCTTCGACAAGCTCAGGGCGAACGGTATTGTTATTAGGGCGAGAAACTGGCACGGCGTGACTACTGAAATAGACAGAATTGAGCACGTCATCAAGAGAAATTGGCAAGACATACAAATCCTGTTAAAGCATGATGAGCTCATTGCTGCATTTCAAAATAAAAAATAGCAAATGAAGCCTCACCCTAGTAATTGACTTTGCTAGACAAGTTTCAACTCGTGTCTTCCCAACCCATGGAGAATCATCTTGACCAATTTCACCTTGAACGGTAAATCCGTATCTGTAAACGCCGAGCCCGACACCCCCTTGCTTTGGGTATTGCGTGATTCGCTCAACATGACAGGCACCAAATTCGGCTGCGGCCTAGCGCAGTGTGGCGCGTGTACGGTGCATGTGGATGGTGAGCCTGTGCGCTCGTGCATCACACCAGCCGCATCCGTTGCAGGCAAAAAAGTTACAACGATTGAAGGGCTCTCAGCCAAAGGCGATCACCCTCTGCAGAAAGCTTGGATCATTGAGCAAGCGCCACAGTGCGGCTATTGCCAAAGCGGGCAAATCATGCAGGCAGCGGCGCTCTTAGCAAAGAACAAATCGCCTACTCGTGCGCAAATCGTGGAGCACATGTCAGGCAATATTTGCCGCTGTGGAACGTACAACCAAATCATCGCTGCCGTTGAGCGTGCTGCGAAAACAGCGTGAGGTTCAAAATGAATATCCATCAATCTCCCCAAAATGAATCTCGCCGCAGTTTTTTATTGAGTGCTGGCGCGTTTTCTGTGTCGATTTCCTTTGTGGATTCTGCAATAAGTCAGGCCAACACCAGTAACTCGGCTAAGAATTTTTCACCCAGTTTATGGATGACGATCGCTACGGATGGAATAGTGACGCTGACATCTCCAGTATCTGAATATGGTCAAGGTGTCATGACATCTGTGCCCCTGATCATTGCTGAAGAGATGGATTTGGATTGGGCAAAGTGCAAGGTGGTGTCTGCAGTCGTGGAAGCGGCTGGCAACGCCAAAGCTTTAGGCAACCCCATGTTTGGCGGCGCCATGATCACAGGCGCTTCGCGCACCACGCAAGGCTATTGGGAGCCAATGCGAATGGCGGGTGCTCAGGCCAGAGCCGTTTTGATTGCAAACGCAGCCTCTAGATGGGGAGTGCCAGCGGCGCAAGTGACAACTGTGCCTCATGCTTGCGTCCACACCCCGAGCGGCCGGCGGCTGACCTATGGCCAAATTGCAGCGTTCGCCACAGCGCCAGCGACGATGCCCGTAGTTGATAAGTCGCAGCTCAAAAAAATGGCAGACTTTCGCTTGCTCGGCAAAGATTTGCCGCGTGTCGATGGCTTCGATAAGATCACAGGGCGCGCCAAATACGGCATCGATCAACGCCTCCCCGGCATGCTCTACGCTTCTGTTTTGCGTGCGCCAGTGCAAGGTGAAACACCCGTGTCGTTTGATGAAGCAGCCGCCAAAGCCGTCAAGGGCGTGCGAAATATCGTGCGCCTGCCCTATGGCATTGCCGTGGTGGCAGACAACACATGGGCCGCACTTCAGGCCAAACGCGTGCTCAAAGCCACATGGACTACCACCTCAAAAGCCCGCAGCTACTCTTCGGATAAAGCGATGCTTGAATTCGTCGCGCGGGCGAAGAATCCAGCGGATACTGGCGTTGTGATGGGCTCTCACGGCGATACCGAGAATGCTTTGAAGACAGCCGCCAAGCGTATTGAAGCAACGTTTACCACCGAGCATGTATCGCACGTGTGCTTGGAGCCTATGAACGCAACGGCCGTGGTGCGCAACGGCAAGCTTGAAGTGTGGGCGCCATCACAGGCCGCCACCACCGTGATCGGCGCTTCCAGCTCGCCGCTTGCCGGCTTCAAGCCTGAGGACATCACCGTCAACATCCCGCTGATGGGTGGCGCTTTTGGCAGGCGCATCGAGGTTGACTTTGTTCTCGACGCCGTACTCGTTGCCAAAGCCATGCATGGCACACCCGTGCAGGCGGTGTGGAGTCGTGAAGATGACGTGGCAGGAGATAAGGTGCGGCCGATGATGGCGCAGCACATCTCTGCTGGTGTTGATGCCCAAGGCAATCTCATTGCCTTCAAGCACAAAATGATTGGAGAATCCATCATGGGTCGCTTCGCCCCTGATTTCTTCGCCAGCTTAGGCGGAAAAGATGAGCCGGTGTGTGAAGGCTTTGAAATCAACTATGGCGTCGAACATCGACTTGGGCAATACCTGCGCGAGCAGCGCGGCGTAGATGCTGGCTTTTGGCGGGGCGTAGGCGGTGGCTACACCAAATTCGCGATTGAATCGATGATCGATGAGCTCGCACGCAACGCCAACAAAGATCCGCTCGAATATCGCCTTGGCCTGCTGGCAAAACAACCTCGCGCACAAGCTGTGCTCAGAGAAGTAGCCGCTATGGCCAAGTGGAATGGCGGCAAAGCCAATGGCAACCGCGCACTCGGCTTGGCCTACTCTGACATCTGGAATTCACATTGCGCAATGATCGTTGATGTTTCAGTCAACGGAAGCAATATTGTCGTGCATCAGATCTGGAGTGCTGTCGATTGCGGCATCGCATTACAGCCCGGCAACATTGCGCGCCAAATCGAAGGCAGCGCAGTATGGGGCGTGTCTGCCGCGTTGAAAGAAAAGCTCACTGTGGTCAACGGTGAATTTCAGCAGAGCAATTATCATGACTATCAGGTGATACGCGCCAATGAAACACCGCGAGTGAACGTGAAAGTCTTGCCCACTGACAACAAGCCCGGCGGCGTTGGAGAAGTAGGCATACCGACCGTTGCACCAGCGATTTCAAACGCCATTGCCTCGATTAGCGGCAAGCGCTTGCGTGAACTGCCTTTCAGAATGGCGTAGCATTATTGGTGATTCCAGAATTGATAACACCGTTCGGGCTGAGCTTGTCGAAGTCTAGTCATCCTTCGACAAGCTCAGGACGAACGGCAATTGTTTGCAATCCTATGTCTTCCATCAACCGCCGCACCCTCCTCCTGTCAACAAGCGCTTGCGCCGCTATGCCTGCCTGGGTGAGCGCCCAAAAAGCACCCGCGCTTGTCACGATTACCAAAGGCCTCGATCATCCTTGGGGGCTTGCGTTTCTGCCAGATGGCTCCGCGCTTGTCACGGAGCGTTCTGGCCGCTTGCGCAGAGTGATCATCAACGACAAAAGACTACTTCCACCCATCACAGGCACACCTGAATCAGCCAACAATGGCGAAGGCGGCTTGCTAGGACTCGCTATCGATCCTGAATTTCGCGCCAACCGCTTTGTCTTCATGGCGTTCACAGAAACACGGGGCGGCGGTACGGTGACATCCGTCTTCCGCGCGCGCCTGAACGAGGCACACACAGCCTTGGAAAATGGCAGGATCATTTTTCGGCAAAACGTAGTTGGCCAAGAAAACAGCCACTACGGCGCGCGCATCGTGTTTGATCGCAGCAACCATTTGTTTGTCACCACAGGCGACAGGCAAAGCTGGCAGGATAAAGGCTTGAAGGGCGAGGTTCAAAAACCCGAGACTTACATTGGCAAGATCATCCGCATCACGCGCGAAGGCACTGCCGCGCCCGGCAATCCAAAATTGCCAGGCTGGGCGCCGGAAGTCTGGTCTACTGGGCATCGCAATGTGCAAGGCGCAGCGCTGCATCCGGAAACCGGCCAACTCTGGATCTCGGACCATGGCCCGCGCGGCGGCGATGAAATCAACATGCCAGAAGCCGGCAAGAACTATGGCTGGCCCGTCATCAGTTATGGCGTGGAGTATTCCGGCGGCAAGGTCGGTGAGGGAACGTCAAAAGCAGGCATGGAGCAACCCGTTTACTACTGGCAAGAGACTGTCGCGCCATCAGGCATGACGTTCTATTCGGCAACCAAATATCCCGATTGGAAAGGCAGCCTCTTCGTCGGCTCCCTCAGAGGCCTGCACCTAGCCCGCTTAACCTTCGCCAACGGCAAAGTCGCATCACAAGAAAAACTCTTCAACGGCTTCTCCCGCTTCCGCGATGTGGTGCAAGGCCCAGATGGGCGGCTTTATGTGCTGACCGATGAGCCTAACCCAGGCGGAGGCCTCTATGTGATTGGGGCGGCTGGAGACGCGGCTTAGAGCTTGCATAGAGAAAATGCAACTTGACCAGAAAATTCCTAGGTTTTCCATGCAGTGAAGTGTGGATCAACTTTGATGCAGTGAGAATTTATGTTGGCGTCTCTTCACTGATAGAAGTAATCTCGCTGTCAATTTCAGGAATGATTCCAGAAACAAGAATACCGTCTACCAAAAGCTGTTCTGCAGAGCGCAGGCTTGACATGATTTTCGGTAAAACTGTTACTGCTGGAATAAGTGCAGGCCTGTCAAACACTGATGACCAAACCCCAGATGCCTCCCGTACTTTCGGCATTGATAATTTGCGGTCATTTGCTTCGCCTGATACTGAAGCAAATAATTCATAACTTTCATCCTTATTATCTATCCGCTCGTCGCCAGTGAAAATGCGCAGTGTCAGAGACCTACTGACGGTTGGATCGATAGGGTTCTTAGTTTTTCCAGGTTCAAAATAATAAATAGCGGGTTCAAACTCTACAGAATATCGGTTTAACAGTCTTCGCATGCTGTCGCCAATTAACAGCCCATCTATTTCTGTAAGTGACTTAGCCTTGTCACAACCATCGATCAATAAATCCGGTGCAGGTAGCATTTTCACAGCGTCCCCTATGCCTTTTCCCCATTCGGCAGCAGCGAGCTTAGTTGTGAATTTATATGCCCAAGCACCACACAACTCATCTAGGCAATCTAGCCATCGCCCTCTCCCACCTTGTTGTGAGGGGCTGTCACCAAACACATTTTTCAGGCTGCAATGAGTTGATAGAAAGTTTAACAGCCCCCGCGTCACCTTATCTCCTGGTTGCGCCAAGGTTCCCATGTAGAAACTCAAACCAATACCCTTTGCCTCGAACATCTGTTTTAATTCTGCGAAAGTCTCAGCCAAACTGATGTCTAGGCTGTATCCACCGACGCTACGACCAACTTCGCCAAATCGATTGACAAGCTCGCGGTACGCCCAATCATCATAAGGACCTGGCGACATCTCTAGCTTGATATTGTTAGAGTACCCAAAGGTGAAATGACCTCGGCGGTATAAGTTAGCGGGGTAAACCGTGTAACTGCCTGCGTCTGGATCAGGGCCATCAACACCATAGTATTGCGGTTTATTGAACTTAAGATAATGATCCGGTATGCCCCGTCTTCGATCATCAATACGAATCCAAAGCATGATCTCCCCATCTGCCCCTACAGCATCAGTAATGCTCTTTACACGCAATGAATAAATTTCGTGATAGTCACCTCTGCCTCGCCATGCTTCTTTCATGAAGGGACTATCGACCCAAGCATCGATTGACTCCAAACCACCAGTTAACTGACAAAGACAGGATAAACGCGCAGCATCAAAAAGACGCTCACAGTCATCTTCTTCTCTAATACTGCTATTCAAACTCTCAGCTGACCGATCAGGTACTACCCATCCTCGTGGACGTGATAGATACGGACTAAATAATTGCGATTCAGCGGTACTCAACTTTGTAATACCAAGACTCAGCGCTAAACTCAGGCGTAAATCTGATGGCCAAGACAGAGCTGGTAAATTCTTCTTGCTTAACTTAAACGAATCAATACGGCCACGGGAGACCACGGCCAGGAAATGCTCACATGCACGCAAATAATGTCGCTCTGCATGTACTTGCGCTAAATCTGAACCCAAAATTGCCACGGCACGTTGATACCACTTTAGTTGCAAAACCAAGTCTCTAAATATTTCCGGGCAAGTGATACTGGGTTTTAGTGCACCTCCACCGTGTCCAAACATCATCTCTGAATGCAACGCAATCTTGATAGAGCTCAGCGCCTCATCAACGATTATGGGATGACATACATTAGATTGGTTACCGTTCAGAGACTCCTTCATAAGTAGACGCTTTGACTCTGCATGTAGGCCGTTGGGAGGCCAACTAAGTGCGCTCAATAACCCTGTTCTCTTCTCTTCGGGGTACGATGAATCAGAATGCAGCAACAGGTCCTCAATCAAATACCTAACACTATCGTTCACAAGCGATGGATTTAACTCCAACAGTCTATTGAAGCCAGCTTCTAGGTTCACCAAAGATAATCCACTCTCTTGCGCCACGTGCGTGTATTCCCTGAATTTTTGTGCATCACGTGCAGTAAGTACCCACGCCTTGTGTATTTCCGAGATTACTTTAGGGTAGTCGCTGAGCTTGCGTGTTTTTGTTCTTGTGAATATTTCTTGATTGGCATTTTTTATCCCGAGTACGTAGGCTTCGAGCACCATTTTCTTAATTACATTCTGTTTGTCTTCAACTGAGGCGGCTAGCGCCAACGCTGTTCGAGCATTCTCAAGCGGTGCTTGAAGCTGTAGATACAAAACCTCCGTCTGATAAGAACTCAGAAGTTGCACATCGCTTTCAAGCTTATCGAGTTTGAAATTAATCAAACCAAAGTTTGTTTGTGCGATATCAATAAGTCGATCAATTTTTTTATCAACCGCTGAGACTTGCCGACTGATTTGCTCTAATCGTTTCACAACACCCTCGATTGCCTTCAATATCTCAGCATTTACATTTGCTCCGCCTTGCTTCCCGAACACGCCGAGTGCACCTGCAATCGCAAATGAAGCTCCCAAACCACTCGAGAATGCTGCAAGTTCAAAGCCTTTTTTTAGAATCGAAACTGATTCGGCAATCGCAACAGCGGAACTCACAATTGTCTCAATCGCTTTACCCTCCTTCGGATTATTGATTCCAACGATCAAGCCGACGATTGACCCCACCGCCCTGACATCTTTGAGCGTCTGTGCCCATTGCGCTGAATCGTCTGGTGCTTCTTTTGTCAAAAGAACATCTAACTGTCCTTGCAACTGGCCAACGGCAACGGCTAGACCTGCAACGTCCTTGCTTGTGTTTCTTAGTATCTTCTCAATTTCGCGAACTTTCTCGGCATTACTTTTGCCAGTTGTCATGACGGCATTTAGTTTCTCGCCAAGCTCTTTTGTAAGTACGGATGACGTTCCTTGTGTATTTTTTGTATAGGCATCTAATATTGCTGCTGGCGAGTTCGGGCCTGGAATCTGTTTCCACAGTTCATCCAGTTTTGCTTTCTCAGATTTAATGCCAGCCATAACATTTGCAGGAAGAGTATTCGCTTCGATTATTTCTTGGTATGCAAGATAAGTAGCAGGTAGTCTTTCGATGGCTTGCAAAAGTAGCTCAGGCTGCTCTATGCGAATTTTTTCTGCGAACTCCTTTCTCTTTTCTTGGTCTTTTTCGTTCGCATAATCAATAAACAGATTCACGCCTCCAACTACCAAGCCGGGCACTGGATTCGGAATCGCATCAGCACCTAATCCAATAGCTCCACGAACCAAAGTGGTTTCTGGCGAATCTATCATGGCTCTGAAACCCGGAGAAAAATAACCATCACCCGTCAGCCCATCCGCACCTAGCGTCGTCGCCTGAAGGATTGCAGATGCGAGCTCTGGATTCGTCACTGCTTCTGCTTTTGTAGTAGCAATCCAGAGCTGCGTAGCAGGTTCACTAGATTCGACAGTTCCGTAAGACGAGTACACGGTATCCATAGCATCTACTCCAGGTGGTTATTAAAAACGATTGGTACTTTTGACAAACTCTTCTACTTTATCGTATAGGGCATTGAAGTGCATCCCAAAAACTGATGACTTGATCGAGTGAGGACTATTTCTCTGCTATCCACCGCCCCGCTGCATATAGAGATCAAAGCGCTTCATGAAGGTGTAGCGCTGATCGTCATTCAGGCCTTCAAAGCGAAACTTCACCAGCAGGCGGGGCATGCTGATGAGGGCGATTCGGCGGGGTTCTCCGGTTTGCCAAAAAATGTCTAGGCTACCTGTGCCTAGTTGGGCATGGGCGCTGTTGGGGGTTTGTTGCCACGCGACGTTTCCCATGGCTTCCGGGAGCCAGCCTAGCCATTCGGTTTCTGTGCAGCCCATTTCTCGGTCGAACTGAGCTGGGTAGTGGCTTTGCATGGGTTTTTAAGAGAAAAATGGCAAGTAGCCGGGAAGAATATTGCGCGTAGCGCTATGAAATTAGTAGTAGCTACGGGTGGATTCTTACACTGGCGCACGTAGAGGCTTCGACATCAGAGCGAACGGTGGCTTATTAGCCGCCTGCGATGGGTGGCCAGATGGCGAGTACGTCGCCTTCTACCAAGCTGCGGGTGGCGCGGTCTTCTGGGTTGATGTAGTGGCCGTTGACGAGGACGAGATGGACGAGCTTCATGGGGAGGCCGAAGGGCTCGATGATTTGCAGGATGCTTGCGCCTGAATCGACTTCTAGCTCGACGATGTTGCTGCGGCGGGCATCGGGGGGCAGATAGTCGGTGAGGGAGGCGAAGAGCTTGAGGGTGATTTTCATGAATGCTTAGTTTAATGATGCGCTTCTGGCGAACCAATGTCCTTTTGAACGCAAAATTCGCAAAAGTACGCAAAAGCCGCAGAAAAGAAACAACCAAATTTGATTTTTCTTTTTTTTGCGGCTTTTGCGTCATTGTTGCGCTTTTTGCGTTCAAAAATACTGCTGCGTTTTACTCAAATCGATCAATCGTTAACGTCCGCGCCGAGAAACATCCGCAGCCCCACTCCACTCGTTCTGCCCTTGCGCCGTGGCGATGTAGGCGGCCATGAGTTGGGTGGGGTCTTTTTTGAGTTTATCTTTCCAATCGCCCATGCGTATCTGCCCTTCCACCAAGCCGCGCATCGCGCCCACATGCTCGGTATAGCCGACGCTGTTGCAGCCCACGAGCACATCTCCTTGGAATTGCAGGCTGAGGTGGCGGCCTTTGGCGGCATCGGTGATCTCGACATGCTCGCCACCGGTGCGGCCTTGCCAATCGCCGAAGCTGGTGGAGATCATGCCCAATGTGTCCAGCACGTTAATCTGCGTGACGCCGCGTAGATTGGCTTGCGCCTTGCGGCCACGCGCATGCGCGACCATGTTGAGCGCAGCCACCCTCGCCTGCTCAGCGGCATTGGGTTGAATGGCGCTCACGATGGTTTTGCCGCTCACTTTGTCGAATGCCTCCGCGCAATCGCCTGCGGCAAAGATACCGGGCACATTGGTTTGCAAGTGCTCATCTGTCAACACGCCGAGCAAGCAAGTGATGCCGCTGCCTTCTAAAAAGCCAATCGCAGGACGCACGCCTGCTGCGCTGATGACCAAATCAGCGTCCATCGTGGAGCCATTGGAGAGCTTGACTTTAAGTGGCGTGCCGGGCGTGATGGCTTCTACGCGCGTGCCTGTGTAAACCTTCACGCCTTTTGATTGCACCCATTCGCTGATCATGCCACCAGCCGTGGGCCCCATCATGCGCGGCACCATGCGGTCTCCCATCTCCACGACGCTGAGCTGCACACCCCGCGCGGCCAGCGCTTCCATGATGATGCAGCCAATGAAGCCTGCGCCGAGCTGCAAGACCTTCGCGCCAGGCTTGGCCAGCTTCATGATGCTGCGCGCGTCTTCTAGCGTCCAGCAGTTGTATACGCCGGCTGAATCAATGCCGGGCACAGGAGGTTTGATGGGGTGTGAGCCGGTGGCAATCAGCAGCGTGTCAAAACCGAGCTGCTTACCATCATCCATTACTATCTTTTTGGTAGCAACCTGCACAGATTTCACGCCGGCGACAACTCGATTTATCTTTAAATCTTGGTAATGCGTGGGGCTCTTGCGCAGATAAGTGCCCTGCTCTTGAACGTTGCCCACCAAGAGATACGGAATGGCCATGCGCGAATATGGCGCTTCTTTTTCATCGCCAATCAGGGTGATCTCGTCTTGCGGCGCTTGCTTACGAATCGTCTCCGCAGCAATCACGCCCGCTGGGCCTGCGCCGATGATGATGTGGTGCATTGTTTGCCTCTTCTTAAAGTAAATAGTGATTTAGAGAGAGAGGAACGCAAAATTCGCAGAAGAAACGCAAAAGACGCAAAAGAAAACCCGCAAGGATTTTTTTTGCGTCTTTTGCGTGGTTTTGCGCCTTTTGCGTTCTCTTGGTCAACACCCAAAGATGCCAACCAAAAGAAGACTACAAACCCAGCCGCTCTTTCGTCTTCGCCGTTGGCCGGCCTTCTGGATCCCAGCCGCGCACTTCGTAGTACTTAGGCAGCATCTTGGCCAGTTCGTTGACTTTGCCTTTGGTGGGGCCGCTGGTGGCGGGCTCGGTGAGCAGGCGTTTGGGCAAGGAGTCATCAGCCTTGGTGAAGCCTGCGGCGTTGTTGAATTCGCGCTCCATGTTCCAGATGCGCTCGCCGATTTTTTCTAGCTCTTCGGTGGTGTATTCCGCATCGCAAGCGGCTTGCATTTGCGGCGCGAGATCGGCCAGGCCCCAAGCGAAGGTGGTGAAGACGCAAAGGCCTGATGAATCGAAAGCGGCTGTGGCATCTTGGAAAGCTTTCACAAGCTCTGGCTTGCCTTCGTGCTCGAGCGGATCGGTCTTCACAGGAATGCCGAGCACTTCTGATGCGATGGTGTAGCCACGCAGATGGCAGCCGCCGCGATTGCTGGTGGCGTAAGCGAGGCCGATGCCTTGAATGCCGCGCCCGTCATACGCTGGGAACTCTTGGCCTTTGCTGCTCATGGAAAGCTCTGGGTGGCCAAACTTTGCGGTGAGGCGCTTGGAGCCTTGGCCAATTTCTTTGCCGAAGCCACGACCGTTCACGGTTTCATCCGCGAAGAAAGCCAATGCGCGCGCTGAGCCGAAAGGCGCTTCGATGCCGAGCTGCTCTTTGGTGAGCACGCCCATTTCGTAAAGCTCCATCACAGCGCCTACAGTTGCGCCGAAACTGATCGGGTCAATGCCCTCTTCGTTGCAGATCACGTTGGCATATTGCAGTGCATCCAGATCGTTCACGCCATTGGCCGCGCCGAGCGCCCAAGCGGCTTCGTATTCCAAGCCGCCAGAAGCGCCCCAGTATTGCGGCTTGTTTTGTACGGTGAAGTGGTCTTTGTCGATCGTTTGAATGCGGCCGCAGGCGATGGTGCAGCCGAAGCAGGCTTGATTGGTCACCAAAGGTTTTTTGCCATCGGTGGGGCGCGGTGTGGCCATGGCTTCGGCGGAAATGTCTTTTGCGCCTTCGAACTGGTTGTTTTTGTGATTACGCGTTGGCAGCGCACCCACTTCGTTAATCACGTTCATGAGCACTTGCGTGCCATACGTTGGCAGGCCTTGGCCAGTAACGGCGTTTTCGGCAAGAATTTTCTTCTTCTCGAAAGTGACTTTCATGAAAGCCTTCGGATCGCGGATATTGCCCACGCCCTTGGTACCGCGCACGGCAATGGCTTTGAGATTTTTGCTGCCCATCACCGTGCCTACGCCTGAGCGGCCAGCAGCGCGGTGCAGATCATTCACCACGGCGGCAAAGAGCACGCCGTTTTCTCCGGCTTTGCCGATGCTGCAAACGCGGGTAAGCGGATCTTGCAGGCTCTTCTTCAGCGTGCCTTCGGTTTCAAAAACGCTCTTGCCCCACAGATGCGAAGCATCGCGCAGCTCGGCCACATCGTCGTTGATATAGAGATACACCGGCTTGGCTGATTTGCCTTCGATAGCGACCATATCCCAGCCTGCCATCTTGAGCTCTGCGCCCCAGTAGCCGCCGGAATTGGAGCAAGCAATTGCGCCGGTGAGCGGGCTCTTGGTGGAGACGGTATAGCGCCCGCCGGTGGAGGCCATCGTGCCTGTGAGTGGGCCGGTGGTGAAATAGATTTTGTTGTCGGGTGACAGCGGATCAACTTTGGGGTTGACCTCGGTGGTGAGGTATTTGGCGGCGAGGCCGCGCGAGCCGATGTAGGCGCGCGCCCAGTTGCTATTAAGCGGCTCAGATTTCACTGTGCCAGCGGTGAGGTTAACGCGAAGGATTTTTCCAGCCCAAGACATGATGTTTCTCCTGTGGGTTTATGGAATTAGGAGGCAGAAGGCTGATTGCCTAATTTGTCTGCCCAAGATTTCATTTTGTCGATGCCCGTCCAGTTGGCATCCACGAAGGTTATGGCCTGTGTGGGGCAGGCTTCTGCGCAAGCTGGCTCGCCGCCGCAGAGATCGCACTTTTGCACCTTGCCAGTCTCTTGCACATAGTTGATCGTGCCAAATGGGCAGGCAATCGTGCAGACTTTGCAGCCCACGCAGGTGGATTCGTTGACCACTTTCGCGCCTGTGGCTTTGTCAATCGTGATGGCCTCTACCGGGCAAGCATGCAAGCACCAAGCTTCATCGCATTGCGTGCAGGTGTAGGGCACTTTCTTGCCGGTGTGATGAAAGTCAAACACCTTGATGCGCGATTTACTGGTGGCATAAGTGCCGTAGTTCTCAAACGAACAAGCCATTTCGCACTGCAAGCAGCCCGTGCATTTATCCGGGTTGATGTGCAACATCTTTTGCATGAAATTCTCCTGTGGGTATGTGCTCTGAAAGGCCAAAGCTTTGCCTGTAACTTCACCAATCATTGTTGGGCAACTGGACAGAACAGCACCTGAGGTATACCCTTGTGTGCGGCGCAGCATTTCATTTATTCTCAAAATGACACAAAAATGCTGGCTACTATGACTGTCATGCAAATGCCCTCCTCTTCATCGACTCGACTTGATCTCATCACGCAATCGCGCAATGTGTTGCTCGGCGGCAAGCGTGGGCAAGTCGCGGTGCATGATTGGATTGCGGCTTCTTGGCGGCGATGTATCGAAGCTGGGCATGAACCGCAGCGGAGAGTGGCATTTGATGTGATCAGCAGTGCGATGCAACGCCGCACGCGCGAGGCCAATCGGCAGCTTGCGCAAGCCGCGCAAAGCACTCTGCTGCAACTAGGGCAAGCCATTGCGCCGATTCGTTATTTCGCCATTCTCACCAACGCGCAAGGCGTGGTGGTGGCGAGCAGCGGACAAATTGATTCTCAAGACCGCCGCGCGACGCTGATCACCCGCGAAGGCGTAGATTTATCTGAACGCGCTGTAGGCACTACCGCCATTGGCGCAGCACTTGCCGAGCAAGCCGATGTGTGGCTGCATCGTGGCGAACATTTCTTTGAAGACACCAGTGCATATTCCTGCGCGGGCTCGCCGATTTTTGATGGCGCGGGCCGCTGCGCGGGCATGCTTGATGTCACAGGTATTGAAGTACAAGAGCGCCCCGAGTTGATTCACCGCGTGAGCAGCGCAGCTCGCCGCATTGAAAACCAGCTCGTGCTCGCCAACCCACACACCCTCGTCGCCCACCTGCGCTGGGCAGGCGCAGACGCACTCGGGCGCGAGGCCGAGGGCTTACTCTGCTTGGGCGAAGACGGCCAAATCTGCGCGATGAACCGCACAGCGCGGCAGATGCTCGGAGTGTCTGAACTAGCGAGCGCCTCTCACGCCAGCGATGTATTCGCCACCGATTGGAGACGCTTGTTTGATGCACAGCTTGGGCAGGCTGCACTTGAAGTGCCGCTATGGAGCGGCCTGCAAGTCGAGCTGCGCACCAGCCGCAGCGGCAAGCTCGCCCCGAAAACCACCTCCTCCGTTGTCGATACACGCGTACGTCATAGCGTAGGCGCGCTCAAAGCGCATGAGGTCGATGTGATCCGAGATACCGTCGCTCAACTCAAAGGCAATGTGGCTGCCGCAGCCGAGAAGCTGGGTATCAGCCGCGCAACGGTGTATCGCAAACTACGCTCAGGCTCACGATAGCTGCGATTGTTTAATCATTGTTTTATAAGTCGAATTGACCTATAGCCGGTATAGATACTGCGCGAAATGCTATTGAAATAGTAGCGAATACGTGCAATAGAAAACAGCCTGCGTGGTGAAGGCAGGCTGTTCATTTCATATCAAAAGACGCAACATCAATCCGTGGCGACTTCCTCCGCTTCAGCCTTCGGCTTACCTTCCTTCTTAGGCAGTGGCTGAATGTTCAAGCTGATCTTGTCTTCCGAATCCATATCGACGGTAACAATACCGCCGTCAACGAGTTTGCCGAAGAGCAACTCATCAGCGAGCGCTTTGCGAATCGTGTCTTGGATCAAGCGCTGCATCGGGCGTGCGCCCATGAGCGGATCGAAGCCTTTCTTGGCGAGATGCTTGCGCAGAGCGTCTGTGAAAGTGACATCGACTTTTTTCTGATCGAGCTGCGTTTCAAGCTGGAGCAAGAATTTATCCACCACGCGCAGGATCACGTCTTCATTGATCGGCTTGAAGCTGACCATCGCATCCAAACGGTTGCGGAACTCTGGCGTGAACAAGCGTTTGATATCGGCCATCTCATCGCCTTGCTGGCGCGAGTTGGTGAAACCAATCGTGGATTTGTTCATCGTCTCGGCGCCGGCATTGGTCGTCATGATGATGATGGTGTTGCGGAAATCGGCTTTGCGGCCGTTGTTATCCGTGAGCGTGCCGTGATCCATCACTTGCAGGAGCACGTTGAAGATATCAGGATGCGCTTTCTCGATTTCATCGAGCAGCAACACAGCATGTGGCTTCTTGGTGATGGCTTCTGTGAGCAATCCGCCCTGATCAAAGCCCACATAGCCCGGAGGCGCGCCGATGAGGCGGCTCACAGCATGGCGCTCCATGTATTCGCTCATATCGAAGCGAATCAGATCAATGCCCATGATGTTGGCCAGCTGCTTGGCGGCTTCTGTCTTGCCTACGCCGGTGGGGCCGGAGAAGAGGAAAGCGCCAATCGGCTTGTCTGCACGGCCGAGGCCTGAGCGTGCCATTTTCACGGCAGCAGCCAAAGCTTCGAGCGCGGCATCTTGGCCGAACACCACATTCTTCAAATCGCGCTCAATGTTCTTGAGCTTGCTGCGATCATCATTGCTCACGCTCGCAGGAGGGATGCGCGCGATCTTGGCCACGATGTCTTCCACTTCGGATTTGCTGATGATCTTCTTGCGTTTGCTCGCAGGTAAGATGCGCTGGGCTGCGCCCGCTTCATCGATCACATCAATTGCTTTATCGGGCAAGTGGCGATCGTTGATGTATTTGGAGGAGAGCTCGGCAGCGGCAACCAAGGCGCTCGCGGCGAACTTCACGCTGTGGTGCTCTTCGAAGCGGCTCTTCAAGCCTTTGAGGATTTCAACGGTTTGCTCAACAGTTGGCTCCACCACATCGATCTTCTGGAAGCGGCGTGAAAGAGCTGCGTCTTTCTCGAAGATGCCGCGATACTCAGTGAAGGTCGTAGCGCCAATGCATTTGAGCGAGCCGTTCGACAAAGCTGGCTTGAGCAAGTTCGATGCATCCAGCGTGCCGCCAGATGCAGCGCCTGCGCCGATCAACGTATGAATTTCGTCAATGAACAGCACGGCATTGGGCTTGTCTTTCAAGCTCTTGAGCACGCCTTTCAAGCGCTGCTCAAAATCGCCTCGGTATTTCGTGCCAGCAAGCAATGCGCCCATGTCGAGTGAATACACAATCGACTCGGCCAAGATTTCAGGCACATCTTTTTGCGTGATGCGCCATGCGAGGCCTTCGGCAATCGCCGTTTTACCCACACCAGCTTCGCCCACGAGTAAAGGATTATTTTTCCTGCGGCGGCAGAGAATTTGAATCGCGCGCTCGACCTCGTATTCACGGCCAATCAGCGGATCAATTTTTCCATCTTTGGCCATCTGGTTGAGGTTTTGCGTGTATTGCTCTAGTGGAGAAGCCTTCTCAGCTTTCTCTTCACGCTCTTCCCCACCCTCGCCTGCACCATCGCCCGCTTTCGCTGGCTCTGGGGGATCGGTTTTCTTGATGCCGTGAGCAATGAAATTAACCACATCCAAGCGAGTCACGCCCTGCTGATGGAGATAGTAAACAGCATGCGAATCTTTCTCGCCGAAGATGGCCACGAGCACATTCGCACCCGTGACTTCCTTCTTGCCATTGCCCGTGCTCTGCACATGCATGATGGCGCGCTGGATCACGCGCTGGAAGCCGAGCGTGGGCTGTGTGTCCACCTCTTCGCTGCCTGCCACTTGCGGTGTGTTGTCTTTGATAAAGGTGGTGAGCGATTTGCGCAGCTCATCGATGTTGGCGGCGCAGGCGCGCAAAACTTCGGCGGCGCTGGGGTTATCCAGCAAGGCGAGCAGCAAATGCTCCACGGTGATGAACTCGTGGCGCTGCTGGCGCGCTTCGACAAAGGCCATGTGCAAACTGACTTCAAGTTCTTGAGCGATCATAAGAATTCCTGTAGGCTTTCGTCGTTAATCTGTAGCTTCATTCTGAGGCAAAAATCCTTGCTTTGCAGAACATATTTCAAGCTGTGGGCTCACTGACACATTGCAAGGGATGACCCGATTTTTGTGCAGCCTCCATCACGCGATCCACTTTGGTGGCGGCAACGTCTTTGCTAAATACGCCGCACACGCCCTTACCCTCCATGTGGATTTTGAGCATGATCTGAGTCGCAGTTTCACGGTCTTTGTTGAAAAACTCTTGGATGACTGCCACCACGAATTCCATGGGCGTGTAATCGTCATTGAGCAGCACCACTTGGTACATCTGTGGCGGCTTGGTTTTCTCGGGCTTACGCTCAAGCACCACTGCGCCGCCATCATCCTCTTGAATGGGCTTGGCACGAGGCGCTTGAGGTGGGCGCGGTGGGTTTTCAGTGGCCAATGGGAATCCTGATGTGAAAAATTAAAGTAATGGAATAGATTTTAAGGCGCGCCATGAAATTACAAGAGCCACAGATTCGCTTTCAAGTATGAGACGAATACTGTTTTCTCCTGGACAAATCTGATCACACCAAGACAAAGCTGATAAAACCGCATCCTTGTCTAGCACAAAGCTTTGTCTATATTAAAATAATAAAACAGCTAGACAATTATTTGACAAAAAGCAGAATAGCCCTCAAACTGAGCTGACAATCCGGTCTATTCGATGACACAACACGGATTGCTGAACAAGGAATTACTCATGGCGACAGGTATCGTGAAATGGTTCAATGACTCCAAAGGCTTTGGATTCATCACGCCTGATGCGGGCGGCACAGATGTGTTCATTCATTTCTCGGCCATTGCCATGGAGGGCTACAAAACTCTCAAGCAAGGTGCACGCGTGAGCTTTGATCTCACCGATGGCCCCAAAGGCTCACACGCACAAAACATTATTCAAACTGCGCCTCCCGAGCCCAGTCTCGAGCAGCCCGAAACTGCGCATCGCAAACGTGAATCGCGTGTGCGTACACCGCAATTCAATGTGGGGCATCAGGAATTTGCTCAAACGCGCTGAACAACAGGCTGCGTAAAGTCTCGCGCACTACAAACAAGCGCATCAATTTTTCTGAATTGGCCTGCCCGGAGGGGATCGAACCCCCGACCCACAGCTTAGAAGGCTGTTGCTCTATCCAACTGAGCTACGGACAGTTTGTGCATCACACAAAACAAAACGCCCCGCAAACGGGTGAATGCGAGGCGTCTGAATCAAGATAAACTCTTGATTTGATCTTGGTCGGAGTACAAGGATTCGAACCTTGGACCCCCTGGTCCCAAACCAGGTGCGCTACCAGACTGCGCCACACTCCGAAGATCAATATTATAGACGAGCTTCGAGCGATTTTCAGCAACAGAGCACAGCCAATTTAACGAGACACCCGTATCAGCTTGCCGCTGTCTGCCAGCATGTATATCCAGCCATCTGTGCCTTGGCGCACATCGCGAATGCGTTCGCCTCGGCTAGCGAGCAGGCGCTCCCGGAAGATTTCGCTTTTGCCATCGCTGCTGAGCACCACACGCCAGAGCGCTGTACCAGCCAGTGCGCCGCTGAACAAATTACCGCTGTATTCGGGAAATTTATCACCGCTGTAGAAAGCCAAGCCAGCCGGTGCCATCGATGATTTGGAGCCGCCTGTGTACGGGCTGCCATCGCGTGTGAGCCAGTAGCTCACCGGCTGCTCCATGCCGGCTTTGGCTGTGCCTTCGCCCACCTGTGTGGTGCTGCCGTATTCTTGGCCATAGCTGATAACGGGCCAGCCGTAGTTTTTGCCGCTTTCTGCGCGATTGAGCTCATCGCCACCTTGCGGGCCATGCTCGCTGACCCAAAGCTCGCCTGTGGTGGGGTGCAGGGCTGCGCCTTGTGGGTTGCGGTGGCCGTAGCTCCAGATCGCGCCTTGAGCGCCAGCTGTTGCAAAGCTGGGATTACCAGGCGCAGGCATACCCTCAGTGGTGATGCGCATCACTTTGCCATGGCCGCGTGTGAGATCTTGCGCGTGCACGCGTTCGCTATTGTTTTGCCTGTCGCCCAAAGCCACGAAGAGGTAGCCGTTTTTATCAAATACCAAACGCGAGCCGTAATGCCCGCTAGAAGTGACTTTGGGCATTTGGCGGTAAATCACAGTCACATCGCTCAAACTGCGCGCATTGGTATCGAGCTTAGCCCGCACGACGGCTGTGCTGTTGATGCTGGCATTGCTGCTGTCGTTCTCAGAAAACGTCATGTAGATACGTTGATTGCTGGCATATTGCGGATCAATCACCACATCCAGTAAACCACCCTGCCCGGCGCTGTTGACCGCTGGCACACCACTGACCGTGCCGACCGTGCTGCCATTGGCTGCAAGCAATTTCAATGTGCCGCCTTTTTCCGTCACGAGCATGCGGCCATCTGGCAAAAAGGCAAGGCCCCAAGGGCTGACGAGGGTGGTGTTGAGCTCGGTGACCTGCAAAGTGAAGGTGGTGGTGAGCATCACGGCGGCCGGCGTGCCTGAAGTGCCAGGGGCCGGCGTGATCACGGGTGTTGTGACGGGCTGGCTTTGCACCAGCGGCGCTGGCTCATTGGCTCCTCCGCCTCCGCAGGCCACCATACCGATACTGATCAAGGCCAAAAGCATGAATAAGAGCGTGAAGCCGCGCCCGAGCATACGGGCGGCTGGGTGCAAGAAAGCCGGGGCATATCGAGTGATCAGTTGTGTCATGCTCGCAAGATAGCGGCGAGAAGGTGTATATCCGCTGCTGAATGCGAGTTGTGCAAACAGATGCATCTGCTTCTCCTGTGGGGCGGCGATAAATTTTTACAAAACTTAATAGCATTGTCGCCACAGTTTGCATGCCAAGCCGCAAGCAGGGTTAATGATGCATGCTCAAAATACACCCATGAATCGCATCTTTCTTGCCTTGTGCATTCCCGGTTTAGCCTTAGCTCAAGCAGAGGACATGCAGCCCATCCGCGGCTTTGCAATCGACAAAACCGAAGTCAGTATTGAGCAATTCGCCCGCTATTCGCAAGCCACAGGCTTCGTCACAGCAGCAGAGAAAGCTGGCGGCGGGAGCACCTACGAAGGCGGCTGGGTGCAACGCAAGGGCTGGACATGGCGCATGCCGTTTGGCCTGCCGACTAGCAGTAAAGAGCCTGCCGTTCACATCACCTTCAGCGAAGCCAAAGCCTATTGCCAATGGGCTGGCAAACGCTTGCCCACAGATGCCGAATGGATGGAAGCCGCCTACACAGAGCGCCGCGCTTCGCCGCCTGCAGGCTTTGCCACAGGCCAAACCTACCCCTACCCCACTGGCAGCAGCCCACAAGGCGCCAATTGCATCGGCGATTGCGGCTCTGTTCAAACTCCCGCCGCCTACGCCAACCCCGCCATGACCTCACGCGGGCGTGGCCATGCGCTCACAGGCAGCACACGCGCTGGCGTGAACGGCTTGCACGAGATGGGCGGCAATGCTTGGGAGTGGACTGAGGGTGGCAGCGAGTCAGCGCGCCCCACGCGCGGCGGCTCATGGTGGTATGGCGCTTCGCAAATGCACCGCGATCATTTGCAAACCAAACCTTCTGACACCGCCGTGGTTTATATCGGTTTTCGTTGCGCAAGGAGCTTGTGATGGATCGTCGATTTCTCTTAGCGAGCGCAACATGCGCTTTGCTGCCCGCCATGAGCTTGGCAGACGATGCCGCTTGGGCAGCCTTGAAAAAACCAGGTGCTATCGTGCTCTTTCGGCATGCCCTTGCGCCCGGCGGCGGCGATCCGCCCGGATTCAAGGCCGGCGATTGCAGCACGCAGCGCAACCTCAGCGAAGAAGGCAAAGTGCAAGCTCAGCGCATCGGGCAAACCTTGCGCGAGCGCGGCGTGAAAGTGCAAGCTGTCTGGCATTCCGAATGGTGCCGTACCCGAGATACCGCGCAGCTTGCCTTCCCTGATTTACAAGGCAAGGCTCTCAAACCCGAGCCCGCTTTCAATTCATTTTTCAGCGACCGCAGCACCGAGCCAGCGCAAACCGCCGCCGCAAGCGCGCTGCTACTCAATTGGCGTGGCCCTGGCGCTCTGGTCGTCGTCACGCATCAAGTCAACATCACCCAGCTCACAGAAATCTTCCCGCAATCGGGCGAAGGCGTTGTGTTGGAACGCAGCGGCAAACAACTTCGCGTGATCGGGCGTATCATGCCTTGAGTGCGCTTTGATCAGCGTTTTATAAGCCAAATCGGCCTATCGCCGGCGTAGAATCTGCGCAAGCAGCTATTCTTTTGATAGTAACTATGAGCACCTCACCCATCCAACTAGAAATCGTCAGCGACATCGTTTGTCCTTGGTGCTACATCGGTAAGCGCCGCATGGAAGCTGCCCTTGCTCTCTTCGCTGCTTCGCATCCCGATCAGCCCAAGCCGCAAGTCAGCTGGCTTCCCTTCCAGCTCAACCCCGATATGCCTCAAGCTGGTATGAGCCGCGCAGATTACTTGCAACGCAAATTCGGCACATCTGACGGTGGAGGCGTTTACGAACGCGTGCGCGGCGAAGGGAAAAAAGAAGGCCTGGATTTCAACTTCAGCGCCATCCAGCGCCAACCGAACACCTTGCGTGCCCACGCCCTGCTCGCCGCCGCATTGCAAGCCGATGAAACAGCCGCGCTCCAAGCCCAGCTCAAAGAAGCCTTCATGAAAGCCTATTTCTGCGAAGGCGCAGACCTGACGCAAGATGCCACGCTACTGAAGATTGCCACCGAAGCAGGCATGCCAGCAGAAGCCGCGAACGCCGTGCTGACCAACACAGCCGCCCACGAGGAAGCCGCCGCTCAAGACGCAGAGCTGCGCCGTATCGGCATAAGCGGCGTGCCATTTTTTATCCTCAACCGCAAGTTTGGTGTGTCGGGCGCGCAGCCGCCGGAGGCTTTACTGGCAGCGATCGAGCAAGCGCTCTCGACAACGACTCCAAATTGAACTCCAAGCGTGCTAGAAACTATAAATTTGATAGCACTCCGCGCAGTAAATACGCCGGCAAACCACCTAAAAAGCTTCAAAAATCAATCAAAAAAGGCTACCTGAGATGCTCGAAGCTCGCAGCGCTACCAGCTTCCTCAAATCGGCAACCACTCGCGCCATCTGCGCGCTCCGCGCCTCTGCATGATCGCGCCGATAGAGTTTCATGCTGGGATACCAAGGGCTGTCGCTGCGGTCTAGGAGCCAGCGCCAATCGGGGTTGGGCGGTAAGGCCACCCAAGTGGGTTTGTTCAGGGCTGCGGCGAGATGAATCACGGCGCTGTCGATGCTGATAACCAGATCGAGGTTGTCGATCATGGCGGCGCTGTCGGTGAAGTCTTGCCACTCGCTTGTGAAGTCTACCAATCTGTCGGCGCTGGGCTTGATATCTGTGTACACGCCGCCATCGCTCTTTTGCAGGCTAAAGCACTGCGCGCCAGGCATCTCTAGCAAGGGCTTGAATTCAGAGAGCGGCATGGAGCGGTTGTGATGATTGGCATGGATGTGATGCCCTGCCCAAGCAATGCCAATTTTTAGCTTGCCATCCCAGCTGGCGAGCTTGTCTTTCCACACGGCGCTTTTGTCTTGTGGCGAATGCAGATACGGCGTTTCGCGCGGCACATTGGCCTCATTGGTGCGGTAATGAAGCGGCAGCTCAAGCAGCGCCACATGGTAATCGGCTTCAATATTCAGATTGGGTTTCAAGCAAATCACGCCGGGCATGCTTTCGACCAGCGGAATCAGCTCCGGCTGGATCACGCAATAGACTGTGGCCCCGTCTTTTTGCAACACCTTGGCATAGCGCACAAAATTGATCACATCACCCAAGCCCTGCTCTGCATAAATCACCACGCGCTTACCGGCAACGGGTTGCAGCGAGGGGCCTTTCCATTCGAGCTCGGGTCGGAAGAAGGCCGGGCGCGTCATGCGGTCAGTGTCGTGCCAGCGGCGCTCGTACACCTTCCAACCTTCTTCAAACTTGCCGGCGAGCAGCAAGAGCAAGGCCAAATCAATCACGGCGATGGGGAAATCAGGCTTGAGCTCGAGCGCGCGGCGCAGTTGCACCTCGGCTTCATCGAGACGATTCAGATGCAGCAGGGCTGTGCCGTAGATGCGCACTGCAAATGGGTGATTCGGATCAATGCGCACCGCCTCTTGCGCGTGGTGCAATGAGCCTTGGTAATCAGCCAGACGCCAGAGAACACCGGCGAGATCGACATGCGCCTCCAGAAAATCCGGCTTAAGCGCAATCGCTTCACGATAGCGCTTGATACTTCCGGGCAGATCATGTGTGTGCTCTAGGCAAAAGCCATAGTGCAACAGCGTTTTGGGATCTTTGCTGTCAAGAATAAGCAGATCGGGATAGAGCTTCGTACCATCGGCGTAACGCTTGCGGTTCAAGTAATACTCAGCCAGCGCTTCCACCATCTGCTTAGATTCAGGATTGGCCGCCACACCCGAGCGCAACGCAGGCTCAAGCTCAGCCTCACGCTTTTGGCTGGCGAGCAATTGCGCCAGCTGAATCCACAGCGGTGGATGATTGGGCGCGACGCGGCAGGCATCACTCACCCAGGCGCTGGCGCTCCAGCCGTCATTCATGGCGAGGTAAGCCTGCGCGATGGCCAGGCGTGTGTCTACTGCAAGAGGATTGAGGCGCAGGGCGTTGCTGAATTTTCCGAAGGCTTCATGTGGACGATTCAGGCGCAAGAGCGTGATACCAAAGCGATGAGCGATGGCTGGATTGTTGGGCTGCTGCTGCTCAGCATTGGCCACCAGTTGCAATGCTTCTTGCAATGCGCCAACATTGAGCGCCTGATCAATTTGTTGTTCGGGGGTGGTGACGACGTAAGACATTCACAGAGTGTAATCAAGAGCAACTCTGCAAAAGCATCAGCGGCAAGGCGCAGGCTCGGTAATGTTTTGGCATTTGGTTTGCGCCTCGACTGAGATGCCAGTGCCGGTGCGGCCTGCATTGATGCCTTGGCGATTCTGAGAGAAGCAAGCCACGGATTCGTTGTAGCGTTGCCAAGCAGCTTCGCACTTTTCGCGCTCTGTGATGGGCTGGCGCGCTATGGGGGCTGCGCCATCGCCAGACGCAGCGGGGGGTGCAGCCGGGCTGATGCTCGCCGGTACGCGGGAGGAGACGATATTGCTGCGCGTATCGACCTTCTTGGCTGTTGCGCGGCGATCTTCTGGCACATCAGCGCCGTATTGCACTTTGCCGTTTTTATCGACCCATCGGAAAATTTCGCCTGTGTTGGCAGGTTTTCTGGTGGCTGTGGTGCTGGTGGATGTCGTGATGCTTGGTGTTGGCTTAGCGGCTGTGCTCGTTTGCGCAAACGCTGCACCGTGCCACACGAGCAGCACGGTCAGCAGAAAGCGCGCAAACTTAGGCATTCTGCGGCACCAAGAAATCACGGCTGATTTTCGCGCCGAGTGCGTTGATGCGATCTAAGAATTGCGTGAGATAGGCATGTAGTCCTGTTGCCAAAATTTCGTCGATCCGGCCAAACTGCAAATCGGCGCGCAGCTTGCCCGCTGTGCGCAGCGTATCTTGCGATTGCTGATTCGCTACAAGGTGCAGATTTTCCACCACGGCATTTAAACTGGCATGAAGCGAGCGCGGCATATCGGCGCGCAGCATGAGCAGCTCAGCCACGCGCTCAGGTGTGATCACATTACGATAGACCTTGCGATAAATCTCAAAGCCTGAGACGCTGCGCAAGATCGCGCTCCAGTGGTAGAAATCCAGCTCCTGATCTTTCTCGTTGGCCGCACCGTAGAAATCGCTTTGCAGCGCATGAAATTTCACATCGAGCAAGCGAGCGGTGTTATCAGCCCGCTCAAGGAATGTGCCCAGGCGAATGAAGTGCAGAGATTCATCCATCAGCATCGTGCCCACGGTCACGCCGCGCGAGAGGTGGCTTCTGAATTTCACCCATTCAAAAAATTTACCCGGATCGCGCTCAAACTCGCCTTCCTTGAGCATGCGCTTGAGCTCAAGCCAAGTCTGGTTGATCGTCTCCCACACCTCAGTGGTGAGCGTGCCGCGCACGGCGCGCGCGTTCTCTCGCGCTTGCTTGATGCAGCTCACGATGCTCGATGAATTCATTTCATTTTTCACCATGAAATGCATCACATCTTTGGCGTTCACGGTCTGGTGCCAAGCTTTGTAGCTGTCTTCCAGCTCGCTGATGGAAACGATGCCCTCCCAGCCAGCCTGCGCCACTGCTGCGGATTGCGGCAGCAAAGAGGTCTGGTAATTCACATCGAGCATACGCGCGGTATTCTCAGCCCGCTCGGTGTAGCGAGCCATCCAAAACAAATGATCGGCAGTTCTACTCAGCATTTTTATTCCTCCATGACCCAAGTGTCTTTCGTGCCCCCGCCCTGCGACGAGTTCACGACCAAGGAGCCTTCTTTGAGGGCGACTCGGGTGAGGCCACCGGGAACGAGTTGAACTTCTTTGCCTGAAAGCACAAAGGGGCGCAAATCAATGTGTCTTGGCGCGATGCCTGCTTCCACAAAAGTGGGGCAAGTAGACAAAGACAAAGTAGGCTGCGCAATGTAGTTGCTTGGATTGGCTTCCAACACGCGGCGGAAATCTTCGATTTCTGCTTTCGTGGCCGCTGGGCCCACGAGCATGCCATAGCCGCCTGCACCATGTACTTCTTTGATCACCAGCTCGCTCATGTGATCAAGCACATAGGCCAACTCTTTCGGATCACGGCACATATGGGTCGGTACATTGGAGATGATGGGTTTCTCGCCGAGGTAGAACTCGATCATCTTGGGTACATAAGGATAAATGGATTTATCGTCAGCAATGCCAGTGCCCACGGCGTTGGAGATCGTCACATTGCCTGCCTTGTAGGCTTCCATCAAACCGGCACAGCCCAAGGTGCTTGTGGGGCGGAAGACTTTCGGATCAAGGAAATCGTCATCCACGCGACGGTAGATCACATCCACTTTTTTTGCACCTTGCGTCGTGCGCATATACACAAAGCCGTCTTTTACAAACAGATCCTGTCCTTCCACGAGCTCAATACCCATTTGCTGCGCGAGGAAGGCATGCTCAAAGTAAGCGGAGTTGTACATACCTGGCGTGAGCACCACGACTGTGGGTTCACCAGATGTGGCGGGAGCAACGCTACGCAGCGTCTCCAGCAGCAAATCCGGGTAGTGCGCTACCGGAGCCACTTTGTTTTGCGCAAACAAATCAGGAAACAACCGCATCATCATCTTGCGGTTTTCCAGCATGTAGCTCACGCCGCTGGGCACCCGCAGATTGTCTTCCAGCACGTAATACTCGCCATTGCCTTGCGCATCCGGCGCGCGCACGATGTCAATCCCCGCAATATGGCTGTAGATCTGGCGTGGTACGTTCACGCCCACCATCTCTGGCCGGAATTGCGCGTTACGCAAAATCTGATCGGCGGGGATCACACCCGCTTTCAGAATCTCTTGCTTGTGATAAATATCATGTATGAAGCGATTAAGCGCCGTGACGCGCTGGATCAAGCCCTTCTCCATCGTCGCCCACTCGTGCGCGGGAATGATACGTGGGATGAGATCAAAGGGAATCAAGCGCTCCGTGCCAGCGCCGTCTTCATCTTTCTCACCATACACAGCAAAGGTGATACCCACGCGGCGAAACACCATCTCGGCCTCATCGCGCCGCGCCCGCATCACATCGCGGGGCTGGCGCGCGAGCCATTGGTCATACCGCGCATAGTGAGGCCGAACGCTCGTGGACGTGGCCTGCATTTCGTCAAACTTCAAAGCTGTCATGAAACTCTCCTGCATACAGGATAGCAAGTTTCAAGCCACAAAACCCCTCGGGTAAGCGAGGGTGAGTAGAAAAAATTCAGGGCACGACGGTATGGGAGCCTAAGCCGCTGGCGTTGTTGAGCACGGGAGCAGGTGCAGCCTCCCATTGGTCTGTCACATTAAATATACCAGCGGCATTGCTGTCACCCACCTTGATCGTGCTTTTGCGACGCAGGGTTTGATCCAGAGTGCTCAGTGCGCCACCTGTCCACGCCGTGCCAGGATCAAAGCCGACTTGACCAATGCGATCAATCACCACACCCGATTTTTCTAAGGTGATGGCATCATCACCGTTAAAGAAAGTCACGGAACTGGTGAACGTCACTGGGGCAGAAAAAGTGAGGGTCATTTGTGAATTGAAAATGACTAAAGCTTGCCCTGCACTTAGGGTACCCGTCAACGTCAAGGTATTACCTGCGGTGGTTCCACCATTGCTGTAAAGCTTGACGACATAACTCGATAAATTCACGGTCTGCGTGGTGGGGTTGTAAATCTCCAGCGCCTTGTTATTACTAGTGCCTTCCAAATACTCGCTGAAGAACAGATCCGGTGCAGCCGCTGGTGCACTAGCCACAACTACCACGCCAGTCACAGTGGTCAATTGGCCAGCGGAATTCAATGCACTGATCGTGACGGTGTATGTGCCACTGGTAGCGTAAGTGTGAGCGATACCTAGCGGTGTGGTCACGGTGGTGAGCGTATTGGCTGTGTTGTCACCCCAGTTCACGCTCAATGAGCTGAAGCTGGCTGTACCGCCAGGTACGGCTTCTGTAATTGTCAAGCCATAAGGAACACTCACCTGAGCATTGGCGGGAACTGCCGCACTGAGGATTGGCAAATTCACCGCGGCATCCGCCGCCAGCGTGATACCCAAAATTACAGGGTCGTGATCTGAAGCACGATAAGGCGTTGCAGCATAACGGTCATCAGATTTGTTTTCTGTGTTGTAGTCAATCACAGTAGGCTCATCAGCATTGATGTGCCACACACCGACACCTGTGACTTGCGTGCGCATGGAGGTCGAGGCATAGCCGTGATCTAGCGCACCGGTTTCACCACCAAACACATAGGTGTAACGATCACTCACGGGCATACGCTCAAGCAGGCTTTCATAGCCAGCCGTTTTCAGCGCAGCAACGGGATCTTCGTTCAGGTAGCTATTGATATCGCCCATAACAATCACATCATTCTCGCCCTGAGCCTGCAATTTGCTGGTAAAGCTGCTCAAGGCTTGCGCTTGTGCTGTGCGCGCCAGATTCCAGCAGCCCTGACCTGCATCAATATCACCCGTAGTGGGGCAAGAGCCTTTGCTCTTGAAGTGATTCACAACGAACCAGAAACCACCGTCGTTGGCTACCGAAGCGAAGCGCTGCGCCAGAGGGGGTCTGCCGCTGGCCGTGGTGTAGTTGGCTAAATCAGCGCCCGTGGGCAACACTGTGCCGCCAATGCGCTTGACCTTCGCTGGCTTATAAAGAATATCGACCTTGATCAAGTCTGTGCCAATGGTGCCGCTGTTCACTGCAGCATAGGTACCCGCACCCATTTTTGCATTCAATGCTGCCAGGAGATCTTGCGTTGCCACATCGTTGTTATTTTCGATTTCGATCAGGCCCAGTACATCGGCATCCAGGCCAGCAATCGCTTCCACAATTTTTGCTTTCTGCCGCGTGAATTCAGCAGCATTGTTTGCACCGCGCGAGCCCAGCGTGGTGAAGTAGTTCAGCACATTGAAACTGGCTACTTTGAGTGTGCCAGTCACAGCGGGTGATGTACTTGGACGCGGATTGCTATTGGTAAAGACAGGCGCCACCACAGGATGAATGCGGTAAGCACCGAAATTGTGGCTGAGCACTCCCTGCAGGTTTCGCACGGTATCGCCCATACGGCGCGTTCCTGCCGAGCCAGCAGCGCTTAGATACGGAATTTGTGAAGGATTGGACGCGCTTGAACCATCATCAAGCACGATGCGGGCGAGCAGATTTTGCGCATTGGTCACGACAGCGTTGCCGTTATTCGGGTGGAATTGCCGGCCATTCAGGCCCAAAACCATTTGGCCAAACTGACCCAGCTGAAACATTTCCGTCACAGCCAATGTTTGCTGAATCTGCACCAGCATGCCTTCATAGCGCTCCAGCGTCGTGGCCGTAGCTAATGGCAAAGTGATTTGTGCGGGAGCAAGCGCTACGCCACTGCCGCAGAGACTTGCCGTCACGGAGCCAGACAGCTGCGTGATGCTGTCTGTTGCGCCGCCAAACTCCGCGACCTGACCTTGCACCTGCACATAGTCGCCAGTATTGAATTTCTGTACATTAGGTGCGAAGACAAACAAGCCTTCTGAGGTCAATGGATCGCTGTCGGCCACGGCCTGCTGAATGAAGAAACCATTGAGCTGAGTCACTGTCGTGGGCGTGGTGGAGTTTTGAAATGAGCCAACGACCACGCCGCGCACTGTCACAGTTTGTGACAACAAAGGGCTGATGCTGCCCGTGCCTTGCACGCTGGTGATATTTGTCAAAGGTGCGCCTGCTGAAACTGCAGCCGAGCAAGTAGGCAACACCAAAGTGGCTGTCGGAGCAGGGTCAGTGATCGCAATGGGTGCAGGATCATCGCTGCCACCACATGCCACCAGGCTGGCTGCCAGCCCAGAGATGACCAGATAGCGCAGGCTTCGCGCAAAACACCTACCGAGAAAAGAAATCATCACCGCACTCCGATCGAATTAAATTTCACGAAAGCGTAGTGAAGAAATAAGTCGTTAGCGTGACGGAAAGTAAGGCCTGTTTGATTTCATTTGATGCCAACTCAGCTGCTGTGCTGACAAGCTGCCATCAAGGCAGACGATGATGCCAGTAGCGCTTGTGCATATCTCTTTCGCAGCGAATGGTCTGCGGCTCTGCGCTGCGCCAATGGGCGGCGCCACAGCGGGCGCTGTCGATCACCTGGATACCGCGCTCCTGATAGCGCACCATCACCTCGGGCACGGGATGCTGAAATCGGTTGCGGTAGCCAGCTTGCACCAAAGCAATGCGAGCCTGAACAGCGTCTAGGAATTCTGGCCTAGATGATGTCTTGCTGCCGTGATGTGGCACGAGCAGCAGGTCTGCTTTCAGCTTCGCTTGATCACTCACCAAGCGAAGCTCTTGTGTGGCTTCCAAATCGCCAGTGAGCAGCGCGGATTGCTTGCCATTGCTGATGCGAAGCACACAACTGATGGCATTGGGTTTTTGCTTGAGATCGTAGTCCGCAGGCTGCGGATGCAAGATTTCAAAATCCACGCCATCCCATTGCCAGCGCTGGCCAGCTTCGCAGCGCTGAGCTGTTCGGATCTGCTGCAGCTCATGCTCCGCCTCGATGGAGCTGATCAGCCGTGCTTGTGGCTGCATCTTGAGCACAGCTGCCGCGCCGCCAATGTGATCCGCATCACGGTGAGAGATCATGAGCACATCCAGCCTCTCTCCCAAGGCGCGCAGCAGGGGAACGAGTGTGCGCTGCCCCGCATCGCTCTCGCGCGAGAAGCGCGGGCCTGTGTCATAGAGCAAACTGTGATTCGCGGTTTGCACGAGGATGGCATTGCCTTGACCAATGTCTGCACCCAGCAGTGCAAACTCCCCCTGCGCGGGGCGCGGTGGGCTCACCAGCAGCATGGGCAAGATCATGACTGCGCCTGCAAAGCGCAGCGGCAAAGGCAGCTTGAGCACCAAAAGTAATGCACCAAAAATGGCTATCGCCGGCAAGAGACCTGCGCTAGATGCTACTGAAACTGTAGCAAATGGCAACTGCGCAAGCCAAGAGAGCATCACGCCCATGGCCTGCACACACAGTGCCGCTACCTCCCAAGCAGGCGGTGCGATCACGCCCAGCAAAGCCAGCGGCGTGGCGACCAATGTGACCCAAGGAATCGCTAGCGCATTGGCCACAAGACCGACAAAGGACACCTGGTTGAACAAGAGCAGACTCAAAGGGGCAAGCGCCAGCGTGATCACCCATTGCTCGCGCAGCATGGTTTGCAAACGCTGCCACATGCTCTGTGGCGCATGAGCGGAATGCAAGCGATCCCGCCCTGCATCGGAAGCAAACAGAATACCTACCGCGACAAAGCTGAGCCAAAAACCTGCCGACAGCAGCGCCCAAGGATCCAAGGCCACGATCAACGCGAGAACGAGCAACCAAACCAAAGGCCATGGCCACTGCTTGCCTGAGAGCTTCAAAATGGCTACAGCACCAAGCATCCACACCGTACGCTGTGCTGGAACGCCCCAACCTGCAAACAGTGCATACGCGGTAGCCAGCACCACGCCGCCGATCAGCGCGGCATGCTGAGCTGGCCGCCAGGTGGTCAGCCGCATACTGCGCCGCCAGAGGCTGCCGATGAGCAGCGCTGCTCCCCAGGCAAACATGGTGATATGAAGGCCAGAAATGCTCATCAAGTGCGCCACGCCAGTCGCACGGTAGATATCCCAATCCGCGCGCTCAATGGCCGCTTGATCACCCACCGCCAGCGCTGCCACCACACCTGCAAGCTGAGGGCTGCTCACGCGCTCAAAAATGGCATCGCGCACCTTTTGGCGAGCGGCCTCCAAGGGATGCTGCCAAGTTTCACCGATCTTCACCGGCCCATCGCCTCTTGCGGCCTCTCGCGGTGTGGCGCGCACATAGCCCGTAGCAGCTATGCCCTGCTCCCATAGCCAGAGCTCGTAATCAAAACTATGGGGGTTCAAATTGCCATGCGGCGCTTTCAGCCGCGCCACCATCTGCCAACGCTCGCCCGCCTTGATCTCTCCGCTGCCTGATTGCAATTCGGCAAACGGCATGATGGCTGCATCTTCGGACAGGCGCGGCAAACTGCGATACCAAGACAGCTGAACTCGCGGCGCAAGCCGCACATGCACGGCATCGCCTTCTTTCAAAAGCTGTGCAGACTCCACATCCAGCCTGAAGCGCATCCCCGACTCATCACGCTGCGGCATGGCCGCGATCACGCCAGTGATGCGAATGTCTGCCCCCTCCAAACTGGCACTTAAAGCTTGGCTGGCATAGGCTGCTGCACGCCAACCAGTTTGCGTAAAACCCAATACAGCCGCAGCAATGCACAGGATCAGCAATCCAGCGGCTGCATGCATACGCGTGATATTGGCCTGCGGCTCGATAGGCTTTACTATGAATTGAATAGCACTCCGCGCAGTAACTACGCCGGCAAACAGCCCAAAAGCACCATAAATCCAAGTAGAAAATAGCTCTCGCTGCTGCAATTGCACAGCACAGCCGAGCACGAAGGCAAGAAGCGGCAGCGAAAAATACAGCATTTGCGGGCTAGGGTTGTTATGTTGTTCCGCTACGATGCGGTTTTGTTTTTCAGTTTCATTATCCAACGGAGCATCCCTCATGAGCGTTTACGACAAACTCAAAGAACTCGGTATTGAATTGCCCCCTGTGGCTGCGCCTGCTGCCGCTTATGTGCCTTTCGTGCAAACTGGCAAGCTCATCTTCGTCTCTGGCCAGATTGCGCGCAAAGATGGCGCGGTTTGGGTCGGCCAATTGGGTAAAAACATCAACACCGAAGAGGGCAAACTTGCGGCTCGCAATTGCGCGATCCAGCTCATGGCTGTTCTGCATTCAGCCTCTGGTGATCTCAACACAATCAAACGCATCGTCAAAGTGATGAGCTTGGTCAACTCCACCCCTGATTTCACCGAGCAACACATCGTCACCAACGGCTGCTCCGAGCTGCTTGGGCAATTGTTTGGCGCAGCAGTGGGTGCACATGCCCGCAGTGCTTTTGGTGTGGCACAAATTCCGCTGGGCGCTTGCGTGGAAATTGAGTTGATTGCTGAATTGGCTTGATTTATGGAGGCGCCTAGGTCGCAGCCAGCCAATATTTCAAAGAAGACTCATTAATAGACTTTTTTCGAATTTGTCAATTTAAAGTTTTCATTTCCATCTGAGTTCACATCTCATTGATTTGTAACGCGATCTCCCGCAATCCACAGGAGTGTGTATCAAAAAGACATGTTGCGAAATTTTTGAGTGAAAACTGTTTTTTACAAATAGAAACTCCTTCATAATGGGATGTACATATAGCTGCATCATCCATTCTTCAGGCTTTCACTCATGTCGTTAATGACCAAATCAGAGCTGGCTTTGCTTGGAACCTATGTGGTTGTTCGCACGGATCGTGGCAATGAAATTGTCAAAAGTGATCCTCGCCAGATGCCACGCCGCCTGAGGGTTTTGTTGTTGGCTATCGATGGTGGCCAGCCTGTGAATCTCTACACCCAAACGCTCAAAGGTTTTGGCGACGTGAGTGATTTGCTGATTGAGCTGGTGAATCTCGGAATGGTGCGTTTGGTAGAACCTACCCTGGCCAAGAAAGCGCAGCTGTCTGGTCGCAGTGATCAATTCGCAGCCCTGGATCAAATGCTAGACGACTCTCGCTTTAACAGCGAAAGTGCGGCCGATGTGTTCTACGGCAGCACCACGCCAGGCAGTTTCGATGAAATGGTGCGAGTTGCTCGCATCGATCGCCCTGAATTCAAACCCGCTGTGGTGGCCGCACCAGCACCCGTTGCCGCGCCCGAACAAAAAAAGCAAATCGAAAGCTTGTTTAATTTGCTTGAATCCGTACGTGGCGAGCGCAGCAATCTCAAGCAACAAATCGCCAAACTCCAGCGTGTGAAAGAGGCAGCTATTCGCCTACACCATCGCAACGAAAAACTACAAAATTGGGTGTATGGCTTGGGAATAACTTGCACCCTGCTCGCTACGAGCCTGATCATTGTTTTGTTTCGGCGCTAAGAGCTCAGCCGCGATAGCAGGGCATTGGATGCCGTTTTGGCACCTCGCCGGCATAGAATATGCGCATCACGCTATCAAATACTGAGTTATACCTATGCCCGACAAAGCACCAGCCACGGGTTCTCCACAATCTCTGAGCGGCCTCGTTCCTTTCCTCAAGCCTTACTCCAGCCGAATCGCCTTAGCCCTGCTCTTCTTGGTGCTTGCAGCTGCAGCAACCTTGGCATTTCCCATTGCATTGCGTGAACTGATCGATGGCGGTTTGAAGGCGAACTCATCCGATGCCACCAAAGCCGCGCAATTGCTCGCGTTGCGCGGCCATTTCTTCGATTTGTTTTTAGTCGCGGTCGCGCTCGGGCTTTTTAGCGCTGCGCGCTTTTTCACAGTGAGCTGGCTGGGCGAGCGCATCACCGCAGATTTGCGCAACGCCGTCTATGCGAAGGTGCTGCGCCAAAGCCCAGAGTTTTTTGAAACAACGCAAACCGGCGAAGTGCTCTCACGCTTAACAGCGGACACCACGCTCGTGCAAACGGTGGTGGGCTCCTCGCTTTCTATGGGGCTGCGCAATGCGGTGATGGGCATTGGCGCGCTGGCGATGCTTGTGTGGACCAATCCCAGAGTCATGATCACGGTGCTCGGTATTTTGCTGCTCATCGTGCTGCCTGTGTTGCTGGTGGGCAGGCGCGTGCGCAAGCTCTCACGCGCGAGCCAAGATCGTGTGGCCGATTCCAGCGCCATCGCCGCTGAAGTGCTCAATGCGATTCCCGTGGTGCAAAGCTACACCGCTGAAAACCGCGAATCCTCGCGCTTCGATGCCTCCACCCAGCGCGCCTTCCAAACCGCTGTGCGCCGCTCGATGATGCGTTCAGCCCTTGTAGCCTTCATCATCATTGCCACCTCTGCTGCCCTGCTCTGGGGTTTGTTTCAAGGCACGCAGGCCGTCGTCGCAGGCTATATCAGTGCTGGGCACTTAGGACAAACTGTGGTCTATGTGATCATCCTTGCCGGCGCATTTGCCGTGCTCGGTGAGGTGTATGGCGATTTGCTGCGCGCTGCGGGCGCGACCGAGCGTTTGATGGAGCTTTTGCATGCGCCTGAGCGTATTGTTTCCAAGCAAAATAAACCCTTAAATATTGATTTCCACGGCGTGGAATCTGCGCAGAATGCTATTGAATTTATAGCGACCACGTTTCACTATCCTTCTCGCCCGGCACAGGCTTCGCTGCAAGCGCTCAACTTGAAAGTGCAGCGCGGTGAAACCCTTGCCCTCGTAGGCGAGAGCGGCGCAGGCAAGACGACCGTCTTCCAACTCCTCCAGCGCTTTTATGAACCTCAGCAGGGGCGCATCGAGGTTTTTGGCACACGCATTGAAGAGCTTTCCTTAACAGCTCTGCGCAGTTCAATAGCTGTCGTGCCCCAAGACGCGGTGATTTTTTCTGCCAGTGCCCTCGAAAACATCCGCTATGGCCGCCCTGACGCCAGCGATGAAGAAGTGAAAATAGCCGCCAAAGATGCCTTTGCCGATGATTTCATCCGCCAGCTCCCAGAAGGCTATGACACCTTCCTAGGCGAGCGCGGCGTGCGCCTGTCTGGCGGCCAACGCCAGCGCCTGGCCATCGCCCGCGCGATGCTCAAAAACGCGCCCATCCTTCTGCTCGACGAAGCCACCAGTGCGCTTGACGCGCAAAGTGAGCAGATGGTGCAGGCCGCTTTGGAGCGCGCCATGCAAGGCCGCACCACACTGGTCATCGCGCACCGCTTGGCAACGATTCAAAAGGCAGATCGAATTGCTGTGCTCCAAAAGGGCCAGCTCGTCGAGATCGGGACACACGAAGCGCTCATCGCCCAGGCCGGTGTTTACGCCAAACTGGCTGCATTGCAGTTTCGCGCCAGCACTTCACAAACCGATGCGGCCTAAGCACTCATGACTTGGCGCTCATGAAGTGGCGTAGCTTGGCTCTCCAGCTAAGCTGCCGAGCTGATCGACGGCGCACCTGACGCTAGCAAGGCCAGCATCTGCGCCTCATCTATCACGGTCACGCCCAGTTCAGTGGCTTTATCAAGCTTGCTGCCCGCATCTGCGCCTGCGACCACATAGCTGGTCTTTTTACTCACGCTGCCAGAGACTTTCGCGCCTGCAGCTTCGAGCATGTCTTTAGCTTGATCGCGGCTGAGCGTTGGAAACGTGCCGGTGAGCACGAAGGTTTTACCGCTCAAGGTTTGCGGGGCGCGCACGGCCGGCTCGCCCTCTTCCCATGTGATACCCACAGCTCGCAGCTGCTCCATCACTTCTCGGTTGTGTGGCTGCTCAAAGAACGTACGCAGGCTGTGGGCGACGATAGGGCCGACATCGTTGACTTCTAGCAGCTGCTCCTCAGTGGCATCCATGATGGCATCCAAACTGCCGAAGTGCTTGGCCAGATCACGTGCGGTGGCTTCGCCGATCTGACGGATACCTAAACCATAGAGGAAGCGATTGAGCGTGGTTTGCTTGGATTTCTCTAGGGCGGCCAGAATATTTTTCGCAGATTTTTCGGCCATGCGATCCAGTGTGGCAAGCGATGTGAGGCCGAGGCGATAAAGATCAGGCAAGGTTTTGATCACGCCTCCATCGACAAGTTGGTCAACGAGTTTGTCGCCCAAGCCTTCGATTTCTAGTGCGCGGCGCTGAGCGAAATGCAGAATCGCTTGTTTGCGTTGTGCGGGGCAGAACAGGCCTCCTGTGCAACGCCAATCGGCCTCATCTTCTTCTTTCGCAATCGCGCTTTGGCATTCAGGGCATTGGCCACTGAGGCGCTTATAGATGTTGAGCGGTTCGCTCACATCATCGGGGCGCTTTTCAAGCACCACGCCAACAACTTCAGGAATCACATCGCCTGCGCGTCGCACGATCACCGTGTCGCCCACCCGCACATCCTTGCGCTGTGCTTCGCCTTCGTTGTGCAGCGTGGCATTCGTTACTGTGACACCGCCCACGAACACAGGCGCGAGCTTAGCGACTGGCGTGAGCTTACCTGTGCGACCGACTTGAATATCAATGGCCAGTACAGTAGTCATCTGCTCTTGCGCAGGATACTTGTGAGCCACAGCCCAGCGCGGCTCGCGGGTGACGAAGCCTAGGCGTTTTTGCAGCGCGAAGCTGCTCACCTTGTACACCACACCATCAATATCAAAAGGCAGCTGATCTCGCTCAGCGGCAATGCGCCGGTGATACGCTACTAATTCAGTAGCACCTCGCGCTTGTCTTGTGCCATCTGAGACCGGAAAACCCCATGATTTCAGGGTTTGCAGGGCTTGCCAATGGCTTTCAAAAACCACTCCTTCGGCTACCTCACCCAAGCTGTAGGCAAAGAAACTCAAGGGGCGCTGCGCAGCAATTTTGGAATCAAGCTGGCGCACAGCGCCTGCAGCCGCATTACGCGGATTCACAAAGGTTTTTTCACCCTTCGCGCCCGCAGCAATCTTCTCGCGCTGCCGCTCGTTCATCGCTTCAAATTCATCGCGACGCATATACACCTCTCCGCGCACCTCCAGCAAAGGCGGTGCATCAGCTGGTAGCTTCAAAGGAATCTGGTGAATCGTGCGGATGTTGTGCGTCACATCCTCGCCCGTCTCGCCATCGCCTCGCGTGGCGGCTTGCACGAGGATACGGTTTTCATAGCGCAGGCTCATGGCCAAGCCGTCGAACTTCAACTCAGCCACGTATTCAACGGGCGGCGCATCGTCGGCGAGTTCAAGCTCTTTGCGAATGCGCGCATCAAAGTTTTCTGCGCCACTGGCTTCGGTATCCGTCTCCGTACGAATCGAAAGCATAGGAATGGCATGGCGCACAGGCGAGAGACCGTCCATCACCGCACCGATCACACGCTGGGTAGGCGAATCGGGTGTGAGTAATTCAGGATGCTGCGCTTCAAGTGCTTGAAGCAACTTAAACACGCGGTCGTATTCCGCATCGGGGATTTGTGGATCATCGAGCACGTAATACTGGTGTGCGTGATGATGCAAAAAAGCATGCATGGCGTCGCGCCGTGCGATAGGTGATGCAGAAGCATCATCTGCAATTGCTATCGAATGAATAGCTGCTTGCGCAGTATTCATGCCGGCGAGAGGCTTGTTTTCTTCTGAAAACAGATCAAAAGTTGACATGGCAAAACGGAAGTATCAGCTGAACAAACGCCGCGCCTGAGCCGACCCAGCCGCCAGATCGCGGCTTTCCAGCGTGTCATACAGCTGCTCCAGCTCCGAGCCAATCGCATCCATCGCATCGCGCGTGATCATGCGGCCTTGGGTGTCGGTAATGGTGCCGTCCATGCTCGCGGCCAATGCAATCGCCACATCACGTAAGCGCGGATAAGGCCGCTCGCTGCGATCTACTTGAGGTACATCCAAAGCCAAATCCAAGCTACGCAGAGCGGATTGCTCTGGATCGTCTGACAGCGCGGCTTGCGTATCGAAATTGAGCGACAAAATAGGGGGCATGCCTTGTACAGTGGCTGGCAGTACCATTCGCCCAGCAATCGCGCCAGCAACGAAGCCCTGGCGAGCAGCATGCTGCTGCACATAGCCTGTGCTCCAAGCCACATTTTTTGCGCGCAGGGTGAAGCCCAGTTGCGCATCATGGCTGCTGGCAAATTGATCGAGCTCACGCGCGCGCAGCACTTCATCATGCATTTCAGGAAACTCTGCCTCGCCGCCAAACACATCAGCAAAAGCTTGCACTTTTTGCACGAATTCAGAAAACTCGATCTCGTTCAAAGCGCCTGTGCGACTGGCCAGCTGAACGCCAGCTTGGAAAGCGCTGTAGCGCTCACCCGAGCGGGGGTTTTCCCACTCAGCATTCAAATTCAAACCCTCAATCGCAAATGATTTGCTTCCCACTCGCCGCGTGGCTGGCAATGCCGCTAAAGCAGCTTCGCCAGATACCGGCTCATCCAAGGAAATCTTTGCCATCGCATCGATCAAGGCATCCAGCGCAGGCTTTTTATCGACCACCCAATTGGCCCCAAGCGGAATCAGGTTGGATTCGAAATCATTGTTCAATTTGGAAGCCAAGGGCTGCTCAAAACCTTCGGCATCAAAGCCAGGCTCGGTACGATCTGGATTCACGGGTGTCTGCGGCGGCACGGATTCTGGTTGCGCCACGCGAGGTGCATTTCGCCGCTGAGACCATGCGCTATGCGCTACTACACCGGCAAGAACAATGCCTCCGAGCACCGCGAGACCTAAAGTCAAGTTGTTCAAGTCAACTCCGCCATCTTGGTGGCCGCTTCCATATCCACCGCCACAATCCTTGAAACGCCCTGCTCCTGCATCGTCACACCAATCAATTGCTCAGCCATTTCCATCGCGATCTTGTTGTGGCTGATGAAGAGGAACTGCGTGCCTTTCTTGCTCATGGAAGCCACGAGTTTTGCGTAGCGCTCAGTATTAGCATCATCCAGCGGGGCATCCACCTCATCGAGCAAACAGAAAGGCGCCGGATTGAGCATAAAGATGGCGAACACGAGGGCAATTGCCGTGAGGGCTTTCTCTCCGCCGGAGAGCAAATGAATCGTTTGATTTTTCTTGCCGGGTGGCTGCGCCATCACCTGCACACCAGAATCCAATATCTCATCGCCCGTCATCATCAGCTTGGCATTGCCGCCGCCAAAGAGCTCGGGGAACATTTTTCCGAAATGCTCGTTGACGGTGTTGAACGTGCCTTGCAGCAGCTCGCGGGTTTCGCCATCGATTTTGATGATGGCATCTTGCAGTGTGGTGATGGCTTCGTTCAGATCAGCCATTTGCGCATCAAGGAAAGTCTTGCGCTCGCGTGAAGCTGTGAGCTCTTCAAGTGCAGCTAAGTTCACTGCGCCTAGCGCATTCACGTCGCGTTGGAATTGATCGATGCTGCCCTGCAAACCGCTGAGCTTCACATTGCCTTCAGTAATGCTCTTGGCCAAGGCTTCGAGATCGGCATTGGCTTCCGTGAGGTGCTGGGTGTATTGCTCCAAGCCAATGCGGGCGGCCTGCTCTTTGAGCTGAAAGTCAGTGATGCGCTGGCGCAGCGGATCGAGCTCACGCTCGAGTTGCAAGCGGCGCTCATCGGAAGCGCGCAGCTTGGAGGTCAAATCGTCATACTCGCTGCGCTTAGCGCCAAGTGTGGTTTCGCGCTGCATCTTCACAGCCAAAGCGCTTTGTAAGCCGGCTTGCGCAGCCACATCAGACAGGCGCTGCAGCTCATCGCCGGCGCGAGTGTTTTCCTCTTGCAACGAAGCAGCTTGTTGAGTTGCTGTTTCAATCGCACGGGAGAGCTCGCCTTTGCGCGCTTCCAAACTGCGCAATGCGAATGTGGCTTCTTGCGATTGGCGCTCCAAGCCACGCAATTGCTCGCGCGCTTCTGAGAGTTTGCGCTCCGATTCAATCACACGCTCATCGAGTTGGGCATGCCGCTCTTGGCTGTCCGCCAATTGCATGTCCAGCTCTTCAAACTTGGCTTCGGCAGCCGCTTTGCGTTCTTGCAGATCTTGCAATTGATCGTCCACCTCTTGCAAATCACCGCTGAGCTGCTGGGCGCGTGCGCGGGTTTGCTCGGCCAATTGCGTGAGCCTTAGCGTTTCCACCTGCAACTCATGCGCGCGCTGTGTGCCCTCTGCCGCTTCGCGCCGCGCAGTCACCAAGCGCGAAGAAGCATCGTTGTATTGCGCATCGGCTTTGAGTTGTGCATTGCGGCTTTCTTCCACGATGAAGGCTTGCGCGCGCAATTGCTTCTCAATATTTTCAATCTCTTGCGCCCGCGCGAGCAAGCCGGCTTGCTCTGAATCTTGCGCATAAAAGCTCACGCTGTAAGGGCTGACGCAGTGACCACTCTTGACATAAATCACTTCACCAGCTTGCAGCTTCTCGCGTGCAGCCAAGGCATCTTCCACGCTCTGCGCGGTGTAGCAGCCATGCAACCAGCTGCTCAGAAGTGCTTTGAGACCAGCATCGTTCACGCGCAGCAGGTCGACCAATTTCGGCAACGCTGAAGCTTTTTCAGGGATCGCAGCTTGCGGCGCAGAATAAAAAGCGAGCTTTGCAGGTGGCGCATCTTGTGCAAAAGCACGCACCGTCTCCAGCTTGCCCACTTCCAAGCTCATCATGCGCTCGCGCAGCGCAGCTTCCAAAGCTTGCTCCCAACCTTGCTCGATGTGCAGCTTAGTCCACAAAGCAGCCAGCGAATCCAAACCATGCTTTTGCAGCCAAGGCTTGAGCTTGCCATCCGTTTTGACTTTGTCTTGCAAGGCTTTCAGCGCCTCGTTGCGTGCTGATAAATCTGCATTTTTTGCAGACTCTTGGTTCAGCGTGGTTTGCTTGGTGCGGCGGTCTTCATCGAGCTGCGGCAAACTTTCTTGCAGCTCATGCAAGCGCGCTTCGGCCACATCTTTGCTTTCCGTCGCAGCAGCCAACTGTGCAGTCAGGTTCACGAGCCGCTGCTCATCGGGAGAAGCCAGTGCATTTTTATCCGCATGCAAGCGCTCACGGCGCAGCGTGAGATTGCGGCTTTGTTCTTCGATATTGCGTTGATCGGCAGCGAGTACCTGAATTTGCTGCTGCACTTGCGCCACAGCGCTGCGTTGCTCATTGGCCTTGCCTTGCGCAGCGCGTAAAGCTTCTTCCAGCTCTGGCAGACGATTGCCCTGCTCTTCAAATTGCGCGGCTAGTAAGGCAGATTTTTCGTCGCCATCAGCGGCTTGCGCAGCCAGGGTTTCGATCTCTGCGGCAGACTCATCTTTGCGCGTTGCCCACATCAGCGCTTGCTCTTTGATCTGTGTCAAGCGCGATTCAATGCGTTGACGGCCTTCCACTACAAAGCGAATCTCAGCTTCGAGTCTTCCCACTTCAGCGCTGGCTTCATAGAGCAAGCCCTGCGCTTGGTTCACGCTGTCGCCGGCTGCGTAATGCGCTTGGCGAATCGTCTCCAGCTCGCTTTCAATCTTGCGCAAATCTGCAATGCGCGATTCAAGCGCATTCACAGCAGCTTGGCGATCGGTTTCAACCTTGCCTTGCTCGGCTTCAGCATCTGCACGCTTCAAAAACCAAAGTTGCTGCTGTTTGAGGCTGATGCCTTCTTGCAGCGCTTTGTATTTTTGAGCTACTTCAGCTTGCTTCTCCAGCTTTTCCAGATTCGCATTCAGTTCACGAAGAATGTCTTCCACACGCGTCATGTTCTCGCGTGTATCGGTCAATCTGTTTTCCGTCTCACGGCGGCGCTCTTTGTATTTTGAGACACCCGCAGCCTCTTCCAAAAACAGGCGCAGCTCTTCAGGGCGAGATTCAATGATGCGGCTGATCGTGCCCTGGCCGATGATGGCGTAAGCGCGAGGGCCCAAGCCCGTGCCAAGGAACACATCCTGCACATCGCGGCGGCGCACGGGTTGGTTGTTGATGTAGTAGCTGGATGTGCCATCGCGCGTGAGCACACGCTTGACAGCAATCTCGGTGAACTGCCCCCATTGGCCGCCCGCGCGGTGATCCGCATTGTCAAACACCAGCTCCACGCTGGAGCGGCTGGAGGCCTTGCGCGTCGTTGTGCCGTTAAAGATCACGTCCTGCATGGATTCGCCGCGCAGCTCAGATGCCCGGCTCTCGCCCAGCACCCAGCGCACCGCGTCCATGATGTTGGATTTGCCGCAACCATTGGGCCCCACCACGCCAACGAGTTGGCCTGGCAGAAGAAAATTGGTGGGCTCCGCGAAGGATTTGAAACCAGAAAGCTTGATCGAATTAAGACGCACGGGGAACCTGTGAAACTGTTGTTTTTATTGGCAAAGATGAGATGTTACCTGAGTCAAACGCCCCGATTTTTGCCCTCGCACCCAGCGATTTGTAACCACTATCAAAAGGTGAGCTATCCGCGCAGGTTTCATGCCGGCAATAGGCTTCTTTGAGGCATTTTTGCAGAGATACATAGGCTGATTTCTGATTGAAATCGCCGAGGACTCCCACACCTTGTCCTAGTTTTAAGCGATACGGATTTCACCGAGCTGCTCATCTGCATTTCATGATCAAGGCTGTTTATTTGTTCAGTTGAATTTCAATTCCCACGCGCCGCAGGCACGGGGCTCGCGCCCGGTGCGCCGATCTTGAGAGCGGCATCCCTGCCGCCAAACCGAGCGATAAGTTGGTCTTGATCTGCCTTGGCTGTTTTGTCTATGCCTTCTGGGTCAAGCAGTTGGCGCAGCTTGGCTTCGAACAGCGCAAGCGCCGTGGCATGTTGCGACTGCTGGGCGATATTGGTGGTTTGGCCCGGATCAGAGCGCAGATCAAACAGCTCTGGCTCGTAGCCCACATAGTAGTGATACGCCCAATCGCCTTGTCGCAACATGTAGGCCGCGCTGGGCGAGCCCACCGCATGGTATTCGCTAAAGCCAATTCGTTGCGGATCATCGGGCTTCTGAGCCAAAGCGATCAAAGATTCGCCGGGCAAGCTGGCATCGGGCGTAAGGCCGGCGGTATCGAGCACCGTTGGTGCAATATCAATGAGGTTGACGTTGGTTGTACGAACCACACCTTCCGGGACACCAGGCCCAGCAATGATCATGGGAATGTTGGTGGCTTCCCGATACAGCGTGGATTTGTTCCACATGCCGCGCACGCCTTGGTTGTCTCCGTGATCGCTGCTCAGGATCACGCGCGTGGTCTCTTGTTGCCCGGTTGCGGCGAGTGCTTGCAAGACGTGACCGATCTGCTCATCGATAAAGTTGACCAAGGCGTAGTAGCAAGCCAGTGCATAGCGTCTGCGCTCTGGCGCGCCCAGCTCCGCATCCGCATTGGAGAAATCAGCATGCCGCTGCACCCAAGGATGGCGGGGCACACCCGAGTCAGGATGCAGGCGCGGCACAGGGATGCGTGCGATGTCGATTTGATCGATGTATTTTTGCGGCACCACCAGCGGGAAATGCGGCGCAACAAAGCCGACGAAGAGCGTCCAAGGCGGTGCATCGGTTTCGCTGCCACGCTCGCGCAGCCATTGGGCAGCTTGTGTGGCGCTGGCCACGTCGTAGCGGTTGTAGCTTGATTCGCCGCTTCCCAGCTGATCGAATAGTCTAGAAGGCCGAGGCTGCTCAGGCAATGGGTTGCGCACGGAGCCCCACACTTGCCCCACCCCTTCGGCCAAATGCAGTGGGTCATGCTGCTCAGTGAAACCGGTCGGGGCTGTGTCGTTGACATAGTGCAACTTACCGATTGACGCCACGCGCTGCCCGGCGTCGATCAAGGCATGCCCCCAGCCGGGAACGCGCCCGTCATAGCCCATGGCGTTGTCCCAGTAGCCTATGTTGTGCACCCAGCGCCCCGTGGCTAAGCTTGCACGGGCAGGCACGCAAATGGGCGATGGCGTGAAGGCGTTGGTGAAGCGCGTGCCGCGTGCGGCAAGCGCATCCATGTGCGGCGTCTTGACGAAAGGGTGGCCGGCACAGCTGAGCGCTTGCGCGTCTTGCTCGTCGGTCAAGAGAATCAATGTGTTGGTGCGTTGGGTTGACATAAGTTAATCAGCAGTGCCCTCTTCCGCGACACGTTGCAGTGAAGTGGCTAACTCTTTAGGGTGGGTCACCATCAATTCATGCCCGCCGGCGATGACTTCGGTTGTCCAGCCGGGTTGCCCTTGGACAGAATGGTGATGGTGAACAAAGCGTGGGTTGCCGTGCGTACTTGCCAAGATGTAATGCTTTCTGCGAACGGCCTGCCAAGCCGTTGAGACGCGTGGCGCGTCATGCATGGTTTTGATGGGATGCGGCGTGCAACACGCTTGAAGCCAAGCGCGATCTTGCTGGTTGGTGATGCCCCAAACAGCGGGGTCAGGCGGCGGGACGCGTAGCCCTCCCCACTGGGCTGCGCCAGTCAGCATGCGCTCTCTACGCTCGGGAGGGAAATGATGCCAGTCGGGTACTTGATCCTCGGGGATGAGGGCATCGACGTACACCAAGGCATGGATGCTTGACGCCATCTGATCGGCGACCAAGGTGATGATGACTCCGCCATAGCTGTGCCCCACCAAGATCACACGATTCAATTGCTCAAAGCGAATGAGGTTCAACACATCTTGCGTGTGCGTTGCAAGGCCCACATCTGGCGTCCACAGGTGCTCACGCTCGCCCAAGCCCGTGAGCGTGGGCGTGAAGACATCATGACCTGCAGCGCGCAGCCGCTTGGCCACTTTGCGCCAGCACCAGCCACCATGCCAGCCGCCATGAATCAAGACAAAGGTGCTCATCCCGCCTTAGCCCTACATGCAAGCTGTTACGCGTCCACGGGTTGGTAATTCAGACGTTTTGCGATCACGCCCCACTTATCCGTGTCTGCCTTGATCGTTTTTGCAAAATCGGCTGAACTGCTCGCCGATGGTTCCATCACCAATTTGCCAAACGCCTCTTTGATCCGATCACTGGCAATGGCTTTGCTAACAGCCGCGTTCAGCGCGGATACACGCTCGGCATTCGTTCCCGCTGGCGCAAACAAGCCAAACCATTCCAAGCCGGTGAGCTGAGGATAGCCCGCTTCGGCAGCGGTCTGCACATCTGGCAGCGCGGCCAGGCGTTTGGGTGATGTGGTGACCAAGACCCGCATTTTTCCGCCCAGATGGGGTTGAACGGCGTTAGAGAGGGCTGTGACAAACGATGAGACGCGGCCACCGTACAAGTCGTTGAGAATATCTGGCGCGCCTCTGTAGGGCACATGCAGCATGTCAACACCCGCAGCGCTGGCGATTTGAGCACCCAAAAAATGGGGACCAGAGCCAGCGCCGGGCGATGCATAGGTAGCCTCTTTGGGATTGGCTTTACACCAAGCAATAAACTCCGAGAGAGTCTTGACAGGCACATGCATGCCCACAGCGAGTGCGTTAGCAGACATGCAAACGGTGCTGACCGGTGCAAAATCTTTTTGCGCATCGTAGGCCAGCTTGCTGAAAACATGCGGATACAGCGTCATGATCGAAGATGGCGTGAGTAGCAATGTGTTGCCATCAGGCGCAGCCGATTTGACTGTAGCCACGCCAATACGGCCTCCAGCGCCTGGCTTGGAATCAACAATGATGGCTCGCCCGCCCAAATGCGGCTTCATCGCCTCGCCCAATTCGCGGGCAATGACATCGACAATGCCGCCCGCTGGAAAACCCACCACAATTTTTAAAGCATCAGCTTGCGCAAACGCTGGTGCGCCAAGCGTAGCAGCTGCACCATAAACAGTAAAAGTACGACGATTCAACATGGCAATCTCCTTTGGCTTTAAGCCAGTGATAAAAGTGATGAAACAAATCGCTGAGGATCAATCAGCATGATGTTGTGATGCCCTTCGACTTCGGCGTATTTGAAGCGCGAGTCTTTTTGGATGCCCGCAGCAATGTTTTTGAATTGCGGGTTGGGATTGGTGGCGCACTTCAGATAAGTTCGTCGCACGGATTCGGCCATCGGATCGCCCTGTACCTGCTCTGTAAAGCTGAGAGCGGCTTGAGGCGTCATGCGCGGCTGCGCCCAAGCCACCAGCGCTGGATCGGTCAAGCCCCAGCGCTCTCCCCAGCTGGCGGCCGGTGGCACGGGCACGGTGGTATTTTGTGCTGCAAGTCGCTCAAAGTCAGCTTTGACGGGCGGTGGAAGGAAATTTGCCATGGCTTGACCTTGCATCGGTACAAAGGCATCAAGATAGATCGCATGGGAGACCCGCCCAGTGCGAGCGGCCAACACGCCCGACAACACGCAGCCTGCATAAGAATGGCCCACCATGACCACATCTCGCAAATCTTCCATCATGAGATGTGAAACCACGTCCTTCACATGAACTGCTAATCCGCTGGTACCCGCTGCAACATGGCTGCGCTCCCCGAGGCCAGATAAAGTGGGGGTGGAGACTGTGTTCCCAGCTTGGCGCAGCAAGGGCGCGGCTTTAGACCATGCCCATGCGCCGTGCCAAGCGCCATGTAGCAGGACAAAGTGTTTGGGTTTGCTGCTACCGCCAGCGGTGGTTGAGCAGCCTTGCAGTGCCAATGCCGCGCCTGCGGTAGCTAGTAAAGCTGTGCGTCGTTCAAGTTTCATCATCGATCTCCTTTTGAATTTATGCAGGGCCCACTGGCTCTAGGGATGGGGTGCGAATATCGTTGGGGCGGCTCATCAGCCGCTGCATCAACTCATCACGCAGGCCGCGATGGTTGGGATCCTCGAATCGATTGATGCATTCGTAGGGATCGTCATTCAAGTCGTACATTTCGCCTGCTCCACTGCCCAGCTCCACCGTGAGTTTGGCGGTTTGAGTGCGAACCGTGCGTAAATCCAAAGCAACACCGCAGCGCGATGGCCCTAAGCGCCATTCGTTGTAGGCGTGATCTCGTGGTGTCGCCTGGCAATTTTCTAGCAGGGGGCGCAGGCTGGTGCTGTGTATGGCAGACGTGATGCGCGTGGAGGCATAGTCGCCGAAGGTCGCAGCCAGATCGATGGTCGATACGGGCGTGTTGATTTTCTGGCCTGCAGCGACGCCCGGCCCGCGCATTAGCAGCCCGACTCGCAGCAGGCCTTCATAGTGCATCGGGCCTTTGAGCATGAGGCCGTGGTCACCAAGCAATTCGCCGTGATCGGAGGTGAATACGACTAGGGTATTTTCAGCGAGACCTTCTTCCTCCAAGGCTGCCAAAATTCGCCCCACCTGATGATCGACCAGAGAAATCATGCCGTAGTAATTGGCCGTGATGTCACGCAGCTGTGCATCGGTTTGCAGCGGCATGCGTGAGTATTCTTCTCTGACCTTGCGGGTTTCAGGCGTACCCCCAGGCGTGTTCTCCAAGGCTGCGCGATGCCACCATGGGCGGCGCTCCAAATCACGGCTGCGATGCGCTGGCAAATCTACATCTTCTGGGCGATGCATCCAACACCACGGCGCTGGCGCATCGAAAGGGTGATGCGGATCTGCCATCGAGACCCAAGCGCAGAAGGGCTTTGGAGCTTGTGTATTTTGTGGGGCACTGCGCTGAGCGCGCCCTTGCTCGCGCAGATAGCTCACTGCACGGTCGCCCACCCAAGTGCTGTTGTGCCACGCTGTGGGCAGCGCGCTGTTGTGCGTTTGTGCGGCATTGGTTAAAGGCGCTAAGGCTTGCTTGTACAGCTTATCTTTAAGATCTCCTTGGCCATCTGCGTGATACCAGCGCTCGTAGTGCAAGCCGCCGGGGCTTTTTTCGGGCAGCCAATAGTTGTGGCCGAGCTGCATCAGCTCCACGTTCTCAAAGCCCATGTAAGGCCCCTGCCAATCATCGGCAAATAGATGCGAGCTGGGAATGTTTTCGCAGCGGCCGGTGGGCTTGTTGCCGTAGGAATGGTTGCTGGAGAAATGTGCTTTGCCGATGAAGCGGGTGTCGTAGCCTGCTTTGCTCAGCGAGCCTGCGAAGCCTTTATCCGCGAGCGCCTCGTCCAGATCAATACCGTTGTCATGGACGCCATTGGTCATAGGCAGCATGCCTGTCAGCACAGCGCTGCGCGCGGGCATGCAGACCACATTGGGCGTGATACATGCAGAGAATCGAGCGCCTTGACTGGCCAGCAAGTCTAAATGCGGCGTGCTTACGCGCCGGCCCTCAAAGCCGAAACAGTCTCCCCGGTGCTGATCACTCATGATCAGCAAAATATTGGGTCGATCCATACTGCTCTGTTGTGTGCGATCAATCTGCCGCCGTGTAGCCAGTCGCTTTAATCACGGGGCCCCAGCGCTCAAGATCTGCTTTCAAAGCGCGCGTGAAATTTGCAGAAGTGCTTGTTCCAGCGTCGAACTCCAGCTTTTCTATGGCGGCAACGAAGCCGGGCGTATTTGCCGCAGCAATGATTGCTTTTTCTAACTCGGCGATAATCGGGGCGGGCGTTTTGCTTGAAGCAAAGAGGCCAAATACTTCGCTCATGACCAGCTCTGGATAACCTTGCTCTTTGAAGGTCGGCACACCGGGCAGCCCTGGTAGGGCTTGCTCACCCGAGAAACCGAGAATACGCAGCTTGCCCGATTTGTGATGCGAAACCAAATTCGGCAGCGTAGTGGCCAGCGCTGGAATGGTGCCACCCATGACATCGTTGAGCGCAAGCGCACCGCCGCGATACGGCACATGCAGAAAGTCAATACCCGCCTTTTTGCCAAACATCACTCCCATGAAATGCATGACTGTGCCCGCGCCGGGTGTGCCGTAGCTCGCTTTGCCCGGATTGGCCTTGGCCCAATCGACAAACTCTTTGAGGGTCTTTGCTGGTGTGCCAGGGCCCACGGCCAAACCGAATTGGAATGAGCAAACGCTGGCCAAAGGAGCGAGGTCGGCCATGCTGTAGCGAAGCTTGGGATACACATGCGGAAAAATCGTGGCATTGCCGCCTGGCATGAAGACGATGGTGCTGCCATCAGCAGGCGAAGCGACCATGGCTTCTGTGGCGAGTTGACCGGCAGCGCCCGTGCGGTTTTCTACGTTCACGTTGTAGCCCTGCGCACGTAAGTCTTCGCCTAGCCGTCTTGCTACGACATCAACTGCGCCCCCTGCGGGATATCCCACAAGAATTTTGAGCGGTTTACCTTGTGCGAGCGACAAGCTGGGTGCGAGGGTTGCAAGTGCACCTGCGCTGAGGGCTGACATGGTGTGACGACGAGTGATCATGATGTGCCTTTCAAATCAATCATGGAAGACATGCTCCATGAAAGCCTTGCGCGCTTCAGTTCCCTCGGTAACAATTCAGGGATGACCCTAGCAGTGAATACCTTGCCCTCTGAACCCGCCAGTGATTTTGCAGGCAGCCAGGCCCTAGGCAGACGGCTTGCCCAGCAGTTGGCCGCTTCACTTGAATTGCCTCGGCGAGCGATGCATGAATGTCCGGCGGGAACGGTACTGTGCAAAAGTGGAGATCAGATGACGCAACTGCCCTATGTGATGAGCGGGCGCTTAGATGTGGTGGTTCATGTGCCCAGCTCTTTGGATCGTCAAATCGTCCCAATCTCGTTTCAAGCCGGAGAATTTGCATTCTTGTCGTATCTGTTCAATAACCTACCCAGCGGCAGCGATTTGATTGTCCGCGACGCGGCGGTGATTCGATGGGTCAAGGTGTCTGAGATGGAGCAAATGCTCTTGAGTGATCCCAAATCGTTGGTGTTGTTAGTGAGATTTCTGGGTAGCCGTTTACGGGAGGTGCAGGCTCGCGAGCGAGCGCTCTCCACACGCGGCGTGAAAGCCCGAATCGGCGCAGGTTTGCTTCGCTTATCGGCGGATCTGTCTCCCAGAAAAGATGGCCGTACCCTCATCTCGCTCACCCACGAGCAATTGGCTTCACGCTGCGGAGTCAGTCGACCCAAGGCATCTATTGCCTTGAAGCACATGGAGCAGCAGGGCGTGCTCCAGTTGGGTCGCAAGTGGATCGAACTGCTTGACGAGGAAGCACTAAAACGCGCTATCGTTTAGGCCATACTCATAGCTGATAAGTCACAAAGGAGCCCAAGATGATCGAAGAACGCATCCTGATCAATGCACCAGCATCCACGATTTTTGCGATTTACGCCGATGTGGAGCGCTGGAACACTTGGGATCCAGATACAAAATCTTCGTCTCTGGGGGGCTCGTTTGCAGTGGGTGCGACCGGGCATATCGAACCCGCAAAAGGCCAAGCCGTGAAGATGACGCTCGTGGAAGTCACGCAAGACCGATCTTTCAGCGTCGTCGGCGCCATCCCCGGATTTTCTATGCGCTTTGATCACGAGCTCACCGAGCGAGGTGGCGTGACTGAGGCCGTACACCGCGTCACCTTCTCAGGCTTCCTACGCTTCATCTTTGGTCCGCTCGTGGGCGCGCAAGTGCGCAAGGGTTTGCCGAAGACGATGCTTTCTTTGAAGGCGAAGGCTGAGGAACAGCTTCGCGTCTGACGCGTCTACACACTGGGTGTAGTCACTGCGTTTGAGTCGTCGCAGTACCTTAAATTGCTATAAATTAGATAGCACTTTGCGCAGACTCTACGCCGACCAAACGCCAAAAACAGCCGAAATTAAGCTGAAATCTTGTCCTGAGTCTTTAACTCAAAATCACTCGCATCATGCCGCTCATGCAATTGCAAGGCAGGCTCGCCTTGCACTTTGTTGACCATGCGGCCGCGTTTGACGGCGGGGCGAGCATCTAACTCATGGGCCCATCGAAGTACGTTTTTGTAAGTGTGCACTTGTAGGAATTCGCCAGCGTTGTAGGAACGGCCTAGGGCCATTTGGCCGTACCAAGGCCAGATGGCCATGTCCGCGATGGTGTAGTCGTCGCCGCAGATGAATTTGCGCTCTGCGAGCAGGCGGTCAAGCACGTCCATTTGGCGTTTGGTTTCCATGGCGTAGCGGTCAATCGCGTATTCGATTTTCTCGGGGGCGTAGGCATAGAAATGCCCAAAGCCGCCGCCCACGAAAGGTGCGCTGCCCATTTGCCAGAAGAGCCAAGAGAGGCATTCGGCGCGGGCTGCCGTTTCAGTGGGTAAGAAAGCGCCAAACTTTTCCGCCAAGTGCATGAGGATGGCGCCGGATTCGAAGACACGAATGGGCTTGGCAGGATTGCTGCGATCCATCAGCGCGGGAATCTTGGAATTGGGATTGACCTCGACAAAGCCGCTGCCAAACTGCATGCCTTCGCCAATTTTGATGAGCCATGCATCGTATTCCGCACCTTTGTGGCCGAGCGCCAAAAGCTCTTCGAACATCACGGTGACTTTCACGCCATTGGGTGTGCCAAGCGAGTAAAGCTGAAAAGGATGTTTGCCGATGGGCAACTCTTTCTGATGCGTTGCACCAGCAATGGGGCGATTGATATTGGCGAATGCGCCGCCGCTGCTCTGCGGTGCTTGCCAGATTTTGGGAGGGGTGTAGCTTGTTGTGTCGTTCATGGGCTCAATGATGCCTGAGAACGAAAAAGTTTGCAGAATTCAAAGTGTTTTTGGCATATCACCGGCATAGAATCTGCGCAGAGTGCTATTCAATTAATAGCATCCGATCAGATCATCGCGTTCATGTACCACTGATGGAAATGCTGCATACCGTCTTCCATCGGGCTTTGGTAAGGGCCTGATTCACTCTCGCCGCGCTCATGCAAGGCTTTGCGGCCTGCATCCATGCGCAGGGCGATTTCGTCGTCTTCTTCGCAGGTTTCCATGTAAGCGGCTTGCTGGGCTTCGATGAAGTGAGGCTCGAAGGCGGCGATTTCTTCGGGGTAGAAAAACTCGACGATGTTGAGTGTTTTTTGCGGGCCTTGGGGGTAGAGCGTGCTCACGGTGAGCACATGCGGATACCACTCGACCATGACCGTGGGATAAAGCGTGAGCCAGATCGCGCCATGCGCGGGCGCTTGGCCGCCACGGTAGCTGAGCACGGCATCGTGCCAACGCTGATAAACGGCGCTGCCGGGCTTGCCAAGTTTGTCGGCCACGCCCACGGTTTGCACGCTCCATCGCGCGCCGAATTCCCATTGCAATTCATCGCAAGCCACAAACTGGCCAAGGCCAGGATGGAAAGGGCCCACGTGATAGTCCTCCAAATACACCTCAATGAAGGTCTTCCAGTTGTAATTGCACTCGTGGTGGATGGCTCGGTGGAACTGGTAGCCAGAAAAATCCAAATCTTTCGCAGCTTTCATGCCTTTGAAGATTTGATTCAAATCAGTGTGTTTCGTTGTAGCGGCATCAAACTGCAAGCCATTCCAAGACTGCAAGGCGTAGTTGTTTAAATTGAGGCAAGGGTCTTGCTCAAAATGCGGCGCGCCGATCAAAGTACCTGTGGGCTGCGCGCCCGAGGTGTCATACGTCCAGCGATGAAGCGGACAGATGATGTTGCTTTGCTCTTGATGGCCTCGCCCATGCAGCATCACCGCTTGCCGATGGCGGCAGACGTTGGAAATCAGTTCCAAGCCTTTGGGCGTGTGCATCAGCACGCGGCCTTCGCCTTCTTGTGGCAGAGCGTAATAGTCACCCACTTTGGGCACAGCTAAAGCGTGGCCAACGTATTTTGGGGCATGCGAGAAGATGCGCTGCTGCTCAGCCTGGTAGGTGGCTGCATCGAAATAGCTGGAAACCTGCAGTGGAGCTTGCTGCAACTGCAAATGTTTGGCGAGGCTCAGGTCGGTCATGTTTGGCAACCCAATCAAAAGGAGAAGATGAAAACGGCTACCCAAACGTAGCCGCGTAGCTGATTTTAACCTTTGACTTCACCTCGGCTTCATATGTAGTGTCTCGCACCGCCTAAAATCATGGTTTCGTCACAAATACTATGCCTAAATCCACCGCCCCCACCGTTTCTGCAGATGCTGAACTGAGCTATGAAGCCGCTTTGCAGGAGTTGGAGGCTTTGGTGGCGCGCATGGACTCTGGCCAAATGCCACTGGATGACTTGCTGGCTGGCTATCAAAGGGGTGCGGCTCTGTTGAAGATTTGCCGAGACAAGCTGTCTGCAGTAGAGCAACAAATCAAGCGGCTAGATGCCACGAATTCTGAACAATAAAGGCGGTGGATGAGCCATTTTGATTTTTCCGCATGGAGCGGCCTACATCTTGAGCGTGTTGAACAGGCGCTTGTTCAATGGATGCCTCAACTCACTCACGCAGGCCTGGGTGAAGCCATGCGCTACGCCGTGCTCGGCGGCGGCAAGCGGCTGCGCCCCTTGCTGGCCTTGGCTGCGTGCGAGAGCCTGAATGGCCATGCGCAAGCCGCTATGCGAGCGGCATGTGCCGTTGAACTGATCCATGCCTACAGCCTGGTGCATGACGATATGCCCTGCATGGACAATGATGTTCTGCGCCGTGGCAAACCGACAGTGCATGTGAAGTTTGGCCAAGCCACCGCTTTGCTAGCGGGTGATGCATTGCAAGCTTTGGCTTTTGAGCTGCTCACGCCGCAAGACGGCAGTGTGCCTGAGGCCATGCAAGCCAAGCTATGCGCCCTGCTCGCTCGCGCTGCTGGCGAAGCCGGTATGGCAGGAGGCCAAGCGATTGATCTGGCCAGTGTGGGCACAGCCTTGAACGAAGCCCAGCTGAAAAAAATGCATGAGCTGAAAACTGGCGCCTTGCTGCAAGCCAGCGTGATGATGGGCGCGGCCTGCGGCACACCCACACCGCAGCAAACGCAGGCACTGCTCACCTACGGCCATGCCATTGGCTTGGCCTTCCAAGTGGTGGACGATATTCTGGATGTGACCGCTGATTCGGCCACCCTCGGTAAGACCGCTGGCAAAGATGCTGAAGCCAACAAGCCGACTTATGTTTCCATTCTGGGCATGCAGCGCTCACAAGACTACGCGCAGCAACTTTACACACAAGCCACGAGCGCGCTGGATGCCAGTACCTTGACCGATACTGCTGCGCTGCGCTCATTGGCAGACATGGTAGTGCAACGTGTCTATTAAGCATTTTTATGGCCAAACAAGCCAATCGCCGGCATAAAATATGCGCAGAGTGCTATTAGAACTATAGTAATTTATTTCGATCATGACTTCAGCCAGCCTGCTCTCCACCATCAACGCGCCCGCTGATCTGCGCAAACTGCCACGTGCTGATCTCAAAACGCTGGCCGATGAGCTGCGCGAGCATGTGCTGCAGTCCGTCTCCAAAACAGGCGGGCACTTAAGCTCCAATCTCGGCACGGTGGAGCTCACTGTTGCATTGCATTACGTGTTCAACACACCCGAAGATCGCCTCGTGTGGGATGTGGGTCATCAAACCTATCCGCACAAAATCTTGACAGGCCGCCGCGATCAGATGCACACCTTGCGTCAGCTGGGCGGCATCAGCGGCTTTCCGCGCCGCGATGAAAGCCCGTATGACACGTTTGGCACAGCGCATTCCTCCACCTCCATTTCTGCTGCCCTAGGCATGGCCATTGGCGCGAAGAATCAAAACCAAATGCGTCATGCAGTTGCCATCATTGGCGATGGTGCGATGAGCGCAGGCATGGCTTTTGAGGCGATGAACAACGCAGGTGTGCAGCCGGAATTGCCTTTGCTGGTGGTGCTCAACGATAACGACATGAGCATTTCACCGCCTGTGGGGGCGCTCAATCGCTATTTGGCGCAGCTCATGAGCGGGCGTTTTTATGCAGCAGCGAAAAGTGTGGGCAAACAGGTTTTGAAGCCGATTCCGCCACTGTTTGAGCTGGCCAAACGCGTAGAAGAACAAGCCAAAGGCTTGGTCGTGCCTGCCACATTATTTGAGAAATTCGGCTTCAACTACATCGGCCCGATTGATGGCCATGATTTGGATTCACTCATTCCGATGCTGGAAAACGTCAAGCAATTGATGGAAAAAGGCGCGGGCCCGCAATTTCTGCACGTCGTGACGAAAAAAGGCCAAGGCTATAAGCTCGCTGAAGCCGATCCTGTGGCTTATCACGGCCCTGGCAAGTTTGATCCTGCGGTCGGCCTCACCAAGCCCGCCACAGCGCCCAAGCCCACCTTCACCCAAATCTTCGGCCAATGGTTGTGCGATATGGCGGCGCAAGACAGCCGCTTGGTGGGCATCACGCCCGCCATGCGTGAAGGCTCGGGCATGGTCGAATTCGAAAAGCGCTATCCTGATCGCTATCACGACGTGGGCATTGCTGAGCAGCATGCCGTCACGTTTGCCGCAGGCTTGGCCTGCGAAGGCATGAAGCCCGTGGTGGCGATTTACTCCACGTTTTTGCAGCGCGGGTATGACCAGCTGATTCATGATGTGACGATTCAGAATTTGCCTGTGGTCTTCGCCCTTGATCGCGCAGGCCTGGTGGGCGCGGATGGCGCAACGCATGCAGGTGCATACGACATTGCTTATTTGCGCTGCATTCCAAATATCTCAGTCGCGTGCCCAGCTGATGAAGCTGAATGCCGCGCTTTGCTCACGACTGCTTTCGAGCAAAACCACAGCGTTGCCGTGCGCTATCCGCGTGGTGCGGGTGCAGGCAAGCAGCCATCTTCCGAACTCACTGGTTTACCGTTTGGCAAAGGCAAAGTGGAGCGGCAGGGCAAAAAACTGGCCATCTTGAGCTTCGGCACGATGCTCTATCCCGCGTTGCAAGCAGCAGAGAAACTCGATGCCACCGTTGTGAATATGCGCTGGGCTAAACCGATCGACACAGAATTGTTGCGTGAGATCGCCCATGCGCATGAACAGCTTGTGACGCTAGAAGAAGGCTGCCTGATGGGGGGCGCAGGCTCTGCGGTACTGGAAGCTTTGCAGCAATTGCAGATCAATAAACCTGTGCTCAACTTGGGTTTACCCGATGTCTTCATCGAACATGGCGATCCTGCCAAATTGCTCTCCATGCAAGGCCTGGATGCTATCGGTATTGAAGCAAGTATCCGCAAGCGCTTTGCCTGAATTTGAAGTCCCTGGCGACAATCTGACAGAAGCCTGAAGCCATCGCTTCTCAGGGGGTATGTCGAGGGAAAACCCCCAAGGCTGCCTAGGGGGCGCTCCCTACAATTCACACTGACTTAAACAGTCCTTGATCGCTGTGCATTCGCTGTGCGGTGTGAGAGATGTTCAACTGACTAAAAGCCAGAAAAAGGCCTCAAGTCCTCAAGGAGATTCCTTACATGGATCGTCGCGTAGCTCTTAAAAACGCCGGTATCGCCGGTGTCCTCGCTGCGGGTGTTGCACCCGCTGTACACGCCCAGGCCGCTGTGCGTTGGCGTCTGTCGTCCAGCTTCCCCAAAGCTCTGGACACGATTTTCGGCGCAGCCAACACCTTCGCTGATGCAGTGAAGAAAATGTCTGGCGGCAAGTTTGAAATTTCTGTTCACGCCGCTGGCGAGATCACCCCACCATTTGGCGTGGTCGATGCTGTGCAGCAAGGCTCTATTGAGTGCGCTCACACCGCTCCTTACTACTTCTTCGGTAAGAACGATGCGTTTGCCCTCGGCTGCGCCATTCCTTTCGGTCTGAACAGCCGCCAAATGACGGCTTGGATGGTTGAAGGCAATGGTATGAAACTCATGCGTGAGTTCTATGCTGGCTACAACATCGTCAACTTCGTTGGCGGCAATACGGGCGCTCAAATGGGCGGCTGGTATCGCAAAGAGATCAAGAGCGTTGCCGACATGAAAGGCCTGAAATTCCGCGCTGGCGGCTTCGCTGGCAAGGTGCTTGGCCGCATGGGCGTTGTGCCACAAAACATCCCTGGCGGCGAGATTTACTCTGCCCTGGAAAAAGGCACGATCGACGCAGCTGAGTGGGTCGGTCCTTACGATGACCAGAAGCTTGGCTTCAACAAGGTCGCTCCGTTCTACTACTATCCTGGCTGGTGGGAAGGTGGCCCTGAGCTTGATTTCTACATCAACGACAAGGCCTTCAACGCACTGTCTGCTGAGAACAAAGCCATCGTTGAAGCAGCTGCTGCGCAAGCCGCTACCGAGATGCAAGCGAAATACGATGCCAAGAACCCAGCAGCGCTCAAGCAGCTCGTTGGCAGCGGCACCAAGCTGCGTCCGTTCCCCAACGATGTGATGGCTCTGGCATTCAAAGAAGCTATGGCACTCTACAGCGAACTCAGTGCAAGCAACCCACAGTGGGCGAAAATCTATGGCGACTACAGCAAGTTCCGTGCTGATGCGAACCTCTGGTTCCGCTTCACCGAAGCTCGCTTTGACAGCTTTATGCAATCACAAAAGCTGTAATTCCAGTTTTCTGCGATTCAATAAAAAACCGCCTTCGGGCGGTTTTTTTTTTGGCTAGCCCGGATATTTCACCATGACAGCGTCTGACGCGCCCAAAATCGGGATGGCTGGTTGCGCGATGCGACAAGCAGAGGGCGCGTGCCCTCTGGGCGAAGCAGCGTGCAGCCAGACGCCCGAGTTTGGGATGCGGCGGATGCTGAGCCATTTTGCAGAGTACACATTGGATGTGAGCAAAAGATGCTGTCTATCGAGACACAAGCTTTGCAAAATGGCGCTTATGGTGAAATATCCGGGCTGGTCTGATTAACGAATTTGGCGAAAAGCCTTCAGCTCATCACGCAAGCGCTCAAACTCAGCAATCATTTGCGGATCACAAGCATAAAACACAGAAAACTTGCCGAGTAAAGTGCGGCAATACAAACGCGGCGCAATCAGCCAATCCAAGCCAGGCACTCGAATCAGTTTCACATAGGCTAGCTCATTCAACTCAACATGCTTGCTCCACACAAAACTTTGGTCCAAACTGCTTGTGGAAAGTGTTGTAACGCTGGTAAGAATACAAAAGAGGGTGTAGACCAAGAGCGCCAAGGCTGCCAGATACCAATATAAGCCTTGGCCAGCAGCGCTACCCTGCCCCGTACTCAATTGGCCCGATGACCACAAGGAGAACAGCCAATAAGCACAGCCCGCAACAATCACACAAGCCAATGCCTGAAAGGGTCTTGAGAACGCGCGGCTTTGCATGGGTATTTTGCGGGGCGTAAATGGAAATGGCGGTGGGCCAAGTCTTGCAGACGATGCGTTGTCATTCATGGTGGAAAGCCGTCCAATCAATAGGGCGCGCTGAATAAAAAAACCTCTCCAGCCTGTGCAACCGGAGAGGCCTATGGATCAAGCTAGCTTACTTCTTTTCTTTGAAAAGATCGTCGATCTTCTTCTGCTCATCGGCTGCAGCCTTGTCAGCGGTAGCCTGATCGGTCGCAGATGGCGTAGCAAAAGGATCGGTACTCGAAGATGGAGTGGATGATGCAGGTGATAGAGCCGCAGCGGGATCTTTAGATGCTGCTTCGGCATCTGCCGGAATCTCTATCTTCACTTTATCAATATCCACGACGATCTCTTTATCGAGGAAGGAAGTTACCGTCTGCGGCACAAATATCACGATAGCCACCAGCATCAACTGCATGACGATCCACGGAATCGAGCCGAGGTAAATATCGTTCGATTTCACCGCTTCAGGGATTCGTTTTTCCTTGAAGAGCGTGTCTGAAATCCCTCGTAAGTAAAAGAGCGCAAAACCAAAGGGCGGATGCATGAAGCTGGTTTGTAGGTTTACGCAGAGCAGCACACCAAACCAGATCAAATTGATACCTAACTTATCAGCCACAGGCGCGAGCATGGGCACGATGATGAAGGCGATTTCAAAGAAATCCAAGAAGAAGGCCAGAAAGAACACAAAGATGTTCACAACGATCAGGAAGCCGATTTGACCGCCTGGCAAGCCAGAGAGAAGATGCTCGACCCACTTGTGACCGTCTACGCCTTGGAAGACTTGGCTGAACACGCGTGAGCCGATCAAGATAAAGACCACCATGGCCGTGAGGCGCATTGTGCCGACCATGGCTTCCCACATCAAAGCTTTAGACAAGCGCCCATACATGGCGGCCAAAATCAGACCACCAACAACGCCCATCGCACCGGCTTCTGTCGGCGTAGCGATAGCGGTCTTTTGGAATGGCAGTCCGCCCATGGAGCCCAAGACAGTAAAGATCAGCAAAGCCGATGGAATGATACCGCGCAGGCATTTTTTCCAAAGCGCCCAGCCTTGTAAAGTTCGTGCACTCTTAGGAACAGCAGGCAGAAAATCGGGCTTGATGCGGCTGAGCAAGAAAGTGTAGGCCGCAAAGAAAAGAATTTGCAGAATCGATGGGCCCCAAGCGCCTTTGTACATGTCACCCACAGGTTTACCCAATTGGTCCGCCAACACCACGAGCACCAAAGAAGGTGGCACGAGCTGAGTGATCGTGCCGGATGCGGCCAGCACGCCCGTGGCGTAGCGCATGTTGTAACCGTAGCGCATCATCACGGGCAGCGAGATCAAGGCCATGGCGATCACTTGGCCTGCCACCGTCCCGGTGATCGCGCCCAAGATGAAGCCCACGATGATCACAGAGTAGCCTAAGCCGCCGCGCACAGGACCAAAAAGCTGGCCCATGGAATCGAGCATATCTTCGGCCAATCCGCATTTCTCTAAGATCGTGCCCATGAAGGTAAAGAACGGAATCGCCAGCAGCAAATCGTTGCTCAAAATTGAGAACATTGCCAGTGGCAAATTGCTCATATAGGCGGCTGGGAACCAGCCCATATGGATCGCAAAAAAGCCGCAACCTAAGCCCAAAGCGGCCAAAGAGAAAGCGACGGGGAAACCAATCAGCATCACGATCACCAAGCCGGCAAACATGATCGGGGGGAAGTGTTCAACTAGCATTTTTTGCTCTATTTCTAAAAGGGCGATGTCTTGGAATTGTTTTCAAAGTGCTCAAATTACTGCACTGGCTTCTCGTAGTGCGTATCCATTTGGTAGATACCACCCAAATAGGCCAAGCGTTTGATGACTTCTGAGACGCCTTGCAGCAGCAACAAACCGAACCCGACAGGCAAGGTCAAAATAGCAGGCCAGCGGATCAGACCGCCAGCGTTTTGGCTCATTTCACCAGACACAAAGGCTTGATAAAAATAGGGAACGCACATATAAAACAGCATCCCGATCACTGGGAACAAAAAGAAAATGAAGCCAAACAAATCGATATACACCGGACCATTGCCTTTGAGCTTGCCGTAGATCAGATCTACCCGCACATGCTCATTGAGCTTGAGCACATAAGGCGCGCCAAGCATCACCGTCACGGCAAACAAATACCACTGGATTTCTAGCCAACCGTTGGAGCTCATATCAAGCCCGTAGCGCACAAAAGCATTGCCTGCGCAAATCATCGCCGAGATGAATACAGCCCAAGAGGCTATCTTGCTCAAACGCTCGTTAACCCAATCGATACCGAGCGCAAATTTAAGTAATGCGGCCATGTTGACTCCGTTGCTTATGTATTGTGTGATTGTCACTGCTGCAGCCTGCAAGCCTCTGGCAAAAGCCTGACACGCCACCCTAGGGTATTCCCTTGCTACATCCCTGAACTGCAGATCGGATGACTTTCAAGCCATCAGGCTATTTGTCGAAGTATTGCCCATATTTTGTCTAAGTCAAGGATAATCAAAATTCCTTGCAGTACCCGCGTACACCCCTGTCTGTCTACCGTGCCTTCACAAGTGCCCTCGCCCACGATATCCATTGAATCGCCGGAGATTCGCCACGCTGGGGCGGATCTTTTGTCGCTTGCATTGATGGATGCGCGCAATCACACTTTGCATTTGATGGCAGAGTTTGAGCGCTTGGTACCAGATTTGAGATTTGCCGCAGATCTTTCTGTACCGCGTATGGGCGAGGTATTGCCGCCTCTGTGGTTGCTTGGGCATGCGGGCTGGTTTCAAGAATATTGGGTGGGGCGCAATACACAGCGCCAGCTAGGGCTGCAATGCCCACAGCAGCCTGCTTTGCTGGCCTCCATTGAGCCGCGTGCTGACGCCTGCTTTGATCCGCGCCTTTCCAGCCGCGCTGAGCGCTGGACGCAAACCTATCCTGATCTGGGTGTGATCAAGGCCTATTTGCTAGAAACATTAGAAACAACACTTGAGTTGCTGGAGAAATCAGCGCCTACAGATGACGGCCTGTATTTCTTTCGTCTCGCGCTCGCTAGAGAAGACCAGCTCAGCGAGCAATTCATCGTGATGGCGCAAACCTTGGGGCTTAAGCTGCCTGTGCCTGCGCAGGTGGCCTACGCGGCGCGCGAGCCATTGCATGTGCCTTCAACGCGCTGGCTGATGGGCGCGCAGCCGAGCGGCTTTTCTTTTGACAACGAATGCCCGCAGCATGAAGTGAGTGTGCCAGCGTTTGAAATCGACGCCCAGCCAGTGAATTGGGCGCAATATGTTGAATTTGTCGATGATGGCGGCTATGACGATATGGCACATTGGAGCCCAGAGGGCCAGAGTTGGCTCAAAGAAGCATCCGCAGGGCAAGGCAAAGAGTTTGGCCGGCGCGCGCCGCGCTATGTTGAGCAAATCGGTGTAGCCAGTGGCGCCGTGATGCAAATGCGCTTTGGCCGAATTCAGCGCATGGCCTCTGGTAGCAGTGCCATGCATGTGAGTTGGTATGAAGCACAGGCCTACGCCCATTGGGCTGGAAGACGCCTACCCACCGAGGTGGAGTGGGAAATAGCTGCCAGCCGCCTCGTGGGTCAAGGTTTTCGCTGGGGCGATGTATGGGAGTGGACGATCAACACCTTCCGCCCCTACCCCGGCTTTGTGCCCTCACCTTGGTATCAAGGCAGCACCGTGCACTTCGATCACTGCAAAACCTTGCGCGGTGCAAGTTGGGCTACACGCGAGCGCATGAAACATGCGACTTTCAGAGGCTACGCCAGATCTGAGCGAGATGGTGGGTTTTACGGTTTCCGCACCTGCGCTGTTTAGATCATTCACCTACAGACCAAGAGTGGTTGAAGGAAAAGACGACGCACTGAGCGATAGCCATTCATTGCTCAGCTCACGCAAATCAACCCTGCGCTTGGCTCCATAGCCTGCCACACCCTTGCACAGAGTGGGTTGCAAGCGGTGCATCGCCCAATCGGGGGCCAGGATCAGACTGGGGAATTCTTCGTCTGATGCACTGGTCACGGCGCGAGCTTCGATGATATGGCTCCACTGCTTGCGCCAATTCACAAAACGATGATGCTTGGCGATCAACCCATCAAATCGCTTGGCGACGATGGTGAGCTTACGACCTGTGGCGCTCCACTCTTGCAGATCAGCTTCCACGCTGCGCTCGCCCAAAGGCCAGTCTTCATAGTTCAGATCAAACCACACCATCTCGCGCCAGCCTTCTTTTGCTGCTGTGTTGATTGCATCACGGATCAGCTGCTGAAAATCAGCGCGGCCTGAGAATGCGCCTTCCAGCAAGCTAGGTTTGGCAGCAGAGTCACTCACCACGAAGCCACCCCTCTTTGGCAAACTCGCCAATCGCCGGCAGCAAGGCTGGGCTACCCGCTCTTAATTCAATAGCAGATATCTGTCGCTCATCAGCGAGCTTGCGCAGCAGCTTGGCATCCGTGCCAGCGCATTTGAAGCTTTGGCCATTGATGAACATGTGCTTGGTGTCGTAGCTCATGCGCGTGGCGGCATGCAGTACGACCTTGGAATAATTTTTGGGCAAACTGCCTTCATCAAAATACACACCCGCTTTCGGATCCGTGAGGTATTCGCCGATCAATTGCTCGATGAGGGTTTTGTCTGCCAGCGATTTGCTTACAGCGTCAAGAGCAAAAGCCATCAGCGCTGCAGGCATTTGGCCAGGATGAGATGTCGCCTCTTGAGCTTTGTCTTCGTAGAGTTTGGCGAGCTTGGGATCATCTTCCGTGCTGTCGGCGATCTCTTCGGCCAAACGATGCAGCAGCTCGCGCGCCAACTCGCCTGCTTTCGGTGCACGAAAGCCAATCGAATAGGTTTGGCAGAGTGCATCCAGCGCCACGCCATCATGCGCATAGCGCGGCGGCAAGTAGAGCATGTCACCCGGCTCCAAAACCCATTCCTGCGTCGGTTTGAAGTTTTGCAAAATCTTCAGTGGCGCACCATCCACCAGTGCCAAATCTTTCTGTGCAGAAATTTGCCAACGTCTGCGCCCAGAGGCTTGCAGCAAAAACACATCATAAGAATCAAAATGCGGCCCCACGCCCCCGCCCTCGCCCGCCAGCGAGATCATCACGTCATCGAGCCGTGCATCAGGCACAAAGCGAAATTGCTGCAGCAGCGCATGCACAGCAGCGCTGTGTACATCCATGCCTTGCACAAGCAGCGTCCAGTCTTTCTTCTTCCCGCCAGGCGCTTTCTGAACGGGCCCAGGCGTGAGCTTCCAGCCTTTGGCGGTGTGTTCTACGAGGCGAGATTCGACTTCATCATGGGCCGCAAAGTCTAAAAGCTCTTCTACACTGACCAAGGGCTTGAAATCCGGCACAGCAGCGCGAATTAACAAGGGCTTCTTTTGCCAATACTGGCTCATAAACTGCTCTGGGCTGATGCCGCCGAGCAAGACAAGGGGGAGTTTCACATTCATGGGACAATTCTGCCTGATCTAGCGGCATAGCGATTCAACCCAAAGAACGCAAAAGTCGCAGAACAATCGCAGAAGGCGCAAAAAGTGAACGCCCCTAGTTTTTCTGCGTATGTTGCGTTCTATTCTCCAGTGAACTAACTCATCACCATGTCCGACGAAATTCAACTCCACCATGTCAAACCCCAATGCATCGTTGCCCTCACCTGGGTGATGAAAGACACCTTAGGCGAGGAGCTGGACGTCTTGGAAGAGCCCACTGAATTCCTCATGGGCGGTACCGATCTTCTTGCTAAGATTGAAGAAAGCCTCATCGGCAAAGTGCAAAACGAAGTTGTGGAACTCCATCTGGAGCCGCAAGATGCCTTCGGCGATTACATCGACAAACTGATCTACATGGCGCCGCGCGATAAGTTTCCAGAGAATTTAGAAGAAGGCATGCTCTTCGAAGGCCTGCCACCGGGCTGCGACCCCAATGCGCCGAAAGACGTGTTTTTCCATGTCACAGATATTTATCCCGATCACGTCATCCTCGATGGCAATCACCCGCTCGCTGGCATGGCGCTACGCTTGCGTATCAAGGTGAATGAAATTCGCGAAGCCACGCTCGACGAAATTGGCAAGGGCACGGCGGGTATCGGCTTCTTCAAGATGGAAGCCAGCCACCACGCCGGCCATGACGGCGACGGCCATCACCATCATCTGCATTGATCGGTCTTAACAAGGCGATGAAGCCGATGCATTTTTGCTGGCATCCGCCATCAAAATATCCAGCATCCTTTCAGGGTTCATCAAGAAATTCTTCGTGATCTGAAAATGGCTGGTCTCTTCATACTTCACGGCCGCAATACCTTTGGCTGAAAACTCATAGGTCACCGCATCTGGGTAGGCCATGAGGATGGGCGAATGCGTGGCAATGATGAATTGGCTGCCCTCTTGTACCAACTCATGCATGCGCGAGAGTGCAACGAGCTGACGTTGCGGGGAAAGCGCTGCTTCAGGCTCATCGAGCAGATAGAGGCCGTTTTTACCGAAACGATTCATCATCAAGGCCATGAAGGATTCGCCGTGAGATTGCTCGTGCAATGAGCGATAGCCATAAGAGTTGATGATGGGCGGGCCAGAGGCTGGCGCAGCATCTAAGTTCTCAATTTCAGTCGCTAAATTGAAATAGCTCTCAGCACGCAAAAAGAATTTCGTTTGTGGCCGCTTAAAGCCTTTGGCGATCCGCAAATACTCATGCAAGCAGGAGTGCGAAGCGCGTGTGCCAAATCGAAAATTTTCTGTGCCACCTTCTGCGTTCATCCCTAGGCTCACCGCCAGGGCCTCGAGCAAAGTGGATTTGCCAGAGCCGTTTTCTCCGACGAAAAACGTGACTTTTGGATGCGGCTTGAGCTGATCAAATTCTTTGAGCGCAGGCAAATTGAACGGATACACGGAGACATCTTGCAGCTGCTCCCGCATGAGCGTGATGCGTCCGACGAATTCGGTTTGCAAAACGCTCATGTGTTGGCCACACTTATTCCACGCGAACTACGCCAGTGGGCTTGAAACCAAGATCCGCCGCCTTGCCTTTGCGGGCTCTGGCGGCGCGGGCGTTGTTGAGGCTGCGGATTTCGAGCTGCTCTTCGCGCTCTTTGCCGCCTCGGCCAATACCAAAGATTTTGATGCTGCGGCTGTAGGCCGCCGCGCCCGCAAGCGTGTCTTTCTTATCCAAATCAATCAGCATCAGACCGCGTCCGCCGCCGGTCATGGCCTTGAGCTCGGTGATTTCAAAAGTCAAGATACGGCCATCTGTGGAGGCACATGCCACATGCGTAGCCACTACTGATTTAGGAGCACTCTGCGCAGATTCTAAGCCGGCTACCGCCACATTTCTTATGAAAATCTCTAGTGGAGAGGGCTTGCAGACTGATTCACCCTCGCCTACGCTGATAAAGGCTTTGCCCGCTTTTTGGCGCGAGATCATGTTTTCCACATTCGCAATGAAGCCGTAGCCACCGCTGCTAGAAAGCAAGAGCTGCGCATTCGCAGCACCTGCGAAGTAATGCAGCAGCTGGGTGCCGGACTCGAGTTCGATCAACGTCGTCACTGGCTGACCATCGCCGCGCGCACCGGGCAAGCTGGCGACGGGCACGCTGTAAACGCGGCCATTGCTGCCGAAGGCGAGCAGCGTATCCACCGTACGGCATTCGAAGGTGTCGTAGAGGCCATCACCTGCTTTGAAGGCAAAGCTGGCGGCCTCGTGCCCATGGCCGGTGCGGGCGCGCACCCAGCCTTTGCTGGAGACGACGACTGTGACAGGCTCATCCACCACTTTGATTTCAGCAACGGCTTTCTTCTCAGCTTGGATGAGCGTGCGGCGTGGATCTTTGGCAGGATCGCCAAAGGTTTTGGCATCCGTCTCAATTTCTTTGATCATCAAGCGGCGCAGCGTGGCGGGCGAATTGATGATGTCTTCCAGCTTGCCCTGCTCTTCGCGCAGCTCTTTCAGCTCTTGCTCGATCTTGATGGCCTCTAGGCGGGCTAGCTGACGCAGGCGGATTTCAAGAATGTCTTCCGCTTGGCGATCAGTCAACTTGAAGCGCGCAATCAACGCTGCTTTCGGCTCATCGCTCTGGCGAATGATGGCGATCACCTCGTCGATATTGAGCAAGACGATCTGGCGGCCTTCCAGAATGTGGATGCGCTCCAGCACCTTTTCCAAGCGATGGCGGCTGCGGCGTTCGATTGTGGTGGCGCGGAATTCGATCCACTCGCTGATCATCTCGCGCAGTGTTTTCTGCTTCGGAATACCGTCGAGGCCAATCGCAGTCAGGTTGATCGGGCAGCTGCTCTCTAGCGAGGTATGCGCGAGCAGCGCAGTGATCAGCTCCTGCTGACCAATCTTGCTCGTCTTCGGCTCAAACACGAGGCGCACATGGGCATCTTTGTTACTCTCATCGCGAGCCACATCCAGCAGCGCGAGCATGCTTGCCTTGAGCTGGGTTTGCTCTTGCGTGAGCGCCTTCTTGCCCGTTTTCACCTTGGGATTGGTGATCTCTTCAATTTCTTCGAGCACCTTGGCCGTGCTCACGCCCTGCGGCAATTCTGTGACGACGAGTTGCCATTGCCCACGCGCCAGCTCTTCAATCTTCCAGCGTGCACGGATTTTGAGCGAGCCGCGCCCAGTGCGATACGCGTCAGCAATATCAGAGGCTGGGCTGATGATCTGGCCGCCATTGGCAAAATCTGGGCCTGGGATCAGGGTGAAGAGCTCTTCATCCGAGAGCTTGGCATTCTTGATGAGCGCAACGGTGGCCTGCGCCACTTCATGCAAGTTGTGGCTTGGTATTTCAGTGGCCAAACCCACGGCGATACCACTTGCCCCATTAAGCAAATCAAAGGGCAAACGTGCAGGCAACAAGCGAGGCTCTTGCTCCGAGCCATCGTAATTCGGAATGAAATCAACCGTGCCCATATCCACTTCATCGGTCAGCAGCGTGGCGATTTTTGCGAGGCGCGCTTCGGTGTAGCGCATTGCGGCAGCGCTATCGCCATCGCGTGAGCCGAAATTGCCCTGCCCGTCAATCAGCGGATAGCGCTGCGAAAAGCCTTGCGCCATGCGTACCATCGCGTCATACGCAGCGCTGTCGCCATGCGGATGGTATTTGCCCAGCACATCGCCCACCACACGAGCAGATTTCACAGGCTTCGCACCGCTTGCGCCATTGCTGCCGCCGAAGCTGAGGCCCATGCGATGCATCGAATAAATGATGCGCCGCTGCACCGGCTTTTGGCCATCGCACACGTCTGGCAAAGCGCGCCCTTTGACGACACTCAAAGCATATTCAAGGTAGGCGCGCTGGGCATAGACGGCGAGATTGAGGCTGTCGCCATCATCACCGCTGCCCATTTTGCTACCAGGTGGATCGATGGGCGGCGGCGTATTGGGGGGATCGATATCGAAAAGGGTCGGGTCGCTCATGAGATGTACGAATTGAAAAGCGGTTTACTTGATGTCTGTGGCTGGCAATGCTGGTGCGGTCAGAGGCGGCACCATATTGCCGCGCCCTGCGATTTGGCCAGGGGCTTGGTTGCCAAACTCCATGCGCACGCGATTGGGTGTTTGAGTTTGCTGCTGGCGCTGCACTATCGCTGCCGGCGGCTTGAGCTGGTTATAAATCTGCATCACCGTGACGACGTAGTTCTGCGTTTCTTTGAAGGGCGGAATCTTGTTGCCATAGCGCTGCACCGCACCCTCACCTGCGTTGTAAGCGGCCAGAGCGAGCTCCAACTTACCGGGGAACATATTGATCAGATCGCGCAGATAGCGTGTGCCTGCGCGGATATTGGTTCTCGGGTCGGTCAGCCTTTTCTCAATCGGTGTCTTCGCATCGCCGCTGACGCCGTAGCGCTGCGCCGTGGGCGGCATAAGTTGCATCAGGCCGACAGCGCCCTTGGGGCTTACCGCATTCGTGTCAAAGCCACTCTCGGTCGCTATCAAGGCTTGCAGTAGCTCAAAATCAACATTGTGAGCCTGCGAGGCTTCGCGCATGTGATGCTTCACCGCCTTGAAATTCGGCGACACATCAAAGAAGGCGATCAGCTTGGATTTGCCAGCAGGCACCGCCACTTGGCGAGGCGTTTCCACCTCTGGCTTAGTAGGCGCTGCTACGCCATCACGCGTATCAAAGCCAACACCACCTGTTCCACCTTTGAAAAACAGCTCATAACGATCATCCAACTTCTCAGCAGCAAAATGCGCCACGCCTTTGGCATCGATATAGCCCCAGACATCGGCGTGCGCTGGTGTCATAGCCAATAGAGTTAGAGAAGCAAGGCAAAACCAGCGCTTCCAATTTAATAGCAACTCGCGCAGTAAATACGCCAGCAATCGATGGTTTTCAGTCATAAAAACCATTAAAAACTGCCTTCCAAACCACCCGAGCGCCGCGCATCAAACTCCGTGCGCAGCATCGAAAGCACATGCAATGAATCAAAATCCACGCCAGCTTGCGAGCCCCGCCCAGCAGGCAAACTGCTCGCTACCTGCTGCAGCCGTACCGCCTCTCGCAGCGTGCCTTCCATCACAAAGCCTTCAGAGTCATACAGAGCCTTTGCTCGCACATTGCGCGCTTTCACATCCAGCCAAAAGCGATGCGCGCCCAAATCATCAAAAGCAACACGTTTAGCCACGCGCAAAGCTGCCCGCCCTAAACCCTGCCCTTTAGATGCCACGACCATACGCTTGAGTTCAATGGATTGATGCGGATTACGACACCCAATCAAAATCAAAAAACCCACAGCCTCCAGCCCCGCGCCGCCTTCAATGATGAAATGCCGCATATCCGGAAACCGAATCGAAGCCTCATGCTGCGTGCGCTCCCAAGGCGTGATAAACGGCAAGTTCTGCTCGTCCTGCTCCAGAGAGAGTACGAAAGGGATGTCGCTCGCAAGCGTGGGGCGTAGGCGGATACGGGAAGTCATCAAACATCCACCTCAACCTCATCCCCATGCAACTCCATCAACTCTCTACGAGCAGCGGCTTCGCCTTTGCCCATGAGTTGGTTGAAGTTGTTGGCGGTCTGGGCGAAATCTAGGTTGCCGTATTGCACGGGGAGCAGACGGCGGGTGTCAGGGTTCAGCGTCGTTTCCCAAAGTTGCTCGGCGTTCATCTCGCCCAGGCCTTTGAAGCGGCTGATTGTCCATTTGCCTTCGGCCACGCCTTCTTTGCGCAGTTTGTCCAGAATCGCGGTGAGCTCGCCTTCGTCAAGCGCATACACCTTGCCAGCGGCTTTTTTGCCTCGGGCAGGTGTATCTACACGGAAGAGCGGTGGGCGGGCGACGTAGAGGTTGCCGGCTTCGATGAGCTTGGGGAAATGCTTGAAGAAGAGCGTGAGCAGGAGCACTTGGATATGAGAGCCATCCACATCCGCGTCGCTCAGAATACAAATCTTGCCGTAGCGCAGGCCGCTCATGTCGGGTGAATCGTCAGGCCCGTGTGGATCAACGCCAATCGCCACCGAAATATCGTGTATCTCGGTGTTGGCAAACAGGCGATCACGCTCCACTTCCCATGTATTGAGCACCTTACCGCGCAAAGGCAAAATCGCCTGCGTTTCTTTATCGCGCCCCATCTTGGCTGAGCCGCCTGCCGAATCACCCTCGACCAGGAACACTTCGTTATGCGCCAAATCGCGGCTCTCGCAATCGGTGAGTTTGCCTGGAAGCACGGCCACGCCTGAGCCTTTGCGCTTTTCAACCTTCTGGCCAGCGCGTTGGCGCGATTGCGCGGCTTTGATGGCCAGCTCGGCGAGCTTTTTGCCATAGTCCACATGCTGGTTGAGCCACAGCTCCATCGCAGGGCGCACATAGCTGCTCACGAGGCGCACAGCATCACGCGAATTCAAGCGCTCTTTGATCTGCCCTTGGAATTGCGGATCGAGCACCTTCGCGGAGAGCACATACGATGCCCGCGCAAACACATCTTCCGGCATAAGCTTCACGCCCTTGGGCAGCAGCGAATGCAGATCCACAAAGCTCTTCACGGCGTTAAACAAGCCATCGCGCAAACCAGAATCATGTGTGCCGCCAGCGCTGGTGGGAATCAAATTCACATAGCTCTCGCGAATCGGGTTACCCTCTTCGGTAAACGCCACGCACCAAGCCGCGCCCTCGCCTTCGGCAAAGGTGTCGTTGTTCTCCGCAAAGCCTTCGCCTTCCCACAGCGGAATCACCGCATCTGCTGGCAAACTTTGCTCCAAATAATCGCGCAGGCCGCCTTTGTATTGCCAGGTTTGCGTGTCTTTTTTCTTCTCATCCACGAGCGAGACCGTCACGCCCGGCATCAGCACGGCTTTGCTGCGCAGCAAATGCACCAGCTCGGCATGCGGCAAAGCAGCAGATTCAAAATACTTCGCATCCGGCCAAGCGCGCACCGAAGTGCCGTTTTTACGATCCCCTTCCACCTGCTTGCGCAAATGCAGTTTCTCCACCACATCTCCGCCGGAGAACACAAGTTTGGCCACCATACCCTCGCGATGGCTCGTCACTTCCAGCCGCTTAGCCAGCGCATTCGTCACGCTCACGCCCACGCCATGCAAGCCGCCTGAGAAGCTGTAAGCGCCACCCTTGCCTTTGTCAAACTTGCCACCCGCATGCAAGCGCGTGAACACGATCTCCAGCACCGCCACCTTCTCCTCAGGATGCATGCCAAACGGAATCCCGCGCCCATCGTCATGCACGCTCACCGAACCATCGGTATGCAGCTCCACCTTGATGCGCTTGCCGTGGCCAGCCAAGGCTTCATCGGCCGCGTTATCCAGCACCTCTTGGATGATGTGCAGCGGATTATCCGTGCGGGTATACATGCCCGGCCGCTGCTTGACGGGCTCCAGCCCCTTCAAAACACGGATTGAGCCTTCGGAATATTGAGTCGGTAACTTATCTGCCATGCGTGGGATTGTAGGGGGAAGAATGGTGATTTACTGTATTAAATATCAGTTTTTAGCTTGCCATTTTGCCCAAAAATCCACGGCCACGGCATATGTTGCTTGTTGCACTTTCAAAGTCGTACTCAAATCCCTGCCATAGCCCCCGCCCATCGCAAACGCCATCGGAATACGCCTTTGCCAAGCCCAATGCATCACGCGGCGGTCTCTCGCTTCTAGGCCGTCATACGTGAGCTTCAGACGGCCAAGGCGGTCGCCCTCGTGTGGGTCTGCGCCTGCGAGGTACAAAATCAAGCCAGGCGGATAAGGTGAGAAAAAGCGCCGCTCCAGTTCATCGAGCGCGTGATCCAGCGCTTGCAAATATTCATCATCGCCACAGCCGTCGGGCAAATCCACATCCAGATCGCTGGCCTCTTTGCGAAACGGAAAATTCTTCGCGCCGTGCATGGAGAGCGTGAACACGCTCGTATCATTTTGAAAAATCCGCGCGGTGCCATTGCCTTGATGCACGTCTAAATCAATGATGGCGACATGCAGCGGCCGCGAACTCCCATACGCCCTTGCCCACTCGCTTTGCATCAGCCGCGCCGTCACAGCGAAATCGTTAAAGACGCAAAAGCCACCGCCTTTGTCTGCATAGCTGTGGTGCGTGCCACCTGCCAGATTCGCTGCGATGCCTTCTGGTGGACCGCTTTGCAGCCCCAAGCTCACTCGCGCCGCTGCCACGCTCGCTCCCACTGAGCGCCGCGCTCTTTCGGCCATGGCCTCGCTCCACGGAAAACCAATCTCTCGCATGATCTTCGGATCGAGCCCGCCCTGCTCCACGCCCTGCGAGATGCCGCGAATATAGGCAGGCGTATGCACCAAAGCCAGCTCGCCATCGGTGGCGGGCGGTGCAACTTGCATCTTCACCTGCGGCAAATGCGCGGTGAGCCAATCGCGCAGCATCCGATACTTGGGCATCGGAAAACGATGGCCTTCAGGGAGCGGGAGAACGAACTGATCGGCGTAGAAGGCTTGCATGCTCAGGATTGTCACTCACTATTAATTACATAGCACTCTGCGCAGTATCTATGCCGGCGATTGCCCAAAAAGCCTTCTTTTTCATCATTGATTTAGAAAATCAGCTCTAAAACGAGCTTTTTTGCTGCACCGCAGCAAAAACCTCTTGCATTCCCGCGGGATTACCCTATACTTCAATTCAATGCTGCACTGCAGCAATTATTGAAACCACCTTAACCCCTCTAGGAGCACCGCCATGATGACCGTTGAACAAGTTCTCGCCGCACAAAAAGCCAACTTTGACACCCTGTTTGGTTTGACCCACAAAGCCTACGCTGGTGTAGAAAAGCTGGTTGAGTTGAATCTCACTGCCGGCAAAGCCGCTTTGGGCGAAGCTGCTGAAGGCACCAAGGCTGCTCTGAGCGTGAAAGACGCACAAGAGCTCTTGGCTCTGCAAGCTTCTTTCCTCCAGCCTTTGGCTGAGAAGAGCATGGCCTACAGCCGCCACCTCTATGACATCGCTTCCAGCACCGGCGCAGAATTCGGCGCTGCTTACGAAGCACAAACTGCTGCTGCTCAAAAGCAATACGCCGCTTTCGTGGACAACATCGCTAAAAACGCACCTGCAGGCTCTGAGTCTGCCGTGGCTGTGATGAAGAGCGCTGTCGCTGCTGCTGGCAATGCCTACGACGCGATGCAAAAGGCTGTGAAGCAAGCTTCCGAGCTGGCTGAGCAAAACATCGCTGCTGTGAGCCAGACAGCTGTTGCCTCGACCAAGGCTGCTGCCCGTAAGCGTTAATTTAAAGCCTTAATCAACACCCGCGTTACAAACTTGCCTTGAAATCTGAGACTTCGTGCTCAGATGTTTAGAGTCAGATATCAAGACAAGCTGTGCACCTAAGATGCACAATATCGTTATTGAATCTATGTAAGGTTGTCTCCTCGGGTCCTCGTCGGCAGCAATGCCCGGGATCCCTTTCAAAGCCTAGTTCTTCGGAACTGGGCTTTTTTTTTGGGTTCGTGGGCGAGGAAAGAAAAGAACGCAGAAGACGCAAAAGTACGTTCAGAGTTCCAACAAATGGGTTAGCGCAACAAGGCCTTCAACGCATTTTGCAAGCGCCTTGCATTTTTCTCCTCATGCGCGCTTGCAAGCACAGTAGCCGCATCTTGCTGCCATGTGTCTTTTGGCGCTGCCTCGCCACGCTTCGTTAAAAGCTGAAGCTGCAAAGCACGACGGGCATCGAGTTGCTCGGCGGGCGTGGGTACTTCCGCGGCCATTTCTAGGCGAAGCAACGCTTGCGCGGCATCGCCAGCAGCAGGCTTGGCCAAGGCTTGCGCCCATTGCGTGCGGGCTGCGGGAGCTAAGCCGCGGCCCAGTTGCTGCGCAGTAGGCAAACTCTCAGCATTGCGGCCTTCCCATGCGGTGAGCAGGGAAACAACGGATTCACCATGCGCTTGCGCGGCGAGCTTCTTCAAAGCCATTTGCGCTTTGTCCATGCCATCGCGCATGGCGTAGAAAGCAGTGTTGGACAGACGTGGGCCTCGATCCTCGAAGCGTTCTTCACGGCCGCTAAAACCTGCACCGCGTGTATCACCACGAGGAGCGCCACGATCACCGCGTGAATCTCCACGTGAATCGGGGCGGCGATCACCAAAGCCTGGCTTCTTGTCACCAAACTTTCCATCTCGGCGATCCCCACCGCGCTTATCGCCAAAACGGCCAGCTTCCGGCTTGGCGGGCGTGCTCACCTTCGCGCCAGGGCGATCGTCACCACGGCGCGCAACAACGGGTTTGGGCGAAGCTTTGGGCGGCTCTGCAGGCGCTGGGGCAGCTTCAGCAGCAGCTGCTTGAGGCGCCTCAGCCGCATCAACGGGAGCGGAAGTGACTTCAGAGGACTCAGGTGCTGGCGCATCAGACGCTACACTTTCAGGAGCACTCTGCGCAGATTCTATGCCATCAATCGGCTCTTTTTGCTCAGAAACAGGTGCTGCAACTGGTGCTGGCGCAGCCACAGGAGCAGCCCTGCCGCGGCTTACCGCATCCAACGCATCCATTGCATTGCGGATCGCTTTCACATCATTGCTGGCAATGGCTTCATCGAGCGCCTTGGTGGCATCAAGCACGGCTTTATCATGCGCGCTCATTGCAGCGGCTTGGCTTTCGCGGGCCTTGCCTTTGCGCTCAAAGGCCTCATCAATCGGCTTGCGGAACGCATCCCAGAGCTTTTGCTCTTCCTTACGATCCATCGGCACGCTTTGCGCCTCGGTTTGCCAGCGGCCTTGCAGATTCTTCACGGCATCGATGCGCATCATTGGCGCAGCGCCCAGCTCCTTGGCCTCTTCAATCAAAGCGCGGCGGCGCTCAAGCGATGCTTTCTGCGCTACTTCCAGTGGGCCATGGGCAGCTTTGATCGCGGCTTTGTATTGCGGCTGCAGCTCAGCAAAAGCTTTCTCGCCGATGTGGCCTGCGCCACGCCATTTCTCGGCGAGCTGATGCAGCTCGCGATCCACGGCTTTCCAATCGTTGCGGGCGGCGTTCGCAGCCGTCCAATTCTGAATTTCTTCGATGATGGCTACGCGCTGGGCTTTGTGCGTGGCTTCTTCGGCTTTCACTTTATCCAGCCAAGCTTCCACGAGCTTATGCGCCTCATTGCAAGCCTCATCAAACTTGCGCCACATGCCGTGGTTAGGCATGCCGCCTTGATCGGTTTGCTTCCAAGCATTGCGCAAATCGCGTACAGCTTCTTGCTGCTTGCGGCCACCCAATGGCTTGGCTACCAAAGCTTGAGCTTTGGTGATCAGCTCTTCGCGAATCTGGTTCGCGCGCCATTTCTGCCAGCCTTCCATCTCGCCGGCTGCGCCCAAAGCATCACGCGCCTTGGCCTCAGTGCGGTCATCCACAAACTCGCCATGCTCTTTGAGCGCGGCGCGCAGATCATTCGCCGCTTGAGCGCTGGCTTTGCCATGGCCCTCTTGCAGCTCTTGCTCTAATTTTGAGAGCACTTCGCGCACAGCAGCATTGGCCGCAGCACGTTTTTCAGGGTCAACTTTCGGTTTCGCTGGCTTCTCAGCTTTCGTCGAAGCAGCCTCGCCGCGCGCAGCGCGGATCGCGTCCGCCCACACGGGCACAGCAGGCAGCGGCGCACCAGTATCCCCCATCGCGGCGGTCGCTTGCGCGAGCGCGCCGGAAAAAGCTTCCCATAGTGCTGAGAGCTGCCCTTGCGCTGTTTCCAGCTGCGGCGTGAATTTGGCATCCACACTCGCCCACTGCGCATCGGCTTGCAGCGCAGCCGTTTGCTCGCTCCAATTTTTGACATCCACATGCAGGGTTTCAAACGCCGCTTGCGCGTCAGCCAAAGGCTTGGTAGAGAGCAATTCAATGCGCTGAGCCATCATGATGGCCGCTTCGCGCTGCACCTGAGCGCGATGCTGTAAATCTTCAATCTGCTTGACGCGATCATTCAAGCTCGTTCGCAGTGCAGCCAATGGCTCCTTCGAGAGCGGCGCACCGGCTTTAGCGGCATCGCGCTGCCAGGCCAGCGCATCGGCAATATTGAGTTTGCTGCCGTCGAGCAAGGCTTGTGCCTTCACTGCCCAATCCGCCGCAATATGCTCTTGCGAGGCGCTGCGCTTCAGTTCATCGAGCTTCTCGCGCAGTGGTTTGGCTGCGCCTTTATCACGAGCTGACAATTCTTTGAACACCTCTTGCATCTGCTCGGTCGTTGGGTTGCTGCTCAACCACTCACGCACCTTCGCAGCGCGCTCACCCGAGGTAGGCGCAGAAAATGCGCCACCCGTGAGCCCATCCAGCGGATGCGCTGCAGCGGCTTTAGGGACTTTGGGTTGAGATGTCTCTTGCACGGTGTCTTCAGATTTTTTGTTAAAGGCAGAAAAGCTCAGCATGATAAAAAAATACGCGGCCCGCCGGAAATCGGCAGCAACCGCGTATTTTCGCTGTTTTTGGCAGTCTTAGGCCTTTGAGCCCAGCAAATAGTCCGTCTTACCCAGTTCTACGCCGTTGTGCCGAAGCAGCGCATAAGCCGTGGTCACATGGAAGAAAAAGTTAGGAAACACCCAATGCTTCAAATAAGCCTCACCCTTCATCGTACGCGTCGTGCCATCGCGACCCACGGGGAAGGTGATGTCTTTGTCTTCCGTGCCATCGAGCTTGTCAGCAGGCACCCTATCGAAATATGCGAGCGTCTTGGCAATCCGCTCGCGCAGTTGCTCAATCGTCGTCTCAGTATCCTCAAACTTGGGCGCCTCCACGCCAGACAAGCGAGCCACACCCAGCTTACTCGCATCACAGGCGATCAGCACTTGGCGCGTGAAAGGCAGCATATCGGGAGCCAAGCGAGCAGCCAGCAAATTCGCCGGATCAAACTTCTTGGCCGCAGCGTGCGCAGCAGCTTTCACGAGGAAATGATCGAGATTGCCCAGCATGGATTGGAAGACGGGCAGGCTAGCCGAAGACATAGAAATGCTCACAAATTTCTCCTGTGGATACGATGATTAGGTATTGGAGGCGTGATCGTAGCCGGATTAGGGAAATCTTGCAGGCACAATAAGAGCCCATGAATATTGTGATTCTTGACGATTACCAAGATGCTGTGCGGAAACTGCCCTGCGCATCCAAATTAGATGAATATCAGGCGAAGGTCTATACCAACACCGTCAAAGGCGTGGGCCAGCTCACCGTGCGCCTCAAAGATGCCGATGTCATCGTACTGATCCGCGAGCGCTCTGTGATCCCGCGTCAGATCATCGAGAAGCTCCCACGCTTAAAACTCATTTCACAAACGGGTCGCGTCGGTGGCCATATTGATGTCAATGCCTGTACCGAGCGCGGCATCGCTGTGGCGGAAGGCGTGGGTTCGCCTACGGCTCCCGCCGAGCTCACCTGGGCGCTCATCATGGCTGCGCAACGCCGCTTGCCGCAATACATTGCCAATTTGAAACATGGCGCATGGCAGCAATCTGGCCTCAAGACGGCCTCCATGCCACCCAATTTCAATCTTGGCTCCACACTCAAAGGCCGCACACTTGGTCTGCTTGGCTTCGGAAAAATCGCCCAGCTCGTGGCGGGCTATGCCAAAGCCTTTGGAATGGAAGTGCTCGTATGGGGTCGCGAGACCACGCTCGCCCGCGCGCAAGGCCTGGGCTTTGCTACGGCCAGCAGCAGCGAAGAATTGTTCAGCACGAGCGATGTGCTTTCTCTGCATTTGCGGCTCAATGAAGAAACCGAAGGCTGCGTGCGATTGCAAGATCTCTCGCTGATGAAGCCCACTGCTCTGCTGGTAAACACCGCTCGCGCCGAGCTGCTGGAGCAAGATGCCCTGATCGCCGCCCTCAACCGTGGCCGCCCTGGCATGGCCGCCGTCGATGTGTTTGAAAGCGAGCCCATCCTGCAAGGCCATGCTCTGCTCAGATTAGAAAACTGCATCTGCACGCCACACATCGGCTACGTGGAGCAAGACAGCTATGAGCTCTACTTCGGCGCGGCGTTTGATAATGTTGTGAATTTCATCAAAGGCCAGCCTACAAATATCGTGAATCCAGGCGCGCTACAAGTGCGTCGCTAGGGTTCAATCCACGGTATAAAACAAGCGAATATCGCGGGTCTCACCTGCGGCAGTGATAAGCCGCTCAATCATGACGATGCCATTGGTATTGACTCGGAAAGCACTGTAGAACACGGTATCTGTGGCCAAAGCGGGAGCAACTTGGCCGGGCACGCCTGTGCTACTGGGCAAGAGCAACGCATTCATTTGCGCAGCAGTCAGCGTGCCTGCATAGCTGTTCGTCCAGCCCTGAGCGGCTGATGCACTTTGTGTGATGGGCCCCAAACCATTAGCCCCCAGCGCACAACCCTGCACAAAACGCCATTGGCGGCCAAACAGCTGATCACCGCCGATTGGCGTGGAGGCGTTTTCCAGCCCTGCCGTGAGCGCCGCTACGGCCTGCAGGCGGCCAGTGCTGCTGCGCTCACAGAGCATGGCACCAAAGCCGCGCGGCTCAATGAAGCCGCTCACATACGGGTTGCCGCTGGCGGCCGTGCCGCGCACAAACACCCGCCCATCGGCATTGCTCACAGCAATACTCACCGTGCCTGTGCCGCCATTGGCTGTGGGCGTGGGCATGAAGTTCACTGCTGAGGCGGAGTTGAAACCGAAGTCGTAGTTGTTGGTGGCATTGAACGCGCCGCCAGCCCATTGCAAATAATTGCCGGCAGGTAGCGTGGCGGTGGGAATCGTGGCCACACTGGCCAAGCCCAGCACGGTGGCTGCAGCCGTTGGGGAGCTGAAAACACGCAAGTACACCCGTAGTATCCCAGCGGTGGGTATGGTGTTGGCCCGGCCGCTTGAGGCGACAGTGGTGGCCACTGGCACCTGCGGGGGGCGAGCGCCTGAGGTCTGCACCACGGGAAAGCTCACTGCCCCGCAGCCCAGCGCAGCAACGTCACTGGTGTCGGTGAAGCGAAAGCCCGCGTCGCTGGGAATGAGACCATCGACCGAGGGTGCCAACAGCGAGCCCAACAGGGTGTTGCCCGGCCCGCATAGCGTGAGAGCACGGCCATTGAGCCAGCTATAGATGGCCATGACGCCGCTAGGTAAAGATGCCTCCAAGGCACCACCCGCGTTGCGGCGAACCAGCAGCACACCCAGATTGGGCAAGGTGATCTCGCCGGTAGGCAGCAGGGTCAACCGCTGGCCGTTGGGTACGGTGTTTGAGGTGAAGATCCAGTTGCTGGGCAAGCTCGGTAGTGTGCTTTGCACTTGCCCCAAGTTGTCTTTGAAAGTGTTTGAATTAGGGTTTGAATTGATGACCTCATCCACACCTTTGCTGCTGGTCAGTTGAGCCAAGCTTTGCAAAGCGATATCAAAGCTGCCATTCCCGTTTTTAGGCGAACTTTGTACCAGATTGGTATTGATATTCAAGCCCAGCGCCGTATTGACCACTGTTTGAGCATCTTTGGCCGTGACATCATTGAGACCACCTGCGGCGTTTTTTGCCGTGTTGTATTGCATCGTGGAAGGGATCGTGACATTGAAGGTGCCCGATTGGCTAGTCTGACTCTGAGAGCCTCCCGGGAAAGGTGCATCGTCGTCGATGATGACGCCGTTGCCCTGTCCGGCCGCCGATGTGTTGATGTCAAGAACCTCTACCAAGGCCTGCCGCTGCAGCTTCCCGTTCACAGACGAGGCGCTTTCACCCATATAAGCAAACAAGGGGCTGGTCAGCAAGACTGTCTGGCCTGTCGCCTCGTCGGTATAAGAGCCGCCAGTGACTCGCATGGTGTAGGGTCCACAGCTATTACCAATCTCAGTAGGCGTGACAGTCAGAGCATAGTTCCCCAAGGCATCGGATTGAGTGCAGACAATATCTCGAGAACTGCCATCACTACAAGAAGCACCCACCACACAAACCTGCCCGTTTGCGATCGGTCCTTTGAAGCCCACACCGCCCAAATTCCATGCAGGCTGTGAGGCAGGCTGTGCCACAGGCGCAGTAGCGTTTGGATTGTCACTGCAACTGACCAGGCTGAATGCGAGCAGCGCGATACTCAAGCGACTGATGTAGCTTTTGGAAAGATTTGAGGCTATGTCATTCATGTAGCGGGTTGAACAAAGTTTTTGATGAGCCAATGGTAAGCACATCCCTCCACAAAAGCACTCATCCAGTTGGATGAATTTGCGCTTGAATACTTGCGTTGGCTTGCTTTTGCTGGGCTTAAGCGGCAACAATCTGGTGCATTGGGTGGCCAACCTGGTTGCCCAGATTTGACTACTTTTGTTTTCATTTTTAGCTTTTCATGGCTTCTGCTGCCCTTTCTGCCCCATCAAAAGATGTGACAAAACCACCCAGTGTCTTGCTGGTGGATGACCATGCGCTGTTTCGCGCAGGGATGCGGTTCATCTTGAATGATGGAGAACTCTCAGGCTGCGCTGTGCTGGAGGCTGGCAGCTTGACAGAGGCGCTCTCGATCCCCGAACAGGCCGACGTGGTGCTGCTGGATGTGCAGATGCCGGGTATCAATGGCGTGGAAGGGCTCACGCTTGTGAAGCGGCGCTGGCCGAAGGCGGCGATTTTGATGCTGAGCGCACACGAAGATGTTGAGACGCAGCAGCTGTGCCTGAGGCGCGGAGCGCTAGCGTTTGTGAACAAGACGGCTTCTCCAGAGCAGATTCGCGCGGTGGTGTTGCAGGCGGCGAGCGGCGCACTCTCTGCGCTCCCAGCGCGCGCTGAAACCGCTGATGAATCAATCGGCGAAACTGGCAACGCGCTCTCTGCGCGGCAACTCGATGTGCTCCTTCTCATGTGTGAAGGCATCAGCAATAAAGCAATCGCGCGCAAGCTCTTTGTCAGCGAGAACACGGTGCGCAGCCACGTGGCAGCCGTTTTGAAGCATTTTGGCTGTAGCACACGCGTGGAGGCCGTGATGGCGGCGCAAAAGAGCGGCATGGTGAGCGTGCGTGCGGATGTGACTCACGCGGTGCTCACATGAGCAAGGCTTCTGAGCTACCCGTTGCACAAGAGCCCTCTCAAAGCAGCGTTGACCTGATCCGGCTGGAGGAGCAGCGGCGCTTTGAGCGCTTTATTTATTTGGGCGCTGTGGGTATTTGGCTCACGGCTTTGCTGCTGGTGGGCGTGGTCTATGCGCTGGAGCCTGATAGACAAGCACCTGCGCTGATTTGGGCGGGTCTGTTTACCGCGCTGATGCTTGGCACGGTGAGCACTTGGGCGATGATTGGGCGGCATTTGCAATCCATGGATGCGCGCGATGTGTGGCACAAGGTGCTGGTAATTTTGCATGGCTTGCTCTGGGCGCTACCGCCCTTCATCTTCTTTGAGCCTGCTCAGCCGCTGGTGACGATGTTTATGCTGTGCATGGTGTGCGGCATGTCAGCGGCGGGGGTGTCGATCTTTGGCACACGGCCTGCGCTGTATGCAATGATTTTTGTGCCGCCTTTTGTGGCGCAGATGGTTGTGTTTGGCTGGTATGGCTGGCAAGCAAACGACGCGTTTCATGGTTTCCTCGGCGCTGCCATGCTGCTCTTGCTCACGGTGAATTTGATCTTCATCCGCTTCACTTGGGCCACACTCAATCGCTCGATTGTGCTCGCTTATGAAAACCAAGAGCTGGTGCAGCAGCTGCAAAGCCAAGCCGTGCAGCTCAATGAAAGCATGCGGGCGGCGCAAGATGCGAATACGGCCAAGACCAAATTCTTGGCTGCTGCCAGCCATGATTTGCGCCAGCCTGTGCATGCGCTCAATCTTTTTGTGGAAGTACTCTCGGGCACCCAGCTGGATGAGAAGCAGACGACGATGGTGCAACACATCCGATCCGCTAGCCAGGCCAGCCGCGAGATGCTCAACACGCTGCTCGATTATTCGCGGATCGAGGCGGGTGTGATGACACCCAAGCCCAGCCCTACATCGATTGCGCCGATGCTCCGCGCTTTGGAAGATGAATTCGGCCCACAGGCTGATGGCCGCAAGCTGGTCTATCGCACTCGCGATACGGATTGCATCGCCATGTGTGACCCGACGATGACGGCGCTGATCTTGCGCAATTTTGTGAGCAATGCCTTGCGTTACACGCATTCGGGCGGCATCCTTGTTTGCGCGCGCAAGCGAGGCGTGCAGGTGATTGTGCAGGTGATGGACACGGGCGTGGGCATCGCGCGCGAGCATTGGGAAGATGTGTTCAAAGAGTTTCGCCAGCTGGGCAATGAGGAACGAGATCGGCAAAAGGGCTTAGGGCTGGGTTTGGCGATTGCCAAAGGCTTAGCACAAAGCATGGGCGCGCGTATTGAGCTGAGCTCACGGCTGGGGCATGGCTCGGTGTTTACGCTGTGTTTGCCCCTGGTGGATGTGCAAGGCGGCGCAGTTGCTTCGGTTTCGGGCAACAGCTTTGAGCACAGTGGTATGGCCACGCGCTCTGGCGGCTGGATGATCACAGATTTGCCAGCCAGCAGCTCTATGCCCTCCCCGCTGAAAGCGGCACCATCGCTACAAGGCAAAAAAGTGCTGGTGGTGGATGATGAAAATGCCGTGCGCCTGAGCATGAAGGTGTTGTTGCAAAGCTGGGAATGTCATGTGCGTGTGGCTGAGGGCATGGATGAAGTGCTCCAGATGCTGGGGGAGGATGGTTTTTCACTCGATCTGCTGATCACCGACTATCGGCTACGCGAAGGCATCACGGGTGGCGACATCATCAAAGCCGTGCGCGAGAAACTGCGCACAAGCGAAGGCGCGATTCTGCCTGCCATCATCATCACTGGCGACACAGCTCCCGAGCGCATTCGTGAAGCTTCCAGCTATGAAGCTACCACTTTGCTGCACAAACCTGTGAGCGCGGCGACACTGCAAGATGGCATGCAGCGGATTTTTGTGAAATTGATTTAAACGGCTTGCGCAGCCTCTTGCCCGCGCTTCATGTCAATGCGAGCCAAGACGATCAAGCCGGCGACGAAAAGCACTGTTGTTGAAGCAATCGCAATCCTCTGGTTGCCGCCTGTCATCCAAGTGATAGAGCCATAAGCAAGCGGGCCGATGATACTGGCCAAGCGGGTGGCGAAGCCCCAGAGACCATAAAACTCTGCAAGCTGCGCTTTGGGTGCAAACATGCCCGCCATGGCGCGACCTGCCGATTGGCTGGAGCCCATGCACACGCCTGCGAGCGCGGCGGCATACCAGAAGCCGCCTTTGGTCGTCGTCAGCGCAGCAATGATGCAAGTGGCGATCCAGCCGACCAGCGTTAGCCCCAAGCCCAGCTTATGCCCCACGCGGTCTTGAAAATATCCAAAAGCAAATGCGCCTACTGCAGCGGCCAGATTGAGCACGAAGATCAGTACCATGGTCTCTTGCTGTTTGAAACCGATCACCTGCTCTGCATAAATTGCTGCAATGGAAATAGCCACCATGACACCGCCTTGATAAAAGACAGCACACAACAGAAGAGTCATGAAGTCTTTGTATCTGCGGGCTTGCCGGAATGTGCTTTTCAGCTGCTGCCACGAGGCTTTTAAGCCACTTTCTTGCAAAGCTTTCGGGTTAGGCTGCGCGCGCTCTTGCAGCAACTTGAAGGTGACCATGGCTGATGCGCCATAAATCACGGCGGTAATGACCATCGTGACCGGTACGAATTTATCCGCCGGAATGCCCTGCCCCTGCGCCCAAATCACATAGCCCAAACAAATGCCCAAGGCGAGCATGCCGCCAAAATACCCAAAGCTCCAGCCCCAGCCGCTGACTTTGCCCAAGGATTCTTGCTTAGCCAGCTCTGGTAGAAAAGCGGCGGTGAGCGTTTCACCATAGCTGTAAAACAAATTTGCAAGGATGATCAAGCAAAAAGCCAGAGCTACCGTGCCTGGGCCGGTGAACGCCAAGGCAAGCGTGCCAAGCACGCAGCCCGCCGTGGCGATCATCAATAGCCGCTTCTTCGCCGCCCGCATGTCTGCATACGCCCCCAAGCTGGGCGAGGTGATCATCACAATCGCATAAGAAATCGAGAGCGCCAGCGTCCAAGCAAAAGTGGCCCACTCGGCTTTGCCTGCAATGCTGCCCACGAAATACGCGGCATACACGGCGCTGATCACCACCGTGGTAAAGCCCGAATTGGCAAAGTCATACATCGCCCATCCAAACACCTCGCGCTTTTTTACGCCGGGGTTAAGTGCGTCTTGACTAAAGATGGCCATGCTGTCTCCTCGTATTGAGATTTCAAAACTCAGAGGCATTTTGAACGCAGAAGACGCAGAAAATACGCAGAAGACGCAGAAGACGCAGAAAAAATACAAAAACGAGCTTCAAAACTGCTTCTTCTTTCTGTCTGTTCTTTGTTTGGGTTTTCTTCTTTGGCTTTTTCTGCGCTTTCTGCGTACTTTCTGCGTCTTCTGCGTTCCTTTCTGTCCCAGTATTTGTCTCTTAAACTCAAACCATGGCCAAACTGTATTTCCGCTATGCCGCGATGAACGCTGGCAAATCCACCTCCTTGCTGCAAGCCGCCTTCAACTATGAGGAGCGTGGCATGCGGATTGTGCTGCTCACAGCCGAGCTGGATAACCGCGATGGCCATGGCAAGATTGCCTCACGCTTGGGGCTCTCGCGTGATGCGATCACCTTCAACGCCAGCCAATCGATGGCAGAGCGTATCGCTGCTGCACAACAGGAGTCTTGGATTTCCAAATTGGCCTGCGTGCTGATTGACGAAGCGCAGTTTCTCACCATGCCCCAAGTCGAGGAACTGCACCGCTGGGCGCATGAGAACCGCACGCCCGTGATGTGCTATGGCCTGCGCAGTGATTTCCAAGGCAAGGCTTTTGAAGGCTCAGCCGCCCTGCTCGTGCTCGCCGATGATGTGGAAGAAATGAAGACGATTTGCGATTGTGGCAAAAAAGCCAGCATGAATGCGCGCTTTGATGATGAAGGCAACCGCATCTTTGAAGGTAGCCAAGTGCTCATTGGTGGCAATATGCGCTACCGAGCGCTCTGCCCGGATTGTTTTTATGGTGTTAATTAAGAGCCTTTTAGGCCGATCGCCGGCATACAGACTGCGCAGAGCGCTATTCTTTTAGTAGCTATTCGTTGGATAAGGCTTGCAGAGCTGCATACACGCGAATGGCCGCATAGGCATCGTTGGCGGCATAGATCAGCTGGTTTTCATTCAAATTCGGCAAAGCCCAATTGCTGGTCGAGGCTTTTTTAGATTTGATAAAGCGCTGATTGAACATCACAGCCACAGCCGCCTTCACACCCAACTCTTTGCGATAACCCAACTGGCGAAACAGTGTGTTGATCTCCACGATACCCTGCGGCTCAATGCCTAGCTTGCTGCGAATGCGCTTCTTGTCGTCCCCTAGACCAAAGCCGGCTTTCACAATGCCTTCTTGCGCCAAAAGCTGCGCGGCGACAGCTCGGCAATCAGGATCGTGTAGCTGAAACACCCAAGCATGATCCATGGTGGCTAGCTGCAAGACATGCGGCCCAGTAGAGACCTCGCCGACACGAAATGTGGGCTTCGATTCTGTGTCAAAGCCCCAGGCTGTTGCCGCTTGCAGCTTGGTTGCAGCATGCTGCGCTTGCTCGCCATTGCTCACCAATGAAATGCAATCCATGTCAAGACGATGAAAAAGTGGCAATAACGCGATCGCATCGTTATCAGGGGGGAATTTATCAGTGCTCATGTGACAATTTGTTATCGGATCTTCCCATATCATCGCTTATCTTAAAAATTTAATGAAAACTGGCATGTATTTACTGAGGAGTTTTTGGTTTGCGATGTGTTTGTGTTTGGTTGGGGGCTGGGCGGATGCAAGCGCCCAAACGCCAGTTGGTGCTGCAACAGTTCTACGCCTTGATACTTTAGTCAAAACAAACAGTGGTTGGCTCGCCCAACTCGATGTTGCAGAGGGCTTGGATGCATCTTTGACTGTGCAGGATGTCGCCGCGCTGCCGCGCAATCGCTTTGCACCTTTCGCCCCAAGAACGACACACCCCATCTCGATCGACAAACCACTTTGGCTGCGCATGCAGGTGGAGGCTGGCCAAGCCAAGGCATCGCCCAGCACCTCCCAATGGCTGCTGGAAATGCCCACGATGATTGTGGATCGTTATGAGGTGTATCAGCTAGATGCAGGCGGTGTCTGGCAGATGGCTATAGCAGGGGATCGAGTGGCGCATACCCAATGGCCCACGCCGTCATTGCGCCCTCGCTTTCCTTTGCAGGTGACGAATGATGGCGTGCGTGACATCTATATTCGCGTCATTCATCAAATGCCTGCAACCATACAGCCCATGATTTGGGAGTCAAGCGTTGCCGCAGAGCGAGACAGTTTGCATACGCTTTGGGTGGGAATCGTTGCTGGTTTGATCGCGGCTCTGAGCATGGTTTGCTTACAGATGGCGCTCGCATTCCGAGACAAGACCTACATTTGGTACGCCGCCTACTTGATGACGAGTATGTTTGCCGCTTTAGCTTATGCTGGAGTAGGCCATCAGTTTCTTTGGCCCGAAGCTGCTAGCTTTTCCAGCGACGCACTGGTGTGCTTCATCATGGCGGCCTATGCATTTAATCTGTTGTTTGTCAGCGCGATGTTCGGCAAATGGTGCAGCAATTTTTTTCGGCCAGCCACCTTAGGTTTGGTTGCCGCATGTGCTGTTTGGATCATTCATTCTCTTCTGACTGAAAACTACGCAACGTCTGCGATCATCTTCGTGTTGATCACGGTGCTGGCAAGCGCTCTGATACTCTCAACGGCAATTTGTGCTTGGCGTAAAGAGGCGCCTTACAGCGGCTATTGGCTTGCGGTATATCTCCCTTTTTTGATCAGCATTAGCCTGGCTGTTGCTCACAATTCTGGGCAGCTATCACTCCCCCAGCTGCCGGCCTATATACCCCTGCTGGCATTTATGGCAGAAGCATTAGCCATGCTGTTTTGCCTCAACGCATACAGCCGCGAGCGTCATGCCCAGGCCACGCGGGAGCAAGTCGCCGCGCAACGCGATCCATTGACCGGGTTTCTCACAGAAGCTGATTTCCTGGTTCTTGCTAGCAGGGCTTGGCTGCGAGCTGGCGAAAAACGCAGCGATATGACGCTGGCGTATGTTCTCGTTGAAGCCAAAGACAAGGAAGTCAGCGCAATGCAGTTTGAGGCTTTGATGCTGCGCAGCGTACGCTTGGTGCGCATCGCCATGAGAGAAACTGATGCCATGGGAAGGATTGGCCGAAACATGCTTGCTATCGCGATGCCAGATATGAAGCCCGGGGAGAATCTTAACGCGCGCCTGTCACGTTTGGTCGCATTGGGATTGATGTTAGATCCCTCCGATGGTGCCGCGCATGCCCTGAAATTCACACTTTCTGTGGGTACTCGAAGAGTCCACGCCATGCCCTTCAGTGAAATAGATCAACGATTACGCGCCCTGCTCGGCAAGGATAGCGAAGCACCCGCTCGTACGATTCGGTTTTTGGAGCGAGAAACTCCTTTCGTCCACCATGTGTATCAATAACGGCTAAAGCTTCAGTAAGCCCATGCTGCGCTCTTCTTGCGCGATACGGCGAATATAGGTTTGAAAATCAGGGTCTTCTCCGCGCAGCAGCAGCGGCAGTGCATTGTAAAAATCGTCGCGCCTGCACCATTCACGCATATAGTCATCCCAGCTATTCCAGCGGCGGCGTTCCTCGGTGCTCATGTCTTCTTTGTAAGCCACGAGATAGGCGCGCTCAAACAATGAAATCAGCATATCGAAGATCACGAGCATGCGCTCGTTTTGCTCTTGGGTTGGATTAGGCAGCGGCTCATTGGCGCGCAACTGCAAATCTGAATGTGCGAGCACCACTTTCAAAAAATCGTTGTAAGCATTCGAGAGCAATTGGTAGCCCTCCTCTTCCTCATTGGCGCGCTCTTTGCGCTCTTGCAAAAAGAAGATGATGATGGCCAGGGGCAAGCCCAGCACTGTCACAACATAACTCGCTATCTCCCAGTATTCATGCATGACGGAACCTCTTCTCGCGCTCATATGGGAACACATCATGCACATGACCGGCCTTGATACGCTCTTTATGACTTTGCCAGAAAGTGGCATCGAGCAAATCTGCATGATGCTGCATAAATACACTGCGCACTGCATCATTGCCCAATAAGAAAGGCCCAAAGGTTTCGGGGAAGACATCGTTCTTCGCCACGGAATACCAGACATCGCCGCTCATTTCATCTTCTTCATTGCGCGGTGCAGGTACGCGGCGGAAATTGCAATCACTGATGTATTCGATTTCGTCGTAATCGTAGAAAACGACCTTGCCATGGCGCGTCACGCCAAAGTTTTTCCAGAGCATATCGCCAGGGAAGATATTCGCGCGCACCAAATCTTTGATGGCATTGCCGTACTCGACGACGGCGCGCTCGATCTGAACTTGAGCCTTCGGATCGCTCTTCATGTCAAAGGCTTCTTGCAAATAAATATTGAGCGGAATCATGCGCCGCTCAATGTACAAATGCTTGATGATCACCTCGACTTTTCCATCACCATCACGATCCGAAATCTCCAGCTGGCTCGGTGCAAATTTTTTGATCTCTTCGATCAGCTCATCTTCAAAGCGCTCGCGTGGAAAAGCCACCTCGCTGTATTCCAGCGTATCGGCCATGCGCCCTACGCGATCATGCTGCTTCACAAGCTGATATTTGCCCTTGATCTGCTCGCGCGTTGTGTCTTTTTGCGGCGGGTAGTAATCCTTGATGAGCTTGAACACATACGGAAAGCTCGGCTGATCAAACACCAGCATCACCATGCCTTTGATACCCGGAGCAATGCGAAATTTATCAGTGCTGTGGCGTTGGTGATAGAGAAAATCACGGTAGAAAAGCGTTTTGCCTTGTTTGGCCAAACCGAGCGCGTTGTAGATCTCTGCACGCGGCTTGCGCGGCATGAGGCTACGCAGGAATTGCACATAGGCGCTGGGGATTTCCATATCTACCAAGAAATAAGCGCGCGCAAAGCTGAAGAGCATCAGTAAATCGTCTTCACCAAAAAGCGCTGCATCAATCACCAGTTTGCCACCTTCTTTGGTATGCAAAATTGGCAGCGCGAATGGCACCTCGCTGAAGCCATTGATGATCTTGCCAATCACATAAGCGCCTTTGTTGCGGAAGAAGAGCCCTGAGAGCACTTGAATTTGGAAATTCGCGCGAAGGCGCACATCGCGCAGCCGTGTGGTGAAAGCTTTCATCACAAAACCCACATCGCGCGGCAAATCCTCGAAGGGCGTGAGCAGCCGGAAATGCTCTATTGCCTGCGAGATGCTCTGCTCCAGCGTTTGCATCGTGGGGTAGTAGGCACGATAAGTTTGTTGCGCTTCTGGCTCATCGTTTTCGATGTATTCGGTACTCACCGCAGGGCGCACAAAGATGAAATCGTTTTGGAAATACGTGCGATGCAGAATCTTGGTGGTGATTGAATTAAAAAACGTCTCGGCCAGCTCGGGCTGATGATGATTGATCAAGAGGCCGATGTAATGCAGCTTCACCTGCTGCCAAATCTCCATGGGCTGCTCGCCCGCTTTGAACTCTTTCTCCAGCCGCTGTGCACATTCCTTGACCCGCAGATCGTAAAACTCAATCCGCTCCCGCTGCGCCCGCTGCTGGCCGTGCCAATCCTGCGTCTCAAACCGATGCTTAGCGCGCTGGCTTTCAGCTCTGAACAGTCTGTAATGGCGATTGAAGCCATCGATCATGGCGCGTGCGATGTCGAAGGCGATTGTGGAGTCTAGGCGTTGGGGGAACATGGCTCTATCCTAACGCTAGTTTTTTACTTTTGTTTGCTGCTAATGGCGCTTGAGGGGTGAAGCTCTAAGACTTGGCAAATATCCTCTGTTGTACTTCACCTAGCTCTGTGCTACCCCGAGAAAATCTCCAGCATGCTACAAATTCAGTAGCACTTCGCGCAGTATCAATGCCGGCTACAAGCCTCTTTAGCCTTAAAAACAGCATCAATAGCAGTTTTATAAGCAGGTAATACATCTTCAGAAGCACTCAAGCTGATGAGCAAGTCATGCAACACACCATCATGCACCCCATAAATCCAGCCATGCACCGTTACCTTCTGACCGCGCGCCCAGGCATCCTGCATTACTGTGCTCTGCGCCACATTCAAGACCTGATGGATCACATTGATCTCACAAAGCACATTCAAACGCTGTTCTTTTGGCAAAGCAAACAGTCGCGCGCCGTGTACATCGCGCACATCCTGAATATGCCGAATCCAATTGTCTGCCAGCCCAACACGCACGTTGTTGAGCGCCGCCTGCACACCGCCGCAGCCGTAATGCCCACACACAATCACATGCTCCACCTTGAGCATATCCACCGCATACTGAATCGTGGATAGCGCATTCAAGTCTGAATGCACGACCACATTGGCCACATTCCGATGCACAAACACCTCGCCGGGCTCTAAGCCCGTGATTTGGTTTGCAGGCACACGACTGTCAGAACAGCCCACCCACATATAGCTTGGATTTTGCTGCTGACTCAAACCAGTAAAAAATCCCGGTTTGTCCCGCTCCATGGAAGCGGCCCATTGTTTGTTGTGATTTAAGAGGTGGCGTAAAGGCATCCGGCGATTCTAATGATTTGAAAACTGCGCTTACGCCGTCTCAGCAAACAACTCACGCCCAATCAGCATCCGGCGAATCTCGCTCGTGCCTGCGCCGATTTCGTAGAGTTTGGCGTCGCGCCAGAGGCGGCCTAGGGGGTATTCGTTGATGTAGCCGTTGCCGCCGAAGATTTGGATGCCGTCGCCGGCCATTTTGGTGGCCATCTCGGCGCACCAGAGGATGACGCTCGCGCAGTCTTTGCGGACTTGGCGCACGTGCTCTGTGCCGAGCATGTCGAGGTTTTTGCCGATTTGATAGCAGAACGCGCGGCCTGCTTGCAAGAGGGTGTACATATCGGCCACCTTGCCTTGGATGAGCTGGAATTCGCCGATGCTTTGGCCGAATTGTTTGCGGTCGTGGATATAGGGGATCACGTTGTCCATCACGGCTTGCATGATGCCGATGGGCCCGGCGGCAAGCACAGCGCGCTCGTAATCTAAGCCGCTCATCAATACCTTTGCGCCGTTGTTCAAACCGCCGATGATGTGGCTCGCTGGCACTTCGACGTTTTGGAAGACCATCTCGCCCGTGTGCGAGCCGCGCATGCCGAGCTTATCGAGCTTTTGCGCGGTCGAGAAACCTTTCATGCCTTTTTCCACGATGAAGGCAGTTACGCCGCGTGCGCCCATCTCAGGCTCGGTCTTGGCGTACACGACCATCGTGTCTGCATCCGGGCCATTGGTGATCCACATTTTGCTGCCATTGAGCAGGTAGTAGCCGCCTTTGTCTTCGGCTTTGAGCTTCATGGAGATCACATCTGAGCCTGCACCGGGCTCGCTCATGGCGAGGGCGCCGACATGTTCGCCGCTGATGAGCTTGGGTAAGTATTTCGCGCGTTGATCAGGCGTACCGTTACGGCGGATTTGATTGACGCAGAGATTGGAATGCGCACCGTAGCTCAGACCAATAGACGCTGAAGCACGCGAGATTTCTTCCATCGCAATCATGTGCGCTAGATAACCCATACCTGCGCCACCGTATTCCTCTTCCACCGTGATGCCGAGCACGCCCAGCTCACCCATCTTGCGCCAGAGCTGCATGGGGAATTGATCGTTTTTATCGACATCGTGCGCGAGAGGCGCGATCTCTGCTTGCGCAAATTCGCGCACGGCATCGCGCAATGCGTCGATGTCTTCGCCGAGTTGGAAATTCAGGCCGGGTAAGTTGTTCATCTCAAGTCTCCAATAATCAGTTGAGGACAGTTCGTTTGACCATCCTGCAAGGTTTCAATATTTTTTCTCGATGTAAATCATCGTGGCCTGCATAAAGCCGCAGCTTTTCCGCTCGCCATCTTTCACATCAAACAATTCAGCTTGGCACACAGCCAGCGTGCGCCCTGCGCGCTTGACTTCACCCACGCAATGCACGCGCTCGCCTGAGGCCGCCGCCGCAAAATTAATCTTGTATTCCACGCTGGTCACTTCCATGCCCTCAGGAGCAACAGTCAGCGCCGCATAGCCGCAAGAAATATCGGCCAGCGCGCCCAAAGCGCCGCCGTGAAAAGCGCCTTGCTGCTGTGTGACTTTCTCGCTCATCGGCAGCGCAAATTCCACGCGCCCTTTGTCCACACTCACCAGCTCACACCCAAGCGCCTGCATCATGCCTTGGCGCTTGAAGCTGGTCTCTATGCGTTCATACAAAGCGCTCATTTGGCCTTCTCATTCTTAGCGAGCAAGGCCTTGGCTTCTTTTTCATGTGCCTTGATCTCATCGAGCTGCACCTGCAGCTCCGCCAATTGCCCTTCCATCTCCGTGCGATGTGCCGAGAGGACAGCCAAGAATTTTTTGAGCTGCGGCCCGGTGTCGCGCGGGCTTTCATACATGTCGATGATTTCCTTCGCCTCAGTGAGCGAGAAGCCCAGGCGCTTGGCGCGCAGCGTGAGCTTAAGGCGCGTGCGATCCTTGGCGCTGTACACCCGCGAGCGCCCGCCCGCGCCGGCGCGCTCAGGCGTGAGCAGCCCCAAATCTTCATAGAAGCGAATGGCGCGTGTGGTCAAATCAAATTCTTGCGCTAGATCGCTGATGCTGTAGGTGTGTGTTGCCATCGGGACAGAAGATCAAAGTGTTTGCAGCTAACATCAAGCTTAGCAATTGACGTTTACGTAAACGTCAACTATACAAGAAATTATGAACGCTCAAGAAGCTCTGCTCAATTACCCGCTCGACACTGCTGCTGGCGAGACCCTGCCCGCGCCCGGCGGTACTTTCCAAATCACCCCAGGCGTGAAGTGGATTCGCATGGCGCTGCCCTTCGCGCTCAATCACATCAATCTCTGGCTGCTGCGCGACGAGCTAGATGACAAAGAAGGCTGGACGGTAGTGGACTGCTGCATCGACCGCCCCGAGAGCCGCCAGCAATGGGAGCAGATCTTTGCAAATGAGCTAGAAGGCTTGCCCATCCTGCGCGTGATCGTCACCCACATGCACCCCGATCACATCGGCCTCGCGCATTGGCTCTGCGAAAAATGGACGACGCCCGACCACACCTGCCGCCTTTGGATCAGCGCCACCGATTTCAACGCCGCCCGCATGGCCTGCCAGGTAGCCGCAGGCCATGGCGGCGAGGCTGCCGCGGCTTTCGTGCAATCGCATGGCATCAGTAATCCAGAATTCCTCAGCATGATCCGCGAGCGCACAGGTTATTACGCCGACCTCGTGCCGCGAGTGCCGAGTCAGTATGTTCGTCTTATGGATGGCATGAGCATAAAGATCGGTGACCAGGATTGGCACTGCATTGCAGGCTACGGCCACGCTCCCGAGCACATTGCCCTGCATTGCCCCGCCTCGAGCCTGCTCATCAGCGGCGACATGATCTTGCCGCGCATCTCCACCAATGTCAGCGTGTATGACCTCGAGCCCGAGGCCAACCCGCTCAAGCTCTTTCTCGACTCCATTGCCAAAATGAAGGCCTTGCCCGACAACACACTCATCCTGCCCAGCCACGGCAAACCTTTTCTCGGCCTGCATGAGCGCATCAAACAATTGGAAGAGCATCACGCCGAGCGCTTGGTCGAAGTCATCGAAGCGTGCAAAAAAGCACCACAAACAGCCCACGACATCGTCGCCATCATGTTCAAACGCCAGCTCGATCTGCATCAGCTCACCTTTGCGCAAGGCGAAGCGCTCGCGCATCTGCACAAGCTGTGGTTTGATGGCGCACTGAAGCGCGAGCGGCGTGATGGCGTGTATCGCTTCAGCGCTGCTTAGCTCTCCTCTGCCTCTAGAATATCAAGCAAGCCAGCATCTGAGTGGCATGAATTTACTATTAATTCAATAGCACTCCGCGCAGATTCTATGCCGGTGATATGCCATTTTCGATCTAAAAACGCCTGAATCAATGCGCTCCCTGCTCGCCCTGCTCAAACTCACCCGATGCATCCTGCATCTGCTGCACGGCATGTGGACGATCCTCACGAAATTCTCAAGCGCCACGCATGAGCAGCGCGCGCAACACGTCGCCGATTGGTCAAAGCACTTCCTCCAGTTGCTCGATGTCACAGTTCGCGTACAAGGCCAGCCCCTGCAAAAAGGCCCGCTCATGGTCGTCATCAACCATGTCTCCTGGCTTGATATCTTAGTTCTACTCGCCGCCCAGCCTGTCTGCTTCGTGTCTAAATCAGAAGTGCGCCATTGGCCCGTTATCGGCTGGCTCGCCACCAACGTCGGCACGCTCTACATCGAACGCTCTTCACGCAAAGATGCCCTGCGCGTCGTCCACCAAATCGCAGACAACCTCAAAGCCGGCCACCTGATTGCCGTCTTCCCCGAAGGCACGACCAGCGACGGCAAAAGCGTGCTCCCCTTTCACGCCAACCTGCTGCAAGCCGCCATCTCAGTCGCCAGCCCCATCCAGCCCGTCGCACTGCGCTACCTCGAGCAAAACGAAACCTTAAGCATGAGCCCCGTCTACATCGACGACGACACCCTCCTCTCCTCCGTCTGGCGCATGCTTCGCGCTGATCCTGTCACAGCATCGCTGGATTTCTTGCCCAGCTTGCCTACGGATGGATTGGAGCGCAGAGCCTTGGCTGCGCAGCTTGAAGCACAAATCGCCCATACTTTGCAGCTGCCAAGCTAAGTCAAGCGACCAAGCACAGCCAAAGCACACTGCTAGATAACCGTGTTTGTACGGATACGGTATGCAAGAAAACCTTACCGTTGATGCGTAATAATATTTGTAATAGTTTTAAAACAGGGATCCTCATATGCACCGCACCGCTGAACACAGCATTCTTAATGTATTGCGCTTATGCGCTCTGCTTGTAGCCTCTTTTGTTTCTCCATCTCAGGCACAAGAGTCACTGGTCAAAGGAGAAACACTGGTTCGACTGCAAACCATCCCGCTGTCCAAACCCATGAATTTCGAGCAGAAGTATGTGGATGATCAAATCGACTATTTGGCGCGAATCGGCGTGAAAGCTTTGGATACGAGTTCAGCTTGGAACATCACAAGCCCTGGCTGGAATATCTACTTCGTCAATCTGCGCGCTGATTTGGAAGCAACGCTGCGCCAGCGCACAAACAGCGCCAATGCCAGCCTACGAACACTTTCCCAAAACGCAGAGACCTCTTTAGCTCAGACTTACGCAAGCACGCTATCCGAAGCAGAGCTAGATCAAGCCGTACAGTTTTACCAATCGGCCACCGGGAAAAAATTTCTGGCATACCAGCGCGCCTTGCGGCAGGCTTACTACCGCGGACAAAGCGTTTATGAAAATATGCGAGCGACCCCTGGCGTCGGCTTAGGAAAAACAGACGCGGAGCTACGCTCAGCATGGCTGGCCTCTAACAAAATGCCAGCTGATGCCCCCACAGGCGCCTACGCTTTCCATGTCAATATCCTGCAACCTCTGTTCCCCTCAGTTCCAGCATCCGATTTAGCTTTTAATCTAGCTGCTGGTGCCATGCCGGGTGGAGAGGCCATGCGCAGGCTGGATATGCTTCTCAGCGCGGAGGAGCGAGCAGAGGTCACACAATATTTAGCATCCCCGTCCTCGGCCAAGGAGATCGCAGCGGTCAAAGCATGGCAGGCAAAGATGAACAATCGCCCCGAAGTTGTTCCGATGTTCGCAAGCAGCCTACTGGGCATCATTGGCGTGATCGAGCGTTGGAGAAATCATCGCGGTAATCCAGATGCACTTCCTCGTTCCGTTGCAAAAATCGATCCTGCCACTTTGCAAATGCCAGAAAGCTTGCAGACGCATCGGCTCGATTCTGATGCCGTTGAGCAGCTCAAGGCCTGCCTTCCCGGCAGCTCTGCGACTACGCTGAGTAGCGTCGAGAGATTCGTGCAAAACCGCGAATTCACGCGCGCCAGCACAACTTACTTCAACCCAGATGCCCGTGCCTTCTATGCCACTCGTGGCGAGCGAGCAGCGTGCATCAAGACGACTGCCGCTGGTTATCCGATTTTGCCTCCTGAAAGCTTCGCAGGCACAGTATCAGTGGTCGGGGTGTCGGAAGAGCAATTATTGGAATGGCGCAAAAAACTGGCTCGCTCTATCGCTGCCACAGGTAGCGCCGCTTCTTTGCTGATTTTTCCCAACGGCAATGCTTTCGAAATCAATTTTGCGGTACAGGCACCGAATTCGCCGCAAACTTTGGTGTATTCAATGCGGTTTCGCCCAAACGGTACCTTTGCAGAATCGGACTACGGCATTGTCGAGAAGATGCCGGGCATGCGTTCCTTGTCTAACACAGCAACTGCTGGAGCGGATGGCATTGAGCGCAAAACACGCTCTGTCCTCGTCACTGCCGATGAAATTCGGCGCGACAATGAGACGCGCACTCGTACCAACTGAGCCAGGTAGTTATCAAGCCCGAAACTTAGAAGTAATCGGATATCGCCAATCCTTTCCAAAACTCCGATGTGTGACGCGTATACCCGGAGGCGCTTGGCGGCGTTTGTATTCGTTGATTTTGATGAGGCGGGTGACTTTTTCTACCGAATCGCGATCAAAGCCAGCGGCGATGATGTCCTCGATGCTTTGGTCGTTTTCCATGTAGCGCTCTAGGATGGCGTCGAGCACGTCGTAGGGTGGCAGGCTGTCTTGGTCTTTTTGATCGGCGCGCAGCTCGGCGCTGGGCGGGCGGGTGATGATGCGCTCTGGGATAGGGTTCGCGCCTGTGCCATAAGGATCATTCTCGTTGCGCCATTGGCAGAGTTTGAAGACGGTGGTCTTCGCCAGATCTTTGATCACTGCGAAGCCGCCAGCCATATCGCCATAGAGCGTGCAGTAGCCGGTGGCCATTTCGCTTTTGTTGCCAGTGGTGAGCACGATCGCGCCGAATTTATTACTCAAAGCCATGAGCAGCGTGCCGCGAATGCGGGCTTGGATATTTTCTTCGGTCGTATCTTCAGCGCGGCCTTTGAATTCCCCTGCCAATGTGCCTTTGAAGGCTTCAAACATCGGCAAGATGGAATGCTCGTCGTAGCGCACTTGCAATCGCGCGGCCATCTCGCGTGCGTCGATCCAAGAGATGTCTGCCGTGTAGGGCGAAGGCATCATCACGGCGCGTACATTCTCTTTGCCCAAGGCGTCAACGGCGATGGCTAAAACGAGCGCTGAATCGATGCCGCCCGAGAGGCCAAGCAATGCGCCTGGGAAGCCATTTTTACGAACGTAATCTTTGACGCCGAGTACAAGAGCATCCCACAGATCTGCTTCCGCACTGCGATCAGGATCAATCGACGCTACCAACTCAATAGCTGGTGGCGCAGCATCTAAGCCGCCAAACTGGCTAATATGCTTTGAAATTTCAACAAAAAATGAGCTTTCAACAAATGAAGCTGCCCGCCCCATCAAATCGCCTTGCGCATCCAAAGCAAACGAGCGTCCTTCAAACACAATCTCGTCTTGCCCGCCCACGCAATGCGCATACACGAGTGGCAGCCCGGTGGCGAGACAGCGATCACGCATCTGCGCCTCGCGCTCTGCGCCCTTGCCCACATGCCATGGCGAGGCGTTGATCACCACCAATACTTCTGCGCCAGCTTCTTTAGCCAGCTCCGCCGGCTCTTCAAACCAAGCATCCTCGCAAATCAGCAGGCCAATCGACACATCATCGACTTGAAACACACAACTGCCCTGCCCCGGCGCGAAATAGCGCCGCTCGTCAAACACCTGGTAATTCGGCAGCTCGCGCTTCGCATACGTCTCGATCCTGCGGCCTTCGCTGAGAACGGAAGCCGCGTTGTGCCGCTTTTGCACGCTTACGCTTTTGCCGCGCACGCCCGTTCCAGTCGGATGCCCTACGATCACATGCAAGCCTTGCAAATCTGCCAACTCAGCCGCCACACGCGCTACCGCTTCATCGCAGCCCGCCATGAACGCGGGGCGAAGCAACAAATCTTCAGGCGGGTAGCCGCAAATGGAGAGCTCAGGCGTGATCACAAGCCGCGCGCCTTTGGCATACGCATCCTTTGATGCAGCGATGATTTTGCTGGCATTGCCTGCAAGGTCTCCCACGGTCAGGTTTAATTGGGCAACGCAAATATTTAGGCTCATAACGATATTCAGAATGACTACGAAGGATTATGTCACCCGCATCCACAGCTCCCCACTGGAGATTGATGTAGCGCAATGGAATGCGTTACTGAAAGCAAGCGACTTACCCACGCCTTTCATGCGCCATGAATATCTGGCCGCCATGCAGACCTCGAACTCTGCGGTGAAGGCAACTGGCTGGGATGCGCGCTTTGTGGCTTTGTATTCACCCGATGAGAAAGAGCTGCTCGCTGCCTGCCCGCTGTATGTAAAAACGCATTCCTACGGCGAGTATGTGTTTGACTGGGCATGGGCGCGGGCTTATCAGGAAAATGGGCTGGCCTATTACCCCAAGGCCACGATTGCTGTGCCCTTCACACCTGTGCCAGGCACCAGATTTTTATGCAAAAATGGCTTCTCGCCGTCGTATTTACTGCGCGAGGTGCTCTCATATTGTGAGCAAGAGGATGTCTCTTCATTGCATACCTTGTTTGCCTCAGAGAGTGATCAGCACATCGCAACAGATGAAAAACTCATGCTGCGCGAGACCGTGCAATTCCACTGGCAGAACGCGAGTTACAACGACTTCGACGCATACCTCGCCACCCTCGCTCAAGATAAACGCAAAAAAATCCGTGCTGAGCGCCGCAAGGTCAGCGATGCAGGCATGACGTGGCGCTGGAGTCAAGGCGTAGACATTTCAAGCGCAGATTGGGATTTTTTCTACACCTGCTACGAGCGCACCTATCTCGAACACGGCAACCCGCCCTATCTCAACCGAGAATTTTTCCAAGGCATGCAAGAGACGATGCCAGAAAATTGGTTGCTGTTTATTGCTGAGCACTCAGGCAAATCGATAGCTTGCAGCATGATTGCCATTCAAGATACTATCAATTCAGTAGCACTCTGCGCAGATTCTGTGCCGGCAAATAGCCCAAAAAGCATAAAAAAAGTAGCTCAAAAGGTGGCGTACGGCCGCTACTGGGGTGCCATCGCTCGCGTAGATAGCCTGCACTTCGAAGCCTGCTATTACCAGCCTCTGCAATGGTGCATCGAACACGGCTTCGACCGATTTGAAGGCGGCGCACAAGGCGAACACAAAATGGCCCGCGGCCTGCTTCCTGTCGTCACCCGCAGCGCGCATTGGCTCGCGCATCCGCAGTTCGCCGATGCCGTGAACCGCTTTTTAGAACGAGAGCGCCTTGGCATCGGCGAATATGTCGAGCATCTGGCGCAGCGCAACCCGTTTCGCGAACTCTCCTAGCGCTTACCAGACTTGCCTATCGGGGTGTCGTAGCTGATCTTTTGACATGCCGCTCCATTCGGATTCGCGCAGCAGTCAGAGATATCCTTCGCGCTTTTCTTGAATGCTTCATCCCATTGGAACTTGCTGTGCAAATTGCCGGGGCTCATCCAATGCGACAGGGGGAATTGCTGGCCCAAGGCGCTCGTGCCAGTGGCAGAGACGACACCTGTGGCTTGCAGCGTGGCAAGGCCGCAGGAGTGCATATTGCCCATGCGGTGGCAGGTGGTGCAAGTGTTGCCGCGCGTGGTGATGGCAAAGGGCTGCGGCCATTGCTTGAAGGCTTGACCGACGGCGCGCGGCTGGTATTTGCCAAATGGGTTGCTGGGCAGCTGCGTGGTTTGCGCGATATAGGGGCTGTACATATACGGCCCGCTGTCATGGCATTTGACGCACATGGGCTCATTCTTCACGAGCTGCGTGGGGCTCATCCACAGAGCGGCGGGATTGGGCAGCGTGGTTTTTTCCACCTTCCAGCCTGGATGCAAAGCTTCACTCTCGGGATGGATTTTTTCGTAGCCGCGTGGCGCTGATTTGATCGGCAAGCCAGAAGGCGATGGCACGATGCGGCCATTGATGCCTGCGCCCAGAGTGAATGGCCGCGCGGCTTTGGCGGTGAACCAGCAGGTTTTGCCGCTCTTGAGGTTGTGCGAAACAATGTTGATCTCGTCAAACAAATGGCTGGATGGCTCGCGCACCACATATTTGCGGCAGATCGCGCTAATCTGCGCCTCTCCATCATCGCGCAACACGAGTGCGCGCGAGCCGGGTACGCATTGGCCTTGGTTGCCGGCGTCTACGGCGGGCACCATGGAAGGCTTATCGCAAGTGGCGGTGTAGCTGGTGGTGATTTGGCCGTTCACGGTGATCGGGATCACCTCACCAGCCATGCAACTGAAAGCAGGAATCGGCGTGACTTCTTTGGCGCACTGCTCGCTGTATTCATAGAAGGTCTGCGCTTGTGCGAAGGCCGAAAAAAGCATGAGTAGGAGGAAGCGTTTCATTTCACCAGCCCTCCTTCCGCCAAGATCACGGATTTGATCGCTGCGTAATACTTGGCGTAGCCAGTGCAGCGGCAAATATGCTGCCCCACAGCATCTTCAATGGCTTTGTCGAGCTGATCTTTAGCAACTGGCGTCACTCGCAAGCGCTCAATCAGCATCGTGGTCGCCATCACAAAGCCGGGAGTGCAATAACCGCATTGGAAAGCGAAGTGATCGAGGAAGGCTTGCTGCACCTTGCTGGGCGCTTGGGGTGAACCTACACCTTCAACCGTGGTGATCGTCTGCCCTTGGAGCAAAGCCACAGGCGTGGAGCAAGCGAGCATGGGCTGACCTTGCGAGCTGGGCGCGCGCTGCGCTTTCACCGTGCAGACCTTGCACACACCGATGCCGCAACACAGACGCGTACCCGAGAGGCCTTGCTCCTCTTGCAAATAATCGACGAGTGCCAAATCATCTGGCACTTTGGCTGTCACAGGTTTGTTGTTGAGCGTAAAACTCACAATCACTTCTTTGGCCATGTCATGCTCCCTTGATCTTTGCAGCCGTGATCGGCAAGCTTCTCACCCGTTTCCCCGTCGCATGCGCAATCGCATTGCCAATCGCTGGAGCAATCGGGCAGAGCACGGCTTCTGCGATGCCTTTGGCTGTCGGCTCCGTCGTCGGCAAAGTCGTGATGTTCATGCGCGTGGGCATATCAGAAGCCAGCGCCACGTGATAGCGATCCAGATTCCATTTGCCATCACCCGCACCGCCCGCCTCCAGCGGTAAATCCTCCAAGAGCGCATAGCCAATACCCATGGCAATGCCACCTTCTGCTTGACCCATCAAAAGATCGCGCTGCAAAACTTTGCCAGCATCCACCATCAGCTCCACATCGGTCACCTTCGGTTGACCATTCTTCGGGTCAAGCTCCACAGCTACCAACACCCCCGATGGCGCAAACAAGCTTCGTCCATACAAAGCCGCTTTCGGATCAGGCGGAATCAGATCTTGCCGTGTGATCACTTGCCAGCTTTGGGATGCTGAAGCCTGCAAGGCCAAGCCATCAATGGGCAACAGCATCTTGCCGCCATTGATGGCATAACTCGCGCTCACCCAAGTGCCTTGATACAGGCCATGCACCATCGCGCCTTTGGGTAGCTTCATCGCATACAAACGCGCAGCAATATCTGGCAATGCCAAAGGCGGCAAACCAGATGCGTTGAGCTTTGCATCGCGCCAAACCGCTTTGCCTTGCACCTGCGCCAAGGGCACATTCCAGATTGCAGCCGCTGCCGGCAGCAAGGCCGCTTCAAACAACACCCGCGCGGCCTGCTCTGTCACATGCACCTGATGAAAAGCGGTGAGGCAGGCGCTGGACGACATGGAAAACGATGCCGTCCACGCAGGGTTCGCCCAGCTGAAGGTGGCTGGATCTTTGGGATCCACACCGCAGACTATGCCATTGCCAGTGATCATCTGAAGCGCATTGAAATAGCCCTGATCGCCCATCACCACATGCTCAGCGTTTTGCCCAGCAAATCCCGCCGTGCTGATCGCCAGCGTGGTGGCAGAGCCATTGCCCATGTCCACACAATTGGTGCGCACTTTCAGCTCGCCGCTGGAGGAGATGGATACTTCCGCCATCACGCCATCAGTGCCCGTGCCATAAGCTTGGTTGGCCAGTGCAAAGCCCACGCCATAGGCGATGCCAAGTTTTGCTTTCTCAAGCTTGGTTTTGGCGCGATTCACCCACAGTGGATGCGCTTTGGCACGGCGGCAAATCTCCGCGAGCGTCATCGGCTGCGTGAGCGGTGCGCCGGTGATGGTGCGGTCGCCTTGCTTGAGCACATTTTTTTCGCGCAGCTCAATCGGATCGCGCCCGAGCGCCACAGCAGCTTCATCCACCAGTGTCTCCACCGCAAAGCTGGCCTGCGGCCCGCCGAAGCCGCGCATGGATCCCGCCACGACGCCAAGGCTGGGCTTAGCAATTGCATCCACAGAAGCCTTGTCAATGTTGTAGCCCGAGAGACCGCAATAGGCGGCGAGCATGGCCACGAACTGGCTGTAATTGTTGTTGCCGCCCGAGGGCAGGATCTGATTGCTTTTGAAGGCGGTGAATTTGCCGTCTTTGTCCACCGCCAGTGAATGCGTGATTCTGCTGGCCAATTGCTTCAAGCCCGATTGGAATTGCTCATAGCGATCTTGCGCGATACGCACGGGCACATTGCCAGCGAGCGCAGCTGTGACGGCCAGCAACGCGGGAAAGGTCGATACATCACGCCCGCCAAAGCCACCGCCGGGATAGCAGGAATACAGCGCCACTTGCTTGAGGGCAACTGAGCTGGGCTTGCAGCTATTGGTAAACATCGTGGTGATATCGCTCACATCGCCATTGGTGGCTTGCGTGCCGAGCACGAGATTCAGCGTGCCGCCAGCCGCAGGGTCAAGCCATGCCAAACCAGCTTCAGGCTCCATGAACATCGGATCGAGCACTTGCGTGTGGTAAGTGCCGCTGAAGCTGCGATGCGCGGGATTGCTCAGCGCGGCATCAATCGCGCCACGCAAGCGCTTGGCGGTTTCGTTGTAAGGCTGCTTGGTACTGTTGGGCTCATTCGGATTCGATTCATAGCCCACCTGCACTTGCGAAAACGGCGCAATGCCCGGCGCTTCATAGCGCGTGAGGTAGTTCACCGGTGAATACGGCGTGGTAAAGCGCGGCTCTGGCGTGATCGAGCCATACTGCACCACGCCTTTGTTGAACTGCAGAACACGCTTTGCTGCGCGGTATTGCTGCCAATCTTTGAAAATCAAAATCGCCACCGGCTGGCCGTAGAACTGCGCTGCTGTGCCTTTCGTCACCAGCAATTGCGGCTTGGCTTCAGGCAGGGCGGGTGTGTTGGAAAACGGCAGCGAGAGATTGAGCGCCAACAGATCAGCTTGCTGAATGATTGTGATGGGCTGCAAATCGGCGCTGAGCACCTCCAAGTTAATGCCCATGAATAAAAGCCGCGCATTATCCGCGCGCAAGATCATCGCCACACGCTCCTGTGCTGGCCAGCCCTGCATATCTTTCGCCCGAAAATCTCTTGCATAGATTTTTTGCCCGGTCACCTTGCGCATGCCTTCGATGCGATAGCGCGCCTTGCCCGGCGCGCCAGACCAGCCGGGCGCAGCTTTGGCGTGCAAATGCGGATGGTCAGGTTGCGGCAAGCTGGTTGCCACGGGCGATGTACCGGGCTTAGCATCCGCCAATTCATGGTAGAGGGCGCTCACGCCCCCAGCGCCCGCCGCACCCAAAAACGCACGGCGGCTGAGCTGGAAATAGCTCTCTTGCATGGCCTCGCTCCTTGCCTGTTATTTGATGAATCTTTGGCGCGATTATGGCAAGCTAGGCGAGCTTACGTCTGGTTTTTTGCAAAAAATCTTGCAATGACGTCTTTAGTTTTAATTTTGTAGCCGGCGAGGCTTGCGCAGAGCATGCTCCGCGTTCAGGCGTGCAGAACCGCTCAAACTGAGCGAGTCATCTTGGCTTGCTGCAGTGAAAGCAGCTCGGTTTGCAGTTGCAAAATTTGCTGATCCTGCACAATCATGTGATGGTTGGCATGGCGAATGCGCCGGGCTAGCAAGCGCAGCAAGCCTGCCATGAGCTGTGCTGCAGACAGCGCATCCGTTTCAAACATTGCGATGAAATCATCACGGCTTAGCACTGCTGCGCGTGTGAACACCAAGGCCTCACAGGTCGCAGAGTGAACTTGCCCATCAATGAAGCCTACTTCGCCAATGATGTGCCCTGGTTGCGCCAAACGGTGCACCAAATGCCCGCCTTCTTGTGTATGTTTGCTGGAGATTTCAGCCTCACCCGAGACGAGAATCATCAAGTAGCCAGCATTGGCATCGCCCTCACGCGTGAGCTGCGTGCCGGGTGCAAACTCGCGAACAGCCATCAAGGCTGCCAGGCGTATAGAAATTTTCTCAGGCATGCCGTGAAACGCTGCACCACTGCGCAGCAACTTCGCCACATGTTGGATTTCAGATTCGGTCATCACGGTGAGATGCCCTAGATTGTTAATACGTTTGGATTATGCAACCAGTTAAATGACAAGCCTTCCAGTCATGGCGACATCTGACGCGAAACTTGCAAAAACACCAGCGCAAGGGAAAACCACGAAGCTGATCGTCTCACAAGTGACGAAAAATGCGATTCACCGCTCTAGTTGTGTATTTGCCGAGCGATTGACAGCGTTTGAGCATGGCATATCCTAGACAATGCAATCATGATTCACATTCCCGCCCTGCACCGGCTGACCCCGCCTATGAAAAAACAATCCGGCACATCGAAAAGCAATTCTGGGCACACAGCCCCTGGCATGGGATTGCTGGCGCTGGAGTTTCGCGCGTTTTGGGAGTTTGGTGCCGTATTGCCTGCTTGGCCTGCTCTGCAAAAAGCTCCTGCAGGCGATGGCCATTCAGTGATCGTCTTCCCCGGCTTGGCTGCGAGCGACACGTCCACCGTGCCCCTTCGTAAATATTTGGAGAGCTTGGGCTATGACGTGACGGGCTGGCAGCAAGGCAGCAATTTCGGCCCACGTGCGGGTGTGCTCGAAGGTATCAAACGCATGGTTCGCGAGACTTACGCCGCCTCTGGCAACAAGGTGAGTTTGGTTGGCTGGAGTTTGGGCGGCGTGTATGCCCGCGAGATCGCCAAAGAGTTGCCTGATTTCGTGCGCTGCGTGATCACTTTAGGCACGCCATTTGCGGGCAGCCCACGCTCCACCAATGCGTGGCGCTTGTATGAGATGGTCAGCGGGCGCGATATTGAGCGCGAAGCTGATAACTTCGAGCTTCACAAAGCGCCGCCAGTGCCCACCACCAGCGTTTACTCAAAAACAGACGGTATCGTGGCTTGGCAAGGCAGCATTCAAAGCAAATCGCCTGAGCTTGGGCACGAGCAAACAGAAAATATCGAAGTCTTGGCCAGCCATTTCGGCATTGGCTTGAATCCCAGCGCTTGGTGGGCCGTGGCGGATCGGCTCTCGCAAACCGAGAGCGCTTGGAAGCCGTTTCGCAAGCCCAAGATGCTGGGATTAGGCGGCATCGTCTTTCCGGGTGCATCCGACTGATTCTTTTTGCAAAAAAGGCCGATCGCCGGCGTATATACTGCGCAAAGTGCTATCAAATACGTAGCAATTTGAATTGGCTCGTATCAGGCAGAGCAGCCGCACAAAGCGCAGATCAGAGGCATCCATCTGCCCCGATCAAGGCGCTATGCACGCAAAAACTGATCTGCGGCGCCCAGGCCTGCTGCAGAGCCCATGGGCTGCCCAAAGAGCTGCTCTTTGAGCCAAGCGGTGCTGATGCTTGCTACGCGCTCATGATGCGAAGCCTCGGCATCCAGTGAAATCTTCTCACGGCGCACAATGAATGTGCTGGGGATTTGCTTTGAATTGCCAGCAAAAGTGAAGTGATCTGCGCCATCGAGCCAGAGCAGCGCCTTTTTCCCCGATGGAATAGCGTCATACACCATACGGCGGCTTTCGGGCGTTTCGCCATTGCCCATGATCTCGCCATCCAAGCTGCCTGTGCACACCAGAAAAGGCCGCGTCACAGCAGCCATTTCTTTGCGGCTTTGCGCCAAATTATTTTTATTGGAAAGCGCTGGGCTCATCGCTACGAAAGCTTTGGGCTGAGGGTCGGTGCCATTGTTGCCATTGCGCTGCCAACCTGCCGTGAGCATGGTGGTGCGCGCGCCGAAGGAATGGCCGCCCACGGCCATTTTGTCGGTCGGCACCCCCACCCAGCCCGGGGCAGCAGCCGTTTTGCGACGGTTGATTTCAGCAATCGCAAAGCGCATGTCTTGCATGCGCGCAACCAGTTGCTCAGGCTGAGATGCCTTGCTCAGCGCCGTCAAACCACCTTTCCTCAAAGCCTGCGCATCACTGCCTGGATGCTGAAGATGCACCACCAGCAAGCCAGCTGCGGCCCAAGCCCTGCCCCAATAATCGCCGCCTTCTTTCTTGCCGCCTAAGCCATGCGAATACAGCATCACGCCCAGCGGCTTGCCCACAGGCCAGCGCAACAGCACCGGCAGCTCGCGCGAGCGTGCCGCATCCATCCACGCTTCGGTTTGCACCTCTGGCAGCGTTTGGGCCATAGAGGGCAATGCACTTGCACCCGCAAGCCCCGCGGCCAAGCCAGCTCGCAGACAGGCGCGACGCGAGATCATGGATGCAAGGGATTCAGGAGCGTTAGAGTTCATTTCTGGGGCTTTCACCAGTGGGCAAGTCAAAAGGGCTGTGCTTTACTCAACGAGCGTATCGCTTTTGGGCTGACTTGCCAACGACATTGCCTACACACTTTACTTGCCAGAAACATGAGCACAGCCTTGAGCCCACAAGACGATCCTGATGGCCAAATACCCATGCCTTTTCCTGCAGCGGCGCAATATGCAGCTCAGGTGATGACTTGGGCACGTGAAGCAGATTTTTCGGGGCTCCAGGTGCAACGCGGCTTAGCATACGGCGCGCATCGTTTGCAGCGCATGGATGTGTTCGCCCCGCAAGCTGCGCACCATGCGCCCATCCTGATCTTCTGGCACGGCGGCGGCTGGACCAATGGCTACCGCGAGTATGTGCACTTCATGGCCAAGCATGTGTGCGCATCAGGCATGATTTTGATTGCACCCTCTTATCGGCTCGTTTCTACACACAAGCTCCCTGCTGCTTACGAAGACGCCCTCGCCTGCCTCGCACATGTGCATGCCCATGCCAGCGAATTCGGCGGTAATACACAGCGCATCTTGCTCTCTGGTCACTCTGCTGGCGGGCATCTGGCTTCGCTGCTTGCGCTGCGTAAACAAAGCCCCGCGCACAGCAGCATCCAAGCCTGCCTACCCATCAGCGCCATCATGGATTTGCATCACCCCGCGCCACCGCCCGACAGCTTGGAAGAGCGCGTTTACAAGCTCGTGCTGCAAAACCCGCTCGATGACACATTGATGAGCCCCCTCTGTTGGGCGGCCGGAAACAACATTCCCTTTGAACTCTTCATCGGCGAGCACGACAGCGAGCGCGTGCGCCTGTCTAATCGCCGCTTGCACACCCTGCTCAAAACACAGCCAGCACCTGCAGCACTGCATCAACACGCGGGGCAAAGCCATTTCGACACGCACACCAGCCTGATGCAGCCTAATCATCCCTGGTATCGCCAGCTCGCGCAGCACGCTTTTCTCTGAGCAGCAAGCAGTTCGCACATGAAACCCTACCTAGGTCAAACATGCAGTGCGTTCATCTGTAAATTGATTTAACCTGTGTATACAGTTTTAACGAGGAGCTTTCATGATTCATCCATCACGCCGTCACTCATTAGCCTGTGTCGCAGCCATCGGTGCTGCTCTGCTCGCCCCTAGCATCGCCCTGGCTCAGGCCTATCCGGCAAAGCAAATCAACATCGTCGTCTCCTACCCAGCCGGTGGAGATACCGACGCCTTAGGCCGTTTGTTTGCAGAAAAGCTCGCCACGCGTATCGGCCAAAACGTCGTCGTAGAAAACAAACCCGGCGCCAGCGGCACGATAGGCAACGCCTTCGTCGCCAAAGCCCCCGCTGATGGCTACACCTTGCTCATGACCCCGAGCACCATCTCTTCCGCCCTGCTCGTGCTCAAGCCCGGCACAGGCGGTGCGTATGACACCGTGGGCGATTTCGAGCCTGTCTTCCACATGGGCACACAGCAGCTCTTTCTTGTCGTCAACAGCAGCAGTGGCATCAAAAACGTGAAAGACTTGATCGCCGCCGCCAAAGCCGACAAGATCAAAACCTATGGCAGCCCCGGCAGCGGCAGCCCCATGCACATCTTGGGTGAAATGTTTAATAAAACTGCTGGCACCAAAATCCAGCAGGTGCCCTATCGCGGCAGCGCCCCCGCGGTGGTTGATCTGATCGGCAACCACATCCAATTCATGTACACCACCCTGGGCCCTGTGCGCCAGCACATCGAGCGCGGCACATTAACAAACATCGCCGTGGCAGACAGCGTTCGCTCCCCCTTCGCGCCCAACGTGCCCACGCTCGAAGAGCAAGGCATTCGCGGCGCCAATCTGGGCGCTTGGCAAGGCATCATGGCTCCTAAAGGCACACCCCAGCGCGTGATCGACATGCTCAACGGCCACTTCAACGAAATCATGAAAATGCCCGATGTACAAGCCCGTATGAGCCTGGCCACCACCGTGCCCACAGGCGGCGAGCCCCGCTTCTTAGGCCGCACCCATGCCGCCGAGCACGAGCGCATGGCCAAAGTGATCGCAGAAAACGGTATCAAAGCAGATTAAGAGCAAGCTCAAGCACCCGCCCAGTTCGTGCGATAATTCAGCCTGCTGGAAACGTGACCGAGTGGCCGAAGGTGCTCCCCTGCTAAGGGAGTATGGGGTGTAGAGCCTCATCGAGGGTTCGAATCCCTCCGTTTCCGCCAGCACACAAAAGCCCGTTTGATTCATCAAACGGGCTTTTTCTTTGCCTTCAACCGATCAATAGTGACTATTGATTTGATAGCACTTCGCGCAGTATTCTCGCCGGCGAAGTGCTGTTTTTTGCTTAAAAATGACTGGTTTTAAGGCTTCATGAACGCAAGCTTTAGCGGCTCTCAGCTTGCGCAAAGCGTCGCACCCAAGAAGTCATTTGCGAACAAACCGAACCACCGTCTCGATCACTTGCTCTTTCCTGCGAGCCGTGACGGTTTTGGAGTTCATGTCGATTTTGAAGATTGTGCCGAAGGTGTGGCGGTTAGACACGTTGAAGAAGCTGAGCGCTGAGATGGTGGCGTGGATATCGATGGGGGTGATGCCCGTGCGAAAAATACCCGCAGTCACACCGCGTTCATAAAGCCCTTTGATCGCTTGCAAGGCTGGCACATTCAAGCCTTGAATGCTTTTGCTGGCGGAGAGGAATTGCGCGCGGTTGATGTTTTCACCCATCACGAGGCGGATGTAATCTTCGTTGCCGGCGTGATGGTCGAAAGTGAAGCCAACCAAGCGGCGCAGTGCGGCTTCAGGCTCTAAATCATCGAGATGCAAATCAGATTCAATGGCGCGCACACGGCGATAGGCTTCCTCAAGCACGGCGACATACAGGCCTTCTTTGCTCTCAAAATAGTAGTAAATCATGCGCTTGCTGGTGCGCGTGCGCTCGGCGATTTCGTCGATGCGCGCGCCGGCCAAGCCTTTTTGAGCAAACTCTTGCGTAGCCACAGCCAAAATTTCGGCCATGGTGCGGGCGGGATCATTGGTGCGACTGGTCGTGCCACTCGCCAAGCTCTTGCGACTTGGGGATGAGGCAGACTTGCGCGCAACAGGCTTTTTCTTGGCTGCTGCTTTGGTTTCTTTGGCTGAATGTACCGTTCCGTTCATTTCCACAGTATATGCTTTGCATCCAAATTTAGAAATAATCAGGCATCAAATGAACGCAAGCCTCGGGCCAGCGCCAAGCACAGCTGCGCAGATGTTGCACTTGACCGCGAAAGACGTTTTCAGATGGTCTAGAGTTCGTTGCTCAGCTGATCAAGCGCAGCTTGAAAGTCTTCGGGCGTGCTGAGCCTTGCCATTGGCGGCAAAGCGGCCATCAAACGGCGGCCATAGCCCATTTGCACTAGGCGCGTATCTCCGATCACCAAAATACCGCGATCGCTTTCTCGCCGGATCAAGCGCCCTGCTCCTTGCTTCAAAGCCACTGCCGCCTCAGGCACAGAATAATCAGCAAATGCACTGCGACCTTCGCTCTCCAAACGCTGGCAACGCGCTTCTACCAAAGGATCGCCGGGTGGCGGAAAAGGCAGTTTGTCGATGATCACGAGCTGCAAGGCCTCGCCGGGAATATCAATGCCTTCCCAAAATGAAGCGGAGGCCACGAGTACGCAGCCTTTGCCGCCTTGCGTATTGCCAATGCGAAAGCGCTCTACCAACTCACGCTTGGACATCTGGCCTTGAATCAATACCTCCAGCTCGCCGTCCAGCTGGTGTTTCAAGCGCTCGCCGATGGTCTTCAAAGCGCGCAGTGTGGTGGTAAGCACCATGGTGCGGCCCTGCAGGCGCTGCGCGCCCACCAGCGCGAGCTTGGCCACTTCTTCGCTGTGAGTCGGATCACTTGGCTTTGGCAAATGGCGCGGCACATAGACGCTGGCTTGATTGGGGTAATCAAATGGGCTTTGCGCTACCAGGATGCGTGCATCTTGCAGGCCACAGGGCTCGGTGAACCAGCTGAGCTTGGCATCATCGCCCAGCGTAGCGGATGTAAAAATCCATGCGCGACGCGAGGGCTCGGCGGCTGCGGCATCTCTTGAAGACGGCGCGCCGCGCATCAAGGCTTCTACGTCTTCCTCATCCGGCATCCACTCCTGCCATTCATCGTCTGGCTCCACACGGCTTTCGTCTTCAGGCGGAAAATCATTCACGCCCTGCCCCACATCCAGCTTGAGCAGTTTGGTACGGATCGTCTGCGCGATATCCAGCGGCGCCTCCATGAGAGTGACTTGCGTGCCCACGTCCAGCCAGCGCACTTGGCCCTTTTCAGGCTTTTGCAAAAAACGTTTAGCTCGGCTCGCCATCTCGCGGGCGCGCTCGTGCAGGCGCACAAAATCTGGCGCGATTTCGCTCACCATATCGAGTGCTGCCATCGCCATCTGCAAAGCATCCTCAACACGACTAAGCCCTTCTGCCCAATCCTGCTCCTGCAAGCCTTCCGGCGCGCTGCCTGTCCAGCGCAGGCGCATGTCTTTGCTGTATTTGGTTTGCTCACCCACCACGAGGCGCAAATCACGCGCGGCCATTTCGCAGTCTCGCGCCAGCTCCTGCCATTCAGCTAAGCCTCTGGCCAGTTGCAAACCTGTGCCCAAAAGATCGCGGGTGAAATCCAGCAATTGCGATGTGCCTAAAGCTGCGCCCAAGAATTGCACACCCGTTTCATTGAGCTGATGCGCCTCATCAAAAATCGCGATACGCACCGTAGGCAGCAGTTCAGCCATGCCCGATTCGCGCACGGCCAAATCAGCAAAGAATAAATGATGGTTGACGACCACCACATCCGCCGCCAGAGCCTGCTTGCGCGCCAGCATCACATGGCAGCTTTTGTAGCTGGGGCAAGTGGAGCCAAGGCAATTTTCTCGGGATGACGTGACCAAAGGAATGATGCTGGAGCGCTCATCCAGGCCCGGCAGCTCAGCCAGATCGCCACTGGTCGTCGTCACCGCCCATTTTTCTATTTTTGCAAGAGCCAGCAAAGCACTGCGCTCCACATGCTCCTGCCGCGCCAGCTTCATGCGGTGAATGCACAAATAGCTGCTGCGACCTTTGAGCAAGGCTGTGCGTGCAGGCAGGCCGAGCGCTTTGAGCAGCATGGGTAAATCGCGTGAGAAAAGTTGGTCTTGTAGTGCTTTAGTAGCAGTAGACACCATCACGCGCTCGCCGGAGAGCAACGCGGGCACGAGATAAGCGAAGGTCTTGCCCACGCCAGTGCCAGCTTCGACCACGAGCGCGCCCCCGCTCTCTATCGTTTGCGCCACGGCATCAGCCATATCGCGCTGGCCACTGCGCTGAGCAAAGGCTTCCGTGGCTTGACCGAGAAGGGAGCCATCGTCGAAATTTGCCGCCACAGCCTGCGAGAGGCTGTTGTGTATCTGCATGCCCATATCCTCAGGCAGGCTCTTTGCCGTCGATCTCGATTTCCAAGCGAGTGATTTGATCACGCAGCGCCAAACGCCGCTTTTTCAGGCGGCGCAGCATGAGTTCGTCCACAGGCGTTTGCTCGGCCAAGCGGTCGATCATCGCGTCCAGATCAGCATGCTCAATGCGCAGCTCGATCAGTTGGCGGTCAGGGGAATGCAGGTTGGAATCCAAGGGTCAATCACAATACAGATGCAGCAAAGACACAACAAGTGCCTCGCGAAATACCATGATAATAGCGTCACATGTCTAACGGCTACAGAATCACAGCATCCACCGGTATCCACAAAGGAGACCGCGACTACCAGCAAGACCAGATTGCGCTGCTTAATCATCCGCGCGTCAATGGCTGCATGCTTGGCGTGGTGGCTGATGGTATGGGCGGCAGAAGCGGCGGGCGCAAAGCATCTGACCAAGTGATGCTCACAGCCAAGCAGCTTTTTGAGCGCTATTCCCCTGAGCGCGATGATCCCCCCTCGCTCTTGCGCCAGCTGGTTGAAGAAGCCCATCTGGTGATCAAGCTCACCGCCATTTCCGCGGAGCAAGAACCTCACAGCACCGTAGCCGCCTTTTTGATCAACCCCAATGGCGAATGTCATTGGGTGCATGCTGGTGATTCACGGATTTACCACTACCATGGCAACAAAATGGTCAAGCGCACGCTGGATCACTCCTACGTGCAAACTTTGGTGGACAAAGGCGAAATCACCGAAGAGGAAGCCAATGTGCATCCGCAATCGAATATTTTGATGGGCTGCTTGGGTACGGATGATGATCCACCGATGGATTTTCACTACATTCCCAGCCTGCGCCCTGGTGATGTGCTGATGTGCTGCTCCGATGGTGTGTGGCACTATTTCTCCCCGGCAGAGCTGGGCTCGGTGCTCTCCGCGCTCACGCCCCGTGAATCCACCGAATTTCTGATCGACAAGGCTCGCACCCGCGCGCGAGGCACGGGAGACAATCTCTCGATTGCCGTGGTAAAGCTTGAGCCCTTGCTTGAGACCAGCGCATCGATTGCGCGCAAGATTGAGATTCCGTCCATCCACGCCATCAAAGCCGGCAAAGCTTGACCTCTGAGTTATCAGAACAATTCTGGCGTTCTGTCGCTTACTATCATTTGAATAGCACTCTGCGCAGACTCTGTGCCGGCTATATGCTGTTTTTGCTCTGAATTCTTAGCTTCCAGCTTGCCTACTCGCACACCCAGCAGCCTAAAGCGCTGACTCAAGTCCAAGCGCTTGAGCGCAAGGCCTGCGGTGCGCCGAATGATCTTTGCATCATCTGTGGCCGCATCAATCGTGATATCTCGCGTGGCGATTTTGAAATTACCCCAACGCAGCTTGATGCCAATCGTGCGCCCCAGATAGCCCTTGCGTTGCAGATCGCGCGCCACGCTTTCGCACAGCTCGGTAAACACTTCGCCAAGCTCGGCTTTATCGTGCACGGCATGCAGATCACGTTCAAAAGTCGTCTCGCGGCTCATGCTCACAGGCTCGCTCTCCGTCTCGACCGGGCGATCATCCCGCCCCCAAGCGGCCTCATGCATCCAAGCGCCATAGCTTTTGCCGAAGCGCTGCACCAAATCCGTTGGATCGAAAGCAGCTAGCTCGCCAATCGTTTGAACGCCTATGGCTTTGAGCTTTTCATCGGCCTTGGGACCAATGCCATTGATCTTTCGCGCTGCCAGCGGCCAGATCTTCTGCTGCAAATCGGTCTCATAAACGATTGAAATGCCGTTGGGCTTTTGGAATTCACTGGCCATTTTGGCGAGCAGCTTATTGGGCGCTACCCCAATCGAGCAGGTCAATCCCGTCGCTTCGAAAATGCTTTTCTGGATCAGCCTCGCGAGCACGCGCCCGCCCTCACGCTGGCCACCAGGCACATCGGTGAAATCGATATACACCTCATCCACGCCGCGGTTTTCCATGAGCGGTGCGATCTCCAAGATGATCTCCTTGAAGCGCCGCGAAAAGCGTCGGTATTCCTCAAAATCCACGGGCAGCAAAATCGCCTGAGGACAGAGCTTGGCCGCCTTCATCGTGCCCATGGCCGAGCCCACTCCGAAGCTGCGCGCAATGTAATTCGCGGTCGTGAGCACACCGCGCCCCGTGTAATCCTTCAATCGCGGAAACGCATCCACGGGAATCTCGTGTGTCGCCAGTTCACCTTGAGCATGCCGCAACTGCTCACGAATCGCCCCGCCGCCACCCACAACCACAGGTTCGGCTTTGAGTTGCGGATAGCGCAGCAGCTCGACTGACGCATAAAAGGCATCCATATCTAGGTGAGCAATGCGGCGAATCGGCTCTGTCATACACGCACTTTAAATGACGCGAACACAATTTTTTGCAAATTACTCAATCCAGTTGAAACAAGGCGGCGTATTGCATGCGGGACATCTCAAAACCCACACATCTAGGAGCACTTATGAAATTTTTGAAGACCTCATTGCACTGCGCCGCTGTCGCGGCCGTGTGCGCGGGCGCTGCCATGATCAGCCCCAGCTTTGCTTCCAGCCACCGGGAAGCGCCTTTCATCACGACTGTGCCCAAGGCGGATAACACGGACTTTTATATGTTCAGAAGCTACGAGACAGGCCGCAGCGATTACGTGACCCTGATCTCCAACTATTTACCGCTGCAAGATGCCTACGGCGGCCCCAACTATTTCAAGATGGATCCCAATGCCCTCTATGAAATTCATGTGGATAACAACGGCGATGCCAAAGAAGACATCACCTTTCAATTTCGCTTTAATAACACCTTGGCCAATAGCGGCAAAGGGGTCGAGCTGGCCATCGGCAACAAGATGGTTGCCATCCCTCTCACCCAAGCCGGCGCGATCAACAGCGTGAACAGCCCAGCCTCCAATGTGCGCGAGACTTTTACTGTCAACATGGTGCGCGGTGATCGTCGTAAAGGCACGGTGGCTCCTGTGCCCAAAGCGGCTGGCGGCAATGTGTTTGACAAGCCCGTAGACTACATCGGCGTCAAAACCTTCGGCAATGCCGCAGCGTATGAGACTTATGCCAACGCGCATGTACAAAACGTGAATTTCCCTGGCTGCCCAGCGGGTAAGACCGCCGGCAAGGTATTCGTCGGTCAGCGCCAAGAAGGCTTCGCTGTGAACCTCGGGCCGATCTTTGATTTGGTGAACGCTACAGCAGCGCAAATCACCGATCCCACCTTGATCAACGCCTTTGCTGGCAACGGCTTTGGCATTCAAGACAAAAACGTCACCACGATGGCCATTGAAATCCACAAGGATTGCTTGACTGCGGGCAATGGCACAGGCGACCCTGTGATTGGCGCATGGACAACAGCCAGCATGCGCCAAGGCCGCTTGCTCACCAACACGCCAGCCTCTGGTCACCAAACCTCTGAGAAAACTGGCGGCGCATGGGTGCAAGTTTCGCGCTTGGGCAATCCGCTGGTGAACGAAGTGGTGATTGGCCTGCGTGACAAAGACAAGTTCAACGGCTCGCATCCCAGCAATGACACGCAATTCTTGGATTACGTGAGCAACCCCACCTTGCCAGCCTTGCTCGGCCTCGTGGTCGGCGGCGGCAATGCTGCAGCATTGGCACCCACCAATCTGCCACGCACTGATTTGATCACCACGTTCTTGACAGGTATCAATGGTGTGAACAAACCAACGACAGCAGCGCCTTCTGAGATGCTGCGTCTGAACACCGCGATCGCACCTGTGGCCTTTGCTCAGCAAAACCGCCTGGGTGTCGCTGGTGAAGTGCTGCGTGTTGGTGGAGTGGCGAATTTGGCCAATGCTGTGGATCTAGCCGGTTTCCCCAATGGCCGTCGCCCTAAAGATGATGTGGTGGACATCGCCTTGGTCGCCATGCTTGGCGGTCTGTGCGTGATCAACGGCACGAACAATGCGCTTGGCTTGAACGGCGTGCCCGGTGTACCCTCACTCACCTCCACCTGCGCACCAGCCAGCGTGCCTCTGGGCGCAACGTCTGCCGCTGTGCATGATGGTGTCGATCAAGCCGTCGTACCTTTCCTCACACGCTTCCCCTACCTGAACACGCCTTTGGCTGGTTCGCAGTAAGCAGCAAAACTAAAGGAGTTTTCTATGAACCACCCATACAAACGGGCTGCGCAAGGCTTACTCGCCTTGTCAGCCAGCGCCCTGCTGATCGCTTGTGGCAGCGGTAACAACATAACCGCCGCAACACCGCCCACCAATGTGCCGGGTACTGACGTGCCAATTGACGCAACGCAAGACAGCACGGCTGCCTTCAACTTCGTGGCAATGGTGGTTGCCATGGGCGAGGCTGATACGGCAACGCCACTGGTGCTGGGCGATGCGGAATTGGCAGTGTCTGACACGGCCGATGCCATGCCCGTAGCAGCTTGATCTAGCAACGATCAAGCTACCAGCGGCTCGGTTGCGCATGCATCCGAGCCGCTTTTTCTTGCGTACAGCAGATATGAAGAAAATATTAAGTGCACTCATTTGTACAAGCATCACTTTCATAGCCTCCGCTCAAGTCAAAGAGCTTCGCATCAGCAATGATGATGCAGTGATTGAAAAACTCGGCGCGCGCATCGCTAAGCCATCCACACCCGCTGATCTTGTACTGGCTGTACGACAAGCGATTTCGCTAGCCCGACAAACCGCCGATCCGCGCTATCTCGGCCAAGCTCAGGCTTTGATTGGCTCGCTCTGGAATAACCAACAAGCCAATTACGAAATAACTACCCTGCAAGCTACCATCGAGCAAAGCCGCCATGAGTTCGCACAGGCACGCAAGACCTTGCAATCAGCCCTAGTCAAGCCTGCTGCCTCACATGCACAAGCTTGGCTCACCTTGGCCACGATTGAGCGCGTACAAGGCAATTACAGCGCGGCCATCACAGCCTGTAAAAGCATCAACGCTACAGAAGCCCTGCTCTACGCGCAAGCCTGCCAGTTAGAGACGCAATCCATGCAAGGCCAATGGCGAGAAGCGCGCGAGGGCTTCACCGCTTTGCTGCGCAATGAGCGCTTGCCCAGCCAGCAGGCTTGGCTGCTCTCATTGCTTGCAGAAAATGAAGAGCGCGCAGGCAAGTCAGATACCGCACTCAAACACTACGCGCTCAGCCTCTCATTGGATAACGATGGCTACACCGCTCTGGCCTATGCCGATGCACTGCTGCGTCAAAAGCAAGCGGCTTTGGCCATCCGAGCCTTACAAAATCAGCCTTCCAGCGATGCCGTGCTGATCCGCCGTGCGCAGGCTTACAAGATGCTGGGCGATTCGCAATATCAAAGATTGGCCGATGAATTGAATGCGCGATTCAGCGCAGCAGCTTTACGCCAAGACAGCAATGCAGGCCACGCACGCGAACAAGCCCTGCATGCGCTTTACGTGCAAGGCAATGCAAGAACGGCGCTCGAGTTTTCGCAAATCAATCTCAAGCTTCAGCGAGAGAGCATTGACTGGTTGATCGCCATGCAAAGTGCTGCTCAACTCGGTGCGCTGGCAGAAAAGACCAAGCTCCTGCAAGCCGCCGCTCAAACCGGCCTCAAAGATGAGAGGCTGAAATGAATCCCGCTTTCCGCCAAATCCTTCTCAGCCTACTCGTCGTATTTTTCAGCGCGCCAACTTGGGCGCATAAAGCCAGCGATGCCTATGTGCTGCTCACTCAGTCAGATGCGCAAACTCCCGTGCAAGCGCAGCTTGCCATCGCACTGCGCGATTTGGATCGCGCATTTGACACGCTGGATGCCAACAATGATCGCGCTTTGAATTTCACTGAAATCAAAGCATCGTTACCAGAGATAGAGCGTTGGGTAGGGCAAGGTATCGAGCTACGCTGCGGCACGAGCACCTCGCCACTGGCTTGGCGCTACGAAGCCTTGGAGCAGCGCTCAGATGGCGTGTTTGTGCGCTTATCTGCCAACACCAGCGCGCCTTGCGACACGAGCAAGAGCGTGAGTCTGCGCTATACGCTCATGCAGGAGATTGACGCTGACCATCGCGCTATCGTGAGCTTCAAATGGCAGCCACAGACTACTGATACTCAAGGCAGCAGTGCTATTAAACCCAGCGAACAGTGGCAAGACATTGCAGATCTTGCCAAACCTGCTGGCGATGTCAGCAGCACAGCGCTATCCACACTCGGCAGCTTCATCGTGCTCGGTATGGAGCACATCGGATCTGGCGCAGATCACATCGCCTTCATCATTTGCTTGGTACTCACTTTGGCACTCACGCTCGCACGCGAGTGGAAAGCGCTGTTGATCACCGTCACCGCCTTCACACTCGGCCACTCCGTCACCCTGATTTCTGCCACGCTCGGCTGGGTCGGCTCACCGAGCTGGGTGGAGCCTGTGATTGCTTTGTCTATCGCGATAGCGGCTGCATTCAATCTCGTCAAACAGCGCTTTGAAAAGTTTCAGTCGCCCTTGATCAGCGCAGCGATCGCCTCCCTGTTCGGCCTGGTGCATGGCTTGGGCTTTTCTGGCGCGATGACCGAAGCGCAATTACCTGAAGGCTCTCTGCTCTGGGCATTGGCGGGTTTCAACATCGGCGTGGAGCTTGGCCAGCTTCTCATCATCGCCGCATGGAGCCTCATTTATTTGGCACTGCATCGCTGGGCTGGATATCAGCGTTGGATCGTGCAAGGCGGCTCTATCGCTTTGATTATTTTGGCTTTGTATTGGTTCTTTGAAAGATTGGGAGTGTTGGGATGAAACGCATCGCTTATTTGTCACCACTGGCCTTGGCGGCGGCTTGCTGCTGCACTGCTGTTTATGCCCAAAGCGCTGAGCCCACACTCAAGCCCATTGAAGTGCCCGCGCATTACGACAATGCAGTGGGGACGAGCGATGCTGCCTCGCAAGGCAGCATCCGCGCTGAGCTGCTGAAAAATAAACCTGCGCTGCGCCCCGGCGAGGTATTGGAGTTCGTGCCTGGTATGGTGGTCACCCAGCATTCAGGCGATGGCAAGGCCAATCAGTATTTTCTGCGCGGCTTCAACCTGGATCACGGCACTGATTTCGCCACCACGATCAACGGTCTGCCTGTGAACATGCCTACACATGCACATGGCCATGGCTACACCGATATCAATTTCCTCATCCCAGAATTGGTGGAGCGCATTGATTACCGCAAAGGCCCTTATTTCGCCACGCATGGCGATTTCGCGGCGGCAGGCGCGGCAGATATTTTGTATCGCACTCAGCTCGCCCCGATTGCTTCTCTTGAGCTGGGCGCGCGCGGCTATCGGCGTGGCTTGGTTGCTGGCTCAGGCCTAGTGGGTGGTGGATTAAAACTGCTCGGCGCGCTTGAGCTTTCGCACAACGATGGCCCTTGGGCATTGAAAGAGAATTTCAACAAGACCAACGCCGTCGTCACGCTGTCTGACGGCAATGCCGCCAATGGCTGGAATGTGAGCTTCATGGATTACCGCGCCCGCTGGCGCTCGACGGATCAAATTCCCGAGCGATTGATTGGCCAGCCTTTCACGGGAGGCACAAGCACCGGCATTTTTGACCGCTTCGATGCTATTGACACATCCAACGGCGGCCGCACCCAGCGCAGCAGCCTCTCTGGCCAATGGCGCAGAAGCGGCCAAGGCATGCGCGATGAAGTCTCGCTCTATGCCATGCGCTACTCGCTCGATCTTTATTCCAACTTCACCTACTTCACCAAAGGCGCAGGCGGCGATCAGTTTCTGCAAAAAGATGCACGCACTGTGTATGGCGGCAGCGCCTCGCGCACCTTCGCGCATTCGCTCGCAGGCAAAGATTCGTCCACCCAATTTGGCGCGCAGCTTCGGCATGATCGCATCCGCGTTGGTCTCTTCGATACCGAGCAACGCAATATCACCAACACCACGCGTGATGATTCTGTGCGCCAAACGCAAACTGGCCTCTTTGCTGAGAACAGCACGCAATGGCTGCCTATGGTGCGCACGGTGGCCGGCATCCGCTGGGATGGCTTGCAAACGAATGTGAACAGCCTCTCTTTGGCTGCGAATTCAGGCAAAGCAAGTGATAGCCAAATCTCGCCCAAGTTCTCCGTGATCCTCGGGCCTTTCAACAAAACTGAATTCTTCTTCAATGCTGGCAAAGGCTTTCATAGCAACGACGCGCGCGGCACCACGATCACCACCGATCCAGCCACCGGTTTGCCCGCAGATCGCGTGCCGGGCCTAGCTGCTTCGCACGGCATCGAGATTGGCGCACGCACCGAAGCCATCAATGGTCTGCAAAGCTCCATCGCTCTGTGGCGCTTGAATGCTGATTCAGAATTGGTTTATGTGGGCGATGCGGGCGCGACAGAAGCTGGCGAAGCCAGCAAGCGCTATGGCATTGAATTCAACAATCGCTACACGCCCATGCCGTGGCTCATTTTTGACGCAGATTTCGCTTGGACGCATGCGCGCTTTGCCAATGGCGATTTTGTAGACAACTCAGTAGATCGTGTGGCCAGCTTTTCGGCCACGGTGAAGCGCAATGGATGGTCTGCCACGCTGGCAACGCGCTATATCGGCTCAGGGCCTTTGGAAGCTACCAACACAGTGCGCTCGCGCCCCAGCATCACCACCAATCTTCGCTTGGGCTATCAGATGAGCAAACAAGTGGAATTCGGCCTAGATGTGTTCAACCTCTTCAATCGCCGCAACGACGATATTCAATACTTCTATGAATCACAGTTGCCCGGTGAAGCTGCACCCGTGGCAGATCGGCATATTCACCCTGGCGAGCCACGCAGTCTGCGCTTATCGATGAAGGTGAATTTTTAACGGGTTTTAAGAAACGTAATTGCCCTGCCCCGAGCGCTCGAGCTTGCGCAGCATCGCCGGCCATACAAAGGCCGCGCCGATGCCATCCGTCTGCACTTTCATCGCCTGTGCTGTACCAGCGAGGATGCGCGGATCCACTTCCGTGAGCGCTCCACCGGCTTGCGCGGAGACTTGAATCTGGCAGGTGCTTTCAAAGACATACATATTCAAGAATGCATCCGCAATGCTCTTACCCACCGTGAGCAGGCCGTGGTTGCGCAGCATCAAAAACTTGGCTTCCCCTAAATCAGCCTGCAAGCGCGGCTTCTCATCTGGCCGGAAAGCCACGCCTTCGTAGGTGTGATACGCGAGCGATCCCAACACGAAGGTGGATTGCTGCGAAATCGGCAGCACCCCTCCCGCCTGCGCACTCACCGCCACGCCCGCTCGCGTATGCGTGTGCAACACGCATTGCGCATCCTCTCGAGCCTCATGCACTGCGCTATGAATCACAAAGCCCGCAGGGTTCACCGGGAAAGACGAATCCATCAGCTTGTTGCATTGCATATCCACTTTCACGAGGCTGGAAGCAGTGATCTCGTCAAACATCAAGCCATACGGGTTGATGAGGAAATGATGATCAGCACCGGGCAGCTTGGCGCTGATATGCGTAAACACCAAATCGCTCCAGCCATAAAGCGCCACCAGCCGATAGCAGGCCGCCAAATCGCAGCGCAAAGCCCATTCTTCAGGGCTCACTTGAGATTTCACGGAAGGGATGCTGAGTGCTGGCATGGGAGTCTCCAAATAGGAATTAGGAGACTATAAACCGACTATTTTCTAAAGACTTTTTTGCATGTCGCCGGGATAACAGCTGCGCGGAGCGCTATTAAAAAGAGAGTGATTGACATCAGTTCAATGCTCAACACCCAAACTTAAATGCTGATGGCTACAAGCACTCGCCAAATGCGCATCATGGCTCACGAGTAGTACGGCGCAGCCACTGGCTTGCGCGGCTTCGCAGAGCAAAGCCATGGTTTGCTGCTGAGTGATCACATCAAGCCGCGAGCTGGGCTCATCGGCGAAGATGAAGGCGGGTTCGAGCAGCAGCAAGCGCAGCAAAGCCAAGCGCTGCAGCTCGCCGCCTGAGACTTGCGCAGGCAAGCGCGCGAGCAAGCCGCTGTGCAATTTGAGCTGCGCCATGAGGGGTTCGATCTTGCTGGCATCTAAGCCATGGCGCGCGATGATGTCTTGTAGCGCTGCACCGATTTGGCGATGGGGCGAGAAAGCAGCCGGTGGGTCTTGGTAGAGTTTTTGGAATTTCCAGGCGGGCACGGAAGTGCGTTCAATCTTTCCCGCATCAGCTTGCACCAAACCAAGCAGCATATTGCCCAGCGTGGTTTTGCCGCAGCCACTTACGCCGCTCACAGCCATAATCTCGCTGCGCTTGAGGGAGAGATCTATGTTTGTGAATAATTTGTTTGCACTAAACGCTTTGCCCAAGCCTTGCGCTGAAATCACTTGCTGTGCATCGGGTTGCACGGCTTGCACCAGAGGCAGCCAATGCCGTGGCTGGGCGGCGAGCAGCGCCTTGGTATAGGCATGCTGCGGATTGCTCAACACTTCGCTAGCGAGCCCGCTCTCCACCACTTGGCCTTGCTGCATCACCATGAGTTGGCCTCCGAGTTGCTCGGCTAAATCCAGATCGTGCGTGATCGTGAGCAGCGCTTGACCTGCTCCTTGCATACCAAGCAGTAGCTGCGCCACTTGCTGCACCGAGCTGCTATCCAATCCTTTGGTGGGCTCATCAGCAATCAAGAGTGATGCACCGGCCAAACCGCTGGCCGCAATGCCCACGCGCTGCGCCATGCCGCCGGAGATTTGATGCAGCCATTGCCCGCCCGCCTGCGCGAGGCCGAGTTGCGCGAGCCGCTCTTGCGCGGCTTGTAAAGCTTGCGCCCAGCTTTGCTTCTGTGCATAGCGCGCGGCTTCGGCCACTTGCGGCAGTATGCGCATGAGTGGGCTCAAAGCACTCCAAGGCTCTTGCGGCAGCATCGTGACTGTGCTGCCCCACAGCGGCAGCGTGAGCGCTCTTTCGCCATTCGTCGCATGGCCTGCAATATGCACCTGCCCACGCGCCACCAAGCCCGCAGGCAAAGCGCCCATGATGGCTTGCGCGAGCAGCGATTTGCCTGCGCCTGATTCACCCACCACGGTGAGCCGCTCGCCGGCGTTCAATGTGAGATTCGCGCCTTCAAACAGCGTGAGGTCAGCCCCATAGCGACTCTCGGTGCGCACGCTCAAATCTTGCACTTGCAGCAAAGGCTTCATGCCGCATCCTCCTGCCCTGCGAGCAAGGCTGCGCCAGATTGCAGCAGCATCACAACGCCAAGAAGCAAGAGCACAGGCGCAGCCAGCAGCCAAGGCGCTTCGTCGTAATAAGGCAAAGCTTCGGTCATCATCAAACCCAGCTCAGCGGTAGGCGGGCGAAGGCCGATGCCAACAAAGCCCAAAGCTGCCACTGCCAACACTGCACTGGCCACGGCATAGCTGGTAAGCCTGAGCAGAGTCGCGCTAAGAGCTGGCCACACATGCCAGCGCAGCACATAGCCGCTGCCAAAGCCGAGCAAGCGGCCGGCCTGCACCGCATCGCCCAGCAAAATGCCGCGCGCGGTCGGCCGCACATAGCGGAAGAACTCCACCCAAGCCGTGAGCACCAAGCCGCTGTAGAGCGCCCATTTTTCTCCCGGAGCGAGAGCAGCAATCAACAACACCCAAAGCAACGCAGGAATGGCAGAGACAGCATCCGCCAGCAAGCTACATGCGCGAGCGATTGCGCCACCACGCCACGCGGCCAACAAACCCAAAGCTCCCCCGAGGCAAACAGCCAGAAGCGCAGAAGCCAGCGCCAAGCCCAGCGAGATGCGCACGGCTTCTGCCAGCCGCGAGAGCACATCGCGCCCCAGATGATCTGTGCCCAGCCAATGCGCAGCGCTGGGGGTTTGCAGGGTAGCGGAGAGGTTTTGCGCATGTGGATCTTGCGCTGTGAAAATGCTTGCTACTGCCCAGATCAGCAATGCACTCAGAAGCACAGAAATACTGATGATTTTGAAGCGTTTTGAGCTGTTCGCCGGCATAGAACCTGCGCGAGGCGCTATTGAATTGATAGTATTCATGCATGCGCTCCCAAAGCCTGCGCATGGCGTTGGCGCGGATCAAGCAGCTTAGCCGCCGTGTCCACCACGGTATTGAGCAGCACAAACAGCAAAGCAGTCACCAGCGCTGTGCCTTGAATCATCGGCACATCGCGCGCAATCACTGCATGCACCATCGCATGCCCAATGCCCGGCCAAGCAAACAAACTCTCCACCACCACCACGCCTTCCATGAGCAACACGAGTTGCACACCCGCATAGGCCAGCGTGGGCAGTGCCACAGCGGGCGCGGCATGCCGCCAGAGCGCGGCGGCCAGCGGCAAGCCTTTGATCTGCGCATATTCAAATGCATCGGATTGCAGCACTTGCCGCAATTTCAGTTGCACCACTTGCGCAATACCTGCGCAAAGCGCAAGCGCCAAAGTGAGCGCAGGAAGAATGATGCTGCCTTCTTCATCATGCCCCGCCACAGGCAGCCATTGCAGGCGCACGGCGATGTAGAGCATCAGCACCACGCCTATTAAAAATGCAGGGCTGGCGCGCAGCACGACGCAAAGCGTGTCAATCAGCCTTGCAAGCCATCCTCCACGAAGCGCTGCAAGCGTTCCCAAAATAACTCCTAGCAACACACCCAGCACCCAAGCCACGAGCGAGAGATGCACCGTCGCGCCCAGCTGATGCACGATCTCGCCCCACACCGGCTCGCCTGTCACGAGCGAATTGCCCAGTCTTAGTTGCAGCAAATCGCCCAACCAACCTATGAGCTGCTGCCAAGCAGGCTTGTCCAGCCCCAGCTCTAGCCGCACCGCTTGCGCCGCATCAGCATTCACCATGTCATACCCATAGCGTGCCGCAGCAATGCGAAAGGCCGCATCGCCTGGCAGAGCGCGTGTGAGAAAAAAGCTGAGCACGCCCATGGCAGCGGCCACGAAGCCCGCTTGCGCAAGCAGACGCGTGAGGGCGGTAAGCCAAAGTTGTCGCATTTGATGAGAGGTCTGTGAATGGAAATCCCGTTCGGGCTGAGCTTGTCGAAGCCTTTGAGCCCTTCGATAAGCTCAGAGCGAACGGTATTGAATTGATTAGTTTTATTTCCAACGCATCTGGCTGATGCGATAGCTGCGCTCCAGCGGATCAATGCTCACGCCATCCAAACGTTTGTTGGATGTGGCTGTATGCTGATACCAAGCCACAGGAATCACCGGCAGCTCAGCTTGCAAAATCGTGGCGATTGAGCCGCGCAATTGCGAGCGGCGCTTCTCATCTGCCGTGGTGCTGAGCGATTCCAAAGCGCTTGTGATCTGCGCACTGCGCCAGCCCATCGCGCCCCAATCGCCTCCCGTGGCCGTGAAATCTTGCAGCAGCGTGCCCAGTGGATCGGGCACGAGGCCATAGTTGCGCGCGAGCAAGCCCAGCTCCAGCGAGCCATCTTTGTGCCCCGCAGGAATCTCGCTCGAATTGGCCACAGCCACGGCCAAATCAATCCCAATCTCTTTGAACTGCGCCTGAATCGCCGCTGCCATCGGCGGCAGCTCAGGCCGATCTGGGAAAGTGCGCAGAGTCGCCTTGAATGGCTGGCCGTCTTTAGTCAGCATGCCATTGCTACCTGCTACCCAGCCAGCCGCTTTGAGCAGCTCTCGGGCTTGCGCCACATTGCGGGAGAGTGGCGCGAGGCCATTCAAATGCCATTCGTCCATACCCGGTGCAAAAAGCTGCGTGGCAGCGGCCTTAGGCTCGCGCAAAATCGCCGTCGCCATGCCCGCGCGATCTAGCGCGAGGCTCATCGCTTGGCGCACGCGCACATCGGCAAATTTGGGCAAGCCCGCATTCACCTTGATATAAATCGTGCGCGGAATCGGCAGGGTGTGAAATTGCAGCGTGGGCTTTTGCTTCAAGCGGTCAAAAGCCGCAGCATCGTGGGTGAACACCAGATCCGCCTGCGCGCTTTCCGCCAGCATGCCTCTCGTCTCGCCCCGGCCAGCAGCCAGATAGCTGATCTTCTCAATCGCTGGCGCTTTGCCATCAAAGGCCGCAAAGCGCTCTGCCGTCACCTTCTGCGGCGGCTGCACAGCGGTGATGCGATAAGGCCCCGAGCCGATCACCGCTTTCACCGAGCCATCTGCCGCATACGAAGCAGGCGCCAAAATCTGCGTGCTGTTGTGTGCCAAGAAAGCAGGCAAGGCGGTAAAGGCTTTGTTCAGCTCAATCACTACTGCGCCCGCGTCCGCAGAGATTTTCTTCACACCCGCATTGCGGAGCACGCCGGGCTGTGCAAGCGCCCGCTCCAGTGATTTTGCGGCTGCATCAGCTGTCACTGCCGAGCCGTCATGAAACTTCGCACTCGGGCGCAGCTTGAAGCGCCATGTGAGTTGGTCTTTAGCCACTTCCCAGCTCGCAGCCAAGCCGGGCACGAGCGCGCCAGCGTTGTTCACCTCCACCAAAGTCTCAGCAATCTCCAGCCGGGTGAACACATAGCCCGCTTTGGATGGATCAAGACTCGTGATCTCCCAAGGCGATGCGATGCTGAGCACGCGATCTTTGGTGTTGGACTGTGCAAATGCAGGCAGTGCAGCCATACCAAGCGCGACAACCAAAAAGGTAGGGAAGACTTTCATAACACTCCTTGAATTCATAAAAATAGCTTGACTCTTTTAAGCTATCACACCTGTCAAGCCCCACATACAAGTTTTATGCCAAAAGTGGCACATCGCCGGCATAGAATCTGCGCAGAATGCTATTGAATTTATAGCAAAGGGATTTTTCAAAGAAAAGGCATAATAAACGCATTCTTTAGCTGTTTTTTGATATGAACCTTCACCAATTCCGCTTCGTGCAAGAAGCCGCACGCCGCAACCTCAATCTCACCGAAGCCGCCAAAGCGCTGCACACCTCGCAGCCTGGCGTCTCCAAAGCCATCATCGAATTTGAAGAAGAACTGGGCATTGAAGTGTTTGCGCGGCACGGCAAGCGCTTAAAGCGCATCACCGAGCCCGGCGCGCAAGTGCTCAAAAGCATCGACATCATCTTGCGCGAAGTCGGAAATTTAAAACGCATCGGCGAGCAATACAGCCTGCAAGACAGCGGCACCTTAAGCATCGCCTCCACCCACACACAAGCGCGCTACGTGCTCCCCACGCCGATTGCCAAACTGCGCGAGACCTTCCCCAAGGTCAACATCAGCCTGCACCAAGGCTCACCCGATCAAGTGGCCAAAATGCTGATTGATGAAGTGGCCGAAATCGGCATCGCCACCGAGAGCTTGGCCGATTACGCCGAACTCGTCACCCTCCCCTGCTACGAATGGCAGCACGTACTCGTGATGCCCAAAGATCACAAGCTCGCCAAGGTCAGCGAAGTGACGCTGCAAGATTTGGCGGGCGAGCCACTGGTTAGCTATCACCCCACCTTCACAGGCCGCACCAAGATAGACGCAGCGTTTGCCGCCAAAAAGTTAGAGCCACGCATGGCCATTGAAGCCATCGACTCAGACGTGATCAAAACCTACGTGCGCGCCGGCCTAGGAGTAGGCATCGTGGCCGAGATGGCAGTGAGCGCCGATGAAAAAGACCTCATCGTCAAACCCGCTGGCCACCTCTTCGGTAAAAACACCGCAAGAGTTGCCTTCAAACGCAGCGCCTACTTGCGCAACTTCATCTACAACTTCACAGAACTCATCTCGCCGCGATTGACGCGAGATTTGGTGAGTAAGGCGCTGTCTGGGTACAGCGACGATTTTTCTCTTTAGCAATAACCTAGCCACCTCCGTTCGCCCTGAGCCTGTCGAAGGGCTCGCCAAGGCTTCGACAAGCTCAACCCGAACGGTAATTTAGTTTTTATCACTTTCTAGTTTTGATCATGCAAGTTTTAGAACGCACTCCAACTCTTCAAACCAAACTCCCCGCCGTTGGCACGACGATTTTCACCGTCATGTCTCAGCTCGCAGCTGAAAAAGGCGCAGTGAATTTAGGCCAAGGCTTCCCTGATTTCGCATGTGATCCAGCTTTGGTCAATGCCGTCACCAGCGCCATGCAAAGCGGCCACAACCAATATCCGCCGATGACGGGCGTGCCAGCCCTGCGCAACGCAGTTGCTACAAAAATAGAAGCACTCCACGCGCGCAAATACTCCGCAGACACCGAAATCACCATCACAGCCGGCGCCACACAGGCCATCATCACAGCGATCCTCGCCGTCGTGCGCACAGGCGATGAAGTGATCGTGCTTGAGCCTTGCTACGACAGCTATGTGCCCAATATCGAGCTCGCAGGCGGCACAGTCGTGCGCGTGCCACTCACACCCAAAACCTTCCGCCCAGATTTCGAAAAAATCTCCGCTGCGATCACGCCGAAGACAAGAGCCATCCTCATCAATAGCCCGCACAACCCCAGCGCCACGATCTGGTCTGAGGCGGAGATGCTCCAACTTCAAGATATCCTCGCACCCACCGAGATCTTGCTCATCAGCGATGAAGTCTATGAGCACATGGTGTTTGACGGTCAGCAACACCAAAGCGCCACCCGCTTCGCAGGCCTCGCCGCCCGCGCCTTCATCGTCAGCAGCTTCGGCAAAACCTATCACGTCACAGGCTGGAAAGTCGGCTACGTGGCCGCGCCCGCGAGCCTCACTGCAGAATTCCGCAAAGTCCACCAGTTCAACGTGTTCACAGTCAACACCCCGGTGCAACACGCCCTCGCCGCCTACATGGCCAGCCCAGCCCCCTACCAAGAGCTCCCCGCCTTCTACCAACGCAAACGCGACCTCTTCTTGAGCGGCATCCAAAAAACCCGCCTCAAACCCCTGCACACCCAAGGCAGCTATTTCCAGTGCGTCGATATTTCAGCGATCTCTGATTTGAACGAAGCCGATTTCTGCAAATGGCTCACGACAGAGATTGGCGTGGCTGCGATTCCGCTCTCTGCCTTCTATGGCAACGGTTTCGATCAACGCGTGGTGCGCTTTTGTTTTGCGAAGAAGGATGAGACGTTGCTACTGGCGCTAGAGCGCTTGGCAAAGCTATAAAAACTCCAAGTGTTTTCGTAGAGTTCAACGGCCCAAGCTATAGCTATACAGCTCTGGTGATAAAGAGAGATAGGCCAAAGTCGCAGATGCACAGTCTTCTCGCGCTTGCATGGATGCGTAGCGCTTCATGGACGTTTTAACATTGAACTTCGCGCGCTTCGCGTTTTCATCAAAGGCAGGCTTGGAGATGATCTGGATATCGATCTCTCGTCGGCCACTCTTTTCCAAGGGTTGGCCGGGTTCAGCAAGTTTGAACTTCACTGTGAAAGGTAGCGAGGGATTTTGCCCACCCAACCGAGCAGTCTGTTGCCCAGGATCGGGCTGCACTGCTTGGCCGTGCCAAGGCTCATTGCCATCATTCAAAAAAATCAAGAAGTGCGCGCCATTCTTGCTGCGCCAAATGGTCAAGATAGGCGGCGAATCGGCCTGTGAATTCGCATACAAACCAATGCGACAGTGCGGCTGGCCAGGCTCTGGCAAATCACGTGGGGGATAGCGCTCGATAAGTGCGTAGTCATCATTTGAGAGCGGGCGCAGATTAATAGGCTGAAAAAAGGCTTCTGGCTCGCTCGCCTGCAAAACAGACTTTTCCCCGCCAATGCGCAGAGAATTAAGCGAAGGCCAAGCAAAAATCCACAAGACATAGGCAAGGCTTGCTACGACTACGCCACCACCAACCCAACGCTTAGCACTAGAGAGGCCACTTCTTACAAGTTTTTCAGGTGCTGCCGTATGACCGCCATCCAAGGATTCAACTCTGAGTTGAGGTGCAAGCCCCGGCATCGTATCTGACCATGAATTGGATCTAGCACGGGCGAGTCTTGCTTGATACACGGGTAATGCAACCTCATCACGAATAGATTGCTCACTTTTTGCTGATGGTTTTACTTCATGCGTTGCCGCTCCAACAGAAGTCGATAATTTCGTAGCAGCTGCTTTTGGCGGTGTTGGTCTCCCAAAAAAGCTCTCGCGCACAAACGGCAATAGCAACACACCCAGCGCTAACGGAAGGTAAGCACCCAGGCTTGCAAAGAGTGCCCGCGACATCAGAATGCCGCCCGTACTCGTCGAAATAGCAAATATGCTGCCGATCAAGCCCACCACACACATAGCAAACAAAGCGATGCCCGCCCACCAACCCCATCGACGAAAAGTTGCAATACCAATAACTGCAGTTAAAGAGAGTCCGATCTGGAGCACAACCAATAGGGCTTGAAAAAATAGTTTAGAAAAGCCAGTACCGCGACCCAAGGCGGCGACGAAGCCCATCAAACCGCCAACACCAAGGAGTAAATTAGAAACAAGGACGAACAGTACAAGCCCGTACCAAAAAGGCGTGCGCTCATTGGCTTGATCCGTTGCGGGCGACAGCCCTAGAGCAACATGTCGCTTTCGAGCTGCGCGATGAACCAGTACAGTAATTCCAGCAACCATACTCGCAACGATGACAAGAAACACAACGCCGAAAAATACAACCAATGGAAGGAAATCACCATGAGCATAGGCTGGTGCACTCATCATTCCGATACCAACAGCGACGAGCACACGAAAGCTGCTTAATTTATTTTTATGTGGTGCGATTTTCATCGCTGAAATTTTAGTTCAGATACAGCACTGCCAAAAACAGGCGGGACGATTGCGCATTAGTCCCAAGGATTCACACTGCACTATTCAGCTAGCCAAAACAAAGAGCAGTGCGTTTGACCAGACTGTGACGGCACTATAAAAATAGTAGCACTACGCGCAGATTCTATGCCGGCGAAGTGCTATTTTCCGCCTTAAATACTAGGTTTGACCGAATCCACCACCACCCGGAGTGTGAATTTCGAATACGTCACCGGGTTGCATTGGCGCGCTGCCGATATGTCCAAGTTCTTCAATCTTGCCATCGCTTCGCACCACGCGATTGATGCCCGTAGCTCCAGCTTTGCCGCCATTCATACCAAACGCAGGATGCTCACGACCGTTACTCAGAATACTAGCTGTCATGGCATCGAGGAATTTAACGCGGCGGATGCCGCCATTGCCGCCTTGGAATTTTCCTTCTCCTCCCGAGCCGCTTCTGATTTCGTAGCTCTCTAGGCGCACGGGGAAGCGGAATTCTAGGACTTCGGGGTCTGTTAGGCGGGAGTTGGTCATGTGGGTTTGCACGACGCTGGTGCCGTTGAAGCCGCCGACTAGCTTGCCGCTGGCATCAAACACGCCACCTGCGCCGCTGCCGCCGGAGATGGTTTCGTAGTACTGGTGGCGCTCGTTGCCGAAGGTGAAATTGTTCATCGTGGGCTGGCTGCCGGCCATGAGGCCGAGAGCGCCGTAGAGTGCATTCGTGATGCAGGTGGAGGTTTCTACGTTGCCGGCCACCACGCTGGCGGGCGGGTTGGGGTTGAGCATGCAGCCTGCGGGAATTGTGACTTTCAAAGGCTTCAAGCAACCTGCGTTGAGCGGAATATCATCGTCCACCAAAGTGCGGAAGACGTAGAGCACAGCGGCCATACACACGGCTTTGGGGGCGTTGAAGTTGTTGGTTTGCTGCGCGGAAGTGCCGGTGAAATCAATTTCGGCACTGCGGTTTTTTCCATCCACACGAATGGCTACTTTGATTTGCGCGCCGTTATCTAGCGGCAGCGTAAACGAGCTGTCTTTCAGGCGAGATGAGAGTGTGACCAAGGCGCGCCGCACGGATTCCTCCGCGTTATCTTGCACATGCCCCATATAAGCCTGCACCACATCGAGGCCAAACTGCTCGACCATCTTACGCAGCTCTTGTACGCCTTTTTCGTTGGCGGCAATCTGCGCTTTCAGGTCAGCCATGTTTTGATAGGGATTGCGGCTGGGATATTCCCCGCTTTCCAGCAGCGCAATCATTTCCTTCTCGCGCAACACGCCCCGCTCAACGAGCAAGAAATTATTGATCTGCACGCCCTCTTCTTCGATGCGCGTGGAAAACGGTGGCATGGAGCCGGGCGTCGTGCCGCCAATATCGGCTTGGTGGCCGCGTGAACCAACGTAGAAGAGCGGAGATTTTGAATCACCTACATACACTGGCGTGATCACCGTCACATCGGGCAAATGCGTGCCGCCGTGATATGGATCGTTGAGCACATACACATTGCCCGGCTGCATCGTGGCGCGGTTTTCATTGACCACGGTTTTGATGCTCTCGCCCATCGAGCCCAAGTGAACGGGCATATGGGGTGCGTTGGCGATCAAATTGCCTTCTGCATCAAACAACGCGCAAGAGAAATCGAGGCGTTCTTTGATGTTGACCGAGTAAGCGGTGTTTTGCAGCTGCAAGCCCATTTGCTCGGCGATGTTCATGAAGAGGTTATTGAAGACTTCGAGCAATACAGGATCGACGGTTGTGCCTGCTGCGAATTTAATCGCACGCTGCGCACGGCGCTCAAGGACGAGATGATCTAAAGCGGTGAGATTGGCTTCCCAACCGGGCTCTACAATCGTCGTGGCATTTTTCTCAGCAATGATGGCGGGGCCGGGAATCACATCGCCTGCGCGGAGATCTTCGCGCACCACGAGCAAGGCTTCATGCCATTGGCCGCCAGAGAACATCTTGATTGTCTCGCGCGCGGGCACAGCGCGAGGCTCGTGCAGCGCATGGCGCTTTTCTGCGGGCGCATCGCCACTGATCACGGCCTCTACTGAGACGGCTTCCACGACAAAGGCTTTACCTTGCATGAGGAAAGCAAAGCGCTGCTTGTAGGCTTTCTCAAAAGCCGCTTCAATGCTTGCTAAATCTCCAAAGGGAACGACCAGGGCGGTATCTGTGCCTTGATACTTCACATGCACTCGGCGATGCACTTGCACTGCGCCCTGCCCCATCTCTTGGCTCTTGAGTTCTTTGCTGGCTGTTTGCGCAAGCGCATCTAACTTAGCTGACACCTCTGCCAGCGCATCATTGGCAAGCAGAAGCTCTACAGCCTGCTCACGGATCACGCTCTGATCAGCCAAACCCATGCCATAAGCAGAAAGCACGCCCGCATACGGATGAACGAACACACACGTCATGCCCAGAGCATCAGCCACAAGGCAAGCATGCTGCCCACCCGCGCCTCCAAAGCATTGCAGGGTGTAGCGCGTCACGTCATAACCGCGCGCGACAGAAATCTTCTTGATCGCATTGGCCATTTGCTGCACAGCGATATTGATAAAGCCTTCGGCCACCACCTCAGGCTGCCGCCCGGTCTTCACAGAAATTTCATTAAATTTTTCTAAGGCCGCTTCATAGCTCAACGCCTCATTCGCCGCAGCGCCAAACACTTTCGGAAAATGGCGCGGCTGAATCTTGCCCACCATCACGTTCGCATCCGTCACGGCCAAAGGCCCGCCACGGCGATAGCTCGCAGGGCCAGGATTCGCGCCCGCGCTCTCGGGGCCCACGCGAAAGCGCGAGCCATCGAATTCCAAAATCGAGCCACCACCTGCTGCCACAGTATGGATGCTCATCATCGGCGCACGCATACGCACGCCCGCCACTCGCGTTTCAAACTCACGCTCGAATTCGCCCGCGAAATGGCTCACATCGGTCGATGTGCCACCCATGTCGAAGCCGATCACTTTGTCGAAGTCTGCAATCTTCGCAGTCCGTGCCATGCCGACGATGCCGCCAGCGGGGCCGGAAAGAATCGCATCCTTGCCTTGGAAAGCGCGTGCATCCGTGAGCCCGCCCGAGGACTGCATGAAAAACAACTTCACGCCAGGCAGCTCGCTCGCAACTTGGCTCACGTATCGGCTCAAGATCGGCGAAAGATAAGCATCAACGACAGTCGTATCCCCACGGCTCACAAACTTCATCATTGGCGAAGTTTTGTGGCTCACACTGATCTGGGTAAAGCCGACTTCTTTAGCAATCCTCTCTGCTGCCAGCTCATGCGCTGTATAGCGGTAGCCGTGCATAAATACAATAGAAACCGAGCGTAGCCCAGAAGAATACTGCGCAAGCAGCTCCTTTTTTAATAGCGACTCATCGAGTGGCGTAACGATACTGCCATCTGCACCCACACGCTCTTGCGCCTCGATCACCGAGCTATACAGCAGCTCAGGCAAGATGATGTTGCGATCAAATAAGCGTGGGCGATTCTGATACGCGATACGCAGCGCATCTCGAAAGCCAAGCGTCGTCACCAGCAGCGTCGGCTCGCCTTTGCGCTCCAGCAGCGCATTCGTGGCTACAGTCGTACCCATCTTCACGCATTCGACCAACTCAGAGCGCACCAGCTCGCCGGGCTTCAAGCCCAGCAGATGCCGAATCCCTGCCACCGCAGCATCTTTGTATTGCTCCGGGTTTTCAGAAAGCAGCTTGTGCGTCACCAGCGAGCCATCAGGCCGCTTGCCCACGATATCGGTGAATGTGCCGCCACGGTCGATCCAGAATTGCCAGCGGGAAGGAGTTGTTTGTGAATTCATGTTGTCAATAAAGAGAAGAGTTTATTTTGACGGGCTTTGAGCAGTTTGTGCACCGGAAATACCATCGAAGTAATAGGGTGTGAAGATCGCCGTGGCATCTTGGCCAACGCTGGTCACCCATTCGCGGGAAAATTTTTCGCCCAAGCGCTTGAGCGCCACATCGATTTCTCGCGGAATGCGCTCAATTTTTACGCCATTGGCGCGCAGCTCCTCAGTGGAATCGGCAGCTGCCTTTTGACTCATTTGCCAGCCGCGTTGCTCGGCCTGCGCAGCAGCATCCATCACAGCTTTTTGGGCAGGTGCAGACAAAGCAGTGAAAGCCTTGGCATTCACATAAACGATGTTCTTCGGAAACCAAGCATTGATCTCGTAATAGTGCTTGATATCGCCCCAAACCTTGTTTTCAGCGCCTGTGACAGCGGAGGTAATCATGCTGTCAATCCGCCCTTCTTTGAGCGCCTTGCCCACTTCCACCATCGGCACATCTTGCCCTTTCGCGCCCAGCAGCTCTGCAATGCGCAGCGTGGTGGGGTTGTAGGTGCGCATGGTTGTGCCTTTGAAATCTTGCATGCTGAGAATAGGCTTTTTGCTGTGTAGGCCCTGTGGAGGCCAAGGCACGGCATAGAGCACTTTGAGGCCGCGCTGGGCGAAGGCTTTTTCCGTCAAAGGGCGCTGCGATTTCCACAGCCTCTGTGCATCGGCATAGGTACTCACCACAAACGGCACTGAATCTGCGCCACTGGTGGGAATATCCTTTGTGAGTCCGCTCATGATGGATTCACCGGCTTGAACTTTCCCAGCCTCCACGGATGCGCGAATCTCTGTCAGCTTGATCAACGCGTTATTCGGGTGCAATTCGATAGACAACTGACCTTGTGTTGCAGCTTTTACCTCATCCGCAAATTGGCTCAGGTTCTTCCCGTGAAAGCTTTCGGCTCGGTAGCCTGTCGCAAGCTTCCAAGTAGTCGATGCTGAATTTTGGGCAAAGCTAGCGCCTGCCGCCAGCAAGGCAGCCATTGCAAAGAGTTTCATGATGAATCCTTAGGTACGGTAGGGCTTCATTTAGCAGCCCCCATCAAGGTATCAGGCAGGATCGTAACGATCTGCGGAAACACGGTGATCAAAATAATGCAAATCACCATGCACACGAAGAAAGGGATCGCAGCTTTAGCAATCAAAGTGCTGTCTTTCCCAGTCATATTTTGCAAGACGAAAAGATTGAAACCAACGGGTGGCGTGACCTCGGCGATTTCCACCAACAAGATCACGAAGATGCCAAACCAGATCAAATCAAAGCCAGCTTTTTGCACCATGGGCATCACCACTGCGGCGGTGAGCACAATCATGCTGATGCCATCGAGCGCCGTTCCGAGTACGAGATACACGATGACCAAGCAACCAATCAGAGCATACGGCGAGAGCTGCATGGCATTCACCCACTCTGCCAACTCACGCGGAATGCCTGTGAAAGCCATGGTCTTGGTGAGGAAGGCTGCGCCTGCAAGAATGAACATGATCATGCAGCTTGTGCGCGCTGAGCCCATCAAGCCTTCGGTGAAATTCTTCCAAGTAAGCGAGCGACTTGCTATAGCCAAAATCAACGCACCCACTACGCCATAAGCTGCGCATTCCGTCGCTGTTGCCCAGCCCGCGATCAATGACCAGCAGATGAACACAATCAGCAGAGCGCAGGGGATCAGATTCTTAGACAAACGCAGCTTTTCCATGAAGCTCACTGGAGCCTCCGGCGCCGGCATCAAATGCTTGTTGCGGATGGACCACCATGCAATGTAACCAGAGAACAAGCCAATCAGAACTGCCGCAGGAAGAAAACCAGCCAAGAAGATACGGATGATGGAGGCTTCTGCGGCGACGGCATAGACCACCATAGTGATGGAAGGCGGAATCAAGATGCCCAATGTGCCCGCTGCGGCTAAAGAACCCAGCGTGATCGTTTCGTTGTAGCCGCGCTTTTTCAGTTCAGGCAGAGACACTTTGGCAATCGTTGCGCAAGTGGCTGCGGATGATCCAGAGACCGAGCCAAAAATGCCGCAGCCTAAAATCGTGGTGTGAAACAAGCGCCCAGGCACTTTGCCCAGCCATGGCGACAAGCCCGTGAACATCTCTTCACTCAACTTGGTGCGAAAGAGAATTTCGCCCATCCAAATGAACAGTGGCAAAGCCGCCAACTCCCAGCTCGCGTTGCTTTCCCAGAAGGCGGAAAACAGATTCAAGCCAGGCTGCGTGTTTGTAAAAAATGCTTGGCCGACCCAGCCGCAGATCGCCAGAGTCATCGCAATCCAGACGCCGCCCGAGAGCAGCATCAGCATCAAGATCAGCAGAAAAGCGCCAATTCCTAAGATATCCATGATGAGTTTTTCTAGTTTTAAGGTTTAGACATCAGAAGAGAAATCGCCTTTGGCATGCCGCTCTTGCGCCAGCCGTACAAAGGTGGGTACACCACCGCGAAGAACGATCAACAGCTCATCGAGCACAGCGACTAGAAGCAAGATCGAGCCAAAAGCAAAACTCATTTGCGGAATCCAGATGGGCAAAGGCAAAAGACCTTGCGCCAATTCGTTGAACTGCCAGCTTTGGTAAGTAAATCGGCAAGCCCAGAAAGCCAGATATGCCACGGCTGCTGTGGCCACGAACAAACTGAAGATTTCAAACTTACGGCGCGTAGCCTCACCCATCTTTTCAAGAAACAGGGTCACTCTCACAAAATCACCATGCTTGAAGGCATGCGCCATCGTGAAGAAAGCGGCAGCAGCACAAAGCCAAGCCACGATATCGTTCACTGCACCAGTAGCAATACCAATTTCGCGAGCCAGTGTTTGCCCGACCATCAAGATACAAATCAAAGCGATGCACACCGCCCCCAAGACTGCCGCACCGAGATAGATGCGTTCTAGCCAGCGTCTGAGAATTGAATCGTGAGAAGCTGTTTGCATGGAAGTAGCTTCAGGAGGGTGTGTCATCTGTTGGCCTTATTTTTTGTTGAAGGCGTCAATGATAGCCTTGCCATCATCGCCTGCCAGCTTGAGCCAATCGGCGGTCATTTGATCGCCAATAACTTTCAGCTCGCGCTTCAGGCCAGCGCTGGTGGTATCAATCTTCATGCCTTTGGCGGCCAGCTCTTTGAGGTATTCATCATCCTTTTTCTCGCTGATGGCCCAGCCGCGTTGCTCGGCTGCGCTGGCTTGTTGCAGCACGGCGTCTTGAGAAGCTTTGTCAAGCCCATCGAAAGCTTTTTGATTCACCACCACCGCGTTGCGAGGTAACCATGCATTCACGTCATAAAAGAATTTCACAGATTCGTACAGCTTGCTGTCCACACCGCTGGCGCTGGATGTGAGGAAGTTATCTACGCCGCCGGTAGCGAGCGCTGCTGGCAGCTCGGCGAGTTGAATCGTCACAGGTTGCGCGCCTGCTGCAGTGGCAATGAACGAGGTGGCAGGGTTGTAGGCGCGCATCTTGGTGCCTTTCAAATCCGCCATCGAAGCGATAGCCTTTTTGGAATACAAGCCCTGCGGTGGCCATGGCACGGTGTAGAGCAACTTCATGCCTTGGGCAGCTAGCGTTTTGGTGAGCACAGCGCGTGAAGCGGTATCAAGTTTTTTGGATTCTGCATAGCTGGTGGCCAAGAAGGGAATCGAATCCACACCGAAGATCGGCGATTCGTTGGATGCACCCGACAGAATGAATTCACCAATTGGCGTTTGCGCAGATTGCACAGCGCGCTTGATTTCATTCGCTTTGAAGAGCGATGCACCGGGATGCACGGTAATTTTGAGTTTGCCGGCAGTGGCTTTGTCCACGCCTTCAGCGAATTGCACCAAGTTTTGCACTTGGAAGGTGTTTGCGCCGTAGCCAGAGGGAAGATCCCATTTGGTTTGTGCGAATGCCGAGCCTACAGCGAGTGTGGCGGCAAAAGATAAAAGCAGTTTTTTCATAGTTTCTCCAAATTAGAAGGTGGCAAGTTGGTGGTTGAGTAAATCAGTGATCAGCATCGCGCCGGGGGAATGTGTGATGCAAAAAGCGGGCTTAGCTTGGGTGATCGCGGCTTGGGGTGTGACACCGCATGCCCAAAACACGGGAATCTCATCAGCCGCCACTTTGACTGCATCGCCATAATCTGGCTTAGAAAGATCAGCAATCCCAATGAGAGATGGATCACCCATATATACAGGCGCGCCATGCACATTGGGAAAACGCGAGGTGATTTGAATCGCGCGGATCGCATCCTTGGCTTTGAATGGCCGCATCGTCACCACCAAGGGGCCATGAAATACACCTGCGGCCTCCGTGGAAATATTGGTGCGAAACATTGGCACATTCACGTTTTGCTCGATGTGTGCGATGCGCAAACCGGCATCCATCAGCGCTTGCTCGAAGGAGAAAGAGCAACCGATGATGAAGGTGACCAGATCTTTACGCCACAGGTGGCTGATATCGGTGGGCTCTTCGACCAAGGCACCATCGCGCCAAACCCGATAGCGAGGCACATCGGTGCAGATGTCAATGTCATTGCCCAGGGCTGGCAATTTCGCTTCGCCTGGCTCGCTCACAGCAAGTAAGGGGCAAGGCTTGGGATTGCGCTGGCAAAAGCGCAGAAAATCATTGGCCTGCGCCTCAGGCAAGATCACCACATTGCCTTGCACATGGCTATCGGCCAAGCCACTGGTGTGCCCTGTCCATTGGCCTTGGCGGATGGCGGCTCTTGCAGCTTGCGCTGATTGACCAGCAGGAAAATCCAAAGCGTTCACATCAATTCCACAGATAGATTCAACATGAATCGGATTGTGAACACGATGCCATCAAGAAGCAAACTCAAAATTTTTTGCTTATCTCATCAATTTTTTTGATAACTGCTCAGAAGAGCGATGCAGGTAAACCCTAGGAAATTCCGACGCTTTTCTTCCATCTCAAATGAAGGCGAGTGCAGATTTCAGCACCCCATCCACCAATCCCGTGGCTGGATCGCTGCGGTAGCTCGCGTGGATTGGCAGCGGAGGCAGTTGCGCATTGCACTTGAGCACACGCAGGCCCTGCACCTCCACAAAGCGCTCAGCAGCAGCCAGGGGTAGCGTAGCTACTCCAAAGCCACCTTGAACCAACTGCGCCATGGCAGAGATCGATGAAATCGTATGAACCTTCTTCTGCTCCACCTTAGCCATGCGCAGTGCATCCAGCAGCGCCACATGCGGCTGCGAGCCACGCTGAAAGGTGAGCAACTCGCCTTTGGCCAAATCAGAGAGCGTGTACGCACGCTTTCGGTGCTGCGCAGCTTGGCCAACAAAGCACATCGGCATCGCAGGCAGTGTCTTGGTACGCACGCCCTCCCCGCCCGCAGGCAAAGCTGCAAACACGATATCTTGCGCGCCGCGCTGCACCTGATCCATCAGCACCGGCGTGGTCTCCACAGTGAGCTCCAGCTCAAGAGCAGGCTGCTCGACACGCAATTGCTCAATCCACGGGATCAGCCATGAATGCAACACCGATTCAATCGCACCAATCCGAAGCGAAGCGGAGAGCGCCATGCCAGAGCCCATCTCCGCTTTCACCTCGCGCTGCAGCTCCAAGAGCTTTTGCGCATAAGACACAAACCGCCCGCCAGCTACCGTCAGGCGAAACTGCTTATCGCGGCGATCGAGCAGCAACACGCCCAATTCCTCCTCCAACGCCGCCACGCGCGCACTCATCGCCGATTGCGTGAGGAACAATTTCTCTGCCGCTCGCGACACAGATTTGAGCGTGGCCACCCAGTAAAAAGCTTCAACAAAGCGCAGATTCATACCCAAGCCCCCCGCATCGGGAATCTACGGGTACGCCAGAGTGGTGTGCGGCACATGATTTGCTATATCCTTGATTCTTTCATTCCTCTCATTCTTCCACAGGAGTTGCCATGTTTAAAAAGATTGCTTTGCTGGTGAGTTTGTCGGCGATGGCCGCAGGCAGCGCGCTCGCGCAAGTGAAGTGGGATTTGCCCTCTGCTTACCCAGCCACCAATTTTCATACCGAGAACTTGGTGCAGTTCGCCAAAGATGTGGACACAGCGACCTCTGGCAAGCTCAAGATCACGGTGCACCCAGGTGCGTCGCTGTTCAAAGCGCAAGAGATCAAACGGGCCGTACAAAGCAACCAAGCTCAGCTGGGCGAAGTATTGCTGGCAAACCTCGCTAACGAATGGCAAATCTATGGTGCAGACGGCCTGCCTTTCCTCGCCGACAGCTATGACGAAGCTGCCAAGCTCTGGAAAGTACAAAAGCCTATGATTGAGAAGAAACTGGGCGAGCAAGGTATGAGCGTGCTGTATTCGGTGCCATGGCCCCCACAAGGCTTGTACTCCAAAAAGCCGATCAACTCCGGCGCAGATTTGAAGGGTTACAAATGGCGCGCCTACAGCCCTGCCACCGCTCGTATGGCTGAATTGCTCGGCGCGCAACCCGTCACCGTGCAAGCCGCTGAAGTGAGCCAAGCCTTCGCCACCGGCGTGGCAGACAGCATGATGAGCTCTGGCTCCACCGGCTGGGATGCCAAGCTGCACGAGACTGTGAAGCAGTGGTATGACTTGCAAGCATGGTTGCCCAAGAATGCCGTGATCGTGAACAAAGCTGCTTTCGATGCATTGGACGCACCAACCAAAGCCGCTGTGCTCAAAGCCGCAGCTGATGCCGAAGTGCGTGGCTTCGCAGCTAGCAAGAAAGCCAATGGCGAGACGCTGGACAAACTCAAAGGCGGCGGCATGCAAATCTTGCAGCCCAGTGCGGCGCTCAAGGCTGACATGAAGAAAATTGGTGACACGATGATCAAAGAATGGCTGGAAAAAGCCGGCCCTGAAGGCAAACAAATGCTGGATGCTTTCCAGAAGTAAGACTTAATTCGCCCGGTGCATTGTTCGCAATGCATGCGTAGGAAGCCAACAACTTTGACCGAGATCAGCATGCTGGTCTCGGTCAATTTTTATGGTGCTGAGCAAACCTCTTCCATGAAGAAAAAATGATGAAAACAGCATTTTGCCGGCATATATACTGCGCGAAATGCTATCAAATAGATAGTAAATCATATGCGCACCTTACTCATCCAAAACGCCACTTGTATCGCTACGATGGACGATGCGGGCAGCGAGTTACGGGATACAAGTGTGCTGATTAGAGGCTATGCGATCGAGGCCATGGGCTCTGCGCAAGATTTGCTTCAGAGGGCTGGCGGCAAGGTGGACGAAGTGATTGATGCGCGTGGCCATCTCGTGATGCCCGGCATGATCAACACACATCACCACATGTACCAATCGCTCACACGGGCGATTCCAGCAGTACAAAATGCGGAGCTCTTCAGCTGGCTGCGCGGCCTGTATCCGATTTGGGCGAATCTCACCCCCGAGATGATCCAAGTCTCCACGCTAACCGCGATGGCCGAGCTCTTGCTCTCGGGCTGCACCACCTCCAGCGATCATCTCTACATTTATCCGAATGGAACAAAGCTAGACGACAGTATTGAAGCCGCCCAAGAGATCGGCATGCGCTTCACGGCCACGCGCGGCAGCATGAGCGTGGGGCAAAGCGCGGGGGGCTTGCCGCCAGATCGCGTCGTCGAAAAAGAAGACGCCATTCTCCAAGACACCCAGCGCCTGATTGAGCAATACCACGATGCTTCGCATGGCAGCATGCTCCACATCGCTGTTGCGCCCTGCTCCCCTTTTAGCGTGAGCCGTGATTTGATGCGCGAATCTGCTTTGCTCGCTCGCAAATATGGCGTGCGTCTGCATACTCACCTCGCAGAAAACGATCACGACATCGCCTACAGCCTAGAGAAATTCGGCTGCACCCCCGCGCAATACGCCCATGATCTCGGATGGACAGGCGCTGACGTGTGGCATGCCCACTGCGTGAAGCTCGATGACGAGGGCATCAGCCTCTTCGCCGCAACGCGCACAGGCATCGCGCACTGCCCTTGCAGCAATATGCGCCTGGCCAGCGGCATCGCTCCCGTTCGCAAGATGCTCGATGCAGGCGTTCCTATCGGCCTAGGTGTAGACGGCAGCGCCAGCAACGATGCCGCGCACATGGTCAATGAAGCCCGCCAAGCCATGCTGCTCGCCCGAGTAGGCCGCGCGATGCAGCCGCCTGAAGTGCGCAACGGAAAAACCTTCTTCGGCTGCGACCTCGGCCCCGCCGAGATGACCGCCCGTGATGCCTTAAAACTCGCCACGCGTGGCGGAGCGCAGGTGCTGGGCCGTCAAGATATTGGTCACATCGCGCCCGGGATGTGCGCTGATTTAGCTTTGTTTGATTTGCGAACACTCAGCTTCGCAGGTGGCGCGGTGCACGATCCCTTAGCAAGCCTCCTGCTCTGCGCCAGTCCACAAGCTGCATACACCATTGTCAATGGCCGTATCGTTGTGCGTCGAGGGCAATTGACGACTGTGGATTTACCTGTGCTGATCGAAAAGCACAATCGACTGGCTGTGCAATTAGCTGCATTGAGTTGAAGTTCATCTGCATGTTTCGTGCAGAGACCTTTGCTGAGCCCACCATCATCACGGCGCACCCACCTCCGTTCGTGTCCCCCGCCTGCGGCTCCTCCTCTTACCTCACTGCGGTGGATGCGCCGCGCTGATGGCTGCGAAAGGCTGGTTTTAAGTTCCTACTGAACGCCAACACGCTTGCAGGATCGCGCTACCTGTGCGTTTTGAGGGGAAGCTGTGAATAAGTCTTCGGGATGAAGCAGGCTTGATTTCGGGATGAGATGCTAGGCGAAAAACGTAGCTTTAGCGGTGCTAAAGCGAGGCTTTTCAACGACGCAGATCGCCCGAAAGCGAGTCTGCTTCGCCCGAGGACTTGTTCACAGCTTCCCCTTGGTAAAGGAGGAGGCGGCGAAACTAACTTGCCGGAGAGAAACTAAAACTCAACGCCGCCGGGGGACACGGAGCAAAACGCGCAGGTAGTGTGATCCCGCGCCCCACCTACTTACTCAATAGCAAACGTCAATCCAGCATTTGCCTGCAATCTTGTAATGATGTCTTTGCCCAATGCTGGCGCTGGCGTCCAAAGGCCACCAGAGGTTTCTTTGGATTGGGTCAGTAAACAAACAGCACACTCCGTAATCATCTTGCTGGTTGATCCATAGCCCGGATCTTTGTCGCCTTTGACGCTGACGCGTGCTTTGTTGCCTTGCGCGTCTTCAGCGAGGAAGAGCACATCGTAGAAGCCGGTTTCGCGCTCTTCTTTGCTCGGGCCTTCGCCGGGCTTAGGGCCACCTTCGCCGCCGAGGGATTTGTCGTTCGCCACATGATTCGCAATCGCTTGGCCTTTTTCGCCGCTGCCGGTGATCATCATTTCGTCGTACACGAAGTCTTGGCCGTAGGTGTGCGCCATCAGGAAGTTGGAACGGTGAATGTTGCGAGTGTTGATCGCTGCCATCACGAAAGGAGCAACCCACATGTCTGCACCCAAAGCCTCATCAATCATCGGCTTGCCACCACTAGGCTGCTTGGGGCCGGTGAAGCCGGGAGTGAGCGAGAAAGGGTTACGCAGCAAATCAAGCACCGTTGGGTCAGAGCCTGCAGCGGCCATCGTGGCTTTCAAGCTTGCCGCCGTTCCTCCGGAGAACGTGCCTTTCATCTTGCGCACGCGACCACGCACGCGGGAGGCGGCGTGGCCGAATTTGGTTTTGAATTCGCTTTGCAGCATGAAAACGCCCATGTCAAACGGCACGGAATCGAAGCCACAGGAGAAGACGATGCGCGCGCCGCTGGCCTTGGCCTGTGCTTCGTGGGCGTCGATCATCTTGCGCATCCATGCAGGCTCGCCACAGAGATCCACATAGTCCACGCCGCTGGCTGCGCAGGCTGCGACCATTTCATTGCCGTAGAGTTGATAAGGGCCGACGGTGGTGAGCACGAGGCGGGTGCGCGCCATGAGCGCTTGCAAGCTGGCAGTATTCGCAGTGTCTGTGACCACAAGGGGCGTGTCTTTCGGTGCACCGATTTCGTCGCGCACGGCGGCGAGCTTCTCCGCGCTCCTGCCACCCATCGCCCAACGAATACCTTCGGCATTACTGCCGTTCGGATAGCGCGCCATCATGTATTCGGCGACCAAGCGGCCTGTGAAGCCGGTCGCGCCGTGAATCACAATGTCAAATTCTTTGCTGCTCATGGGTTTTCTCCTGAAGTTGCTGTATTTTGAGCCTCAACGGCGGGAGCGGCTTTGGCCAGAGTCGCATCAATGACTTTACGCAGACGCGGATCGGTTTTAAGGCTAAAGATTGTCCAGCCCGTGGCCGCTTCGATCGCCGCTTGATAAGGCGGCAAATTGGTGCATTCGAGCACCAATGATTTCAGCTCGGGTGCGCGCGCTTTCAGCGCCAACGCAGCGGCCACGGCTTCCTCGGAAGCCTTCGCAAGGTCAAGTGTCGGCTGATTACCCAAAATCTTGGTGGCAAATTCGCCCTGCGGTGGCATGCCTTGAATGATCACATCCTTCAAGCGCTCTTTAGGTACGCCGGCTGCGCGCAGATGCTCGCTACCTAAACTGTTTGCGCTGATCGTGAGCACTCCCACTTTTTGCTCTTTCGCCAAGAGAGCGGGCAGTTGCAGCAAACTAGATGTCACCACAGGCAGCTTGGTGACGGATTGCAGTTCTTTTTGCAGCAACACGAGAAAGCCGCAGCTGGTGGTGATGGCTTGTACGCCTCGCAATTGCATGCTGCGCACGATACTTTGAAAACTGGGCAAGAGCCGCGCTTGCCGCAAACTGGCCGCAGAGGTAACAACTTTCGCAGGCCACACGCCCCTAACTTTATCGTGATGCACGCTCACACCGAAGGTCTCATCGTGCCCCACATCGCCCAGAGGCCGGGGAAACTGCGTATCCAGCATGATGATGCCGAGCACGGAGGGCGTTTGGCCGAGGATATGAATCCCGCTCATTTTTACAGTGCTCGCACGAGTGATAAATCTGGCTTCTCAAGCCATCGCGCAAATTCATCGGCTAACTGCTGTGCCATGCTCGTCGCCCCACGCCACTGCGCCACACGCGCCGCCAAATTCGTGCCGTGATGCGCAAAGTCTGTGCGATCTGGCAACTTGCTGCGTGGCAGCTTTTTGATCCACTCTTCGCTGGGTGCGAGCACGATCATGCGATCTAAGAATTTGCTGGAGCCATGCCGCCATTTGAGCGACTTATCCAACCAACCGGGTACGACCGCCTGCTGAAAATGCGGGTAAAGCACGATGCCGTCGTCCGTTTTGTAGTCGAGATGCAAGTGATAGTCGGTGATGCCGCCATCCCAGTACGCGCCGCGCGGCGCGCCTGGAATATCGTGTACGGCGCGCAGTACAAAAGGGATCGAACAGCTGGCCTGCAGCGCGGGATTGAAGTTGTTTTCTTTCAGCGCGATTTGACGAGTGCGGTAATCATTTGCATGAAATGGCAACTCATGATGGGTAGAAAACACGACCCGCTCCAGCCAAGCACCCATCGCTTTGCGCCGTGCCACATTGGTGAAAAACGCCCCCGCATAGCCCAGCGGCGCGCGCAGCTTGCCCTCTCGCCCCAAAATGTGCCGCCCGCGCGATGTCACGATGTGCAGCCGATAGCGCGGGTGCGAGAGCACCTCCTGCACCCGTCCACCATAAAACGCTTCCAGCGAAGCCCCGAAATCCGCGCTGATGCGCTCTGGCGTGGGGAATTTTTTGCCAGGCTCTAACGCGTAATCTTGGTGAATGTAGTCCTTCTCCAGGCGCTGAAAAGCGCTCACCGAGTCATGCAAACAAGCTGTCGCCATGCGCCAAGCACCGATACTCGCGCCCACCAGATCCACGGTTTGCTTGGATTGCGATAACCACGGCCCAAAAATGAATCGATCCAAGGGCCCCAGGATCAAGCCCTTAGGTCCTCCTGCTGCACCGGGAATGGTTCGCACATGCGAGGGCGAAAGACCTTGTTGCTGAAGATGTGCCAACGCCCCAGCGCCAGCGTAGATTCGAAGAGCTTGCATGCTGTGATTTTATAAGCGTTTTAGCCTTATCGCCGGCGTACTTATTGCGCAGAATGCTATTAATTTAATAGTGAATTTGCTTCTGTGTTGAGCCCGCAGTAGGCGAAGCCTTTACAACGCTGCAGCATATTCCCTGTAGCGCAGCGGGCTCATGCCCACGCGACGTTTGAAATCACGACAGAAATGCGCTTGATCGGTGTAACCGCAGGCAAAGCCGATTTCGGCCAATCCACCTTGATCATTAGAGAGCATCAGCGAAGCGCGCTCTGCTCGCGCGTTAGCAAGGATATCCACGTACCGGGTGCCTTCCGCCTTCAGTTTGCGCTGCAAAGAGCGTGTGCTGTGCCCCAGACTCTGTGCGATGCCATCCAGTGATGAACACTCGCCTAAAGTCCGTGATGTCAACTGCTGAATGTGTGCACTCAAAGGGGCGGATTCATCGGTATCGGTATATGTCAGTGTTGGGTTTGGGGAAAGCTCCTGGCTCGCAGCTGCCCAGTGCAGACGCCATTCGTGGGTTTGCGCTTTCACAAAAATCTCATGCAAAGCGGCCTGCTGCCTTGCTGAGTCTGGCCAGGGCCAAAGCTGGAGGCCGTTGACCATACTTGCCTTGATCTGCGCACAGCCTGTGCTTTGCAGCAAGGCAATCAACACCCCAAGCACCACCCAATCTTCAGCAGCGCTTGGGCATGTGCCTGCTTTGATCGAGTAATGGCGATGCTGAACCGCTTGTTGCGACAGCAGCGTTTGCTCAATGCGGTGCTTGGAATGCAAATAGCGCTCCAGCCGCAGCCAAGCTTGTAGGGCACGCAGGGGCTGGCCTTTATGAATGAGCATGGGCATCAGGCTGTCATGCTGCATATCGTGCAAGCCCTGCCCCAATTGCAGCAGCGCTTGAATCCCGCGTTGTTGCAGCACCTGCATCACGAGCTGCTGCTTGGTATCCAGAGGCACGGTGGCCTGCTCCAGCCATTGCTGCGCGGGGCTTTGCAAACCCATGCGTCGCATCCCCGCATGCAAGACGCGGAGCATGGCTGCACTGGCGAAATCACTCATGCCGTCGATTTAAGCAGAGATTTTGAAGGGCACACTTTGCGGCACAGGCAAACCAGCCTCCCGCAGCGCTCGCACCACGGCATTGGCAATCGCTCCCGCACCGGCCACCATCGCCGTCTCGCCTGCGCCTGTGGGCGAAGCGTTAGATTCAATCAATTCGATCTCCATCGGTGGTGTATCCGTCAGGCGAGGAATGCTGTAGCTGGAAAAATTCAAGGCTTCAGCTGTGCCGCGTGGTGCATTGAGTTGCTCGGTGAGCACCATGCCAATCGTCCACACCAGATTGCCTTGCACCTGCGCGAGAACGCCTTGCGCATCAATCATGCGGCCGCAATCATGGGTGCACCAGATTTTTCTCACACGAATGCTCCGCAGTTTGTTTCCGGCACCTAGCACCACCTCCACTTCAGCCACTGCTGCCGCGTAGGCCATGGCTTTGTAAGCACCGCAGGCCACGCCTTGGGTCACGATGCGCCTTGCTATATTTTCAGGAGCTGCTCGCGCAGATTCTATGACGGCGATTGGCTTGTTCTTCGATAAACGTACTGCTTTTTCTAAGCATTGAGCGATGCGCATTGCATCGCCTGCCGGATTGTCTGCTGCGCTGGCTTTCAAGTGCGCCAATCTGAAGTCCACGGGATCTTTTTTTGCAGCAAGAGCAGCTGCATCCATCGCCATTTCAATCGCGAGCACGTTAGGCCCCGCACCCAGGCCGCGCCATGGGCCTGTGAGCACTGGCAATCGTGTGAGTTGTATATCCAAGCGCTGGCGTTTGAAGCCATAAACAGGCGCTTGGCCACGCGCCGCACCATCATCGCCGATGAAGCTGTTGGTGATGCGCTGCATCCATGGCGGCGCAACGGCATTGGTGAACAGCACATGCGATGTGGAAAGGCTGTGCTGCCAATCGCTGATCATGCCTTGCGCATCCAAGCGCGCGCGAATGCGCTGCGAGGCAGGCTGGCGATGAAAGCCCGCTTGAAATTCATCAGCGCGAGACCATTGGACTTTCACCGCTTGGCCTACTGCTTTGGCAATCAGCGCGGCTTCACGCTCTACGCTAGCAATGGTTTTACCGCCAAAGCCACCGCCGATGCGCATAGCCTGCACTTCGACTTTTTCTGCCGCCACATTCAAATCACGGCGCACCACATCGCGCACATAAAACACATCTTGCGTTCCACACCACAGCTTCATGCCGCCGCCCTCTTGCGGCTGCGCCACAGCGCAGCGCGGCTCGATGAAGGCGTGACTTGCCAGCGGTACATCCAGTCGCATGTCTACCGCCCATGTGCCCTGCTCCACGCTGCCTTTGCTTTTGGTGAAGCTGCCCGAAGCTAAAGTCTTGTCTACATCCACGATTTTCATGGGATCAGCGGTAGCTGAAGCAGGCTCGATCCATTTGGCATCGGCTGCGCTGCGCATCAGCTCCACCGCGCTCATGCGCTTGGCCACCAGCGCAGGCCCGGCCAACGAGGGATGCTGCACTATTGTGTGAAAGCCCGGCACGGCGCGCACGGCGGCCTCATTCCAGCTTGCCAAGCTGCTCGGCGCAAGCTCACGGTCTGCCCAAGGCGAGCGCAGCACAATGGCATACAACATGCCGGGCAAGCGCACATCGCTCGCATACAGAGCTTGCCCGCGCGCGATGGCTTCAGTTTGTGCAAAAGGCTTGGAGCTTCTGGCTTGAGACAGCGGTGTTTTGAAAAACCGCAATTGCTCGACAGGCGTGTCTTTCGCTTCGATTGCAAGAGCAGGCAAGGCCAGCTCGCTCAAGCTCACACGCGCGCCAGCGCCATCTTGCACAGCATCATCTTGAATCTGTAGCTTATCCGCAGAAGCATTGGGCAAGCGCAAAGCAGCGCGGCGCATCAGCTCAACTCGCAGCGCATGGCAAGCCCGCGCGAGCGGCAGGCACAGCTCGCGCAAGCTATCGCTGCCCACTGTGGCTTTCACCAAGGCAATGTCTTTCGTGCTCGGCAATTGCACCTGAATATGAGCAGCATCCACACCCAGCTCCAGCGCGGCCACTTCGCGCAAGCTGCTCAAAATGTTTTGCCCCATCTCCATGCGCGGACTGAACAAACGCCATTGGCCAGAGGGCAAGAGCGTGATCCAGCCCATCGCAGCTTCTGCCGTTGGCGCGGGGCGCTTGGGGATCGCTGGGATGCTCGAGCAGCCCACAAGGAAGGTGGCCGTGATCCCAGAGGCGACAAGAAAGCCGCGGCGAGAAAGCTTGGCGCTCATACCTTCCCTCCTTGCGCGATTTCAGCGGCGCGATGCACCGCCGCTCGAATACGCGGATACGTACCACAGCGGCAGAGATTGCCACTCATCGCCTCATCAATTTGCGCATCAGTAGGTTTGGGCGTGGTGCGCAGCAAACTCGCTGCACTCATCATCTGCCCCGCTTGGCAATAGCCGCATTGCGCCACCTGCAATTCCTGCCAAGCCTGCTGCACCGGATGCCATTGCGGCGCGGTGGATAAGCCTTCAATCGTCGTGACTTGCTTGCCTTGCACAGCCGAGCAAGGCGTCACACACGAGCGCTGTGCCACGCCGTCCACATGCACCGTGCAAGCCCCGCAAGCCGCTTGGCCGCAGCCAAACTTCGTGCCGACCAGCCCCAAATCTTCCCGCAGCACCCAAAGCAAAGGCTCTTCGCCAGAGGCCTGCGGCACATTTACCGCCTGACCATTCACCTGCAATTGCACACTCATGACACGCTCCACAAGATTGACCGTAGCGCCAATGTAGAGGTTTTTACAGCAAGGGTATTGAATAATTGCGCCAAACTGGGCGCTCGCCGGACTTAGTTTGTACGTTCAACCACGCAAAACGATGCGGCATAATCCGATTCATCTGTCACCGTGATATACGCTTTGAGCTGCTTGGTCTCAAACCATTCTTTCAGGCCACCATGCAACACGATGCGCGGCTCACCTGAAGGTAGTTTGGCGATTTCACACAAGCGCCAGGTCATGGGCATGCGCATGCCTAGGCCAATCGCTTTGGAGAAGGCCTCCTTCGCAGAAAAGCGCGTCGCTAGATAGCGCACGCCGCGCTCTGGCCAGCGGGCACTGCGCTGCTTCCAAGTAATGATCTCCTGCTCGCACAAAATCTTTTGCGCAAAGCGCTCGCCATGCTTATCCAAGCTGGCTTTGATGCGGCGAATGTCGCAAATATCTGTGCCGATGCCGTAGATCACGCGTAGGCTTTCTCGATGCTCGCTTGGTAGGCCATGATTGCTTGCGTGTAACCCATTTCAAGCGCATCAGAGACAAAGGCGTGGCCAATAGAGACTTCTGCGATGAAGGGCATGGCGGCGATAAAGCGCGTGAGATTGGCTTGCGTCAAATCGTGGCCAGCATTCACACCTAAGCCTGCATCGCGTGCCGCCTCTGCTGTCGCTTTGAATTGCGCGAGCACCTTCACCTCAGTGGCTGTACCAAATGCACTCGCCCAAGTCTCGGTGTAAAGCTCCACGCGATCTGCGCCCACGGCTTTGCAAGCCGCCATCTGCTCGGGCACAGGATCCATAAACAAGCTCACACGCACACCCAGCGCATGACACTCATCGATCAAAGGCTTCAAGCGCGCTGCATCTTGCGGAAAACTCCAGCCGTGATCGGAGGTGCTCTGGCCTTCGCTATCCGGTACGAAGGTGGCTTGATGCGGCTTCACTGCACGGATGAAATCCATCAGGTTATGAAATGGATTGCCTTCAATGTTGTACTCTCGATTCGGCCACAAGCGCATCAGCTCAGCGATTTCAAACACATCACCTTTGCGAATATGCCGCTCATCGGGGCGTGGATGTACCGTGATACCTGCCGCACCTGCCTTCAAGCAGAGCTCAGCCGCTCGCGTGACGCTCGGGTAGCCCACATGGCGCGTGTTGCGCACGAGAGCGACTTTGTTCACATTGACGGAGAGCAGCGTATGACCTGAATTGTTCATGGATTTTAAGCCTTTTCAGCACTTTGGCGGCGTAAATACTGCGCAGAGTGCTACCATATTAATAGTACGTCAGTTCAAGCCAAAGCCTGCGCATCCATCATGAGCTGACGCGTGCGAAAGCCCCGACTGCCTGCGTGATAGTTTAGCAAGCTGCGCAGCAATTGCTTGAGTGAGGTTTTGTCCGTTGCGCCCATGGCGATCACTGCCTCGCGTGCAGGAAAAATTGCTGCTCGCTGATCCAGCGCCGTTTGCAAACTCTGCCAAGCCTTCGCACTTAGAGCCGCCTCATCACTTGAGCTACCCGAAGCCTCACGCAGCCCCACTTCAGGAATCAAGCTGTAAAGCACATCGTCCTGCAGCGCGCCCGAAGAAAAACTGTCTGCGTCCAATGCAGGCAGCAAACCAATCTCGCGCAGCAGCACCAACTCAAACGCTCTCAGAGAAGCATCCAGCAGCTTTGCATCGCGCAGCCACGCAGTCGCCTGCGCATAAGCATCAAACAGCAGCTCATGCGGATCATCCCGCGCCAGCAGTTTCATCATCAGCTCATTGAGGTAATAGCCCGAGAGCAGCGCATCGCCCGAAGGCATCGTCAAGCCGCCTTGCCACTCCGCCCCTTTGAGCGTATGCACCTCTGCATCCCCCGAATAACTGATCGAGAGCATCTGTAGCGGCAACAAAATCGCCCGAAACTGCGAGCTAGGCCGCTTCACCCCCTTCGCCACCATCGCCACGCGGCCATGATGCCGAGTCAGCACCTCCAAGATCAAGCTGCTCTCGCTCCAATCGTAGCGATGCAAGACGAAAGCAGGCTCGTGGAGGATGCGTTTCATTCGTAGCCGAAGCTCTTAACCCGCTCCGCGTTATCCGCCCAGCCACCTTGCACTTTGACCCAGAGTTGGAGGAAGACTTTGGCATCCATCAGGCGCTCGAGTTCTTGGCGGGCTTCGGTGCCCATGCGCTTTAAGCCTTCGCCGCCAGCGCCGATGACCATGGCTTTGTGGGAATCGCGCTCAACGATGATGGTTGCGGCGATTTTGACAAATCTTCCTGCAGTTTTACCCGGCTCTTCTTTGAATTGATCAATGATGACGGTGCTGGTGTAGGGCAGCTCATCGCCGGTGAAGCGAAAGAGCTTTTCGCGTACGACTTCACCAGCCATGAAGCGCTCGGATTTGTCGGTGATTTCGTCTTGGGTGTAAATCCACGGCTGCTCGGGGAGATATTTTTCGCAGATGACGAGCAGGCGCTCGATGTCTTTCTTCTGCTTGGCGCTCATGGGGATGATTTCGGCGAACTGGATGGTTTTTATCGCTTCGATCTCTGCTGCATCGCCTTCATCGCCTTCATCGGCTTCTCCAGCCTCAGCGCCCTCTTCTGCCTCCGCGCTTTCAGCTTCTTCGATCTTGATCGCACCCATGCCCTTGGCATGCACCTCTTGCAACCAAGGCGCAATATCGGCACGTCGGTTCACGGTATCGAGCTTGTTGGCCACCAAAACGACAGGCACGCCTTTGGCTTGCTTGCCCAAGAGCGAGAGCACTTTGGCATCTGCACCCGACAAGCGCCCCGCTTCCACGATGAGCAAAATCAAATCCACGCCGCTCACAGCGCCGGTGACGGTTTTATTCAGCGAGCGATTCAGCGCCGTGCCGTGGCGGGTTTGGAAGCCAGGCGTATCAGCAAACACGAATTGCGCTGCGCCTTGCGTGCGTATGCCCAAGATGCGATGGCGAGTGGTTTGCGCTTTGCGCGAGGTGATGCTGACTTTTTGGCCGACCAAGGCGTTGAGCAAGGTGCTTTTGCCGACGTTGGGTTTGCCAACGATGGCGATCATGCCGCAGCGCTGCGCGGCCTGCTCTTGCTCGGGCTGCGCTGCTTCGGAGCCGCCCGTCTTTTGGAAGAAAGCATCCAGCAACGGATCATTGGAGCTGGCTGGTTTGACTGGTTTGTTCATAATTTTGAGCTTTTTTGGCAAGTAGCCGGGATGGATACTACACCCAACGCTATTAAATCAGTAGCAAAGATCTTGCTTCGGTAGAGGGCTTCAAACAGCCAGCGCCAGCAGCTTGAGCATAGCCGCTGCGGCTTCTTGCTCTGCTGCACGGCGTGAGTTGCCAAAGCCGCGCGCTTCATGTTGCATCTCTTCGATCTTGCATTGCACTTCAAAGGTCTGCCGATGCGCCGCGCCGGTGATGCTCATCACGTTATAAGCAGGCAATTTCATTTTGCGCCCTTGCAGCCATTCTTGCAATTCTGTCTTGGCATCCTTGGCTGCGGCTGGCATGTCGGGATTGATTTCCACTTTGTCGAACAAGCGATGAACCAGGGCTGCGGCCTTATCAAATCCGGCATCCAGATACACAGCGCCAATAACAGCTTCCAAGGCATCCGCAAGAATTGATGGGCGCTTTGCGCCCCCTGAGCGTAACTCGCCCTCGCCCAAGCGGATCAAATTGCCCAAATGCAGCTCTTGTGCGATGGCATGCAGGGTGCCTTGCTTGACCAAATTGGCTCGTACCCGCGAGAGCTCGCCTTCATGCAAGCTACCTAAGGCTTGATAAAGCATCCCAGAGACAGCGAGATTGAGCACCGAATCACCCAAAAACTCCAAGCGCTCATTGTGATCCGCGCTGTAGCTGCGATGCGTGAGCGCCTGGGTGAGCAAAGCGGGTTTGGCAAAAGTGTGTTGCAGGCGCTTTTGCAAAGGCGCCAAGGCTTCAGACATGCGCCCTACCCCTGACAGCCAGAACCATCGAACGCATCTGAATCACTTGCTCTTGCCAGCGTATTTGAGGGTCAGATAAGCAGGGCCACCGAGATGGATTTCTTTTTGGTAGGCGAAACTGATGACGACTTTGTCGCCGTTTTTGCTGATCTCCAAATCTTTGCCGGCGATCGCTTTGAAATCGTCGATCTGCTGCGCCTTATCGAAGCTATTACGAATCTCCAAAACGCTACCACCTTGCGATGCGACTTTGTTAACTGCTTTCCCGATGGCCTGATATTCAATCAAGGTCGGCACAACCTGCGCGCCAATCACCCCGCAAAAAGCCAATACGCCGCCCACGAAGAGCAAGCCAATCAGAGAGATGCCACGTTGATGAGTTTTCATAGTTAACCTTGTTATAAATTCACGAAAGATCAGTGGAAAGAACCGATTCTGCGTAGATTACCAAAATTCATCCACACATAAAAGGCCTTGCCCACGATATTCTGCTCGGGCACGAAACCCCAGAAGCGGGAATCTTGGGAATTATCGCGATTGTCACCCATCATGAAGTAATGGCCTGCTGGCACTTTGCAGCTCACGCCTTCGATGCTGTAGTTGCAATTTTGGAAGTTGGGGAACTGCATCATCGGCGTGTTGCCCATCGAGCCGCCAGGATAAATCAGCAGCTTATGCGGCTTGGCTTGGCCTGGCAGTTGCTCCTCAAACTGCGGAATATAGGTGGTTTGCGTTTCGTCAAAGAATTCTGGCAAGGTCGTGCGCTTGACCAGCTCGCCATTGATGCGCAGCTCTTTGTTCAAGTAGCTGACCTGATCACCCGGAATACCCACCACGCGCTTGATGTAATCCACATTAGGATTCGGCGGATAGCGAAACACCATCACATCCCCGCGCTGGGGGTTGTTCATATCGATGATCTTCTTGTTGATCACTGGCAAACGCACGCCGTAGGTGAATTTGTTCACCAGGATCAGATCGCCGACCCACAGCGTCGGGATCATGGAGCCGGTCGGAATCTTGAAAGGCTCAAACAAGAACGAGCGTAGCAAAAACACGATGCAGATCACGGGAAACAGCCCCGCTGTCCAATCCAGCCACCAAGGTTGCTGCAGCACAGCATCTTTAGAAGCCGCCATCTCCTGCTGGTGTACTTCCGTCTTCGTGATACCCATTTTCGTGAGCTCTTCTTGGCGAGCCACAGCTTGGCTCTCAATCAGAGCGGCGGCTTGAGCGCGCCCCGGCAAAAAGATAAAGCGCTCCAGCAGCCAATACACACCCGTCACCACAGTGGCGATGAAGAGCAGCAACGAAAAATTGCCTTCCAAGGCATTGAAATACCAAGCAGCAGCGTAGGCCACAAAAGCTGCAAGCACCACCGTGGTGATACTTGGCATCAGTTTCAAAAGCTTCTCAGACATTAATCTTCCACCTGCAAAATAGCCAAAAACGCTTCTTGCGGCACTTCCACCGTGCCGATTTGCTTCATGCGTTTTTTACCCGCCTTCTGCTTTTCCAAGAGCTTTTTCTTACGCGTGATGTCGCCGCCGTAGCATTTCGCGAGCACGTTTTTGCGCAAGGCTTTGATTGTCTCACGCGCAATGATGTTGCCGCCAATCGCCGCTTGAATGATCACGTCATACATTTGGCGGCTGATGATCTCGCGCATTTTGGCGGCTACTGCTCGGCCACGGTAGGTCGCCTGTGTGCGGTGAACGATGATCGACAAAGCATCCACCTTGTCGGAGTTCAGCAGCATATCCACCTTCACCACATCGGAAGCGCGGTATTCCTTGAATTCGTAATCCATCGAGGCATAGCCACGGCTTACCGATTTGAGCTTGTCAAAGAAATCTAGCACGATCTCGCCCAAAGGCATGTCGTAAGTCAACACCACTTGGCGGCCTTTGTAAGCCATATTCAGCTGCACACCGCGCTTCTGGTTGGCTAGCGTCATCACCGAGCCCACATATTCTTGCGGCACATAAATATGCACCTCCACAATCGGCTCGCGGATTTCTTCGATGCGCGAGACTTCCGGCATCTTCGATGGGTTTTCCACCAGAAGCGTCTCAGGATCTTTCCCGCCGGTCACTACTTCATACACCACGCTCGGCGCGGTGGTGATCAGGTCTTGGTCAAACTCACGCTCTAAACGCTCCTGCACGATTTCCATGTGCAACAGCCCCAAGAAACCGCAGCGGAAACCAAAGCCCAGCGCCTGCGAGACTTCCGGCTCAAAGCGCAGCGCGGAATCATTGAGCTGGAGCTTCGTCAACGCATCACGCAATTGCTCATACTGGCTAGATTCGCTTGGGTACAAACCGGCAAACACCTGCGGCTGAATCTCCTTAAAACCAGGCAGCGGCTCGGAAGCTGGCGCAATATTCATCATGCCCAGCTCGCCGCGTGTGACCACGCGCGTGACTGTATCGCCCACGCGAGCCGATTTCAATTCCTTGATGCCCGCAATGATGTAGCCCACCTCGCCCGCTTCCAGAGATTGGCGCGGCGAGTTCGATGGCGTGAACACACCAATGCTGTCTGCGTTGTACTGCGTCTCGGTCGCCATCAAGTGAATCTTGTCGCCCTTGAGCAAGCGCCCGTCCACCACGCGCACCAGCATCACCACGCCCACATAAGCATCAAACCAGCTGTCCACAATCATCGCGCGCAGCGGTGCATCCGGGTTTCCACGCGGTGGCGGCACTTTGGCCACGACAAGCTCAAGCACATCATCGATGCCCATGCCCGTCTTCGCCGAAATTGGAATCGCATCGCTGGCATCCAAGCCGATCACTTCTTCGATTTCTTTTTTCGCAGAATCCGGATCAGCCTGCGGCAAATCCATTTTGTTCAGTACGCACGAAACTTCCACGCCGAGATCAAGCGCGGTGTAGCAGTTCGCCACCGTCTGCGCTTCCACACCTTGCGATGCATCCACCACGAGCAGCGCGCCTTCGCATGCGGAGAGTGAGCGAGAGACTTCGTAAGAGAAGTCCACATGGCCCGGTGTGTCGATCAAATTCAAGTTATAAATTTGCCCATCGCGCGCTTTGTATTGCAGCGCAGCGGTCTGCGCCTTGATAGTTATCCCACGCTCTTTCTCGATGTCCATCGAATCCAAAACTTGCTCGCTCATTTCGCGATCTGTGAGGCCACCGCAGCGATGAATCAAACGATCAGCGAGCGTGGATTTGCCGTGATCGATGTGCGCGATGATGGAAAAATTTCTAATGTGCTTCATCAACAAAATTCTCAAACTATTTCTTTAAGTGCTTGATCTGTATGGCAGTTAGCAGAGTGCATTTACTAGCGCGCAAGAAAAAGGGCGCGTCGTTGTGTGACGCGCCCTGTAAACCAACAATCAATTGGCAACTGCGATAGTTGGACTTTCATTGTAGGGCAAGCGCGTCTTGGGTACACGGGAAAATTCTCTAATTTTTCTTCGTTGCGGGCTTGCAACGCGAAGTTATCAACAAGTTATTCACAAAATTTGTGGATGTTTCAGGGATGGTTTGGGGAAGGCCTGTGGATAGCAGGTGGATGGCCTGTGCGCATCCCGCATCATGAATTCCAAAGCCTCTGATATACCCAAAACTATTGAACCAATACCTAGATTTTAGCGGTTTTCGATCTAAGAACACCCGTCTTGTTGGTTCTCACTAACTTATCTAAGGCTTTTGAGGAATTTGTAGCAAGTTGTATTTGCACCAAAACCTTACGTCGATTGTGGCCTTGATCAGACTGATCAAAAAATGCCTTGACAAACGAATTTCTCAAAGGAAAACGGTCTCTAGCCGGCGTATTTATTGCGCAAGCAGCTATCAAATATATAGCTCTGAAAAATTCGACTCCAATAGCTGCAATCTGCTTGCAAGCCTCGGCGTTAAAGAGCAAGATATCTTCATCTTCTGGAGATTCATCATGCGCCTGAATTCACTCCCTTCACTCCTGCTAGCAGCATCAGCATCGCTCCTCATATTGCCGCTGCAAGCCGCCACCCCTCCTGCATCAACCACTTCGCCAGCCAGCGCACAAGACACGATCAACGCCCTCACCAAAGCGCAATCCGCCGTCGTCGGCGTGCAGGTCACCGCCGCAGAAGGCGCGCGCTCTGCGCAAACGCTAGGGGCAAGTCGCAGCGGCTCCGGCGTCGTCATCGGCGCAGATGGCTTGGTGGTCACGATCGGCTATCTCATCTTGGAAGCGGATGATGTGCAGATCACCACACCCGACAGAAAAACCGTGCCCGCCCGCGTCGTCGCTTACGACCTCGCCACCGGCTTCGGCCTCATCCGCCCTGTCGTCCCCCTGCGCGGCATCTCCCCCGTCGCGCTAGGTGGCTCTGCAGACATCAAAACCGGCGAAGCCCTCATGGCCAGCACCGGCGCATCGCGCGATGAAGATGCCGATGTGAACATGACCCAGCTAGTGAGCAAGCGCGCCTTCTCCGGCTACTGGGAATACCACATCGAAAACGCCCTCTTCACCAGCCCACCCATGCAAAACCATTCCGGCGCACCGCTCTTCAATCAAAAAGGCGAGCTGCTGGGCATCGGCAGCCTCTTCGTGATGGATGCGATGGGTCAAAACGTGCGCCTGCCCGGCAACATGTTCGTCCCTGTTGACCTGCTCAAGCCCATCATGGCCGAGATGCTGCAAACCGGCAGCAGCAAACTCTCCAAGCGCCCTTGGCTGGGCCTCACCTCTGCCGAGCAAGGCGGCCGCGTACAAATCATGCGCATCAACGCAGACAGCCCCGCACAAGCCGCAGGCCTGAAAGTAGGCGATGTGGTGCTCGCGGTGGATGATGCAAAGGTCGCCACACTTGAGACCTTCTACAAAAAAATCTGGGATCGTGCTTCACCTGAAGGCGAGATCAAGCTCACCGTGCTGCAAGGCGCGGATTTGAAGACGATCACGCTGAAAGCAGTGGATCGCATGAGCACGATGCGCAAGCCGGCAGGAATTTGAGATGGCCATGCATCGCTAGGCGGCGACCATCCAAATCAAAACTAGCTTTTAACTCGCTTCGCTTGTCGCTCTCTCGCCTACCGCATCAGCTTGGGTCGACGCTTGCATTGGCTCATAGTATGTGTAGATGCCGATGCGCATACGGTGGCTACCGCTCGCCGCAGACGCTTCTTCAGCTTTCAAAATGTTGTCAAACAAGATGCTGTGTGTGTCATTCCATCGTTCTCGGGTGGCTTTCTGCAATTGCTGACAGGCCTGTTCGGTCAATCCGTCAGCAAATACCGAGCGCTCCAAAAACAAGGGTGCCTGTGTAATATTGTGCACAGCCGCAAGGAGGTGGTCGCTGGTGTTATCAGCGAGGAAGGACATCATCAGTTGATAGTCATTGCTGGGAACAAAGCCCTTAGGATCGATTTCGACCGTTCCCTCGCTCACCTGCACCACACCTAAACGTTCAAGCTCATCCAGCACTGTTTTGTAGTGAACATCGCCTTTTGTTTCTTGAAGCACGAGACTCTCAAAGCAAATCTCTTGTTCGGCATCTTGTGCAACCGTCAACTGAGCTAAATCCGCATGCTCGCGCGCGAGTTGAAGCCAACGTGTATAGACGCGACTGGGCACCGACATTTGCGTATCCACCAACGAAGCCTGAGCTTGCTTGACGCGAACACTCAGATCTTTACGATGCAGTCCAGTCACAGAAGCAAGCTGGCTCACGTTGCCGCGACGGTCAGTTTCGCTTAAAACCAGTTTGGCTTCATCAAGCAAGACGGTTCGCATTAAGTGATCCAACTCTGCGTACTTCAAACCCGTTTTCAGCGCCAGCCTTACGACGGGTTTGAGCAATTTCAGTATCGCCAGTTGAACCAGTTCAATTTTTTGCTGCATGATTTTGCATAAAGTATTCCGCAACACTGTAAAAAATGACACTCGTCGCCGCTAATCATTTTCAATCTTTTTGTTGATTGTACTTGCTTTTGGGAAAAATTCCCATATACTCCCTGTATACAGGTAAAAGGGTGCAATCAATGCAATGCTCAACAACTTCGCAGTTAACTAAAAGGCCCAGCTTGCTTGGCAGAGTTAATGCCTGTTTGTTGGCATGGTTGGTGGCCTCCTTCTTAGTTGCTTGTGGTGGGGGCGGCACCGGCGCGGTAGGCGGCATAGTAGGCGGCGCAGGAGTTACTAGCGGCGATGTAAGTGGCGTCGAGGACGGCGGGGTTAATACGAGTGTTGGCGGTGTCGGTGGAGGCAGCGGCGGAACAGGCGCGCCAAGTGGCTCGTTGTCAGTTGGGCTCACCGATGCGCCTGCCTGCGGCTACAACCATGTGTATGTGACCGTGGAAAAAGTGCGTGTGAATCTGAGCGATACTGCTTCTGACGCAGATGCAGGCTGGAGTGAGATTGCTCTGCCCGCGCCAAAACGCATCGACTTGCTGACCCTGACCAACGGTGTCGTTGAGCCACTGGGCAGCACCAATTTGCCCGCAGGTAAATACAGGCAACTTCGCTTGGTATTGGCATCCAACACCACAGCCAACCCATTTGCCAATGCAGTGGTGCCTACCGGTGGCAGCCAGGTCGCTCTTGATACGCCTAGCGCACAACAAAGCGGCTTGAAGTTGAAAACAGATTTCGATGTGGCAGCCAGTCAGCAAACCAACATGGTGATCGACTTTGACGCCTGCAAATCAGTCGTGAAAGCGGGCAACTCCGGAAAGTACCAGCTCAAGCCTGTGCTGTCGGTATTCAAACGCGGCAATACCGGGATCGAAGGCTATGTGGCCTTGCCTCTGGCCAATAGCAACACCATCGTGTCAGCGCAGCAAAACGGTGTGTCTATTCGCTCTACCGTGCCCAACACCAGTGGACAATTTATCCTCAGTTTTCTACCCGCAGGCACCTACACCCTGGTGATCAACAGTACGGGCTACTCAACCGGAGTGATCACAGGCATTCCAGTAGCGACTGCAGCGGGCAATACAACCGTGAGCAGTAGCGCCAGCCCGTTTGCACTCGGCGCATCATCGATGAGTGCTGTCAGCGGCACGGTGACATTGGCTGGTGCCCCAGCGACTACTGCAACGATTGGCATCACACAAGTCTTAACGAGCGCCGGCACGGTCAGCTTGGCGCAGCTATCGGTCGATTCCGTCAGCGCCACCTACGGTATCAGCTTGCCTCGTTTGGCACCTCAGCTCGGGGTTTATTCAACAACCACCAAACCAGCACTACTGAGTGCCGACAACGCTGCAGCCGGCAACTATCGCATCACTGCGCAAGCCCTGGGTTCGACTCAAGTCGCTCCGGTCAATGTGAGCAGTGGCGATGTATCCCAAGGTTTTGTGTTTCCTTGAGCGCAACCCGAGCACAAGCACCCCATTGTTTCAAGCCAATCTCACCAGAAACTCTCCTATGAAGATGATCAATCTTTTACCTAAAAACATTGCCAGCATCGGCATTGCATGGGCTAAAAGCCTGAGTCTTTCAAGAACCAGCAGCGAAATGGACCTTGAGCCTGAGGCCAGCATATTGACAACAGATGATGCGCAATACATCGCAGGACGCGTGAAACTCATACGCCAAGAGATGCAACGCTGTGTCTGTGAATTACCCACTCCAGCAGCTCTTACGGTTGGGCGGCGTATTCACTTTGCACGCGATGTGCAGGATTTGTGGTACCTGCGCAGCGATCTGATGGCCCTGCTCAGCAGTGAAACCGATGAGCGCGAGGCACGCATCAAAATCGAGCGTATCACTCGCCTGTTTCACGGCTTGATGCCCGACAGCATGTTTGGGCAAAAGACATACGTTCATTGAAGCTATTGAGCATCGCCATGAAGGCCTGATGCGACAGGAGTTAAAAGTATCCTGCATCAACAGTGTTATTCTCAATCGATGGATGCACCAACTCTCCAAGCCGCCCTCCCCGAATACTTCGCCCCCTGGGTGCAAGCTTTAAATCTCAAAGTTGAAAGCAGCGAAGCCAGCCAAGTGCTATTGCGCCTGCCCTTCTCGCAAGATCTCTGCCGAGTAGGCGGCATGGTCTGCGGCCAATCCATGATGGCCGCCGCAGACACAGCCATGTGTGCTCGCCCTCATGCAACACCTCGGCGAATTCCGCCCCTGCACCACCGTGCAGATGAACACCAGCTTCTTAAAACCCCTGAGTGGTCAAGATGGCTTGATCACGGCCAGCGTTTTGCGCGCCGGAAAGAACTTAGCTTTCGGTGAAATCGATATTCGCGGCGCAGATGGCAAAAGCGTTTGCCGCGCGACGACGACTTACGCATTGCTCTGAACTGTTGATCTCCAATATACCGTTCGGGCTGAGCCTGTCGAAGCCTCATCGTATTGCTAGTACTCAACCGTTTCACACCACCCGCTCACCTGCCACGTGACGTGCCCGAAAAAGCCGAGGCCTTTCTTCGTGTAGCGCTCTTGCCCGCAAGCGACGAGCTCCCACCATTTTTAGCAATGATGAGATGGTTTGCCGCGCCCGACCAAAGAAAGGCTTCGTTTTTTCAGACCCATCACGTAGCGGATTTAGGTTGTTGACGCATCGTTCCCCGCTCCGGGAAGATTGGGTTATAAATCAATCTTACGCACTATCAAACTTCTTCTCCACGCCATTTCTGGCTGGGATATGTCTTAGCAGGAGCGGCCAATGTTGAAGCAATTTGAAGAACTTGCTGTACTGGAACAGGGTGACGACGGCGCAATCGTGTCCATTAGCGGACAAGGGGGTCCGTCAGTTATTCTTGAGCCAAACTACATCGCTCACCTTGACCGCGTACTTTCAGGCGTGCTTGCGGAAATTGACGTCAATCCCATTTCTAGCACTCACCCTAGCCTGAAACTACTTTGCGCTGAGATTAGAACGCTCGTGTCAACCTACGAAGATACTTGCAACAAATACGGGAACCCTGAAAGCCCTTCTGCAGCGAGAACTATCGCTAGTGCGCTCGATGAACTCGATGAGCTCCGCAAGCGATTCGATGCAATCATTTCGTAAAGTGCCAAGAATATCCACCCGCTACGTGATGGGTCTGAAAAAACGAAGCCTTTCGCTGGTCGGGCGCGGCCAACCATGCAATCATCGCTACAAAAGATCGCAGCTCGTCGCTTGCGGGCAAGAGCGCCTCACGAAGAAAGGCCTCGGCTTTTTCGGGCACGTCACATGGCAGGCGAGCGGGTGGTGTGAGACGCGAAGCGCGCTAACTCAACAAACAAGTTAAGAAAAGCTCAGGGCTTCTTCTCTTCTTTTTTCTCGGGCTCAACTTCAGGCTTTGTCTCGGGAGGTTTAGGCAATTGCCCAGAAGCGCCCACGCTCACTGAGCCGCCACCTGCGCCAACGCCTACTGAGCCAGAGACTGTACCGCCACCACCGATGCTTACACCTACGCCACCTATTTTGCCGACGGGCAAGCTGATGCCAATGCTTGGGCTCACACCCGCGCAGGCGGTGAGCAGGACTGCAATGCTCATTAAAGCCAATAATTTATGAGAAAAACGGCATATCGCCGGCATAGAATCTGCGCGGAGTGCTATTGAATTCATAGTGATATCCCTCTCAAGAAAACGCAGGATACGCTTACGACCTAGCGTTTGAGTGCGTTCAATCAATACAGTTTCACACGATTCCGGGGTTGCCGTCTAATCCGAGAAGTTTCGGATTGTTCACGCGCACGGGTTTGAGCACTTTTTGGCTTTTGAGGTAGGTCTCCACCACATCCCAGACCGGTGGCCCGGCGTTTTTGCTGGCTTCTTGCACGGGCGCCCAGCCTGCCACTTTGTAAGTCTTATTGGGATCAATCAGCTGGCCTTTGAGCCGCATCTCGGAGATACGCTCACCGCTTTTCGCACCCGGCGCGCAGGTGTAGCTCATGCCGGCCACGCGCACCATGTCGCCGCCTTGTTGGTAATACGGATCGGGGTTGAAGAGGTTGTCGCACACGTCTTCCAAAATGATCTTGAGCATGTCGCCTTTGATGTCGGTCACGGTCGTCCACGGGTAGGTGATGGCGGTTTGATCCATCACATGCTCGCGCGTGATCTGCTGGCCGGGCAGCAGCGATGTGCCCCAGCGGAAGCCGGGCGAGAACGCGATCTCCGCGCCGCGCACTTGCATGAGTGCATCCATGATCACCTGATCCACACTGCCTGCGAAATTGCCGCGTCTGTAGAGCAAGCCTTCCGTAACCGCCAGAGGCTCTTCCAGCTTCGCTTTGAATGGCGCGCGCACTTTGTCGATGTAGGCCTGCATCTCGCGATCAGCCGGCAGCATATTGGCAAACACGGGCAGCAAGCGGTAGTTCACAGCCTTCACTTTTCCCTGCTGCACATCAATATCCAGCACGCCGAGAAATTTGCCATTGCTGCCGGCATTGGTCACCAGCGTTTGCCCATCCGTGCGCGTGATCATCGTTGGCTTAGGCACGCCATCATGCGTATGCCCACCCAGAATCGCATCAATGCCAGTGACGCGGCCAGCCAGCTTCAGATCCACATCCATGCCGTTGTGGCTGAGCAGCACCACCGCCTGCGCGCCCTGCGCCTTGGCCTGGTTCACCTGCTTTTGCAGCTCTGCCTCTTGGATGCCAAACGTCCAGCTCGGCACCTGCCAGCTCGGGTTCGCAATCGGCGTGTAGGGAAAGGCTTGGCCAATGATGGCCACTTTCGCGCCATTCATTTCTTTGATCACGAAAGGCTTGAAGACTGGATCTTCAAAGTCTTTCGTCTTCACGTTTTGCGCGACGAAATCGATCTTGCCTTTGAAGTCACCTTCAATGATCTGCTTGACGCGCTCTTCACCATAGGTGAATTCCCAGTGCGCCGTCATCACATCTACGCCAAGCAGTTTGCAAGCGTCCACCATGTCTTGTGCATTCGTCCACAGCGATGTCGCGCTGCCCTGCCAAGTGTCGCCCCCATCGAGCAACAAGCAGCCAGGCCGCGAGGCCTTCAGGCGCTTCACCAGAGTAGCCAAATGCGCAAACCCACCTACCTTGCCATACTGCTTCGACGCCCGCTCAAAGTCGAGATAAGTATGCGCATGCGCCTCCGCGCTACCCGCCTTCAATCCCGCATATTTCAGCAAATGCTCACCCACGAGATGCGGCACCTTGCCCCACATGCTCCCAATTCCAATATTCGCATCCGGCTCGCGAAAGTAAATCGGCAAGAGCTGCGCATGGCAATCGGTCATGTGCAGCAGATGCACATTGCCGGTTTTAGGAACGTCATACAGGCGCTGCGCTTCTTGGGCGTTAGCCTCTCTTGACAAAGGGAAGCCTGCGACGGCGGCGGCAGTGAGGACAGAAGAAAATTCGCGGCGGGTGAGATTCATATACGTTAGTCGTAATCACATTCTTTGGGGAATTGCCCCGAGGCTTTGATTTTTGCAAAGCATCCTAAAGGCAATGATTTCGCAATTACTAGACGATAGTCAGGGCATTTACCAGTCTTGTCTCCTAAGGCCTTACCTTTCTCATACCTACAAACTACACCGCCAGAACGATCAGCAGACCAAATAGCGACGGCCTCTCCTTTGACAACATGCGTCTTAGATACCAGCAGCCACTTATCAGTGTCTTGATACCACATGGATTGACAGCCAGTAAAACTCCGATTGATTTGTGAAGCACGAGGGTAAATCAGCAACTTGTTGCTATGCATGGCCTCTTCACCCGAATCGCTCGGCGGCGCTTCTAATTTGCAACTCGTACCTGAGAAGTCAGCTGGCGCATTTGCAAACGCCGAAGACATTACTACAGATGCAATCAATAGCACCCCTGCCTTTACGGTAAATAGCGTCAAGTTCACTTATTAACTGGTGAATCAGGCGACAACAATAGCGCCATCACATGCTTGATCTGTTGCTCGGTCAAGATGCCTGCATCGCCGAAGCGGGGCATGTTGCTGCAGAGGTTGACGCTGTGGGTGTTCCAGATGCGGGCCCATGTGTATTTCACGATGGGCTCGGCTTCTTTGCTGTTGGCATCTTTGACTTGACGGATCGCGCCGTATTTCAAGAGGCTGGGGCCTTGGTTGCCGTAGCTGATCTCTTGCGGGCTGATTTGGTGGCAGGCGTAGCAGTTGGCGCCATTGGGCACGCCAGCTGCATCTGTGAATTGCATGCCTCGGCCGTTTTGCGCGATGCGCTCGCCTTCACGCCAATCACCGATGAAACCGTCTTTCGGATACGGGATTTTGTCGTAGAGCGCGGTCTGGATTTTATCGGCGGTTTTCTTGTCGATGTCTTTGCCGGTCATGTTGGCTTCGGAGCAGAGGCGCTGGATTTCGGTTTGATCGAGGCGATCGAGTTTGGCGATGCCGCGCTCGCTGAAGCTGCTTTTGATGGCGGCGAGGGACTCTTCTGCACTGGGCAAAGTGGTGCAGCCTGCAATAAGTAAGGTCGCAGTAGTTGCTACTAAAGTGATAGCTGCTCGCGCAGTAAATACGCCGGCGATATGCTGTTTTTTCATTGAAATCTCCCGTTTTAACGCTTAATAGCAGGTGCAGCCATCTTGCCGCCATTGGCGTTCACGCCCATGAAGGTGATGAGATCGACCGAGGTTTGCGAGAGGTATTGCAGCTCAGGAAAGCGCTGCTGGCGGAAGCAATCGTACAAGCGCCATTGCATGGTGCGCACCGCGCCTTGGCTCACGCGATAGGCAGGCCATTGGCTGAAGGCGGCTTGAGCCGGGGCGGTTTTGGTGAGGTTAGGCAGATCTTGCAGGCGGATGCGCTTGCCATCTTCACTGTGGCAAGCGGCGCAAGAAAAATCGTACGGACCGCCTTTGAAATAGAAGGCTTGCTTGCCGCGCTCAAAAGAAGCTTTCTCCAGCGCATGGCCTTGCGGCACTTTGATCGTCTCGCCGCGTGATTCGTCGTACACAAAGGCTACGAGGTCTTCAATCATCGTGGCGCGCTGGCCTTCGCCGCTGAATACCGTACGCGGCGTGAAGTCTTCCCGCTTCGCACCCTGGAAAGTCACCATGCAATGCACGAGGCGGGACTCTATATCCATCACTTTTTTCACATCGCCAAAGTACTTGGGCAGTTGTGCCACTGCGCCTTTGACTTTGCCAATACCTAAGCCCAGATCGCAGCTTTCGGCAAGCGATTTACCGCCGCGCTTGGCATTCCAAATGCCTTCGCCGCGAGCTGCATTTAAGTCAGCAGGGTTGCCATCTTGCAAGGATTGGCGGTATTCGTTGATCGCATCTTGCGCAGATTTTTGCTGCGCTTGCGCAGGGGATGCTACAAAAAATATAGCTGCTAGCGCAATAGATACGCCGGCGAATCGTGTTTTTTTCTTCAATTTCGTCTCCAATGTTCTACGAATAGAACGCAAAAGACGCAAAACCACACAGAAGACGCAAAAGAGAATTCAATGAATTAAATTTTGCGCTGTTTGCGTGGTTTTGCGCCTTTTGCGTTCTTTTATTTAGCGTTCAAACAACCTAACCTCAAGCAATCGCCGCTTCGTCAGTCCGCGTTTCGCCTTTGTTGTCCACCCAAGTGACTTTCACCTTGTCACCCGCTTTGCCACCTTTGAAGGTGAACTGCGTGAATGGGTTCTTCGAAACCGCAGGCCCCCATTGGGCGCTGAAGACGGGTTTGCCGGCGTATTCGGCTTTGATGGTTTGGATGAAGTGCGCGGGCACGTTTTTGCCGTCAGCACCACGGCGCTGGCCGGTTTCCATTTCGTGGCTCACGAGCACGCGAACAGTGGTTTTGTCGCCCTGAACTTGGGCACGGATTCTCATTGGATCTGTCATGTTAATTCTCCTAAAGTTTGCCCAAGATCAACCGCCGCAGCCGCCGAGCGTGACTTTGACTTCTTTTTGCGCATACAAGAATTTGTCGCCCGCTTTCGCCAATGCGATCACATTGCTCGATTGCCCCATCTTGATATTGGTCGCGAAGTTGGCATCCGTGCCAGGGATCACATCAAACACGGCGCTCACTGCGTTGGGATTTTTCTCAACGAGCAAGGCAATCTGCGTGACAGCGGGATTGGTCGTAGCCACACCGATACGCACAACGTTGCCGTTTTCAGCGATCTCAGGCGCGGTGAGCTGCACATCGGCGCTCACTGTGGCAGCTGAGCTACCGCCCATGGCTTTGACAGCATCTGCCAAGCTCTTGGTGTCAAAAGCGGCTTTGTTCCAGCCAGCGGCTTGCGCAAAACTCACGGCCGGCAGCCAGCCTGCGCCAGCAGCCAAGGCGATCACGGCTGCGCCTTTTTGGTTCAAATCACGACGTTTCATAAAACACTCCTATTGCAATCAGAAAATTGTAGATGCCCAGCGCGTTGTTTGCATTGGAATCATCCCTATACCTTGAACGTAAAGCGAATTCATTTAGAGGACACAGCATGCCCGCCGGTTTCAATTCATTGGCAATAAGCTTATTTTCCATGCTTCTCACCTTTGAGCCCCTTGTACCAACCATTGTGCGACCCGTGAGCTCTCGGCCTCGCTGATGCTCTGCGCTGGCATGGGGATTTGTCCATACACGCCCTGCCCGCCATTTTTGATTTTTGCAGCGAGATAGGCTTGCGCATCGACGCGCTTGCCCTGCTTGGCGACGATTTCTTTGAAGCTCGGCCCCACGAGTTTGTTGTCCATGCCGTGGCATGCGATGCAGGCATATTTTTGCAACGTGGGCATCACATCAGCAGACTTGAGCGCGGCAGACGCAGCGGGTGATGAAGGCATCGTGTTCGGCGTTGCTACGACGGGAGCAGCCGCAACAGACGCTCCTGAATTCGTAGCACTCAGCGCAGATTCCTTGCCAGTGAGTGCCTGATTTGGCTTAGAAACCAGCGCTGCAGATACTGCGGCGGGCTGGGTGGTATCCGCACCGCGCGAACCACCCAAACCGCGAGATTGCTCGGCCAAATTGCCATGCGCATCGCGCGCATGGGCTGGCAAGAAACTAGCCACCTTGGGCTCTTGCTTGCAATCTTTCATGCAGGCCGAGCCTTGCACATCGGGCTTTTTCATGCCACCTAGCTCATTGCCAGGCCACATCGCATGAGCGGTAGTTTTGCCGTTTCGATTGGGCAAGCGGTTTTGCACGTCACGGATGTTTTGATCGCTCAGGGTAAAGTCACCGGGCACGATATTGCCTAAATTCAGCATATAAGCCGTGACTGCGTAGACCTCATCTGCCGTCATGGATTTAGGTGCAGTCCAAGGCATAGCGCGGTTGACGTAATCCCATAGCGTGGAAATGCTAGAGAGCTTCATCAGCGTCGTGCGCTGAGGGGTGTTGGCACCGGGCAGGAGTGAAGCAACGCGGCCAGTCTCAATGTCTTTCGCGGTCGTGTTGCCAGCGATGGGCGTGAATACTTCATTGCTCTCGCCAAAACTGCCATGGCAACCAGCGCATTGCGCTTCCCAAATTTTCTCGCCTTGAATGACTGAGCCTTTGCCGGGCGGCAAGCCTTTGAAATCGGGTCGAACATCAATATCCCAAGCTTTGACCTCGGCTGGCGTGGCTGCTCTTCCTATGCCTTCGAACTTTGTTTGGGCTGAGGTTATCGTGATACTGGAAATGAGAACGCAAAAGACACAGAGGGAACGCAAAAGACGCAAAAAAAGAAAATGAAGTTTTAATTCAAAATCTTCTGCGAATTTTACGTTTATTTTGCGAATTTTGCGTTCTATTGGTTGGTTCGCCAATAACGCAAGATTTTCAAGAAAGCTGAACATTTTTCACCTCGCCGCTTTCTTCGATCAACCATGTTTGGATCGCGTTGTTGTGATAAATGCTCCTAGCCCCACGCACTTTGCGCAGCTCAGAATACGTGGGTTGGATATGCCCAGTCTCATCGGTCGCTCGGCTCATGAGCAAAGCGGGCTTGCCATTCCAATTCCAGGGCAAGTTAAAGCGCGTCAGGCATTTGGAGAGCACGGGCGTTTGCATCTGCGCGGGCATCCAGTTGCGCCCACCATCCACACTCACATCCACTTTGCGAATCTTCCCTCGCCCGCTCCAAGCGAGGCCCGTGATCTGATGCGTGCCTTTATCCAGCAGCACCTGCCCGCCACTGGGCGATGTGATCACAGATTTCACTTCTTGAATGCTCGAATACTGCCGATGCGTGCCATCGGGCATCAAATCCACATAATGCAGCACCTCATCCTTCGCGCCATAAGGCTGATCGCCCAGCTCAATGCGACGCAGGTATTTCACCCAGCTCACGCCCTGCGCACCGGGGACGACCAAGCGCAGCGGGTAGCCATTTTCAGGCCGCAGCATTTCACCGTTTTGTCCATAAGCTACCAGCACTTCGTCGTTCATCACGAGGCTTATGGGGATCGTACGCGTCATGCCCGAGCCATCAGCACCTTCAGCCAGCACGAATTTTCCGCGCTTGAAATCTGCACCACACATCTCCAGCAGCAAGCGTAGCGGCACGCCAGTGAACTCGCTGCAAGAAATCATGCCGTGCGTGTATTGCACCGTCGGCACAGCCACATTGCCCCACTCCATGCCGGTGTTCGCACCGCATTCGATGAAATGAATCCGGCTCACGCTGGGCAAGCGCATCAGGTCATCCATCGTGAAGACCATCGGCGTTTTCAGCATCGTCTGATCGCTGCCATTCACCATGAATCGATGTTTGTCCGGCTCAATATCCCACCAGCCTTGATGATGCCGCTCAAAATGCAGGCCGCTGGGCGTGATGATGCCAAAGAGCCCTTGCAGCGGCGTGAAGCTCACGCTGGCTTGACTCACGCGCGTGAGCCCTGGGCTTTCGCGGCGCTGCAGGTTTTTCTCATAGGCGCTCGGCACGCCGTAGCCACGCGCTGCCACGGCTTGGCCAAGGGCTTTGCTGTGTGCAGGCAGCTCCAAGATATTTGGATCGCCTTGGCCAGATACTGGATTAGATTGGGCTCTAGCGCCCGTAGATGCTGCGCCAGCAGCTACAAAAGCAGTAGCAAATGCAGAGGAAATAAATCCGCGTCGCCCTGCTTTCAACTCAGCACGCGCCTGAGGAATATCTTGCCGCGCTATGAAATTTTCAGGCGCTTTTTGCAAAAATCGATTCAGCATCTTCAAACCCTCGCCAGCAGCCGCTCAGACGCGGGAAGAAGCATCGGCTCATCCAACTCAATCGCTACCTGCGTGCAGACGCTGCGACACAGCGCCACTGCCTTCTCGCTCTGCACCCGGTAAAACACCTGCGCACCCTCTTTGCGTTTGGCCAAGATGCCGGATTGATACAGCACAGAGAGATGCTGAGAAAGATTCGGCTGCGTGGTGTCAATGCGCGAAAGCAGATCAGACACCGTGCGCTCGGTATCGCACAGAGCGCTCAAAATCTGCAAGCGCGTGGGCGAACCCATCAAACTAAACAGCTCGGCTGCGCGTTCAAATACGAGCTTTGATTCGTCGATTTCCGTCGTTGTAGGCATACAAACATTCAAATATAAGCAATTTCTTATATTTGAATATGGACTCAACTTCGCTCAAAGAGGATAAACCCTCATCCCGTTCTGGGTGAGCTTGTTGAAGCCCAGCCTACCCTTCGGCCAGCTCAAAGTGAACGGACTAGATGACTCGATTAGTGCGCCTTATCCCAGTTCTCGCCAACCCCGACTTCAGCCACCAGAGGCACTTTCAGCTGGGCCACGCTGGCCATGATGCGGGGGATTTCTACCTTGAGCCAATCGAGTTCGTCTGAAGGCACTTCAAACACCAGTTCGTCGTGCACTTGCATGATCATCTTGGTTTTCAAGGCTTTCGTATCGAGCTCGCGTTGTACAGCATTCATACTAAGTTTGATCAAATCAGCCGCTGTACCTTGCATGGGCGCGTTGATCGCGGCACGCTCTGCGCCAGCTCGGCGTGGCCCGTTGGGGCTGTTGATTTCGGGAAGATAGAGGCGACGGCCGAGCACGGTTTCTACATAGCCTTTGCTCTTGGCGGCGAGTCGCGTTTCGTCCATATAGGTTTTCACACCTGCGAAGCGCTGAAAGTATCGCTCGATGTAGTTCTTCGCAGCGGTGTTGTCGATGCTCAGTGCTCGCGCCAAGCCGAAGGCGCTCATGCCATAGATGAGCCCGAAGTTGATCACCTTGGCATAGCGGCGCTGCTCGCTGCTGACTTCGCTGGCGGGCAGGCCAAACACTTCAGCAGCTGTAGCGCGGTGAACGTCAATGCCATCGGTGAAGGCTTTGATGAGCGCTTCATCGCCGCTGATATGCGCCATGATGCGCAGCTCAATTTGGGAATAATCAGCGCTGGCAATCAACGAGCCAGCAGGTGCGACGAAAGCCTCGCGCACGCGGCGGCCTTCAGCTGTTTTGACGGGGATGTTTTGTAAATTAGGATCGTTGCTGGATAAGCGGCCTGTGACGGCCACGGCTTGCGCGTAATGTGTGTGCACGCGACCTGTGCGTGGGTGCGCGAGCTGAGCCAGCTTGTCGGTATACGTGCCCTTGAGTTTGGAGAGGCCGCGATGCTCCAAGATTTTGGCGGGCAGCGGGTAGTCTTCAGCGAGTTTTTCTAGCACCTCTTCATCGGTGCTCGGCGCGCCAGTGGCGGTTTTCTTGATGACTGGCAAACCCAGCTTGGTGAAGAAAATCTCTCCGATTTGCTTAGGCGAAGCGAGGTTAAATGGCTGCCCGGCCAAATCATGCGCCTGCGTTTCCAACTGCATGATGCGCTGACCCAGCTCATGGCTTTGCGTGGCCAGTTGCTGCGCGTCGATCATCACACCGTTGCGCTCGATGCGATACAGGCTTTCTGAGCTTTCTATTTCAAGTTCATAGATGCCGCGCAGCTTCTCGTTGGCTTCCAGCTTTGGCCAAAGAGCGAGATGCACATCCAGCGTTTGATCAGAGTCTTCGCAAGAGTATTCAGAAGCCTTGGCCACATCGACTTGCGCAAACGAGATTTGGTGCGCGCCTTTGCCGCACAAATCTTCATAGCTGATGCCTTTGCGCCCCACATGGCGCTCAGCCAAACTCGTGAGGTTATGGGGTTTGTGCACTTCCAGCACGTAGCTTTGCAGCATCGTGTCGTGCACATAGCCCTGCACTTCGATGCCGTGGTTAGCAAACACATGACGGTCGTACTTGACGTGTTGGCCGAGCTTTTTGTATTTCGCGTCTTCTAGCCAAGGTTTGAGCTTGGCGAGCACTTCATTGAGCGGCAACTGCTCGGGCGCATCTGGGTAGCTGTGCGCCAGCGGAATGTAGGCCGCCTCGCCGGGCTGTATGCTGAAGCTGATGCCAACGATCTGGGCTTGCATCTCGTCGATGGAGTTGGTTTCTGTGTCGAGTGCGGTGAGTGAGGCCGCTTTGATTTTTTCTAACCACGCATCAAATGCTTCCCAGGTAAAAATCGTGTCGTATTTCTTATCACTGACTTTCGAAACTGCAGGCTCAGCATCTGCAAACAAATCGTCCATGACGCTTTGCACAGGTGCAGGTGTAGTGGATTTTTTACCTAAGCTTGCAGCCAGTCCCTTGAAGCCATATTTCAGATAAAAAGTACTCAAAGCCTCCGTATCATCTGCGCGAACAGCTACTGAATTCATAGCAGGTAGACCGTCAATATGTCCTGCCAAATCACAATCCGTCTTGATCTTGAGCAGCTCACGCCCTTTGGGCAGCCACTCGCGCGCCTTGCGCAAATTCTCTCCAGCCACGCCCTTGATCTCATCGGCTCTTGCCAGCAAATTTTCCAGCGATCCAAATTCGGTGAGCCATTTCGCAGCCGTTTTTGGCCCCACTTTTTCCACGCCGGGTACGTTGTCCACCGTATCGCCCACGAGGTTTTGATAGTCGAGCATGAGCGAGGGCGGTACGCCAAACTCAGCGGTCACACCCGCCACATCGCGCTTTTTGCCATTCATCGTGTCGATGATGGTGATGTGCTCATTCACCAGTTGAGAGAGGTCTTTATCCCCACTGGAGATGATGACCTCCATGCCCTGCTCTGCGCCAATGCGCGCCATCGTGCCGATCACATCATCAGCCTCCACGCCAGGAACAGCCACTACTGGCCAGCCTTGTAGGCGCATCACCTCATGAATCGGCGCGATCTGGGTGCGCAAATCATCGGGCATGGGCGAGCGATTGGCTTTGTATTCGGGATAAAGCGCATCGCGGAAGGTGGGGCCGCTGGCATCAAAAATACACACGGCATACATGGACGGAAACTGCGTACGCAGCGAAGCCATCATATTGATCATGCCGCGAATCGCACCCGTGGCGGGGCTGCTCGGATCGCCGGGCACAGCGCGCAGATCGGGCATGGCGTGGAAGGCACGATAAAGGTAGCTCGAGCCATCTACGAGGAGGAGGCGGTTTTCTGGTGAGGAATTCATAGGCATATTGTGTACCCTCTACAATCTGAGCCAATTGATTTGATACAAAAATGGCTGTTTACACCGAAGTTTCCCTCGACGAAACGCAAAACCTCTTCACCCAGCTCGGCCTGGGCCAAGTCACCGATCTCCAAGGCTGCAAAGGCGGCATTGAAAACACCAATTACTTCGTTGACGCAGACACTGGGCGCTACGTGCTCACTCTGTTTGAGCGCCTGACTCATGAGCAGCTGCCGTTTTATCTGTATTTGATGAAGCACCTCGCGCAGCGCGGCATTCCTGTACCGGACCCGCAAGCCGACAAAACTGGCGATATTTTGCTCACGGTGCAAGGTAAACCAGCCTGCGTGGTGAATTGCTTGCGTGGTGGCAGCGAGCTCTCTCCTACTGCCGCGCATTGCGCCACCGTGGGTGCGATGCTCGCACGCATGCATGTAGCTGGGCGCGACTACGCGCGAATCCAGCCCAATTTGCGCAGCTTGTCTTGGTGGAATGAGACCATTCCCGTTGTATTACCGTACTTGACGCCAGATCAAACTCAACTCATCAAAAGCGAGCTTGCCTATCAAAATCATGTGGCAAGCAGCAGCGCATACAAAGCCCTGCCCTGTGGCCCGGTGCATGCGGATCTGTTTCGAGACAATGTGATGTTTGAAGCTGGCGAGCTCACTGGGTTCTTTGATTTTTATTTTGCTGGCGTCGATAGTTTCTTGTTCGACATCGCGGTGTGCTTGAATGATTGGTGCATTGACTTGGAGACAGGCTCTACAAACACCGAGAGACAAAGCGCTTTCCTGCAAGCCTATCAGTCTGAGCGCCCGTTCGAAGCCGCTGAGCAGCAACTTCTTCCCGCCATGCTACGCGCTGGCGCACTGCGCTTTTGGATATCTCGCCTGTGGGATTTCCACCTCCCACGCGAAGCCAGCTTGCTCAAAGCGCATGACCCCTCGCATTTCGAGCGTGTGCTGCGCGAGCGCATCAGCAAGCTCGCCATTCACCTTTAATGTGAACAAGTTCACAGCCTCGTTTTGAACTGATCTGTTTCACCCGCCTCAAAATCACAAGCACATGAAACTCCAAATCCTCCCTGCCAGCACCGGCATCACCTGGGTCAAGCTGGGTGTCAAAACATTTTTCAAGCAGCCCTTAGCGCTCGGCGGACTGTTTTTCATGTTTATGGCACTGGTTTCGGTGGCTTCTATCTTGCCACTGATTGGCGGCGCACTGGCATTGGCCATCGTGCCTGCAGCCACGCTGGGTTTGATGGTGGCCACGCTAGAGGCGCTGCGCGGTAAATTCCCGATGCCATCGGTTCTGGCCACAGCTTTTCGCGCAGGCCAGCAGCGCTTACGCGCCATGATTGTGCTCGGCGCGATGTATGCGCTGGGCTTTTTTCTGGTGATGGGCTTCACGACATTGTTTGATGGCGGGCAGTTCGCCAAGCTGTATATCGTCGGCGGCAAGCTCAACCGGGAAATGCTGGAGCAAAGTGACTTCCAAACGGCCGCCTTCATCGGCATGGGTTTGTATATCCCGCTCTCGCTCATGTTTTGGCATGCCCCAGCGCTCGTGCATTGGCATGGTGTCCCGCCGACCAAGGCGATCTTTTTCAGCCTGATCGCCTGCATGAAAAACTTCTGGGCTTACCTTGTCTACGGCCTGGGTTGGTTTGCTGTTTTCGCCTTTGGCGGCGTGGTCATCACCAGTATTTCCGTGCTGCTGGGCTCGCCAGCGATCGCTGCTGCATTGATGGTGCCCATGGTGCTGACAGTAGCGGCCATGTTTTTCACCTCGGTGTATTTCACTTTTCGAGATAGTTTTGTGCATACAGAAGAAACACCTACTGAAGCGCCTCCCCCCGCGGTTTAAATTCGTATCTAGCTTCCACATTAGGAGACAACATGACTCAACACATCCTGCAAGGTCGCACTGAAGATGAAGTGCTCTGGTTTCAACGCCGCAGCTTTTTGAGCGCTGCTGCTGCTTGGACGGCTATGGGCGGCGCAAGCGCTGCCCATGCTCAGCAGCGCAGCAATATCGTGGAATTGCAAGGCGATGCGCAAGTCAATGGTAGTCGCCTCACGCCACAAACCATCATCCAAACCGGTGACCGCCTGGAAACCGGGCCGGGCTCCAATCTGATCTTCGTGGTGGGCAATGCCTCTTTCCAAGTGCGCCAAAACACGCGCTTCACAGTGGAGCGTGGTGCCACATTGAATGCAGTGAGCGTGCTGCGTTTGCTCACTGGCGCCATCGCCAGCGTATGGGGCAAAGGCAGCAACCGCCAGATCGTCACGCCAACGCTCACTGCAGGTATTCGCGGCACAGGTGTCTACACCGAAGTGCGCCCTCAGCAAAATTTCCGCACTTATTTCTGCAACTGCTACGGCACGGTGGATGTGGCTGCAGGCACAGACCGCGCCCTCTCCCGCGCAGAGTATCACCAATCCTTCTGGGGAGAAGCAGCGCCTGTGAACGGCAAATTGCTCACCCCTGCAGGAGCCATCAATCACACCGACGAAGAGCTGGAGGTACTCGCCCGCCTTGTAGATCAGCGCACCGCTTGGCAGATAGCTGGGAAAAAAGGTGTGTATGACGGCAAAGGCTATATGGACGCTGCGCCTACCAATGTCCACCCAGCCGCAACCCCGCCCCGTTAATCAGGGTAATTCCCCTCGGCTCAAGCCCATCAGATTCGCTCTGTTGGGCTTTTTTGTTTAGACTGCATGCTAATAACAATTTTTTGGAGCATCCCATGACCATCCTTCGCCGCAGCTTCACCCTCTCCACCCTCGCCAGCGCCGCCCTACTGGCAGCCTGCGTCACAGCCCCCACCAACTTCAGCTATCAGCCTTATCAGCAACCCGAAGGCGCCTCTGGTATCACCGACAAGCCAGGCTGGGCAACCAGCAAATTCGCCGTAGCCGCTGCCAACCCGCTGGCCACCGATGCGGGCTACCAAGTGCTCAAAGCCGGCGGCAGCGCAGTTGATGCCGCGATTGCCGTGCAGCTCGTGCTCGGGCTGGTGGAGCCGCAATCCAGCGGTATTGCAGGCGGCGCTTTCCTTTTGCACCATGATGGCAAAAAGACAGAGGCTTTTGATGGCCGCGAAACCGCGCCCGCCGCAGCAGACGAAAACCTCTTCATGAAAGATGGCAAACCCATGACTTTCGATGAGGGCTTGGTCGGCGGCCGCTCTGTAGGCGTGCCAGGCGTGATGCGCATGCTGGAGATGGCGCATAAGCAATACGGCAAGCTGCCATGGGCCAAGTTGTTTGAGCCTGCGATTGCTCTGGCTGAAGGTGGCTTCAAGGTCAGCCCGCGCCTGAACACGCTCGTGAAAGCCGATGCGCATTTGAAGAAAGATCCTGTCGCTACAGCTTACTTCTACAAAGCCGATGGCGATGCACGCGATGTGGGCTTTAACGTGCGCAACCAAGCCTACGCCGATGTCTTGAAAGCCATGGCCGCACAAGGCAGCAAAGTCATGCACGAAGGCCCGATTGCACAAGCCATCGTCGATAAAGTGCAAAAGCACCCGACCAACCCCGGCAAGCTCACCATGGCAGATATGGCGGGCTACCAACCGAAAAAACGCGATCCAATCTGCGCCGACTACAAAGCCTCCACTGGCAAAGAATACGTGATCTGCGGTATGCCACCCCCATCATCGGGCATGATTGCCGTCGGCCAAATCCTCGGTACGCTTGGCGCTACCAATGCTGGCAACATCCAGCTCGAGCCCGATGGCTTGCCCGGCCCAGGCTGGCTGCATCTCTACACCGAAGCCTCCCGCCTTGCATTCGCAGACCGTGCGCAGTATTTGGGTGACCCAGATTTCGTGCCCGCTCCTGACGGCAAGATCGGCGGCAACTGGAGCGCTATGCTCGCCCCCGCCTACCTTGCTCAACGCGCCAGCCTGATCAAAGCCACTAGTATGAAAGGCGATGCCAAGCCTGGCGAGCCCTCCGCCATGCGCTCAGCCTTCGGCAAAGCTGCTGATCAACCTGAATACGGTACCAGCCACATCAGCATTGTCGATGCCTATGGCAACGCCCTCTCGATGACCACCACCATTGAAGCAGCCTTCGGCTCACGCCAGATGGTCAACCCCAGCAACCCCACTGCAGGCGGCGGCTTCTTGCTGAATAACGAGTTGACTGACTTCAACTTCGCACCCAACGACGCAGCCGGCAAGCCCACCGCCAATCGCGTGCAGCCCAACAAGCGCCCACGCAGCTCGATGAGCCCAACCATCGTGTTTGACAAAGCCGATGGCAAAGTCGTACTGACGGGCGGCAGCCCCGGCGGCGCGCTCATCATCCACTTCACCGCCAAGACGATCTACGGCATGCTCAATTGGGGTCTGAACGCACAGCAAGCCATCAACCTGCCTAACTTCGCAGCACTGGGCGCGCCTACCTTGCTCGAAGAAAAGCGCTTCCCAGCCAGCACGGTCGATAGCCTCAAAGCCCGTGGCCACGATGCCCGCGAGCAAGCCATGGTCAGCGGCCTGCAAGCCATTGGCCGCGCTAACCTGAACCCGGCTTCCGGCGGCGGCTCAGGCTGGTTTGGCGGCGCAGATCCACGGCGTGAAGGCGTGGTTCGCGGCGATTAAATTTTTAAGCATTTTCGGCACTTTGCCGGCGTAGAATCTGCGCAAGGCGCTACGTTTTTCGTAGCGCCTTTTTTGTCTTCAAGATGTGCATTGAGTGCTGAATCAGCGCTGTTCCTTTCAATTCAAGTGCGAGATGCAGGCAAATGCATCTAGGGTTTGTACGGTTGTACAAGTATTTTGTACAACTGTCTAATACAGCATGCTTCGCTCAGCTTCCCTATCCGCAAATATCACCGCTTCAACAGCGATCACAGATCGCCCTGATCGCAAGCAGGCCATCTTGCTAGCCGCAGAAAAATTGTTTGCGCAGCAGGGTTATCACGCCGTGACGATTCGGCAAATTGCGCAGGAAGCCGGTGTGCCACTGGCCTTGGTGGGTTATTACTACGGTGCCAAGCAAGAGCTTTTTCATGCGATTTTTGAGCACTGGTCTGGCACGATTGATGCGCGACTTGCCGCTTTATCGGAGGCCTTGGAGCAAGCTCCGAGCCGGCGTTTGGTAGCCATCGTGGAGGCTTTCATCGGCCCAGTGCTGGAGCTTCGTGCCAGCGAAGAAGGCGAATACTATGCACTCTTGGTTGCACGCGAGCTGATGAATGCCAGCCCAGAGGCAGATCGCGTCTTGCGGGATTACTTCGACCCTTTGGCGCATGCCTTCATTGATGCACTCAACAGCACTTTGCCACATGCCCGCCGCAGCGATGTGGCTTGGGCCTATCAATTTTCTTTGGGGTGCTTGCTCAATCACATCAGCGACAAGCGTATTGAACGCCTCTCCTTGAGTGAGGTTCAAGCCAACGATCCAGAGGCGCAAACGCTACTCGCTCGCTTCATCGCAGGCGGTATTCGTGCTGCGCTGCCCAAACCGTGAACCGCCAATTCATCTGCTTTTTGCTTTCACTATTTCAACCGGAGACAACCATGCGCAAACTTTCCCTATCCGCTCTTTCTCGCCGCCAAGTGCTGGTCACTGCAGCAGCCAGCGCTGCAACGGCTTCGCTGCCAAGCTTTGCTCAAAGCGGAAAAATCGTCTTTGGCTTTACAGCAGTGACAGATTTCACCTCCGTCTTTGTGGCTGCAGAGGAAGGCATGTTTAAGAAGCGCAACCTCGATGTCGAGTTGAAATTCATTCCACTGAACTCTACGATTCCCGCTGCGATTCAAGCCGATTCCTTGCAAATCGGCGGCCCCACACCTTAGGTCTACTTGCAAGCGGTCGATGGTGGCCTCGATCATGTGGTGGTGGCTGGCGGTGGCGTGACATCCAAGACCATCACAGGCTTTGGCTTGGTAGCTAAAGCGGGAAGTGGTATCCGCTCGGCCAAAGATTGTGTAGGCAAAAAAGTAGGCGTGCCGGGCTTGGGCGCTTTCTTGCACGTGACGTTCCGCGCTTGGCTCAAGCAAAACGGCGTAGACCACAAGCAGGTGAATTTTGTGGAAGTGTCTTTCCCTCAGCATGGCGATGTGCTGCGCGGTGGCTCAGTGGATGCAGTGGTGACGGCAGACCCTTTCATGACACGCATCACGGATTCAGGCGCGGGCTATGTGGCTTCTTATTACTCCACTTTCTTGAGCGAGGGCAATCCCACGATCATCTATACCGCGAAGCGAGAGTGGGCGCAGAAAAATGCAGCTCAGGTCAAGGCTTTCCGCGAAGCTGTGCAGGAGGCAGCGGCCTTTATTTTCCAACCGAAAAACAATGACAAAGTTCGTGAAGCCATCGGCAAATACATCAAATTGCCACCTGAAGTGTTGGCCAAAGCGCAAATCTCGCCTCCTGGCCCCGTGGTCTCTGAAAAGCAACTCAACTATTGGGTCGGCTTGATGAAAGACCAAGAAATGCTCAAAAGCACGCCAAATGTCGCCAGCTTGATCGCGAAATGAGTATGAGCAATCTTGCGCCTCTGGCCTTTGAGCAGGTCAGCGTGCATCTGGGCGGGCGAGAGATCGTTTCGCCCAGCTCGCTAGAGCTCAAGCGAGGCGAGTTCGTTTGCATCATTGGGCCTTCTGGCTGCGGCAAGACGACTTTGCTACGCGCGGCTGCGGGCTTCGTACAGCCCTCGGGCGGACGCGTGCTGCGTAATGGGCAGGTGGTGAGCGCGCCTTCGCGCGAGGTGGCTTTCGTTTTTCAAGACTATGGGCGTGCACTGTTGCCTTGGCGCACAGTAGAGGGCAATATCAGCCTTGCATTAGAAGCTGCGCAAGTGCCTGCCTCAGATCGGCCTGCGCGTATCGTCAAGGTACTTGAGACCGTGGGGCTAGCCGTACATGCGCAAAAATTCCCCGCGCAGCTCTCAGGTGGCATGCAGCAGCGGGTGCAAATCGCACGCTGCTTGGCGCAGCAGCCCGAGCTGATGTTGATGGATGAGCCTTTCGGTGCGCTGGATGCGATGACGCGCGAAAGCCTGCAAGATGAGCTTTCTCGCCTGGTGCGCGAGCAAGGGCTCACCGTGATGTTCGTTACCCACGACCTGGAGGAAGCGATTTATTTAGGTGATCGCGTGATCGCGTTGCGTACGAATCCGACTGCATCTCAACCTAGCATTGCGGCGATGCTCGACGTGAAAATTCCTCGCCCACGTGAGCAATTAGCGACCAAAGAACATCCTGAATTCTTGCGACTGCGGCGCGAGTTGTATCAGTTTCTTGGGCATTGAGAGGCTGCTGTGCTTCAGATCCTTCGCCCTTTTGTTTTTCCACTCACACTGCTGTCGATGATAGAAGCTTGGGCGCGCACGGTGGGTAGCAGCAGCGATGCGGTTGCGCCGCCCAGTGCCGCACTTGTCGCATTGTTCAAAGCGGGAATGGATGGCTCGCTCTGGCAGGCCACGGGTTTCACATTGGGCAGCGCTGCTCTGGGGCTGCTGATTGCAAGTCTACTGGGCATCGTTTGCGGCACGCTCCTGGGCTTATCGCCACGCATCGCGCGCTGGAGTTTTTTAAGTGTTGAGGTACTGCGGCCTGTGCCCTCGGTTGCTTTGATTCCGCTGTCCATGCTGGTGTTTGGTTTTGGTCTGCGCATGGAGCTGGCAGTGATTGCCTTTGCCTGCTTCTGGCCGATACTTGTGCTCACGCAAGCAGCGGCGAAACAAGTGGAGCCTCAGCTTTTGGAAGTGGCGCAATCATTGGAACTGTCTGCTTTTCAACGCTTTTGGAGCATCATCTTGCCTGCCATGCTGCCTCGCTTGTTTGTGGCACTGCGACTCGGCGTGGCGATTGCTTTGGTCGTCGCAGTGACTGTAGAAATCGCAGCCAATCCACATGGCATGGGCTATGCGCTGGTGATTGCACAGCAGAGCCTCGATCCGGCTTTGATGATGGCTTGGCTGCTATGGATTGGGCTGATCGGTTTTGTGATCAATGCACTGGCCGTGAAGCTACAAGCTTGGGCTGCACTGCGCATGGGCGTGCAGCCTGATGCAGCGAAAGGCGCAGCATGAAACCCATACGTTTGACCTCAGCGCTACCTTCTGTAGCCTTGCTCTTAGCATTGATTGCGCTGTGGTGGCTGGCCAGCCATGCACAATGGGTGAGCAAAGTGTTTTTGCCCACACCCGAAGCGACTTGGGGCAGCCTGATGGAAGGCATGCAAAAGGGAGATCTGCTCGCCTTCACGGGCGAAACGATTCAGCGCATGTTTTGGGGCTGGGTGCTGGCCAGTGCTGCAGGTATTGCACTGGGCGCGCTCATCGGCTCGTCATCTGCACTGCGCAGCTGGATTGGCCCCACTTTGGAGTTCATTCGCCCTCTTCCCGCCTCTGCCGTTTTGCCGCTGGCCATTGCCATCTTCGGACTCTCTAGCACGATGGTGCTTACCGTGGTGGCATTTGGCGCGATGTGGCCGGTCTTGCTCGCCACCATGCACGGCCTTGCGAACGTACACGTGCGCTTGCGTGAAGTGAGCCAAGCCCTGCAGCTTTCTCCTACGTCTTTCGTGCTAAAAATTGGCCTGCCCAATGCCATGCCCGATATTTTGGCGGCCATGCGCTTATCGATGACTATCGCGCTCATCGTGGCTGTGGTGGGCGAGATGCTCGCATCGCAGCCAGGCTTGGGCCAATCTATCTTGCTGGCTGCTCGCTCATTCCGCGCGAGCGAGCTGTTTGCAGGCATCGTGCTGCTGGGTGCCATTGGCTTTGCCAGCAATGCGCTGCTGGCACTCGCCGAGCAGCATTTTTTGACATACCAACGTCGCTGAATCCCTCTTCATCAGGAGCACACCATGCCTCGCAAATTTGTAGATCTTTCCATCTATCTTGAAAACGATGTGATCAGTGACCCTCCCGCTTTTGCGCCGAAGATTGAATACTTCACGCATGACAATACTTTCGCGCAAATTGAGCCTTTCTTTCCAGGCCTCAAGAAAGAAGATCTGCCCGATGGCGAAGGCTGGGCGGTAGAGCTGGTGCAACTGTCCACACACAATGGCACACACCTGGATGCTCCCTACCATTTTCATTCCACGATGGATGCAAAAAATGGCGAGAAGAAACCCGCGATTGCGATTCATGATGTGCCACTCGAATGGTGCTTCCAGCCCGGCGTGAAGCTGGATTTTCGCAGCAAGCCTGATGGCTATGTGGTCACTGCGCAAGATGTAGAAGATGAGCTCAAACGCATCAACCATACGCTCAAGCCACTGGAGATCGTTGTCATCAACACCCGAGCAGGCTCACGCTATGGCCATTCGGATTACGTGGCTTCTGGTGCGGGCATGGGCTACGAGGCCACGATGTATTTACTGGAGCGCGGCATTCGTCTCACTGGCACAGACGCTTGGAGCTGGGATGCGCCCTTCGTGCACACTGCTCAGAAATACGATGCAAGCAAAGATGCCTCCCTCATTTGGGAAGGCCATAAAGCGGGGCGCGATATCGGCTACTGCCATATCGAGAAAATGCACAACCTCGAAGCCCTGCCCCCCAGCGGTTTCTTCATCTCCTGCTTCCCCCACAAAATTCGCGGCGCATCTGCAGGCTGGACGCGTGCTGTGGCGATTTTCGACGATGCCTTGATGGCAACAACCGCTTGAAGGCTGGCCTATGAACACACTCAATCACACGCATGAGGCAGCAGCCAAGAGCTGGGTGGCCAGCGCACAAGGCCACGCAGACTTTCCGATTCAAAACTTGCCCTATGCGGTGTTTTGCCGAAAGTCTGGTCATGAGGCTTGGCGCGGCGGCGTGGCCATCGGCGACGAAGTGCTCGACCTCGCAGCTTTGCAGGCGAAGGGCTTGCTCAGTGGTTTGGCTGCTCAAGCTTTGCATGAAGCCAGCCAAAGCACACTCAATGCTTTCATGGCAATGGGGCATGAGGCTTGGCATGCTTTGCGGATAGCCCTGTTTGATTTGCTGTCAAGCTCAGCGAGTGAAGCCACACAAAACGCTGTACGCAATTGCCTCGTACCGCAAACCGAAGTGCGATACAACTTGCCAACGCAGATCGGCAATTACACCGATTTCTATACCTCGATTTACCATGCAGAAAATGTGGGGCGCATCATCCGCCCAGATGATCCACTCACACCCAATTTCCAGTGGCTCCCGATCGCCTACCATGGCCGCGCGTCCAGCGTGGTGATCAGCGGCACGCCTTTCCGTCGCCCGATGGGGCAAGCTATGCCTCCGGGTACAAAGGCACCTGTGTATGGCGCATGCGCGCGATTGGATTTTGAATTGGAGATGGGGTTCTTCGTCGGTCCAAGCAATGCGCTGGGCGAACCCGTCGCCTTGAAAGATGCGCCCTCGCATATCTTTGGCATGTGTTTGCTCAACGATTGGAGCGCACGCGATCATCAATTCTGGGAAATGAACCCGCTCGGCCCCTTCCTCGGCAAGAATTTCTGCACCAGCATCTCGCCGTGGATCGTGACGATGGAGGCACTCGCGCCTTTCCGACAGCCTTTTGAACGCCCAGCAGATCATCCGCAGCCCTTGGCGTATCTCGATGAAGCCAGCAATCGCGCTGCAGGCAGCCTAGATATTCAGCTCAGCGTAGCTATTGAGTCTGTTGCACACCGCACAGCATCTAAGCCAGCGAGCCGCATATCGGCCACGAGTTTTAAACACCAATACTGGACCACTGCGCAAATGCTCACGCAGCATACCGTGGGCGGTTGCAACTTGCAAAGTGGCGATTTGATTGGCACGGGCACCATCTCTGGGCCCACGGCTTCTGAGGCCGGCGCGATTGTGGAGTTGTCGCAAGGCGGGCGTGTGCAAGTGCCTTTGCATGAGACAGGCGAACAACGCACCTTCCTGCTGGATGGCGATGCCGTGATCTTTCAAGGCTGGTGCGAGAAGACTGGCTTTGCGCGCATTGGTTTCGGCTCGTGTTCAGGGACGGTACTCCCCGCCATTTCTTGATGTTTTAGCCTGTCAGCCGACGTAGAATCTGCGCGAAATGCTACTATTTTGGTAGCATCGCATTTTTCTACGAGAAGCCGTATCAGCGGCGCATTCGCATGATCAACCAAGCGAATGCCAGCACGGGAATCAAAATGATCAGGTTGGAGACGAGGCCAGCAAGGATCGCATCTTTGAGACTCACCGAGGTGCTCGGCATCGTCGATGGAAGCATCACTGCCACGAACACGACGCCCAAAACCAGTGGAATAACGCGGCCAGTCACAGTCGCCGTTCGCTGCATGGTGACAACCAAGGCAATGAGCAAGCCAATGCGAAAAGGGTCAGTCAATTGAGACAAGACGAGATCGATCAATTGATTTCCAATACTTGATAAATTCAAAACAAATAAGCCAATATGCTGGCTTGCAGTATCGCAAAAAACAAAGCCAGAGTCTTGGCTGGCAAGACTCTGGCTATGTAGAAATCACGAAATTATTTCTTGCCCGTATCGCCTTCGAAGATGTCCTTCTTGTGCGTACCGTTCGGAACAAAGATCGTGCCGATCACCACGGTCATCACGGCAATCACAATCGCGTACCACAGGCCGGAGTAGATGTTGCCCGTTTGCGCGGAGATCGCAAATGCGGTTGCAGGCATCAGGCCGCCGAACCAGCCGTTACCGATGTGATAAGGCAAAGACAATCCAGAGTAGCGGATGCGGGTGGGGAACATCTCGACCAACATCGCTGCAATCGGGCCATAAACCATCGTCACCAGCAACACCAAATACGTCAAGATGACGATGATGGTGATCTTCTGCGCATTGAAGATGTCAAAGAAGTGTTGTGCCTTGGCAATCGTGGTGTTGTCTGCGGCAACCATCGGATAGCCAGCTTTTTTCAGCGCAGCATTGAGCGCGCCATCAAAAGTAGCCTTGGCTTTTTTCAGTTCATCACCAGTGAGTTTGCCAGCGTCGTACGATTGGATTTCCGTATCGCCCACTTTCACCACGGCCAAAGTGCCGGGTGCTGCGCCTTCAATGGTGGAATAGTTCACCGAAGTGCGTGCGAGTTGCGCCTTGGCGATATCGCAAGACGAACTGAACTTGACCGTGCCAGTTGGGTTGAACTGGAAGGAGCAATCTTCAGCAAACACTTTCACAGAAACCGGCGTCTGGTGTGCTGCATGAATCGCTGGGTTAGCGGTTTTGGTGAGCAAATTGAACACGGGCAGGAAGGTCACCGCGGCCAACAAGCAGCCCACCAAGATGATCGGCTTGCGGCCAATGCGGTCTGACAGTGCACCAAAGAACAGGAAGCCGCCTGTGCCCAAGATGAGCGACCAAGCCACCATCACGTTGGCGGTGAAGCTGTCGATCTTGATCACGTTTTGCATGAAGAAGAGCGCGTAGAACTGGCCTGTGTACCAAACCACCGCTTGGCCAGCCACGAGGCCGAGCAAAGCAATGAGTGCGATCTTGCCGTTTTTCCAATTGCCAAACGCTTCTGAGAGCGGTGCTTTGGATGTGCGGCCTTCTTCTTTCATTTTCTTGAAAGCGGGGCTCTCGTTCATCTGCAAACGGATGTAGAGAGAAATAGCCAAGAGGAAGATCGAGCCAATGAAGGGAACGCGCCAGCCCCAAGCGTTAAACGCTTTGACCATGGTCGGTTTGCCATCGGCGAGCAACACGGCCACGCCGTCTTTCATCAATGGTACGTCTGGGTAGTTACCGTTGACATAGCCTTGCACTGAAAGAATCACGATCAACGAGAGCAGCAAGCCCAGCGTGGCCGTGGTTTGGATGAACGCCGTGAAGTAACCGCGCTGATTGGCAGGTGCATGCTCAGCCACATAAATCGCAGCACCACCGTATTCACCACCCAAAGCCAAACCTTGCGCCATGCGCAGCAGGATCAGAATGATGGGAGCCGCAACGCCCCAGCTTTCGTAATTGGGCAACACGCCGACCAAGAAGGTCGAAACGCCCATGATCACGATGGTCATCAAGAAAGTGTATTTGCGGCCGATCATGTCGCCCAGCATGCCAAACACCAAGGCGCCAAACGGGCGCACGATGAAGCCAGCAGCGAAGGCGAGCAATGCAAACACGTTGCGGGTGTTTTCAGGGAAGGCAGTGAAGAACTGCGCACCAATGATGGCGGCGAGCGCGCCATAAAGATAAAAGTCGTACCACTCAAAAATCGTACCTGCAGAAGAGGCGGCAATCACCTTTTTCTCTTCCTGCGTCATGGGGCGGGATCGTTCCCGAATGTTGTTTGTCATATCTGTTGCCATATCAGCAGTCTCCATCTTGTCTGCGCCCTAAATGGGGCGTGGTGTGATTGTGGAAAACTGCTCTTACCTGCTACTTTCTCCAAACCAACGCAGGCTTGCGCGAAACCAACGGGAGCTTGCGCGTGACTGAACGGTCGCTTACAGATTCGGTTTATGTTGCTGGCGCGCTTATGGCCTGTGGGAGCGGTGAGCGCACTTGGCTCTCAAGGGTAGCCAATAGGCCGCGAGGCAAGGGGCTGCGGTGGCTGCCGATTTTTCGCAGCGCAGCCTCTTGCCACGTTGCCGGTCTATCCCAACAGAAATCTTCAGAGCACTATTAATTCAATAGCACTTTGCGCAATAATCATGCCGGCTACTTGCTCAAAAAGCATAAAAAATCACTTCATCTGCACAGCGCCAGCCACAGTCACCACCACCGTGCTACGCCCAGCTTCCACAGGCACTGCCGCGTCAGCTGACATCGATTTGGCCTGCATCATCTCCATGCGCCCACGGTGCGCAAAGCCTTGATCGTTGGCCTGCACATTCACCTCACGCACCGTGTAGCCGCCAAAACCAAAGCCTTTGCTGATCTCTTGCGCTTTGGCTTTGAAGCGCTCAATCGCCTGCGCCGTCACCTCGGCTTCCACGCGAGCACGTGCTTCGCGCGAGAGCCCGAAGCTCACATTGCCCAAAGTCAGGGTATTGATCTTGCCAGCCAGCGCGCTGATGCGAGCGAAATCGCGGCCTTCAAGCACCAGCTCGGTGGTGCCCTGCCAGCCATTGATCTTGCCGTCACGCCCATAGCGTGGGTAAAGCGAGAATGCCCCGGTGCGCACATCGAGCTGGCCGGGTTGGGCGACTTTTTTGGCTTCCGTCAGCGCGGCATCGAGCGCGGCTTTGAGCTGGGTTTGCACTGTAGCTGCATCTGAGCCGTCTTTCGTGCTGTTCATACTGATGGTGAGCAGATCTTGCTGTACTTCGAGGCTGCCTTGAGCTTGAAGCGAGACGACGTTTTGAGGTGTTTCCATACGAATATTTTGAGAAAAAACGGCAGTAGCCGGCATCAGACCTGCGCAGAGTGCTATCGAAAAAATAGCATTTTTCAGGCGAGTGGAAGAGGAAGAAAAAAGTGCATTCATAGTGACATCCTAACAAGCTAAGCGTTTTTGTCCAAATCGACTGCGCCCCAGCCGCGGCTGATACGCAATCGACACTTCATCAAACGCAGCCAAGGCACAAACGGGGTTAAAAAGCCTTCCAAACGACATTCAAACTGTACAAAACCCGCAAGATATGTAACAGAAGAGGCTTTTCGGACATTTTTCACACCTTTTTTCTGAAAAATACGTGTAAATTCCGTTCATGTTACAACTCAGTGCTGTGCACAAGGAGCCTTAAATGAATCAAGCTGTGAAATCTGCAGACCGCATCATGGTCGTTGATGATGATGCCCGCATCCGCGATCTGCTGCGCCGTTATCTCACGCAAGAGGGTTTTGAAGTCATCGTGGCAGAAGACGGTAAGGCTCTGTCCCGCGCCATGATCCGCGAGCCGATCAATCTCATCGTGCTTGATCTGATGCTGCCCGGCGAAGATGGCCTCTCGATTTGCCGCCGCCTGCGCGCTTCTGGCGATCGCACACCCATTATCATGCTCACAGCCAAAGGCGAAGATGTGGATCGCATCGTTGGCCTCGAAGTGGGCGCGGATGATTATTTGGGCAAGCCCTTCAATCCCCGCGAGCTGCTGGCGCGCGTGCATGCTGTGCTGCGCCGCCGCCCTGCTCTGGAAGCGCCGGGTGCGCCTTCGAGCGAGAGTGAGAATGTGAATTTTGGCCCTTTCGACTTTGATCTCGGACAGAGAACGCTGAAGAAAAGCGGCGAAGAAATCGCACTCACCACGGGTGAATTCGCCATGCTCAAAGCCCTGGTTCGCCATCCGCGTCAACCTTTGTCTCGCGAGAAGCTGGCGCAGCTGGCGCGTGGCCGCGAGTTCGAGCCGTTTGACCGCAGCTTGGATGTGCAAATCTCTCGCCTGCGCAAAATGATCGAAAACGATGTGGCCCAGCCGCGTTATATCCAAACCGTGTGGGGCGTAGGCTATGTGTTTGTGCCGGATGGTAAGAGTTGATCTATTGCGCTGATTAAATCGAAAAATCACACGCTAGGCGGCGTTATTGGGTATGCTCGTATCCAATAACACCGCCTTTTTCTAGCCCATGCTCTCAGCAACCAAGCCATGAATTCAGCCAACGAACACATCCTCGGCGGTAGCGGTATGGATGGTCGCATGGGCGCTCCCACCACGCCGGAAGGCCGTTATTCGCATTTACCCTCCGGCATGGCTGGCCACCCCATACCCACTGGCCCCGCTCCGCTGGAGACCATGCCTGCCCCGCTGGATGCTCGCCCCACGGGCACGATCAGCAAAGTGCGCTTCAGCCTCTTCTGGCGCACCTTCTTTCTGCTGGCGCTGCTGCTGGTGGGCTCCGTGGTGGCTTGGCTGCAAACCTTTCGCATGCTCGAATCCGAGCCACGCGCCGCGCAAACTGCACAGCAGATCGCCTCCATCGTCAATCTCTCGCGCGCTGCGCTCGTGCACTCCGATGCGATCGCGCGCATCTCCCTGATCAAACAGCTGGCCGAGCTGGAGGGTGTGAAGGTCGTGCCTCGTACAGCCATTGATATGGTGCAAGGCTTTGAAGGCGATACACAAATGCAGCGCGTGCTGGTTGAGTTACGCGTGCGCTTGGGCGAGAAAGCCACGCTGGCTCGCAAGGTCAATGGCGAAGAAGGTTTGTGGGTCGGCTTTGGCATTGAGAATGAAAAATTCTGGCTGCAAACCGATATCTCGCGCCTGAATCCTGTGCCTGGCCGCGCATGGCTGGTGTGGCTCTCTATTGCTGCCCTGCTCTCACTGACTGGCGCAGCCGTCATTGCGCGCTTGATCAATCGCCCACTGAAAGCGCTCTCTTTCGCGGCCAGCCGCGTGAAAGATGGCGATTTTGATGCCAGCCGCTTGAATGAAGATGCCGTGACCAGCGAAATCCGCGAGGTCAATGCCGGCTTCAATCGCATGGCCGAGCAGCTCGCCAAAATCGAGCAAGATCGCGCCGTGATGCTCGCCGGTATCTCGCATGACTTGCGCACACCGCTGGCACGCCTGCGCCTTGAAACGGAGATGAGCGTGGCCGATGATGTGGCGCGCAATCATATGGTCTCTGATCTCGAGCAGCTCGATGCCATCATTGATAAATTCCTCGATTACGCCCGCCCTACCGATCAACAGCATCTGCGTGCGGTAGCGCTCAATGATGTGGTTGAAGCCTGTGTGCTCGCAGTGCAGCAAACGGATGATCTCAAAGTCAAGCTGGATCTGCCTGCTGATTTCCATGTGATGGGCGATGAAATTGAGCTCACGCGTGTGATCACCAATCTGGTGGAAAACGCCCGCAAATACGGCAAAACCATCACCACCGGCATCACCCAGCTCGACATTGCTGCCCGAGAGCGCGATGGCTGGGTGCTCCTCAAAGTGCGTGATCACGGCCCTGGCGTCAACGAAGACATCCTCAAACACATGACCAAGCCCTTCTTCCGGGGCGATGTGGCTCGCACCGCAGCCACTGGCGCCGGTCTTGGCTTAGCCATTGTTGAAAAGACGATCCAGCGCCTCGGCGGGTCTTTCAGCCTGCACAACTCCTCCACAGGCGGTCTCGCTGCCAACATACGCTTGCCCTCAGCCAAGCGATAAGAAAAATTTGACACGACTACTTGACATAAAAGTAGGAAATAGTTACAAATACTGAACGATTTGGATTAGCCACAACGGCGACTCAAAATCCAAACGTCAGCCATTGAAAACCATTCAGATTGCCACAGAACAGGGTCACTTCGCAGTACAGCTTTTGGGTGAGCGCGGTGATTGGGTAGTCTGCTGGCCTGCGCAATTCAATGGCTACGACAGCATGCTAGATTTCGCGCGCATGCTGTCTCTGCAGTTTCGAGTGGTGATTTGTGATCCACCAGCCGTTGGGCAGAATCAACATTTGCCATACACCTGCACCATCAACGATCTGGCCTACTACGCGCATCGTGTGCTGCAGAAATTACAGATCACGCGCTGCCACTGGATAGGCCATGGCGCAGGCGGCGTGATAGGCGCTGTGCTTTACACCACCTTTCCCGAGCGTATCCAAACCCTCACCCTGGCCTCTGCCCCCATGCTCAGCCAAGGCCGATTCAAACTCCATTTGGCTGCATCCACCGCAATGCTGGCTAGCTCGCGCCTAGGTCGCCATTTGCTAGCCTCACGCGGCACGAAAGAGATCGGCTTTGCCGATTCAGACGAAAGATCGCTGATCAGCGCTTATTTGCGCAAAACCTTAGAGCTCATCACCCCTAAAAACATCATCCTGATGCGCCCGCTGGATGGCGCGAGCGTTCGCAGGGTTTTTGATAAGCTGCGCACCCAGCCACCGCCTATGCTCATCCTCTGCGGCAGATATGATCGCATCGTGCTCCCGCGCGATCAGCGCACAGTCGCCGAAATCACGCAATCGCATTTTGTCGATCTGCCTTGCGGCCACCTGAACCTACTGGCTGAGCCTGAGGCCTGCGCACACGCATTTCAGCGCTTTATCGGCATGCGGCGGCAACCGCCGCAGCCGCGCCGCATGGCGGCATGATCTGCCCACGCAGATCAATGCACACCCTCAGCTCTATCAATCGTCATGCCGACCATGGCGATAGCCTTGGTGGTAGCCATGTTTGTAGGCATGTTTCCAGCCATGCTTATGCCCATGCTTCCAATGGCCATGCGGCATGTGATACACCACTGGCGCGGCTTGATAGACAGGTTGGTAAACGGGCTGATAGACGCGCTGAACCACCACAGGCGCTGGCTGGTAAACCACGGGCGCGGGCGAATACACCACAGGAGGCGGCGCGTAAATCACCCTCGGCGCGGGGCGGGGCGAGCCCACAGTAATCGTCCAGCTCACATCGTTTGCCTGCGCAGCGCCAGCCGCCAAAGCTGCGGTCGCAACAACAGCCGTCATCCATGCTTTCATAATGATCTCCTTTGAAAAGCAGTACAACCTCAACGCCCTGCGCCTAGCTGCAGTTGTCATCTGCATTGCAAATGCAGTATCAAGCTGTAAACACAGCGCCTAGCCCTCTAAAATCAAGGCATGACAGTTTCAAACTCTACAAATTCTCCTGCCTCGGCATCTGACGCCACCAAGCCCAGCAATTTCCTGCGCCAAATCATCGAATCAGATTTGGCCAGCGGCAAGCATTCTCAAATCGTCACCCGCTTCCCGCCCGAGCCCAATGGCTATCTGCACATCGGCCATGCCAAAAGCATTTGCCTGAATTTCGGCTTGGCGCGTGATTACAAAGGCATCTGCAATCTTCGCTTTGACGACACCAACCCCGAGAAAGAAGAAAAAGAATACGTCGATTCCATCATCGATTCCGTCAAGTGGCTCGGCTTCTCATGGGGCAAAGATGCAGGCAAGTCTGGCCACGAGTCTGCACTCTTCGCCAGCAACTATTTCGATTTCATGTACAAAGCCGCCGAGCATCTCATTGAGCGCGGCTTAGCGTATGTCGATGAACAATCCGCAGAAGACATGCGCGCCAACCGTGGAGACTTCAACACCCCCGGCAAGCCCAGCCCTTACCGAGCATTGAGCGCAGAGCATCACCTAAATCGCTTCCGCGAAATGCGAGATGGCAAACACGCCGATGGCGCCATGGTGCTTAGAGCAAAAATCGATCTCGCCTCCCCCAACATCAACCTCCGCGACCCCGCCATCTATCGCATCCGCCGCGCCACACATCACAACACCGGCGACACCTGGTGCATCTACCCGATGTACACCTACGCCCACCCCATCGAAGACGCGCTAGAAGGCATCACCCACAGCATCTGCACCCTCGAATTCGAAGACCAGCGCCCCTTCTACGATTGGCTCATGGATCGCCTGCTAGAAGGCGGCCTCATCAAACAGCAGCCCCGCCAATACGAATTCGCCCGGCTCAACCTCACCTACGTCATCACCAGCAAACGCAAACTCGCCCAATTGGTCAACGAGAAAAAAGTCAGCGGCTGGGATGATCCCCGCATGCCCACCATCGTCGGCCTGCGCCGCCGTGGCTACACGCCCGAGAGCCTGCAACTCTTCGCCGAGCGCATCGGCGTCAGCAAATCAGACAGCTGGATCGACTACAGCACGCTAGAAGGCTGCCTGCGCGAAACGCTAGACCCCACAGCCCCCCGCGCCATGGCCGTGCTAGAGCCCTTAAAGCTCGTCCTCACCAACTGGGAAGAAGCCTTCGGCAGCGCAGCGCATCTGGAAGACTGCAGCGCCCCCGTCCACCCCCACCTCCCCGATCTCGGCAAGCGCAATTTCAAACTCGGCAAAGAAGTCTGGATCGAGCAAACAGACTACGAAGAAATCCCCAGCAAAGGCTTCTTCAGATTGTTCCCCGGCAACAAAGTCCGCCTCAAATACGGCTATGTCATCGAAGTCGAAGGCGCAGACTACGCAGAAGGCACAGATGAGGCCGCTATCAAATCCGGAGCTGCCCGCGCAGTATCCATCAGGGCAAAAGTGCTAAAAGACACCAAATCCGGCACCCCCGGCAGCGACGCCATCAAAGTCAAAGGCGTCATCACTTGGGTCGGCGCGGCCGACGCAGTCACCGCAGAAATCCGCCTCTACGACCGCCTCTTCAAAACCGAACACCCCGACGCAGGCGGCAAAGACTTCCTAGAAGCCTTAAACGAAGACAGCCTAAAAACCATCCAAGCCTACGTCGAACCATCATTGGCAAACGCCAAGCCCGACGAAAAATTCCAATTCGAACGCCACGGCTACTTCGTCGCAGACCGCAAAGATCATGCGGCGGGGGAAGCGGTGTTCAACAAGATCACAGGCCTTAAAGATACTTGGGCGAAGTAAGCTTGCCAAGAATACGGCATTGCCGTATAATCAAACAAAAAATTCCGCATGCTGACCATCGTCGAATCGCCTATCTTTCAAAGCCAATGGCCTGACTATTGGACAGAGAAAGAAAAAGACGAATTCTTCGAGCACATTGCATTCCATCCAGACGCAGGCGATGTCGTGCCCAAGTCTGGCGGCGTTCGCAAAGTGCGATGGTCTAGGCCGGGAATGGGCAAACGCGGCGGAACCCGCGTGATCTACTTCAACCGCCTTGCAAACGGAGAAGTTTGGTTGATGCTGATTTATGGCAAATCGGTGCGAGACAACATCTCTGCCGATGTCTTGAGACAATTGAAGCAGGAGCTTGAAAATGCCATTGACTGAGAAACAACTCAAAGAGCGCGATGCCAAGCGAGACATCGGCGCAGAGCTTCTACAAGCCGTGCGCGATATGAAAGCAGGCAAAGGCAAAGTCGTCGCCAAAATCGAAGTGCTCCCCGTCGTCATGGCGCGCATGAAATCTGGCCTCTCGCAGAGCCAATTCGCCAGCCTGCTCGGTGTCTCAGTGCGCACTCTACAAGATTGGGAGCAAGGCCGCAGACAACCTTCTGGCGCTGCGCAAACATTGATCACGATTGCGGAGCAACAGCCAAAAGTGCTCAAGCAAGTGTTAAAAGCGCAAACCTCCGTTGCCTGACTTGCTATGGCTCAAACTACAAAAAAAAAGCCACACTTGATCCCCACACCGCGCCAGCTAGAAAAAGCGCTGCAAGAATCCGCCCTACAAGCAAGGCGACTAGCTGAGGCGTTTGGAAAAACGATCCCAACTGATCAGCCTACTCGCAGCCGCCAATCTGCGCGAGCTTGAAATGTCCAATTAAGGAGTTACATGGCAGCACCCAAAGATCTGTTAGTCGGACACACAGTCGGTCAAGGATGGGTTGTGACATCGGTACTTCGAAAAGTCGATGGAGAAACTGGGGGCAATTTTTCTACAGGTTACTTTGTGGAGCGTGGCGGTGAAAAAGCTTTCCTCAAAGCCATGGATCTCACTAGAGCGTTGCTCGCACCGGCAGATCAGCAGCTTGATTCCATACGTTTTGTGATCGACATGATCCAGTTTGAAGGAGCGGTCTTGCAGGAGTGTGCGAATCGTAATTTAAGCCGGGTCGTTAGGCTCCTAGAGTCAGGCATAGTGGATTTCGACGCGTCGGTTACAGATCCCATTACACGAGCAATACGTCGTGTTCATTTCTTTATTTTTGAGCTTGGAGGGCCTGATGTCCGCAAAGCTTACGGAGTACCAACTGCTGATGATGCGGCAATTAGATTAAGAGTTCTACATAACGTCGCAACTGCAATCCAACAATTGCATAGCGCTGGTGTTGCGCATCAAGATATTAAGCCCTCAAATATTCTGCAGTTTTCGCTTGATCAGCACAAAGTTGCCGATCTTGGTCGCGCATCAGTGCAAGGAAAACTTGGACCACTCGACGAGCAATTATTTCCAGGTGATCCAACCTATTGCCCGCCAGAGTTTGCATATGGGCACAGACCTACTGATTATGTTGATCGCAGATATGCAACTGATGCTTATATGCTGGGTAGCATGATTGCTTTTCTGTTTACCCTACAAGGGACGACCTCGCTCTTGCAGCAGTCTTTAGAGCAGCATCTCTTGCCACCTAGCTGGCAAAGAGAACCCAGCATAGCTCCGTGGTCTGGAAGCTATCAAGATGCTTGCCCTTATCTTGAACAGGCAATGACTAGGGTCAGAGGTTATGTAGAAGAGCATCTTCCTATTTATTGCCGCAGAGAGCTTGGCGAGGCATTTGCTCAACTTGCACATCCATCGCCATATGAGCGAGGCCATCCCAAAAGTCGAAAGTCTGCTGGACGCCCGATTGGGTTCGAACGGTATGTATCACTCTTTGATAAACTAAGCAAACAAGCCATGATCGCTATAAAGTATCCTAACCGAGCAGTCCTATGACAATCTCTTGGGAACGGCGAGTTGTTCCGCAATGGACTAAATCAACAGAACCGAATAATCGGTTTGTTAGAAATCCAATCACGGCATTTTCTCGCCCTACAACTCCTATTCGGAGTGCAGATAATCATGAGTTTGAAAAAGTAGTAGCTGAGTTCGAGTTGCATCCATCAATTGGACTAGCAGCTGACGCTCTGAGATTTGGTTTGTTAAATATAGATAGCAGCAAACTTAAATCAATAGCCACTTTCATTTTAAAAAATGATAGCGCAATGCCTGCTGGTATCAGACGACTTGCAGATTCTGTGCAGTCTGGAGATCTATCAGAAGTTTCCTTAACAGGTCCACTCGACCATAAAAAAACTCTGCGCGATGGCATTCATGACACTCGGCGATGGTTAGTACGGTTTCCCAATGATGCTTTAACTTGGCTAGATCTTGGTCGTTTGCATGCTGCCGCAGGAAATACAGGTTCAGCAAAGAATGCAGTTCAAACAGCTTTGGCATTGAGTCCGAGCAATCGAACAATTCTGAGAGGTACTTCCAGATTTTTCCTGCATGCTCACGATCCTGCTGCAGCACTAGCGATACTAGACAAATCACCCAGGACAGAACGCGATCCATGGTTGATTGCGGGCCATATAGCGATCAATTCAATCCTTGGAAAATCATCAAAATTCACAAAAAAAGCTCGCGCCATAATTTCTGCTGGATCACACTCGCCTTACGAGATTTCTGAACTAGCAAGCTCATTAGCAACGCTTGAGCTAGAAGCTGGGCAAAACAAGCAGGCAAAAAGACTCTACAACATTTCTTTATCAGAGCCAAACGAAAATGCTCTTGCTCAAGTTCAATGGGCAGCCAAACAACTAAATCTCAACCCCGATCTTCCTGATGAATGGTTACAAAAGCCTATGACCGCAGAGGCTGGCTACTACCATTTCTTGATGAATGATCAATTTGAGGACGCACTAATGAGTGCCCTCACTTGGCATATTGATGAGCCATTTGCCGCTCGACCTATGCTTAGCGCCTCTTTCATAGCAGCTATTTTTGGAGACTTGAACGATGCTCGGTCATATGCACGGCAAGGATTGATTACTGAGCCTGATAATTTGATGCTCCTCAATAATCTTGCGTTTGCAACAGGTGCAGAAGGTGATATCGAGGCCGCTGAAACCGTGCTGAAAAAAATATCTAGCATTGAGAAGAGCAACATAAATGCCCACACCGTAGCAAACTTAGGAATGCTTGCTTATTTGCGGCAGGAGCTAGAGATTGGCATGCAACTTTACGATACTGCAATTGAGATTTACCGTAAGCAGCACAATTTAGAACAGGCTGCAATTGCTTCGATCTTTCACTGGTTTTTTTCTCACAAAGTGGCATCTTCCAAATCTAATGAAATTCTCGACAAGGCACGAAAAGTAGTAGAGGAATCTCGATCTCGTTTTGCACAAGGGATTTTCGTTCGCATCACAAAAATGCACGCTACAAATACAGCTCCTCCAGTACGACAAATTGCACCTCGGAAGTGGCACTATGACCGAGAGAAGAATCTTTTGATTTTTGATAAGCATTTACCGCTTGGTAAGAGCTGATGATCTAAGTAGTATTCGAAGTAAGCGTATTCTGAGATCATAGTTAAAGGTTTATGAAATGACTGGACTCGTGAGATAAATGCACTCTACTTCTGTCCTCCACTTCTGGTTCTCCGAACTCACCGAGAAACAGCATTTCGCCAAAGACGCGACGCTGGATGCGTTGATTGCGCAGCGGTTTGGGGCCACTTTGGAAGCGGCGGCGCGCTGTGAGCTTTTTGGCTGGCGGGCTTCGCCTTCCGGGCGGCTGGCGGAGATCATTGTGTTGGATCAGTTTTCGCGCAATGTGTGGCGAGACACCCCGCGCGCCTTTGCGCAAGATGCGCTGGCTCTGGCCCTCGCGCAGGAGCTCGTGGCCAGCGGTGGCGATGCGCAGCTCACCACGCGCGAGCGCCACTTTGCCTACATGCCCTATATGCACAGCGAATCGCTGGCCGTGCACCAAGAGGCGCTGCGCCTGTTTGCCCAGCCCGGCTTAGAAGATGCCCTGCGCTACGAACAGCGCCACCAAGCCATCATCCAACGCTTCGGCCGCTATCCCCACCGCAACGCAATCCTAGGGCGGGAATCCACAGCCGAAGAGCTGGCTTTCTTGCAGGAGCCAGGGTCTGGGTTTTGATGCGCTTTGCTATAAATTGCGTAGCGCTCCGCGCAGGTTTTATGCCGGTAAAACGCCGATTTTGATCTGAGAACAATGGTCTAAGCTTGCAAAACGCAACCTTAGAGAAGGCTATTGATCGAGCAGTATTCAGCACAGCGGCTTAGAAGTTGAAGATTATCAGAACAGATATAAAATTCTGTAAATGATTAAAAAACTAAGCATCACCGCAGGCAGCGACAACGTCTTTCGAGACCTCGGCTTCCCCGAAGCAGAGGCGCAAAACCTTTTGCTGCGCGCCGACCTAACGATCCACATCCGCCGCATCATCGCCAAGCTTGGCATCACCCAAGCCGAAGCCGCCAAGCTCGCTGGCATCACGCAGCCGCGCATGAACGATCTCGTGAAAGGCCGCACAGAGAAATTCACGTTGGATGCGCTGGTGAACGTGGCTGCGAAGCTGGGCTATACGGTGAAGCTGAGTTTGAAGAAAGTCGCTTGATTTAATTAAACCCAATTTGGGTATAATAAAACCCATTATGGGTATTTTAGAAGCCTCAGAAGACACACCGCTTTCCATCAGTGATGCGCTTTTCCCTTTGGTGCGGCAGCGGGTGCTGGCGCTGCTGTTTGGGCGGGCGGAGCGGAGCTTTTATGCGAATGAGGTGATTGCGCTAGCGCAGTCTGGCTCGGGGGCGGTGCAGCGGGAGCTGGCGGCGCTCTCGGAGGCGGGGCTGCTCACTGTCACACGCGTGGGCAATCAGCGCCACTATCAGGCTAACAGCGCTTCGCCAGTGTATGCCGAGCTGCATGGCTTGGTGCTGAAGACTTCTGGGCTGGCCGATGTGTTGCGCGCGGCGCTACTACCGCTGGCAGCGCAGATCAGCGGCGCGTTTGTCTATGGCTCGGTGGCTAAGCAAACGGCGGGCGCGAGCAGCGATGTAGATGTGATGATGGTGAGTGAGACGCTTTCTTATGCAGAAGCATTTGCTGCGCTGGAAGGCGCTGCTGCGAGCCTTGCCCGCCCTGTGAACCCAACGCTCTATACGCCGGCTGAATTCACTCGCCGCGTAGCGCAAGATCGCGTGTTTATCAAGCGAGTGTTGGAGCAGCAGAAGATATGGCTGCTGGGCTCGGAGCGGGAATTGGTTTTGAACGAAACATCCACTTGATTGCGCTCGATGACTGTACAATAATACAGTTATGAGTGATGCTTTAAACAATCTCTGCGGCGCAGGCAAGCCCATGCAAGCCGAGCCGCCTGACGCGGATGAGCTTGCAGGCTTAGTGCGCAGCGGTCTTGCGCGTTTGCATGATGCTCGGAATGCCTCGCTAGCTCTGGAGAGCCGGTTTGATCTGGCATACAACGCCGCTCATGCGCTGTGCTTGGCGGCATTGCGCCGCTTGGGCTATCGCTCCAATCATCGCTATATCGTCTTCCAAGTTTTACCGCACACGCTTGGCCTCGGCCCTGAAGTGTGGCGTGTGCTCGATAAGTGCCACAACACTCGCAATCTCGGTGAATACGAAGGCATGCTGGATATCGATGAGCGGCTGGTCAATGATTTGATTCGTGCAGCCGAAGCGGTGAGCGTTGCGCTAGCAGCCAAGTGAGAGACTGCGAACTAGGCATTTAAAAATCGTGATGCTATATATTCAATAGCACTCTGCGCAGATTCCATGCCGGCGGAGTGCCGATTTTTCTTAAAATTCAGTGCCTTGAGTAACCTTGCCCGAGCAAGCTTAGGCGGCGGGTGTTATCGTGCGGCCTCAGTCTGATTTCTGTTCTCCCCTCTTCTCATTTCCCCTTTATGTCACTCTTCAATCCGCTCAAGCTCGGCGCGCTCACGCTGCCCAATCGCATCATCCTCGCCCCGCTCACGCGCACCCGCGCTGGTGCGGAGCATATGCCCAATGATTTGATGGCCGAGTATTACGCGCAGCGCGCCAGCGGCGGCTTGCTGACCACGGAATGCACCATGGTGCAAGAGCACACCTCGGCTTTCTATGCCGAGCCGGGCATTTACTCTGCCGCGCAGATCGAAGGCTGGAAGAAGACGACCTCTGCCGTGCATGCCAAAGGCGGGCGCATCTTCATGCAAATCTGGCACGCTGGCCGCGCCGCGCATCCTGATCTCAATGGCGGGCACCGCACCGTTTCTAGCAGCGCCATCGCCATTGAAGGCGACATTCAAACGCCCGCCGGCAAGGTGCCGCAAGCTGTGCCGCATGCGCTGAGTTTGGAAGAGATTGCGCCCATTGTGGCGGCATTTGCGCAAGCCGCTCAAAACGCCATGGCCGCTGGCTTTGATGGCGTGGAGGTGCATGGCGCCAATGGCTATTTGATCGATCAATTCCTGCGCGATGGCTCCAACCAGCGCACCGATGCCTATGGCGGCTCCATGGACAACCGCGCGCGCTTTTTGTTGGAGGTGCTCACCGCCGTGTCAAACGCCATTGGCTCAGATCGCGTGGGCCTGCGCCTCTCGCCGCTCAACAGCTACAACAGCATGAAAGACAGCGACCCCGTGGCCTTAACGAGCTTCCTCGCTGACAAGCTCAATGCTTTCAACCTCGCCTACCTGCACCTGATGCGCGCAGACTTTTTCGGCCTGCAACAAGCTGATGTGATGACAGTAGCCCGCGAGAAATACAAAGGCGTACTCATTGGCAACATGGGCTACAAGAGCGATGAAGCCGAAGCCGCTATTTCAGCAGGCAAGCTCGACGCCGTGGCCTTCGGCACCGCCTTCCTCGCCAACCCCGACCTGCCCGAGCGCATCGCCGCCAAAGCCGCACTCAATGCGCCCGATTCATCGACCTTCTACACACCCGGCGCGAAGGGCTACACGGATTACCCTGCGCTGGTGGCAGCGTGAGGCTTTCCGCCCCTAGCGCTGATGCCGAGATGGAAGCGATTCGTGATGCGGCTTGTTGGGCAGGCATTTCGCTTATGGTCTATGGTGAAGCGCTCACCGATGCAGGAGCACCGCAATGAATTTCCTTCGGCGTGATTCTGGAGCGCTGATCTTGGCCACCGCTTGGCTCTTGGTGACGGCGGGTGCCAAATGCTAACTGATCTATCGCTGCAGTGTCCTGCCGTCAAGCAATATGCTACTGATTTAATAGCGCTTTGCGCAGATTCTATAAGCTCTAGAGACTGAAATCATCTTGATCCGTAGCATCTTGCAGCTTTGCAAGATGCATTCAGCTATTTAGCTATTTAGCAGCATTAGGAAAAAACACCTGCTCGCCGCCGATTTTGTAAGCCGCGATGCTGGCTTGGCCTGCGGGGGAGATCACCCAATCCACAAAGCGCTGGGCATCTTGTGATTTCACATGCGGATGCTTGGCGGGGTTCACCACCATGACGCCGTATTGGTTGAAGAGGCGGGCATCGCCTTCGACGAGCACGGTAAGATCGGCGCGGTTTTTGAAATTGAGCCAAGTGCCGCGGTCTGCGAGCACGTAAGCGCCGCTGCTGGCGGCGATGTTGAGCGCTGGGCCCATGCCGCAGCCGCATTCCCTGTAACCTGTGCCTTTTTGATTGGGCAACTTGAATAGATCGGCTTCTGCCCAATAGCGCAGCTCTGCAGCATGCGTGCCTGATTTGTCTCCGCGAGAGATGAAGCTGGCGTTGCTACCGCGAATATTTTTCAAAGCACCCACGATGTTGAGCCCTGAAATTTTGGCGGGATCAGCCTTGGGCCCAATCAAAACGAAATCGTTGTACATCACAGGAAAGCGCTTCACGCCAAAGCCTTCGGCAACGAATTTTTCTTCAGCCGCTCGATCATGCACGAAAAGCACATCTGCATCGCCGCGCCGCGCCATATCGAGCGCTTGGCCTGTGCCGAGCGCGACCACTTTGATGTCGATGCCCGTGGCTTTCTTGAAATCAGGCAGCAACGCGCCAAACAAACCCGATTGCTCGGTAGATGTGGTGGAGGCCATGGTGATCTGCTGCGCCCAGGCAGGTGTGCATAGCGCGAGAAGCGCTGCGCCACCCACTATTAATTTGATAGCTGCTTGCGCAGATTCTATGCCGGCGATAGGCCAATTTCGTTTAAAAAATATCATAAAAGATGCTCCGGTAAAGAGTGCGCAAAGAATGCATCGGGATGGCCGTCAAATACCACCGCGCCCTGATCCAGCGCAATCACACGCGTCGCTAAGCGCTTGACTTGACCGAGGTTGTGGCTAGAGAAGATCAGCGTCATACCTTGGCTTTTGAAGCTGGCCATCAGCGCCTCCAGCTCGCGCTTGGAGGCGGGGGCGAGGCTCGCCGTAGGCTCATCCAGCAAGAGAAGCCGCGGCTGGCTCACGCAGGCGCGCGCCACGGCCAGGCGCTGCTGCTGCCCGCCCGAGAGCGTGCGCGCGGGGTGCTGCGCCAGGGTCAATAAATCCACTTGCTGCAAGGCTTCAGTTGCAGCCTGCTTTGCATCGCTCCACTTGCTGCCGCGCAGCCAAGCGGCGAGCGCCACATTGGCCAGCACCGTGGTGCGCAGCATCCAAGGCTTTTGGAAGACGAAGGCCTGGGCAGCTAAATCCGCTTGGGTCACGCTGCCCTGCGTAGGCTGGATCAGCCCTTGCATCAAACGAAGCAGCGTGCTCTTGCCACTGCCATTCGCGCCGACGAGCGCCACAGCCTCACCTTGCGCGATGCTGAAATTCAAACCCTGCAAAGCCTGCACACGGCCAAGCTGCATGCTCACATCTTTCAAGCTAATCAAAACGGGTGCGGTCTTGCTCATACTCTTCGCTTGATGTGCTCCCGTTCGGGCTGAGCTTGGCCCGTCCTGAGCTTGTTGAAGAGGCGAAGCCCTCGCAAGCCCTTCGACAAGCTCAGGGCGAACGGCTCGATATGAGGAGCAAAAGTATTCATAGCGCCATCAGCTCGCGCTGTTCACGCCAGCTCTTGATCAAGGCCACGAGTGCATTCAGCCCTAGCACGATCCCCATCAACACCAGCCCGAGGCCAAGCGCCAGCGGCAAATCCCCTTTGCTCGTCTCCAGCGCAATGGCGGTGGTCATCACCCGCGTGAAGCCATCAATATTCCCACCCACAATCATCACCGCGCCCACCTCAGCAATCGCGCGGCCAAAAGCGGCAATCGCAATCGTGAGCAACACAAAGCGCTCATCCAGAAGCAACAGCAAACCTCTCATCCCATGCTCTGCCCCCATCGCCACAATTTGCTCCCCGTGGCTTCGATCCGCATCTTCCAAAGCCTGCCGCACCCAAGCCGCCACAATCGGCAACACCAATAGCGATTGCGCCAACACCATCGCCTTGAACGAAAACAGCCAGCCCAGAAACCCGAGCGGCCCGCTGCGCGACAGCAGCAAATACACCAAAAGCCCAACGACAACGGATGGCAGCGCCAGCAAAGCATTCAGCAGAGCAATCACAGCCCCCCGCCCCGTAAATCGGCTAACAGCCAGCCAAGCCCCCAGAGCCGCCCCAAGCGCAAAACCCAACAAAGTAGCCAAACCACTCACAGCCAGCGACCGCCCAATAATCGCCCATAGCTGCGCATCACTCGAGAGCACGAGCGAGAGCGCGGAAGAAAAACTTTGCTGGAGAGAATTCACTGCGCCGATCTTAGGTGCAGTGAAATGCCAAGGCTATGCGGAGATGCGAGTTATGAACGGGTTTGCATAACTATGCATGCTAATAATCAACCCTTCTTTTCGATAAATGCAATCGTTTGCCTCATCTCTTCCAACAACATCGCATGTTTACCTAAATTCTCCTGATCCTGTTCGCATTTATGCAGGAATGACTTCAATAGCCGCTCCGTAAATTCGTGATAGCGAGAAAAATGTCTCAACTCAAAGGCTACTGCCGCTTGTCGATCAATGTAGAGAACCCCTGTCTTTTCGTCAGGCTCTACCAGCTCCTTCACAAGACGATGGAATACCTCGAATTCTCTAGCCGCTGACTCTCTTCCTCTGACAAGCAAAAATTGATAAATTGTCCACAAGAATCCGCAAGCTGCGCCTAGGGCACTCAGCGCGGGTAAATTTGCAGCAATCCAAGAGATGACAGTAGATATTGTTTCCATACAACAGATTTTCTTTAAACCGAAGCATCCCGAAACGCCCGCAGTACCGTATTGATGCGTGTTTGATACCCAGAGCCCTGTGACTTGAACCATTCAAGCACATCTTGATCCACCCGCAGCGAGATAGACGCTTTGGAAGGCATTGGCTGAAGGCCTTTGCGTACTAGGCCACGCACGATGTGTTTGACTTCTGCTTCGGGGTGCGCACGAGAGCTCAGCTTTGGCGCTGCACCAGCTTTCAGGCGAGCCCAATCAGTTTTGGATGGCTTGGTAGTAGATGTTGGCTTCATTTTTGGTGGCTTTGCGGAATGAGATGATGCGGATTTCATGGTCGTTCTCCGTGTGCACGATGGATACTGGGATATTGGCGAGCAAGCCGAGTGTGACGAAACGCTGCTCGCCATAGGAGAAACGGTCATCTTCGTAGGTGTATGTCAAGCCGCTGAACACACCGGGCGCATCGACAAAATCAAGCCCGTGCTTCTCGATATTGGATGCGCATTTTGATTCGAACCATGTGAACTCCATGCCTCATTGTATATACAAATCGTAAATGCAACAAGCTGAGCGCTAGAGCTCAAGCGCCATGTATTTCACGCCTTCTACCGGGTTAAACACATAAGCCTGCGTCTCTTTGAAACCGAGCTTGGCATACATGGCTTGGGCGCTTTGCATGATGGGTAAGGTGTCTAGCAGGATGCGTTGGTAGCCGATGTAGCGGGCATCGCAGATGATGTGTTCGGCCATGAGTTTGCCCAGGCCTTGGCCTTGGTGGGCGGGGCGCAGGTAGAGGCGCTTCATTTCACCGCTTTGCGCGTCGTGTCTGCGCAGAGCAATGCAGCCAGCCAGCTCAGCACCAACCCATGCGAGATAGAGGCGGCCATCAGGCGGGGCGTAGGCGCCGGGCAGCGCTTGCATCTCCTGATCGAAATCTTGGAAGCAGAGATCCACGCCAGTCCAGCGCTGGTATTCGAGAAGCAGCTCGCGCAAGGCGGGGAGCTGCGGGTGGGTGGGCTCGTCGATGAGCTGGAGTGAGATGCCTTGCATGCATGTGATGGTAGGCGAAGGCGATGCAGTGATTCATGAATCCTGTGCATCAAATCTTCTGGGCAAGAAAAAGCCGCTCAAATGAAACACTCACTTGAGCGGCTAGGCGCGATCATCAATCGCGACTGTCTATGCAAAGCTTACGCCAAATCGTAGCGATCCGCATTCATCACTTTGCTCCAAGCAGCAGCGAAATCTTTCGCAAACATCGCCTGCGAATCGCTTGCGGCATACACCTCTGCGAGCGAGCGCAGTTGGGAGTTGGAGCCGAAGACCATATCGGCCATCGTGCCCGTCCACTTGACTTTGCCGCTGCTGCGATCTTTGCCTTCGAGCACGCCCGCCGCACTCGCAGATGGGCTCCACTGCGTACGCATATCGAGCAAGTTCACGAAGAAGTCGTTGGTGAGCGTCTCAGGGCGAGCTGTGAACACGCCATGCGCGGCTTGGCCGACATTCGCATTGAGCGCGCGCAGGCCGCCGATCAGCACCGTCATCTCAGGCGCTGTGAGGCCGAGCAATTGCGCTTTGTCGATCAGCAGCTCAGCAGCGCGCTTTTCTAAGCCCTTGCGAGCGTAATTGCGGAAGCCATCGGCAACAGGCTCGAGCACAGCGAATGAATCTACATCGGTTTGCTCTTGAGATGCATCCATGCGGCCTGGCTTGAAATCCACGTTCACATCCTGCCCGGCTTTCTTGGCAGCCGCTTCCACAGCGGCGCTGCCTGCGAGCACGATCAGATCGGCCAGGGAGATTTTTTTGGCGCCAAGCGCATTGAACTCTTTGGCAATCGCTTCGAGTTTGGGCAACACGACGGCAAGCATGGCCGGCTGATTGGCCTCCCAATCTTTCATGGGCGCGAGGCGAATGCGCGCGCCATTCGCGCCACCGCGCTTGTCTGAGCCGCGGAAGCTACTCGCGGATGCCCAAGCCGTGCTCACCAGCTGAGAAATGCTGAGGCCACTTGCCATCACTTTGGCTTTGAGCTGCGCCACATCATTCGCATCCACCAGCGGATGATTCACAGCAGGAATCGGGTCTTGCCAAATCAGCTCTTGCTTAGGCACGAGCTTGCCCAGATAGCGAGCGCGTGGCCCCATGTCGCGGTGCGTGAGCTTGAACCACGCTTGCGCGAAGGCATCATGGAACTCTTTCGGATTGGCCAAGAAGTGACGCGAGATTTTTTCGTAAGCGGGGTCCATGCGCATGGCCATGTCAGCCGTGGTCATCATGGGAGCGTGGCGCTTCGTTGGGTCATGTGCATCGGGCACGAGGGTTGCGGCAGCGGGGTCTTTGGGCTTCCACTGGTGTGCGCCGGCTGGGCTTTTGGTGAGCTCCCACTCGTAGCCAAACAGGGTTTCAAGATAGCTGTTGTCCCACTTGGTTGGCGTGGGCGTCCATGCACCTTCGATGCCGCTGGTGATGGCATGCCCAGCTTTGCCACTGCCGAAGGAGTTTTTCCAGCCCAGGCCCTGCTCTTCAATCGCAGCGCCTTCTGGCTCGCGGCCGACGTGTGATTCCGCGCCTGCGCCGTGAGCCTTGCCGAAGGTGTGGCCGCCGGCGGTGAGTGCCACGGTTTCGTAATCGTTCATCGCCATGCGGGCGAAGGTTTCGCGGATGTCACGTGCAGAAGCGAGCGGATCGGGGTTGCCATTCGGGCCTTGTGGGTTCACATAGATCAAACCCATCTGCACTGCGCCGAGCGGGTTGTCCAACTGGCGATCACCTTTGTAGCGCTGATCGCCCAGCCAAGTGGTCTCAGGGCCCCAATCGATGTCTTGCTCCGGCTCCCAAATATCTGCGCGGCCACCGCCGAATCCCATGGTTTTGAAGCCCATGGAATCCATCGCCACATTGCCTGTGAGCACAAGCAAATCAGCCCACGAGAGCTTGCGGCCATATTTTTGCTTGATCGGCCAGAGCAGGCGGCGCGCTTTATCCAAGTTGCCGTTATCCGGCCAGCTGTTGAGTGGGGCAAAGCGCTGTGCGCCTGTGCCTGCGCCGCCTCGGCCATCGGCGATGCGATAGGTGCCAGCGGCATGCCAGGTCATGCGAACGAAGAAGGGGCCGTAGTGGCCGTAGTCTGCTGGCCACCAATCTTGCGAGTCGGTCATCAGGGCGGTGAGGTCTTTCACCACCGCGTCGAGATCGAGAGTTTTGAATTCTTTGGCGTAATCAAAGTCTTTGTCCATCGGGCTGGAGAGCTCGGATTGCTGATGCAAGATGCCAAGCTTGAGCTGCTCCGGCCACCAAGATGCATTGGAGTTTGCGCCGGCCATGGTGTTGACGCGAGCGCCGCTCGAGAAAGGGCATTTGCCTTCGCTGTTGCTTGAGGGATTCGACATGATGGACTCCTAAATGAGGTGAAAAATTCGCGCATGCATGGCAGTGCATTTAGCGTGCGTTGATCCTAAACCTCATTGCAAAATACTGCCAAACAATCATTTGAATTCTATTGATAGTCAAATACTATTGATGGAACTTGGTATAGTCAGCCCGTGCAATATTGCACTTGCTAGGGGTGCTTCGCATTAATTCTGATGCGCGGCTGAGATCAAACCCTTGAACCTGAATGAGGTAATCCTCGCGAAGGAAAGCTGATGACTAAACACACTCAAAAACTCTCTTTTTTTGCGCCATTTTTTAATCAAAAACAGGCGATCGCCGGCATAGATACTGCGCGGAATGCTATTTTATTAATAGCATCTGCAACAACCTGTCTGCATGGCTTGGCACAGACCTCATCGCAGGAAATCACACTCAAACCCGTGGTGATCAGCGCCCCCACGCAGCGCCAGCAACTGGGCATTGGCGGGTTTGACGCGCCGCTGTCTGAGCAGCCGATTTCTGCCACAGTGATCACGGCAGAAGACATCAAAGCCAGCGGTGCGCAGCGCCTTTCTGATCTTTACAAACTCGATTCCTCCGTGAGCGATGCCTACAACGCCGTGGGCTATATCGATTACGCCACCGTGCGCGGTTTTGTGATCGACAACAAATTCAACTACCGCCGCGATGGTTTGCCAATTTCTGGAGACACAGCCATTCATTTGGCCAACAAAGAGCGCGTTGAGATCTTGAAAGGCACGAGTGGCATTCAAGCTGGCACGAGTGCGCCCGGAGGCTTGGTCAATTACGTGGTCAAGCGCCCTACTTCGAAACCCATCCGCAGCATGGATCTGAGCGCGGATTCCAACGGCCAACTCGGCGCTGCGCTGGATTTAGGCGGCCGCTTTGGCGCAGACAATGCACAGGGCTATCGGCTGAATGTCGCCACAGACCGCTTAAGCAGCAGCGCTCCAGGCACACGCGGCAACAAACAGCTTCTCGCCCTCTCGCTCGATTCGCGCGTTGGGCGAGATGGCTTGCTGGAGGCAGAATTTGAGTGGGCTCGTCAAAGCCAGCCCAATGTTCCTGGACTCTCGGTGCTCGGTAGCACGGGTTTGTTGCCACCAGCGGACCCAAAGCTCAATCTCAACCGCCAAGCTTGGAGCCAGCATACTGAGTTTGAAGGTCTCACTGGCTCACTGCGCTACACGCAGGCCATCAACGATCAATGGCAATGGAGCGCACATCTGGGCAGCCAGCGCCTGAAAACCGATGACCGCATCGCCTTCCCGTTTGGCTGCGGCAACGCAGGCAGCGGCGCTTGCAACGCGTTTTATGACAATGGCGATGTGGATATTTACGATTTCGCAAGCGTTGGTGAGCGACGTAAAAAAGCTGCTGCGCAATTCAAACTCGATGGCAGCCTGCAAACGGGCAGCGTGCGACATGCATTGAGCTTGGGGGCATTGCAATCGAACTCGCGCATTCAAACATCTGATCAGATTTTTGCTTACGCTGGCACACTGAATCTCAACACCCCCAACCAGCCATTACCTGCCAATCCAGCAGCTACGCCCAACTCCGCCAACACCCTGCGCGAAAAGACCCGTGAGCTCTTTGCAACCGACGTGATCTCATGGAACGAAAGTTTCAAAACTTGGCTCGGCTTGCGCCACACCAGCGTCTCGCGTCAAGATCAACTCAACGCTAGCAACTACAGCCAAAACTTCACCACACCCTGGCTGGCTGCAAGTTACCAAACGGGCGCCTACACACTCTACGCAAGCCATGGCCAAGGCATCGAAAGCGATATCGTCGCAGCGCTGAACACCACCAACCCCAATCAAGTCTTGCCCGCTCGAAGATCTCGCCAAACGGAGATCGGCATCAAACACAGCAGCGCAAACCAAAGCTGGCAAGCCACAGTGTTTGACATCACCCGCCCAATGAGCAGCGCTGATGCATGTGGCTTGGCAGGCATCAGCCCCTGCAATGTGCAACCCGATGGTTCGTCTCAACACCAAGGCTTGGAGCTCTCTGCGCAGAAGCAACTTGGCGCATGGCAGCTCGGCGGCTCTGGCACATGGCTGCGCGCCGAGCGCCAAGGCTCCACCACGGCAGCAGCCATCAACGGCCTCAAACCCACCAATGTGCCCAGCCACATCCTGCGCTTGAATGCTGCCTACCGTATCGCACCCGATTGGCTTGTGGGCGCGCATATCGGCCATGAAGGCAAACGCGCCATCCTGCCAGACAACAGCCTTCAGCTTCCCGCATGGACGCGCCTGGATGCAAGCTTGAAATGGGATACACAGATCAATGGCGCAAAAAGCAGCCTGCAAATCAACATCCACAATCTGCTGGATAAACGCTTCTTCCAAGAAAGCCCTTATCAATTCGGCCATGCCTACCTCTTCCCTGCGCAAGCACGGGCGTTGCGCATGAGCCTGAACATTTCTCTGTGACGCTGCTACGAAAACCGAAGTTTTTCGGGCTATAATCATAGGCTGTTCCTCGATAGCTCAGTCGGTAGAGCGCCGGACTGTTAATCCGTAGGTCCCTGGTTCGAGCCCAGGTCGAGGAGCCAACAAAAAGTAAAGCCTCAGCAAGAAATTGCTGAGGCTTTTTACGTTGTGGATGTTGGAATTGTTGGATTAAGCCGCGAGCAACTCGCGTATTTCGAACAGTTCACGGCGCAATTGGCGCAAGGGCACGTGGATGGTGTTATCCGCCCCAAAATCAATGCCGGGCTCGTTGCTGGCTTCTTGCGCTTCTGCCGCATCAAAATCGCTGGCGGCAAATTCGCTGTCTGAGTCGTCTGCAAATTCATCCACACCATCGAGCATCACTTCCCCTGCTTTGCGCTTATCGCGCTCGGCTTGGATGAGCTCATGGAGTTTGTTACGCGCGCCGCTGATGGTGAAGCCCTGATCGTAGAGTAGATCGCGGATGCGGCGAATCATGAGCACTTCGTGGTGCTGGTAGTAGCGGCGGTTGCCGCGCCGCTTCATGGGCTTGAGCTGCGCAAACTCTTGCTCCCAATAACGCAGCACATGCGGCTTGACGTCGCATAGCTCGCTGACCTCACCGATGGTGAAGTAGCGCTTGGCTGGTAGGGGCGGGAGAGTTTTTTCCATTCAAATCAATATAGTTACGGGGCTTTTATGTTGCCCAGGATGAGAATTTACCCCAATCTGCGCGAATATGCAAAAGCTCTTGAACTCAGAGGCGTAAGCCCGCGCCGCTGCTATGATTTTTTAGCTCCGAAAGTTGCAGCATGGGATGCAAGCTGCGAGCCTGTTACGAAGCTTCTGACTGAATGCTTTTGGGGTACACAGGTAACAGACAGTTTGTCACATTTGTACAACAAAGAGGGCCAGACCTCAAAGCATCAGCTCAATCGACCCAGATCCAAGCGCTGGCTGCGCTGGCACTTAGCCGCCAAACTTTCATCGTGTGTCACCATGATGAAGGCCGTGCCTTGCGTCTGCGCCAGCTCTAGCATGAGCTGAAACACTGTGCCTGCGCTGGCGCGATCGAGGTTGCCAGTCGGCTCATCGGCCAACACGCAGGCTGGGCGCATCACGAGCGCGCGAGCAATCGCCACGCGCTGGCGCTCGCCGCCAGAGAGCTCGGCGGGGCGATGATGCAGGCGGTGGCCCAAGCCCACATCTGCTAGCATTTTAGTAGCTGCTTGCGCAATATCTACGCCGGCGAGATGCCCTTTTTGCTTAGAAAACTGCTTAGCAATTCGCATCGGCATGGCCACGTTGTCCAAGGCGCTGAATTCGGGCAGCAGGTGGTGGAATTGATAAACGAAACCAAGGTTTTGATTGCGCCAAGCGCCCTGCTCTGCTTGCGTCATCGTGGCGAAATCTTTGCCCATGAGCTGCACTTTGCCTGCTGTGGGAGCGTCCAGCCCGCCCAGCAAATGCAAGAGCGTGCTTTTGCCAGAGCCTGAAGCGCCCACGATGGCCAGGGTTTCGCCTTTTTTAACAGTCAAATCAACGCCTTGAAGCACGGTCACATCCAGAGGGCCTTCGTGGAAGCGTTTGGTGATGCCTTGGGCATCAATCACGAGATCATTCATCGGATTACTCATAACGCAGCGCCTCTGCTGGGTTCACGCGGCTGGCGCGCCAACTCGGGTACAAAGTCGCGGCAAAAGCCAAGACCAACGAAATCACACCCACGGGCATGATGTCACCCCACTGCGGGTCGCTGGGCATTTGGCTGATCAGATACACATCACGCGGCAAAAAGCTCGCTCTAAACACGCTCTCCAAAAACGGCACGATCACATCAATATTGAAGGCCACCAACAGCCCGAGCGCCAAGCCGGTAAACGTACCGATCACGCCCACCAATGCGCCCTGCACGACGAAGATTTTCATGATCGAGCCCGGCGATGCACCGAGCGTGCGCAGAATCGCAATATCCGCCCGCTTGTCTTGCACCGTCATCACCAGCGTGGAAATCAAATTGAAAGCCGCCACCGCCACGATCAGTGTGAGGATGATAAACATCATGCGTTTTTCAAGCTGCACTGCGGCAAACCAGGTGCGGTTTTGCCGCGTCCAGTCGCGCACCACCTCGCCGCTGGAAAGCTTCATCACCAGCTCCGTGCCCACCGTACGTGCCTCATGCAAATCCTTGAGCTTCACGCGCACGCCCGTGGGCCCCTCCAAGCGAAACACCTTGGCCGCATCATCCACATGCACCATGGCCAGCGTCGCGTCGTATTCGTAATGCCCAGAATCAAACACACCCACCACGGTGAATTGCTTCAAGCGAGGCACCACACCCGCCGGCGTCACTTGCCCGCCAGGTGCAATCACCGTGATCTTCTCGCCATTGCGTGCGCCTAGGTTACGAGCCAACTCAATACCGAGCACGATGCCAAATTCGCCAGTTTTGAGCTGCTGCAAGCTCTGCAAGGCTTCCGCTTTCGCGCCCTCGAGGCCACCTTTGCCACCCGAGATGTCTGTCACCTGTGGCTCAAGAGCCGGATCAATCCCGCGAATGATCGCGCCCTTCATATCCTCGCCGCGTGCAACCAATGCCTGAGCCGCAATGAAAGGCGCAGCGCCGACGACTTGCGGATGCGCTTTGATCTCATTCATCGTTTTTAAAGCATCGGCCAAAGCCACACCGCCCGGTGCAAATACTTCAATATGCGAAACGACGGAGAGCATCCGATCCCGCACCTCTTTCTGAAACCCATTCATCACAGAAAGCACAATGATCAGCGCCGCCACGCCCAACGCAATGCCCAGCATCGACACGCCCGAGATAAAGCTGATAAACCGATTAGAGCGGGATGAGCGCCCCGCCCGCGTGTAGCGCAGGCCTACTTCAAGTTCGTAAGGAAGATTCATGTGGGAGAGATTGTGGCATGCTGAGCACCATGTTTTGAGGCGAACGCGGCGTGGAGTTCCTGAAGCTCTGAGACAATCACCTCATGCCTTTTACCCAAATCATCGTGCCCGCTGCGAGCCTGCAGCCGTTTGAGAACGAGAGCACTGCCTTCAATGTGTCGGCGATGCTACCGAATTGGGGGGAGATGCAGCGCTTGGAGCTGCATGAAGACAGCTTGTGTATGCCGTTTGAGATGGCTTATGCGCGGGCACTTGGCATGCCATCAGACGAAGGAAAGATGCCTTGGGCGGCTTTTGAGACGCAGGCTCTTGGTGCGCCTTGCGCTTGGGTGCATCCATGTCACCTTGACGTAGGCATGACGGATATGGTGATGCAGCCTGTGGATCGGCTGCGCCTCACCGATGCTGAATCGCGCGAGCTGCATGCTTTGATCGCGCCTTATTTTGAGCAAGACGGCATCACTTTGAAATACCACAGCGCTGCGCGCTGGCTGGCTATTGGCTCACAGTTTGCGGATTTTGAATGTGCATCGCTCTCGCGGGTGCAAGGGCGCAGCATCAACGATTTTTTGCCAGATGCGGGGGAGTTTCCGCAGCAACTCAAGATCAGCCGTTTGCAGGCAGAGATGCAGATGCTGCTTTACACACACCCGATCAGCGAGGCTCGGCAAGCGCGTGGGCTGCCGACGGTGAATTCGTTTTGGGTGGATGGCGCAGGTGTGCTTGAAGCTTTGCCTGAGCAGACCAGCGATGTGCGGCTTGAATTGAGACTGCAGGAGGCTCAGCATTCGGAGTCGGCCTATTTGAGCGCCTGGCGCAGCTTGACTGCTGAATGGGCAAAGATTGAGCAGGCTACCACCATCACTCTCTGCGGCGAACTTGCTGCCATCACCCTAGAGCCTCAAAAACCTGGTTTTTTACAACAATTTATAAGCAAATTCAGCCGTTTGCCGGCAAGGAATCTGCGTGGAGTGCTATGAAATTAATAGTAAGAGATGTGCCCCCTCGTAGCAGCTGGGCGCTCGAAAATGCGGGAGTGCATCCCTTGCTCGCGCGCCTGTACGCGGCGCGCGGCGTGCAAAGCTTGGAAGAATTGGATGATGGCTTGGCGAAGCTTTTGCCACCCTCTTCGATGAAAGGTTGCCTGGAAGCTGCGAAGCTGCTGGCTGATGCAATAGCTGCAGATAAGAAGCTCTGCATCGTGGCTGACTATGACTGCGATGGCGCAACCGCTTGCGCCACGGGTGTGCGAGGCCTCAAGCTGCTAGGCGCAAAGCATGTGAGCTATCTCGTGCCAGACCGCGTGGTGGATGGCTATGGCCTCACGGCCTCGATTGCCGATCGCGTGAAAGCTGCTGGAGCCGATATGCTGATCACAGTGGACAACGGCATCGCGAGTGTGGAAGGCGTGGCGCGTGCGACTGAGCTGGGCTTGCAGACTTTGATCACCGATCATCACCTGCCCGGCGAGAAGCTGCCGCTGGCCGATGTGATCGTGAATCCCAATCAACCGGGTTGCACGTTTGAAAGCAAGTCGATTGCTGGTGTGGGTGTGATGTTTTATGTGCTACTGGCTTTGCGTGCTGAGCTGCGCGAGCGCGGTGTGTTCACGCCCGCCACGCAACCCAAGCTCGATGCCCTGCTCCCCATCGTGGCACTCGGCACAGTGGCTGATGTGGTGAAACTTGATGCGAACAACCGCCGCTTAGTCGCTCAAGGCATAAAAAGGCTCAGAGCCGGCGTATCTCCTGCGGGAATAGCTAGCCTTTTCGTAGCAGCCAGCCGCAAGATGCCGATTGCCAGCACTTTTGATTTTGGCTTTGCACTCGGCCCCCGCATCAACGCAGCAGGCCGCTTGAGCGATATGACCCTCGGCATCGAATGCCTGATCTCAGATGACTCTGGCCGCACTGATGAACTCGCCAAGCAGCTCGACGCGATCAACCGTGAGCGGCGTGACATCGAATCCGGCATGCGCGAGCAAGCCGAGGCCGCGTTGCAATACATGTTTGCAGACGACGAGCCCGTGGAGAATCACCCAAGCGGAATCGCCATCTTCGATCCCGAGTTTCACGAAGGCGTGGTCGGCATCGTGGCCAGCCGCATCAAAGACAAGCTCCACCGCCCCACTTTCGTCTTCGCCGCCAGTGGCGCGGAAGGCCAAGAGCATTTGCTCAAAGGCTCAGGCCGCTCGATTGCAGGCTTTCATCTTCGCGATGCACTCGATTGGGTCGCCAAAAAACACCCTGGCCTTCTTCTGAAATTCGGCGGCCACGCCATGGCTGCGGGTTGCACGATTGAAGAAGAACATTTCGAAACTTTTGAAGCCGCCTTCGCCGAAGTTGCCGCGCTGTGGATTGATCAAGCCACGCTCGCCCGCCGCTTAGAAACCGACGGCCCGCTCCCCGCTGAATACCGTCGTGCGGACATGGCTGATACGCTCAACCAAACCGTCTGGGGCCAAGGCTTTGCACCGCCCATCTTTAGCGAAGAGCTAGAAGTCGTATCGCAGCGCTTAGTAGCAGAAAAGCACCTCGGCCTCAAACTCAAACACCAAGGCCAGCTCATCGATGGCTTCTGGTTCGGCCGCACCGAGCCGCTGCCCGCCAAGGCAAATCTTGCTTACCGACTCGAGAGCGATGAATGGCAAGGTGTCAAACGTGTAAAGTTTTTTATTGAGGGTATGGCAAGCACTTAGTAGAGTGTTGCACTAGGGTATGTCTCAATGCCCACCCTAGCCTCTTGGATGAAGATGTAGAGTTGTTTTCACTTCATCTGGAGATGCCATCATGGTGCAACTGAACGTTAACGGCCGCGTGCAAAACGTTGATGCCGATCCGAGCACGCCGCTCTTGTGGGCGCTGCGCGAGCAGCTGGGGCTCACAGGTACGAAATATGGCTGCGGTGTGGCGGCTTGCGGCTCGTGTACGGTGCATATCGATGGCGTGCCTACGCGCAGTTGCGTGAGGCCGATTTCTACGATTGAAGCCAAAGAAAAAATCGTCACGATTGAAGGGCTTTCGCCCAACGGCGAGCACCCAGTGCAAAAAGCGTGGGTGGCGCTGGATGTGCCGCAATGTGGTTACTGCCAATGCGGCATGGTGATGGCTGCTGCTGCGCTCCTCAAAGAGAAACCGAATCCGACCGATGCGGATATTGACAATGTGATGACGAATATCTGCCGCTGCGGAACCTACAACCGCATTCGCGCGGCGATCAAGGTGGTGGCTGCGGGCGGCAATCCTCGCGTGGCTGGTTTGAATATTCAGCACATCGAAGGGAGCCAAGCATGAGCGCCGTTCTTTATCCTGAAGTCTCCCGCCGTAAATTCATAGTTGGCTCAGGCGCTGCCGCTGGCAGCATGATGCTGAGCTTTCATCTGCCCTCATCTGCTCAAAGTAATGCTCCTGCAGAAGTTAACGTGTGGATGACGATTGCACCAGATGAGACGGTCACCATCCGCATTGCCCGCTCCGAGATGGGGCAAGGCTCGCTCACCGGCCTAGCACAACTCGTGGCCGAAGAGCTGGAATGCGATTGGGCGCGCGTGAAAACCGAATACCCCACACCGGGCCAGAATCTCGCCCGCCAGCGCGCATGGGGCAATTTCTCCACAGGGGGCAGTCGGGGCATCCGCGAATCGCAGGATTACGTGCGCAAAGGTGGCGCAACAGCGCGCACCCTGCTCGTGCAAGCGGCTGCAGATGAGTGGAAAGTGAATCCTGCCGAATGCAAGGTCGATACAGGCGTGATCACTCATGGCACGAAGCGCACGACTTACGGCAAAGTGGCCGCAGCCGCTGCCAAGCTCAAACCCGCAGGCGAAGTGGCGCTGAAAGACCCGAAAGACTGGAAGCTCGTCGGCAAGCGCCTCGCGCGCCTCGATACGCAAGACAAAGTGACCGGCAAGCAAATCTTCGGCGCAGATTTGAAGCTGCCCGGCATGCTGAATGCGGCGATCAAAGATTGCCCTGTGTTTGGCGGCAAAGTAACCAGCTTCAATGCAGCGGCCATTGCCAATCGCAAGGGCGTGAAGAAGGTGGTGAAGGTGGGCGACAGCGCTGTGGCTGTGGTGGCTGATCATTGGTGGCAAGCCAAGACGGCGCTTGATGCGCTGCCGATTGTGTGGGACGAAGGCCCGCACGCCAAAGCTTCGAGCGCTGAGTTTGCCAAAGTGCTTACCGCCGCTTTGGATGCACCTGAGGCCGCAGTAGGCAACACCAAAGGCGATGCCAAAGACGCGCTAGCCAAAGCCGCTCGCAAGATCGAAGCGGTGTACACCTACCCGCATCAAAACCACGCCACGATGGAGCCGATGAACGCCACCGCGCGCTGGACGCCCGAGCGCTGCGAGGTGTGGACGCCGACACAAAATGGTGAATCAGCGCTGGCCGCTACATCAGAAGCCTCTGGCCTGCCGCCCGCGCAATGCGAGGTTTATAAGCTGCACTTGGGTGGCGGCTTCGGCAGGCGCGGCATGACGGATTGGATTCGCCAAGCCGTGGCGATTGCCAAAGAAATGCCGGGCGTACCCGTGAAGCTGCTCTGGAGCCGAGAAGAAGACATGCTGCATGGCCGCTACCACCCGATCACACATTGCAAGATGAGTGCGGCGCTGGATGCGCAAGGCAATGTGACGGGCTTGCATATGCGCATTGCCGGGCAATCGATTTTGGCGGGTGTGTTCCCGCAAAACGTGCGCAACGGCCTCGATCCCGTCGTCTTCCAAGGGCTGAACCCCAGCGGCGCAGAAGGCATGTTTGGCTACAACATTCCGAACTTGCTGATCGACCACGCCATGCGCAACCCGCATGTGCCGCCCGGCTTTTGGCGTGGCGTGAATCTGAATCAAAACACGTTGTATGTGGAATGCTTTTTGGATGAAGTGGCGCATGCCACGAACCAAGATCCGCTCGCCCTGCGCCGCAAGCTCATGACGGCTGCGCCTAAGCATCTTGCTGTGCTCAATGCTGTGGCAGAGAAAGCCAATTGGGGCAAGCCGACGCCCGATATCGGCGGTCAAAAAGTCTTCAAAGGCTTGGCCGTGACGCATGGCTTTGGAAGCTATGTGGCTGCGTGCGCTGAAATTTCGGTGAGCGCGGATGGTGCGCTTAAGATTCACCGCATCGTGGCCGCTACAGACATTGGCTTTGCCGTGAACCCGCAGCAGATTGAAGCGCAGGTGGAAGGCTCGTTTGTGTATGGCCTCTCAGCTGCACTCTTTGGCTCATGCACCGTGAAAGACGGGCGCATCGAGCAAGACAATTTCAGCAGCTATCCCGTGGTGCTGATGCAGCATATGCCCAAGGTAGAAACCATCATCCTGCAATCAGGCGGCTTCTGGGGCGGCGTGGGCGAGCCCACGATTGCTGTGGCTGCACCTGCGGTGATGAATGCGATTTTTGCGGCCACGGGCAAGCGCTTGCGTGATATGCCGATTGCTGGGCAGAGTTTGAAGCGTGCTTGATCTAAGCCGTCTCCTCACTTGCCTTTCGCTGTGCCTCATCAGCACAGTGAATGCGCAAGTGTTGGACGGCAGCCAAGCTCTCAGCGCTGAGCCTGGCGATGCTGTGCGTGGCCGCGCCATCGTTGCAAATCGACAGCAAAGCCTCTGCTTGCTCTGCCACGGCGCGCCGATTTCAGAAGACCGCGCCCAGGGTAATCTCGCGCCCCCACTGGATGGCGTAGGCGCAAGGCTCACCAAAGAGCAACTTCGCTTGCGCATGATCGATTCGCAGAAGATCAACCCAGCATCCATCATGCCGCCCTACTTTCGCGCTGAAGGCTTAAATCGTGTTGCTACTGCACACCAAGGGCGCACCATGCTGACAGCGCAGCAGCTTGAAGACGTGGTGGCGTATTTGCAGAGCTTGAAATGAAGCGCCGTATTGTTTTGCTCTCTACCGCGCAAGCTTTTGCAGCTTGTCTTCTCAGCTCACGAGCTTGGGCGCAACAATCCGAAGCAACGATGCAGCAAGCGATTGCCAAATTCACAGGCGGCATCACGCCGCAAATCGGTAAAGTACAAATCGGTATCTCGCAATTGGTCGATAACGGCAATGCCGTGCCTATAGATATCACAGTCGATCACCCGCAAGAACGTGATCGGTTCGTGCGGCGCATCGGTCTCTTCAACGAAAAAAATCCTCAGCCCGATGTAGCAGAGTTTGATCTGAGCGCAGCATCTGGCTCCGCGCAAATCTCCACCCGTATCCGCCTAGCCACCACACAAAAGCTCACGGCTGTGGCGCAACTGTCAGATGGCAGCTTCTGGATGCAAAGCGCCGATGTGATTGTCACTTTGGCTGCGTGCATTGAAGTCGAGTAAAGAGCATGAGTGATACACCCAGCGTCCGCTCCCTCGTGCAAGCGCCTGCCACTGCGCAGCGCGGGCAAGTGATCGTTGTGAGCGCCACGATTGGGCACATGATGGAAACCGGCTACCGGCGCGGCTCAGATGGCGTGATGCTGCCACGCGATTTGATCAGGCGCTTTGTCTGCACATATCAAGGCGAGCAGGTGTTTGCCGCCACACTTCATGCGGCCATGTCGTCCAATCCGTATCTTTCCTTTCGTGTGCGCGTGATGGAAAGCGGCACACTTCAATTGAGCTGGACAGGTGATAAAGGCTTCTCGCATACGCGCAGCCACACGATCACAGTCGCTTGACCCATGCGCTGGCTTTTGAGTCTCGTTGTTGCACTTTCTTGCGTCGCTCATTCGCAAACCGCTGATCGCCGCCAATCTGGCTTCGCGATCATGGATGCACGCACGCAGGCGATGCAGAAAGACGATGCGCAAAACCCCGCCATGCTTTGGGTGCAAAGCGGCGCGCAGCTTTGGGCGCAGCCCAGTAGTAGCAATGGCAAATCCTGCGCAAGCTGCCACGGTACAACCATTGCACAACCCAACAGCTTCGCGCGCCCACCAGCGGCTTTTGAAGCAGTTGCTACGCGTTACCCCACTATCGATGCCCTGCTCGGCAAACCCGTCAATTTAAGCCAACGCATCAACCTCTGCCGCCAGCGCCACATGAATATGAGTGCACTTGGCTCAGAGCATCAAGACTTGCTCTCATTAGAAAGTTGGCTGGGCCACGCAGCTCGCGGACAAGCTATCGCAGCACAAGACCCCAAACTCGAAGTCACGCGCAGACAGGGCGAACAACTCTTCATGCAGCGCATGGGCCAGCTCAACCTCTCCTGTGCCCAATGTCATAACGAGCGCGACGGTCTCAAGCTAGGCGCCAGCACGATCCCCCAAGGCCACGCCACAGGCTACCCCATCTACCGCCTTGAATGGCAAGGCATGGGCAGCCTCGCCCGACGCATACGCGGCTGCCTCACAGGCGTACGCGCACAGCCCTTTGCCGCAGGCAGCAATGAAATGACAGCGCTTGAAGTCTATTTGGCGGCGCGCGCCATGGGCATGCCCTTAGAAACACCGGCTGTGCGGCCTTGAGCGATCAAGCCAAATGCCGTAGAGGATGTGCCTCAGCCGGCCAAGGGCTTACGAAAAACGGCGCAATCATTGGTGGCGTGATGTCTTCCAAGCGAGCTGGATTCCATGTCGGCGAATGGTCTTTATCTACCGCTAAAGCGCGGATGCCTTCTACGGTTTCAGAAGCTGTCCCGCTGCGCGTTAGATGCTTGGTGTGAAAACAATGCCGCACCAAATCGCGCTCAAGGCGCAGATCGTCAGCTAGGCTCAAGCTTCGCGCACGGCGGATAAGTTGCAACGTGACTTCGAGCATCAAAGGTGAGCGCTTGCGCAAAAGTGCTGCCACATCTTTTGCCCAAGCATCGCTGCTGGCTTCTAATGATTGAGTGATTGCAAGCACTGTAGAGTGATTGAAATTATCACCAATTTTTGAAAGAAAAGTGCTATTCGCCGGCATAGAATCTGCGCGAAGTGCTATTGAATTGATAGCAATTTCTGAAAAACATTCAGCACGATTAGGATAACTACCAGCAGTTAATTGATCCCACAAGCCTGTCAATTGATCACTATTGATCTGCACATCTGCCAAACCTACTGACACTGCTTCGGGTGCATGCAGCATATGGCCGGTGAGTGCCAAGTATTCACCCACGCCAGGCTGCGCGTTCGCGCAACGGCTGAGAAAATAGCCGCCGCCTACATCGGGAAACAAACCAATATTTGTCTCTGGCATGGCCATCTTGGTGCGCTCAGTGACGATGCGAATGCTGTTTTTCGCCAAATGGCCAGAGATTCCCATGCCGCCGCCCATGCAAATACCATCCATGAAGGCGACATACGGTTTGGGATAGGTATGAATTAAATGATTGAGGCTGTATTCTTCAGTGAAGAAATCTTCGAGTGCTGGATCGCCTGTGAGCGCCGCTTGATGGAAGAAGCGGATGTCACCGCCCGCGCAGAAGCTGCCGAAGGGTGCAAAGCTGCCATCGGGTAACTTGCCTGTACCGCGAATCGCCACGAGCTGAATATTCGCTTGATCACGCCATTTCAGCAAAGCAGCCGTGATCTGGCGCACCATACCCAAGCTCAAAGCATTCAATGCCTTCGGGCGATTGAGCGTGATCAAGCCTGCATTGCCACGCTCTTCAACTAAAACAAAATTGTCTTCACTCATGATGATTTCCAACCTAAAGCCTCATTCGCTACGAGCGCACCAATCACCAGCGTGCCGCCAATCAGCACAGCCTGCGTAGGCACTTCGCCTGCAAACATCCAAGCCCAGAGAATACCGAAAATCACTTCCAGCAGAGCCAGCAGGGACACTTCGGGTGCTTTCAACACCTTGGCGCAAATCACGGCGAGCGTGCACGGTATGGCCAATTGCACCAAGCCGAGCAAAGCTAGCCAACCAACATCCGAGCCGCTTGCAGCAAATGGAAAAGACAGAGGTAATGTGATGAGCGAAGAAATCACCGCACCAATGAGCACACAAGGCACAAAATCAAGCTGCTCCCCCTTGGCTTGCGCGCGCTGCACCACCGTCCAATGAATCGCGCCTGCTACAGGCACGCAAAACGCCACAGCCATACCTAGCGCCGCTCCGCTCTGCTTCAAATCTAATTGCTGGCCAAACATATAAGCGATACCCGCGCAAGCCACAGCAATCGCTCCCCAAGTTCGTGCAGGGAGCTTATGGCCGATAAAAATGCGAGCAATCAAAGCGGTGAGCAGCGGGCCCACAGCCATCGTCACCAAAACATTCCCCACTGAAGTTAGCGTGAGAGCCACCATGAAAGCGGTAAACATCACGCTCCAGCAAAGGCCACTGATCCAAAACGGCACGCTCTTCCAATGAAAACTCTTGAATACACCCCTACCCTGCCATATCGGCAAGATGACGAGTAGCGAAATCACCGTGAAGAAACTGCGCCAAAACGTGACTTCAAAGCTCTTGGCAGATTCAAGCTGCCGCGTGACAGCGCCAGCGATAGACCACATCAGAGTGACGGCGATCATGAGCAGCACGGCTCGGGAGTGTGTCAGTTTCATCGTTTTTTCTTGGCTGAGTGGCGAGGCGCGGTATTCATCATCATGGCATTCATAAGCTCATCATCCAGTATCGCATCATGGCGCTCGAGCTCCTTGCTATTGGCTTTTGCCCAGCGCTTGAGATCGGCATCGTTTTTGATCATCTCCAAATCGTTGCGCATCAAATGTAGGGCTTCATCGTACTGCTGCAAAGTCGCCTGCAATAAGGCTTCCAAATTTTCTGCCGTCAGTGATTGGTGAGATAGTAGACCGAATTCGTGCATCATCTGCCGCTCAAGCATCATGCACTCTTGTGTCAAATCCTTGGCTTGCGCTCGTAGCAGCGCGATCCAGCTTTCGAGCTTTTCTTCAGCTACCGTGCCCATCGCGCTCGCATCAATTTGGCTCGCCCTGAGTTGCAGCTGGAGCAGAGCCAACAAATCTTGACGCTCATAAGCTGTATTGGCTTCGCTCATCAAATCGTGGCTGATGGCGCGCTGCGTATCGTTGTCAGCGCGATCAGGATGAAGCTGGCGCGCCAATTGGCGATAGATATTTTTGAGAGCGCTTTGTGCTTCTTGGGCCGCTAGCTCTTTTTCGGCGAGTCTGGCTTGCGCTTTAGGATCCGCTTTCTTTCTTGCTGCGCGCTTTTCATCCCGCCGCGCCTTACGCTGCTCTTCAATTTTTTCTTGATGCACCATCTTCTCGTGAACGGCCTTCAGTGCAGCTTGCGCCATTTCAGCAGCACTGCCTTTTTCGGAAGACGGCGATAAATCTACGCCCATCGCCTCAAGCCAATCCAACATGCCGTCTTTGTTGGCGGCATCCATCTCTTCGATGGTCTCATGACTATACGCATCATGAATCGCGCGCATTTGCGCATCGCCTTGCAAAGCGTAATCCTTTGCCAAAGAGACGATCAATCGTCCTATCGATTTGCGGTGATTCGCAGTGAGCGATTGGGTGCCCTCTGCATCAGGTCTTTGCAAACGCTCATGCAAAAATACCACCATCTGACGAGACAAGCGATCTTGCTCGGCTCGAAGTGGTGGCAGATGTTGCCCGAATTTGCTTCGGTATTGGCCATACAGCGCATCAAGAAACTGCACACGCTGCCCAATCGCATCAATCCGCTGGAGCGCATCAGCAAATTTGAGCTGCAATGGGCTGGTGGCCTGGGCTTTCGCCTGAGTCACCAGATCGTTTTTGATGGCATCAGTCACGGCTAGCGCGCTTGCGCTCATGCTCTTTCAAGAAGCGCTTGCGCAAACGGACGCTCTTTGGCGTGATCTCAACCAACTCGTCGTCTTCAATGAATTCCACGCCGTATTCCAGCGTGAGCTGAATCGGAGGGGTGATCTTGATCGCGTCTTCCTTTCCGCTCACACGGAAGTTGGTGAGCTGTTTGGTGCGGGTGGCGTTGACGACGAGGTCGTTATCACGGTTGTGGATACCGACGATCATGCCTTCGTACACGGGATCGTTCGCGCGCACGAACATGCGGCCACGGTCGTCGAGCTTGCCCAGAGCGTAGGTGAAAATTTCGCCATCGTCCATCGAGATCAGCACGCCGTTTTTGCGGCTGGCGATGTCGCCTTTGTGCGGTTCGTAACTGTCGAAAATGTTGGCGATCAAACCAGAGCCGCGTGTCAAGTTCAAGAACTCAGTGGTGAAGCCGATCAGGCCACGCGCGGGAATTCGGTACTCCAAGCGCACCCGGCCACGACCATCGGGCTCCATGTTCACCAGCTCGCCTTTGCGCTCACCCAAGGCTTGCATCACGCCGCCTTGATGTTGGTCTTCCACGTCAGCAGTCACCAATTCAATCGGCTCGCATTTCTCGCCATTGATCTCTTGGAACACCACGCGTGGCTTAGAAACAGCCATCTCATAGCCTTCACGGCGCATGTTTTCCAAAAGAATAGTGAGGTGCAATTCGCCGCGACCTGAGACTTCAAAGATACCGTCTTCATCGGTTTCTTTCACGCGCAGCGCGACGTTGGACTGCAGCTCTTTCTGCAGACGATCCCAAATCTGACGGCTCGTCACATACTTGCCTTCACGACCAGCGAGCGGCGATGTATTCACGCAGAAATTCATCGTGAGCGTAGGCTCATCGACTTTCAGCATGGGTAACGGCGTTGGATTCAGAGGATCGGTGACTGTTACGCCGATGCCGATGTTTTCAATACCGTTGATGAGAACGATATCGCCTGGGCCGGCGCTGGTAGCCACCACGCGATCCAAGCCTTGGAATTTGAGCACTTGGTTGACGCGGCCTTTGTAGGTCTTGCCGTCTGGCCCTTCGGCCACGAGCACGTCCATCATCGGCTTGATGGTGCCAGCGGTGATACGGCCTACGCCGATACGGCCCACGAAGGTGGAGTAATCGAGCGAGGAGATTTGCAATTGCAGCGGCGCAGAGGCATCGCCTTTTTGCGATGGCACATGGCGCAGCACAGTGTCAAACAGCGCGGTCATATCTTTACCCCACTGAGCGCCTGCCTCGCCCTCTTCCAACGCGCTCCAGCCGTTCAGGCCAGAGGCGTAGACCACTGGGAAATCCAGCTGCTCATCGGTTGCGCCGAGTTTGTCGAACAAATCGAAAGCTTGGTTCACGACCTTCTGGCAATCAGCACCTGGCTTGTCCACCTTGTTCACCACAACGATGGGGCGCAGGCCAAGAGCCAGCGCCTTCTTCGTCACGAAACGGGTCTGAGGCATCGGGCCTTCTTGCGCGTCAATCAAGAGCACCACGCCATCGACCATGGACAGAGCACGCTCCACCTCGCCACCGAAGTCCGCGTGGCCGGGGGTATCGACGATGTTGATGTGCGTGTCGTTCCACTTCACAGCGCAGTTCTTAGCCAAAATCGTGATGCCACGCTCTTTCTCAATGTCGTTGTTGTCCATCACGCAGGTTTCAAGCTGCTCGTGAGCAGCGAAAGTGCCGCTTTGGCGCAGAAGCTGATCGACCAGCGTGGTTTTGCCATGGTCAACGTGAGCGATGATGGCGATGTTGCGGATTTGTTGGGTCATGATGACTTCCTTTTCAATTCAAAACTGTTGTCGCAGCTTCCTGGGACATGCCCTGAGCCAGCGTTTGTGAAACTTCGATGGGAGAAAGCAAGCGAGTTGGAATCAACTCTCCTGCTTTGATGTGCGCACTACCGAGTAGCGCACGGGGTTTGTCTCCATACACAGCGACGTGATCGTTATCGGGCAGCGCTGTACGGCGGCGCAAACCACTTAAAAATCTGCCTGCATTTTCGTTGTCTAGCGTGACGGCCTCGTGACCTGCGAGCAGGCTGTCTACAGGCTGCAAAGCGGCAAGACGCTCGTCGTCGTTCAAGGCTTCGAGCTGCGCAAGCGTGAGCGCTTTGCCAACCAGCAGGCCGCCCGTCTCGGTGCGACGCAAGCTCGAGAGATGCGCGCCACAGCCCAAGGCTTCGCCAATGTCTTCGCCTAACGTTCGGATGTATGTGCCTTTGCTCACAGTCGCTATTATTTTAATAGCTGCTTGCGCAGTATCTGTGCCGGCGAACTGTATATTTAGCTTATAAATCGTCACTTCACGCGGCGCGCGCTCGATCTCGATGCCTTCGCGGGCGTATTCGTAGAGCGCTTTGCCATCCTTCTTCAAAGCGCTGTGCATCGGCGGGATTTGTGAAATCTTGCCAGTGAATTGCGCCTGCACGCGATCCAGATCAGCTTGGGTCACATTCACTTCACGCTTGGCAATCACTTCGCCTTCTGCATCGCCAGTAGAAGTCTTGATGCCCAGCACAGCAGTGGCTTCATAGGTTTTCACAGCATCGAGCTGCAAAGCTGAAAACTTCGTCGCTGCGCCAAAGCACAGCGGCAATACGCCCGTGGCCAATGGATCAAGCGTGCCAGTATGGCCTGCTTTTTCAGCGCGAAGCAGCCATTTGGCTTTTTGCAAAGCGTCGTTAGACGACAAACCCAGCGGTTTGTCCAGAAGAAGCACCCCATGCACGGGACGCCTCACGACCCGTACTCGTGGTGCGTTCATGGCTTATTCCTCCGCGTCCTTGGAACGCGAGGCGACCGCCTTGGCGATCAGCGCATTCATATCAGCGGCGCGCTCGGTGGTGCGGTCAAACTGAAAATGCAAGGTAGGCACGGTATGAATGTGCAAACGCTTGAAGAGGCCGTTGCGCAAGAAACCAGCTGCTTGCGTGAGCGCGGCCTGAGTTTCCTCAGGCTCACCCGTGAGCAAGCTGTAATGCACGGTGGCATGAGCGTAATCAGGCGTGACCTGCACCGCATTGATCGTGACCATACCCACGCGCGGATCTTTCAATTCGCGCGCGATCAGCTCCGCCAGATCCCGCTGGATCTGGTCACCTACGCGGATACCGCGATTGGGGGCTGAAGTTTGTTTTTTAGGCATACAGTGGTCAGGAAAGAATAGAACGCAAAATACGCAGAGGTTTCGCAAAAGGCGCAAAAGAAATACACAAAAGATTTGGTTTCTTTTTTGCGTCTTCTGCGTAATTTTTGCGTCTTTTGCGTTCTATTGATTGATCTCCAATAAAGTGATTAAAGCGTACGAGCAATTTCCTTGATCTCGAAGAACTCCAAGACATCCAATTCAACGATGTCGTTGTAGCCCTTGATGTTCAAGCCGCACTCGAAGCCTTCTTTGACTTCTTTCGCATCGTCTTTGAAGCGCTTCAATGAATCGAGTTCGCCCGTGAAGACGACCACGTTGTTGCGCAGCAAACGCAAGCGAGCATTGCGCTTGACCACGCCGCTGGTGACCATACAGCCTGCAATCGAGCCGACTTTGGACACGCGGAAGACTTGACGAATCTCGGCGGTGCCGATGACTTCTTCTTTCTTGTCTGGCGTGAGCATGCCGCTCATGGCTGCTTTCAGATCGTCCACAGCGTCGTAGATGATGTTGTAGTAGCGAATGTCGATGCCATTGCCTTCGGCTGTCTTGCGCGCGCCTGCGTCGGCACGCGTGTTGAAGCCGATGATCACAGCCTTGGAAGCAATCGCCAAGTTCACATCGCTCTCGGAAATGCCACCCACGGCGGCATACACGATCTGCACTTTGATCTCGTCCGTGGAGAGCTTGAGCAGTGAGGAAGACAGCGCTTCTTGCGAACCTTGCACATCTGATTTGATGATGATCGGTACGGTTTTGACTTCGCCGGAAGCCATGTCGGTGAACATGTTTTCCAGCTTAGAAGCTTGCTGCTTAGCCAGCTTGGTGCTGCGGTATTTGCCAGCGCGATAGGTGGCGATTTCTCGCGCACGCTTTTCGTCTTGCATCACCATGAATTCATCGCCAGCGCCTGGCACTTCAGCCAAACCTTGGATTTCCACAGGGATGGATGGACCAGCAGATTTCACTGGATGACCCGTTTCATCGAGCATGGCGCGCACGCGGCCATAGGTTGCGCCGAGAAGCACAGCATCGCCCACTTTGAGCGTGCCGGTTTGTACGAGCACGGTAGCCACAGGGCCGCGACCTTTGTCGAGCTTGGCCTCAACGACCAAGCCCTTCGCCATGGCTTCCACAGGTGCTTTGAGCTCAAGCACTTCAGCTTGCAAGAGCACTTGCTCGAGCAAATCGTCAATACCTTGGCCAGTTTTCGCAGATACAGCCACGAAGGGCGATTCACCACCAAACTCTTCGGGCACAACCTCTTCCGCCACCAATTCGCCTTTAACGCGATCTGGGTTGGCTTCAGGCTTGTCAATCTTGTTCATCGCCACCACGATAGGCACGCCAGCTGCTTTCGCATGCTTGATCGCTTCTTTCGTCTGCGGCATCACGCCGTCATCCGCAGCAACCACCAAGATCACGATGTCGGTGGCTTGCGCACCGCGCGCACGCATGGCCGTGAAAGCCTCGTGGCCGGGTGTATCGAGGAAAGTGACCACACCGCGCGGCGTTTCGACGTGATAGGCGCCGATATGCTGCGTGATGCCGCCTGCTTCACCCGATGCCACTTTGGCGCGGCGAATGTAATCGAGCAGAGAAGTTTTACCGTGATCAACGTGGCCCATGACTGTGACCACAGGGGCGCGCGGCAAGAGCTCAGCGGTGAATTCACCGGCTTCGTCTTCAGTAAACGCTTCAGGATCATCCAGCGTGGCAGCCAAGGCTTTGTGACCGAGTTCTTCCACCACGATCATCGCCGTGTCTTGATCCAGCGATTGGTTGATCGTGACCATCTGGCCCAGCTTCATGAGCTTCATGATCACTTCAGAAGACTTCACAGCCATCTTGTGAGCCAGCTCAGCCACGGTGATCGTCTCAGGCACGTGGATTTCAAGCACGCGGGCTTCCACCGGCGCGGCTGGTGCCTGCTCCTGCACTTCATCGCGGCCACGCTTGCCTTTGGGGCCAGCGCGCCAGTTGTTGCGGCCTACGCCACCTGTGGCGTCTCCTCGGGTTTTGATTTCACCCTTCTTCTTGCCGTCGGCATCTTTGCCCCAGCTTGAAGACAATTTCTCGGATTTGACTTCGGTTTTCTTGGCGCCTGTGCCGACTGCGGGTGCACCAGTGGCGGGTGTGCCATCGGCTTTCTTTGCACCGGCTGCTGGCTTGTGCAAGGTACCTTTCACACCTTCTTTGGCGGCAGGCTTGGGCTCATCGGCTTTCTTGGCCACGAGCACCTTCTTGGGCGCGCTCATCATCGCACGAATCGCTTCGGCTTCAGCCAAAGCTTTGCGGCGACGATCAGCAGACTCGGCCGCGATTTGCTCTGGCGTCAAAGCAGGAGGCGCTACAACCTCAGGAGCACTTGGCGCAGGTTCTGCAAGGGGAGCCTCTGCTTTTTGCTCTAGAACTGGAGCCTCAGATACTTCAGAAGCAGGCTCCACAGGTTCAGCTGCGGCTTGTTGCTTGCTACGCGCTTCTTCAGCAGCACGGCGACGCTCTTCGGCTTCTTGAGCCAAGCGCTGATTGAACTCAGCTTGACGGCGTGCTTCTTCCTCACGGCGAGCCTTTTCAGCCTCGTCGATCACCGGCACAGCCGGCGCTGCGGGTGGAGGAGCAACTGGTGCTGGTGGCGGCGCCACAGGCGCTGCCGCGACCTCTTCATCACGCTGCACAAAAGTACGCTTCTTACGCACTTCCACCTGAATCGTGCGCGCTTTGCCCGTGGCGTCAGCTTGCTTGATTTCAGTGGTGGATTTTTTCGTAAGCGTGATTTTCTTGCGCTCGCCAGGTGCTGCTGTGCCGTGGCTGGTTTGCAGGAAGCTCAGCAATTTTTGCTTATCAGAATCAGTGAGCACATCGCCAGCAGCCGCTTTGGGCACGCCAGCGCCTTTAAGCTGCTCAAGCAGGATTTCAACCGGCTTTTTGAGCTCGCTGGCAAATTCGGAGACAGTGGTGTTTGACATAGTGGGTGGTCTCCATACTCTTACTCTTTGGCTGCAGGTGCAGCAGAGGCATCGTCAGCAGTGAACCAATGCTCGCGCGCCTTCATGATGAGCGCCTTGGCTTCATCTTCATTTTGACCCGTGATCTCGGTCAACTCGTCAATGGCCAAATCGGCCAAATCATCGAGTGTGTTCACGCCGCCTTCAGTCAATTTGGAAATCAAATCGGCGCTGAGGTGTTTGCCGTTGAACTCAAAATCACGCAGATCTTGGCTCACTTCTTCCACAGACTCTTCCTTGGCAATCGCCATGGTGAGCAAGGCATCTTTCGCACGGGTGCGCAGCTCGTTCACGGTGTCTTCGTCAAAGCCTTCAATTTCCAGCATCTCTTGCAGTGGCACATAGGCCACTTCTTCGAGCGAGGTGAAGCCTTCGCTGATCAGTGTGTCGGCAATTTCTTCGTCCACATCCAGCTTGCTCATGAAGAGCGCGCGGATTGTGCCCTGCTCGCCAGCCTGCTTCTCGGCAGATTCATTGGCATCCATGATGTTGATCTTCCAGCCGGTGAGCTCAGAAGCGAGACGCACGTTTTGGCCGCCACGGCCAATGGCAATGGCGAGGTTTTCCTCATCCACCACCACGTCCATCGCATGCTTTTCTTCGTCAACAACGATAGAAGACACGTTGGCAGGAGCCAAAGCACCGATCACGAATTGGGCAGGATCTTCGCTCCAAAGCACGATATCCACGCGCTCGCCTGCGAGCTCGTTTGTCACCGCGTTCACACGCGAGCCACGCACACCCACGCAGGTGCCGATGGGGTCAACACGCTTGTCGTTGGAGAGCACAGCAATCTTGGCGCGTGAGCCAGAATCTCTTGCGCAGGATTTGATCTCGAGCAGACCTTGCTCAATCTCGGGCACTTCATTACGGAACAGCTCAATCATGAACTCTGGCGCGCTGCGCGAGAGAATGATCGGCGCGCCACGCAAGGTGGGATCCACTTCCATGATCATCGCGCGCACGCGATCACCGCTGCGCAGATTCTCTTTGGAAATCATGTCGGAACGCTTCAAGCGCCCTTCCACACGGCCACTCTCGACGATCAAGCCCTCTTTGTCTGCACGCTTCACAGTGCCCACAAAAATCTTGTCGCCACGGCTCATGAAATCGTTGAGCAGAATCTCGCGCTCAGCATCACGGATTTTTTGCAAAATCACTTGCTTGGCTGCTTGCGCGCCAATGCGGCCAATGGGCACAGATTCGACCTGCTCTTCAATATAGTCGCCCGGCTCAACATCGCTCACGCGATCCAGCGCATCCATCAGCATCTCTTCGGCATCTGGGTTTTGCAGGCCTTGGTCATCCGGCACGACGAGCCAGCGGCGGAAGGTTTCGTAATCACCACTCTCGCGATCCATGGTGACGCGGATTTCCACCTCGCCATGGCCTTCGTTTTGATAAATCTTCTTGCTGGCCTGCGCAAGCGCCGCCTCCAGCGCACCGAACACGGTCTCGCTGTCAACGTTTTTCTCGCGGGAAATGGCTTCAACAAGCATCAACATTTCGCGGTTCATGGTTCTTCTCCTTCGTCCAGAGTTCTAAAAAATTAAACGGTTTTAGGCTTACGCCCTTTGAAATCAACAATCGGTGCTAGACGCGCTTCTTTGAGCTCATCCAGCGTGAAGCCCATCACCGTGGCTGGGGCTTCCAATTTTTTCTTCGACACTTTCGCACCGGGCTTGAGCGGCTTGGCGGCTTCATTCTCCAGCTCAATCTGCCAGCCGCCTGCTTGCGCTTTACGCAGCTTGCCGCGAAACTTTTTGCGATTGGCATTCACTGCGCCTACGCTTTGTGCGGCCACTTCTGAGCCAATGGCGACTTTCAATGTGAGATCCACCATCTCGCCATTGAAGCGCTCGAAATCGGATTCACCCAGCAGCGGGCGATCAATGCCTGGCGAAGCCACTTCCAAGCGCTTGTAATCCACGCCTTCGACTTCCAACACGTATTGCAACTGCCGTGTGACGCGCTCGCAATCTTCCACAGCGATCAATACCTCTTCTTGCCCCGCTTCCCAAGGATGATCAATCGTCACGCGCAGCAAACCACCGGCTGAGCGTTCAATCTCAACCAAGACGTAACCCAGCCCGGTCACGGTCTGGCTCAAAGTGGTGTTTAAATTTGCGGACATCTATCGCTTAAAACTTGGGGCAAAAACAAAAGGCAATAAAAACCCCAACCAGAACAGCTTGCGAATAGAAAAACATCTACTCAAAACCGTTTAGGCATAAAAAAACGGGCGTTTGCTGCGCCCGTTGGGGTGTAATGTATTGATTATAAAGGATTTTTGGCTTATTTACCAGGAGTTTTAGGCTGACAAGAGCAGGAAATATCTGCTCGTGAAGACGTGCCCCCGTCCGGTCGAGGGTCAAACACGCTCTGCAGCTTCCAATGTGTTGACCAACAGCATCGTGATCGTCATCGGCCCCACGCCACCGGGCACTGGTGTGATGTAGCTCGCAACCTTGCTCACACCATCGAAATCCACATCGCCGCAGAGTTTGCCTTCATCGTTGCGGTTCATGCCCACATCGATCACAACCGCGCCGGGCTTGACCATATCTGCAGTGAGTACGTTGCGCTTACCTACAGCAGCAACAATCACATCAGCTTGTAGCGTCTGAGCTTTCAGATCTTTTGTGCCGCTGTGGCAGATCGTCACGGTGGCGTTTTGCTGCAAGAGCATGAGTGCCATCGGCTTGCCGACGATATTGCTGCGACCAATCACAACAGCATGTTTGCCTTTGAGTGAATAGCCAATCGACTCGAGCATCTTCATGCAGCCATACGGCGTGCATGGCCAAAAGCCGGGGCGACCGACCATGAGCGCGCCAGCGCTGGCGACATGAAAACCATCGACATCTTTTTCAGGGGCAATGGCTTCGATGACCTTTTGCGCATCCATATGCACGGGCAGAGGCAGCTGTACAAGAATACCGTGAATCGTTGGATCGTTGTTGAGCTTTTCAACCAAGGCCAGCAATGCCGCTTCGCTCATATCAGCGGGGTGCTTTTCCATCACCGAGTGCAGGCCACTGTCCGCGCAAGCTTTGACTTTGTTGCGCACATAGACTTGGCTCGCTGGGTTGTCTCCAACGAGAACCACAGCGAGGCCGGGAGTAATGCCTTTGACTTTGAGCGCGGCGGCGCGGCGAGCTACATCTGCGCGCAGCTGGGTGGAGAGTTCGTTGCCGTTGATGAGTTGGGCAGTCATGTGAGTAAATGGCTAATTAAAGAGGAGAACGCAGAAGACGCAAAAAAACGCAGAAGGCGCAAAAGGAAATCTATATTGAATTCTTTCTGCGTCTTTTGCGTTCTATTGGTTAGTTAGAAATCAAGCCTTCGGCGCGTTAGAACCTAAAGCAATTTTGAGAAGATCAGCCACAGTATTCGCACCGAGCTTTTCCATGATGTTGGCGCGATGCGCTTCCACCGTTTTGATACTGATGCCTAAATCGTCGGCAATCTGCTTGTTCAAACGACCAGCCACGATACGCTCGAGCACCTGCGCTTCACGTCCTGTGAGCTTAGCCAGCAATGCGTCGCGGCTTGCAGATTGCTGATGATCCGCAAAGCTACCCTTGGCCTGCTCCAGCATGCGCTCAACGAGACTCACCAGCTCAGCTTCTTTAAAAGGCTTCTGGATGAAATCCATGGCGCCTTTTTTCATGGTGTTCACTGCCATCGGCACATCGCCATGGCCAGTGATGAAGACGACGGGCAGCGGGCTTTTGCGCTCGATCAGTTTGTCTTGAAGCTCAATGCCGCTCATGCCGCCCATGCGCACGTCCACCAGCAGGCAGGCGACCTCGCGGGGGTCGTAGCGGGCGAGGAAGGTTTCGGCGGAATCAAAGCAGCGCACCCGGTAGTCTTTGCCTTCAAGCAGCCACTGCAGCGAATCGCGCACGGCCTCGTCGTCATCGACCACATACACGGTGCCTTTTTTCGGGATCAAGCTCATGAAACACTGTCCTTTTTATAACAAAACCAACGATCGCCGGCGTAGAATCTGCGCGGAATGCTATCCAATTAATAGCACTCAACTTTAAGCCTGTACGGCTGAAAAGCTGCCTGTACGGCTGCCGTAGTAGGCCACAGGCTGACAGGGCAGCCAAAAGCTAAAACGGCAACCCGTCACTTGATCGCCATTGTAGAGGTTCTCAGCATGCATCCTGCCTTGGTGGCTCTCCACAATGGAGCGGCACAAGTTCAGGCCAATGCCCATGCCTTCGGCCTTGGTGGAGAAGAAGGCTTCAAACAAGCGCTGCATCACCTCGGGAGCCAAGCCCTGCCCGGTGTCAGTCACCGTAAATTCCACGGCCTCGCCCACGCCATCAATCTGCTTCGGTATAGCGCGGAGCTCGACGCTGCGACGATTGCTTGGGCGATTCGCATTGTCAATCGACTCGGCAGCGTTTTTAAGCAAATTAACCAGCACTTGTTCGATCAAAATCGGATCAACCATCAAACGCGGTAAGCGAGCGGCCAAATAGTGTGTGAGCCGCACATTGCGGCGACGCAGCTCAATCTCGGCCAGCTCCAAGGCTTCGGATACCAACTGGGACACATCGCTCTCTGTCCGATTCGGCGCCGAACGCTTCACAAAGCTGCGAATGCGATGAATGATCTGCCCAGCACGCTGGGCTTGGCGTGCAGTTTTCTCCAAAGCGGCCAGCATCTCTTCTTGATTGATCTGCCCGCCCTGAATACGGCTGACCATACCAGTGCAGTAATTTGAAATAGCAGTAAGCGGTTGATTGAGCTCATGCGCCACGCTCGAAGCCATCTCACCCATGGTAATGAGGCGCGAAGCGGATTGCGCCTTCTCTGCTTGCTGGGCTGCCAGATCCTCAGCCATGCGGCGCGGTGTGATGTCTGTAGCAATCACCATTTGAGCCAAACGACCATCCGTCCAGTTCAGATAACGAGAACGCACTTCGAGCCATTTGTTGAGATCAGGAATAAAGATTTCTGCATTCTCACTGCGAGCTGCCGTGATTTCCTCGGTTGGCAAGCCTGCCAAAGAATCCACGCTATCGCCGCTGGTGCTGTCTTTGAAATCAGGCTGGACAATGCCGCTATCCATGCGCCCCGCTTGTTCCACCAAGCTCAAATGCTCTTTTGATTTGCTGCCAAACCACAAGCGATACATTTTGTTGGCGAACAGCAGCTCATCGCCGCCCAGCGGTGCCACAGAGACGCTTGCGTCCAAGCCTTCGAGCACGGTGGTAAATCGTTCGTAGGATTCAGACAGTTGCTTACGCACACGATTAGGTTCTGTGATGTCGGTCATGGAGGTCATCCAGCCGCTTTGCACACCTTTGCCATCCACCAAGGGCGACACATACATGCGAGCATCAAAAATGCTGCCATCACGGTGCTTCACGCGGACTTGAAACCCGCCCGGCGTGGTGCGCCCACTGATCTCTTCTTCCAGCCTCGCTGCGAGCATCTCGCGGTCATCTTCAGGCCAATAGGGAAATGGCGCGGTCAGCCCCACCAATTGCGCTTCACTCCAACCCGTCATCTGACAAAAAGCTGGATTGACATAGGTGATGCGGCCTTGCAGATCGAGCGCGCGCATGCCGGTGAGCATGGAGTTTTCCATGGCGCGGCGAAAGCTCGTTTCTTGCAAGAGCGCAGCCTGCGTTTGGATACGGCGGCGAGTATGCCGCCATGCGGTAACGAGCAGCCAAGCCGTCATCAGCGAGAGAACCAGCACCAACCAAAACAGCGCACTGCCAATCACCCCCAAGGAGGCACGATATGCCTCGGCGCGCAGCACCAAACTATTGCCCAGCGGCGAAACCGGCACCTCATACTCCGTATCTTGCTGCACCCAAGGTAACAGACGCACTGCCGCATTGCGCTTGGGCGAGGTGTTGCCAGACAGCAGGCGATTCTTATCATCGAGTAAAGCGACTGCATACTTGGCAGTGATCTCGGCCGGAACGCCATAGCGCATCAGCCCATCAACCTGGTACTCGCCCATCACCACACCACCAAAGCGTGCGCCATCGGCCAGCGGCACTTGCACCTGCAACACAGACATCGTTTGCGTTCCTATTCCTGTGGGCACGGAAAATGGTACGGAATACATGGGCTGACGCACATCTCGCACGAGGTTATAGACGGTGTCTGTTTCTTGATGGCGAAGCATATCGCCACTCAAACGCACATACAGCCCTGGCATGCTGGGCGAGGTGTAGCTCACGCGAATGCGCTTCTTAGCATCAATCCACACCACGGATTGCAATTCTGGATATTGACGTACCAAGCTCTCGGCCTGCGTAACGAAATCTTCGGTATCAATCTGCTTGTTGTTGATATCTGCCGCTAAGCGCATGAGCTGTTCTTGGCGCTCAAGCAAACGCAGACGAAGGCGCTGCTGCGCGTATTCCACATCGCGCTGCACGGCCTCTTGCTCGCGAGACATTTCCTCTAAACGCAAATAACCAAAGCTTGCCACGATAGCCATCAGAAACACCGCCACGGCCGCCAGAGGCGCGATCAAGGCAAAGCGATTTTGCCGCGTGGGCGATTGCGAGCGCCACCAGCGCACCAGCCACGTGGGCTGTTTGCTCACAGCACGAGCTGGCTTAGCTGATGCAGACATAGGCACAGCCAAAGGCATCGGCTCTGTTCTCACGATATCGGTCATCTTGCGATTGTCGTGCACCCCTTGCCGTTTTTTCGGCGTTCATCATATTCCATAATATGAAAACATGATGCACTATTTGAAAATATCAAAGAATTTGTGAAACAATAGAGTCACTGCCCTAAATTCAAGGCAAGCTAAGCAAGTTATGCACGGCTCGTCATCACCCATGACGCTGCTTCTTATCTGGAGACACAACATGTCAGCACTACCCAAAGACATCGACCTCGACAACCAAGAAACCCGCGAGTGGATGGACGCACTCTCCGCCGTCATCAACGCAGAGGGCAAAGACCGCGCGCACTTTCTGCTGGAGCAGCTCTTGGAGCATGCTCGCCAAAACAGCATCGACATGCCCTTCTCTGCCACGACCGGCTATGTGAACACCATCGAGCCTGATCAAGAAGCGCACAACCCAGGCAACGTAGAAATCGAAGAGCGCCTGCGCGCCTACATGCGCTGGAACGCAATGGCCATGGTGGTCAAAGCCAATCGCCATAACCCTGCGGACGGCGGCGATTTGGGTGGCCATATTGGCTCCTTTGCATCTCTCGCCAACTTGTTCGGCGCAGGCTTCAATCATTTCTGGCACGCCGAGAGCGCCAACCACGGTGGCGATTGCATCTACATCCAAGGCCATGTGTCGCCCGGCGTGTATGCCCGCGCGTATCTCGAAGGCCGCTTGACGGAAGAGCAGCTTTTAAACTTCCGCCAAGAGGTCGATGGGAAAGGCCTTTCCAGCTATCCGCATCCCAAGCTCATGCCCGAGTTCTGGCAATTCCCCACCGTGTCGATGGGCCTCGGCCCTCTGATGGCGATTTACCAAGCGCGCTTCCTCAAATACTTGCATGCTCGCGGCATTGCTGATACGTCTAACCGCAAAGTTTGGGTCTTCTGCGGAGACGGTGAGATGGACGAACCAGAAAGCTTGGGCGCCATCGGTTTGGCAGCCCGTGAAAACCTCGACAACCTCATCTTCGTGATCAACTGCAACCTGCAGCGCTTAGATGGCCCTGTGCGCGGCAACGGAAAAATCGTGCAAGAGCTCGAAGGCGAATTCCGTGGCGCGGGCTGGAATGTGATCAAGTGCCTCTGGGGCAGCGGCTGGGATCCATTGCTCGCACGCGACAAAAATGGCGCGCTCCGCAAAATCATGATGGACACGCTGGATGGCGATTATCAAGCCTTCAAAGCGAACGACGGCGCTTATGTTCGTAAACATTTCTTTGGCCGCAGCCCCGAGACGCTAGAGATGGTCGCGCACATGAGCGACGATGAAATTTGGAACTTGAAGCGCGGCGGCCACGATCCGCAAAAAGTCTATGCCGCGTTTGACGCTGCGGTGAAGCATAAAAACCAGCCCACCGTGCTGCTCATCAAAACCGTGAAAGGTTTTGGCATGGGCAAAATCGGCGAAGGTAAAAACACGGTTCACCAAACCAAGAAGCTGGCTGACGAAGACATCAAAGCCTTCCGCGATCGCTTCAATATCCCGATCCCTGATAGCCAAATCGCCGATCTGCCTTTCTACAAGCCCGCAGACGACACACCGGAGATGAAGTATCTGCATGAGCGCCGCAAAGCGCTTGGTGGCTATCTGCCGCATCGCCGCACCAAGGCCGATGAGAGCTTCACCGTGCCTGCGATTGATGTCTTCAAGTCTGTGATGGAGCCCACCGCCGAAGGCCGAGAAATCTCCACCACGCAAGCCTATGTGCGCTTCATCACGCAGCTGCTGCGCGATCAAGCTTTGGGCAAGCGCGTGGTGCCGATTTTGGTGGACGAGGCGCGCACCTTCGGTATGGAAGGCCTGTTCCGCCAAGTCGGTATTTACAACCCGCTCGGTCAGCAATACACCCCTGTCGATAAAGAGCAGGTGATGTACTACAAGGAAGACAAAGGCGGCCAGATTCTGCAAGAAGGTATCAACGAAGCCGGCGGCATGAGCAGCTGGATTGCAGCGGCGACCTCGTATTCGACGAGCAACCGCATCATGGTGCCGTTCTATGTGTACTACTCGATGTTTGGCTTCCAGCGCATCGGCGATCTGGCTTGGGCAGCAGGCGATATGCAAGCCCGCGGCTTCTTGCTCGGCGGCACATCCGGCCGCACCACGCTGAACGGCGAAGGCCTGCAACACGAAGACGGCCACAGCCACATCATGGCCGGCACGATTCCGAATTGCATTTCGTATGACCCGACCTTCGCCCACGAAGTCGGCGTGATCTTGCATCATGGCTTGAAGCGCATGGTGGAAAAGCAAGACAACGTGTTTTATTACATCACGCTGCTCAACGAAAACTACGCCATGCCTGGCCTCAAAGCTGGTACGGAAGAGCAAATCATCAAAGGCATGTATTTGCTGCAAGAAGCTGCTGCGAAAAAAGATAACGTGGTCAACCTGCTCGGCTCTGGCACCATCTTGCGCGAGAGCATGGCCGCGAAAGAGCTGCTGGAAAAAGATTGGGGTGTGAGCGCCAATGTATGGAGCTGCCCAAGCTTCAACGAACTCACCCGCGACGGCCAAGCCGCTGATCGCCAAAACTTGCTCAACCCAGAAGCCAAGCCAGTCAAGAGCTTCGTGGAAGAGCAACTCGGCAAAACCACCGGCCCCGTGATCGCTTCAACGGACTACATGAAAGCCTACGCCGAGCAAATCCGCCCCTACGTGCAAAAGGCCACGGCTGATGGCAAGCCAACGCGCAACTACAAAGTCCTCGGAACAGACGGCTTTGGCCGCTCAGACTTCCGCAGCAAACTGCGCGAGCACTTCGAAGTCAACCGCCACTACATCGTCATCGCATCTTTGAAGGCTTTGGCAGAAGACGGCAAATTGCCTCTAGCTAAAGTGACAGAAGCGATCAAGAAGTACGGCATCAAAACCGACAAGATCAACCCCTTGTACGCTTGATGAAATTAAACGGGGTCAGATCTCAATTAATTTTGATCACCGACCTCGTTTGATAACCAACAACCAAATTAATTGTGCTCTGACCCCATTTAATTTCGCAACGCATTAGCGTTGCATGGAGACTTAACAATGCCCATCATAGAAATTCAAGTCCCCGACATCGGCGATTTCGACGAAGTTGCCGTCATCGAACTGCTCGTCAAACCTGGCGACACTGTCAAAGCCGAGCAATCCCTCATCACCGTCGAATCCGACAAAGCCTCCATGGAAATTCCCTCCAGCGGCGCAGGCGTGGTGAAGGAACTCAAGGTCAAAATCGGGGATAAGGTCAAGCAAGGCTCCATCGTGCTCACGCTCGAAGCCGCTGGCGCATCGTCAAGCCCAGCAACCGCTCCCACACCTGCTCCCGCTGCAGTTTCAGAGAAAAAACAGCCAGTCGCCGGCATAAATACTGCGCAAGCAGCTATGAATTCAGTAGCATCTCGCATCGAAGTTAAAGTGCCTGATATTGGTGATTTCAAAGATGTGGCTGTGATTGAAGTCTTTGTCAAAGTGGGCGATACGATCAAGGTGGAGCAATCTCTCGTCACCGTCGAATCCGACAAGGCTGCGATGGAAATTCCATCGAGCGCGGCAGGCGTGCTCAAAGAATTGAAAGTCAAAGTTGGCGACAAGATCAATATCGGTGATCTGCTGGCCATTCTCGAAGGCTCTGCGCCTACCGGAGCCTCTACAGCTCCCGCAGCCGCAGTTTCAGAGCAAAAACAGCCTGTAGCCGGCGTAAATACAGCGCAAGCAGCTCCTGTTTCAGTAGCATCCTCTGCACATGCTCCAGCCGCACACAACCCCACAACGGCTCCTACTGGCGCTCTGCCTCACGCCAGCCCCTCCGTTCGCAAGTTCGCACGCGAGCTAGGCGTGCCGCTCGAAGAAGTCAAAGGCTCAGGGCTGAAAGGCCGCATCACTGAAGCCGATATCCAAGGCTTCACCAAAGCCGTGATGAGCGGCGCTGTGGCCACCAAAGCCATCGCAGCCAAAGCCCCAGCAGGCGGAGACGGCGCAGCACTCGGCCTCATCCCATGGCCGAAGATTGATTTCACCAAGTTCGGCCCGATTGAGCGCAAAGAGATGAGCCGCATCAAAAAGATCAGCGGCCAAAATCTGACACGCAACGCGATCATGATCCCCGCCGTCACCAACCATGACGACGCAGACATCACCGATCTAGAAGCCTTCCGCGTCTCGACGAACAAGGAAAACGAGAAGCTAGGCATCAAAGTAACCATGCTAGCTTTCCTCATCAAAGCCTGCGTCGCCGCGCTCAAGAAATTCCCCGAGTTCAACTCCTCTCTCGATGGCGATGCGCTGATCTACAAACAGTACTATCACATTGGCTTCGCAGCCGATACGCCCAATGGCCTCGTCGTCCCGGTGATCAAAGACGCTGACAAAAAAGGCGTCTTGCAGATCAGCCAAGAGATGGGCGAACTCGCCAAAAAAGCCCGCGACGGCAAGCTCACGCCAGCCGAGATGAGCGGCGCATGCTTCACGATCTCAAGCCTAGGCGGCATCGGCGGGCGTTACTTCACACCGATCATCAACGCCCCCGAAGTCGCCATCCTCGGCGTCTGCAAGAGCCAGATGGAACCAGTCTGGGACGGCGAAAAATTCGTGCCACGCTTGATGCTGCCTTTGTCTCTCACTTGGGATCACCGCGTGATTGATGGTGCGGCTGCTGCTCGCTTTAACGCATTCTTGGGTCAAATCCTCTCGGACTTCCGCCGCGTTTTGCTTTGAGTTATTGGCGAACTAAGCAATAGAACGCAAAATGCGTAAAAACACGCAAAAGACGCAAAAAACAGAACAGACAATCAATTTCTATTTTGCGCCTTTTGCGTTTCTTTTGCGTCTTTTGCGTTCTCCTCCATCCCATCCAAAGAACTTAACAGTATGACCACAGTAGTAGTCGTTAAAAAAGCAGGCAATGTCGCTATCGCCTCCGATTCGCTCGTCACCTTTGGCGATACGCGCTTAGGCAACCGCTTTGAAGCCAATGAAAAAATCTTCAAAGTGAAAGCCGTGGGCGGCGAGAGCTATGTCACCACTGCAGGCACTGTGGCGCACTTCCCTGCCCTGCGGAAATCGCTTGAATCCTTGCCTAAAGAAGATCTGAAGCTACACAGCAAAGACGAGGTCTACGACACCTTCCTCAAGCTCCACCCCGTGCTCAAAGAAAAATTCTTCCTGCAAACCAAGGAAGAAGATGCAGATCCTTATGAGAGCATGCAGTTCAGCGTGTTGATCGCCAACAGCGCAGGCATCTTCGGCCTCTACAGCTACCGCGAAGTCTTCGAGTTCAAAGAATTCTGGGGCGTCGGCTCAGGCCGCGGCTTCGCGCTCGGCGCGATGAGCGTTGCGTATGCGAAGCGCGATGCAAGCGCGCGAGACGTGGCACTCGCAGGCGTGACCGCAGGCTGCGAATTCGACAAAAACTCCGGTGGCCCGATCAAGGTGTTCACGATGAAACTGAAATAAACGGGGTCAGATCTCAATTAATTTTGATCACCCGCCCCTTTTGATTTCCAATCACCAAATTAATTGTGCTCTGACCCCATTTATTTCGCGACGCGAAGCGGCGCAAAGGAAAGCAAACCATGTCAACGATAGAAATTAAAGTCCCCGACATCGGCGATTTCGACGAAGTTGCCGTCATCGAGCTGCTCGTCAAACCTGGCGATACCGTCAAAGCCGAGCAATCCCTCATCACCGTCGAATCCGACAAAGCCTCCATGGAAATTCCCTCCAGCGGCGCAGGCGTGGTGAAGGAACTCAAGGTCAAAATCGGGGATAAGGTCAAGCAAGGCTCCATCGTGCTCACGCTCGAAGCCGCTGGCGCATCGTCAAGCCCAGCAACCGCTCCCACACCTGCTCCTGCTGCAGTTTCAGAGCAAAAACAGCCTCTCGCCGGCATAAATACTGCGCAAAGTGCTACGAATTCAGTAGCATCTACCTACAAAGGCGCAGCAGACATGGATTGCGACCTGCTAGTCCTAGGCGCAGGCCCCGGCGGCTACAGCGCGGCTTTCCGTGCTGCTGACCTCGGCCTCAAAGTCATCATCGTCGAGCGCTATGCCCAGCTCGGCGGCGTGTGCCTCAACGTCGGCTGCATCCCCTCCAAAGCACTGCTCCACGTCGCCGCCGTGATGGATGAGGTGAGCCACATGGCTGATCTCGGCGTGGAATTCGGCGCACCCAAGCTCAACATTGACAAGCTGCGCGGCCACAAAGAAAAAGTCATCGGCAAACTCACTGGCGGCTTGGCTGCCATGGCCAAGATGCGCAAAGTCACCACGGTGCGCGGCTATGGCGCGTTCGTGGGCTCGCATCATGTGCAAGTGGAAGAGACCAGCGGCACAGCTCAAGAAAAAACGGGCGAAAAGAAGGTCATCCAGTTCAAGCACTGCATCATCGCCGCAGGCAGCCAAGCCGTGCGCCTGCCCTTCTTGCCCGATGATCCGCGCATTGTGGATTCCACGGGCGCTTTAGGCCTTGCAAGTGTTCCGAAGAAAATGCTCATCGTCGGCGGCGGCATCATCGGCCTAGAAATGGGCACCGTGTATTCCACACTCGGCGCGCGTCTGGATGTGGTCGAGATGATGGACGGCCTCATGCAAGGTGCAGACCGCGATCTCGTCAAGGTCTGGGAGAAGATGAACAAAGGCCGTTTTGACAACATCATGTTGAAGACCAAGACAGTAGGCGCGCAAGCAACGCCGCAAGGCATCAAAGTGCAATTCGAAGGCCTCGACGGCACCAAGAGCGAAGGCGTGTACGACCTCGTGCTGCAAGCCGTCGGCCGCACACCCAATGGAAAAAAGATCGCAGCCGATCAAGCCGGCGTGGCAGTGACAGACCGTGGCTTCATCAATGTCGATATCCAAATGCGCACCAACGTGCCCCACATCTTCGCCATCGGCGATATCGTCGGCCAACCCATGCTCGCCCACAAAGCCGTGCACGAAGCGCACGTGGCCGCTGAGGTGATCGCAGGCGAGCAGCAAGGCAATAAAGAACTCGCCGCCGCCGCATTCAACGCTCGCGTGATCCCCAGCGTCGCCTACACAGACCCCGAAGTCGCTTGGGTCGGCCTCACAGAAGATCAAGCCAAAGCGCAAGGCATCAAAGTCAAAAAAGGCTTGTTCCCTTGGTCAGCATCCGGCCGCGCCATCGCCAACGGCCGAGACGAAGGCTTCACAAAGCTCCTCTTTGATGACTCCCCAGAAGCCCACGGCCACGGCAAAATCCTAGGTGGCGGCATGGTCGGCACCCACGCCGGCGACATGATCGGCGAAATCGCCCTCGCCATCGAGATGGGCGCAGACGCAGTAGACATCGGCAAAACCATCCACCCGCATCCCACGCTAGGCGAGAGCATCGGCATGGCTGCGGAAGTGGCGCATGGAAGTTGTACGGATTTGCCACCGAGCAAGAAATAAGAAGTTAAATCTTCCTAAAGCAAAAAGTCCAGACGAGAAATCGTCTGGACTTTTTGCTTTTTTAGGCCGCTTCTCAAACCTGTCTTACTAATAGCTAATCATCGATGCTTTTGCAGCAATAATTCATGCATGACAACTTCCAACGCTTCAGCCATGGACGAAACACGTGTCCTTGAGCAAACCCGCCACTGGCTAGAAAAAGCTGTGATCGGCTTGAATCTCTGCCCTTTCGCCAAGGCGGTTTACGTGAAGAATCAAGTGCGCTTGGTGGTGAGCAAAGCGCGGCATGCGGATGATTTGCTCGAAGAGCTGGATCGTGAACTGGATTTGTTGGTGGCCACGCCTGCATCAGAGATTGATACGACTCTGCTGATTCATCCCACGCTGTTTGAAGATTTTTTGGATTTCAACGATTTTCTGGAGGTCGCTGAAGATGTAATCGATGAGCATGAACTGGAAGGCGTGATTCAGCTGGCCAGCTTTCATCCAAGGTTTCAGTTTGATGGCACGGAGCCTGATGACATCAGCAACTACACGAATCGTGCGCCGTTTGCGATTTTGCATTTATTGCGTGAAAACAGTGTGGAGCGCGCTGTGGAGGCTTTTCCGGAAGCTGAGGCGATTTTTGAAGCGAATATTGCAACGCTTGAAAAACTGGGCTTGGCAGGATGGAAGAAGCTCGGACTTTAAGCCACGGGAAGTGCTGCGCTGAGGGACTCTGAATATGCCCAGCACCAAGGCTACAGCAAGATCAATTCAGTGTATTGAAATAGTGGTGCGTATCGGTGCGGTAATAGCCACGGCGCAGCTCCATTGGTGTGTCGCGATACGTGAAGGCCACGCGCTCGACGAAGAGCAAGGGCGTCGCTTGCTCTACTTTTAATAGCAAACTCTGCTCAACAGATGCCGGCAAGGCACGGATTTTCTCGTCGGCTCGGAGCATGCGGACGTTGTATTCGGTTTCAAACAACGCATATGAGGGACCAGGGTAGTTGGCCAGTTGCTCGGCTGTCAATCCTTTGAAGGCGGCGGCTGGTAGCCAGATGTCTTCCAAAATCGTGGGCACGCCTTTGAAGCCGAGTACACGGCGAATTTGCAGCACGGGATCACCGGTGCGCAAGGCCAGCAGCTTAGCGATTTCAGCGCTGGCGCGCGCCTTTTTGCATTCGAGAATTTCGCGCTCTGCGGGGCCTTCGCTGCCGGGCGCACCGCTATCCGGCACGAGCTTTAAGAAGCGAAACTGCACATGCTGCTCGTTATGCGTGGCTACGAATGTGCCCTTGCCTTGGCGTCGATTCACCAGATTTTCAGCAGCCAACTCGTCAATGGCTTTACGCACCGTGCCTTGGCTCACGCGGTAGCGCGCGGCCAGATCCATTTCGCTCGGAATAGCCTCGCCCGGTTTCCATTCGCCCGCTTGCAGGCTCTGCAAGATCAGGGTTTTGATCTGGCTATAGAGTGGGGTGAACGAAGGCGCTTCAAGCGTCTCGGGGGAAATGGCCATGATGGGGGAAGGCATCCTTGAATTTCCTTGAGTTTATCTTATATAAGACATAAGACAAAATGCCATCCAAGCAGTTTCGAGGGTAAACTCTAGGGGTTTTGCTACAGCGGTTTGAAGGCCCCGAGTTACCAAGCCGTTTCATTCAGAAGTTTTCCGTTTTTCCCATCTTCACATTAGGAGTCTCCCATGAGCAAGAAACCCGTTCGCGTAGCCGTTACAGGCGCTGCTGGCCAGATTGGCTATGCCTTGTTGTTCCGCATTGCCTCTGGCGAAATGCTGGGCAAAGATCAGCCTGTGATTTTGCAATTGCTTGAAATCCCTGATGAGAAAGCACAAAACGCACTCAAGGGCGTAATGATGGAATTGGAAGACTGCGCTTTCCCATTGCTCGCTGGCATGGAAGCCCACTCTGACCCAATGACCGCGTTCAAAGACACAGATTACTCCCTGCTCGTGGGCTCACGCCCACGTGGCCCTGGCATGGAGCGCGCAGAGCTGCTCTCCATCAACGGCGCGATTTTCACTGCACAAGGCAAGGCACTGAATGCCGTCGCTTCGCGCAATGTGAAAGTGCTGGTCGTTGGCAATCCCGCCAACACCAATGCCTACATCGCCATGAAGAGCGCCCCCGATCTGCCGCGCAAGAACTTCACCGCCATGCTGCGCCTTGATCACAACCGCGCTGCTTCGCAAATCGCTGCCAAAACCGGCAAAGCCGTTGGCGACATTCAGAAACTCTGCGTTTGGGGCAACCACTCGCCCACGATGTATGCTGACTACCGCTTTGCCACCATTGGCGGCGCATCTGTGAAAGACATGATCAACGATCAAGTTTGGAATGCAGATACCTTCTTGCCCACCGTGGGCAAGCGCGGCGCTGCCATCATTGCAGCGCGTGGCCTGTCTTCTGCAGCTTCCGCAGCGAATGCAGCGATTGACCACATGCGCGATTGGGCGCTGGGCACGAATGGCAAATGGGTCACGATGGGCATCCCATCCAATGGCGAATACGGCATTCCAAAAGACGTGATGTTTGGCTTCCCCGTGACCTGCGAAGGCGGCGAATACAAGATCGTTGAAGGCTTGGCGATTGACGCATTCAGCCAAGAGCGCATCAACATCACGCTCAAAGAGCTGACCGACGAGCAAGCTGGCGTGGCTCATTTGGTTTGATCATTGCAACTTGGCGCTCATGGAATTGAACGCAAAAGACGCAAAACATACGCAGAAAACGCAGAAATGAAAACCAAATCAGGGACTTCTTTTTTGCGTCTTTTGAGTCACTTTTGCGGCTTTTGCGTTCAAAAGAACTTCAGAGCTTGATCACATGACTCATCCACGCGAAGTACTCCTCGGCTCACAGGCAGCTAGCTTCCAGCTTCCTGTGGTTGATCATTACTGCGGCGTGGAAGCTCGCATGAAAAAATCACTCGCACTGCAAGCCGAGCTCATCGAAGAATTCGGCGCTTGCGTGATGGATGTGACGCTGGATTGTGAAGATGGCGCGCCTGCTGGGCAGGAGCTTGAGCATGCAAATTTAGTGCTTAAAGTGCTTCTAGACGGCATAGAACCTGCGCAAAGTGCTATCAATAATGTAGCACCCAGAATCGGCGTACGTGTGCATGCGATTGATCATGCAGCGTTTGCGAATGATGTACGCATCATCGTCGGTGGTGCCGCCAAGCATCTGGCGTATGTGATGATTCCGAAAGTGGAAAGAGCCGCGGATATCGATGTCGCTACCAAAGCGATCGATGCTGCAGGCGGCGCCAAGCTGCCGCTTCATGTGCTGATCGAATCCAGCGCTGCCGTCTCTAAAGCCTTTGAAATAGCCGCCCACCCCCGCGTGCAAAGCATCAGCTTTGGCCTGATGGATTTCGTCTCCAGCCACGGCGGCGCGATTCCGGCCAGCGCAATGACGGCACAAGGCCAATTCACACATCCACTCGTCACCCGCGCGAAGCTAGAAATCGCAGCAGCCTGCCACGCGCATGGCAAAGTGCCCAGTCATTGCGTCGTCACGGAGTTTGCAGACACTGCCAAGATGCAAGCAGCCGCCACGCAAGCCAGTCAGCAATTGGGCTACACCCGGATGTGGAGCATTCATCCGAGCCAAGTGCGCCCGATTTTGCAAGCTTTTGCACCCGATGCGCAGGAGATTGATGACGCTACACAAATCGTATCACTTGGCGCAGAAAACGCTTGGGCTCCGGCCAGTTTTAATGGCCAGTTACACGACAGAGCCAGTTATCGCTACTATTACCAATTGCTGGAGCGAGCTCACCGCACGGGAGCCGCCCTCTCGAATCAAGTGCTCGCTTGGTTCGATCACCCCTCACAACCTGCAACATTGAAGTAGCCTAGCCATGAAAATTCTCTTGATTTCATTTGCAATCTTGCTGTCCAACAACCTTTGGGCACAAACCGCTCCCGCTGCTAAAAAACCTGCTGCCAAGCTTGCCCCTTCCGCGCAAAAAGCCGTTGAAGAAGTCACGCCGATTGACGATGATCCTTCTATCAAGCTCGATGAGACGGATTTGGCGATTGCCAAAATCGTTCATACGGGTGAGATCAAATGCGAGCTGGGTACAAGCGTGACAGTCACGCCATCCAAACGCGAGGGATTTTTCGTCGTGACGACCAAAGGCTATCGGTTTAGCATGCATCCTGTGCAAAGCCGCACCGGTGCCATTCGGCTCGAAGATCCCAAGCGCGGCGCGCTGTGGCTTCAATTGGCGAACAAGTCGATGCTGATGAGTCAAAAATTGGGTAAACGCCTTGCTGACGAATGCGCCAATCCCGATCAGGTTCGCACAGCCGAGCAATTAAAGCTCAATCCCCAAATCAGCGTGTTGGATGCACCAGCACCCAAATAAACTTTTTTTGATCCCTAGGAGAACTTCATGGCATCTGCCTTCCTCACCACCTACCAAGCCCACGTCGCCGAACGCGCCGCTCTGGGCATCAGCCCTCTTCCGTTGACGGCCAAGCAAACTGGCGAGCTCATTGAGCAACTGAAGAACCCTACCGCCGGCGAAGGCGAAGCGCTGGTCGAGATGATCGCGCACCGCGTACCTGCTGGTGTGGACGACGCAGCAAAAGTCAAAGCATCGTATCTGGCTGCAGTTGCACTCGGCAAAGAAAAATGCAGCCTCATCAGCCGTGCGAAAGCAACCGAATTGCTTGGCACCATGCTTGGCGGCTACAACCTCACCCCGCTGATCGAGCTGCTCGATGACGCAGATTGCGGCGCAGTGGCTGCCGAAGGTTTGAAGAAAACCTTGCTGATGTTCGATCAGTTCCACGACGTGAAAGAAAAGGCTGAGAAAGGCAATGCCAATGCCAAAGCTGTGATGCAAAGCTGGGCCGATGCCGAGTGGTTCACCAGCCGCCCCGAAGTGCCGCAAAGCATCAAGCTCATGATCTTCAAAGTGCCCGGCGAGACGAACACCGATGATCTCTCTCCCGCACCTGACGCATGGAGCCGACCAGACATTCCATTGCACGCACTCGCGATGCTGAAAAACAAACGTGATGGCGCGCCTTTCGTGCCCGAGGAAGACGGCAAGCGCGGCCCTGTGAAGCTTATCAACGATTTGGTTGCGAAAGCCAAAGCCGCTGGCGCAGTCGTCGCCTATGTAGGCGATGTGGTTGGCACAGGCTCATCCCGCAAATCCGCCACCAACAGCGTGCTCTGGTGGACGGGTGACGACATTCCGTACATCCCCAACAAGCGCAACGGTGGCGTCTGCCTCGGTTCCAAAATCGCACCGATTTTCTATAACACCATGGAAGATTCCGGCTCGCTGCCGATTGAGCTCGATGTGAGCCAGATGAATCTTGGTGATGAAGTTGAGCTGTGCCCCTATGCAGGCAAAGCCATCAAAAATGGCCAAGTCATAGCCGAGTTCAAAGTCAAAAGCGAAGTGCTGTTTGATGAAGTGCGCGCTGGCGGCCGTATCCCGCTGATCATTGGCCGCGGCCTCACCGCTAAGGCGCGCGAAGCACTTGGCTTGCCGCCATCCACCCTCTTCCGCTTGCCACAAGCGCCTGAATCCAAAGCCAAAGGCTTCACTCTCGCTCAAAAAATGGTGGGCCGCGCATGCGGTTTGCCAGAAGGCCAAGGCGTGTTGCCAGGCACGTACTGCGAGCCAAAGATGACTTCCGTGGGTTCACAAGACACCACAGGCCCGATGACTCGCGATGAGTTGAAAGACCTCGCCTGCTTGGGCTTCTCCTCCGATCTCGTCATGCAATCCTTCTGCCACACCGCCGCTTACCCCAAGCCCGTTGACGTGAAGATGCACCACGAGCTGCCCAACTTCATCTCCAATCGCGGCGGCATCAGTTTGAAGCCCGGCGACGGCATCATTCACAGCTGGCTCAACCGCATGCTCCTGCCCGACACCGTGGGCACAGGCGGCGACAGCCACACGCGCTTCCCCATCGGCATCAGCTTCCCCGCAGGCTCTGGGCTGGTTGCTTTCGGCGCGGCCACAGGCGTGATGCCTCTGGACATGCCTGAGAGCGTCTTGGTGCGCTTCAAAGGCCAAATGCAGCCTGGCGTCACCCTGCGCGATCTCGTGCACGCGATTCCTCTGTATGCCATCAAAGCGGGGCACCTCACCGTGGCAAAAGCAGGCAAGAAAAACATCTTCTCTGGCCGCATCTTGGAAATCGAAGGTTTGCCAGATTTGAAGGTTGAGCAAGCGTTTGAATTGTCTGACGCATCCGCCGAGCGCTCCGCAGCAGGTTGCACGATTGCTCTCAACAAAGAGCCCATCATCGAGTACATCAACTCCAACATCGTGCTCCTGAAGAACATGATCGCCCAAGGCTACCAAGATGCCCGCACCATCGGCCGCCGCATCAAGGAAATGGAAAAGTGGCTCGCCAACCCCAACCTCTTGAAAGGCGATACAGACGCAGAATACGCCGCCATCATCGAGATTGATTTGGCCGAAATCACTGAGCCCATCGTCTGCTGCCCGAACGATCCTGATGACGCGAAGACTCTGAGCGACGTTGCAGGCAACAAGATCGATGAAGTCTTCATCGGAAGCTGCATGACCAACATCGGCCACTTCCGCGCCGCCTCCAAACTCTTGGAAGGCAAGCGAGACATCCCCGTCAAACTCTGGATGGCCCCGCCCACCAAGATGGACGCACAGCAACTCACCGAAGAAGGCCACTACGGTGTCTTCGGCAACGCCGGCGCCCGCATGGAAATGCCCGGCTGCAGCTTGTGCATGGGCAACCAAGCGCAGGTGAAAGAAGGCGCAACAGTAATGTCCACATCCACCCGCAACTTCCCCAACCGCCTCGGCAAAAACACCAACGTGTATTTGGGATCAGCCGAACTCTCCGCCATCTGCTCCAAACTAGGCCGCATCCCGACGAAAGCCGAATACTTGGCTGACATCGGTGTGATCAACCAAGACGGCAGCAAGATCTACAAGTACCTCAACTTCGATCAGATCAGCGAGTACAAAGAAGCAGCGGATGCTGTGGCCTTGTAAGGCCATCGCAGACCCTCGATTTGCGTGGAGTGCGGCACTATTAATTAGATAGCACTTCGCGCAGATTCTATGCCCACAAACTGCTGATTTCACTAAAAAAAACGGCTCCTCGGAGCCGTTTTTTTATTGCGGCCGATCGATTCAGCTTGCGTCTGTTTGCGAGTGTTGTTTTTCACTCTGACTGTCAGAATTACCGGGGGCTGGGCTTGCATTTCTCTGCGAATAGCTACAGTGCATTGCAGTATTTACAACCCACCCCAACATGTACTCGCTTCTCCCAGCCTTGGTTTCTGGCCTGTTCATTGCCTTTGGCTTTTATGTGCTGGCTGCGAAAGGATTGAGCAGAGTGACAGCGAGCTTCTTTCTGTTCTGCACCACAACTTTCTTTTGGCACAGCAGCTGGGCAGTGCTCTATACCGTTTCCGATGCGGCTATCGCCGACAGCATCATTCGCTTTGGTTATTTGATGATCGTTTTCTTACCGACAACGATGTATCACTTCTCAGCAGAAATCTGCTCTCAAAGATCAGAGCAGCCTTGGATTTATTGCTCTTATGGTTTAGCTGCGGTGTTGGCAGCCTTTGTGCCTTTTGGCAATCTGTTTGTGGATGGGCACTACACCTATTTTTGGGGCTATTATCCGAAGGCAGGTGCTTTGCATGTTGTGCATGTTCTGCAGACAGCAGTGTTGGCTTTGCGTGTGTTCGTGATTGCGTATCAGCGCTACAAGACTGCGCCTCTAGCCCAGCGCAACAAATGGCGTATTTTCTTGGCTGCGGCATTGCTTTACATGCCCGCGGCTGTGGATTATTTATGCAACTATGGCGTAGAGTTTTACCCACCGGGTGTCGTGTTCATTGCCATCAATCTGTGCTTGATGAGCTATGTGGTCATTCGCCATGATTTACTGAGTCCATTTGCAGCAGCCGCCACCATCGCTCACGAGTTGCGTACACCTTTGGCCACGATTCGTATGCAGGCCAGCCATGCCGCAGCGCAACTGCCCCATTTGATGCACGAGTTGCAACAATCACAGACCCAACAAGCGAGGCTAGGCGCTAGCAACGCAAATGAAGCAGGCATGGCTTCGCATCGCGCTTTGGAAACCATGTGCGAAAAAATTGTTCAACAGGTGGATCGCACCAACAAAGTGATTGATTTGATACTCGCATCTGCCCGGATGGAGCATATCGATACGAGTGAGTTCAAACCACAATCGATGATGGTCTGCGTACAAGAAGCAGTAGACGGTTATCCACTCTTGCCTTCGGAGCGTAAAAAACTGCATGTCACGGTTAAACAGGATTTTTCATTTCTAGGCTCACAGGCGTTGATGATTTTCGTGCTGTCTAATATGATAAAAAACTCTTTGTACGCGATGAAAGCTGCTGAAAAAGGTGAGCTGTATATCCAGGTGGAACACGAAGCTCAAACCGGCTTGCTGACTGTCACCGATACCGCTAGCGGCATTCCTAAAGCTGTGATCAAACGTATTTTTGATACCTACTACAGCACCAAACAATCAGCCGGTGCAGGCGTAGGTTTGGCCTTTTGCCAACGTGTCATCAAAGCATGCGGCGGGCAGATCCGCTGCGACTCGGTCGAAGGCGAATACACGACCTTCACCGTATCCATACCAACAACTGCTCTGTCGCTGCCTTCGCCAGATCGGCCCGAGAGCCTGAGCACCACCTGAGCGGCTGCGCTATGCGGCCTACTCACACCAGTTTCAGGGCCGAATCCAGCATTTGCGGTCTATCGCTTTCTTCATGCTTAGCAAGATAGAGCGTCGCGCCTCAAATGCTGGGCACTGCCTTGGAAATGCTCCATGACGAGCAAATACGCCGGGCCGCTACAACGGTCCATCTCAACTTTCAAGGAAATCAACATGCTACACAGCAATACCTCCCCCGAACTTATCAACGTGCAGATTCAACCGAGCTTTCCCAGCGGGAGTGCAGAGCAAATCATCGTACCTAGCCGGCAAATAGGTATTCAGACCTTTCATCACAATATTGATATCTATCTGAAAGAATCGAACGCATATGGCAATACATACTTTGCGCGCTATTTTGAGTGGCAGGGTATTTGTCGTGAGCGTTGGCTGCACCAGTGCATTGCCCAAGACTTGCTGCAAACCCAAGGTGTATTAATAACCAAGCGTGCACACCAAGAGTACCTACAAGAAACCTTTCCGTTTCAAACCATTCAGTGCGAGCTCAACACTTTCGATGTGAAATCCTGCTCGCTGTATCTGCTCTTCCGCTTCCTTGTGGACGGCAAGCCAGTATCGCAGGGCTATCAGCAGATCGTGTTTGCATCGCATGACAAACGGATTCAACGTTTGCCTGAGCCTATTCTCAAAAAAGTACGCGCTTATGAGATGAGCTCTTGCGACTGGGTGCATTGATCTGGCATCTGCTGGGTGGGCAGCTTCGCATGCCAACCCAGCAGATCACACACAAGACATCAGACTGCTTGAACCCAAGGTAAAAGCAAGGAGAAGAGTGCGCCCTGCCCAAGCGCGCTTTTGACATGCACGCTACCGCCATGGGCCCTGGCAGCGCGATCGACGATTGCAAGGCCGAGCCCTGTGCCGGGAATGGTGGCGGTATTGGAGGCGCGATAGAAGCTTTCAAAGAGACGCGGCAACTCTTTCTCAGGGATGCCTATGCCTTGATCTCGCACGCTGATCAGCAAGAAAATACCTTCTTCGCTCCTGCGCTGCGCCACCCGCATCTGCACTTGCGAATCGGCAGAGGAATACTTGCATGCATTGGTGATCAGATTCATCACCATCTGGCCTAGCAGGGTTTGATCGAGCATGAGCTTGGTATGCCCATCCAGAGGCGGCTCTAGGTAGATGGAAACGGCGTATTGCCGTGGCTGGGCGGCGCGCGTCTCTTGCACAAAGCCTTGTAAACAGCTGAGCACGGAGGTGGCGGTTGGAGCGAAAGCGGTGATACCTGCATCCATTCGACCAAAAGCGAGAAAGCTATCCATCATGCTCTGCATACGCTGAACGGCGCGCTGAATATCTGCCACGGCATCTGCGCGCTCCTCTGCAGAGAGGCGTTCGTTGTAGTGCTCTAGCAGTTCGGAGCTGGTTTGAATGGTGGCCAATGGGGTGCGAAATTCATGCGAAGCCATGGAAACAAAGCGCGTCTTGAGATCGCCCAGCTCTTTTTCTTGCGCTAATGATTTGCGCATCTTCTCTTGGGATTCACGCATTTCTGTGATGTCTGTCAAAAAGACCAACACACCCCAGCGCCCATCCCACTCCATCATGGAGCCATGCAGTCGCACCCAACCAATTTTGCTTTCAGGCGTGAGCTTCTGGGAAGGCGGCGTGATGGTGCGCAGCACCACGGTTCGGTCTGGATCGCCAGCGATCATTTGCTTGCGCCGCATCAGTGCCAGGGCGCGGTCGTCTGGGTGCAATAGATTGAGTGATTGCACACCGCGCAACTGCACTTCGCTCAAACCAAAAAACCGATGTGCTGCTGGATTGGAATACACCACCATGCGATCCAAAATGAACAAGGCGCTTTGGTCAGAATTGTCTACCAAGGAGCGATAACGAGACTGCGAGCGCAGCAGAGCTTCGTTCATGCTGGCCAGTTGAGAGTTATCACGTACGCTTGCCACCGAGGCGCTTTGCCCATTGAGCATCACAGGCCGCCCCATGATTTCAACCGTGACCAGTGAACCATCGCCTCGCGGCAGTTGCGCGGGATACAAGTGCTCGCGCCCTAAATGCATATGCTTTTCAGCAAACTCCCAATCCTTTTTCTGGAACAGATGACTGGCACGTGTGCCAATCAAATCTTCGCGCCTTTTACCCAGCATGCGGGTGAATGCATCGTTGCAGTCGAAAATGATTCCGTCGCGGTAAAAAACAATGCCTTCCATGCCCGCTTGTACAAAGCGCTCTGCCCGCTCATCACTCTCTCGTATCGCTTGCTCAGCGCGGTATTGTTCACTCACATCGTCAATGAACACGAAGCCGCCAAACACTTCGCCACCCTCGATCACATTGGGAACGATGTGCACCTCGATCCAGCGTGAGCTGTGCTGGCCCTCATCAACCTCGCGCACATAGCGCACGGCCTCGCCAGCCATAGCACGTAGCGTGTAGGGCTCGATTACCGCCCAGCCAGCTTCGCCAACGATCTCACGCGTATGCTTGCCAAGCATGTTCTGCACGGTCGTATTAAAAGCTCTGGCATAAGCATGGTTGGCATACAGACAGCGGTTGGACGTGTCAAAATAACCAACCATCGCTTGCAAATGATCGAGCATCAGATGCAACTGCTCCAAGCTAACTTGAGCAATGCTAGTATTTGCCAAGGTATGGGCGGAGGTGACAGACTTGTTTAATGTCATGATTCCAGTCTAACATTGCCACGGAAACGAAAAAAAGCAAAGGCTCTGTATGCATCGCATATTGGTTGTAGACGACGAAGAGGCTATACGCAAGAACATTGAGCGTCTGCTCAGTTTGGAAGGCTATGAGGTAGCCACCGCGCCCAACGGACAGCACGGCTTGGTGATCGCGCGCTCGATGCTGCCCGATATCATCATCACCGATATCAATATGCCCGGCATGGATGGCTTTGCCATGCTCGATGCCATTCGCCATCACCCAGAGCTTGATCGCGCCATCGTGATCATGCTCACAGCCGCTGACGAACGCGATAGCATGCGCCGGGGCATGCGCTTAGGAGCAGACGATTACCTCACCAAGCCCTTCCGCCGGGAGGAACTGCTCGATGCGATCAATTCGCAGCTCAAAAAACTCGCTCGCTTTAACCGCGAGAAAGACAATGCTGTTGCCAAAGCCACAGCACTGACCGAAGAGAAAACCCGCGAGCATTTCCGCGAGCAATTTGCTGGCAGCAGTTTTCCAGCCTCCCAATTTTCAGGCTACACCCCCGATGGCTCATCGGGTTTTGGCGTTTCCCTGCCCCCAGAAAGCAGCAGTACACAAACCTTGCAAGCCACTGTGATGTTCGCGGATATCCGCAACTTCACCACGATGGCAGAGCGCCTATCCGCTGCCGAACTGGCCGCTCTGCTGGGGCGCTATTTTGAATTGGCCTGCCGCCCTGTCGTGGCTTTTGGCGGTACACATTTGAAGATGCTGGGCGATGGCTTGCTGGCTTTGTTTGAAGAGGATGCCCAGCCGCAGGAAGATGCGCTGTCACACGCGCAGCGCGCTTTGGCGGCTTCTGTCGGTATACAAGATGCGGTGGGTAGCTTCAAGCAGTGGGTGCAGGAGCAATATGGTCAGCGCGGCCTGCCCAGTTTCAGCGTGGGCATCGGACTGCACAGTGGAGAAGTCACGCTCAGCCGCTTAGGTGGAATGGATTCTCCTGAGGTCACGGCATTAGGCGATAGCGTGAATATCGCCTCGCGCCTGCAAGCAGCGGGCAAAGAGCTGGGCTGGCTGGTGGTGGCAAGTATCGATACGGCGCAACTGGCCGGTGAATGCTTGCGTCATGGCCGCCAAGAGCTGGTGAGCTTGCGCGGGCGGGAAAAGCCTGTGGCGGCCTGTGAAGTATTGGGTATTTCAGCTGTACCTTCGTTGCAGCAAACTCACCCACCTTTCAAGTACGACCCTGCTTCGCTGCAAGCTGCCGCTGTGCAAAACTCTGAGATGACTGCGCGCGCCGCCAAAGAAGCGCTGAAAGAATCGTTGTGGAGCCTGCAATCAGGCAGCTTCCAAAGCATGCAGCAGAGCTTTCGTGGCTACCAGATCATACGAAAGCTCGGCGAAGGAGGCATGAGCGATGTGTATTTGGCTTTTTCAGCTGCGCAGAAGAGTGAAGTGGTGCTGAAGGTGCTGCGCACTTCGCTCTCCAACGATGCCGAAATGCTGCGTCGTTTCATACAAGAATATGCGGTATTGGCCAATCTGACGCATCACCATGTATCGCGGATTTATGACCAAGGCTTCACGGATGATTACGCCTACATCGCCATGGAATACCTCTCGGGCGGTACTCTGAAAGAGGAAATTCGTGGGCGCGGCACACCCGGCAACTCATTCACCGGCTCTCCTGCGCAAGTGCATGGCCGCGTGATCGATTTGCTGCGCCAGATCACCAGCGCGCTTAACGCCATTCACAAACTGGGCTTGGTCTATCGTGATTTGAAGCCTGACAATTTGATGTTCCGCTCAGAAGGTGGTGAGCTGGTGTTGGTGGATTTTGGTATCGTCAAAAATGTGGGGGAGCACACCGTCGGCCTCATGCCTGAACGCTTGGTCAGCACCGAGCATGGTCAAGTGATCGGCACACCGTACTACGTGAGCCCCGAGCAAGCCACTGGGCAAGAGGTCACGCATCGCAGTGATTTTTACAGTCTGGGCGTGATGCTCTATGAGATGCTCACGGGCTCACGCCCCTACAAGGGTGATTCACTCAATGAGCTGTTGGCGCGCCATCTGCATGCCGAGATTCCACGCTTGCCACCTGAGCACGCCATCTTTCAAATGCTGCTTGATAGCTTGATGGCCAAACAAGCGATTGATCGACCTGCGGATGCCATGGGTATTTGGCGTGGCTTGGATATCTTGGCCAACAAAACTGGGAGCTTACCCAAAGCACGGATTGATTGAGTTTTAAAAGCGGAAAGTGCTGTTTGCCAGCACAGAATCTGCGCAAAGTGCTATTGAAATGATAGTGTATTCAAGCAGACACCGGGCGCAAGATCGATTGTGAAATCACCTCTAACAAATACGCAGTCTTCACTGGCTTGTGTAGCAGGCGCGTGATTTGGGTGTGTTGGTGCTCATCAGCCGCCGAGCTAAGCAAGCGGCGCATGCTGCCCACCTCAGCCACCGCGCCGTCGCCGGTCATGACAATGACTGGCAGGTTTTCAAGCCCTGGTAGCGCGCGCGCCGCCTCGATCAGCTTGGCGCCATCCCAAAGCTCGCCCATACGAAAATCGGTGAGCAGCAAATCGCAGTGCTGTACTTGAGACAGCCAATCCAAGGCCTGCTGTGGATCAGCAAATGCATGCACTTGCCAGCCATTCATGCGCAACAGGCTACTGGTCAGGCGAAGCAAAGTGGCATCGTTTTCCACATAGAGCAAATCGCCCCGCACTTCAGGCAGTGCAATCTCAGGCAAAGCCGTCGCTTGAAGTTCGGCTTGAGGCAGAGGCTCTGATGTCGCTTGCAGATTCAACCAAAACACACTGCCCTGCCCCAGCGCTGAACGCACACCCACGCTGTTACCTCCGAGCTGCGCCAAACGCCGCACAATGGCCAAGCCCAGCCCCAAGCCTTGGCTGTGATCCGTGCTCTTCTCGATCTGATAAAACTCATCAAAAATGCGCAGCTGTTCATCGCTGGCAATCCCTGAGCCGCTGTCCCGCACTTCAATGCGACCACGCGTGCCGCGCCAGCCCACCCATATGGCACCACCAGCGGGTGTGTGCTTCAGCGCATTACCCAGCAAATTCGCCACCATGCGCTCCAGGGCCAGCGGATCAGCCATCACCCAAGCGCTTTTCAGGCCGAAATCCAGACGAACTCCCTCATTGATCGCTTGCAAGGCAAAGCGCGCCTGCAAGCGGCTGAACAAATCAGCCAGACGCACGGGTCGCGGCTGCAACTGCACAGCGCCTGCTTGCAAACGCGAGACTTCCAGCACTTGATCAAACAGCGCGCGCAGCGCATCCATATTGACATCCAGATCATGGATCAGCCGCTTTCTGTGTTCCGAGTCAGCGCCTTGCAAACGCATCGCATCCAGCAGGATCGACATGGCTTGCAAGGGTTGACGCACATCGTGGCTGGTCGCCGCAAAGAAACGCACCTTGGCGTCATGCGCCAGCTGTGCGCGCTCACGCTCGCCTTCCAAACGCTGCGCCAATGCATCCAGCTCAAAGCGTTGATAAATCGACAACTGCAAACGCTTGCTGTACATGCTGCTGTAATTGAGCACACCGAAGAAATAAAACAGAAAAAACACCGCCATCGCCCATTGCGCAGGCTGGGCACTCGTGGCGTGCAAGATACCCATAGGACCGAGTAGCAAAATGGGGTAGCCGATCACTGCCGGGCGATGAATAAAATCAGCCACAGTAGCACCGATCAAATAGGTCAGCACCATCACGCTAGCAATCAAGGGCGAGGCGGCAATGCTGGATTGCGCAATCACCACAGCTAATGCGCTGATACCCCCAATGATGATGAAACTCAAAGCGCTGGCAAGCTGTAATTGCTTCACTGACCAATCCCAGCGCCCCGCCACCTCATGGGTCTGAACTTCGCTGCTGTAGCGATGCCAATGCAGCAAAATCAAGATCTGCATGACGACAATAAAAGCAATCAAGCTGTAGAGCCAAGCATGATCAACCGTGCCGTGATACAGCCACGCCAAGATCGCCATAGACGGCAAAGTAACGGTTGCGCCTGTGACGACATTGCCGAAGAAAATGCGCGCGACTTCGGCCTGCGTACGCGCATCAACCCGTACGATAGGCCAGAGGGCATCGGCGTCATCGGCTTTGGGCAGCGGCTTGATCTGTCGCGCGCTCATGGTGCAGCCTCAGCCCTCGCTAGACGCGCAGCGCCACCCTGCAGCAGCACCACCAGTGCACCCGCACCACCTTGCGCGGGCGTGGCCTGCACGAAGGCCAAGACCTGATTCTTCTGAATCAACCAGCTTTGCACTTTGGGTTTCAAGACCGATACCTTACCCGGCGAGCCCAAGCCTTTGCCGTGCACCACACGCACGCAACGGATGCCGTTTTTATGGCTTTCTCGGATGAAACGCCCCAGTGCATCGCGTGCCTCTTCCGTGCGCAGATTGTGCAAATCCAATTGCTTTTGCACGCTCCACTCGCCTTTGCGAAGTTTGCGCACCACATCGGCTCCGATTCCAGGGCGGCGAAAGCTCAAAGCTTCATCCGTATCGAGCAAGCTGCCCGTGTCCCATTCATCACTCAATGCCTCGCGCAGCACGGCCTGCTCGTCAAGCTGCTTTTGCGCTGGAATCGGGGGTGGCAAATCGGGCAGGAGATTAGCTTTCTTCTCAGCCAACAGAGGCTTGACCCGCCCCACCGAGTTGGCAAACAGTTCTTTTTCCGCTTTGATTTTTTTCTCTGCCTCGATCCGCGCAGCCAGCTTCGCTGCGGCATCAGCCGCTTGGCGTTCAATTTCTTTTTTCACCTGCTTGAGATCGGCCAGCTGGGTGATTTTCAAAGCGTGTTTGCTCATAGCAGCCCTTGCGCATGCATTGAGAGTGCTTTATCGCGGCTGACGATCACATGATCAAGCACGGCAATATCCAGCAATCCTAAGGCAGCTTGCAGCTTAGAGGTCAGTGATTGATCTGCATAGCTGGGTTGGACTTCGCCGCTGGGATGGTTGTGCGCCAAAATCACGCCTGCCGCATGGTGATGCAGCGCTCTCAGCGCGACCTCTCTAGGGTAGACCGCTGCCGCTGTGAGCGTGCCTCGAAATAGCTCTTCCGAGGCGATCAGTTTTTGTGTCGCATCTACAAAGATCACCATGAAGCATTCATAGGGTTTGCCTCCGATCTTCAGGCGCACAAAATCTAGCAAGCTGGATGGGGAATCGAACACCGTCTTGTGCATCATTTGTTCAGCCAATGCCCGGCGAGACAGCTCCAGCACAGCAAGAAGCTCTGCCTGCTTGGCAGGCCCCAGGCCTTTGATATTTTTGAGCGATGCAGCATCTGTATGGAGTAAACCACTGATACCGCCAAAGCGATCTACGATCTCTTGCGCCAGCGCCACCACGTTTTTGCCTTCAATGCCCGTGCGCAGCAGCAAAGCCAGCAGCTCAGCATCGCTCAATGCTGCAGCGCCACGCGCTAGCAATTTTTCACGAGGTCGGGCATCTGCTGGAAGGTCTTTGAGGGGCATGAAATCTGGGATGTTGTGAAGCTTTTTACAATACACAGTTTACGCAATTCTCCAAGGCCACATGCCGCAGATCGAACCCTCCTCCTTTCTCACCCTGCACTACCGCCTGAGCGGCCCGCAAGGCGACATCATCAATACCTTCAACGACAAGCCTGCCACCCTGTCTTTGGGCACGGGCGAACTCTCGCCTGCTGTAGAACAACGCTTGCTTGGCCTCGAGGAAGGCACGCACACCACCTTTGATCTTCCCGCAGGTGCAGCCTTTGGCGAGCGCAATCCCGAGATGATGCAATGGGTGGCAAAGAAACTGCTGGCGCAGCATGGCGATCCATTGGAGAAATACAGCGTTGGCGATGTGGTGCAGTTTCCTGCACCTTCTGGCGAGGGGACATACGCTGGGGCGGTGCGTGAAGTGCATGCTGATAAAGTGCTGTTTGACTTCAATCACCCGCTGGCTGGCCAGCCTGTGAGCTTTGAAGTGAAAGTGATTGGGGTGTTATGACAGTCAATGAAATTCTTCTTGCCGAGCCACGCGGCTTTTGTGCAGGGGTGGATCGCGCGATTGAGATCGTGGAGAAAGCCCTCGCCAAATTTGGGCGCCCGATCTATGTGCGCCACGAGATCGTGCACAACACCTACGTCGTCAACGATCTCAAAGCCAAGGGTGCAATTTTTATTGAAGAACTCTCCGATGTGCCTCCCGGTGCGACCTTGGTCTTCAGCGCGCATGGCGTGAGCAAAGCGGTGCAAAAAGAAGCTGAGCAACGCGGTTTCCAAATTTTTGATGCCACCTGCCCGCTGGTCACCAAAGTGCACGTGGAAGTGGCCAAACTCTCCAAAGAAGGCTATGAATTCATCATGATCGGCCACAAAGGGCATCCCGAGGTGGAAGGCACGATGGGGCAGCTCTCTGAGGGCATTCACCTCGTGGAAGACATTGAAGACATCGCTCGCGTGAGCCCGAAGCAGACTGCGAAACTCGCCGTGGTGACGCAAACCACATTGAGCGTGGACGACACCGCCGAAATTTCCATCGCCTTGAAAGCCCGCTTCCCGCACATTCGCGAACCCAAACATCAAGACATTTGCTACGCCACTCAAAATCGGCAAGATGCGATCAAAGTGCTCACGGGGCAAGTGGATTTGATCATCGTGGTGGGCAGCCCTACCAGTTCCAACAGCAACCGCTTGGCTGAACTCTCGCGCAAACGCGGCGTACCCGGCTACATGGTGGACGATGCCTCGGAACTGCAAGACGAATGGTTTTCCGGCGTGCAGCGCGTGGGTTTAACAGCTGGCGCCTCTGCGCCTGAGATTCTCGTGCAGCAAGTGATCGAGCGCATCAAAGCCTTGGGTGCGACCAGTGTGCGCAAGATGGATGGCATTGAAGAAACCGTGAAATTCCCGCTACCCAAGGGATTGAAGATCGAATGAGCACGAGCATCCATCGCTCACAAATTGAGAGCACTCTGCGCACATTCGATGCCGGCTACCGGAACTTTTTGCATGAAACTCCGTTGATGAAGCTACCGGGGTCAGCCCTCGGTATCGATTGCGCTGAAGTTTGGCTGAAGCTGGAGCAATTGCAAACCAGCGGCAGCTTCAAAGCACGCGGCATGCTCAATCGTTTGCTCTCCAACACCATTCCCAAAAGCGGCGTGATCGTGGCTTCGGGTGGCAATGCGGGCATTGCCACCGCGGCAGCGGCTCAGCTGCTCGGTGTGCCTTGCGAAGTGTTTGTGCCTAGCATTTCATCGCCGGCCAAGCAGGCGCGGCTCAAAGCCTTGGGCGCGACTTTGCAGGTGACAGGCAGCGCCTATGCCGAAGCGTTGGCTGCATGCCTGGAGCGCCAAAAGCAAACTGGCGCATTGCTGACGCATGCCTACGATCAAGAAGAGGCTGTGATTGGCGCAGGCACATTGGCTGCAGAGATAGGTCGGCAATCCAGCGGCACGCCAGACTCCGTGCTCGTGAGCGTGGGCGGCGGCGGTTTGATTGCAGGCATTGCCACTTGGTATGCCAACACCGCCACCCGCGTGATCGCGCTCGAGCCTGAACTCGCCCCGACCCTGCATGCAGCGCGCGCCGCGGGCAGGCCTGTGGATGTGGGCGTGAGCGGTATCGCCGCGGATGCTTTAGGAGCCAAGCAAATCGGCCGCATTGCTTGGAATGTGACGCAGGCACATGTGCATCAGAGTTTGCTGCTTTCCGATGAAGCCATACGCGCTGCGCAGCTCTGGCTATGGCAGCATTTGCAAATTGCCGCTGAGGCTTCTGCAGCACTGGGCTTGGCCGCATTACAAACTGGCGTTTACAAGCCAAAAACAGACGAAAAAGTGTGCCTTGTGATCTGCGGCGCTAATCTAGATCTTGCAACATTGAAGATCTGAATACTATCTTTTTGATAGCTGCCTGCGCAGATTCTAAGCCGGCTATAGACCGTTTTTATTTAAAAATTAGCCTGGCTGCTTAGCCGGCGCACTGCCTATCTTCTGCATCATCGCAGGCTGCCCTTCCACCCAGCGGCGTACGCGCTCGGCATCGCCCAAGCGGCTGAGTTTGCCAGCTGAATCTAGGAAAACCATGATCAAGCGACGGCCTGAAATTTTGGCTTGCATGATCAGGCACTGCCCTGCTTCTGAGATGAAGCCGGTTTTTTGCAGGCCAATCTCCCAGTCCGAACCACGCACCAAGCGGTTGGTGTTCACATAGTTCAGCGGCTTTTCGTCAATCACCACCTGATGATCGCGCGCCACGGAGAGCTCGCGGATGATTTTGTCGTTGTAGGCGTACGACGTGAGCGTGGCCAAATCTTTGGCGCTGCTTTGATTGCGGCTGGACAAGCCAGTAGGCTCAGAGTAGCGGGTGTCATTCATACCGAGCAGCTTGGCTTTGGCATTCATGGCTTGCACGAAACGCGGCAAACCACCGGGATAGTTACGACCTAAGGCATGCGCAGCGCGGTTTTCGCTGCTCATGAGAGAAAGCAGCATCAGTTCGCCACGAGGCAGCTGCGTGCCGACTTTCAAACGAGAGCGGCTGCCTTTTTCGGTGTCTACATCGGCTTCGCTGATGGTGATGATTTCATTGGGGTCAAGCTGCGCTTCGCTCACGATCACAGCCGTCATCAGCTTGGTGAGTGAGGCAATCGGCAGCACCGCATTTTCATTTTTCTGAAAAAGAATTTCGTTCGTGTCTTGATCCAGCACGTAGGCTACGCTGGATTTCAGATCCAGCGGATCTTGCGTGGCATGCAAGCCAGCGAGTTGACCGTAGGATGGGCGTGGAGGTTCAGCCACGACGACAGGTACGCGGCGCATCGCCACCACACGCTTGCCATTTTTCATCACCACCACGCGCTGCATCTTGGTGGCAGCTTGGGCCTTGCTTGATCGAGTTGGCTTGATGGCCTTGTTGCTTTTCGCAGCACGCATCGTTTTCGCCGTGGTTTTTTGTGCTGCCTTTGCCTGCTTCTTAGGCGCAGCCTCAGCTTGGGCAGCTGGCATCAGAGTAAGCGCCAAAGTGGCGAGCGCAGTCGTGGCTAAAACGCGCATCTTCGCTATGGAACCGAGCGAGAAACCAGCCGTGAAAAGTGTTGCCATGGTGTATCAGCCTAAAGGCTTTGTTTGCTGTGCTACGGAAAGTATAGCGGATAGAAAAATGTAATGCAATATCAAGCACTTACATTAACTATTTAAATTTTAATGGCGGATTACGGGATTACCCGAAGGTTTACAAAGCAAATTGGTAACTAGAGCGTCCAATCGATTGATTTTTAATACTTTTTAGCGATTTGTAGATGCTGTCAGCCAATCATGGGAAAATATAGCCCCATAACGGCTGTGATCGTGCAGCCGCCCCATTAGCTCCCACACAATATGACTGCCTCTTCCCACCCCATGCTCAACGTGGCCGTGCGTGCCGCCCGCGCCGCTGGCGCCATCATCAACCGTGCTGCGCTCGACATCGAATCCGTGCGCATCAAGCAAAAGCAAGTCAACGATTTCGTCACCGAGGTGGATGCGGCAGCAGAGCAGGCCATCATCGAAACCATTCTTGAGGCCTACCCCAATCACGGTATCTGGGCCGAAGAATCTGGCACCAGTCAAGGCAATAAATTTTCCGATCACATCTGGATCATTGATCCCCTAGATGGCACGACCAATTTCATCCACGGCTTCCCCGTGTATTGCGTAAGCATTGCTTTGCAAATCAAAGGCAAGGTCGATCATGCTGTGGTGTTTGATCCCACACGAAATGATTTGTTTTACGCCACACGCGGTCGCGGCGCTTATCTCAACGATCGCCGCATTCGTGTGAGCAAGCGCGAGACTCTCGCGCAATCACTGATTTCCACCGGCTTTCCCTTCCGCCCCGGTGACAACTTCTCCGCCTACATGGCCATGATGAGCGACATCATGACCAAGACCGCCGGCCTGCGCCGCCCTGGCGCTGCCGCGTTGGATTTGGCCTACGTCGCCGCTGGCTACACCGAGGGCTTCTTTGAAACTGGCCTCATGCCCTGGGACATGGCCGCAGGCTCATTGCTCGTGACAGAAGCTGGCGGTTTGATTGGCAACTTCACTGGCGAAGCCAACTACCTCGAGCAAAAAGAATGCATGGCAGCCAACCCAAAGATCTACGCGCAAATGGTGGGCTTGCTCGGCAAATACAGCAAATTTGCCAGCGCTGGCGAGAAAGCAGCTGTGCGCCAAGCGGGCACGCTCAAAGGTGCTGGCTCAGAGCCAGTTGCAGACGAAGAAGCTCCTCTGTAATTTCAAGAAGCTTGCAGCGTGAGCGCTGATCTGTCCCATCACACGCCAATGATGCAGCAATACCTGCATCTGAAGAAAGACTTTCCCGACACCCTCGTGTTTTATCGCATGGGGGATTTTTACGAGGTGTTTTTCGCGGATGCTGAGAAAGCTGCGCGGCTCTTAGATATCACCCTGACGCAGCGTGGGCAATCTGGCGGACAACCCGTCGTCATGGCTGGCGTGCCATTTCATTCTGTAGAAACTTATCTCGCGCGGCTGATCAAGCTCGGCGAATCGGTGGCGATTTGCGAGCAAGTGGGTGAAGTCACAGGCAAAGGGCCAGTGGAGCGCAAAGTGGTGCGCGTCGTTACGCCGGGTACTTTGACTGATACCGAATTACTGAGCGATAAATCCGAAGCGACCCTGCTCGCTGTGCATCAAGCCCCGCGTAATCGCCTGGGCCTTGCCTGGCTCGCCCTCACGCAATCGGAAATCAAATTGGCTGAATGCAGCCATGATGAGCTGGCAGGCTGGGTCTCGCGCATTGCGCCCAGTGAATTGCTTTATGCGAGCGATGTGACGCCAGCATTTGAGCAGCAAATCAAAGCATTGCGTTTTTCTCAATCGCTTTCCTTCACGCTGCGCCCCGCGTTTCAGTTTGACAGCGGCCTAGGCTCACAAAAGCTCTGCTCGCAATTGCAAGTCGCAAGCCTAGCCGCCTTCGGTGCGCAAGAGCTGCCTCATGCGCAGGCGGCCGCATGCGCCCTGCTCGCCTATGCGGAGCACACGCAAGGCGCGCAACTCGCGCACGTGAGCCGCCTGCGTGTGCAACGCGAAGCGGAGTTGATGGACATTCCGCTGCCCACACGCCGTAATTTAGAGCTCACGCAAACCCTGCGTGGCGAAGACAGCCCCACCCTCTTTTCCCTGCTCGATACCTGCATGACAGGCATGGGCAGCCGCTCTCTGAAAAGCTGGCTGCTCAATGTGGCGCGAGATCGCAGCATCGCCCAGCAGCGCATAAGCATGATCAGCATCTTGCGCGAAGGCCATGCGAACAAACTGCGCGAGCAGCTCAAGGGCAGCAGCGATGTGGAGCGCATTGCGGCGCGCATTGCGCTACGCCAAGTCAAGCCACGCGAGCTCGTCGCTCTCCTCAACACACTATCAAAATCAGAGCATCTCGCGCAGTATCTATGCCGACTAGGTTCTGATTTCTCTTATATTTTTGAGTCACTACAGGCCTCAGAGCATCTGCAAGAGACCGCCCTGCTCCTGCAAGCCGCTATCCTGCCCGAGCCATCGTCTTTGGTGCGCGATGGCAATGTGATCAACCACGCTTTCGATGCAGAGCTGGATGAACTGCGTGGCATCCAAACCAATTGCGATGCCTTCCTGCTCGATCTCGAAACTCGCGAGCGCGAGCGCACAGGCATCGCCAATCTGCGCGTGCAATACAACAAAGTGCATGGCTTCTACATCGAAGTCACGCAAGGCCAGGCCAGCAAAGTGCCCGAAGACTATCGCCGCCGCCAGACTCTGAAAAACGCCGAGCGCTTCATCACACCCGAGCTCAAAACCTTTGAAGACAAAGCCCTCTCCGCGCAGGAGCGCTCGCTAGCGCGTGAAAAATTCCTCTACGAGCAAGTGCTGGATCACCTGCAGCCGCACGTGAAAGCACTCACAGCTGCTGCTACCGCTATCGCCACGTTAGACGCCATCTGCGCTTTGGCCGAACGCTCGCTCACGCTCAACTGGAACGCACCAAGCTTCGCCGCCGAGCCTTGCATTCAAATCACAGGCGGCCGCCATCCTGTGGTGGAAGCACGCTTAGCCGAAACGGTGAACAAACCCTTCATCGCCAACGACACAAATTTAAGTGCCAAGACGCGCATGCAAATCATCACTGGCCCCAACATGGGCGGTAAATCCACCTACATGCGCCAGATCGCAGTGATCGCCCTGCTCGCTTGCATGGGCTCGTATGTGCCTGCTAGCACCTGCCGTTTGGGGCCGCTGGATGCGATCTACACCCGCATTGGCGCAGCCGATGATCTGGCCAACGCGCAATCCACCTTCATGCTGGAGATGACAGAAGCCGCGCAAATCCTGCACGCTGCCACGCCACAAAGCTTGGTGCTGATGGACGAGATTGGCCGAGGCACCAGCACCTTTGACGGCCTCAGCCTGGCCAGCGGTATCGCTGCGCATCTGCACAAATCGCAGGCTTTCACGCTTTTCGCCACGCATTACTTCGAACTCACCGAGTTTCCCGCTGATCACCATGGCGCTGTGAACGTACACGTGAGCGCAGTGGAAACGGGCAGAGATATCGCCTTCCTCCACAGCATCGAAGCCGGCCCCGCCAGCAAGAGCTACGGTATTCAAGTCGCAAAGTTGGCAGGCGTGCCTGCACAGGTCGTCAACCATGCAAGAGCCGCGCTAGAGCGCTTAGAAGCCAGCCAACAGGCGAGTCAAGCACAGGTCGATCTCTTTGCTGCACCCCCTGCGAATACTATAAATTCAGGAGCATTCAGCGCAGTAGAATCGGCGCTGAATGCCATTAATCCCGATGATCTGAGCCCCCGCGAGGCGCTCGATGCTTTGTACAAATTGAAAAAAATACAGACAACAACACCATGACTTACTGCGTCGCCATCAAACTCAACGCCGGCCTCGTCTTCCTCTCGGATTCGCGCACCAATGCGGGCCTGGATCAAATCAGCACTTTCCGAAAAATGATCGTGTATGAGAAGCCGGGTGATCGCTTCATGGTCTTGCTCTCGGCTGGCAACTTGAGCATCAGCCAAAGCGTGCGCGAGATGCTGCAAGTCGAGCAGCTCAAAAATGAAGATGGCGAGCCGATCACGATTTGGAATGCCAAGAGCATGTTTGAAGCCGCGCGCGTGCTGGGTTCTGCTATTCGCCATGTGTATGCGCGCGATGGTGAATCGCTCAAGGCAGCTGGCGTGGAATTCAATGTCTCGCTGATCTTCGGTGGCCAGATTGCAGGCGAAGGCATGCGCTTATTTCAGGTGTATTCCGCTGGCAATTTCATAGAAGCCACGAAAGAAACGCCTTATTTCCAAGTGGGCGAATCCAAATACGGTAAGCCCGTGCTTGATCGTGTGATCCATCCAGACACGCCATTGGACGAAGCCGCCAAATGCGCCCTCGTCTCCATGGATTCCACACTCAAGTCGAACCTTTCCGTCGGCCTGCCGCTGGATTTGGTGGTGTATGAAGAAGGCAAGCTGCAGAGCGATCGCGTGGTGTGTATCGAAGAAAACAACCCGTATTTCATGATGCTGCGCCGCACTTGGGGCGGCAAACTGCGCGAGGTGTTTGACAGCTTGGAAGATCCCCAATGGAATGGTGGCCATACAGATGCACCTCTGAAGGCAACGAGCACGCGCAGCGTTCCGCTCAAAAAGATCACCACACCTGAAGAAAAATTGATTTGATCACCCGATGAGTCTGCTGATCTTCTCTCATGGCAACAGCTTCCCTGCCAGCACATACGGCGTGATGCTAGCTTCGTTAAAAAAACGTGGCTTTACCGTCAAATGCATTGAAAAATTCGGGCACGATGCGCGCTATCCTGTGACCAATAATTGGCCCCATCTGGTGCAACAACTCGCAGAGTTTGTACAGCCTTTGGTTGAAAAATCCGGCGAAAAAGCTTGGCTGGTTGGCCATTCGCTCGGCGGTATCCTCAGCACCATGTGCGCTGCACGGCATCCCGAACTGGCACGCGGCATCGTATTGCTTGATTCGCCAGTGATCGGTGGCTGGAAAGCAACCGCTTTGGGTGCTGCCAAAGTCAGCGGCATCGTCGGCAGCATCTCACCCGGAAAAATCAGCCAGCGCCGTACGCAAACCTGGGCCAGTGAAGAAGCCGCCTACAACAGTTTCAAATCCAAGCGCGCCTTCGCCTTGTGGGAAGACGAGGTGCTTCGCGACTACATTGCCCACGGCACGTTCACAGGAGAAGACGGCAAACGCCACCTGAGCTTCGATCGCGCCGTAGAAACCCAGATCTACAACACTCTGCCCGACATTTTGCCAAGCCTTCTGCGCCGCAAACCTCTTCAGTGCCCTGCCGCATTCATCGGGGGCTTGCAATCCGCAGAGCTGAAACAAACTGGCACAGACCTGACTTCAAAATTCACCCAAGGCCGCATGAGCTGGATAGATGGCACACACCTCTTCCCCATGGAAAAGCCGCTGGCAACAGCGGCTTTGGTGGAAGGGGCGATCAAGGCGATGGGCTGATCGCCTCGCCCATTGCCGCGCTTATTTAGCCGCTTTGAATTTGGCAATCGCTGCTGCCAAATCAGCATACTCTTCGCAGGTTTTGTTGCCGCAGATTTGCTCAAGCGAAGCGAGATGCTTTTCCGCTTCCGCAGGTTTTTTATCCATCAGATAGGCTTCGCCGATGTATTCGTGCGCGCCCTTGTGCTTGGGATCTAGCTGAAGCGCAATCTTGTAATGCTCAAAAGCTTTGGCAAGATCTGGCTTGGCTTGCTTACGGTAGCTGTAGGCCAGAAGGTTGTGCGCATCGGCATTCTTAGGCTCATCACGCACTGCAATGCGCAGCTCGGCAATGGCAGGTTGCCATTTATTGGCCTTGATCGCATCACGCGCATTTTGCATACGCTCGCTCACTGTGGGCTGGGCAGTGCTGGGCGTATCTGCCGCGTGAGCCGCTTGAAATGCTGTAGCGCTGATAGCCAGCAAAGCAGCCACAATGCTAGCTTGAAGAGTAGATTTCATGGGTTTCTCCGAAAAGTTGAGGTTAGGAGTGATCTACGGCGGGCGAGTTCATCTCGGATGCATCAAAACATTCAATTACGTCACGGGCGTTAATTTAGCCACCGAAAGTGCCAACCATTTCACACCATGGCGGCCAAACTGCACCTGGGCTCTGGCATCTTCACCCGCGCCTTCAATCGCCAGCACCTTGCCTTCGCCGAATTTGTTGTGAAAGACTTGCATGCCCGCCTTGATGGCTAAGCCACTGGCCGATGGGACAGAGTCTTCCTTTTTAGAGGTAAATGGCCTTTCTCCCGGCGTGTAATCTGCGCTGCCAGCTACAGATTTCATAGCGAATTTATTATCACCGCGCCATGCATTGCTGCCGCCGTAGCCACTGGCATATCCGGGATTGAAGCCGCTGCCAAAGCCTGCATTTTTGGGACTGAGCCATTTCAAGGCATCTTCTGGCAGCTCGTCAAAGAAGCGGCTCTTGATGTTGTAGCTGGTGCGACCATGCAGCATGCGGGTTTGTGCGAAGCTTAAATAAAGGCGCTTTCTTGCCCGCGTGATCGCCACATACATGAGGCGCCGCTCTTCTTCCAAACCTTCGTGGCTGGAGAGAGAGTTCTCATGCGGAAACAAGCCCTCTTCCAGCCCCGTGATGAACACTGCATCAAACTCTAAGCCTTTGGCCGAGTGCACCGTCATCATCTGCACAGCTTCTTTGCCCGCCTGGGCTTGGTTATCGCCCGATTCGAGCGCAGCATGCGTGAGGAAAGCGGCCAGTGGAGACAGTGTTTCACCCGTCTCAGCATCAGGCGCAGGCAACTCATTTGCTATAAATTCAGGAGCACTCCGCGCAGACCCTATGCCGCCATTATCGGTATTTTGATCGAAATTGATGCCTTGACTGACTGGAGATTGCGTCAAGCCGCCCGGTGACAACTCATCCACCGGAAGCGCCACCGCATCACGACCAAAGCCTTCTTGCGTCACAAAACTCTCAGCGGCGCTCACCAACTCTTCCAAGTTTTCAATACGGTCTGCGCCCTCTTTGTCCGCCTTGTAATACTCAATGAGATTGCTGTGTTGTAAGACCAGCTCAATGATCTCGCGCAGCGTGAGCCCTTGCGTTTGCTCGCGCAACACATCCATCTTGGCGACGAAGCTGCCCAGCGAAGTACCCGCCTTGCCAGTAACCACACTCACCGCATCATGCAACGAGCAGCCCGAAGCCCGCGCAGCATCTTGCAACTGCTCAATGCTTCTCGCCCCAATGCCACGCGGTGGAAAATTGCACACCCGCATGAAACTGGTGTCATCGTGCGGGTTCTCTAGCAAGCGCAGATAAGCCAAGGCGTGCTTGATCTCTGCCCGCTCGAAAAATCGCAAACCGCCATACACGCGATAAGGAATGCCCGCGTTGAAGAGCGTCGTTTCGATCACGCGGCTTTGCGCATTGCTGCGATACAAAATCGCAATCTCAGAATGCTTGAGGCCAGCTTCCGTGCCGTTATCGCGCAGCAAATGCTTGATCTCTTCAATCAGCCACTGCGCTTCATAAAAATCGCTGCCACTCTCCTGCACGCGTACGGGCTCGCCCACACCTTGGCTCGTGCGCAAGTTTTTCCCTAAGCGTTTGCTGTTGTGGCCGATCAGATGGTTCGCGCTATTGAGAATATGCGCGTAGCTGCGGTAGTTCTCTTCCAGCTTGATTTGCTTTTGCACAGCGAATTCGCGCACAAAATCCGCCATGTTGCCCACGCGCGCACCGCGAAAAGCGTAAATACTCTGATCGTCATCGCCTACAGCGAACACACTCGCTACATTCGTGTATTCGCTCTCATTTTTATAGCTGCCAGCGCACGGATTCTCTGGGCTCCAGCCCGAAAACATCTTCAACCAAGCGTACTGCAGCTTGTTCGTATCCTGAAACTCATCCACCAAAATATGTTTGAAGCGCCGCGCATAATGCTCTCGCACCGCTGGTTGATCGCGCAGCAACTCATAAGAGCGCAACATCAGCTCACCAAAATCCACCACACCTTCGCGCTGGCATTGCTCTTCATACAGTGCATAAAACTCCGCCTTCTTGCGCGTTTCATCGTCGCGCACAATCACATCCGAAGGCCGCTGCCCCTCTTCCTTGCAGCCGCTGATGAAATACTGCAATTGCTTGGGTGGAAAGCGCTCTTCATCCACATTGAACTGTTTCATGAGCCGCTTGATCGCTGAGAGCTGATCCTGTGTATCCAAAATCTGAAAGCTCTGCGGCAAATTCGCTAGCTTGTAATGCGCTCTCAGAAAGCGATTGCAAAGCCCGTGAAACGTGCCAATCCACATGCCGCGCACATTCACAGGCAGCATGCTGGAGAGGCGCGTGAGCATTTCTTTCGCAGCTTTATTGGTGAACGTGACCGCCATCACGCCACCGGGTGAAATCTGTCCCGTTTGCATCAGCCAGGCAATGCGCGTGGTGAGCACCCGAGTTTTGCCCGAGCCCGCGCCTGCGAGAATCAGAGCGTGTTCATTAGGTAGCGTGACAGCAGCGTGCTGCTCAGGGTTGAGATTGCGCAGCAAGCCAGAATCGCTGCGCTGGGAGGAAACTTCATCGGAGGCGGGAAACAACATGCCTTGATTGTCCCCCAGAAAGTCAGCGAATCGCTGGGTCTATCGCAGTCTGGTCAACCTGTCTTTCGCAGCTACTGCCGCTTCCGATTGCGGATAGGCTTTGATCAAATCATCCAGCGTTCTGCGGGCTGCGCGGTTGTCTTTGAGCTCGATTTGGCTGTTGGCCAAGCCCAGAGCGGCCTCGGGCGCTTTCGGATGATCGGGCGCAGCGCTGATCATGGCGCGGAAGTTGGTGATGGCAGCAGAATATTCTTTGTTGGCGTATTGCGCATTGCCTAGCCAAAAGTAGGCCGATGGCGTGTAGCCGCTCTGCGGATTGCGGCGGATGAAATCGGCAAAAGCGCTAGACGATGCGGCGTAATCAGGTTTGCGAAACAGCGCAAAGGCATTGTCGTAATCGCGCTTCTCGTTGGGCTCGGCCATGAACTCGCGGCCATCCAGCTGCACCTTGGTGGGCTCGAAGCGCCGCACGCGCTCATCCACGCCTTGCGCCAAATCTTTTTGACGGCGCTGCATTTCTGCCACATCACGAGCCAATTGCTCATCTTGCCCTCTCAATCGCGCAAGATCAGCACGCAAGGCTTCCATCTGAGCTTGTAAATCCAGCAAACTGCGGCGTAAAGCGGCATTGCTTTCATTGGCATCTTGCAATGCTTTGTCTTGGTTGCGTTTGATCTCGGCGTTTTGTGCCTCTTGCGCCTGCCGGTGTTGATCCACGCGGGTGCGCAAATCTAATATCGCTTTGCGCGCCTCTTCATCATCAAACAAGCCAGCATGCGCTGGTTGCAAGGCCAAAAAACATGCCGAAATGGCCACTAGACGGCATAGATACTGCGCTGAATGCTTCCAAAATAATAGCATATGATTTACTTGTAATTCAATTCGGCACGGCGATTCTTCGCATAGGCTTGCTCATTGCTGGCGGCATCAGCTGGCTTTTCTTCGCCAAAGCTCACCGCTTCCACCTGAGCATCCACCACACCTAACAGCCCCAGCGCGCGGCGCACCGCTTCTGCACGTTTTTGCCCTAAAGCCAGGTTGTATTCTCGCCCGCCAGATTCATCCGTGTGACCTTCGATGGCCATTTTGCGGCCCTTGTTCGCGGTTAAAAACTTGGCGTGTGCATCAATCGCACTTTGATACTCTGGCTTGATCACATAGCTGTCGTAATCAAACAGTATCACCTTGGCCACGCCAGCAGGGCCAGCAGCGTCGCCAGCTGTGGGCGAGACATTGACGGCCTGCACATTGCGCTCGGCCACGCCGGTTTGCGTGCCTTGTGGCATGGTGCTCGTGACCGCCACGGGGGTTGAGATTTGTGTGCTGGTGGCATCACGCACAGGCACATCATCTAGCTTGACGCTAGAGCCGCAGGCAGCCAAAGCGAAAGCTGCGCCGATGGTCATGAAGATCGAAGTGATGCGTTGTTGAAAAATCATACTGAACTCCTTGTGTGTGTGATCAGATCTGGGCTTGTTTTAAATTACTTGCCCCATTGCGGTTCGCGAATGTCGCCGCCTTGTGTCGCTAAGCGTGCTTTGATCTTGCCATCCAAGGTGGACGTCATCAAAGCCTCTCTGCCGCCTTGGCGGGTGGCATACAAAATCAATTTGCTGTTGGGCGCAAAGCTGGGGCGCTCATCTGCGCTGGTTTCGGTCAGCGCCAGCGCCGCTTGCCCGCCCAGCTCCATCACGTGCAGGCGGAAATCGCCAGAGACGCGTGAGATGAACGCCATGCGCTTGCCGTCGGGGCTGATGGCCGGAGAAATGTTGTAGTTGCCACTGAAGGTGACGCGTTCTGCGCGGCCAGCGGCTTCGCCACCGGCAGGCATGCGGTAAATTTGCGGCGCACCGCCACGATCGCTCACGAAATAGATGGATTTGCCATCTGGCGAATACACTGGCTCGGTGTCGATCCCGCCTGATTGCGTCAGGCGCCGTGGCTCACTGTTGCCAGCGCTGTCCATCACATAAATTTGCGAGTTGCCATCGCGGCTTAAGGTGATGGCGATCTGCCGGCCATCAGGTGACCAAGCGGGCGCGCTGTTGGAGCCCCGGAAATTGGCCAACATTCTGCGCCGACCATTGGCCACCTCATGCACATAGACCACAGGTTTGCGCGATTCAAACGACACATAAGCCAGCTGCGCGCCATTGGGCGACCAGCTCGCTGAGATGATGGGCTCTGGAGAGGCCAAAGCACTTTGCGCGCCCTCGCCATCCGAATCAGCAATCCACAAGCTATGCCGCTGAGCATTGCCTTGGCCACTTTTCGTGACATAAGCGATGCGCGTGGAAAACACACCCTTTTCGCCCGTGAGTTTTTCGTAAATGAAATCTGCGATGCGGTGCGCAGATAAGCGCAAATCCCCGGCTGGCACAGCATAACTCTGCGCGCCTAAATCTTGCCCACGCACCACATCCCAAAGCCGAAAGCGCACATCAAAGCGGCCATCGGCCAAGCGCGTGGTGCTGCCCACCACCAAATGATCAGCGCCTTTTTGCCGCAGCTCTCTCATCTCGGGGCGGCTGCTTTCATCCAAATTAGCCAAGCCGGGATCGATCGATTTGAACTGGCCGCTGCGCTCCAAATCAGCCAACACAATCGCACCGATTTTTTGCGGAGCAGCATCATCGCCCCGAAAAGCCATCACCGCAATCGGCAGCTGCGTCACGCCCACGCCCGAGATTTCGACACGAAACTGCGCCAAAGCGGCCAGAGGCGCGCATCCCGCAGCCAACAATACGGCTTGTAGGCTATGGCGGCGAAGAATCATCTGAGGACGGGTTGGCAATGGCATAAGCTTAAGTTGTTATTGACTCAGACGATAATCCTAACGCATAGGTTCCGTAAACGGGCAGTTACCTCACACCGGCGGCCTACAAAAATCGTTTCCAAACATTAGAAAGCAACACGGTTTTGCTACATATTTATGAGTGATAGCCCTAGATCAGATGCGCCCGCAGCCGAGCCGGATGCCAAAGGTAGCCGCTTGCTGCGCATGCTGCGTCGCCTGCGCCCTTATGCGCAAGGCTCTGGCCCCTATCTGGCCTTGATCGTGCTGGCTGTGATCGTGACCGCCATCACCGAGCCGCTTGTGCCCGCGCTCATGAAACCCCTGCTGGATCGCGGGTTTGGTGCGAACCGCATCGCGCTGTGGATCGTGCCAGCAGCGCTGATTGGCTTATTTGCTGTGCGTGGCCTGTCCACATTCGTCGCCAAATATGGCACCAGCGCAGTGGCTTACGGCATTGTGGAGCGCTTGGCTGCTGCGCAGTTTGCCGTGCTCCACAAAGCCCATCCCAGCCTCTACACCAAAAACACCGCCAGCAGCTTGGTCAACACCATGGTGTATGAAGTGCAAACCGGAGCGACCTTCGTGGTCAATTCCCTGCTGGCGCTGTCAAAAAACCTGCTCTCGGTCGTCGCCCTGCTGGCCTATTTGCTGTATCTGAACTGGCAGCTGACACTGATCGTTTTTTCAGTCGGGCCCGCGATCGCCTGGACGATCCAAACCCTCTCCAAACGACTGCACCGTTTAACCAAACAAAGCCAAAGCGCCACCGATGAACTGGCCTATGTGGTGGAAGAAAATGTGCTGGCTTGGCGCACGGTGCGCTTGCATCACGCTGAGGCAACTCAACAACAGCGCTTTACAGGCCTGGCTCGTAGCCTGCGCCGCCTGGCAGTGAAATCCACGATTGCCTCGGCCGCCGTGATGCCGATCACGCAAATCCTGGCTGCAGTGGCGCTCTCAGCAGTGATCACTGCCGCGCTTTGGCAAAACGCCACCACAGGAACCAGCGTAGGCGGCTTTGTGGCCTTCGTCACCGCCATGCTGCTGCTCATCACGCCGCTTCGGGCCTTGTCAGAAATCGCCGGCAATCTCACGCGCGGGCTCACAGCACTCGAGCGTGGCCTGGACTTGTTGGAGCACACACCGCAAGAAACCAGCGGCAGCTATCGCCCCGCGGCAGATGCCGCCAGCCCTTTGCCGCTCCGATTTGAAGCTGTGCATTTGACTTATCCGGGCGCAGAGCACAGCGCCCTTGCAGGAATTGATCTCGACATCGCCCCCGGCCGCACGATTGCGCTTGTGGGAAGCTCTGGCTCGGGTAAAACCACCCTGGTGAATTTGCTGCCACGTTTCGTCGATGCCACCGAGGGCAAGGTCTTACTCGGTGGCGTGGATTTGCGGCAATGGCAAATCGATGCCTTGCGGCAGCAGTTCTCATTCGTGAGCCAAGATGTCGTGATGTTCAGCGACAGCGTGGCAGCCAATGTGGCCTTGGGGGAACAGCCAGATTTTCAACGCGTCCAAGCCGCGCTGCAGGCTGCGCATCTTCAAGACTGGGCCAATGCCCTGCCTCAAGGCCTGGACACACAAGTAGGCCACAACGCCAGCACTTTGAGCGGCGGCCAGCGCCAGCGCTTGGCCATTGCACGCGCCCTCTACAAAAATGCGCCCATTGTGATCTTGGACGAAGCCACCTCCGCGCTTGACACCGAATCGGAGCAGGCCGTGAAAGCGGCTCTGGCCAAACTCACCGCTGGCCGCACCACCCTCATCATCGCGCATCGGCTTTCGACCATCGAGCACGCGGATGAAATCATCGTCATGCATCAGGGCCGCATTGTTGAGCGCGGCACACATGCCCAACTGCTTGCCACCGCCGGACATTACGCACGCCTGCATCAGCTGGGCAGCGCTACCGGCACGGTTTAAATTACTACTAAATTAATAGCACTCTGCGCAGATTCTATACCGGCGATAAGCCATTTTTGAATATAAAAACACCTGGGGCGTGAATCGGATCGACATCGACCGGGATCACGCTCTTGGGTGGGAATTTACCTTGCAAAATGAGAGTGGACAGCGGGTTTTCGATGCGCTGCTGGATGGCGCGCTTCAGAGGCCGCGCGCCAAACACAGGATCGAAGCCCACCTTGGCCAGCTCAGCGAGTGCGGCTGGAGATACCTCCAATGCAAGCTCCATCTTCTCCATGCGCTTGATCAGCGTGGCGAGCTGGATGCGAGCGATGCCTTCGATGTGCTTGGCATCCAAGCCGTGGAACACCACGGTTTCGTCGATTCGGTTCAAGAACTCTGGTCGGAAATGGGTTTTGAGCTCTTCCCATACGGCATCTTTGATTTCCTCATGAGGTTTGCCAGCCATGCTTTGGATGATGGGCGAGCCGATATTGCTCGTCATCACAATCACGACGTTTTTAAAGTCCACCGTGCGGCCTTGACCATCGGTCAAGCGACCATCGTCAAGCACTTGCAGCAAGACGTTGAACACATCAGGGTGCGCTTTCTCCACTTCATCGAGCAGCACCACGCTGTAGGGCTTGCGGCGCACGGCTTCGGTGAGATAGCCGCCTTCGTCGTAGCCCACATAGCCGGGCGGCGCACCAATGAGGCGGCTCACGGAATGCTTTTCCATGAATTCGCTCATATCGATGCGAATGAGCTGCTCTTCGGAATCAAACATGAAGTTGGCCAGCGCTTTGCATAGCTCCGTCTTGCCCACGCCCGTGGGGCCGAGGAAGAGGAAGCTGCCCGTGGGTTTTTGAGGATCGGACAAACCAGCTCGTGCTCTGCGAATCGCATTCGCCACGGCTGTGATGGCCTCATCTTGGCCCACCACGCGATCATGCAGCTTGGTCTCCATCTGCAGCAATTTATCGCGCTCGCCTTGCATCAGCTTGCTCACGGGAATGCCGGTCGCTCGCGCCACCACTTCGGCGATCTCTTCTGCGCCCACCATCGTGCGCAGCAGGCGAGGCGCATCTGTCTTGCCTTTCTTGGCTTCTTTGGCCTGCGCATCTTTGAGCTGCTTTTCCAGCTCAGGCAGCTTGCCATATTGCAACTCGGCCACTTTGTTGAAATCGCCTTTGCGGGTGGATTCCTCAATCGCAAAGCGCAGCTTATCGATCTCTTCTTTGATATGCGCACTACCCTGAGCCTGCGCCTTCTCCGCTTTCCAAATCTCTTCCAGATCAGCGGCTTCTTTTTTGAGTTTGGTGATTTCCACTTCGATGAGCTCCAAGCGTTTCTTGGAAGCATCGTCTTTTTCGCGGCGCACTGCTTCACGCTCGATCTGCAGCTGGATCAAGCGCCGATCGAGTTTGTCCATCACCTCGGGCTTGGAATCAATTTCAATCTTGATTTTGGCGGCGGCTTCGTCGATCAAGTCAATGGCTTTATCAGGTAAGAAGCGGTCTGAGATATAGCGATGCGAGAGTTCAGCAGCTGCAACAATCGCAGGATCAGTGATCTCTACACCATGATGCACTTCATACTTCTCTTGCAAGCCGCGCAGAATCGCAATCGTGGCTTCCACACTGGGCTCGCCCACGATGATTTTCTGGAAACGGCGCTCTAGCGCAGCATCTTTTTCGATGTATTTGCGGTATTCATCCAGCGTGGTCGCGCCTACGCAATGCAGCTCGCCGCGTGCGAGCGCAGGCTTGAGCATATTGCCTGCATCCAAAGCGCCTTCTGCCTTGCCAGCGCCGACCATGGTGTGCAGCTCATCGATGAAAACAATCGTTTGGCCTTCGTCTTTGGCCAATTCGTTGAGCACTGTTTTCAAACGCTCTTCAAACTCACCGCGAAATTTCGCGCCTGCGAGCAGTGAGGCCATATCAAGGGATAGCACGCGTTTGCCCTTCAATGAGTCTGGCACTTCGCCCGCCACAATGCGCTGCGCCAAGCCTTCCACAATCGCCGTCTTGCCCACGCCAGGCTCGCCAATCAGCACAGGATTGTTTTTCGTGCGGCGTTGCAGCACCTGAATCGCGCGGCGGATTTCATCATCACGACCAATCACTGGATCGAGCTTGCCAAGCCGCGCACGCTCGGTGAGATCAATGCAATACTTTTTCAAGGCCTCGCGCTGACCCTCCGCCTCCGGCGAATCCACACTCTGCCCGCCGCGCACAGCATCAATCGCTGCTTCCAAGCTTTTACGGGACAGGCCAGCTTCTTTGGCACTCTTACCCAAATCCGTTTTGCTATCGGCCAAAGCCAACAAAAACAATTCACCAGCGATGAACTGATCACCGCGTTTGATGCCCTCTTTCTCAGCCGCTTGAATCAGCGATACCAGATCGCGGCTAACGGTCACCTGCTCATGCCCTTGCACTGAAGCCAGCTTCTTGATGCCACTGTCTGCCGCAGCAGCCAGAGCAGGCAGGTTTACTCCCGCACGCTGCAGCAGCGCGCGCGGGCCATCTTCTTGGCGCAACATGGCGGCCAACACGTGCGCTGGTTCGATATACGCGTGATCCGCGCCCAGCGCCAGAGTCTGCGCCTCAGACAGCGCCTCTTGGAATTTGGTGGTGAGTTTGTCAAGTCTCATAGGTTATTCCCTCAGATTGCATTCTTATCGGAAGATACGCCCGAATTGCCACTTTTCAAGGCATAAAATTTGACCTAGATCAAGCCACTGCGCACTCAACGTGAACATTCATCAACTTTCCGTCAATTACATCCAAGAGCATGACCGCATCTTGGTGCGAATCAATACGACTGCAGGCGAAGAGTTGCGCCTGTGGTTCACGCGCCGACTCACGCTGGGTTTGATGCCCATGGTGGAAAAGATCGTGGCCGAATGGGTGGCCAAGCAAGAAGCTGTGAACTCGCCTGCCATTTCACCCACAGCCGCTGCCGACGCGCAAACTCAAGCCATGCTCGCTGAATTCAAGCGCGAGGAATCTCTGCAAAAATCAGACTTCCAAACACCCTACAAGGCACCCAACGCCTTGCCTCTAGGCCCTGAGCCACTCCTGGTCACAGAGCTCAGCGTCACGCCCTTGCCTTCAGGTCAGCTTCAACTTTCGTTCAACGAAAAGCTACCACTAGACAACGGTGAGCCCCACCCGAACCCACGCGGCTTTCGCGTGGCGCTAGAGCAAAAGCTCGTGCATGGTTTCGTGCATTTGCTGCAAAAAGCAGTCGAGACTTCGCAGTGGGCTGGCGTTTCAGTAACCAATGAGCCAGAACCTGCTTTACCCGGAGAAGGCAATATGGGCGGCGGGGAGCGACCTAAGTATTTGAATTGAGGTTTTGAATACAAAAATACCGGACGCAAAGGGCGCAAAAGTTGCGCAAAAGACGCAAAAAATACAAGAGGGAATTTCAAAACAATAAGCTTCGTTCTGCGTGATAGTTTTTGAGTTTTTGTCTGTTTCTTTTCTGCGTCTTTTGCGCAACTTTTGCGCCCTTTGCGTCCGGTATTCAGTGTTTCACCCGTTGCTAGCCACAATGCCCCATTTCGCCAAAGCCGCATCGTCGCTCACTCGCGCATCCACCCATCTTGCGCCATCAGGTGTTTGCTCTTTTTTCCAAAAGGGCGCTTGGGTTTTGAGGTAGTCCATCAGGAATTCACAGGCTTGGAAGCTTTCGCCACGATGAGCGGAAGTCACAGCGACCAAGACGATTTGATCAAGTGGCTTGAGTGGCCCGATGCGATGAATCACTCGCGCTGCAAAAATATCGAAGCGTTTCATGGCCTCATCAATCATGCCCTCGATGGATTTTTCCGTCATACCGGGGTAGTGCTCCAGCTCCAGCACGCTCACATTGAGTCCGTCATTGCGATCACGCACAGTGCCGATGAAGCTGCACACTGCGCCTACGCGTTTGTCAGCCGCACGCAGAGCAGCAATCTCAGCGCCGAGATCGAAATCTTGGGTTTGGATCACGACGCGGGGAGCCATGGCTTTAGCCTCCAGTGACTGGTGGGAAGAAAGCTACTTCGCAGCCTTCGGTCAAAGCTGCGTCTTCTTCTGTCATCGTGTGATTGAGCGCAATACGCAAAGCTTGGCCGCGCGCGAGCGTTTGCGCAAATGCGCCGCCGCGAGCAATCAGCTCATCGCGCAGAGCAGCCACTGTTGAAGCCGTGGTCTGCAATTGCTCGCCACTTGAGCCCAGCGCCTCACGCACGGAAGCGAAATACTTGATGGAGATTTGAGTCATCAGAGCAAAGAAGAAAAAGGAATGAATCGCACCATATCACCTTCTGTGATCTTGTGCCCGGCAGGAACATCCACCAAGCCATCTGCCCACACAGCCGAGGTGAGCACGCTGGAATTTTGATTGGGGAAGAGATCGAGCCCGCCGGCCACATTACGCCTTGCACGCAAGAATTCACGACGTTTATCGGCTTTGGCCAGCGTGAAATCTGCGCGGAGCGCTACGGAATCTATAGTAGATAGATCACCACTCTGCCCTTGGAGACGAGCCAGCAGCGGGCGAACGAGCAATAAGAAAGTGACGAAACTCGAAACTGGATTGCCCGGCAAGCCGACAAAATGCGCAAAACCTTGGCCGCTTCGGTTCACTCGGCCATAAGCAAACGGCTTGCCCGGCTTCATGGAAATGCTCCACAAATCCAAGCTACCCAGCTGCTGCACAGCAGGCTTGATATGGTCTTCCTCGCCCACACTCACGCCGCCGCTCGTCAAGATCACATCATGTGATACCGCAGCTTTTTGCAGCGCATTCAAAGTGGCATCGCGCTGATCCGGCACGATGCCCAAATCCGTCACTTCGCAACCTGCGCGCAGCAGCATGGCACGTAGGAAAAAGCGATTAGAGTTGTAGATCGCGCCGGGCTTCATATCGTGTGGAGCCACTTCGCCTGGCATCACCAACTCATCACCCGTGGAAAACAAAGCCACGCGGGGGCGACGACTCACTTGCAGCTTATCCATACCCAAACTGGCCGCCAGACCAAGCGCAGCGGGCGCAAGCAGCTCTCCTTTTGAGAGCGCCAACGAGCCCTGCTTCACATCTTCGCCACGTGAGCGCACCCATTGGCCAAGCTTGGGCACGGTGTTGATTCGCACACCGCCCTCGCATTCATTGACGGTTTCGCAATCTTCCTGCATCACCACGCAATCGGCGCCCGGTGGCATTGGCGCACCGGTGAAAATCCGTGCGGCAGAAAGCGGCTCCATTGCCTTGCCGAAATGCCCCGCAGGAATGCGCTGCGTTACTTGCAGCACAACGCCTGCTTCGCGCACATCCGCACTTCTCAGCGCGTAGCCATCCATTTGGGAATTGTCAAAGCCAGGCACATCCAGCGGGCTGATCACGTCTTGCGCGAGCACACGACGGTCAGCTTCGAAGGTAGAAACGATTTCTACCTCATCCAGTGGCTGCACAGCAGTCAGCAGCTCGGCCAGAGCTTCTTCCAATGAGCGTAAAGCAGGAAATTTGGGAGCGTTCATAAATCAGAACTATAGCGAGCCAGTGTACCGGCTCGCATCATATTCAAAGCGATCACCTTGATCGACGAGCCATTGCGCTATGCTGTCCGCGCTGTTTACATCCAGTACAGGGCGCAGTGTTTTTCCCTCAAACACTTGCGGTGCGTCGGTGGCAATCGCAACGATGAAATCATCCTCGTCGTAGAGCGCAGGCTTGCCAGCACTTGGGCGGTAGACCTCGATCTTCTGGATATCCGAGCGCTTAAAGCCCTCCACCAGCACCCAGTCCACACCATCATAGAGTTCTGCCAGCAGGTGATGTACGTTGAGTTCTGCTTCTTTCTCAAACTCACGCATCAAAGCTACGCGCTTGCTCGAAGCCACCACCACCTCAAACGCACCCGCTTCACGGTGGCGAAAAGTATCTTTGCCCGGATGATCAATATCAAAAGCATGGTGTGCATGCTTAACGACGGATACACGCAACCCTCGAATTTTTAAAGCGCCGATCAGGCTTTCCACCAAAGTGGTCTTACCTGAACCCGAGAAACCAGCAAATCCGATGACTTTCATATTGCTCTTTATTTGATAGCACTTTGCGCAGATTCTATGCCGGCGAAATGCTGATTTTGCTTAAAATTTAAGCGTTTTTCTCGATCAAAGTTTTGACTGCTGCTACATCAGGCTTCATCACCAGCACGCGCTTAGGCAAGGCTTCAATCCCCTCAAACTTAGCAGGGCGAGAAGGCTCGCGGCCAAGCGCTTCCACTATCGTCGCAGCAAACTTGATCGGCAGCGCAGTCTCTAAAACGATCATTGGCACGCCGCTCTTCACATGCTCGCGCGCCACCTTCACGCCATCTGCCGTGTGCGTATCAATCATCACGCCATGTTGTTCAAACACTTCTTTGATCGTTTGCAAACGGTTAGCATGCGTGCTCTTGCCGCTGGCAAAGCCGTATTTCGTTGCAGCCTGCGCAAAGCGCGCATCACCGCTCAAATCAAAGCTGCCCTTGGCGCTGATCTGAGTTGCAAACAGGTCTTTCAAAGCCGCGCCATCGCGCCCGATCAGATCAAACACAAAGCGCTCGAAATTGCTGGCCTTGGAAATATCCATCGACGGACTGGAGGTCTCATGCGTATCCGCGCTGCCGCGCACGCGATACACGCCTGTGCGGAAAAACTCATCGAGCACATCGTTTTCGTTGGTGGCGACGATCAGCTTGTCAATCGGCAAGCCCATCATGCGCGCCACATGGCCAGCGCAGACGTTGCCAAAATTGCCGCTCGGTACTGTGAAGCTCACCTTCTCTGAATTACTCTTCGTGGCATACAAATAGCCCGCAAAGTAATACACCACCTGTGCCAAGAGCCGCGCCCAGTTGATCGAATTCACGGTACCGATCTTGTATTTCTTCTTGAAAACCAAATCATTCGACACGGCTTTCACCATGTCTTGGCAATCATCAAACACGCCTTCCACAGCGATGTTAAAAATATTCTCATCCATCAGGCTAAACATCTGCGCCTGCTGAAACGGGCTCATGCGGCCATGCGGGCTGAGCATGAACACCTTCACACCCTTTTTGCCGCGCATCGCATATTCCGCAGCGCTACCGGTATCGCCACTGGTTGCGCCAAAAATATTCAGCGTTTCGCCACGCCGCGCCAGCTCGTATTCAAACAAATTGCCCAGCAGTTGCATGGCCATGTCTTTGAAAGCGAGCGTGGGGCCATTTGACAGCGCTTCCAGATGCAAGCCCGTGCTGCCCAGCGGCGTCACTGGCGTGATCTCTTTTGTGCCATACACCTCTTGGGTATAGGTTTTCTCGCACAAGCGCTTCAAATCCGCTGCGGGAATATCGTCGATATAAAGCGAGAGAATCTCAAAAGCCAATGCGGCGTAGCCTTGAGTGGCCAACACGCCACGCAAGCGCGTCAAAGCCGCATCATCCATCTGCGGATAAGTCTCGGGCATATACAGCCCGCCATCGGGCGCCAAGCCTTCGAGAAGAATGTCAGAGAAGCCAAGTCGGCCAGAATGGCCACGGGTAGAGAGATATTTCATGAAACTGGATCGGGAAACAATCCAGTATTGTAAAAGCTTGAGGGTTCTGGCTTACAGAGTCGCAGCCAGCCTCGCCGCCTGATCAATCGCCCGCTTCGCATCCAGTTCACCAGCCTCTTTCGCTCCGCCGATCACATGCGCCGTCTTGCCCAAGGCTTGCAGTTCATCCGCCAAAGTGCGCAGCGGCAATTGCCCCGCGCAGAGCACGATGGTATCGGCCTCAATCCAGCGCTGGTTCTCACGCTTTTCGCCGTCGCTCACCATCAAGCCTTCATCGCCGATGCGCTCGTAGTTCACGCCGCCCATCATGCGCACTTGCTTCATTTTGAGCGCGGTGCGGTGAATCCAACCCGTGGTCTTGCCGAGGTTTTCGCCGAGCTTGCCATCTTTGCGCTGCAAGAGTGTGATTTGCCGCGCAGGGGGCTCCACTTGCGGGCCAGCAGCAGCCAAGCCGCCAGCAACTGCAGCAGGGTCAGTCACGCCCCACTCTGCCTGCCACTCTTTCAAATTCGTCGTGGTCGAATGCCCATCCGTCACCAAAAACTCCGCCACATCAAAGCCAATGCCGCCCGCGCCGATGATGGCCACGCGCTTGCCAACAGGCTTCTTCTCACGTAGCACTTCGATATAGCTCAGCACTTTCGGATGATCCTGCCCCGCAATCTTCGGATCGCGCGGAAGCACGCCCGTGGCGATGATCACCTCATCAAAATCTTTCACGTCAACAGCCGCTACACGTTTGCCCAATTGCAAATCCACGCCGGTGATTTCCACACGCTTTTTAAAGTAGCGCAGCATCTCGTGAAACTCTTCTTTGCCTGGCACTTGCTTCGCCATGTTCAATTGACCGCCCAGCTCAGAAGCAGCGTCAAACAAACTCACCGCATGCCCGCGCTCTGCGAGCACAGTTGCTGCCGTTAAGCCCGCAGGCCCTGCGCCCACCACGGCCACGCGCTTTTTAGCCACCGTGGGGCGATAGACCAACTCTGTCTCGTGGCAAGCACGCGGGTTCACCAAGCAGCTCGCCAGCTTGTTTTTAAACGCATGATCGAGGCAGGCCTGATTGCAAGCGATGCAAGTGTTGATCTGATCGGCCTGCGAGAGCCGCGCCTTCTTCACAAAATCCGGATCAGCCAGCAAGGGCCGCGCCATCGACACCATATCGGCGCAACCATCAGACAGCACCTGTTCCGCCACCTCGGGCGTGTTGATGCGATTGCTCGTCACCAGCGGCGTAGTGATGCCCTGCGCGGCAAACTCCGCCTTCATCTTCTGCGTCACCCAAGCAAAGGCTGCGCGCGGCACACTGGTCGCAATCGTGGGCACGCGGGCTTCATGCCAGCCAATGCCCGTGTTGATGATGCTCGCGCCGCCCGTGGCCACGGCTTTGCCTAGCGTGACGATCTCATCCCAACTGCTGCCACCTGGCACCAGATCAATCATCGAGAGCCGATAGATGATGATGAAATCTTTGCCCACCGCCTCGCGTGTGCGCTGCACGATCTCCACCGGCAGGCGCATGCGATTCGAGTAATCGCCGCCCCATTCGTCATCGCGCTGATTCGTGGCTTTGGAGAGGAATTGGTTGATGAAATAACCTTCCGAGCCCATGATCTCCACACCGTCGTAGCCCGCGTCTCTAGCTTTCTGAGCGCAGTTGACGAAGGCTTTGATCTGCCGCTCTACGCCGCTGCTCGATAGCTCAAACGGTGTGAACGGTGCGATCGGTGCTTTGATGCGCGAGGGAGCCACAGCCAGCGGATGATAGGCATAGCGCCCCGTGTGCAAAATCTGCAGCGCAATCTTGCCGCCCGCGCCATGCACAGCATCCGTCACCACACGATGGCGCTTCGCCGCGCGCGATGTAGAAAGCGTGCCCGCAAAAGGCTTCGTCCAGCCCGCGATATTCGGCGCAAAGCCGCCCGTCACCATCAAGCCCACTTCGCCCTCAGCCCGCTCACGGAAATAAGCCGCCAAGCGGCTCAAATCTCGCCCCTCTTCCAGCCCGGTATGCATCGAGCCCATGAGCACGCGGTTTTTTAGCGTGGTGAAGCCGAGATCGAGAGGGGCGAGCAGGCGCGGATACAGTGAGTGAGGCGTATTTGAATTCATGGCGCACATCATAGGTGCGCTTGAACGCGCCGCCCAGCAATCAAGCGACAGATCGCTAGGGCATGCTACCTAGTCGCGCCTAGGGTTAATCCGCTAAGGGAATCGAAATCGCCGTCTGCCACTGCGCAGGCGGCACACTGCGCGGATCATTCAAATACTCTTCAATCGGCGGTTGCTCGCCCGGCTCCTCACCGCTTGCTGGCAGCCAAACGTAGTAAAGCCAAGAGTAAGCTGTGTGCAGCTCCGCATACGGCCCGGTAAACACCATTCGCGCGCAGCGCCCGCCACTCGTCTGTGTGATGTGAAAAGGCGCGTCTTGCGCAGTCAGCGAAAAACCTTCTGGCACGCTGATGCAAGCATCGCTGCGCAGCTCATGCACAGGCTTGGAATCTGGATCGTCGTAATAGATGCCATACATCTGCGTCGTCGCGCCGAAGAGATTGCGCCCAATCGCCCAAGCCGTGAGCTTCTGAAAACTATCGCCAATGCTGTTGTAGCTTCCAGCATGCGGCAGCGCAGCCACGCGCACAGGCGTGAGCGAGACGATCTGCACTGCTTGCTCAGGCGATGCGCCCAAGCCGGAAGGAAAAGTCGCTTTCATATTTGCTCCTTGCTTTGCACTCTGCTTAATCAAAGCCAACGAATTCACCGCATGCTGCCGATACTGTGCTGGCGGCAAACCATAGGCATCGCGAAATACACGCCCAAACGCCTGCACACTGCCATAGCCCGCCTTCTTCGCAATCGCCAGCACAGCTCTATCAGTGGTGGCCAGCATCACCGCTGCCCGATGCAGCCGCATCCGCCGCATCGTCTCAGCAATCGGCTCATTCATCACCACGGTATAGACGCGATGAAAGTGATAAGGCGAGAAATGCGCCAGCTCCGCCATGCGATCCAGATCAAAAGGCTGATCGAGGTGATCCACCAACCAATCCGTCACCCGCTGCACGCGCGTGCGCCAAGCCTGGAGCGTCACCTCTCGCGTCTCGTGGCTTGGGTTCGCGTCAGCTAAAAATCCGCTCATAGCCATCAGCCGATCAAACCGGCTTCACCCCAATACACACCGCCACTTCATCCGCGCTCAAATACTGCTCAAAATCTGTCGCGTAGCAGCGCTGCCAATCGGTACGTAATGCAGAAAAGTATTGCCACACCCGCCCCCAAGCCTCAATCACGGCCTGCGGCATCGCGCCCTTGGCGCGAAACACCAAATACTGGCCGCCCTGAACCTGCACGATCACTCGGCCTTCTTGGGGCGCAGCGCCCATCGCAACTTCGTTGCCCGCCATCGCATCAAACGCCCCCGTCCAATCGCCCTCATAGCCGCTGTACACACCATACACCGCAGAGGCTCCAGCCCCTGGAGAGCTGAAATACCGCCCCCAAAGCGCCCCAATTTTGGCTTCAGCTGTCTGCTCCGCCGCATTCGTCGTGCGCACCTGCAAACCTTGCACAGCAAATGCTGAAAACTCTTTAACCTCTGGGCTCATCGGTTTCTCCTGAATCAATTGAACATGAGCCAGACTGTATCGGAGGCAATTGAACTTTGGTTGCGGTCTTCAGCCCTGACTTGCGAGCTGAGTATCTCGCCCCGCGCGCGCTCACTCCCACCTGATAGCCGCCAACTTCCACTCGCCAGACACGAGCTTCCACTCCAAGCGCACATCGAATGGCTCAGCCCGTTCGGGAATCAAACCCTGCGCCCCAGTGACCAAAATCTTCGCCTCCGTCACGCCAGGCTTTTGCGAGGCCGGGTTAACGGCACTCGTTTGACTCACAGCGATCACCTTCACGTTGGCATAGCGCAAAAACATCAGCGTCATCGTCTTGCGCGCCCACTCACCATCAAACTCCGCCTGAGCCTGAAAACTCGGGTCAAGTTGTTGCATCACCGCACTGGTGTCCTTGGCTTCTAGGTTTGTTTGCAGCTTCTGCACAGCAGCTTCCAACGCCGTTTGCGGATCTTTGCGGCCGCATGCGGTGAGCGCCAAAGAAAGCATCAACAACACAGTAACGAGGAATGGGCGAAATTTCATGAATGCATTTTTTCAAAGAGCTTTGAGGTTGGCGACTGTTTGTGACGATAGCATGATGAAAGTGGCTTTGTCATGACGCAAATCACTTCGAAAACCGCGACTAAGGCGATTGAACTTTAGTTGCGGCCTTATGGCTTCCGAACAAATGCTTAAACGCCCACCCAGCAAGACGAATATACGTGTCTAATTGAGATCTACACTACATCTAACTATTTATTGTGGACCTCACCCAAGCTAGGCATGGAACTTTAAACACTCGCCTTACCAAACCTACTCGTACTGACATATGAAGCGCTTTCCGGCAGTCTCCACTATCACCCCAAGCCAGTTTGAGCTGCTTGTGAAAAAGTGGCTGTCATCAACAGGGCATACGCTAGATCACTTTAAGACTGCACACCTTGATCAAATTCAAGGCTTGGATGGAGAGTACACATTCGATGTAACCGCACGATTCAAAGCTTTAGGCGGCGCTGACTTCCTTGTAATTGTTGAATGCAAGAAACATAAGAATCCGATTAAGCGCGAGGTTCTCCAAGCCTTACACGACAAGCAGCAGGCGGTTGGTGCGCATAAAGCCATGGTTGTCGCAACATCAGACTTCCAAAGCGGCGCAATCGAATACGCATCTGCTCACAAGATAGCGCTCGTGCAGATCATTAACGGCCAAGCTGCTTACATCATGAACAGTGCATCTGGTAGAGAAATCTATATACCTGACGATGCAGACGACTACGTAGGCTTCTTTTATGCAGCCAACCCGAGCGGTGAATTAATTTTTCCGCAGTTGCTTAGCTCACGAATGCCGTTTGAAATGGAAAAATTCCTTGAACAACCAGGGTAGCAAAGACCACTGAAAGTTGCCTTTCTTAAGTGGAGCGCTAACGATATAACGCATTGCTTGAACGTTAACCAGCCGCATTTCCAGCGGAAACCATTGGGCGGTTGAATCAGAATTTTTTTGGAAGGCGCGCGGAGACCAGCTTTAGATTTTCGTTGCCTCAATCGCGTGTGTTTTCAAAAAATTTATGAGGCAACTGCCCGATGGTACGACGCAGGCGAGCGGGCGGAGCGAAGCGCATAGCACACCAAAACCCTTCGACAAGCTCAGGGTAAACGGTGAGTTACTATGAATTCAGTAGCACTCCGCGCAGCAAACATGCGTGCGAACTGCCCAAAAAGCTTCAAGAATTAAATTAATTGGGTTCTGACCCCAATTAATCTCAAGCCAACTCTTCCTTGCGAATCCGCACAATCGGTGCGAGTACGGTGGGCAGGGCTTGCATTTGAGCGAGCGCGGCGTTCATCGTGCCTTCTGTGGTGTCGTGCGTGAGGATGATGAGGTCGGTTTGGTTGCCGCCGTCGCCGCTCACCTCGTCTGCTTCGCGCTGAAGCACGGCGTCGATGCTGATGCCTGCGTTGGCGATCAAACCTGTGACTTTTGCGAGCACGCCAGCCTCGTCTGCAACGCGGAGGCGCAGGTAGTAGCTGGTGATCACGTCGCTCATGGGGAGGATGGGCATGGCGCTCATGCTGCCGGGTTGGAAGGCGAGCGCGGGGACGCGCTGCGCGGCGGTGGCGCTTTGCATGCGGGTGATGTCTACCAAATCAGCGATCACCGCGCTGGCGGTGGGCTCGGCGCCTGCGCCTTTGCCGTAGTACAGAGTGGTGCCTACTGCATCACCATTCACCACGACGGCATTCATCGCGCCTTCGACGTTGGCGATCAGGCGCTTCGTGGGAATAAGCGTGGGGTGTACGCGCAGTTCAATGCCCAGCACACTTTTATCAGCAGCTTCACGGCGCTTGCTGATGCCCAAGAGCTTGATGCGATAGCCCAGTTGCTCGGCGTATTTGATGTCAGTCGCGGTGAGCGCGGTGATGCCTTCCACATGCGCTTTGTCAAACTGCACGGGGATGCCGAAACCGATGGAGGCCATTAGGGTGGCTTTGTGGGCTGCGTCCACGCCTTCGATGTCGAAGGTCGGGTCTGCCTCGGCATAGCCCAAGCGTTGCGCTTCTTTGAGCACCACGCTGAAATCAAGCCCCTTGTCGCGCATCTCGCTCAAGATGAAATTCGTTGTGCCGTTGATGATGCCGGCGATCCACTGGATGCGGTTCGCAGTCAAGCCTTCGCGCAGCGATTTGATGATGGGGATGCCGCCGGCCACAGCCGCTTCAAACATCACCATCACGCCCTTGGCCTGCGCCGCTTGGAAAATCTCGCTGCCATGCACGGCGAGCAAAGCTTTGTTGGCTGTGACGACGTGTTTGCCAGAGGCAATGGCCTCTAACACCAGCGCCTTGGCAATGCCATAGCCGCCGATCAGCTCGATCACGATGTCAATCTCAGGATTGGCGATGATGGCGCGCGCATCGTTCACCACCTGAACTTTGTCGCCCACGATTTGCTTAGCGCGCGCCGTATCCAAATCCGCCACCATCGTGATCTCAATACCGCGCCCTGCTCTGCGCTGGATTTCATCAAAATTGCGCTGTAACACAGCGAACACGCCGCTGCCGACTGTGCCGATACCGAGAAGACCTACTTGTATGTTTTTCATGTGAATTTAAAGGAAAAAGTGCCGATCGCCGGCATAAATCATGCGCGAGCAGCTACTAATTTAATAGCAGATGCTTTGGAAGATGCAGCCAAGCCATCCGTACCATGTTTCTTGCGATAGCTCTCAAAGAACTTGGCCAAGCGGTTGATCGCCTCGCGCAGATCATCTTCATGCGGCAGAAAGACGATGCGGAAATGATCGGGCGCGCTCCAGTTGAAACCTGTGCCTTGCACGAGCATCACGCGCGTCTCTTTGAGCACCTCAAGGAAGAATTGCCGATCGTCTTCAATCGGGTAAATCTTCGGATCGAGCTTGGGAAACATATACAGCGCCGCCTCGGGCTTAACGCAGCTCACGCCGGGAATCGCGGTGATCAGCTCATAGGCCAGATCGCGCTGGCGGCGCAGGCGGCCGCCCTCTTTCGTGAGATCGTGAATGCTCTGGTAGCCGCCAAGCGCGGTTTGAATCGCGTATTGGCCGGGCACATTCGAACCAAGCTTCAAATTGGCCAGCATGTTCAGGCCTTCGATGAAATCTTTGGCAATCGTCTTGTTACCCGAGATGATCATCCAGCCCGCGCGATAGCCGCAGGAGCGGTAGGCTTTGGAGAGGGAATTGAAGGTGAGCGTGAGCACGGCTGTTGAAAGGCTAGCTAAAGCGGTGTGCTTCACGCCTTCATACAACACCTTGTCATACACCTCATCGGCGAGCAACACCAGCTCATGCTCACGCGCGATCTCGATGATGCCTTTCAAAAGCTCGTCGCTATACAAAGCACCCGTCGGATTGTTCGGGTTGATCACCACAATGCCTTTGGTGCGCGGCGTGATCTTGGCGCGAATGTCAGCCAAATTCGGCATCCAGCCATTGTCTTCATCGCACTGGTAATGCACGGGGCTGCCGCCGGAGAGCGAGGTGGCCGCCGTCCACAGCGGGTAATCCGGCGAAGGCACGAGCAGCTCGTCGCCATTGTCTAGCAGCGCATTGGCCGCCATCACGATCAGCTCGCTGGCGCCATTGCCAAGGTAAATATCATCAAGCGTCACGCCCGCAATGCCTTGCTGCTGCGTGTAGTGCATCACGGCCTTGCGCGCGGCGAAGATGCCCTTGCTGTCCGAGTAGCCCGCCGAATTGGGCAGATTGCGAATCATGTCTTGCTGAATCTCCTCGGGCGCATCAAAGCCAAAGGGCGCGAGGTTGCCAATATTGAGCTTGATGATCTTCTGGCCTTCATCCTCCATGCGCTTGGCCGCGTCCACAATGGGCCCGCGCACGTCGTAAAGCACATTGGCTAATTTGGCAGATTTGTTGATCGTTTTCATCGCTTACCCCTCCGAGGGTGTTTCGGAACACTGAAAACCTATAATTTGACCACAATCCCGCCTACTTTTTGTGCACCGCAGCACCTAGATTCATGAAACTTCAACCCGATAAAGCCGACACCCAAGTCATCACTGGCTACGGCCCCGGCTGGGTCAGCGTCGGTTTTTTCGTCGATGGGCAGCCTCAGCAAGAGAAACTCACCCACTCCTTCATGATCGGATCACATGGAGAGAGGCTAGATTGGCCGGGCATCTCCTTCGATCAACTCACCGCCGAGCATTTCGAGCAACTGGCCGAGTTCAAGCCCGAACTCGTCGTTTTCGGCAGCGGCAGCAAACTCCGCTTTCCTTCGCCTGCACATCAGCGCGCGCTCATGCAGGCGAGAATTGGCCTAGAGACGATGGACACTTTGGCCGCTTGCCGGACTTACAACATTCTGGCGGGCGAAGGGCGGCATGTGTTGGGTGTGTTTTTGGCAGATTGAAGACTGCTTCGCTTTCACGCCACCCGCTCGCCTGCTCCGTAACGTGCCCGAAAAAGCCGATGCCTTTCTTGTTGGGCGCTCTTACCCGCAAGCTCTAAGCTGCGATCTTTTGTAGCGTTATTGCCTTGACTGGCCGCGCTCGACTGAGAAAGGCCTCGTCTTTTTTGGGCACGTCACGAAGCTGGTGAGGAGTAGGAGCGTCGTTGCAGGCTGGCATCCAGTTGCTTGACTAGGTATCCAAGGATATGTCATCCCACTGGTCAGCCACACCAACAATCCAATCTGCTGCATGTCGCCTGAAACTAATTCGTGGGAGCAAAATACGTTTATCTGGCGTTCCTTGCAGACTTGCTTCGACTGCATACCAATGAAGCATATACAGCGTGTCTGCTTCTTGAAGTAACTCGCTCAAGGGCCGTAACCGTGCGCTGGCTATAAATTGGCTTGGATCGGTTCCAGCTTTTGAAAAATGACTGGACAAGTCATCGCTACATTGGGCAAAGTTGTCTAGTGTCACCAAGCCTAGGCTCCACGCCATGAACTGAATGGCTTCTACGAGCCAGCCGTGGGATGCTTTCGATTGACCATCGGCATCAGGATTGGATAGAAGGGATTGTTCTTCAGCACTGAGATGCTCCCAAAGCTGAAAACACATGATGTCTTTGTGTACTTTCTCTGCCGGTGCACCAAAGCAGAATGCTGCTAAGTAGCCAGCCGCAGTAGCTCGAGCTGCAACCTGTGCACTCGATTTGGGCTGTAAATCGGTCAATGACTCAATAAGAGGTAAGTTTTCATTTGCTTTGATTTGCCAATTTGCAAATCGGCGGATTGTTTCAGCTCGAATGTCGGAAGGATTCATATCATTTAACTCAATTCACCAAGTAGCAAGTACTATCATTGATTACATCACACGCACTGTGCGTTTTGGCATTGATCGCATGCAGTTTCTAGATGCGTGATGGGTCTGAAAAAGACGAGCCTTACTCAGTCGAGCGCGGCCAACCAAGCTCGGATCGCTACAAATGATCGCAGCTTAGAGCTTGCGGGCAAGAGCGCCCAACAAGAAAGGCATCGGCTTTTTCGGGCACGTCACGGAGCAGGCGAGCGGGTCGAGCGAGACGCGAAGCGCAGCAGGAAGAGAAAAACCTCAGTGCAAAGCGACTGAAGAGATCAGCACCCCATCCTCATCCGCATACACCCAATCTCCCGGTTGCACGAGATGGCCGGAGATCATGACGGGGACACCTGCATCGCCCAAGCCGCGCTTATCCGTCCGCAAGGGACATAGCGCCAGAGCCTTGATGCCGAGAGACGCAACACGTAGCTCCGCGATATCGCGCACTGCGCCATGCACCAAGATGCCTGCCCAGCCGTTTTTCGCAGCCGTCACAGCGAGGTTGCCTCCGACTAAGGCGCGGCGGGTCATGCCGCCGCCATCGATCACGAGCACTCTGCCCACCCCATTCAATTGACCCGGCTGCGCCACGGCTTCGCGCACGCGGGAGTTGTCTTCAAAGCAGCGCAGCGTGTGGGCTTGGCCATGAAAGCTCATCTTGCCGCCATAGCTTTTGTACACATCAGGAAGAATGCGCAGCTGCTTGGAATTGCTGCCGGCGAACTCAGCCTCATGGGTATCGCATAGGTCACATACAGATAGCGTCATGATAATTACTCACTTTTTAATAGCACTTCGCGCAGATTTTACGCCGGCGACTGGCCGTTTTTTGCTTAAATTCTTTGCAGGATTGCCTTGCGCGCTGCGCACGAGGCGCACGGGCTGCAGGGCGTGATTTTCTCTTGGGGCATTCAAGATGATGCTCGTTGAAGTTTCGGTGAGCAAGCAGAATTTTGTGACTACTTCATCCAGATGCGACACATCTTGCACCGCGATTTCTAGCGTCCAGCTGTCTTCACCTGTGACGTTAAACGCATTGATCACCTCGGGCGATTGCTCCACGCGCCTCAGCACAGTGGCGTAATCGGCCCGCCCTACGCGCACCAAGGCGCGGATGCCGTAGCCGAGGCGCGCGGGATTCACAGCAGCGTGGTATCCAGTGATCACGCCAGAAATCTCCAGCTTTTTCACGCGCTCTGCCACGGCGGGCTGGGAGAGATGCACGCGCCGTCCAAGCTCGCTCATGGAGATGCGGGCATCGCGCTGCAGCTCGGCGAGGATGCGTGTGTCGTAGCTATCGATTTCTGAATTCTCTGTGCTGAGCATGGATTGCCTTCGATTTCAAGGTGATGTTTTCATCTTAACTTCAATCATGCATGGTGTGATGAACTGCAGCTTGCGACAATTGATGCATGACAAGCACCACTGCTCTACTCCACAAACCATCTACCGCTCTGATCGCCGCCGCGCTCGCTGCCGTGTATCTCGTCTGGGGCTCCACCTATTTGGCCATTCGCTTCGCGCTCGTGAGCTTTCCACCGTTTTTCCAAATGGGCTCGCGCTTCGTCGTGGCGGGCGTTTTGCTCATGCTGTTTCTGAAGCTCAGAGGAGAAAAAGTGCCGGAGTTCCAAAAAGAGAGCACCCCATCTTCACCTCAACCGTGGTATTGGCGCAACGCACTCATTGTGGGCACATTGATGCTCGGCGGCGGCATGGGGTTGGTGGGCGTAGCCTCGCAAACGATTGGCTCAGGGCTGATTGCCACCTTCATTGCCATCGTGCCGATGATGGTAGCGCTGATCGGTTTGGCCTTTGGCAAGCGGCCTTCGAAGCTCGAAATTATCGGCATGTTGATCGGCTTTGGCGGCGTGATTTTGCTCGTGCAAGGTAAGAGTTTTGGCTTATCCACCGTAGGCTTGCTGGCCATGTTTGGCGCCACGCTTTCATGGTCAATCGGCTCTGTGCTGCAAACCACCAAGCTGCCGCTCGCGCCGGGGCCCATAGGCTTTGCGAGTGAAATGTTGTGTGGTGGCGCGGTGTTGCTCCTCTTTTCTCTCGTATTGGGTGAAAAAATTTCTTGGCCACTTGATACTCGCGCGCTGCTCGGTTGGGGCTATCTCATCGTGTTTGGCTCGCTCATTGCCTTCAGTGCGTATCTGTTTCTGCTTGCAAATGTCTCGCCTGCGTTGGCGACGAGTTATGCGTTCGTTAACCCCGTGATCGCGCTGTTTTTAGGGGTGTGGCTGGGTGGTGAAGTGGTGCAGAAAAACGAGTGGCTGGCCTGCGCGGTGATCTTGTTTGGGGTGTTGATGTTCTTCGCGGCGCGCTTAAAAACACACTCCGAAGATGCTCCGAAAAAGTGAGCTAAGCAGATTTTTTGCGGCTCCAGAGGGGAATTCGCGTTTTTCCTCACGTAAAAATGCATTTTTCACTGGAGGAAATGCTATTTTTACAGTAGCATCCGCTCTGTCAACGTGTGAAAGCCGCAAGGTGACCATCCGAAGACAAGTTAATTAACTCTATAAGGATCATCAATCATGGCAACTGCAAAGAAAGCTCCAGCTAAAAAAGCTGCTGCAAAGAAAGCTCCCGCGAAGAAGGCCGCACCGGCCAAGAAAGCTGCACCAGCTAAAAAAGCTGCAGCTAAGAAAGCGCCTGCTAAGAAGGCTGCTCCAGCGAAGAAAGCTGCTCCTGCTAAAAAGGCTGCACCAGCTAAGAAAGCTGCTGCTAAAAAAGCCCCAGCAAAGAAGCGCACGCCTAACGCTGCCTTCATGAAGGCTTTGACCCCTAGCGCCGCTCTGGCCGCTGTGGTGGGCTCTAACCCCATCCCACGCACCGAGATCGTCTCCAAGCTCTGGGTTTACATCAAGAAAAACAATCTGCAAGACAAGCTGAACAAGCGCATGGTCAATGCAGATGCCAAGCTCAAAGAAGTCTTCGGCAAAGCCCAAGTCTCCATGTTCGAGATGGCCGGCCTGATCGGTAAGCACGTCAAGTAATTGACTCTTGCTGTGAAGCTACAAACCGCCTTCGGGCGGTTTTTTGTTGTCTGCTGTTTTGGTGTTTTGGTGTTTTGATATTTGCTGAGCTCGCCATCGCCACGGCGCACCCACCTCCGCGAATGTCCCCCGGCTGGCGCTACGCGCGTGCCTCCCCCTTTATTTCGCTGCGGTGGATACGCCATGTCGATGGCTGCGAATGGTCTTTTCTAAGATCGCTAAAAACACCGCACAGATCGCGTGGTCTGTGCGTTTTGCGTAGGTAAAGGAGGAGGCGGCGAAACTCTCGCACCGGAGGAAAATAAATACTCAACGCCGCCGGAGGACACGGAGCAAAACGTGCAGATCATGCGATCCCGCCAGCCACTGCAAAGAACTACTTCTCAGAAGCCTCTTGCGCTAAGAGCTGCTTGTATTCCTCGTAAGCAGCAGGATCAGAGCTTGCGCGCTGCAAGAGCTCAGCTTTTCGATCTTGCATGGACTTCCTGCGTAGCTCTTTCATGATGCTCGCGAGCTCTTGTGGATCGTTTTCAATCGTCTCGGGGATGGATTGCACCAGCTTGCGTAGAAAAGCGTCGTGAGCTGTTCCTTGCAGAGCGATAGAGAGAGCAGCCCAAGGCTGGGGGCCGTGTTCTTGGCTTTGGGTGTCTAGCCACGCAAACGCCGCGCCATAAGGTGCTGGCAAATCGCAGAGCATGTGATGATCGGCGGCAGTGAGTTGCTCCCAAGTTTGCGGCTCTAGCAAGGTGATTTGCAGCAAACGGTCTGCACGGCTGGGCGGGGTGTTGCGGCCTACAGGGCTGCCCGGGATGCGGCTGGTGGCTGGGCTACCGAAGCTTTTTCTACTGAATTTATCTGAAGAAAAGTTGCTCTCGCCGGCGTATTGACTGCGCGAAGCGCTTCCTTTTTGATAGCGCTCGCCTGAATTTGATTTGTTATACGAGGGCGTGGGAGCGGGCTTCCAAAGGTCTGCCAACTCGCGTTCATCAATGCCGACAAGATTCGCCAGCTCGCGCAACAACTGCTTTTTAAGCGTGCCTTCTGGCAATGCAGTCCACATCGGCTTGGCATTCGCAGCGATGTGCGCGCGGCCTTCTGCGGTATCGATCTCCAGACCCTCACGCGCCGTATCAATCAAGGCCACAGAAAGCGGCTTGGCGCTACCAACGAAACGCAGGAAAGCCTCGGTGCCATGCTCGCGGATGTAGCTGTCTGGATCGTGTTCTTTCGGCAAGGTGAGGAACTTGATGCTACGGGTGTCTGTGGCAAAGGGAATCGCCACGTTCAAAGCTTTGATAGCAGCTCTCTGCCCTGCTCCATCGCCATCGAAACTGAATACCACGCTGTCGGTAAACCTAAACAGCTTTTGCACATGATCCGGCGTACACGCCGTGCCCAGCGTGGCCACCGCATTGGGAAAGCCCAGCTGCGCCAGCGCCACCACATCCATGTAGCCTTCGGTGACGAGCACATAGCCGGCTTTTTGCAAACTCTCGCGTGCTTCGAACAAGCCATAGAGTTCGCGGCCTTTGCTGAAGACGGGCGTTTCGGGCGAATTCAAATACTTGGGCTCGCCTTTATCCAGCACGCGGCCACCGAAGCCAATCGTCTCGCCCTTCACATTGCGAATGGGGAACATCACGCGATCGCGGAAGCGGTCGTATTTGCGTTTTTCTGAATTGGGGTCGTTGTCGTCTTCCAGACGCTCAATCACCATGCCACTTTCTACCAGCAGCGGATCATCGTAATCAGGAAACACACCAGCAAGAAAGCGATAGCCCTCAGGTGCATAGCCCAAGCCATATTTCAACGCGATCTCGCCCGAGAGACCACGCCCTTTGAAGTAATTCACGCCACGTTCGCTACCCTTGAGCTGCTTGCGATATCCCTCAGCAGCTTTGGCAAGCACATCACTCAGGCTCGCCTGCCTTGTGCGCATCTGTGCATCGCGCGCGCGCTCCTGCGGGCTGCGCTCGTCTTCAGGCACTTGCATGCCCATACTCTGCGCGAGATCTTTCACCGCTTCGATGAAGCTCATGCCCTGAAACTCCATCATGAAGCTGAGCACATTGCCATTCTTGCCGCAGCCAAAGCAGTGATAAAACTGCTTGGTCGGGCTCACGCTGAATGAGGGAGACTTCTCGCCATGAAAGGGGCACAGCCCCATAAAATTCGCACCGCCCTTTTTGAGCTGCACATGCCGCCCCACCACATCGACCACATCTGCGCGGGCGACGAGCTCTTGAATGAAACTGGTGGGAATGGCCATATCACGGCAAAGTGTAGACTGCTATTAATTCAATAGCTGTTTGCGCAGTATCTACGCCGGCGGCGTGCTATTTTCTTAATAGAAAACTTCAGCGGCGCTTCTTCACAACGCTTGGAGCTTTCTTAGCAGGAGCAGCCTTGGCCGCAAGCTTCCTAGCTTTAGCTCGGGTGACCGATTTGGCTTTGGCCTTCACTGGCAAATACATCACCACCGCTTGATTGGCTTTGAGCGCAGCTCCCGCGCTCACTTTGTTCCACTGCGCCACTTGAGCCGCGCTCACGTTGTATCGCCGTGCAATGCTGGCAACGGTATCACCTTTGCGGGCTTTCACGGAAGCGCGTCGCAGCACGATCTCGGGTGCGAGAGAAATTTGTGCGTTATCGGCCACTTGCGCCGAGACATCTTGATTGAGCTGCGACGAACCCCGTGGTACGAGCAAGGTGGAGCCCGCTTTGATCAGCATGCGCGGGGGAATATTGTTGATGCTGCGGAACTGATCCTCAGCCATACCAAAACGCTTGGCCGCTTCGCCCGCTTTCATGGTGGCAGGTACACGCCAAGCTGTCCATGTGGCGGCCTGCCCGCGATGGCTTTGCAGATTGCGCATGAACACATCGGCGTTGTCCCAAGGCAGCAAAATTTGCGGTGTGCCCGAGGCAAGCATCACGGGTTTGTTGGCCGATGGATTCAAAGCGCGAAAATCTTCCACCTTCATCTCGGCCAAGCGCGCTGCAAGCTGCACATCCATATCTCGCGAGAGATTCACGGATTGGAAATAAGGGTGATTGGCAATATTAGGAAGCTGAGCGTTGAAGCGGCCTGGATCAGCTACGATGTTTTTCATGGCTTGTAGCTTGGGCACGTATTGGCGCGTCTCATTAGGCATATTCAGATCAGAATAGCTGGTACCCAAGCCCGCGGCCTGGTTCTTTTTGATCGCACGGCCTACGGAGCCTTCGCCCCAGTTATAGGCAGCCAAAGCCAAATGCCAATCGCCAAACATGCCTTGGAGCTTTTGCAAATAATCTAAAGCAGCGCGCGTCGATTGCAAGACATCACGGCGATCATCACGAAAGGCATTCTGTTTCAGATCAAAAAATTTCCCTGTGCTGGGAATGAACTGCCACATGCCTGCAGCCTTCGCGCTAGATACCGCTTGTGGATTGAAAGCAGATTCAATGAAAGGCAGCAAGGCCAACTCCATTGGCATTTGGCGGCGTTCGAGTTCATCGACGATGTGATAAAGGTATTTGCTGGAGCGCGCTGTCATGCGCGTGATGTATTCAGGCCGGCTGCCATAGAACTGCTCTTGGCTCAAGACGAATTGATCGTTCAAATCCGGCATTCCGAAGCCAGAGCGAATACGCGCCCACAGGTCTGCATGCACTTGGGGTTGTACGAAGACAGCTGTAGCGGTGATCGGTGTGGAGTTGTCAATGAGCACTGAGGGCTCTTGGGTTTGCACAGCGGGCGCAGCTTGTTGCCCCGGCGCACGATCCGCCTCTTTGGGGGTTTTGCTCACGTCCACTGGCTTGGCATCAGATACCGGGGCGGGCACTGGGAGCGTGGCCTGCGTTTGAGCGGCTACTAAAGTGATGGAGAAAGCAAAAAGCGCAAGACTGATGCGAAGCGTTTGTGAGAGCAGAGATAACTTCATTTGAATTGGTTTTTCCATTCGCGCAGCACTGCAAAGCATGCTGCGTCATCGGCCACGGAGGGCAGTAATTGAGGATCGAATTGAGACACCGCTTGCCTCACAGAGTTCAAGCGGCTGCGTAAAAAAGGGTTGATGGCAAGCTCCAGCGCAATGCTGCTGGGCAGGGTGAATTGATGATTTGCACGCAAAGTGATGCATTGCTGCTCATATTGCGCCAATTCCTGATTATCAGGCTCAACGGTGCGGGCAAAGCGTAAATTTGAGAGCGTGTATTCATGCGTGCAGCAAACCCGCGTCTCGCCCGGCAGCACAGCAAGGCTATCGAGCGAAGCAAGCATCTGCGCAGGCGTACCTTCAAACAGCCTGCCGCAACCGCCAGAAAAGAGTGTGTCGCCACAAAAGAGCAGCGGCTTGCCTTCAAAAGCATCACAGTAATAAGCAATATGCCCAGCCGTGTGACCAGGTACATCCATCGCTTTGAAAGTATGCCCCATCGCCTGAACAAGCTCGCCACCTGAGACGCGCTGCAAAGGCTCAGGCATCTTCTCAAACGCTGGCCCTATCACTTGGCAACCTGTAGCTTGCCGCAGCTCATCCACACCACCCGTATGGTCAGCATGATGATGCGTCAGTAGAATGCTCGCAAGTTGGAGAGAATGCTCTTGCAAAGCAGCTTTCACCACCAGCGCATCGCCTGGGTCCACCACCACGGCCTGCGCACCATCATGGATCATCCAGATGTAGTTATCAGTGAAGGCAGGCAGCGCGATTAATTCCATGAGTGATTCCATTATAAATTTGCAAACTTGGCTCGAAACGCCTCCTGGCCAAACACTCCTCGCCTGGGAGCAGGCGCAGCTGGACGCTGCTGTGGCCGATGTGTTTGGCTACCATGCCTTGCAATTGGGCATGCCACGGGTGTTTGCACTGCAAGCCAATCGCATGCCGCATCAATGGCAGGCAGACCGTGACTTGGCCAGCGAGGTGCAATTTCATTGCGACTTTGAGGCCCTGCCTTTTCGCGAAGCCAGCCTTGATCTGGTCGTGATGCCGCATGCGCTCGAGCACAGCCTCGATCCCCACGCCAGCCTGCGCGAGGCCGCGCGTGTGCTCGTGCCAGAAGGTCGCGTGGTGATTTGCGGCTTCAATCCGACGAGTCTGTGGGGATGGAAGCAGCAGCGCGAGCGGTTTTATGAGCGCTTTGGCATGGGCAAGCTGTATTTACCTGATTCTGGCGAATTTTTGGGCTACTGGCGGCTACGCGATTGGCTCAAACTGCTGGGCTTTGAAGTCGAATCCAGCAATTTCGGCCTTTGGCAGCCTGCTCATCGCTCGGAGGCTTGGCTCTCTCGCATGGAATGGATGAACGCTTTAGGCAAACGCTATTGGCCCATTTTGGGCGCGGCCTATTGCGTGGTGGCCGTGAAGCGCGTGCAAGGCATGCGCATGATCAGCCCGAGCTGGAAGAAAGTGCCGCAGCGGGCTACAGCGCCGGTGTCAGTTGCGCCGCGTGCGGCGAGCCCAAGCGCTCAGTCCACCTCAAAAGGCAATTAATCTTCGAGAGCGCAGTTCACGGGCTGTGCACTTAAAAGCTTGACGCAAACCTGCGGATCGATATTGATCAAGTAGCCCCGCCGCCCGCCATTGATAAAAATGCGCGGCAATTCCAAAATCGTTTGCTCGATATATACAGGCATCTCTCGCTTCGTACCAAAAGGCGATGTGCCGCCCACCAAATACCCAGAATGCCGATTAGCCACCTCCGGCTTGCAAGGCTCCACCGATTTGCGCCCGATCTGCCGCGCCAAATTCTTCGTGCTTACCTTGCGGTTGCCATGCATGAGCACCACCAATGGCTTGGCCGCTTCGTCTTGCATGATCAAAGTCTTCACCACAATGAACGGATCCTGCCCCAGCACTTCTGCGCTATGGTTTGCCCCGCCAAGCTCTAGGTATTCGTAAGGATGCTCGGTGAATTCAATCTTGTTCGCTTTGAGCAAAGCAGTAGCAGGTGTTTCAGAGATGTGGGATTTCTTGGACATGAAATCTAGCTGATCACAGTCATTTTTCCGTTCGCGTTGAGCTTGTCGAAACGCATGGTTTGAGGTTCACAAGAGCCTTGGACAAGCTCAGGCCGAACGGAGGGATTAGCCTTCTTGCTCAGGCCAATCGCGAATATAGGCCTTGAGCATCTTGTTCTCAAAATTCTGCGCATCCACAACAGCTTTCGCCACATCGTAGAAGCTGATCACGCCCATGAGCATGCGGTTGTCGATCACGGGCATGTAGCGGGCGTGGCGCTCCAGCATCATGCGGCGCACTTCATCGAGCTCGGTGGCGGGTGTGCAGATCAGCGGGCCATCGTCCATCGCGCGATACACCGTGGTCGTGCCCACCACACCACCATTTTTATTCACAGCCAAAATCACCTCGCGGAAAGTGAGCATGCCCACCACGAGGCCATGGCTCATGACCACGAGGGAGCCGATGTCTTTCTCGGCCATCATGTTCATGGCGGTTTGCAGACTGTCTTCGGGGGTGATGGTGTAGAGCGTGCCACCCTTCACACGCAAAATATCACTGACTTTCATGGACTCTCTCCTCTTGAACTGACTCAAATATAGCTCACAATAGTACGAACCTCTCCGCATCCTTGTCACTAGGAAAACCCATGCCCGGCTACTCTGATCCCGGTTTCGACACCCTCGCCTTGCACGCAGGCGCAGCGCCTGACCCCGCCACGGGCGCACGCGCCGTGCCGATTCACCTCTCCACCAGCTTCGTCTTTGAATCCAGCGAGCATGCCGCTTCGCTCTTTAACCTAGAGCGCGCCGGGCATGTGTACAGCCGCATCAGCAATCCGACCAATGCGGTGCTGGAGCAGCGTGTGTCGGCTTTGGAAGGCGGCATCGGCGCGATTGCCACCGCTTCTGGCCAAGCGGCTTTGCATTTATCAATAGCGACCATCATGGGCGCAGGCTCGCACATCGTCGCCTCCACTGCGCTCTATGGCGGCAGTCAGAATTTGCTGCACTACACGCTGAGGCGCTTCGGCATAGATACGACCTTCGTGAAGCCCGGTGATATCGATGGCTGGAAAGCCGCGATCCGCCCGAATACCAAACTGCTTTTTGGCGAAACCGTAGGCAACCCCGGCATGGATGTGCTCGACATTCCCACCGTCGCGCAAATAGCGCATGAAGCAGGCTTGCCATTGCTCGTTGACAGCACCCTCACCTCCCCTTGGCTCATCAAACCCTTCGAGCATGGCACAGACATCGTGTATCACTCGGCCACCAAATTCCTAAGCGGCCATGGCACAGTGATTGGTGGCATCGTGGTTGACGGTGGCTCATTTGACTGGGAGAAATCTGGCAAATTCCCCGAACTCAGCGAGGCCTACGAAGGCTTCCACAACATGGTCTTCACCGAAGAATCCACCGTGGGCGCATTCCTCCTGCGCGCCCGCCGCGAAGGTCTGAGAGATTTCGGCGCCTGCATGAGCCCCCACACCGCTTGGCTCATCCTGCAAGGCATCGAGACACTGCCGCTACGCATGGCGCAACACGCCCGCAACACAGAAAAAGTCGTGCAATTCTTGGCCAGCCACCCCTTCGTCAGCAGAGTCGGCCATCCCATGCTCGAATCGCATCCGAGCTACGCGCTGGCGCAAAAGCTCTTGCCGCGCGGCGCAGGCAGCGTCTTCAGCTTCGACATGAAAGGCTCCCGCGAGCAAGGCAAAAAATTCATCGAAATGCTCAAAGTGTTCAGCCACTTAGCTAACGTCGGCGATTGCCGCAGCCTAGTGATCCACCCCGCCAGCACCACCCATTTCCGAATGACAGACGATGCGCTGTCTGGCGCAGGCATCGGCCCCGGCACGATACGCCTCTCCATCGGCTTGGAAGATGCCGATGATTTGATCGACGATTTGAAGCGGGCTTTGAAAGCTGCTGAGAAGGCGGCTTGATGCAGATTCGCGCTTTTCAAGCCTCAGACGAAGCGGCTGTCGTCGCGCTCTGGCAAGCGTGTGAGCTCACCCGCCCATGGAACGATCCGCATAAAGACATTGCCCGCAAACTCACAGTTCATCCAGAGCTGTTTGTAGTAGGCATCAAAGACGGTGAACTCATCGCCAGCGCCATGTTTGGCTACGAAGGTCATCGCGGCTGGGTAAATTACCTTGCCGTCTCGCCTGCTCATCAACGCAAAGGCCACGCCAGCACGCTCATGCGCTGGGGCGAAGAAGCGCTCAAGGCGCGTGGCTGCCCGAAGATCAATTTGCAGATTCGTAGCAGCAATGCCACTGTGATTGCGTTCTACAACAGTTTGGGATACCAACAAGATCAAGTCGTCAGCTTAGGCAAGCGCTTGATAGCTGACATTTAAAGGCGTGCACCACAAAAAGGAAATGCTACCGATTTGGTAGCATTTCGCGCAAATAGTATGCCGGCTGGTGGCCGATTTTGCTTTAAAAACTAGAATATCGCCAGTTGGCAAGTCACCGACACATTGCTCACTGCACCAGGCAACGCCACCATATTGCCAGTGCCGTTGCCTACTGAGCAATTCAACGCACCAGAAGGCGGTGTGGGCGCTGTGACATCGCTGGCTGTCACGTTGTATGAATCGCCTTGGGCAAGCTGCCCGGGGAGGGTGAAGTGAGCTGTGCTGTTGGAGTTAACCACGACACTGACTTGGTTCACGCCATTGGTCATCAAAATGGTACGCGTATCTGGACCGTTGTTCGTCACCTGGCCATTGACCGTTCCGGGGGTGAAGCCACCGCCACCACCTCCGCCACCCGTACTTACACAGCTCACATTCGCGTTGGACACGTTACCTGTGATCACCATACCAGCCGCATACGGACTCGCCACAGTGCAAGAGTAGCCCGGTGGTGAAGTGGTCGCAATACTGATCGTGCTGCCACTGGGCACGGTGGTCAAGAATTGGTAGGCGCCATTTCCTAGACCGGTCAGCATTTGGTTACTCGCAAAATCGCTCGACGCCATCATCAAATCGATCGTCGTGAATGCAGGCAAAACGCCGACCGTGCCGCCAACCGTGTAGAAGACTGGCGCATTGACCACACAATTCACCGTCACGTTGCTCACACCCGTTACAGTAATCGTTGCTGGCGAGGTCAAGCTACACGTCTTGCCAGCAGGCGAAGACAGAACCGCCAAGCCCACCGATGTGCCATGCGGCACGCGATTGGTAAATGCGCTGGGAGTCGAGCCAGTGAGCAGCAAAGTCTGCGTGCCGCTGGGTGTGCCCGTCATTTGCAAGCTCACGGTTTCAGTCCCGGAAGTGCCCATGACAGCCGCCGTCACGGTATAGGTGTTCGTGCTGCAAGTCATATCCAGGCTCACATCGCCTGCCACCGTGCCGGTGACGCGAGCGCTACTGGCCGCAATACCGCCTAAGCTGCTCCACTCGCAAGTTTGCCCCACGGGCTGGCTGGTGATATTGACATCAAAATTGCTGCCGTATTGGATTGTGTTGGTCAGTATGAACCGTCCATTGGCAGACACGGTCTGCGTTGGGCTGCTGTTGATTTGGAGCTGAACCGCGCCAGCACCCAAGCCTGAAGCAAAGCCGGAGATGCTATGCGTACTGGTGACGCAGCTGACATTCACATTGGTCACATTCGCGTTGTTGATCGCGCTATTGCCATCGGCCACGCTGCAAGTGCGCCCGATGGGCTGCGTATCCACAACGACGTTGTATGAGGTGCCGTTAGCTGCCTTCACCAAGAAGGTGTAATTGCCATTGCCCAGAGGCACTGTGAGGTCTGCCCCGTTTTTCAGGATCACCGTTTGGCCGCTGAGCAAACCGCTCACCACGCCGCCCGCTGAATACTGAGGCGGCTGCACGATAGGCGCACAGTCCACCACGATACTGCTCACAGTCGTGGTGACTTGTCCTGTTGGGTTTGATACGGTGCAGGAATGCCCTTCCGCAGACAATATTTGTACGTTATAAGTGGCACTTTGCGCCACGGGCATGCTGAATGTGAAACTGCCATTCGAAAGTGATTGCGTCGCTGCGCCATTGTTCTGCACATTCACTTTACCGGCGCCAGTCAAGCCTCTGACGACACCGCCCACATAAAAGCCTTTGCTGATTTTGCGGATGGTGTGGTTGTTGAAATCCGAGACATACATCGAACCATCCGGCGCGATAGCCAATCCGCTAGCCGAACCCACTCCCCAAAGCTTTGTGTTGAACCGTGCATCCAGCAACAAACCATCTTGACTGCCTCTGGTATTTTTAGCCCCAGCGAAGATCGAAACACTGCCATCTGGTTTGACTTGACGAATTACGTCGTCTGTCATCATGAAAGCGTTGCCATTTTTATCAATCGCAAAATTAGGGACCATGCCTAGGGGATTGAAGCTTGTATCAACATCCAAACTGCCACTGAACGCAGAAAAGGCTGAAGCGCCAGCCAAAATCCTTTCGATCGAGTTCTTCCGCACAACGTAACGATTGCCAAGATTATCTAAAGTCACCGCATTCATGGCCTCGTAGCTTACTCCGCCAAGCGTTGTCACCGTGCCTTGGGGCGAGATACTGCGCAAGGCATACAGCTTATCGTCACCAGGCCCTTGCGCAACATAAATGGTGCCATCTTTTCCGGCCACAACGCTATGAGGAGCGTCAAATTGAGCTTCAGAAAGCGGGCCATCGTCGTCTCCGCGCTGACCATCGCTCCTGCCTGCAAATGAGCTGACCACGCCGAAGGCATTGATCTTTTTCACATTATGGTTAACAACATCTGCAACATACACATTCAAGGATGCATCCACAGCCAAGCTATGAGTACGGCGAAATTTCGCCGTGCCCGGCGGACCATTCTCGTTACCGATGCCTCCCGGCGTACCGGCAAATAAGCTCACATGACCGCTAGGCGTGATTTTGCGAACAACATAGTTTTCACTGTCTCCCACATACACATTGCCAAAATTATCCACCGCAAGACCACTCGGTCCTTGAAACCTGGCAGCACCGCCTTGACCATTGGCGTAGCCCGGCTCTCCCGCCTTTCCCGCGAATGTGGAAACGATGAGCACACTGCCATCAGAGTCATCGCCCACGGCGCCGGTGGTGGTGGCATTGCCGCCGCAGGCGGCCAAGAAAGCCACCAGTGCAATCCCGATCAAAAGGCGAGCTGCGTGTGAAGCCCTACCTAGGGCGTGAGAAAGAGAATGGCTCATGTTGTTCCTTCAGTTATCTTGAGCGTTTTCAAAGCACGGAGACATCCAGCATGCCGCCAGTGGTTTAAAAATTAACCTCGTAACCAGTGTAACGAAACATCACACTATGCCTCATAGCGTTACAAGCCATTGAAGGTTTTTTTTCATGCTGTGTTCACATGCCGCGACAGCGATCACGCCTGCTGAATACTTTAGTTTTACCATTCAGGGCAACGATGTGGTCCATCATTTTGCTAGCCGCGCGAAGCGCTTGGGCGAATGGCTTGAACATCTTCTTTGCGGCAATAAATCGGTCCGCTGACTGGATTGCTCTCGCCATCTTGATAGAGTCGCCGAGACGAGCACCACAATGTGAAGAGATATGCTGTAAATTCTCGGTCAACTCACAGCCTTAATTTTTATGTACATCACCGTTAACAAAACCGCCATTTACGCCTATACGAGCGGCAAGCTTTTTGATGCGGCCAAGCCGACGTTGGTGTTCATCCATGGCGTGCTCAATGATCACAGCGTGTGGATTTTGCAGACACGCTACTTTGCGCATCATGGCTTCAATGTGCTGGCGGTGGATTTGCCGGGGCATGGGAAGAGCGAGGGGAATTGCCCGAAGAGCGTGGAAGAGGCTGCAGAGTTTGTTTTGGCGTTGCTGGATGCTGTTGGCGTACAAAAGGCGGCGTTGATTGGGCACAGCTGGGGCAGTTTGATTGCGCTGCATGCGGCCAGCCTCGCGCCTGAACGCGTGAGCCAGCTCGCGCTGGTGGGCACGGCGTTTCCGATGAAGGTGTCACCTGCTTTGCTGGATACATCGCTCAATCAGCCGATGAAGGCGATTGAGATGGTGAATACGTTTAGCCATAGCACGATGGCTCCGCCGCCTTCCGCTCTGGGGCCTGGTACTTGGCTGTATGGCGGCTCGCGGGCGCTGATGCGGCGTGTGCTGGCGAGTAATCCGCGCGAAAACTTGTTTCATACGGGCTTCAAAGCCTGTGACAGCTATGAAAATGCTTTTGAGGCATTAAATCGGCTGTTCGCCGGCAAGGAATCTGCGCAGAGTGCTATTCTTTTTATAGTAGGCATTGCTGATCAGATGACGACACCGAAGGCTGCGCAGAGCTTGATTGACAAAGCACCTGGCGCAAAAGTGGCGCGAGTCTCTGGTGGGCATCAGATGATGGCGGAATCGCCTGAAGAGGTGTTGCAGGCTTTGACTGCTTTCCTCAAAATTTGATGCCAAACTGCTTTTGAAACTTTTCAGAATTCAAACCGCTATGCGCTGGCCGCTTGGCTTTCATGGGGAAGCGGCTGGCAGGCACAGGCTCCATCGTGGCTTTGACTGCGATGCCTTTTGACTTCAAATCTTCGGCCACGCGCTCCGCGAATTCATAGCGACTCATAATCTCTGGGGCGCTGAAATGGTAGAGGCCTTTGTGTTGCTGGAAGAAGGCTTGGCAACCTGCGGGATGATTCTTTGCCAACGAGAGCCACGCGTTTAAAACGCGAGCGAGATTCGTGACGTCATTTGGCGTGGAAGTTTGATCGCTCACGATGGGCAGGTGGCGCTCTTCTTGCAGCCAATTGCGCACGCCACTGAAAAAATTCTTTCCTGCGGCACCATAGAGCCAGCTCACGCGGAAGGCGAAGTGCGCGCCGGGGCTGGCCAACACAGCTTGCTCGCCAGCAAGCTTGCTTGCTCCGTATACGCCGAGGGCGTTGGGAGCATCCGTCTCGTTGTAAGCTGAGCCTTTGTTTCCGTCGAAGACGAAATCGGTGGAGAAATGCACAAGACTGGCTTGCACCGCGTTGCAAGCATCGGCCAGGTTTTTCACAGCGACATGATTGAGCGCATAGGCCTTGTCTGGCTCGTCTTCTGCGGTATCGACTTGGCTGTAGGCCGTGCAGTTGATGACGACATCGGGCTTGTGCTGTGCGATCCAAGCGCTGACAGCTGCGTGATCAAGCAAATCAAGCTCGCTATGCCGAGGTGCTATAAATTCATGAGCACCTTGCGCAGATACTGCGCCGCCAAGAAGCCCATTTGATCCTAAAAGTACAGCTTTCATAAATCGCTTTATCATCTTGAAATGGAATTAAGCATTGTAGTGTCCACCCGCATTGATAAATACCTCTGGGCCGCGCGTTTTTACAAGACGCGCAGCTTGGCGGCTGAAGAAATTGGCAAAGGCCGCATCAAGCTCAATGGGCAAGTGGCCAAGGCCTCGCGCGATGTGAAGGCAGGTGATCAAATCGAGCTGCTGCGCACGGGGCTGATCACGGTGATTGATGTGCTCCAGGTGAGCGAGCAGCGAGGCGGCGCGCCGCAAGCTCAGACTTTGTATCGCGAGACTGCGGAGAGCATCGCAGCGAGAGAGAAGGCACAAGATATTCGCCGCTTTACGCATGAACCGGCTGCTGCGATCTCGCAAGGGCGGCCGACTAAACGGGATCGGCGCTCTTTGGAGCAGGCTCGCCAGTCTTCGCCTTCTTGGAACGATCGGTGGAGTGCTGAAGTTTGAAGGCAGAATTACCGGACGCAAAGGGCGCAAAAGTTGCGCAAAAGACGCAAAAAATACAAAAGAAAAGTTACAACCACCCACACCAATAATTACGTAAAAAGAATTGGTCTTTTTTCTATTTTCTTTTCTGCGTCTTTTGCGCAACTTTTGCGGCTTTTGCGTCCGGTATTTGGTTTCGTATTTGTATTTCTCAACGGTTTTTAATACAAACGCCCTGCCCCTGCGCGGCCTCACGGAATTGGCTTTTCCAGCTGGGTACGCTCAGATCGAGATAAATCCGCTCGTTGTCCATATGCGTGATGATGCTCGCGCCTTCGACAGAAAAACCATGTGCTTGAATACCATCGATGCGCAGCACTTTGAAGGCTTTGCTGTCGTAATCGACTTCTAGCTCACGTACCCACATGGCGTTAGACGGCTCATAAACCACGCGGCAAGTGAAGCTTAAGGTTTTGAGTTTTTTGGCGGGCTTGACAGCCGTTTGCGCGCTGGCGCTCATGCACAAGCAGAGCGCGAAAGCAACCAGAAAAAGACGCAAGAAAAAAGGTGATGTCATGCAGGTGAGTCGTGTAACTCGCCTGATTATTTCACCGATACCAATTCTTTGATTTGCAGTAAGGGCGCTGGATCATCCAACGTGGCCAAATCGCCTGTGTCTCTACCTTCGCAGATCGCTTGAATCGCTCGGCGAAGCAGCTTGCCGGAGCGGGTTTTGGGCAGCAAGGTGACGAAATACACGCGGGATGGGCGCGCGACTGCGCCTAGGTTGCCATCGACGAGCTTCATGATCTCGCCTTCTAGCTTTAAGCGTTCATTGGCATCGCCTAGCTTTGAAGCATCCTTAGCGACGGCAAAAGCCATCGCCACTTGGCCTTTGAGCTGATCTGCCACGCCCACCACAGCCACTTCAGCCACATTCGGATGCGCAGCAATGCTTTCTTCGATCTCGCGCGTACCCAAGCGATGGCCGGCGACGTTGATCACGTCATCGGTGCGGCCTAGGATCGTGAAATAGCCATTGGCATCGCGAATGCCCCAGTCAAATGTGCTGTAAACCATCTGGCCGGGAATACTCTTCCAATAGGTGTTCACAAAGCGCGCATCATCGCCCCACACGGTTTGCATTGCACCGGGCGGCAGCGGTCCTTCGATCACGACCACGCCTTTTTCGCCGTGACCTTTGAGCTCCTCGCCCGTGCTCTCGTGCACGAGCTTGAGCTTGTAGCCATACATGGGTACGCCCGGGCTGCCGAATTGCGGTTTGAAGCCTGAGAGGCCGCCGCCATTGGCAGTAGCAAGGATTGGCCAGCCAGTCTCGGTTTGCCAATAGTTGTCGATCACGGGTTTGTTGATACCTGCGGCAATCCAGCGTGCGGTAGGCTCGTCCACCGGCTCTCCTGCAAGGAACAAAGCTTGTAGTGACGACAAATCGTATTTCGTGAGATAGGCAGGGTCTTGCTTTTTGAGCACACGAATCGCCGTCGGCGCGGAGAACATATGCGTGACTTTGTATTTCTCCACCAAGCTCCACCAGATGCCGCCATCCGCGCTGCCATCCATACCGCGCACCGGCGTGCCTTCGTAAAACAGCGTCGTCATCCCGGCGATCAGCGGGCCATAGACGATATAGCTGTGGCCAACGACCCAGCCGATATCCGAGGTAGCGAAATACACTTGCCCCGGCTTGCAATCGAAGATGTATTTCATGCTCGCAGCGAGTGCCACAGCGTAGCCACCCGTATCGCGCTGCACACCTTTGGGCTTGCCCGTGGTGCCGCTGGTGTAGAGCGTGTAACTGATGTCTGTGGCATCCAGATGCGCGCAAGGCACTTCAGAATTTAAGTGTTTTTGCCTTGCAGCCGTGTAATCTACTGCGCGGAGTGCTCCTAAATCGATAGTAGAGAGGCCACGATCAATGATCAAAATACTCTCCGGCTTGGTAGCCGCGAGCGCCACAGCCTCTTTCAGCAAAGGCGTGTAAGGCACGATCTTTCCCGCACGCGAACCCGCATCCGCCGTGATCACCACACGCGGCGCAGCATCATCAATCCGCGAGGCGAGTGAGCCGCTGGCGAAGCCGCCGAAGACGACTGAATGAATCGCGCCAATCCTCGCGCAAGCGAGCATCGCAAATAGCGCCTCAGCAATCATCGGCATGTAGATCAACACGCGATCGCCCTTTTGCACGCCCATCTCCTGCAGGATGGCGGCCATGCATTGCACCTCGGTATGCAACTGGCGGAAGTTGTAGGTTTTCTCGGTATTTGTTTCGGTGCTAACGAAGACGACAGCTGGCTGATTCGCGCGGTCTTTCAAATGGCGATCCACAGCGTTGTGGCAGAGATTCGTCGTGCCGCCTTTGTACCAATTGGCAAAGGGTGGATTGCTGTAATCGCAAATCTGCTCGGGCTGTTTGAACCATTCGATCAATCCCGCCTGCTCTTTCCAAAAAGCCTCGGGTTGCGCGATAGAGCGCTGATAGAAATCTGCGTAGGCTGTCATGCTGGGTCTCTCTCGGGTGTTTTGAAATCTGAATTCATAATTATGGCGGCTTTACTTGCGTTGATCTGACAGGTCATTGCGCTCTGAAGATTTCACCTTTTAGATAGCGGCAGCGAGCTTGAGGCGCTGCGCTTCGGGCATCCGAAGGCCAGCGCGGAGGACATTCGCGAAGTAAGGTACCCAAGCGCCTGTGGCAGACACAGACCAAACACGCTAGGAGATAAGATAGACCAACACCAGGAGAAAAACATGAGCAAAGACTTCACCCAAATGGAAGACAGCAACCTCTCTTCCAACCCCAGCATTCACAACATCAGCAGCCCCGAGCGCCGCATGTTCCTCGGCACGGCAGGCGCTCTCGCTTTAAGCACCCTGCTCCCCGCCTGCGCGCAAACCTCTACGCTCACGCCAGTGGCTCAAGCCACAACTTTGAGCTTCAAGCCGATCCCTATTGGCACGACAGACAAGATGGTTGTGCCCGAAGGCTATCGCGCTCACGCCCTCGCACCCTGGGGCGAGCCTGTGGGTATCGCTGGCAATATGCCCGCTTTCAAAATGGATGGCAGCAACAGCGCAGCCGATCAAGCCGTGCAAATGGGCATGCATCACGATGGCCTGCATTACTACAGCTTAGATGGCAGCAAACGCGGCCTCCTGGTGATGAACCATGAGTATGTGGACGATGGCTTGCTGCATGTGGGCGGCATGAAAGATTGGAGCGCTGAGAAAGTGCGCAAATCGCAGGCGGCGCATGGCATCAGTGTGATTGAGGTGCGCGATGATGGGAAAGATTGGAGCATGGTGCGCCCCAGCCGCTATGCCCGCCGCATCACGGCGAATACGCCCTTCTCTATTGGCGGCCCTTGCAGAGGCCACGCCATGATGCGCACCGCTGCAGACCCACGCGGCGAAACCATCCTAGGTACGATCAACAATTGCGCCAGCGGCCGAACGCCTTGGGGCACCTATCTCTCTGGAGAAGAAAATTTCCGCTTTTACTTTGGCAACTTTGACGCCAAAGACCAGCATCAACAGCGCTGGGGCTTGGTGAAAGAATCCTTCTTTGGCTGGGAACAGCACGATTCGCGCTTTGACATCAGCAAAAATCCCAATGAGCCCAATCGCTTCGGCTGGGTCGTCGAAGTTGACCCGATGGATCCCACCAGCACACCCATCAAGCGCACAGCCCTTGGCCGCGCCGCGCACGAAGGCGCGTGGGTGGCCGTCACGAAAAGCGGCAAAGCCGTTGTCTACAGCGGTGAAGACGCACGCAACGAATACATCTACAAATTCGTCAGCCGCGATGCAATCAAACCTGCAGGCAACGGATTGACCCAAGCGCAAGCCAACCGCGAGCTGCTCGATAACGGCACTTTGTACGTGGCGAAATTCAATGCAGACGGCAAAGGCACATGGCTGCCCATGGTGCATGGCCAAGCCGGCTTAACAGCGGCCAACGGCTTCGCCGATCAAGGCGAAGTCTGCATCAAAGCCCGCCAAGCCAGCGACCTTCTTGGCGCAACGAAGATGGATCGCCCCGAGTGGCTGGCCATCGATCCAAAATCAGGCTGGGTCTATTGCACCCTCACCAACAACAGCGCACGCGGCGCTACTGGCCAGCCCGCAGTGGATGCCGCCAACCCACGCGCCAACAACGCACACGGCCACATCATCCGCTGGAAGGAAGCAGGCGATTTTGATAACGCGAATTTCGAGTGGAATCACCTCTTGCTGGCTGGCGACCCAGCCGCCGCGCGCGCGGAGGCCAAAGGCAATATCAAAGGCGATCTCTTCGGCTGCGCCGATGGCATCATGTTTGATCCCGCAGGCCGCTTATGGATCCAGACCGATATGCACGCCAGCCAAATGTATAAGGGCGAATTCGCGAATCTCGGCAACAACCAAATGCTCGCGTATGACGCAGCCACGGGCCAATGCAAACGCTTCTTCACCGGCCCCACCAACAGCGAAGTCACAGGCGGCACCTGGACGCCCGATGGCAAAACCCTCTTCCTCAACATCCAACACCCCGGTGAAACCGCTGGCGACCGCTCCGACCCCGCCGAGCCCACAAAATTTTCTAATTGGCCTGACTACACCCAAGGCGGCAGGCCGCGCTCTTCCACCGTGGTGGTGCGCAAGATCGATGGCGGCGTCATTGGCACATAACGCCGCGTAATCCGTTTGCGTTATTCCGTTCGGGCTGAGCTCGGCCTGTCCTGAGCTCGTCGAAGGGTCGAAGCCCTTGTGAGCCCTTGGACCCTTCGACGAGCTCAGGACAGGCCAAGCTCAGGGCGAACGGACTTTGAACTAACATCATTGGTCGACTATGACGCAAATCACTCACCTCGGCATTCCCCTTCATCTTCAACACTTCGCGCCCACCCGAGAAGCCGCGCTCGCTCGCATCGCCGCCATCTCGCCCGCCACGTATGCGCGCACGCGCAATGCGCTCGATGGCGCAGTCTCTGGCCTCTCGCCTTATCTCGCGCACGGCATCGTGAGCTTGCCTGAGGTGGCGGCGCTGGTGGCGAGCAAACATCGCTTGGGCTACGACGATAAGTTGGTGTTTGAGTGGGGCTGGCGAGAGTTTTTTCATCATGTGTGGGAACGCGTGCCGCAGCCTGATGATGTTCTGAAAAACATGCGGCAGATGAATCTCTGGCGCGGCGAATATGCAGATGAGCTGCCCTCCGATATCAGAGAAGGCCGTACCGGCGTGCCCTGCATTGATGCCGCCGTGCGCCAGCTCTATGCCACCGGCTACCTGCACAACCACGCCCGCATGTGGCTCGCCAGCTACTGCGTGCATCTGCGCAAAGTGAATTGGCGCGCAGGCGCAGATTGGCTCTATGCGCATCTGCTCGATGGCGATGTGCCCAGCAATCACTTAAGCTGGCAATGGGTGGCTAGCAGTTTCAGCAGCAAGCCTTATCTTTTCAACGCGGAAAACGTGGCGAAATACGCGCCGCAATCTTCCTTCAAGTCGTGGATCAGCAAAGGCACAGTCATCGACGCCAGCTACGAAGCGCTCGACGATATCGCCCGCACGCAAGGCGATGTGGTAGTAGAGCCGGGTGTGCATGAAGGCGTGCAAGAAAACGCCATCCTGCATCCCGCTACAGCTCATGATTTGAAGCAAATTATGCAGTTCGCCGGCATAGAATCTGCGCAAAATGCTACTGAATTCATAGCAAATCGATTGAACAACGCTACAGGTAGCCTGCAAGTGCAGCTCATCCATCCATGGTCTCTGCAAGCTAACTCAAATTCCACCGCACTTCGCATCGGCATCATCCACACCCCAGCACACAGCCGCCTCGCTTGGAGCGAGCAGCGCTGGCGCTTCGTGCTCACGCGCATGCGAGAGGTGTGCGATGTGCTGTGGCTCGGCGATATCGCTCAGCTCAAAGATTTACCCCACTGGCCCAGCAAAGAAAACGTCTTCGCGCAAAGCACCTTGTTTGAAGGCTACCGCGATGCCCTGCCGCACATAGCCGAGCTCACCCCAGCCCCCAAACTATTCGCTCAGCCACAGCGCCTGTGCAACTCCTTCAGCAAGTTTTATGAGCAAGCGCGCAAAGCCGAGCATGATTTCAGCCGCTTGCTCACCCTACCCCAGCAAATCAGCTTGCTATGAATACATGAGCTGTCAGCGCAGCTAGAATGCCGGCTATAAGCCCTTTTCGCATAAAAATATGTCGTACCCCTCTGCCCCAGACCCATTGGCCACCCGCCTCGGCTATGCAGGCCTGATCCCCTTCGTGCTGCTCGCCGCCCTCCTGTGGATCGTGCAAGCCGACCTGCGCCCCTGGCTCACGATTGCACTGGCCAGCTACGCTGCCCTCATCGCCACTTTCCTAGGCGGCATCCATTGGGGCATCGCAGCTGCGCAGTCCTTCGGCCAGCGCAGCTTCCACCTCATCTGGGGCGTCACGCCCAGCATCATCGCCTGGCTCGCCCTCATCATGCCCGCCTATGCAGGCCTCCCGCTGATCGCCGCCTTACTTGTGGCATGCTATCTCGTTGATCTCAAAAGCTACCCCAGTGCAGGCTGGGCTGCCTGGCTGCCCCTGCGTTTGAAATTGACGGTGATAGCCGTCTTAAGCTGCTTGATAGGCGCGGGGGCGATTTGATTTACAGTCGGATTGACTGCAGCGATGTTTAATGTTTTGGCCATCCTATTTGGGACAAAGCGTCTAAGCAAAGAGATTGTGAAAGTGCACAAAGCGATCTGATCATCAAAAGCCAAGCGCCGCATCTAGGCTTGCAAGAGTGAAAAGTATTTGATATGTGAGCTCACGAAATGTCAGAGCAATAGATCTGAGCAAACTATATAAGCCAACAAAGGACGGCATCGTGCAAAATAAACACTAAGTTGCGCTAGGGTGCTCGTATCAAAACTTGGTTCTAATACGAAGCTGGCAACAATAAATGATGATAAGCGTACCAAGCACTGTGACTCACTTTTTGACAGCAGACAGGCTGTACACATCAAATAATCTTGCCTTCTACGCAAACATTTATGACTAAACGCAAATGCAGTACGATTTTAGTTCCAGCGGCAAAAAGTAGCGAGTTACTGTGAATTGAAACCTATTTTTGTAGGTGTGTATATGTGCCCTATTGGCGCGTGTAGCGACCTGTAGAGGCTGGTAGAAAGGCACTGGGATAGCCATTGGCATCAGCAGGAACCGAGTCATCACCAGTTTCAAACGTTGGTGGCGAGGTCATTGATAAGAAAGAAAAAATATCTTTCGCAGTAGTTATTGTTGTTGGAATAGGATAACAGGTCGAGGAACTTCCAACACTTACTATAAGCTGAATCGCACCGCTGCAAGAACCAATAAATGCTGCCGCACCGGAGAAAGTAGGCGTACCTGCAGGCAAAGTGGCCTCAATTCTTACAGCATCGACTCCATTCACACTTTTAGTTCCTTGGAATGTGAGAGTAATAGATGAAACTGAGACGGAAGCAGCCAATGGGCCTGTGCAATTTGTAGTTGTGTAGTAACTATCATTGCTGCTGACAGTAACACTATTAATGCCGCTGGGTATTGTGAAACTATTTCTAGTGGATCCGACAGTAGTACCACCTCCATTGATGATGGGGTCGCATGTTCCGCTCCATGTTCCTTGGTATTGAGCAAGCGAAGTAGCTGTAGCGCTGTCACTATTGCTCCCACCTCCACCTCCGCAGGCGGTGAGCATGCCTGCTAGCCCCATAGCTAAAAAAATTCGGATCAAGCTATATGAGTAAAGCATCTATGGACTCCTGAAATAGAAAATTATTGGTTTGTGGACAAAACTTTGTTGACTAACAATCTAATTTGAGTTTAGCAAATCTCTAGGTTGCATCTTCAACTTTAGCATTATGTACAGCAGTGATAGTTCAAGCCTAACCTTACTTGTCTTAAACAATTAATTGGAGCTAAGATTGCATCAGTGCTACTTGGTATACCGAATTGGGCAGCAAGCTCGAAGCACTGAGCTGCCGAAAGCAAAGCGCATCGCGCTATAGCAAAAACGTGTTTGAGCGAAGCGAGTTGTTTTATAGCCATTGGCGGCGAGTACTGCAGATGCACCCCTGCATCGGAGGTGTATAAACGCACCGGCTTGTCGCGACGGGTCAGCCGGGCAGCTGCTCTGCGTTGATCCAGTCTAGATTACTACGAATTCAATAGCACCCCGCGCAGATTCTATGCCGGCGATATGCCAAAAAGGCTTCAAAAACTAAGCTTGGCGCGTATGCGAAGCGCGATGGCGGGTGACGGTATCTGAGCGGAGCGCGGCGTGCTTGGTAGTTCGCGCATTCATGCGCTTGCGCCACATTTTGAAGGAGCTGGATTTCATCTCTGTGCGCATGAGGCGGATGACAGCGGATTCGTTGAGGCCGAATTGATGCTCGATGGCTTCGAAGGGGGTGCGGTCTTCCCAGGCCATCTCGATGATGCGGGAAATATCTGCAGCGGAAAAAGAAAAGCCCGCTTCTGCGGGCTTTTCAGTGGTCTCAATCGACATTGGCTTTGAGAGGCGACTTAAGCCTTCTTTGCCCAAGCACTGCACCATGCTTTGGCAGCTACCGCTTTGCCGGCAAACAATGCGCATTTGCCTTCTGGCGCTTTAGCATCGCCGACCCAGAGTGCGCAGTTGGCGCAGTTTTGGTCTTTGGCGTATTTGGGGTATTTCTTGGTGTCGGTTTTGCTGCCGTCAGTTTTGTAGCCGAGGGCTACTGCGTTGGCATCGGTGTCTTTGACCAATTCCAGTTTTTGTGCAAAGGCGGCTTGTGCGCCAAGCAAGGTTGCGGCACCTGCGCTGGCGGAGTGAATGATGAAGGTACGACGTTGGCTTTTCATGATGGCTACTCGTGTCAATGCTTGCAATATAGCAGCGCAATTATACCCATCAGTAAGTATGAGAACTGTTCAGTATCGGGCTATATCCTACAGCCTACTCAACTATAAATACTATGAATTCAATAGCGTTCCGCGCAGATTCTGTGCCGGCGATATGCCATTTTTGCCCCAAAAATCAATATTCTCTGCAGGCAGGAGCAGCTTGTGCGCGAGTGGAATGAGCGCGGTGGTTTCTGGGTTCACGAGCAGCACGATGCGTTGTGTTTCATCGTCGTCGCTGTCTAGGCAGCCGATCCAATCGAGCTCGCGCAGGGCTTTGAGCGGGCGCATGAGCTGCAGATCATCCACACGCAGGCGGGCGGCGAGCTGGAGTTGTGTGAGACCTTTGGCATCGGTATTTTTCGCGGCATCAAGTGCTTGGATGGCTTCAAAGGCGAGCTGGAAATTCCAGCCGGGTGTGCTGCCGCGCCTGGCCACGCCGCTCAACAAACTTGGGAGATAGGCAGCGATCACCGCGCCAAAAAGCACGATGACCCAAGCGATATAAAACCAGAGCAGCAAGATGGGCACAGCGGCAAACGCGCCATACACGGCTGAATACGTGGGCACGCTGCGCAAATACCATGTGAGCAGCGCTTTCGCCGCTTCGATGGCAATGGCCGCGAAGATACCGCCCGCCCATGCGTGCGCCCATTTCACGCGCGTGTTGGGCACATAGTGGTAGAGCGCGGCCATGCCCGTGGCGAGCAAGGCGAGCTCCAGCGCATCGAAGATGAATTTCAAGCCACCCGGTATCACGGCCACACCGCGCGGGCTGGAGAGCGCATACGATGTGAGTGTGAGGCTGCCTGCGAGCAAAACAGGGCCGAGGGTGAGCGCTGCCCAATAGATCAAGAGGCGCTGAGCAAAGGGGCGCAGCTGGCGTACTCTCCAAATATTGTTCAGCGTGCGGTCAATCGTGAAGATCAAGGCGAGCGCGGTGACGACGAAGGCCACCAAACCCACCGTGCCTAAGCGCGATGCCTTGGCTGCAAACTGCGTGAGATAGCCAAGCACGCTGCGGGCGATGTTGTCAGGCACGAGGCTTTGTACCAGCCAGGTTTGCAGCGTGACCTGCATTTTGGCGAACATGGGAAAGGCGGTGAATATGGCGAGGATCAACGTGACGAGCGGCACAAGCGCGATCACGGTGGTAAACGTCAAGCTCGAAGCGGTGAGTCCCAAGCGATCTTCGCGGAAGCGCTCGCGCAGCACGGCGGCGGTGTTCGCCCATGGGAAGGTGCGCAGCGTCTCGATCAAGACTGGAATTTCAGCGCGGATACGGTCAATCAAACTCATGCGCGTATCATGCCATGCTGTTTTTGATTCAAATAGAGCCCCGCCCCCATGACTGATGCCCTGCCCACACCCTCCCCTGAACTCACCGAGCGCCTGCGCCTGATCCAATGGCTGGCTGTGGGCAGCTTGATTGGCTTGATCGTCCTAGGGCTGGCTTGGGAGCTCTGGCTCGCGCCGATTCGGCCCGGAGGCAGTTGGCTGGCGCTCAAAGTGCTGCCGCTGTGCATTCCTCTCGCTGGCTTTCTGAAAAATCGCATGTACACCTACCGCTGGGTGAGCCTGATGGTGTGGCTGTATTTTGCAGAAGGCGTGACGCGGGCTGTGTCGGACCGTGCGCCGAGCAGCTATTTGGCGATGGTTGAAGTGGTGCTGTGTGTGATGTTGTTTGTGGCATGCGCCATGCATGTACGCCTGCGCGTGGGTGCGCGCTGACGCCTTGAAAAGCAGGCGTTTTAGAAGCAAAATAGGCACTTTGCCGGCATAGATATTGCGCAAGCAGCTATGAAATTGATAGTAAATACAACAGGAGTCTAAGATGAACATAAAACTAAGCATCAGCATTGCAGCCACCCTGCTGGCTTTCAGCGCTTATTCAAATGCCGCAGAGCTCAAGCTGCGCATCATGGAGACAACCGATCTCCATATGAATTTCCTGAACTACGACTACTACCAAGACAAACCCGTTGAAAACTTCGGCGTGAACCGCACGATTCCGCTCATCAAAGCAGCGCGCGCAGAGGCTGTGAACTCCATGCTGTTTGACAACGGCGATTTGATCCAGGGCAATCCGCTGGGCGATGTGATCGCGCGGATTCGCGGCCTAAAGCCGGGCGAGACGCATGCAGCCTTCAAGGTGATGAACCAATTGGGCTATGACGCTGCGAATTTGGGCAACCATGAATTCAATTTCGGTCTGGATTTCCTGCGCCAATCGATTGCGACTGCGAAATTCCCCTACGTGAGCGCAAACGTGTTTGAAGGCGCGGCTGACACACCGAATGCCAAACACGCTTTCACGCCGTTTTTGATTTTGAATCGCAGCTTCAAAGACACGGAAGGCAAAACCCACGCTCTGAAAATCGGCGTGATCGGCTTCACCCCGCCGCAAATCATGCAATGGGATCGTAGCCATCTGCAAGGCAAAGTCTTCACACGTGACATTGTGGAGATGGCAAAGCGATACGTGCCCGAGATGAAGAGCCAAGGTGCAGATTTAGTCATCGCCATTCCGCATTCAGGCTACGAGCGCACGCCGCAAGGCCCGATGGCGGAAAACGCTGTGGCGGGCCTGGCCGATGTGCCCGGCATTGATGCCATCCTCTTCGGCCACTCACATGCCGAATTCCCCAGCCAGCAGTTTGCCAATCATCCCAAGGTGAACATTGCGAAGGGCACGATCAATGGCGTGGCCTCCGTCATGCCCGGCCGCTGGGGCGATCATTTGGGCATCATTGATTTGACCCTCGATAATGCCTCCGGAAAATGGCTCATCAAAGACAGCCAATCGATGCTGCGCCCGATTTTTGATCGCACAGCGCGCAAAGCCTTAGTGGAGTCTGACCCACTGGTGGAGGCCGCCATCAAAGAAGAACACGAAGCCACCCTCGCCTACGTGCGCGCGAAAGTGGCCGAGAGCAGCGCGCCGATTTACAGCTATTTCGCGCAAGTGGCCGATGATCCTTCGGTACAAATCGTCTCGAACGCGCAGATCGCGTATGTGAAGAAAGCGCTGGTAGGCACACCGCATGCGAATCTGCCGATCCTCTCCGCCGCAGCTCCTTTCAAAGCCGGTGGCCGCCAAGGCGCAAGCTTCTACACCGACATTCCCGCCGGCCCTATTGCCATCAAAAACGTGGCCGATCTCTACATTTTCCCCAACACCCTCAAAGCCGTGCTCTTCACAGGCGCGCAAGTGCGCGATTGGATCGAGATGAGCGCCGGCCAGTTCAACACCATCGACCCCAAAGGCGCGCCTGAGCAAAACCTACTCAACCCCGCCTTCCCCAGCTTCAATTTCGACACGGTAGACGGCGTGACCTATGACATCGACGTGACGCAGCCACCCAAGTTCGACACACGCGGCATGCCAAACACGGCCACCGCCGTCGTCAACCCCAGCCGCGTGAAAAACCTGCGCTTCAACGGCCAACCCATCGATCTCAGCGCCAAATTCGTCGTCGCCACAAACAACTACCGAGCCTACGGCGGCGGCAATTTCCCCGCCCTCGGCGCAGACAAAGTGATCTTGGATGCCCCCGAAGAAAACCGCGAAGCCTTGGTTGAGTACCTGCGCGACGGCAGCAAAGCCGCAGGCGGAAAAGTCAACCCCACCGCAGACAACAACTGGCGCATCCTAGGCGTGCCCGGCATCACGATGACCTTCACCTCAGCAAGCAGTGCGCAGAAGTTTTTGGGTAACCATAAAAACATCAGGCTACTCAAGGAAGCTGCGGACGGGTTTGCGACGTTTGCGCTCGTACCTTGATTAAGTTTATGCGGAAATTTAAGCTCACACGATCAGATTTTCAGCGCCTACAGAAAATCATTCAGAAAAAAATTGGCGACTCCGATGGATTCAGAACTAAAGCTTTTCTAGCTAGTGTTGCGACATGGATACCATTTGGAATTGCTTGCATTTACATCCAAAGGCTGTTCCAAAATGATCAAAATTTAAATGGAATGCTTACACAAGCAGTTAGCTGCGTTGTGCTTTGGGTAATCCTTCTTTTTGCTAACACGGTATATCGCCAACATTTGTGGCTCAAGGTATGGATTAAAGAAGACGGATGGTTTTTGAGAGAGCAGGTGATTATTTTTTCAAACAATGGATTTGAAATGCTGTCTGATGCTAGCAAAGCCTTTTACGTTTGGTCTGCTGTCATAGATCACGTAGAAGACGACGTAAATCACTATCTTTTTATGGATACGTCACAAGCAGTGATCATTCCAAAACAGGTAATAACAGCAGACGAGGAAGCCTTGGTTCAGCTTAAAGAAAAACTTGGTCATTTAGCGGTCACAAAGAGTTCCTAATGAATCAAATCATCATCTATACCGACGGTGCCTGCAAGGGCAATCCTGGCCCTGGGGGCTGGGGAGCATTACTCAAATCTGGCGACACGACCAAAGAACTCTTTGGCGGCGAGAAAGAAACGACGAACAATCGCATGGAGATGACGGCAGTGATTGAAGCGCTCAAAGCTTTGAAACGCCCTTGCAAAGTGTTGCTGCACTTGGACAGCAAATACGTGTTGCAAGGCATCACCGAATGGCTGCCCGGCTGGAAGGCCAAAGGCTGGAAGACAGCTTCCAAGCAGCCGGTGAAAAACGTGGATTTATGGCAAGAGCTCGATGCACTCGTTCACACCGCTGGCCATGAGATTGAATGGCGCTGGGTGAAGGGGCATGCGGGTGATCCGGGCAATGAACGCGCGGATGCGCTGGCCAATAATGGCGTGCCTAGCTAGGCAGCTTGCGCCAAAGCAAGAACAGCGCGTTCGAACGCTTGTTCGCTTTTCTTTGAGCCATCGAAAAAGCCTGTTTTCTCAAGAGATACCCAGCCATGGCACAGCGCAAAAAGCGCATTAGCCACTTCAACAGCTGCTTGGCGCTTTTTGCCTTGCATGCTGGTCAGGCTCGCCACTGTATCGGTCAAATACAAAAGCGTATCCATCGCCTTGAGTTGGCTGCTCTCAGAAGGCTTGAGTTCCCCGCTATGCTGCCCTAGCATCAAGGCATAGTGATGCGGATAGGCTTTTGCGGTCGCTCGATAGGCTTGGCAGAGCGCCAACAAACGATCTTCGTTTTGCAAGCCAGGTTTGATCGAGCGCTGAGCCATCGACAGCTTTTCAAAGCCTTCATCAAACAAGGCGCCCAAAATCCCGTCTTTTCCGTTGAAGCGGGAATAGACCAGCATCGTGGTGCAGCCTGCTTGCTCCGCTACTCTGCGCACGGATAAGCCTTTCACACCTTCACTGATGAAAATATGCCGTGCAGCATCCAGCAATGCCACGCTAGGCTCTTGGCTGGCTTGAACAGTTTGACTTGCGACACGCTTCATACACAGAGTTTTAGCCTCAATATCCTTTGATTGTATCGGGATAAATAACACTGTTATTATTCAAGTATATAACAGTGTTATTTCAACCATGAACGCATTCAGTTTGCTGAGTTGTCCACTTAGCCATCTCAACACCTTCAGGATTCCGCCATGACCTTTTCTAGACGCTCATTTGTTCAACACACGCTCCTGGCATCTACCGTCATGTCTGCCCACGCATCCCATCCCATGCAAGACAACCCACAACCTGCTTCTTGGCACTTGAGCAGCACAGCTTTGATTCAAGCTGGCCATCCGCGGATCACTGCGCTGGCCAAAGACATCACTCGCGCAGCAACATCAGAAGTCAGTGCAGCCGTCTTGATTCATGACTGGGTGCGGGATGAAATCGCTTTTGGCATACCCAGCGGCTTTTATGACACCACGGCGATAGAAACGCTCGATGCCAAGCTGGGTTACTGCAATACCAAAGCCAGCCTATTTCAAGCCCTGCTCAGAGCCAGATCTATCCCCACTCGCACACGCATGATGGATCTTTCCGCCCAGGTGCTCAAGGGCGTACTCGATCCTGGAACGGCCTATGTGGATCACGCAATCACAGAGGTCTTTTTGCAAGGGCGTTGGATCCAAGTCGATAGCTATGTCGTTGACAGCCAACTCGCGAATGTCGCGCGAAGAAAACTCTCAAAAACCAGCGAAAAAGCAGGCTTTGGTGTGCATATCAACGGTAGCTCTCGCTGGGATGGCACGACGGACAGTTTGATCCAATGCCTGAACGACGGCTCCATCAAAGACTATGTTTTAAAAGACCATGGCCTGTTCGCTGATGTTGCAGATTTTTACCAGCGCGTGCAAACCGCCAGAAATCGCAAAACACTGTTTAGCGCTGTCGCCCTGCGATTGGGCCATGGCTATGTGAATCGGCAAATTCAGAGCGTGCGTGATTCAGCTTGACGCAGATTCGCTGGGCAGGCAGCTAGCCCGAGATATAGGTTTGCAAATGCGAAATCGTTTGCTCATGGTCAGCAATGATGTCGTCCATGATGTCTCGGATCGATAGCAGTGCCAAAACCTTAGCACCATCCATCACGGGCAAATGCCGGATTTTGTGTTGACTCATCAGTGTCATGCATTCTTTGGTGCGCGCAGTCGATGGCACAGTGATGACATTGCGCGTCATAATTTCCGAGATGGGAATTTCACGAGAATTTTTGCCTTGCAGCGCTACTTTGCGTGTGTAATCGCGCTCTGAAAACACGCCGACCAGTTTGCCCTGATCAAGCACCACCACCGCGCCCACGCCATATTGAGCCAAGAGCTTGAGTCCATCAAACACCATCACATCCGGTGCGATGTGAAATAAGCTGCTATCGCGTTTCTTCAGCAGTTCTAAGACAGGCTTCATGGCAACTCCTTGCGAATTCAGGCGGGAAAGATCAGTATAAGCAGATCAGCTGATAAGTGCCAGCGCATATTAAAAATCATCTGAGTTGTATTGAAAGTGAATGTGGGCATACCTCTTGCATGAATTGCAAAATCATCGCAAGATGCATTTTTGCCAGACTTTGTTTCATCATGACGACTGCCTCAGAAACCCGTCCCCACATTCGCCTCACCTCTCACGCAGGTGGCCAAGGCGCGCTTGGCATTCAATGGGGTGCACCTGATGCCACCACGCGCCGCCCGGTGGTCGGCACAACGACTTCGCGCGCGCATCGCAACGTGATTGGCACGCACAGCGGCTCTTACAGCATTTACCGCGCATTGGCTGTGGCTGCAGGCGCGCTTGACCCAAAGCACCGTGCAGATTTGACGAACACATCACCCACGGATTTTCTTGGCCCCTACCCGAGCTGGACGCAGCCCGGAAAAATCGTCTCGCTCGATCCTTGGGGTGCAGAAATCTCGCGCTACTACAGTGATGAGCTGGCCGCGGGCTATGACATTCGCCCCACCATTGCCATAACGAAAGCGCACGTGATCTTGCCCGAGGTGATGGAGGCGATGCAAAAAGGCCGCTTGAAAGCCGATGGAAAAATTCTCTCGGAAGGCGGCGCGGCTGTCGTCACCAAAGCCGCTGTAGAGCCCGTGTGGCATCTGCCCAGCGTGGCCGCGCGCTTTGGTTGCTCTGAGACGGATTTGCGCCGCGTGCTGTTTGAAGAGACGGGGGGCATGTATCCCGAGCTGGTGACGCGCAGCGATTTAGAAGTGTTTCTCCCCCCGATCGGCGGCCTCACGATTTATATCTTTGGCAATCCGAAAGACTTGGCCAATCCAGCTGTCGAGCTCACCGCCCGTGTGCACGACGAATGCAATGGCTCCGATGTATTCGGCTCCGATATTTGCACCTGCCGACCTTACCTTACCCATGCCATTGAAGAGTGCATCGGTGGGGCACAACGCGGCGGCGTAGGGCTCATCAGCTACTACCGCAAAGAAGGCCGCGCTTTAGGTGAAGTGACGAAATTCTTGGTTTACAACGCGCGCAAACGCCAAGTGGGTGGTGACACAGCAGACAAATATTTTGCTCGTACGGAATGCGTGGCCGGCGTGCAAGACATGCGCTTTCAGCAGCTGATGCCTGATGTGCTGCACTGGCTGGGAATCACCAAGATTCACCGGCTCGTCTCCATGAGCAACATGAAGTTTGATGCGATCACGCAAAGCGGCATCGAGGTGGGCGAGCGGGTGAATATTCCGGACGACCTCATTCCCGATGACGCGAAAGTTGAGATGGATGCGAAGATGGCGGCGGGTTATTTCACACCCACTGGCGCGCCTACTGCTGAGCAGCTCAAAGCGACCAAAGGACGCGGCTTGAATGAATGAGTTGTTTGATACTGCCACGACGCGTAGCCGAGCACGCGCCTTGCTCACACGCGCACGCGCGGGGCAATCTGCGCATTTCACGGTGCACGATGATGCGCTAGCCAGCGTCGCCAACCTCGTTGCACAGACCACGCGCAGCCGCTACCCTGATTTAAAAATTCCGTATCACAGCCGCTGGCGGCATTTTGAAGCGGGTGGTGTGAATCGCCGGGCTTGGCTCGATGAGATCACAGCGGGCGCGTCCCAAGATGCCGTGACTTTGATTGATTTGGTCGTTGTAAGCGTGCTGCTCGATGCGGGTGCAGGCGCGAGTTGGCAATACAAAGAAGCGCGCACAGGCCAGATTCATGCTCGCTCAGAAGGCCTAGGCGTGGCGAGCTTTCATGCATTTTGCAGTGGGCTGTTTTCCAGCGATCCTGCGCAGCCGTTGCGCGTGGATGCTGCTGGCCTTCAGCACTTATCCACGATGCAGCTTGCTCAAGCCTTTCAAGTGACGGATAGCAATCCACTCGTTGGTTTGGAAGGCCGCGTGAATTTGCTGCGACGTTTGGGCAAGGCGCTGGCTGAGCAACCTGAAGTGTTTGGAAAACCAGAGAGAGTGGGAAATTTATATGGTTTCAGCCTTGTAGCCGGCAAGGAATCTGCGCAAAGTGCTACTGATTCAATAGCAGCGCATGACTTACTCGCACTTCTCTTGAAAACCCTGTCTCGTATCTGGCCATCAGGCAGCGTGTTTGATGCGCAAGCAATTGGAGACTGTTGGCCGCATGCCGCCCTGGGCAGAAGCGATACCACAGAGGGTTGGATGCCGTTTCACAAACTCTCGCAGTGGCTCACTTATTCCTTGCTGGAGCCTTTTGAATGGAGCGGCACACCAGTCACAGGCCTGGATCGTCTCACTGGCCTGCCCGAATACCGCAATGGCGGCTTGCTGCTCGATGGCGGGGTGCTCGCACTCAAGAACAAAGAGATGATGCAGATCGCACATCACCCCAGTGAAGAATTCATCGTTGAATGGCGTGCGCTGACTGTGGCGCTGCTGGATGAGCTGGTGCCACTGGTGCGCCAGCAGCTGGGCTTGACAGAAGCGCAAATGCCACTGGCCTGCGTGCTCGAAGGTGGCACCTGGGCAGCAGGCCGCGTGCTCGCACAACAACTTCGTGGTGGCACTCCCCCCTTCCCCATCGATTCTGATGGTACGATTTTTTAGGAATTCTTAGGAGTTAAACAATATGGCCGTGGCCTACCAAAACAATGTGTATGTGGTCAACCACCCGCTGGTGCAGCACAAGCTCACCCTGATGCGCAGAAAAGATGCCTCCACCAATACCTTTCGCCGCCTGCTGCGCGAATTAGCCAGCCTCATGGCCTATGAAGTCACGGCGGATATGCCTTTATCCGATATTGAAATCGAAACGCCGCTTGAGAAAATGATGAGCCCGGTGATGGACGGCAAAAAGCTCGTGCTCGTGAGTATCTTGCGCGCAGGCACAGGCTTGCTCGATGGCATGCTTGATGTGGTGCCAGGCGCGCGCGTGGGGCATGTGGGCCTGTATCGCGATCCCAAAACGCTCACTGCGGTTGAATACTATTTCAAGATGCCGCAAGAGATGAATGAGCGCCATGTGATCGTGGTCGATCCTATGCTGGCTACGGGCAATTCGGCTGTAGCTGCGGTAGATCGCATCAAAGAGCTGCATCCCAAAAGCATCAAGTTCGTCTGCTTGGTCGGCTGCCCAGAAGGTGTCAAAGCCATGCAAACCGCTCACCCCGATGTGCCAATTTACGCCGCATCGATTGACCGCCAACTCAACGACCACGGCTACATTTTGCCAGGACTGGGCGATGCAGGGGATCGAATTTTCGGAACGAAATAGTGCTTTCACCGGCATAGAATCTGCGCGAAGTGCTATGTTTTTAATAGTGTTTACCAATCTATATCAACCACATGCTTGATCTGCTGATCACCAATGCAACTCTTCCCGATGGCCGCACGAACGCCTCTGTTGCCGTGCAAGATGGTGAGATTGTGGATGTCGCGCCTGGCCTCAAAGCTGAAGCACATGAAACGCTGGATGCTCAAGGCCAATTGCTCTCGCCACCGTTCGTCGATGCGCATTTCCACATGGATGCGACACTCAGCTACGGCCTGCCGCGTGTGAACCAGAGCGGCACGCTGCTTGAAGGCATTGCGCTTTGGGGCGAGCTCAAGCCCCTGCTAACGCAAGAGGCTTTGGTCAGCCGTGCCATGCAGTATTGCGATTGGGCAGTTGGCAAAGGCCTGCTAGCGATTCGCACGCATGTGGATGTGTGTGATGCGCGCTTGCTTGCAGTGGATGCGCTTCTGGAGGTGAAAAAGCGCGTCGCGCCGTATATTGATTTGCAGCTCGTCGCTTTCCCGCAAGATGGCGTTCTGCGCTCACCGGATGCGATGGATAACCTCCAACGTGCTTTAGACAAAGGCGTGGATGTCGTCGGCGGCATTCCGCATTTCGAGCGCACCATGCAAGATGGCGCGCTCAGCGTGAAGCTGCTCTGCGAAATCGCCGCCGAGCGCGGCCTACTTGTAGACATGCATTGCGATGAATCGGATGACCCGCTCTCGCGCCATGTAGAAACGCTGGCCTTTGAAACGCAGCGCCTCGGTTTGCATGGCCGCGTGGTCGGCTCACATCTGACCTCCATGCACAGCATGGACAACTATTACGTGAGCAAACTGCTGCCGCTGATGAAAGAAGCCAATCTTGGCGTGATCGCCAATCCGCTGATCAACATCACGCTGCAAGGTCGGCATGACACCTACCCCAAGCGGCGTGGCATGACGCGCGTACCTGAGCAAATGGCGCATGGGCTCACGGTGGCCTTTGGGCAAGACTGTGCGATGGATCCTTGGTACAGCCTTGGCAGCGGCGACATGCTCGAAGTTGCACACATGGGATTGCATGTGGCGCAGATGACTTCTCAATCGGCCATGCGCCAATGCTTTGATGCGGTAACGGTCAATCCCGCCAAGCTCATGCATCTCAAAGGCTATGGCATAGAGAAAGGCTGCAAAGCAGATTTTGTGTTGCTACAAGCGCGCGATCCCATTGAAGCATTGCGATTGAGAGCCACGCGCCTGAAAGTCTTCAAACGCGGCAAAGTCATCGCGGAGACAGCGCCGAGCGTCTCTAGGTTGAGCCTCCCAGAAAGACCTGCTACAACCTCGTGGCAAATCTGATCTCACCCTAGGAAACACCATGCGTTACTTGATTCTCTTTTTATTGGCTGTCGCCATCGTTGCCTTGGCATTGCTGGTCGCCGGCCAACTCGGCCTGCTCCGCGGCAAAGCACCGCAAGATTTGGGGCTCAAAGAAGGCAAACTCAAGCGCCCTTCACGCACACAAAACTCCGTGACCAGCCAAGCGGATCTGTGGCCAGATCATCCACAAAAAGCCTACTGCAACATCGCCCCCTTCAAAGCCAGCGGCGATGGCAGCGCAGAGATGGCCAAAATCGTCCAAGCGCTGAAGGACATGCCGCGCACCGTCATCGTCAAGCAAGAGGCAGGCTACATCTACGCGCAAAGCACCACCGCTTTGCTCAAATACACCGATGACTTGGAATTCGCGCTCGATGCAGGCAAAGGCATCATCGATGTGCGAAGCGCCAGCCGCTTGGGCCAAAAGGACTTCGGTGTGAATCGTGCGCGCATTGAGGCCATACGCAAAGCGATTGGACAATAAATACTCTGGAGATCCCGCTGAGCTCTCAGAATGAGCTTGGCGCAGCGCCACGGCTTGCGAGCGATGAGCTCACCTAAAATACTGGGATGCAAGCTTCAGACCTCTCTACCTTGAACCAGCATGTGTTGCTGGCTTCCTTCGTTTTTTCTTTCCTCTTCGGCGCGATAGCTCAGCGCACGCATTTCTGCACCATGGGCGCAGTCAGCGATATCGTCAACATGGGCGATTGGCAGCGCATGCGCCAATGGGCGATGGCAGCAGGGGTGGCCATGCTGGGCTTTGGCGTTTTGGTTTATCTGGGCAAAGTCGATCCGAGCAAAACGCTGTATGCCGGCAGCCGCGTGCTTTGGCTGTCTGCCTTGGTCGGCGGTTTATTGTTTGGCTTTGGTATGGTGCTGGCCTCAGGCTGCGGCAGTAAAACGCTGGTGCGCATTGGCGGCGGCAGTTTGAAATCAGTGATCGTTTTTATCGTGATGGGCGTGGCTGCATTTGCCACCCTCAAAGGCATGCCCGCAATGCTTCGCGTTGCCACAGTCGATCAGGTTGCTATTAATTCAGTAGCTGCTAGCGCACTATCTATGCCGGCGACAGGCCTGTTTGGCATCAAAATTCAGCTCGCTCAATTATTGATGGCAGCTGTTGTAGGCGGTGCACTGCTGCTCTGGGCTTTTGCCTCCAAAGAATTTCGCAGCTTTGATAATTTGCTCGCAGGCTTAGGTATCGGTGGCGTGCTCACGGCCATGTGGTGGGCCAGCGGCTCGCTAGGCTTTATTGCAGAGCATCCCGAAACTTTGCAGGAAGCTTTTGTGGCCACCAATTCTGGCCGTGCCGAAGCCTTGAGCTTTGTTGCGCCTGTGGCCTACACGGTAGATTGGTTCATGTTTTTCAGTGATAAATCCAAGGTCATCACGCTGGGTATTGCCTCTGTGTTTGGTGTGATCGCGGGCTCGGCGGTGATGGCGCTTTTGGGCAAGAGCTTCCGCTGGGAAGGCTTTGGTGGCACAGAAGATGTGGCGAACCATCTGGTGGGCGCAACGCTTATGGGCATCGGTGGCGTCACGGCCATGGGCTGCACAGTCGGCCAGGGTTTGAGCGGCATTTCTACACTCTCCACCATGAGCTTTATTGCCGTCGCAGCCATCATCGCTGGCGCGGTGCTCGCCTTTAAGTACCAGATGTGGCGTCTGGAAAAGATGGCCTGATGCAAGAGCTCGCACCAGGCGCTCTGGCCGATCTGGCACGGCGCTTTTCTGGCTTAGAACGTCTTTACGGCGTGAATGGCGCAGCAGCCATTCGCGCAGCACATGTGGCTGTGATCGGCATTGGTGGGGTGGGATCTTGGGCAGCAGAGGCGCTTGCGCGCAGCGGCGTGGGGCAAATCACCTTGATTGATTTTGACCAAGTGGCTGAATCAAACATCAATCGACAGATTCATGCGGATACGACTTCTGTGGGCAAGGCCAAGGTAGATGCCATGAGCGAGCGAATCCTTCTCATCAACCCACAGTGCAAAGTCAATTGCGTTGAAGAATTTGCCACGCCAGATAACTGGCCATCGCTCGCCGCAGCCAACTTTGATGCCGTGCTTGATTGCTGCGATCAGCAAAGCGCCAAAACCGCACTCGCTGCTTGGGCATTGGATCAAACCAAGCGCCTGAAGAAACAAGCGCCGCTCTTCATCACCAGCGGCGCAGCTGGCGGCAAACGCCGCGCAGAAAAAGTGGACATCTCCGATTTGAGTGAAACCACACACGATCCGCTTTTGGCCGATCTTCGCTATCGCCTGCGTCGCCAGCACGGCGCGCCTCGCGAGAAGAAAATCGGTATCACTTGCGTCTTCAGCAAAGAAGCGGTCGCGCCGCCTGATCCGTCTTGCAACATCGAAGAAGCAGACGGCAGCCTCAACTGCCACGGCTTTGGCTCGGTGGTGAGCGTGACAGCAAGTTTCGGCATGTGCGCTGCTGGTTGGGTACTCGATGAACTCGCACGCAAATCCAACTAGCGCAGTAAAATTGATCCTGCTTGCAGCCGTGTTGGGCTTTATATTCTTGTACCAATGCTCTTTGAGCTCGGGCTTGAAAATTGCCTCTCAAGCGTGATCGTCTCGCGTCAGATGAACCCAATGAGTGTTGCTGATCTCGCCCACCTGAACCCCGGTTCAGGATGCCGGCCTGACACACAAGCTGCAAGCACCTTCCTCTCTCCAAATAGAACGACAACAACATGACGCTCGATTTTTCGCTCATCGCCCAATTGCTCATCCTCGGCGTGGGCACTGGTTTTCTGGCTGGTTTGCTCGGCATCGGCGGCGGCATGATCCTCGTGCCCTTCCTCACCTACATCATGAGCACGCGCGGCGCATCGCCTGATCTGGCGGTGAAGATGGCGATTGCCACATCGATGGCCACGATCATTTTCACCAGCATCTCCAGCGTGCGCGCGCATCACAAGCGCGGCGCGGTGCGCTGGGATATCGTCAAAGGCCTAGCGCCCGGCATCGTTATAGGCGGCTTGGTGGCGAGCTTGGGTGTGTTTGCTTTGCTCAAAGGTTCATGGCTTGCAATTTTCTTCGGTGCCTTCGTCACGTTTTCTGCCACACAAATGTTCCTAGACATAAAACCTGCTCCGACGCGGCAAATGCCTGGCACGGCTGGGCAGCTGGCAGGTGGCGGTGTGATTGGCTTCCTCTCCGGCCTGGTGGGTGCAGGCGGCGGCTTCATCAGTGTGCCTTTCATGACCTGGTGCAATGTGTCAATTCACAACGCAGTGGCTACCTCGGCCGCTTTGGGCTTTCCGATTGCTGTGGTGAACGCTGTGGGCTACGCCATCAGCGGCCAGGGCGTGAATAACTTGCCACAAGGCTCGCTGGGCTATATCTGGCTGCCAGCACTTGGCTTGATTGCCATCACCAGTGTGCTCATGGCACCTGTGGGCGCCAAAGCAGCGCATGCAATGGATGTGAAGCGCTTGAAACGTGTGTTTGCCTGCATTTTGTATGCGCTCGCGGGGTACATGCTTTACAAAGGTTTTTTCGCTTAGATTTTGAAGGTTTTGGGCAGTTTGCTGGCACAGAGACTGCGCAACATGCTATTTCATTGATAGCAATTAAATGGCACTCCAAACCACTGCCGTGATCTGCAAAAGAGCGCCAGTAAAAATTCGTTAGACTGCTGGCATGGTTATTCCCCAGCTTTCGCACAAGCAACAATTCTTTGCTGCCGCCGCATTCATGGCGATCTTGGGCTTCATCATTTGGGCATTGATGCGCTATATCAGCCCAGCGCCGCCTCGCATCGTGACAATGACCACAGGTGCCGCAGACGGCGCATACCATCACTTTGGTGAAAAATACCAAGCCTATCTCAAAGCGAATGGTATCAAGCTAGAACTCAAAACCTCGGCGGGCTCGGTGCAAAACCTTGAGCGCTTAGAAGACACAAAAATCAACGCAGGTTTTGTGCAGGGCGGCCTAGGGCAATTGAGTATTGATCCCAACGCAGATGACGACAACACGCCTCTGCGATCGCTCGCCGTGATCGGCTATGAGCCACTTTGGGTGTTTGCGCAGAATCCTGAAGCTGCCAAAAAACTGGGGGGCAGTTTGCTTGGGTTGAAAGGCATGCGTATTGCTGTCGGCGCAGAAGGCAGTGGCACGCGCAAGGTCGCTCTGGATCTGCTCAAGGCTTATGGCGTGAGCGCTGAGAACGCGACACTGGAGCCCAACTCTGGCATGGCAGCCACGCAGGCACTGCTCGATAAAAAACTCGATGCCATTATTTTGATTGCATCGCCTCAAGCACCAGCAGTGCAAAAGCTGATTGACCCCGGCAATTCCGCCACTCTGATCAACCTCGCCCAAGCCGAAGGCATCACTCGCCGCTTGCCTTATCTCTCCACCGTGGTGCTCAAAGCAGGTTCGGTTGACCCCGTGAGCCAAACTCCCCCTCAAGATGTCACGCTGCTGACCACCACAGCCAATCTCGTCGTACGGCAAGACACGCATCCTGCGATTGCTTATTTGCTGCTGGAAGCCGCACGCGATACGCACAAAGGCGCGACGCTGCTGAGTCGCCCTAGCGAATTTCCCCACCCACGTGGTACAGACTTCCCGCTCTCGGAAGAAGCCACGCGCTATTTCAAAGATGGCCGCCCTTTCCTGCAGCGCTATCTGCCCTTTTGGCTAGCCAATGCCCTGCAGCGCCTGCTGCTCATCTTGATTCCGCTGGCTGCCATTGGTATCCCCGTGATCAAACTGATTCCCGAGCTGCTGCAATTCAAAGAGAAAAATCGCTTGTATCGCCGCTATGGGCAATTGCTCAAGATAGAGACAGACATCCGTTCACGGCAGCTCAGCCAACAAGAAATCAACAGCGCTCGCGCCGATCTGAACACCATTGAAAGCGAGATCAGCCGCACAAAATTCACCTTGGAATTTGCAGACCGCGTGTACACCCTGCGCCAACACGTGGATTACGTGCGCGGCCAGTTGCAAAACGAGCAAGATTCACTCAACTCACCGAAAGCATCATGAAAATCATCATCACTGGCGGCGCTGGCTTTGTGGGCGCGCGCCTCGCTAAAGAACTCCTTCAGCGCGGTACTTTGAATTTGCGTGGCCAAGCTGCAGAACGGATCACCCATATCGTCCTGGCTGATCGTGTGGCCGCGCGCACAGATCTCACAAATGATCCACGCATCTCGTGCGAAGTGGGCGATCTGTTTGACCAACTGCAAAGCGGCTCGGAGAACTTACTGGCTCGCCACGCCGACGCAGCCGCCATCTTCCACATGGCCGCTGCCGTGAGCGGCGAATGCGAAGCCAATTTCGATCTTGGCATGCGCAGCAACTACGCCACCACCCATGCTCTGCTGGAAAGCTGTCGCGCTTTAAAAACGCAACCTACGGTCTTTTTCGCCAGCTCCATCGCTGTATTTGGCACGACTGCGCATCACGCCTTCCCGCATGAGATTGTGGACACGACACTACCCACACCGCAAACCAGCTACGGCATCCAAAAGCTCATTGGCGAGCAGCTCATGGCCGATTACGCACGAAAAGGCTTCATCCGCGCTCGCACCGCGCGCCTCGCTACCGTCTCCGTGCGAGCAGGTCAGCCCAATGGCGCGGCATCTGGCTTTTTCAGCGGCATGATCCGCGAGCCCTTGAACGGCATTCGCTGCACGATTCCAGTGAAACTGGATGTGGTGCATTCGCTCTCATCGCCTGCAAAAACTGTGGAGCACATCATTGCTTGCATGGAAGCCAACGACGAAGCTTGGGGACCGCTCACGGCGCTGAATTTACCCGCTGTGCCTACGACAGTGGGCGAGATGGCTGATACGCTGCGCCGCGTCGCAGGTGATCCAGTGCACGCTCTGCTCGATTGGAAGATTGACCCCGCCGTTGAGCGCATCGTCAGCGGCTGGCCCACGCGCATGGGCTCTCCACGCGCGCAAGCGCTGGGCATGAAACCCAACGCCAGCTTCGAAGAGATCGTGCGCTCGCACATTGCCGAAAACCATCCTGACTTTAAGGTTTAATTTCGCCCCGCTCTGAGGGCATCCCCTAGCCCCAAGCCAGCCGTATCGGGCTAGACTGCAATATCGCTTATTTTGGAGACTTCCATGCTACTGACACGTCGCCTTTCTACCCTCTTCCTTGCCGCCGCAGCCGCTGCAGGCTTCATGAGCAGCGCCGCAGCGCAAACCACGATGAAGATCAGCATCTCGGTCGCGCAAAACTCGCACCAAGGCGTGGCGATTGACACCTTCGCCCGCGAAGTGGAAAAGCGCACAGCAGGCCGCTACAAAATCCAAACCTTCTACTCCGGCGCTTTGGGTGGCGAGCGCGAAAGCATTGAATCTGTGCAGTTGGGCACCCAAGAACTCACCTTCACATCAACAGGCCCTGTGCCCAATTTCGTGCCTGATGCGCGAATCTTAGATATTCCCTTCTTGTTCCGTGACAAAGCGCATGCACGCGCCGTGCTCGATGGCGCGATTGGCCAAGAAATGCTCGCCAAGTTTGAGCCCAAAGGTTTCAAAGCTCTGGCTTGGGGCGAGAATGGCGTGCGCCACATGACCAACAGCAAACGTACCGTCACTTCGCCCGATGATTTGAAGGGTCTGAAAATGCGCACGATGGAAAACCCCGTCCACGTCGCGGCCTACAAAGGCTTCGGCATCGTGACCACGCCCATGGCTTTCCCTGAAGTGTTCACCGCTTTGCAGCAAGGTACGGTCGATGGGCAAGAGAATCCACTCTCCGTCATCATGGCGGCCAAGTTTGACCAAGTGCAAAAGCACCTCTCGCTCACTGGCCACGTTTATTCGCCCGCTATTTTTCTGATGAGCAAGGGCGCATTCGACAAACTCTCCGCTGCTGACAAAACGGCCTTCCTCGAAGCCGCTAAAGAAGGCGCCAAAGTAGGCCGCGCTCGCGTGGATGAAGACGATGCCAAAGGCGTGACCGAGCTGCGCAGCAAAGGTATGACCGTGGTGGAGAACGTGGATAAATCCAAATTCATCGCTGCACTCACACCCGTGAATGCCGAGTTTGAAAAACAGTTCGGCAAAGCCAATATTGACCGCATCCGCGCTGTGAAATAATTGGAGAAGTGCTACATAATCAGTAGCACTTCGCGCAATAAATACGCCGGCGACATACCGTTTTCGGCGTATTTTTCATTGAAAAGACAGATACCAAACGATGAAAAACTCCTTCCTGAAATTTGAGAGCTTCACCACAGGCTTGGCCATGGCCATCGCCTGTGCCATGCTCGGTATCGCTTCCTGCTTGGGGCTCTTCCAGATCATTACGCGCTTCGTCTTGGAGCGCCCTGCGGAATGGACAGAGGTGTTGATTCGATTCAGCTTGATCTGGATGGTGTTTTTAGGCATTGCGCCCGCGTTTCGCCAAGGCGCGATGGTGAGCGTGGATGTGCTGTATCGCTGGAGTCCGCCCAGCATCAAGCGCGTGCTCGATTACGTCGTCACGATTGCAGCCCTGATTCTGATTGCCGTGCTGATTTGGTGGGGCTGGGATTATGCGAATCGCGGCAAAGTGCAAAGCACGATTGGCTTGGAAGATGTGAGTATGTTTTGGGCATATTTGGCCATCCCTGTCGGGGGCGTGTTCAGTGCGATTGGCGTGATCGGCAATTTGTTCGATCCACAGCGCCTTGAGTTGGAGACCGCACAATGAGACACGCAGAACCGCTTCAAGTGGCTCAAGCCCCCCTGGGGGGCAGCGACGACGCGCCAGCGCAGAGCGTGGGGGTCATATGAGCACCGTGATGATTCTCACCATGGTGATGTGCTTTGCACTCACCATTTCTGTGGCCGTATCAATTGGCCTCTCGGCCATCGTCGGCATTCAAGTCAGCAATGTGAATATGCTGATCTCGGTCAAGGAAATGTTTTCCTCGATCAATAAATTTCCACTCGCTGCGATTCCCTTCTTTATTCTGGCGGGCAACATCATGGAAACGGGCGGTATCTCGCGCCGCTTGGTGGAGTTCGCCAAATCCATCGTGGGCGGCGTGCAAGGCGGCTTGCCCATGACTTGTGTGCTCACCTGCATGATCTTTGCGGCTGTTTCAGGTTCATCCGTGGCGACGACCTTTGCTATCGGTGCGATCCTGATCCCTGCACTCATCAAGCATGGCTACCCCACGCCTTATGCCGCTGCGCTGCAAGCCACCAGCGCCGAGTTGGGCGTGATCATTCCGCCGAGCATTCCGATGATTTTGTATGGCGTGAGCGCGGAGGTCTCCATCGGCGAGCTCTTCATCGCAGGCTTTGGCCCAGGTCTCTTGATTGGCTTCGCGCTGATGCTCTTCGTCTATGTCTATTGCCGTATCAAAGGCTGGGGCAAAAACGATGGTGATGGCCGTTTGAGCTTCGGCAAAGCCACTTGGCAAGCAGGCTGGGCGCTGCTCATGCCAGTCATCATCCTAGGCGGCATCTATGGCGGTATCTTCACGCCCACGGAAGCTTCAGCAGTGGCTGTGTTTTACGCGCTCATCGTGGGCATGCTGATTTACCGCGAAATCAAAATAGCTGATCTCTACAAAATATTGAAGAAATCCGTGATCTCCAGCGCCGTGATCATGTTCATCATTGCCAATGCTGGTCTTTTTGCCTTCCTCATCACACGAGCCGGCGTGCCTGATGCGATTGGCCAGTATCTGAAAGAAGTGTTGCAAAGCCCCGCGATCTTCCTACTGGGCGTGAACGCTGCCCTCTTCATCATCGGCATGTTCATCGAAACCAGCGCCGCCATCATCGTGCTCGCGCCGATTCTTGCCCCTGTAGCCATGCATTTCGGCATCGATCCCGTGCATTTCGGCCTGATCATGGTGGTCAACCTTGCTCTGGGCATGATCACCCCACCCTTCGGTGTGAACCTGTTTGCAGCATGTACGGTAGCGAGAATATCCTTGGACCGGATCATTCCGCATCTGCTGCCCTTCGTCTGTGTGATTTTGTTCTGCTTGATGCTGATCACCTACATCCCGGGCATCAGCCTGACCTTGCGCGATCTTGTGTACAAGTGAGCTTTTGAGTCACGTACAATGATGGTTGCTTGGAGAGAGTTCTTTAATGAACCGCCGAAGGCGCAGTTGATTTAAGTCAGCAAACGCTCAGGCAAAAGGACAGGCAATCGAAAGCTTTATGGCTTTCACATTCTGTTGGAGAGAGGCTGAGCGCAAGGCTCGGCCCACCGAAGGGGCAACTGGTTTGATCTCAAACCAAGAATCTCTCAGGTAAAGCGGACAACAGGGTTTCTCATTTTCAAACACCCGTCATCTGGCTGATGTTTGATCCTTTGATTTGGAAACCCTGTATGTCTGACGCTCACCAAGATTTACTTCAAGTCCCCCTCAACGCACTTCACATTGAGCTCGGCGCTCGCATGGTGCCGTTTGCAGGCTACTCCATGCCTGTGCAATACCCGGCTGGCCTCATGGCTGAGCATGCACACACGCGCACGGCAGCGGGTTTGTTTGACGTCTCGCACATGGGGCAAGTGCGCTTGGATGCGCCCACGCATGAGGCGCGCGCCCTCGCCCTTGAATCGCTGATTCCCATGGATGTATTGGGCTTGGGCGAAGGTAAGCAGCGCTACGGCCTGCTCACGAACGATGCGGGTGGCATCATCGATGATTTGATGTTCACGAATCGTGGCGATCACATCTTCATCATCGTCAATGGCGCTTGCAAGCATGGTGATCTGGCTTGGATGCGCAAGAAGCTTGGCTCTTCACATCCAGCCGCCAAGCTCACTTATCTAGAAAATGATGCCCTGCTCGCGCTGCAAGGTCCACAAGCCGTCACAGCGCTCTCGCGCATGATCCCCGGCGTCGAAAAACTCGTTTTCATGACCGGCGGTGATTTTGTATGGCAAGGCGTGTCACTCTTCATCACACGCAGCGGCTACACCGGCGAAGATGGTTTTGAAATTTCTGTGCCCGGCAATCAAGCTGAAAAATTAGCTCGCGCCATGCTCGCTGAGCCGGAAGTCAAGCCCATCGGCCTAGGCGCTCGCAACTCGCTCCGCTTGGAAGCAGGCCTCTGCTTGTACGGCAACGATATTGATACGACGACTGATCCGATTGAAGCCACCTTGCTCTGGTCGATCCAGAAAGCGCGACGCGCGGGCGGCGAGCGAGCAGGCGGCTTTCCAGGCGCTACAAAATTGATAGCATATGGTGCAATGAATACGCCGGCGACTGAGCTAAAACCATCTAAAAAACGCATCGGCCTCATCGCCCAAGAGCGTATCCCCGTACGCGATGGTACCGATCTATTCAGCGTGGATGGCCAGCCAATCGGCAAAGTCACCAGCGGCCTCCTTGGCCCCACGATCAACCAGCCCATTGCCATGGGTTACGTTAACCTCGAATTCACAGCGCCAGATACCGTGGTGCATGCTATGGTGCGCGGCAAACCCGTCCCCATGAAAGTTAGCGCCATGCCCTTTGTTCCGCAGCGCTACTATCGTGGCTGAATTTAATTGTGATCTGACCCCATTTAATTTAGGAGAAAAAGCTATGACGATGAAATACACCGAAGACCACGAATGGCTCAATGTGGATGGCGACACGGCCATCGTGGGCATCACGCACCATGCGCAAGACGCGCTGGGCGATGTGGTGTTTGTGGATTTGCCTGAAGTGGGCAAGGCCTATGCGCAAAAAGACGTGGCAGGCGTGGTCGAAAGCGTGAAGGCTGCGGCGGATGTGTACATGCCAGTGAGCGGCACGGTGACTGAGGTAAACGAAGCTTTACGCGCTGATCCTGCACTCGCGAACTCCGATCCGCTGGGCGCAGGCTGGTTCTTCAAGGTCAAACTTTCTGACGCTGGCCAATTGGCTTCGCTGATGGATGAGACGGCTTACACGGCGTTCGAGAAAAACGCTTAATTTCAACTCAACCAACAGAACGCAAAAGACGCAAAAACTGCGCAGAAGACGCAAAAAATATTTTTGTATTCTTCTTCTGCGACTTTTGCGTAGTTTTTGCGTCTTTTGCGTTCAATTTTTCCCGAGCAAACAATCATGTTGATGCAATCCGCCGCCCCTTTGAGTGAACTTGAAAACCACGCTGAATTCCAAGCGCGCCATATTGGCCCTTGGGAAGGCGATGAGCAGCACATGCTCAGCGTGATTGGTGCGGCTTCGCGCCGCGCCCTCATCGAAGCCATCGTGCCTGATTCAATCAAGCGCGCGAATGCGATGAAGCTTCCTGCGCCGATCACCGAGGCCGCAGCGCTGGCTGAAATGAAAGCGATTGCCAGCAAGAACAAGCTGATGAAAAACTTCATCGGCCAAGGCTACTACGCTTGTCACACACCTGGCGTGATCTTGCGCAACATCTTGGAGAACCCCGCTTGGTACACCGCCTACACACCCTACCAAGCTGAGATTTCGCAAGGCCGTATGGAAGCGTTGATCAACTTCCAAACCATGGTGTGCGACCTCACCGCCATGCCGATTGCGAACGCTTCGATGCTCGATGAAGCCACGGCTGCAGCCGAAGCCATGACGCTTGCCAAGCGCAGCGTGAAAGCCAAAGGCAATGTTTGTATCGTGGCAGGTGATGCGCATCCGCAAACGATTGAGGTGATGCAAACACGCGCCAAGCCGCTGGGCATTGAAATCAAAACGGCGCAATCGCAAGAAGAGTGGGATGCACTTATTGCAGGCGATGATTACTTCGCCGTGCTGGAGCAATACCCATCCACCAGTGGCCGCCTCGGTGAAGAAGGCAATGATGTGAAAACGGCGCATGCCAAAGGCGCGGCTTATATCGTGGCGACTGATTTGCTCGCGCTCACCTTACTCAATCCTCCCGGCCAATGGGGCAATGGTGATGCATCAGGCGCTGCAGACATCGTAGTGGGCTCCACGCAGCGCTTTGGTATGCCGCTTTGCAATGGCGGACCTCATGCCGCTTTCCTCGCTTGCAAAGACGATTTCAAGCGCTCCATGCCTGGCCGCTTGGTGGGCGTGAGCGTAGATTCGCATGGCAATCCGGCCTATCGCCTCGCGTTGCAAACGCGCGAGCAACACATTCGCCGCGAGAAAGCGACTTCCAATATTTGTACGGCGCAAGTGTTGCCCGCAGTCGTCGCAAGTATGTACGCCGTGTATCACGGCCCCGTGGGTTTGAAGCGTATTGCGCAGCGCGTAGCAAGCTACACCGCCATCCTTGCCAAAGGCTTGGAGCAAATGGGCTTAGAGCTCGGCACGCACAGCAGCGGCTTCGACACGCTTTGCCTGCACACCAAGGATGCTACGGATTCGATAGCTGCTCGCGCAGTATCCATGGGCGTGAACCTGCGAAAAGCATGGGATGAATACATCATCATGAGTTTGGACGAGACAACGACTCGCGCTGATATTGAACTGATCTGGGGTATTTTCTCGAATGGAAAAGCCATTCCAAACTTCGCTCAATTTGAAAAAGGCATCGAGCCTTTGATCCCGCATTCACTGCGTCGCACTAGTGAATTCCTCACGCATCCCGTGTTCAACACGCATCACAGTGAAACGGCGATGCTGCGTTATATCCGCAGCTTGAGCGACAAGGATTTGGCGCTGGATCGCACCATGATCCCGCTGGGCTCATGCACCATGAAGCTCAACGCCACAAGCGAGATGATCCCGATCACATGGCCTGAGTTTGCAAACATTCACCCCTTCAGCCCTGCCGATCAGCGCGAAGGCTACAGACTTCTCGATGAACAACTGCGCGAATGGCTTTGCCAAGCCACAGGCTACAGCGGCATCAGCTTGCAGCCCAATGCCGGCTCGCAAGGCGAATACGCCGGCCTGCTCGTGATCAACGCTTGGCAAGAAGCTCGCGGCCAAGGCCATCGTAAGATTTGCTTGATTCCCGCCAGCGCTCACGGCACGAACCCTGCCAGCGCGCAAATGGTCGGCATGCAAGTCGTCGTCGTGGCCTGCGATAGTCAAGGCAACGTCGATATGGTCGATATGAAAGCCAAATGCGAGCAACACAGCGCAAACCTCGCAGCGGTGATGATCACTTATCCATCGACGCACGGCGTGTTTGAAACCAGCGTGAAAGAACTCTGCGCGCTCGTGCACGAGCACGGTGGCCGCGTGTATGTGGATGGTGCGAACATGAACGCGCTCGTGGGCGTGGCCGCGCCCGGCGAATTCGGCGGCGATGTATCGCACCTGAACCTTCACAAAACCTTCTGCATTCCCCACGGCGGTGGCGGCCCCGGCGTGGGTCCCGTCTGCGTGGTGGAAGATCTCGTGCCTTTCCTGCCCGGCCATGAAACGGGCGGCATCAAAACGCAAGGCGTGGGTGCGGTGAGCGCAGCGCCATTGGGCAATGCCGCTGTGCTACCCATCAGCTGGATGTATTGCCGCATGATGGGCGCAGAAGGCTTGAAAGATGCGACTGAAGTATCCATCCTCAGCGCCAACTACATCAGCGCAAAACTCAAAGGTCACTTCCCTACGCTCTATGCCAGCGAACAAGGCCATGTGGCGCACGAATGCATCTTAGATTTGCGCCCGATCAAAGACAGCTGCGGCGTGACCGCTGAAGATGTGGCCAAGCGCCTCATTGACTACGGTTTCCACGCCCCCACCCTCAGCTTCCCTGTCGCCGGTACGCTGATGGTCGAGCCCACCGAGAGCGAAGACCTCGCCGAGATTGACCGCTTCATCAACGCCATGATCGCCATCCGCGCCGAGATCGCCCAAATCGAAAAAGGTGCATGGCCGCAAGACGATAATCCATTGAAAAATGCCCCGCACACTGCGCAAGCCGTGAGCAGCGATGAGTGGAAGCATGCCTATCCTCGCTCAGTGGCGAGTGCCACATTGAGTGCCAAGCAACACAGCAAATACTGGGCTCCCGTGGGCAGGCTCGATAACGTCTATGGCGACCGCAACTTGGCCTGCAGCTGCATTCCAGTGAGCGACTACGCATGATGCAGTTCTCCACGCGTCGTGTTGACTACACCAAACCAACAGACCGCGCTGCATTAACTGCTTTGCTCAACCACTACGCCACCGACCCCATGGGTGGCGGCACGCCGATAGCACCCGAGGCACTGGAGCGCCTGTGCGACGATCTCTCCAAGCGCCCTTTCGCCTTCAGCATCATCGCTTGGGCGCAAACACCGCAAGGCGAGCAGTCCGCAGGCCTAGCCAACTGTTTCGAAGGCTACAGCACCTTCAAAGCCGCGCCTCTCATCAACATTCACGACATCGTGGTTCACATTGACTGGCGCGGCCAAGGCGTGGCGCAAATGCTGATGCAAGCTGTGCAGCAAGAAGCTCAAGCACGCAAAGCCTGCAAGATCACGCTAGAAGTACTCACTGGCAATACAGTGGCCATGAAAAGCTACGAACGCTTCGGCTTCGCACCCTACGCACTTGACCCAAAAGCAGGCACTGCCACCTTCATGCAGAAGTGGCTCTAGCTACTTCACCGTCAAGCGCATCTCTACCCGCAAACTGCTCTGCGAGCTTTCGCTGCTGCGCGATAGGATGCTGCTGGTAGAGCTGTTTTGCGCATCTTCCGTTTGCGCAATCGTGATCCATTCACCCAGCTGAACGGGCAAGGTCGTTGACACCTTGGATTCCCGCACGCCCTGCGCAAGCGCTGTGCTGATTTCAACTTCAGCCACATCATCGCCATACCAAAGCGGGCGGGCGCTGAATCCGCTGTTGCGATCAATCAACACTGAACTGGGCACCAGATTCACCGTATCTTTGTAGATCAAGACTTGCACAACGCGAAGCGGCACGGTTTGCCCCAAGGAAAAGCTCACACTGCGACCATTGAGCACCAAGGCTTGCTGCTGCAAGCTGCGGCCTTGGGTGCTGCGGCTTTGATCGATGCCTGCACTCACCGCGCCGCGAGAATTTCCGGGCTGCAAAATCACGCGGCCTTGCGCGTCCACACTGCTGCGCTGAGTTGCTTCGTTTCCGATCTGGCGAATTTCTATTTGCAGATTGCGCAGAGGCAGCACAGCTGGGTTGCTCTGAGCCTGGAGCTGCACCTGAGATACTATTATTTTAGGAGCACTCTGCGCAGGTTCTATGCCGGCGATAGCCATAAAAGGCATAAAAAACATGCCAAAAAAGGCCATCTGAGCGAGTAGGCGAAGTGCTTTCATGTCCAATCAAAGCTGCTTCGCGCTAAACGTATCGCAGCTTTTGATATTGCCAGTTTGAATGCCTTGGTTGAACCAACGCATGCGCTGCTGGCTGGTGCCATGCGTGAAACTATCGGGCACGATGCGGCCTTGGCTTTTCTGCTGCAGGGCATCGTCGCCAATCTGCTGGGCAGCATTCATCGCCTCTTCAATATCGCCCTTCTCCAGCCACTGCTTGCCTTGCGCAGCGTATTTCTTCTGGGTGTGATGCGCCCACACACCAGCATAGCAATCAGCCTGTAATTCGAGGCGCACGGAGAGTTGGTTCTGCTCACGCTCGCTGATCTTGCCGCGCATCGCATCGACCTTGCCGCTCGTGCCTAATACGTTTTGCACATGATGGCCGACCTCATGCGCGATCACATAAGCTTGCGCGAAATCGCCGGGCGCGCCCAGCTTGTTTTTCATGGTTTCGTAAAAGCTCAGATCGATATACACCTTGCGGTCTGCCGGACAGTAAAACGGGCCCATCGCGGCTTGGCCCGCGCCGCAGGCGGTTTGCGTTGCACCGCGAAACAATGTGAGCTTCGGAGCGGGATACTGCGCACCAGCTTGCTTGAACATCTCGCCCCACACGTCTTCTGTGTCTGCGAGCACTGTGGCCACCATCGAGGCCATCGCATCATCTTTCGGCGGGCGCTGTGCGGGTGCTTGTTGCACTTGCGGCGCGCTCATGCCACCACCACCGCCGAGTATGCCAAGCACGGTCATCGGATTGATGCCAAAGATCCAACCCGCGATGAGCGCAATCACAATCGTACCCAAGCCCATACCGCGCCCGCCACCGAGGCGAAAGCCTCCACCACCACCAGCTTGATTGCGGCGGTCTTCAACGTTGTCTGATTGGCGATTGCCTTCCCATTTCATGGCTGTCTCCTGATGATGAATACCATCATCGTACACCCGGCGGGAAGAAGCGAAAAAAGCTTATTCTTGAAACAAGGCGAACACGCGCATCGCGCATTCGCGCAAGGCGGTGTAGGTGCTGGTGTGGCCGAGTGCGAGTTGTTCAAAGGCATACGCAGCATCGGTTTGCATGCGGCGGGTGTCCACCGTCAAACCATCGTGTGCCATCAACTCAGAAAAACGCGAGAGCAAAGCCAAACCGCTGGCATAGCCCAACTCAGTAGGCATCAAACTGGCACTCACGCCTGCAGCTGCGGGGTTGGCCATCAAAGGTTTGTGAATCGTTGCAATCATCGCTATCTCCTAAAGATTTTCCTGTGGGATCAATCGGTGGTTTAACTTGCCAAGCTTGCTCACTCTTTTGGAGCAAACAAGCCATGCCTGTGCTGATACAACGCAAGTGTGATTCAATAGAGGACATGCCGTTAGTACCACCACCCAAGACGCGTGTGACAAATTCACGTAAATCATCGAAAACGCTTTTGCTGACTGGTTTTGAGCCCTTTGGAGACGATCCGGGTGCACTTTCGCTCAATCCAAGCTTGTCAATAGCCCAGGCTTTGAATGGGCAAAAAATCGGGGTCTGGCGAGTCGCAGGCGAAGTGCTGCCTTGCGAATTTGGCCGCTCCGTGCGCGTGCTCAAAACTCTGATGCGCGAATACGAGCCTGAGGCTATCCTCTGCCTCGGTCAAGCCGGCGGCCGCAGTGCCATCAGCATTGAGCGTATCGCGGTGAATTGGGATGAGGCTGCGCTTGCCGATAACGCGGGCGTACTGCGCACAGGCCAAGCCATCCTCAAAACTGCACCTGCCGCTTACTTCAGTACTTTACCCATTCATGACATGCGCGATGCTCTGCTTGAAGCAGGCCTTCCCGCGGAGCTTTCCAGCACTGCAGGCCATTTCGTTTGCAATCATGTTTTTTTCTCGCTGATGCATATGCTACGAGGGCAAGCAACTCCCGCAGGCTTTGTGCACGTACCCTATCTGCCTGAGCAGGCCAAGTTAACAGGTGCAGCTCAGACACCCAGCATGTCGCTTGGCTCTATGAATGCTGCGATACGATGCGTGATAGAGAAACTCGCGCCCAGCAAGAAGCCATGAAAAAAGACCAGATCGAACCCTTCTTCGCCACGCTCAAAGCGGCCAATCCACAGCCTAACACCGAGCTGGAATACACCAGTGTGTTTGAGCTGCTGTCAGCTGTGTTGCTCTCTGCGCAAGCCACCGATGTGGGTGTGAACAAAGCGACGCGCAAGCTCTTTCCTGTGGCCAACACGCCGCAAGCCATTCTTGACTTGGGTTTGGCAGGACTTGAGAGCTATGTCAAAACGATTGGCCTGTATCGCAGCAAAGCCAAGCATCTGATGGAGACATGCCGCATTTTGGTGGAGCAACACGGTGGCATGGTGCCGCGCACGCGTGAAGCGCTCGAAGCCCTGCCCGGCGTAGGCCGCAAAACGGCGAATGTGGTGCTCAATGTGGCTTTCGGTCAACCCACGATGGCGGTGGATACGCACATTTTTCGCGTGAGCAATCGCACAGGCTTAGCGCCAGGCAAGAATCCGCTGCAAGTGGAAATACAGCTCATGAAGCGTGTGCCGGCTGCATATGCGGTGGATTCGCACCATTGGCTCATCTTGCATGGCCGCTACGTGTGCATGGCGCGCAAGCCTTTGTGTTTCAAATGCGCTGTGTCACAGCATTGTGATTTCAAACCCAAAACTTTGTCTGACTAATCTTTCAGAAACAGAAAGGCCAACCATGTCTCAACACTCAGTTTCTAGAAGAAATTTGATACAAAAAAGCCTGATCGCTGGCGTATCTATTGCGCAAGCAGCTCCTGTATTCATAGCATCGTCAGTTCGCAATGTGCATGCGCAAACCGCTACGGATTATCCCTCCAAGCCTGTGAAAATCATCGTTGGCTTTCCCGCTGGCGGCGGCACGGATGTGTTTGCCCGCGCGCTCGCGCAAGGGCTACAAGCGCAACTCGGCGGCAGCTTCGTGGTGGAGAACAAACCCGGTGCGGGCGGCGTACTGGCCAGCACCGGCATGCTGCAAACACCTGCTGACGGGCTCACGCTTCTGCTAGGCAGCACATCCACCCAAGTGATCGCACCCCTGCTCTATGCCAAGCGGCCTTACACGCCAACGGATTTCACGCCGATCGCGCATGTGGCCAGCGTCGGCATCGTACTCGTAGCGAATCCAAACGCACCATTCAACAACGTGGCCGAGCTAGTGAACTATGCACGACAACGCCCCGGCCAACTCAATTACGCCTCAGGTGGCAATGGCGTAACAAATCACCTCGCAATGGAGCTGCTCAAAAGCCGCACCAATACATTCATCACCCACATCCCCTATCGCGGCTCAGCGCCGGCGCTGCAAGATGTGATCGGCGGGCAAGTGCCGCTGATGTTTGATTCAATTGCTGCCAGCGGCCCGCAGATTCGCAGCGGTAAAGTCAAAGCGTTAGGTATCGCAGGCTTGCAGCGCTTGGATGCCCTGCCTGGCGTGCCGACAATATCTGAGGCTGGCGCAAACATTGGCCTCAGAGATTTCGACACATCTGGATGGGTGGCGCTGTATGCACCCAAAGCCTTGCCTGCCTCTATCTTGAGTAAGCTGCAAGATGCAACGGCGAAAATTCTGGCGCAAAGCGATGTGATCCAGCGCTTTGCTGCCGCGGGTGCGCAAGCCAAATTCATGAATGCGGCCGAGCTCACTGCGTATGAAGCTGCTGAGACGCGCAAATGGAGCGAGGCCGTGAAATACTCGGGCGCAAAGATCGACTGAGAAAGAAAAACCACATGGATGACATTTCAAGCCTGCGCCAGATTCTCAAAAGCTGCCGCACTGTGGCCGTGGTGGGCTTGTCTGCCGAATGGCATCGCCCCAGCTTCTTTGCTGCGAAATACATGCAAGAGCATGGCTACCGCATCATTCCCGTGAATCCGAAATACCCGGAGATTTTGGGCGAAAAGAGCTACGCTTCTTTGCTGGATATTCCGCATGCTGTGGATATGGTGGATGTGTTTCGTAAGCAAGAGGACGTCATGCCGATTGCTGAGCAAGCTGTGAAGGTCGGTGCAAAGTGTTTGTGGCAGCAGCTCGGCGTGATGAATCAAGAAGCGCATGCGCTGGCCGAATCCAAAGGCATGCTCAGCGTGATGAACCGCTGCGTGAAGATTGAACATGCGCGGCTCTTTGGCGGCTTGAATTGGGCGGGTGTGAACACGAAAGTGATCTCTGCCAAGCGGCCAGCATAAGAAAGAACAACATGGCTGATCGTCAATACCATCCCGAGACTCTGGCCATCCATGCCGGGCAAATCCCCGATGCCGCTACAGGCAGCCGCGCGCTACCGATTTATCAAACCACCAGCTATGTGTTCGACAGTGCGGATCATGCGGCGAGCCTCTTTAATCTGCAAACGTTTGGCAATGTGTATTCACGCATCTCCAATCCAACGGTTGCCGCTTTAGAAGAGCGAGTAGCAGCGCTCGAAGGCGGGCGTGCTGCCGTAGCTGCTGCCACGGGCATGGCTGCAGAGATGCTGGCACTCCTGACGATTTTGCAAACAGGCGATCATGTGGTGGCCGCAGCCGCACTTTATGGCGGCTCTGTCACGATGCTGGCAGTGAATTTCAAAAAGCTCGGCATTGAAATCAGCTTCGTCGATGCGCGTAAGCCTGAAAATGTGGCTGCTGCGATCAAACCCAACACCCGCGCCGTGTTTGCTGAGACGTTGGGCAACCCAAGCCTACTCATGCTCGATATCGCAGCCATTGCAGACATTGCGCATGCACATGGCCTGCCACTGGTAGTGGACAACACCGTGCCCTCGCCTTACCTGTGCAACCCGATTGCGCACGGCGCAGACATCGTGGTGCACTCCGCCACCAAATACATCAGCGGCCACGGCACAGCCATGGGCGGCGTGGTGGTGGAAGCCGGTAAGAAGCATGGCAATTTCAGCTGGGACAACGGCAAATTCCCCGGCATGACCGAGCCCAGCGATGGCTACCACGGCGTGAAGTTTTACGAAACCTTTGGCGATTTTGGTTTCACCATGCGCGCGCGCTTAGAAACCCTGCGCGTCTATGGCGCGGCGCTTGCGCCGATCAATGCCTGGATGATTTTGCAAGGCTCGGAAACGCTGCCTGTACGCATGCGCGAGCATGTGCGCAACACGCGGGCGGTGGCGAGCTTCCTCAAATCGCACCCGAAAGTGGCTTGGGTGAATTACCCCGGCATGAAAGACAGCGATCAATATGCGCTCTGCCAAAAGTATTTGCGCGCTGTGGATGGCGAGCCCGGTGCATCGGGCTTGCTGGCCTTTGGTGTGAAGGGCACGAATGCAGCGCAAGCGGGTGTGCAGTTCATCGAAGGCGTGCAGTTCTTGAGTCACCTCGCCAACATCGGCGACACGCGCACTCTTGTGATTCACCCTGCTTCCACCACTCACCGCCAGCTCACCGAAGAGCAGCAGCTTGCGGCTGGCGTATCGCCTGATCTGGTGCGCATGTCTGTGGGCTTAGAGCATATCGACGACATCCTCTGGGACATCGATCAAGCGCTGTCCAAGGTGAATGCATGAGCATTTACGACATAGGTTTAGACAAGAACGCGGCGAATTACGCTGCACTCACACCTACCAGTTTCGTTGAGCGCTGCGCGGAGATTTATGGCGATTTACCAGCCGTGATTCACAGCGCGCGGCGCTACACCTGGGCGCAAACGCGCGATCGCAGCGCGCGATTGGCCTCTGGCCTGAAAGCTTTGGGCATACAACGCAGCTCCACAGTGAGCGTGATGCTCACCAACACACCCGAGATGATTGAAGCGCATTACGCTGTGCCGGCACTTGGCGCCGTGCTCAACACACTCAATGTGCGGCTCGATGCAGCGCTACTCGCTTGGCAGATGGCGCATTGCGAAGCCAGTGTGTTGATCACCGACAGTGAGTTTGAGCCCGTGGTGCGCGAAGCTTTGCAGCTCTTGAAAACACAGCACCAGCGCGATATCACCGTGATTGATGTATGCGATAGTGAGTTCACAGGTTCGCATAAAAAGCTTGGCTCTCAAACCTACGAGAGCTTCATCGCAGCTCATGCGCCCATCGCCTCGTTAGTTGGTATCTCAGACGAATGGGATGCGATAGCAGTGAGCTACACCAGTGGCACCACAGGCGATCCCAAAGGCGTGGTCACGCATCATCGTGGCGCGTATTTGAATGCAGTGAACAACGCGGTCACATGGAGCTTGCCGAAATTTGCAAGATACCTCTGGACGCTCCCGATGTTTCACTGCAATGGCTGGTGCTTTCCTTGGACGGTCGCGCTCGTGGGCGGCACGCATATTTGCCTGCGCCGCGTGGAAGCGCCAGCGATGATTGCAGCTTTCCGCGATCACAAGGCCAATCACTATTGCGCCGCGCCGATTGTGCATAACCTCTTGATTGCTGCACATGCCAGCGATCCCACCGCTTTCCAAGGCATCACGCATGCCATCAAAGGCATGGTAGCCGCCGCCTCACCACCCGCCTCCATGATCGAAGGCATGGCGAAGATGGGCTTTGATATTACGCATGTCTATGGCCTTACCGAAGTCTATGGCCCGGCCAGCGTATGCGCCAAACGTCAGAGTTGGGCAGACGAAAACCTCTCTGAGCAAACTCGCCTCAATGGCCGCCAAGGCGTGCGCTACGAGCTGCAAGCAGGCATGACCGTGATGAACCCTGAAACCATGCAAGAAGTGCCTGCTGATGGCGAGACCATGGGCGAGATCATGTTTCGCGGCAACATCACCATGCGCGGTTATCTGAAAAACCCGCAAGCCACGCGCAAAGCTTTTGAAGGCGGCTGGTTTCATAGCGGCGATCTCGCCGTCATGGAGCCTGATCGCTACGTGAAAATCAAAGACCGCAGCAAAGACATCATCATCTCGGGCGGCGAAAACATTTCTTCCATCGAAGTGGAAGACGCCCTTTATCGCCATAGTGCCGTGCTCGCCTGCGCGGTCGTGGCTAAGCAAGATGAGAAATGGGGGGAAGTTCCTCTCGCTTTCGTGGAGTGCAAACCGAGCGTCAGTGTTTCAGCAGAAGAACTCATCGCTCACTGCAAGAGCCTGCTGGCCAGCTACAAAGTGCCGCGCGAAATCCGCTTTGCTGCTATTCCGAAAACCTCAACAGGAAAGATTCAGAAATATGCTCTGCGCCAGTCAATCGGCAAATGAGTCTCATGCTTGATTTGCAATTTAATTGACAGCGTATGAATCAGAATTGATGCTTTCAAATCGCTCAATGTCTGCATGGATTCAGGGCTGAGAGACCAGTTGCGAGAGTGCATCGTGCGAAAAATGCAGGGAAACAAAATCTGCCATTTCCTCAAATACCTCATCTAAACCGCGTCCAGCTTGCGCAAAAGCCGCCTGGATCACTGAGGAGTTTTCAAACATGCCATGCAAATACAAACCGACCACATTGCCTTGCGCATTACGCCAAAGCTCTGGCGCTGATTCTGAAGCAACCGCATCATCTGCCATGCTGTTACCCATATGAATTTCATAGCCACTCACGCGCAACCCAGACAAGAACTGCCATGCCCCTTCAAATGCGCCGAATTGCAGATGCACGTGGCGTAGCTCTTTACGCAAAGAAAATTCTGTTCTTATCGGCAGCAATGCTAGGCCATGCACCTCGCCAGGCGCACCTTCTGCGCCGAGAGGGTCGGAGATCATCTCGCCCAGCATTTGCAACCCGCCACAAATGCCCAGCACATGCCCACCTTTTGCAGCATGTGCGATGATGCTTTGATCCAAACCTTGCGCACGCAGCCAAGCCAGATCACTGCGTGTGCTTTTGCTGCCAGGCAGAATCATCCAGTCAGCGCCTGCCACATCTGCTGGGCTACGCGCCCACACCAAGCGCAGTCCGCGTACATTTTTTAGAGCTTGAAATTCATCTAAATTGCTCAAGTGAGGATAAGCCATCACTGCCACCGTGGTGTGGATGATGCCTGCACTGCGACTGCGGTCATCAAACACCCCATCTTCTTCTGGCAAGCCGTGCTCTCGCCACATCGGTAAGGTCGCCATCACTGGAATACTGGTCAGTTCGTGCAACATCTGCGGCGCAGGCGCGAGTAAGGATGCATCACCACGAAATTTATTCAACACAAAACCCTTGATTAGCGCCTGCTCCTCTTGTGGCAACAAAGCCCAAGTGCCATACAAATGTGCAAAAGCGCCGCCGCGATCAATATCGGTGATCAGCAAGCAACGCGCATTGGCATGCCGCGCCACGCGCATATTCACGATATCGCTCGCATGCAGATTGATCTCAGCTGGGGAGCCTGCGCCTTCAATCACCACCACATCATGCGTGGCGCGGAGCTCATCTAGGCTTTTTGCTATTGCAGGCCACACTTTTTCACTGCGGCCACGCCAGGGCATTTGCGTCAATTCACGATTAACCTCGCCAAGCAACACGACCTGGCTATGTGTATCCGCCTCGGGCTTGAGCAGCAGCGGATTCATCAGCACACTGGGCTTCGCGCCAGCAGCTAGCGCCTGAAAATATTGCGCGCTACCAATCTCACCCAAACCGCCATCGGGCCGCGCCACAACGCGCGCGTTGTTACTCATATTTTGCGCTTTGAAGGGCGCCACACGCAGGCCTTGGCGCTGGTAGTAGCGGCATAGGGCTGTCGCGAGCCAGCTTTTGCCAGCGCCACTGGTGGTGCCGAGCACCATGATGCATATGGCTGTCATTTGATACTCTTCCAAGCAGATAAAAACGCTGATTGTGCGGCGTCGGTGTGCACTCGCATGCGCGCCCAGCCTGGTAAGCCCATGCTGCTGGTGTCACGCAAAGCCACTCCTTTTGCCAACAACGCATGAAAGAGCTTTGCCTGCTGAACAGGATCTGGCGAGAGCTGCGCTACAAAGAAATTCGTCACACTGGGTTGATAGGCTAGCCTCAAGCTTTCAAGCAAGACCAACTGCTTCGCTTTCAATTTGCGCAAAGATGCCAGCGAATCTGCGAGCCAAGCTTGCACTGACTCACTCACCCAAGCCAGCAGCATGGCTTGCCCCTCCGCGCCGAGCACCCAAGAAGGCTCAAGCTGCCGCATTTGATCGGCTAATGCTTGCCATCTTGGCGAACCTACAGCAGGCGAAATCGCATACGCCCCGCGCACGCCACACAAGCCCAGCGCCTTATTGGGTGTCCACAAACTCCAAGCCGTATCTGATGCACTCTTGGGTAAGCATGGCCCTTCGAGCAGCAAAGGCTGATAAGCCGCATCGATCACGTGAACTGCGGTACGAGGCATCAGTTGCTGAGTCAGAACCTCACCCAATAAGCCCTGCCCTAGCGGGCTGCTTGGCAGGGTGTGCCATTGCACATCCACCGGCTTGGAGTAACTTGGCTCAATCACTTCATGACCGCAAGCCAAAGCACTGTCTGCGTAATCACCGTAAGCTGGTTGAGGCACAGCAACGCGCAGTGCATGATCAGCGCAAAGTAATCGCAACGCTATATGCAGACGCATAATCAACTCACTGGCACTGCCACCCAGCAATACACGATCTGGTGCAACGCCATGCCACTGCGCCAAAGCTTCGATCAAGGCTGTGTAACGCGCATCAGGATAGCGCTGCCGATCTGCTTGTAACACAGCCTGTAAAGCGACAGGGCATGGCCCCAAGGCATTCGCATTGGTAGAGAAATCCCAAGGCACATCTGCACCACCGTGGATTCTCATTGTTGCCTCAACATTGCTACTAAAAATATAGCTGCTAGCGCAATCAATACGCCGGCAAAAAGCACTTTTCTTGCCAAAGAAATGGCTGCTGCCAGATGCCTTCGCTGCACCACTTGCCCACCCGGATGCAGAGTGTAGGCGCCCGGCTTGCTCAGCTGAACACCTAAAGTCAACGCAAACGCCGCCATTGGCCATCCGCTGTTGGGCGATGGTGTTTGCCGGGCTTGTTCTCGAAGCGTTTCCCAGGAAAAGGCTTTGGCATGCCAGCACCACACTAGCAGCGCTGTAAGCCTCGCCCCAGGCCAGCTCAGCACGTCATCAGCACGCGCGGCCCACTTGCCCGCCCATTGCCAATCTCTCCCGCCGTGCATGCCGGGATAGCCCCACATCGCATCCGCTGTATTGGCAAAGCGATACAGTGCAGCCGCTGGCAAACCACCGATCACAAACCACAGCAGTGGCGACACCACAGAATCATTCAAGTTCTCTGCAAGCGTTTCAATCGCGGCCTCTCTGACTTGCGTTTCAGATAAATCCTGTGTGGGCCGGCTCACTAAGCGCGACAAGCGCTCTCGTCCTAGCTGCAAAGACAGGCTCAAAGCCTCCTCCACCGCAGCCACTTCATTGCACAGCATCGCCATCGAAAGCAATGGCTTGAGAGCCAAGCCGAGCAAAATAGCAGCCAATGCCCAGGGAAGTTGCAGAGCCAAATGCTCTATCAAAACGAAGATGGTACAAACCACCAGCGCACCAACACTCCAATACAAAGCACCTTGCCAAAACACGCGCTTTGTTTCTGGCGCATTGTCTTGCACAGGTGCAAACCAACCCGCTGCTGCATGGAGATAACGCCCCATCCAAACCACGGGATGCCAGCGCACAGGCGGCTCACCCCACACATGATCCAGCAGCAGCGCTACGCACAGCGCGCCGCATAAGACCATAGGCAGGGTATCCAAAGATCAATCCTCGATGCCGCGCTGCGCGGGAATGCCCGCATTGAACGCATGCTTGATCTTGGTCATCTCTGTCACGGTGTCTGCCAGCTCAATGATCTCGGGCGGGCAGCGCCGCCCTGTGATGACGACATGCACGTGGCTGGGGCGCTGCTTCAAAGTGTCGAGCACATCATCCAGTGGCATCCAGCCATAGATCAGCGGATAGGTCAGTTCATCGAGCACGACCATGAAATTTTCGCCGCTCATGATGGCAGCCTTGGCTTTGAGCCAGCCGTCTCGAGCCAATTGAGCGGAGTGCTCCAAATCTTGGCTCTTCCAGCTGAAGCCATCGCCCAAACCTTCTATCGGCAGCCCGAGTTTTTCAAACATACGGTGCTCGCCAAAACGCGCTGTAGGCACTTTCATGAATTGGTAAATCTTCACGCCTTTGCCATGCACATGCGTTCGCCCAAAGGCGCGCAAGGCAAGGCCAAAAGCGGCTGTGCTTTTGCCTTTGCCATCGCCCGTGTTCACGATCACAAGGCCACGGCGCTCGCCTTCAGGTTTGTCATAGGGTTTTTCGGTGGGAGGTGTTTCAATTTGCATGAGTTTCTTTCCTAATATCCATCAACACCATCGCTTGTCCATCCAGCATGCGCACTTGCAGGCGCAAATCAAATGCTTGGCGCAGTGCTTCATGTGTTGCAGGGCTGTCGCATGCGCCTAGATGTTGCGCGTGACCATGCGCCATGATCAGCATTTCATCGGCCATCAAGGCTACTTGCAACTCATGCAGCACGCTGATCACGGTGATGCCCTGCTTCACCAAACCGCGCATGACTTGCACCCATTGCGCTTGATGCGGCACATCTAAATTCGTCAGTGGCTCATCCATCACCAGCACGCGAGCGCGCACAGCCAGCGCCCGCGCCAGCAACACGCGCTGGCGCTCGCCCGCCGAGAGCTCGCCTACGCGTCGCGCATGCCACTCATGCACTTCACAAGAGCGCATCGCCCATTGCACAGCGCTCATATCTTCTTCGCTCGGAACACTGAGCCAGCTTTGATGCGGCAGCCGCCCCAGCATCACCACATCGGCCACACTGAGCTCATCCACTGAGGCACTGTCTTGCCCCAACCAAGCCAGCTGCCGAGCACGCTCGCGCGCATCCCATTGCGCGAGCACTTGCCCAAGCAACTCAATCTTTCCTTCGCTGGGCAGCAGGCCGCACAAAGCTTTGAGCAAGGTGGATTTGCCCGCACCATTGGGCCCGACCACACTGGTCCAACAGCCGGCTGTGAACTGCACGCTGATGCCTGGCAATATCAGCGTTTTTTCTATGCTTGCTCGCAATGAATCTGCGCGAAGTGCTATGTTTTTCATAGTGAGCATCTCAAGACACGGATGTGGAAGACAAGCCACCTGACTTCGCGTGCATTAAGCGCAGCAAATACAAGCCGCCAAGTACCGCCGTCAGCGCACCCACCGGCAGCTCCTGCGGGGCGATCAACCATCGCGCAGCCAAATCAGCCGTGCACAACAACACCGCGCCCATGAGAGATGCGCACCACAGCAGCGGCCCATGCGTGCAGCGAATGAGTGCGCGCACCATGTGCGGCGCAGCCAGCCCTACAAAAGCGATCAAACCCGTTTGCGCCACAGCTGTACCCGTGGCCAATGCCAGCACCGCCACCAAGGCAATACGCACTTGCTGCAAAGGCAGCCCCAAGCTCTGTGCCGTACTCTGCCCCAAGCTCAGCGCATCCAGCGCACGCGCTAAACCCCAAGCCAGCGCCGTGCATGGCAGCCACACCGCCAACATGATCGCGCTGGCAGACCAGCCCACAAAACCCGTTGAGCCCAATAAAAAAGTTTGCATCGCCTGCAAAGAATCCGGTGAGAGCAGCAAGATCAGCGAAGTGGCTGCGCCCAGCAACACGCCCACAATGACGCCCGCAAGCAGCAAACGCAGTGTGTGCTGCACACCGCGCGCCAACACCAAGGTCAGCATCACCCCCGCTGTCGCCCCCACAAATGCCGCGCCCGTGAGCCCCAGCTTGAGCCAGGCATTGCCTGATTGCAAACCTGCACCCTTGCGCCCGGCAGCTTGAAGCCAAGCCTGCCAACTGCCCGGCTCCACCGCGCCCGAGAGCATGCCCGCTGCACCGCCAAGCATCACCAGCATCAGCGCCACACCCAATGCAGCCCCCGCTGAGCTGCCCAGCAAATAAGGATCGGCCAGCGGGTTGCGAAACATGCCCTGCGCCACAGCACCGGCCAAGCCCAGCAGAGCCCCTGCAGCCCAAGCGCCCAGCGTGCGCGGTAGCCGAATCTCCCAGATCAACTGCCCCGCTAAGGCCTGATCTTGCGGCGAGCCCTGCCACCACTGCCGCAATAAATTTTCGAACCCTGCACTGCCCACACACAGGCCCAGCAGCATCAGTAACGCACTCAAAGCCAGAAGGCTCAAGCTCAGGCGCATGGGCGAAGAGACAAGTTTCATGGCTTCTTGGCTAAAGTCTTGAGCAAACAATCTGCCATGATGCGCGCGCCCTCTGCCATGCGGGGACCAGGTCGCACCAGCACCTCTGATTGCTCGCGCGGAAAATAACACACCGATTGTGAGCGAATCGCGGCAATACTGCCCCAGCCTGGCCGCTGTGCCAAGCTCACACTTTCCGTATCACCCACCATGATCACATCTGGATTGGCGCGCACCACCAACTCCGGGTTGATCTTGGGAAAAGGCCCCAGTTTCGTGTCAATGATATTTTGCGCGCCTAGGCGAGCTAGCGTCTCGCCCACAAAGGAGCCTGGCCCTGCGGCGTAGGGTGCGCGATTGACCTCGATATACACCCGCTGTTTGCGCACCGCTGCAGGCAAAGCTTGCGCTGCCGCGCTCACACCCGCATCAATCGTGCGCCACAGGCGCTGCGCATCTTGCTCCTGCATGAGAGTGCCCAGCTTGCCGATCACGCGCTGCACATCGGTGTGCGTCTTGGGCTCTAGCGCGAGCACGCGAACGCCGAGCGCAGCCAAGCGATCCCGCCCACGCGAAGAGCTGGCCATCACCACCACATCGGGGCGCAAGGCCACAATCGCTTCAATATTCGGATCGATCCCACCACCGACTTGCGGCAGCTTAGTCACTTGCTGCGGCCAGTTGGAGTAACGATCCACACCGACCAATCTATTGCAATGCCCCAAAGCGCAAATCGTCTCGGTGAGCGATGGCAACAGGCTCACCACGCGCTCGGGCACTTTTTCAGAACGAAGCTTGGTGCCCAGATCGTCTTCAATCTCAAATGGCGTAGCCTTAGACGCGACTGGCGCGCATAGATTGAAAGCAGCCAAGCACACCAACATCCAGCGCTGCATCTGTCTCAAGCTTTTGTTCATGCTCATCCTTTCAGTGGCAAAGCGCAGCCAGCGGCCATGAGCGTGACGCGCTCACACTGCGCAGCGAGCGCCTGATTGAGCTTACCCAGCTCGTCTACAAACTGCCGCACCTCGCGCCCCAGCGGGATCACACCAAGACCAATTTCATTGCTCACCATCACAACTGGGCCACTGGCTTGCTTCAAAGCATGCTCGAGTGATACTACAAAATTCATAGCACTTTGCGCAGATTCCACGCCGTCAATATGGTCTTTTTGCTTTAAAAAAGTATCAGGAGCTGGCATCAGAAGATTGGTCAGCCACATCGTGAGGCAATCGATCACCACCAAAGTCTGTGCATCTGAATGCACGTGCAAAGCTGCCCCCAGCTGCACAGGCTCCTCCACGCAACGCAGAGCAGGCAGTCTCGCCCGCCGATCTGCCTGATGCCGCGCAATGCGCTGGCGCATTTCATCGTCATACGCCAGCCCTGTTGCGATCACAAGCGCTTTGTTTGTTGGGGATTGCGCAAGCCATGCTCTTGCCCTGTCTTCAGCCAAGCGGCTTTTGCCACTTTTTTGTCCACCGAGAATCAGCTCGCGCATGACTCCATCATCCCTTACTTGGGTGCGTAGCGCAAACTGACAAACACGCCACGACCAGGCTGGTTGTAGCCCAGAGCGGTTTCGTATTTGCGGTCGGTCACATTGTTGATCTTCCCACTCAGCGCCCATTCCTTACTCAGCTGATAACTGGCATGCAGATCCAGTGTGGTGTAACCCGCCAAGAGTTGCGTGTTCGTGGTGTTTTCAAAGCGATCGCCCACCTTAAGCAGGTTCGCGCCGGCAGACCAAGTAGGCATGTCGTAGCTTGCGCCCAATTGCATTTGGGTTTTGCTGCGACGAGGCAAAATTTTGCCTGTCAGCTCATTGCGAGGATCCATGCTGTCAATGGAAGCGGTTAAACGCCAAGCTTGCAGTTGGCCCTCATAACCCAGCGTCCAACCCTCGATGCTGGCGCGTGGAATATTGGTGGGCAGAGTGGTGTTCGTGATGAAGCCACGGATGTTGTTGTCAAAGCGCACGAGCTTCACGCTATGGCCAGCTTGGGTATAGCTGATGCCCAAATCGGTATTGCGACCTTTTTCAGGCTGCAGTGCAGCATTGCCAAAACTCGGGAAATACAGCTGGTTGAAAGAAGGTGCCACAAAAGAGGTGCCGTGCGATGCATGCAAACGCCACTGAGGGCTGAGTTCAAAGCCATACCCCAGGAAATGTGTGCTGCTGCTGCCAAACTGCGAGTTGCGATCTTGTCTCAGATTCGCTTGCCAAGTGTGCGCGCCTGCGCTGCCATGGATACCGATATACAGCGAGTTGATGGTGCGGCGGGTCACGGTGTAGGCTGTCGTGCTGTTCACTTTTTGGTTGAGCTGCTCTGCACCCAGGTTGACCAAGCCCCAAGGCGTTTTGATCTCGTTAGTCCAAGTCAATTGCTTTTGCTGCGTGGCGAATTTGGAAGGGATCGTCACGAAGCTGCTCGCCGAGGCCAATTGCACCGAGCTGTCTTCGCTGCTGGCATAGCTCAGGCGTGTTGTCCACGCCGGCAAAATCTTCCCTGCTACGCCCAAGGCATACTGCCGTGTGTCCAAATCATTGCGCGTATCCGCGCCAGCGCCATCATCAAAGCGCGAGAGCCCTGAAGAGCCGAGCACGCGTGCATCAATAGACCACTGTGCATTGAGCTTGTATTTCAAAGAAGCGTTCAGCGCTGTCTGTCGGAAATCATCGGTATCCGCATTGAAATTGCCAAAAGCAACTTTGGAATTGGTGGTAGAAAAGCCACCATCTTTTGTGTGCTGTATGCCAATGTGATACGTCAAATCAGTCGTGCCACCAGATAAAGCCGCAGTTGCTTGCCCATAGTCTCGGCTACCCAAGCTGATCGAGGCGCTGGGATGAAAACCTGTTTTGCCTTGCTTGGTAAAAATCTGCACCACGCCGCCCACTGCTTCGCTGCCGTATATGGCCGAAGCTGGGCCTTTGAGCACTTCAATCCGCTCGATCATCTCCAGCGGAATGCCCTCCCATACGGGCGCGCCCGTGGTGGCTGAGCCATAGCGCACGCCGTCGATTAACAGCAAAGTATGGCGCGATTCTGCGCCGCGAATAAACACGCTGGCGCTCTTGCCCAAACCACCGTTAGAAGAAAATTGCACACCTGCTTGGCGCGCCAGCAACTCAGGTACTGTTTGCGCTGTGCTGCGCTCAATCTGCTCGCGAGTGATCACCGCCACATCGCTGACCAACTCATCTGTGCGCGTCTCCACGCGATTGGCCGTGACAACAACAGGCTTGAGTTCGGGCGCGTTTTGCGCAAGAGATTGAGCTGAGAAAGATGCGCATGCAGCAGCGCAGGCCAGAGCGATACCGCGCTGCGCGAAAGAAAAGTTTTTCATAGATAGGAAAGAACAAAGCATGTCCGGTGTCAGCTTCCCCGCTGACGTGGACGAATGTGATGCGCTTGTCCGAGGGCATTCGCATCGCCTTGTTGGCCGGTATCCGGGCTGATGGATTGCGACCTGCTAGAGCCTTCCCAAGCATTTGCATGCTCAGTGACTCGGTTTAGCAAGCGGGTTTTCTTCGTAAGAATCAAACCGTCCATTCACCGTTGCGGGGGCAGCGCGGGCTCGAATCCTTGCAGACTCTTCCGCTTCCCGTTGAACTGCTGCGCAGAATTGCGCCGCGAGCACCAACGGTGTAATTGTAATCTGCGCGTTGTCAAAATGACACTGCACCATCTCGGGGCGCACATATTGCGTTTATGGCGCTTGCAAAAAACTGAAAACTCAGCCTAAAATCAATGACTTACGTTAGTTTTTGATAGCAAATTCTTCAAAACAAAGCTTTACCATGCAAGACGCTCCAGATGCACACATGTCTGCGCAGATCGATGCCGTGATCGAGCGCACCGAGCGCTTGCTCTTGCGCCATGAAGAACTCACACGCACCAATGCTTTGCTACAAGAGCAGCTTGATGCGCTAAGCCACGAGCGAGACACACTCAAATCGCGTCTCGCCGCTGCGCGCTCTCGCATTGATGCGCTGATCGAGCGCTTGCCCGAACAACCTGCTGAGCAGAGTGCATCATGAAACAACTCGAAGTACAAATCATGGGGCAAAGCTATTTGCTTGCTGCCCCCGAAGGCGGCGAACAGCGCTTGCTCACGGCCGTAGAAAAAGTCGATACCGCTATGTGCCGCATTCGCGATGCAGGCAAGGTGAAAGCGCGTGATCGCATCGCGGTGCTGGCTGCGCTCAATTTGGCATTTGAGACGGATGCGATGCCTGTTGCTGCCGTTGCTGCTGCAGCGCCTATCGCAGCTTCTCCTGCAATGAACTATGGCCCTGATGCGCGCCTGTCTTCACTCATTGGCAAACTCGATCAAGCCCTGCTCACGAGCGACGGACAGCTGCTTTAATTCGGCGTCTCGAACTTCAATTTGTCGCCGTCACGCAGAACATACCCCTGCGCTACCTTGATGCGAATCTGATGGCCACGCGTCGTGCATGCGGCGATTTGATCCAGCAATTCATTCATCTGCGCCTCTGAGCCTTGTGAGCCGTGCTGCGATTTAAGCCAATGGCGCAAATAGTTCGCCTGAGCTACTCGCGACAAAGTTTGCAATGCTTTGATCTGCGGCGGCATGCCCACATTTGCTACCAAATCCATAGCTGCTTGCGCAAGCAATTCGCCGGCCTGAGCCATATTTCGCGCTGAACGAGCAAAGGTTTCGCGGTACTGCGGGAACACTTGCTGCAATGCAGGCAAGAGCTTTGCGCGAATGCGATTTCGCGTGAAATCGAGGCTTTGATTCGTCGGATCTTCCACCCAGCCCTGCCCCAGATTTCCGCTGCCAGGCTGCCGCGCTTCAAGGCCACGCTCCGCAAGCCATGCGCGAATCTGCTGCGCGCCCATGAAACTCTCTAGGCTAAGAAATGGCCGCGCCCATTGCACGCCATAACGCTCAAACTCAGCGGCCATCCCCGCCAACCCATCCACACCCGCGCCACGCGAGAGTGCCAGCAGCAGTGTTTCCACCTGATCATCCGCATGTTGTGCGAGTAACACCGTCGGTTGATTCACTATCAATTCAGTAGCACTCTGCGCATATTCTACGCCGGAGATAAGGTGTTTTTGCCTAAAAATATGCTCGGAAATAGCTGCATACCGCGCACGCCTGGCCGCATCCTCTGGGCTCTGCCCCGCAGCCGCTTTTGCATTCACGCGAAGCACCGTGAGTGGCACACCGCGCTCTGCGCAAAACGCCTCACAGTGCGCCGCAAAATCGTCCGCAGCCGCCTGCAAACCATGATGCACATGCACAGCGCTCACCTTGCCCGGAGCAGCCTCAAGTGCAATCAAGAGCAAAGCCGTCGAATCAGCTCCGCCGCTGTAAGCAACGATATAAGGAGGTGGCAAGCCAAGCATCTTGCCCATGTTCGAGGTCACGCCTTCGCGTCAGCCTTCGTGTCTGTGAACTTGCCAAAGCCTTGCAGCTTCTCGTAGCGCTTGTCCAGCAGCTCTTTCACTTTCAAATCAGCCACTTGACGATAAGCGTCGGTCAAGGCGCGTTTCAAGAAGGCAGCGGCCTGCTTGTGATCCCGATGCGCGCCGCCTACAGGCTCGCTCACAATTTTGTCGATCAAGCCCAGAGCCTTCAAGCGATGTGCCGTGATACCCATGGCTTCTGCGGCATCTTGCGCGCGATCCGAAGTCTTCCACAAAATACCGGCGCAGCCTTCGGGCGAGATCACCGAATACACCGAATATTGCATCATCAGCACTTGATCAGCCACCGCAATCGCCAGCGCGCCGCCTGAGCCGCCTTCGCCGATGATGGTGGAGATGATCGGCACTTCCAGTTGCGCCATCTCGTAAATATTGCGGCCAATGGCTTCGCTCTGACCACGCTCTTCTGCGTCAATGCCGGGGAAAGCGCCAGGCGTATCAACGAGAGTGAACACCGGCAGCTTGAATTTCTCTGCAGTTTTCATCAAGCGCAGCGCTTTGCGATAGCCCTCAGGCCGGCTCATGCCAAAGTTACGCAAGCTGCGCTCTTTCACATCGCGACCTTTTTGATGGCCAAGCACGATGCATGCATGGCCGTTGAATCGCGCTAAGCCGCCCACGATGGATTGATCGTCTGCAAAATGCCGATCACCATGCATCTCCACGAAATCGGTAAAGATCTCGTTCACATAATCCATGGTGTAAGGCCGCTCGGTATGCCGCGCGATCTTCGTGATCTGCCAAGGCGAGAGCTGGCTGTAAATGTCTTTGGTGAGCTGCTGGCTCTTCTTGGCGAGGTTGTCGATCTCTTCTGAGATGTCTACAGCGCTCTCGCCCTGCACATAGCGCAGCTCATCAATCTTGCCTTCCAGCTCTGCAATAGGCTGCTCAAAATCCAGAAATACGCGTTTGCCCAACTTCTTCTCCTTCGTTCTGTGAGGTGCACATGTACACCAGCGAATCGAGGTCGAGTGTAAACCCGTTTGGGCATTTTTTACACATGTGAACTGTGCTTTCCATCAGTAGAATGGCTCTCAAACGAGGAGACAAAATGCAAACACCATCCGTACTTCGCCGCGAGCTCTTGGCCGCCGGCCTCATCTCATTGGCTGTGCCCGGCCTTCATGCGCAAAGTGCGCCAGCGCTCGACGCAGCCATCCTCCCGCTGGCCACCCAAGAAGCCCCACTGGTTTTAGACACCCTCAAAAAACTCACCAGCTTTGACAGCGGCACAGGTCAGGCTGTTGGCATGGATGGCGTAGCCAGCACGATTGAAGCGATGTCAAAAGAACTGGGCGGCGTAACTGAGCGCCTCACACCTGCCAACGGCATCGTCGGCCCCAATCTCAAAATCACCTTCAAAGGCACAGGCAAGAAAAAACTCCTGCTCATCGCCCATATGGATACGGTCTACCCCGCCGGCACAGCCGCCACCCGCCCCTTCCGCATCGATGGCAACAAAGCTATCGCCCCCGGCATCGCAGACGACAAAGGCGGTATCGCCGTCTTCCTGCATGTGATGAAAATTTTAAAAGCACGTGGCTACACCGACTACGCGCAGATCACGATGCTGTTCAACTCCGACGAAGAGCGCGGCTCCATCGGCTCGCGCGACACGATTCGCCGCCTCGCCAGCGAGCATGATGCCGTGCTCTCCGGCGAAGGCACAGGCGATCAAGAAGTCATCGTCATGGGTACAGCAGGCGCGGGTCGCACGCAAGTGAAAGTGGCCGCCACGCGCCTCACCCTTGCAGACCGCCCCATCGAAGAAATGGCCGATGTGATTCTGCGCACGAAAGACACGCCAAGTCAAGTTCAAAACACCCGCATGAACTGGACGATTGCCCGCGCTGAAACACCCGATTTGATGGACAAACTCCCCGCCGCCGATCTGCAATTCGCCAGCCTCGAATTCCAAATCACCGGCAAAGCCTCGCATGCGGGCGTGAACCCACATTTGGGCGTGAACGCTGTGGTGGAGATGGCGCATCTCGTGGCGAGAGTCTCTGCATTGCTCGATGCACAAGCGGGCACGGAGGCTCAAGGAGCCGACTCCAAAATACTACGCCAATGGCGCAGAGCCGGCGGCGGATTGGTCGGCAACATCATTCCAGACCGCGCTAACGCCGCGTTAGAAATCGCCGCGCCGAAATCGCTCGATCTCAAAGTCTTGGAAGCCAAACTCATCGCCACCGCCACACAAGCGCAGGTGCAAGGCGCTTTAATCACAGCCACCGCAACAGCCGGCCGCACCATCAAAACAGACGGCTTGCCCGATGCGACAGCCACTGCCGACGTACGCGTGGCCGATATGCCCACCTTCGAGCAACTCTCCAAACACACCCGCGCCCTCTTCGACAAAAAGAAATTCTCAAGCTCGCGGCTCGATGTGCAAGACGGCATCGGCTTCCCGCCCTTTGTGCCCAACGAACAAGGCAAACAAATGGCTCAACTGGCCAAAACCATCTACACCCAACTCGGCGGCCAACTCGATTTCATCCCCCGCACCTATGGCGCCACAGACGCCGCCTGGGCCGCCCAATCCGGCAAACCCGTCATAGAAAACATGGGCCTGCCCGGCGGCAACTACCACTCTGATCAAGAAGAATACATTTTGATTGACCGCATCCCGCGCAGACTGGCGATGGTGGCGGAGATGATTCGCTTGGTGGGCAATTGATACTCAGGATTTAAAGCGTTTTGAGCAGTTTGCCGGCGTATTGATTGCGCAGAGAGCTATTAAAAATATAGCAAAAACTGGGGTCAGATCAAAATTCAGGACGAAGCTTTTTCCGAAGCGAAACAACGCACAGCCGAAATTTTGCTCTGACCCCAATTATTGCTCTACTATAAACTTCGTAGCACTCCACGCAGTAAATACGCCGGCGAACCGCTCAAATCGCTTACTTTTTCATCCCAGAAGCCACATATTCCAAGAAATGCCCCCACTCGCTTGCCCCCATCGGCAGATTGCCTCGCCGCGCTTGCGCTGAGACAAGCTTGGCCAAAGCATCCAGCGCCTCCGTGGATTGCGTGTCTTTCAAAAACTCTATATCGCCAGCAAACGCGCGGTTCACGATGAGCAGGGTTTCCATGGCTTTGTCTTTGTTGGGTGCGCCTTGGGTGATGAAATCTGGGTTGCGCGCCTTCAGACCGCTGCGAAATGCGGCCATCACTTGCGGGCGAACTGCGTGGCTGCTGGGCATGGCAATCGCCAGCTCTGCCAGGCTGCGCAGCATGATGTAATGGTAGGTGGGTTTGGCGTTGTGGGCATCGAGCCAGCGGCCTGCGCGCGCGCCTTGCGTGAGCTGGCCGGGGATCACGCCGAGCAGGGCTTTGCTGGCGGCGGCTTGCAGATATTTCGCCTCGCCAGTGGCGCGGTGCATGCGCACGAGGAGATAGACGCTGAAGCTGTTGAAATTCCAATTCGTCACCATCGGGCGGGTAAGCGCCCAATCGGCTGCGGTGCGCGCGGAATCCAAATACTTTTTCTCTTGCGTGAATGCATAGATATCGAGCATGGCCACGCCGCATTCGCCGTTGTCAAACTGCAAGCCGCCTGAACCCAGATCGTTGATCGCCCAGCCGTTGCTCAGCATCTCTTGCAAGCGCCCTTCTCGCTCAGCAGCTTTCAACTGCCGCTCTGCCGACTGAAAAGCCGCTGAACCAGATTTGCTGCGCGAAGCCGGGAACGGAAACACCCCCGTGCCGCCGCGCGCCTGCGCCCAGAGCAGAAAATCCGCAGCCTCTCGCGCAAGAGACAAACCGCGCTCTGAGCCTTTGAGCTTGGCGCGGCCAGCCGCAATGCAGCCTGAGACCACAGCTGCTGGCTCGCGTAAAGCAGAGCCAAGCTGTGCAGGATCAAGCCCAATCTTCCACCAGCGATAGCGCTCAATTTGGCTCAGCAGCGGCTCAAAGCCCGCAGCAGCTTCATCCGCCGTGAGCCAGCGCCCATTGCGCGGAATCGGCACGAATTGATCGGGTACTTCAGGCACACCGGCCTTATCGCCTAGAAAGCGATTCATCTCAGCCACAGCCTCGCGAATCGCCTGCGCATCTTGCTTGGCCAGCGCGGCTGAGAGGCTAGCTTCTAGCGCGGCTTTGTTCGCTGGTTGCGCCACAGCATGCAAAGTGCGCGAACTCGCTGCCATGGCGACCAGCGAGCTCATGGCTTGGATGCTTTGGCGGCGGTTCAATTCAAGCATGGCGATGGTGTTTCAGAGTGGCAGCCTGGCAGAGAAGTTCAGCATGGATAATTGTGCCCATGATCAAACTGTTTGTAGGACTTGGCAACCCCGGCTCGGAATATGAGGCGACGCGGCATAACGCGGGGTTTTGGTTTGTGGATGAGCTCGCGCGGCAGTGGAAGGCCAATCTCACGATGGAGAAGGCTTATCACGGGCTGGTGGCGCGCACCTCGCAAGGCGGTGGCAATGTATGGCTGCTGCAACCGCAGACCTTCATGAATCTCTCGGGCAAATCTGTGGCGGCGCTGGCGCGGTTTTACAAGATCAAGCCGGAAGAAATCTTGGTGGCATATGACGAGTTGGATGTCGTGCCCGGTGAAGCGAAAGTCAAAAAAGGCGGTAGCTCGACGCACAACGGCTTGCGCGACATCACGGCGCAGATGGGTGCGGATTATTGGCGGCTGCGCATTGGCATTGGGCATCCGGGCGTGAAATCTGAGGTGCTCTCTTGGGTGCTGAAGAAGCCGATGGCTGAACAGCGCAGTTTGATTGATGAGACGATTGCACGCGGCATCAAAGCTGTGCCGCATTTCTTGAATGGGGATATGGAGAAAGCCACGCAGATCGTGCATACCGCGAAAGCACCGCGCCCCAAGCCACCACGCTCAACGCCCGGATCTGCGCCTGCTGCTGCACCATCTGCCACGACCGCATCACCCCTGACACTATCAAAAAGTGAGCATTCCGCGCAATAAGTACGCCGGCCAATGGCCTAAAATACGATAAAAATCCCCTCTGGAGACTGTTTTGGAAGTTCTGTATCCCGCCCTCGCCGCCTTGCTCGCTTACCTCATTGGCTCTCTCAGCTTTGCCGTGATTGTGAGCAAAGCATTCGGCCTCTCCGATCCACGCACCTACGGCAGCAAAAACCCAGGCGCCACGAATGTGCTGCGCTCGGGCTCCAAAAAAGCGGCCATCATCACTCTGCTGCTTGATGCACTCAAAGGCTTTGTGCCAGTGATCCTCGTTCAGCTCTTCGGTAAAGAATTTGGACTCGGCGATGGCACTCTGGCTCTCGTCGCTCTTGCTGCTTTTCTCGGCCACGTCTGGCCAGTCTTCTTCAAATTCAAAGGCGGCAAAGGCGTAGCCACAGCTGCTGGTGTTGTCTTCGGCATTCACTGGTTGCTCGGTCTCGGCGTGCTTGCCAGCTTTGCTATCTTGCTTTTCTTCTTCCGCTGGGTCTCACTCGCTTCGATGGTGGCCGCAGCTTTTGCGCCGTTTTTCTACCTGCTTGGTGATCGCGGCCCTTGGTACAGCTCCAAGGCCGTGATGCTTTCTCTCTTCGTGATGGCGCTGATTTTGGCGATCCGCCATAAAGACAATATCAATCGCTTGCTAGAAGGCAAAGAGCCAAGATTGGGCGAGAAAAAATAAGAGAAATCAGCCGATCGCCGGCTACGATCCTGCGCGAAGTGCTACCAAATAAATAGCATCTAGAAGCGCCGCTCCAGCACCATCACATCACTGCTGCGGTTCATCGAGAAGCGGCTGAGGAATGAATTGCCCAGCAGCGCAAAAGGCATGTTGGGCCCCACCACAGCCTCCACATCGTAAATCTCCACATCACCCACGCGTACAGAATTGAGCATCACACGCCAGCCTTGCGCGACGCCATTGGCTGTGTTCATGCGCACAGGCTGGCCCTTTTGATAATCAATGCCCATGCGCTGCGCATCGTTGATGCCGATAGCCACGGAAGTTGCGCCCGTATCGACCATGAACTGAATCGCGCGGCCATTGATCGTGCCGTTGGCCATGAAATGCCCGCCAGAGCCCATGGACAAGGTGATTTTGTTGCCACCCCCTGCGCCCGTACCCCCACCCAAGCTCACAGGCGCATCGCCCACGCGAAGATTTGCGCGCTTGCCGCCAATCTCTAGCACGGCCTGATCACCCGAGGCGCTGATCAGCTTCACGCCCGCATGCGTCTCGCCTGCGCCGAGCAGCTTGGGCGCTGCGCCATCAATCACCAACAGGCCTTTGCTGCCCATCACGCCAGATAAAGCGACTTTTTGAGCACTCGCCGTTATCCACACTGCGCAGAGTGCTATGGAAATAAGAGCGTTTTTCGCCCCGCGAAGACGAGAACGGCCATGGGCTGGAGAGCTGATATGCATAGCCAAGCATTGTGAAGCTTTTTGTGAGCCTTGTGAGCATGGGCAAACACTCAGGCTGAAGAACGCAGGTTAAAATGCTGGGTTACCAATTGATTGCGTAGCCGGTTCACCGGAGGCGCGAGTGAGATAAACCGCGCGGGTGGCGAAATTGGTAGACGCACCAGGTTTAGGTCCTGACGGTGGCAACACTGTGGGGGTTCGAGTCCCCCCCCGCGCACCAGAATTTTTGTTTTAAGTATTTGTTAAGAGATTGGATTGATCATGGCCGTCGCCGTTGAAACCCTTGAAAAGCTTGAGCGCAAGATCACCTTGTCGCTGCCTGTGGCCACCATTCAAACCGAAGTGGAGTCGCGCCTGCGCAAACTCTCTCGCCAAGTGAAGATTGACGGCTTCCGCCCAGGCAAAGTGCCGATGAGCATCGTTACGCAGCGCTACGGCTACAGCGTGCATTACGAAGTGATCAACGACAAAGTGGGTGAGGCTTTCTCCACAGCCGCCAACGAAGCGCAATTGCGAGTGGCGGGTATGCCAAAAATTTCTGAGTCAGAAGCCAAGGCTGATGAAGGTCAGATGAATTTTGATGCCGTGTTTGAAGTCTATCCAGAAGTCAAAATTGGCGATCTGTCTACAGCGGAAGTTGAGAAGACCACCGCTGAAGTGTCTGACGCAGCGATTGACCGCACCGTAGAAATCCTGCGCAAACAGCGCCGCACCTTCGCCCAGCGCGGTGCAACGGATGGCGTGGCTGAAGGTGATCGCGTGACGGTGGATTTCGTCGGCAAGATTGATGGCGAGCCTTTTGAAGGCGGCAAAGCCGAAGATTTCGCTTTCATGGTTGGCGAAGGCCAGATGCTCAAAGAGTTCGATGCTGCAGTGCGCGGCATGAAACTGGGCGAAAGCAAGACTTTCCCCCTCGCCTTCCCTGCCGATTACCATGGCGCGGATGTCGCTGGCAAAACAGCCGACTTCCTCGTGACTGTGAAAAAGCTCGAAGCCCAGCACCTGCCTGAAGTGAACGAAGCTTTTGCCAAGTCTCTGGGCATTGCTGATAGCTCCATCGCTGGCCTGCGCGCAGACATCAAGAAGAATCTTGAGCGTGAAGTGAAATTCCGCTTGATCGCTAAAAACAAAGCTGCCGTGATGGATGCGCTGATTGCCAAGGCTGAGCTCGATCTGCCCCAGAGCATCGTGCAATCCGAATTGGATCGTATGGGCGAGGCTGCCCGCGCAGATTTGAAACAGCGTGGCATCAAAGACGCCGACAAAGCCCCAATCCCAGACGACATCTTCCGCCCACAAGCCGAGCGCCGCGTGCGCCTCGGTCTCGTCGTGGCTGAATTGGTCAAGGCCAATGATCTGGGTGCCAAGCCCGAGCAGATCAAAGCTCACATCGAAGAAATGGCTGCATCGTATGAAAAGCCAGCCGATGTGATCCGCTGGTATCAGAGCGATCGTCAGCGTTTGGCTGAAGTGGAAGCGGTCATCATTGAAAACAACGTGACCGACTTCGTGCTCTCCAAGGCTAAAGTCACTGCCAAGGCTGTTGAATTTGACGAGCTGATGGGTCAGCAGTAATCCTGCTTAAAAATCGACACAATGGGGCTTGCATCTGGCGATGTAAGCCCCATTTTTATTTTTACCGCCATTTTGCGCTACAGTAAGCATAGCAAGGAACACCAAGCCATGAATCCATACTTCAATCCGCTCTCAGCTCAAGACCCCATCAGCGCCAGCGCCCAGCGCCGCCTAGATCGCTTCGCAGAATCCACCTTTGAGCCCGCCCAAGCCCTCGGCATGGTGCCCATGGTGATCGAGCAGTCTGGCCGTGGTGAGCGCGCTTACGACATTTATTCACGCCTCTTGAAAGAGCGCATCATTTTCTTGGTCGGCCCCGTGGAAGATTACATGGCCAATCTCGTCGTGGCGCAAATGCTCTTCTTAGAGAGCGAGAATCCCGATAAAGATGTGTTTCTCTACATCAACTCCCCTGGCGGCTCTGTGAGCGCAGGCCTCGGTATTTACGACACGATGAACTTCATCAAGCCCGATGTATCCACGTTGTGCACCGGCATGGCCGCTAGCATGGGCTCCTTCCTCCTGATGGCCGGCGCCAAAGGCAAGCGTATCGCCCTGCCGAACGCGAGCATCATGATGCATCAACCCTCCGGCGGCGCGCGTGGCATGGCCAGCGATATTGAAATCTCCGCACGCGAGATCCTCAAAACCCGCGAGCTGCTCAACAAAATTTACGCCGACCAAACCGGCCAACCTGTTGAAAAAATCGCACGCGATGTTGAGCGCGATTATTGGCTCTCTGCCCAAGAAGCCAAGGAATACGGTTTGGTCGATCAAGTGATCGCTAAGCGTCCAAGCTGAGCACCGGTATTGTCCTAGCTATCAAAAAGGTAACTGTGCTCGAAACAGGATTTGCAAGCGGTATCATTAGGTCTAGCCCATTTTGGCAAGACTCAGGACTCTTTCATGGCAGACCGTAAAGGCACCTCCTCCAGCGAAAAAACGCTGTACTGCTCTTTTTGCGGCAAGAGCCAGCACGAAGTCAAGAAACTCATCGCAGGCCCTTCGGTCTTCATTTGCGATGAGTGTATTGATTTGTGCAATGACATCATTCGCGATGAAGTCATCCCCGAGCTGGAAAAAGCTGCAAAAAATGATCTGCCCACACCGCTGGAAATCAAGCAACACCTCGACACTTATGTGATCGGCCAATTGCAGGCCAAGCGTGCTTTGGCAGTGGCGGTGTACAACCACTACAAGCGCCTGCGCCATAAAGAAAAAGCCAAAAAGGACGATGTTGAATTAACAAAGACCAACATCTTGCTCATCGGCCCTACAGGCTCCGGCAAAACCTATCTAGCGCAAACCCTCGCCCGCATGCTCAACGTGCCCTTCGTGATGGCCGATGCCACCACATTGACGGAAGCGGGCTACGTGGGTGAAGACGTTGAAAACATCATCTCCAAGCTGCTGCAAGCGTGTAACTACGACGTTGAAAAAGCGCAGCAAGGCATTGTGTATATCGACGAGATCGACAAGATTTCTCGCAAGTCTGATAACCCCTCCATCACCCGCGATGTCAGCGGTGAAGGCGTGCAACAAGCGCTGCTCAAGCTCGTCGAAGGCACGATGGCTGGCGTGCCCCCACAAGGCGGGCGCAAGCATCCGAATCAAGACTTTCTGCAGGTGGATACGACCAACATCCTCTTCATCTGCGGCGGTGCATTCCAAGGCTTGGAGAAGGTCGTGGAAGCGCGGCAAGAAGCCGGTGGTATTGGCTTTGGCGCATCTGTGAAGAGCAAAAAGCAGCGCAGCTTGACTGAGACGTTCAAAGAAATTGAGCCTGAGGATTTGATCAAATTCGGCCTGATCCCAGAGCTGATTGGCCGCCTGCCCGTGATCGCCACGCTGGATGAGCTGGGCGAAGAAGCGCTCACGCAAATCCTCACCGAGCCTAAGAATGCCGTGATCAAGCAATACGCCAAGCTGCTCGCCATGGAAGGTGCTGAACTGGAAGTGCGCCCTAATGCTCTAAAAGCCATTGCCCGCAAAGCCATGAGCCGCAAAACCGGTGCACGTGGCCTGCGTTCCATCCTTGAAGCCGCGCTGATCGACACCATGTTTGAATTGCCCGATGTGAACAATGTGGCCAAAGTGGTGGTGGATGAGTCCACGATTGACGAAGCCAAGCCGCCATTGCTCGTGTATCGGGAAGAAGCCAAAAAAGCCTGATGCGCCTGCCGCACCGGGCAACGGATTGATTTTTGTGAAGTGAGAAGCCATGTCTGGTGCCACCCCCCTGCCCTCTGATCCTCTGGATCTACCCCTCTTGCCTCTGCGCGATGTGGTCGTCTTCCCGCACATGGTGATCCCGCTCTTCGTGGGGCGCACCAAGAGCATCAAAGCGCTTGAAGCAGCGATGGAATCGGATCGCCGCATCATGCTGGTGGCGCAGAAAGCTGCGGCCAAGGATGAGCCCGTTGTAGAAGACATGTTCGGCGTCGGCTGCGTCTCCACGATTTTGCAAATGCTCAAGCTGCCTGATGGGACGGTGAAGGTCTTGGTCGAAGGCCAGCAACGCGCTACGGTCAACCAAATTACCGAAGGCGAAGCGCATTTCCATGCCAACGTCACGCCGCACAACGGCGAAGCGCCGACAGCAGATAGCCTCACTGCTATTGAAGCCGTGCGTCGTGCCGTGGTGGGCCAGTTTGATCAATACGTCAAGCTCAACAAAAAGATTCCTCCCGAAATCCTCACATCCATTGCCAGCATCGACGATGCAGGCCGCTTGGCAGACACGATTGCTGCGCACACACCGCTGAAATTAGAGAACAAGCAAACCGTGCTGGAGCTGATGGATGTGAAGGCGCGTTTGGAGAATGTGTTTGAACAGCTCGAGCGCGAAGTTGAAATTCTCAACGTCGATAAGAAAATCCGCAGCCGCGTCAAGCGCCAGATGGAAAAGAATCAGCGCGATTTCTATTTGAATGAGCAAGTCAAGGCCATTCAAAAAGAGCTGGGCGAAGGCGAAGAAGGCGCGGATATCGAAGAGATCGAGAAAAAGATCAAAGCCGCCAAGATGCCGCAAGAAGCGCGCAAGAAGGCCGATGCCGAGCTGAAGAAACTCAAACTCATGTCTCCCATGTCAGCCGAAGCGACCGTGGTGCGCAACTACATCGACGTGCTCGTCGGCCTGCCTTGGGCAAAGAAGACGAAGATCAAGCACGATCTGCCCAATGCCGAAGGCGTGCTCAATGCTGATCACTTCGGCCTCGATAAAGTCAAAGACCGTATCCTTGAATATCTTGCTGTGCAGCAGCGTGTAGACAAGGTAAAAGCGCCCATCCTTTGTTTGGTCGGCCCGCCTGGCGTAGGTAAAACATCGCTCGGTCAATCCATTGCCAAAGCCACAGGTCGCAAATATGTGCGCATGGCCTTGGGTGGTATGCGCGATGAGGCCGAGATTCGCGGCCATCGCCGCACCTATATCGGTGCCCTGCCTGGCAAGATTTTGCAAAGCCTCACGAAAGTGGGTGCGCGCAATCCCCTCTTCCTGCTCGATGAGATCGACAAGATGGGGCAAGACATGCGCGGCGATCCATCCAGCGCTTTGCTCGAGGTGCTTGATCCTGAGCAGAATCACACCTTCAGCGATCACTACGTTGATGTCGATTTTGATTTGAGCGATGTGATGTTTGTCGCTACATCGAATTCGATGAATATTCCCCCCGCTCTTCTGGATCGTATGGAAGTGATTCGCCTCTCGGGCTACACCGAAGACGAGAAAACCAATATTGCGCTGCGCTATCTTTTACCGAAGCAATTGGAAAACAATGGCGTGAAAGCCAGCGAGCTGGATGTGCAAGAAGATGCCGTGCGCGATCTCGTGCGCTACTACACGCGTGAGGCGGGTGTGCGCTCGCTGGAGCGCGAGCTTTCCAAAATTTGCCGCAAGGTCGTCAAGGGCATTTTGCTGAAAAAATACGAAGGCCAAGTTAAAGTCACTGCAGCGAATCTGAATGATTTTGTCGGGGTGCGCAAATTCACCTATGGTCTCGCTGAGCAAAGCAATCAGGTTGGCCAAGTGGTCGGCCTCGCTTGGACGGAAGTCGGTGGTGATCTGCTCACCATCGAAGCCGCCACCATGCCAGGCAAAGGCAACACCACGCGCACCGGCTCACTCGGTGATGTGATGAAAGAATCCGTGGAAGCCGCACGCACCGTGGTGCGCTCACGCGCTCGTCGCTTGGGCATCAAGGATGAACTCTTTGAGAAGCGCGACGTTCACATCCATGTGCCAGATGGCGCAACGCCGAAAGATGGCCCGAGTGCAGGTATTGCGATGACGACAGCGATTGTGTCTGCCCTCACCGGCATCCCCGTGAAAGCCTCAGTCGCGATGACGGGAGAGATCACGCTGCGCGGCGAAGTCACAGCGATTGGCGGTTTGAAAGAAAAGCTGCTTGCGGCTTTGCGCGGCGGTATCAAAACAGTCTTGATCCCTGAAGAAAATGTGAAAGACCTCGCTGACATTCCTGAGAATGTAAAAAACGGCATGGAGATCATTCCTGTGAAATGGATTGATCAGGTCTTACAAGCCGCGCTGGAGCACGCGCCTGTCGCACTCACTGACGAAGAAGCTGCTCCTGTGAACGTGGTTGCTGCAGCGAGCGCCACAGAAAAAACAGTAAAAAAAGCGAAGCTTGTAAAACACTAAATTTTGCTGCTATAATTTATGTCTCTCGCGGGAATAGCTCAGTTGGTAGAGCGCAACCTTGCCAAGGTTGAGGTCGAGAGTTCGAGACTCTTTTCCCGCTCCAATTCTTTAAAAAGGGAAGCCTAGCTTCCCTTTTTAGTTTCAGAAGTTGATTCAGGGGCTGATTGGTTTACAGTTAGCTTCTGAAAAGAATTTCGGCGCGATAGCAAAGCGGTTATGCCCCGGATTGCAAATCCGGTTAGCCCAGTTCGACTCTGGGTCGCGCCTCCAGATTTCTCAGGAAATCATTGCGCCTCGGCTTTGTTCGGGGCGTTTTTGTTTGACAATCTAGGCTTGATTGTCTGGCAGCCTCGATGGTGAAATAGGTAGACACAGCGGACTTAAAATCCGCCGCTTCGTTCATAGCGGGCGTACCGGTTCGATTCCGGTTCGAGGCACCAATTTTTCGATAACCAACACATTGACACTCACGAACCGGTCCGCCCTAGGCGGCAATGACGAAAGCACGCAAACGTGCTGGGTTCGATTCCGGTTCGAGGCACCAATTTTTCGATAACCAACACATTGACACTCACGAACCGGTCCGCCCTAGGCGGCAATGACGAAAGCACGCAAGCGTGCTGGGTTCGATTCCGGTTCGAGGCACCAATTTTTCGATAACCAACACATTGACACTCACGAACCGGTCCGCCCTAGGCGGCAATGACGAAAGCACGCAAGCGTGCTGGGTTCGATTCCGGCTCGAGGCACCAATTTTTCGATAACCAACACATTGACACTCACGAACCGGTCCGCCCTAGGCGGCAATGACGAAAGCACGCAAGTCTGCTGGGTTCGATCTTTATCACAGTGACTGTTTGCCTTCGACAAAAAATACACACAGCGCTCCGCCAAAGTTATAAACTGTCCTCATGGCCTCTTCTTACGCTCCCCCTTTTGAAATCCATGTCCACGGCGAGGTGCCACTCCGTCCGGATGTGTCTTATGCCCAATTGCAAGATGCTTTGAAACCGCTATGGTCTTATGCGGGAGCCTCATCTTTGGCCAAGGGCGCTGTCAGCTCTTATGAAGAAGAGCCCGGTATTCGAGTGAACGATAAAGAACATTTGCTCAGTATGTGCTGGACTGTCTCTGCAGATGAAGCTTTTCGCAGCAGCTTAGAAGAAATGTGCATGAACCTCAATGAGCTCTCCAGCGCGGGCGCGGCCATTGAAATCAGCATTTACGACACAGAATACGACGAAGAAGATGAAGACGAGACAAAAGAATCACGCGATGATTTTTTGATGCTCTTCGTGGGCCCTACGCCCGGCGACATCATGCAAGTGCAGCGCGATATGCTCATTGAAGATGTGACAGCTGTGATGGAGCGCCATTTCGAGAAAGAGGAAATGGGCGATGTAGTGGCTGAGATCGACAAAATGTTCAGCAAGCGCTTTGATGCGATGGTCAACTCTCTGACCATTCCTCGCAGCCTGCGCGGCGGCCCCGGGGCGGCGGGCGGCCTGGGCGGCCACGGCGGTGGCGGCGGGCGCAAGCCTCGGCATTTGCACTGAGTCGGCGCGCCCTAGGGCTGCACACGGCATTTCGATGCGAAAATCAGGCTATGACACGCCTGATTTTCTCTTTCTCCCGTTTTCGCACTGCTGCACTTGCTACTTGCTGCTTGGTCGGTGCCGCATTCGCTCAAGAAGCCAATGTGCTTGGTTTGCCAGCCATCCCTCAGCCTAAGCCGGGCGCAGCAGCAGCTGGCCCAGCTAAATCCGCGTCGGCTGCACCTGAAGTCGCTGCAAGCCGAGATATCCTGGCTGGCGAACTTGGCCTACAACACAGCGCTTTGAATGGCCAAGGCCGTTTGATCATCACCACGCGTGCAATGTTTGCCACGGCGGGCGCGAAAAGTGCAGCACTCGATGCTGCTCGCGGTGTGCAACTCGAACTCAGTAAAGCCTGCGGCAAGCAATGTAAGCCAGAGAAGATGTCTGCCCCCAAAATCCTGCCCACGGGCCAAATGGAGTTTGAGCTGGCTTTTCGCCCCCTTTATCAGCACCTGAATCAAACTCAATTTCTCGCTGCTTTGCAGAGCAAACCACTTAATTTGACACCTGCACAGTTAGCCCCGCCTGCTGCCATACCAACTTCTGTTACCGCTAGCCCTACAGCCAGCGCGCCGGCGAGTACCAAAGCCAGCCCTTAAGTCCAGCTCACGAGCGTGCTCAACCGCAGCATCAAGTGCGCAAAATAAACTCCACGTTTCTACCCTCGCCCACCATGCCCTCCAACCAATACGAAACCTTCATGCGTCATGTGTTTGAGCACGGCGTGGCCAAAACCGACCGCACCGGCACAGGCACGCGCTCTGTTTTCGGGCATCAAATGCGCTTCAATCTCGCCGAGGGATTTCCTCTTGTGACGACGAAAAAAGTGCATCTCAAATCCATCATCTTGGAGCTCTTGTGGTTCCTGCGAGGTGACGGCAATGCCAATTGGCTCAAAGAGCGCGGTGTGACGATTTGGGATGAATGGGCGAACAAAGAAACGGGCGATCTCGGCCCCGTGTATGGCGTGCAGTGGCGCTCATGGCCGAAACCTGATGGCGGGCATATCGATCAAATCGCGCAAGTGGTGGATCAGCTCAAAACCAATCCCGATTCACGCCGCATCATTGTGAGCGCATGGAATGTGGCCGATCTGCCCAAGATGGCACTGATGCCCTGCCATGCTTTCTTTCAGTTTTACGTCGCGCCCGGTGACTCGCCTACGGCTCGGGGCAAACTCAGCTGCCAGCTGTATCAGCGCAGCGCAGACATCTTCCTCGGCGTGCCTTTCAATATCGCCAGCTACGCCCTGCTCACCCATATGCTTGCGCAGCAATGCAATTTGGAAGTGGGCGATTTTGTCTGGACGGGTGGCGATTGCCATATCTACAGCAACCACCACGAACAAGTGACCACACAGCTCGCACGCGAGCCCTTCGCTTACCCGCAACTCGTGATCAAACGCAAGCCGGCTTCGATCTTTGACTATGAATACGAAGATTTCGAAGTGGTGAATTATCAGCATCACGCGGCGATCAAAGCACCTGTGGCTGTGTGATCGGTGCTTGGCGATTTATGCAAATCAACCTCATCTGGGCGCAAGCCAAGGGCCGAGTGATCGGCAAAGACGGCAAGATGCCTTGGCATTTGCCTGAAGACCTCGCGCATTTCAAGCGCACGACGCTGGGGCATCCTGTGATCATGGGGCGCAAGACTTGGGATTCGCTGCCCGCGAAATTTCGGCCTCTGCCAGGGCGTATGAATGTGGTGATCTCTTCAGATGTTGCCACCCGTGAAAATTTAAAGAAAAATGGCACTTCGCCGGCACAGAATCTGCGCGAGGCGCTATTGATTTGTGAGCAATTGGGCAGCAGCGAGGTGTGGGTGATTGGCGGTGCTCAGATTTATGCGCAGGCGCTACCATTAGCGCAGAAGCTGGTGATCACGGAGATTGATGCAGAGTTTGAAGGTGATGCTTTTGCGCCAGCTGTGGATGCGTCGTGGCGTGAGACAGAACGCGATCAACTCACTGCGACCAATGGCCTGAAGCTTGATTTTGTGACTTATCAACGTGCTTGATAGATCCCATAAATACTATTAATTTAATAGCACTCTGCGCAGATTCTATAAAGGCGAAAGGCCAAAATGACTCTAAAAATTGCCACCTGGAACGTTAACTCTCTCACCATCCGTGCTCAGCAGGTTTTGGATTGGCTGGCCGCACAACCTGAAGGCGAGAAGATTGATGCGCTGGGCTTGCAAGAGCTGAAGATGACGGATGAGAAGTTTCCGTTCGCTGAGTTTGAGGCAGCGGGCTACAGCGCGCAGGTGTTTGGCCAGAAGACCTACAACGGTGTGGCTTGGCTGACTCGCAAAGACTCCGTTCAATCCGTGACGGATGTGCAGAAAAACATCCCAGGCTTCTCCGACGAGCAAAGCCGCATCATCGCCGCAACGCTGCAAACAAGCCTAGGTAGCGTGCGCGTAGTCAACGGCTACTTCGTCAACGGCCAAGCGCCAGGTACGGAGAAATTTGAATACAAGATGAGCTGGCTGCGCGGCCTGCGTGACTGGCTGCGCGAAGAGCTCGCTGCACATCCACAGCTCGTGCTCGTGGGCGATTTCAACATCACCTTCGACGACCGCGACACACACGACCCCGAAGGCCTGCGAGAGACAATTCACCACACCGAGGCCGAGCGAGATCAGTTCAAGCATTTGCTCGCTCTAGGTTTGCACGATGCTTTCAGACTCTTCGAGCAAGCCCCCAAGCTCTACAGCTGGTGGGATTACCGCGACATGGCCTTCCGCCGCAACAAAGGCCTGCGCATTGACTACACGCTGGTGAGCGATGCTTTAAAACCGAAGGTACAAAGCTGCATCATCGACAAAGCGCCTCGCAAGAATGAGCGCCCTTCTGACCATACACCTGTGGTCTGCACCTTAGGCTGAGTTAATCATCCTCAGCAGCATTGATTTCTGGAAACAGGATCTCTGTAAAGCCAAAACGCGAGAAATCTTTCACCCGCATCGGATACAAGATACCGTGTAGATGATCGCACTCATGCTGTACCACGCGTGCATGAAAGCCATCTACCGTGCGGTCTATAGTTTCACCCAGCTCGTTGAATCCTTGATAGCGAATTTTGGCGAAGCGTGGTACCGCGCCGCGCAAGCCGGGCACGGAGAGGCAGCCCTCCCAGCCGTCTTCCATGTCTTTCGCATCTGCTTGGTAGTTCAAATCAAATGCTATCGATTCAATAGCATCTCGCGCAGATTCTAAGCCGGTAATTGGGCTTTTTCCTATTGAAAATGGTGTGATCACAGGATTGATCAATACTGTACGCGGCACAGGCGGCGCATCTGGGTAGCGCGGATTGATCTGGCCGCTGCCGAAGATCACGAGCTGCAGATCCACGCCGATTTGCGGCGCGGCTAAGCCCGCGCCGTTAGCAGCAGCCATCGTGTCTTGCATGTCTTGCAGCAACGCATGCAGCTCAGGTGTGTTGAACTCACGCACGGGTTGAGCAACACGCAACAAGCGCGGATCACCCATTTTTAAAATCTCACGGATTGCCACAGCCTATGACTCCAATTACTGAGGCACGCCTTGATTGCGCATCCAATCCGCCGTCTGGAAAAAGCTCTCGCGCAGCTTGGCGCGCAAGTCTTCGGGTACGCCTGTCTCACCCATGGCGCGATCCATGCAAGCTAGCCACTCATCGCGCTCTTGAATACCAATCGGCACGTGCAGATGCCTCGCGCGCAGGCGCGGATGGCCAAATTTCTCGGTGTAATACTGCGGGCCGCCCAGCCAGCCGCAGATGAACCAAAAAGTGCGTTCGCGGGAATTTTCAAGAGAAGGAGGATGTACCTCGCGCAGCCGTGCAAACTCAGGCTCCAAATCCATCAAATCGTAAAACCGCTCGATCAGCGCTTTGACACGTTCTTCGCCGCCGATCCATTCATAAGGTGTAGCGAAGGCTGGCTTTTCTTGTATTTGCATGCTGATCTACATCTTATCGGCGCTTGTTGCCCATACCCAGCGCATCGCGGTTTTTCTCCAGCCGCTCTTTCTTGCGCAAATCCATCTTGTCCATGGCCTTTTTCTTGGTATAGCCCGAGGCATCTGCCCAAGCCCACCATACAACTGCCAAGATGAATGGCGCGGCAAAAAGATACCAATGCTCGCCCCAGCCCCATCGCCCCACGGGGCCAATCTCAAAGAATTTCAGTAACAACAAGATCACGCCAGCGGCTAGAAAATACATTGCGAGTTCCTTTTTGTGGCTATAAAGCCAGAATTTTGCACAAAAGTGGTGCGAATTAAGGGGTTTTGGCCAAGTCGCAACCGAATGTCAACCCGTTTGCCTAAAATCGCGTTATCTCCAGTGTATTGCAAGACAGCATCGGCTGTTCAAGCAAGTGTGTATTTTGAAGGAAGACAATGAAAATCCGCGCTCTAGCCCTTTTCTCTGCCGCCGCCGCTCTCATGAGCGTGCAAGCTCCTGCATTCGCTGATGCCGCTTTGGCACAAGCCAAGAACTGCATGGCTTGCCACGCCGTTGACAAGAAAATGGTCGGCCCCTCTTACAAAGACGTGTCTGCCAAATACGCTGGCGATGCGGATGCTGTGAAAAAGCTCGCCGCAGCCATCCAAAAAGGCAGCACCCCCGGCAAAGGCAATTGGGGCCCTGTGCCTATGCCAGCGAACCCACAGGTGAGCGAAGCCGAAGCCACCAAGCTCGCTGCTTGGGTGATGACGGTCAAGTAATTCTTGATTGCATCCAACAAAAAAGCCACCTCACGGTGGCTTTTTTCATGGCGCATTTGAAAATCAAGCCGCAGGCTGATCCAAATCAAACGCCTTGTGCAGCGCGCGCACGGCCAGCTCCATGTATTTCTCGTCGATCACGACCGAGGTCTTGATCTCGCTGGTGGAAATCATTTGGATATTGATGCCCTCTTCGCTCAGCGAGCGGAACATTTTGCTGGCGATACCCACATGGCTACGCATGCCGATGCCAACAATGCTCACTTTGCAAATCTTCGCATCGCCCACGACTTCAGCCGCGCCCAGCTTAGGCGTGACTTTGGCTTTGAGCAGATCCAAGGTCTTGGTGTAATCATTGCGATGCACCGTGAAGGAAAAATCTGTTTTACCTTCTTTGGAAATGTTTTGGATGATCACATCGACTTCGATGTTCGCATCGGCCACTGCGCCCAAGATGTTGTAGGCGATACCAGGGGTGTCGGGCACGCCCAGGATCGAGATTTTGGCTTCGTCGCGGTTGAAAGCGATGCCGGAGACGACGGCTTGTTCCATGTTTTCATCTTCCTCAAAAGTGATCAGAGTGCCAGATTTGGCTTCTTCATTGATATCAATATCCCAGTTCGTGAAGCTGGAGAGCACGCGCAGGGGCACTTTGTATTTGCCAGCAAACTCCACCGAGCGGATTTGCAGCACCTTAGAGCCCATGCTGGCCATTTCCAGCATTTCTTCAAAGCTCACGGTATGCAAGCGGCGCGCCTCGGGCACAACGCGAGGATCGGTCGTGTACACGCCATCCACATCGGTATAAATCAAGCATTCAGCGGCCTTCATCGCAGCGGCCACGGCCACAGCGGAAGTATCAGAGCCACCGCGGCCCAGTGTCGTCACATTACCTTCCGGGTCAACGCCCTGAAAGCCAGTGACGATCACCACGCGGCCTGCAGATAAATCAGTGCGAATGCGTTTGTCATCAATGCTTTCAATGCGCGCTTTGGTGAACGAGCTATCCGTCTTGATCGGCACTTGCCAGCCGCTGTAGCTGACCGACTCCATGCCTTCTGCTTGCAAAGCAATCGCCAGCAGCGCAGAGGAAGCTTGCTCGCCGGTGGCAGCCAGTTGATCCAGCTCACGTGAATAAGCAATACCGGGTTTGGCCGGAGAGAGCTCTTTAGCCAGTGCAAGCAAACGATTGGTCTCGCCGCTCATCGCAGAGGGCACGACCACCATCTGATGCCCAGCCCGCGCCCATTTGGCCACGCGCTTGGCCACATTGCGAATGCGCTCGGGCGACCCCATCGAGGTGCCCCCATATTTATGTACGATCAAAGCCATCTTTTGTGATTTCAAAGGCTAACAAAACGCTGTTCACAGCTGCAAACAGCAAAGCCTATGATTATAAATCGAGTCAAACTTCCGTTCGCCCTGAGCTTGTCGAAGGGTTGGGAAGCCCTAGACCGTTCCTCACTGACCCGCTCGCCTACACCTGCGCGTGACGCTTCGCCCGGCCTGTCTTCTTGATGGCGCTCTGAGCGGAATACTACGAGCTACTGATCTTTTGTAGCGATGATTGCATGGTTTGCCGCGCCCGACCGAGAAGCCATCCGTGCAAAGCATCCCGCTCCGGCGCTAATTGGCAGTGTCGCAAGCTAAAGATGCGAGCATCCTTAGCTTTTATCAAAGCAATTTCAGCAGCTAGCCGGCATATTTACGGCGTAGAGCGCTATGAATTCGATAGTTAGTAACGACACGCCAACCACCCCAATCCGCTGCGTGATGGGTCTGAAAAAACGAAGACTGTCTCGGTCGGGCGCGGCCAGCCATGCAATCATCGCTACAAAAGACAAGCAGCTCGGGAAACCATGCACCGAGTGCCTGAAAAGACAGTCCTCGGCTTTTTCGGGCACGTCACGCGGCAGGCGAGCGGGTGGCGTGCAGGCGAAGCAGCAGCCACACCAAGTCAACTAGCGATACGCCCCGCCTCAATCACCACCCGCTGATTACACTGCGCGGCAATTCCACGATCATGCGTCACCATCACCAGCGTTGTGCCGCGCTCTGCGTTGAGTTCAAACATGAGCTGAATCACGCGTTCACCAGTGGCGAAATCTAGGCTGCCTGTGGGCTCGTCAGCTAGCAATACGGCTGGCTCGACCACAAAGGCGCGAGCCAAAGCCACGCGCTGTTGCTCGCCGCCGCTCATCACTTTGGGGTAATGATTCAAGCGCTCGGCCAAGCCCACGCGCTTAAGCATTTCCGTGGCTTGCGCCCGAGCATCTTTGCGGCCAGCCAGCTCCAAGGGCAGCATCACATTCTCCAAAGCCGTTAAATTGCCCAAAAGCTGAAAGCTCTGAAACACAAAACCGACTTTCTGCGCCCGCCAAGCGGCGCGATCATCCTCGCCGAAAGCAAATAAATCTTGCCCCGCGAGCTTGACTGTGCCTTTGGTGGGCACATCTAAGCCTGCGATGATGGACAAAAGCGTGCTTTTTCCGGAGCCGGAAGCGCCGACGATGGCAACCGTTTCCCTGGCTGGGACGTTGAAATCAATATCGCGCAAAATATCCAGTGTGCCGGTGGAGTCCGTCACGCTTTTGAAAACGTGCTCCACGGAGATGATGGGATCAGACATGAATGAACTGTTAGTGGCTTTGAACAGACGACACTTTAGCGCTTTGGCGCTCTCGGTGGCGGGCCTGGGGCTATTTTTTGGCAGCGCTCAGGCGCAAAGTAAAGTAAAGACGATTGTGGTGGTGGGCGATTCGCTCAGCGCTGAATATGGCCTGCGCCGGGGCACAGGCTGGGTGGCTTTGCTGGAAAAACGCTTGGCCGAGCAAAAAATCGCTGCCAAAGTAATCAACGCCAGCATCAGTGGCGACACGACTTCTGGCGGCCGCTCTCGCCTGCCCGCCCTACTCACCCAACACAAGCCCACGCATGTGATCATCGAGCTGGGCGGCAATGATGCCTTGCGCGGCCTGCCCTTGAAGATGACGGAGGACAATTTGACCGCCATGACAGACGCGGCGCAAAAGGTCGGTGCGCAAGTGCTGCTGGTAGGCATGCAAGTGCCGCCAAACTACGGCGCGGATTATTCGGCCAAGTTTGCGAGCACCTTTGAAGCCGTAGCCAAAGCGCGTAAGACTCAGCTCGTGCCTTTCTTCCTCAAAGGCATTGGCGATTTGGCTGAGCCGCTGAAATTCTTTCAAGCAGACCGCATTCACCCCAAAGAAGAAGCACACCCGATCATGCTGGATAACGTCTGGCCCACCTTACGAAAAATGCTCTGATGGCCTTGAAGAAAATTACGGCGCAAGACGCATTAAGCGCCTTGTCGCAATTCAGCGCCATCATCGATGCACGCAGCGAAAGCGAATACGCGCTAGACCGCTTGCCCGGCGCGCTCAACTGGCCAACGCTCAACGACGCGGAGCGCCACGAGATCGGCACCTTCTATGTGCAGACCAGCGCCTTTGAAGCGAAGAAACGCGGTGCAGCGCTTGCGGCAAAAAACATCGCTGCGCATATCGAACGCGAAGTCATCTCTCTGCCCAAAGGCTGGAAGCCGCTCGTCTATTGCTGGCGCGGTGGCAAGCGCAGCGGCTCGCTCGCTTTGATCCTCTCCGAAATCGGCTTCGAAGTCACCCTCATCGAAGGCGGCTACAAAGCCTTCCGCGCGGCCATCGTTGAAGACATCGCTAAATTAGCCACCCAATTCAATTACCGCGTCATCTGCGGCCCCACAGGCAGCGGCAAAACGCGTCTGCTGCAAGGCTTGGAGCGGGAAGGCGCGCAGGTGCTTGATCTGGAAGCCTTGGCCGAGCATCGCAGCTCCGTGCTCGGCCTCATCCCTGGCACAGAGCAGCCCAGCCAAAAACAATTCGACATGCGCATCTGGCATGCCTTGAAGCAGCTCGATGCAAGCCGCACCGTATGGGCAGAGAGCGAAAGCAAAAAGGTGGGCAATGTGAGCATCCCCGATGCGTTGATGCAAGCCCTGCGCGCGAGCCCTTGCGCGCGCGTGGAGCTACCTGTGGACGAGCGCGTGAAGCTCTTGCTGGAAGACTACGATTTTTTCGTGAAAGACCCAGCGTATTTCTGCAAACGCCTCGATGTGCTGCGCGATCTGCGTGGGCATGCGGTAATCGATGCTTGGCAGCAGCAGATTCGCTCAGGCAGCCCTTCGATGCTGGCTCAGGTCGTGAAAGAGCTGCTGGAGCTGCATTACGACCCGGGCTACCTCAGCTCCACCAAGCGTAATTACCAGCAATTCGATGCTAGTTATTTAATAGCACTTAGCGCAGTCAATACGCCGGCTACAGATGGTTTTTATTCAAAAATCCGGCTGGAATGCGAAGGTATTTAACTGAGTCTTTACTAAACCGTTCGGGCTGAGCTTGTCGAAGCCCTTCGACAAGCTCAGGGCGAATGGTGTTTAGTTAACTTCATGAGTTTGTACGTCAGCGCAGCTTGAATACACATACTCAGCTCTTTCTTAGGCAGCGGCGCTTTGACATTGAGCAAAATCGCGCGATGGCCTTCAAATTCAAACTCTCGCGGAAACATGCTCCTGAAGCTATCTACCAACATCGTATTGCAGTTGAAATAGATGCCGATGTGCTCAGGCGATTTCGCCTTCCAATCCATTCGTACTGTGCTGCCGCTCTTCGTCAGCGCGGTGAGATAAGCCGGCTCGCCCCACTTCAAAGTCTCTTGCAGCTCGCCGATCTCCAGCGAATGCGCCGCCACATCAAAAATCAGCTCACGCAAAGCCAGCATTTTTTTCTTCACCACCGCTGGGTAGCGATCAAAATGCGCAGCAACTTGGGGCTGGGTAAAAGGCGACACGATCTTGCCAGTATCGCAGGTGCATGCTAGGCTACATTTGATCATTCTTGCTCACTTTGCATTCACTATGAATTCAATAGCACTTCGCGCAGATTCTATGCCGGCTATCATTGATTTTTGATCCAAAAATACACATAAAACCCATCCGGAGACACTATGCCCCAAACGCTGCCCCGCTGGCTGATCGTACTCATCACCTTGCTCACTGCAATGATCCTTTATTTCCCTTTCTGGCCAGTCGCCATCCAGCCCGTTGCCTGGGAAGTGTCAGCCAATCCTGGCTACACGGGCGCACATGCAGCGAACACAGGCTTGAGCGGTTTACAAAAAATTGATATCGGCAAAGAATCTGGCCCCGAGCACATCGCCATAGGCAAAGACGGCAAGCTCTACGCCGCAGTCAGCAGTGGCACGGTTTTGCGCATGAATCCAGACGGCAGCGAAGTGAGCACGTTCGTCAACACTGGAGGTCGCGTGCTCGGTTTTGATTTTGATGCACAGGGCAACATGATTGCAGCCAATGAAGAGAAAGGCCTGCTCTCCATCAGCCCCTCGGGCCAAGTCACGGTGTTGGCCGAAAAGATAGGAAATGATCCGATCTTGTTTGCAGATGCCGTGGCAGTCGCTAAGACTGGCAAGATTTACGTGAGCGATGCCTCCACCCGTTTTGCGCCCAAGCAATGGGGCGGCTCATTTGAAGCCAGCGTGCTCGATATCTTGGAGCAATCGTCCACAGGCCGCATCTTGGAATACGATCCCGCCACCAAAGCCATCCGCGTCGTTGCAAAAGGCCTGAGCTTCGCCAACGGCATAGCACTCTCCGCGAATGAGCGGCAAATCTTCGTCGCCGAAACCGGCAAATACCGCGTCTGGCGCATCGACGTGAACGCCAGCGATCTTGATGTGCGCACCACCAGCGGCATGAGCGGCGCCACCCACATCGTGCTTCCCAACCTCCCCGGCTATCCAGACAATTTGATGCGTGGCCTGCCCACGAAAGACGGCAAGCCCACACTCTGGGTCGGCCTCGCCAAACCGCGCAGCAAGATGCTGGATGACATGGCTGGAAAGCCATGGATGCGCAGCCTAACGATGCGCCTACCCCGCTTCCTCTGGCCGATTCCACCGAAGTACGGTCACGTGATTTCTTTCACCGAAGACGGCACAGTGTTGCAAGACCTGCAAGATCCCTCCGGCGCGTATCCTGAGACCACGGGTGTGCTGGAGACTTCAGACAGGCTCTATGTGCAGAGTTTGCATGCGGACTGGATTGGTTGGGTAAAGCGGCCTTAAGCCTCAAGTAAGAGCTTTGATGACATCCTGCGGCGCTTGCACGAGTTCAATCAACACACCCTCTCCGGCTATCGGAAACTCATCGCTGGCTTTGGGGTGTAGGAAGGTGATGTCGTAGCCCGCAGCGCCTTTGCGGATGCCGCCGGGGGTGAAGCGGACACCCTGTTTGGTGAGCCACTCGACAGCAACTGGGAGATCATCGACCCAGAGGCCGACGTGGTTCAGCGGCGTGGTGTGAACGGCGGGCTTTTTTCCGATGTCTAGCGGCTGCATGAGATCGACCTCGACCGCATGCACGCCACTGCCGATGGCGCAGATGTCTTCATCGACGTTTTCTCGTTCGCTCACGAAAGTGGATTTCACTTGCAGACCCAGCATTTCAACCCAGAGTTTTTGCAGGCGCTTTTTGTCTGTACCACCGATAGCGATTTGCTGAATGCCTAGGATTTTGAAGGGGCGCTTTGTTTCGTTAGCGTTGCTCATGATTGAAGATCTTTCATGGGAATGGTGATGGCATGCAGGCTGCGGCCTTGGGTGTCTTTGAGTTGAAGCTGGACTTCGCTTTTTGCCCAGTTCACAGCAACCAGGCCGTAATGGTTGGCTCGCACGAGTTGGCCGATGCGATTCGGGCCAGCTTCGCTCGCATTCGCCCAAGCATGTGTGAGGCCGCTGGAGGTCATCTCCCATAGCGGGTAAGGCGCTGCGATATTTTCTTTGTACAAAGCGCCAATATGTCTATCACCCGATAGCAGGATCACGCCCTGCGCTTTCGTGCGCGCGATGGTGTCGAGCAAGCGCTGGCGCTCCAGCGGCAAATTGCCCCAGCGCTCCCAGCCGTGGCCAAGCGCTAACACTTGGATGCCGGAATAGATCAGGCGAATTTGCGCCGGAATTTTGAGCTGCGCCTCTAACCATTGCCATTGCGCTTCGCCGAGCATCGTTTTTTCTGGCGATGAATCTGGGATGTAGCGCTCTTGGCCGGGTAAGCCGGGGATCAAAGGCCGGCTGAGCGTCGAGCGAAACCATCGTGTATCGAGCGTGATGATTTGGATGCGGCGCTGTCCCTCCCCGAGGATTCGTGCGTCATACAGGCCCTCGCGTGTGCGCGTTGCATGATTCTCAGGATATTTAAAAAAATCCAACAGCGCAAGCTTTGCAGCTTGCTTGCCTTCAAACTCCGCGCCGCTATCATTGAAGCCGTAATCATGGTCGTCCCACATCGCCATGAAAGGCACACTGCGCATGAGCTGCGCCATGCCTTCTTGCTTTGCGGCCAAGGCATAGGCCTCTTGAAGTTGCGCGAGCGACCAAGGCCTATCGCTGGCATACACGTTATCTCCGCCGAAGATATGAAAATCGGGCTTGTCTGAGAGGATGGTTTGCCAAATCGGCTGAGCGATTTTTTGATTGGCACAGGAGCCTACGGTCAATCGCCACATATCGCCGCCGCGCTGCAAGCTTTGAGCTTGCGCAGCTTGGCTGGCCGCGTAAAGCACAGCAGCAGTGGCTGGGATGATATGCCTGCGCTTCATGAATACTCCTGATTTAATAGCACTCTGCGCAGATTCTATGCCGGCGAAGTGCTCAATATGCTTTAAAAAAAGCCAAAGCAAGCTTATGCACGCACAATACCAGCGTCGCGCATCTGCACCCAAGCTGCTGCGAGCGATCCATTCAAATCAATCGCGCGGCATGCGGCTTCATGCACTGTGACTTCAAAGCCTGCGATGCGCGCATCCAGCGCCGTCCATGCCACGCAGAAATCTGTGGCGAGGCCGCAGACATGCACTTCTTTCAAACCACGCGCTTGCAGGTAAGCGGCCAGCCCAGTTGATGTGCTGCGATCCGCTTCTTGAAAAGCAGAGTAGCTATCCACCCCAGCATGAAAGCCTTTACGAATGATGAGCTGCGCATGGGGAATATGCAGATCAGCGTGCAACGCGGCATCTTGCGTGCCCTGCACGCAATGATCAGGCCACAGCACTTGATCGCCATAAGGCATCTTCATCAGGTCGTAAGGATTCTTACCAGCGTGACTCGAAGCAAACGAGGCATGGCCTGCGGGATGCCAATCTTGCGTGAGCACCACATTGGCAAACTTCTGCGCCAAGGCGTTGATCACTGGGACGACCTCATCACCACGCGGCACAGGCAAGCCACCGCCCGGCATGAAGCCGTTTTGTACATCGACGACGATCAATACTGCTTTTTCGCTCATTTGCAAACTCCACCTTCGCTTTTATGCGAACTCGACTATCGGCTGATCCACCGAGAGCGATTCGCCTTTGGTGGCTAAAACTTTCCCCACCACGCCATCTGCCGCTGCAAAGAGCACATTCTCCATCTTCATCGCCTCAATCACAGCGACACGCTCACCCGCCTGCACCTTCTGGCCGGGCTGCACAGCCACATCCACCAGCAAACCAGGCATCGGCGAGAGCACATATTTGCTCATATCAGGCGGCTTCTTATGCGGCATGAGCTTGTGCAGCTCAGCAGCGCGTGGCGAGAGCACGAGTGCGTCGATCTGCGTGCCGTTGTGCAGCACGCGGTAGGCCAGCGGATTCTTCTGCGTGCCACGCTCTACTTGCGCTGTGAACGGCAGGCCATTGATGCTGCCATGGATCGCAATATCGTTCAAACGCGAGTTACTATGAATTTCATAGCTGCTGCCGCTGATATTTAGCCGGGCAAAGCCCACTTTTCCTTGTATTTCTTCCACATGCACAGGCGTGTAAGCGTGCTTGCCATCCGTATCCAGCGTGATCACCACGACATCGCTCTCCAGCTTCACCTCATAGCCCGCCAGTTGCCCGCTGATGCCCGCAGCGCGTTCATGCGTCTTGCGGCGCACGAAGGCGGCAATCGCTTGCAACACCTGCGGATCATCATGCGGCACATCTTCGCTGCTAAAGCCTTTGCCATAGTTCTCCGCGATGAAGCCGGTATTGAAATCCCCGCTCACGAATTTTGGATGCGCCAGCAGCGCCGCTTGAAAAGGAATATTGCTCTGCACACCGCGAATCACAAAAGCGTTCAACGCTTCGCGCATCTTCGCAATCGCCTCGGCGCGGCTTTGGCCATGCACGATCAACTTGGCAATCATCGAGTCGTAATACATCGGGATTTCGCCACCGTCTTGCACGCCGGTATCCACGCGCACTCCTTGCAGCTCCTGCGTGTTGCCCTGCCACATGGTCTGCGCGGGCGGCGAGAAGCGCACGAGTCGCCCCGTGCTCGGCAGAAAGTTACGAAACGGATCTTCCGCATTGATGCGGCATTCCATTGCCCAGCCATTGCGCTGCACATCAGCTTGGGCCAGCGGCAGCTTCTCACCCGCTGCCACGCGAATCATCAGCTCCACCAAATCCAGCCCCGTGATGCATTCCGTCACCGGATGCTCCACCTGTAAGCGCGTGTTCATCTCCAGAAAATAAAAATCCTGATCCTTGCCCACGACGAATTCAACCGTGCCCGCGCTCTGATACTTCACGGCCTTTGCTAGCGCCACCGCCTGCTCGCCCATGGCCTTACGCGTGGCCTCGGTGATGAAAGGCGATGGCGCTTCTTCAATCACCTTCTGATGCCGCCGCTGAATCGAACACTCTCTTTCATTGAGATAAATCACATTGCCATGCGCATCGCCCAACACCTGAATCTCGATATGCCGAGGCTCTTGCACAAATTTTTCAATGAACACGCGATCATCACCAAAGCTGTTGCGCGCCTCATTGCGGCAGCTCGTGAAGCCTTCCAGCGCCTCTTTGTCGTTGTAAGCCACGCGCAGCCCCTTGCCACCGCCGCCCGCGCTCGCCTTGATCATCACCGGATAGCCAATGCCCTTGGCTATCTCCACGGCCTTCTCGGCCGTCTCAATCGCATCGTTGTAGCCTGGAATGCAATTGACCTTCGCCTCAGAAGCCAGCTTCTTCGATGCAATCTTGTCGCCCATCGCCGCAATCGAATAATGCTTCGGCCCAATAAAAATAATGCTCTCTTCCTCGCAACGCTTGGCAAAGCCTTCGTTCTCAGAAAGAAACCCATACCCCGGATGAATCGCCTGCGCCCCAGTCTGTTTAGCAGCCGCAATGATTTTTTCAGCCACCAAATAGCTCTCCCGCGAAGGCGCAGCGCCGAGCAACACCGCTTCATCCGCAAGCTGCACATGGCGAGCATCTTTATCGGCTTCGGAATAAACAGCCACGGTAGCGATGCCCATTTTCTTAGCGGTAGCCATCACGCGGCAGGCGATTTCGCCACGGTTGGCGATTAGGATTTTTGTGAACATAAGTCTTTAAGTTTTAAAAACGTGAGGTTTTTCAGCTGATTTTGGGACTGGCATTGGCACTTGCGTCGTGAAACATTCATGCTCTCTTCTTGCTATTTCGTCATCTAAGAAAGTAAGTCTTCTACGGGCTAAATTCTTGTCCTTATTAAGCGCTTTTTCACTAGCAATAGTTTCAAGCAACTCATTTCGCAGGCGCTTTAGTTGATCGCACGACATTTCTTTAAACTGAACAGTCATAGCGGTATATTCCCATGCTTACGCCACGGATTCTCTAGCTTCTTATCTTTAAGCATGGTCAAGCTGCGGCAAATGCGCTTGCGCGTCTCATGCGGCAAGATGACATCATCAATGAAGCCACGCGCGCCTGCGACGAAGGGGTTTGCAAAGCGAGCTTTGTATTCAGCTTCGCGTTCGGCAAGCTTCGCAGGATCTTTCTTTTCTTCTCGGAAGATGATCTCTACTGCGCCTTTTGCACCCATCACGGCAATCTCTGCATTGGGCCAAGCGAGGTTCACATCGCCACGCAAATGCTTGGAGGCCATCACGTCGTAAGCGCCGCCATAAGCCTTGCGGGTGATCACGGTGATCTTTGGCACGGTGGCTTCGGCATACGCATAGAGCAATTTCGCACCATGCTTGATGATGCCGCCGTATTCTTGGCTCGTGCCAGGCATGAAGCCGGGAACATCGACGAAGGTGATGATGGGGATATTGAACGCATCGCAAAAGCGGACGAAGCGTGCGGCTTTGATGGAGCTTTTGATATCTAGGCAGCCTGCGAGCACCAAGGGCTGATTGGCCACGATGCCCACGCTCTGGCCATTCATACGAGCAAAGCCGATCACGATGTTTTTGGCGTAATCGGGCTGTAGCTCGAAGAAATCACCATCGTCCACCGTTTTGAGGATCAGCTCTTTGATGTCGTAAGGCTTGTTCGGATTTTCTGGCACGAGCGTATCAAGGCTCATGTCCACACGATCTACTTTGTCACCACTCGGGCGCACAGGCGCTTTCTCTCGATTATTGAGAGGCAAATAATTGAAGAAGCGGCGCAGCATGATGAGGGCTTGCACATCGTTGTCAAACGCCAAATCAGCCACGCCACTCTTGGTCGTGTGCGTGATCGCGCCGCCCAGCTCTTCGGCTGTGACTTCCTCGTGCGTCACCGTCTTCACCACCTCAGGGCCGGTAACGAACATGTAGGAGCTGTCTTTCACCATGAAGATGAAATCTGTCATGGATGGCGAATACACCGCGCCGCCCGCTGAAGGCCCCATGATCATGCTGATTTGCGGTACCACGCCGCTGGCGAGCACGTTTTTCTGAAACACATCCGCATAGCCGCCGAGTGATGCCACACCCTCTTGAATACGCGCGCCGCCTGAATCGTTCAGCCCAATCACTGGCGCGCCCACCTTCATCGCCTGATCCATCACCTTGCAAATCTTCTCAGCATGCGCTTCAGAAAGCGCGCCGCCAAATACGGTGAAATCTTGGCTGAATGCAAAAGCCAAGCGACCATTGATCATGCCGTAGCCCGTGACCACGCCATCGCCGGGAATCTTGTTTTGATCCATCCCAAAGTCCGCGCAGCGATGCTCGACGAACATATCCCACTCTTCAAAGCTACCCTCATCAAACAACACCTCCAGCCGCTCACGCGCTGTGAGCTTGCCTTTGGCATGCTGCGCATCGATGCGCTTTTGCCCACCGCCAAGCCGCGCTGCTGCACGCTTGCTTTCCAATTGCTCCAAAATGCTTTGCATAGTTATCGTTCCTTCAATTTCATTTCTGCTGACGCTGCTGCGCCAAATAAAAAAATTCTCCAAGCGCCTGCAGCATCACCACATCTCGCCCCCAAGGCTTGCGTGATCGCGGCAAATGCCTCAGCCATGTGATTCGGGCACTGGTTTGATGCAAGATATCGGCCACTGGCCGGCTCAGTATCTGCGCGAAGTGCTCATATTTTGAGAGCAAATCTGCCCAACTCGCACCGCGCTCACGCAGCGCCCAAACAGTGGAATGCAGATAGGCCAGCATATCTCTGGCCTGCGCATGCTCAAGCGGCATCACGCTGGCTGGATCGTCTTCAAAATCAATGAACCAAGTTTGGCCTTGATGCCATAGGCAATTGCGCGCAAAGGCTTGGCTGAGCGCTTGCCCGCGCGCATGCACATGGCCAATGCCTTTTGCACCTTGCAGCCAGACATTCAAGCGCTCTTGCATTGGCATCTCGCCTTGCAACACATCCAGCAAGTTTGGCGCGCTCACATACTCCATGGCGAACCACTGCGGTGCGGCATGCAAGAGTGCTGGCACTTGCACGCCCGCTTGGCGCAGCGCGCGCAGACGTAGCACCTCAATGCCCTGTGCATTTGCCCCGCCCGGTGCAGGCGCGGCCTTGATCATAGGCAGCTTAAGCAAAGAAGCCAGCGCATTCATCAGCGCATAGCGAAACGGATGCCGCTGCTGGCGCTGCGCTTTGACCAACACCTTGCGTGAGGACAATTCAAAGGTCTGCAGCCGCTGCGACTGCCAAAACTGGCTGCGCTCAATCACGCTCACGTCTTCCGGCGTAAGTGGGGCAACTGCGGCTAAGCTCATACGCTAGCACCTTGCGGATGACTCAGTGCATCCAGCAATTGGCGCGCTGCTACCGAGGCGGGCACTTTGCCCGCCAAGACTTGCGCTTTGAGCGAAGGCAATTGCTGCTTCACAGCCGGATGCGCATCAAAGCGCTGCTTGAGGCCTGCTTCAATCCGCTCCCACATCCAGTTCACCGCCTGCTGCTCGCGACGCTGCTGCGTTTGCCCACGGCTTTGCTGATGAGCATGAAGCTGGCTCACAGTTTGCCAAAACTGCGCCACACCTGTACCCTTCAGCGCGGAGAGCTGCATGACGCGCTGAGTCGCGTCGCGCTGCGTGCTTGCATCATGCGGATCGCGGCCGTGGTTTTCGAAAATTCGCAGGCTGCTGGTGATCTGAGCTTGAGCGCGAGTCGCAGCATCAGGGTCAATATCTGCCTTATTGATCACCACCACATCGGCCAGCTCCATCACGCCTTTTTTAATCGCCTGCAGATCATCGCCGGCATTGGGCAGCTGCATGAGAACGAACATATCCGTCATCCCCGCCACAGCAATCTCGCTCTGGCCCACGCCTACAGTTTCCACAATCACGATGTCATAGCCCGCCGCTTCGCATACCAGCATCGCCTCACGAGTATGTGATGCTACGCCGCCTAGATTGCCGCTCGAAGGACTCGGACGGATAAAGGCTTTCTCGTGCATGGAAAGTCTTTCCATCCGCGTCTTGTCACCAAGAATCGAACCACCTGAAATGCTGGATGAAGGATCAACTGCCAGCACGGCGACGCGATGGTCTTTTTCAATTAAGTGCAAGCCAAGTGCTTCGATGAACGTACTTTTACCGACACCAGGCACACCACTGATGCCTAGACGAAAGCTCTTCCCCGCATGAGGGAGCAAAGCAGTGAGCAATTCATCGGCTTGCTGGCGATGATCTGCCCGTGTGGATTCAAGCAAGGTGATCGCTTTGGCCACAGCACGGCGCTGCGCCATGCTCTGTGCTGACAAAATGTCTTGTTGTATTAATTCAGTACTCACACCACACCCCGTTCAGGCTGAGCCTGTCGAAGCCTCGCCTGAGATTTTGATTTAGCAAGTTGCTGAATCTTCGCCCAATCTCCCGAGATCAGCGCTTCTTTCTTCGCTCGCGACCATCCTTTGATTTGTTGTTCAAAAGCAATCGCGGCTTCGCGAGTCTCGAATTCGCCCTGCCAGATCAGTTGAACTGGTTTTCGTATAGCGGTGTAGCCTAATTCTCCAGACTCATGTTGCTGCATACGAGACTCAATGCAATCTGTTTGACCGCAGTAATACGAGTCATCAGCACACCGAAGAATGTAGACATAAAAAGGCTTCATGGATTGCTACCGCAGACTTCGACAAGCTCAGTCCGAACGGGTGTTGGCTTCAACCAAAGCCTTACGAATCTGCTCCAGCACATCTTTCGCACTGGCCACAATCGGCGTGCCGGGGCCATAGATGCCTTTCACGCCGGCTTCGTAGAGGAATTCGTAGTCTTGTCGGGGAATCACGCCGCCGACGAAAACGATGATGTCGTTGGCACCTTGCTTCTTCAGCTCTTCGATGATGGCGGGCACGAGGGTTTTGTGGCCTGCTGCAAGTGTGGAGACGCCCACGGCGTGCACATCGTTTTCAATGGCTTGCCTCGCACATTCCTCAGGCGTTTGGAAGAGTGGCCCCATGTCTACATCAAAGCCTAAATCTGCATAAGCTGTGGCCACGACTTTCGCGCCGCGATCATGGCCGTCTTGGCCAAGCTTTGAAATCATCACGCGCGGGCGGCGGCCTTGGGCTTCTCCGAATTCGGCGATTTCCTTCTTCAATTTGTCCCAGCCTTCGGCTGAGTCGTAAGCGGCTGCATACACACCTGTCACCTTTTGCGTATCGGCTCTGTGCCGACCAAAGACTTTTTCCATTGCATCACTCACCTCGCCCACGGTGGCGCGGGCGCGGATGGCTTCTACGCAGGCGGCGAGCAGGTTGCCTTGCCCACCTTCTGCTATAGAAGTAATAGCTGCTAGCGCAGATTCTACGCCGGCTACATTGCGTTTTTGCTTGATATTTTGCAATCTAGCAATCTGCTGCTCACGCACCTTCACGTTATCAATCTGCAGGATATCAATCTGCTCTTCTTTGGCGAGCTTGTATTTGTTCACGCCGACGATCACGTCTTTGCCGCTGTCAATACGCGCTTGCTTCTCTGCTGCTGCTGCTTCAATCTTGAGCTTTGCCCAACCGGAATCCACAGCGCGCGTCATGCCGCCCATGGCATCCACTTCTTCAATGATCTTCCAAGCGGCATCAGCCATTTGCTGGGTGAGCTTCTCCATCATGTAGCTGCCTGCCCAAGGATCGACCACATTGGTGATGTGCGTTTCTTCTTGAATGATGAGCTGGGTGTTGCGGGCAATGCGCGCGGAAAATTCTGTAGGCAGCGCAATCGCTTCGTCAAACGAATTAGTGTGCAGCGATTGCGTGCCGCCAAACACCGCGGCCATCGCCTCAATCGTGGTGCGCACGATGTTGTTATATGGGTCTTGCTCGGTCAAGCTCCAGCCGGAAGTTTGCGAATGCGTGCGCAACATCAGGCTCTTCGGATTCTTCGCATCAAAGCCTTTCATGATACGCGTCCAGAGCAAGCGGCCTGCGCGCATCTTGGCAATTTCCAAATAGAAATTCATGCCCACTGCCCAGAAGAAGCTGAGCCGCCCGGCAAACTCATCCACATCCATGCCTTTGGCAATCGCCGTCTTCACATACTCTTTGCCGTCGGCCAAGGTGAAGGCCAATTCGAGTGCTTGATTCGCACCCGCTTCCTGCATGTGATAGCCGCTGATCGAGATCGAGTTGAATTTCGGCATATTTTTCGCCGTGTATTCAATGATGTCGCCAATGATGCGCATGCTCGGCTCAGGCGGGTAGATATAGGTGTTGCGCACCATGAATTCTTTGAGAATGTCATTTTGAATCGTGCCACTGAGCTGCGCCTGCGATACGCCCTGCTCTTCTGCGGCAACGATATAGCCCGCGAGAATCGGCAGCACCGCGCCATTCATCGTCATGCTTACGCTCACTTTGTCCAGCGGAATCCCGTCAAACAAAATCTTCATGTCTTCCACAGAATCAATCGCCACGCCCGCCTTGCCCACATCGCCTGTGACGCGCGGATGATCGGAGTCGTAGCCGCGATGCGTGGCCAAATCAAAAGCAACTGACACGCCCTGCCCACCCGCAGCCAATGCCTTGCGGTAAAACGCATTCGACTCCTCAGCAGTCGAGAAGCCCGCATACTGCCGAATCGTCCATGGGCGCACGGCATACATCGTGGCCTGCGGGCCGCGAATGAAGGGCTCGAAGCCAGGCAGTGTGTTCGCATGCGGCAGGTCTTTGACATCCTCCGCCGTGTAGAGCGGCTTGACCGCTATGCCATCTGGTGTGTGCCAGTTCAGTGCATTCAAATCACCGCCGGGGGCAGATTTGATGGCTGCTTTTTCCCAGTCGCTTAAGGAGGCCGCTTTGAAGTCGTCTTGCTTGCTCATAACTCAAATTTTACGCGATTTTTCTTCCGTAATTATGAATTCAAAATTCAGTTTCGTGTAAACTACCATCACCCCGTTCGGGCTGAGCCTGTCGAAGCCCTGCCAATCTATCACCCATGAACGCCGCCCTAGACCACAGCCGTTTGAAGCCTCGCCCCCTCTATGAAGAGGTCGCAGAATTATTGCGCCAGCGCATCTTCGCAGGCAAAAAAGGCGATCTGGAGCCCGGTGCATGGATCGATGAATTGAAGATCGCCGAGGAATACGGCATCAGCCGCACACCCCTGCGCGAAGCTATCAAAGTGCTGGCTGCCGAAGGCTTGGTGACGATGAAGATGCGGCGCGGTGCTTACGTGACTGAAGTCAACGCCAAAGACCTGCGCGATGTCTTCCACCTCATGGCCTTGCTAGAAGGAGACGCGGCAAGCACCGTGGCAAAGAACGCGACCGCAGAACAACTCAAAGAACTCGAAGCCCTGCACCAGCAGCTCGAAAAATCCACTAAAGACCGTGTGAAGTTCTTCACCATCAACGAAGCTTTCCACGTCAAGCTGCTAGAAATTGCCAACAACCGCTGGCGCGATCAAATGGTGGCCGATTTGCGCAAAGTGATGAAGCTCAATCGCGCACAATCACTCACTAAGCCGGGCCGGATTGAGGAGTCACTCGCCGAGCATGCAGCGATCCTCGCGGCCTTAAAGAAGCGGGACGCAACAGCTTCACAATCAGCCATGCGATCGCATATTGAAAGCGGGCAGGAAGCCGCTGGCTAATCGTCGCCAGACTCTTCTACTGTGGCTTGAACAGCGCCGCTTTTCACTGCTTTCTTCAGCGCCGAATAATCCGCTTCGTTTTGATCGGCGTATGCAAACGCATGCTTGGTGATCGCTTCATCAAACGCATCACTCTTCCCAATATAGCCAGCAATCAACGCCGGATCACCTGCCTTGGCTTGCGAGCGTGCGAGTGCGTAGCCGCAGGCCTGAGCATAATCCGCCATATCGGATTCATTGAAGAGCGTCACATCGAGTGAGCCTTTCATATCGCGCAATTGACGCACATAGAATTCTGCGCCCATGGCTTTGTTGCTCGCCCAGCCGAGGAAGACATCGCTGGTGGCTTGGCTAAGGCGCTGGCCATCGACGATGCGTTGGCCGTTATGCGGATGGGCTTTCAAGCCGAGTGGTTTCATCAACACCGAATCCCTCGCTTGCTTGAATTGCAAAAACAATGGGTGATGGCCATCGGCTGCAAAGAGAGCGACAAAGCAGCGCGTGCCCACCGAACCGATACCCGGCACTTTCACTGCCACATCCATCAGCTCATAGCGGTCAAACAGCACTTGCCGGTCTGCGCTCAAGCTACTTCGGTATTGAATGAAAAAATCTTCGATACCTCGCTCGAATTTACCGATTTCACGAGCCGTCGCGCCGGCCTCGTGGTACACCCAGGGCGGCGTGTCTTTGATACGCATCTCTTTACCTGCTGGGCCATTCACGAGCTCGACTGCATCTTTGACCAATTCTTTGCTGCCTTTGGCGCGAGCTTTTTCAATCGCCGCTTTTTCCACTTTGCTGGCACCACCGAGCTTGAGCAAAGTCTCGGAGGTCAGCTGGTGATACCAAACATCCAGCGTGTCCATCTGCGCAAATTCCAGCATCTTCTGGTGATAGGTATCCAGCAAGGTGCGCACAACTTTTTCAATCGCTGATTTCTTAAAACTCTGCTCTCGGCTAGCAATCACAAAACTGGCCGCCAAACGCCGAACATCCCAGTCAAAGGGCCCAACAACAGTTTCATCAAAGTCATTGAGGCCAAACAGCATGCGACGCTCAGGGCTGGCAAACAAACCGAAGTTCGACAAATGCGCATCTCCGCAGAGCTGCACACTGACATCGCAACGCGGCGTGAGCGCCAAATCATGCGCCATGAGCATGGCTGCGCCGCGATAGAAGGCAAATGGGCTGGCGAGCATGCGGCCAAAACGCGTGGGCAACAATTCAGCCACGCGGCCTTTGTTAGATTCAGCCAGCAGCGCTAGCGGATCACGCCCTCTACTTTCATGCAAACCCAGCGCTGAACGCAGGCAATTTTGCCGCGCCAGGCGGCCTTGTTCAAAACGTTGCTCCAGAGAGCCGCGGCCAATCAAATGATCTGTGTTTCGTTTCATCCGCCGATGATGGCATGGGATGTATTACGAAAGCAAGTCAATCGCGCTGCGGGCGATAGGTTCGCCATGCTCTTGGACGAAATGCCCACCCTCGGCTATCAGCATGGGCTCGGGGCATTTGTTGATATTGCTGCGCAGATCGCGCATTGTGGATTCGCCGAGTACGGGGTCTTGCATGCCGATAGCCATCAGGCTTGGCGCTTCCCAGTCGGTTCGCCAAAATTCGCGTGCAGCTCGGCTGATAGCAGCGCCATCGCTGTTCTCAAATTCTGGAACCATAGGCGGAAAGGCACGCGTAGCAGCACGGTGGCCAGCATCTGGGAAAGGCGCCATATACGCAGCGCATTCAGCTTCGCTCATCTGCGGGTTGCCACGTGAGAAGAGTTTGGCGATATCAAAGTCTGGTTTTTTGGCGCACATTTCTCGCCAAGCTTTGAAGCCATCCGTGAGCGGCGTATCGCCACAGGTGAGTGTGGTGTTCATCACGAGCAGGCCTTTGTATCGCTGCGGCGCATGCATTGGCAAGGTGAGCCCCAAGATGCCACCCCAATCCTGCACGACCAGGACGATGTTGTGCAGATCCAGGCGTTCAATGAATTCGAGCAAGCATTGGCGATGCCAGGTGAAGGTGTGAAAACTGTCTTTCTTGGGTTTATCGCTCTTGCCAAAGCCAATCATGTCTGGCGCGATCACGCGCGCGCCGCTAGCTGAGAAGATGGGGATCATCTTGCGATAGAGATAACTCCAAGCGGGATTACCATGCAGGCAGAGGTAGGTCGTTTTCGCGTCTTGCGCGCCTTCATCGAGATAGTGCATGCGCAGGCCATTGAGCGCTGGCAAATCGCTCAAATAATTTGGTGCGAAATCGTAGCCGGGCAAATTCTCAAAGCAATGATCTGGCGTGCGCATGGCATCTTGACGCAGCGGATGATTCAACCTATTTGCTTGCTGCAGCTCTAGACGTTTCTTTGAGAAAAAATCTTGCAATAATTGGCCACTCGCCCGCATAGAATCTGCGCAAGATGCTCCTAATTCCGTAGCGATTTGCACTTGCGTCTGGTGATTCAAGGGCGTATCAAACACATTCAATACAGAGCCAGCCGCACCCGTTTTGGGCTCAGGCGCGGCATACACCAAGCGGCGAATGCGTGAATGCAAAATCGCGCCCGCACACATGGCGCAAGGCTCCAGCGTCACATAAAGATCGCAGCCATCCAGCCGATAATTGCCGAGCTCGCGTGCGGCAGCGCGCAAAGCATTGATTTCGGCATGCGCCGTTGGGTCATGTGAGCCAATCGGTGAGTTGCGCCCCGTGGCAATCACCCGCCCATCCTTGACCACGACAGCGCCCACAGGCACCTCACCCGAATTGCCGGCATGCTGCGCTTCACTCAAGGCAAGCTGAAGGAACTGTGCATCAGAAAGAGTATCCATAGGCAAACAGTTTAAAGTAAGCCTATGAAAAAAATCATCTCTGGTCTTTTAGCCTCCTTGAGCTTGTTCACCGCCTCCTTTGTGACCGCACAAACGGCATCTAGCCCTGCAAGCACCACCTTAAGCTTCGTTCGCCAGCTGGGTGATGTGCGCGAATACAAACTGCCCAATGGCCTGCAAGTGCTGCTGCTCAGAGACACTCAGCGCCCCGCCATGAGCGTGAACATCACCTACCGCGTGGGCTCAAGGCACGAAGGCTTGGGCGAATATGGCTCAGCGCATTTGCTCGAGCACATGCTCTTCAAGCCCAGTGGCCCTGGCACGCCGCCGAAATACAACGATGCCAAGACCCGAATGGATTTGCTAGGCATGCGCTCCAATGGAACAACGCATTTCGATCGAACCAATTACTTCGCCCATTTCGTGACGGATGACGGCAAACTGCCCGAACGCCTAGATTTCATGATCGGCTGGCTCGCCGCGATGATGACGCAAGCGCGCTTCACGCCCGAGGATTTGAAGAGCGAGATGACGGTGGTGCGCAACGAATTTGAGCGTGGTGACAACGATAGTGGCCGCATATTGGGTGATCGCATGCGAAGTGCTGCCTACACCACGCATGGTTATGGCCATCCCGTGATTGGTACACGCGCTGATATTGAAAACGTGCCGCATGAGCGATTGATGGCTTTCTACAAACTTCATTACCGCCCCGATAACGCCACGCTGATCGTCGCTGGCGATTTCAATCCCGACGAAGTCAAAAGCCGCATCGCTCGCGAATTTGGCAGCATCGCCAAACCCACCGCGCCCCTGCCCACCACTTACAGCGTCGAGCCGCCGCAAGAAGGCGAGAAGCAAGTGATTCTGCGCCGCACCGGCGGCCTGGCCAGCTCAGTGGTGGCCTACCATGGCCCCGCCGGCCCCACGCGCGAAGGCTTAGCGGCATGGCTGCTCGCAACAACCATTGGCCAAGAAGGCGGGCCACTAGCCAAAGCTCTCACTCTGCAGCAACTGGCCGTGACCGAATGGGCCTATTACGGCGGCAATCGCGAGCCTTCGCAAATCTGGGCGGGCATTGGTTTGCCAGAGCGCAAAGCCACAGATACCGATGCGCAATACGAAGCCAAAGCACAAGCATCCAGCGCGGCATTAGCCAAAGTGATGGAGACGTATCGCCCCACAGCACAAGAGCTAGAGACAGCACGCGGCAGCCTTCTGGCAGGTCAACGCGCCATGTTTCGCAACAGCGAAGCCATGGCCATGTCACTCAGCGAAGCCGTGGCACGAGGCGACTGGCGACTTCTGTGGAGCCAGCGCGAGATGCTGGCGCAAATCACGCTGGATGAAGTACACAAAATCGCAGCCACTTATCTTCTCCCTAGCAACCGAACCAGCGGCCTCTTTTTGCCACTGGCCTCTGGCAGCACACAAGCACGCGCCCCGCTCACACGTTCGCCCGATACTGCCAGCATTGATCGAATGATCACAGGCGCTCTCAATTATGTAGCATCTCGCGCAGATTCTGCGCCGGCTATAGCCTTAAAAGACACTCAAAACAAAGATCTTCCGAGCATCCCTGTTAAGAAGGATGCGCCCAGCTTCACCATCACACCGGAAGCCATGGTGCAGCATACCAAGCAAAGCCGCTTGACCGTTGCAGGCCAGCCCGGTCTCAAAGTGGCCGTGATGACGCGGGTAGCCAAAGACGATCGCGTGCAAGGCACGCTGCGCCTGCGCTGGGGCACGCTGGAATCCGTACGCGGCACGTCGGTGCTCGCCTCCATGTTGGGCGCCATGATCCCTGATGGCATGGCAGCTTCAGGCGATCAACCTGCCATGGATGCTCAGCAAATTCAAGCCTATTTGCAGAAACTCGACAGCAGTATCCGTTTCTCCAGTTCGGCAGGTTTCCTCTCAGCGAATCTCGAATTTCCTGTACAGAATACAGCGGCTGTGCTGAGCTTTCTGAACGAATTGCTGCGCCGCCCCGCCTTCGCCAACGATGTATTTGAGCGCAACCAACGCGCCATGATCGCTGCATATCAGCCTATCAAAAGTAATCCGAACAACGTCGCCGGTAATCTGCTTGAGCGCAACCACCGCGCTCATTACAAAGCTGGCGATCCACGCGAAGTGCGCCTGATCGAGGATACCGAGCGCCAAACCCGTGAAGCCACCGCAGCGCAACTCAAAGCCTATTGGCAGCGCTTTGCAGGCGCACAATTTGGCGAGTTCGTACTCGCTGGGCCTTTGGAGCTCGCGCCAGTTCAAGCCATGCTGCAAAACCTCTGGGGCGATTGGGCGAGCAAAGAGCCTCATGTGCGCTGGGCTTCCGAGCATGCTGCGCCTGTTGGCGAGGCGTTCAGCAAACTCCAGGTGCCCGAGAAAGCCAACGCCACCTACACCGCCCGCATCGCCTTCCCGCTCGACCAGCGCCACCCCGATTTTCCTGCACTCTTGGCAGGTATCGAGATGATGTCTCGCCTGGGTCTGTGGCAGCGCGTGCGAGAGCAAGAAGGCATCTCTTACGGCGTAGGCTCCTCGCTTGATGCGCCTTGGGATGGCAATGCCGCCTCCATCAATATCAATGCCAGCTTTGCCCCGCAAAACCTGGATCGCCTGCGCACTGCCATCCGCGAAGTGCTGGTGCAAACTCGGGAAAAAGGCTACAGCTTCCTCGAAGTAGGCTTTGCCAAATCCGCCATCCTCGCGCGCCGAAAAGATCGTCTGACGCAGCCTGCGAACGCGATTGACACCATTGCCTTTAACCTGCGTGAAGATCGCGCTTTGGATGCGAACAAGGAGTTTGATGCGAAGTATGAGAAGCTAGATGCGGCTTCGGTGAATGCGGCTTTGAAGAAGTATTTAGATGTGTCGCTACTGCGGGAAGTGGTGGCTGGGACTTTTTGAATTCTGAAAATTTGAACGCAGAAGACGCAAAAGTTACGCAGAAAGCGCAGAAAAGAAATTCAAAGAAATTATTTTTCTTTTGCGCTTTCTGCGTTCAAAAATAAGCATCGAACGCTAAGCTTTATACCGAGGCAGCAACCAACAACTTTGTATATTCCTGCTGCGGCTTGAGCAGCATAGTATCCACACTGCCCTGCTCCACCACCAAGCCGTCTTTCATCACCAGCACCTCATGCGCCATCGCACGGATCACATCGACATCGTGCGTGATGATGAGATAGCTCAAACCACGCTCTCGTTGCAGCTTTTGTAAGAGCGTCAGAACCTGCTGCTGGATCGTCACATCCAGTGCGCTGGTGGGCTCATCCAGAATGATGGTTTGCGGATTCACGATCAAGGCGCGAGCAATCGCAATGCGCTGTCGCTGACCGCCTGAGAATTCGTGCGGATAGCGCTGCAGCAATCCGGGGAATTGAGTCTCATCCAACCCTACTTCCTGCAAAGCAGCGAGCACGCGAACTTGGCGCTGAGCAGCACTCAGAGAAGGCTCATGAATGCGCAAACCTTCGCCCACGATTTCTTCGATCGTCATGCGCGGCGAAAGCGATGAATAGGGGTCTTGAAACACCACTTGAAGCGATTGGCGCAGTGGAGTGTCAAACTTCATGGATGCTATATTTTCAGTAGCACTCTGCGCAGAATCGTAGCCGGCAATATGCTCTTTTCTCTTATAAAAAATCTGCCCATGCGTGCTTGTAGCGGGTAACAAACCCAACAGCGCCAACGCCATCGTGGATTTGCCAGAGCCAGATTCACCGATGATGCCCAAGGTCTGGCCACGTCCCAAATTCAAGCTGGCTTCATGCACGGCGATGAACTCACCCTTTTTAAACCAGCCTTTGAAACCGCCCAGAGGTTTCGGATAGGTGATGCGCAGCTTCTCGGCTTTGATCATGGGCGCAGCCTCTGCCTGAGCAGGCAAAACATCGCGCACAGGTTTGCTTGCCAGCAAGCGCTGCGTATAAGCATGCTGCGGATGGGCCAGCACCTCGCTCACGCTGCCCTGCTCCACCACATGCCCTTTTTCCATCACCGCGATGCGGTCTGCAAACTTGCGCACCAAATTCAAATCATGCGTGATCAGCAGCACAGCCATATTGCGCGTTTTTTGCAGCTCACCGATGAGATTCAAGATTTGCAAACGAAGCGTCACATCCAGCGCGGTGGTGGGTTCATCAGCCAGCAGCAGCTTGGGGTTGCAAGACAAAGCCATGGCGATCATCGCGCGCTGGCGCTGACCGCCTGAGAGCTGATGCGGAAATTGCGCCGCGCGGCGCTCGGGCTCAGGAATGCCTACTTCGATCAGTAATTCAATCGCTCTGTTGTGCGCCTCTTGCTTTGAGGCGCCCTTTTTCAGCTCGATGATTTCAGCAATTTGCCGCCCAATCGTCATCAAAGGATTGAGCGCCGTCATCGGCTCTTGGAAGATCATGGCAATATCGTCGCCACGCAAGCCTTCGAGTTCTTGCTCTGAAATAGCTAGCGTGTCGCGCCCATCGAATAAGGCTTGGCCACTGATTTTGGCGTTCAGTGCGAGGCGCAGTAGGCTCAGTGCAGTGACCGATTTACCCGAACCCGATCCGCCAACCAGAGCGAGTTTCTCTCCCGCGTTGATAGAAAAATGGATGCCTTTGACGACTTCTTTGCCGCCGAAAGACACCTTCAAATCTTTGACCTCTAGCAAGGCGCTCATACATCCGCCTTTCTCGGGTCAAGCGCATCGCGCAAAGCATCGCCCATGAAAGTCAGTAGCAGCAATGTGATCACCAATACAGCAAACGTCGCCAAGCTGATCCACCAAGCATCAATGCTGTTTTTCCCAATTGCAAGCATCTCGCCTAAAGATGGTGTGCCAGGCGGCACGCCCAGCCCCAAAAAATCCAGCGAAGTGAGCGCCAAAATCGCACCGCTCATGCGGAAGGGTAAGAAAGTGATCACCGGCGTCAGGCTGTTGGGCAGCACATGCCGCGAGATGATTTGCCAATGACTCGCCCCCAGCGCTCGTGCTGATCGCACGTAATCCATTTGCCGATTTCGTAAAAACTCCGCTCGCACGTAGTCGGATAATCCCATCCATCCAAACATGCTGAGTAACACGACCAGCAACAGTACGCTCGGCTCAAACACTGCAGCAAAAATGATCAGCAAATACAGCTCTGGCATCGAGCCCCAAATTTCAATGAAACGCTGAAAAAACAGATCCGTCTTGCCTGCAAAGTAGCCCTGTATTGCACCTGTGATGATGCCAAGCACCACGCCGATCACGGTGAGCGCCAGTGCGAACAACATGCTGACGCGGAAACCATAAAGTAAGCGCGCTGCGACATCTCGGCCACGGTCATCCGTGCCCAGCCAGTTGTCCCAAGATGGAGGCGCGGGGTTGGGCGCTTTAGCGTAGTAATTCAGCGTGCTGTGGTGATAAGGATTGATTGGCATCAGCGCAAAATTGCCGTCTTTCGCGAACTGCTCTTTTACGAAGGGATCGAGGAAATCCGCATTCGTCTGAAAATCTCCGCCAATGGCAGTTTCAGGCACGTTTTGCACCATAGGAAAAAGCCATTGTCCGTTGTAGCGCGCAACTAAAGGCTTGTCATTGGACACGATTTCTGCAACAAGACTGAGCAAGAAGATCGCCACCAAAATGATCAAACTCCAATAGCCCAAACGATTGCGTTTGAAGCGAAGCCATGCGCGTTTGGAAGGGGATGCACTCTCCCTTCGGGCTGAGCTTGTCGAAGGGCTTGGCAAGGCTTCGACAAGCTCAGCCCGAACGGTTGAGGTGGTATTCATTCGAACTTCACCCTTGGATCGATTAGGACGTAGCTCAAATCAGAGATCAACTTCACCACCAACCCAATCAGCGTGAACAGATACAGCGTGCCCAGCACCACCGGATAGTCTCGCCGAATCACTGCCTCATAACCGAGCAGCCCCAAGCCATCCAGCGAAAACAAAGTTTCTATGAGCAAGGAGCCGGCAAAAAAAGCGCCAATAAATGCCCCGGGAATGCCCGCTACGATTTGCAGCATCGCATTGCGAAACACATGCCCATAAAGCACACGCGATTCAGAGAGGCCTTTAGCTCGCGCCGTGATCACGTATTGTTTACGAATCTCTTCCAGAAATGAATTCTTCGTGAGCATCGTCACCGTGGCAAAACTGCCAACCACCATCGCCGTCACAGGCATGGCGATGTGCCAGAGGTAATCCACGATTTTTGCACCGAGCGACAGGGTTTCCCAGTTGCTTGAAGTCAATCCTCGCAGCGGAAACCATTGCAATTGCCCGCCAAATACCACGAGCAAAAACACCCCAAGTACGAAGCCTGGAATCGCATAACCGATCAGCACAATCAGGGTCGTCCACAAATCAAAACCACTGCCTGCGCGCACGGCTTTTTTGATGCCCAGCGGGATTGAAATCAAATACGTGAGAAAAAATGTCCACAGCCCCAGCGAAATCGAAACTGGCAATTTCTCTTTGATCAAATCCCATACCGGCTTATTTTGAAAAAAGCTTTTGCCCAAATCAAACGTGAGATATTGCTTGAGCATGATCCAAAAGCGCTCTGGTGCACTCTTGTCAAAGCCATACAAAGCCTTGATCTCCGCCAGACGCTTGGCATCCACACCTTTGTCACCTCGGTATTCAAAACCAAATGCTGCACCTTCTGAGCCCCCAGCCTTGGCCGCTCGCGCTTCAGCCATGTACTGCTCTACAGGGCCACCGGGCACGAACTGAATCACCACAAAGGTGAGCAGCAGCACGCCAAACAGCGTAGGAATCATCAGCAGCAATCGCTTGAGAATATAGGCCAGCATTTATTTGCCCTCCCCGCTCGCTGGCTTAGCCCACCAAGTATCAATCAGCCATGCGTCTGCTTTGGCATAAGGCGGCATCGGCTCCTTGAAAGCCAATTTTCGACCTGCATAGGCCAAATTATGTTGGCCGCTCGTCCATTGTGGAATCAAGACATGGCTGTGTGCAATCACGCGCTCAAGTGCTCGGCAGACAGGCAGTAATTCTGCTTTCGATTGAGCCGACACCATCTTAGAAATCAGCTCATCAACAGCAGGATTCTTCATGCCTGTGTAATTTTGCCCACTAGGCGTATCTGCTTCTTTGCTGCCAAACATTTCTACATACTCTTGACCAGGATTTTGCGTGCCTGGATAGGCCAAGGTGATGAAGTCGTAATCAAATTTTTGCAAGCGATTCTGATAAAGCGCAAAGTCCACAATACGCGGTTTGATCTGTATGCCAATACGCTCAAGATTACGAAATAAAGTGGTGTGCGAACGCAAACCTCCTTCTGAGCTATCCAAGTACTCCAATGCCAAAGGCTCTCCTTTAGCGTTGCGCATGACACCGTCTTTGACCTCCCAACCAGCTTCCTTAAGCAAAGCGACCGCACGTTTCAAATTCGCTCTTAGCTCCGCTGGATTTGGCTCTTTGGCGCCAGAGTTGGCAGGCTGAGTCATTAGTCCAAACGCAGAAGGAGGTATTTTGCTGCGCCACGGCTCCAGCAATTTCAACTGCGCTTCATCAGGTAACCCCTTTGCATGGCAATCTGTGTTGCCAAATAAACCATTGACCCGTTCAAGCTGATGGTAGGCCAGTCTCGCGTTGAGCCAGTTGAAATCTAGGGCCAGACTGATTGCTTCGCGTACTCGCACATCTTGCAATTTTGGTTTGCGTGTGTTGAGCACATAGCTCTGAAAACCAGTCGGCAAGTTGTGTTTGAATTCTCGTTTTGTCAGAAGGCCTTGATCGAAGCGTTTACCGTTCACGCGCCTGACCCACTCGCTCGCAGAGTGTGATTGCATGAAATCAAACTCACCGGCTTTGAGGCCTTCCAAGCGTGCCGTATTGTCTTTGTAAATTTTGATCGTGATTTTGTCGAAATTATGACTACCGCGATTCACATTGATATCTTTTCCCCAATAGCCAGTATCGCGCTCATAGGTGATATCTTTGCCAAAATTGACTTTGCCGATTTTGTAAGCACCGCTGCCAATCGGTATATCCATCACCACTTGATCAAACGGCTTGCGTTTACCGTCTTTCTCCAGCCCCCAATCACGGCTGAAGATCGGGATACCGCCCACGGTGAGCGGCAACTCTCGATTTTTCTTTTTGAAATTAAAACGCACGGTGCGCTCATCTAGCACATCCACACCCGACACATCTTCTAGCAAGGAGCGATACGCCGGCCTCACGAATTTGCTCGTCAGCACCTCAAAGCTGTGTTTCACATCAAGGGCAAGCACAGGTTTGCCATTGTGAAACTTTGCAGCTGTGCGCAACTTGAATACCGCGCTCAAACCATCAGGAGCAACAGTCACATCCTCAGCCAGTAGCCCATAGCCCGTGCCCGGCTCATCCATCGCGCCCGCAAGCAGGCTTTCAAACAGCAAAGCATCCAAATAAGCCGGCGCCGTGCCCCGAATCGTGAAAGGGTTGTATTTGTCAAAGGTGCTCACCCGCAAATTACTCACCGCCACCAGCTCCCCGCCCTTGGGCGCATTGGGGTTCACATAATCAAAATGCGTAAAACCAGACGGGTATTTGATGTCGCCCCATAGCGAATAGGCATGCCCTGCAGCAGCGGGCAGCGAAAAAGCAGCAAAAAGGCAGGCTAGGCCGAAGCGGATCATGCTTTCATTGTGCCGCAATACTAGCTCAAGCCGTCTCCTGTAAATCCCCAGCAATGAGCTTGAATTGCTCCAAGGCGGCTTGCAGGTCTTCCACAATTTCTTGCGCAATCACCTCTGGCGGTGGCAGGTTGTCGCTGTCTGCCAAGCTGTCGTCTTTAAGCCAAAAAATATCCAAGCTTGCCTTGTCTCGCGCCATCAGCTCGTCATAGCTGTAACCGCGCCAACGGCCCAATGGGTTTTCTGGCGACCACGTTGCTTGCCGCTTGCGACGGTTGGCCACGTTGTAAAGCTGCACAAACTCATCCAAATCACCGCGCTGCATCGGGCTGGTCTTGAGCGTGAAGTGCATATTGGTGCGCAGGTCATAAATCCAAAGCTGCTTTGTCCAAGGCGTTTTGCTGGCTTCTTTTTTCTCAAAGAAAAGTACATTCGCCTTCACGCCCTGAGCATAAAACAAGCCCGTGGGCAAGCGCAGCAGGGTATGCAGATCGCATTCATGCAGCAGCTTGCGGCGAATCGTTTCGCCCGCGCCGCCTTCGAAGAGCACGTTATCGGGCAAGACCACCGCCGCCCGGCCATTCGTCTCCAACAGCGTTTTGATGTGCTGCACAAAATTGAGCTGCTTGTTGGAGGTCGTCGCCCAAAAATCATCGCGCTCAATGATGTCTTTCTCTGTGCTGGAGCGGCCGTCTTCGCCCACGATCACGGTGCTGCTCTTTTTGCCAAAAGGTGGATTAGCCAACACCAGCGAAAAGCGCTCTCCGGGATCGGCCACCAGCGCATCGCCCACGATCACCGGCACCGATTTTTCTGAGCCAATGCCATGCAGCATCATGTTCATCGCGCACACCCGTGCTGTAGCCTGCACCAGCTCATAGCCCGTGAAAGCCTTCTCCTTCAAGTGCTTGAGCTGATCACGGGTGAGGCTTTTGTTGTGAGAGGTGATGTAGTTGTGTGCTGTGAATAAAAAGCCGCCTGTGCCGCAGGCTGGGTCGCAAATCGTCTCGCCCGGCTGCGGCGCCATGCAGTCCACCATGGCGGCGATCAAAGCGCGGGGCGTGAAGTATTGCCCTGCCCCGCTCTTGGTGTCTTGCGCGTTTTTCTCTAGCAAGCCCTCGTAGGCATCGCCCTTCACATCGGCACCCAAAATCGTCCAAGTCTCGGCGCCAATCAAATCCACAATCACGCGGCGTAGCTTGGCTGGGTCTTGAAACTTGTTTTGCGCCTTACCAAAGATCAGGCCCAGCGTGCCCTTCTCTTGGCCCAGCTTTTCTAGCGCGTGGCGGTAGTGGTCAAACAGCTCATCGCCGTCTTTGTCTAAAAGCGAAGGCCATGCGTAAATAGCGGGCACGATACTCGCTTGGTTATGCGGCGGCTGCGAGCGCTCATCGGCCATTTTGAGGAAGAGCAAATAAGTGAGCTGCTCCACGTAGTCGCCATAGCTCATGCCATCGTCGCGCAGCACGTTGCAGTAATTCCAGAGTTTCTGGACGAGTGTGTTGGTGTTCATCGTGTCATCTTATGGTGTGTTGAAGGCCTTCGCACAAGCCAGCAATGATTTTGGTGGCTGCTCCGATTTCCAAGCGCGATTGCGTTGCCAGCAAACGCACACCGCTGGCGTCAGTTTCTGGCAGCATGATCGCCAATACTCTTTCGGCGGCTTCAGCGCTGAGCAATGGCCTTAGATCGCGTCCGAGCAATCGCGCACTCGTGACCTCGTGCTCGTAATCAGCCGCCTCAAACAATTCTGGGTAATTTTGGGCCGCATGATCGTATTGATCGCAATCGAGATAGCGGCGCAAATAGAGCATCAAATCTCCTGCATCGCGCCCAGGATGCGTGAGTTTGCGGTCTTGCCAAGCCGTGATTTTGAGCAAAGCCAATGCGGGCAAGCTGGGCACGATCAAGCTCACATCGCGCGGCAAGCGCACCTCATGGCCAGACTGCATAGCCTCGCGCATACCAAAGCAATCAAAAATCGTTTCCTCGCCCGGCGGCCAAGCCAAGGTGCGATCGGGCTTTTCTACGCCGCCAAACGGCACGATATCCAGTGGCCTGCCTGAGCGATGCCAGAGCTTGTGAGTCGCTTCTTTGGATCGCGCCTCAAATTGGCCGCCCGAGATCAGCGCCTCGCGCAGCGCAGCAAAAGCAGCCCAATCCTTGACCATCACACCAAAGTCCATATCTTGCGTGAGGCGCTCCGTCTTGATGCCATAGGCATGCAGCAGCATCACATCACGCGCCGCTGCGCCCATCAGAAAAAGCGGCGCATCCAGTTTGGCGGCGGCTTCCTGAAAAGGCCGCACCACATCTGCGAGCGGCTGCAGATCGGGCTTATTGGAAAAGTTGAACAACATGTTCTTCATACAGCCGCTTGGCTGTTTCAATACAACGCGCATCACCTGTGGCCAGCAAATCGGCATACACCAGCACGGGCGGCACGCAAGCCTGCGCCTGCTCGCCAGGAAAATCCCAAAACCGCCTGCGAACCTCCACGGCATCCCGATGCTGCGCATCAGCTTCTTGTCGGAATTTGTATTTGCCAGCCAGCAAGCCGGGCAGCTTCTCGGCGTAAAGCGTCAGCTCCGCTGGCTTGAGATACTGCGTGAGCAGCGCCCCGGCAGGCTCGCCGCCCCATTGCGCAGCATGCGCCGCCAGCGGCCAATCGTGCCAGTCGTCTATCGTCTGCACGAAATAGCGCCCTAGCGCTAGGCGCGGGCGAAGCTGGCGCGCATACGCATCCACCCACAGCGCCAGCAGCCGCTCGCCCTCATTCAGCCGGCGCGTGCCCCGCTTACCTTTGATCTCCGTGATAAAGCCCTGCTGCTGCAAATCCGGCATCACCCAGCCCACCGTGCCATGCGCCACGCCCGCACGGGCAGCCAACTCTCGGTAAGGCAGATTGATCCATTCTGGATGGCATAGCAGCGCAAAAATCACTTGCAAACCCGTCGGCTGAAAAGCGCGGCCAATTTGCGGCGCTTCGGTTTTAAGCACTTGTTTGCGCCCTGTCACGTAAATCAGTGTGCCCGGCTGGCGGATAAAGGCATTGCCCGCTGCATCAACAAACTCGCGCCCCTGCTTGTGCAGAGTCTCGGCTATTTCTGGTGTGATGTAGTCTGCCACCAGCAGGCTCGGCAGGCCATGCTGTGCGGCATGCCGATCCAGCTGGAGCAAAGTCACCCCCAGATTGGCAGGCCGCAACTGGCGCTTGACCACAACCGCATATTGCTGCTGCTTGGGATGCATGCCAATCGTGGCCAGGCCGTCGGCCCCCAACAGATCGCTCTCATTCGCAGCCGCTTGAGCCTTTGCCTCCAGCCCCAAGCCACGCAGAGCCTCTACGGCCGCGTTCAGCAAGTGCGCTTCTTGAATGACAGGCATTTTGTCCATTTAAACGCATTGTCCACGATTATTGGACAAAACACAATAGTGGACAAAACCTGTCCAACGCAATGGTTTGTTCAAAATTTCTGAACATGCTGCAAAAATGAACAGGCCGCCTGCTTTCCGCATAAATTATGCGTCTGCCATCCTATGCAATATGCGTATTGCATATGCCCATTCGCTATTCACGAACAGCGAATGTCAAGCATGGCTACACCCTCAGAATTTAAGCCAAATTGGCCTCTTCCCGGTATAAATACTGCGCAGAGTGCTATCACAAAGATAGCGGTTCCTTCCTGTACTGAAAAATCTGTACATGCGCCTGTTGAGCCCCACAAACACGCACAGACGTAGTAACATCAACCCATGAGCCTCAAAAACTCCAACCCATACCTCCAAAGCCGCACCACGGCTTTGCGCAAAGCTGCACTCAGGGTTTCGGCCCAAACCTCATCTGCAGTGGAAGGCATTCGCGCCCCGTTTACGGCGCAAGCTGGCACTCAAGCGCCTGCTACCCAGAAAAGCTTTATCGCATATTGGCAGCAGCGCGCCGCTTCGAGCGCACGATAATTTTCTCGAACACGGCGGCCAGAGGCAGATAGTCTCGCCCCATCGCGGCATGGATGCCGCCGATGTAAATTCGCCGCCCGCGCCCCAGCATCGGGCTGAAATCTAGCGGCGGCAGGCCTGCCTGCAAGGCCATCAGCAGCGCCAGCAAACGCGCCAAACGCCCGTTGCCTTCGCGAAACGGGTGCACCAAGATCAGCTCCGCATGAACTTCCGCCAAAGCCAGCGCCAATGCAGAATCGTCGCCCACGCGGCAAGGCGTGTGAATTCGCAGCGCGCCTTGCTCAATCTGCGCCATCAATCCAGGAATGAGGCGAGCATGCGCAAACTGGAAACCCCCTTTGCCAATATCCACCGATCGGTATTCACCCGCCCACGGGTAAATCGGGCCAAGCCAGAGCGTATGCAAATCGCAAACATCTTGCGCAGTGAAGCGATGATCGGCATCAAACCGATCCAGCGCCAAATCTTGAGCAATCTCCAGCGCCTGAGATTCCGCCAGATTCATGTCGCGCACACGGACGATGCCCAGCAGATTGCGCAGCACGCGCCCGCGAGAGCCGAGTTCGAACTCGGCCTCAATCCCTGTTGCTTGATAGCGATTGGCTGCCATCGGGCTACTTCTGATCAGTCTGCACGTTCAAATCGCTTGAGTCTGCTCTCTCAACGGCGGGCGATGTTGTTGGCTTTTCAAGAAATACGACCGGATTTTCCGAGAAAAACCTTTCCATTGCGTTTGCTCGTGACCAAAGAAACACAGTGGGAACAACCCAAATTCCAATTGCAAAGAGTACGTATAGGATTCGCGCATCAAGTGCGCCAGGGGTTGGTATCTTAGGCGGTTCATACAACAGCGAAAAGCCCAGTATTAATGCGAGCCAGCACAATTCAATCAAAACAATAAAGATTGAATTGGAATGCTCCCTCAGATGCGTGTAAGTTTCTCGCACGTCTCTATTGCCCTCTTGCCGACGCGCATGAAATAGATATGCATAAAACTGATTGACTTTTGGCTCATCGTACCAAAGCTGCGCCAACACGACATACTGAATTAATCCTATCCATAGGATCGGAGCTCCAAACAGCAATAGGAAAAAAACCGGCGGCGATTTCGCCCCTCCAAGAATTTGATAAAAAAACGAAACCAATGACCAGATACCAAGCGCAAATACAATTGTTTGAGCAATCTGGTAGACCTGACTCGGTGGCCGCACCTTATCGGGCTTGTTTTTTTCGGTCTTTTTAGAGAAATAACGGGAATCAACCGAATCCTCAAGCGTGCTCGGCGGAAAAATCTCCTTATCATGACGGTTCAGATGTAAGCCAAGTGAGGCTGCAACGCAAATAGCAAAGAGAAAAAACAAAATCGCCGATTGCAAGTCGAACGCGGAAAACACACCAGCAAAGCAGATGCTGAAAACGAGAGTAACGATCCATCCTAACCAAAAGTAACGCGAGAAAGAACCAATCCCATCGCGTCGGTATCTGCCCGCATGCAGCACTGTAATCGGAGTGCTTGCAAGGTAACAATAGCCTAACCCAAGCAGCGCCACGACAAATGACGCAGCAGTCCAGTCTAATTTGAGTGATTCTTTATCACCTGTTGAAGCAGCCTTCGTTAATTCAATCCAACTCTTGGCCAAGCCAAAATGCCATGCGAGCACCACAACGCAAAGTGCGCCAACGATAAAACCTAGAAAATAACGCACCAAATAGGATTCCCACCACCGGTTGTTAGCTTGGTCGGGCTTCTTTTCTGAATCGCTCATTTCTATTTAACCTCCTATTGTTGAGTTGGACTTTCACACCAACTGGCTGCCAAAGGCCTTTGCTAACATCGATTGCCGCAACGCCTGCGCGCGCTGGAGGTTGGCGTCAACCTCGGCTTCGACTTCACGGATGATGGACAGGTGGCGATCGACTTCGGCGACGATTCGGGCTTGCTCTGTCTTCGACGGAACACTTATCGGAAGTCGTGAAACTTTTCCGACGCTCAATGTGTGCAACCCGGAAGTAGATGCCGAGACCTGCTCTATCTCATTCCTGCCAACAGGAGACAACATCCAAACCAATGCCCATTCCGGCAATACAGCTTCCCCAAAACGGGCTTTGATCAAGTGATTTTGGTGAACGCAGTTTGGAATTGCGTCATTCCACAGTGCCACGCGCCCAATTTGGTCCGGGCTCCCGTTGCCTTCGACGATCAGCAAATCGCCTTTGCGAACCAACAGCTTTTCCAACTCTCGTTCAGAAACGCCGATGTACACGATTTCATCAAGCCTCAATTCGTTGGCGTACACATTAGCCACACGCAAATAAGGCAACTTCAAAGGAAGATCATTACGCTTTTGGTTCTTTGTGAGGCCGCCAATGATCGCGCCCTCTTCGCCAAGAGTTGACTGCCTCCACCCACCTTCGGTTTCTACGAGGCGGCCTTCGACGGCAGCTTTGAGGATGGAGGCTTTGTAGCGTTTGAGGTTGGCTTTGACGCGCTGGAGGTTGGCGACGGCATCGCCCAAGCGGGAGAACTGCTTTTCGAGTTCGGCAACGATTTCGTATTGCTCTTTAAGCGTGGGAACTTCAATTTTGTGCGCCAGAAAAGGGCCGCGATTAATGTGCTTCATCGTGGAGCCATGCAAGTGCTCCGACTTGATCATTTCCGCGATAGCCTTCTTCAACGTGTAGAAGAGAAACTTCTTCGTGACAACAGACGTGTCTGGCACCACTTTGAAGATGTGCTGATTCAACAATGCAGGCTCGCGATCCCAGATGAATGCGTCAAGAGTCGCAGACCAACTTACCAATATGTCACCAGGGTTCACAACGTAGGCTGAATCTACCGCGCGTGTGGTTTTGTTTAGTGGCTTTGTCGGATTGGTGAGGTTCTGGATTCGGATAATGGGCATTCCGTCATCGCCCCAGTCCGTGGGCTTGAATGCCAAGCCGTTGATGTATTTACCGGTATCTCCTATGGTGCGCGCAGTCCAGGCTTCAGTTGCCACGCTCGTTACCTTTACCTGACTCACGCCGCCAACTCCCGATTCAGTTCCTCAATCACCTTGGGCAGTTCCACGCCGAAGAGCTGGTGCACCTTGCCTAGGCCGCCTTGGGCGTTGAAGGGGGCGTATTCAAAATCGTCTATCTCTAGCCGCAGGTTGGCGGCGATGTGGTCGCGGATCATTTCTAGCCAGTGGATTTGTTCTTGGTTAAAGGGGGCTTCGACAGGCTCAGCCCGAACGGATTTGGGCTGCCCTTCGACAGGCTCAGGGCGAACGGTTTGGTGCTGGGCCAGCCAGGCTTTGAAGTTGGCCTGCACGCGCTCGGGGTAGGGCACGAGCTCATTGGTCTGCTGCATGGCAAAGCGCACGAGGCTGACCAGATCGGTGAGCAGGCGGCGCTGGCTTGCGCCTTTCACGGCGTCTTTGCGCAGGGTGGCGTAGGCTTGCCAGAGCGCACCTTCTTGAATATTGAATGGCGGGGCGTGCAGGGCTTCGGCCAACTCTTTCAACTGCTCAAACATGAGCGGGGCTCGCTGCCTTTCCACCGAATACCGGCGGCTGTAGAGAATTTGCAGCGCGGTGATTTCGTCTTTGTGCTGCGCAATGAAGGCTTCAAAGCTTTGCACCAAAGCTGTGGCGCGGTCGCTGCCTTCGCTAAAAGCCGCGTGGGTGAGCTTGTCTTGCGTGACCACGTCGATCACCAAATCTGCCTTTTGCTTCATTTTTAATAGCACTTCGCGCAGATTTGGTGAGGCGAAGGGCTTGGTTGCTTCACGTAAACGCCCTTCGACAAGCTCAGGGGGAACGGAGTTATCGTTATCATTCGCAAAATTCAAGGCTTGCACGAGGCCGCTGGCCAAATCGCGCAGGGTTTTGCCGCCGGAGAGCTCTTTCACCTTCTCGCGGTCAGATTCGCTCGCGTCTTTATCCAGCCGGGCTAGGCGGGCGGCGATGCTGCTTAGCACTTCGTCTTCTACGTTTCCTAAGCTCACGGCTTGCAAGAGCTTATCGAGCGGCACGCTCTTTTTGCTGTCCATGGGGCGGCTGTCGGTTTTGTCGCGCTCGCAGACGCCCACGCAATCGACGATGACGAAATGGTCTTTCTTCACGCCCTCGCCGGGGTTGACGCTGCGCAAATCATCGTCTTTACACACGCGCACGCCTCGGCCTTTCATCTGCTCGAAGAAGCTGCGGCTTTTGACGCTGCGCATGAAAACGACGATTTCCACCGGCTTGATATCCGTGCCCGTGGCGATCATGTCTACCGTGACGGCCACGCGGGGGTAGTAGCCAGTGCGGAAGTCTTTGATGAGCTGCTCGGGGCTGGTGCCGCCGCCTTGGGCGCTGCGGTAGGTGATCTTCTGAGCAAACTCGTTGCCTCGGCCAAACTCTTCGCGCAGGATTTCAACGATTTTTTCGGCGTGGTTGTCGTCTTTGGCAAAGATCAGGGTTTTGGGCAGCTCTTGCCGCTGGGGAAACATCGCAGGCTGCCAGTTGTCGCGCAGGGTGCGCACCACGGTGCGGATCTGATCAGGCGTTTGCACGGCGCGGTCTAGCTCATCGGGTTGGTATTCAAAATCATCATCGAGCTGCCAAGCGGCGCGGCGGCGAGTGGCTTTGTCTTGGGTTTCGAGCCAAAAGCCCTTTTCTACCTTTGCGCCCTGCTCGCCCACCTCGGTTTTGATGCGATAAACGTCGTAATTCACGTTCACGCCATCGGCCACGGCTTGGGCATGGCCGTATTCCATGACGAGGTTTTGGTTGAAGAAGCCGAAGGTTTGCTTATTTGGGGTGGCGGTCAGGCCAATCAAGTAAGCATCAAAGTATTCGAGCACCTGACGCCAGAGGTTGTAAATACTGCGGTGCGCTTCGTCGGTGACGACGATATCGAAGCTCTCAATGGGGATGGCTGGGTTATAGCCAATGGGCTCGGGGTCTTTGAAGAGGGTTTCTATTTTTTCGGTGGATTCTTCGTCGGCTTCTTCGGGCAGCTCGCGGCCTTTGAGCATGCTGAACATGCGCTGAATCGTGCAAATCACCACGCGGGCGGACGGATCAAGCTGGTTGCTTTGCAGATGCTGAACGATGTATTCCTCGCCGAATTTGTAGTTGTTGTAGGGTGAGGCGTAGGCATCAAACTCTTTTTTGGTTTGGCGGGCGAGGTTGCCCCTATCTACCAAGAAGAGCACGCGGCGCGCACCGCCGAATTTGATGAGGCGGTAGATGAAGCCGATGCTGGTAAAGGTTTTGCCGCTGCCGGTGGCCATTTGGATCAGGGCTTTGGGTTTGTTGGCGGCTAGGCTCTTTTCTAGGTTTTCAATGGCGGTGATCTGCGCAGGCCAAAGCTTGAAGCTCGCGCCGCCCGCGCCCCATTCGGTGACGAGCTTGGGCATAGATTGCAAGCGATACAAAAAGGTGGCGGGCGCTTCGTTGGCAGCCAAAGCTGCCGGGCCGCTGCCCGTGCTGAGCACGGTGGTTTGCGGCAGGAGCTTGAGCCATTGGCGCAGCAGCTCAGGGCGGAAGAAGGCAAACACGCTTCTGGCTCGCGGAGAGGGGTCAAGCCCGTTGGTGAAATGCGTTTCCACGCCCGTGGATTCCCACACGAAGGGCAGCGGCCGGCTCCATGCGGGCAAGCTGGCGGGCAGACCTTGGGCATAGCGGCTGCTTTGCAGCTCCACGCCGCTGAGCGTGGCGCCCTCTTTCTTGGCTTCGATGACGCCGCAGGCTTTGCCATCGATATACAACAGGTAATCCGCAAAGCCGTGGCCGGCTTCCAGCTGAAATTCGCGAATGGCCACGCCGAGCGCTGCATGGATATTGGCTTGCTTTAAATCCTGCACGGCCCAACCCGCTGCAACGAGCAGCGCGTCAATGCTTTGTCGAGCGCGGGCTTCTGGCGTCAAATCTGGCCTCCTTGACGCATTCTATGCACAAAGTCTCACAAATCGGACAGCTTTTGTGCATGCGACAATTCTGACCATCCTGCAACTGATCGCTAACTACAAAGGTACACCATGGGCTTTCTAACCGGCAAAAAACTGCTTATTACTGGCGTCTTGTCAAACCGCTCTATCGCTTACGGTATTGCCAAGGCCTGCCACCGTGAAGGTGCAGAGCTCGCCTTCTCTTATGTAGGAGAGCGCTTCAAGGATCGCATCACGGAATTTGCGGCAGATTTTGATTCGAAGCTGATTTTTGATTGTGATGTGGGCTCGGATGAGCAGATTGCGAAGATGTTTGCGGATCTGTCTGCCACTTGGCCGAAGTTTGATGGCTTTGTGCATGCGATTGGCTTTGCGCCACGCGAGGCGATTGCGGGCGATTTTCTGGATGGCCTCACGCGCGAGGCTTTCAAAATTGCGCATGATATTTCGGCCTACAGTTTCCCTGCGATGGCCAAGGCTTGCTTGCCGATGCTGAATGACAAATCTTCTGTGCTCACGCTCACGTATTTGGGCGCGGAGCGCGTGGTGCCGAACTACAACACCATGGGCTTGGCCAAGGCTTCGCTAGAGGCGAGCGTGCGCTATCTGGCTGAATCTCTCGGCGCACAAAATCGCGGCATGCGAGCCAACGGTATCAGCGCGGGCCCGATCAAAACTTTGGCGGCCAGCGGCATCAAGGGCTTTGGAAAAATCCTCTCAGTGGTGGCAGAAAATTCACCGATTCGCCGCAATGTGACGATTGACGATGTGGGCAATGTGGCCGCCTTCTTGCTGAGCGATTTAGCGGCAGGCGTGAGCGCTGAGATCACCTATGTCGATGGCGGCTTCAGCAATGTGGTGGGTGGAATTGCAGAGCCTGCTAGCGAGTAGTTTTTAAGCGTTTTAGGCCGATCGCCGGCATACAGACTGCGCGAAGTGCTATCAATAATATAGCAATTAACTATTGGCTGTTGTCTCTAACCGGTAGGCCTCTTGCTCGAAACAATTGGCAAGATAAGCATCCTCACCTTTGAGCCAAGCCCACAGGCTGGCTAGGGGATAGGCCAGCAGCAGCAGCGCGCCCCAGCGTTCAAACTGCTTCACGTGCACACGCTCGTGCGCATGCCAGCGCTGCAAATCTTCTGCGCGCAGCGCGAAGATCACGTGCCCCAAAGTGATGGCGGCGAAAGGCTGATGGCGATCCAGCCAACGCATCAAATCGCTATCCGATTTGAGGCAGCATTCCAGCGCGCCAGCGCGCCAACGCAGCTGCCCGCCTGAGAGCAGCGCTGCCGAGCACAGCATCAGCCCCAGCGCAGAGCATGGCGCAGCCCAAAGCAGACGGCTGGCAGGAAAGATTAGACGCAAGTGGCTCAATATCCTTTCACAACGCATGAGTGATTGTTTGAGACGACTTTATGATGCTTTTTGGCCTATTGACGGCATAGAATCTGCGCAAGGTGTTATCAAAATAATAGCTCCCAAGTTCGCATCATCATTTAGGCTTCCATTGATTGGCACGCAAATTGTCTTGCGCCAAGCGCGCTGTCTCGGCGATGCGGGCAGCGCGCGTCTGAGCACGTTTGGCTTGCGCAATCCATTCCAGAATGCCGCGCTTGGCAGAGCGCGGGAAAGCCTCAAAATTTTGCGCTGCGTTTTTGTACGACGCCAAAGCAGCCGCAAGATCAGCATCCACCACCAAATCTTCGACCGCATCCAGCGAGGCCCATGAGCCATCTTGCTTGGCAGCTTCAATTCTCGCCAAACCTGCTGGCTGCATGAGATCAGCCGCGATCAAGCGCGCCACACGCTCCTTATTCGGCCGAGACCAGCCCGAGCGAGCTTTGCGCGGCGCAAACCATAGCTTGGTGCGCTCCTCATCGACCTTGCCCGGCTTGCTATCCACCCAACCAAAGCACAGCGCCTCCTCCACCGCCTCATGGTATTCAATGCGTGGCTTACCTGCGGCCTTTTTGTAAGTGATCAGCCAAACGCCTTCAGTGCGCTCATGGTGCTTCGCGAGCCACGCACGCCAAGCTGCGCGAGTTGCCGGTTGAACGCTGTCTTCCATGCCATCAACCCGTCAGCAACACCACTGCCCTCGCCTCCATGCTCTGGCCTTGGCCCACAGGCCCCAAGTGTTCGAAGGTTTTGGCTTTGATATTGATTTGGCTCTCACTCACGGCAAGCGCCTTGGCAATACGGCTTTTCATCGCAGGCAGGTGAGGCGCTAGCTTCGGCGCTTGGGCAATCACCGTACTATCCAAGTTACCCAGCTCGTAGCCCGCCTCGCGAACGCGGCGCATTGCCTCGGCCAGCAGCGCGATCGAGTCTGCGCCTTTAAACGCCACATCCGTATCTGGAAAATGCTTTCCAATATCGCCCAAAGCAGCCGCGCCCAGCAGCGCATCAGTGATGGCATGGCAAAGCAAATCAGCATCGGAATGGCCGAGCAAACCTTTGTCAAACGGAATCTCCACGCCGCCGATGATGAGCTTGCGGCCGGGCACGAGTTGATGCGTGTCCCAGCCCTCGCCAATACGAATGCGTGGAGAAGGTGATGCAGCGGATGAAGTCATCCCGCTATTATGAAGGCCAAGAATGAGGGCTTAAGCCGGTCGGCTGAGCGCAGCCATCAGCATCTCTGCGGTCATCGACCATTCAGAGTCTTGCGCCACCGCTTCTTGCAGAAAACTGCGCTGGCTATCGCTCCAAATCGGCGCTTGCACCAAACCGCAATCGCGGCACACGCCATCGTGTTGGCTGATAAACAGATCTATCGAGGTTTGATCGTAAGGCAGCCCCAGCTGCTTGAACAATTCGCTCATGGTTTTGGCAGTCATTTCGGGCTCCTTGTATCGTCTTGAGCTATTGTGCATCGCAGAGAGATCTTGCGCACAGGAAAAGGCTAAGCCCTTCGCGAGAGCAACACGGCTTCAGCCAAAGCAAAGTCTTCCGGATAAGTGACTTTGAAATTTTGCGCACTGCCGGGCACCAGTTTTGGCGCTAAGCCCATCGCCTCCAAAGCGCTGGCTTCATCCGTCACTGTATCGCCCGCTGCTTCCAGCGCTTGCATAAGCTGGCCAATGCGAAACATCTGCGGCGTTTGTGCGAGCCATTTGTCTGATCGATCCACCGTGGCACTCACCCGCCCTGCGCTTTCTTGCTTCAACGTGTCAGGCAGCTTCAAAGCCATCAGGCCGCCGACCCTATCGTTCGAGCAAGCATCGATCACCGCATGGATTTGCTGCGGCGTGATCAAGCAGCGCGCCGCATCATGCACCAACGCCCAATCGGATGGCAAGGCGCCGTGCGCCAGCAAGGCATTTAAGCCCTGAAAAACAGTGATTGCCCGCGTACTTCCTGCGCGAGCAGCTATGAAAAAAGTAGCATCTGGCAGTTTCACTTGAGCTTCAAACAAAGCATCCTCTGGCGAAATCACCACCACAATAGCCGTTAAGCGAGGCACGGCGGCAAACGCTGCCAAGGTGTGCGCCACCATCGGCCTGCCCGCGATCTCCCGATACTGCTTTGGCAAACCCTCACCCGAGCGCGAGCCCACGCCACCGCAGGGAATCAGCGCAAAAATTCGGGGCATTGATGGAGCAGACATCTTCCGATTGTATGAGCCGATAAAATCAACGTATTGCAACCCCGCTTTGAAAAAAGCGGGGTATTTGGCTTTTTTGCGAACGAAAACAATGGATTTCCCCAAACTCACCGCCGGCAAGCGATACACGATGCCGCGCCCTGTCTCTAGCAGCGATGCGCTGATGCTCTCCCAATTCGCGCATGAGCAAAAGCTGCGTGGCCACATCACGGCCATCGTGTGCGCGGATGCAGCGGATGCGCAGCGCTTAGCCGATGAGATCGCTTTCTTTCAGCCCAGCTTGCGCGGCGTGATGTTTCCAGATTGGGAGACGCTGCCGTACGACACATTTTCCCCCCACCAAGACTTGATCTCCGAGCGCTTGGCCACGCTTTGGCGCATTCTGCAAAGCAAAGATCGCAGCCACCCTGAAGCAGTGGACGTGCTCTTCATCCCCGCCACTACTGCGCTCTACCGCATCGCCCCACCGAGCTTTTTAGCGGCCACCACCTTCCAATTCAAAACCAAGCAAAAGCTCGACGAAGCCAAATTCAAAGCTCAGCTCACGCTCGCTGGCTACAACCATGTGAGCCAGGTGGTCAGCCCCGGTGAATATGCTGTGCGCGGTGGCTTGATTGATCTCTTCCCCATGGGCAGCCAAGTGCCTTATCGCGTGGATCTGATTGACGACGAGATTGATTCCATCCGCACCTTCGATCCAGATTCACAACGCAGCCTCTATCCTGTGCCCGAAGTGCGCCTACTGCCAGGCAGAGAATTTCCGCTGCATGACGATGCGCGCAAGCAATTTCGCACGCAATGGCGCGAGTTGCTTGAGGGCGACCCAACAAAGAGTCGGATTTACAAAGACATGGCCGCCGGCATGGCCACGGCTGGCATTGAGTATTACCTGCCGCTCTTCTTCGACGAGCTGGCCACGATCTTTGATTACATGAAAGACGCGACACTGGTGCTGCATGGCGATGTGCAGCAAAGCTTTGATCGCTTCTGGCAAGACGCTAAAGAGCGCTACACCATGAGCCAAGGTGATCCTGAGCGCCCTGCTCTGCCGCCCAGCTCGCTCTTTCTCTCTAGCGAGCAGTTTTATGGATTTTGCAATGCTTTTGAGCAGTTAGCCCTCAAGGATACTGCGCAAGATGCTACTGAATTTATAGCATCTAGCTTGCCATACCTCGCCTCGCAGCGCGACACAGAAGAGCCCCTGATCCAGCTCAAAGCGCATATTCAAACCACCAAGCATCGCGTCTTGATCGCAGCGGAGAGCGAGGGCCGGCGCGAAAGCTTGATGGATTTCCTTCGCGCCAGCCATATCGTGCTGCCGGTGTTTGATAGCTTGGAAGAGTTCCAAGCCAGTGACGAAAAAGCGGGCATGGCCGTTGCACCACTTGCCTCTGGCTTTGCTTGGAATGAAGGCGCGATTGATTTCATCACCGAGACCGAGCTCTTTGCTGCCGCTGGCACAGTGCGCCGAAGAAAAAAGCAAGAGCAAGCCAGCGATGTGGAAGCGCTGATCAAGGACCTCTCTGAGCTCAAAGTCGGCGATCCCGTTGTGCACACACAGCACGGCATTGGGCGCTACAAAGGCTTGGTCAATCTCGATGTGGGGCAGAAAAATCCTGATGGCAGCACAGCCGTGCAAGAGTTTTTGCATCTGCTCTATGCGGACGATGCAACGCTTTACGTGCCCGTGAGCCAACTTCACTTGATTGGTCGATACACAGGCGTATCAGCCGATGAAGCCCCGCTGCACAAGCTCGGCTCTGGCCAATGGGAAAAAGCACGCCGAAAAGCCGCTGAGCAAGTGCGCGACACGGCCGCTGAGCTGCTCAACATCTACGCCCGCCGCGCCACACGTCAAGGTCATGCGTTCAAATATTCACCGGATGACTACGAGCGCTTTGCCAAAGATTTCGGCTTTGAAGAAACGCCCGATCAGCGCGCGGCCATTCATGCCGTGATCCAAGACATGATCTCGCCTCGCCCGATGGATCGCTTGGTCTGCGGCGATGTGGGCTTTGGTAAAACCGAAGTGGCTTTGCGTGCAGCCTTCGTCTGCATTACGGGCGGCAAGCAAGTCGCCCTGCTAGCGCCGACGACGCTCTTGGCTGAGCAGCATTTCCACACGCTCACTGATCGCTTCTCCAAATGGCCGGTGAAGGTGATGGAGATGAGCCGATTTCGCTCTGCCAAAGAAATCACCGCTGCGCAAAAAGGTATCGCGGATGGCAGCGTAGACATCATCGTGGGCACACACAAGCTGCTTTCTGAAAAAACCCAGTTCAAGAATCTCGGGCTACTCATCATCGACGAAGAACACCGCTTTGGCGTGCGCCACAAAGAAGCCATGAAAGCCTTCCGCGCCGAGGTCGATGTGCTCACGCTGACTGCAACCCCCATCCCTCGCACCATGGGCATGGCGCTGGAAGGTATCCGCGATCTAAGCGTGATCGCAACAGCACCGCAGCGCCGCTTGGCCATCCGCACCTTTGTGCGCAACGAAGGCACGGGCGTGATTCGCGAGGCCGTGCTGCGCGAATTGAAGCGTGGCGGGCAGGTTTACTTCTTGCACAACGAAGTGGAGACGATTGAAAACCGCCGCCAAAAGCTCGAAGACATCCTGCCCGAAGCACGCATCGCCGTGGCGCACGGCCAAATGCCCGAGCGCCAGCTTGAGCGCGTGATGCGAGATTTCGTAGCGCAGCGCTTTAATATCTTGCTCTGCTCCACCATCATCGAGACGGGCATTGACGTGCCCAGCGCCAACACGATTGTGATTTCTCGCGCTGATAAGTTTGGCCTTGCTCAATTGCACCAGCTGCGAGGCCGTGTCGGCCGCAGCCATCATCAAGCCTATGCCTATCTCATGGTGCCCGACACCGAGAGCCTGACCAAGCAAGCCACGCAGCGCTTGGAAGCGATTCAGCAAATGGAAGAACTCGGCTCAGGCTTTTATCTGGCCATGCATGATTTGGAGATTCGCGGCGCAGGCGAAGTGCTCGGCGACAACCAAAGCGGCAACATGCTCGAAGTGGGCTTCCAGCTCTACAACGAAATGTTGGCCGAAGCTGTGCGCAGCTTGAAGGAAGGCAAAGAGCCTGATTTGCTCTCGCCACTGGCTGCAGCAACGGAGATTAACTTGCATTCACCTGCGCTCATGCCCAACGACTATTGTGGTGATGTGCATCTTCGTCTCTCGTTTTACAAAAAGCTCGCCACAGCGAAAACCAATGAGCAGATCGACTCCCTCGTAGAAGAGCTGGTGGATCGCTTTGGCAAATTGCCGCAGCCTACCGCCACACTGATCGATGTGCACCGCCTGCGCGTGCTCTCTCAGCCCTTCGGTGTGCAAAAAGTAGAAGCTGCGCCAGCAGTGATCACCATTACTTTCAAGAAAAATGCCCCGATTGACCCCATGAGTATCGTGCGCCTGATCCAGAAAAACCGACACATCAAACTCGCTGGCAACGAAAAGCTGCGCATCGAGCGCGAGCTGGCCGAACCGAAAGACCGCGCGCAAATGGTGCGAGATGTGCTGCGCAGTTTGGGATCACCCGCCAAGGAAGTTGTCGCTTGAGTGATGCGCCCTCTGGCTTGAAAAGGCAGCAGCCCTACGCGCCGCCGCCCGATACGGGTTTGCAGATCATCTACGAAGATGCGGATTTGATCGCTATCGACAAACCCGCAGGACTGCTGTCTGTGCCGGGGCGTGGTGCGCTACTGCAAGACTGCGCCTTGCATCGCGTGTTAGCTCGCTATCCATCCGCATTGCTCGTGCATCGGCTGGATGAGGCGACCAGCGGTTTACTGCTGTTTGCTTTATCGCCTGCTGTACAAAAAGCTTTGAGCGCGGCATTCGAAACCCGAAAAATACACAAGACGTATCACGCTTGGGTGCACGGCACAGACCTGCCGCAAAGCGGTGTGATCGATGCACCGATTGCTGCAGATTGGCCCCATCGACCTTTGCGCAAGATTGATATCCATGCGGGACAAGCAGCCCGCACACCATTCTACTTACTATCAAAAAATGAGCACTCTGCGCAAGCTTTATGCCGGCTAGAGCCAGAAACAGGCCGTACGCATCAGCTCAGGGTGCATATGCAGCACATCGGACATCCGATTGTGGGCGACAAGCTCTATGGCTTACCTCAGGATGAAACTCATCGGTTGATGCTGCATGCCAGTGGCTTGAAATTTTTGCATCCTGCAGCTGATGCACGCTTGATGGAGCTCGATTGCCCCGCTGCGTTTTAAGACCCTGAACGCGTTTCGCCCACGCTGTTGCGCAATGCGGTTTGTGCCACAGCATCCAGCGCTTTGTCTACCATTCTTCCGTCTGATACCAAACGAATCAGGCCTTGTGAGCAGAGCTTGTCCATCGTGCGCTTGCTCATGGAATGGGCTTTGCCACCACGTGAGACAAACATGAACAGCGTACGCATGGGAGAAGCCCAAGTCAGTTGCGCGCGCACCCATGCGCCATCGAGCATGAGCTCAACCCATGAACCAATTGGAATCGTGACCGTGGCTTCTGGCGTGAGTGCAATCAAATCTGCGGCAGGTACTGCTGTGCTCACATCCAGCGGCATCACCGCCTGCTGATTGACAAAACCTGCACCCGATACTTCACTCTGCGCCAGCCACACGCCATCATGCGCATCTTTAGGATTTTGATACGAGGATGGAAAATCATCAAACAAGCTATCAGATTCAGGCTCGGGCTCGGGCTCGGGCTCGGGCTCCACGGGTTGGGGCGTTTGCTCAGCATCGAGCGGTGTCAAAGGCGCGCGCGCGCTAGCGGCATACAACGCCTCCAATTCAGCGCGATCAGCGGCAGCTTGTGCTTCATCCAACTGCGAAGCAGTCGCGTCTTCGACCTGCAAGCCTTGCGCATCTTTGGCTTGTTCGGCCGCTTTGGCTGCATCAGCAGCTTGCTGCCGACCACCTTCCAGCGCCACTTCATGCAGCTCGATCAGCTCTGCAAAGAAATCTGTGATGCGCTCGGGCGGAAACTCAATGATGGCTAAGCCCTGTCGCAGTTTAGCCAGCATTCCAGGGATCAGCTGCACCAAGCGCTTGCGGTTGCGCTTCGCCTTGGAGGGTTGAACGCTCCAGAACAGCTCTGCCACCAATCCTTGGTAGCCTTGCGGATCTGTGCGTCCATCGGTGCAGCGCAGCTGGCTCTCGGCCACAGCGTGTGCCCAAGGGCCACAGACAAAATCCAAGACCATCTGCGGCATATCGACGCCTTCGGCCTGCTGGCGAAACTCTTGCGCTACATACTGTGCAATGGTGTTACGTTGCTCCGCGTGCAAGAGCGCACGAGCCGCTTCTTCGCGCCGCACATTTTCTTGCGCATCCAATTTCGCCCAAAGAGCGGACAAGCGATCCATCACATCGCCAAAAGCCAGTTGTATCGTCTCACCAGCATCTGTTTTCTTGTGCAGCAGAGCAATGCTCTGCTCGACGGATTGCAAGAAAGGCTCATAGCCCTCCTCACGTTCGTGAGAGAAGCCCAGACTGCGATTGGTCACCGCATCCAAAAATTGACGTGCGGCATGCTGTTTGTCACTGAAGAAGCGGCCGTCATCCTGCGCGATCTTCATCAAGGTGTTCTCAAGCGTTTGCAATTGCGCACGCACGCGCGGTAGCAAGCGCTCATCTTGGATCAGGTTGTCCAGCATGAGGCGTACGACTTCTTCGCCCAGCTGCTTGCCCAGCTCACGGCCATCTTTGAGCGCCATGCGTGCTTGCGCTGCTTTGCGCCTGGCATCTTCTTGGGGATTGTCTTTGGTGTCTTTGGCTTTTTTCTCTAGCCGTTGCACCATGGCTTCGACTTGGCGCATGTCTTGCAATGCCACAACGGAAGCAGGCACGGTATGAAGGAAATCTTGTCTGCGATGAGAGTCGTTGTCGAGTTCGCCAGAGAGCAGGCGACGCAATTTATCCAAAGTGAGCAAGGTGCGCGCCACCGAATTGCTGACCGAGGAAGGATTGGCCTTTGCCACGCTGGGCAAATTGGCAGGCTGTGCGCTTGGCGCCTCTTCCACACCGTAGGATTTGAGCCATTGGCATAGCTCAGCATACAGTTTGCGCTGCAACACACCCAGGCGTGCAGCTGCATGGCCGATGATGGCACCGCGAATCTCCACATCAGTCACTTGGCTAGTGATGCAATCGCGCAGCGCGCGCGCAAACATTTCTGGGCGAAGCGGATTGATTTGTGGCTGCACCGTGATCCAGCCCAGCAGGGAGCTGATGAGCGCATCCATCGTGGGCATGATCTCGTCTGTCAGCAGCGTGATTTCCTGCAATGCACCGGCAACTTCGATACTTTCATCCAGATCTTCTTCTTCGAAGAGCTTGAGGTCTTCAAAGCGCATCATTTGCGGCGCTTGGGTTGATGTGCCTACGCCGAGAAATACGTAGTAGCGCAATCTCTCTACAAATACTTCGATAGCTTTCTGTTTATTAGAGATCAGCAACTGAACCACGGCTTGTACGACAGGCGGGAAATTGGGCTTGACCATGCCAATGCCCTTGGCGGGCTTGTCATCTCTGCCGCCCAGGGATTCGATCACTTTATCAATCAAATTAGGCGCCTGATCCATCACCACGTCTAAGGTCTGGCGTAGCGTGACGCGCGCGCCAAATGGCTCGTCAATCACACCTAACGGACGGGGCTTAGAAGATGCCATGATGCGAAAAAATGTACCTTTGTCTTAGAAATAAAAATCGCAGATCAAAAATCAGGCCAAGGCTTTGTAGCGCACACGCTTGGGTTTAGCGCCTTCTTCACCCAAACGTTTTTTCTTGTCGGCTTCATATTCTTGATAGTTGCCGTCAAAGAATACCCATTGTGAATCACCTTCGCAAGCGAGGATGTGCGTAGCGATACGATCCAAGAACCAACGATCGTGGCTGATGACCATGACCGAGCCGGCGAACTCGAGCAATGCATCTTCCAAAGCACGCAAGGTTTCCACATCGAGGTCGTTGGAGGGTTCGTCCAGCATCAGGACGTTGCCGCCGGCAATCAAGGTCTTGGCCAAATGCAAGCGACCGCGCTCGCCGCCTGAGAGATTACCCACGCGCTTTTGCTGATCGCTGCCTGAGAAATTGAAGCGCCCGCAGTAGGCGCGGCTGGGCACAGTGAATTTACCAATTTGCAGCATATCCAAGCCACCAGAGATGTCTTCCCAAACGGTTTTCTCATTGGCCAAGCTGTCGCGGTTCTGATCCACAAAGGCCATTTGCACCGTGGAGCCAATGTTGACACTGCCGCTGTCAGGCTGCTCTTTGCCCGCGATCATGCGGAACAGCGTGGATTTACCTGCACCGTTGGGGCCGATGATGCCGACAATGGCACCAGCGGGTACTTTGAAGCTCAGGTTATCGATCAGCAAACGATCACCGAAGGCTTTCGATACACCATTGAACTCAATGACTTCGTTACCCAAACGCTCTGCAACAGGGATGAAAATTTCCGAGGTTTCGTTGCGTTTTTGATACTCTTGACTAGAGAGCTCTTCAAAGCGAGCGATACGCGCTTTGGATTTGGCCTGGCGGCCTTTCGGATTCTGGCGCACCCACTCCAGCTCCTTCTTGAGTGCTTTGGTGCGAGCCTCTTCACCTTTGGCTTCCTTGGCTAAGCGATCCGTTTTCTGATCGAGCCAAGTGGAATAGTTGCCTTTCCACGGAATGCCGTGACCGCGATCCAGCTCCAAAATCCACTCGGCTGCGTTATCCAAGAAGTAACGATCATGGGTAATTGCGACGACCGTGCCAGGGAAGCGTGCGAGAAATTGCTCCAGCCAATCCACAGATTCAGCATCCAAGTGGTTGGTTGGCTCATCCAGCAGCAGCATGTCGGGTTTAGAGAGCAGCAGTTGGCACAATGCCACGCGGCGCTTCTCGCCGCCGGAGAGATGCCCAATTTTGGCCTCCCATTCAGGCAAGCGAAGCGCATCGGCTGCAATTTCCAAAGCATGGCCGGTATCGTCACCTGCCGCAGCGATGATGGCTTCCAACTCTGCCTGCTCTGCAGCCAGCTTGTCAAAATCTGCTTCTTCCAGGCCGTATTCCACATACACCTGCTCTAGCCGCTCTTTGGCTGCCATCACAGCGCCCATGCCGCTTTCCACCGCTTGGCGCACGCTGTGCTCAGGATCGAGCTGTGGCTCTTGGGGGAGATAGCCCACCTTGATGCCCGGCATCGGAATCGCTTCACCTTCAATCTCTTTGTCCACACCCGCCATGATTTTGAGCAGCGTAGATTTGCCGGAGCCATTCAGGCCGAGCACACCAATCTTGGCACCCGGAAAAAACGAGAGAGAAATATCCTTGAGGATTTGGCGCTTGGGCGGCACGATTTTGCCGACCCGATTCATGGTGTAAACGTATTGAGACATGGATATTCAGAACAAGTCATCTCGCGCCAGGACGGCACAGGATGTAATAGTTTTCTTCAATTGTCGGCTTAGCATCAATTAAGTAGCCAATACGCCAGACCTCTGGCACATTAGCCCTTCCAACAACTTCTTAAAACCGAAAGAGACATTGTATGCACTCATCCCCCCTCAAAACCAAACGCGCCCTTTATTCATGGGTATTCGCGCTTGGCACGGCTGCGACCCTGTTGCTATCAGGCTGCGCCAGCATGATGAACCCCAACCCCAATCAGCCGCCTGCAGACAAAGGCGTGTGGTTTGTCGAGCCGCAAAACGGTGCGACGGTTGGCCAAACTTTCAAAGTCAAATTTGGCGTTAAGGGCATGGCGGTCGAGCCCGCCGCTGCCGGACAAAACACTGGCAAAGGCCATCATCATGTGCTCGTCAATCTGATGAGCAAACCCGCTGGCGAAATCATTCCCTTTGATGCTCAGCACATCCACTTCGGCGCTGGACAAACCGAGGCTGAGTTAAAACTAGCACCTGGCCAATACAAGCTCACCATGCAGTTTGCCGATGGCTTCCATTTGAGCTACGGTAAAGACTTTGCCGCAACGATTGCAGTCACCGTGAAATAAAGCCGTTTCTCGCTGCTAAAACCCAACAAAAAACCCGCTCAAGAGCGGGTTTTTTGTGTGTTGAAAACCAATTACTTGGCTTTCTTCATTGGCTTTTTGCTTTTCTTTGGCTTGGAAGTTGCGTTGTTCATGTGATTCTCCGGATATAGATGTAATGTGTTTGCTCAGCATGACTGCTGAGCCCCGATAACCTGGGAATGAATCGGCGAGCCGCTTCATACTCAAGTTGTTTTCATAACGCCGCGCCGCCTCAGAAGTTGACACAGTAGATACGAAGAATTCATTATAGTCAGCGATATTTACAAAATCACGATGTCTGATATGCACGCTCGCCCTCCTGTAGCCTTCAAGCGCGCAGAATTCCTAGGGTTTTTACTGGGTTCTCCGTTTTACTGGATGTTGGCCTTGCTGATCATCGAGGCAGGCTTAGCTGCAGCCACAACAGCACTGATCATCCAAGCTGGACACGATGTTTCACAACAAGAGTTTTTGATCTCGGATTTTGCGTGGATTGTGGCCGCGCAATCGGCCTCCTACATCGTGGGCGCGAGCAGTTGGATCTTTGCGGAGCGCGCTGGCTTTGGCGCTTATGGCCGCTACATGCTGCGCTTTGCGCGCGACAACCGCGCAACAGCCGCCTTGCTGGGCGACAGACAGCAACGCGAGCATGTCGAGCCCTTTCTCACCAACGAGACCTTTCACATCCTCTTTGAATTGATCTACGAGCTGGAAGCCGATTTGAAGCTGTTTTTCGGTCTGCTCTTCAACGCCATCGTGCTCGGCTTTGCGATTGATGCTGGCTTACCTGCGGTGTATGGCATGGTCTTTATAGCGCTCTTGGCTTTGCAATGGTTTGTACGCAAACCTGTGGCTGCTGCTTATCTCGCCCAACAGCGCGAGACCAATCGCATGACGGCTCACACCTACACCGCTTGGGACAACATCACTGCCGGCAACCGCTACAACTACCGCCTCTGGCACGCAGGTTTCAAAGAGCGGCTGCGCAATGCATTGCGTGCGCAAATTCGGGCCATCATGGCGCGCGAAGGCATCGCAACTGTGAGCGGTATTTTTGCCTTGATCGTGGTGTTTTCTTACCTCGCTTGGGTGGCTGGGCGCAATGTGGGAGACAGTGCCCTGCTCATTGCCTTGGCTGCTACTCTGCCAAGGCAAATTGAAATGTCGTACCACGTGCATGGCCTGGCCTCAGGTTGGAACGATTTGCTCGCGGTGTGGACGCGCATAGGCGGCGCTTGCGAAGCCATGCGGCCTGTGCCGGATGCGCAATTCAACCAGCGGATTCGCTTTGAAGGCGTGAGCTTGCAACGCGATGCTTTGACTTTGCCATGCTCGAATGTCGATAGCGCCGTGAGCCAAGTGTTGGTGCAACCCACAGGGCGCATCTTGGTGCGCGGCAGCAATGGCATGGGTAAATCCAGCCTGCTCGTCGCGCTCAAAGCGCGGCTGGGCACGCAGGCTTTTTATTGGCCCACAAGTGACAAACTCACTTTTGAATTTTTGAAGGGCAAAGGCCAAGAAGACGATGAGACCGAGAGCGAAGGCGAGACTGATCCCCAAGCTCGCTCCAATGGCTTCTCTTCTGGCGAAAAACAATTGCGCAGTCTGCAAGAGATCAGCTTGAAGACGCAAGCCAAAGTGTATTTACTCGACGAATGGGATGCCAACCTAGACAGCAAAAACCGCGCTCTGGCCGAGCAGATTGTGGCGGGCTTGGCTGCGCGCGCAGTCGTCGTGGAAATCTCGCACCGAGATCGGGTTTGAATCGACTTACGAGGTTTGTCGATTCACTAGAAAGACACCAGACACAGCAATCGCTCCGCCCAGAGCTAGGCTCCAGCTCAGCGGCTCATTGAGCAGCAGCCAGGCTAGCAGCACACCGAAGATGGGCACCAAATTGTTAAACACCACGGTGCGCGCTGCGCCTAGTCTGCGGATGCCTTCGTAATACCAAACAAAGGCCACCGCTGTGCCCAGCACACCCAAGAAGGCCAAGCTCAGCCATGCTTTGAATGACCACAGTGTGATGCTTAACTTGGGTGACTCAAACAGCGCCAATACGGCCAGCATCAAGCAGCCCCAGAGCACCGCGCAGGTTGTGGATAAAAGCGGCGACATGCCTTGCAACAATTTGCGCCCAATTAATGTGTAGGCTGCCCAGCTGCTGATCGCGCCAAGCATGAAAAGCTCACCGCGCCCCACGGCTTGCAAGAGCTGGCTCAAATCACCCCGCGTGATCACGATCCACACGCCCAGCAAAGCCAAGCCCATTCCCAGCCAGCGCGATAGGCTCATACGATCATCCAGAAAAATCACCGCCACCAACACCGTAAGCACGGGATTGAGCGCTACAAAAAGAGAGCTCCGACTCGCAGGTATCAAAGCGAGTGCGTTGAAGAAACACAGGTTGTAGGCCAGAATGCCCGTTGCACCCAAAGCCGCTGTACCCAACAACTGCTTTGAATTCAGGCTACGCAAGGCACGCAAACCTTCGCTCAAATGCAAGCTGATCAGCAAAGCCAAGGCCGCAAACAAAAATCGAACCAACGAGGCTGTGGCCGGCGAGACTTCTGCAGAGACAATGCGCCCTGCGATGAACGTACCGCCCCACAAAATCGGCACGACCATGAGCCGTGCATAGACGCTCATCAGTTTGGTTTCTATCTTTGTTGGTGAGCTAGGCAAGGCAGTGGTCATACCAGCCCAGTGTAGGCGGGTTCAAGCTCAGTTCAGGCGCTGATTCATGAGAGTTTGTGCATGATCAAGCTGCTCTAGCGTATCAATATCAGTGATGCAGCCCACATCATTTACTATTATTTCAATAGCACTTCGCGCAGATAGTATGCCGGCTGCACCGCGATTTCCCTTTAAATTTTGCAGCTCAAGGCCAGCCTCTGCGGTAAACCCCACGGGATGCCCGCGCTCACCCGCATATAGCGGGTATGCCGCCTGCGCGCCTTGCGCGAGCGCATCCGCAACCGCAAGAATGGTTTGCGGCGAGATCAAAGGCAAATCAGCCGGCAAGATCAACCACCCGTTCGATTGGGGTGTGGCGCGCACTGCCGCAGCAATGCTGTCGCCCATGCCCGGATGCCCAGCGTCTTCTACATGCCAAGGCAGACCCGTCGCTTTGACAGCATCTAAAGTCCATTGCAAAACCGTCTTGCCATTCATCAAGGCTGCAAGCTTGCTGCCCTGCCCGCCCGAGGCTGTGAAGCGCTCGCCGCGCCCGCTGGCAAGGATGATGACGGTCGGCTGCGCGCTCACGTTACGCCATGAATTTGGCGAATTGCGCAATGTCGATATTGCCACCCGAGACGATGATGCCCACGCGCTGGCCCTTCACATCCACCACGCCTTGCATCGCCGCTGCCATCGCCAAACCACCTGTGGGCTCGATCACTATCTTCATGCGACTCGCCGCAAAGCGCATCGCCTCAATCAGCTGGGCATCGCTCACCGTCACGATGTCGTCAACCAGCTCTTGAATCACAGGGAAAGTCAGGTTTCCGACGAACTGTGTCTGCGCGCCATCAGCGATGGTTTTTGGTGTGTCTATTTTCACAATCTTTCCTGAGCGCTTGCTCTGCTGAGCATCATTGCCCGCCTCCGGCTCCACACCGATCACGCGAATCTTGGGGTTCAGATGCTTGGCCGCCACGGCGCAACCTGAGATGAGCCCACCACCGCCCAAACACACCAGCAGCGTATCGAGATGACCGACCTCTTGCAGCAATTCGAGAGCCGCCGTGCCCTGCCCCGCCATCACATGCGCATGGTCATATGGCGGGATCAAAGTCATCCCGCGCTCGTCAGCCAGCTTGTTGCCAATCGCAATGCGGTCTTCCTTGTAACGGTCATAGGTGATGACCTCCGCGCCATACCCGCGCGTCGCCGCCATCTTCACCTCTGGAGAATCCAGCGGCATCACAATCGCCGCCGGCATGCCCAGAATCTTCGCCGCCAGCGCAATGCCCTGCGCATGATTGCCTGAGCTAAACGCACACACACCGCGTTTTTTCTGCTCAGCCGAAAACTGCGCCAGCGCGTTATACGCTCCGCGAAACTTGAACGCACCCATGCGCTGATAGTTTTCGCACTTAAAGAAAAGCTCCGCGCCCGCGAGCTCGTTCGCCGTGCGCGAGGTGAGCACAGGCGTGCGATTCGCCACGCCTTGTATGCGCGCAGCAGCTTGGGTGATGTCGTCGAAGTTAATAGCCAATGTCATATCGTTACTCTTAATTTAATAGCATTTTGCGCAGATTCTATGCCGGCGGTAAGCCTAAAAGGCTTATAAATTCCAACAGGGAAAATATCTTGGTGAGCCTAAGACGGATATCTTTCTATCTCAGGCAAGGCATGAAGATGCTGCATCCATTTGAGCCTTTCCGCTGTTTGAATCTGCTTACTCGGCGGTAATGCGTCAGGATCATCCAGCGTCGCGGATTGGATATCCACGATTCCGGGCAAGACGGGCTCATTGCGATAGAACAGCCCCGTACCGCAGTCGGCGCAGAAACTACGCATCGAAGTGCCCGATGAGTTGATCGTCTTGGCTTGCCCCTTCGTCACGCTCAACGCGCCCTCAAGATACATCGCCCAAGACACCATGGGCGCGCCAGCGCTGCGTCTACAGTCATTGCAATGGCACAGAGACACGCCAATCGGCTCGCCGGAGAGTTGATAGGCAATTGAGCCGCACAGGCATCTTCCAGAATAAGTCATGCGCCATCTCCTACAGCATGGATTGAGGAAACCATCACATTGCCAAAAGTATCATTTTGATAGCACTTTGCGCAGGTTCTATGCAGGCAAACCGCTCAAAACGCTTAAAAAATCACTTCGCAAACAGAGAATTCATGCTCTTGAAGGCTTTGAACTCAATCGCATTGCCAAACGGATCGAGGAAAAACATCGTGGCCTGCTCGCCAGGCTCGCCTTTGAAGCGAATGTAAGGCTCAATGATGAATTTCGTGCCCATCGCTTTGAGCTTGGCAGCGAGCGTTTCCCACTCTGGCAAATTCATCACCAAACCAAAATGCCGCACCGGCACGCCGTGGCCATCGACCTCGCTTTTGGCGGTGTCGGTATTCATCGTGGGGCACAGATGCGCGACGATTTGGTGGCCATGGAAATTAAAGTCCACCCATTCCGAGCTGCTGCGCCCTTCTGGGCAGCCCAGCAGATCACCATAGAAGGCGCGGGCTTTTTGTAGATCGGTGACGGGGAAGGCAAGATGAAAAGGTTGCATGGCGACTCTCTGAATGAAGAGCAACATCGTATCAATAAAAAACCGCCCGAAGGCGGTTGATAAGCGTGAAGAGGAAGGTCAAGCCAATTTAAAAGGCATCTCACGCAAAGGCTTACCGGTCGCTCGGCGCAGCGCATTGGCCAGCGCGGGTGCAAACGGCGGCAAGCCAGGCTCGCCCATGCCTTTGGGCGCATCCGTGCTTGGCACGATATGCACATTGATCGTGGGTGCATCAGTGATACGCGCGGGCGGGAAGTCGCTGTAATTACTTTGCTCCACCACGCCATCTTTGAAGGTGATCGCGTGACCAGGCATGCAGGTGGAAAGCGCCATGATGGCCGAGCCTTGCACCTGCGTTTCTACCGTGCGTGGGTTGATCACGCGGTTGCAATGCACGCCTGCGTCCACGCTGTGAACCACAGGCTTGCCGTCTTTCACGCTCGCGCTCACGACGAAAGCCACCACCGATTCAAAACTTTCATGCACTGCCACACCCCAATGCTGGCCGGCAGGCAAGTTGCGCTTGCCATAGCCACTCTTGTCTACTGCGATTTGCAGCGCGGCTTTGTGGCGCGGATGCTTGTCACCCAAGAGCTTCATGCGATAAGCCACAGGATCTTGGCTTGAAGCCGCAGCCACTTCATCAATCAGCGTTTCCATCACAAACGCCGTATGCGTGGAACCCACCGAACGCCACCACAGCGTGGGCACATTCACCTCGGGGTGATGCACGGTCACATTGATGGGAATGTCGTAGCCATCTTTCATGCCTTCATGTGTGGTGCCGTCCACACCATCTTTCACGAGGAAAGCCTCAAAGGGCGAGCCTTTTAAGATACTTTGCGAAACGATCACGTTTTCCCAGCCGGCGATATTGCCCTGTGCATCAAAGCCAATTTCGGCGCGGTGCACGGTGAAGGGCCGGTAGTAGCCCGCCTTCAGATCATCCTCACGGCTCCAAATCACCTTCACTGGCGCGCGTTTGCCCGCAGCTGCGAGGGCTTTTGCCACGTTCGCTGATTCCACCAAGTATTCGCTGGTTGGCACAGCGCGGCGGCCAAAGCCACCGCCTGCCATTTGCACATGAATCATGATCTTGTCAGCAGGCACGCCTGTGGCTTTAGCAATCGCGCCTGTGTCCACGCCGGGCATTTGCGATGCGGTGTACACATCGCAGCGATCTGCCTTCAAATCTACCGTACACGCCAGCGGCTCCATCTGGGCGTGGTTCAAGTAGGGAAAGACGAAATCGGCAGTGATTTTATTAGGCGCAGCAGCCATTTTTGACGTATCAGCCGTGAGCTTGCCACCGGGCACAGCCAGCCCCTTTTTCTTAGCCAGCTCTTGATACTGCTTGAGCATGGCAGCGGTATCAGCTTTGGCCACGCCGCTGGTATCCCACTCTACTTTGAGCGCATCGCGCCCCATTTTGGCAGGCCAGTAGCCATCAGCCACCACGGCGATACCTTTGCCACCACGATCCAAATCTACAGGCAGTACAGCGCGCACGCCTTTGACCTTCTCAGCAGCGCTCGCATCAAAACTCTTGAACTTTGCGCCAAACACGGGCGGATCGACGATCACAGCAGTGAGCATGCCGGGCAGTTTGATATCAATACCGTATTTCTGCGCACCCGTCGATTTCGCTTGCGAAACTTTGAGGCCTGTGGGCTTACCGATGAGCTCAAAATCTTTCGGATCTTTGAGTGTCACGGTTGCTGGAATCGGCTCTTTCATCGCCGCTTCAAATACATCGCCATAGCCCACAGATTTACCGCCGCCCGAGATCATGCCCTTGGCTGCAGTGAGCTGCGCAGCAGCCACATTCAATTGCTTGGATGCCGCCGTGATCATCATCGCCTTGGTGCGCGCACCCAGCTCGCGGTATTGCGTATAACTGTTTTTCACCGAGTTCGAACCGCCCGTGAGGTGCATGCCCATCATCGGGTCAACGTAATTCGGCATCTGGTTGCCAAAGCCGGTTTTCACCTTGCTCCACTCAACGCCCAGCTCTTCAGCGCAGATCATGGCAAGCGCCGTTTCAATGCCCTGCCCCATATCCATGCGGTTGCACAGCACGGTGGCTGTGCCGTCTTTGGCAATGCTCACAAATGCGCCAGGGCGCTCCGTGGGCTTTTGGCCGGGAGGCACGGCGGGCGCGTTTTGTGCGCGCACATCGTCGCTGGCCAAAGGCATGAAAGCGAGGCCCACAGCGCCGCCAACTGTCATCGTCACGAAATTGCGGCGGGAAAGCTCGGCTTTCACCGCTTGAGCTTGAGAGAGAATTTTGTCGAGAATCATGGTTCTTCTCCTTAAGCGATGGCCTTGGCCGCATCTTTGATCGCCACGCGAATGCGCTGGTATGTGCCACAGCGGCAAATATTGCCTGCCATCGCTGCATCAATTTGGCTGTCGCTCGGATTCTTATTGGTCTTTAGAAAAGCCGTCGCCACCATCACTTGCCCGCTCTGGCAGTAGCCGCATTGCGCCACATCGTGCTTGACCCAAGCATCTTCCACAGCCTTGCCCACTTTGTCTTGCGCCTGCACTTCGATCGTGGTGATGCGTTGGCCCACTGCGGCTGAGATCGGCGTGACGCAAGAGCGAATCGCCTGCCCATTCATATGCACGGTGCACGCGCCACACAGCGCCATACCGCAGCCAAACTTCGTGCCCGTGAGATCCAGGTTATCGCGCAGCGCCCAAAGAATCGGCGTGGATGGATCAGCATCGACCGAGACGGCCTTGCCATTGATGTTCAAAGAAATGCTCATAGATGCGCTCCAGTAGGAAAGATGAGATCAATTTAGCGAAAACCGGAAAACCCTGTTGCTCGCTCGGGAGCAACAGGATGTATCGCAGACAAGCAGCTGATTTGGCAGCGACATGCGCCGTGCTTGGCCATTTCTATCGCCAAGCTCCTTTGTAGATCGCTCAAGCTGACCTTTCAAGGTACTTTGCAGACGAGCAAACTGCCTCAGGCTCAAGGGCGTGCTTTTTCGCTCGATCGCAGCCAGGTGTAAGACAGACCCATGCCCACTGATGCGCCGTTTTTCTGGCGCACCAAGGGGCTGTTTTCATTGGCGGCTCCGGCCACTGAATCGAGTCGCGCAAAGCCGAACAAGCGCCAATCTGGTGCGAGACTGCGGCTGGCTGATACACCTAGGCGCCAAGAAATGAGGCCGCTTTCGGCTGTGTAGGCTGGGCGATTGGGCAGTGCGAAAGGTGCAGCCACACCGTAAAACGTGTCGTTTAATTTTTGATTGCCAAAAATCGCGCCGACGCTGCTGGAATAAGCCCAGCCATTGCTGCTACGGCGTGAAAACACCAGCTCAGGCTCAAATGCAATGCCTTTGCTTGCCCCGCCATCGCTGAGATCAAACACACCACGTAAGGGAAATTGCGCGCTCCAGCGACCATTGCCCGGCCCTTCGCCAAGATTCCATTTCAAACGTGGCCCGAATTCGATCATGCTGCCCAGCTTAGGCATGCCGTTGCGCGCTTTGATATCGTCTGCGCCCGAGCCAAACGAGCCAGAAAAACCGATATCCAGCTCAAGATTATTGGTTTTAAGGGCGCGCAAGCCCACTGAGCCGTCGTCGGCCCGCAAAAACTGCCCGCGGTATATCACAAAGGGCAAAGCCAGCCCGCGATTGACTTGCTGATCTGAGCCGGGATAAGCCTGCTGAGACACGGCAAGGCCAAAACCACCGATTTCCCATAGCGGCAACTCTGATTTTTCTTGAGCCATGCTGGCGCTGGAAAATGAGAGTGCTGTCGCAGCGCCTACAAAAATACTGATCGGTTTCATAATGACCTCTTGAGTTAATTAAAGGATCATAGCGAGGATCAGGAAAAGCGCTGCGCCTTGCGAAATGCCACTAATTTCAAAGGGAAATGAGCAAAAGCTACCTAGGCGGCGGCACATCTTGCCCTTTGATACGTGCCCACAGCCATGGCAAGGCTTTGGCAGCGTCGCCTCGATTGCCGATTTGCTCTGGCTGGATTGTCTTCCAAGCGCTGCCCTCACGCTGCGCGAGCGCGAACTGGAACACATAGCCGGGCTCTTGGCCCATGCGTAAATCAGTGAGGATGGCTTGGCCTTTGACTTCACGCAGGCTGTAAAAGCCATGCGTGAACCACGCCATGCGCTCAGCTGCCCAATTGCCTTTGAGCTCATTGATGAGTGCAGGCTGATGCGCGAAGCTGTCCAGCTTGATCGGGCCGCTCTTGTCCGTGAATGAATAAAAACCTTCTGAATAGCTCTGCTCGCCCATGACCACCACACGCCAGACAATGGTGTTGAGCGGCGCAGGTGTGACGAAGAATTTTGCGCTGCCCTGCCCCTGCGCAGTCAGCTGCGCACGCACGATGCGCTCCACATGCGCTTGCGCTATCGCGCTCCAAGCCAGATAAAGACAGGAGAAACCCAGAGCCAACGCGTTCCAGCGTAAGCCTGCAAACTGTTTGCGTGATAAAGCGACGATCACGCCGATCAACAGAGGAAAGGTGTAGATCGGATCGATGATGAACATGCTGCCCAAGCCATACGGATGCTCGGAGAAAGGCTGCATCAATTGCGTGCCATAAATCGTGAACCAGTCGAGCAAGGGATGGGTAAAAAGAGCGAGCCACAACGCGAGACTCCAGCGCTTGAAAAGCGCCGTTTCGCCATGCAGTTTGCTCACCGCCCAAGCCATCAGCGGCGCAAGCAAGCTGAGATAAAACAAGCCATGGCTTTCGGCTCGGTGATACGTCATGTTGCGCACAGCATCGCCAAAATCGAGCAAAGCATCCAGATCAGGCAGCGTGCCTGCGATGCCGCCCCAAAGTGCAGCTTTCCAAACAGCGGTACGCCGCCCCATGACGGCGATGCCGATGGCAGAGCCCAATACAAGTTGTGAGAGTGAATCCATGGGCGTAGATGCTAGCGCCTAGAGTATGTCAAAGCGAGAGTTGGGGCTATTGTCTGGCACTACACTGAACGCATCACAGAGAAACAGCCATGAACAAGACCTTTGACCTCATCCTCTACGGCGCAACGGGCTTTGTTGGCCAACAAGCGATTGCCTATCTGGCTAAGCATGCAGCCAGCAACACCCGCTGGGCCATTGCCGGACGCTCGCTTGCCAAGCTTGAAGCCGCGCGAGATGCTGTGGCGCACGAGCATCCGAGCGTGAAAGAGATGGCTATGGTGGTGGCCGATGCGCAAGACGAGAAGGCTTTAAGTACGCTCGCCGCCTCCACCCGCGTTGTGCTCAGTTGCGCAGGGCCCTACGCTCTGTATGGCAGCAAATTGGTGGCCGCTTGCGTGAAGCATCAAACGCATTACTGCGATATCACCGGCGAGACGCCTTGGATTCGCCAAATGATTGATGCACACCACGCAAAAGCCGAAAAAGATGGCACACGCATCGTGCCCAGCTGTGGCTTTGATTCCGTGCCCAGCGATCTGGGCGCCTATTTGCTGCTGCGCGAGATGAAAAAGCGCCACAAGCAAGATTGCATCAAAATCAAAGCGGCTTTCAGCTTGGGCGGTGGTGGGCTCAACGGCGGCACGCTGGCTTCTGTGATGAACATGATCGAATCCAAGCAGAGCAAAGCTTTGAATGATCCATTTTTGCTCAATCCCGCTGGGACTGTGCCCAAAGATGTGTCTGCCCACCGCGACCCGCTAGGCGCGCATCATGATGAAGATTTCAACGCCTGGCTCGGCCTTTTCGTGATGGGGCCGGTGAACACGCGAGTGGTGCGCCGCAGCTTGGCGCTGCGCGGGCAACAGGCCAGCTATCAAGAGTATTTGCGCTTTGGTCGCTCGCTTGTGGCGGGCGCGGTGGCTGGCAGCTTTGGCGTTGGCTCGAAGATCAGCATGGGCTTGCTTGAAATTTCCCCCTTAAGAAAACTGGCGCAACGCATGATGGCCCAGCCTGGCCAAGGCCCCAGCGCCGCCAGCATGGCGCGCGGTTTCTTCAAAATTGATGTGATCGGGCAATCGGCGCAAGGCCACCAACTGCGCGTCGTGATTGGCGATTCTTTGGACGCTGGCAATGGCGCGACGGTCAAGATGATGTGTGAATCAGCGCTGGCCCTGGCTGAGAACGAAGATCAGCTACCCAAAGCTTCTGGTGTGATCACGCCCAGTGTGGCTTTGGGCGAAGTGCTGGAGAGGCGCTTAGCCGCTGCTGGCATGCGCGTAGAAATCAGCGGCTAGTGTAGTGGTGCATTCTTTTTGCGACTGATTAAAAACGATGGATTTCCCTCTGAATCTAGGCGCAAAGCACAGACATGCCCGTAGGCATGGCGAGCATTTGTAACGACGAGTCAGGGGGAAAGACGCGTTTTTAAGTCGCAAAAAGAGTGCGGCACTACACTAAACTGCACGCTCGGTCTTGAGCGACCCAACAGCTCGTGCCTGGAGTTCTTCGGTCGTCTGACCCTGACCATCGGCACGCCAGCCAGGGGGCTTGAACAGCAGCCCCAAGAATTCACGTGTTGATTTCGCTTCGCCCAAATCTTTGAAAAGAGAAACCCATTGATGCAGCTCCACCTTGATCGGGTTGTGGCTGTTCATGGGCTGCACCCAGCCATAGCGGCAAGGCAGTTCGGCACGCTCTTGTCGATACGTGCCAAACAGTCGGTCAAACACGATCAGCACGCCACCGTAGTTCGCATCCAAGTAATCCAAATTCGCCGCGTGATGCACACGATGCGCGCTCGGTGTGTTGAACACATACTCCAGTGGCCCGAGCTTCGGTATCCAAGTCGCATGCAGCCAAAATTGGTAGAGCAAATTGGCAAACAAACATGCCACGACCACACTCGGTGAGAAGCCCAGAGCGATCAGTGGCAAAAAGAAATAAATCGCGCCAGAGAAAAAGGCCGTCCAACCCAGGCGATAAGCCGCCGCCAGTGTGAGTTGATTGGGCGAATGGTGTACCGCATGCGTACACCACATCAGCCGTACGCGATGCGCAGCTCGGTGGTACCAGTAATAGCAAAACTCTTGACCCACAAACAGCAGGGCAAACGCCCACACCCCGGTCAGAGGTACCGTCATCAGCCGATGCTCCCAAAGCCACTCACCAATGGGGCTCACTACCAAGCCTGGCAGCAAAATCCGCTGCAAATTACGCACCACCAAATCCAGCAAGGAAACACCAAACGCGCGCCAGTCATAACTGCCCGGCGCGCGCAGGTGCATCCAAACCGCCTCGATCAACGACGCTGTGATCACCAAGACGGGCAGCCAAAGCAAATAACTCGGTAAACCTTCCATCACACAGACTTTAGCGCAATTGAGCAGATTCTGTATACAGTTTCAAAAAATCCTTTTGCTACTATATTGATAGCAACTAGCGCAGTATTTATGCTGGCCAGATCCTTATTCCACACATAAGCCTAAGGGTAGGGAGATACGCGCATACGATCCACCTGTGGTTTGATGCATCGTGCTAACTACCAGCGACCTTCATGCGGTTGATCAAAACCGAACCGGTGCGTTTGCCGCCAAAAGTGTAGGCATCCGAGCCAATGGCTTCGATACCTTTGAACATCTCTTTGAGGTTGCCAGCAATCGTGATCTCTTGCACGGGGTAGGCGATGCGGCCCTTTTCGACCCAAAAGCCGGTTGCCCCCCGCGAGTAATCGCCAGTGACGTAGTTCACGCCCTGCCCCATCAGCTCGATCACGAAGAGACCTGTATCGAGTTTTTGCAGCATGGCATCCAGATCATCGCCGCTTTGGGTTTGTCGCGATGTCAGCGTGAGGTTGTGTGAGCCACCCGCATTGCCTGTGGTGCGCATACCGAGCTTGCGAGCAGAGTAAGTGGAGAGGAAATAACCGCCCACCTTGCCAGCATCCACCACCTTGCGAGCATGCGTTTTCACGCCTTCTTCATCAAAGGGCGCACTGGCCTTGCCACCCATCACATGGGGATCTTCCATGATGTCGATATGTTTGGGGAAAACTTGCTGGCCCATGGAATCGAGCAAGAAGGAGCTTTTGCGATACAGCGCGCCACCACTGACCGCTTGCACGAAGCCACCCAACAAGCCAGCCGCCAAAGGCGATTCAAAGAGCACCGGGCATTGCGTGGTGGCGATCTTGCGCGCCTTCAGGCGCGAGAGGGCGCGCTCGGCAGCATAGCGCCCCACCGCATCTGGGCTGGCCATATCGCAGGCATTGCGCTCGGAGCTGTACCAGTAATCTCGCTGCATACCATCGCCCTTGCCAGCAATGGGCGCCACACTCATGGAATGGCGGCTGGAGGCATAGCCACCGCGAAAGCCCATCTGCCCGCCGCGTAAATGCGCCGCGAAGAAGTGGCTTTGCTGAGCAGATACGCCAGCGCCTTCGCTGTTGGTGATGCGCTTGTCGGTTGTGAGCGCTGCATCTTCACAGCGCAGCGCCAGCTCCAGAGCGGCTTCGCTGCTCAGCACCCAGGGGTGAAACAGATCAAGATCAGGGTAGCTGGTGGCCACATCTTGCAAATCTGGCAAACCAGCCACCGGATCTTCCGCAGTAAAACGCGCAATATCGTAGGCCGCTTGCACGGTTTGCTGGATCGCCGTTTCGGAGAAATCGGAGGTGCTGGCATTGCCGCGGCGCTTGCCGACATAGACCGTGACCCCGAGAGATTTATCGCGATTGCACTCCACATTTTCCAACTTGCCCAAGCGCGCCGAAACGGAAAGGCCGCTACCCTCAGAAGCTTCAGCAGCAGCATCTGTCGCGCCGATTTTTTTGGCATGCGCGAGAGCACTATCGACCAAGTTTTCAAAGCTTGCACGCGAGTAGGAAAAGCCTTCTAAAGGCTGAGTGGATGTAGATTGAGCAGTCATGGCATGATCATAGCGGGTGCGCGTTTCATGAGCTCGATGGCATCCACCCAGGCTGAAAAAATACTACAAAATAGATAGCATCTCGCGCAGTATCTACGCCGGCGAAGTGCATAAAAAGCCTATAAATCTATAATACGGGGATGTTAAATGCAACCTGCTCGATGCAGCATGCCCGATTTCGGGATGAGCTGCTAGGCGAAAAACACAGCTGTAGCGGTGCTACAGCGAGGCTTTTCAACGCCGCAGATCGCCCGAAAGTGGGCGTGATGCGCGAGCGAGGATGCGTTTAGCATTCCCAATATGACTGTATGGGCTCTAGGCATCAACCACACCACCGCGCCGCTGGATTTGCGCGGTCGCTTTGCCTTTGCGCTCGATCAAATCACGCCTGCGCTTTCCTCGCTTCGCAGCAGCTTGCACGCCGAGCCGGAGCTCACTCTCGTCTCCACTTGCAACCGCACTGAAATTTATGGCTCGGGCGACAGCGCGCAGACGGCCCAGGTGCTGCAGTGGCTTGCCAGCAGTGGCGGCGTGAGCAGCCAATCGCTGCAAAGCCATACCTACACTTTGGAGGGCTCCTCTGCCGCACGACATGCCTTCCGCGTGGCAGCGGGTTTGGATTCCATGGTCCTGGGCGAAACGCAAATCTTGGGACAACTCAAAGATGCTGTGAACGCCGCTGAACATGCTGGCGCGCTGGGCAGCACCTTGCATCAAATGTTCCAGCGCAGCTTTGCAGTGGCCAAAGAAGTGCGCTCAAGCACGGATATCGGCACGCAAAGCATCAGCATGGCTGCAGCCGCTGTTCGCTTGAGCAGCCAGCTTTTTGAAGACCTGTCAAAAATCCGCATCTTGTTCGTGGGCGCAGGCGAGATGATCGAGCTGGCAGCCACGCATTTCGCAGCGAAGAATCCGCGCCAGATCGTGATTGCCAACCGCACGATGGAGCGCGGTCAAGCACTGATTGATCGGCTCGCACCAGCCGCCGCCACGAGCAACACCGCCCTGCACACCATGCATTTAGGTGAGCTGCCTTCTCGCTTGCATGAGTTTGATGCTGTCATCAGCTGCACCGCCAGCACCTTGCCTATCATCGGCCTCGGCGCAGTCGAGCGCGCCATCAAAGCGCGCAAGCGTCGCCCGATCTTCATGGTTGATCTGGCTGTGCCGCGCGATATTGAGCCCGAAGTCAAGGCGCTGGATGATGTGTATCTCTACACGGTGGACGATCTGGCAGGCGTGGTGCAGACCGCGCAAGCCACCCGCCAAGCGGCCGTGGCGCAAGCTGAGGTGATTGTGGATGCCGGTGTGCAGGATTTTCTGCGCTGGATGCAGCAGCGAAGCGAAGGCACCACGAATCTGATCCAGCAGCTCAACGCGCAAAGCGATGCTTGGCGCGCCGCAGAGATCTCACGCGCCAAAAAGCTGCTTGCCAAAGGCGAAGACATTGATGCTGTGCTCGAAGCCTTGTCCAAAGGCGTAGCGCAAAAGTTCCTGCATCCTGCTTATCTTGGTCTGGGAGCTTCTGAGCCATCCCAGCGCGCCGCTGCGCAGGAAGCAGTTCAGCGTTTGTATCTCAAACCGCAAGAGCCAGGCGAGCGTTAGCTTCGCGCTTTGCGTTGTACGGCCAGCTGACCTTCTAGGTATCGCGAAAAGCGCTAAAAGTACGCGAAAAACGCAAAACCACATCAGGATTTTTTCGCGCTTTTCGGTATTCTTTTTGCGATTTTTGCGTTAAACAGCTCATTCAGTTTCATGAAACCCTTTCTCCGATCCAAACTAGAAACCATCCAAGAGCGTTTGCTCGATCTGGAAAGCCTGCTCGCTCAGCCAGACATCATGGCGGATATGAAGGCCTATCAAGCGCTGTCGCAGGAGCACCGCCAAGTCACGCCGACGGCCGGTCGCTATGCGCGCTACCAGCAGGTTGAAAGCGATATCGCTGCTGCGCAAGACATGCTTTCTGATGCCGATATGGCCGAAATGGCTCGCGAGGAAATTGCTTCCGGCGAAGCAGAGCTCATCAAACTAGAAGACGAACTGCAGCGTCTTTTGATTCCACGTGATCCAGATGATGCGCGCGCCGCCTTCGTCGAAATCCGTGCAGGCACAGGGGGCGATGAATCTGCCCTTTTTGCTGGCGATCTCTGCCGCATGTACACCCGCTTCGCAGCCTCACAAGGCTGGCGTGTGGAGATCATGAGCGAGTCACCTTCAGAAGTGGGCGGCTACAAAGAAGTCGTGCTGCGTATGGAAGGCAGCACCGATGAACTAGGTATTGGTGTGTATGGCAAATTGCGCTTTGAATCCGGCGGCCATCGTGTGCAACGCGTGCCCACCACCGAGACGCAAGGGCGCATCCACACCAGCGCTTGCACAGTCGCGGTGATGCCTGAGCCCGACGAGCATCAAGCCATTACGCTCAACCCCGCAGATCTGCGCATTGATACGTTCAGAGCATCAGGCGCAGGCGGCCAGCACATCAACAAAACCGACTCTGCCGTACGCGTGGTGCACTTGCCCACCGGCTTGGTGGCCGAATGCCAAGATGGTCGCAGCCAGCACAGCAACAAAGCCAAAGCCCTGCAAGTGCTTCAAGCGCGTTTACAAGAAAAAGAGCGCAGCGAGCGCGCTGCCAAAGAGGCGGCCACACGCAAAGGCCTGATCGGCAGTGGCGACCGCAGCGACCGCATCCGCACCTACAACTTCCCCCAAGGCCGGATGACGGATCACCGCATCAACCTGACGCTCTACAAACTGCTCTTCATCATGGAAGGCGATTTGGGCGAAACCGTGCAAGCCCTCTTGCATGCGCGTGAGGAAGAGCAACTCAAAGAGCTCGAGCTGGGCACGTCTTAAGCCAGCTTATTTCAAGCTGGTATACCTGCTATCCCGATAAAAACCGCGCAGCAACGCTGAGGTATTGCTAGCATGCATGCAGTCTTGCGGCGTTTCGCGCAAGATCAAGAAGTGCATCAATAGAACCTACGGAGACAAGCATGGTTAATTTCACTCTCAACGGCAAGGCGGTGAGCGCCAAGGCCACGCCCGATACGCCCCTGCTTTGGGTGATCCGCGAAGAAATGGGCATCACCGGTACCAAATTCGCCTGCGGTGTCGCGCAATGCGGTGCATGCACCGTGCATCTGAACGGCGCACCCACTCGCTCTTGCGTGATGCCGCTCTCGGCAGCCGCTGGAGCGCAAGTCACGACCATCGAAGGCTTGGTGCAAACGCGCGAAGGCAAAGCTTTGCAAGATGCTTGGATCGCAGAATCCGCCCCGCAATGCGGTTACTGCCAATCCGGCCAGATGATGGCCGCCGCTGCGGTGATTACAGATGCTCGCGCGCCACTCACCCGTGAGCAAGCGCTAGAGCGTATGGCAGGTAATGTCTGCCGCTGCGGCACGTATAACCAGATCGCCGCCGCTGTGGTGCGCGCTCAGAAAACTTTGGCGTGAAGGGAAGCACACCATGAACTCCCTTCAAATTTCACGCCGCTCCTTCATTGTTGGCTCGGGCGCAGGTGCCTTGGGCATCACTTTCGGCACGATGGATTTTGCGCAAGCGCAATCTGCGCCGTTCACACCCATCGCATGGGTGGTTATTGCTCCCGACAACACCGCCACGATTTACTCAGCAGGCTCGGAAATGGGGCAAGGCACGATGACCTCCCTGCCTGCCGTGGTGGCAGATCATATGGAGCTCGATTGGAGCAAGGTACGCGTGCAACACGCGCCACCGAATCCCCGCCTGTTTGGTAACCCACGCTTTGGCGGCGGCTTGACTACCGGCGCTTCACGTACCGTGACCGGCTATTACGAGCCGCTGAGCTTAGCGGGCCTGCAAGGCAAGCTGGTGATGCTGGGCGCTGCCGCTGCACAATGGAATGTGCCTGTGGCCGAGCTGCGCGCTGAAAACAGCATGGTGATTCATGCGGCGAGCAACCGCCGCGTCAGCTATGGCGATTTGGCCAAGACTGCCACGATGCCTGCCGAGCTGCCCAAGGTGGATAAAACCATGCTCAAACCCATGGCGCAGTTCAAGCTGATTGGCAAAGATATTCCCCGCGTGGATCTCGCTGCCAAAACCAATGGCACAGCCGTCTATGGCATTGATGTGCGCATACCCGGCTTGCATTACGCCAGCCTTCTCTCAGCCCCCGTGCAAGGCGAGAAAGCGGAGAAGGTCGATGACGCAGCAGCCAAAGCCGTGCCCGGCGTGAAAGCCGTGGTGACGATTCCTACGGGCGTTGCCGTCGTGGCCGACTCTTTCCACACCGCCCGCAAAGCGCGTGATCTACTGAAGGTCGAATGGACCAATACGGCGCGTGGCCGCAAATACGATTCTGATGCTGCGATCAAAGAGTATGTGACGCGCGCAGAAAACTTGGCCGATGCCGGCGTGAGCTTCCATGCCCATGGCGATGCTGCCAAAGAAATTGCTGGCGCTGCACGCACATTCAAGGCGACTTACACCACAGAGCATGTGAACCAATTCACCATGGAGCCGATGAATACCACGGCCAAGGTCGATGGCGACAAGATCGAGATCTGGACACCTTCGCAAACCGTGGGCTTCGTCGTGGGCGGCGTGGCAGCTGCAGGCGGCTTCAAGCCGGAAAACATCAAGGTCAACATTCAATTGCTCGGCGGTGGCTATGGCCGCCGTGTGGAAGCTGAGTATGCGATTGATGCAGCTTTGATTGCCAAAGCCGTACCCGGCGTACCTGTGCAAATGATCTGGACGCGTGAAGACGATTTCACCCGCGCCAAGCCGCGCCCAGCTACCGCACAGCATTTGATTGCTGCCGTGAATGCGCAAGGCAAGATCGTGGGCTTGCAGCATCGTGTGGTCGCCGAGCAAATCTATGCGCGTCTCTTGCCAGCGGCCTTCCGCGCCAGTGGCAACAAAGATTCTCCAGTGATGGAATTCGCCGATGGTGTGTATGACATTGCTGGCCATCAGGTGCAGCAGATGGTCGAAGACCGCGGCATCGCTTGCAGCTTCTGGCGCGGCGTGGGCGCGGGTTATGTGAAATTCGGCATCGAGACCCTGGTCGATGAAGTGGCAGTTGCCACCAATCAAGACCCACTGCAAATGCGCATCGAGTTGTGCCACAAATCGCCGCGCGCGCAAGCGGTGTTGCGCGAAGTAGGCAGCATGTCGAATTGGAGTCGCGGTCGCGCTTCAGGCAGAGCGCTAGGCCTCGCCTTCTCCGACGCTTGGGGCACTTTCTGCGCGATGGTCGTGGAAGTCTCCCTCAACCAAGGCCGCCCTGTGGTGCACAACATCTGGGCGGCGGTGGATTGCGGCCATCCTCTCAGCCCAAAGAATATTCAAACCCAGATCGAAGGCAGCGCCATCTATGGCCTGTCTGCCGCTTTGGGCGAGAAGCTGACCTACAAAGCAGGCGAGCCGCAGCAGAAGAACTTGGGTGCCTACAACTTGCTGCGTGCGAACCAAGTGCCCGTGGTCAATGTGAAGGTCATGCCCACGGATAACCATCCTGGCGGCATCGGCGAAGTCGGCCTGCCCCCAATGGCTCCAGCGCTGGCCAATGCGATTGCACGACTGAATGGCGGCAAGCGCTTGCGCAGCTTGCCTTTCCCAGAGCGAGTGGCTTAAAGCCTTTCTCCATAAAAAAAGAGCCGCAGATGCGGCTCTTTTTTTGGCTCAAATCAATTTACTTCCACATCTCCTGCGCCGTCTCAATCACCAAGCGCAGTTTGTTGCGCTGATCTTCCACAGCGATGCTGTTGCCATGTACGGTCGATGAAAAACCGCACTGGGGCGACAAAGCGAGTTGCTCCATCGGTGCGTATTTCGCCGCTTCGTCGATACGGCGCTTCAGATCGTCTTTGGATTCCATTTGGCCGACCTTGGTGGTGACCAAACCGAGCACCACGGTCTTGTTTTTCTTCAAGAAGCGCAAGGGGCGGAAATCTCCGGAGCGGTCGTCGTCGTATTCCAAGAAATAGGCATCGATATTCATCTCGGAGAGCAAGGCTTCGGCCACGGGCTCATAGTCTCCACTGGCCGCAAAGGTGCTCTTGAAATTGCCACGGCACAGGTGCATGGCCAGCGTCATGCCATCTGGCTTGTGCGCAACGACTTTGTTGATGAAGCTGGCATAGCGGCGCGGCAGCTCGTTGGGATCATCGCCACGTGAGCGTGCGGCTTCGCGCATTTTGGGATCACAGAGGTAAGCGAGATTGGTGTCGTCCATTTGCACATAGTTGCAGCCCGCGGCGCTGAGCGATTTGAGCTCATCACCGTAAGCGCGAGCCACATCGTCATAAAACTCGGGATCAAGCTCTGGATAGGCTTTGCGATCAATGCCAGCGCGGCCGCCACGGAAGTGAAGCATCGTTGGCGATGGAATCGTCACCTTAGGTGTGTTGCCCGCGGCGACTTGGGTTTTGAGGTATTGAAAATCCGCCAGCTGGATTTGTTTGGCATGTGTGACCTTACCCACCACATGAATCGCAGGCGGCACGAGATGCTCTTTGCCATCTGCGCCAATTTGCAAAGCTGCTTCGCCAACTTTCACGCCACCGAGCTGCTCCAAGAAATCGAGGTGAAAATATGTGCGGCGAAACTCACCATCGGTGATGCTCTTGAGACCCACACTCTCTTGAAATTTCACGATCTCGGTGATGGCTTTGTCTTCCACCACGCGCAGTTGCTCCGGCGTGATTTGGCCCTTGGCTTTTTGATCGCGGGCTTCCAAAAGGTATTGCGGGCGCAAGAAGCTGCCCACATGGTCAAAGCGGGCGGGAAGATGTGGTGCACTGCTCATTTTTGTCTCCAAGGGTTATTTGTTAAGCCATCTTAAACCATGAATCAAGTTAGCTATTGAATACACAAATACCTGAATTAGCTTAAATAACAGGCAATTTTATTGATTTATTGGCTTCATTGCATACAATGCGTATGCATGAAGTCTGTGAAATCTACATTTCCGCTCAATGCTTGGTATGCCGCCGCCTACGATGTGGAAGTCAGCCATGCTCTGTTTGCGCGAACGATTTGCAATCAAAAAATCGTGATGTATCGCCAGAGCACTGGCCAAGTAGCAGCGCTGGAAGATGCTTGCTGGCATCGGCTGCTGCCGCTTTCGATGGGGCGCTTGGAGGGCGATGAAGTCGTGTGCGGCTATCACGGGCTGGTATTCAACGGCAGTGGCCAATGCACGCACATGCCCAGCCAAGAGACCATCAATCCAGCAGCCTGCGTGCGCAGCTTCCCAGTTGTGGAGAAGCATCGCTTCGTATGGATCTGGCCCGGCGATCCCGCGTTGGCGGATGAAAGCCTCGTGCCTGATTTGCATTGGAATCAAGATGCGCAATGGGCAGGCGACGGCAAGGTGATCCGCGTCGCTTGCGACTATCGCTTAGTGATCGACAACCTGATGGACTTAACGCATGAGACTTTCGTGCATGGCTCTTCAATAGGCAACCGCGCTGTTGCAGAAGCGCCCTTTGTAGCCACGCATGGCGATCGCACTGCAACCGTGACGCGCTGGATGGAAAACATTGAAGGCCCGCCCTTCTGGGCAGGCCAAATCAAACAAGCGCGCGGCTACGAAGGCGCGGTAGATCGCTGGCAGATCATCCGCTTTGAAGCACCCTGCACCGTGTCGATTGATGTAGGCGTCGCGGCGACAGGCACAGGCGCAGTCCCTCCAGGTGGTAATCAAGGTGATGCGCGGCAGAGTGATCGCAGCCAAGGCGTCAATGGCATGGTGCTCAACACCATCACACCTGAAACGGATGGCTCATGCCACTACTTCTGGGCGTTTGCGCGCAACTATTTGATTGGCGAACAGCGCCTCACGCATCAGCTGCGTGAAGGCGTGGCCGGCATCTTCCGGGAAGACGAGCATGTGCTCGAAGCTCAGCAAAAAGCGATTGATGAACACCCAGATCACACGTTTTACAACCTCAACATCGACGCTGGCTCCATGTGGGCCCGGCGCTTGATTGACGGTTTGATTGCGCGCGAGCAACCCCCTTCACCCATTATTCCCATTCGCTTGGCAGCATGATGAATTTGCTATCAAATAGTGAGCATTCTGCGCAGATTCTACGCCGGCGAGATATGGTTTTTATTCATAAAACATGAGCACAATCACAGCTTTGCGCAGCAAAACCCAAGACGGCGACGCAGCCAGCGACAACGCACAGGTACGCGCACAGTTACAGCTGCGCGAGATGATCCTCTCGGGCGAGCTCGGCGCAGGTGCACGCATTGCAGAGTTGAGCTTGGTGGAGCGGCTGGGCGTATCGCGCACACCGATTCGCGCGGCACTGGTGCGCTTGGAGCAAGAAGGTCTCTTGCAAGCCTTGCCGCATGGCGGCTTTGCGGTACGCACATTCAGCGAGCGCGAGGTGGCTGAAGCGATTGAGTTGCGCGGCATGGTGGAAGGCCTTTCTGCGCGCCTAGCTGCAGAGCGTGGCGTAGCGCCAGTGGTGTTAGCTGAAGCGCGAGAAGTGCTGCAGCAGATTGATGGTTTGCTGCAAAGAAACGCGCTCTCTGAAGAAGATTTTTCTGCCTACGTACAACACAACCAGCGTTTTCACACTCTGCTGGGCGAGCTCTCTGGCAGTGAGCTGCTCTCGCGTGAGATGGAACGCGCCGCCAGCATGCCCTTTGCTTCGCCCTCAGCCTTCGTCGTGCTGCAAGCCACTTCGCCCAAAGCACGCGACATGCTGATCGTGGCGCAGGATCAGCATTGGCAAGTATTGCAAGCCATTGAGCAGCGCGAAGGCGCGCGCGCGGAGGCCGTCATGCGCGAGCACTCGCGCTTAGCGCAGCGCAATTTGCGAGATGCCGTGCGCGGCGCAACGCCATCGAACATGCCCGGCGTGCAGCTGATTCGGAAACGCAGCCCATGAAGATCGCATCGCTTGGCATGAGTGCACAGGTGGCGCATTTGCGCGACATCACCCCCACGGTTCGAGAATTCAGCCTACGCTTGGCCGCTGATGTTCCGCCCGCAGCCTACAGCTGGCAACCCGGCGCGCATATCCAAGTGCAAATCCCCGTGCAAGGCCAATTGCAGACACGACATTATTCTTTGCTTCCCTGCGATGAACCCGGCATGCTGAGCATCGCAGTCAAGCGCGCTGAACCGGGGCGCGGTGGCTCACAAGCCATGTGGCGTTTGCAAGAAGGTGATGCACTCTCGATCAGCGCGCCACTGAATCATTTCCATTTGGATTTGAAAGCACCTGCTTATTTGCTGATTGCCGGAGGCATCGGCATCACGCCTTTGCTCAGCATGGCACGCCAACTCAAGCTGCGTTACGCCAATTTTCAGATGATCTATGGCGCGAGAGATGCGCAAGAGCTGGCCTTTCATGATGATCTCAAGCGATTGTTAGGTGATCGTTTGCACACGGTCGTAGGCAGTGCTATTGATTTTTCACCAGCGATCGCCGCACTCCCCACAGGCGCCCAAGCCTATGTTTGTGGCCCAGCAGGCATGCTCGCTTCGGTGCGCGAGGCATGGGGCAAGCAAGATCGTGCGCCTTCCCTACTGCGCTTCGAAACATTTGGCAGCGCTGGCGCAGAACACGCCTTCGAAGTCAATTTGCCGCGACACGATCTTTCGTTTGAAGTATCGCCCGAAATGAGTTTGCTAGATGCGCTTGAGTTGCAAGGCGTCTCGGCCATGTACGGATGCCGAAAAGGAGAATGCGGCCTGTGCGCAGTGAGGGTGCTGGCGCTGGACGGCAGTATCGAACACCGCGATGTTTTCTTCAGCGAGCATGAAAAACACAGCAACACACACATCTGCGTCTGCGTCTCGCGCGTGCGTGGACGCATCACCCTCGACAGCGCCTATCGCTCAGATGCGATAGCTGCTATCGCAACATCAAGCACTCGCTAACCCGAATTGCCAACTAACATTGAACCATCGCATCATTTCAACCCCTAGGAGACAACAACCATGACACGCTTTCGTTTTCAACATTTAGCAGCCGCCACCGCGCTGGCCGCTTGCAGCTTTTCCGCTGCTGCACAAGATGTGGTGCTCAAGTTCCATCACATGTGGCCCACCGTGGCGCAGGGCCACACCCGCGTGGTGCAGCCTTGGTGCGACAAGATCGCCAAAGAATCGAACAACCGCATGCGCTGCCAAGTGCTGCCCGCAGTTTCTGGCGGCGGCACACCTGCGCAAATGTTTGACCGCATGAAAGACGGTGTGGACGATCTCGTGATCACCCTGCCCGGCTACACCGCTGGCCGCTTCCCCGTGATGGAAGCTTTCGAGCTGCCCTTCATGACGTTCAATGCAGAATCCGCCTCACGCGCTGCCTGGGACTACTACGGCAAATACGCCACCAAAGAATTTCAAAACACCAAGATGATCGCCACTTGGGTGCATGACCCAGGTTTCCTGAGCACGTCTTACAAGCGCATTCGCACGCTGGAAGATTTCAAAGGTTTGAAGGTTCGCGCGGCCAGCCGCCAGTCGTCTCGCTTGCTCGCCAAGCTCGGCGCCACTCCAGTGGGCATGCCGATTCCTGCCGTGGCTGATGCCATGAGCAAGGGCACGATTGATGGTTTCTTGACCGCATGGGAAATCATCCCGTCGTTCAAGCTGCAAGAAGTCTCCAGCTTTCACACTGAGATGGATCGCAGCCGCCCCGCCATCTTCACCGCCGGCTTCATCTTCGGCATGAACCAAGCCAAATACGACAGCCTGCCTGCTGATCTGAAAGCCATCATCGACAAGAACAGCGGCCCCGAGCTCTCTCAGACCATTGGTCGCTACTGGGACGAGGCCACTGCCGTGGGTCAAAAATCTGCACGCGATCGTGGCAACACCTTCATCCAAGTGTCTGCGCAAGAAACCGATCGCTGGATCGCAGCATCTGCCAGCCTGCAAGACGATTGGGTTGCCGACATGGACAAGCGCGGCCTGCCCGGCAAGCAAATGCTGCAAGACGCGAAAGACTTGACCAAGAAGTACAACGCGACTTTGAAGAAGAAATAAGCAGCTGACGGCGTGTCTCTGGCGCAGCGCGTCAGAGACACTGTTTTCTACATTCCACGATGCTTTCCTTTCTCAAAAACATCAGCCACGTCATGGGCTTGGCTGGGGCTTTCGTTGCGCTCGCGATCAGCCTGATGACCACCGTCAGCGTCGCCAGCCGCGCCATCTTCAACAGCCCCATCAATGGCGATATCGAAATCACGCAAATGGGGATTGCTTTGGCGATTTCGCTCTGTCTGCCTTGGTGTCAATGGCGTGGAGCGAACATCATTGTGGATTTTTTCACTCAAAAAATTTCTGGGCGCAAGCGCTCCCTGCTCGATGGTTTGGGCTGCTTGCTGCTGGTTGCGATGTATTTCCTACTGGCTTGGCGCACAGGCGCAGGCGCGCTCGCGGTGCGCGAAGCGGGCGAAACCAGCATGATCATCAGCTTGCCGATGTGGTGGGCTTATGCGGCGCTCGCGCCCGGTTTGGCGATTGCTGGTGTGGTCGCGTTTGCGCAAGCCGCACTGCTCTTTAAGGGGAATGATCTCTCTGCTTTACAAGGAGAGTCCTCATGAGTGCCGTACAAATTGGTTTGTTGATGTTCAGCGGCATGCTGCTCTTGATGGCACTGCGCATCCCGATTGCAGCTGCCATGTTCATCCCCGGTGTGCTGGGATACTGGGCCATGACCGAATGGAGCACGCTACTCAATTTGCTCAAAGCCAATGCCGTGGCGCGGCTCACGGTGTATGAGCTGAGCGTGATTCCCCTCTTCTTGCTGATGGGGCAATTCGCCACGCAGGGTGGCTTGTCGCGCGATTTGTTTCGCGCAGCGGCTTCGTTCGTGGGCCATGTACGTGGCGGCTTAGCGATGGCGGCGATTTTGAGCGCAGGCGCGTTCGGCGCAGTCTGCGGCTCATCAGTGGCCACCTGCGCCACAATCACGCAAGTGGCTTACCCTGAGATGAAGGCGCATGGCTATCACGGACGTTTATCCACAGCCACACTCGCAACGGGCGGCACGCTGGGTATCTTGATTCCCCCTTCCGTCCCTCTGGTCGTCTACGCGATCTTGACCGAGCAAAACATTGCCAAACTCTTCGCAGCTGCGATGATCCCCGGCATTATCGCCATGCTGGGCTACATCATCGTGATCGCGCTGTATTGCCGCGCGCGGCCTGATCTGGCCACGCCCAGCGAGCCCGCGAGTTGGGCTCAGCGCGGCACAGCCATCATCTCGATTTGGCCGATTGCCTTTGTGTTCATCGTCGTCTTCGGCGGAATTTACGGCGGCATCTTCTCGCCCACCGAAGGCGCTGCGATTGGTGCATTCATGACCTTCGTGGTGGGTCTCGCCAAACGTGAGCTGAACCTCAAAGGCATTCAAAATTCCTTAATCGGCACGGCAGAGACCACAGCGATGGTGTTCATGATCTTCCTTGGCGCAGACATGATGAACTCCACACTCGCACTCACCGAAATGCCCAAGATGGTGGCCGATTGGGTGTCGAGTTTGCCCATTCCTGATCTCAGTATCGTGCTGGCGATTTTGCTGCTCTATGTGCTGCTCGGCTGCGTGATGGATGAGCTCTCCATGTTGCTGCTCACGCTGCCTGTGATCTTCCCCGCCGTGATGGGGCTCGATCTGTGGGGCTTGGAGCGCGAAGCCAAAGCTTTGTGGTTTGCCATTCTCGTGCTCACCACCGTGAGCATCGGCATGGTTGCACCACCCGTGGGCATGAATGTGTATGTCGTCAACAACATGGCCAAGGAAGTGCCCATGGGCGAGACTTACAAAGGTGTGTTCCCCTTCCTCGCATGGGACGCGATTCGTGTGATCTTGCTGCTGCTGTTTCCTGCGATCAGTTTGTGGCTAGTTACTGTTTTGTTTAAATAGGCTACTCTATGTTCGACGTTTTGTACTGAACTCGCCATCAGCGCGTCGCACCCACCTCCGTTCGTGTCCCCCGGCGGCGATAAACACTGCTCTCCTTCGGCCAGCTGGTTTCGCCGCCTCCTCCTTTACCTCACTGCGGTGGATGCACCACGCTGATGGCTGCGAACGAGCGAAGGCGGACAACAAGCCAACTAGTGCTCGCTTTGATTTCTTTCTTTCGATGAACGCTACTTCGTTCGCAAGATCGCGCTACCTGCGCGTTTTGCGTAGGTATAGGAGGAGGTGGCGAAACCAATCTACCGGAGAAAAACTAAGACTAAACGCCACCGGGGGACACGGAGCAAAGCGTGCAGGTAGTGCGATCCAGCCAGCAAACCAAGAGTCAAGACGACTGGCTAAGACAACCCAAGCAACCGCATCGCGTTATCTTTCAAAATCCCCGGCATCACAGCCTCCTTAAAACCAGCCTCCTGAAAATCCTTCATCCACTTATCCGGCGTGATGAGTGGATAGTCGCTGCCAAACAAGATGCGGTCTTTGAGCAAGGTGTTAGCGTATTGCACGAGCTGAGGTGGAAAGTATTTAGGGCTCCAGCCTGAGAGGTCGATCCAAATATTCGGCTTGTGCATCGCCAGCGAAATCGCTTCGTCTTGCCAAGGCCAGCTCGGGTGAGCGATCACGATTTGAATATCAGGGAAAGCAATCGCCACATCCTCCAGCAACATCGGATTGCTGTTTTGCAAACGCAGACCACCGCCACAACGCATACCTGAGCCAATACCGCTGTGACCACTGTGAAAGATGGCTGGCAGCTTGTGCTCCGCAATCACCTCGTAAATTGGCCAAGCCATTTTGTCGGCTGGCTCGAAGCCTTGCACGGTGGGATGAAACTTGAAGCCGCGCACGCCGTGGCTCTCGACCAAGCGACGCGCTTCTCTAGCGCCCATCTTGCCTTTGTGCGGATCAATCGAGCCGAAGGCAATCATGATGTCTGAATTCGCAGCTGCAGCATCGGCGATTTCTTCATTGGTAATTCGCGTACGGCCAAGATTGCTCTCTGCATCCACAGTGAAATTCACGAAACCGATTTTTCGCTCACGGTAGTAATCAATCGTCTCCTGCATCGTCGGGCGTTTGGCATTTTTGAAATACTTGTCTGCCGCGCGGTCGTATTCTTCGCCATAGTTGTCAAACGGGTTACGGCATGACACTTCCAAATGGGTGTGTATGTCAATTGCTACCAAGTCTTGCGTCTTCATCAATGCTCCTGATTTAATAGCACTCTGCGCAGATTTTATGCCGGCGAATGCTCTATTTTGCTTAATTTTTGCAGTATTTCATGCAGCATCACCCGCTCCCCTGCGCTCAGCACTGAAAGCATACGCTGCTCGCTTTTGAGCAAGGCTTCATGCGCTTGGGTGATCAGACGCGTGCCACTGGCTGTGAGCTGCACTTGGCTGGCGCGACCGTCAGACACACTTTTGCTGCGCGAGAGCAGCTTGCGCGCTGAGAGCTTATCCAGCCACACAGACATGCTTGGCGGCGTGATAGCCAACTCCTTGGCGAGCTGGCTCGGTGTGGTGCACAAGCCCTCGCGCACGAGCTGCAGAATGGTGTATTCCACCGGACGCAGATCAAATTCTTTCTCCACGTCGCGCGCGAAAAACTCCAGCGCCACAAGGTTAGCGCGAGTGATTTGGTAGCCCATGATCTGGGAAAGACTCATCAGCTTATTATTTAGTTTAACTAACTGTTAGTCAAGCATGCAATGGTATTTTAAAGGGTTATCACTGATTCGATATCCTTTGTATTTCATTAAATTAACGAATGAATCGATCACCTGAAACCATGTCTGAAATTTCCACCACTCACGAAGGCGCAGTCGCGCACATCCGCATTGAGCGCCCGCATAAGCGCAATGCGATTTCCGATAGCGTGATCCTTGCGATTGAAGCAGCCTTTGCGGCTTTGCCAGAGAGCTGCCGAGCTGTCGTCATCTCTGGGCAAGGCGATCATTTTTGCGCAGGCTTGGATTTGAGCGAGATCAAAGGGCGCACGAGCGTGGAAGGCTTGCACCATTCGCGCCAATGGCATCGGGTGTTTGACCAAATGGAAAAAGGCACACGACCCATCGTTGCGGCGATTCACGGCGCATGCGTGGGCGGCGGCATGGAGCTGGCGGCGACTTGCCATATTCGCGTGGCAGATGAAACGGCTTTTTTCGCCTTCCCCGAAGGTGCTCGCGGTATCTTCGTGGGCGGCGGTGGCTCGGTGCGCGCGCCTAAGTTGATTGGAACGCATCGCATGCTCGACATGATGCTCACAGGTCGAGTGTACAAAGCCGCAGAAGCTGTGCCCGTTGGCTTTGCGCAGTATCTCGTGCCAGCAGGCGGCGCTGTGGCGAAAGCCATGGAACTGGCTCAGCGCATTGCGACGAATGCACCGATGACGAATTACGCTTTGATTCAAGCGCTGCCACGCATCACCGAAATTCCGGCAGATCACGGGCTATTGATGGAATCACTCATGGCATCCGTAGTGGAAACGGCTCCAGAGGCGCAAGCTCGGGTGCAAGAGTTTTTGGATGGTCGTGGCCCGAAGGTGAAGGCAAGCTGAGTTGAATATGAGCGCCGCACCCAAGTTTCGCGAATTTGAATTCGGCATCACGCGCGCCGTGAAGGAAGAGCGCGATGGCTGCGTGTATTTGCGCGCTGAGCAAGCGCTGCAAGCCTATCCTGAGCGGATGACGGATCGCCTCATTCACTGGGCAAAAGAGCGCCCTGATCAGACTTGGATGGCACGCAGAAATGCTCAAGGTGAATGGGTTCACATCACATACGCCGAAGCTTGGGCAAAGTCGCAAGCCATCGGCCAAGCCCTGCTTAATCACGGTCTGAGCGTCGATAAACCCCTCGCGATCCTCAGCGAAAACAGCCTGGAACACGCCCTGCTCATGCTCGGCGCGATGACAGTGGGTATTCCGTTTTGCTCGGTCTCCACCGCCTATAGCCTGATGAGCCAAGACTACGGCAAGCTGCGCCACGTGCTGGAGACCATCACACCTGGCCTCGTGTACGCGAGCGACTACGCCAAGTATGGCAAGGCGATTGAAGCGACGGTCTCCAAAGACATCCCAATTGCTACAAATTCAATAGCACTCCGCGCAGATTCTATGCCGGCAACCATTGCTTTTGATTCATTAATTGCCACAAAAGTCACACCCGCCGTCCACGCTGCCATGCAAGCCACCAATGGCGACACGATTGTCAAATTTCTCTTCACCAGCGGCTCCACCAAGCTGCCCAAGGCGGTGATCAACACGCAGCGCATGATCTGCGCGAATCAGCAGCAGATTTATCAATCGATGCCTTCGATTTTTGACATTCCGCCCGTGTTGGTGGATTGGCCGCCGTGGAATCACACCTTCGGCGGCAACCATGATTTTTATCTCGTGCTGTTTCATGGCGGCACCTTCTACATCAACGATGGCAAACCCACGCCACAGCTTATTGGCGAGACGATCCGCAATCTCACCGAGATCGCGCCCACGATTTATTACGATGTGCCGATCAGCTTTGAGATGCTCGCCACCGAGATGAAGACGAATGCCGCGCTGCGAAAAAATCTGCTCTCGCGCTGCCGCATGTTTTTTTACGCAGGCGCAGCGCTGGCTCAGCCGATTTGGGATTCGCTTTATGAATCCGAAGAAAAAGAGCTGGGCTATCGCATCCCGATGACATCAGGCTTGGGCATGACGGAATCCGCGCCCTTTGGCCTGTTCGTCACCAATGTGAATGTCAAGGCGGGCGATCTTGGTTTGCCTGCCGCAGGGCTTGAACTCAAACTCGTCAAGCATGGCGACAAAGTAGAAGTGCGCTATCGCGGCCCCAACATCACACCCGGCTACTGGAAAAATCCGGAAGCAAGCAAAGAAGCGTTTGACGAGGAAGGCTTCCTCTCCACCGGTGATGCTGTGAAATGGATTGATGAAAGCAATTTCCATCTCGGCCTGAAATTCGATGGCCGCGTGGCGGAAGATTTCAAACTCTCCACCGGCACCTTCGTGAGCGTGGGCCCGCTGCGCGCCAAGCTGATTGCTGCTGGGGCGCCCTTCATTCAAGATGTGGTCATCACTGGCCTGAACATGCGTGAGGTTGGCGCGCTGATCATCCCTGCGCTCATTCCCGCGAAAAAAACACTGGGCTTACCAACTGAAGCGAGCTACTCTGAAGTCGCAACACATCCCAAACTGCAAGAGGCCATGCAAAAGATGCTCACGAGCCAAGCAGCAACAGCCACTGGTTCTGCCAGCCGAATCGCCCGCGCCGTCGTGCTCACCGATCCACCGAACATCGACAAAGGCGAAATCACCGACAAAGGCTCGATCAATCAGCGCGCCGTGCTCAACCATCGCGCAGCCCTGGTAGAAGCCCTGTATGCCGATGCTGCGCCCATGCAGTTGAAGCCTTGATCTTTTTCACACCACAGGAGACATCCATGCAAACCCGTCGCCAAGCCATCCTCAAAAGCACTGCCGCCGCGGCCACACTCGGCCTAGGCAGCTTACCCACCTTCGCGCAGAAGATGGACACCCTCAAAATCATCGTTGGCTTCCCACCAGGTGGCACAACGGATGCCTTCGCGCGCCGAGTAGGCGAGAAGCTGCGCGGCATTTATGCCAACAATGTGATCATCGAAAACCGCCCCGGCGCGGGTGGGCAGCTTGGTGTGAACACGCTCAAAGCCTCGCCCGGCGATGGCACGGTGATGCTCTATACGCCTGCTTCCATGCTCACCGTGTATCCACACTCCTACTCCAAGCTGGCCTATTCGCAAGCGGATGTTGCGCCCATCTCCATTGGCCACGCCACGGATCACGCTTTCGTTGTTGGCTCGGCTGTGCCAGCTGAGGTGACCAATCTCAAGCAATACGTGGCTTGGGCCAAAGCCAATCCAGGCAAGGTCAATGTGGGCAACCCTGGCGCGGGCTCGATGCCGCATTTGCTCGCTGGCCGCTTTGCCACACTGGCGGATATTCAATCCACCAATGTGCCCTTCCCCGGTTCTGGCCCTGGCGTGCCCCAGGTGCTCGGCGGTCAGCTCGCAGCCATGTCCTCTCCCTTGGGCGATTGGGTGCAGCATGCCAAAACAGGCCGTGTGCGCATCTTGGCCACATCGGGCGCAACGCGCTCACCCTTTGTGGATAACGTGCCCACCTACAAAGAGCAAGGCTTTGATGAGCTCGTCATTCGTGAATGGTTTGGCTTCTTCTTGCCTGCGACAGCATCGCAAGCCGTGCGAGAGCGTGCCTCCACCTTCCTGCGCGCATCGCTGATTCAACCGGATGTGGTGGCCGCCATGGCACCGCTTGCCGCGCACGTTGATCCCGTCACCATCGATCAGTTTGCAAGCCGCCTGAAGGCGGATAGCGAGTTTGCTGGCAAGCTGGTGAAAGCTTTGGGCTTCCGGGCGGATTCTTAATTGCCAACCGATCGAACGCAAAAGACGCCGAAGAACGCAAAATTCGCAAAAAGATTTTTCCATTTTCTTTTTCTGCGAATTTTGCGTTCTATTTTTAACGAGCAACCCAAGCCCCATGAGCAAAACTGTTATTTACGAAGTCGAAGTCATGTTCTCGGATTGCGATCCGGCGGGCATTGTCTTCTTTGCGAATTTCAGTAAATGGATGGATGCCTCGTCGCTGAATTTTTTTGTGCAATGCGGTATTCCCCCCTGGCGCGAATTGGTGAAAACCGAAGGCATCATCGGCACGCCGCTGCTTGAGATCCACACCAAGTTTTCAGTCAGCGCCACCTATGGCGAGAGATTGCAGATTCATACCAGCATCGAAGAATGGGGGCGCAAAACGATTTTGCAGCGCCACATCATCAAGCGTGGCGATACCCTGATCTGCAATGGCACAGAGCGCCGCGCTTTGTGTATCAAGCACCCTGATGACCCAGATCGCTTTAAAGCCATTGAGATTCCAGATTGGTTCAAACAACGCTGCACTTGACGGCGCGTTGGGCTGATCATCTCAAAGATAGATACAACAACGAGGAGATAATTGATGAGAAATTTAAAGCCAAATCAGCACTTTGCCGGCGTATTATCTGCGCTAGCAGCTATCACTTTAGTAGCATGTAGTACATCGCCGGGCAGTGACGGTCTAGGCATGGCCAAGCTCTCCGAAGCCAAGCCCGCCACACTCTCTGCCTGCGCGCAGCTGCCAGCCAGCTTCAAATTCGACAAAACCCGCCTCGAATCCGCAGAGAACATTGCAGCTGGCAAACTCGGCGCTGGCGCACAAACCACCGCCTACAACGCCCCCGAGCATTGCCTTGTCAAAGGCAAGATGCATGAGCGAAAAGGTGTGAACGATCAAGACTTCGCTATTCAATTTGAAATGCGCCTGCCCAAAGATTGGAATGGCCGCTTTTACTACCAAGCCAATGGCGGCATCGATGGCGTGGTGCAACTCGCCTTGGGTGCACACGGCGGCGGCCCGCTCACAGGCGCGCTCGCGCAAGGCTTCGCAGTCATCAGCTCAGACGCCGGCCACACAGGCCGCCAAAACCCCCGCTTCGGTGAAGACCCGCAAGCCCGCGCCGATTACGGCTACCTAGCCGTGGGCAAGCTCACGCCCATGGCCAAGCAACTCATTGCTGCCGCTTACGGCAAAGCCCCAGATCGCTCCTACATCGGCGGCTGCTCCAATGGCGGGCGGCACGCGATGATTGCCGCCTCACGCTATCAAAACGATTACGACGGCTTCCTCATCGGCGCTCCCGGCTATCGCCTGCCCAATGCCGCCGTCGCACAAATGTGGGCACTGCCCGGCTGGCAAGCGCTCGCAACGCCCGGCGCAAGCATGACGCACCCGTTCAACCCCAGCGCCACAATTGCCAACCTCAACACCGCACTATCGCCTGCGGAGCGCCAAACAGTCGCCACCGCCATCCTCGGCAAATGCGACGCACTCGATGGCGCGAAAGACGGCCTCGTGCAAGACACCGCAGCTTGCCAAAAAGCGTTTGACTTAAACCGCGATGTGGCGACTTGTGCATCAGGCTCTGGAGCACGCAACGGTTCATGCCTCAGCGCCGAGCAAAAAACTCAGCTCACCGCCGTCCACACCGGCGGCAAAACCCGAGGCGGCAGCGTGCTCTATTCCAGCTTCCCATGGGACGCCGGCATCTCCGCCGCCAACTGGGCGCAATGGAAATTCGTCAACTCCCAAATCCTCGACCCCGCCGCCGGCTACATCTTCATGACACCCCCGCGCAGCATCCCCAACCCCTTCGCGTTGAACGTGGACGAAGCCTACGCCGCCATCTACGCCACCAACGCCGCATTCCCAGAATCTGCCAACACCCAAATCACGCCCCCCGGCAAATTCAGCCCCGAAAATTTGATCCCCCTGCGCCAGCGCGGCGCAAAAATCTTGGCCTACCACGGTGTCAGCGATGCCATCTTCTCGCACGACGACACCGCCGCATGGATCAACCGCGTCAACGATTCGCAAAACGGCAAAGCCGCAGAATTCGCCCGCTACTACCCCGTCCCCGGCATGGCGCATTGCGGCGCAGGCGGCCCCACTGTGGATCAATTCGATCCACTCACGCCCTTGGTGAATTGGGTAGAACGCGGCGTAGCCCCCCAGCAAATCATCGCCACAGCACGCGGCACAGGCAATGCGGCAGGTGCGAACGCCGAACTCCCCAAAGATTGGTCAGCCAACCGCACCCGCCCCCTCTGCCCATTCCCAAGCAAAGCGATGTACAACGGCAGCGGCAACATAGAAGACGCAGCGTCATTTAGCTGCAAATAAAGACTGAGCTCGAAGAGGCAATCCAAGCGTGTCGGGCTTAACCGCCCACACGCTTCACTTTATGCCCCAGCTTCTGCAGCGCCGCCGTCCGCTTCTCCACATGATCGCCTTGCACCTCGATCACCCCATCCTTGACCGTTCCACCCGATCCGCAAGCCGCTTTGAGCTGCTTGCCTAAAGCCGCCAGCGCCACGGCATCCAAGGCCAGCCCACGCACCATAGTCACGCTCTTGCCTCCTCGCCCTTTGGTCTCGCGCTGCACGCGAACGAAGCCGTCGGCAGATGCATTGTTCGCCACAGCCAAGGCTTTTTTGTTCGCAGCGCACTGGCATTGCGCCACGGGCTGGCGACATTCAGGGCAGATACGCCCCGTTTCGCTGGAATAGACCAAGCTGCTGGCAATTTGACGGTTCATGAGCTGGATTTTCACACTCAATCCGCTCAGTACACCCAGCTGACAAGCCAGCTCTGCTCTCAAAAGTGCAGCAATTTTGCTACAAATTAGGGTTTTCCCGATATCAAAAAGCATAGCTAGCTACGGAAGTTGTAGCATTTTTCTAAAAAAGCGTTATATTTCAATCAGTTCGAGACAAAACCTCTGACATCACTTCATCAAAAATCGCTAGGAGTCACCTTTCATGAGCGCCAAAGACAATGTTGCTGTTAACGCCCTGTTTGACCTGTTGGAATCCCGTTACGCCATGCGCGTGCTCTGGGCTTTGAAAGACGGCCACCCGCAAACCTTCCGCTTGCTGCAAGACAGTGTGGGCGGCATCACCCCCAACACTTTGAACACTCGATTGAAAGAATTGCGCGCGGCCTCCTTGGTCGGCCACGGCGATTCTGGCTACAGCCTCACCAGCGGCGGCACCGATCTCTTGAAGCGCATGAGCGATTTGGGCGCATTTGCCACCAAATGGACCAGCGCTAAAGCCAAGAAAAAGTAATTTCTCCTCGGTTGATTGATCCGATAGATCCGTAGTATCTTTCAGCCCGAAGCTTCAAGCTTCGGGCTGTTTTTTGCCTTTTTTTACCGAAAAACGGCTCCCGCCGGCTTAGAATCTGCGCGACATGCTCTTTATTTGATAGCAATCTGTTTTGCGCATATTCTGTGCCGCAAACTCTTGAAAAAAAGCCCAGCATCTCCATTTGTTGGCTTGGTTCGTATTTTTGCCTCTCTACATCATGTCTGAACAGAAAAAACCTGAGGAAAATCAAGAAGTTAAGCCTTCTGAAGCCCCTACCTCCAGCGCTCCTGTCGCTCCACCCGGCACACCTGCTGACGCTTCTCCTGAAGAAATCGAAGCCGCTTTGGCAGCGAATGAGGCTGATAGCGCCGATGCGCTGACCGTTGCCTTGGCCGAATTGGCCACCCTCAAAGCCAAAGCCACCGATCTGCACGATCAAAACCTGCGCGCCGCAGCCGAAGTGCAAAACATGCGCCGCCGCGCTGAGGAAGATGTTTCCAAAGCCCGCAAATACGCGGTGGAGAGCTTTGCAGAAGGTTTGCTGCCGGTGATGGACAGCTTGACGGCCGGCTTGGCCATCCAAAATGCTACCAACGAGCAATTGCGCGAAGGCGCTGAGGCTACGTTGCGCCAGCTGAAATCAGCTTTGGAGCGCAACAAAGTGCTGGAAATCAATCCCGCGCAAGGCGAAAAACTCGATCCCGCCAAGCACCAAGCGATCAGCGTCGTGCCCGCGCCCGAAGGCTCTGAGCAGGAAGCCAACACGATTGTTGCCGTTTTGCAAAAAGGCTACACGATTGCTGAGCGCACCTTGCGACCTGCGCTGGTCACTGTGGCTGCAGCTAAGGGTTGATCACAAATCAACCAAGAGAACGCAAACGACACAGAACAGCGCAAAAAGCGCAAAAAAGAGTCTGGATTGCTTCGTTTTCTGCGACTTTTGCGTTCTTTTTGCGTATTTTGCGTTCCCCTGCTTGAACACAACAAACGCAACCCTATATCAACATCATCTGAATCAACATCTCCGGAGTAAAAAATGGGAAAAATCATCGGCATTGACCTCGGCACCACCAATTCCTGCGTGGCCATCATGGAAGGCAACACCACCAAGGTGATTGAGAACGCCGAAGGCGCGCGCACCACGCCTTCCATCATTGCTTACATGGAAGACGGCGAAATTCGCGTCGGCGCACCCGCGAAAAACCAGGCCGTGACCAACCCCAAGAACACGCTCTATGCCGTGAAGCGCCTGATTGGCCGCCGCTTTGAAGAGAAAGAAGTCCAAAAAGACATCGATCTCATGCCTTACGCCATCGCTAAGGCTGACAACGGCGATGCTTGGGTTGAAGTGCGCGGCCAGAAAATGGCGCCTCCGCAAGTCTCGGCTGAAGTGCTGCGCAAGATGAAGAAAACCGCCGAAGATTACCTTGGCGAAGAAGTAACTGAGGCCGTGATCACCGTGCCCGCGTATTTCAATGACAGCCAGCGCCAAGCCACCAAAGATGCTGGCCGCATTGCTGGCCTCGATGTGAAGCGCATCATCAACGAGCCGACCGCAGCGGCTCTCGCTTTCGGCTTGGACAAAGTCGGCAAGGGTGATCGCAAAATCGCTGTGTATGACCTCGGTGGCGGCACGTTTGACGTGTCGATCATTGACATCGCTGATCTCGATGGAGAGAAGCAATTTGAAGTGCTCTCCACCAATGGCGACACCTTCCTCGGTGGCGAAGATTTTGACCAGCGCATCATCGACTACATCATTGCCGAATTTAAGAAAGACACGCAAGTTGACTTGAAGAAAGACGTGCTCGCATTGCAGCGCTTGAAAGACGTGGCCGAGAAAGCCAAAATTGAGCTTTCCAGCAGCCAACAAACCGAGATCAACCTGCCCTACATCACGGTAGACGCTTCAGGCCCGAAACACCTGAACATGAAGCTCACCCGCGCCAAGCTGGAGAGCTTGGTGGAAGAGTTGATCGAGCGCACCATTGCCCCTTGCCGCACCGCGATCAAAGACGCTGGCGTGAGCGTGAGCGATATTCAAGACGTGATCCTCGTGGGCGGCATGACGCGCATGCCCAAGGTGCAAGAGAAGGTCAAAGAATTCTTCGGCAAAGAGCCACGCAAGGACGTGAACCCGGATGAAGCCGTGGCCGTGGGCGCAGCGATTCAAGGCCAAGTCTTGAGCGGTGATCGCAAAGACGTTCTGCTTTTGGACGTAACCCCCTTGTCTCTCGGCATCGAAACGCTAGGCGGCGTGATGACCAAGATGATCAAGAAAAACACGACCATCCCTACCAAGTTCGCACAAACCTTCTCCACTGCGGATGACAACCAACCCGCCGTGACGATCAAGGTCTATCAAGGCGAGCGCGAGATGGCCGTGGCCAACAAAGGTTTGGGCGAATTCAACCTCGAAGGCATCCCACCCGCAGCACGCGGCACGCCACAAATCGAAGTGACTTTCGACATCGACGCCAACGGCATCTTGCACGTTTCCGCCAAAGACAAAGGCACCGGCAAAGAAAACAAAATCACCATCAAGGCCAACTCGGGATTGAGCGAAGACGAAATCCAAGCCATGGTGAAAGACGCTGAGCTCAACGCTGAAGACGACAAGAAAAAACTCGAACTCGTCCAAGCCCGCAACGAAGCCGAAGCCGCCCTGCACTCCACCAAGAAATCCTTGGGTGAGTACGGCGACAAGCTAGAAGCTGGCGAGAAAGAAAAAATCGAAGCCGCCTCCAAAGAGTTGGAAGAAGCTTTGAAAGGCGAAGACAAAGCCGCCATCGAGCAAAAGTCTGCAGCCCTCGGTATCGCCTCTCAAAAGCTGGGCGAGAAAATGTATGCTGACATGCAAGCATCCCAAGCTGCGCAACAAGCGGGCGCGCAAACGGCTGGGCAAGATGCTGGCGAGAAAAAGCCAGCTGATGACAACGTCGTTGACGCTGAAGTGAAAGAAGTGAAAAAAGGCTAAGCCCGAGAGCTCACAAGCCCGCCGCGTTGATCTGAAAAGATCTTCGCGGCGTTTTGCCAAACACAGATTGCACAAAAGTTAAACCAAGATGGCCAAGCGCGACTTCTACGAAATCCTCGGTGTTCCAAAAAACGCCTCCGATGAAGACATCAAAAAATCCTATCGCAAGATGGCGATGAAGCATCATCCTGACCGCAATCAGGGGGATACGGCCAAAGTAGCTGAAGAGAAGTTCAAAGAGGCCAAAGAGGCCTATGAGATGCTGTCTGACCCAGACAAGCGCGCGGCCTACGATCAGTATGGCCATGCGGGTGTCGATCCGAACATGCGCGGTGGCCCGGGCGGGGCGGAAGGCTTTGGCGGCTTTGCCGAGGCCTTTGGCGATATCTTTGGTGATGTGTTTGGCGGGCGCGGCCAGCGGCAAGGCAGCGGGCGGCAGGTCTATCGCGGTGGCGATTTGAGCTATGCGATGGAAGTGACGTTGGAAGAGGCGGCCTTCGGCAAAGAAGCGCAAATCCGCATCCCCAGCTGGGATAACTGCAACACCTGCGGCGGCAATGGCGCGAAACCCGGTACCAAACCGATCACCTGCACCACCTGCCATGGCCACGGCCAAGTGCAGATGCGCCAAGGCTTTTTCGCGGTGCAGCAAACCTGCCCAACCTGTAAGGGCACAGGCAAGATCATCCCCGAGCCATGCACGAGCTGCCATGGCGTAGGAAAGATCAAGAACACGAAAACACTGGAAGTCAAAATCCCATCCGGCATCGACGACGGCATGCGCATCCGCAGCGCTGGCAACGGCGAGCCGGGAACGAACGGCGGGCCAGCAGGCGATCTCTACATTGAAATTCGCGTGGCCAAGCACGAGATCTTTGAGCGCGATGGCGATGATCTGCATTGCCAAGTGCCGATCAGCTTTGCCACGGCTGCTCTGGGCGGTGAAATCGAAGTGCCTACGCTCGATGAAGCCGCAGACAACAAACTCGGTAAAGTCGGCATCGACATCCCCGACGGCACACAGCACGGCAAAACCTTCCGCCTACGCGGCAAAGGCATCAAAGGCGTGCGCTCCAGCTACCCCGGCGATCTGTATTGCCACGTCGCGCTAGAAACGCCGGTGAAGCTCACCGAGCATCAGCGCAAGCTCATGAAAGAGTTTGACGAATCCGTGCGCAAAGGTGGCGCGAAGCATTCGCCGAATGAAGAGACTTGGGGCGATAAGCTGAAGAAGTTTTTCACGGCTTGATATGGCGTGCAAGCGGGCAGCCTGATAATCACAGGATGCCCTCTTCCCGCGCTGATCTTTCCGTTGACCTCCGCGTGCTCAAAGCCCAAGATTTGCGGGCTTTTGTGAGCCTACGCAATGCCTCATTGCAGCGCTACCCCGATGCGTTCACCTCGGATTACGCTACCGAGAAAGACAAGCTGCCAGAAGCTTTTGCCTCACGCTTAGGCGATGCTGAGAGCGGTCATTTCATCCTCTGCGCTTTTGATAGGCAAGGCGCTCTATTGGGCACAATTGCGATGGAACGTGATAAAGATGTGCGGCCGCAAAAGCGCCATATTGCGCATGTCACCGCTGTCATGGTGTCTGAGACCGTTCAGCGATTTGGCGTGGCGACAAAATTAGTGAAGCATTGCGTTGAGTTGGCTCTAGCTAATTCAAGCTTGGATCAATTGGTCTTGACGGTGACCGCAAGCAATCAACACGTCGTTCGGCTCTATGAGAGCGCTGGCTTTGTTAGTTATGGGTTGCTGCCACGAGCGATTCTTGTGCAAGGTCAGTTCTTCGAAAAACTCCACATGCGCCTAGATTTAGCAGCATTGCGCGACAATCAGCATCCATGAAATCTTTAAACGATATCGCCGCTGAACTGCTGGGCTACGACCCTGCGGCTTTGCCTGCAGGCAAGGTGAATGAATTTTTGGCGGCCTTGGTGCAGTCTGTGCCTGAAACTGAGGAGTTGCCTCTGGCGCAGGCATTGGATCGTGTGCTCGCGCAAGATGTGATTTCGCCGATCAGTGTGCCGCCGCACGACAACTCGGCGATGGATGGGTTTGTGTTTGCGGGCGCTCAGATGCTCGCTGGGCAGACGACTCGGCTGAAGATCATAGGCACGGCTTTGGCGGGTAAGGCTTGGCAAGGCCGCGTCGGCACAGGCGAATGCGTGAAGATCATGACGGGCGCAATCATGCCCGAGGGTTTGGATACCGTGGTGCCGCAAGAGATGTGCAGCTTGCATGGCGAGGAAATAGAGATTCCTGCAGGTATTCTTAAGACGGGTGACAACCGTAGATTCGCTGGCGAAGACTTGATGGCGGGTAGCGTGGCGCTATCAAAAGGTGAGCTGCTTGCGCCCGCAGCTCTTGGGCTGTTGGCCAGTTTGAACATATCTTCCGCCCAGGTGTATCGTCAGCTCAAAGTGGCTTATTTCTCCACTGGCGATGAAGTGCTGAGCCTAGGCGATGTGCCGCGCGAAGGTGCGATTTACGATTCGAACCGATACACCGTGATCGGTATGCTCAAGCGTTGGGGCTACGACGTGATCGACATGGGCGTGGTGCGAGATTCGCCAGAAGCCTTGGAAGCCGCGTTCATGCAAGCTGCCGCCCAATCGGATGCCGTGATCACCAGCGGCGGCGTGAGTGTGGGCGAAGCGGATCACACCAAGGCGATGATGAAGAAACTGGGTGATGTGGCCTTTTGGAAGATCGCCATGCGCCCCGGCCGCCCGATGGCGGTGGGGCGGATATCGTCTGCAGTTTTTGAAGCGAAAACGACTGTTTCCCGGCAAGAAATAAGCGCGAGCAGCTATCAAAATAATAGTATTCTCTTCGGTCTGCCGGGTAATCCTGTGGCTACGATGGTGACCATGCTCGCCTTCGTGCGCCCTGCTCTCTTGCGCATGAGTGGCGCAAATCCCCAGAAATACTGCGGCCAGCCTTTGTATTTACAAGCGGCAAGCCTTGAGAGCCTGCGCAAAAAACCAGGCCGCACCGAATACCAGCGCGGCCTCGTCACGCGCGCGAGCGATGGCAGTTTGCAAGTGCGTACCACGAGCAGCAACCAAGGCTCGGGCGTGCTCTCTAGCATGGTGCAAGCCAATGGGCTGATCGTGTTGCATCATGAGCAGGGCAATGTGTCTATTGGTGAGAAAGTAGACGTGATGATGTTTGAGGGCGTGATGTGAGCACTGTGATTCAAACCATCGAAGAAGCGGCTCTCAAATTAGAAGCCGCTGGTGTGGGCTTTGGCCATGGCACCACCAATGCTTTCGATGAGGCGGCTTGGCTCGTGCTCTGGAGCTTGAAACTGCCTTTAGACAGCCTTGATTCAGAGCAAAACAGGCCTGTCTCCGGCATAGAATCTGCGCAGATTGCTACTCTTTTGAGAGCACGCATCGAATCACGCCAACCTGCGGCCTACCTTACAAATGAAGCTTGGCTGCAAGGCGTGCCCTTTTATGTGGATGAACGCGTGATCGTTCCGCGCAGTTTTATTGCCGAGCTGATCGCCGATGCCGATGAACAGGGCACGCTGGATTATTGGCTGCGCGAAGACACCCGCAATGTGCTTGATTTGTGCACGGGAAATGGCTCGCTGGCCATTCTCGCAGCCATGGCTTTCCCTGAAGTTCGGGTGCATGCGGCTGACATCAGCCCGGATGCTCTCGCTGTGGCTGCTATCAATGTACAAAAGCATGCTTTGCAAGACCGTATCGAACTCATCCGCTCTGACGGCCTTGCCCAATGCACGGGTATCGCAGGTCAGCCCTACGATCTGATTTTGTGCAATCCGCCCTACGTCAACAGCGCCAGCATGGCTGCCTTGCCCGCTGAATACCTAGCCGAGCCAGAAATCTCACTGGCAGGCGGCGCAGACGGCATGGATTTCATTCGCCCTCTTCTCAAAGCTGCACCCCAGGTGATGAGCGAGCATGCCGTGCTCGTTTTGGAAATTGGTAACGAACGCCCTTACTTCGAGCAAGCCTTTCCACGGTTGCGTGCGGTGTGGCTTGAGACAAGCGCGGGGCATGATCAGGTATTGTTGCTTGAACGAAACACACTGCTACGTGACATTTAGCGCATTTACCAGCTTGGCCTGGACTATGGGGGAAATACTCCAGTGCTTCGTAACATGTGCCGCTTAGAATGTGCAATCAAAAGTATTCTTTGTTTGTCTGAATGAACGACCTTCCACCACCCATCCAGCACCTGGGGCGCTATGACATCGTGCGCGTGCTCGGGCAAGGCGCCATGGGCGTGGTGTATGAAGGCCGCGATCCTAATCTGGATCGCCGCGTCGCCATCAAGACGGTGCGCGTGGTGGGCATGGCCGCCAACGAGATTGTGGAATATGAGCAGCGCTTCAAAACCGAAGCACGCTCAGCGGGGCGCTTGCAGCATCCCAATATTGTGAGCGTGTATGACTCCGATAAGCACGTGGATGCAATGGGGCAAACCGCCTACATCGTGATGGAGTTTGTGCAAGGCGAGGATCTGAAGCACTTTCTAGACGCAGGCAAACGCTTCTCACTGGAGCAGACCGCCTTCATGATGTCTGATTTGTTGGCGGCGCTAGATTACGCACATAAAAACAAGATCATCCATCGCGATATCAAACCTGCCAACATGCTGCTCACGCGCGAAGGCCGCATCAAGCTCACCGATTTTGGCGTCGCCCGCATCACCGACTCGGGTGAAATGACCAAAACCAGCGGCGGCACAGTAGGCACACTCAAATACATGTCGCCTGAGCAAGTGGCGGGCAAAGGCGTAGATTCCAGCTCGGATTTGTTCTCAGCCGGCATCGTGCTCTATCAGCTGCTCACTGGCGTGCGCCCATTTGATGGCGAAGGCTATCTGGACATCGTTTCAAAAATAGTCAAAGAAGACCCCACACCACCTAGCCATATCGTCGGTGCTTTGCCACCTGCATTGGATGCCGTGGTGGCCAAGGCCTTGGCCAAAAGCAAGCTTGATCGCTTTCCAGATGCAGCCAGTTTTGCCTCTGCGCTCAAATCTGCTGTCAACAATGCAGACCTCACGATCACGCCGACCGCACAAGCGCGCCCAGAAGTGCTCGAGGGCATCGGCACCTTTCCAGGCAGCATTGGCGGCAGCAGCGGCTCGGGTAGCACCGTGACGCAGGAGCTAGAGCTCGTTTATTGGAAAGACATCAAAGACAGCAGCGAGCCTGAAGTGTTGGAAGGGTTTTTAAAGCGCTTCCCGATTGGTATTTACGCTGATCTGGCCAAGCGCAAACTCAAAAGCTTGGCCGATGCGCAGCGCGTGGCAGGTGCCGCATCGCGCTACGAAGCCACTCAGCTGCGTAGGCCTGGCGAGGCCACCCAGGTTACGGCTGTGTCATCTGTTGCTACGGAAATCACGGGTGCAGTCCACACGGCTGCTGCCAGTGATGTTGCGAAAACCGCAGCCGATGACCCGACCCTGCCGCCAAGTGCCTACAACGATTCTGAATACGGCCCCAGCACGCAATTTGCTGCCACGCAGTTTCCCATGACGGAGCCCGGCGCTTTGGGCAAAACGCCTGAGCGTGATGCAACCGATAAAAGTGGCTTGAAGCCCATGCCATTGGAGACTGCACCGGCGCAATTGCCGCCCTCAGCCAGGCCAAGCAAATCCTCCCCGCCTTGGGCGCTGATCGGCATGGCAGCTGTAGCCATCGCAGCAGGCGCTTGGTGGTTCTCCAAGAGCTCAGAAACAGCACAGGCGGTGCAAGAGCCGGCAACAACCACAGCCACCAACACGATCACAGCCCTCACGCCCACCTCTTCAGTCAGTGTGACATCCAGCCTCTCCAGCGACGAAACCACAACCAGCGCAACTGGCCTAGCCACCACAACAGCAAGTGCACCCACCAGCACGACGGTAGTTAGCGCGCCGCTGCCCATGGCATCTGCGGCAGCGCGTGCTGCATCAGCAGCTCGCGCCTTGCTACCCGCGCGCCGAGCCAGTGCGCCCACAAGCACAGCATCGAGCCCATCAAGCAGCGCTACGCCAGCGCCTGCAGTCACACCATCGCCCCCCGAGCAAACCACCCCTGTACCACGCGCCAGCTCGTCTGCAGCAGCCAGCTCGCCCACAGCGCCCGCAACTCGCAACGCGACGAACCCACGCGAGGCATGCGAAGGCAGGATACTTCTGGGCTTTTTGAATTGCATGGCTGAGCAGTGCGAGCGTGCCAATTTCAAAAATCATCCCGTCTGTGTGGAAAGACGCGAGATGGAAGAGCGCCGCCGTAATACGCAGCCAAGCAATTAAAATACAGCATCAGCGCTTTGACGCGCTTCTTCATGCTCCAAGCGCTCCTGGCGCTGCCCCTGCCTTTCATGATTTCCCTCAAAAACATCACGCTGCGCCGCGCGGCCAAAGTGCTGCTGTCTGATTGCAGCGTCACCATCCAACCCGGCGAAAAAGTCGCCCTGGTTGGCCGAAACGGCGCAGGCAAATCCAGCCTGTTTGCTTTGCTCACTGGCGAGCTGCATGAAGACAAAGGCGACTTTTTCATGCCCAGCGGCTGGCGCATGGCGCAAGTGCTCCAGCACATGCCTGAGACAGAAGACAGCGCCACAGAATTCGTACTCACCGGCGATACGCGCTTGATGGAACTCAATGCCGAGCTCGCCATGTGGGAGCAGCATCCCGATCAAAACGAAGCCGGCAACCACATTGCCGAAATGTACGAAAAACTCGATCATGCGGGCGCACATGACGCGCGCGCCAGAGCCCAAGCCTTGATCCTCGGTCTTGGCTTTACGACCGACGAACTCGACATGCCGGTCAACAGCTTCTCCGGCGGCTGGCGCATGCGCCTGCAGCTGGCACGCGCGCTGATGTGCCCGGCTGATTTGCTGCTACTCGATGAGCCCACCAACCACTTGGATTTGGATGCCCTCGTCTGGCTAGAAAGTTGGCTCACGCGCTTTGAAGGCACGATGGTGGTGATCAGCCACGACCGGGAATTCTTGGATGCCGTGACCAAAGTGACGCTGCATATCGAGAACAACCAAGTCACGCGCTATGGCGGCAATTACACCTGGTTTGAAGAGCAGCGCGCCCTGCGCATGGAGCAGCAGCAAGCCGCGTTTGGCAAGCAGCAAGAGAAGATCGCGCATCTTCAAAGCTTCATTGACCGCTTCAAAGCCAAGGCCAGTAAGGCCAAACAAGCGCAAAGCCGCGTTAAGGCTTTGGAGCGTATGGAGCGCATTGCGCCGATGCTCACCTCAGCCGATTTCCAGTTTGAATTTCGCGAGCCGCAAAACATCCCGAATCCGATGCTCTCGATCACGGACGCGACGCTGGGTTATCAAAGCGCGAACCAGCAGACTCCAATTCTGACTGGCCTCACGCGCTCTGTGATGGCTGGCCAGCGTATCGGCATCTTGGGTGCGAACGGTCAAGGCAAATCCACTTTCGTGAAAACAGTCGCCAAGCAGCTTGCGCCCTTGGCAGGTCAGATCACCGAAGGCAAAGGCTTATCCATTGGCTATTTCGCGCAGCAAGAATTGGATGTGTTGCATGAGAAAAGCACGCCACTGGAGCACATGACGCGCCTAGCTAAAGAAGTGGGCCCGCCCGGTCGCGAGCAAGAGCTGCGCAATTTCTTAGGCACCTTCATCTTCAACGGCGATATGGTCAATCAAGCCGTGGGCAGTATGAGCGGCGGCGAGAAAGCGCGCTTGGTTTTGGCGATGGTCGTTTGGCAAAAACCGAACCTCTTGTTGCTTGATGAGCCCACCAACCACTTGGATCTCACCACCCGCGAAGCTCTGCAAATGGCGCTCAATGAGTTTGAAGGCACCGTGATGCTGGTGAGCCACGATCGCGCCTTGCTGCGCAGCGTCTGTGATGAATTCTGGCTGGTCGGCAGCGGTGTCGTGAAGCCCTTCGATGGTGATCTCGATGATTACCAAAAATACCTGCTGGATATGGCCAAGCAGCGCCGCGAGAGCTTGGCTGCACGCAACAAAGCACAAGCTCAGACCAAGCCTACAACTCCTTCGGCAGCGCCTGTTGCTATTGAATCCATAGCTGTTCGCGCAGATTCCATCAGCGTAGACAGCCTAAAAGACTCAAAAACCAAGGCTGAACCTATCTTCAAGAGCAAAGAGCAGCGCCAGCAAGAAGCTCGCGATCGTTCAGCTCTGGCCGAGAAAACCAAGCCTCTGAAAAAACGCTTAGAGCAGTTTGAAGCCAGTATCGCCGCCCTCAAAGCCGAGCAAGAAACTCTGCACAGCAAACTCATGCAGCCATTGCCCAGCGCTGAGCTGATTGAGGCCAACAAACGCTTGGCCACCATTGCCAGCGAAATCGAAGATGCGGAATGGAAATGGCTGGAGGTCTCTGAGCGCATTGAAGGCCTAGAAACCGCCTAAAAAACTCATGCTCTCTGCGTCTTCATGGCTGCGTTGCATCTATGGTGTAAAGTAAGTTGGTCTTCTGACATTTCGATCACTATTGACCTAGGAGAAATCAAACATGTTGAGCATTATCGGAACCATTGTTATCGGATTCATCGTCGGTTTGGTCGCTCGCGCCCTTAAGCCCGGCGACGACAAACTGGGCCTGATCATGACGGCAGTATTGGGCATCGCAGGCTCATTTTTGGCCAGCTATGCAGGCGCAGCCTTAGGTTTGTACAAGCAAGGTGATGTGGCAGGCTTTATTGCATCCGTCGTTGGCGCTGTGATCTTGCTCGTCATCTACGGCTTGGTCACTAAAAAATAAGGGCTGTGATGGTGGCTGCAGCTGCTGATTTGCCAGCCGGTGTGATCAGAGCAGAACAGCGTGCGCGTAAGCTCATTGCAAAGCGCGCGCTGGTCGCTGCCGCAGCCGGCGCCGTGCCCTTGCCAGGTTTGGATTGGGCAGTCGATGCTGCCCTGCTCTCTAAGCTGATTCCGCAAATCAACGAAGAATTCGGCCTTGCGCCACATCAAATCGCCAAGCTCCCCGTGCATCAGCGCGAGCGCGTGCAAACTGCGATTGCCCTCGTAGGGGGCGCACTTCTGGGAAAACTCATCACCAAGAGCTTGATCATCCGTGCGATGAAAGCCGTCGGTGTGCGCTTGACTGCTGCCCAAGCGGCTAAATTCGTCCCTCTCGCTGGCCAAGCCGCTAGCGCTGCGCTCAACTACGCCGCCCTGCGCTGGCTGGGTGAGCAGCACATCAAGGATTGCCTTCGCGTCGTACAAGAAGCGAAATTGCAGTTAATCGCACCCGCGCACTGACCGTAAAAACAAAAAGCCTTGTGTTGTTGAACACAAGGCTTTTTGAATTCGGCTAACAGGTTTGAATCTGGTGGGCGATACATGGATCGAACATGTGACCCCTGCAGTGTGAATGCAGTGCTCTACCGCTGAGCTAATCGCCCGAAGCCTTAAATTATACAACGACTCGGGATCGCTTTGCGGGGCTAGGCCGCACACCGCTCTCCTACAGCGCGGGATCTCTCATTTCCCAACGAATTTTGTCGATTTCGGCAAGTAACTCTTTGGACAGGACCGGCGTGTTCCAAGCATCCAAGCATTCATCGAGCTGCGCGAGGCTGGTCACCCCGATGATGGTGCTGGCCACACGCCAGTTTTGGTAGCAAAAGGCCAAGGCGAGCTGCGTGGGTGTGAGGCCGTGGGCTTTGGCTAAAGCGTTGTAGCGTCGAGCGGCCACCAAATGCTCAGGCCTGCCCCAGCGTTGCTGCTGAAAACGCTCATACAAAGCCATACGGCCTGCTCTGGCTTCTGAGGAAGCGCTCGGGTCGGTGAGGCCATTGAGCGTATCGTATTTGCCGGTGAGTACGCCAAAGCCCAGCGGCGAATAAGCGAGCAAGCTCACTTCACTGCGATACATGACCTCATCCAAGCCGTTGTCCACAATGCGGTTCGTTAGGCAATAGGGGTTTTGTACGCTGACGATTCGCGCGAGGCCATGCTGCTCAGCTAGGCGCACGAATTCCATCACTCCATAGGGCGACTCGTTAGAGAGACCAATCGTACGCACCTTGCCAGCTTTGACCAAAGCTGAGAGCGCATTGAGTTGCTCATGAATCGATGTGTTACTGGAGAGCTCTTTGTCAATCGCACGGTTGAAATACGGCGCGCCAAAGGCCGGCACATGGCGCAGCGGCCAATGGATTTGGTAGAGATCAATCACATCGGTTTGCAAGCGGCGCAGGCTGTCTTCACAGGCTTGCGTCATTTGCGCGGGCGTCACATTCAAGCTACCACCGCGCACCCAATCCATGCCACGTGCTGGGCCAGCCACTTTGGTGGCCACGATCCATTTCTGGCGCACACCCGGATTGGCTTTGAAGTAGTTGCCAATGATCGTCTCAGTCACGGTGTATTTCTCGCCCGTGGGCGGTACGGGATACATCTCAGCTGTATCCATGAAATCCACACCGCGCTCTAGGCTGCGGGCGAGAATGGCATGGGAATCTTTCTCATTGACCTGCTCACCAAAGGTCATGGTGCCTAGGCAGATGGGATGGATATGAAGATCGGATTGACCGAGGCGGCGTTTGGTTGGGTTGATGATGCTCATGTTCGCTAAGTATGCCGCAAAGCATGCAATCAAGCGCGTGGCAATGATGGGGGATTGGGGTGCAGCCGTGCCATCAAGTAGGTATCCGCATAGATGCCATCACGCAGCATATGGCCGCGCATCGTGCCTTCATGCACAAACCCATGCCGTTCGTAAAGCGCAATGGCGCGCGCGTTATCTGCAAACACCGTGAGCTCAACACGCAAGATGCCAGCCCAGTTGTCTGCCCAATGAAGTGCCGCTTCCATCAGAAGCTGGCCCACGCCCTGCCCTTGGAAATTTTTAGCCACCGAAATTCCCAAGCCACGCACATGCGCTCTGCGAAGACCGGGCTGCACCAGATGCAAACCGATCATGCCGACGATTTTCTGTTGCGCATTGAAGGTTTCGGTGCAGGCTACCAGCAGCAGTCCTGCAGGATCGAGCTTGCTAAAACGATCCAGCCGCGAAGCCACTGGCATCATGGGCAATTGTGATGTGCCTTCAAACACGCCTTCGCTGCCAATCAAGGCAGAGAGTGCAGCAGCATCTTCTGGCTCGGCAGCACGTATTTGCAACGCAATAGCAGCTTCTGTCATTGGGCTCTCTCTTTGAATCGCTCTTCTTCCTGCAAACGCAACACCCGCCTTTGCACCTTGCCTGTCGTCGTCATCGGCAGTGCATTGATGAACTCGATCTCTTTCGGATATTCATACGGCGCAAGCAAGCCGCGCACATGTTGCTGGATGCTTTGAATCAGATTGTCATCATGATTTTTAAGGCCTTTTATGTCATTCGCCGGCATAAAACCTGCGCGAAGTGCTACTATTTCAGGAGCAAGTACCACATAAGCTTTCACCAATGCACCGCGCTCTGCATCGGGCTTAGGCACCACAGCTGCATTCAAAACCGCAGGGTGTTTGAGCAGGCAATTTTCTACCTCGCCTGGCCCGATGCGATAGCCCGCCGCTTTGAACATATCGTCAGCGCGGCCTTGATACCAAAGATAGCCATCCACATCCGCAAAAGCCAAATCCCCTGTACGACACCAGCGCTGGCCATCTGCGCTCACTGTGGTCTTCTTCTTGGTGGCGGATTCGTTGTTCCAATAGCCGAGGAAGAACACAGGATCGGGCTTGCCGTGCACGTCCAAATGATTCACGGCCACTTCGCCGATCTCGCCTGCTTTGCAAGTCTCACTGGCTTCATTGATGACGGCCACCTGATGCCCTGGATAGCCTTTACCCATGCTACCTGGCTTGGAGGGCCAAAACTTATTGCAGTTGCCCACGACATAGTTGATCTCCGTCTGGCCAAACATTTCATTGACTTTCACGCCCAACTGATGCTCACACCAGTCATAGACCGCATCACCCACCGCCTCGCCTGCGCTCATGAGCGCTTGCAAGCGAAGCTTGAATTTGCGCTTAGGTTCGGGGAAGGCTTTCATCATCGCCTTCAAAGCCGTTGGGAAAAGAAAGGTATGGGAGACGCGATGGTTTTGCAAAATCTCGAAAGCGATTTCTGGCGAGAAGCGGCCATTGAAGGCGATGATTTCTCGGCCAAAGTAAAGCGTGGGCAAAAGCGCATCCATCAGGCCGCCCGTCCACGCCCAATCTGCAGGGCTCCAAAATACCGCATCGGATTTTGCATTGCTGCGGCCATCAAAGCCAAACCAATTTTGGCTCGCGACAAAGCCCGTTAAATTGCCCAGCAGCGCGCGATGTGGAATCAACGCCCCTTTGGCGGGCCCCGTGGTGCCACTGGTGTAAATCAACACAGCGGCTTCATCAGCACGCGTCTTCACCAGAGGAAATTGGGCAGGCTGCATCAGTGTTGCCAGCGCGTAATCAATATCGCAATGCTCAGCGGCATCCCCCATGCCGATCACACAGCGCAAAGCGGGGCAACTTTTGCGCGCATCGCGTACCGCCAGAATCGTGCTTTCATCCACAATGGCCACAACTGCAGCCGAATCTATGAAACGGTATTCCAGCGCCTCGGCGCCAAACAGCATGGACAGCGGCATCGCTACCGCACCCATTTGCAGCACGGCCATGTAAGCGACCGCTGTTTCTAGGCGCTGTGGCAGCACGATCGCCACACGATCACCGCGCTTGACCCCCTGATTCTTGAGCAAGTGGCTGAGCTGATTGGCCTGCGCAGCGAGCTGCTCATAGCTCATGATTTCATGGTGTTTTTGGCTTCTCCCCGGCATAGAATGTGCGCGGACTGCTATGTTTTTCATAGTATCCGGGTTATCTGCCCAGCGCCGCACGCACTCCTGCGCCATATTGAACTGCGCCGGCACATGCCAACGGAACTGCTTGTGAATCGCAGCGTAAGAGTTCAGTGGCGCTTTTGTCGCAGGCATGACGTTTCCTAAAGGTCGGAAGGCATTATTCCACTAACATTGCCCCATGTATTCCCCCATTCGTCCTAGCACCAGCCGATTTTTGCGCATTCGTACACACCAATACCATTTGCGTGAATGGGGGCAGGCTCAGCCTGGCGTACCCAGCCTCGTCATGGTGCACGGGTGGATGGATGTGGCTGCCTCCTTTCAATTCGTGGTGGACGCCCTAGAAGCCACAGCGCTGGCTGGCCGCCACATCATCAGCCCCGATTGGCGCGGCTATGGTCTCACCCACCATGTGAACAATGCCAATAAAAGCTGCATGGGCGAAGACACTGACAACTATTGGCTGCCCGATTACATGGCCGATCTGGATTTTTTGGTCGACCATGTCTCGCAAGATGCGCCGATCGATCTGCTCGGCCACAGCCTGGGCGGCAATGTGGTGATGAGCTACGCCGGCGTACGCGCCGAGCGCATTCGCCGCTTGGTCAATCTGGAGGGCTTCGGCATGCCGGAGACCAAGCCCGCCCAAGCACCCACGCGCTATGCGCAGTGGCTGGATCAACTCAAGCAATTTCACAAAGGCGAGATGGCCATGCGCGCCTACCCCGCCATCTCTGGTGTGGCATCGCGCCTGATGAAAACCAATCCACGTCTGTCGCAGGCCAAAGCGGATTGGCTAGCGCAGAATTGGTCTGCCAAAAATGCTGCCGGCGAATACCAAATCTTGGGCGACCCCGCCCACAAAATCGTTAATGCCAACCTGTCGCGCGTCGAAGAAACGCTCGCCCTCTACCAACGCATCAGCATGCCTTTGCTCGCTATCGAAGCCTCCGATGATTCCATGACCGGCTGGTACAAAGGCCGCTACACCTTGGCGGATTACCATGAGCGCTTAAAACAAGTGCCTAACGCTCGCATTGAACGCATCGAAGACGCAGGGCATATGCTTCACCATGATCAACCTGAACAGTTAGCTGCTTTGTTAGCTGGGTTTTTGGCTTAAATTTAAAGCCTTTTTGGCAGTTTGACGGCGTAGTTATTGCGCGAAGTGCTATTGAATTTATAGTAATGACATCGGGTTTTGTCACTCCCGCTCTGCACTTGCAACCCGATCAAACTCTCGCAGCCAAAGCCACCATCTCGCCTATGCGCCTCGCCTCCGCGTCAATCGAATAGTGATTCACCACACGCTCCCGCCCAGCGAGTGCCATCTGCGCCATGCGCTCAGGTTGAGAGAGTAGTTTTTCTAAAGCCAGCACCAGAGAGGGCACATCATCCGTGGGGATCAGATGCCCCGTCTTGCCCTCTTCCACGATCTCTTCAAAAGCGCCAGTGCGGCTGGCCACGACAGCGCTGCCACAGGCCATGCCTTCGATCGGGGTGAGGCCAAAGCCTTCGTTGAGCGGGCAAGCGACCGTGATGCTCACGCGTTGGTACCAGAGCGCCAAATCTTCAGCAGGCACGAGGCCAAGCCAGATAAAGCGCTGGCTCAAGCCAGCCGCATCAATTTGCTGGACCAATTCCGCTTTGTAGGCCTCGTCTTCGGGTTTGCACAGACCACAGATCACAGCAGTGAAATCGGGATATTTGGGTAGGAGCTCGATCAGCGCAGGTACGAAAATATGAATACCTTTTTGATGCCGCACACGACCAAACACGCCGATGCCATAGCGCCCCGGCAAGCCAGAATCCTTCCAAGCTGCAAGCTGGTCAACAGGCGGCACGAAATCGCGTGTGTTCACGCCATGCGGGATCACACGCGTGAGCTTGGGGACGACATCAGCGATTTGCTCTGCGGCAAGCGGCGTGGTGGAGATCACAGCATCCATGCGGCTGATGAGCCAAAGCGGCCAGCGGCCATGGCGGCGCGTGGCGGCTGAGGTGAAGAGCAAGGCAATCGGTAAACGCAGCACGCCGCGCAGAAAAATAGCCAAAATCATTTCGTGATCGCGCCGCACATGCCAGACGATCTTTCTGCCATCGGGTAGCAGTTTGCGAGAGGCCCAAATGGCTTGCCACAGCGAAAGATGCTGAAAATCTTTTGATGCGGACTTCGCCTCTGACAAGCCTGGTATGTCTGAGCCCACATAGCCCACGCGCAGCAACTTCGCTTGCACAGGTAACAAATTGGTGATCGTTGTCGTCACGCCTGAGAGGCGTTTTTTCATACAGGTGATGATGACTTCGGGGCGTTGATCAACATTCATGGATTGCTCTTTCAACGATCTTTCACCCAATCGCCACTGGCTATGATCGGCTTGCCTACACTGAAGCTGGGGTTGATCTCGTACACAAAGCAATCACGCCACTGGCCTGCCACTTGCACGCGGATCGCGCGCTTGAAATACTCATCAGGCTGTGCAGGATATTCGGATTCAATGGCATCCAGCTTTTTTTCCAACTCGGCACTCACGGCATAAACCTCACCGACAATCTGCGACGAGCCGCCCAATGTCACGCCGGGGTAGCCACCCAAGTGAAACATCGTGCCGGCAATGCTGGCCTCGCCAATGAACTGCGGCGCAGGCGTGAGGCGGGTGATGTCGTTGTCATCGCCGCGTCGAAGCGTCCCATAAACGAAAAACAATTTTGCTTCTGGCATGATGGTGTCCATATTAATTCGAAAACCTCTCGTGAATCGTTCTAAGTCTACTTCGCCTTCGCAATGGCGAGCATTTGCTTGTTTGGCTCTCTCCATGGCGCTTGTGGGCAGTTACGTAGGTTTATCCAAGCAATTGGTTTTGATTTTCCCCGTGTTTCTGCTGGCCTGGCTGCGCTTTGGCATAGGCGGTTTGGCGATGCTCAGCTGGCTGCGCAAGCCAGCATCTGAAGCCCCTCTAGATGCACCGACAAAACGCTTGTTGTTTCTCGAATCGTTTCTCGGGAATTTTTTGTTTTCCATCTGCATGCTGTTTGGCGTGAGCATGACGAGTGCGGTTGCTGCAGGCGTGATCATGGCCAGTATTCCGGCCTGCGTGGCGGTGATGAGCTGGCTGTTTTTGCGCGAGCGCGTCGGCTCTCGCGTCTGGGCTGCAGTGGCTTGCGCTGTGCTTGGGATTAGTTTGGTATCGCTCTCAAAAAGTGAGCATCTTGCGCAGGAAGTACAAGGTCTATCCGATGATTTGGCTTATAAAAATGCCTGGCTCGGCAATCTTTTGGTATTTTGCGCCGTGCTCTGTGAAGCAGCTTATGCCGTGATTGGCAAAAAGCTCACAGGCGTGATGACACCCAAACGGATCAGTTCGCTGATCAATCTTTGGGGCTTTCTTTTGGTGATGCCGCTGGGCATTTGGCAGGCGCTGAGGTTTGATTTTTCTGGTGTGTCGGTCAGTATGTGGCTTCTGCTACTTTTTTACTCACTGGCTGCCAGCGTGTGGACGGTGTGGCTGTGGATGACAGGCTTGAAAACTGTGCCAGCGGCGAAGGCGGGCGTGTTTACCGTGATGCTGCCGATTGCCGCGGCTGCGGTAGGCGTGCTGCTGCTAGGTGAGCGAATGAATGGCTTGCAGATGATCGCTTTTGCCATCGCCTTGGTAGGTGTGGTCTTGGCGACTCTGCCCGAAAAGAGCAGCTCTGTTTGACTTTTAATGGCGGGTCGCGTTCTGATCGCTCAAATCAGACAACTCGCTAGGATCGAGGTCTTCAAGTTTTCCAGCGACGCGAAACTCCTCGCTCGCCCACGCGCCAAAATCCACCTGCTTACAGCGCTGGCTGCAAAACGGCCGCCACTCATTGCTCGGGGCAAACACACTCTTCCCTCCGCAAGCGGGGCATTTGACGATAGGCGCTTTTTTCTCCATGGCTGGACTCATTCTCCAGTAGCTCAACTGCAAAGTGTGAGCTCAAACCCCGCATCTTCTGCAGCGGCCACGGGTAATTTGTCGTCTGGCGAGGGGCGCAGCAAACGCACAGAAACGATCAAGCGATTGCCACTGATCTCCGGCACCAGCCCCAATTGCTCATCAATGCGCAAGCGCAGTAACTGAAAGCTGCGGCCTTGCGGCAAATGCTGCTGAAATTGTCCGCCGACTGCCATCACCTTCTGCGCGGAGCCCGTATCGCGTAAAAGCTTGAGCAATAGGTTGATCGCCTGTGCCAATGGCCAGAGCGAACTGGCCCAACGCATCAAATCTTCACGGCGACGCGCCGGACTGTGATGCTGCCAGTGGAAATACGCTGGCAAATCGAATTCGCATGTACCTGCTGGAATGGCAATCCGGCTGCGCACGCTGGTCATCCATTCGTTGTCATTCAGGCTTGCCCCAGCTTTACCCGTTTGCGCGTTCACAGCTGCAAATGCAGACTCAATTTGCGTGATTACCCCTTCAAGCACGTCTTGCGCAATGCTGGCGTTGCTACGGAAAGCGATCATGTGCTGTTTGTGTTTTTCCAAATCCTTGAGCACATCGGATTTGAGTTCAGCGCGTGCTGCCACTTCAATGATTTCAAAAATCGTGACAAAGGCAAAATGGTGATCCAGAGCGTCATCACGCCCGAGCAATTGCCCTAGCCGCGCAAACAGATGCTCTAGGCGCAAATAAGTGCGCACACGTTCATTGAAAGGGTATTCGTAGAGGATCACGGCTGGGCTGGTTCTTCAGATGGCAGCAATCATAGCCCGAAGTGGTGCACGCCTCATGCCTGGCCTCAAGCTTTTGCAGTTTTTAATAGGGCTTGCACGATGCGTTCGAGCGCTTGCAGACTCAAGCCTTCGTTGTAAATCACTGCATCAGCAGCTGCTAAGCGCTGCGCCCTGCTCGCTTGCGCGGCCATCACTGCTTCAATTTGAACCAGTGGCCAGCTGCTTCGCGCCTGTACGCGCGAGATTTGCGTTTGCGGTAAACAGTCCACCACCCAAACGGCATCCAAGCGCTGACGCCAGCGGCTTGCGCCTTCCACAAGCAAAGGAATATCCAGAACAACCATCTCTGCGCCCGCTTGTTCAGTCTGCGCTAATAACTGGTCGATTTGCAGGCCAATCAGGGGATGCAAAATCCCTTCTAAACGCGCTTTGGCGCTCGTATCACCCAGCATGACTTGACGCATTGCATCTCGATTGAGGCCACCGTCTGAAGCCACAACAGCATCACCAAAAGCAAGTCTGATTGCAGGCATGGCGACTCCACCTGATTGCGTGGCATGGCGCGATATGGCATCCGCATCCACACGCGCAACGCCTTGCGCCACCAGCATACCGGCCACCGTGCTTTTACCGCTCCCAATACCGCCTGTTAAACCGATCTTGCGCATCACGCCAGCGATGGGTTTTAAAGCCCGACAACCCGCAAGATGCTGGCTGAGCCAAAGATCAAGCTCACCACACCCGCCCCGGCTAAAAACGGCCCAAAAGGCACATAACCGCCCTCGCGTAAGCTGCTGTTGAGTTTCATAGCAACTCCAACGATCGCACCTATCACCGAGGCTAACAAAATCATGGGGATCAGCGCTTGCCAGCCGAACCAAGCCCCCAAAGCAGCAAAGAGCTTGAAATCTCCATAGCCAATACCTTCTTTGCCTGTGACCAACTTAAACAGCCAATACACACTCCAAAGCGAGAGATACCCAGCCACTGCGCCCCAGACTGCATTGATCAAGGTGACTTCGGTGTTCCAGCGCAAAGCCGCCACAATCAGACCCAGCCAAACCAAGGGCAGCGTGATGTCATCGGGCAGCAAAGTCGTATCCCAGTCAATGAAAGTCAATGCCACCAAAGCGGTGCAAAACGCGCACCAAGCAGCAGTCTGCCAGCTCCAACCCCAACGGTAAGCGCAATAAGCAAACAATGCACCCGTGACAATTTCCACAAAAGGATAACGTAGACTGATCTTGGCTTTGCAGTTGGAGCATTGACCACCAAGTAGCAAGTAGCTCAGCACAGGAATATTTTCGTACCAGCGGATCTGATGCCCACAATGCGGACAAGCTGAGCGCGGCACAACCAGGTTATAGGCTGCCTGCTCTTTAGGAGCTTCGTCAGGATGCATCAACTGATGGCATTCAGCTGCCCATTGTGCTTCCAGCATTTTAGGCAAGCGGTGAATCACGACATTGAGGAAGCTGCCAATAAACAAGCCAACCAGCGCCACCGGCGCCGCTACCAACCACATCTCCGCCATGATCAAACCACTTGACCTAGTTTGAAGATCGGCAAGTACATGGAAACAACGATACCACCGATGAGGGTACCCAAAAACACAATAATGATCGGCTCCATCAGGCTAGACAGACCTGCCACCATTTCGTCAACCTCAGACTCGTAGAAATCTGCAGCTTTACCCAGCATGTGATCAATCGAACCTGACTCCTCACCAATCGCTGTCATTTGAATCACCATTGACGGAAACAAATTAGCATTTTGCATAGCTGCTGTCAGCGACGTACCAGTAGAAACCTCTTGTTGAATTCGAGTCGTCGCATCGGCATAAAGAGAGTTACCTGAAGCGCCACCCACAGAATCTAGCGCCTCAACGAGCGGTACACCTGCGGCAAACATTGTTGCCAAAGTCCTTGTCCAGCGAGCAATGCATGATTTTTCTATCAGCACACCAAAAACCGGAACTTTGAGCATTACGCGATCCATAAATCTTTGCATCTTTTCATTACGCTTCCAAGCTTGCATAAAGAAATAGATCCCCGCACCAATACCGCCAAATATCAACCACCACCATTTCACGAAATACTCACTTACTGCCATGACAAACAACGTAGGCGCTGGCAGATCAGCCCCAAAGCTCTCAAATACCTGTTTAAAAGCCGGAATCACAAAAATCATAATCACAGCCACAACCACAAATGCCACCACGACTACTGCGGTCGGATACATCAACGCTGACTTAATTTTCGATTTGATTGCCTCGGTCTTTTCCATGTAAGTTGCTAGACGATCCAGCAAGCTCTCAAGAATACCTGCAGCTTCACCAGCCTCGACAAGATTGCAATACAGATTGTCAAAATAGAGAGGGTGCTTACGGAATGCTGTAGATAGTGAAGTACCGGTTTCTACATCCGTACGAATATCGTTGAGTAACTTAGTCACACTAGGATTCGGATTACCCCGCCCTACGATATCGAAGGATTGCAGCAGAGGCACGCCAGCTTTCATCATGGTGGCCAACTGACGCGTGAAGATCGCAATATCCTTGGGTTTAATCGATTTGCCGGAGCGCATCTTGCGCTTCTTGATTTTTCCCGGAATGATGCCCTGCCGACGCAGTGACGCCATGACTTGATTCTCACTTACCGCACGCTGCTCGCCACGCACGGTCTTGCCATTGCGATCTTTGCCTTCCCATTCAAAGACGACTTCTTTGATATCCGATTTCTTACTTGCTGCCGTGGCCATGCGCGTCTCCGTTTTGTGTTGGTGGGGCTGCCGTTATTCGTTGGTCACGGCGATCACTTCTTCTAGCGAAGTCATGCCGATCTTGACTTTGTGCAGTGCCGATTGACGTAAGCTGCGTACATCGTCTTTTTGTGCCTGCTCAGCAATATCCATGGCACTCGCATCGGCCAAGATCAGACGCTGCATATCGTCACTGATAGGCATCACTTGGTAGATGCCCACTCGTCCTTTGTAGCCGTTATTGCACATGGAGCAACCTACAGGTTTGTACGGCGTCCAGCTGCCATCAATCTCTTCCTCTTTGAAGCCAGCTTGCACTAAATTCTCCAAGGGAATATCCGCTGGCTGTTTGCAATTGGCGCACAGGCGCCTGGCCAGTCGTTGTGCCGTGATCAAAATCACACTCGATGCAATATTGAACGGCGCAATACCCATATTTCGCATGCGCGTGAGCGTAGTGGGCGCATCGTTGGTGTGCAAGGTGGACAAGACCAAATGTCCAGTTTGAGCAGCTTTGATCGCGATATCTGCTGTCTCTAAGTCACGAATCTCACCGACCATGATCACATCGGGATCTTGGCGCAGGAAAGACTTCAAAGCGACAGCAAAGGTCAGGCCCGCACGATCGTTAACATTCACCTGATTCACGCCCGGTAAGTTAATCTCGCACGGGTCTTCTGCAGTAGCGATATTGACACCGGGCTTGTTCATCAAGTTCAAGCAGGTGTAAAGCGAGACCGTTTTGCCAGAGCCTGTCGGCCCAGTCACCAAGATCATGCCGTAAGGGCGGCTAATAGCCTCAAGAATACGATCTTTCTCCACCTTCTCGTAACCCAGAGCTTCAATGCCAAGCTTGGCACTGGACGGATCCAGAATACGAATCACAATCTTCTCGCCAAACATCGTTGGCAAGGTGCTCACACGAAAATCAATCACGCGGTCCGCACCGACCTTGAGCTTCATGCGGCCATCTTGCGGCACACGCTTCTCAGAAATATCCAGCTTGGAGATAACCTTGATGCGCGAAGCGAGCTTATCTTTGATGGAGACAGGGGGAGAGGCGATTTCACGCAATTCACCGTCAATACGAAAGCGAACACGGTAGGTGTGCTCGTAGGGCTCAAAATGCAAGTCTGAAGCACGCATACCGTAGGCATCGAGCAGCATTTTTTGCAGAAATTTAACGACAGGCGCATCTTCAACGTCCGTAGCCGCCTCTTCCTGCTCGTCAACCACAGCCTCCATACTGGCTTCATCGAATTCGAAATCGCCAGGCGCGCCAATGATCGAGTCAAGTGCTTCGGAGGTAGAGGTAGATGTCGCATCTACCAGCTTGGTCAATTTGTCGTATTCAGCAATGACCCAATCCGCACCAGACTGCGTGGCAAATTTAATTTTTTCAGCCGTCGTTTGATCTGACGGATCAGCTGTCGCCACAATCAAGCGGTTGTTGCGTTTAGCCAACACTATGACGCGCAAACTCTGGCACAACTTGGTATCAAGCAAACCTTTGGGCAACCTCTGCGGATCCACGGCATCCAGATCGATCAGCGGTGAAGCGAAGGCCGCTGACATGGTGTGCGCTAGGTCAGCGGCTGAAATTGCACCCGAATTGATCAACTCTGCGATGAAACTGTTTTTCGAGGATTGAGACTTGCGAAAGACATCTTCAGCCTTCTTCTGCTCCAGTTTGCCAGCCATAACCAATGCGCGCGCAGTGCCCGGCAAAGCGACGGAAGAAGCTGAATTTAGTAGTGAGTCAACAACGGCCATGTTCAATCAATTGCTTTACTGCCAAGAATGCAGGCAGTTGTTTAAGCCTACATTCCTGAGAATACACCACATCTCACACCAGACCAAGATATGTAGAGCCAAATTTGGCACAAAAGCAAGAAAGAGGCAGGGAATCGCTTTTGCGAGAAGAGCCAAGCATTCAGCCTTTCTCTAGCTTAGCTTCATGCTGAGTGGTGATCCACGAAGCGTAGGCTTCGCATACAGCACGCCCATCACGCCATGCGCGAGACAGACTGCTCCGATAATTGTAGCAACGCGCTTTTATATATCGAATGAGGTAAAGCTTGTATTGCTGCGCTAGCGCGCTCACTTTCCCGCCTTGCAGCCTCATGCGTTGCCTGTAAGGCTTCGGTGCGGTGGATTACACCCAAGATGCTCTGTAACTGTTGCTCCAGACGCATTTCATCGGGCTGCTCAATAGCTTGGCGGATCAATGCTGCATCTTCGCTATTAGCTCGCTGCATTGCGATGATTAAAGGCAGCGTCACTTTTCCTTCCCGCAGATCATCCCCTAGGTTTTTGCCCATACGAGAAGCATCACCCTCGTAATCCAGCGCATCATCAATGACTTGAAAAGCCGTACCTAAGGCCTGCCCATAAGTAGCGCAGGCCTCTTCTGTCGCCTCATCGCTACCTGCCAATACGGCTGCCAAACGGGCACTCGCCTCAAAGAGCTTAGCCGTCTTGGAACGGATGACACGCAGATAAGCCGCCTCATTCAAAGAGGCATCGTGCATATTCATGAGCTGGAGCACTTCACCTTCTGCAATCACATTGGTAGCCTCCGCAAGAATAGACATCACGCGCATGGAGCCGCACTCCACCATCATCTGAAAAGCTCGCGAATAAAGAAAATCCCCCACCAACACACTGGCAGCATTCCCAAATGACTCATTAGCTGTTGGACGGCCACGGCGCAATGTTGATTCATCCACGACATCATCGTGTAGTAATGTTGCGGTATGTATGAACTCCACCACGGCAGCGAGCTGATACTTGTGTGAAGATGTATAAGACAAAGCGCCGCTCATCAGCAGCAGCAGTGCTGGGCGCAGCCTCTTGCCTCCCGCTGAGATGATGTAGTTGCTGATCTGGCTCACCAGGGGCACATCGCTAGATAAACGCTGTGCTATCACAGCATCCACTCTCGCCATATCCTCCGATATCAAGGTTTGAAGAGAATCAGCAGTATCGGTAGAGGGTCGCACAGACGTTAGCAAGAAGTAAATAATCTACTCAAAATTGAGAGCGTTTGCGTTACACAAACAGACATAGAGTTTAAGGCAAGCGAGATGCACTCAGAGCTGACCAGATACGACGACCCATTATTTGTAGGCGCTTACCTCTGGGATCGCGCGCTGTGATTGGTAAGCCTGCTACGTTTTCTTGCAAGTTGCTTTGCGTACGGGCTATAATCTTGGGTTGTGTGCAGGGTTCTCGAGTGCCTTGTGTGCAATCTGCTGTGAGGTATTTGCCTCTACAGCAGACGTCATAGCTCTAAAAAAGCTCTGACAATTTCCGGAAATTGTTTTCTCTATCCATAAAAGGACTATCCAATGAAAAAGACCCTCGTTTTGGCCTCGTTGATGGCTGCTGTTGCATTGGCCGCTTGCGGCAAGAAGCCTGAAGCTGCTGCTCCTGCTCCAGCTCCAGTTGCCGCTCCAGCACCTGCTCCAGCTCCCGCCCCAGTGGCTGAAGCTGCCGCTGGCGCTGCATCCGCTGCTGCGGGTGCCGCTTCTGCTGCTGGCGCCGCTGTCGGTGCAGCCACCGATGCTGCTAAAGCTGCTGCTGGCGCTGCTGCTGGCGCTGCTGCCGGTGCTGCTGCTGATGCGGCCAAAGGCGCTGCTGCTGCTGGCGCTGGTGCTGCAGACGCTGCTAAAGCTGCTGCTGGCGCTGCCGCTGATGCTGCCAAGAAGGCTGCTGAGCCAAAGAAATAATCTTCACGATTGTTTTCTCACAAAAAAAGCGCCCTCGGGCGCTTTTTTTATGCCTGAACGCAGTTCAGATCATTCACGGTCTCCACCGAAGATGCCAAGCAAAGCCAGCAAGCTTTGGAACACATTGAAGATATCCATGTACAGCGCCAAGGTTGCGCTGATGTAGTTGGTTTCACCGCCATCGATGATTTGCTTGAGGTCATAGAGCATGTAGGCAGAGAAAATGCCGATGCACATGACACTGATCACGGCCATGCCAATGGTCGAGCCTACAAATACATTGATGATACCGCCCACCATCACAGCCAGCGCTCCAACAATCAGCCATTTCCCCATGCCAGAGAGATCACGCTTAATCACGCTGGCCAGAGATGCCATCACGAAGAAGATACCTGCCGTACCAGCAAACGCCGTCATGATGAGCTCACTGCCGTTTTTAAAGCCCAGCACCATAGCCAGCAAGCGAGAAAGCATCAGGCCCATGAAGAAGGTAAACGCCAGCAATACGGGTACGCCCGCCGCAGAGTTTTTAGTTTTCTCGATCGCGTACATGAATCCGAAAGCACCACCCAAGAAGACGATGAGGCCGACAAAACCTGTCAAGCCACGCGTAATACCTGTAGCCACACCCAGCCAAGCGCCGAGTACAGTTGGCAAAAGGCTCAGCGCCAGTAGCCAATAAGTGTTGCGCAGCACGCGGTTGCGCTCTGCGCCACCGAGAACAGCACCTTGATTCAAAACAATGGGATCACTCATGAATTACTCCTGTCATACTGCGGTGAAACATGCAGCGCGTGAAGATTCTAGGTGAAATCTAACAACCTGCTCAAGAAGCCAACATTCCTATTTTTTGTATGGACTCTTTTAACTCCTGCTCTCGGATTGAACAAACTTGGAGAGGTTAAGCTACTGCTTTGTTGACTTAAATCTAGGAATCTTGATGAAAACCAAATCTGTGCTTGAAGCTGCCGACGTCAAAACAATTCTCGCTGCGGCGGAAAAAGAAGCCACGGCCAACAACTGGGCTGTGACAATTGCTGTGGTAGACGATGGCGGCCATTTGCTGGGCTTGCAGCGCCTGGATGGCGTTGCCGCCATTTCCTCGCACATCGCGCCAGCCAAAGCACACACGGCCGCGTTAGGCCGACGCGAAAGCAAAATCTATGAAGACATCATCAACCAAGGCCGCACCAGCTTCTTAAGCGCCCCCCTGCTCCAGGGCATGCTAGAAGGTGGCGTGCCGATTGTGAAAGACGGTCAAATTATTGGCGCTGTTGGCGTGAGCGGCGTGAAATCAAGCGAAGATGCGCAGATTGCCAAGGCCGGGATTGCAGCCCTAGGGCTTTGATCGATGCATTGCGGCAGTTAAGACTGCGCCGTGTCTGGGCTATTTAAGCGCTGCTTTTACCTCTGCGCCGAGATCAATCACACTCATGGCGTAGTAGCTACTCCAGTTGTAGCGGGTGATGACATAGAAGTTCTCAGTACCGGCGACATACTGCTGGGCGTTGCCAGCTGACAGAGCAGGATCGCCGTTCTGCAACTCGATAAGAGCGAGAGGCCCGATGTGATTAAGGGCCTCTCCTCTGAGTACTGCGCCCTTCGCTTGGAAGCTATCTATATTAAACGTAGGCAAGATGTCAGGCGCTAGCAAAGCTTCTTTGTCCAAGCGCACGGCATCGAAGCTCACAGGGTAATGTGTAGGCTGGCCTGTTTTCCAGCCAAAGCTTTTGAAATAGTTAGCAACGGAGCCGATGGCATCTGTGGGGCTGTTGAATAAATCGACTTTGCCATTGCCATCGAAATCAATAGCGTATTTCACCCAGCTGCTGGGCATGAATTGGCCTAAGCCCATGGCGCCTGCGTAGCTGCCTCTGAACTCTAGGGGGTCGACGTTGGAGCGGTTGGTGAGCGATAGGAACTGCTCTAGCTCATCACGGAAGAAGGGGCTGCGATCACGTTTGGGCGTTTTTGGGAAATCAAACGCCAAAGTAGCAAGCGCATCAATGACGCGAAATGTGCCCATGTCTCGGCCATAGATGGTTTCGACACCGATGATGCCAACAATGATTTCTGCAGGCACACCAAACTCGGCCTCTGCACGCTCCAAAGCAGCGCTATTTTCTCGCCAGAATTTCACACCGGCTTGAATGCGCACGTTATCAATAAAGCGGCTGCGATAAACGCGCCAGTTTTTCCAGATCACTCCGGAAGCCGAGGGCTGCATGGGGCGCATCAGGCGTTGCACAGTGGGAATAAAGCGGGCTTGGCCGATGGCTTGGCGTACCCATTCTTTGTCCAGGTTACGGCGCTCGGCTACATCATCCGCGAAGCGCATCGCTTCTTCGTTGCTGGCATAGCGATCACTGAGAATGAGCGCTTGGTTTTTTGTGGTATTTTTAGAGCTATTTTGAGCAATTGCCGGCATAGATACTGCGCAGATTGCTATTAGAAAAATAGCAATTTTCTTGCGCTGTAAATACATTCGGTGCGGTAAAGAGAGAGGAATCGGCATCAAGAAAGAGCTTGCAAAGGTTTAAGGCGAGAAAAGCTTGCGCTTAGTGTAGCCAAGCTTTGCTTGGTACGGCTGGGCTCACTTTGCTGTGGGCGATAACGCATGGCGTCGAATTGCAGCAGCCAATCATGCAGCGGACGCGCCTCTTCACCAAATTTCGTAATGGCCTGCAAGGCCAGACTCCGTGGCGGCGTGCTGGCTTCGGAGGGCAAGCCCGCTTTAGCCAGCAACTTACGTGCTTTACCTAGTTGGCGCAGCCACGGGTCTTGGTGATGACGCTCCCAATAAGTAAAAATTGCGCCGATCAGGCCTGCGAGTGTGACGATGCCAGCAAGCACTTTGCCCAAATCTTCCCAGCTCGGGCTTTGAAAGCCAAGGCTCTTGAGCAGATCCAGCTGCTTGGCCTGGGAATAGTTGAGCACCCATTGATTCCAAGAGTTGTTGAGTGCCTCCCAAGCGGCGCGAATTTGCGTGATCATTCCTTCAGGCATGACTGCACCTAGGGCTGCGCCTACGGCCCCCTGTGGCACGGCCAGACGCTCAAAAGCACCAATACGCCCCGGCGATACAGCGCCGGTGGGATCGACGCGTACCCAGCCTTCGCCGGGCTGCCAGACTTCTGCCCAAGCATGCGCATCGCGTTGGCGCACAGTCCAGAAGTTATCGACGGGATTGACCTCTCCCCCTTGATAGCCAGTCACGATTCGCGCCGGAATATCCATGGCGCGCATCAAAATCACAAAGCTTGAAGCGATGTGTTCGCAAAAGCCTTCTTTCCGATCAAACCAAAACTCATCCGCCGTGTGTTGGCCAAACACGCCGGGCTCGAGCGTATAGGTGTAGCCGCCTTCTCGCAGGCGGCGCAACACCTCGGGAACAAGCAGGCTAGCGTTGGCCTGCGCAAAGCGCGGATCGCGGCGGATATCCGCGGCGAGTTGCAAAGTACGTGGATTGAAACCGGCGGGAAGCTCCACGAAATCTTGGAGGCCAATCACTTGGCGCTCAGGGCCATGGGTAAAGCGCGTGCTGCTACTGGCTTTGTAACGCAGCAAATCGCTAACAGGACGATTGATGATCCACTGCAATTCATTGGTCATCACCACATCCAAGCCTGGAATTTGCGGTGCGGCGGTAGCCGCTTCCAGTACGAAGAGCCAAGGCCTCTGAGTGGGCTCCATCGTTACTTCGTAATTGAGCACTTCGCCACTGGTTTTGAGGCCTGCGGGTACAGCAAAGCGGCGCGAAAGCTGTGAGGTGTTTGGCCGCCAGTTGCGACCATCAAAGCTTGAAAGCACAGGACCGCGAAAATACTGTTCTGCAGCGGGTGGGATTTGCTGGCCAGTGGCCAAATTCCATTTCACGCGAAACGCAATGGAGTCGTCTAGGGCGAGTTTCGCAATCGCGCCGACCTCCATCTGCCCCGACAGACCGCTACGCCCTGACATGGCATCGCCAGGTACACCCCATAGCGGCGCAAGCCGAGGAAAGAGGACAAACAAAAGTGCCATGATGGGCGCGCCGAGCAAAACCATGAAACCAGCCGTTTTGAGCGATTCTGTCAACGGTGGTTGACCCACCAAGCGATGTGCATTGACCAACGCAGTGAGCAGGCCCATCAATGCGATCATCATGGCCGCAGCCACCAGCAGGCTTTGGGAGAAAAAGAAATTGGTGAGCATCGTGAAGAAGCCCAGAAAGAACACAACGAAGGCATCTCGCTTTGCTCGAAGCTCCAGTGTTTTCAAACTGAGCAGCACCACGATCATCGTGACGCCAGCATCGCGGCCCAGCAAAGTGCGGTGCGTGATGAGTGTTGCACCAATGGTGAGTGCGAGTAAGCCGATCAACCACCACTTAGATGGCAGTGGCATACCCAGCCAAGCCAAGCGGCCGCGCCAGACCAAAACGATGGCAGCGAGCGCAGAACACCACAGCGGCAAATGCTCAGTTTGCGGCAAGATCACCCAGGCGATCACACCGAGCAAAAACAGCGTATCTCTCGCATCGCGCGGCAAATGGCGCAGCTTGTCTATGAGACTTAACATAGCGCCAAGGCCTCAAGACAAGCGCGTTTGTGCGCTTCGCCACTTGCTGGCTTGATCTCTCGGCCGGGGATACGCAGGCCGTAATCAGAACCGAGTTTGTCTGCAGCGATCACCCAAGCCGTGAGACGGCTGAGCTTGGCTTCATGCTCAGTGGTAGCGCAAGCAGCGTAATCGAGCCAAAGCTCATAGCGCTGTGATTGCTGTGTGTCGCGGCTGACGAGCTCATCGGATTTGGCGGCTTTTTTCCATACCACCAGCTTCAAAGGATCTCCCCGGCGATAGGCGCGCACGCCATCGAACTCCCCGCTTTGTTGCACACGCGCAGCACCCGCACCACCCGAGCGTGGCTCGCCAGACGGCAAGGCAGGTGCATGCGGCTCAGGCGCGGGGTAGACCAGCACCTCCGATTTAGGCCGCCATACTGTCCATACGCGAAATGTGCCTAAGGGATAGCGTGTCTCGGCTTGCAACACAGGCACACGATGCAGGCCGCGCCGCTCGGCTTTGAAAGCCACATTGACCGTGCTAGAGCCTTGCGCAGGAATATCCGCCCATGCCCAGTGAGGTGAGTGCGCATCGTCCAGTAAAGCAAGGCCCAAGCTGGGGCGTTGACTCTTGCGTGTGTGCGAGAGGCGCACTTCAATATTCGCTGTAGAACCCGCAAATATTTGACCAATTGAGCCGTTACCCGGCGTAGAATCTGCGCGGCCAGCTATCAAATTCATAGTAACTCCGCGCAGATTGCCATGCGTCACATGCATACCGATCACAGCTGCGCCAGCGAGCATGAAGGTCAAGAGATAGCCCAGATTGAGCTGATAGTTGATCGAGGCGACCAGCAACACAAGCAAGGTAATAGCCAGCATCCAGCCAGCTCGTGTAGGCAAGATATAGACGTTGCGCTGTGTGAGCGTCCAAGTATCGGTCAGTGGTATGCGCGATTGCCACCACTGCCGAAATCGTTGACGGATGGTGCCTATCAACCTGTGCACCTCAAGGTAAGGCTACCGCAGCCATCATCGCTCTGACCTGCTCTACCGATCCTCTGCCGGCATCAGCCACCGGAATCAAACGGTGCGAAATGGTTTGCGGCAGAATGGCCTGCACATCGTCGGGGGCCACATAATCTCGCCCGGCCAGCAGCGCCTGCGCCTTGGCCGCTCGCAACAACGCAATGCCGGCACGCGGTGAGAGACCTTGCAAAAACCACTGACCGCTTCGGGTAGCAGCGATCAAATCTTGGACATAATTTAAAAGTGGCTCAGCCGCCTGCACCCGTAGCACAGCTGCCTGCAGGGCTTTCAAATCATCTGCTGACAGAACAGCTGGTAGCTGCTCCACCACATCTCTCTTATCAGCGCCTGCCAAAAGCTGGCGCTCAGAGGCGCGATCAGGATAGCCCAAGCTGATACGCATCAAAAAGCGATCAAGCTGGCTCTCAGGCAGTGCATACGTGCCGAGTTGATCATGCGGATTTTGCGTAGCGATCACAAAGAAAGGTTGCGGTAAAGGGCGCGTTTCGCCCTCAACTGTCACCTGCTTTTCTTCCATGGCTTCCAGTAGCGAGGATTGTGTCTTTGGGCTAGCGCGGTTGATTTCATCGGCCAGCAAAACTTGCGCAAATACCGGGCCGGGGTGAAAGACGAACGCCTCCTTGCCGCGCTCATAAATCGATACGCCGGTTAAATCACTGGGCATCAAATCGGCAGTGAACTGCACACGGGAAAATTTCAGGCCGAAGCTGCGAGACAAAGCATGCGCCAGCGTCGTCTTGCCTACACCAGGGACATCTTCAATCAGCAAATGCCCGCCAGCCAATAAGCAGGCCACGCAATCGCTCACCTGTGATTTTTTGCCCACAATGACCGTGTTAAGCTGTGCCAAAAGACGGGCAAGAATGTCGTTGGTTTTGTTGGAATCCATCTTGAAACGATACCTTAATTTACGGTGGTCAGCTTGAGCACTGGTTATTTTTCTCATGCCGATTGTCGCCTGCACGAAATGGGCGAAGGCCATCCCGAATGCCCAGAACGGCTGGATGCGATTGCCGATCATTTGCTGGCCACAGGTTTGCTTGATGTTCTAGAGCAACCAGAAGTTCCACTGGCCTCCAGCGCCGATCTTGAATTGGCTCACAGTCGAATGCATGTGGCTGCTGTGCAGGGCTTGCGAGATCGTATAGAAGCTGAAGAGATGGCAGGCGGCCCCAGTCATTTCTACATCGATCCCGACACAGCGATGAACGCCCACAGTTGGGATGCGGCGCTGCGAGCTGCTGGGGCTGCAGTTGCAGCGACGGATGCTGTGATCGACAAGAGGTTAGATAACGCTTTTTGCTCAATTCGCCCCCCAGGTCATCACGCCATGCACAGCAAGGCCATGGGGTTTTGCTTATTTAACAACATCGCTATCGCTGCGAAGCATGCGCTGGAGCGGCATGGATTGAAGCGTGTCGCTGTGGTGGATTTCGATGTGCACCATGGTAATGGCACAGAAGACATCTTAAGCAGCGATCCACGCTGTCTGATGGTAGGTATATTTCAACATCCGTTTTATCCCTACAGCGGGGAGCAGTCCAAAGCCAGCAACATGCTGAACTTGCCTGTGCCTGCCTACACGCGTGGCATGGCAGTGCGAGAGTTGTTTGAGCAATACCTTCTGCCCAAGCTTGAAGAGTTTCGCCCTGAAATGATTTTCATCAGTGCTGGCTTTGATGCGCACCGTGATGATGATTTGGGGCAAATGGGCTTGGTAGAGGCAGATTACGAGTGGATGACCGAACGTATCGTCGCCGTGGCCAAGAGACATGCCAAGGGCCGCATTGTGAGCTGCTTGGAAGGTGGCTACAACCTCAACGCTCTAGCTCGGAGCGTGCATACGCATGTGAAGGTGTTGGCTGGGCTCTAGCGCTTCAAAAGCTGCTGATGATTTATTTGAAGACAACTTGCGGATAGAGCTAGCTAGCATCCGCAGGATTCTGTTTCACCATTCTGCTTTTCAAATCGATCGTGGGCAAACCATGTGTTTTCTCAAGTTCATTGATCTTCTGGACTAATCGCTGTCCATGCTCTGGATCACTTGCATCTTGTACCGGGCGTGTACTCAGTGATGAGCTGATGAATTGCACACGGCGCTGCGTACCATCTCGCATCTGATTGATTCGCGTTTTCAGTAGTTCTAATGCGCCGTCCGCATCTGCTGGCGTCTCCGACGAAAGCCATACGGCAATATGCAAGTCAAAGCCTTTCTGCTCGGGCATGACTTTAGAGGGGCGCATGCAGGTCGTTAGGATCTTACTGGCTAGCGCGCTGAGCTGTTCATGAGAAACGGGCGCTTCGACCAAAAACAGAAACTGATCGTCACTAAAGCGCGCCACGGTATCGATGTCACGCGCCAAACGGTTGAGACGACCACCCAAGTGCGAGAGGATACGCCCTCGCTCCAAGGAGTTGACTTCGGTCATGACTGCTTCATGGCCGATCCAACTCACCAAGATAGCTCCACAGGAATTACCAAAACGTTTGCTGCGCAAAATGATCTGCGGGAAGCGTGCAAGTGCGATGCGCTCGTTAAACAAACCCGTCGTGGCATCCGTGGTTTCTAATGCATCATCACGCTGCGCAATGGACAAGCGTTGACGCTGATTTGCCACCAGTGCAGCGTACGCCAGAATGAGCCCCAATGTGGCGGCGATCACACCACCGAGCAGCGCCAATTCCATATGCGCAACCCAGCCTTGGTTGTAAGCCAAACGTGCCAACACAGAAATAACAACTGGCACCAAGCTGGCAAAGATCATCCACAACCAATGTTGTGAGCGCCACGCGATCCAAGCCAAGGTCCCCATCAGCACCAACATGCCAGTTGCAAAAATCGGGTTGAGAATCGTACGCAAAGTTTGGGCAGGCTCAAGCATGAAGCCCAAACTCATCAGGCCGCAAAAGCCAATCAAAGCCCATTGCATGTAATAAATCGGTCTAGACAAATCACGCGAGTAACTCACAGACATGACAAAGCGCGTCATCGCCGCAAGAGACAGGAACGGCAAAACCCATCCCATGATTCTGGCCAAGTACACTGAGTTTGGCCAGATCCGCATAATCATGTATCCAGAGACAGTCAGCTGAGCAAGCATCACGCTGAAACTAAAAAGCGCAAACCAAGCAAAGTGTGAGTTTTGGTTCAATCGCCAGCTCACCAAGCCGATGAGCGTGAGCATGGTGAAGATGCCAATAATCAAGCCATTGAGTGTTCCTGCGTAGTTTGCGCCGTTGCCGAAATCACTGCTACGGATCAATTGAATATTTTCCGTGACCGCGCTGGTGTTTTCGATGTGGATGAACAACACCTGTGTTTGATCACTGCGCGTCGTAACCTCGAAAATTGGATCACGCGCACGAATCGGCCAGGTCATATTCGGGACATCTGTGCCAGCAACTTGCTTGAGCCATTGGCCAGGATTCGCCGTAGAGCGCTGATAAAAAGTGGCTTTCTCTAGCGTGAGGCGCGGGATACGAAGCATCCAACTTTGTGGCGGATTTTGCTGGGGTAATTGCAAGCGAAGCCAAACATCCGAGCTGGAAGATGTTGGCAGAGTCATCCCTAGATACCAAGGCTTGAATTGATCAGCCAATGGGCTTTGCAAGAATTCCGCGACATTCGGTGCTTTGTCTGAAGGCATGCTCAACACGCCAAGCGGGACTTCCAAATCAAGCTGTGCCTGGCCTACAAACAGACTGGGCAGCTTATAGCTTGGAGCAGACGGATTTGCGGGCGCGGTTTGAGCCTGCGCTTGCTGCATGCCAAAGACAAGCCAAAGCGCTAGAAAAACTATGCGCAATATGACTTGTTGCCTCTGATGTACAGCGATCTGGTGCATTTCTATAACAAAACAGGCACTGATAGCACCCAAATATATTCAAGAAATGCAGCATAGCCTAAAACTATCTCATTTAGATGAGATTCTGAAAAAAGCGCTAGGCCGTCTTATAGTTCACACCTGCGACAAAGCACTGTTGCCTACATGCCGCACTCGTTTTACTCACCCAAGTAGGCAGCACGCACTTTCGGATCGTTGAGCATCTGTTTAGCATCGCCGCTCATGGTGATCAGACCAGAATCCATCACATAGCCACGGTCTGCGGCCTGCAAGGCGAGCTTGGCGTTTTGCTCCACGAGCAACACCGTCACGCCTTGGGCCGACACTTCTTTCACCACTTCGAAAATCTTCGCCACCATGATGGGAGACAAGCCCATGGAAGGCTCATCCAGCAGCAGCACTTTAGGCTGGCTCATCAGCGCGCGTGCCATGGCCAGCATTTGCTGCTCGCCGCCGCTCATCGTGCCGGCGAGTTGGTCTTTGCGCTCTTTCAGACGGGGAAAAGTGGCAAAGGCACGCTCAATGCCTGCGGCGATTTCTGCTTTATCCGTGCGGGTGTAGGCTCCCATTTGCAGGTTTTCAGTGATCGTCATGCGGGCGAAGACGCCACGGCCTTCAGGCACCATGGCCAGGCCTTGCTTGACCAAATCCCAAGCTCCTTGGCCGGCGATGTTTTTGCCCAGGTATTCAACCGTGCCTTCATTGGGCTTCAAGCCGCCGGTGATGGCTTTCATGGTGGTGGTTTTGCCTGCGCCGTTGGAGCCGATCAGAGTAACGAGCTCGCCTTCGCGCACTTCGAGATCAACGCCTTTGACGGCCTGAATGCCGCCATAAGCGACCTTGAGGCCGGAGATTTTGAGCAGGATGGGTTTGTTGCTGGTCGTCATGGTTGTTTCTCCCATCTCAGTGGTCAGTGCCGAGGTAAGCCTCGATCACTTTTTCATTCTTCTGCACATCGGCAGGCACGCCTTCGGCGATTTGCTTGCCGTAATCGAGCACAGTGACGCGGTCACACAAGCCCATCACGAGCTTGACATCGTGCTCGATGAGCAAGATGGTGCGGTTGTCTTTGCGGATTTTGTCGATCAAGGCGCGCAGGGTGACTTTCTCTGTGGCATTCATGCCTGCTGCTGGCTCATCCAAAGCGATGAGCTGTGGATCAGTCGCCAATGCGCGTGCAATCTCCAAACGGCGCTGATCGCCATAGGAGAGTGTGCGGGCTTTGTAATCAGCAAACTTGCCGATACCCACATAATCCAGCAGCTCTTGCGCGCGCTTGGCAATCGCGGCCTCTTCAGCTTTGAAACTGGCCGTGCGCAGCATCGCGCCGATCACGCCAGAGTTGGTGCGTACATGGCGGCCGACCATCACGTTTTCCAAAGCGGTCATCTCTGCGAAGAGGCGAATGTTTTGGAAGGTACGGGCAATGCCTGCCTTGGCGACATCATGCACGGCAGTGGGCGTGTAGGGCTTGCCAGCCAGCTCGAAGCTGCCGCTGTCGGGCGTATAGAGGCCCGTGATCACGTTGAAGAATGTGGTTTTGCCTGCGCCGTTGGGGCCGATCAAGCCATAGACTTGGCCACGTTTGATTTCAATGCCCACATCGGAGAGGGCTTGCAAGCCGCCGAAGCGCTTGGAGACGTTGCTGACTTTGAGAACGGTATCGCTCATGGTGTTCTCCTTCACTTAGATGTTTCTAGCGACTTGCCATGATCTGGCGAAGGCCACAAGCCTTTTGGACGCATCAGCATGATGATGATCATGGCCAGTGCAATCAGCAATTGGCGCAAGATGGAAGCATCAATCCGCCCGCCTGTGACGGCTTGCAAATCAAGCGCCCCTGAGACGAATCGCAGCACTTCTGGCAAAGCCGCCAGCAGCAAAGCGCCGAGCACCACACCGGGCAAATGCCCCAGGCCGCCCAGCACCACCATCGCCACAATCATCACAGACTCCATCAATGAGAAGGATTCAGGCGAAATAAAGCCTTGAAAGGCTGCAAACATGGAGCCGCTCACGCCGCCGAATGTGGCGCCCATACCGAAGGCGAGCAGTTTCAAGTTACGGGTGTTGATGCCCATGGCTTTGGCTGCGATTTCGTCTTCACGAATCGCCATCCAAGCGCGACCCACGCGCGAGACCTGCAAGCGATGGCAGAGCACGATGCTGATGATCACCAAAATCATAAAGAGGTAGTAATACAACACCAAGGGGCCAAGTTTGAATCCAAAAATTTCCAGTCCTTTGCCGAAGCTGAAGCCGAAGATATTCATCGGGTCAATGCCGGTCAAGCCTTTAGGGCCATTGGTGATGTTGACGGGGTGATCCAAGTTGTTCATGAACACACGGATGATCTCGCCGAAACCCAAGGTAACGATGGCCAAGTAATCGCCGCGAAGTTTCAATGTGGGTGCGCCCAGAAGAACGCCGAATAATCCTGCTAACACTGCCGCCATCGGCACAATCAACCAGATCGGCGTGTGAAGGCCATTGGGGAAGGCAGCTTTGATCCAAGCGAAGGTTTCAAACAGATGTGGCGAAGACATCAGGCCATACATATAGGCACCGATGGCAAAGAAGGCCACGAATCCGAGATCCAGCAGGCCTGCGTAGCCCACCACAATGTTGAGGCCGAGCGCGAGCAGCACATAAAGCAAAGCCATGTCGGCGACGCGTACCCAGAAGTTGCCTGCACCTTGCAGCAAGATGGGCAAGAGCAGCAAGAAGATCGCCATCACGGCAAGTTGCGTTTTGTTTTTGAAGTCAAATTTCAGCATGATTCTTCCTCCTTAAGCGCGATCTGCCACCCGCTCACCGAGCAAGCCAGAAGGTCGCAACGTGAGTACGATGATCAGCACTGTGAAGGCCAAAATATCGACATAGTGGCTGCCGAGCACCCCGCCTGTGAGCGTGCCCAGATAACCTGCACCAATCGACTCGACCAAACCGAGGAAGATGCCGCCAACGACTGCGCCCGCTAAATTGCCAATACCGCCGAGCACTGCTGCTGTAAAGGCTTTGAGGCCGGGCAAGAAGCCCATGCTGTGGTGCACTGTACCGTAGTTGGTTGCCCACATCACACCTGCAATCGCGGCAAGTATCGCGCCAATGATGAAGGTGGCCGAGATCACAGTATCGGGCTTCACGCCCATCAGTGCAGCTACGCGAGGATTCTCTGCCGTGGCGCGCATGGCACGGCCAAGATTGGTTTTGCCTACCACGTAGCTCAGGATAGCCAAGCAAACGGCGGTGATGCCCAAGATGAAGATTTGCGTCATCGTGATCACGGCGCCACCAATATTGATCGGGTCGCTGCCAATCAAATTAGGATAAGACTTGAAGGTGGGCTCAAAAATGATCTGTGCAATGGTCTGCAGCAAGATGCTCATGCCGATGGCGGTGATGAGTGGTGCGAGGCGGGGGCTGTTGCGCAAGGAGCGATAGGCCAGTTTTTCAATGGTGAAATTCAAGGCGGCGCAGACGATACAAGCGATCACCAAAGCCAGCAGCAAAATCATCCAACCAGGCAGGCCAGGCATGCCGGTTTTCATCATGCCGATGATGGCCCAACTGGTGAGCGCGCCGATCATCAGCACCTCACCATGGGCAAAATTGATCAGTTGAATGATGCCGTACACCATCGTGTAACCAAGCGCAATCAGCGCATACATACTGCCAAGAACCAGACCGTTGATGATCTGCTGCAGAAAAATATCCATGAAAAAAATCTCCGGTTTGATGGCACTGGCGCATGAATCAACAGAATCATGCCCGCACTGCCGCCAAATAGCTAGCAAAAAACCCGCCATCGTGATGTGATGCACTGCTGCGGGTTGGTGGGGCAGATTGTAGCGAAGCCGTTTTGTACTCTTATGCTTTAAATCGTGGTATGAGGGTGGGTTTTCCCGGTGAAAAAGCGGTTATCAGTGGCTTTGAGAATCTATCAGGCGATCTAATATTCGACGCCTTGCATCATGAGGGCTGCTTTTTCGCTGCAGCATTGCGTGCTTTGAGGTCGCGAAGCTTTTCTGCAATTTTGATTTCGAGTCCACGTTCCGTGGGGCGGTAAAAATTGGGCTCAGGCATGCCTTCGGGCAAATAGCTCTCACCTGCAGCAAAAGCATCCTCTTCGTTGTGTGCATAGCGGTAAGCTTTGCCGTAGCCAATATCTTTCATGAGCTTCGTCGGTGCGTTACGCAGATGCAGGGGCACAGGGCGCGTGCCGTCTTGTTTGATCAGGGCTTTGGCTTCGTTATAGGCCATGTAGGCTGCATTAGATTTGGGTGCCATCGCCAGATAGATCACGCATTGGGCGAGCGTGAGTTCCCCTTCTGGACTTCCTAGGCGCTCATACACATCTGCAGCATCCAGTGCCATACGCAAGGCACGCGGATCAGCCAAGCCAATGTCTTCGCTGGCCATGCGAATCAAACGACGTGCCATGTAGCGCGGATCAGCACCGCCATCGAGCATACGAACGAACCAATACAGGGCAGCATCGGGGTCAGACCCGCGCACGGATTTGTGCAAAGCGCTGATGGTGTCATAGAACTGCTCGCCACCTTTGTCGTAGCGGCGCATTTTTTCGCCAAGCACCTTCAATAGCCATTCATCACTGATCGCACTGAGTTTTTGCACGCCAGCGAGCACGAAGAGCGTCTCTAATGTGTTGATCAAGCGGCGCGCATCGCCATCGGCGTATTGCACCAAACGATCTTGCGCAGAATCCTCAATAACTATCAAATCAGTAGCATCGCGCGCAGATTCCATGCCGGCAAGATGCATAATTTGCTTTAAATTTTGCTCAGAAAGAGACTCCAGTACATACACGGCAGCGCGTGAGAGCAGAGCCGAATTCACCTCAAAAGAAGGGTTCTCTGTGGTCGCACCAATGAAAGTAAAGAGACCGCTTTCCACGTGCGGCAGAAAAGCATCTTGCTGAGATTTATTGAAGCGATGCACCTCATCGACGAAGACAATCGTGCGCTGCGGCATGAGGCCTGTTTTCGCTGCTTCTGCCTTTTCTACGGCCTCACGAATGTCTTTCACGCCACCCAGCACGGCGCTGATGGCGATGAACTGCGCTGAGAAGCTGCTGGCCATCAGGCGTGCAATCGTTGTTTTACCCACCCCCGGCGGCCCCCAGAGGATGCAGCTGTGTGGAACGCCGCTTTCAAAAGCAACACGCAAAGGCATGCCCTCGCCTAGCAGATGCTGCTGACCGATCACCGCGCCAAGCGTTTTGGGGCGCAGGCGCTCGGCAAGAGGTGCTGTAGACGGCGAAAGCATACGCAGATTTTAGGCATGAAAAAAGCCAGCACAGAGGCTGGCTTGATTCTTCATGCCGTGCTGATCAACGCAGATCGTCAGCGAGCACCTTGACGATGCGCTGGGCGTTTTCTGAGCTTTCAGGGCTGCCGTTGGCATTGAGCACGGAAACGGTGGTGGATTCGCCCTGGCTTTTGAGCGCGATACGGTATTTGAGCGGCGAAGTATCGGTGCTGCTGGCACCAAAGAGCTTGCTGAAGAAGCCGGGTTCTTTGGTGTCGGCCTTGGGTTCAACGTAGCGCACGAAATAGACACCTTGAGCGCGATCACGATCCTCTACGGTGAAGCCGGTGCGATCCAGGCTCAAGCCGACTCTGCGCCAAGCACGATCAAAGCCATCTTCCACCTGCACGACAGGTATGCCATTGGCATTGGCGACGCGCGAGGTGAGTTTGGCTGATACGCCGGCTGCCGCCTGTGTTTTGGCCTGCTCTTGGCTAACGCCCAGTTTGAGCATCAAGCGGCGCAACATCTCGGTTTCAAGCTCAGGGTCTGCAGCGCGTGGCTCCCAAAGTGTACGGTCGGCGTTGGCCGTGCCGGTACCGCCGACAAGTTTTTCTACCATGCCGCGGTGCGAGATATAAATTTCTGTGTTGTTGCCGTTGCGCTCCAGACGTGTGCGGAATCTGTCGCGCTCACCCGTGTCGTACAAGCTGTCGAGGATTTTGCCCACGGTGTTGCGAATGAAATCTTGTGGCAGTTTGGCGCGGTTTTCAGCCCAGTCGGTTTCCATCACACCGATGTCTTGACGGTCAATATTGAGAAGAAAGCCGTTATCTTGCCAAAAATCTCGCACTGGACCCCAGAGTTGATCGGCTGGTCGTGCCACCACGAGCCAACGCTGGTTGCCAGAGCGTTCAATACGAACATCCGACAGCGCATTGGCTGCCACTGGTACACCCGCTTGCGTTTGCCCTGTGCTGAAAGCGCTAGCTGTCACGGCCGTGCCCGGAACGTTGTAGCGTGTATCTCTGGAGATGGCTGTCAAATCAGGCGGCACTTCGAGCGTGGCAGATTTGGTGGCGCTCTTGTAATCGATGCGATCAGGTTCCAGGGTTGAGCAACCCGCGGCCAGCAAGGCCGAAGTCAACGCTAACAGAGTAAAGATGCGATACGACATAAAAATCCTAGATCAACCCAGCCGACTTGAGTGCGGTCTCCACAACTGGAATATTCGATTGTGACATGGCTGTGAGCGGCAAGCGAAGTGTGCTGCCTGCCCAACCCATGCGCCCCATCGCCCATTTAACCGGGATGGGGTTAGCTTCAATGAATAGATTCTTGTGCAGGGGCAGAAGTTTCTTCTGAATTGCCATGGCCGTCGTGCGATCTCCCGCGATCGCGGCCACGCACAGCTCATGCATCAAGCGTGGGGCGACGTTGGCCGTGACGCTCACATTGCCTTGGCCACCACAGAGCATCAGGGCTACTGCGGTGGGATCATCGCCAGAATAGATGGCGAAACCTTGAGGTGCGTCTTTGATCAACCATTGCGCGCGCTCGAGGTTACCTGTGGCCTCTTTGATGCCGACGATGCCTTTGACTTGTGAGAGGCGCAACACAGTGTCATGCGCCATATCAGCCACGGAGCGGCCGGGCACGTTGTAGAGCACGATCGGTAAATCGCCGGTGGCTTCAGCAATGGCTTTGAAATGCTGGAATTGGCCTTCTTGGCCTGGCTTGTTGTAATAAGGGACGACTTGGAGCTGGCAATCCGCACCCACGCCGCGCGCGAACTTGGCGAGCTCAATCGCTTCTTTGGTCGAATTCGCACCGCAGCCCGCCATGATGGGCACGCGCTTATTGGCTTGCTCCACGCTCACGCGAATGATTTCGCAATGCTCATCCACGCTCACGGTGGGCGATTCGCCCGTGGTGCCGACCACGCCAATGCAGTCAGTTCCTTCAGCGATATGCCAATCGATCAGTTTTCGCAGGGTGGGATAGTCAACGCTTCCATCTTCATGGAACGGGGTCACCAAGGCCACAATGCTTCCGGTAATTTGCTTCATAGCCGCAATTCTACCTGCGAGGGTGGCCAAAATCAGGGCTGTAGCCTATGGCGCGAGGGCGAGATTGATGACGTTTTTTCGCGCACGCAGGTGATGCGCTGCATGAATCTGTCCGGCTGGCTCAAAAAACCGTCTTCATACGCAATCACGCGCAGGCCGCCTTCTTGACTAACGCGCAGCAGCTCACCGGGCTGCAAAAGAAAATCTGGGCGAGATGGCTTGCCCACGGTTTCGTTACCCGCGCAAAAAGTTTCGTAGATCAGCACACCGCCCTCTGCCACACTTTGCAAAAGTGTGGGCAGCAAGGGCCGCCACAGATAATTCGTGACGATCACGCCTGCGAATTGCTCACCAGGCAGCGGCCACGCGCCGTTTTCAATATCCGCTTGCACAAGCAAGCAGCGACTGCGCTCTTCAGCATTCAATTGATTTGCTATACTTTCTATAGCTGCTTGCGCAATATCTATGCCGGCTACATGCCGTTTTTGCTTTAAAAAATACAGCAAATGCCGACCTGCTCCGCAGGCTACATCGAGCACGCGGCCACCCGCCACATCATGCGGCACAGACGAGCTCCAGCGCGCCACCCAATTCGATACAGATTCAGTTCCGTGCATATGTAGCTTTTACTTGGGTTGAAACTCGGCTTTAACGGCATTCAACGCCATCTTCTCGACGCTCCCCGGCGCGAGCAACTTAAGCCAGCGCCCGAGTTTGCCTTTACCCGTCATCACCACTTCGCGCTCACGTCGCTCCATGCCAGCAATGATCAAGCGAGCGCACGCTTGCACTGTCATTGCGCCCTCTTCTTTCAATCCACTGGATCCAAGGGCCTCGCCTTTTGCGTTCAGACCATGCTGGCGAATCTGCGTGAGCACCACGCCGGGATAAGCCGTCGTCACGCTCACGCCATGCACCTTCATCTCCGCGCGCAGTGCCTCAAAAAACCCCGCTTGCGCAAACTTAGAGGCACTGTAAGCCGTGCGCCCCGGCACACCGATGATGCCTGCAAGCGAGCTCACAGCCACAATGCTTCCCTGAGACTTGATCACATGCGGCAAGGCCGCATGCGTACACCAAACGCTGCCCCAATGGTTCACGCGCATCACGTCTTCATACCAGCTCAATTTATCTGCAGCAACTTCTTCAAACAAAGCCTGCGCAGAAATGCCCGCGTTGTTGATCAGCGCATCGATGCGGCCAAATTTCTCTACCGTTTGAGAGACCAGCGAAACGCAATCCTCGCGCACGCCCACATCCGTACGCACACACAAGGTTTGCGCGCCAAGAGCTGCGCACTGTGCTGCCACGGCCTGCAGCGCATCCATCTTGCGAGCCGCCAATACGAGACCCACGCCCGCTTTGTGTGTGTTCGCTAGTTGCCGCGCGATCTCAGCGCCAATGCCTTCGGAGGCGCCGGTGATTACTATAATTTTCATAGCATGTTGCGCAGGTTCTATGCCGGCGAAGTGATGATTTGATCAATATTCTAGGTTAGGAAAGGTACAGAACTGTCTCGAAAGTGCCTGAGTGCTTTGCAAACAGCATCTTGACTTAATCCACTATATTAGAAATAATTTCCATCATGAAGGAAAAAAGTACTCAATCCAACACACTTGACGAACGCATCGCCCAGCGCGTGCGCTACCTGCGAGATGCACGCAGCCTCTCGCTGGATCAGCTGGCGCAGCGCTCTGGCGTCAGCCGCTCCATGATCTCGCTGATTGAACGCGGGCAGGCCAGCCCTACTGCAGTCGTATTGGAGAAAATCGCCAACGGCTTAGGTGTGGCACTGGCTTCCTTGTTTGAAGCTGAGCCAGATCAGCAAACCGAGAAAATCATCGCACGCGCTTCAACCCAAGGCTTCTGGCAAGACCCGGCCAGCGGCTACATGCGCCGCAATGTCTCTCCCGCGCAGGAGTTGGGAGGCCAAGCCCCGCCAGTTCATATCGTCGAAGTGAAATTCCCAGCAAAAACGCGCGTGATGTACGACGGCCTGGTGCAAGGCGCGGTGCTGCATCAGCAAATTTGGCTGCTCTCCGGGCAAATGCAAATCACGCTGGGCGATCAAGTGCACGATCTCAAAGCAGGCGATTGCTTGGCCCATCGCTTGGATCGCCCCATCACCTACTTCAACCCAGGCACGCAAACTGCGCGTTATGCCGTGCTCATCACGAGGTAATTTTTAGTGAGCTCTTTTTCAATCCAGAGACTGCAAACGCTCTCAAACCAAGATATCAATGAACTGGCCGATGTGTTGATTGACGTGGTGGAAGGTGGTGCAAGCGTCGGCTTCATGCTGCCGATCACCCGTGAACGCGCCTTGCAGTTTTGGCAAACGGTCGCCAGCGATGTGGTCAAAGGCGAGCGCGCCGTACTCGTCGCAAGAGATACCCAAGGTGTGATCGCCGGCACGACGCAGCTCATCCTCGCCATGCCAGACAACCAGCCCCACCGCGCCGACTTGGCCAAGATGCAAGTGCATCGCCGTGCCCGCAAGCAGGGCTTGGCGCAAAAGCTTCTTCATGCTGCAGAAAGCTGGGCGCGCGAGCTCGGCAAAACCGTCCTCGTGCTCGATACCGTATCAGGCAGCGATGCCTCGCGCGTGTACGAGCGCGCACTCTGGCAGCGTGTGGGCGAGATTCCGAATTACGCCCTATGGCCGCAGGGCGGCATGTGTCCCACTACCTATTACTTCAAGGACATTTCAAAATGATTGAATTCATCGATTGCCAACGCGAGCAACATTCGCAAGCCATTCTCGATATCTTCAACGAAGCCATTGTGAATTCGACCGCTTTGTATGACTACAGGCCTCGCCCGCCTGAAAGCATGGCAGCTTGGTTTGCTACCAAGCAAGCTAGCGCATTCCCAGTCGTCGGCGCAGTGGATGAATCTGGCCAGCTCCTAGGTTTTGCCAGCTACGGAACATTCCGCGCTTGGCCAGCCTACAAATACTCGGTAGAGCACAGCGTCTATATCCACAAAGACCATCGAGGCAAGGGCTTGGGGCTGCAATTGATGCAAGCGCTGATTGAGCGCGCAAAGGGCCAAGGCAAACACATCATGGTCGGAGGCATTGACATGACAAATACGCCAAGCATCGCTTTGCACGAGCGTCTGGGCTTCAAACATAGCGGCACGATCGAACAAGCTGCTTTCAAATTTGGCCGCTGGCTTGATCTTGGGTTTTATCAGTTGATTTTGAATACGCCTGCCGAGCCTGCAGATGGGTAGGCATTGGTACGCTATGGCCTGGTGAGTTCCAATCTCGGTGAACTATGCCGCTCAAAAGTAGCGCGCGTTTCGCGCAAAGATTTCATGATCGCTCATAGGCCGCGGCTGTGATTGGGGTATCTCCCGCAGAAAAATAAAGGGGGAGACGGCGCAGCCGGCGGAGGACATTTTCGGAGGGGGATGCCCCAAGCGCAGACGTGGCCGCTCTTAACAACACCCAATGAATACTACAAATTCAATAGCACTCCGCGCAGATTCTATGCCGGCAATATGCCAAAAATGCTCATAAAAAGCATCAAAAACAAGCCCAAATCTGCCCTGCTAATGTCACCATGAATTCCGGGCGAATGTAGAGCAAAAACACACCTACGCAGGCCAGCACAGCGGCACTGTAGGTGAAGAGTTTTTGTGATTTGCTCATAAGCCAAATTGTCGCTGATTACGCTGTTTTAAGCGAGCGAGAAATGGCCTCTTCGCGTACCGGCAGATTCACCAGCGCCGCAAAGATGCCCAAAGCAATCGAGATGTACCAAACAATGTCGTAGCTGCCGGTTTTGTCATAGAGCAAACCACCCAGCCACACGCCCATGAAACTGCCGATTTGGTGGCTGAAGAAAACGAAGCCGCCGAGCATAGACAGATGCGCCACGCCGAAGATTTGCGCCACCGTCGCATTCGTGGGTGGCACAGTGGAGAGCCAGAGCAAGCCCATCACGCTAGCGAAGATATACACGCTCCAAGGCGTGAGCGGAGCGATCAGGAAGATGGAAATGGCGATGGCGCGCGCCAAATAGATGAAGCTCAAAATCCATTTTTTCGGCATCTTCTGGCCCAGCGATCCCGCGATATACGTGCCAAACACATTGAACAAACCAATCAGTGCCAGCGCATAGCTGGCCACTTGCGGCGAAAGGCCTTTGTCTTTCAAATAGCTGGGCATGTGTACGCCGATGAAAACGACTTGGAAGCCGCACACGAAATAGCCCGCCATCAGCAATTGAAAGCTCGGGTATTTGAAAGCTTCCTTGAGCGCTTCCCAAATCGTTTGGTCCCGCTTGGGCGCAGCGCCGCCTGCAAAGCCCGGCTCGCGCAAGAAGAAGGCCAGCGGCATGATCAGCAAAGTTGCTGTCGTGAGAATCAGCAGCGCATCTTTCCAACCAAAGCTGCTGATCAAAAAGCCCTCGGTCGGCACCATGAGAAACTGCCCAAACGAGCCCGCCGCTGCGGCCACGCCCATCGCCCAAGAGCGCTTGGCCGGATCAATTTGGCGGCCAATCACGCCGTAGATCACGGCATAGGTCGTGCCCGCTTGCGCTGCGCCGATCAAGATGCCTGTGGTGAGTGTGAACATCAGTGTTGTGGTCGAGAGCGCCATACCCGCCAAGCCCAGGGCATACAGCACCGCACCTGCGATGATCACGCGAAACGCGCCAAACTTATCTGCCAGCATGCCGGCAAAGATGCCAAAGAAGCCCCAAGCCAGATTTTGAATGGCCAATGCGAATGCAAAGTTCTCCCGCGTCCAGCCATGCGCCTGCGTGATCGGCTGAAGCCACAACCCAAAGCCATGGCGAATGCCCATCGAGAGCGTCACGATCATGGCTCCGGCAATGAGCACCTGTTGCATGGAGAGTTTTTGTAGAGGATTGGAATTCATACACCCATTGTCGCGCTTTGTGACACTTCTTGCTGTGCTGATACTGACACGGATTGATCAGATTCAGACATCAATGCTCACAGATTGTCACCGTGAATTGGGCTAGCATGCCTGTGTCTTCCACAAACCTTGAACAAGGGTGAAATGAAAAAAATCCGAATTGATCTGCTGACACGAACGTTTTTAGCGACCACTGTATGCTTCTTGATCGCTGCATGTGGAGGAGGTGGCGGCGGCAGCGATCCGTTACCCGCATCGAACATCGTCTCCATCACACCGTCCACACCTGCTGCAGGCAGCATCACGCCGAGCACCAGCGTCACCACCCCAAGCTCGTCCACCACACCCGTGGTGACCACGCCCGCCATCGCCAGTTGCGCGCCCATCAAATCCGCACAAGAGGCACTCAACGCTGTTAATGCCGCTCGGGCTGTGGCTCGCAGCTGCGGCTCCACGTCTTACCCGGCTGTCGCCCCCTTGCAGTGGAATAGCCAACTTGCCGAAGCCGCTCTTGCGCATTCGCGAGACATGGCGACACGGAATTACTTTGCCCACACGAATCTTGATGGCGAAACGCCCTCGGATCGCACCGCCAAAGCAGGCTACGGTCGGTTCACTGGAGAAAACATTGCAGCTGGCTATGGCACGCTAGAGGCGGTAATGCAAGGCTGGCTCAGCAGCCCAGGCCATTGTGCCAACATCATGCGCGCCAGCTACAAAGACTTTGCCTTAGCTTGCGCCATACCTGTATCCAACAACGCAACCTACAACATCTACTGGACGCAATCTTTCGGCGCTAAGTAAGCTGCAGACCTCAACAGTCCAAGCTCAAAGCCTGCATGGTTTTGCCGGTTTTGTTGTCGGTCACCACCAGGTTGATTTGCCTTGGATGCGCTTTACCCGCTGTAAGCGTAGGCGCGAGGCTGCTGAATTTAAGGGTCTGCTCCCCGGTAAACTGCCCCAGCGGCACATATTGGCGCACGACAAAATCATTCTTCAAAGTCTCGCCTTTGTTTTCGCCTGCTGTAACTCGGCTCACATGGTCGTGCTCGGTGACGGTGAAATAGGCGCTCCACACAGTCCCCAGCATGGCTTCAATGCGTGCTTCAAAACGATTGGGCTCGATTTGCTTGAGGTTGATGCTGGCTTGCGCCACTTGCGGGCTCTCTAGCATCGCGGCAGCTTGGCCAACATTGCGTACCGTGAGCCCGTTTTTAGCAATTTGCGGAGTGTAGATGCTGTTCAAGCTCGTGCGGGCGGAAAGCTCGCGTTGGCGCTGTGTGTAGGCGGGCGCAGCAAATCGGTCTTTCCAGCCGATGTAATCCCAATAATTCACATGGAAGGCCTGAGCCACCACCTTGCCTTCTTTTTGTGCCGCTTTGAAGCCTGAAAGCCAAGTATCCGCCGGAGGGCAGGAGCTGCAGCCCTCCGAGGTGTAAAGCTCAATCACTGGTGTGAGCGTCGCTGCAGACTTGGCCGAACAATTTTCCATAGAAAAAGCACTGATCGCCGGCATACATACTGCGCAGAGTGCTATTAAATGAGGAGTGAAAGTAAGATGTGACATGCCAAGCTCCAGTCAATGCTCAGCATCTGTCGGCATGCGCCGGTAAGTCTTACAGGGTTTAAATCAACACAATATCGTAGTGCTCCTGCACCATGGTGCTTTCAGCCTGAAGAGAAATAGGCTTGCCGATGAAATCAGACAAGCCGGCCAAATGCTGACTCTCTTCATCAAGAAATAGCTCAATCACTTGCGGCGCAGCAATCACTCGGAACTCTTTGGGATTGAATTGGCGGGCTTCGCGCAAGATTTCTCGCAAGATGTCGTAGGCCACGGTGCGCGGGGTTTTCACACTGCCCTTGCCTTGGCAGGCGGGGCATGGCTCGCAGAGCATGTGTTCCAAAGATTCGCGGGTGCGTTTGCGCGTCATCTCCACCAAACCCAGCGGCGAAAAAGCATTCGCTGCGTTGGTTTTCGTGCGGTCTCGCGCAAGTTGTTTACCAAGCTCGGCAAGCACTTGTTCACGGTGCTCGGCACGCGTCATGTCAATGAAATCAGCGATGATCACCCCGCCAAGATTACGCAGGCGCAGCTGCCGCGCCATCGCGCCAGCGGCCTCTAAATTCGTCTTGAAAATCGTATCGTCAAAATTTCTCGCCCCCACGAAGCCGCCGGTGTTCACATCAATCGTGGTGAGGGCTTCGGTCTGATCAATGATCAAGTAGCCACCCGATTTGAGCTCCACGCGGCGCTCCATGGCCTTGGCCACTTCTTCATCGACATTGAACAAATCAAAAATCGGCCGCTCGCCTTTGTAGAGCTGCACTTTGGCAGCGGCATGCGGCATGAACTCTTTGCCATAGGCCATGAGCGCATCATGCTGCTCACGAGAATCAATGCGAATGCTTTGCGTCTCATCGCTTGCCATATCGCGCAGCACGCGCTGCATGAGTGTGAGATCGGTGTGCAGCACGGATTGCGGCGGCAAGCGCGTGGCGCTGTCTTTGATACGCAGCCACGTCTTGAGCAGATAGGCCATATCGTCTTGCAGCTCAGCATCTGTGGCCTCTTCTGCATTGGTGCGCAAGATGAAGCCGCCGCCTTTGAACTGTTGCTCTGCTGCATGAGCATCCCAGAGCTTTTGCACCCGCGAGCGCAGGCTCTCGCGTTGCTCGGGTGTGATTTTTTGCGAGATACCGATGTGATCGTCTTGCGGCAAGAAAACGAGCTGTCGCCCCGCCAAACTGATCTGGCTAGAGAGCCGCGCGCCCTTGCTACCAATCGGGTCTTTGATCACCTGCACCATCAGCGCTTGGCCTTCAAACACTTGGCGTTCAATCGGCACTGCAGGTGAGCTCGATTGCGAAGATCGTTGCACGCCATCGGCATAGCGCGCGTGGACCGAGCTGGCCAAATCAGCCACATGTAAAAAAGCTGCGCGCTCCAAGCCAATATCAATAAAGGCCGATTGCATGCCCGGCAGCACCCGCGCCACCTTGCCTAAATACACATTTCCCACGAGGCCACGCTCCAAATGGCGCTCGATATGCAGCTCTTGCACAGCGCCATGCTCAATCAACGCCACGCGCGTTTCTTGAGGGCTCCAATTGATGAGAATGTCGTGTTGCATAGCAAATTTTTGTGGGTGGCTTGGAAGGCGTATTGAAGTAGCCTAGTGTGCAATAGAAGTCAGGGCTAGGCGACTTACCAACACATCCAGCATAAATGAGGAGCGGTAAGATTGATCAAAACTGATGGGGCGCAGCGAATGCAGAGTTCCAGAGTGCAGCCATTGGTAGTTGTTGCGCAGGTCATACAAGTGAAAGCCCATTTTTTCAAAGCCCTCAAGACTTGCGCGAATGAAGGGCGCTTTAACTTCCATCGCCACCTTGAGTTTGGGATGTGTGCAGTGTGTCAAAACATCATGCACCACATGATGCTCCGCGCCTTCGATATCCAGCTTGATGAAGCTCACCTGCGCTGCATCGTCACCCAAAATATCCTTGAACGTGCGCCCACTGACTTCCACTGGCCTCCAGGCTTTGCTGCCCCCCATCAACCAAAAATCCAACTCGCTACGCTTGGGCGGCTGCAAGCGGCAATGCATATCGTTATGGCGATTGATATAGAAAGTGATCGGTGCAGATTGCTCTGCACAAGCCGCATGCACGACCTGAACCACTTGAGTATGGGTTTCATGAAATGCATTGACGTCTAGATTTCTCTGTATGCGCAATACATTGCGTGGCGCGGCCTCTATCGCAATGACTTTGCCTTGGGTGCCCACCTGCTTCGCCATCAGGAGAGTGAAATAGCCCACATTCGCGCCAGCATCAACACAGACATCGCCAGCCTGAATCCAGTGCTGCAGACCCTGCGTGAGCACAGGCTCAAATTCGCCTCGGTAAAACACCACGGCATTCAAAGTGGAATCCAAAGGCGCGCCTGCCAAACGCAGACCACGCTTCGTGACTATCTCTGGGCTGTAGCGACGCAATGCTGTCCATTTCAGCAATCCCAAGCCTAGGCCAAGCACCATCAGCTTCAATGGCAACAACAATCCTGGCCACTCCACGCTGCTTTGCATCAAGCGCCGCAAACGTCCGCCCCAAAGCTCGACGGCCGAACTTCGCGCCGCAACAGAATTCGAGTCGTACTTCATCATGGCGCGTTATGCCGCTGTTGATCTTTAGAGCGAAGAAATCAATTGCGCAGTCTCATACATCGGCAGCCCCATGATGCCAGTGTAGCTGCCCGCAATATGGCTCACATAAGCTGCAGCTTTGCCCTGAATCGCATAGGCTCCGGCTTTACCCATCGGCTCCCCACTGGCCACATAGGCCTTGATGGCCTTGGGCGTCATGGGTGCGAATGTCACCTTCGAAACGGAGAGCGCCTGCACCCGCTTTTTGCCATTTTGTATCGCTACAGCTGTAAGCACACGGTGCGTCTGCCCTTGCAGCGCTGTGAGCATACGCACGGCATCTGCTTCATTCTCCGGTTTGCCATAAATCGTGCGCCCCATCGCCACGGTGGTGTCAGAGCAAATCACAGGCGCAGCAGGCAAACCGCGCCGCTTCATCCGAGCCACCGCCGCGTCCAACTTCAAACCCGTCACGCGCTGTACATAAGCGCTAGGTGCTTCATTCTTCAGCGCAATCTCCAAACTCTCTGCATCTTCACTCGCATCGGCAATAAGCAATTCAAACCTTACGCCCAGCATCTCCAAGAGCTGAGCGCGGCGTGGGCTTTGAGAGGCGAGGTAGATGAATAAAGATACTGACATAGCCTAGTTTTTCAGTGCAGCATTTGCATCTCAGCAAAAAGTATGTTCATCGTCTGTTACCTGGACATTCTTCTTTATCCCGACTCCAGCCCCTTACATGTGAGCTTACCTGTACTGCAGCAAGCTCCCGCGTCAGAATCAGAAATCGTCCAGCTTCTGTTGTATGGCAATACTTCATCCATCCAGCAGCGCTCTCAAAATCTTCAATCTTGACTAGGTAATAGCCCAATTCATCAAGCCTCTTCGAAATTGCTTGAACAACGGTCTGCCCGTCTGCACCGTAAAACCTTGCGCTGGCTGATACGGATGATGCTTTAGCCATCACGTCTAATGGTTCTAGCGGTGTTCTTATTTCGGAAATCTGATGAATACGAACAATATCTTGCTTAACAACGCCCACCCTGCTGGAAACGTTATCTGCGCACGCCGCAAGTTGCAACATGATAAGCACAGTCATAGCTCTCGATACAGTATCAACTAATATCATTTTCAAAAAACTGTCACTCACGATGATACGGATGCCCCGCATTCACAGACCAAGCTCGGTAGAGCTGCTCAACCAGCAGCACACGCACCATGGCGTGAGGAAGCGTTAGGTCTGAAAGGCGAATGCTCTCAGGGGCGGATTTTCTGAATTCTGGATCGAGGCCATCGGGGCCTCCGATGACTAAAGCTACATCTGTGCCGCCAAGTTGCCAATCGGTCAAGCGCGCCGCGAGTTGCACAGTGCTCGTGTTTTTGCCGCGCTCATCAAGCACGACGATTCTCGTGCCTTTGGGTATCGCAGCCTCGATGCGCTCGCGCTCGGCGAGCATGAGCGCTGCGGTATTTTTATTGTTGGTGCGCGGCTCGGTTTTGATGGCCTTGAGCTCAAGCTTGATCTCAGGTGGGAAGCGCTTGGCGTAGTCGTCCCAAGCGGTTTGCGCCCAATCGGGAACGCGCTGGCCTACAGCGACCACCCAGAGTTTCATGCAGATTTTTTAGCGGCAGCTTTCTTCGCAGGCGCTTTTTTCGCAGCAGCCTTTTTAGCCACTGCTTTTTTAGCCACAGCTTGAGGAGAAGCTTTGCTGGCTGATTTTTTTACCGCAGGTTTTTTTACTGCAGCTTTTATAGCTGGCGTCTCTTTTGCTACTTTTTTGGTAGCAGTCTGCGCAGATTTTTCGGCTTTAGCAGCCTCTTTTTTCTTAGACACAGCCTCTGCAGCTTTCTTTTCTGCCTTCTCGGCTTCTTTCTCAGAAGCGGCGTGCTTCAAACGCAACGGCTTTTCGCCCCAGATATCTTCCAGATGGTAATACTGGCGAATAGCGGGCTGCATGATGTGCACCACGGCTGGGCCGCAATCAACGATGATCCATTCGCCGTTGTCTTCACCCTCGGTGCGTGGTTTGGAAAAACCTGCTTCGCTCACCGCTTCACGCACGCTCATCGCCAGCGCCTTGGTTTGCCGGTTGCTGGTGCCGCTGGCTACGATCACGCGCTCAAACAAGCTGCTCAAATGCTCGGTATCAAACACCATGAGGTTTTGAGCTTTCACATCTTCCAAGCCGTCAACAATGGCTTTGGTGAGCTTGGTGACATCGCGTTTGCCTTGTGAGTCGGCAGCAGCTGCAGGTGCAGGTGCAGGTGCACGGCGGGTGATGTGAGAGGATTTAGGAGTGGCCATTCAGGTGTTCTTCAGGTGAGAAGGTAGAGACGATGTTCAGCAATATACCGCGCAACGGAGGGCTTGACCAGATGGTCGATTGCTTGTGAGTGTGAGCAAAGTTGGCGAATTTGCGTCGCACTGATGGGCGAGGCAGGCATATGAATCGTCGAATGCTTTATTTTACCTTGATTTATAGGGTCTTTTTGTGCATTCGCCGGCATAGAATCTGCGCGGAATGCTACTAAAAGTGTAGCTATTTGCAGAATCTCTTGAAAGCGATGCCATTGCGGGAAGAAGGCCAACTGATCTTCCCCCATCAACAAAAAGAGCTCGGCCTGTGGATTTTCTGCACGCAGCTCGAGCAAGGTGTCGATGGAGTATGTGGCGCCACTGCGCAGTGTCTCGCGCGAGTCAATGCGGGCTTGTGGCAGATCAGCAAAGGCCAATTTACTCATCGCTACACGATGCGAAGCTGGTGTTAGCGCTCTGCTCTTGTGCCAAGCCACGCCCGTGGGCACGATGCGCAGCTCATCCAGGGCGTATTGCGAAATGGCCAATTGTGCAAGTGCCTCATGCGCCAGATGTGGCGGATCAAACGCGCCACCAAAGATGCCAAGCCTGCGAACAGCGCTCAAATCCAATCCTTGCGCACAAGAAATTTCTTGTACAAATCACTCTCCGGCGTGCCACTGCGAGGCTTGCGCTTATAGGCCCAGCTCACCATGGGCGGCATGCTCATCAAAATAGATTCGGTACGCCCGCCTGACTGCAAGCCGAAATGTGTGCCTCGATCCCACACGAGATTGAATTCCACATAGCGCCCGCGCCGATACAGCTGAAAATCGCGCTCGCGCTGCTTGAAGGGTTGATCACAACGCCTCTCAAGAATAGGCAAGTAAGCAGGAATGAAAGCATTGCCGATAGATTGCATCAGGCTAAAACTGTTGGAAAAGCCACCCTCGGAAAAATCATCCATAAAGATGCCGCCAATGCCACGCTGCTCTTTGCGATGCTTCAAATAAAAGTATTCATCGCACCACTGCTTGAACTTGGGGTACTTGTCCTCCCCAAAAGGCGTCACAGCCATTTTGCAGATGGTGTGAAAATGCACGGCATCTTGCTCATAGCCGTAGTAAGGTGTGAGATCCATGCCGCCGCCAAACCAAAACACGGTTTGCCCATTGGGCGCCTTAGCGGCCAGCATGCGCACATTCATATGCACGGTGGGCACATACGGATTGTGCGGATGAAATACCAGCGATACACCCAGCGCTTCAAACGGCGCGCCCGCCAACTCAGGACGATGCTGCGTAGCCGACGGCGGGAGCTTGCCGCCTCGCACATGCGAGAAGCCGCAACCCGCGCGCTCAAAAATACCACCACTCTCCAAAATGCAAGTGATCCCCTCGCCCTGCAAAGGCTCACCAGGGCGTTTTTTCCATTTGTCTTTGGTGAAATCCGAACCATCCACACTGCTGAATGTGGCAACGATGTTGTCTTGTAGATCCAGCAAATAGCTGCGAACTTTTTCTATGCTCATGTTGCAATGGTAGCGCGGAAAAATGATGCCAGGCTGATTTCACTTCACAATCAGCTCGCGCCGGTCAACGCTGGGCTCAATCAATACGACCGGCGCCATATTCTCTGGCTTGAGGCCGCGCACTGGCGCGCAAAGCTCGGCTACACGCGCCATATCTTGCGCCTCAATACCCGATAGCTTCACAAACTGATTCACCTTGCATTCGCGGCGTGAGTAATCCAGAGTCACGACCAAGAGCGGCACATCACAAGCCACCGCCACCCGATAGAAACCGCTGCGCCAACCGGGTATGTATTTGCGTGTGCCTTCAGGAGCCAGCCCCAGCCAGAAATACTCGCCTTTTGCTTTGCGCTCTTGCATCTGAGCAATCATGCTGCCCACCACGCCATGCTTGGCTGTTCGCTCCACTGGCACGCCGCCAATCCATCGCAGCCATGCGCCCAGCAGCGGAATTTTGAACAGCGTATCTTTCCCCCAAAACATCACCTGCACACCGACCGCCCATTTCACAACGAACATCAGAGGTGCATCCCAATTGCTGGTGTGCGGATAGACGACGGCAATGCCTTGGCGGGTAGGAAAACCATCAAACGCTACGCGCCAACCCAAGACTCTGAGCAGAGCCTTCGCTAAACGGCTGCCTTGGAATTGAAGAATGTAGGGTTTTTGAAAATCACTCACTTCACCGCACGATACCCAATATCGCGCCGATATTGCATCCCGTCAAACCCTATCCCTTGGATCACCTGCGCAGCTCTGGCCTGGGCTTGCTTCACCGAATCCGCCAACGCCGTGACGCAAAGCACACGGCCACCGCTGACCAACGTTTTACCGTCTTGTCGCGATGTACCCGCATGAAAGACAAGCACATCGTCACCGACCGAAGAATCACCTGTAGGCAAACCACTGATCACATCCCCTTTGCGAGGTGTCATCGGATAGCCATGCGCAGCCAGCACCACGCCGAGCGCCACACGGCGATCCCATTGCAGCTCAATGGTGTCAAGCTTGGCGTCCGTTGCGGCGAGCAACACATCGACCAAATCGCTCTTCAAACGCATCATGATCGGCTGCGTCTCAGGGTCGCCCATGCGGCAGTTGAATTCCAGCGTTTTGATCTTGCCGTCCGCAGTGATCATCAGGCCCGCATATAAAAAGCCGGTATAGCGAATGCCATCCGCTTCCATGCCCTTGATCGTAGGCATGATCACCTCGCGCATCGCCTTCGCATGCACCGAAGGCGTGACCACCGGCGCAGGCGAATAGGCGCCCATGCCGCCGGTGTTCGGGCCTTTGTCGCCATCATGCAGGCGCTTGTGATCTTGGCTGGTGGCTAGTGCAGTCACGTTCTTGCCATCACAGAGCACGATGAAGCTGGCTTCTTCGCCTTCTAAGAACTCTTCAATCACGACTCTTGCTTCGCCGTTGTGTTGGACGCCATAAGCGTTCGAAGCCAGCATGTCGTCAACAGCCGCATGTGCTTCAGCAAGCGACATCGCCACCACCACGCCCTTGCCCGCAGCCAATCCATCGGCCTTCACCACAATCGGCGCACCCTTCTTATCGATGTAAGCATGAGCTGCCACTGCATCGGTGAAGGTTTCAAACTCGGCGGTCGGAATTGCATGTCGCGCCATGAAGGCTTTGCTAAACGCCTTGGAGCTTTCCAATTGCGCCGCAGCTTGGGTAGGCCCAAAAATCCGCAAGCCCTTCGCGCGGAATTCATCCACCACGCCAGCAGCCAACGGAGCCTCTGGCCCCACGACCGTGAGCGCTATTTTTTCAGTAGCAGCAAAAGCAGATAATTCTGTGGGCGATGAGAGATTCAAATTAACTAGTCGATCATCCAGCGCCGTGCCACCATTACCTGGCGCGACATAGACACACTGGACCTTAGGCGATTGCGCCAGCTTCCAAGCCAGTGCATGCTCGCGGCCACCGCCGCCAATCACTAATATTTTCATGGGTTAATTTCTGCGTTGTGAAAAACGTTTTGCACGTCATCAATTTCTTCGATCATGTCAAGCAGCTTTTGCATCTTGGCGGCATCATCACCGGTGAGCGCAACGGTGTTTTCTGCACGCATGGTCACTTCGGCAATTTCGGGTTGAAAGCCCGCGGCCTCAATCGCGTTTTTCACTGCTTCGAAATCCGTAGGCGAAGTAAGCACCTCAATACCGCCCTCGTCGTCGGTGATCACATCATCCGCGCCCGCTTCTAAAGCAATATCCATCACCTTAGCTTCGTCTGCACCCGGTGCAAGCAAGATTTGGCCGCAGTGCTTGAACTGGAATGCCACAGCGCCTTCTGCGCCCATGTTGCCGCCTTGTTTGCTAAAAGCATGCCGCACAGCAGCGACGGTGCGCACTTTGTTGTCTGTCATCGTGTCCACCAAAATCGCCGCGCCGCCGATGCCGTAGCCTTCATAACGAATTTCTTCGTAATGCACGCCTTCGAGGTTACCTGTGGCTTTGTCGATGTTGCGTTTGATCGTGTCAGCTGGCATGTTTGCAGCTTTGGCTTTATCTACCGCCAAACGCAGACGCGGATTGGCTGTCAAATCCCCGCCCCCCTGACGCGCCGCCACCATGATCTCGCGGATCACGCGCGTCCAAATCTTCCCGCGCTTTTCATCCTGCCGCCCCTTGCGGTGCTGGATATTTGCCCATTTACTGTGGCCTGCCATGAATCAAGTCCTCTGATTGCGTCTTAAACTAGGTACTTATTGTACTTTTGTACTTTTCGAGACCCATCATGGCTGATCCCATCCTCATTGCTAAGAACAAATCCACAGAAGTTTTCCTGCGGCCTGATAAATCCAACCGCCACGGCTTGATCACCGGCGCAACAGGTACAGGCAAGACGGTGACCTTACAGACCATGGCTGAGGGCTTTAGCCGGATCGGTGTTCCCGTGTTTATGGCCGATGTTAAAGGCGATCTCACAGGTATCTCCCAAGCTGGAAAAATTGGAGAAAAACTGGCTAAAGTCCTTGCAGATCGTGCGCTAGATGCTCCTGAATCTGTAGCATATCCGGTCACACTCTGGGATGTTTTCGGCAAGCAAGGCCATCCTGTGCGCGCCACGATTTCGGATCTGGGCCCGCTGCTGCTCGCCCGCATGCTGAATTTGAACGAGACGCAGGCCGGTGTGTTGCAACTCGTCTTCAAAATCGCAGACGATCAAGGACTGCTCCTGCTCGACATGAAAGACCTGCGCGCGATGTGTCAAACCGTGGGCGATAACGCGAAGGATTTCACCACCGAATACGGCAACATCTCTGCCGCCTCCATTGGCGCGATTCAGCGCGGCCTGATGCAGATTGAAGAGCAAGGTGGTGATGTGTTTTTCGGCGAGCCGATGCTCAATATTGCTGACTTCATGCAGACGGATAGCAGCGGCAAAGGCGTGGTGAACATCCTCGCCGCTGACAAATTGCTCACCGCCCCGCGCCTGTATGCCACCTTCCTGCTTTGGCTGCTGAGTGAACTCTTTGAAACGCTGCCCGAGGTGGGCGATGTGGATAAGCCGAAGCTCGTCTTCTTCTTCGACGAAGCGCATTTGCTCTTCACCGATGCGCCCAAACCCCTGCTCGAGCGTATTGAGCTCGTCGTGCGCCTCGTGCGCTCCAAAGGCGTAGGCGTGTATTTCGTGACTCAGAATCCGCTGGACATCCCAGACTCAGTGCTCGCCCAGCTGGGCAACCGTGTGCAACATGCCCTGCGCGCGTTCACACCACGCGATCAAAAGGCCGTGAAATCCGCTGCCGAGACGATGCGGCAGAACCCCAGTGTCGATATCGAAACCGCGATCACTGAGCTGGCCGTGGGCGAAGCGCTGATCAGCTTCCTCGACGAAAAAGGCCGCCCCGGCATCACCGAGCGCGTGTATGTGCTCCCGCCGGGCAGCCAAATCGGCGTGATCTCCCCTGAGCAGCGTCAGGCCTTGATCGCCAACTCCATCGTTGCTGGCGTGTACGAAAAAACGTTAGACCGCGAATCCGCCTACGAAATCATCAAAGGCCGCACCGCTGCGAATATGGCCACAGAATCTCAAGCCGCAGAAACTGCAAAAGAGGTGGCCAAAGAAGCCACGAATGCAGCAGGCGAAGAAGCCTCAGGTGGCTGGCTCGGTGGCTTGGGCGATATGCTGGGCGGCGGCAAGAAGCGCACACGAGCCAGTGTGGGCGAGCAGCTCGTGAAATCTGCTGCGAGCTCGATTGGGCGAGAAGTCGGGCGGCAAATTATTCGTGGCGTGTTGGGCGGGATTCTCGGTCGCCGTCGTTAACTCGCCGCTTACCGTTATTTTCTAAGCATCGCACCTACGCCTGCACGTGACACTTCGCTCGGCCTGTCTTCTTGTAGGTGAACCGTGCGGAATACTCTGAGCTACTGATCTTTTGTGGCCATGATGAGATGGTTGGCCGCGCTCGACTGAGACGACATCCGCGCGAAGCATCCCGTTCCGGCGTTAATGGTGACGGTGAGCGCGTCGTTGCGTGTTTTTTTGCAATCATTTAAAGCAAAAAGAGGCAGATCGCCGGCGTATTTATTGTGCAAGCAGCTATAGAAATAATAGTAAGCAACAACGCGCCAATCACTCAAATCCGTTCCGTGATGGGTCTGAAAAAACGAAGACTGGCGCAGGGCTGATGAGGTAAATGATTCGCTTGCAGCAGGCTTGATTTCGGGATGAGATGCTAGGCGGAAAACGTAGCGGTAGTGGTACTACCGCGAGGCTTTCCAACGACGCAGATCGCCCGAAAGCGAGTCTGATGCGAGTGAAGCATTTGCCTTATCAGCCCTTGGGGCGCGGCCAACCATCTCATCATCGCTACATATGATGGGAGCTCGTCGCTTGCGGGCAAGAGCGCCTCACAAAGAAAGGCCTCGGCTTTTTCGGGCACATCACGGGACAGGCGAGCGGGTCGTGTCAAACGAAAAAATCGCTCATATACCGATTCAAGAATAAGCAAATAAGCATAAGACACCAACAAAAAAGTAGTTTGGTTTAGGGTGAGGTTACGGCACAGTACAAAGCCATGACTGATCTCGCATTTATTCTTTCTGGCTTCTTCGTTGGCTTCGTCGTCGGCCTCACGGGTGTGGGCGGTGGTTCGCTGATGACGCCGATTTTGATTTTTGGTTTCGGCATCAAGCCGATTCTGGCTGTGGGCACGGATTTGCTCTTTGCTGCATTCACCAAGCTCGGCGGTACGGTGAACCTCGCACTCGCTCGCCGGGTGGATTGGAAGATCGTAGGCACATTAAGCCTCGGCTCCGTGCCTGCCGCTTTGCTCACTGTGGCCGCGCTGCACTACGCCGGCGCAGCTCAAGAATCTGTGCAAAAGGTGATGACGACCACGTTGGGTTTTGCACTCTTACTCACCGCCGCTGCCACACTCTACAAGGCGATCAAAGGCACGCAAACCACTCAAAAAGAAATCAGCGCAGAGCAATTGGCTGAAGCGACCAAGCCACGCCACCCTGCCCTGCCCATCATCTTCGGCGCACTCATTGGCGTGTTGGTGAGTCTCACATCAGTAGGCGCTGGTGCAATTGGCGTGACAGCACTGATGCTGCTCTACCCTGCGCTGCCGCTCAATCGCATCGTGGCCGCTGACGTGGCCTACGCTGTGCCGCTCACGCTAGTAGCAGGTCTCGGCCACGCATCCATTGGTTCAGTGGATTGGCCGCTGCTCGCCAAGCTGCTCGCCGGCTCGCTGCCTGGCATTTGGTTGGGCACCAAGCTGGGCAACCATGTGCCCGATCGCGCGATTCGCTCCATTCTTTCCCTGCTGCTGGCCTATGCGGGCTTCAAGCTGCTGGCGATTTGAGCATTCAAGTTTTGTAGGTTAGAAAAATGTACACATATAACAATTTCGACAAAGAGTTCGTCAAACTGCGCGCGGCGCAATACCGCGATCAGCTCGAGCGCCGCTTGGATGGCCGCTTGAAGGAAGAAGAATTTCGCCCACTGCGCTTGCAAAACGGCTGGTATGTGCAGCGCTATGCACCGATGCTGCGCGTGGCAGTGCCTTATGGCGAGCTGAATACAGCGCAGCTGCGTGTGTTGGCGCAGATCGCCCGCGAATACGATCAGCCTAGCGAAGAAGTGTTCCAAGCTGCTGTTACAGGTCAGGCGCGTCTCTCTGGCATAGGCATTGAACTCACCAAAGGCTATGGGCACTTCACCACGCGCCAAAACATCCAATACAACTGGATTCCGCTAGAGAAATCTGCCGATGTGATGGATTTGCTCGCTACTGTGAACATGCACGGCATTCAAACCAGCGGCAATTGCATCCGCAATATCACAAGTGATGGCTTGGCAGGCATTGCGCCTGATGAGATTGCTGATCCGCGCCCATTCTGCGAAATCTTGCGTCAGTGGAGCACGCTGCATCCAGAGTTCGCATTTTTACCGCGCAAATTCAAAATCGCAGTCACGGGAGCGGAGGAAGACCGCGCCGCCACTGACTGGCACGACGTTGGACTCAAGTTGGTCAAAGCGAGGGAGGACGATGCCGCAAACGGCATTGCTCGCGGCGATTTGGGCTTTCAAGTGCTGGTCGGTGGCGGCATGGGTCGCACGCCGGTGATTGCCACCAAGATCCGTGAATTTCTGCCTTGGAACCAGATCCTCAATTACCTCGAGGCTATCGTTCGCGTGTACAACCTGTTTGGCCGCCGCGATAACAAATACAAAGCGCGCATCAAGATTTTGGTGAAAGCAGAAGGCCAGAAATACATTGATGCGGTGGAGTCTGAGTATCAAAATATCCTCACACAGGATGGCGCACCGCATACCATCACGCAAGCTGAGTTAGATCGCGTTTCTAAACATTTTGTGCCTCCAGCATTTGCAGAATGTGCGCTGAGTGCTTCTGATTTTGTAGCATCTAAGGTGTCTCGTATCTTAGAAGTGGCTGCGCATGATGATGTGGCTTTCACCCGCTGGCTCACGCGCAATGTGCACGCACACAAGAATCCGAAGCTGCGCGCTGTGACGCTCTCAGTGAAGCGAGTGGGCCAGTCTCCTGGCGATGTGACGCCCGAGCAAATGGAAGCTGCTGCGCAAATTGCGGATCAATTCAGCGCAGGCGAAATTCGCGTCACACATGATCAAAATCTGCTCTTGCCTTGGGTTAGCTGCGACGCCCTACCTGAGCTGTGGCGCGCTGCCAAGAAGGCAGGCTTTGCTTCGAGCAACATCGGCCTGCTGTCTGACATGATCGCCTGCCCCGGCGGCGATTTCTGCGATTTGGCCAATGCGCGCAGCCTGCCGATCGCCCAAGAGCTCACTGAGCGTTACCAAGATTTGGACGAGCTCGAAGACATTGGCGATATTGATCTGCACATGAGCGGCTGCATCAATTCCTGCGGCCACCACCACAGCGGCCACATCGGCATTCTCGGCGTGGATAAAGATGGCCAAGAGTGGTATCAGCTCACACTCGGTGGCTCGGATGGCAGCAAGATCAGTGGTGCATCGGTTGCTGGCAAAGTTGTCGGGCCATCGTTCTCCGCAGCAGAGATTCCAGATGCGATTGAGGCAGTGCTCAAGACCTACAAGCAACTGCGAGAGCCCCGCGGCGAGAAATTTGAGTTATTCATCGACACACTCAAACGCTTGGGCGCAGAACCATTCAAGGCTGCTGCAAACGGCGCACGCCATAAAGAAGAAGCTGCAGCTTGAAGGAATGCCCTATGAACAACACTATTGAATTAATAGCATCTCGCGCAGAAGATACGCCAGCGACAGCACTCAATGTCTTAAAAATTGCTAATGACAGCGATGTATCGGCACACAGCCAAGAAATCTCCAGCGCAGAAGTGGTGGAGCTGCATTTCCCTGCTTTCAGTGATGGCCGAGCGTTCAGTCAAGCCGTGCAGCTGCGCAAGCGCTTAGGCTTCAAAGGTGATATCCGCGCCACGGGAGATGTGCTGGTTGATCAACTCGTGCAAATGCTACGCAGCGGTTTTTCCAGCGCTGTGCTGCGTGAAGACCAAAGCTTGAAGCATGCGACCAAGCTTCTTTCACACTACAAAGATTTCTACCAAGGCGATGTGACCAACCCAGCTGCATTCTTGACGGGCAAGCTTGCATGAATGCCATTGCTCTGCATGCTCGAGCCTCGACAGACTTCGACAAGAAGCTCGCCGCCACACAGAATTTGCTGCGAGAAACTGGCGAGCTGTATCAGCCGCTCACGCAAGCCAGCAGCCTCGGTGTGGAAGATATGGTGATCACGCACCTGCTGCATGCACTCGGTGTGAAAAGCGAAGTGTTTGTGCTGCAAACCGGCAAGCTCCACGCACAGACGCTGGATTTGCTCAGCACGGTGAAAAAGCAATTCAGCGGTCAGCGCACGATCCGTATCTACGAGCCAGATGCTCAAGCGGCCGAGGCGTTTGAAGCGGCTAATGGCAAAGATGCGATGTACAAAAGTATCGCTCTGCGCAAGCAATGCTGCGATATCCGCAAGATGAAACCTTTAGCCATCGCTTTAGACGGTAAGCGCGCTTGGATCACAGGCTTGCGCAAAGAGCAATCTGATGCTCGCGCTGCAGTTCACGCTATTGACGAGAGCGGTGAAAAAATCAAAGTGAATCCTTTGCACGACTGGACTTTGGGCGATGTGTGGCATTACGTGAAGACTCACAACGTACCCTACAACGCCCTGCACGACCAGTTCTACCCCAGCATTGGCTGCGAGCCTTGCACACGCGCAGTTACGCTCGGCGAAGATTTCCGCTCAGGCCGTTGGTGGTGGGAGAACGAAGCGGCTAAGGAATGTGGCTTGCATGTTGCTGCTGAAGCTAAGTCTTTTGCAACATGACCACGAGAACGCAAAAGGCGCAGAAAAGTTTTTATGAAATAGCGCGATTGATTTGAATTTTTTGCGAATTTTGCGTTTTTTTGCGTCTTTTGCGTTCTCCTGTCTAGCAATCCAATCACTCCTTCGAAAATCAATATATGAACGCCAGAACCGAACCCCAGTTGCTCCAGCAACTCTCCAACCAGCACCTCAACGCGCTTGAAGAAGAAGCTATCTTCATCCTGCGTGAAGTCGCTGGCAGCTTTGAAAAGCCCACCCTGCTCTTCTCGGGCGGTAAAGATTCTGCTGTGCTGCTCAAGTGTGCAGAGAAAGCATTTGGCATTGGCAAGATTCCTTATCCCTTATTGATGATCGACACGGGCCATAACTATCAAGAAGTTTGCGATTTCCGTGATGCACGCGCCACCGAGTTAGGCGCAAAACTCATCGTGCGAAGCGTAGAAGACTCGATGAAACGCGGCACAGTGCGCCTGGCTCGCCCCGATGAATCACGCAATGTGCATCAATCCGTCACACTCCTCGAAGCGATTGAAGAATTTCAATTTGATGCACTGATCGGCGGTGCGCGCCGCGATGAAGAAAAAGCGCGCGCCAAAGAGCGCATCTTTTCTCACCGAGACAGCTTCGGCCAATGGCAGCCCAAAGCACAGCGCCCTGAGCTCTGGAGCCTCTTCAACACCAAGATCCACCCCGGTGAGCATTTCCGCGTGTTCCCGATCAGCAACTGGACGGAGCTGGATGTGTGGCAGTACATCGCCCGAGAAAACATCACGCTCCCCAGCATTTACTACACCCATAAACGCCCCGTCGTCGAGCGCCGTGGCCTGCTCGTGCCCATCACGCCGCTCACGCCTGCGAAGGATGGGGAGGTGATTGAAGAGCGCGATGTGCGCTTCCGCACTGTGGGCGACATCACTTGCACTGCGCCTGTGGCCAGCCTTGCAGCGAATGCGGAAGACATCGTGCTGGAAACTTTAACTGCCGAAATCTCTGAGCGCGGCGCAACGCGAATGGACGACAAAACTTCTGAGGCTTCGATGGAGAAGCGCAAGAAGGAAGGTTATTTCTAAGCTTTTTCCAAAGATCCCTTATGACTAACCAAGAGAACGCAAAAGACGCAAAACAACGCAGAAGTCGCAAAAAAACTTCTGTGAATTTTGCGTTTCTTTTGCGAATTTTGCGTTCTTCTCTACGATAGCAATTCATGCAAAACCAAGCTCTCAAATTCATCACCTGTGGCTCCGTCGATGACGGGAAATCCACCCTGATCGGCCGCCTGCTGGTAGACAGCAAAACCGCCCTGCTCGATCAAATCGCGGGCGTCTCCAAAACCGGCGAGATCGATCTCGCTCAGTTCACCGATGGTCTCACCGCCGAGCGGGAGCAAGGCATCACGATTGATGTGGCTTATCGCTACTTCTCCACCGCCAGCCGCAAATTCATCATCGGCGACGCGCCCGGCCATGAGCAATACACGCGCAATATGGTCACAGCCGCCTCCAGCGCAGATGCCGCCGTGGTGCTCGTAGATGCGACCAAGCTCGTGTGGCAGCAGCAGCCCGTACAACTCTTGCCGCAAACCAAGCGCCACAGCCTGCTCGCGCACTTGCTACGCGTGCCCAATATCGTGTTTGCCATCAACAAGCTCGATGCCGTGGAAGACGCAGAGAAAGCTTTTCTGTATATCAGTGCTGCGCTGCACAGTATGGCCGAGCAAGCTGGCATTACGATCGCAGCCATCGTTCCTGTCTCCGCACTCAAGGGTGACAACGTGGTGGAGCTGTCTAACCGCTGGCCCTTTTATTCCGGCTATAGCTTGCTACAAATCTTGGAGCAATTGCCTGCGCAATCCGCCTTGAATGAAGAGCGCCAAGTTCCGACGGCCTTACCGATTCAGTGGCTGGATAAAGATTCCAGCAGCGCTACCACAGCGCAAGGCCGCCGCACATTTTGGGGGCGCTTGGCATCTGGTAGCTTGAAAATCGGCCAAGAGCTGCAGGTCTTCCCCAGCGGGCAGAAGGCAGTGGTCGCGCAACTGCTTGATCACGCACGCGCGCCCTTGCAGCAAGACCCAGGTTTGAACACCAGCTATGGGCTGGTGCTTGATCGTGAAGTAGATATTTCGCGCGGTGATTGGATGTTCGCGCCTGATACTTTCCATCCGCAACGCAGCATCACTGCGACTGTGGCATGGTTGGATGAAGAGCCCCTACAAGCAGGCCGCACCTATCTCGCTCTGCATGGCCATCGCTGGGTCAAAGCCAAGGTGAGCGCTATCTCGCAGCGCTTTGATATTCATACGCTCTCACCTCAAGAAGCCACGCAATTGCAAGCCAACGAGATCGGCACGGTGCAGCTCGCATTGCAAGAGCCCATTGCCGCGTTGGCCTATACGCAAAGCAAAGCACTGGGCGCGATGATCTTGGTCGATACAGCCAGCCATAAGACCTCGGGAGCAGCCCTCGTCCGTTAGCCCGCGAGATAGAGAACTCGCCCCTACAAACACCCCAATTCCCAAGTAAAATCAAGGGTTTACACCAATTCTTACTGCATCGCACTTTGCGATGTTCAAACCATGACTCACATCGTTACTGAAGCCTGTATCAAATGCAAATACACCGACTGCGTGGACGTGTGCCCCGTGGATTGCTTCCGCGAAGGCCCCAACATGCTCGTCATCGATCCCGATGAGTGCATCGATTGCGCCGTCTGCATCCCAGAATGCCCCGTGAACGCGATCTACGCCGAAGAAGACACGCCAGCAGATCAAATCCACTTCATCAAACTCAACGTTGAGCTCAGCCAAAAAGCCGGCTGGAAGAGCATCACCAAGCGCAAGCCAGCGCCTGCGGATGCAGATGAGTGGAAAGACAAGACGGGCAAATTGGCTTTGCTTGAGCGTTAAACCTTGGCTATCTAAGATAGAGAACGCAAAAATCGCAAAACATACGCAAAAGACGCAAAAAAAATTCAGCTCTAGCCTAGAGCGAATTGACGTGCATTCCTTTTGCGCCTTTTGCGTACTTCTGTGCATTTTGCGTTCTAATTTTCGAGTGAAAGAATGTTATTCATGGAACCCGTAGTGAATCAAGAAATCATCAACACCGCAGCAGCCCATGACGGCCCGATTGAGACCGATGCAGTCATCATCGGCGCAGGCCCGGTAGGCTTATTCCAGGTGTTTGAGCTGGGCTTGCTCGAGATCAAGGCGCACGTAATTGATTCACTCGCCTATCCAGGCGGTCAGCCCATTGAGCTGTATCCCGATAAGCCGATTTACGATATTCCTGCAATTCCTGTTTGCACGGGTAAAGAACTCACTGATGCTTTGATGAAGCAGATCGAGCCCTTCGGTGCAACCTTCCACCTCGGCCAAACCGTGATGCAAGTGCAGAAACAAGACGATGGTCGCTTCTATATCGAGACCGACAAAGGCACGCGCTTTCTCACCAAGACCATCTTCATCGCCGCTGGTGTGGGCGCTTTCGAGCCGCGTTTGCTCAAAGTCGATGGCCTCGACGCCTTCAATGGCACACAGCTTCACTATCGTGTGAAAAACCCTGCGCTGTTCAAAGACAAAAATCTCATCATCGTTGGCGGCGGTGATTCCGCGCTTGATTGGGCACTCAACTTTGCGCAAGACGGCGAAAACAAAGCCGAGAGCGTGATCCTCGTGCATCGCCGTGATGGCTTCAAAGCCGCGCCGGCCAGCGTCGCCAAGATGAAAGAGCTCTGCGACGCTTACGAGATGCAATTCATGGTCGGCCAAGTGACCGACATCGTCGCAAACAACGGCAAACTCGAACAAGTCAAAGTCACCGGCGGCGATGGTGTGACTCGCACCGTGCCCTTGGACATGCTCCTCGTCTTCTTCGGCCTCTCGCCAAAGCTAGGGCCCATCGCCAACTGGAGCCTAGAGATCGAGCGCAAACAGCTCGTGGTGGATACCGAGAAGTTCAGTACCAACGTCCCAGGCATCTTTGCAGTGGGCGATATCAACACCTATCCCGGCAAGAAAAAGCTGATCTTGAGTGGCTTCCACGAATGCGCCCTAGCCGCTTTTGCTGCCGCCGCGATCATCTTCCCTGAGAAGGGCAAGATTCATTTGCAATACACAACGACATCGCCCAAGCTGCATAAAGTACTTGGCGTTGAGTCTCCAGTATTTGACTAAGACGCGTTAGCAAGCGTGCCGTGCTTTCACCGCGCTTGCAGAAATTGCAAACTCTTTAAGAGCACATGCTCAGATGCCTGAATCTGAGGCCAATGCCCTACCCCAGCAAGCCGTTTCACGTCAGTGCTTGGCATATATCGTAAAAATGCTTTGACCATGTGCTCGCCGGAGTTGGGATCTGCGCTTCCGTTGATCAGACATAAGCGAATCTGGCTGTTGAGCAGCGCGCCCAGCAGACGCTCGCTCAAAGCTTTTCTTTCATGCCAAAACGCACCCACCCTATGCGCAACCGCTTGACCTTGCCCGTAACAGAACAGCGCCCAAAAATCCTCTAGCAGCGAAGCGGGTGGTGCATCTGCATCGCCTCGGTATATGCTGGAAATGGTGTTCGCAAACATACTTTGCGTCACACGCGGGCCAAGCCAAGGCCCTAATTGCGTCAGCATCAAACGCTGAATCATTCTGGGTTGATAAGCATCCGGGCACACACCACCATTGAGCAAGATCAAGCTATCCATTCGAGGCAAGCTGGGGTTGGCCTGCCTTAGCGCCAGCATTTCTTGCGCGACACTCACGCCCAGATCAGAGGCCATCACCTGGCATTGCGTGATGCCCAAGTATTGAAGCAGAACATCGTGCATTTGCGCATGTGCGTTTAAGCTGTAGTCACCATCCAGCGGTTTGTCTGAAAAACCATGCCCCAGCATATCGGGGGCTATCACCGTAAAGTAGCGCCCTAAGCTCTTGTAGATAGCGTGCCAGTCGTATGAGCCTGCTGGGTAACCATGGATCAAAAGCAGCACTGGGCCTTGGCCTGCTTTTTTGTAGAACAGCTTGCGACCTCGCCAACTCATCCATTGGCCACCCTCCCCCCAAGCCAGCAATCGCTCAGAGAGTTCTGCGCTCACCTGATTGCCCACCAAAGCAATCCCAGCGCGAGCGTCAATTGGCAGAGCACACTGATCACATGAGCCACTTGTCGCAACAGGAGCTGGCGAGTGAAGATCGCCACTGCATGTAAAACGCGCGCTGCCACAAACACGCCGCCAATTGCAGCAACCACGCTCCATCCAGGTCTTACCAGCTCCATCAGCAGCATCAACACCAGCAGCAGCAAGCTTTGTTCCAGCGCATTACCGTGAGCACGTATCGCCACATGCAGATCCTTGTGGCCACCATCACCAAAGCTAACGCGATGCCGGATGCGCAGGCGAGAAATATGGAGAGACAAACCTGTGAGTAAAAGCGCCAAGACAGCGCCTGTCAGAGCAGTAAATTGAGGCATATGGGTTCTCAAAAATGTTAGACTTACAGTGTAAGGATAACATATTTTCTTGCCACAATAGCTTTTTGATCCATATTCCATGACCTGTTTCAGCAACCCTCTCTCCCATGCCTAAGACGCGCGCCACCGCAAACACCCGCAGCTCGCTAAGCCGCGACAAAATCGAAGCTGAAGCACTGGCTCTGATTGAAGCGCAGGGTTTGGAGGGCTTTAGCACCCGAAAGCTGGGCGAGCGCTTGGGCTGTGAGGCGATGAGTATTTATCACCATTACCCCAGCAAAGCGCATTTGCTCGATGCTTTGGTGGATCGCACGCTCAATAACCTACCCATTGCACCCAAAAACCACTCGCCCGCCAAGCGCATCCGCCATCTCGCGCAAGCTTGGCGAGCCATGTCGCGCCAATTCCCAAGGTTTTACTTATGGATGGCCTTGCACCGCTGGAACTCCGCCAGCGGCATCAAGTTTCTGGCCGAAGTACTGGATTGCTTTCATGCTGCAGGCTTGAAGCCTGAGGAGGCTGCGAGAGGCTTTCGAGTCTTAGGTTATTACTTGCTGGGCGCTACGCTCGAGGAGACCAGCGGCTATGCGCAAGGCCCTTCCGCCATGGAGCCAATGCCCGATGCGCAAGTAGAGCACCTGTATCCGCATGTTGCGCAAGCGAGCCGCTACTTCAGCCAAGATCAGTTTGATGCCACTTTTGAATTGGGCCTGAAGCTGCTCCTGCAAGGTTTGCACATTGAGGAGTGATATGGCTAGCTTCGCTAAGCTGAATCAAGCCACCAAGGACATCTTGCAACTCGTTGGCATTTGCGCCTTCGCCGCATCAATCACGCGGATCACGCGAAAGCCATAGCCTGAGCCTTCTACGTCGTATTTCACGCCAGGTGTGCCCATCTTGTCCATGAGGCCAACGACCAAAGGCTGCTGGAATTGGTGATCTGCGGATCGCATGCCACCGCTCTGGCCGAAAAGATTCACATTGATTTTGGAGAGACGCTGCGCAAGCGCAGCAGCATCAATCACAGCAGCTGAATTCGTGCCCTGCAGGCCTTGCGCGAGCGCCTCCATCATCAGGTGCATGCGCATGTGCACGTAATCGTCTTCCGGCTTGGGGAAACGAGTGCGGAAGGCTTGCATGAAGGCATCTGCATCACGTTGGCGTGATCCCTTCACGATCCCATCTGATGCAGCCACGTTAGGCAGCCAATCTGCCACAGCAATCACTTTGCCGATCCCCGCTTCGCCAATCGCAGCAGGCGCGCCGAGAGCGTTGCCATAGAAAGTGTAGAACTTGCCATCAAAGCCGACTTCTTTGCAGGCCTTGATCAGCAAGGTGAGATCGTTGCCGAAATTTCCAGTGAGAACAGCGCCTGCGCCGCTGGCCTTGATCTTGGCCGCATAAGGCGCAAAATCTTTGATGCGACCCAAGGGATGCAATTCATCACCCACGATCGCAATATCACTCCTTTGCAAACCCAGCTGGCGCTTGCCCTCTCGCAACACGGCTTGGCCAAAGCTGTAGTCCTGCCCAATGAGGTAGATAGATTTCAAAGCGCGGTCTTCGCGCAGCACTTCCATCAGCGCCGCCATGCGCATGTCCGCATGCGCATCAAAACGGAAATGCCAAGGGCTGCATTTCTCGTTGGTGAGAATCGGATCGACTGCCGAATAATTCAAAAACACCAAGCGCTTCTCGGGTACGCGCTCATTGTGTTTATTCACCGCATCGATCAACGCGGCAGCCACGGACGAGCTGTTGCCCTGCATGATGATTTGAGCGCCATCGTCAATCGCGGCACGTAGCATCGCCAGAGCCTCTTCCACTTGGCCTTTGCTGTCATAGCGCTCCAGCTCCAAGCGGCGAGTGGTATTGCTCGCACGCTCGGCGCCAATCAACTGCACGCCACCGCGGGCGTTCACACGCTCTGTGGCCCACACCAGATTGCGAAACACGGCTTCCCCCGTGTTGGCGAACGCACCTGACAAAGCCTCAATCAATGCTATTTTTATAGGAGCACTTCGCGCAGTACCGATGCCGGCAATCTGGCCAAAAGCCTTAGAAAAACCAACCGATGTAGTGGCAATCAGCATGCTTTTCAAGAGCACACGCTTAGAAATATTTTTACTTTGTGGCATCAAACAACTCCCTTGAAACCTGACCTAAACGCCGCAGATTCGATGCATGCGGCAACGCTCTCATCATGGGGATGAGCAACGCACGAGCCGCGAGTGTACTAGGAGTTTGCTATGTTTTTCTCACCTGTTCGTGTTTCCCGTTCCGCATTGAATGGTTATGGCTATGTGCCTCACATCTGGTCACGGTTTGATGCTTTCGATGCTGCAGAGTCGCGCAGCCAAGTCGAAAGTGATGACACCTCAATCACATTGACTTTAGATGTGCCAGGCCTCTCCAAAGAGCAGCTCACCATCGGCATCGAAGGCCGCATCGTGCGCATTGCTTCTAAAGATGATGCACCACGAAGTTTCAAAGCCACTTACAAGCTAGGCAGCGATGTGGACGCAGCGCAAAGCGAAGCCAAGCTGGAAAATGGTGTGCTGACTTTGAAGTTTGCGAAGATCGCACCTGAGAGCCGTCAGACGCTGCTCACGATCAATTGATCGCATCAAACTTGGTCAAGAGGCCAACGCGGCTTCACATCAAAGGCGTAGTCCCGCGAGGGCTGCGCCTTGTCCGTTTGTAATCGCATTGCGGCAGCCAGCGCAATCATTGCGCCATTGTCCGTACACAAATGCAATTCAGGGTAATGCACGCGAATGCCCGCCTTTGCGCAAGCTGCGTTGAGCTGCTCGCGCAAGCTGCGATTCGCGCCTACACCGCCAGCAACGACCAAGCGTTGTAAACCTGATTGCAGCACCGCCTTCAGTGATTTCTTCACCAGCACTTCCGTGATCGCCGCCTGAATGCTCGATGCCAAATCACGCCGCGTCGCTTCAGACAAAGACTCAATCCCTGCGCCGCGCACCGTTGCCCCCTCTGGCACATCGCCCACCAAGCGTTTGATCTGCGTGAGCACAGCCGTCTTCAAACCAGCAAAAGAAAAATCTAAATCCCCGCTGTGCAGCAAAGGGCGTGGAAATTTAAACGCAGCGGGATCTCCCCCCTCAGCCAACTTCGCCAACTGCGGCCCACCCGGATAAGGCAAACCCAGCAATTTCGCCGTCTTGTCAAACGCCTCGCCAGCTGCATCATCAATGGTCTCGCCTAGCAGCGCATATTCCCCCACACCATCCACTCGCATCAATTGCGTATGCCCGCCACTTACCAGCAGTGCAATAAATGGAAACTGAGGCGGATCAGCACTCAAAAAAGGCGAGAGCAAATGCCCCTCCAGGTGGTGCACTCCAATCACCGGCTTTCCCAAAGCGCTCCCAAGCGCGCAAGCCGCGCCCGCGCCCACGAGCAGCGCACCCGCCAACCCAGGGCCGCGTGTGTATGCTACATAATCAATAGCATTCAGCGCAGTATTTCTGCCGGCGAGTGCCTCATTTGTCAATGGAATCAAGCGCCGAATATGATCCCGGCTCGCCAATTCAGGCACGACACCTCCATAGGCGCGATGCATCTCGATCTGGCTGTGCAGCGCTGCACCTAGAAGCTCAGGCGTTTTACCGCTACACATCTGAACCACAGCAACGCCCGTCTCATCGCAAGACGATTCGATACCAAGAACAAGCGATTTAGACGAAACTAGCTGAGACAATTTCATTCGCTGTAGATTTTGCATGAAAAAAAGCCGCCTGCACAGAATGCAGACGGCAATCGAGGGTAGTCAGAATTTGATTATCGCAGTAATGAAGACCACAAGCTATTGCGCGTGTTGACGTTCTGTTGATCGTCACGTGACCACACAACTATTCCCTGACCGGCACGATTCATCGTAAAGTAAATGTCTTCGACACCGCTAATGCCTGTCACAAGGTTTGTGCTTGAACCCCACGCGCCCCCCAACTCCTTTACACGGTAGGTAGGACTGCTGACCAGCAAGCCTTCACCTACCAGAAAAGCGCGACCATCAGCTGTGAGGCCAAGTTTCGCGCTAGCCATTGATAGATGCGTTGAAGCAATAGGCGTTTCCGTGATGTCGGCAATAGCAGACCAACCATTTGCAGGTGAATACGACATAGAGCGGAACGTTGTGACACCAGCAAACCAGGTCGCCACGGCCTGCCCTGCTTCATTCATTTCAAGGCGGATGAATGAATTGGAAATGCTTGAGCTGTTGCTGATCGTTTCAAACCTCGCAGCGCCTTGCCAGCCGCTGCCCTCGCGGTACATGTTGTAGTACAGCTCATTTCCCTGCTGCCACATGGCAATTCCGTTGCCTTGAGCATCCATGACCATGCGCATAGCTTTGTTGCCTGCACTCTGAACGCTTCCTGAATTTGTTTCAAGGACTTGTGGCGTCGCCCAGCCACCTGCCGCTGTGTAGCGGGAGGCTACAAGATCGTCAATTCCGCCGCCTGGATTTTCCTGGGCCCAGATAGCAATAGCAGTTCCGTTACTACTGAGGGCAATATCGCCGCCTGAATAACCCAGACCCGCACCACGTTGATCGAGGCGAACTGGTGTTGTCCAGCCCCCGGCCACTTGCAAGGTGGCGTTGTACATGCCCACGCTACCCACACGAATGAGGATACCGATGTTACCTTGCGCATCCATCAAACCTTGCAGCAGATCGGTGAAGTATGGCGAGATAGCAGCTGGTTGAGTCACGGTTGCCCAACCACTTCCTGGCGTATAACGACGAGCGACGATGCCCGTGCCTCCTTTGAGCCAAGTCACTCGACCCGCATCATCGATGAACAAATTGCCGCTGATCATGCCGGATAGCAAGCTGCTAGCCGTCAAACCAGGCACTGCCTCAGGAGACTGCCAGCCCGAGCCTGTTAAATAGCGACGCATCCAAGCTTTATACGTGCTGTTGTTGGGCGTGCCATCGGATTGCTCCCACATTACAACGGTATTCCCATTTGGGCTAACTGCAACCATCGCATTCAAGCCTGCATTGTTCAGCAGAGACGAAAGACGCGCCACGTTGTAGTCTGCCAAGTCTTCGACCAAAGCTGGGGACTGGAACACAACTGCCGAAGGAGCGGCAGTAAACGATGCCTGAACACTGCGCGCCTGCGTCATTTGCACAGCACATGTACTGGCCGTGCCTGAGCAAGCCCCCCCCCAACCCGCAAAGACCTGCCCACCATTGGCAACCGCCGTTAGCGTCACAGTAGCAGAAGAGACGAAGTTGGCGTTGCATGTGCTACCGCAATCAATGCCAGCAGGGGATGACGTGACACGACCCGATCCTGATACTGCGACATTCATGGCGAAACTTGTACCCTGAATCGGAGCAAAGTTGGCAGCGACGTCACGCGCTTGGCTCATGGTGACTAAACAGCTGCTCGCCGAACCAGCGCAAGAACCAGACCAGCCCGTAAAGCTTTGCCCCGACCCTGGTGTGGCTGTGAGTGAGACAATGGTGTTGTCTGCAAACAAGGAACTGCAGCCTGTTGCTGGGCAGTTGATGCCAGAAGGTTGCGATACAACTGTCCCGGTGCCGTTGACTGTAACACTCAGCGTGTAGCTGCTCAACCCAGCAGACGCCATGAAGTTGGCTTGCACTATACGCGCTTGGCTCATTGTGACAACACAACTATTCGCAGACCCTGAGCAATCACCTGACCATCCCGAAAAAGTAGCTGTGCTAGCAGGCGTAGCTGACAATATGACTATGGTATCAACAGCGAATTCTGCAGAACAAGCCGCACCACAGTCGATGCCCAAAGGCAAAGACTTAACTGTACCCTCCCCTGATTTATTGATTGTCAATTGGTAGCTGCTAACCTGCGGAGGGGGATTGTTTGGTGGATCATCGGGTGCAACGCTATCGCTGCCGCCACACGCCGATAAAACCACAGCTAGCATGCTGGTTGTCGCAATCCTAGACCACATAGGCCAATTTTTTGCTTGGAAGAATCTCATTCATAAGCTCCGAGTTGTGAAGTGAACGGAGTGTGCGCAAGAGCACTTAGACCAACAACCCGACACCAGTCTGGACTTTGCTGCTTCGTGTAAAACAAATCGGTCTAAGCGTGTATTTCTTCACATCATCGCGCTTGGCTTGATATGTTTTGGATGGCCTGAAATTTGCTAACCATGAATCAACATGACAGCCATCACTCCAAGCTTGCTCCCAAATGCCTCACGCCCCGAAATGGGGCGTGAAATCCGCATTGTGGTGATTGCACCTGATTCACTCGCGCCTGATACACAAGATCAGCATGCACGTGAATTGGCGATCCGCTCACGCCAATTGCGAATAGGTCTACTGGAAGGCGGCTATAACTTGATTGCCGTGTTGCCGGGAGACAGTTTCTTGGAGCAGCGCTTAACGCAATTGCAGCCCGACATGATCATTGTGGATGCAGAAAGCGATGCACGTGATGCACTAGAGCATGTTGTGATCGCTACACGTGAGGCTCGCAGGCCAATTGTGCTATTCACCGAAGACAATGACACGACGCATGTGAAAGCCGCCGTTGCAGCAGGTGTGTCTGCCTACATCGTGGCTGGCCTTGCACCTGAGCGCATACGTCCCATCTTGGATGTAGCCATGGCGCGCTTCGAGCACGAGCAAGGCCTGCGGCAAGAGCTGCAAAGTGCTAAAACGGAACTGCAAGAGCGCAAGACGATAGATCGTGCAAAAGGCCTGCTCATGCAAAAGCAAGAGCTCACAGAGCAGCAGGCTTACGAGAAGCTGCGTAAAACCGCGATGGACAAAGGCTTGAGGCTCGTCGATGTGGCGCAGCGCATGCTGGACGTCGCGGATTTACTCAGCTGAGATCATTGGCCTAACCTGCTCACTGTGCAGCTCTTGCTGTTGCACAAAAAGGTGAAGCATCGCTTTCGTATGCCAAAGCTTTGTTCGCATCGATTACTACAGTTCGTATGGATCAGCACACATCCTCTGGATCATATTCACCCATAATTTTCCGAACTTGCGACAGCTGCTAAGCGTTGCTTCATCTACCGCGGAAACGATCATTTTTCGCTGAAGAAGCAGCCGCTTGATGAACGGTAACCGCTTGCCTGGGAGACGTTGTAGTGATCGGCTTATCTAACAGCATATTTTCGTCATAGAGCGCTTGGCACCCTAGCTCAACATCACCCAAACGCTCACGCGGAAACGATTGGGCATGCGCAGATGCCGCTGCAGCGAGTATGCAAGGGGGCATCAAGCCCATACAAAACAATCTGGAGTACATACAAACTTCGTTGAGGATCTCAAAATAGAGATCTGAAGTGTTAGCGCCTGGCAGAATTTCAGCAACACGACCTGGGTCGGGACAATGCAGCCATTTGTGATGCAGAATGGGTTTGCGTGAAGTAAATCACACCCAACAATCCCCACTCAAGTCGGGGTGGTTGATTCGAACCAGTCAATCGGTGATTCAATGCATGTGGGCATCAAAAAGCAAATAGCCTGCTTTCAAAAAAGTGTATGTTGCAGCCATTGCTTGCCATGACAATCCATGCCCTATAGGAGCATTTGTGAACTCAACCGGCTACGCTTTGATCTGTGACGACCATCCCCTAGTAGGGCGTGGTTTGCGAGAATTGCTCAAAGAGCATCCTCAACTGGTTGGCAGTGCCTGTACCATTTCTGAGAAAGAATGCTTGCAACATATCGCAGATCATGGCGCGCCAAGCATCATGATCATCGACTTCTGGCTGGCTCAAGAGGCATCCGAGAGCCTGGTCAAAACGCTCAGCAAGGATTGGCCAAAGCTGCCCATTTTGATGATGAGCTCGGACGATGATCCGATGGTGCAGCTCAAGTGCCAGCAATGGGGTGCGCAAGGGTTCATCAACAAGCAAGCCTCGCCAGGGGTGATCCGTGAAGCCGTCTCTGCACTGCTTCAAGGCTTGGGCTGGTTTATGCCTTTGGGTGATCAGGCGGTATCACCCAGCATCCGCAAGAACCAATGGCCGATCACGGCTCGTGAGCTGGGTTTAACCATACGCCAAGGGCAAATCCTTGCCATGATTCTTGAAGGCCTGCCCAACAAGCGCATTGCGCAAAACCTGAATGTGACTGAAGCAACCGTGAAAGAACACGTCACCGGCGTTTTGCAGAAACTGGGCGTGGCATCGCGTGTGGAAGCGATTGCCCAACTCAAAGATCGCAGCTTTCAAGCTTGGTGAGTTGATGAGATTCATAAGCTGGCTTGGCCGTATCCAGATGCCCAGCATGATGCGTGAGTATGCGCAGTTGATTCATCCACCCACCGATATCAGCCCTGATAAGCATACACAGCTTTTGAGGATGAGTTTTGAGCGCTTGATCTATGGTTTTACCGTCATGCCTATTATTGCTGCGCTTGCCGCTCTCTTCTACGGCAGGCAACACAGCATATGGCTCATGGGTCTATGGGCAGTTGGTTACGTGGGCGCATTCTTTTACAGGAAGCGATTGATATACGAATTTGACGAAGATGCCCATTCGATGGATGGCCATGCCATGATGGCACGATGGGTGCCTAAACTCAAGCGTATTGTGACGATGCACGGCTTGGCACTTTGTGCTCCTTTTGTTTTAACTGCATCGGATCCGAGTTTTGAGTTCAACACGCTTTGGTATTTGGTGATCGCGGCTATTGTGGCTAGTAACGCAGCACACCAAACGCCTGTACTCGGTATTTTTGTGCGATTCTTTAACTGCTCTTGGAATGTGGCCACCCTACTTTCAGTGATCGCTTATCCTGATGATTGGTACTACATCACCCCGATGATTTTGATGTTCACTGGCGCGAATTATCGGCACGCCATGATGGCACATAAATTCTTCTTGCAACAAGTCCGTCTAGAAGAAAGCAGCACACGATTAGCCACACAGTTCAAAGAAGCGAAAGAAGCGGCTGAAGATGCATTGATCGCGAAAAATCGCTTTCTTGCTACTGCCAGCCACGATTTGCGACAACCCGTGCACGCCATGAGTATGTTGATTGAGGCTATTTCTCAGCGCAATCAAGATGCCACTCTCTCACCAGCGCTGGCGGATCTGCGCTCAAGCTTAAGATCAATGAATCTGATGTTTAACTCACTTCTTGATTTATCCAAGCTTGAATCGGGGGTGATTGCTGTTGAGCACAAGCCCGTTCATTTGCAAGCTTTTCTTCACGAGATTGCAAGGCTATTTGAGCACGACGCACGTGATCGCCGTTTAGAGCTTCGCTTGCATCTGCCCAAACAAGCTGCATTTGCACAAACTGATGCCAACTTACTCAGACAGATCATCCTTAACCTCATGCAAAATGCTTTACGCTACACACAGCACGGTGGTGTACTGCTGGCGATACGTCAACGGGGCGGTACATGGCAAATTGAGGTGTGCGATACAGGGATTGGCGTGGCCAAAGAATCCCAATCGGATATTTATCTGCCTTATTTTCGCCAGAAGCTCGCATGGGGTCTTGATTCAGAAGGACATGGCTTGGGGCTGTCGGTGGTGGCCAGATGCGCTCTGCTACTGAAATCCCCTCTAGATATGTCATCACGATTAGGGCGTGGGTCACGTTTTTGGATTCGCGTACCGAGCTTATCGGCAGGCGTCTTGCAAACATCAGCGGGGGATGCAAGTTTTGAGATTGCCTCTTATAAAGATCATGCGCTATCACCCATCAACCAGGGTCACTGTTTGATCGTAGAGGACGATCCGCAAGTCGGCCGAGCATGGCAGGCTTTGATGCAATCTTGGGGCGTGGATGTTCGCATCGTTAGTAATTCAGCTGAAGCATTTGAATGCCTCAGTACAGGTTTTGTGCCTCAAGCCCTTGTTTGTGATGAGCGACTGCGCGCAGGTGAGAGTGGCTTTGAATTACTCAAAGCTCTAATGGAGCGTATACCGCAGGCTCGTGGCGCGATGGTCAGTGGTGAGTTCAATGCTCCGGCTTTGGCGCAAGCTGAAGAAGAAGGCTTTTTGGTGCTTCGCAAGCCTGTGGATATCGGCTTGGTGCACGATTTGTTGAGCCGCTGGCTCATGGCCCAAAGATAAGTTGGCACGCTTCTAGCATGTTGCTTTACAAGGGTCAAAGCTGATCCATTGATTCTCAGCTCTTGCAACGGCGCAGGGGCCTCAAATCACCAGAACGAAGGCGTTCTTGATGCATATCGCACTGATTTTGTGCGGCTTGCATGCAAGAGCGCCTTTTTGTTTTTCATCTTTGTTTACTTGGAGTGTTGCCATGAATGATCTCTTGAAAAAACATCTCAGCCGTCGTAGAGCGCTGCAAATCGGTGCAGTCGGTGCAGTCGGCTTGTCTCCAGCATTGCGCGCCAGTGTGTATGCACAAGGCTCGGATGCACCTGAGAAGAAAGAAGTGAAGATCGGATTCATTCCACTCACGGATTGCGCCAGTATCGTGATGGCCTCTGTATTGGGCATTGATCAAAAATATGGCGTGAAGATTGTGCCGACCAAAGAAGCGAGCTGGGCGAGTGTGCGCGACAAGCTTCTCTCAGGCGAAAACGACATGACCCACATGCTCTACGGCCAAGCCTTTGGCATCAATATGGGGATCGGTGGCCCTAAGCGCGACATGAATGTGCTCATGACACTCAACCACAACGGCCAAGCGATGACGCTATCCAAAAAACTCGCCGAAAAAGGTGCCACTGATTTGGCAGGTCTGGCCAAGCTGATGCAAACTGAAAAGCGCGAATACACCTTTGCGCAAACCTTCCCAACAGGCACGCACGCGATGTGGCTGTATTACTGGCTAGCCTCAGGCGGGATTGACCCGATGAAAGATGCGAAAGTGATCACGGTCCCCCCGCCGCAAATGGTAGCGAACATGCGCGTAGGCAATATGGACGGATACTGTGTGGGTGAGCCTTGGAATCATCGTGCGATCGCGGACGGCATTGGTATCACCGCGGAAACGACGCAGGGGGTGTGGAAAGACCACCCCGAAAAGGTGCTGGGTGTGACCGCAGAGTTCGCCAAGAAAAATCCGAACACCTGTCGTGCTGTCACGGCAGCCATCATCGAAGCGGGTAAATGGATTGATGCCAGCCTCACGAACAAAAACAAAATGGCCGAGACGATTGCAGATAAATCGTATGTGAACACCAGCGTGGACGTCATCAACCAGCGCATCTTAGGGCGCTATCAAAACGGCATGGGTAAGACCTGGGACGATCCGAATCACATGAAATTCTTCAACGATGGTGCGGTGACTTATCCGTATCTCTCTGACGGTATGTGGTTCCTCACGCAACACAAACGCTGGGGTTTGCTCAAAGAGCACCCCAACTATTTAGAAGTGGCCAAACAAGTCAACCGTTTGGATATCTACGCCCAAGCTGCCACTGCTGCAAAAGTCAGTGTACCCAAGAGCACTATGCGCACCAGCAAGATGATTGATGGCGTGACTTGGGATGGGACGAACCCCGCCAAATACGCTGACGGCTTCAAGATCAAAGCTTAAAGGGAATCATCATGGTTGCAGCAGTTTTTCACTCACCTGTGCCGGATACGAGCGCGCCAGTCAAACGCGTTACCACATCCTCCGGCGCTACTCATTCAGTAGCATCTCGCGCAGATTCTATGCCGGCAATCGCCTCAAAAGCGTCTGAAAATGCACTCAAAAATGCACCCAAAATACCTTTCGACTGGCGGGGTTTGTGGCTCAAAATCGTTCCGCCGATTCTGGGCATGGCATTGCTGGTGGGTATCTGGCAAATCATCGCCATGGGCAGCAAAGGCACGTTTCCTACGCCTTGGGAAACTGGTGTGCAAGCGGTGGATATTTTCTCCAAGCCGTTTTATAGCAATGGCCCCAATGATCAAGGTATTGGCTGGAACATTTGGAGCTCCTTGAAGCGTGTGGGCGTGGGCTTTGGCTTGGCAGCTCTCGTGGGTATTCCACTGGGCTTCATGATTGGGCGCTTCACGTTTTTGAATCGTATGTTCGGGCCCCTGATCAGCTTGCTACGCCCTGTATCTCCATTGGCTTGGCTACCGATTGGCTTGCTCGTGTTCAAAGGCGCTCACCCCGCGGCAATCTGGACGATCTTCATCTGCTCGATCTGGCCGATGATCATCAACACTGCGGTAGGCGTGCAACGTGTGCCGCAAGACTATATGAACGTCGCTCGTGTGCTCAATCTGTCGGAGTGGAAGATCATTACGAAGATTTTGTTCCCAGCTGTGTTGCCCTACATGCTCACGGGTGTGCGCCTCGCAGTCGGTACGGCATGGCTCGTGATCGTGGCTGCTGAAATGCTCACTGGCGGTGTAGGCATTGGCTTCTGGGTCTGGGATGAGTGGAACAACCTGAATGTGAAAAACATCATCATCGCCATCTTCGTCATCGGCATCGTGGGCTTGATCCTCGAGGCTGCTTTGATCAAATTGGCAGGCGCATTTACTTATGAAGAAGTGAAGGCTTAAGGTCTCTACAACATCTTCACGAAACTAAGAATAGAACGCAAAAGTCGCAGAACAACGCAAAAGTCGCAAAAATCTCTTAGCACTTTATGCGTCTTTTGCGTACTTCTGTGCATTTTGAGTTCTTCTAGCAGCATGTTTCAAACCCTCAATCAGAAGCGACACATCATGGAAAAGTACATCGACATTTCGGGCGTTGCCCAAACCTTCAAAACCACCAAAGGCTTGTTCCCCGCTCTCAGAAACATTGACCTGAGCGTGAACAAAGGTGAATTCGTCACTCTGATCGGTCACTCGGGTTGCGGCAAATCCACTTTGCTGAATTTGATCGCTGGTCTCACCACGCCCACGGAAGGTGCATTGCTTTGCGCCAACAAAGAGATCAAAGGCCCAGGCCCAGAGCGGGCGATGGTCTTTCAAAACCATTCGCTGCTCCCATGGCTCACCTGCTATGAAAACGTGTATCTCGCTGTGGAGCGCGTCTTCGGCAGCGCCACGACCAATCGCCAAGGGGAAGCCAAGGCGCAGCTGAAGAAACGCACCGAAGCAGCGCTTGAAATGGTGGGGCTCACACATGCATTAACCAAGCGCCCTGGCGAAATCTCCGGAGGCATGAAGCAGCGTGTGGGCATTGCTCGCGCGCTCTCGATGGAGCCGCAAGTGCTACTCATGGACGAGCCTTTTGGTGCATTGGATGCACTCACACGCGCCAAGCTGCAAGATGAGTTGCTGGAGATCGTGCAGAAAACGCAAAGCACCGTGGTGATGGTGACGCATGATGTAGATGAAGCCGTGTTGCTATCAGACCGTATCGTGATGATGACCAATGGCCCTGCGGCCACGATTGGTGATGTGTTGGATGTCGATTTGCCACGCCCGCGTAACCGCGTGGAGCTGGCACATGATGCGGCCTATGTGCAATACCGCCGCACTGTGCTCGATTTTCTCTACAACCGCCAATCACACGTTGAGAAACTAGCGGCTTGACACTGGCGATCTCTTGACTTCCCCATCTTGGTGCAAAAGCCCAAGATGGGGCTGGCACGAATTTCGCACTGTTACTGTGAATTCAACAGATAACACGGGAAGCCATGTCAGATTTCAAGTCATTTCTAAAGAGCGGGCATACGCCCACACTCTTCGCCGCATTTTTCTATTTTGATTTTTGCTTTGCAGTTTGGGTCTTGAATGGTGCCATGGCACCATTCATCTCTGAGGCCTTCAATCTCACCCCCGCCCAAAAGGGCTTCATGATTTCAGTGCCGATTCTGGCAGGCGCATTGATGCGCTTTCCTCTCGGTGTTCTTGCGCAATACATTGGGCGCAAGAATGCTGCCCTCGTAGAGATGAGCCTGATCATGATGGCCTTGGTGGGAGGTTATTTTTTCATCAGCACCTACGACCATGTGATTGCCATGGGTGTGTTACTCGGTATTGCAGGTGCGAGTTTCGGTGTGGCGCTGAGCCTGGGCTCGGGTTGGTATCCGCCAAAATACAAAGGCTTGGCGATGGGTATCGCAGGCGCAGGTAACTCCGGCACGGTTCTGGCAGTTCTGTTTGCACCCCCTTTGGCTATGAAATTTGGCTGGCAGGCGGTGTATGGCCTAGCTGCGATTTGCATGCTTGCACCCTTCTTGGTGATGATCTTTTTTGCGAAAGAGCCACCGGATATTGAGCACCAGAGTTTCCGCCAGCACATTGCTTGTTTGTTTGAAAAGGATGGCTGGGCCTTCAGCTTCATTTATGTGATCACGTTTGGAGGCTTCATCGGTTTGGCCAGCTTCTTACCCACGTATTTTTACGATCAATTCAAAGTGACCAAAGTAGAAGCTGGGCAATTGACGATGCTGGCGGCTCTCATGGGCAGCGCGGTGCGCGTAGTGGGCGGCTATGTGAGTGATCGCGTGGGCGGCATCAATGCCCTATCAGGCGTTTTAGTGGTGGTGGCAATCAGCCTGTTCTTGTGTGGCTTGGCTGGCAGTTCTTTGACGTTGACCACCCTGCTGTTCATGGTGTGCTTTGCAGCCTTGGGCGCTGGCAATGGCGCACTGTTTCAGCTCGTGCCATTGCGTTGGCCGATGACCACAGCTGTAGCGGGCAGCATGATTGGTGAAATCGGGGCTTTGGGTGGTGGCTTTGTGCCCAATGCAATGGGCATGTCTAAGCAATACCTGGGCAGCTATTTCTGGGGCTTCGCTAGCTTCGCGATTCTCGCCTTGCTCGTCTTGGTGATGGTACGCATCATGCAAATTCGCTGGACGCGTACTTGGGCGGAGAAGGGTGGGCGCGCCAGAACCGCTTGAACTCGATCTAATTGTTTGAATCACTCCTATGAAACTTGATCAAAAGCAAATGCATATCGTCTCGCAGCTTTTCATGGCTGCGAGCAAAGCCGGCAAAACTTTCGACCTCGGGCGATTCACAAAAGACACAGCTTATGCCAGCGACACGATGGCGCAGTTGGCCATGCATGCGGATCAAGTTCGCAATGAGCACTTGCAAGGCTTGGTGGTCATTGCCATGGAGCAATTAGCCAGCATGAACATGCCTGCGCCGGTATTGGCTTCACCAGCCACTCCATTGCCTGCGCCATCACCGGCGCCGATCGTCGCAGCAGCTCAACCTACTGCCCAACAGTATGTGGGGCGATTGCGATAGTTCTAGATCAAACCAGCTCATCTCCGGCATAGGATGTGCGCGAAATGCTACGTTATTTATAGCAATACACCATCAGGCTTTAGGTAAAAACAGCAACCAAACGATCAACAAGAAGTTAAACAACACACTCACTGCAAACGCGATTTTCCATAGACTGACCGGGTTTCGCTGCAGCAATGGCGTGGATAAGGGCGCATGTATTGGGCGTGATGCGCCTCGCTCCAAAGCCAACAAGAATTCCTCAGCCGTCTCAAAGCGCTGCTTTTGATCGCGTGAGACTGCTTTGAGTACGATGTGATCGAGCCAAACGGGCACTTCCGGTTGAATGCGGCTGGGTGGTGTCGGATCTCTGTAGTAACGCCCCGTTTGATAAGGTAGCACCTCGCCATAAGGTAACTTGCCTGTCAGCAGTTGATAAAGCGTCACGCCAAGCGCATACAAATCACTTGCGGCATCCGCAGCATGCGCTTGAGCCTCCCCATGTAGCGCATAGCCAAACTGCTCGGGATTGATGTAGCTGGGCGTGCCTGCATGCAAGCTGCGCAGACTCTCAGGTTCATGGCCGCTGAGTGCTACGCCGAGATCAAGTACACGCAACACGCCTCCTTCACCCAGATGAAGATTCGAGGGCTTGATGTCGCGATGGATCACACCTTGTCTGTGCATCGCGCCCAAAGCCTTGAGCGCAGCCATCGCTGCTTGCACCGCCTGCGGCACACTGAACGCACCACGCTCCTGCAAGGCTTGCTGCAAGGTCTGCCCAGCATGCCAGTCATACAACAGATAAAAGCTACTGCTCAACTTGCCTGAGGGCAGCATCATCAGCGAATGCAGACGCACCAGATGATCCGAGGCACTGCTGGTTTGCATGCGTTTGGCCAGCCAAGCCTCATGCGCGAGCATGGCGCGCTCCTCTTGGTCTTTTTCTCGGCTGGGATGCAGTGTTTTTAAGGCGTAGAGCTTTTGCGAAACTGGCTCACGCACTTGATAAATCAAGTTCACACCACTGTCAGCGACCAGAGATGTCACCACCAAACCGTCTATAAAATCGCCAATTTTCAACTTGTGGGGAATCGGCAGGTGTCGTGCAGCCAGCTCTTCGTCGCGTAAATGTGATTCCTGCAAGCCCAACACTCGCACCACAATTGCGCTGGCGTTGTCTGGGCTGCCCATATTGAGTGCGACTTCGGTCAGCGTATTCGAAATCTCTTGCGCATTGCCTTGCTCAACCATCTTGCGTATCCGTCTGTCAGACAAACTGCCATGTACGCCGTCCGTGAGCAGAATGAATACATCGCCCACCTGCAAATCGCCTTGGCTGTAATCCACCACCAATCGCTCATCAGCACCGACGACTCGAAGGAGCTGATGCTTGAAATCGGGGTGGGGATTGCTGTGATCTGTAGTGAGCTGCTCGATCTCGCCAGCGCGCAGCAGGTAAGCACGTGTGTCCCCCACATGCGCGAGCGTATAGGTATGCCCGCGCATCACCAGAGCTGTGAGCGTGGTCAGGCCACATTCGTCGCTGGCAGCGCGTCGGCGATTCACCCCTGTTAGCCAAGTGTTGTGTGCACTGATCACGCGATCTAATGCCACTGTTGTATCCCAAGTTTCACGCGTGCCGAAATAATCTTGCACTAGGCTCATCACGGTGGTTTGTGCGGCCTCCTTGCCTTTGCCACCTGTACTCACACCATCCGCAATAGCGCAAATCGCCCCAAAGCCCTCGCGCCCAGCCTCTGGCAACATCGCCGCACAGAAGTCTTCGTTAATGGTTTTTTTACCAGAGAGCGAGGTAAAGCCAATGTCTATTTCAAATGCCATGCACCAGTTTAAGCAATCTCTGTGCCCCAAATAGTGACACGCGGCGATGCACTAGGTTTTAAAAGCGTTCGTGACTCTGTAAAAACCGCCATTGCCCGACCGGCAGATCGGCCAAAGGCACGCGCCCCACGCGAATGCGCTTCATGCCCATCACTCGCAAGCCATGGTGCTCGCACAGCGCAGCGATGCGTCCCGGTTCAGCACCTTTGGTGGCAAAGCGCAGACCCGTGGTTTTTTCATTGCTTTTGCTCAGTGCCACTTTGGCATGAAGTACCAATCGATCACGGCGAGTGAATGGGCGATTGAGCATTTGAAGCAACTCCTCGCTCACGCCTCCCTGCACATCCACAATGACTTCGTTTTCCACAAAATTCGCATCGTCCCAAAGCTTGCGTTGAACCCGGAAATCCTGGCTAAACACGAGCAAACCGCTTGCGCCGCTCTCTAGCGGCGTCACGCAGGTTTGGCTTTTCAAATGCTTTTTGAGCAGGCGCAGGCCAGATGTATCTGAGGCGCTGCGGTTTGCAGCTTCAAGCAGGCTCACGGCGCTTTGCTTGCCATCGTCCCAGCTGTAGCCAGGCGGCTTATGAAGAAGAATTGTCATCGGCACGCTCTCCAGCAGCGTGGCATTTTTATCTAGCTCAATCTTCTCGTCCGTGACTCGGTGCTGTGGGCTCTCTTGGATCACGCCATTCACGCGCACCCAGCCACCTTCAATGTATTGCTCCGCTTGGCTGCGCGAGCAATTGAGCTGCTCGGCTAAGCGTTTGGCGAGGCGAATCGGCTCACTCATGGTACGGAAAATTCAAACATAGGAGCAGTTTAACTGCCTACAACATCGTGCACAGAGCACTGAAGTGGTGCACTCATGCACATTGACATTGGCACAGCTATTGCACTAGCTAAGCAGTTATCCGGAGGTTTAAGGCATGAAAAAATCGAAATTAGTGATGGTGGGCAATGGTATGGCAGGCGTGCGCACAATAGAGGAGCTGCTCAAAATCGCGCCTGACATGTATGACGTGACGGTATTTGGTGCAGAACCGCACCCCAACTACAACCGTATTCTTCTCTCCCCCGTGCTCGCAGGTGAGCAAACGCTCGATGAGATCGTGCTCAATTCTTGGGAATGGTACAAAGAAAACAACATCACTTTGCATGCAGGCAAGAAAGTAGTGGAAGTCGATCGCATCAAGCGCATCGTACGCGCTGATGATGGTACCGAGGTGGAATACGACCGCCTGCTGATGTGCACAGGCTCCAATCCTTTCATGCTACCCGTGCCCGGCAAAGATTTGAAAGGCGTGATCGCCTACCGCGACATTGCTGATACGAATGCAATGATCGAAGCGGCGAAGACTTACAAGAAAGCCGTTGTGATCGGCGGTGGCTTGCTTGGGCTTGAAGCAGCCAACGGCTTGATGCTGCGCGGCATGGATGTGACGGTGATTCACGTGATGCCTTGGCTGATGGAGCGCCAACTCGATGATGTAGCTGGTGGCTTGCTGCGTAAATCTTTGGAAGACCGTGGCCTCTCATTCATGATGGGCGCACAAACTCAGGAGCTCATTCCCGATAAAGATGGCCGAGTGATGGCTTTGAAATTCAAAGACGGCAAAGAAATCCCCGCTGATTTGGTGGTGATGGCCGTGGGTATTCGCCCCAATGTGGAATTAGCGCAAAAGATGCGCCTGCATTGCGACAAAGGCATCGTGGTGAACGACACCATGCAAACTGTCACCGATGCACGCATTTACAGCGTGGGCGAATGCGCTGCGCATCGCGGCATTGCTTATGGTTTGGTCGCGCCCCTGTTTGAACAAGCCAAAGTGGCCGCGAATCATTTGGCAGAGTTTGGCATAGGCCGATACAGCGGCTCGCTCACGTCTACCAAACTCAAAGTGACTGGCATTGATTTGTTCAGCGCAGGCAACTTCATGGGGGGCGAAGGCCATGAAGAAATCGTGATGAGCGATCCTTTTGGCGGCGTGTATAAAAAGCTCGTACTCAAAGACGACAAGCTCGTGGGCGCATGCTTGTATGGCGACACGGTCGATGGCAGCTACTATTTCAAGCTGCTGCGCGATGGCAAAAACGTCGGCGATATCCGTGACAAACTCATGTTTGGTGAAGCGGCCATCAACAACGGTATCGGTGATGTCGGCCACCAAGGCCACACCAAAGCCGCGAGCATGGCTGATAGCGATGAAGTTTGCGGCTGCAATGGCGTGAACAAAGGCACGATCTGCAAAGCAATTCGTGAAAAAGGTTTGTTCACTTTGGATGAAGTGAAGAAGCACACCAAGGCCAGCGCCTCCTGCGGCTCTTGCACGGGATTGGTGGAGCAGATTCTGATGTTCACAGCAGGTGGCGACTATTCCGCTACACCAAAAAACAAAGCCATGTGCGGCTGTACAGACCATGGCCATCAAGCCGTGCGTGATGCGATTCGTGAGAACAAGTTGCTCACGATTGGCGACACCATGAAATTCATGGAATGGAAAACGCCCAACGGCTGCTCATCATGCCGCCCTGCCCTTAACTACTACGTCACCTCCACTTGGCCGAAAGAAGCGAAAGACGATCCACAAAGCCGCTTCATCAACGAGCGCTCACATGCCAACATTCAGAAAGACGGCACATATTCTGTGATCCCGCGGATGTGGGGTGGCGAGACGACCGCTGATGAATTGCGCCGCATCGCAAATGCAGTAGACAAGTACAACATCCCCACGGTGAAAGTCACTGGCGGCCAGCGCATCGATTTGCTCGGCGTGAAAAAAGAAGATTTGGTCAACGTCTGGAAAGACATTGGCATGCCTTCGGGCCATGCTTATGCCAAAGCTTTGCGCACCGTGAAAACCTGTGTGGGCAGCGAGTGGTGCCGCATGGGCACGCAAGACTCCACGCAAATGGGCAAAGATCTTGAGCGCGCGATGTGGCGCATGTATGCCCCCCACAAAGTGAAATTTGCCGTCAGCGGCTGCCCGCGCAATTGCGCCGAAGCTGGCATCAAAGACGTGGGCATCATCGGCGTGGATAGCGGCTGGGAAATGTACATCGCTGGCAACGGCGGCATCAAAACCGAAGTCGCGCATTTCTTTGTGAAGCTGAAAACTGCGGAAGAAGTGCTGGAATACACCGGCGCATTCTGCGAACTCTATCGCCAGGAAGGCTGGTATCTCGAGCGCACCGTGCACTACGTCTCTCGTGTGGGCTTGGATTACGTGAAGAAGAAAATTTTGGACGATCACGAAGGCCGCAAGGCTTTGTGGGAGCGTTTGCAATTCGCTTTGGACGGTGAGCCTGATCCTTGGTTTGAATTCGACAAAGCTTCGGTAGATACGCGCCAGTTTGATGCTTTGCCTGCTTGATACTTGATCTTCACGCTTAACAAGAGAACGCAAAATCCGCAGAAGTACGCAAAAGTCACAGAAAAATACCATCGTTTTTCTTTCTTCTGCTTTTGCGTTTTTTGCGAAATTTTTGCGTCTTTTGCGTTCTATTCTTACCGAACCAATCACTATGAAAAACTGGAAAAAAATCTGCCTCGTCACTGACATCCCCGTGCTGGGTTCACGCCGCGTGGCGCGCGAGCATGGCATTGATGTGGCGGTGTTTCGTAATAGCGAGGATCTTGTCTTCGCCCTGCTAGATCGTTGCCCGCACAAAGGCGGCCCACTCTCCCAAGGCATCGTGCATGGGACATCCGTAGCCTGCCCGCTCCACAATTGGAATATTGGCTTGGCGGACGGCTGCGCAAAAGCACCTGATGAAGGCTGCACACCGAAATTTGCTGTGCAAGTCAAAGATGGCGAAGTCTATTTGGACACGACTGAATTGGCCAGTCATGCTGTCAGTGAAACTCGCCCCATCGCAGGGCCTGCGCGACGCACAGTTGCTGCTTGATTCTCATGAAAGAAACACGTTCAACGTGTCCGTATTGCGGTGTAGGCTGCGGCGTGATCATCGAAAGCGAAGGCGCGCAGATCACAGGCGTACGTGGTGATCCGGATCACCCTGCGAATTTTGGTCGCCTCTGCACCAAGGGCTCCACGCTTGCACTCACAGCAAGCGCGCCTATCACTCAGCAAACGCGGTTATTGCAGCCCATGCGCCGCGAGCATCGTGCAGAGAAAGCCAAGGTGGTGAGCTGGGACAGTGCTTTAGATTTTGCGGCCACGTCATTTGCACAAATCATCCAAGAGCATGGCCCCGACAGCATTGGCTTTTACATCAGCGGCCAATTGCTCACCGAAGACTATTACGTTTTCAACAAACTCGTCAAAGGCCAGATCGGCACGAACAATGTGGACACCAACTCGCGCCTTTGCATGAGCAGCGCGGTGGCGGGTTACAAGCAGACGCTGGGAGCCGATGCCCCCCCCGCTTGCTATGACGATGTGAATCACGCAAGCTGCATCTTAATTGTGGGCAGCAATACGGCCTATGCGCACCCGATTTTGTTTCGCCGCATTGAAGAAGCTAAGAAAAACAATCCTGAACTGAAGATCATTTTTGCAGACCCGAGAAAGACGGACACGACTGAGATTGCCGATCTGTATTTGCCACTCCTGCCCGGCACTGATGTGGCGCTCTTCAACGGCATGCTGCACATCATGCTGTGGGAAGGCTGGATCAACGCAGACTATATCGCCAAGCACACCAATGGCTTTGACGATCTCAAAACTCTCGTGCGCGAGTACACGCCTGAGAGCGTGGCGCAGACTTGTGGCATCAAAAAAGAAGATTTGTTTGCAGCTGCCAAGCTCTTTGCCACTAGCCCTGCCACTCTCAGCTTGTATTGCCAAGGCTTGAACCAATCCAGCAGCGGTACAGCGAAAAACGCCTCCCTCATCAACCTGCATTTGGCCACCGCGCAAATCGGCAAACCCGGCGCTGGCCCTTTCTCTCTCACAGGCCAGCCCAATGCCATGGGTGGCCGCGAGGTAGGTGGCTTGGCGAATTTGATCAGCGCGCATCGCGATATGGCCAACCCCGCACACCGCGCCGAAGTGGCCGCACTCTGGGGCCTGAAAGATGTACCGAGCACACCCGGCAAAACTGCCGTAGAAATGTTTCAAGCAGCAGCAGACGGGCAAATCAAAGCTCTGTGGATCGCCTGCACAAATCCCGCGCAGAGCATGCCCGATCAAGCCTTGGTGCGTCAAGCCATGGAGCGCGCTGAAATCGTCGTACTGCAAGAAGCTTTTGTGAACACGGAGACGGCACGTTACGCTGACCTTCTCTTACCCGCTACCACCTGGGGTGAAAAAGAAGGCACAGTGACCAACAGCGAACGCCGAATCACCCGCGTGCGCGCCGCCGTGCCTGCGCCCGGCGAAGCACGACATGATTGGCAAATCATTCAAGATTTCGGGCAGCGCTTGGAGAAATTAATTGGGGTCAGAACCCAATTAAATGAGATTAATCGGGTTCTGACCCCAATTAATTTTCTGAACTACGCGAGCCCAGAGCAAGTCTGGGAAGAACACAAAACCTCCACCGCCGGCCGCGACCTGGACATCACTGGCTTAAGCTACACCCTCCTCGACCAATCTCCCCAACAATGGCCCTTCAAAGCCGGCGATACGCAAGGCAAGCAACGCCTCTACGAAGACGGCATTTACCCCACAGCAGACGGCAAAGCCAAATTCGTAGCACACGCCTACAAACCCGTCGCCGAGCCCCGCGAATCACGCTACCCCTTCAGCCTCACCACTGGCAGGCTCAGAGACCACTGGCACGGCATGAGCCGCACCGGCGCACTAGGCAGGCTCTTCGGTCATGTACCCGAACCCGTGGTGCAGATGAATGTGCAAGACATGAGCCGTCGCTTGCTCAAAGAAGGCGATCTGGTTCACGTGACCAGTAAACGCGGCTCACTCTTGCTACCTGTGCAAGCCAGCAGCGAAGTCAACGTGACGCAGGCTTTCATCGCCATGCATTGGGGCAGCGAATTCTTAAGCGGCCGCAGCAGCACAGGGCAAGCCATCGGCGGCGTGAACGCGATCACCACGAGCAGTTATTGCCCCATCAGCAAACAGCCTGAGCTCAAGCATGCGGCTGTAAAAATACTCAAGGCCGAGCTCCCTTGGAATTTACTGGCCGTGGCTTGGTTGCCAGCAAGCACAGCACACACCGTGCGCGCGCAGTTGCAAGAGCTCATGGCCAGTTTTGAGTATGCGAGCTGCGTGCCTTTTGGCCGAGAAGATGCAGGCGATGGCAGCGAAGCCCCGCGCGGCATCCTTTTTCGCGCAGCCGCAAACTATGCGCCTAAGGGCGATGCCATCAACCGCATCGAAACCTTACTTGGCTTGAACAGTGCAGACACCTTACGCTACGAAGACAAGAAGCGCGGCCAACGCCGCACGGCTCGCTTGGTTCGCATCGCAGATGCAAAAGCGCGCTTGCAGGGATTCGTGCTCGCAGGCGATGTCAGCGCCGAAGCCTGGATCAAGACCTTGCTGCAAGATCAGCTCGATGCAGAAACCTACGGCCGCTTGCTGCTTTCGCCCGGTGCGAAAGCACCGATCGCGATTCAAGCCAAAGGCAATCAAGTCTGCTCCTGCTTTAACGTGAGCGAATCTGAAATCAACGACTTTTTGCGCACCTGCGCAGGCAATGATGCGGAGCAACTCGGCGCTTTGCAAACCCAGCTCAAATGTGGCACGAATTGCGGCAGCTGCGTTCCTCAACTCAAGAAGATCATCCGTCTGCGGCAATCTAGCGCTGAGTTGAGTATGGCCTGACATCTTGGATATGCTATCCATTTAATAGCAATTCGCGCAGGTTTTATGCCGTCAAACCATGCAAAACACTTTAGAAAATGCTTATCACCCAAAGTGATGAAGCGTGGGCGAAAATACAGGCTCAATGAGCATCGCAAAATACATCAAGGAAATTGGCCGCGGCAAGGAAGGCGCTCGCTCGCTTTCCCGCGAACAAGCGGCTGATTTACTGGGGCAAGTCTTAGACGGCGCAGTGTCTGATCTGGAGATCGGTGCGTTTTGCATTGCCATGCGTGTGAAAGGCGAAACGCCGCAGGAGATGGCGGGTTTTTTAGATGCCATGGCTCAGCGCATCAGGCCTGTGCAATCGGCGCATCCCATCGTTGTGATTCCCAGCTACAACGGTGCACGCAAACTGCCCGGCCTGACCACGCTTTTGGCCGGCCTGCTCGCGCGCGAAGGTGCGCAGCGCGGTTTCACTGTGCTCGTGCATGGCTGCACTACAGAGGCTGCGCGTGTGCCCACGCAAGATGTGTACACCTCAGTTTTTGCTGAGTTTTTAAAGCAAAAACAGCATATCGCCCGCATAGAATCTGCGCAAGATGCTACTGAATTGATAGTGGATGAATGCTCTATGCACAGCGGTATTCCACTCTTCGTACCGACCACTCAGCTCAGCCCTTCCCTGCAACGTCTGCTGGATGTGCGCCGCAGCATCGGTCTGCGCAATCCTGCGCACAGCTTGGTGAAGCTGATGAACCCAACGAACCGCCGCGATGCACTGATCGTCACGAGCTACACCCACCCCGAATATCTGCACAGCATGACCGAGACCCTGCAACTCACGGGAAGCCACGCCATGCTGCTGCGCGGTACTGAAGGCGAAAGCGTGGCCGATGCTCGCCGCCGCCCGCGTATGGATGGCTTTATTCACGGTCAGCCGCTCGCACTTTGTGAGGTGCAAGAAGGCAGCTTGAGCCAACTACCAGATTTACCGGCCTGTGATGCAGCCAGTACGGCAAGCTATACACAACAAGTGCTTACCGGTGAAAAATCGGTCCCCGCGCCGATTACCGCTCAGGTGGAACACATCTTGCATTTGATGTCTCGCATTGAGAAGGCATCATGAAAAACACATTCCAAAGCAATTCCGGACAAGTCACCTTGGTTGGAGCGGGCCCAGGCGATCCTGAGCTGCTCACTCTCAAAGCCGTGAAAGCGATTGCGGCGGCCACCGTGATCTTGGTGGATGATTTAGCCAACGATGCCGTTCTCGCGCATGCCCGCCCAGATGCCCGCATCGTGCACGTAGGCAAGCGTGGTGGCTGCAAATCCACGCCGCAAGCCTTCATCGAAAAGCTCATGATCATGGCCGCCAAGGAAGGTGAAAACGTGGTGCGCTTGAAAGGCGGCGATCCTTTCATCTTTGGACGCGGCGGTGAGGAAGTGGAAGCCTTGCATGCTGCAGGTATCCATGTTGAAGTCGTCAACGGCATCACCTCTGGCTTAGCCGCTATCAGCTCGCTTAATGTGCCTCTCACCCACCGCGATCACGCTCATGGCGTCATCTTCATCACGGGCCATGCTAAGCCGGGCGACAGTGGGCCAGATTGGGTCAAACTTTCTGAAGCAGCATCTCAAGCCAAGCTCACCCTCGTGATCTACATGGGCATGACCCATGCCTCAAAAATAGAACAAGGCCTGCTATCTGCCCTATCTGCTAGCACGCCCGTCGCCATCATCCAACACGCCAGCCTGCCCGAGCAGCGCCAAGCCATCACTTACCTTGCTCAATTGTGCGAAACGATTGAAGCAGAAAACATGGCAAGCCCCAGTGTGATCGTGGTGGGCGATGTGCTGCAAGGTGTGGCGGCTTTGCATACCCAACCCTCTTTGCCGCAACAAAAAGCTGCTGGCTGATTGAAAGCTCGAAGACGCTAAACTCCGTAGTGTTGTGAATACAAACTACAGAGGGAACATGCTAGAAAAACTCAACCAACTCACTGAAGGCCATGGTGAACTCAAGGCTGGCCACGGCCTGATCAGCGGCATCATTGCATTGAGCCTTGCCATTCTTTGTTTCTTGGGCGTCTTGGCTTTCCATTTTCCTGAATATCTGACCACGCCCCAACTTCGCAAAAGTTATGACGTGGAAATCATCCGCAATATCATGCTCGCCGCTCTCGCGCTCGCTGGCGGCTTGAGCTTGGTGAACATCATCTTTGGCCGCGCACGCTGGCTCTCCAGCTTCGCTTTCTTACTCGTGGCGCTCACCGCCCTGCTCGGCGGCCACAAAGTGCCAGTCAATGATTTTGCAGACAACACACCCTATATCGGTCTCGATTGGTTCATTCTCGATCTGCTTGGCTCTTCGCTGATTTTTATCTTCATCGAGAAAATCGTCCCACATCGTAAGAATCAGCCCATCTTCCGCTCTGAATGGCAAACCGATTTTCATCACTTCATCATCAACCACATGGTCGTTGGCTTCGTGTTGCTGGCCACCAATTTGATGGTGCACAAAGGCCTAGGCTGGGCTGTGAAGAGCGACCTGCAAGCCTGGATTCAAGGACTGCCCTTCATCGCCGAGCTGCTGCTCATCTTGCTCGCTGCAGACCTCGTGCAATACTGGACGCACCGCGCCTATCACGAGACATGGCTGTGGCGTTTGCATGCTGTGCATCACAGCGTCAAAAGTATGGATTGGCTCGCCGGTTCGCGTCAACACATCCTTGAGCTGCTCATGACACGCACCTTGGTACTCGGTATCATCTTCGTCCTCGGTTTCTCCAAGGAAGTGATCGATGCCTACATCGTGGTCGTCGGCTTCCAAGCCGTGTTCAACCATTGCAACGTGAATGTGCGCCTCGGGCCCCTGCGCTACATCTTGGTCACGCCGAATTTTCACCACTGGCACCACAGCCAAGACAAAGAAGCGCTGGATACTAACTACGCTGCGCATTTCTCCTTTTTGGATTACCTCTTCGGCACAGCCGCGAAGAGCCACAAAATCTGGCCCGAGGCTTATGGCGTGCTCGGAGACTATGTTCCCAATGGTTTTTGGAAGCAGTTCAAGTTTCCGTTTACGTGGAAAGGCTGAGCACATAATGCTCGCCAAGTCTACATCTGCGCTTGCTGTATTCATCGGTACTGCGTTACTGAGTCAAGCTGCTATCGCTCAAAGCTGCAAAGATCAGGATTTTCAAGAGCAGTTTCTAACTTGGCTGAAGCACAGTCGCATCAAATTACAAGTGCCAGCGAAAAACTTTGTAGAGATGAGTCACCTTACTACTTCACGAGAAATTAACGCGAACACTAGCTATATACGCTGTAAGGAGTGGCCTGCAAAGGCTGGTCATCGCTTAATACTTGCCACAATTCCAATGTCTGAAAAAGAAGCTATGGAGAATAAGGAAACGTTCGAGCTGGATGCTGTCATATTTGTGATGAATGCAAATAGCCAAATAGCTTCCAGCAGTCCTATTTTAAAAAAATACTTATACAGCGACGGTGCTTTTCTCACGGATGTCATCTTTGACACAGCGCGATATCAGCTCGATAAAAACACAATTGCGTTCGGTATACGCTTAGGCCACCAAGTGGGTCGCTGGGATACCTTTGGGTCTATAAGTTTAGATTTGTTTTTCGAACGTGGATCAAGTTTGCTGCATGCACTCAAATCAATCCCAGTCTATAAATCTAGCCACAATAAAGGCATCAATTGCGGTGCTGTAACTGAAGAATTTAATCGTAGCCTTTCCATGGCTGATTCCAAATCTGAAGGTTTGACCAATATTCGTGTAGTGCAGAAGAGCAAGACTACTAGCGAATCTGTTTCACCTAAAGAGCCTAATATTTGTATCGAGAAAGTCACCCCTGAAGCTTATCGCAGCACAACTCTGCGATTTAACGGCTCTCACTACGAAATTCCCAGCGATTGGACTCAGTAAACTTGAATTTCGACACCACCATCATCGGCGCAGGCGCAGCGGGCTTGTTCTGCGCGGGCGTGGCTGCGCAACTCGGCTGCAAGGTATTGCTGATTGATCACAGCGAGAAAGTGGCTGAAAAAATCCGCATCTCTGGCGGTGGGCGAGCCAATTTCACGAATCGTGATTTAGATGTGAGAGCGCCGGAGAAGCATTTCATCTCCGACAACCCGCGCTTTTGCCGCAGCGCGCTCTCGCGCTACACGCCGCAGGATTTCACGGCCTTGATGAAAAAGCACGGGATTGCTTTTCATGAAAAGCACAAAGGGCAATTGTTTTGCGACCGCAGCGCGGAGGATTTGATTGCGATGCTGCTGCGCGAATGTGATGCGAGCACGAATGGCGGCAGCGTCACACGCTGGCAACCTTGCGCCGTTCAAAGCATCGCCTATGCCGTGCCTTCAGAGGAAGTTTTTCAAGCCAAATCGGCTACTACCCGGCATGAAATCAGCGCGGAGTGCTATCAAATCAATACTGACCGAGGAGTGGTGTATTCCGATAGTCTTGTCGTCGCTACAGGTGGTTTGAGTATTCCCAAGATCGGCGCGACGGATTTTGGCTATCGCATCGCCAAGCAGTTTGGTCATTCCATCATCGAACCACGCCCAGCACTCGTGCCACTCACCTTTGATGATCAATCGTGGCAGCCGTTTGCTGGACTCGCAGGCCTAGCACTACTCATGCAAATCGCCACAGGTGAGAAAAAATCACGTATGTATTTTGATGAAGATGTGCTCTTCACGCATCGCGGCCTCTCCGGCCCCGGCGTGCTGCAAATCTCCAGCTATTGGGCAAGTGGCACACCCATCCGTATGAATCTACTCCCGGCGGCTGATATCGCTGCCCTGCTCATGCGCGCTAAGCAGACCTCTCGTAAACTCATCGCCAACGAACTCTCCCAGCTTCTGCCCAGTCGCCTGGCCGAGAGCTGGGCATCGCAAAAGCCAGATTGGCAACGCCCGATCAACGAAGCCAGCGACAAAGCCTTAACTCAACTGGCCGAGCATCTATCCCAATGGCAACTCACCCCCAGCGGCACAGAGGGCTATCGTAAAGCTGAAGTTACCGCAGGCGGTGTGAATACGCGTGAACTCTCCAGCCAAACCTTAGAAAGCCAAAAGCAAAGTGGCCTCTACTTCATCGGCGAAGTGGTAGACGTCACGGGTTGGCTCGGCGGCTACAACTTCCAATGGGCTTGGGCCAGTGGCCATGCCTGCGCGCAAGGTTTGGCCGCGAAACTTCGCTAGCCCAACCAAGCTCAGCAACTGGCCTTACTTCGCAATCAACTCCTGATGCGCAGCTTGATGCTCAGGCGCGGCACTTTCATCCACATGCGTCTTGTTCGCCCCAGGTGCACCTTTGCGAGCAAACAAGGTGTACATCGTAGGTACCACGAAGATGGTGAGCAGTGTTCCCAAGCTCATGCCACCCACGATCACCCAGCCGATTTGCTGGCGGCTTTCAGCGCCGGCCCCGCTGGAGAGCGCTAGCGGAATCGCGCCGAGCACCATTGCGCCAGTGGTCATCAAAATCGGGCGCAGGCGCAGCTTGGCAGATTCTTGAACGGCTTGCATCGTGCTCACGCCCTGCTCACGCAATTGATTGGCAAACTCCACAATCAAGATGCCGTGCTTGGTGATCAGCCCCACCAGCGTCACCAAACCAATCTGGCTGAACACATTGAGCGAGCCACCACTCCACTGCAATGCCGCAAGTGCGCCCACCATCGATAGCGGCACGGAGAGCATGATCACGAAGGGATCGATAAAGCTCTCAAACTGCGCGGCGAGTACGAGATAAATGAAGAGCAGCGCCATGCCAAACACCAGCGCCAATGAATCCGATGAACTTTTGAACTCACGCGATTGGCCATTGAGATCGGTGGCGTAGCCGGGCTTGAGTACCTTTTGTGCTGTGGCATCCATAAACTCCAGCGCTTGACCAAGAGAATAATCTGGCGCCAAATTAGCCGTAATCGCCGCTGAGCGTCGTTGGCCAAAGTGATTCAGCTCACGCGGTACAACGACTTCTCGCAAGCGCACGAGTGCAGACAAAGGAATCATCTGCTCATTGCGCCCACGCACAAAGATTTTTTCAATATCGTCTGGCGTGTCGCGGCCCACCGATGCGGTTTGTACGATCACATCGTATTGCTCGCCATCTTTCTTGTAGCGCGTGACGTTGCGGCCGCCGAGCATGCTCTCCACGGCGCGGCCCACCGCGTCAATGCCTACGCCTAGATCCGCAGCTTTCTCGCGATCCACCTCGAAGCGCACTTCGGGCTTGTTCAAACGCAGATCGGTATCCACCTGCAAGAAGCCAGGATTCTTGGCGAGCTCGTCTTGGAATTGGCGCACCACTTGCGCGAGATTTTGATAAGAATCTGACGTCATGATCACGTAATTCACCGGCCGGCTGGTGAAGCCTTGGCCCAGCGATGGAGGCGTGATGGGAAAGGCCGTGACACCGGGCAAGCTGGTGATGCGCGGCGCAAGCTCGCGCGCCAGCTCAGGCGTGCGCTTGGTGCGCTCTTCCCAAGGTGTGGTGCGGAAAAACACATTGGCCTGCGCCACCGTGGGATTGCCCGCTACGATGAAAACGCGATCAAACTCTTTGTAGCCCATGCCGATGCGCTCCATCGCGCCCAGATAACGCAAGGTGTAATCCAGCGTCGCGCCATCCGGCGCATTCACTTGGCTGACCACCACGCCACGGTCTTCCAGCGGCGCGAGCTCGCGCTTGATGTCTTTCATGAAATACCATGTGCCCACGCCCGAGGCCACCATGATGAGTACGATGAGCCAACGCGCTTTGAGCGTCCAGCCTAGCAGCTTGGCATAAGCATTCGTCACACCCACGAGGAATTTCTCAATCCAACGGTCATAAAACGGCGGGTTGGGATTGTGTTTCAGCAGCAGCGAGCTCATCATCGGTGAGAGCGTGAGCGCCACAAAGCCTGAGACGACCACTGCGCCTGCAAGCGCCAGAGCAAACTCGGTGAAGAGCTTACCTGTGCGCCCCGGCGAGAAGGCCAGCGGTGCATACACAGCAGCTAGCGTGAGCGTCATCGCCACCACAGCAAAAGCAATTTCTTTGGAGCCGATGATGGCGGCTTCAAACGGTTTCTTACCCATTTCGATGTGGCGATAAATATTTTCCAGCACCACAATCGCATCGTCCACCACCAAGCCAATGGCGAGCACCAAGGCAAGCAAGGTAAGCGTGTTGATCGTGAAGCCAAAGAGTGCCATCAGTGCGAACGATCCAATCAGAGAAACAGGAATCGTCACCAGCGGAATAATGGCCGCGCGGAAATTTCGCAAGAAAAACAAAATCACCAAGGCTACAAGCACCACGGCTTCAACAATGGTGACGTAAACAGACTTGATCGACTCTTTGATGAAGATGGAGTTGTCGTTGGCAATGTCAATCTCAATGCCGGCGGGCATATTCGCTTTGATGCGAGGAATCATCTCGCGTACATCAGCGGAAAGATCGAGTGGATTGGCCGTGGCATTACGCACTACGCCCAGCGTGATCGCATCGCGGCCGTTCAAGCGCGTGGCAGTGCGCTCGGAAGCTGCGCCTTGGCGAACAGTAGCGACATCGCCGATGCGCACAGGCACACCGTTCACATTGCGAATCACCACTTGCGAGAATTCGAAAGGCCGCTGCAAATCTGTTGCGGCTGTCACGTTAAATTCTCGCCGCTGGCTCTCAATGCGACCTGCGGGCACTTCCACGTTGTTGCGGCGCAGGGCATCTTCCAAATCTTGCACGGTGAGGCGATAAGCCGCGAGCTTGTCGGGGTCGACATTCACCCGCATCGCGTATTTGCGTTCACCGAAGATGCGCACATCTGCTGCTCCGCTGGCTGTTTGCAGCATGGGTTTGGCAAAGCGATTCGCAAGGTCAGACAGTTGCAGCACGTTGTGCGTATCAGAGCTAAACGAGAGCCAAATCACTGGGAAGGCATCGGCCTCCACCTTGGCGATTTGTGGCTCATCCACATCGGTGGGCAGGCGCTGGCGCACGCGTGAGACTTTATCTCGTACATCAGCCGCAGCGCTATCCGCATCACGCGAGAGCTTGAAGCGCACCGTGATTTGGCTTTGCTCAGGGCGAGAGATCGAGGTGATCACATCCACGCCTTCAATGCCCGCGAGCGAATCCTCCAACACCTTGGTGACTTGTGTCTCAACAATCTCGGCCGATGCACCGCGATAGTTGGTCGACACCGTGACATTGGGCTCATCGATCTTCGGATACTCACGCACCGAGAGCTTGGTGTAGCTTACATAGCCAATCAGCAAGATTAGCAGCGAGAGCACGGTGGCAAATACCGGGCGGCGGATCGATATTTCTGGCAATTGCATGGAATGCTCCTTGCGTTGAATCGGTGTATGTTTAGCGGCTCGCTGCAGGCGCTGGCATGGCTGCGGCTGTAGCAGATGCAGCAGGCGCTGCACCACCTACGCCACCAGAAGCAGCATTCGGTGCACCGCCAGGCACTCCTGCTGGCGCTCCTGCTGGTGGTCTGCCTAATTCAACCACGCGCACTGGTGTGTTGTCGCGCTGCAAGCGCTGCTGGCCAGCCACGACGACTGTTTCACCTTCAGCCAGCCCCTCTGTGATTTCCACACGACCAGGACGGCGAATGCCAAGCTTGACTTCTTGGCGCTGCGAGACGAGACGCTTACCATCCACGAAGCCGCTCATGTTGTAGGGCTGCGCAGCACCAGCACCAGAGCCCCCGGCAGGCGCGCCAGCAGACACAGGTGCGCTAGATGCTGCGGCGGCAGCTTTTGCAGCCTCTGCTGCTTTAGCTGCATCAGCCGCTTGCTTCTCTGCAATCTCTTTACCCTGCGCTTCAGTTTGCTCCACCAAGCGAATCACAAACTGCCGCCCACCTTGCGGCACGATGGCTTCTTCCGGAATCGTGAGCGCAGCATCTTTCACGTTAAACACTGCAGTGACGCGTGCAAACATGCCGGGTCGCAAAGGTGCGCCGCCGCCCGCTCCAGGACCAGCTGCACCCGGGCGACCACCAGCTACAGCCCCCGCTGCACGCGCGCCAGCTTGAGCGCCACCTGCATTCGATGCTGAACTCGCTCCTGCAGGTGCACCACTAGCACCCGCTGGCCTACCGCCGGCAACAGCGCCGCCGCCTGTTCCGCGCCCGCCCGGCGCAGCACTTGGCGTACCGCCAGCTGCGGCTCGCGCCGCCACCGCAGCATTGCTAAATTGCGCACAAGTTGTTGCGATTGGGTCTACAGGCCGAGGCGCTGCAGCTGCTGGCGCAGAAGCTGGGCGCTGAGGTGGACGCACTGCAGGTTTCGCCGCTGGCTTTTCAGCTGGCTTGGCAGCCGCTGCCGGTGCGCCACCTGCGCCAGGTGCACCACCAGAAGCGCCACCTGGCCCACCAGCTGGTCTTTGCGCTAGAGGCTCGCCACCCGTATTCGGTAACACCGCCCGCACCAACACCGAGCGGCCATTCGCATCCAACTGCGGATCAATCGCTTCAATCTTTGCCTTGAATTGCCGCCCCGGCAGAGCATCGAGCTGCAATTCAATCGCCTGCTCGCGCCGAATCTTCCCAATGAAACGCTCAGGCAAACGGAAATCCACAAACATGGAAGAAATGTCTTCCAAATTCACCAGATCCGCGCCGTCTTTCACATAATCGCCAATATTTACATTGCGAATGCCCACCGTGCCATCAAAGGGCGCGATCACGCGCATGCGATCCCAACGCGCACAGGCCAGCGACACTTGCGCCTCGGCCACTTGCAGACTCGCCGCGCTTTCATCCAACACACGCTGTGCCACAAAATTTTGCGCCACCAGCTCCTGATTGCGCTTCAAATTCGCGCGAGCAATCGACATCTGCGCTTCCGCTTGGCGAATCTCAGCGCGCTGCAAGCCATCTTCCAGCTGCATGATCACATCGCCCTTGCGCACGCGACCACCATCGGTAAAGCCCAGCGTCTGCACCCGACCACTCACCTCAGGGCGCAGCATCACGTTTTGCTTGGAGCGCAGCGAGCCCACGGCCTGCGCATCGTCTTGCAAGCGAGAGGCTTCTACTTTGGCCACTTCCACTGAGGGCATGCCACCACCGCGTGGTGCACCACCAGGAGCCGATGCACCGCCAGCGGGCGCACTGGCAGACCCAGCCGCCGTGATTTCTTTCGGCCCCGTCGGCTTGTTTTGATACCAATACGCCGCGCCCGCAGCTGCCGCAATGCCCACGATTGCCACAGCAGAATAAATCGCCTTCGATGCCATATGTGTCGTCTCTAAATTGCTATATGTATAACAGCCTCATGTTACAGGCAGTTTCGTATCTCACGCAGCGCAAGCTGTTATGCCAGAGAGATTTACAAAGGGGTAATCCCTAGTGGGCAAGATCAATCCTGCGCCACGCCCCAATACCGCGCAGCCTGCACCAATTGCGCCTCTTCTGCACTGCTGCGCCAAACCACACCGCCCACCTGCTCACTTGGAGCCTCTTTGCCGCGAAGTAGTTGCATCGTGCGCAGCGCAACAGGCTGCGCGTTATCCACAATCGTCACAGCATCGCCAGCTAGCGAGCGAAACGCATCTCGTATCAAAGGATAGTGAGTACAACCGAGCACCAGCGTGTCAAAACCCTTGTTTTTCTCTTCATTTTTAAGGCTAAATGGGTCACTCGCCGTCATAAAACCTGCGCAGAGCGCTACCAAATCAGGAGCATCTTGCCAGCGCTTCCCGCTTGCAGATAACTGCTCAATCCGATCCGCCAAGCCATCACAAGGCACGCAGGTGAACTGCAAAGTGCCTTGATTGTTGTTTGCATCAGAGGCAGCATGCTCCGCTTCCAGTTTCGCTTTCAACTGAGCAAACTTCACACTCTGCAAAGTCCCCCGCGTAGCGAGCACCAGCACCCGCCCAGAGCGTGTAGCCAGCGCAGCTGGCTTCAAAGCAGGCTCCACACCAACGATCGGCAGCTCTGGCCACTGCGCCCGCAGCACATGAATCGCCGCCGCAGTCGCCGTATTACAAGCCACTACTAGGGCCTTGGATCGCCGCCCCTCAACCAACTCCCGAGCCACCGCCAAAGACCGCTCCACCACAAACGCCTCCGGCTTCTCGCCATAAGGGTTGTGAGCAGAATCCGCAAAGTAAACGAAGCGCTCAGCAGGCATCACAGAGCGTAAAGCTTTCAAAATACTCAAGCCACCAATGCCAGAGTCGAACACACCGATGGGCGAAGAGATGTTAGTCATGACATCAATGCGCCATAGTTAGTAGCCAATAAAAAGCGCATACTCAAAACTATTTCCCAACCGCAACCATCGCTTTGATCTTCACAGCTTTCTCAAAATGATCCAACGCGTGCGTCTTGATCCACCAAGTAGCCACTTCCATCAAAGCATCTGGATCATCGTTTTTATTGGCGAAAAACGCATAAAACGATAGCCCAACGTCCTCGCCCTTCTTAGTGATTTTTTCGTCACAGATCTCGATCATTCTTTGCCTAAGATTGGCTCTCATTGATCGTCTTTCCGCCATCTAAGCATTTGATTTCATTGACTTTGCACCATTCATGCGAGATTTTTCGCGCGAATGGTGCAAATATGTCGTGTCGATTGAGTGCGTTCAATTCGCGGCGACGGTAATCCCTTTAAATTCCCCCGTCGCAATCCTCTTCTGCCACTCCGCTGGCCCGGTGATATGCGCACTCGTGCCACCCGAATCCACAGCAACAGTCACTGGCATATCGACCACATCAAACTCATAAATCGCTTCCATCCCTAAATCCGCAAAGCCGACGACTTTGGCTGTCTTGATGGCTTTGGAGACGAGGTAGGCTGCGCCGCCTACGGCCATGAGGTAAGCAGACTTGTGCTTCTTAATCGCCTCAATCGCTACAGGCCCGCGCTCGGCTTTGCCGACCATGCTGATGAGGCCGGTTTGGGCGAGCATCATTTCTGTGAAGCCGTCCATTCGGGTGGCGGTGGTGGGGCCTGCGGGGCCCACCGCTTCGCCTTTAACGGGGTCAACGGGGCCGACGTAGTAGATCACGCGGTTGGTGAAATCTACCGGGAGTTTTTCGCCTGCAGCGAGCATGGTTTGGATGCGCTTGTGGGCGGCATCGCGGCCTGTGAGCATTTTGCCGTTGAGCAGCAGCGTTTGGCCGGGCTGCCAGCTGGCCACTTCTTCTTTCGTCAAAGTATTCAAATCCACGCGCTTGGATTTTTGGGTGTCGGGCATCCAGTTCACATTCGGCCAGAGGTCAAGCGAAGGGGGATCGAGATACACGGGGCCGGAGCCATCCATCACCACATGCGCGTGGCGAGTGGCGGCGCAGTTGGGGATCATGGCGATCGGCTTGCTCGCGGCGTGCGTGGGATACATCTTGATCTTCACGTCGAGCACGGTGGTTAAGCCGCCCAAGCCTTGCGCGCCGATGCCAAGTGCGTTGACTTTTTCATGCAGTTCCAAGCGCAGGGCTTCGGTTTTAGAGAGCGCCGCTCCGCTGGCCTGCTTGGCTTGCAGCTCATACATGTCGATGTCTTCCATCAGGCTTTCTTTGGCCATGAGCACTGCTTTCTCCGCCGTGCCGCCAATGCCAATGCCCAGCATGCCCGGCGGGCACCAGCCTGCGCCCATGGTGGGCACGGTCTTCAGCACCCAATCGACCACGTTGTCGCCGGGGTTGAGCATGTACATCTTGCTTTTGTTTTCGCTGCCACCGCCTTTGGCTGCGACGGTAATATCCACTTTGTTGCCAGGCACGAGCTCGGTGAAGATCACGGCAGGCGTGTTGTCTTTGGTGTTCTTGCGATCAAACTGCGGATCGTTCACCACCGAGGCGCGCAGCGTGTTGTCCGGATGGTTATACGCGCGGCGCACGCCTTCGTTGATCACATCATCCAAAGCGCCATCGCCAAACTCAGCGCAGCCTTCAAAGCGCACATCCATGCCGATTTTGAGGAACACGTTGACGATGCCCGTGTCTTGGCAAATCGGTCGATGGCCTTCCGCGCTCATGCGGCTGTTGGTGAGGATCTGCGCGATGGCATCTTTCGCAGCAGGCGATTGCTCGCGCTCGTATGCGCGCGCAAGGTGCGCGATGTAATCCGCAGGATGGTAGTAGCTGATGTATTGCAGCGCGCCGGCTACGGTGTCTACGATGTCTTTGGCTAAAATTCGGGTCATTTTCGGCTCCTAGCCGGCATAGATACTGCGCGGCATGCTATTAAAAATATAGTAAATTGATAATCAATGCGCTTCTGGCACATCATCTTTCGCGCGGCCATCGAGCTTGCGCGTGATGTGGTCGCTGTGGCTCATGAGCTTGTCGGTGTAGGCAATGGCCATGGCAGACCATAAGAACACGACGTGAATGATGGTTTGCCACATGAGCACCTGCTCAGTGTAATTCGCGGCGTTGATAAAGGTCTTGAGCAGATGGATCGAAGAGATGCCGATGATGGCTGTTGCAAGCTTCACTTTCAACACACTGGCGTTCACGTGCGACAACCATTCAGGCTGATCGGGATGGTCTTGCAAATTCATGCGGCTCACGAAAGTCTCGTAGCCGCCCACGATCACCATGATGAGCAGGTTAGAGATCATCACCACATCAATCAAGGCCAGCACCACCAGCATGATCACTGTTTCGTTCAGCGAAGTGATTGGCGCATCAGATTTATAGCCAATGCTTGTGACCAAAGCAGCCACATCGGGCTGGCTGCCAAAGGCGGCCATGATCAAGTGATACAGCTCCACAAAAAAGTGCCAAACATACACGCCTTGGGCAAGGATCAGGCCAATATAAAGCGGCATTTGTAGCCAACGGCTGGCAAAAATGAAATTCGGAAGGGCTCGCATGTGCTTGTCAGTCATGATGGTTTTAAAAATACGGGAAAACGCGTACAGGGGCAATTGTAGTGGGCGCTACGCTATTCCTCTTGGCCTGTCGCCAGCGCGTCAGAAGAGCGTAAGAGCGATGCGCGACATTACGGCCAGCCATTTAGTCACAACCTCTCATTCTGGAGACAAACAAGTATGAGCGCCGCCATCGAATCCGTCTTAGTTGAAAACCGCGTTTTTAAACCCTCTGCGTCCTTTGCAAAAAAGGCGCGCATCGAAAGCATGAAGCGCTACGACGCAATGAATGCTGCGTTTGAGCAAGACTTTGAGGGCACATGGGCGCGCTTGGCTCGCGAGAATTTGGAATGGAGCAAGCCTTTCAAGAAAGTACTCAATCAATCCAACAAACCCTTCTACAAATGGTTTGAAGATGGCCAGCTCAATGCTTCTGCCAATTGCCTCGACAAGCACATGGGCACGGCCACAGAGGACAAAACCGCCATCATTTTTGAAGGCGACGATGGCACATCAAGCAAAGTAACCTACAAAGAGCTGCTCGCCAAAGTGAGCCGCTTTGCTAATGCACTCAAAGCTCAAGGCATCAAAAAAGGCGATCGCGTCATCATCTACATGCCCATGACAGTCGAAGGCGTGGTGGCCATGCAAGCCTGTGCGCGCATCGGCGCAACGCACAGCGTCGTCTTCGGCGGCTTCTCAGCCAAGAGCCTGAACGAGCGCATCATTGATGCTGGCGCAACGGCTGTGATCACAGCCAACTTCCAAATGCGCGGCGGCAAAGAATTGCCTCTGAAAAGCATTGTCGATGAAGGCATCGCCATGGGCGGCTGCACGACTTTGAAAAAGGTCTTGGTCTGGAGCCGCACAGCCACGCCCTGCAATATGGTCGCCGGCCGCGATGTGAATTTTGAAGACGCGCTCAAGGGCCAAAAAGATGTTTGCAAGGCCGAAGCCGTGGGCGCAGAGCATCCGCTCTTCATTCTTTACACCTCTGGCTCCACCGGCAAACCCAAAGGCGTGCAACACAGCACCGGCGGCTACCTGCTCTGGGCCAAGCTCACGATGGATTGGACCTTTGACATTCAGAAGAAGGATGTGTTTTGGTGCACGGCTGATATCGGCTGGATCACTGGCCACACCTATGTGGCTTACGGGCCGCTGGCTGCTGGCGCAACGCAAGTGATCTTTGAAGGCGTGCCAACTTATCCCAACGCTGGCCGCTTCTGGCAAACGATTGAGAAACACAAAGTCAGCATCTTCTACACCGCGCCCACTGCGATTCGCTCGCTCATTAAAGCCTCAGAGGGCGATGAAAAAGTGCACCCAGCTCGCAGCAATCTCAGCAGCTTGCGTATCTTGGGAAGCGTGGGCGAGCCGATCAATCCAGAAGCGTGGATGTGGTATCACAAGCATGTCGGCGGCGAGCGCTGCCCGATTGTGGATACCTTCTGGCAGACCGAAACCGGCGGCCACATGATCACGCCTCTGCCCGGCGCTACACCTCTCGTCCCCGGCTCATGCACCCTGCCCTTGCCCGGTATCAGTGCTGCAATCGTCGATGAAATGGGCAACGACATCCCCAACGGCACAGGCGGCATCTTGGTCGTGAAAAAACCCTGGCCGAGCATGATCAGAACGATCTGGGGCGACCCAGAGCGCTTCAAGAAAAGCTACTTTCCAGAGGAATTGAAAGGCTACTACCTCGCTGGCGACGGCGCTGTGCGCTCTGCAGATCGCGGCTATTTCCGCATCACTGGCCGCATCGACGATGTGCTCAATGTGAGCGGCCACCGCCTCGGCACCATGGAAATCGAATCGGCCTTGGTCTCTTGCTCACACCTCGTCGCAGAAGCCGCCGTCGTCGGCCGCCCCGATGAGATGACAGGCGAAGCCATCAGCGCCTTCGTCGTCTTGAAGCGCAGCCGCCCCACTGGCGATGAAGCCAAGCAAATCGCCACCGAGCTGCGCAACTGGGTCGCCAAAGAAATCGGGCCGATTGCCAAACCCAAAGACATCCGCTTCGGCGACAACCTGCCCAAAACCCGCAGCGGAAAAATCATGCGCCGTTTGCTGCGCTCGCTGGCCAAGGGTGAGGCGATCACGCAAGACGTCACCACGCTGGAGAACCCGGCCATCCTCGATCAATTGGCACAAGCCATTTGATCGAGCCACGCCCAACCTCTGGCAGGGTTTGGGCCTCACCCTTCTAGGGCATAACCTCGCTAAATGCATTGATATTTCATTGATGAGTAATTTCTGTATTGACAGAAATTACTGACGCGTCGATAATCGAGTCATGGAACACGATGCACTCACACAAAAACGCCAGCTTGCAACTGCGCCTGATGCGGCGAAGACCCTGCATCCAACTGGAATGCCCAGCAACAGCTTGGCCGACATCGTTGCCTACTACGACACCTGCACCGCAGACTACGCCGATTGGAGCCGTGATTTTCATATGCATTTTGGCTACTGGCGTTGGGGCTTGAACCCCTTTGCACGCGAGCCGATGCTGCATGAAACCACGCAGCAATTGAAACATTTGCTCGGCGTCAAAAGCACAGACGCTTGGCGTGTGGCCGATTTGGGCTGCGGTGTGGCGGCCACCACGCGCTCACTCGCACGCACACTGCCTCATTGCAGGTTTGACGCAGTCACGATTTCTCCCGTGCAAGTGAATTTCGCGCAGCAGCTCAATGCAACGGACGCACGGCTGGGGCACATCAGCAAGCAACAGGTGTGCATCCACCAGCGCGACTACACCGCCACAGGTTTTGCAAGCGAGAGCTTCGACGCGGTCTATGCGATAGAAAGCGCCTGCTACGCAAAGGGCGCAGACAAAGCAGACTTTTTGGCAGAAGCCTGGCGCTTGCTCAAACCCGGCGGCAAGCTGGTCATCATTGACGGTTTTCTGCGCCGCCCCGCCACAGGGCTCTTTGGCCGGCTGCACGACTGGTGGTGCAAAGGCTGGGCGATCACGCAAATGGCACAAATCGAACCCAGTCTTCAGGCTCTGAATGCACAAGGTTTTGCTGATGTTCGCGCACACGACTGGAGCCTGCGCATGGCCCCAAGCTTTACACACATCCCCGTTTTGGCCACCACCTTCACACTCAAACAATTGTGGAAAAACAAAGGCCAATTGCCTGCTTGGCGCTGGCGGCATATCGCGGCCTCATACCTGTCGGTGGTCTTAGGCGTGCAGTTGTGGCGCGCGGGATATTTTGCAGTGTGCGCCACCAAGCCCCTCAGCAAATAATGCCTTGAAGCTTTTCGAGTCAAAACAGTATTCGTATCAGCCCAACTATCCATATCAGCTGAATCACCCATTGCACCATCAGCAAACTAAAGCGCATCATCACCGCACGATTGCGAGTGGAGATCAAATGCACACTGGATTGCGCCAAGCGTGCAGCCAGCGCCCAGAGCGCGAGCGCCTCTGTGATGTGAGCGTTGCTGCTGAGCGCTGCCACGGCAATGATGGCAGCAAACGCAGGTAAATTTTCATAGCAATTGGCATGCGCGCGGCATAAGCGGCCTGAAAACGGCGAGACATCTTCGCCCATCACAGCAAAGCTGTTCGCATAGCGCCCCCGAAAAAGCGTGTAGTAGCAGCGCAGTAAAGCGATGCCCATCAAAAGTAACAGCGTCCAAGCGGCAAAACCCAGCAAAGCAAGCAAAGAATTGGTCATGAGCATCGTCCTTTTAATATGGCGTTTTCAGCTCTTCAAGGCGCTCAGCAGATGATTCCTCAAACATGCGCACCATCGCTTGCGCGCCCGCGCTGGCCGTATCCGGCTTGCCATTTCCAAAAGGTGGATCGGGGTAATACTCAATTCCAAGCTGAATCGTCTTGGCCACTTCTCCACCCGCAACCAAGCTCGCCAAATACAAGCCCGCGTCAATGCTTGCTGACACACCTGCGCCCGTGATCAGCTTGCCATCGCGCTCGTAGCGCGTAGGCATCACCTTCGCGCCATACGCGGCCACGCGATCGCGAGCAAACCAATTCGTCGTCACCTGCTTGCCCTGCAGAATGCCCGCAGCGCCAAGCAGCTCCACGCCATTGCAAATGCCTATCGTCCACGTGCTGCTTGCATGCAAGCGAGTGATGGTGCTGATCAGCGCTGCATCTTGTAAGCCTTTGACCACACCGGGCCCACCGGGCACATACAAAATATCCGCGCTTTGCGTTTGCTCAAAGCTGCGATAACCCAGCAATGCCAAGCGGCGTGTATCCGCATTCACCAAGCCCGGCGTGGCTGCGATGAATTCCACATCAATGCCCGGCACATTGGCGAGCACTTCATAGCCGCCCACGATATCGAGCGTGGTAAAGCCGTCAAACAACACAATAGATAAACGCATGATCTTTCCTTTCGTGCCACAGTGGCATCAAGCGATTGTGGAAAAATTTGCTTGAATTTAAATTTGGCAATAACGACATATTTATGTTCATAATAGCCATATGAAGCCATCCCCTCCCTTGCGCATCGCCCTGCTCGCCTACGACGGCTGTATGGGCATCGAGATTTTTGGCATCACCGATTTGCTACTCGTGGCTAACCATGTAGCGCATGCCATGCGGCGCTCAAAATCTCCGGCCATAGAAGTTCATGTCGTCAGCCTACAAGGCCGCAGCATCACAGCAGCAGGCGGCATCACGCTCGGCGCGCAGCTTGCCAGAGGCAAATTCGATTGGCTCATCGTGCCCGGCCTAGAAGTGGTGCAAGGCACGCAATGGCCTGCAAAATTAGCGCGGCTGCAGCCTGAACTGGCCTACATCCAGCGCAGCTTCGCGCGCGGCACGCAGATCGCCTCCGTCTGCGTAGGCAGCTTCTTGCTGGGCGAGGCCGGGCTCTTGCAAGGGCGCCATGCCACCACCGCTTGGATCATGGCGCGCGAGCTCGCCGCGCGCTACCCGCAAGCCAAAGTCAACCCGCATGCCGTTTTGCTCGAAGACGGAGCCATCATCACCAGCGGTGCCATCACCTCCACCTTCGATCTCGCCCTGCATCTCATCAAGCGCACACTCGGCGCAGAAGTCGCCAGCGCCACCGCCCGCATTGCCCTGCTCCCCAAGCCCCGCAGCAGCCAAGCCCAGTATGCAGACGCGCAGCTCATCGCCCCGCCGCCCTCCAGCTCAACAACAAGCTTCGCAAGCAGCGTCGCGCAATGGCTAGAAAAGCGCCTGCAAGAGCCCTACAGCCTCGCCCGCTTGGCGCAAGCCTTCCACGTCAGCCCCCGCACCCTCATGCGCCGCGTCAAACTGGAGACCGGCCACTCCCCCCTCACCCTCCTGCAGCAAGCTCGCATTCAAGAGGCCAAGCGCCTGCTCACCCACACCCGCTGGAGCATCGCAAAAATCGTAGAAACCGTAGGCTACACAGACATCGCCACCTTCAGCCGCCTCTTTGCCAGAGAGGTGGGCGAGACACCGGCAAGGTATCGGGCGAGGTAATCACTATCTATTTGATAGCAATTTGCGCATATTCTGTGCCGGAGATCAGTCTAAACGGCCATAACAATCACCGCACACCCGCCTCCGCCATCAGCAAACCCTCATCCATCAGCGCTTGCACAATCGCCGCCTGCCGTAGATCGCGGCGGCGCTTGGGCTCTTCTCTGTAGGTCGCTTTCTCAGCCATCCAGCGTTTGAATTCCACAAACGTCTCCGGAGCCACCGTGCGCATCAACACCATCCGCCCTGTCGCTGAAATCACGATGTGCTCAAAGCGCGGCGCGCTTGTCAGCACTGATGCGCGCACCGCCTGCACAGGCCACAAATCATCCTCATCCCCCGAGAAGCGAAACGGATGCGGATCACCATCCACCGGCTGGCGGCGCAGAAAATCCACCTCAAAGCCTTTATCGTTAATCGCCGTCTCGTTCTGCATCTCTTTACGGATAAAGCTCTTATCCGCCTGCTGCAACACCCGCAGCATCGAAGAATCCAGCCGCGCCATCTCCGAGACAAACTGCACTTTTCTCCGCGCATCCCACAGCAAATCCACATCCTGCGTGGCCAACGCCCCCTGCACAATGCGCACACCCGCCGCCGCCTCGTAGGCATACAGCGCATGCGTGCCCACCACCGTGAAATGCTCGCCCAGCCCCGAAGATTCAATCGCCTGCAACACACTCACCACCGTATTCGGCACACGCCCCGCCCGCAGAGCCTTGTTCAGCCGCTGCGCATCATTCAGCTGCTCCCGCAGCGAAGCCAGCCGCGCCTCCAGCTCAGCTTTGCGCGAAGTGAATTCCACATAAATCTTCTCAGCCTCCGGCGAACGCGCCCCCAAGCGCTTCTGCCGATTGTTCGGCGCCGTCTTCACCAAATACTCATAGTCCCCCTGCCGCTTCCAATACATGCCTCCCGCATACGGGCGCGCAGCAACCTGCACCCGCATGAACTCATCAAAAATCGTTGACGAATCAATCACCTGCCGGGCAGCGTTGTCGGAGAGAGGGATGTAGTCCATGGCCGTTGATTTATTGAAATCGTATTTTATACGGCCAATTATTTAAAATCAATAATTTACAGCCATTAATACTCAATACAAAGACTCTCCAGCACATCATCGTTGGCTTCAAAAACATAGACCGAATGTTTGGTTCTCCAAACTATCTATTTCATAGCACTCTACGCAGATTTCATGCCGGCGAGACAGCTAAAGCGCTTATAAAAACCACTCAGACCTCATCCACTGTCAATTCTGACAATCATTTTTGGACACACCCTGCAACTTACGTTAACGTATCTTCCTAATGGCCACCCTCATCCCCGCACTCAGCAGTTGCGTCTCTCGCATGACCAGCGGCGAGCGACGTTTGGCGCAACGCCTGGAAGACAAGCTAGACGACGATTATTTGCTCTGGTATGACGTTCCAATTGGCCCCAAGCATTCGCACCCTGATTTCGTCATCTTGCACCCCTTTCGCGGGCTGCTGATTCTGGAGGTGAAAGACTGGAAGCTTCCCACCATCGTCCAGGCTGATCAAGATGTTTGGACGATTTCTCCAGACGGGCAGCCCAAATCCGTGGCCAGCCCGCTCTTGCAGGCACGAAGTTATGCACACGAAGTCGTCAGGCTCATGGAGCGAGACCCGCAGCTTATCCAGCCAGACGGCAAACATCAAGGCAAGCTCGCTTTCCCATGGAGCTATGGCGTGGTGCTCACCAACATCACCCGCAAGCAGTTTGAAGCCGCCGAGCTGCATCATGCGCTAGAGCCCCAACGTGTGATTTGCCAAGACGAAATGCTGGAGAGCGTCGGCGCGGAAGAGCTGCAAAGCCGTCTCTGGGAGATGTTCCCCTACGGCATGCGCGGCGCGATCAGCCTGCCGCAAATAGACCGCGTGCGATGGATCATGTTCCCGCAGGTGCGCGTGCAAACTCAAGAAAAGCTGTTTGACGACAGTGATGCAGATGCCGCACTGCCAGACATCATGCGCGTGATGGACATTCAGCAAGAGCAGCTCGCCCGCAGCTTGGGCGAAGGTCATCGCGTGATTCACGGCGTGGCCGGCTCCGGCAAAACCATGATCTTGGGCTACCGCGCAGAATACCTTGCCAAGGCCAGCACGGCGAGCAGCAAGCCTATTCTCATCCTCTGCTTCAACGAGCCGCTAGGCGTCAAGCTCCATAGCGTGATGCAGGCAAAGGGCTTGGGCGCTCGTGTGTATGTGCGGCATTTTCATAAATGGTGTCGCGAGCAACTCGTCACCTATGGGCAAAGCCTGCCATCGCAAAACATGCCCACAGATGCAAAGATGGCAGAGATGGTGCAGCGCGTGATTCACGCCGTGGATCGCAAACACATCCCCAGCGGCCAATACCAAGCCGTGCTCATCGACGAAGGCCACGATTTCGCCCCCGAATGGCTCAAACTCGTCACGCAAATGATTGACCCCGCCACCAACAGCCTGCTCGTGCTGTATGACGACGCGCAAAGCATTTACGAAAGAGCACGCAGCACACAATTCAGCTTCAAAAGCGTCGGCATCCAAGCCCAAGGCCGCACCACCATCCTCAAAATCAACTACCGCAACACCCGCCAAATCCTAGAAACCGCAAGCCTCGTGGCCGCAGACCTGCTCACCGCCGAAGACAAAGATGACGATGGCATCCCCCTCGTCAAACCCATCAGCTGCGGCCGCGAAGGCCCAGCGCCCCTCATCATCAAACTCCCCAGCCTGCGCGAAGAAGCCAACGCAATTGCAGACCACCTCAGCCAAGCCCACAAAGAAGGCTTCGCTTGGGGCGATATGGCTGTGCTTTGCTACGACATCAAAACTCGTAACGACTGCGCCAGCATCCTCGCGCAACGCAAACTCCCCGTAGAAAACCGCCTAGGCAGCGGCGACTTTGACCCCACCAGCAACAAAATCAAAGTCATGACCATGAAAGTCAGCAAAGGCCTCGAATTCCCCATCGTCGCCCTACCCGGCGTTGGCCACATGCCTGCGCCGGGGGAAGATGAGAAGGAAGCGGCGAGGGTGTTTTATGTGGCGGCGACAAGGGCTACGCAGCAGCTTTTCATCGGCGCGCATAGCGAAAGTCTATTTAGTCAGAAACTACGTTTATCAAATTAACCAAGACAGGAAGAAGATATGGCAACAGGTGCTGAAGAAACACTCGCGTTTGGAATTACAAAAGCAGCGATTACCACGTTAGTCAAGCCGATCACTACGTCAGCGCTTGCTGGACTGAGAAGCCTGACCACTGCAACCATAGATTTGTTTACTGATAGATTTTCACAGTACTTATCTCAACAAACTGAAAAACATGGGTGCTTGAGTACTATCGTATTTGGTCATCAGAAGAGACTGGAAGATTTGTACATACCACTCACCATTACCCCTCATATGATTAAGGCGCAGGACAAAGATTTACTTCTCTTAGACAGATTCAATCCCGATTTTTTACCGAAAACCAAAAGAGCACTGATTAACGATACCGCCGGGATGGGGAAATCGACCATAACGAAGTTTTTATTTCTGCAGTGTGTGAAATCCTGTTATGCGATTCCGTTTTTCATTGAATTACGTCATCTTTCCTCTACCCAAGATGTCTTAACGTATATCCAAAAGCAGTTGAACCCCTCTTCGCTAGCAGACGAAGAACCAAAAATATCAAAAAAACAAATCGAACGCCTCTTCAGAAAAAGCAATATAGTTTGTTTTTTTGATGGATACGATGAGATTCCATTAAGTCATCGAGAAACGGTAACGCGCGACATAAAGAATTTAATTGAGAAATTTCCTGACATTACGTATGTAATTACATCACGCCCAGAATCGGGATTGCTTGCATTTTCGTCTTTTAAGCATTTTTCGATAAAACCGCTTAAAAAAGATGAATCTTTCGAGTTGATTCGGAAATATGATGACAAAGGCGGTCGTTCAGAGCAGCTAATCGTCACACTAGACCGCCCTGAGTATCGCCCAGTACATGAGTTTTTGAAAAACCCACTTTTGACAAGCTTACTCTATCGAAGTTTTGAGTATAAGCAGAGCGTACCATTAAAGAAGCATGTCTTTTACAGGCAAGTATTCGATGCATTATTTGATTGGCATGACGCATCTAAAGACGGTTACAACACTAGGGAAAAGAAAAGTGGCCTTGATATCGACTCATTTCACAGAATTCTACGCGTCATAGGATTTGTTTCAGTTCTCAAAGGCGAAATAGAGGGAGATACTGATACAGTGCTAAAGTGGATACGAACTGCTAAAGGCGTCTGTAATGCAACTTCCTTCCCTGAAAGTAGTTTTCTAGATGATGTCGTCCGCGCAGTACCTGTCTTCGTGAAAGACGGCGATTCGTATCGCTGGTCTCACAAATCGTTGGCCGAATATTTCGCCGCACAGTACTTGTGCACCGAAGGAAAGTCTCAACTTGAAAAAGTTATCGGCACGCTTTTCGAGCGAAAAGAAGTATCGCGCTTTACTAATGTTCTAGATCAAATCTACGATATAGATCCACTTGCTTTTCGTGAGTTCTGTATTCTTCCCGTCGCCAAGGCATTCAATCAATACGCAGAACAGTCTTACCGAAAAATGGATGTTGACATTACAGCAGAGGAGATTCGACTCAGAAGGGCTTGCACTTTCGACAGGACTTTTATCTTTTTTCCTGATGTTGATTTGGAAGATAAATTAGATTTGATCGGTGAGCTTGAAAAGCATACCCCAGTCAGCACGGATGTTTCATCTGAATTTGAAGCAATCAAAGCAATCATCGTTCGACCAACAAATTCAAACAAACCTCGAATTATTGTTGATATAGCTGGTCCTTACAGTTCCATACTTGAAATTTTACAAAGCAAGAAAGATCCACTGGTAATTCAGAAATCTAGGATAGATTGGCCATCTACAAAAAGTCGTTCCAATCTTCCCACACTCAAATCTCCAGAAGTTCTTGGCGATGAACCTACCTCGCATTACAACGAACCAATGATTTTCACTAAGGTTACCAAGTTAATTGCAGGTACTTCTCCGGTAGTGGACACAGATAAGATGTTTAACTTTGTACTAACATTTAATGACTCAAAAAAGGTATCGAGTTTGGCCGATGATTTACTCAATGAACTCATAGTGAAAAAAACTAGCTGAATCTAGTTGGGAAATAGTGTCAATCTGAAATTTCGCTCGGCTTTCTATGCAGCTAGCTCGCGCCTGTATTGAATGCTAATGCAGAAAGAGCATTGGATTCTCTCTGAATGACTCCGTTCTGCGCAAACTTGTTACGATCCTGCATCAGCCCGCGTCGGGCTTCTAAGAAGGAGACAACGATGTTCAGTCATGTGGTTTTAGGTGTGAATGATTTAGAGCGATCCAAGAAGTTTTATGACGCGGTGTTGGGCGCGCTGGATATCAAGCCGGGTATGCATCACCACAACGGTGTGGTGAACCGCTATTTTTATCGCACGCCCACCGGCACTTTCGGCATCACGGAGCCGCTCAATGGCGAGCCGGCCACGCATGGCAATGGGAGCACGATTGGCTTTGCGGTGCAGTCTGCAAGCCAAGGCGATGCTTGGCATGCGGCGGGTGTGGCCAATGGCGGCGTGACTTGTGAAAACCCGCCGGGCTTTCGCGAAGGGCCAACGGGCAAGATTTATCTGGCTTATCTGCGTGACCCGGATGGCAACAAGCTTTGCGCGCTGCATCGGCCACCGAAGGCTTGAAGTGCGTTGGATGCCCTGCACACTATGCTCCTTATTTAATAGCACTCTGCGCAGATTCTATGCCGGCGAGTAGCCGATTTGGCTTGGATTTCTTATGCTGAATGAGCTGAACGCCTTGCCTGCGCCGCATGCCGTGCATCGCCTGCGCGCGGAGCGCTTGGCGCGCAGCAGCAAGCCGTTTCTGGCGCGCGGGGGCATGAAGTCTGAGCGCTGCTCCGGCTGCCGGCTTGCGCCGAGTCACTGCATTTGCGCGCTGCGGCCGAATCTGCCCACGCACTCGGGCATGTGCTTGATCATGGCGGATATTGAGGCGCTCAAGCCGAGCAACACGGGTTGGCTGATTGCGGATGTGGTGCGGGATACGTTTGCTTTTGGTTGGGCGCGCACCGCGGTCGATCCTGCTCTGCTGGCCTTGCTCAATGATCCGCAATGGCAGCCCTTGGTGGTGTTTCCGGGAGAGTTTGTGCAAGAGGAGCGCGTGGTGCAAACCGTGCCTGCGCCATCCATTGATAACGCTGCAGCCAAGCGCCCACTCTTCATCTTGCTCGATGGAACTTGGCCGGAGGCGAGCAAGATGCTGCGCAAGAGCCCGTATCTGGATCGTTTCCCCGTGCTCAGCTTGGTGGCTGAGCAGCTCTCGCGCTACAAGCTGCGCCGCTCCAAGCGGGATGATCATTTCTGCACAGCCGAGGTGGCTGCGCTGTGCCTAGCGCTGGCAGACGAGGCGCATGCTGCGCAAACACTGGATGCGTATTTGGATGTGTTTACGCATCATTATTTGCAGGCCAAGCATCAGCTGCCCATAGATGCGCAGGATGAGGTGCACCATCGCCTGAATGAGCTGAAGCTCAAATAGATACTATATATTTGATAGCATTTTGCGCAGTATCTATGCCGGCTATCTGCCTAAAACGCTCTAAAAATCACGTCCACATGCCCTCAACGCCCATCACGCTCGATACGCTGCGCCGCTACGCCATCTCGCGCAGTTTGTTTGCGCCGACCACGCTGCCCAAGGCGATTGAGAAGCTGGGCTTCGTGCAGGCTGATCCGATTCGTGCACCTGCTCGTGCGCAAGATTTGACGCTGCGGCATCGGGTGAAGGATTACGCGGCGGGGGATTTGGAGCAGCGCTATGCCAAGCTGGGCATTGAAGAAGATTTCTTTATGAACTACGGTTTTTTGCCGCGCAGCACGCAGGCGCTGATGCATCCTCGCGTGGCGCGCATGGTGTGGCCAAAAGCCAAGCTGGCGCAAGCTGAAGCTGTGTTGGATTTTGTACGCGAGCGTGGTGTGGTGCATCCCAAAGAGGTGGATGCGCATTTCGCGCATGGCCGCGTGCGCAACTGGTTTGGCGGCTCGTCGAACGCGAGCACGCAGCTGCTCGATGGCATGCATTACCGGGGCATGCTTCGCGTCGCGGGGCGTGCGAGTGGCACGCGGTTGTATTGCGTTGCTGAGCATTTGCCGCAAGAATGCGCTGATCCAGGCCAAGCGCTGGATGCACTGCTGGATGTGATCGTGCACAAATATGCCCCGCTGCCCGAGCGCTCCTTGCGCGATCTCGTGAGCCTGTTGCTGCGCGGCGGTGTGCCGCAGTGGAATTCGCTGCGCTCAGATGCATTGGCGCGCGCCAAGGAGCGGCTGCCCAGCATGGAGCTGGAGGGCAACAGATGGTATTGGCCTGAGGGCGAATCGCCTGCGGCCAAACGCTACAGCATCGAGCCAACTGACACCGTGCACCTGCTCGCCCCTTTTGACCCGGTGGTATGGGATCGCCGCCGCTTTGAGCTCTTCTGGGGATGGGCCTATCGCTTTGAGGCCTACACACCTGCACCGAAGCGAATACGCGGCTACTACGCCCTGCCCTTGCTTTGGCGCGGTCAAGTCATCGGCTGGGGCAATCTTTCTGTGAATGACGGCAAACTGCAAGCGGAGCTGGGTTATGTGACAGGCCAAGCGCCAAAAGACAAAGCGTATCGTCAGGCGCTGGCTCAGGAGTTAGCCAGCATGGAAAGTTTTTTGCTCCTAAATCAGTAGCACTTTGCGCAGATTCTATGCCGGCTAACGGCCTAAAATGCTTGAAATTGAAGGATTGAGCCATAAGACAGTCGGCTCGATGACTGTCATCACATCGTCAAAAAATCATCACGATCCTGTCATGTTGCTGATTGAAAGTTCGATGGCTTAACCCGTCATTCCTTCAAGAAAGCATCATGAAAAAATCCACTCTCACTGCATTTGCACTGACTTTGATCGCATTGGCCGCAGCCCAAGCGCAGACTGCCAACCCCACAGAGTTTCCCGCCTCACTCGCTGGCCACGCCCTGCTCCCTGCGCCCAGCTTCCTCGCCACACCTGCAGACGCCCCCGCAGACCTGCGCGTGAGCGGCAAATTCACCACCGGAGTGCGCGTGGAGCGGCTTGACACCATCGAAGGCCGCTCAGCCAACCGCCCCACCGGCATCTCCCTGCCCATGGCTGGCCAACCGCTGCAAGGCCACTCCGGCATCAAGCGCATGAGCGATGGCAGCTATTGGGTGCTTACTGATAATGGCTTCGGCTCCAAAGCCAATTCGCCAGACAGCATGCTCTTTTTAAACCGCTACTCGATTGACTGGGCCAATGGCGTGCTCAACCGCCAGCAAACCATCTTTCTGCATGATCCTGATAAAAAAGTGCCCTTCCGTATCGTTCACGAAGGCACACCTAAGCGCTACCTCACTGGAAGCGACTTCGATACCGAGAGCTTCCAAATCGCTGGCGGCAACCTGTGGATCGGTGATGAGCTCGGCCCTTGGCTGATCAAAGCGGATATGAATGGCAAAGTGCTCGCCGTGTTTGAAACGCAGGTCGATGGCAAGCCCGCACGCTCGCCCGATCACCCTGCAATTGCCACACCTGCCATGCCCAGCGGCACGGTAGATTTCACCATCCGCCGCTCGCGTGGCTACGAAGGCATGGCCTCTTCGCCTGATGGCAAAAAGCTCTACGCCTTGCTCGAAGGCCCGGCTTGGGATGCCGCGGCGAAGGATTGGGAAAAACTCAATGGCCGTGAATACCTGCGCGTACTTGAATTCGATGTGGCTACCGAAAAATGGACGGGTCGCCATTGGAAATATGTGCTCGAAGCCAATGGCTTGGCCATCGGCGACTTCAACATGATTGACGCAACAACAGCCCTCGTGATCGAGCGCGACAACGGCGAAGGCACGCCTGATAAAGCCTGCCCCACAGTGAATGGCGCGATCCAGCGCGCAGAAAATTGCTTCCACGATCTGCCCAAGCTCAAGCGGGTTTACAAGATCGAAATGACCGAAGCCAATGTAAACAACCCCGTTCGCAAAATCGGCTTCATCGATTTGCTCGCCATCAACGATCCACAAAACCTCGCCCGCAAGCCCAAGCAAGCCGGCAAGCTCGCCTTCCCCTTCTTCACGATTGAAAACGTCGATATCGTCGATGCCGATCACATCATTGTGGGCAACGACAACAACCTGCCTTTCTCCTCCAGCCGCGAGCCGAATCAGGCGGATGACAATGAGTTTGTGTTGCTTCGCGTACGCGAGCTCTTGCAGGCGAAGTGATTGCTCTGGCAAGTCTGCGTAACTCTTAACGAAAGGTTGCGACTGAATTCACCTCTTGCGCTCTAGTCGCATGCGGCTTGTTTTCTCAGAATCTCCAGTGTCGATATCGGTTTGACAAACCATCACACTGGAGATTTTTTATGCAACGGATACCCTTTTCTCGACATCTCGTTTCCCTCGCTGCTGGCGCTCTAAGCTTGCTCGCCAACTCGGAGAGTCTTGCGCAATCGCCGATGGTGGTTGGCATTCAAAAAATTGCGATGAAAGACGCAAGCCGTGATCGCAATGTGAATTTTGAAGTTTGGTTTGAGGCTGTGGCTGGCACGCAAGCTCAATCGATTTCGATAGCGCCGATATTGCAGGCATTTAGCGCCGCTCAGAATGCAACACCTGCACCCGTAGCGCCCAAACCCTTGCTCATACTCTCCCATGGCAACTTTGCCAACCCAACAGCGTATGGATGGCTCATCACGGATTTGGTGAAAGCTGGTTTTGTGGTGCTCACGCCCACGCATCCAGGCACGATGTTTCAAGATCTGCGCCCAGAATATCGCGCGCGGCTTTGGGAACGCTCAAGCGATGTGAGCTTCGCACTCACACAATTTCTCGCGGATCCGGCTTGGGCGGCACGCGTTGACGCCAAGCGCATTGGCTTCATCGGCCACTCTTTTGGCGGCTGGACAGGTGTGAGCTTGGCTGGCGGCCTGTATGACTACAAGCAGCAGCTCAGCTACTGCGAAACCATGCCAAAAAAGGATCAGTATTGCGCTGGTTTGATCAAAGACTACAACCCGCAGACTGCGATTGAAGATGGCAAGCGCAGCTTCAAAGATGAGCGATTCAAGGCTTTTTATGCGCTGGCCAGCGGCGTGGCTGCAGGCTTTTCCGCCCCATCTTTGGCAAGCATTTCAGCGCCCATGGTGTTTGAAACTGCGAAATACGACACCGTGCTCGCGCCCGAAGGTGGCTCTAGCCTGTTTGCCAAATCCATACCCAGCGCCAAAGAAATCATGCGAGACACAGGGCATTTCGTTTATGGCCCAGTGTGTACGCCGGTGCTGGGCAAGCTGGCTCTCGGCCAGGTATGTGAAGACCCAGAAGGCTCTGATCGCAAAGCGCTCCATGTGCAAGCATCCGCAGATATTGTGCAATTCTTTCGCAAACAGTTAGCACAATAGAGCGAATCAGCGCAGCAGGATCAAATGTCTAATTGCTCTCTATTTGATAGCTGCCTGCGCAGATTTTACGCCGTCAATCTGCCAAAAAACCTATTGATTGCGGTTCTCAAAAGGCAGGTTGATGGGCATCGCGCTGGGCTTCTCCCCTTGCTTCATTTGAGCCTGCGCTGCAACTGGCTCAGCAGCAGGCTCAGGTGTGGCAGGCGCTTGATTTGCAAACAAGGCAATGATGGCGGCGATGATTAACATGGTGATTTCTTTCCAAGAGTGTGAATAAAAACTCAGCGTGCCTTGAGCTGCTCGCGAAGAATACGCCCCACTTGGGCGGGTTCATCCAGCTGCACATAATGGCCAGCGCCAGACAAGAGATGCAGGCTACCCACGGTAAACAAGCGATTGAATTCAACAGCCACATCAGAATTCAAGTAAGGATCATCTGCGCCGAAGATGGTGTGAACTGGCTTTTTGAATTTCTGCATGCGCTGCACATTGGCCTGCCGCGCTTCCAACTCTTGCCAAAGCACAGAGGTGGAGCTGAAAAATGCGGGACGAATATGAATCGCGCCATGCGTGACGATGGGCAGGTACTTATCGCGAGCCTGGGAATTGCTGAAAAACTTGCTGAGTTGATCCGCGACGCCCCCTTGAAAATTCGTGCCTGACTTCATCGAACCCCACACCGCCGCCCTTTGAAGCAAGCTGGGTGTGGAGAAAAACTGAATGGCCTCGGGTGCTTTCAAAGTGGGCATGGGGGAGTAGTAGGTATTGAGCAAGACGAGTGCAGCGGTTTGCGCTTCGTTATCCAGCGCCCAATCAATACCCGCTTGGCCGGATAAATCATGAAGCATGGGCACGACACTTTTCAGGCCGAGTTGCGATACCACAGCATCCAGATCTGCGCGCTGACTCGCAACGTTGTACAGATGCGCGGCCGGCTTATCCGATTGACCCCAGCCGAGGAAATCAAAAGTGATCACGTGAAATTGGCCAGAGAGCTGGGGCACGAGCGCGTCATACAAATGCCCGTTGTCTGGGAAGCCATGCATCATCACGATACTGGGCGCTTTGCCTTTATTAACCGTGCCAAACTCACGCACATAGAGGCGGTAGCCATCTGGCCGAGCAAGCATCTGCGCTTGATTGGGCTGCTCTGAATTGAATTGCGTGATGTAGCTGTCGTAAATAGGCTGCGTTTTTTGCTCCGTAGATGGGCTTGCGCAGCCGGTCAAGACCATGATCAGGCTGATGCTGAGGAGAATTTTTATCATGACAGACGCATCCAGGTTTGATTGCGGAAGAAGGGACCGATGTAGCCGCGCACTTGCAGCTTTTTGCCACCCTCTTGCAATTGCAGCCGCAGCTTAAATATCTTGCCTTTATCGGGATCCAAGATTTCGCCGCCTTCCCAAATTTGCGTATCGCTCGTAACTTTCATTTGACGGATGATTTCCATGCCAATCAAGGGCTTGTCTTTGCGGTCATCAGGGCAGAGCGTGCAAAGCAATACGACGCCCGCGGGTGTGGGCAGCAGGCTGCGCTCGATGCGGCCAGTCAGCACCCCCGCCGCCTCAGTGATGCGAATTTCAGCGCGGGGTTTGCCGCTAGCGTCGTCAATGGATTGCCACAGGCCTACTGGGCTGGCGGTATTGGCTTGCGCCAGAATCGGTAAGCTAACGGCCCACAAAAATGGAATGACCATGAATTTCAGCATAGGAATCTCCTTGAATATTTACCAGGGGTCAGATGAATGCACGGGTTTGGCGAATAGCCCCATCAGTGACGTGCGATATGGCTGAGTGAGTAGCTTGCGCGTCAGCAATACATGGCCCAACACAGCAAAGCTCACTAAAGCGGTGGGCAGCAATGAATAAGGGAAATACAGCACCCAACTATTGATATGCTTTGCATCAGAGCCAAAGGCATGCAGATTGGGTGAAGTCAACGCAGCCAGAATGCCAATGGCGAGCAGACAGAAAATCCCCAGCAAATTCCAAAGCCAAATGGTGCGCAACGGCAAACTCCAGGTCCAAGCGCAGTAGATGGAGATCAAGAGTGCGCCCAAGCCAGTGAGTACATCCAGGTTGTAGCCCAGCATGGAGAATTCCATCGGCATGATGCCAAGATACGCCGCACGCAACATCAGCAGCTCCAAAGGAAAGCGGAAAATTTGCAGCGCCACCAGCGTCTCTACAGGCACTGTGCGCACGAGTCGGTCGCCCGCACTGCCTACATAACCCATGCCAAAGGCGAAGGCCAGCCCGATACTGAGTGCGGTCAGAACTGCAAACGGCGGCGGCAATATATCTAAGCGGCTGAATACGCCCAGCCAGTCGCCCGCCAGATTAGCCAGCAAGATCATCGCTAGAACCAAAGCCCCCCAAATAGCAGCTCGCTGGTGCGCCGTGCGCAAAACTGCCAACCAAGCCCAGGACATCGCGGCCACAAGCAGCAGCATGCCGCCAGCCGTGATGGCATCAAACCTGGGCGGGCTATAGTGATGAGTGGCATTGAAGTCGTCATGACACACTCAAGCGCTGAAATTCACGCCATCACGTTTCATTTGCCGCAGCACGGTGATCACAATGATGTGCCCCACGATCAGCATGGGCACCCAAAACGACGGGATCCAATATGCGCCGCCCATGAAATCGGCCGCGCTGTAAAGCCGCGAGAGCACCACAGCCATCGCGAAATCAGCAATACCCACGATACTGAACAGCCACGTCATGGGTATCGCCCAAGCGCTTTTGCGCTGAATCAAGCACGCAGCCATGAAGGCCAAGACTGCTGATAAAAAATCCCCTGCAGCCGCAGGAACAGCAAACTGCTTCGGCATGGCTGAGGATGTCACACCCGTGGTCAGAAACATCAAGCCCAGATGCCGCATGCTGTGCAGCAACAAAATCGGTATCAACACCACACTCGGCTTGAGCTGTGGCAGCACAGGCCTGAGGATCCAGCGATAAGCTGCCACGAAAATCAACAAGCTAAAGAAAATGTTTATCAGCAATGTGTTCATGGTCTGTTGAAGTGATGAGTTGAACGTGAACTCATCGTAGGCGCGCATCGCTTGCTTGCCTAGGCAGCAGTGAGTAAGATCAGAACTAACCTATGGTTAGTAATCTGAATCACCCATCTGCCATGAAACGTTTGAAATGAAAAGCTTAAAGGGCATCAGTAGTTTCGTCGCTGTCGCCAGTAGCGGTAGCTTTGCTGCGGCTGCAAAGTTACAAGGCGTCAGTGCTGTGGCTGTGAGCAAGAATGTGGCCACACTGGAGCGGCAATTGGCTGTGCGCCTGTTTCAGCGCACCACGCGCAAGCTCAGCCTCACCCCTGAGGGAAACACCTTTTATAAGCAGTGCCTGGGGCCGCTGCGTGAGCTGGAGGCTGCGCAGGCCGTCATTGAAAAGAGCAGCAAAGCACTGTCTGGCCTCGTGCGCGTGACCTGTGCTGCGCCTTTTGCCACGGGCTATGTGCTGCCCATCGTGCAGCAGTTTCATGCCAAGAATCCACGTGTCCAAATCGAGCTTCATATGGACGACAGCGTGACCGATATGGTGGCTCAGGGCTACGATGTGGGCATTCGTGTGGGGCGCATGAAGAGCAGCAGCTTGGTCGCGCGGCCCATTGCGCCTTTGCCTTTTGTGGTGTGCGCCAGCCCTGATTATTTGCGGCTACGTGGCGAGCCTGCTTCTCTGGAAGACTTGGCTGAACACAATTGCCTGCGCCTCTCGCGCATCGGTAGCCGTGAGCCGATGCCCTGGTTTTTAAAGGGATTGGATGCCAAGCTAGATACCGAGATTCGCGGCAACCTCACGCTGAATGATTTCTCTGCGCTTCAAACCGCTGCCATGCAAGGCGCTGGCTTGGCTTGCATTCCTTTGCCACTGGCCATGCCCAGCATTCGCCAAGGCCGCCTGCTGCCACTGCTGCAGAAGCACATCAGCACCGAACTCGTGGTGTATCTCTACTACCTCAATCGCAAAAATCTGCCGATGCGTACGCGCAGCTTCGTAGACTACGTGCTTGCTGCTTTGGAAAAAGAAAAAGATCTGCAGACATCGCCTGCACAATTGCTGGCCCCCTACATTTCGACTGGAAAAAATCTGTGAGTGACTCACCTCAAATCAAGTGGACTCAAAACGATGAGCCGCACACCGCGCATTGGCATAGCGAGCGAGGTTTGCCTGCGCCTTCAAAAGTGCAGCTGGCCGACGACACTCTGGCTGCGGATGCGGCGATGAAGCTGGCTCAGAGTGATGCAGGCTTGCTTTGGAATGGGGATTTTCAGAATGCGCGGCATTTGATTCAGGCGCTGGATCGGCGCTTGGCTAAACGCTCGCCCTCAAAGCCTTCTGCTAAACAAACACTCACCGAAGCTTTTCTCACGCAGCGAAACGCGCAAGCGCAACGCGCGAAGATTTTGGGGAGTGTGCTGATACCTCTGCAATCGGATTACTCGATTGCTTTGCGGCGCGCGCCAGATGTGCGCATTGCTTGCGAGCAGGCATGGGGGAAATCCGAAGATAAAGAGCGCCATGTGTGCAGCCTGCGAGAGTTGCTGGGCATCATCAGCGCGTTTGAATGGCGCAAGAAGGGTGTGGAAGTGCCCGTTTTAGGTACAGATCGCTCGGGACAGCCATTGCGGATTCATGCGCATTACGCTGTGTTTTCTCCTGTGCGTGGGGAGTATTTGGCTTTGGTTGCGAAAGCACCGCTCCCCAAAGGCTCTCCAGCTGAAATGATGGCTTGGGACGTGGGTTCGGGCACAGGCGTGATTGCAGCGCTGCTGGCCTCGCGCGGCGTGGGCAAAGTTGTCGCTACCGATGTTTCGCAGCGCGCGCTGGTTTGCGCGAGTGAAAACTTAAAGCGCTTGCAGCAATCCTCCGGTCGTACGGGTAAGGCCGTGGAAGTGCTCAAGGCGAATTTATTCCCAGATATAGCGACTCATCCTAAAGCCAAGCTGATCGTCTGCAACCCGCCTTGGCTGCCCGCCCCGGTGGGCTCAGCGCTGGAAAGCGCGGTGTATGACGAAGGTAGCCAGATGCTGCTGGGGTTTTTGAAAGGCGTTGGGCAGCGGCTAGAGAGCGGCGGCGAGGCTTGGCTGATTTTGTCTGATTTGGCAGAACGCCTTGGGCTACGCAGCCGTGATGAGCTGATGCAGGCTATTTCCTCAGCTGGCCTCAAAGTCATTGATCGAATGGATACGCAACCGCTGCACCCCAAAGCGCAAGACAAGAGCGATCCGCTGCACGCCGCGCGCTCGCGTGAAGTGACTTCGCTTTGGCGCTTGGCAGTGGCCTGATCACTCGTAGCCGTACTTGCGCGTTGCCTTAGCCGCAGGCCTAGATTTTTGCTCCTTTTTTCGGAGCATATAAAGATACAAGCTCTCCACTTTCTCGCGTGCCCAAGGCGTTTTACGCAGGAATTTCAGACTGGACGACACGCTCGGATCGCTCGCAAAGCAGCGGATATTGATGCGCTGCGCCAAACCTGGCCAGCCGTAATGCGCCTCGAGTTCGGTCACGATGGTTTCAAGCGTGATGCCATGCAGGGGATTGCGCGCCTGCGGCACGGGTATTGATGTTGGGGCAGGCGCTTCGCTCATGAGCGTATTTTGCAGCATGCGCAAGAGCGCTAGCTTGAATCGCTATGATGGCTGGCTATTCAACAAGAAGGGCTGATCATGAATCGAATGCGCGGCTGGGGTTTTCTGCTGGCGATCGGCGTGCCACTGCTGATTTTTTTCAGCTGGTCACGATTGGGCTCGCAAACTTCGCGTATCAATCTTGAGCGTTATGAAAATCAAGGGCCTGGCGACAGCTTGCAGATGTTGTCTGCACACTTCAAGAAAACACGCCAACTGCCCGTCGCGGGTAACTTCACTCTGCCGCCGATCCCACCTAAGAGCGGCATTAAGGCTTGGAGTGTGCAGCCCGATGGCGTTTTCAAGATCGAGATCGACGCCAAAATTGATGGCCAAGCGGTCGTACTGCTGCATGTGCCAGTTGTCGGTAAAAACGGCGTGATTTATGACTGTGTGAGCACGGTCAGTAGGGCCTATGTGCGTAAATTCTGCCTAGAAGAGAGTGTGAAATCTGTTGCCGATATTCCTGCGCAACTGCAGGCCAACACCGTCGCTTTAAACAACTTGCCGCCGGTGATCGCGGCCACAGGTGAAGTCCTTGCCTCAGGTGTGCTGACCGGCAGCGCTTTTGTAGCGCAGGGTGACGAAAACACCCTCAACAACTGTGGCTACAACTGCGTTAAACCCTTGAGCTGCGCCAATGAGCGGCCTTTGCTTTGCTCCAAAATCATGGATCAGAATCATGTGCGCTTTCTGGAGTTGCGCCCATCCGGCTCAAACCATCGCGCCATCAACCTGCAGAGCGAATCACTGGCGAGTCAAGCTTGCGAACAGTCTCTGGGCACAGGCTGGGCAATTGCGCGCGCAGGCGATCTAGGCGCTAAAGGCAAGGCTGCACTGTCGGGTGAGTATTGGTTGCATGATGACCGAGATAAGGAGCGCAACTGCTGGCGCAGCTGATCTATCAAATCGCCCCCGAAGTCAACCCTTAAAATACAAGGCCTTGCGTATATAGAAAGCTCTCCGTGGATATCACCCTGCTGATCAAAGCCGCCATCATGGGCATCGTGGAGGGGCTCACGGAGTTTTTACCCATTTCTTCAACCGGCCATCTGATTTTGGCAGGTAGCTTGCTGGGCTTTACCGATGAGAAGGCCAAGGTGTTTGATATTGCAATTCAAACCGGGGCGATTTTTGCGGTGATCTTGGTCTATTGGCAGAAGATTCGTACCACCTTGGTCGCCTTACCGACTGAGAAGCAAGCGCAACAATTTTCATTGAATGTGTTGATCGCCTTCGTGCCTGCGGTCGTTATGGGGCTGCTGTTTGGCAAAGCCGTGAAAGAGCATTTGTTCACACCAGTCGTCGTGGCCAGCACCTTCATCATTGGCGGTTTCATTATTTTGTGGGCTGAAAAACGGCAGCAAACCGCCGTGCGTGTGCAGAACGTGGATGACATGAGCTCGATGGATGCCATCAAGGTGGGCCTAGTGCAATGCTTGGCCTTGATTCCGGGCACCAGCCGCAGCGGCGCAACGATCATCGGCGGCATGCTGCTGGGGCTCTCGCGCAAAGCGGCTACAGATTTTTCTTTCTTCCTCGCCATGCCTACACTCATTGGCGCGGGCGCATACAGCCTCTACAAAGAGCGTGCTTTGCTGTCCATGGCTGATGTGCCCATGTTCGCAGTTGGCCTCGTTTTCAGCTTCATCAGTGCCTGGCTGTGCGTGCGCTGGCTGCTGCGCTATATCTCCACAAACAATTTTGTGCCCTTTGCGTGGTATCGCATTGTGTTTGGCATCGTCGTACTCGTCACGGCTTACACGGGATGGGTGAAATGGGCGGCCTGATCGCGGCTGGCTTGCTTTCATTTCAAGATGCTACTGACTAGAAGTTATATGGATTAGGGTTTCTACTAATAAAGTGTCTTGCTTTTCGGTGAAAAGGTGCCGTTTTATGTTGCAGCGCAGCAATTACAGACGTACGATCCCCCTCCCTTCATTCTGAAAGCATTTATGCAAGTACAAGACACGGTGGCAGAGAGTGCACCTTCACAGAAATTCTCTGCCGCCCTCATGCTGGCCGCCTTGGGTGTGGTGTATGGCGATATCGGCACCTCTCCTCTCTATGCCTTCAAAGAATCCATCAGTACCGCGCATGGCGTGGTGCAAAACAAGGAGAGTATTCTGGGCATTCTCTCGCTGATCGTCTGGACGCTGACCTTTATCGTGACGATCAAATATGTGTGGCTCGTTCTGCGAGCGAATCATCATGGCGAAGGCGGTGTGCTGTCGTTACAAGCGATGGCCAAGCAATGTGTAGCAGGCATGAGCCCTGCTTGGATGAGCATGGTAGGCATGATCGGCTTGGTGGGTGCCACCATGTTTTATGGCGATGCACTCATCACCCCAGCCATCTCTGTGCTCTCGGCAATTGAAGGACTCGAGGTGGCCACACCTGCATTGAAGCCGTATGTGCTGCCGATCACTTTGGTGATCATTGTGCTTCTGTTTGCCTTCCAGTTTCATGGCACAGCGAAGGTAGGAAAATTATTTGGGCCGATTGTGATCGTCTGGTTTGCGACGCTAGGCGCTTTGGGCGCATACCACATCGCCCAGTATCCGCAGATACTCGCAGCGCTCAATCCTTGGTATGGCATGCAGTATGTCATCAACAACCCAGGTATCAGCTTCGTGGTGCTCGGTTCGGTGTTTTTGGCTGTGACGGGCGCGGAAGCTTTGTATGCAGACATGGGGCACTTTGGCGCCAAAGCCGTGCGCCTAGCTTGGCTCTTCGTCGCGATGCCTGGTTTGGTGATCAATTATTTTGGCCAAGGTGCTTTGGTCTTGGCTAACCCTGAGGCAGCGGGCAGCCCGCTCTTCATGATGGTACCCACTGATTGGGTGATTCCGCTGGTGATTCTGGCAGCCGCCGCCACGGTGATTGCTTCGCAAGCGACGATTGCAGGTGCGTACTCCATGACTGTGCAAGCGATGGGCATGGGCTATTTGCCTCGCATGAAAGTTGTACAGACCTCCAGCGATGTGCGCGGGCAGGTGTATTTGCCACTGATCAATTGGCTGATGCTGGCTGGCGTGTTGGCGCTGGTCGTCGGTTTCAAATCCTCTTCTGCGCTGGCTTCGGCTTATGGTATTGCCATCACGGTAACGATGCTTTGCACCACCATGCTTTTTGGTATCGTGGCGTATAAGCAATGGAAATGGCCATTGCTGCCTACTCTTGCACTGCTTGCATTGATGCTTGCTCTGGAAATCATTTTCTTCGCATCGAACATGACGAAGCTTTGGGCGGGCGGTTGGGTCACTTTGTTGATTTCTGCACTGTTGATTTTCGTGATGAGTACCTGGGCACGCGGACAAAAAGCCAAGCACGCTGCAGCGACGCAAGATGCTCTGCCTCTGACCGATTTTGTCAAGAGTTTGGTGGAAGGCGATGTCCATCGCGTGCAGGGCACTGCGGTCTATCTCACCGCCGATGCTGATACCGTGCCGCATGCGCTTCTGCATAACCTCAAACACAATCAAGTGCTGCACAAAAAAGTGGTAGTGCTGGAGATTCACCCTTCAGATTTACCACGCGTGCCTGTGGCAAACAGTCTTGCGGTCGAGCAGATCGCACCAGATTTCTGGCGCGTGAAAGCGCAGGTCGGTTTTATGGAAACCGTCCATGCTGGCAAAATCATGGCTTTGTTCAGCTACCGACATTCTGTTGACGTGAACGACATGAACACTTCTTACTTCATTTCAAGAACCCAAGCTGTTGATGGCACTTCCCAAGGATGGTGGCCAGGACAATTCAAGGTTCTGCGCTTCATGCAACGTAACGCCAGTCGCGCAGCGAGCTATTTCAATTTGCCGGATAACCACACGGTGGAATTTGGCCGGAGCACATGAGTTTTTTGAAGCCTCTTGATACTGCAAAAGCAACGGGATCAACACCCGCTCATTCGCCTTGGCGAATGAGCGTGGCGCCGATGATGGACTGGACGGACAGGCATTGCCGCTATTTCCATCGCCTGCTCACAAAGAACACCCTGCTCTACACCGAGATGGTGACCACCGGCGCGCTGCTGCATGGCGATGTGCCGCGCCATTTGGATTTCAATGATGAAGAGCATCCTGTTGCGCTCCAGCTCGGTGGCAGCGAGCCGGAAGATTTGGCCAAGGCAGCGAAGCTGGGCGAGCAGTGGGGTTATGACGAAATAAACTTGAATTGCGGCTGCCCGAGTGAGCGCGTGCAGCGCGGTGCATTTGGCGCTTGCTTGATGAATGAGGCGGCGCTCGTTGCCGATGGTGTGAAGGCGATGCTGGATGCGGTGAGCATTCCCGTCACGGTGAAGCATCGCATTGGTATTGATAAGACTGAGAGCTACGATTTCGTGCGCGATTTTGTGGGCACGGTGGCAGATGCGGGCTGCAAGGTGTTTCTTGTGCATGCGCGCAATGCGTGGCTCAAAGGTTTGTCACCCAAGGAGAACCGCGATATTCCGCCGCTGCGTTACGAGATGGTGTATCGGTTGAAGCGTGAGTTTCCTGATCTCACGATTTGCATCAATGGCGGGATCACGACAACTGAACAAGTCAATGGACACTTGAAGCATGTAGACGGCGTGATGATTGGCCGCGAGGCTTATCACAACCCGTATTGGATGGCTTCTTGGGATCGTGAGTTTTACGGTGATACATCTTCACAAGCGCCTTCGCGCGAAGAAGTCGAAGCGCAAATGTGCGATTACATGGCACGCCGCAAAGAGCAATATGACACCGCTTGGCATTCCGTCGCCCGCCACATGCTCGGCCTGCGCCACGGCCAAGCAGGTTCGCGCGGCTGGCGGCAGGTGTGGAGCGATCATCGGCTCAAGGGTGAATCTGCGCATGCGGTGAGTGAACTCGCTCAGCAACGGCTTCCCATTGAAATTCGCTGACTGCTCAACCCCGTTCGGGCTGAGCCTGTCGAAGCCTTATGCCCCTTCGACAAGCTCAGGGTGAACGGAGAGGGTTTCCATCATGCAGCCCTCAAGAGCTTGAGCATCAAATCAATCCGCGCTTTCACAGCGGATAAGGCGCTCACATCGTGAACACCGCCCCAAGCGCAGCGACTTGCCACAATCACTTCAACGCCTTTTGGCTGCGCTTCATTTAAGGCGCTCTGCAAGGATTCACTTACCGTGCCATTACCCGTTCCGGCTACAACAATGCCACACAGCGGGTCTTGCGATGTAGCTTCAGCAAGCAAGGCGCGTACGATGCTTCCCGTCGCCTGCGCGTGATTCAACACGATCTCCACGCGCGGCCATGCGATCTTTGCTACAGACGTATTCACTATCAAATCTATAGCTGCTTGCGCAGATTCTATGCGGTCGATATGCCGTTTTTCATCTAAAAATGATTGAAAAACTGGCTTCCACAGCACCTGATCACCCACCACCTGCGCCACCACACCCGGCTCACCCAAAGCGACATCCCCGCTAGAAAACGCATTCAGCGCGTAGGTGTGAACCTTCTGCACAGTCTTGGCGCTATGCACATCGCCTGCGCACACAGAAAGCACGCCACGCGCATGTGAGTCTCCCGCTACCAGCACAGCATCCCGCAGATTGCGCGGCCCATCCGCCTCACTGCTCGTCGCTGGCCGCATCGCGCAGGTCAGCACCACCGGCTTAGCTTGCAGCTCAATAGGAATCACGCGATGCAGAAAATACGCCGTCTCCTCCAGAGTATCCGTGCCGTGCGTGATCACTATTGCCCTCACCTCAGGCTGCGCAAGATGATGCACGCAGCTCTGAGCCAGCCGCCGCATCGTGTCGAAATCCATGTCCTTGCTATCGAGCTGCGCTAGCTGCTCGCTCACCAGCTCACGGCCTTGCAAAGCCTCCTGCAGCCCCGGCACAGACTGCAACAGCGAAGTAATCCCAATCTGCGCAGCGGTGTAACCCGTGTGGTCGCTGCTGCTCGCAGCTGTGCCAGCAATCGTGCCGCCAGTCCCAAGTACGACGATTTTCTCGGTCATAAAAATATTTTCAAAAATACTTGCACAAGCCAAAAAACTGGGCTAATATCCAGTTACTGGATGCGCAATCAGGCTGTTTTCAATCGCAGTTGCCAGCAGCGTGATGCGTACCCAGCAACTTGAATTCACAGGAGTTTGCCATGTTCGATAGCCCTAAGCTTACCGCTCGCCAGCAACAGATTCTCACCCTCATTCAAACCACGATTGAGAAAACCGGCTCGCCCCCCACGCGCGCCGAAATCGCTGCCGAGTTCGGCTTCAAATCAGCCAATGCCGCTGAAGAGCATCTGCAAGCCCTGCATCGCAAAGGCGCCATCGAGCTCCTGCAAGGCACCTCGCGCGGCATCCGCCTGCGCGGCGAAACGCTCCGCGCCATTAACGAAACGCGCAACAAGCAATTCGGCCTGCCTCTGCAAAGCCTTATGCAGCTCGCCCTGCCCTTGGTCGGCCGCGTCGCCGCCGGCTCACCCATACTCGCGCAAGAGCACATTGACCAGACGTATTACGTCGAGCCCAGCATGTTTCCCACCAAGCCCGATTACTTGCTCAAAGTGCGCGGCATGAGCATGCGCGATATCGGCATCATGGATGGCGATTTGCTCGCCGTGCAATCCACCAAAGATGCCCGCAACGGTCAAATTGTCGTCGCCCGCATTGGTGATGATGTGACAGTGAAGCGCTTCCAGCGCAACAAAAACATCATCGAGCTGCACCCCGAAAACCCAGATTTCAAAACCATCATCGTCGAGCCCGGCGAACCCTTTGAAATCGAAGGCTTGGCTGTTGGCCTGATCCGCAACTCCTTCACGCACTAAGGGCAGCACATCATGTTCAGCCAATTGTTGTTGCCCCTGCAAGGCGTTGTCGATTTTTTCTCGCCCCCTGTGCCAAGTCCCTCGTTTTCTAGCGCAGTGATCGGCGCACAGCCCCGCTTGGCCAAATCACCTGCTTTTCCCAGCATCGCAAGGCCAGCCAGCCAGCAACAAAAAATTCAAGCCGCTGGCATCCGCATGGTTGGCAAAGATCTGATGGGCACGATGGCCACTGGCGGCCTCACAGCCGCCCAAATCCTGCGCTCCCGCCGCGCCCAAGACGGCCGCATCGTCATCTCCGGCCGTATGCGTGATGTTTGCGCCGAGTTAGATCGTCTGTGCGACGAACCTGCTTGAAGTTTAAGCTACTATTAATTTAATAGCACTCTGCGCAGATTCTATGCCGGCGACATGCCGGTTTTTCTTTAAATTCTGGTCTTAGAAGCCTTAATCCCGCTTATCAAGTATTTCTAGACTAGGAGCTGCAACGACGCATGGGAACGATTTAGAAGTGGGATGGCATATCAGCACCGCAGTTCCAGCAGCTCTCAAACCCGCCTTCAATCCGCTCACCGCAAGCTTGGCAGACCCAGTTGCGCTGCGGTGTACGTTGAATCTCCACCAAGATCAATTTAGCGCGATCAAACTGGGCATCGTCTTGCACCCAAATCTCTGGCAAGCACTGATCTGGCGGTAGATCACCCGCCGCGCCATTCAAAAAATAGCGCTGCATATTCGCATCAATCCCCTGATCACGCAGCATGTCTACCCAGAGCTGAGCAATCGCAATATTGGGCGCTTGGCCGATTCTTTTCATAGCGTCAGGATAACATTCAACGCAGCTAGTGCCTCTCGTTCGGCTGAGCTTGTCGAAGCCTTGACCCTTCGACAAGCTCAGGGCGAACAGCCAGATGCAAGCTGCACTGAGATAACATCACCTCCATGAATCTCTACATCATCACCGGCGCATCACGCGGCATGGGTCTCGCACTCGCCCAGCAGCTCATCCTCCCCGGCAACGCTCTGCTCTGCATCTCCCGTAAGACCAATGACACGCTAGCCTCGCTCGCTGAAGAGCAGCAAGTCCCCCTCACGCAGTGGGCAGAAGATTTGAACGATGCTGCGCCTGTGGCCAAGCAGCTCAAAGCATGGCTAGCCAAACAGCCCTTGGCTTACGACAGCGCTACCTTGGTCAACAACGCTGGCGTCATCCCGCAAATCGCCCCGCTCTCAGACGTACCCGCCCACGAGATCACACGTGCCATGCGCGTCGGCATCGAAGCCCCCATGCTCCTCACCTCTGCCTTCCTTCTAGCCACAGCCAATTGGCGCATCCCCAAAAAAGTGCTCAACATCTCCAGCGGCCTAGGCCGCCGCGCCATCGCCAGCCAAGCAGGCTACTGCGCCGCCAAAGCCGCGATGGATCATTTCACCCGCTGCGTCGCCCTAGAAGAATCCATCAAGCACCACGGCGCAAAGGTCTGCTCCCTCGCCCCCGGCGTGATCGACACAGACATGCAAGTCCAACTCCGCAGCGCCCCAGACACCAGCTTCCCCGACAAATCCGCCTTCGTCGGTATGAAAAATCAAGGCAGCCTCACCAGCCCGCATGAAGCCGCTGGCCGGCTGATTGCTTATCTCTCTCGCTCTGATTTTGGAAGCAATCCAGTGGCTGATGTACGAGATGTAGCTTGATGTAGCTAATGAATTCAAAATTTTGTCACTTGTGCGGCCTATAGCATCTAACCGTTTTTGAGAATTAAATCTCGCTGCCACCACCTAGGAAGTGCCAATGAGCCTCCATTAAACATGTGGCGGTTCAAGCTTCTGAATCTTTAACTTTGTTAGGAGCTCATCTGTCAGCAGCGAGAAGCTCTGCGACTCTGACAGCAACCATGCCAATACTTCCTTGACTTGCGCAGACCGCGAGCGGAGTGTTAAGAAATGATAGTCTGCTTGCGCTAACACTGCGATTGGATAAGGTGCAATCAACTGACCTGTTCGCAAGTGCTCAGCCACGAGTGCTAAGCGCCCCATGGCTACTCCCTCACCGGCTAAAGCCGCTCCGACAGCGAGCTGCGCCATATTGAAGGATTTACCCAGCTCTTGATTCATTTTCGCGACACCAACTGCGGCAAGCCACTCATGCCAGTCCGAGGCCTCTTCACCATCAAACCAAGGCCGCGAGTCATGCAACAAATACCGACCAGCGAGGTGACTGAGCTTGCGCAGGCGTGGGTTAGCCTGGAGAAAAGCTGGGCTAGCCACTGGGACAAGCCACTCATTCAACACTTTGGTGCAGACCAATCCGGGATAGTCACCATTGTCGTAGCGGATCGCAGCATAGGCTTTTCCATTTGACATTTTGAATCTGTTCAGACGATGAAATTCACCAAACACCTGCACGTCTGTGGAATGCAGATCTTTGCGGAGTTTGGATAGTCTAGGCCCCAGCCATTGCATAGCAAATGAAGGCGAGCAACTCAACGTGATGGCCCGATTCCCACTAGGTTGCGCCAGATCCAAAAGAGCAAGCCGTACATTCTCAAACGCTTCCATCATGACAGGTGCTAGGCAACGCCCTTCAGCCGTTAGCGAGATGGGTTTCGCTGAACGATCAAACAGGCTGAGTCCAAGCGCCTCCTCCAAGCACTTGACCTGCTGGCTGATCGCACCTGAGGTCACCGCCAGCTCATCAGATGCTTTCGCAAAAGAGCCCTGCCGAGCAACCGCTTCAAAAGCACGCAGCCAAGTCAGCATCGCAGAAGTAAGTTTGGTATTTGAACCCATGTTGCAATCGCCGTGAATGTTTAGTTTAACTAATCTTGCTGTAAGCAGACTGATTTGTCAAAACTCAATGGCGAAGGAATACTCGTCATCATTTTCAACACATCTTCAAAAGCATATGCCCACACCAACATTCGCTGTCCATAGCGCTCTCGCATTAAAACGCCCAATTTTTTGGAGCAATCCAATCCACAACGGAATAGCCCCTGCGCACTACGAGCCTCTTGTTGCCGCTGCGATTGAGCGTCTACACCGCTTTGCGCCCCTCTTGGCCGCCTCCTTTGACACACTCAAGCCTCATGGCGGTCATATCTGCAGTCAATTGCTACCCGTCCTTCAACCCGAACAATTAATTTCTTCTTCAGATTTGTTGGAACATAAAGCCATTCTCATCAAAGCGGACCATATGCTGGCGGGTAGCGGCTCCATCAAAGCTCGAGGGGCAGCGAATGCAGTACTTGAAATCATGGAACAAATCGCATTAGCGAAAGGCATCAGCGACGTAACAAGAGACGCGAACTCTCATCTTCGCTCTATCTTGGCAGAACATGAAATATCAGTCGGTTCGACAGGCAACTTGGGCTTGGCGATCGGAGCATTTGCAAAGGCTCTGGGGTTCAAAGCTGTGGTTCACATGTCAGCAGAGGCAAAAGCTTGGAAAAAGGAGATGCTCAGGCAATTGGGAGCGCATGTGGTTGAGCATACGGGCGATTACACGCAGGCGCTAGCTGCAGCCCGAAACAACACACGCTCACAGAATCAACACTTCATAGATGACGAGGATTCGGAGTCCTTGCTGCTTGGCTACGCCACAGCGGCAACAGAACTGGCTAAGCAACTGGACTTCGCTGGAATTGAAGTTTCAGAGCGCAGCCCGCTTTTTGTCTATCTGCCCTGCGGTGTTGGTGGTGCACCCACTGGTATTGCTCTTGGGCTGGCGCTGCTCTTCGAGTCGAATGTGCACTGCTTCTATGCAGAGCCTATAGAAGCTCCTTGTATGATTTTGGAGATGACACGTCGAGGCACAAGCGCAGACTCTGTTCATGAGATAGGACTCAGCGGCAAAACGATAGCAGACGGCCTTGCAGTTGCAAAAGCATCCCTCTTGGCTGCTCAGCTCAGCAGAACAATCATGGCTGGTGGTTACACCGTATCCGATGAAACCATGCTCAACGACCTGCGAAAAGCCCATCAAACACAAAACCTGCAGCTTGAGCCATCTGCTGCAGCTGGCATTGATGGTGTAAGGCAGCTAGCTGGCCGCTTAGGCAAGATTTACCTCGAAGAACGAGGATTGCAGGTAGAGATGGCCCACATCACGCATGTCGTATGGACTACGGGCGGCTCTATGATGCCAAAACATGAATTCCAAAACTATCTGGGACCGACTTGAAGTATTGCGCAACTCACCAGCAGTAAAACAAATCACGATCTTTAGCAATACATTTTATGAATCAGCTAAGAAGCCTAACTTCACGATAGTACCGCTGGGCTTATTCTGCTCAATAGTCAGTATGGCGCCCAGAATTTCAGCACGTTTATGCATATTCGATATCCCACGCCCCTTTGTTTGGCTGGAGTTAAAACCTACGCCATCATCGCTTATGCAAATCCAACACATGTCATCGCTAACGTCACTCTGGGCTGTGAGCACCACTTTTTTTGCCCTAGCATGCTGCATGATATTGCTGAATACCTCCAGAATGATGCGCTGAATATGCTGAATATCGCTGTACGACATCTTGCCCAATTTACGAGCAGCATCTACTTGCCAAGTTATATCAAGCTGTGCGGCACTCAACTGCGGCTGCAAGCGATGCCTCAAACTGGCTAAAACCAAGCTTAGATCTCCGTCCGTCGTATTAATAGCATCGATAGCTAGGCGCATTTCGCCCAAAGCTCTCTCGGTATGCGATTTGATTTGCTTCATGGGTGCACTGTTGTTAACTAAACTCAAAAGCCCTACCAATTGCGAGCCCACTGCATCATGAATATCTTGCATCAAACGTTCGCGCTCGCGATTAGTAGCAAGTTCTGCTTCTAAATTACGCGCCATGTTAAGTTCATGCAATGCATCACGCGTACTTAAATAGCGATACGCTACCAAGAAAAACATTGTGATGCTTAGAGTAGCAAAAGCATAATTGGTCAGTGCATGGCTTCCGAAGCCCGATTGGGAATTATCATGTACGAAATCACTGCTTCCCGCGACGATGCTTAGAACACCGCCAAATGCATACGCATATAAGATCCAATCCTTTTTCATCCAAGCATAGTACACGAGGCGGGTTGCACAAATGATAGAAATTATCAACATTGCAGCTGGTAGTGCTACAGGATAAAAACGATAGTCTCCTAGATACATACCTAGAGTGACGATAGGAATGCACAGAAACAAATATGTTTTTAAGAGTCGCTCTAGCCAGGGTAATGGTTTATCGATCAATATCTGTGAGATCCAAAACATTAAACCAGCATAAAAAACATGCAGACTCAGTTGTAAGGCATTGAACACCCACGTAGGCAAGATTGGATACTCAACCAACCACCCTAATTGTCGTAAGAAAAAACAACACTCTGCAGAAGCCGCCACCGCGTAAAATTTTTCTCGTGTGAGCAAAGCTAGGGCAATGGCAATGCCGGATACCCAAAAGCTCAAACTAACGATCACTGCGAAGACAGAATAAAGTGTTATGACTTCACCTGAGTGCTTTTTCAAAGATTGTTCACTATGTCCTATTTCGATTACGCTCAGCCCGGCTTCATTGGCCGGTTCAGCCTGAATCTCCAGTTCTATGACGTTGCCTCCAGACCGCAAGTCTTTAGCTGGTAACAAATACCAGCTTGGTTTTTGTCGATTCTGGCTGTTCTTTTTATCCCAACCTGTGGACTGCCACTGCCCACCATTGATTCGTAATCGATGACGATTACCTATATTTGCGGCTGCTAAGCCCAACCCTTTACCTTTCTCTTGCAGTTGTTTAACCGACTCAGCATCCAAGGGAAAATCCAACTTGACATGCATTACACCCCGCTGCCTCACAAAGACTCTGTCCCAACGCCAAGGTAGCTGCTGAATGCCTAATGAGTGGGTTTGCGTTGGTCCGGCATCATTGGCAAATACAGTCACCTTCAGATCGGCTTGCATCACTTCGAGTGGAAGTTTTATGGGACGTGCTTCAGATGCATATGGCAGTGTTGATGAGACTGTGGACTGTGCAAACACATGGCTGGTAAACAGCAAGGCAACAAAGCTGACCAAAAAGGCGACTATTGCGCGGGTGACCAATGTCATGACCTCAATACTCCTCTGGTCTTAGCCTCAAAAATCGCTTCGGTGCGCGAGTGAACGCCAAGCTTGCTGTAACAGCGTTTGACCAATGTCTGTACTGTACTCAAGCTCACCAGCATGAGTTGCGCAGATTCTTGATAGCTGTAGCCCCGTGAGAGCAACTGCAACAACTCCGCTTCACGCGGTGCTAGTGGCTGCTCTAGCTCAAGAGATGCCGGTTGACTGGCAATCACTTGCATTCGCTCCAACAAGCGACTAGCTACCACTGGTGACAAGGGGGTACCACCCTCGTTGATAGCTTTGATAAAAACGGGTAGCTGATCATCAGTCTGAAGATCTTGCTTCAACAGATAGCCGTTGGCTCCAGCCTGAATGCTCCGAATAATATTTTTGGTGTCTTCTAAAACGGTGAGTACCAATATGTTCGTTTGCGGGTATCGCTTACGCAAGATCCCGATCAAAGTTATGCCAGAGCCATCAGGCAAACCTAAATCTACCAACCAATAATCTTGCTTCTCTTTCAAAGCATAAACACTGGCATCCGCCAAAGTTTGAAAAGACGTTATCACTGCATCCGGGAAGCCCAAGCTCAGCATACGAAGAATTTTTCTATGCATCAGTGGATCGTCTTCAACGAAAGCTGCTTTCATGACCAGATTATTGCTGAAGGAAGATCGGCATATTTTAAATTTTTGTCCCATGTTGATGGGACTGACAAAGAAGCCAATAAATGGTCTTATATGCACCCGCGCATGTGAGGTGGGAAGAGTCAAAAAAGAAGAGCTAGTCGCGTGCTTGACGAATAAGTGGCTTTTGCAAATGAGCTTTAGTCTGTTGGTGTAGCTTTAAGGGCGACTTTAATTTTATGAAATGTATTCAATTCTTGTTACGATGGTTTTTATGGTTGTTGATTAGCCTGAGCTTTGGCATGTCTGGCTACACGGTTGCTCAAACTATTTATGGCAGCGGGCGAGACGCTACGATAGGAAGTATCAATAACCAAGTATTCATATTTAATCCCAACACCGGTGCGACAACTCGCATCTGCACAACAACAACCTTCAATTTTATTTCAGCGGCTATTGCTCAATCAAACTCAAACAATGGGGTACTCTATTACTTTGAAAATAGCCTAAGCACCACCGTCTTTCCAAGGTTGAATAGTTTTGATCCAATCACATGCACCAATGGCACGCCAATCAATGTCTTACTAGATCCAGCAACGAGAAATACCATCAATAAAGCAGCATTTTGCCCCGATGGCAGGCTGTATTTGATGTCTGCTCGCTCCAACAATAATCTCTACGAAGTAAATCCTACGACAGGTGCAATTCGAAACATCAACCTTAGCCCGGCTGCTGTGTCTCCCACTGGTGGAGGCGATATCGTTTGCGATAACAACGGTAATCTATGGATGGTTTTACTAGCCGCCAGCAATGCTGAGTATGCTTTGTTTCGAGTAGATGCCAGCACAGGCTTCGCTACGCTCCCAAACAACAGCATAATACCGCTAAACTTAATCGGTGGCTTGGGTTTGCCGGTTACAACTCCTTCACCAATTCCGACAGGATTAGTTGTTGGCTCGACGGGTGCCCCCGGTTGCGCTCCCAGTCCTGCTGTGTGTCTGCTCATGAGTACGAATCCAGTACTAAACGCTTATGCAATCAACACTACCAACGGTCTCCCAACTTTGATTGGTACTACGTCAGGCAATTCCATGACTGACCTTGCAAGAAATTTTCCCATTGATGTCAGCGTCGTTAAAACTGCAACCCCAACCTCAGTTAAGCCTGGGGAAACAGTGACTTATTTTATTAATGTGTCCAATACTGGCGCAGGTACTGCAAGCCCAGTTAGTGTTGTTGATACGTTCCCAGGCGGTGTGTATTCCGCATTGAACTGGGTATGCGGCGTGACCAATGCCGGAAGTGCGAACCTTGTCACGACTGGCTGCTCTACCGCCAGTGGCTCCGGTAACATCAGCCAGACAGTCTCTTTGTCCATTAATGGTGCAATAAGATACACCGTGACAGCCGTGCTCAATTCATCCACCACCGGCACGCTGACCAATGTTGCCTCGGCTCAGACTTCTTCCAATTACACAGATTCTGTGCCTAGCAACGGCACTTCAACCATCACGGTGCCAATATCACGGCCGAGGGCAGCTCTGAGCGTTACAAAGAGCAATGGCACAACCACCTTGGTGGCAGGATCGACGACAAACTACACCGTGACATTTGCCAATGGCGGGCCTGATGCCGCCAACGGCGCTATCGTGCAGGACTCACCTTCGAATGGCTTGAGCAATTGCACAGTAGTGAACTGCACTTCAACTGGGGCAGCGAGTTGCCCAGCTGTTTTGAACAATATTTTCGCCCCCAGCTCGACGACGCTACCGAGTTTCCCAGCGATGACTTCCGTAACAATGATCATCAGATGCGGGGTAGGTGCAGCAGGTTTATGAGCTTGAAATAGTAGATTTTTTTCAAGCTTAGCTGATTAGAGATGAATTGTAAGGGAGAGAGTGAGAGACCGCCAAATTCGCGTTGATTAGGCACGGTTTTGGGCAGATTGAGACCGCTCAAAAGCTAACTTAATTCTCGTAAAGGACTTAACTGGTTGCTATTAACGTTAGTGCATAAATGCTCGATCAACAACATTTCATACTATGGGCGCTCTTGCTGGGTGCCTATATTCCTTTGTTGTTTTACGCATTGTTTGAGTTTGTTCGCTGCCGAGCTCGTTGGGCCGGTGAAGTGTTTTTGTATGCTTCCGCTTCTGCAGCCTACATACTGACTGCATCAGGCTTCGCAGCATCACTGCCATCTTTAACATCTTGGTTTTCTAATGCCTCATACGTGCTGTGGTATCCGTCGGGCGTTGCCATTTCCTTGGTTGTTGCTATCGGGGCGATCGGTGTGCGAAATTGGCTGGGGATCAAAATGCGTGATCGGGTAGCCAACATAGTGCTTTTAGGAATCGTATATATCAGTGCCGGAGGAGGCTTACTTGTCCTGGCTTTTGAGCCGATTTATCAACAATGCTTGGCACTAGGTAAAATGCATCTAGCAACACCAGTAGCATGGCTGACACCGCTTGCGCTGAGCTTGGGTATCTTGGGTCTCGTAGTGACGTCCGTCATGAGCGCACGTGCTGCTGTACTAGGTGACGCTGAGGCATGGCAAGGTTTTCTTTGCGGGCTATCGTGTGCTCCGGTGCACATAGCTCTTGCGCTACAAGAACTTTTCCAGATCAGTTTCGCATCAAGCTTTTGGATGATCGCAATAGTCTTAAACGTGGTAGGCATGATGATCTTACTTCGCGCGGCCATACACCGTGCACACGTTCACACCTACTTTACTAAGTTGTTAGATAGCCGTATCGAGCTCGATTTGATCACTCGTTTGCCAATTGGCGTAGCGATGGTCAAAGCGATGGAGCATATCTATGTCACTAGCCTGCGCTTCAAGCGTCGACCGGTCACAGTCATGGTTAAGCTTAGCAACACGAAAGAGATTGTCCAACAATTTGGCGAAAACGGACTCAACGAGGTATTGCTCGCGACCGTTTCGAGAATTCGTAAAATCACTTCTCCTGCTGATTTAATGGGGCGCTACTACGGCGCATGCTTTGCAGTGCAGATTTCGGGCAAAGTATCGGCTCACCAATTGTGGGATTTTGGACTGCGGCTAGCAGCGGCTACCGCCAAACCTGTCGAGCTAAAACTCGTTGCGCAGAAGGAATCTGTTCTGCCAATTGTAGGGGTTGGAATATGCTGGTGTAACGACATCCACAATTTTACAGAAGCGCTGTATGAGGCTGAGCGAGCAGCGAATGTAGCAGTTGACTTACACTCACGAGCAGCAGTCACACTTTTCCCCAATGACGAGCCAAAACCATTGGAAGCAATGTTCCGTACTATTAAACCGGCCTGAATTCAGGGTGCTTATCATTTTTTGCCTAGCACCCGCCTAACATTCAGCAAATGAAATTGGTCTTTGCTCTGATCACTCTTTGCAAAGAAAACCAGACTTAGACATAAAATATTAGCTCGCGTCCTGAAAGCCCTTGCTGCGCAACGTCACCACCATCGTATCCCGATAGCCTTTCTCACCATCTGGCTGAATCGGCGTGGTTTCGTGAATCATGCGAGCATCGTCGAGCAGCAACACACTCCAAGGCTCACTCAAGGTGAAGCGCTGCCCCACTGGGCCATCGGCTTCAAACACCCGTGTCTCGCCGCCCTTCACGCGCTCGCGCGCCACCAAGAAAACCGCCACCAAATCCACACCATCGCGATGCGCGCCCTCGGGCGTGGGGCGGCCAATGCCTCCTGCAGTGTCGATGCGAAACTGATGCACTTCGGTGAACCAAGGCTGATTGCCGCGTAAATGGCTCGATAAGCCCCCGAGCCAAGCGAGAACTGCGCGAAGCGCTACTGAAAGCGTAGCATCTTCCAAAGGCTCAAACCAACGCTCCATCCCGCCATGCAGCGCGTTGTATTCCACCGGCTGCCAATGCGCGCGATGCGGCACGGTTTGCACAGCAGTGCCAGACACCACACAACTGCCATGCCGCCGAGAGCGGTATTTGCCGCCGTCTTTCAAATAGTTGTCTGCACCCAGCCTATGCCATGAATCGTTCAGGGCTTGCAGATCATTCAAAGCACAGCCAGATAAAGCCGCCACATCTGCAGCAGGGAGTAAAGCAAAGCCTTGCTGCTTGAGCGTGGCTTGAAGATTCAGAGGATGGGTATAAGGAGGCGTGAACATGGCGCGGCTTAGAAAATGAGCTTTAAAGCAATTATCCCCGCTGCCTACTCGTCTTCCATCAAGACAAGAATTTAAGTATGAGTATTCACTGAACTGATATCACTTCACAGCAGTCTTCAGCTTCTGCTCATTGAGCCAAGGCTGCACGCCCTGCTGCCAAATCGTATCGGCCACCTTGGCATAGCCTGCCGCATTCGGATGCAGCGCATCGCTGGATGTCATATCCTTACGGCCAATCACGCCTTCCGTCACATCGGGTATTTGTCGCAACCAAGGCCGGGACTCGATCACTGCATCATGAATCCCCAGCAAATCACGCCACACAGGCATGGCAAGAGCTGCCGCTTCACTGCGCAAGCCCCCGAGCAGTACATCAATGCCCGCAGCGTGCAAGCCGTCAACGATTTTCTCGAGATTGGCCCGAATCACTGGCCCGCTCACGCCTTGCAGCGCATCGTTCGCACCAAACACCACGATCACCAATTTCGGTTTTGCTGAAATCACTTCATTCAAACGCTGCACACCCACATCGCTCGTGTTGCCAGTATTCCCAAAATTGCAGACCTTCATGCCCGCCATGCCTTCCAGCACCGCTGGGTAGCATTGATCTTGGCGCACACCCATGCCTTCGGTGAGGCTATCGCCAAATGCGACGATATGGCAGCCTAATTTTGATAAATCCACCGATGTATCCACTGCTGGCACAGAGAGCTTGCTCACGGCTGCTACAGCAGAAGAAGCCGTGGCATCCAGCTTGTAGCCCACCAAGCTCACCTGCACCCTGTCATAGCGCGTCTCGCGCCCCGGCGATTTAGAAAACACCTCACCAATACCTGGTGCAATATGGCTTTCCCAGCGCGTGCGCGCGAAGAGGCCAAACACCATCTCAGCTTCGCCCACGGTCACTTCGCCCTTATACACATCACTTGCAGACACTGCCTTACCCGTTGCCTTGAAGCGATACGTGCCCATGCGCACCTTGCAGCCATACAGCGCGGCATAGAGATAAATCGGCCGCTCAAAAGTCTGTCCCACTTCAGGCGCATCACACACGCCCCAACTGCACTGATTGGGCTTGGCTGGCGGCAACAATTGCTCCGGTGGGATGCTCGGCAAACAATCTTGCGTAGAGATCAGCGTGCCCACGGAAGACTCCATGATCTCGCCCTGATAACCAAAAGTCTCGCCCGCAAACACGGGCCGCCCCGCTTGCATGCGTGCGACGCGAATGATCTCTGGGGCTTGGCTCATTCCACTGCTCAAATACACCACGCGATTGATCCATACGCTGCCAACGTCGGGCACGGTTGCCGTTTGAGCGGCTACTTGAGCTGCAGCGAATAAGGCGAGAATGAATGCAAAAAGACTTGTTTTGATGCGCATTTGCGCAGCATGTTAGCCAAACTTACATTTAGACGCATCACCATAAATGATGAAAAGCACTGGGAAATGTGCAAATTCTGATGAAGAAAACACACTGAGGCGAGCAATCAGACTAAGCCCAACCTTTGTCGAAGCTCTGTCAAACCTTGATCAAGCCCTGCACCGCCTTGAACTGCGCATGCTCCGAGCCGCGCAGCCATTCGAAGAGCACCATTTCGGTGGTCACGAGACTCGCTCCCTCGGCGGCAATCCGGTCATAGGCCGCATCGCGGTTGCGCTCGGTGCGGCTGCTGCAAGCATCCGTCACCACATACACATCAAAATCTTCCAGCAGCCCCATCACGGTTTGCAACACGCACACATGCGCCTCGCAGCCGGCGATGATGATGTCTGTGCGATTATTCGTGGGCGCTTTTTGCAAATGCTTGGGCACGCTCTTCAAATTCGGCGAAGCCTTCGGTGTACCGATCTCTTGCAAGACCTCGATCAAACCCGCATCCACCGCAGAAAACTCCGTCTTCACCAGCGGCTCACGCGCAAAGTCAGCGAGCTCAGGAACCGTCTCACCCAGCCCTTCTGGATACTGCTCCGTCACCGTCACAGGCACGCGCATGAGGCGCGCCGCCTGCGCCAGGCGAACGGCGTTTTGTAAGACGAAAGAGCTTTCATGCATCGCAGGCATGAGCTTTGCCTGCAGGTCAATGAGCACGAGTTGGGAGGCGGAAGTATCGATAAGCATAGGTTGATTATCCCTGCTTCATCGCCGTCACTTCAATTTCAATCTTCATGCGCGGATCAGCTAGCCCGGCGGAGATCATCATAGCTGCCGGGCGAACCTCGCCGAAGTACTTTTTGAGCACGGGCCAGCATTGCGGGAAATCGCTGGCAACGGGCAACACATAAGTCATGCGCACCACATCGGCCATGCTGGAGCCTGCTTGCGCGAGCGCAGCTGAGATGTTCTTCAAGCATTGCTCCGTCTGCACCACCAAATCATCCGAGATCGTCATCGTCGAATAGTCAAAGCCAGTCGTACCCGAGACGAAAACCCAATCGCCTTGCACCACTGCGCGGCTGTAGCCGATCTCGGCTTCAAAGGTGGAGCCGGAGGAAATGAGTTTGCGGGTCATGGTAGAAATCCTGTGAGTGCAGAAAGATGAAATCGTAGCAAACCCAGCGACAATTCCCTTATGCAAAACAATGCCGTGCATCTAGCCACTCATGGCGTAGAACATTACGAGAATTTCCCGGTCGCCTCATGGCTCACGCCTGCGCGGCTGCGGCCTGCGATTGTGGCGATTTATTGGTTTGCGCGTACTGCTGACGATATTGCTGATGAAGGCGAAGCTACTGCCGAGCAGCGGCTGGCTGATCTGGCTGCCTTCCGTGCTGATTTGTTGATTTGCTCAAATAGCGATGCCGCATCGCTACGCTGGCCGCATGTGTTTGCCCCGCTGCGCCAAGCCATCCTCGCGCATGCGCTACCCGTGCCCCTGCTCGATGCGCTCTTGCAAGCCTTTGAGCAAGATGTGCGCTACACCGCTGCTGGCCGCTGGTATGAGAGTAATACCGAGCTACTGGACTATTGCAGCCGCTCAGCCAACCCCGTGGGGCGTTTGCTCTTGCATTTGTATGGCGTAACAGGCCCGCGCGAATTATCCGCATCAGACGCCATTTGCTCAGCGCTTCAGCTCATCAACTTCTGGCAAGACCCGAGCAAAGATATTCCACGTGGCCGCTACTATTTCCCGCTGAATGCGATGGCCGCCAATCAAGTGCTGCCCGCTGACCTCATCGCTGGCAAAGATAATGAAAACACTATAAAAATGATAGCTGCTTGCGCAGATTTCGCGGTCGCAATCATGCAAAAAGGCTTTGAATTACCTATTCAAGTGCGCCAGCAGATCAAAGGCTTCGATGGCTGGCGGCTAAGCCTCGAATTGCGCTGCGTGATTCACGGCGGCCTGCGCATTTTGGAAAAAATCAAAGCTATGGACTACCGCACGCTCTCCGCTCGCCCCAAGATCACAGCATGGGATGGCATTGTCATCCTCTGGCGAGCCCTCTGGCACTGATGATGAAGGCTTGTCTACATGGTATCCCCGTTCACCCTGAGCCTGTCGAAGGGCGATAAGGCTTCGACAAGCTCAGCCCGAACGGATGCGTTGTGTCGTTTTATGGCAACCCATAGCTCGCAGATAATCAAGCCATGTCCCCCGAGCAATACGTCCAACAAAAAGCTGCGCAAGCCGGCAGCAGCTTCTATTACGCCTTCCTCTTCCTGCCCAAAGAGCGCCGCGCCGCCATCACCGCGTTTTATGCGTTTTGCCGCGAGGTGGATGATGTGGTCGATGAAGTAAGCGACCCCGGTGTGGCTGCCACCAAGCTCGCGTGGTGGGCCAAAGAAGTGGCGCAAGCCTTCGCCGCACCAGAAGTCACAGCCAATCGCCACCCAGCCTTACTCGCTATCATGCCGCACACCCAAACCTTCGGCATCGAAGAGCGCCATCTGCAAGCCGTGATCGAAGGCTGCCAAATGGATCTCACGCAAACCCGCTATCTCGATTACCCCGGCCTGCAAAAATATTGCCACCTCGTCGCAGGCATTGTGGGCGAAGTCTCCGCCCGCATCTTCGGCCAAAGCGATGAGCGCACCACGCAATACGCCCACAAACTCGGCCTCGCCCTGCAGCTCACCAACATCATCCGTGATGTGGGCGAAGACGCGCAACGCGGCCGCATCTATCTGCCCGTCAACGAGCTGCAAAAATTCGATGTGAAAGCCAATGAACTCAGCCTCGGCCAAAAGGGTTACTCCGAACGCTTCACAGCCCTCATGCAATTCCAAGCCCAGCGAGCACAAGAGGTGTACGACGAAGCCTTCTCCCTCCTGCCTGCCGCAGACGCAAGAGCCCAAAAACCCGGCCTCATGATGGCCAAAATCTACCGCGCCCTGCTCAGCGAAATCCAATCAGAAAACTTCCAAGTCCTCCACCAACGCATCAGCCTCACGCCCCTGCGCAAATTTTGGCTAGCGTGGAAAGTGCAAGCGCTAGGGCGTTAAGCAATGGGACAGATTCAGTTAGCGCGCCAACAGCCAGAAATTGGGGTCAGATCCCAATTCAAGACACTCAACGCCCCGGCGCGAATTCAACCCCAGACGAAATTGGGCTCTGACCCCAATTTCTGGCGTGCTCTCCGAAGCGAAGAAGCCCCAACATGAAAGTCCTAGTAGCCGGCGCAGGCTGGGCAGGCCTATCCGCAGCCATCGAGCTCACCAAATCAGGCCACCAAGTCACCCTCATAGAAGCCTCCCGCCACCTAGGTGGCCGCGCAAGAGCCCTCGATGTGAAACTCCCCGACGGCAGCACAGCCACCCTAGACAACGGCCAACACATCCTCATCGGCGCGTATTCCGAAACCCTGCGCCTCATGCGCGAAGTCGGCATCAACCCGCAAGAAGTCTTGCTCCGCATCCCCCTCACCCTCCGCTTCCCCGATGGCCAAGCGCTCGGCGCGCTATCAGGTGCCACGCTGCAACTTCCCGATTGGAAAAACCCTCTCATCAAAGGCCTAGACGTCGCCTGGGGCGTCATGCGCGCACGCGGCTGGAGCTGGGCAGACAAACTCTCCCTGCTCCGCACAGCCGCCGCGTGGCGCTTGAAAAACTTCGAATGCGAGCCCCACACCACAGTCGCCTCCCTGTGCAAGCGTATCACCCAGCCCGTGATGCAAATGCTCATCGAGCCCCTGTGCGTCTCCGCGCTCAATACCCCCGCAGACCGCGCCAGCGGCCAAGTCTTCCTGCGCATCATGCGTGATTCGCTCTTCGCCGCAACGAACGAAGACATGGGAAGCTCCAACCTCCTCCTCCCCAAAACCGATCTAGGCAGCCTCTTCCCCCAAGCCGCAGCCGCCTGGCTCGCACAGCGCGGCTGCGAAGTACGCCTAGGCGAGCGCCTCACACACATCACAAGCACACTCGATTCACTATCAAATACAGAGCACTCCGCACACATTACATGCCGGCGAAGTGATGATTTGAGCACTAATTTAGTTGAAAACTACGATGCCATCGTGCTAGCTACACCCCCAGTCGAAGCAGCCCGCATCGCCAAAGCCTCAGGCCACACCGCATGGGCAGACACCACCGATGCCCTGCACCATGAAGCCATCGCCACCGTCTATGCCTACGCGCCAGACGCAAAGCTCCCCTGCCCCATGATGGCACTCAAAAGCAGCCCAGCCGGTGGCAACGAACCCGCCCAATTCGTCTTCGACCGAGGCGCACTTACAGGCCAAACAGGCCTCCTAGCCTTCGTCGTCAGCGCCAGCCAAGGCGATGCCGCCACGATAGAAAGCCAAGCCATCGCCCAAGGCCAAAAGCAACTCGGCCTGCCCAACCTCCAAGCCCTACAAACCATCATGGACAAACGCGCCACCTTCGCCTGCACACCAGCTTTGCAGCGCCCGAGCTCTAAGATCGCGGCAAACATCATCGTATGTGGCGATTATGTGGAAGGACCATATCCATCGACATTAGAGGGCGCTATTCGCTCTAGAAACTCTGCAACCGCAGTTTTGCAGGCTAGCAAGTAGCATGCTAAATTCAGTTTGAGTATTAAAAAATGCATACTGAGCGATTCCAAAGACTTCGTAAAAAGACTCTAAACACAGTCTTCGACAAAGCAGTTGCGACCAAAATTTGGCGATCAACTGTGCGCAACCAACTACGTGGATTAGACATAAAAGACCTCTATGACCACTATGATTTCAATCTCAATATAGACGACAGAATCCAAGCAATCAAATCATCGATCCTTGACGGCTCGTACTCGGTTGGAACTCCACTGATTTATCGAACAGAGAAAAAATATGGCATTTGTAGGCACATGGTCATACCGCAGCCAGAAGACGCTTTAGTACTTCAGTGCTTAATTGAGCAAGTATCGAGCTCGGTACTTAAAAAGCAGCCTTCAAAAAATGCGTTCTATTCAAGAGACAAGCACAATGTAAAGAAGCCGCATCAGGCTATTGAATACGGTTTAAGTTTTCGCGAACAATGGAAAAATCTACAAAAGAAGATTTATAACTTCACAGGCGAATTTAATTACTTAGTCGTAACGGATTTAACGAATTACTTTGACTCAATTGATCTTCGTGAATTGCGGCGCGTGTTTGTATCTCACGTGGAAGCTGATGAAGTCATAGTTGATCTCATATTCAGAGTTGTTGAGGGTCTGTCATGGAAACCAGACTATTTACCTTATTCACACCGGGGCCTGCCGACTGCAAATATTGAACCCATTCGACTCTTAGCCCACAGTTTTTTATTTGAGGTTGATCAAATCCTGAAAGAGCGAACTGGAGAAAACTTCGCTCGATGGATGGACGACATTACATGTGGCATTGACTCAAAGCGTGATGGAATTGCACTGCTAAGTGATGTATCGGATGTACTTAAGAGTAGAGGTCTTGCACTCAACATTGCTAAAACCCAAATTCTGTCGGCTGACGATGCTAAGTTTCACTTTCAAATCGACGCAAATATCGAGATTGATAAATACGAAGAACTGAAGCCGGGCACAACGAAAGCTAAATTAGCAGAGCGCCAACTTTGGTTTAAATATCGCACACATTTTCGCGACAAGTCACCAAAAGCTTGGGACAAGATTGCGAAAAGGTACATAACTACTTTCGGTAAACTTGAGAGTGATCGATTGCTTGATGATCTTTCTGATCGATATATATCAAACCCGTCTTTGCGGACAAACTACTTAATATATTTATCTGTTCGAGGCTACAGCCACAAAGCAGCTATGCGAATCTTGGAAATTCTCGAGAAAATTGATCCCTTTGATGATCTCTCTTTGTTCCAGATATCGCATCTACTCACTCAATGGAACATACCAACAAACAAGCGTGGAGGTGATTTTGTTGACAAGGCACAAAGCCAGCTGACGCTCCATTCGCAAAAAAAGAAGGATGCACAATCGTTTTTTGCACTGCTATGGTTCAAGAGCAAATACGCAACTAGTCAAGATTTATACAGATTCCTTGTGAAATACAGGAATATCTGGCAAAACAACTCATTCTTACGACGTCAAGCCACTGCTGCAATGGCAAGATTTGGAGTCGCAAGAACAAAGAATCAGGTGGAGTTGATAAATCAACAAGCTATGTCGGGTATTCCTACCACTGTCTCTGTAGCCAACCAAATATCTCAATTTACTGAGCTGGAAAAAGTTTCATTCGAGCTAAACGCGTACTTGTTCCCTCAAACCAAGCCCACGGTATATCCACACTCTAAGTTCATCGTCCTTTGTTCAGTACTCTCGTCAAAATACATTCGATCCAAAAGTTCTATCACAGAGAAAATTAATGCGTACGTTACTGATGATCGTCATCGAACAATTCTGAGGGAAGAATTCGAACAGCCGCTGACCTAGCAGCCTAAGTCTCGCTCGAATTAGTTTCGCTTAAGCGCCGCCAACTTATCCGCCATCGAAGAATTGCGCACCTCTTCCTGCTTAGGTCGATAAGCATTCGCGCCGCCTCTTGGGTCACGCCCATCCCGCGAACCACGATCATTGCGATCTCCTGTCGCCCTCGAAGGCGCAGCATCAAGCTTCATGCTGAGCCCAATGCGCTTCCTCGCCACATCCACTTCCATCACTTTCACGCGCACCACCTGCCCGGCGCGGACAACCTCGCGCGCGTCGGTGATGAATTTGTGGGATAGTTGGCTGACGTGGATGAGGCCGTCTTGGTGCACGCCGAGATCGACGAAAGCGCCGAAGGCGGCGACGTTGCTGACTGTGCCTTCCAGCACCATGCCGGGTTGCAAATCTTTGATGTCTTCCACGCCATCATTAAATCGCGCGACTTTGAAATCTGGCCTTGGATCGCGGCCTGGCTTTTCTAGTTCAGCGAGGATGTCTTGTACGGTGAGCGCGCCAGCTTTTTCTGTGACGATTTGCTCGGGCTTGACGCTCTTCAAAATCTCGCTGCGCCCCATCACCTCTTGAATGGGTTTCTTCACCAAGGCGAGCAGCTTCTCCACCACTTCATAGCTCTCTGGGTGCACGCCCGTGGCATCCAGCGGATTGCTGCCGCCGCGTATGCGCAGGAAGCCGGCGCATTGCTCGAAGGTCTTCGCGCCGAGGCCGCTCACGGCGAGCAAATCTTGCCGGGAAATGAATGCGCCTTTGGCTTCGCGATGACGCACCACAGCTTTGGCCACCGAGCCATTCAGCCCAGCCACGCGCGTGAGCAACGGCACGCTTGCAGTATTCAAATCCACACCCACGCCGTTCACGCAATCTTCCACCACGGCATCGAGGCTTTTGACCAACTCGCTCTGATTCACATCATGCTGATACTGCCCCACGCCGATGCTCTTGGGATCAATCTTCACGAGCTCGGCCAGCGGATCTTGCAAGCGCCGCGCAATGGAAGCCGCGCCGCGCAGGCTCACATCCACATCGGGCATTTCTTGGCTGGCGTATTCGCTGGCGCTGTAGATGGATGCGCCGGATTCGCTGACGACGATTTTTTGTATCGTTTTTAAGGCATTTTGGCCATCTTGCCGGTATGTTTCCTGCGCGGAGTGCTCATCTTTTGATAGTAACTTGATGAGATCGCCAGCCAGCTTATCCGTCTCGCGCGAGGCTGTGCCGTTGCCGATGGCGATGAGTTCAACCCCATGCTTCTTGCTCAGCAGAGCGAGCGTGTGCAGCGCGCCATCCCAATCTTTGCGCGGCTCATGCGGATACACGGTGCTCGTCTCCAGCAGCTTACCCGTCGCATCCACCACGGCCACTTTCACACCTGTGCGAATGCCGGGATCAAGCCCCATCACAGCCTTAGGCCCCGCAGGCGCGGCCAGCAGCAGATCGCGCACGTTTTGCGCAAACACTTTGATGGCCACTTTCTCAGCCTCTTCACGCAGGCGGGCAAACAAATCGCGCTCCAAGCTCAGCGATAGCTTGACCTTCCACGTCCAGCTCACGCATTTGCGAATGAGATCGTCAGCAGGCCTTGCGGCATGGCTCCATTTCAGATGCAGAGCGATACGGCCTTCTGCGAGGCTCACAGGTTTCGCTACAGTATTAGTAGCGCCTTGCGCAGATTCCACGCCGGGCACATCCAGTTTTGCCTCTAAATACTCGGCTGCACGCCCGCGAAACACGGCAAGCGCACGATGCGACGGCACGGTGCGAATCGGCTCGCTGTAATCAAAATAATCTTGAAATTTGGCGATATCAGGATTCTTCTCATCCTTACCTTCGAGTAGCTTGGAGACAAAGGCCGCCTCTTGCCACAGCCATTCACGCAAGCTCTGCACAAGGCCAGCATCTTCCGCCCAACGCTCGCTCAAAATATCGCGCACGCCATCGAGCACAGCCAGCGCGTTAGAAAAATCCGCGCCTTCGATGCTGCCTGCGGGCGTGGTGAATTTTTCGGCCTCAGTTATAGGATTCAGCGATGGATCAGCAAACAGCAAATCCGCCAGCAGCTCAATGCCCGCCTCCCGCGCAATCATGCCCTTGGTGCGGCGCTTGGGCTTAAACGGCAGATACAAATCTTCCAGCTCTTGCTTGGTGGGCGCGGCCTCAATCGCGGCATGCAGCTCAGGCGTGAGCTTGCCCTGCTCTTGAATGCTCTTCAGAATTGCCTCGCGGCGATCCGCCATCTCACGCAGATAGCCCAGCCGATATTCCAGCTCACGCAGCTGAATATCATCCAGCCCATCGGTAGCTTCTTTGCGGTAGCGCGCGATGAAGGGCACGGTCGCCCCACCATCGAGCAGGCTCACGGCCGCCTGCACTTGAGACTCTTTGACTTTGATTTCTGTGGCAATCTGCCGAACGATACTTTGCATAAGCTCCCACTGCACTTCTCATAAAACAAGCGCGTGAGTGTGCCACGCCGTGCCGCTAGAGACATCGCTCAAAACATAATTTTTCCATTTCAGAGCTTTTCAAGTCACTGAAATTCACGCTATAATCAGGGGCTACGCTGCAAAAAACTCAAAGTTTTAGCAACGTAACCGTGGGACTTTAGCTCAGCCGGTAGAGCAGCGGACTTTTAATCCGTTGGTCGCGAGTTCGAATCTCGCAGGTCCTACCAAAAATTCAAAAAAGCCTGTGAGAGATCGCAGGCTTTTTTCGTTGCGCGGCACATTTTCTCTGCCCTTGTTGATCGCCCTGCTTATCGGGCTATCTCGCGGGTTTCAAGGTGTGCGTGCGTTGGCACACGAAGGCCTGTGTGAGCGCATCAAAATCCCACTGCTCCACCACACACTCTCCGCCCGGCATACTCGCCCCCCATCGCATCAGATTCACCGAATTGGGCACACCGGCACGCACACGTCGCGAGACCGCTGTGCCCGCCTGCACCGCCCACATAGAGCGCACCAAACCAGCCAGCGGCATCACATATGGCAAATGAATGTGCCCGCCCAGCACCAAGTCGGCCCCCGCTTGCGCCCAGCGGCGCTGTGCCAGCACATGCCCGCGCACGCGATGCTGCTGCTCAGCAGCATACGGCGTGTCGATGGGCTGATGCACCACCACCACGCGCAATTGCTGGGCGCTGGCGCGCTCGAGTTGCGCCGCCACGCGCTCAATCTGCTCAGGCGATATCTCGCCATGGCGATGCCGGTGTGCGCGTGTGGTGTTCACGCCAAGCACCAATAGCTCTGCTGATGAATACACAGGCTCCATCTGCTCGCCAAATGCTGCGCTAAAGCCAGCATAGGGGTAGAACACACGCGCCACGAGATTGAACAGTGGGATATCGTGATTCCCCGGCAAGGCCAGCACCTTCGCGCCCAAGCTTTGTGTAAAACGGCTCGCAGCGGCAAATTGCGCGCGGCGAGCGCGCTGGGTGATGTCCCCAGTGAGCACCACAAGCTCAGGCTGCTGAGCTTGCGCCAACACTTTCAAAGCGGCGACCACAGCCGGCTGCTCGGTTCCAAAGTGCGTATCAGAGATGTGCAGCAACACACTCATGCGCTCGCCTCAGGCGCATCTTTTACAACGCGAGGCTGCAGCAGAAACAAGGGCTTAGAGGGCACCAAAAACTCAATAGGCGAACGCAGCCAGCTCACCTCGCCGTCCATCGCCACTTTCACTCTTCTTTGGCCAGGATGCACCAGCATATGGTCAAACTGAAAACTCTGTACATCATCTGCCTCGCCCAGCGTGCCCATTGCGCCATGCAAAATCAAGCGCAGCATGGCTCCGGTGCCAATGGGCTTGAGCATGATGGCTGCTACGCGGCCTTCTTCAAAAGCCTGAGTGCGGCAAGCACTGGCTTGCACGCCAAATTGATCCAGTTGCAAGCGATTGTTGCCTACGAATAAAGTGGGCGTGCGCACATCGTATTCTGTGCCGTCCAGCTCAATATGCAGGCGCAATTGTCTGCGGGAGCGCAGCAGGGTGATGCAGGCCGCAGCCAAGGCAACAAAGCGGCTGCGCCCGAATTTTGCTTTGTAGGCTTCACGATCTTCCAGCAACTCGGGATACAGCCCCAAACTGGCATTGACCAAAAACACTTTTCTGTTCACCGTGGCCACTTGCACAGGCTCTACATCAGCATCGAGTAAACCGAGCAAGGCCTGCGTGGGATCGGTCGGAATGCCATGAGTGCGCGCAAAATAATTGAAAGTGCCCTGCGCGACGACGCCCATCACGCAGCCCTGCGCATGAGCCGCTTGCGCGACGGTGTTCACGGTACCATCGCCACCGACAGCCACAATCGCTGTGCCCAAACGATGCGCTTTCTCCGCAGCTTGCGCAGCCAACTCGGGCAACTGCTCAGGAGACGCCATGACAATCTCTGCACTTAGCCCTGCCTGACTGAACGTGCTTTCGATCAGCGTGCGCTGATTCTGAGGATCATTGCGCCCAGCCGCTGCGTTGATTAAAAAAATCAACGGCTGGCCAGGCTCGATGCGCGGCGCTGGCATAAGCTACAAGGCGTCCTGACGCAACATCGCCATGGCCTTGCCAGCATTCCATCTGGCACCTAGGTTTTTAGTTCGCTCTAACATTCAATGCTCCGCGCCCTCATTGGGCATAAAGACGATTGTGTATTGAATGAAATACCAAAGTACCTCAGTGGGTTGATCCTGGATTTTGCTATTTATTGCATAGCACTTCACGCAGATCTACTGGGCGCTAGCAGCCTATTTGATATAAATTTTGATATTCGCTGATGATCAGCGGCTTGAACAGCTGTGATTGTGGCAAGCTCTTGCCTATGAAGACATCTCTTGCACCGCAGCCTACACTTGATGTGCTGTGCATTGGCGGTATCAATTTAGATCGCAAATTGAAGGCTCTGCAACCGCTCAGTTCGCAGAGCTCCAATCCTTGTGTTGCGAGCGAATCGCCCGGCGGCGTAGCGCGCAATGTCGCGGAGAATTTAGCGCGGTTGGGCTTGCAGGTGAGTTTGCTGGGGCATGTCGGGCGCGATGCGGCGGCTCAAGCTGTACTGATGCCTTTACGTGAATTGGGTGTTGATACGGGCTCTTGCCGAGTGAGTGATGCAGGCAGCACGGGCAGCTACACAGCCGTGCTGGATGCAAACGGCCAACTCGTGATGGGCATGGCAGATATGGCGCTCACGGAATTGCTCACGCCTGAGCTCTTGGAAACAGCGATTACCACCCAAAACGCCAAGCTCTGGATGACGGATATGAATTTACCTGCGAGCAGCCTCGCGTGGCTCACGCAGCAGGCGCATGCACGAGAGCAGAGGCTGGTGATGCTGGCTGTGTCTGAGCCGAAAATGAATCGACTGCCCTCAGATTTGCATGGTGTGAATACACTGGTGCTCAATGGTGGTGAGCTGGCTGCATTGGGATTGCCTCAAGACGATATCCATGCCGCGTTCGCCAAACTGCGTGCGCTCGGATTGCAGCGTCTGGTTGTCACCTTCGGCGAGCAAGGCGTTCAATGCATTGAGGCTGAGCAAACTGAAGCCCTGCATATCAAGCCAGAGTTACCCGAGCATTTAAAAGTAGTGGATGTCAGCGGCGCGGGAGATGCCTTCTGCGCCGGCCTGTGTGCGAGTTATCTGCGCTATCCTGCGGATTCGCTGGCAAGCCAAGTGAAGCGCGCCATGAAGCTTTCTGTGCTCACTGTGCAAAGCACTTCTACAGTGAGCACAGCCATCACACCTGATTTGATTTGAGATAAGCAAAATGCAATCCGCAAAAGAACATTTGAATATTCATCCCGAAGTTGCGCAAGCTTTGGCAGATGGTCGTGCAGTCGTCGCGCTCGAATCCACCATCATCGCGCATGGCATGCCTTATCCGCAGAATGTGGCAACTGCTTTGGAAGTGGAAGCGGTGATTCGCGCGCATGGCGCGATCCCCGCCACGATTGCCGTGCTCGAAGGAAAAATCTGCGTGGGCCTTTCGCGCGAGCAGATTGAAGTGCTGGGCTCCACGCCGGATGTGATGAAGCTCAGCCGGCGTGACTTACCCTATGCCGTGGCTACGGGCAAGCCGGGCGCAACCACGGTAGCCGCCACGATGATTTGCGCGGCGCTGGCAGGCATCCCCGTGTTCGTGACGGGTGGCATTGGCGGCGTGCATCGCGGGGCGGCTGAGAGCTTTGATATTTCGGCGGATCTCACCGAGCTTGCCCAAACACCTGTGGCCGTGGTGTGCGCGGGGGCGAAGTCGATTTTGGATTTACCACTCACGCTGGAAGTGCTGGAGACGAATGGTGTGCCAGTCATCAGCATTGGGCAAGAGAACTTCGCCGCGTTTTTCACTCGGGACAGTGGCTTGAAAGCCGACTTCCGCATTGACGAGCCTGAGCTTCAGGCCCGCTTCATCCGCGCCAAATGGGCGATTGGCTTGAAGGGCGGCGTGCTCATCAGCAATCCCGTACCAGCACAGAGCGAGATTCCTGCAGCGCAAATCAACCAAATCATAGATGCCGCCTTGCAGGAAGCGACAGCTCAAGGCATTTCTGGCAAGCGGGTAACGCCCTACTTGCTCAAGCGCATCAACGAGCTCACTCAAGGCGCGAGCCTCAAAACCAATATCGCCTTGGTCAAAAACAATGCCCGCGTGGGCGCGCAGCTTGCAGTAGCCTTGACAATAACAACCTAGCCCTTGATCTATCCCGTTCGGGCTGAGCTTGTCAAAGCCTTGTTAAGCCCTGCGACAAGCTCAGGGCGAACGGTATAGAGCAGCTTGTCAAGATCGCCCCGGTAAAATCGAGGCTATGACTGCAGAAATCACCAAACCCGCCCAGCCCAGCCTCGACGCTCTCGCAAAATCCTTCGATCCCAAGCCCATTGAAGCCCAATGGGGTCCTGAGTGGGAAAAGCGCGGATACGGTAGCGCAGGCACACGTGGCACAGGCAAGCCCAGCGCTGAAGCCGCCGCCAAACAAGAAAATTTCTCCATCCAGCTGCCCCCACCCAACGTGACTGGCACGCTGCACATGGGCCATGCGTTTAACCAAACGATCATGGACTCGCTCACGCGCTATCACCGCATGCGCGGATTCAACACCGCTTGGATTCCCGGCACAGACCACGCAGGCATTGCCACGCAAATCGTGGTGGAGCGCCAGTTGCAAGACAAAGGCCAAACCCGCTATGACTTAGGCCGTAAGAATTTCGTCGCCCGCGTGTGGGATTGGAAAGAAGAATCCGGCAACACCATCACCACACAAATGCGCCGCATGGGCGCGAGCGTGGATTGGAGCCGCGAATACTTCACGATGGATGACAAACTCTCCAAAGTCGTCACCGAAACCTTCGTGCGCCTCTACGAAGAAGGCCTGATCTATCGCGGCAAGCGCTTGGTGAATTGGGACCCGGTGCTCAAAAGCGCGGTGAGTGATCTGGAAGTGGAAAGCCAAGAGGCCGATGGCAAGATGCACTACATCTTGTACCCGTTTGCTGATGGCGAGCAGATGATTGAAGGCCAGATGCAGCGTGGCCTGCAAATCGCCACCACCCGCCCCGAGACGATGCTGGCCGATGGCGCGCTTTGCGTGCATCCTGAAGACGAGCGCTACAAACACCTCGTCGGCAAGATGGTCGATCTGCCGCTGTGTAACCGACAAATCCCGATCATTGCGGATGATTTCGTAGATCGCGCTTTCGGCTCAGGCTGCGTGAAGATCACTGGCGCGCATGACTTCAACGACTACGCTTGCTCGCAGCGCCACAACCTGCCGCTGATCACCATCTTCACGCTAGACGCGAAGATCAACGAAAACGGCCCCGCTGCTTATCAGGGCATGGATCGTTTCGTTGCCCGCAAAGCCGTGATCAAAGATTTGGAAACGCAGAATTTCTTGATCGAGATTAAGCCCCACAAACTCATGTTGCCGATTTGCGCGCGAACGGGTCAGGTCGTGGAGCCCATGCTCACGGATCAATGGTTTGTTGCTATGTCAAAGCCGGGTGCAGCCGGCGTATCTATTGCGCAAGGCGCTATCAATGCAGTAGCAAGCGGGCAAGTGCAGTTTGTGCCTGAGCAGTGGGTGAACACCTACAACCAGTGGATGAACAACATCCAAGACTGGTGCATCTCACGCCAACTCTGGTGGGGTCATCAGATTCCAGCTTGGTATGACGAAGATGGCAAAGTGTATGTGGCTCGCAATGAAGATGAAGCCAAAGCAAAAGCGCCGGGCAAAACGCTCACCCGCGATGAAGACGTGCTCGACACTTGGTATTCATCCGCCCTCGTGCCCTTCAGCACTATGGGCTGGCCTGAATCCGTTCGGGCTGAGCCTGTCGAAGCCTCGGTGAGCCCTTCGACAAGCTCAGGGCGAACGGGTGTTTCTGATTACGATCTTTATCTGCCCTCCTCCACGCTCGTGACAGGCTACGACATCATCTTCTTCTGGGTCGCCCGCATGATCATGATGACGCAGCACTTCACAGGCCGCGTGCCGTTCAAGCATGTGTATATCCACGGCCTCGTGCGCGATTCACAGGGCAAGAAGATGAGCAAATCAGAAGGCAATGTGCTCGATCCTGTTGATTTGATCGACGGCATCGAGCTCGCGCCACTGCTCGACAAACGCACCCAAGGCCTGCGCAAGCCCGAAACTGCGCCGCAAGTGCGCAAAAACACCGAGAAAGAATTCCCCGCAGGCATTCCTGGCTACGGCGCAGATGCTTTGCGATTCACCTTCGCCGCACTCGCCTCCTTGGGAAGAAACATCAATTTCGACAGCAAACGCTGCGAAGGCTACCGCAATTTTTGCAACAAACTCTGGAACGCCACGCGCTTCGTGCTGATGAATTGCGAAGGCTATGACTGTGGTTTAAAAGATCACACCAAAGAGCAGTGCCAGCCTGGTGGAGAGTTCCACGGCTACATGGCCTTTAGCCAAGCCGACCGCTGGATTTCATCCATCTTGCAAAAAGTGGAAGCCGATGTCGCGCAAGGCTTTGCAGACTATCGCCTCGACAACGTGGCCAACACGATTTACGACTTCGTGTGGAACGAGTTCTGCGATTGGTATTTGGAAATCGCCAAGGTGCAAATCCAAACGGGTACAGAAGCCCAGCAACGTGCGACAAGACGCACCCTCATCCGCACGCTCGAATGCATCATGCGCCTCGCGCACCCGATCATTCCTTTCATCACCGAAGAGCTGTGGCAGAAGGTAGCGCCAGTCGCAGGCCTCAAAGGTGACTCCGTGGCAGTAGCACGCTACCCGCAAGCCCAGCCCGAGAAGATCGACCCAGCAGCCATCGCCCACGTCGCCAAACTCAAATCCATCGTCGATGCCTGCCGCAATCTACGCGGCGAGATGAACGTCAGCCCCGCCCAGCGCCTGCCGATGCTTGTCACGGGCGATGCAGAGTTCATCAGTCAAAGCGCCGATTTGCTCAAAGCCTTGGCCAAGTTGTCCGACGTAAAAACCTTCGCCACAGAAGCCGATTGGGCCCAAGCCAGCGGCGCATCCCCCACAGCCGTCGTCGGCGAAGCACGCCTCTCGCTCTTCGTGGAAGTGGATGTGGCCGCAGAAAAAGCGCGCTTAACGAAAGAAGTCGCTCGCTTGGAAGGTGAAGTGACGAAAGCCAACGCCAAACTAGGCAACGAAGCCTTCGTCGCCAAAGCCCCCGCCGCCGTGCTCGATCAAGAGCGCAAACGCTTGGCCGATTTCAGTGCGACTTTAGACAAGTTGCGCGAGCAAATCAAACGGCTTGGTTAAACCCGCCTACTATCAAAAAAATAGCTAGCTGCGCAGATTCTGCGCCGGCTAGCTGTCTATTTTGCTTAAAAATCAGAGCGCTTTAGCGTCTGCGCATCACATGCACGAAATCAGCGCCAATGGTTTGCTGATCCACCAACTCATTGCCTGTCTGCTTGGCAAAAGCCTGGAAATCGCGCACAGAGCCGGGATCGGTGGCCACCACTTTGAGCATTTGGCCGCTGGCTAACTCTGCCAACGCCTTCTTGGCTTTGAGGATGGGCAGGGGGCAGTTCAGGCCGCGGGTGTCGAGTTCTTTGTCGATGTGCATGAGGAGTCTCTGTAAGTATCGGGATTTTAGCGCTTAGCCCAGTCAACGAACTCGGGCTCGATGCCTTTGACCTTTTTCAGCCATTCTGCCAACGCATAGCCTGTGCCCGCAGGCCAGCATTTCACGGCTTCATAGTCGTAGAGCTTGTATTCGGCTAATTCGGGCGATAAGGCCACCTCACCATGCGCCACCACATGGTAGGCGATGATGACTTGGTTCATGCGCTGAAAATCGTATACGCCAACCAAGTTGACTTCGCTGCAATCCAGGTTCGTCTCTTCTTTCACCTCGCGCGCGATGCCGCCTTGGGGTGTTTCACCTGCTTCCATGAAACCCGTGATCAGCGCGAACATCTTGCCCGGCCAAGCCGCATTGCGCGCCAAGAGAATTTGCCCCTTGTATTCCACAATCGCGGCGAGCACGGGCGTGGGGTTGTTCCAATGGGTGTAGCCACAGGCGGGACAGCGCAGGCGCTCTTTCTCGCCGCCATCTTCCATTTGCTTTTCAAAAGCTAAGAAGGTGGCGCATTGGGGGCAGAATTTGAAGCTTGAACTCATTCTTGTTTACTATTATTTTAATAGCATTTCGCGCAGATTCTATGCCGCCGAACTGCCTAAAACGCTTAAAAATCGAGCCAATATCTTATGCCGGGAAGACGCCGGTAGACAGATAACGATCACCGCGATCACACACGATGAACACGATCACCGCATCCTTCTCGCGCGCGGCGATCTGCTGAGCCACCCAGCATGCGCCAGCTGCAGAGATGCCTGCAAAGATGCCCTCTTCTCGGGCCATTTGGCGGCACATGTCTTCTGCGTCAAGCTGGCTCACATTAATCAGTTCATCGACGTTTTTAGGATCGTAGATCTTCGGCAAATATTCCTGCGGCCATTTGCGAATGCCAGGAATACGCGAACCTTCGGAGGGCTGCGCGCCGACGATTTGAATCTTCGGGTTCTTCTCTTTGAGGAATTTTGAGACGCCAGTGATCGTGCCCGTGGTACCCATCGCGCTCACAAAATGTGTGATCTTGCCACGGGTTTGCTCCCAAATCTCCGGGCCTGTGGTCTCGTAATGGATGCGTGGATTGTCTGCATTCGCAAACTGATCGAGCACACGGCCTTTGCCCTCTTTTTGCATGGTATCGGCCAAATCACGCGCATATTCCATGCCGCCGCTTTTGGGGGTCAAGATCAGCTCTGCGCCGAAGGCTTTCATGGTTTGCGCACGCTCAATGGAAAGATCTTCCGGCATGATGAGCACCATCTTGTAGCCTTTGATGGCAGCCGCCATAGCCAGCGCAATGCCCGTGTTGCCCGAGGTGGCTTCGATCAAGGTATCGCCCGGCTTGATGTCGCCGCGCTCCTGTGCGCGAGCGATCATGGAGAGCGCGGGGCGATCTTTCACGCTGCCGGCGGGGTTGTTACCCTCAAGCTTGCCGAGGATCACATTACCCTGGCTTGCGCAGAGATCAGCGCCGATTCGCTGCAGCCGCACGAGTGGGGTTTTGCCAATGGCTTGTTCAATGGTTGGAAAATCGGTGTTGTTTTGTAGCAAAGTCATACCCGTACTGTGCCATAATTGAGGGCTTCGCATTTACGAATACCCATTCCTGCCCGGGTGGTGAAATTGGTAGACGCAGGGGACTCAAAATCCCCCGCCGCAAGGCGTGCCGGTTCGATTCCGGCCCCGGGCACCAGACAAAGCTTGATTGGTTATCTCCAATCAAGCTTTTTTGGTTTTACGGCAACGCTCCAACTTGAATTCGTGTAACAGTAGGTCGGCTCCCCAGATCTGATCTTGCTATGCATGCGTATCCTTGCTAGACTGCAATTAGTTGCAAATTGCTGAAAATATGATGCAATTTGTAACAGACCCGCCTACTTTTAACCTCACTTGATGATCGAGAGCTCACTTTGCTGACCAAATTGCTGCGCGCGATCAGCGGCAGCCCTGAACGCACCGATTGGGAAAGCATGCTCACGCAAGTGGGCGGGGAGAGCTCTGCGTGGAACGATTCTGATGTGATGCGCACGGGCAGCTTTGGCACTAATCGCTTTGTGGCCGCGCCCGACGTCAATGCCCCTGATGTGAACTTGGCTTTGCTGGGGCTTTCCGGCGAAGAAGTTTATGCTCGAGCCAAAGCGATCGCCAAAGAGCTGCATGCCTTGGCCGAACGCGGTGCGACCGTTCAGCAATGGAATATTTTGATCCGCGACGTGACAGCGCTGGCCGATATGGGGCAAACCATCAATTCGCTGGCTGAGATCAAATTGCGTCGCGTTAAACCGCAAATACAGAGCATTCCTATGCTGCCTCTGATGGGCAGTATTTTGGCCAAACGTGCAAACGATCTGCGTCGCTCAGGTGTGCTGCTCGTGCCGCAGCTGCAAAGTTGCTCAATAGATGGTGACCCGAATCTCTGCCGCGCCTTGATTGAATCAGCCATTGAATGGGCAATTCCTTTTGGTAATCGTCTCACGGTGACCACCGAGCTCTCCAGTTGGGGTGACGCTGCACGCATGGCGGTTTTGGCTGATCATGTTGTGCGCACACAAGATGACACGCCCGCCATGGAGCGCACCAGCCTCTTCCTGTGGGAGCTGATCACCGAGCTGGCGCAAGCTGCGGGTGTGCTCGTCACGCGCTCGCAGGTCGATGGAAAGACCGCCATATCTATTGAATTCCCTGTACAGAACGAAACCGACAATGGCGTAGTGAGCAGTGAAATGAGCATGCTATCCAAAGACATGCCCCAACTCGCGCAGATGGATGTGCTGGTGTATGTCAGCGGGTCGCCTGTGAAAATGGCCGTGGACAAAGCGCTGTCTAAAGCCGAATGTCGCACGCGCTATGCAACCAGTCTCACGCATCTCGTTCGTGAGTGTGAAATGAGTCTGCCAGCTGCAATGGTGATTGAATCTGAGCTGATGGATGAGAACGTGCAATCTCTTATTGAGGATTTGCGCCGCCATATTCGCAGCTTTGCACTGATTGAAATTGTCAAAGCCACCAATGTGTACGAGGTGTCTTTGCCTGGAAGCAAAAAGCCTTGCCGCTTAAGCGTTGCCAGTATCGATGCGCATTTGCGCGATGCGCTTTTGTTTGAGTTGGCGCAAGCCTGATAACGGCTCTAGCGCCCTCACCCGCGTGGGTGATTTTCTGCCACGATTTTCTTCAAGCGCTCCCGCGCCACATGCGTGTAAATCGTGGTTGTGGAAATATCCGCATGCCCGAGCAACATTTGCACAGCTCTTAAATCAGCGCCGTGGTTGAGCAAATGTGTGGCGAAGGCGTGGCGTAGGGTATGGGGCGAGAGTGGTTTGGTGATGCTCGCTTGCAATGCATATTTCTTGATGATCTGCCAGAAAGCCACCCGCGTCATGGCCTCGCCCGCTTTGCTGCCACGCGCAGTGACGAATAAATCGTCACTCGTTTGCTTTTTAAGAATATCTGGCCGTGACTCTTGTAGATATTTCTTGATCCAGTGTGCTGCATGCTCGCCAAAGGGCACGATGCGTTCTTTGCTGCCTTTGCCGAAGGTGCGCAGCACATGCTCGGTGAGACTCACGTTGTGCAATTTGAGGCTCACGCATTCACTCGCTCGCAAACCGCTCGCATACATGAGCTCGAGCATCGCGCGGTCGCGCAAGCCCAGCGGCGTGGTCAGATCGGGGGTGGCGAGCAGTTGTTCCACATCTGCTTCTGTGAGTGTTTTGGGCACGCGCAGCGGCTGCTTGGCTGTAAGCAGCTTGAGTGTGGGGTCAGCTTGTATCAGCCTCTCGCGCAAACACCAGCGGAAAAATCGCTTCAATACGGTGAGGCGGCGATTTGATGAAGTGGGCTTGGTGCTGCCATGTTTGGCAGCAAAATAAGCCAATAAATCCTGTTCCTGACTGGCTAGGATGCCTCGCGAATGCTCAGCGAGCAACCACGAGGCATACAAATTCAAATCACGCCGGTAAGCATCCAGCGTGTTTTTCGCTAAGCCATCTTCGAGCCAAAGACTGCTGACGAAGGCATCAATGCTGTCTTCAATCAAGCTTGAGCTTCTGTGTTGCCACTACTTTTTGATAGACAGCCAACTCCGAGGCCATTTGCTGGGCAAATTGCTCAGGCGTGTTGCCAAGAATGATGGAGCCCGTGTCTTCAATGCGTTTACGTACAGCAGGGTCTTGCAGGGCTGTACGCACACCCGCATTCACCTTTTGCACCACCTCAGCCGGCAAGCCTTTGGGACCAACGATGCCGTAATAAGCCATGCGATTGACTGGCTCCAAGCCCACCTCTTTGAAGGTGGGGACATTGGGTAAACCTGCCAAGCGCTGAGGCGCTGCCACGACGATCGGAATCAAGCGGCCGGCTTGGATATGCGGCAAAGCAGACGGCACATTGTCAAAAATGATTTCCACTTGACCACCCACCGTGTCACGCAGCGCTGGGCCAGCGCCAGAGTAAGGGATGTGCGTGATGAATACACCAGCCAGGTTTTTGAACAGCTCCGTTTGCAGATGACCAATGCCCCCCGTGCCTGAAGATGCGTAGCTGTATTTGGCAGGGTTTTTCTTCAACTCTGCGATGAATCCAGCGTAATCTTTGGCCGGGAATTTGGGATTCACAGCGATGATGTTGGGGGTTGCAGCGATATTGATGATGGGCGTGAAATCGGTCGCTGGGTTGTATGGGATCTTAGGATTGATCGCTGGGTTGGATGCGGTAGTGGAGACCGTGCCCATGCCCAAGTTGTAGCCATCGGGTGCAGCCTTGGCAGTCTCGTTGGCACCTGTAGCGCCGCCGCCACCCGCGCGATTGATCACCACCACGCTTTGTCCGAGCGCCTTGCCAAGAGGCTCGGAGATGACGCGGCCAATGATGTCGGTCGTGCCACCGGGTGCAAAAGGGATTTGCAAGGTCACTGGCTTATTCGGGTAATTTTGAGCTTGTGCCAAACCGCTAGCAGCCAATGCAGCGGCGCCAACAGAAATCCATTTGAGAGCGTTGCGTTTGCCAAGCTTGTGCAGAAAAGTCATGAGAACTCCTGAAATAAAAAAATCAATGCAGGCAAGAGCTGCGGTGCATGAATAATAATCAAACTAATAACGTCTGCGATTGTGGCTTACACATACTCGTTTACCCGATTTGCAGCCTCAAATGCCCCTCCTGATCTCATGCATTTTGCCCAGCTCCTTTTCCCTGATTTCGCACTGATTGTGTGCGGCTATTTGATCTGCCGCTACACGCAACTGGGTCGCCCGATGTGGGAGCAAGTCGAGAGCTTGGTGTATTACGTGCTCTTTCCTGTTCTGCTGTTTTATTCGATCTCGCGCTCACCCTTGGATTGGCGAGCCGCTAGCAGCCTGATGGGAGCGGCATTGGCTTTGGCCGGATGCGCTGTATTGCTGGCTTACAGCGTAGCTAAGCTACCAGGCGTGCAGCGTGATGATTTCGCCAGCAGTGCGCAGGTGGGCTTTCGCTTCAATTCCTACATCGCGTTGGCGCTGGCCGAACGGCTGGGTGGCCAGCAGGGTTTGCTGCTCATCGCAGTGATCATTGGTGTATGCGTGCCGCTGTTCAACATGGCCGCCATGTGGCCCATGGCTCGGCATTCTGGGCAAGGCTTTGGCAAAGCACTCTTGAAAAACCCGCTCATCGTCGGCACTCTTGCAGGCTTGGTTGCTAATGTGCTTGGTATCTCTGTGCCTGCTTTCGCCGAACCAGCTGTGAGCCGCATTGGGCAGGCTTCGCTGGCACTGGGCTTGATGGCAGCCGGCGCAGGCTTGCAATTGGGGGAAGTTTTCAACACCGCCAGCCGTGTACGCGCAGGTGTGGCGCTGCTGGCGGTGCGGCATCTGGCATTGCCGCTGATAGCGGTTGGACTGGTGCAAATTTTTCAGCTCAACTCTGCACAGGCCAGTATTTTGCTGATGTTCAGTGCTTTACCCACGGCTTCTAGCTGCTATGTGTTGGCCGCAAAGATGGGGCTGGATGGAACATTTGTTGCAGGGCTTGTCACACTGTCCACAGTACTGGGTATGCTCAGCTTACCTTTTGCCTTGAGTTTTATATGAAAATGACTGATTGCTGGCATAGAATCTGCGCAGAGTGCTACTGAATTAATAGTAAATCAACATGACTTGGCACGCTCAACTTGCATTGAATTACCGCGCTACAGCTGGCAAAACCCTGCTCGATTTTTCACATGACGGCCCGCTGCGTATTTTGCAAAGCCTTTATCCCGAAGGCGATGCAATTTGCCAAAACGTCTTGGTGCATCCGCCGGGGGGCGTGGCAGGTGGCGATGGTTTAGACATCAAGGTGCATGTCAAAGAAGGCGCACATGCCTTGGTCACCACACCCGGTGCCACGCGCTTTTACAAAACGTCGGGCGATGCTGCGATTCAACGCACCGTGATCAAGATGGAAGACGGCGCACGGCTTGAATGGCTTCCACTGGAAAACATCGCCTACAACGGCTGCTTGGCGGAGAACCGCTTGCAACTCCAACTCGCGCCCACAGCAGAGCTCATCGGCTGGGACATCACAGCGCTTGGCCTGCCTGCAGCAGATCAACCGTTTGAGCGTGGCGCGTTCACACAGCATGTGGAATTACTCTCGCCTAGCAGCTCGCATAGCCCCTGGCTAGAACGAGGCTGTATCGCCGCAGACGACACCCGCCTCTTGCAATCACCCATCGGTCTGGCTGGCCACACCTGCCTAGCCACTCTCTTTTTCATAGCTGGCCGCGCAATATCTATGCCGGCGAAAGAGCTTTTTTTATCTAAATCCAGAGAAATTGCTCAGGCTCACGCACTGAGCGCGACATGCGGCATCACCAGCCCGCATGCACAAGTGATTGTGCTACGCGTACTCGCGCATCACACGGAGCAGGCCATGGATCTGTGCAAACAAGTGCGTGGCGTGTGGCGAGAATTGGCCTGGGGTTTGCCCAATATACCGCCGCGTATTTGGGCGATGTGAGTCAGCAGTAGCAATCTAAAAATTAGAACGCAAAAGGCGCAAAAGTTACGCAGAAAACGCAAAAAAGAAACAGTCAAATTCTGGTTTTCTTTTTTGCGACTTTTGCGCAGTTTTTGCGTCTTTTGCGTTCTATTCTTTGCTTAATATTCAATCATCAAATCGCCACCAACTGCCGAATGCCCTTAGCTTCCATCTCAGTCCCAGGTCCACGCGCAATCACTTCGCCGCGCTGCATCACCAAGTAATCATCAGCCAGCTCCTGCGCGAAATCGTAGTATTGCTCGCAAAGCACAATCGCCATATCCCCACGATCAGCGAGCATGCGGATCACGCGGCCGATGTCTTTGATGATGCTGGGTTGGATGCCTTCGGTGGGCTCGTCCAAGATGAGGAGTTTGGGCTTCGCTGCCAAGGCGCGGGCGATGGCGAGCTGCTGCTGCTGGCCGCCTGATAAGTCACCCCCGCGCCGCGAAATCATTTGCTTCAAGACGGGGAAGAGTTCAAACAACTCCGCAGGAATCGGTGTACTCGCGCTTTTGTAGGCCAAGCCCATGTGCAGGTTATCTTCCACGGTGAGGCGCGAGAAGATTTCTCGACCTTGGGGCACGAAGCCGATGCCTGCGCGGGCACGCTCATACGAGGTGGCCTTTTCAATCGCCTTGCCATCGAGCTCAATGCTTCCCGAGCGAATTGGCACCAAGCCCATGAGGGATTTGAGCAGTGTGGTTTTGCCCACGCCATTGCGCCCGAGCAGCACGGTGACTTTGCCTAAGCGGGCTTCGAGATTGATGCCGCGCAGGATGTGTGAGCCACCGTAGTATTGGTGGACTTCTTTCACGGCGAGGATAGGTGTCGCGTTATCTACCAAGGTACACCTCGATCACTTTTTCGTTATTCTGAACTTGCGCGAGCGTGCCTTCAGCGAGCACTGAGCCTTCATGAAGCACAGTCACCTTCTCCGAGATGCGTTCAATAAAGCTCATGTCATGTTCGACGACGACCAAACTGTGATGCTTTTTAAGGCTCAGAAACAGTTCAGCAGTGCGCACGGTTTCTTCATCCGTCATACCCGCCACAGGCTCATCAAGCAAAAGCAGCTTTGGATCTTGCATCAGCAACATGCCGATCTCCAGCCATTGCTTCTGACCGTGGCTTAAATTTCCAGCCATGCGGGTGACGCTATCAGCCAAATGAATCGTTTGCAACACATGCGCGAGGCGATCACTTTGCGCAGAATCTAGCTTGAAAAACATTGAATTCTTCACAGCCTTATTGGTCTTCAAAGCCAGCTCAAGGTTTTCAAACACGGTGAGCTGCTCAAACACCGTAGGCTTTTGGAATTTACGGCCAATGCCCATTTGTGCGATTTGCGATTCGTTGAAGCGCAGCAGATCAATCGTCGAGCCGAAAAACACTGTGCCAGTGTTGGGGCGGGTTTTGCCAGTGATGATGTCCATCATCGTCGTCTTGCCCGCGCCATTCGGCCCGATGATGCAGCGCAGCTCGCCGGGGGCGATATCGAGCGAGAGGCCATTGATGGCTTTGAAGCCATCAAAGCTCACGTGCACATCTTCTAAATACAAAATGCGGCCATGCGTGGTGTCTACCTCTTGATTGGCGATGCGGCCATAGCCTGCATCGCGGCCACCGGATTCGGTTTTGCCGGTAGCTACCAAGTCTTGCTTGGCTTGCAGGCGCTGCGCGCCCTGCTCCATCAAATCTGGGGTCATGCTTGGCCTCCATCTTTTTTACCAAAGACTTTTCGCACCAAGCCCACGATGCCTTGCGGCAAGAAGAGTGTCACGGCAATAAAAATCGCACCCAAGAAATACAGCCAATACTCAGGGAAGGCCGCCGTGAACCAGCTCTTCGCGCCATTCACCGCAAACGCGCCCACAATCGGCCCAATCAAAGTCGCGCGACCACCCACTGCCGCCCAAATTGCCATCTCAATCGAATTGGCAGGAGACATCTCGCCAGGGTTGATGATTCCCACCTGCGGCACATACAGCGCGCCTGCAATGCCGCACATCATGGCCGAGATCACCCAGATCGTGAGCTTGTAGGCCACAGGGTTGTAGCCCGAGAACATCACGCGGCTTTCGGCATCACGAATTGCTTGCAACACGCGGCCAAACTTGCTTTGCACCAGCCAGCGCGAGAAGAGATAAAAACCGAGCAACGTGCAACCCGTGAGCACAAAGAGCACCATGCGGGTCGATGGTTGCGCAATCGGGATATCCAAGATGCGCTTGAAATCCGTGAAGCCGTTGTTGCCACCGAAGCCTGTTTCGTTGCGGAAGAAGAGCAACATGGCAGCAAACGTCAAAGCTTGCGTGATGATGGAGAAATACACGCCCTTGATGCGCGAGCGGAAGGCGAAGAATCCAAACACCAGCGCTAGCAAACCGGGCACGAGCACCACCATGGCCATTTGGAAGATGAAGGAGCTGCTGCCCAACCAATGCCAAGGCAAAACCTTCCAATCCAAGAACACCATGAAATCAGGCAGCTCGCTTTTGTAATTGCCATCCAACCCAATTTGGCGCATAAGATACATGCCCATGGCGTAGCCACCGAGCGCAAAAAACAGGCCATGACCAAGGCTCAAGATGCCTGTGTAACCCCAGATCAAATCCATGGCCAAAGCACAAATCGCGTAGCACATGATCTTGCCGATCAAGCTGATTGCGAAATCGCTTAAGTGAAACATGCTGCTCTCAGGCACCATGAGGTTGAGCACGGGTGCGATGGCGCAAACGATGATGAGCGCGACGAGGAATGTGCCCCAGCCGCGTTTGGACATCAGCGGCGCTGGAGGAGGAAGGTGAACTGTCGTGTTCATGCCTCGGCACTCCTTCCTTTGATCGCAAATATTCCTTGCGGACGCTTTTGGATGAAGATGATGATGAACACAAGCACCGCAATCTTGGCCAGCACTGCGCCAGACCAGCCTTCCAAAAATTTATTGAGTACACCCAAGCCAAGCGCTGCATACACCGTGCCAGCGAGTTGCCCCACACCACCGAGCACCACCACCATGAAGGAATCGACGATATAGCTCTGCCCCAGATCTGGCCCCACGTTACCGATTTGACTCAATGCACAACCCGCCAAGCCCGCAATGCCAGAGCCCAGCGAGAAGGCATAGGTATCAATCCGCGCCGTATTCACACCCATGCAAGCAGCAATCGGGCGGTTCTGCGTCACGCCGCGCACGAAGAGGCCGAGGCGGGTTTTGCTGATCACCAAGCTCACGCCCACGAGCACGAGGATGGCGAAGACGATGATCATCACGCGGTTGTAAGGCAGGGAGAGATTAGGCAGCAGGGCGTAACTGCCGCTCATCCATGATGGGTTTTCCACACCCACGTTTTGCGCGCCAAAAATCGTGCGAACGAGCTGCATCAAGATCAAGCTGATGCCCCAAGTGGCCAGCAGTGTCTCAAGCGGGCGGCCATAAAGCCAACGAATCACACTGCGCTCCATCGCCGCGCCCACGAGAGCTGATGCCATAAAAGCCACAGGAATCGCGGCAAGCAAATAAAAATCAAACGCACCCGGCAGGTATTGACGAAACAGGTTTTGCACCACGTAGGTGGCATACGCACCAATCATGATCAGCTCGCCATGCGCCATGTTGATCACGCCCATCAGGCCGTAGGTGATGGCCAAGCCCAGCGCAGCGAGCAAGAGGATGGAGCCCAAGCTGATACCCGTGAACATCACGCCAAGCGTCTCGCCTAAGCCCAGCGATGATTTGATTTTGGCGAGCGATGCTTCCAACTGCGCTTTGACTTCTGCATCGCTCTCTTGCTTCAAGCGCTCATTAAGCAAGAGCTGTGTGGCGGGGTCTTTGCTGTCGGCCAAGGTCTTCGCGGCTTCGAGGCGCTTGGCTTTGTCGCTGCTGCCCAGCATGGCGGCAGCGCGAGCGAGGCCAAGCTTTGCTTTGAGTTCGGGATTCGCTTCTGCAGCAAATGCCTTCTCCACCAAAGCCAGCTTGGATTCATCCGGGTCTTTGAGCAAAGCGGCAATCGCTTCACCGCGCAGCTTGTCGTCTTTGGAGAAGAGTTTGAGTGAAGCTAAAGCAGTATCAAGCTCGCCGCGCATGCGATTGTTGTTGATCACATCTTCCGCGCCCTCAGGCAGCGTGACGGCTTCGCTTGTCACGGGGTCAGTCGCTTTGTCATCGCGCACGATGAAGACTTTGCCACCTGCTGTTTTCACAGCATCCTCGCTCAAGGCTTGAATGAAGGCAGCGGTTTTATCGTCTGCAGCGACAAGCGCTTTGTTAAGCGCCTCAATGCGCGCATCAGACTCGCCGATGGCAATGCTTAGCGCCTCTTGCGCTGTGAGCGCCGCCGTTGGCGCTGCGTGGAGCAGCGCTAAGCTGATCAGCGCCGCATGAAATATTGTTTTAATCATGGAAGAACCTGTCATGTGGGCACGCATATCACCCGCACGCCGTTGCGCAGGTGCATGCACACATGAAAAATTCCGCAAGCAAGAAAGGCCGCGCCTTCCTTGCTTTGCTTCATTCAGCGCGTTGATTACGCTTTCTTCGCTGGCTCATCTGGCTTCTTGTCGTTGCCTTCGATGAACGGAGACCATGGCTTAGCCTTCACAGGACCAGGTGTCTTCCAAACCACATTGAACTGACCATCGGCCTTGATTTCTCCGATGAACACGCTCTTGTGCAGGTGATGGTTTTTCTCGTCCATCTTGCTGGTGATGCCAGATGGTGCTTTGAAAGTCTGGCCAGCCATGGCAGCGATCACTTTGTCCACTTCCACAGACTTGGCCTTCTCAACAGCCTGCTTCCACATGTTGATACCGATGTAGGTCGCTTCCATCGGGTCATTGGTGAGTGGCTTGTCTTTGTGACCAGCGATGCCCTTAGCTTTAGCGTAGGTGCTCCACTTTTTGATGAACTCATCATTGGCTGGGTTCTTGATGCTCTGGAAGTAGTTCCAAGCAGCGAGGTGACCGACCAGAGGCTTGGTGTCCACACCGCGCAGCTCTTCTTCGCCCACAGAGAATGCCACCACAGGCACGTCTTTGGCCTTGAGGCCAGCATTGCCCAGCTCTTTGTAGAAAGGCACGTTGGAGTCACCGTTGATGGTGGATACCACAGCCGTTTTGCCGCCAGCAGCGAATTTCTTCACATCAGCCACGATGGTCTGATAGTCGGAGTGGCCAAACGGGGTGTACTTCTCGTCGATATCCTTGTCAGCCACGCCCTTGCTCTTCAAATATGCGCGCAGGATTTTGTTGGTGGTGCGTGGGTACACATAGTCCGTACCGAGCAAGACCCAACGCTTGGCCGCGCCACCGTCTTTGCTCATCAAATAGTCCACAGCGGGAATCGCTTGCTGGTTAGGTGCTGCGCCGGTGTAGAACACGTTCTTAGAGAGCTCTTCGCCTTCATACTGCACAGGGTAGAACAGTAGGCCGTTCAATTCCTCAACCACTGGCAACACGGATTTGCGAGACACAGAAGTCCAGCAGCCGAAAATCACGGAAACCTTATCTTGCGTGAGCAATTGCTTGGTCTTCTCAGCAAACAGAGGCCAGTTGGAAGCGGGATCCACGATCACAGCTTCGAGCTTCTTGCCCATCACGCCGCCCTTGGCATTGATCTCTTCAATCGCCATGAGCACGGTGTCTTTGAGCACAGTCTCAGAAATGGCCATGGTGCCTGATAGGCTGTGCAAAATGCCAACCTTGATGGTGCTGCCAGCTTGCGCCATAGCGGTGCCTGATGCTCCCGTCAGTGCAACTGCGGTGGCAGCGCTGAGGGACTTGATAGTTTCGCGACGATCCATTGATGCTTCTCCAGTTATAAATGGTGGATTGAAATGTCCACCACAACAATTGCAAGGCTTGTGCCAACTCAAAACCAAGCAGACATCACCAAAAAGAACTACTGACGCACCAATCCAGGGATTGAAGTGCACAAAGTTTCAAAATCGTGCATGCACCAATTACGAACAGCACAGTTCACAAGGCATACTTTTTGCACCACAATCGCAGACAAACATTCAACGAGAAGCTATGGAACTCACCCCTCGCGAAAAAGACAAACTCCTCATCTTCACCGCCGCCTTGCTGGCCGAGCGCCGCAAAGCCCGTGGCTTGAAGCTCAATTACCCCGAAGCCATTGCTTTCATCAGCGCTGCTGTGATGGAAGGTGCGCGAGACGGAAAAACGGTGGCGCAGCTCATGAGCGAAGGGCGCAATGTGCTCACGAAAGCCGATGTGATGGACGGCATTGCAGAGATGATTCCTGATATCCAAATCGAAGCCACCTTTCCTGATGGCACGAAGCTGGTGACCGTGCACCAACCTATTCAATAATTTTCTGAGAACCTGTCATGACATCCATTACTATTAAATCGATAGCTGCTTGCGCAGTATTCTTGCCGGCGACTAGTGCTTTTTCTCATGAAGGGCACGGCTTTATAGGCTCACATTGGCATGCGAGTGACGTGGCTTCTCTTGCAGCACTTGGCGTACTCATCGCTGTAGCCGTATGGCTCTCGCGCAAGTGAGGCAGCCATGACACCAGGTGAATTGTTGATTGATGAAGGCGAGCATGCGCTCAACTTAGGCCGCCGCGCCATCACGCTCGTGGTGAAAAACGCAGGTGATCGCCCCATTCAAGTGGGCTCGCATTACCACTTTGCAGAAACCAATACTTCGCTGAGCTTTGATCGCGCTGCTGCTCGCGGCATGCGGCTGAACATTGCTTCGGGCTTGGCTGTGCGCTTTGAGCCCGGCCAGCAGCGCACGGTGGAGCTTGTTGACTACTCAGGCGATAGAAAAGTCTACGGCTTTAATGCCCAAGTGCAGGGAGCGCTCTAAGCATGGCCACGATACAAAACCGCGCCTACGCAGAAATCTTCGGCCCTACAGTTGGTGATCGCGTGCGTCTCGCTGATACCGATCTCATCATCGAAGTAGAAAAAGACTTCACTTTGCAAGCCGGCGGCTACGGCGAAGAAGTAAAGTTCGGTGGTGGCAAAACCATTCGTGATGGTATGGCGCAGTCGCAAAGAACGAGAGCAGAAGGAGCTGTTGATACTGTTTTAACCAACGCCCTCATCGTCGATCACTGGGGCATCGTCAAAGCCGACATTGGACTCAAAGACGGCCGCATCGTCAAAATCGGTAAAGCTGGAAACCCAGACACTCAACCTAGCATCGACATCATCATCGGTCCCGGCACAGAAATCATCAGCTGCGAAGGCAATATCGTCACGCCCGGCGGCATCGACACGCACATCCATTTCATTTGCCCACAGCAGATCGAAGAAGCCTTGGCCAGCGGCATCACCACCATGATCGGCGGCGGCACAGGCCCGGCCACCGGCACCTTCGCCACCACCTGCACACCCGGCCCTTGGCACATGGAGCGCATGCTGCAAGCCGCAGATGCCTTCCCCATGAACCTTGGCTTCCTCGGCAAAGGCAATGCCTCGCAGCCCGCACCCCTGCGCGAGCAAATCTCCGCTGGCGCGATTGGCTTGAAGCTGCATGAAGACTGGGGCACGACACCCGCCGCCATTTCCAATTGCCTCGACATCGCCGAAGAGACCGATACGCAAGTGGCGATTCACACTGACACGCTCAACGAATCCGGCTTCGTGGAAGACACCATCGCCGCCTTCAAAGGTCGCACCATCCACAGCTTCCACACCGAAGGCGCAGGCGGTGGCCACGCGCCCGATATTTTGAAAGTGGTGGGCGAGAGCAATGTGCTGCCCAGCTCCACCAATCCCACGCGGCCTTACACGATCAACACGCTCGACGAGCATGTGGACATGCTCATGGTCTGCCATCATTTGGATGCTTCGATTGCAGAAGATTTGGCCTTCGCAGAAAGCCGCATCCGTAAAGAAACCATCGCTGCAGAAGACATCCTGCACGACCTCGGCGCGATCAGCATGTTCTCCTCTGATTCACAAGCCATGGGCAGAGTTGGCGAAGTCATCATCCGCTGCTGGCAAACCGCCCACAAGATGAAGCAACAGCGCGGTAAGTTGCCCGGTGACACTGACCGCAATGACAACGCCAGAGCCAAGCGCTACATCGCTAAGCTCTGCATCAACCCAGCCATAGCTCACGGCATCAGTCACGAAGTGGGAAGCTTGGAAGAAGGCAAGTGGGCAGACATCGTGATCTGGAAGCCTGCCTTCTTTGGTATCAAACCCGCCGTGATCCTCAAAGGCGGAAGCATTGCGATGGCCGCGATGGGTGACCCGAATGCCAGCATCCCCACGCCCCAGCCCGTGCACTACCGCCCCATGTTTGCCAGCTTTGGCCGCAACCTGCACAAAAGCAGCCTCACCTTCTTGCCCCAGCTTGCGATTGCCGGCGGCATTCCCGAGCGCTTCGGCCTGCAAAAGCAAATTGCCATCTCGAAAAATATTCGCACTGTGCGCAAGCAGCACATGATCCACAATGGCTACACGCCCAAAATGGAAATCGACGCGCAAACTTACCAAGTCCGCGCTGATGGCCAGCTTCTCACGTGTGAGCCCGCCAAGAGCCTGCCGATGGCGCAGCGCTATTTTCTTTTCTAATCATGATCACAGCTTCCAAACTCATGCCCCAAGGCGCGGGGCTCGCTTCCGTTTTACTCAAACGCGCTCATACTGTAGAACTCGATTGGGATGTGCGGCAGAAGAGTCGCTTTGATTGCACGGATTCTTCTGGCAGGCAACTCGGTGTGTTTTTACCGCGTGGTGTCGTCGTACGCGGTGGTGATGTGCTCGTAGCGGAGGATGGCTCGCTGGTGCGCGTGATCGCGGCAGGCCAACCTGTGCTTCGTATCACGCATTGCACAGCACATGGCACGCCCTTTGATTTGATTCGCGCGGCGTATCACTTGGGCAACCGGCATGTGCCGATTGAACTCAAACCTGATCATTTGAAGATTGAGCCTGATCATGTGCTCGCTGAGATGCTACGTGCGATGCATTTGATTGTGAATGAGGTGACGGAATCGTTTGAGCCTGAGAGCGGCGCGTATTCATCGCATGGATCGCATTCACATGGCCATGGCGGCCATGATCATGGGCATGAGCACACGCACGATCATGCGCACGGCCACACACATGCGCCTGCACCCGCCAGCTCGAAACTCAGCGCCATTCCGATTGCAGTCGCAGCAACCAAGCCGCATGTTCACGGCCCCGATTGCAATCACGGTCATTCGCACTGATCTGCTTTGATCCATGCGCCGCATCTTTGATTCGCAGCCCGCCGCGCTGCCCGCCAGCAGCTTGCTACAACTCATGTGGCTGGCCTCGCCTGCATTACCTATCGGCGGTTTTTCATACTCTGAAGGCCTAGAAGCCGGCATAGAATCTGCGCGAATAGCTCCTGATTCCATAGCAAACTGGCTACAAGACCAACTGCACATCAGCTTGGCACGTGGCGATCTCGCAGCGCTGTGCAAAGCCGTAGCTGCGATACGGCGAGATGATGCGCAGCGCGTGCAAGAGCTGAATGCCTGGGTGCTGCAAACTCGTGAAACGCATGAGCTAAGGCTTCAAACAGAGCAAATGGGGCGCTCTTTGGTCGAGTGGCTCAAAGCCCAAGCGCCGGAACTGGATGTGACACAGTGGTTAGGTGATCAAGTGCCGAGCTACGCAGTAGCCTTCGCTCTCGCAGCCACGCGCACACAGGCCAGCGCACGAGATATCGCTTTAACTTTCACCTTTGGTTGGGCAGAAAACATGGTGCAAGCCGCCATCAAAGCTGTGCCGCTCGGCCAAACCGCCGGGCAGCGCATCTTGCAGCAATTGGCTACTGAGATACCGTCAGCAGTGGAGATCGCGCTGCAATTACCAGACGGCGAACGCCAAGCCTTCACGCCCATGCTGGCTATTCTTTCAGCGCAGCATGAGACACAATACTCCCGGCTCTTTCGCTCGTAAACTGTTCTTTGACCATGTCAACTCTTCACCACATCAAAAACCGCACCAAGAAACTCCCTCCCCTGCGCGTCGGCATTGGTGGCCCGGTGGGCTCGGGCAAAACGACGCTCTTGGAAATGCTCTGCAAATCCATGCGTGAGAAATACGATCTGGTGGCGATCACGAATGACATTTACACCAAGGAAGATCAGCGCATCCTCACGGTGAGCGGCGCGCTGCCAGCCGAGCGCATCATGGGTGTAGAGACCGGCGGCTGCCCACACACTGCGATTCGGGAAGATGCTTCTATTAACCTCGAAGCGATTGACCGCATGCTGGAGCAATTTCCCAATGCGGATATCGTCTTCGTAGAAAGCGGTGGTGATAACCTTGCTGCGACCTTCAGCCCTGAACTCAGCGATCTCACCATTTATGTGATCGATGTCGCTGCCGGTGAAAAAATCCCGCGCAAAGGCGGCCCCGGCATCACCAAGAGCGATCTCTTCGTCATCAACAAAACCGATCTCGCACCGCACGTTGGCGCGAACTTGGATGTGATGGAAGCGGACACCAAGCGAATGCGCCCCTCAGAAAATCGCCCTTATGTGATGACGAATCTCAAAACTCTGAGCGGTGTTGACTCTGTGGTGCAATATATAGTGAAAAAAGGCATGTTGCCGGCATAAAATCTGCGCTGAATGCTATGAAATTCATACCACTCATTGAATACACACGCGGCGACTTATCAGAGATCGTGCATTCAGGTGCGATTGCTGTGGTCAATGCACAAGGCCTATTGCTACGCAATGCAGGTGATGCGCAAGCCTTGAGTTTCACGCGCTCCACCATCAAGCCGTTTCAGGCTCTGCCCTTTTTACAAGGCGGTGGCTTAAAACACTTCGGCTTCGATCAGAAACAAACCGCCCTTCTCTGCGCCAGTCACAATGGCGAAGACATGCATGTTGCGCAGGTCGATGAGATGCTGCGCAAAGTCGGCCAGCCCACCAAAGCCTTGCTGTGCGGCTGCCATGTGCCGCTGCGTTTCAGCTACGGCGGCTTGGGTGCGCCTGAAGGCTTGCAGTTTGACGAGCGCCATAACAATTGCAGCGGCAAACATACAGGCTTCTTGGGTTATTGCGTGCAGCATGGTCACAGCCTGAGCAATTACCTCGCACCCGAACATCCATTGCAGCAAGCCATCTTCAAAAGCGTGATGCAAGCAACCAAGGCCGATACCACGCAACTCATCGCTGGCACAGACGGCTGCTCAGCCCCCAACTACGCGATGCCCTTGCACAACTTAGCCTACGGCTTTGCTCGACTCGCAAGCGGGGAAGCTGATAGCGAACTTGGCGAGTCTTTCTCAATACTGCGCGACGCTTTCGTTGCTCACCCAGAAATGATCTCCGGTACTGCCCGCAACGACCTCGCATTCACCCAAGCAGGCCGAGGCGACTGGATCACCAAAATCGGTGCTGATGGCGTGCAAGTCATCGCCAGCATTTCCAGACGCGAGGCTATCGCCATCAAAATGATCAGCGGTAACATGCCTGCGTTGTATGCAGCTGCAGTCATCGCCATGGATCAAGTAGGCTGGCTTGATGCGCAACAGCGTGAGGCTCTGAAAGCTTGGGCACCCCAGCCCTTGCTGAATGTGCGCGGAATCCAAACAGGTGAGATACGCGCCGTCTTCACGCTCTAAAAATCAAAGCCACTTTACTGGCTCAACATCCACTGAGCCTTTTTCACTGCTGAGCGACAACACGCCCTCTTGAATCGTCGCCTGCACATTCATACTGCGCTCGGCCAAAGCCTCCAGTGCTTTCGCAGCTTCTGTAGGCACTTGATACACACTCAAATTCTGGGGGCGCGTCAGCTTGGTCTGAATCCCTTTCCACCACACATGCGCTGCATGGTTAAACGCATACACATGCACTTCGTCTGATTTGCCACACGCTTTGATGATGGGCTTGTCTTCCGGTTGCCCCACCTCCACCCAGAGCCGAATTGCACCCGTGAAATCCTTGAGCCACACATCCGGTTCATCGGGATCTGACAAACCTGCGCCAAAAGCCAATGTGCCATCTCCGCTGCACAGGCTTTGTAACTTGTACGCTTGCAAAGCAAAAGCCACCAAACGAACCATCATGCGCTCATCCGTCTCGCTAGGATGCCGAGCCAATGTCAGTGCATGATCTGCATAGTAATTGTGGTCAATATCCGCGATCTGGATGTTGGCTTTGTAGATGGTGGATTTGAGAGCCATGTTTGCACTTGAAATGAAAAAGCCCCACGCGATTGCGGTGGGGCTTGTGTCAATATGGCGGAGGCTGTGAGATTCGAACTCACGGGGGACTCACATCCCCGGCAGTTTTCAAGACTGCTGGTTTAAACCGCTCACCCAAACCTCCGAAGGGCTGTATTTTAAACTATGCGAGGAACAGGGCTTGCAGATCGCTTAAAAAATCTAAGCCGCGTGTTGTGGGGCGCACGTGGGTGAAGTCCCGTTCAATCAAGCCTTTGGCTTCAGCTTCTTCGAGTGGTTTTTGGATGGATGTGATGGATAGGCCCGTTCGCTCTGAAAAATCCGCTAGGGCGAAACCGCCTGTGAGCCGCAAAGCGTTGAGCATGAATTCGAAGGGCAAATCGGCTCGGGCGACTTCTGTTTCTTGCACCATGCAGTCCCACGGATTGCTCGATAAAGCCTTGTCCATATACAGCTTGGGTTCACGCGCCTTCACTTGGCGTACGACGCGATGGACAAAGCTCAGTTTGCCGTGAGCACCTGCTCCGATGCCGAGGTAGTCGCCGAATTGCCAGTAGTTGGTGTTATGCAGACAGCGTTTGTGCGGCTTGGCGAAGGCGCTGATTTCGTAGCGCTCTAGGCCTTGAGCAGCAGTCAACTCTGTGATGCGGTCGAGCATGTCATACGCATCATCATCCACAGGCAGATTCTTCGGCGTGAACTTGGCGAAATAAGTGTTGGGCTCTATCGTGAGGTGATAGATGCTGATGTGCGGTGGTTTAAAACTCAGGGCTGTTTGAATATCTTGCTCGCATTGCGCGAGTGTCTGGCCGGGCAAGGCATACATCACGTCGATATTAAAAGCCTCAAAATTCATGGCTGCTTCTTCAATCGCTGCATGCGCTTGAGCGCTGTTGTGCACACGGCCTAAGACTTTCAAATGTGCATCGTTGAAGCTTTGCACACCAATGGATAGACGCGTGACTCCAGCTTGTCTGAACGCTTTGAAACGGTCTTTTTCAAACGTACCGGGGTTAGCCTCCAACGTGATCTCGCAACCTGCCTCCAACCGCAGGCGCGCGCGCACAGCGACCAAGAGTTGATCAATACTCTCGGGAGAAAACAAACTCGGTGTGCCGCCGCCAATAAAGATGCTGTGAACTGTGCGCCCCCAAATCAAGGGCAGGCTCATCTCCAAATCCGCGATCAGTGCTTGAAGGTAGCGCTGCTCCACATCTTGCTGCAAACCTGCACCACCGGAGACCTCATGCGAGTTGAAATCGCAATAAGGGCATTTCTTCAAGCACCATGGCAAATGAATGTAGAGTGAAAGCGGCGGCAGGCTGGATAGGCGTAGTGTGCCTTCGCGCATGTAGTGTTGAATGTCTTGCATGTGTGTATTGGAGCGGACAGAAGAGAACGCAAAAGTCGCAGAAATGCGCAGAATACGCAAAAACAAGCTGCTGTCATTGTTATCTGTTTTATTTCTGCGTTTATTGCGGACTTTTGCGTCTTTTGTGTTCTATTGTCCCCGATCCAGCCAGATCAAGCAGTTTGCACAACATCTTCCACCATCTGCCCATCACGAAACACGATGCGCCTTCTCGCCCAAGCGGCCACATCATGCTCATGCGTGACGAGCACCACGGTCATGCCTTGCTGATTGAGCTCAGTCAGCAGCTTCATGATGTCTTCGCTGGTTTGGCTATCGAGCGCGCCAGTGGGTTCATCGGCCAAGATCAGCTGAGGATTGTTGACCAAAGCGCGCGCAATCGCCACGCGCTGCTGCTGGCCACCTGAGAGCTCGGCAGGCGTGTGATCCATGCGTGCACCGAGGCCTACGCGTGCGAGCGCAGCTTTCGCTTTGTTGTGTCGCTCTTCGCTTTTGATGCCGGCATAGACCATGGGCAACTCAACATTTTCCAGAGCACTGGTGCGCGGAAGCAAATTGAATTGCTGGAAGACGAAACCAATGCGGCGATTGCGGATAGAGGCGAGTTGATCGCCCTGCATGCCTTCCACGCTCTCACCAGCGAGACGGTATTCACCGGCGGTAGGCAAATCGAGGCAGCCCAAAATATTCATGAGCGTGGATTTTCCCGAGCCCGATGCACCCATGATGGCGACAAACTCACCCTCAGCAATATCGAGCGACACACCGCGCAGTGCATGCACGGTTTGGTCACCCATGGTGTAGGTTTTAACGAGCTCTCGCGCTTCAATCAGAGGCATAAGTTCATGCGATCAGAAAGGCATACGAGGGCCTGTGGGGCGTGCGCCTGCTGCGGGTGTACTGCCGGCACCAATCACCCCCGTAATCACGCTCGCACCCTCTTTGAACACCTCAGCATTCGGCGAGTTGGGCGCAACCATCAGCTCAGTAAATGTGCCATCGGTGATGCCCAAGCGCACGTTGTAGGCCACCGGTTTGCCTTGGCTATCGAGCAGATAGATGCGACCACGCGAGCTGGCGCGGCTACCCATTTCAGACAACAGTGCAGCGTATTTCGTTTTCTGCTCAGCCGAGAGGAAATCATTGATCTTGGCGCGCAGCTCAGCCATGATGCGCTCTCGCACCTTGGGGCGATCTTCCGGGGTGGCACCGCGCATGGCGGCGAATTTAGGACGTGTTTCTGTGAACAACGCATCCAGCTTTTGTTGCTGATCGGCGCTGAGCTGCAATTCGCTCACGAGACGATTTCGAAATTCTCCCAATGGGCCACCACCGCCACCGCCTCCTGCAGCGGCTGGCGCACTGCCTTGCGGCGTTGGAGATGCCATGGATGCTGAAGCGGGCGCTGATGGCAAAGCACCACCCACAGCACCCGCAGCACTGTTTTGAGAGGGTTTTTGGCCTGTAGCCGGCATAGAATCTGCGCGAGGTGCTATTGAATTAGGAGTGCTACTGGTGATGGGCGTTTGCGCAGCTGTGGCTGCTTGTGGGCGATTGCCGCCGGGTGCGGGCGAAGCTGAACGAGGCACCCCGCCTGATGCTGCGCCAGGCGGTGGCGCATTAGCAATCATTTCTTGGTATTTTTTGCGTTGATCTGGCGTGAGCATGGCAGAGATTTTGCTGCGCATTTCAGCGGTGATTTTTTCTCTTGCACCTTGACGCTCAGCTTCATCCATATCGCGCATCGCCATGAATTGAGGGCGCATTTCGGTTTGAATCGCGTCGAGTTTGCTTTGTTGATCAGCGGTCAGTTGCAACTCAGAGATCAAGCGTTCACGCTGCGCTGCAAAGCCCCCTCCTCCACCTGCTGGCTGCGCCACCGCTTCGCTGAAGAAGCTGAAGCTACTGCGTCCAGTTTGGGGGGCGGATGCTGGCGCTGCTGGCACAGTAGGCGCAGAGGCGCCTGTATTTGCAGGGTCCACGCCCGCAATCCTCACCCGCAGAGCCGCATTCGGAATCTTCAAGACATTTTCCCGGCTGTCGGTCACCACACGGACATTCGCCGTCATACCGGGCAGAAGACGCCCAGCATTGTTGGTAAAGCCCACCACAGCAACATAAGTCACCACATTCGCCACATTTTGTGCAGCCTTGCGCACTTGGCGCACTTCGCCTTCAAAGGTCTGTCCGGGGAAAGCGTCTACCGTGAAAGTAGCACGTTGCCCGGTGCGAATCCGGCTCACATCGGCTTCGTCGATACTTGCATCCACCTGCATATCGGAGAGGTTTTGTGCGATGACAAATAGCTCGGGTGATTGCAGACTAGCAGCTACGGTCTGCCCTTTTTCAATTGCGCGCTTGATCACAATCCCGTTCACAGGCGAAGTGATTTTGGTGCGCTGCAAATCAATGCGCGCCTGAGCCAAAGCCGCTTCACGCTGCGCCACATTCGCCTGAGCTGATTTCACTTGGGCCTGCGTGACGGCTAGCTGCGCTTGGGCGGATTTCAAGCTCTCGCCTGTGGTGTTGACCAAAGCACGTGCTCGATCTGCTTCGCTTTGCGCAATAAATTGTTTATCTGCTAAATCTTTCTTTCGATCTGCATCACGCTGAGCCTCGGTCACCTCCACCTGAGCGCGAGAAATCGCAGCATTGGAGGCTTGCACATTGGCCTGTGCTGTGAGCACAGCCGCGCGAGCAGCATCGACATCGGCCATCGATTGGCGTACGCGGAATTCAAAAGTCTCCGGATCAATCTGAGCAATCAATTGCCCCGCTTTCACTTCAGAATTGAAATCCACATAAAGCTCTTTGATCTGCCCGCTCACCTGCGTGCCGACGCTCACCTGCGTGACGGGGTTCACCGCACCGCTGGCCGATACGCTGGCTTGCAAATTGCCACGCTCGATTTTGGCGCTTCGGTATTGCACATCGCCTGACTTGTCTTGGCTTTTCCACCACCAAGCACCGCCGCCAGCCGCTGCCAGCACCACCAAGCCTGCTAACCAAAGAGATTTCTTCATAGAGCAGATTGTAGGCAGTACGGTGGTGTGGCGTATGTCTGATGGGTAAACTTAGGGCAATGTCAAATCCCGTCATCTCCCAGCCCGCAGGCAGCTTAATCACCCAATTAGCCAAAGAGCTGGCGCAGCACGCACCCTTTGACCAAATGGCTGCAGAGCATATCCGCGCGTTCGTCAGTGGCAGCCAACAGCGCTACTTTGCTACGGGGGAGCGGGTGATGAGCCCCGCTGATGGCACAGCTCAACATCTGCTCTTTGTTCGGCGCGGCGCAGTCACAGGCACTCAAGGCTTGGCCGAGCTCAATGGTGGTGCATTTTTGTATGAGGCAGGCGAGCTGTTTCCGGTGAGCGCTGTGGTTGGCAACCGAGCTGTGACGGCCACATACCGTGCCACGGAAGACTGCTTTGCACTTGCACTGCCGATTGCCTCGGTCAAAGCCTTAGCCAGCCAGAGCGCGCCGTTTGCCGATTTTTTGAATCAACGCATCCAACATTTCCTCAGCCTTTCTCGCAAAGCCCTGCAAGGCGAGATGGCCTCGCGCGTGCTTGCTGAGCAAAGCATGGAAACACCTCTGGGCAGTCTCATAAAAAATGCTCCAATCAGCTGCTCGCCGGCAAGCAGTCTGCGCGAAGTGCTATCAAAAATGGAGCAATCAAGAATTGGCTCGATGCTTGTCACCGATGATGAAAAGCATGCCATTGGCATTCTGACGCGTTACGATATTCTTGGTCGGGTGACATTGCCCGGCGTATCGCTGGATACTCCCATCGCACAGGTGATGGTCTCGCCGGTGCGCACACTCGATGTCAGCGACACAGCGCAGGATGCAGCGCTTCTCATGTCGCGCCATGCGATTCGGCATGTGCCTATCACTCGTGGTGGCGCCGTGGTGGGCATCGTCTCCGAACGAGATTTGTTTGCCATGCAGCGTATGAGTTTGCAGCAGCTCTCGAACGCACTGCGCGGAGCCGTGAGCATTGAACAGCTCAAAGCGCTTGCGCCAGATATCCGCCAGTTCGCGGCGCGCTTGCTGGGCCAAGGTATCCAATCACGCCAGCTCACAGCGCTCGTGAGCCATCTGAACGATTTACTCACGGGCAGATTACTGGACTTGCTGGCCTCGGAGCACGGCTTAGATCCCAAGCAAGCTTGCTGGATCGCACTTGGATCAGAAGGCCGTGAAGAGCAAACCATCGCCACCGATCAAGACAATGCGCTGATTTTGCAAGACAGCACTTCCGATACAGAACGTCTCAGATGGCTCGCGCTGGCGCGGTCTGCGAATGAAACACTGGATGAATGCGGTTATCCGCTGTGCGCTGGCAACATCATGGCCAGCAATGCCGAGCTCTGCCTCAAGCAAAGCGAATGGCAAGCGCGCTTCGCGCATTGGATCGGTGTGGGCGAGCCTGAGGATCTGCTCAATGCCAGTATCTTTTTTGATCTGCGAGGCCTCTGGGGCGAGCTGGTGCTGGCACAGCAGCTGCGCGACTTCGTAACAACCCACACAGTGAGCAAAAACCGTTTTTTGAAACTTCTTGCCATCAATGCCCTGCAGCGCACACCGCCCCTGACCTGGACAGGCGCAATCGACACGTATGACGACGCCACCGTGGATTTGAAGCTGCGCGGGACAGCCATCTTTGTGGATGCCGCTCGCCTGTATGCACTCGCGCAAGGTATTGCTGAAACCAACACCCGAGCTCGCCTGGCGGCTATAGGCGCCAAACTTGGTATCAAACAACGTGAGTACGAGGGCTGGATTGGTGGTTTTGAATTTTTGCAAACTCTGCGCTTGCGTGTGCAAATCGATATCGCACTCGGTATGAAGGAAGGTTTGGGTGACCCTGATGAGCCCAATCGTATCGACGTTCGCCGCCTCAACACGATTGACCGCCGCATTCTCAAAGAAACCTGCCGAGTTGCACGAGACCTGCAAGATCGCATGCGCATGGATTACGAGCGTTGATGATGGGTCTACTCGATTGGTTCAAGCAAAAAAGCGTCGCATCTGCAGAACCTGTGCGCGAGCGCTGGGTCGTGCTCGATGTTGAAACCAGCGGACTGGATCCACAAAAAGCACAGCTGCTCGCAGTCGCCTGTATCGGTCTGCGAGTGGATTGGACAACACGAACGCTCGCCATCACACCCGGCGATAGCTTCGAAATTGTGATCCAGCCCGAGCGCACTGTGGAAGACAAAGACAACATCTTGATCCACGGCATAGGCATGCAGCGTCAACAAATGGGCCTGCCTGGCTGGCAAGCCTTACCCATGCTGCGTGATTTTTTGGCCGATGCACCCCTGCTGGCCTTTCACGCTTGGTTTGACCAAATCATGCTGGATCGCCATTTCCTCTCCGAGCTAGGGAAACCTTTGAAAAACCCATGGCTTGATATTGAAAAGCTCTGCGCCGTGACTCAGCCTGATGCGAAGGCCGAAGACCTTGACCAATGGCTCAACCATTTCAACCTCACCTGCCCCGCTCGCCATGAAGCGGCTGCCGATGCTTTTGTGGAAGCTGAGGTCTTGCAATGCATCTGGCCACAGCTCATGAAAGAGATGGGCAGCAGCCCCAGTTGGCAGGGTTTGAAAAGAGTTGAGAAACTCGATCAGTGGCTTTCTCGTTGATTCTGAAGTCAAGCGACCAGAACGGCATTTCGCTCCCATATTTCTGCATTCCATCGCAATCCGCTAGCCATGCTTGCCCCCAAACGGCACAGTAGCGGCATGCAAACACTGTCTTCACTCTCTCCGCAGGTCATCATTCATCTGGCCGCAGCGCTCGCAGCCGCCGTGCTCGGTCCGTTTGCCCTCTGGGCGCGCCTGTCCAGCAAACAGCGACCGAAGCTGCATCGCGCCTTCGGCTATGCCTGGGTCACGATGATGTTGATCAGCGCCATTTCTGCGGCTTTTATTCATTCGCATTTCCCGCAGTGGTGGCGCTTTTCGTGGATTCATCTGCTGATCCCCGTCACGCTGTTTGGCTTGCTCGGTGCATTCTGGTTTCTTGCCAAAGGCAATATCCGTGGCCACCGTAAAACCATGCTTGGGCTGTATTTCGGTGCTTGCTTGGGCGCGGGTGTCTTCACACTCTTACCCGGCCGCTTCCTCGGTCAATTCATTTGGGGCTGAAACCCCCTTTCACGATGAAACCCCTTATGAAATCCCTTATGAAACCCCATCCCCTCGTTACTGCTTTCATCACTGGTTTGATGATTTGGCTCGCATGCGGCTCTGCAGCCCAAGCGCAGATCGGCATGAGCCGTATTCAAGCGGGCGCAGTGCCAGTCACGATGATCTATCCGACCGAGGCCATCGCCAGCCCGGTGAGCATCGGACCTTTTGTCTTGAATGTGTCGCGTGATGCCCAACCCGTCGCCAAAGTACATCGCCTCATCGTGCTCTCGCATGGTTCGGGAGGAAGTGATGTGTCTGACCACCATCTTGCATCCACACTCGCGCGAGCTGGCTTTGTCGTGGCACAACCATTACATGCTGGCGACAATTTTCGTGATGCCTCCAAGGCGGGGCCTGCCGCTTTTCAAACTCGCCCCAGAGAAGTCACACAAGTGATTGATGCGCTCTCCCAACATCCGATTTGGTCAGCACGACTCAAGTTAGATCAAGTAGGTGTTCATGGCATGTCTGCTGGCGGTGTGACGGGTCTGGCATTGGCAGGGGCTCAATGGCGCACCCTCAATTTGGTGCAGCATTGCAACCGCGTGCAAGATGCGGACGAAGGCTTTTGCTATCAAGGCGCCGCTTCGGGCACCGCAAGGCGGGAGCGTCAAGCCAGTATGCTGCGCGCCCAAAATGTGCCTGAAATGTTTTTACCCGAAGAGATCAAAACATCGTACGGCGGGCTGACGCCTCAATCAGGCAATACAGAAGTGCGACCAGACGTGCGCATTGCCGCTGTCACACTCTCCGTTCCTGTGGCGGCAATTTTCAGCACCGAGAGTCTGGCGCATATCAAGATCCCTGTGGGCTTGGTCACAGCAAAAAACGATCAGGTTTTGGTGCCGCGCTTTCATTCCGACTATGTGCTTACCAATTGCCGAAGCTGCCAGCAGCTGGTCGATCTTCCCGCCGAGCATTTTGATTTGCTTGCGCCTTGGCCTGAAGCTGTGGCACGAGAGGTGGCGGCTAGCCAAGTGCGCGGTGGGATGCCGACACCGGGCTTTGATGCCAAGTTGCGAGATGCTGCTTTTGCCAAGATCGTGCAATTTCATCTCAAGCATCTGAGCCCTGTAGCGCAAATTAAGCCTTGAAAACTTTCCTCACCTCACACAAGGAACCATCATGAATATGTCTTACAAGGTCACAACCTCCAATGCTAGCCTCTCGCCTCAAGAGATTGAGCGCCTCGCCCGCCGCCGTGCGGGTGCGAAACTCGGTTGGTTCATCCATGCTGCTGTCTTTGTCTGCGTCAATGCCTTGCTCATGACGATTTCCTTGGCCAACGGCAAACCTTGGGCATTTTTCCCGCTAGCAGGTTGGGGGCTCGGTTTAGCAATTCATGGCGCAGTGGTGTGGTTAGGCAGCCCTGGTAGCGCCTTGCATGAGCGATTGCTTCAAGCAGAGCGCGCCCGCTTGCAAACCCAGCGCGATCCATGGTGAAGTACACACCTGTTAGAGATACATGATGAATAAGTTCCTGCGAGCCTTCTTCGCCTCTTTAGCTTGGACCATCAGTCTGAATGCGCATGCAGCTACCCTGGGCTTCGTTCAATTGCCCGCTACAGCCAGCAGCCCAGAGATCAGCCTGTTTTATCCCAGCAGCAGCCCGGCTACGCGCATTCAGCAAGGGCGCTTCGCGCTGTCGCTGGCTTGGGAAGGCGCTTGGGTTGATACTCCGCAAAAATTACCTTTACTCCTGATCTCCCATGGTTCTGGCGGCGCACCTTGGCCGCTGAGTGATCTGGCGCGCGCTTTCGTGGATGCGGGTTATGCGGTGGCACTGCCCACACATGCGGGAGACAATCATCGCGATATGCGCAATGAAGGCCCGGCCAGTTGGGTGCTGCGCCCGCGCGAAATCAGCCAAACTTTGGATGCATTGGCAGCGCATCCCCATTATTCAAAAGTGATCGAAACACAGCGTGCAGGCGTTTATGGCACATCGGCTGGCGGTTTCAATGCGCTGGTGCTCGCAGGTGGCCAATGGTCACAAGGCAATTTCATGCGGCATTGTTTGGCGAATATGGAGAAAGACTTCCATGCCTGTGTTGGCTTGGCGACCTATTTGCGTGGCAATGCCTTGGATGGCATCAAATTGGCCGTCGCGCGCGCTGAGCATCGCCGTCGTTTTGATGACGATACCATGCTGTCTCACCACGAGCCGCGCATCCGCGCAGCCGTCGCCTCTGTGCCGATGGCCGCGCCTTTTGATATGGCTTCATTTGCACGACCAGGTATCCCTCTAGGCATCATAGAAGCTGGGCAAGATGTGTGGCTGCATCCACAATTTCACAGCGAACGCGTGTTAAACGCCTGCAAGCGCTGCGAGCTGATCGCACGCTTAGCGCAAGCTGGGCATGGCAGCTTATTTTCTCCTTGGCCGCAAGATTTGGCAGCATCGCTTTCACCCATGTTGGTTGATCCAGCGGGTTTTGATCGCAGCAGCCTGCCAAATGTGTATGCGCAGCTCGTGACGTTTTTCAATCGGCATCTTTCTGCCCCACAATGAGGAGGATGCCTATGCACAGCACCACTTTGTTTGACCCGCACATCGCGCAAGCCTATACAGCCGCGCGCACCCTGCCACGTTGGCAGCGCGGATGGGCGGTGATGCAAGCTTGCCGCTCCATGCTGCTGCGCCATGGTTGGCAAGTAGCGATGCTGTGCGTGGCGATGAGCAGCCTGCTTTGGCTGTTTCGCGTCAGTCTTCCACTTTGGGGGCAGTTGGCGTATTCGGTACCGATGGGCATGGTCACTTGGGCGTTGATTGATGGCGGGCGCTTTTTCATTGATCAAGATTCACCTCATCTTTTTCCTCGCGGCTGGCGCGCTGCTGCCTTGATTTTGGGCGGCGTATTTACAGGCTTCGTGGTCGGCACTCTGATTGGCGATGCTGTGAACGGATTCACCAGTTTCGACTTGGTTCGTCGCTCGCCAGAGTTTTTTGCCTTCGTCTTCCTCTTCAGCATGGCCTCGGGCATTGGCATTTCGCTGTTTTTTTACAGCCAAGGTAAGAGTGCGTATTACCAAGCCGAGCTTGAAGCCAAAAGCCGTCAAGCCACAGAGGCACAACTCAAGTTGCTGCAAAGCCAGCTTGATCCGCACATGCTGTTTAACACCTTGGCCAATCTGCGTGCTCTGATTCCACATGAGCCTGAGCGTGCAGTGCAAATGCTCGATCAGCTGGGCGATTTTCTGCGCGCTACGCTTTCTGCTTCACGCACGCAGGAGCACAGCTTGCAAGCGGAGTTTGATCGGCTGCGAGACTATCTCTCGCTCATGCAAATTCGCCTCGGTGAACGCCTGCGCTTCCAGTTTGATCTGCCGCCAGAACTTTCGCAGATCAAAGTACCCACTTTGATTTTGCAAAGCTTGGTTGAAAACGCCATCGTGCATGGCTTGGAACCCAAAGTGGGGGGTGGGCAAATCAGTATCACCGCCTCTCAAGAAGCTGGCTTTCTGGTGCTGCGCGTCTCGGACGATGGTATGGGTTGCGAGCCTACCTCCCCCCCATCGCACACGACCAACGGCTTTGGTCTCGCGCAAGTGCGCGAACGCCTGAATAGCAAATACGATGGCCGAGCTACTATAGATTTGGTAGCACTTTGCGCAGTATCTACGCCGGTAAATGATGGTTTTTCTTCTAAAAATACAACAAATCGTGCAGATGCAGTATCGACTCCCGGCTGCCAAGCCACCCTGCGCCTGCCCTTGCATCTATGAGCGAAAAAGTCATCACAGCCCTGATTGCTGAAGACGAGCCTTTACTCGCTCAGAGTTTGCAGCGTGAACTGCATCAGCTTTGGCCTGAGCTACAGACTCATATCGCCACTGATGGTCTGCAAGCCGTTGAGCAGGCGCTCAGTTTGCTGCCTCAGATCCTGTTGTTTGATGTTCGTATGCCCGGCCAATCGGGTTTGGATGCTGCACAAGAAATCGCAGAGCGCTGGCCGCCCAACCGCAGCCTGCCTTTGCTGGTGTTCATCACAGCCTTTGACGAATATGCTGTGAAAGCCTTTGAACAAGCAGCGATAGATTACATTGTCAAACCTGTTAAACCACAGCGTTTGCAGCAAACTTTAGAGCGAATTAAGCATCAAATACACATTTCTGCCGGCATAGAATCTGCGCAGAGTGCTATTGAATTAATAGTAAATAGCAGTCAGGACGAATCACAACTTAGCGCCCTGCGCACTCTGCTTCGCACCCCGCCAGATACGCCAATCGCCGCTCCACGCCTGCAACGCATCCAAGCCAGCGTCGGCAATCAAATCGTCATCGTGCCGCTCTCAGAAGTGGCCTATTTCGAAGCAGCAGACAAATACGTTCGCGTGCTCACCGGCATCGAACACGCCGAGCGCGAGCTTCTGATCCGCACCCCGATCAAAGATCTTTTGCCTCAGCTCGATCCCAACGAATTCTGGCAAATCCACCGCAGCACCTTGGTGCGCGCCAGCTTGATCGATGCCGTCCACCGCGATGAAGCTGCTCGCATGAGTCTCAGCCTACACGGTCGCTCCGAAAAACTCGTCGTCAGTCGTCTCTACGCCGGTTTGTTCAAAGCCATGTGACTACACTTCGAGCACTCTTATCGCTTGGATGACTTAGCTGCTGGCTGCGATGTTGAGCCACGCTGCACCAAATGAAATGGCAGCAGCGACTGGTGAGCTACGGGTTCACCAGCCAGGATCTGCAGAATTTGTGTTGCCGCAATTCGCCCCAAATCCTGTGTTGGTAAGCTCACCGTCGTTAGTCCGGGTTTGATCTCGCCTGCCAGCTCATGGTTATCGATACCGCAGATAGAGATATCTTCTGGAACGCGCAAGCCAGACGCTTGAGCTTCTAATATCGCGCCAATCGCCACCATATCGTTGCCGCAAACCAAGGCTGTCAGTCCAGGGTGGCGCTGTTTGAGCGCCTTCAAACCCAAACGCCCACCCTGAATACTCAAAGCTTGCTCGCTCACAGCGGCAGCGCTTGCGCTCAGGCCTTCGCGCTCTAGCTCAGAGAGAAAGCCCAGCCTACGTTGGCCTGCGCGATCATTGTGTTGCGTGTAGCCGGAAATCATGCCGATCTTGCGATGCCCCAGTTCCAGCAAATGTCGTGTCGCCATTGCCGCGATGGCTTGATTATCAAAACCCACTGAAGGCAGGCGCTCATCGCACACCCATGTAAGCAGCACAGGTTTGCTCCATGTTTTTAGGCTGCTCCAAGCCTGCGCATGATGCTGCGCACCCACCAAGACCAAGGCATCCACACCTCGGTGCTGCATGGTTTTGATCAACTCCAGCTCGGCCACATGGTCATAGTTATGGCTGGCTACCAGCAACTGATACCCCGCATCCGCCAAGACCAATTGCATCGCATGCGTACTGCGCGCAAAGATCGCCAGATCCAAAGTTGGAATCACGCAACCAATCGTTTGGGTGCGCCCGGAGGCCAAGGCGCGACCGGCAGCATTGGGCACATAGCCCAGCTTTTCCACCGCGTCTCTGACCAGTTGACGCGTTTTTTCACTGACGCGGTCCGGTTGCGAAAGCGCCCGAGACACTGTGGCAGTGGATACGCCCGCTGCGTGCGCGACATCTTCAATACGACTCTTCGTTTGCATAAAGCAAGATAGCTCAAACTCATCAAAACTGCAAACGCTTGCACTCAAAAATTCGATGATTGCGCTTGAATCCTAGGATTTACCCTCGAATAACCACCTATTTCGCTGACTCAACTTGACTTGCGAGGCGGTGCATGACAATATAAATGAAAGCGCTTACATTTTCATTTCACGTCAAGTTCAGTTCACGCAATCGTAAAACCATCATGGCATCTGGTATCGGTCGTTTCGCAGGATTGTCTCGCCGTACTTGGCTGGGCTTACTCACCATTGGCGTTGCGCTGTTGGCTTGGTGGCTCTTGACCTCGGTGACGGGATGGGTGTCGCCAGCACGCTTCCCCAAGCCGATCGAGGTACAGGTCGCTTTAACGCAAATCACCACCGAGGGATACGGTAACGGCCTGCTGCATCAGCATATTTTTCACAGCCTCAAACTGGTGCTGATGGGATTTGCCGTGGCGGTCTTAGTTGGCGTACCGCTTGGCTTGCTCATGGGCTACTCACGCAAAGCAGAAAGTTTGATCAATCCAGCATTCCTGTTGCTGCGCCCGATTCCGCCGCTGGCATGGATCCCCTTGGCCATCGTCTGGCTGGGTCTGGGAGATGCCGCAAAGATTTTGGTGATTTTTGTGGCTGCCTTTGTGCCATCTGTCATCAACAGCTACACCGGTGTGCGCAACATCGACACACCCGTGATGGAAGCCGCCCAAATGCTTGGTATCAAAGGCTCCAAACTGGTTTTTGATGTGCTGATCCCTGGTGCGTTTCCCATGATTTTTACAGGCCTGCGCCTGTCACTCCAAGCCAGCTGGACGACTTTGGTCGCAGCTGAGCTGATTGGCGCCCTGTATGGTCTGGGCAGTATTCTCAATCAAGGCTCACAAGACATTTACCCAGCCATGATCCTGGTGGCCATGGTGTTCGTAGGCATCTGCGGCGCAGTCACGACGGCCATCTTGGGCAAAATTGAAAGCCGCGCCATGCCTTGGAGAAGAGAGAGGTCGGTCGCATGAAAACTTCTCCATGGCTGCAAAGCAAGCCTGTTCTGTCGTTGATAGGTTTACTGACATTTTTCGGCATTTGGTACTTTGCAGCAATTGCTCGCTTGATACCTCAACAGTTTTTGCCGATGCCGCACGAAGTCGTGATCAAGCTGATTGATTTGACGCAAACGCCGTTTGCTGGCCACGTGCTCCACGAACATATGCTGTCGAGCTTGTCTCGTTTCGGCATGGGTTTTCTCTTGGCATCTCTGATTGGCGTGCCGCTGGGCTTGCTGATGGGCTGGTTTGGATGGCTGGATGACATTGTTTCTCCATTGTTTGATGCATTGCGCTTCATTGCGCCTGTGGCTTGGGTGCCCTTCGCAGCGCTTTGGTTTGGCACAGGCATTGGAGGCCCGACCCTGATTATTTTTGCTGGCGCATTTCCACCTTGCCTGATCAATGCTTATCGCGGCGCTAAAGGTGTGGAGATTCGCTATGTCGAAGCTGCCAGCATGCTTGGCGTGGGCAGCTTCAAAACCATCACAGAAGTCTTGTTCCCTGCGGCTGTGCCTTCCATCATTGCCGGATTGCGAATCGGCGCGGGATTAGGCTGGATGTCTTTGGTGGGAGCTGAATTGATCGCTTCATCCAGCGGTATGGGCTATCTGATTGTGAAGGGCCAAAGCTCGATTGCGACCGATATTGTGATGGCGGGCATGCTTGCCATTGGTTTTGTCGGCGTACTCATCGATGTCGCATTACGCAAGATCGAGGCTCGTCTCCTGGCTCATCGCCGATAAATTGCTACACAGAAAAACACCATGAGCACCATTGAATTCAACCAAGTCACGCGCGTGTTCAAGCGTGACAACAAGGATTTCCTCACCATCGATGGCTTTGATATGAAAGTCAACGATCAGGAGTTTGTCGCAATTGTGGGACCCTCAGGCTGCGGCAAAACCACTTGTATGCGCATGGTGGCAGGTTTGGAGTTTCCCAGCACTGGCACCGTCTCCGTCTCGGGCAAAGTCGTGACCAGCCCCGGCCCTGAACGTGCTGTCGTGTTCCAGGCTTTTGCGCTGTTTCCTTGGAAATCGGTCTATGACAACATTGATTTTGGATTGCGCGCCAAGGGCTTGGCCAAAGAAAAACGCCACGAAATCATCACCCATTACATCGGCTTGATGAATCTGAAGGGCTACGAATCCGCCTACCCGCACCAGCTGTCTGGCGGGATGCAGCAGCGTGTGGCGATTGCGCGCGCTTATGCGCTCGACCCGGATGTGCTGCTGATGGATGAGCCCTTTGGCGCACTGGATGCCCAAACGCGCGTTGTGATGCAAGAAGAGTTGGTGAAACTCGCGCGCAAAAATCCACGCACCGTTCTTTTCATCACCCATGCAGTAGAAGAAGCCGTGTATTTGGCGGATCGCGTCGTGGTGATGACCAGCCGCCCCGGCAAGATCAAAGAAATTTTGGATGTGAAAAGCATCCGTGAAGCTGAAGGCTGGGACAAGCATCCAAAAATCGAAGACGTGATGGACTTGGCCTCCTTCGTTCATCTGCGTACCCGCATTTGGAAATCGTTGCGCGAAGAGCACGGCAGCGCAGACCATTGAACTTTTTTACCACCACCAGGAGAACCGTATGTTGAAGAAAACTATTGTGGGCGTTGCAGCTGCAGTCGCCATGGGCGCATCCTTTGCTCAAGCACTCACCCCCATCAAAATCAGTTATCAGCCCTCACTGTATTGGGCCATGCCATTTCACGTCGCCACCGAAAAAGGCTGGTGGAAAGAAGTGGGCTTGGCACCCGAGTTCAGCACCTTCCCCGCTGGTGTGCCGCAAATCGCTGCATCAGCCGCTAAGTCTTGGGATGTGGGCGGTACAGGCTCTGTGCCCGCCGTGCTCGGGCATGTGCGCTTTGGTATCAAAACGATTGGCGTGACCAATGATGAATCTGCTGGCAATGCTCTCGTGGCGAGTGGCAAGAAAGCCGCTGAGTTTGCCAAAGATCCAGCTGCTGCTCTGCGCGGCCAGACCATCACCCTGACGCAAAACTCCACTGCAGACTTCGCTGTGCAGTCTTGCCTGAAGCGTTATGGCTTGAAAAAATCCGATGTCGTGATGAAGAACATGGGGCAAGCCGAGATCATCTCCGCCATCTCTTCCAACAACACCGATTTGGCTGGTATGTGGGCACCCAACATCTACACAGTAGAGGAAAAAGCTGGCGCGAAAGTGCTCTGCAGCGGCAAGGAAGGCGGCGCAGTCGTACCGGGTGCTTTGATTGCACGTGGCGACTATGCCAAAGAAAATCCACAAAACGTGGCTAAGTTTTTAGCGGTGTATTTGCGTGCATGGAAGTGGATGGGCGCAAACCAAAAAGAATCCATCGCCATGATGAAGGACTTCTATGCCAAAGGCGGTGTGAGCATCAGCGAAGCCTCGATGAAAAAAGAATTCGATACACGCCCGACTTTTGATCTGGGTCAACAGCTCAAGATGATGGAGCGCAAAAACAGCAATTCCCAGGTCGATGCTTGGTTTGCGCAGATTTCTGTCTTCATGCGCGAAACAGGCGCTTTGCCAACCATTCCGCAAGTTCAAGATTTCGTGACTGATGATTACATGAAGCTCGTGCAAGCAGACCCAAAACTGCGCGATTTCGCCAACAGCACCAAGTAATTTTTTCATCCCTTTTGCAGACGGCCAGCTTGCTGGCGAGGCCGCTGCATTCTTATTGACGGAGAATGTTGTGAGTATTCAATATCTCAAAAAAGCTGCCAAGACACCTGAAACCGAAACGGCCACCGCTCAAAGCGTGGTCAACGACATGCTGGCTGAAATCCAAAAAAATGGTGAATCAGCTGTACGCCACTACGCGAAAAAATTAGACGCCTGGGAAGGTGAATTCATTGTGACGCGTGAGCAGCTGGATAAAAACGCGCAGAACGTGCCTGCCGCGGTTCGCGCCGACATCGACTTCGCGATCAAGCAAGTCTTTGACTTTGCCACTGCACAGCGACAATCGATCAGCAATTTTCAGACCGAATTGCATCCCGGCGTAACGGCTGGGCAGCGCGTGCTGCCCGTGAATGTAGCGGGCTGTTATGCACCTGCTGGCCGCTATGCACACATCGCCTCCGCCTACATGGGCGTGGCCACAGCCAAGGCAGCTGGCGTCAAGAAAATCATTGCCTGTTCTGGACCATTTCGCGGCGGTCCCATGCACCCGTATTTGATGTATGCCTTCGACAAAGCCGGAGCTGATGTGATTTTGACGCTCGGTGGCGTGCAAGCGATTGCCACCATGGCTTACGGTTTGTTCACCGGCCAACCAGCGGATGTGATCGTGGGCCCCGGTAATAAATTCGTGGCCGAAGCCAAACGCAGTTTGTTTGGCAAAGTCGGCATTGATGTTTTTGCTGGCCCATCGGAGGTGGCCGTGATTGCTGATGAAACAGCAGATCCTGCAATTGTGGCGAGTGATTTGGTCGGCCAAGCCGAGCATGGCCATGAGTCTCCTGCTTGGCTCTTCACCACCGATGAAAATCTCGCACGCGATGTGATGGCGCGTATGCAACCCCTGATCGATGCCCTGCCCCCGATTGCGCGCGATGCTGCAGGCGCTGCATGGCGCGATTATGGTGAAGTGATCTTGTGCTCTACTCGCGAGGAAATGGCTGAAATTTCCGACAAGTATGCCTCTGAGCATTTGGAAGTTCACACCAAAGATTTGAACTGGTGGCTGGAAAACCTCACCTGCTACGGCTCACTCTTCTTGGGCGAAGAAACCACGGTGGCTTATGGAGACAAGGCCAGTGGCCCCAATCATGTGTTGCCCACCAAGGGTGCGGCGCGTTATTCGGGTGGTTTGTCTGTTCACAAGTTCATGAAGACACTCACCTGGCAGCAAATGACCCGTGCAGCAGCACGCGATATCGGCTTGGCCACGGCTCGCATTTCTCGGCTTGAGGGCATGGAGGCACACGCGCGCACAGCAGATGATCGCCTGGCTAAATACTTCCCCGGCGAAAAGTTTGAACTGGGTGAGCCAGTGACAGCATGAACATCAACGTGCTTTTCAGCCTCAAAGGGCGCACAGCATTCGTGACCGGCGGCAACTCTGGTATCGGCGAGGCGATGGCCACGGCGCTGGGCTTGGCTGGCGCCAAGTTGGTGCTCGGTGCGCGCCGTGCGGATGCTCTCACAGCAGCCGCTGATCGCTTGAAGCAGCAAGGCATCGAAGTGCAATGTTTGCCCTGTGATTTGGCGGATATTGAAGCCACGCAAGAGGCGGCTCAAAGTGTTTTGAAGCTGGGTGCGATTGACATTTTGGTGAATGCCGCCGGTGTGAACCTGCGTGAACCCTTCCAAGCTGTAACCCCCACAGCTTGGCAAACGCAAATCAATCTGCATCTGTCTGCACCTTTCTTCCTCACGCAAGCGCTCGCGCCCAAGATGGCTGAGCGTGGCTGGGGGCGCATCATCAACATTGCCAGCTTGCAAAGTTATCGCGCCTTTGGTAACAGCGCGCCCTACGGCGCAGGCAAAGGTGGTGTGGTTCAACTGACTAAAGCGATTGCGCAAGAATGGTCCTCAAAGGGCATCACCTGCAATGCGATTGGTCCCGGTTTTTTTCCCACGCAACTCACAGCCCCAGTGTTTGCCAACCCCGCAGCCGCGCATAAAAACGCCGATCAAACCTGCATCGGGCGCAACGGCGAGCTCACGGATCTGTACGGACTTTCCGTGTTCCTCGCCAGCGATGCATCGAGCTACATCACCGGCCAAACCATCATGATTGACGGCGGCTTTACTGCCAAATAGTTCAGCGCGTTAACGAAACCACCCAACATGTCATTGCAACCAGCCGATACGCATCCGGCCCTGCTCGGATCCTTGCTGCCTCCCAGCGGTGTGCCGCTGCTGAATTTCAGCCCGGGGCCGACATCGCTTGCGGCCGAAGTACAAGCGGGTATCAAGGCCTTATTCGACGCGCAGCGCATGTGCTCGATGTACCTCTCGCATCGATCGCCTGAATTTTTAGATATCCTCACCAACACGGTGCAACGCTGCCGCATGGCGATGGATATTCCGCAGCAGTATGAAATTCTTTTCATGCATGGCGGTGGGCACGGGCAGTTTGCAGCAGTTCCGCTCAATCTGTGTCCTCATGGCGATGAAAAAGCAACTTACCTCGTCAATGGCACCTGGTCCAAACGCGCCTTATCCGAAGCCTCAAAATACTGCCGCCCTATCGTTGTTTCCTCCGAGAGCGTAGCTGGCACGTTTACCCACAATCCATCATTTGAGAATTTGGATCCCGAATCCAAGTACGTGTATCTTTGCTCGAATGAAACGGTCAACGGGATTGAGTTGCATCATTTGCCTAAGCTGAGCATCAAAGCACCCTTGGTGATTGACGCATCCTCAGACTTCTCCACCAAGCCCATTGACTGGGTGGGTTGCAATGTAGGCGTTCTGTATGCCTGCGCATCCAAAAACATCGGACACCCCGGCGTCACACTGTGTGTGATCCGGCGGGACTTGCTGGGCACGCCCAGTAAACTTTGCCCAGGCGTGCTCTGCTACACCACCAATGCCCGTGAGGGTAATTTGTGGAACACCATCGCCACTTTCAATGTCGAGGTGGTCAACATCTATATGCAATGGATGATCGCGCAGGGCGGCGTGCATGAAATGGAACGCCGCTCGATCGCAAAGTCAGCCATGCTCTACGACTTGATCGACAAGTCGGAGGGCTTTTATTCCACCCCAATTTCAGATCCCTCCATCCGCAGCCGCATGAACATCCCCTTTGATGTCGCCGGTGGCGACGAGGAAACCACTCGGAACTTCCTTGTCCAAGCCTGGGAGCGTGGCATCGTCGGTTTAAGAACGCTGACTCCATTTGGGGTGGGAAAGTATTTGAGGGCCAGTTTGTACAACGGCGTCAGCGTGCAGCAAACTGAAGGTTTGGTCGCCTTCATGGCTGATTTTTTAAAGACCTATCGGACTCAATGATGAAAGCCCTTGTTTACACCCAACCCAATGAAGTTCAGTTACTCGATCAAACCGATCCTGAATTGCACCAAGGCGAGGTCATCCTCAAAATCGAAGCAGTAGGCATCTGCGGCTCCGATATGCACGCCTTCCATGGCCATGATCCACGCCGCAAGCCAGGTTTGATTTTGGGTCATGAGTTTTGCGGAACAGTTGCTGAATCAGCTTCACCCCACTACGCCAAAGGTACGCGCGTCACGGGTAATCCGCTCATCACCTGCGGCACATGCGATTACTGCGCGCAAGGCAGAAATAATTTGTGCAGCAACCGCACCATGGTCGGCATGACGCGCCCTGGCGCTTTCGCGCAATACATGTCGATCCCTGCAGCATCGCTGATCGACATGCCGCAAGAGATGCCCGCAGCGCATGCCGCTGTGACCGAGCCTGCCGCCACCGCTTTGCACGCCATCAATTTGTCCATGCGCGTGATGGTGCGCCCTGTGCAGGAGAGTCGCGTATTGATCTTGGGTGGCGGAGCAATTGGCATGCTCTCTGCCCTGCTGCTGAAAAACTATGGCTGTGCGGATATCACGGTCGCCGAGGTCAATCCACTGCGCCGCCAGCAAATCGAGCAATTCGCACAGGTCAAAACCTACAACCCCAAAGAAACCCAAGCTGCAGAGAACGCCTTCGATTACGTGATGGATGCCGTCGGCTCCAAAATCACCCGCAACACCGCATTTGCCAGTGTCAAAGTCGGCGGTGTGATCATGCATGTTGGCCTGCAAGATTGGGCCAGCGAAATCGACATGCGCCGGCTCACGCTAGCAGAGATCACACTACTGGGCACCTACACCTACACCACCGCCGATCTGCGTGCAACCGTGAAGTTGATTCACCAAGGTGCTTTCGGAAATCTTGAATGGCTCGATACCCGCCCTCTCAGCGATGGCGCGCAGGCGTTTCAAGATTTGGATCAAGGCAAGGCTGCATCAGCCAAGGTGATACTTTGCCCATGATAGTTTTGATCACAGTTGCTATTTAATTGATAGCACTTCGCGCAGATTCTATGCCGGCTAAAGGCTCAAAAGCCTTTAAATTTCACGCCCTGGCTCGCGTCCCATCAGCAAGGCTACCGCTTGCTCGGCGCTGATTTTTCCGGCCAACAAAGCCACCACACACTGCGTGATCGGCATGTCTACACCGAGGCTTTGCGCGCGGGCGAGCACAGCTGCAGCGCAGCGTGCACCTTCGGCCACATGGCCCAGTGATGCTGTCGCCTGAGACAAGCTTTGGCCTTGCGCGAGCAACAGGCCAACCTTGCGATTGCGGCTGAGATCGCCGGTGGCTGTGAGCACCAAATCTCCCAAACCAGATAAGCCCATGAATGTCTCAGCTTGTGCGCCCAAGGCTACGCCCAAACGCGTCATTTCAGCCAAGCCACGGGTGATGAGCGCAGCACGCGCATTTAGGCCAAGCTGCAAACCATCGCACAAACCCGTGGCGATAGCCAACACATTCTTCACTGCGCCGCCGACTTCTACGCCTACGATATCGCTGTTTTCGTAAACGCGCAGTCTCTCGCTATGAAATGCTTCAACCATGGCTTGCGACACTTGCGCCTGCGAACTGGCCGCCACCAAAGCCGTTGGCTGGCCAGAAGCCACCTCCTGAGCAAAGCTCGGGCCGCTGAGGACACCGAGCTGACGGTTTGCTATGGATTCAGGAGCTGCCTGCGCAGCGATTTCGTGCCCTAGCAGGCCGTTGCCATCAAAACCTTTGCACAGCCAAACAACCGGGGCGCTGACGCCCGACAGCGCCGCTAAGCTTTGCGCCAAGCCAGCCATCGGCGTGGCGATGACAAACAAATCTGCCTCAATCGCTGCGGCCTGCACAGCATCACCGTGCACAACGGCCAATGAAGATGGCAAGGGCACATCTGGCAAATAGCGGCTGTTGAGCCGCATCGCTTGCATCTGCGCAGCCTGCGCTGCGTCTCGCGCCAGCAAGCGCACATCGTGCGAGCGCGCAGCACTCGCTGCCAGAGCTGTGCCCCATGCGCCCGCGCCAATCACTATTATTTTCATAGCACTCTGCGCAGATTCTATGCGGGCTATATGCTTAAAAAGCCTAAAATTTCAGTCTGTAAGACTGCTTATTTAGCTGCTTCTGCCTGCTGCGCCTCATACATGGCTTGGAAGTTGATCTCAGCCAGATGCACAGGAGGAAAGCCAGCGCGGGTGATGATGTCGGCCACGCTCGCGCGCAGATAGGGATACACGATTTGAGGGCAAGCAATGCCGAGCACGGGGCCCATTTGATCTTGCGGCAAATTGCGAATCTCAAAAATACCCGCTTGCTTGGCTTCCACCAAGAACACCGTGCGGTCTTCAATTTTGGTCGTCACAGTCGCCGTCACGCACACTTCAAACACGCCTTGCGCGGCTGGCTGAGCTTCCACGCCCAGCTGAATGTCCACGGCAGGCTGCGTTTGCTCCAACAAGATGGTAGGCGAATTGGGCTGCTCCAGCGACAGGTCTTTCAAATACACGCGCTGAATTTGGAAAACTGGGGCTTCGTCAGCAGCAGGGGCAGAAGGCGCGCCTTGGATATCGGTAACTTGGTTCTCAGCCATGGTGAATCTTTCGAGGGGGATACAAAACAAAGCCCGCAAGGGTTGCGGGCATAAAGGTAATTATCGCAGAGCGATTAAGCAGCTTGTAGCAAGGGAACGAGTTCGCCCTTGCCATCTAACGCGATCAAATCATCGCAGCCGCCCACATGCGTTTCGCCGATAAAAATCTGCGGCACGGTGCGACGCCCAGTGACCTGCATCATGTGATCACGCTGAGCAGGATCGGTATCGATACGGATCTCTTCGATGGCTTCAACGCCTTTGCTTTTGAGCACCTGCTTGGCGCGTATGCAAAAAGGGCAAACAGCAGTGGTGTACATTTTTACAGCTTGCATAACGATCTTCTTTCAATACTTCAGATGGAGACGAATCAAGCCTTTTCCAGGGGCAGGCCGGCTTCGCGCCAGGCTTTCAGGCCGCCAGCTATCGCTTGCACATTGCCATAACCCAATTTCTTGGTTGCAGCCACCAAACGCGATGCGCGCACACCTGAGGGGCAAACCAAGATGACCGGCAGCGCTTTGTTCTTTACAGCGCCTTCCAACTTTGAAAGCATTTCATCAGCGGGCAGATTCTTCGAACCCACAATATGGCCACTCGCAAATTCCGCTGCATCGCTCACATCCACCACCACAGCTTTTTCGCGGTTCATCAATTGCACAGCGCTATTGGCATTGAGGCTACCGCCGCCGCCCAAAGAGCCGCCCTTGATCGCAGGCCACAACAGCATCGCACCCGATCCAAAAGCCACGGCAAACAACACCCAGTTTTCAATCAAAAACTTCATATACAAAACCAATTCGTAACAAATCTAAAACCCGCATTTTAGAATGTCGGGAAAACCGCCGCCCGGCGCACCACTTTTTAACTTATCTCAACAAGGTATCTCATGTACAAACTCGTGCTCATCCGCCACGGCGAATCGACTTGGAATCTGGAAAACCGTTTCACCGGCTGGACGGATGTCGACCTGACCGAAACTGGCGTGCAGCAGGCCAAGCGAGCTGGCAAACTGCTCAAAGAAGCCGGTTATGAATTCGATCTGGCCTACACCAGCGTGCTCAAACGCGCCATCCGCACCCTCTTCCTCGCCTTAGACGAAATGGATCGCACCTGGCTGCCAGTCATGAAGCATTGGCGTTTGAACGAGCGCCACTATGGCGCCTTGCAAGGCCTCAACAAAGCAGAAACGGCCAAGAAATTTGGCGATGAGCAGGTGCTGATTTGGCGCAGAAGCTACGACACACCGCCCCCGGCGCTGGAGGCCAAGGATCCACGCTGCGAGCGCGCCGATATTCGCTACGCCAAGCTCTCGCCACAAGACATTCCGCTCACCGAATGCCTCAAAGACACCGTGGAGCGCGTGATCCCCTTTTGGAAGGAATCGTGTGAGCCCGCCATCAAGGCCGGTAAACGCATCGTGATCGCTGCGCATGGCAACTCCATCCGCGCCTTGATCAAGTATCTGGATGGCATTTCAGACGAAGCCATCGTCAATCTGAACATCCCCAACGGTATTCCGCTGGTTTACGAGCTGGATGAGAACTTGAAACCCATCAAAAACTACTATTTGGGCGATGCAGAGGCCGCCGCCAAAGCTGCTGCTTCGGTGGCAGCTCAAGGCAAAGCGTAAAGTCAGTATCTGCACCCAACAATTACAGGAACTGGCTGCGCTCTTCCTGCTCCAAGGTGTATATTTAACGACTAGTGGGTCTCTCGACTCGCATAGGCTCTGATGGCAGGTATCACCGCTATGAACGCAAAACTCAAGATCGCAGGCTGGATTTCCATGGGCGTGGTGGCTGGCGCGCTTACCACGATCTCCGTCCAGTCTGTCGCGCAACGCGCCCTCGCGCCGCTGCCGCTGGAAGAGCTGCAGCAACTGGCTGCTGTGTTCGGCATGATCAAGACGGATTACGTCGAACCCGTTGACGAGAAAAAACTCATCACCGAAGCCATCAATGGCATGGTCACCAGCCTTGATCCTCACAGCCAGTATTTCGACAAAAAATCTTTCAAGGAATTCCGTGAAGGCACCAGTGGCCGCTTTGTCGGTGTCGGTATTGAAATCGCGCAAGAAGACGGGCTGGTAAAAGTCGTCTCGCCCATTGAAGGCTCACCTGCTTTCCGCGCCGGCCTCAAGCCCAATGATCTGATCACCAAGATCGACGACACCGCCGTGAAAGGCTTGCCGCTCAATGAAGCCGTCAAGCGTATGCGTGGTGAGCCCAATACGAAAGTGATCCTCACCATTCTTCGCCGCGAAGAAAACAACCGCAGCTTCAGCGTGACGATCACACGCGAAGAAATCCGTACGCAATCCGTTCGCAGCAAAAACATCGAGCCAGGCTATGCTTGGCTGCGCGTCTCCCAATTCCAAGAGCGCACCACCGATGATTTCGCCCGCAAGCTCGAAGAGATCTACAAAGCGGATAACAACCTCAAAGGCCTCGTGCTTGATTTGCGTAACGATCCCGGTGGCCTGCTCGATGCCGCTGTAGCCATCTCAGCAGCATTCTTACCTGATAACGTGACCGTCGTTTCCACTAACGGCCAGCTCGCAGACAGCAAATTCACCTATAAAGCCTCGCCTGAGTTTTACCGCCGGGGCGGTAACGATCCGATCAAGCGCTTGAACGACAACACCAAAGGCATCTACAAAACCTTGCCCGTGGTCGTGCTGGTGAACGAAGGCTCGGCCTCTGCCAGCGAGATCGTCGCTGGCGCTTTGCAAGACCATGGCCGCGCCAAAATCATGGGCAGCCAAACCTTCGGCAAAGGCAGCGTGCAAGTGATTCGCCCACTCGGCCCCGATACAGGCCTCAAGCTCACCACCAGCCGCTACTACACACCCAAGGGCAATTCCATCCAAGCCAAAGGCATCATCCCCGACATCATGGTGGACGAAACGGCTGAAGGGAATATGTTTGCTGCCTTGCGCACACGCGAAGCAGATTTGACGAAACACCTAGAAGACAAAAACGATCCTGCAGCCGCAGAGAAAGCCAAAGCAGCGGAAAAAGAGCGCGAGACGGCGCGCGAAGAAGCTCGCAAGCGCTTGGAAGAATTCAATAAAAAACCCGAAGCAGAGCGTCGCATGCCCGAATTTGGCTCTGATAAAGATTTCCAACTGATGCAAGCCATCAACCACCTCAAAGGCCGCGAAGTGATGGTCAGCAAAACGCTCACTGCGCGCAAGGATGCCCCGAAAGAGCAGTGATCTTTCTTGCCTGCGAAAAAGCCCGGTGAACCTCATCGGGCTTTTTTATTTACACTGAGCCCATGAACGACGATCAACTGCTGCGTTACTCGCGCCATATTCTGCTCAACGAAATGGGTATTGAAGGGCAGGAAAAAATCCTCTCATCTCATGCTCTCATCATTGGTGCGGGCGGCTTGGGATCGCCTGTGGCCTTGTATCTAGGGTCTGCGGGCCTAGGGCAAATCACCATCGTGGATAACGATGTGGTGGATATGACCAATCTGCAGCGCCAAATTGCCCACAATATGGCAAGAGCCGGCATGAATAAAGCGCAGAGTGCTAGAGAATCCATAGCATCGATCAACCCTGAAGCACATGTCCATTGCATCACAGAGCGCGCGGATGCTGCCTTGCTGGACACGCTGGTAGCGCAAGCCGATGTCATCCTCGATTGCTGCGACAACTTCGCCACACGCCACGCCGTGAACGCAGCTTGCGTGAAACACAAAAAGCCTCTGGTTAGCGGCGCAGCCATTCGCTTCGACGGCCAAATCAGCGTTTTCGATCCGCGATCCGACACCTCCCCCTGCTACGCTTGCGTCTTCCCTGCGCAAGCCACGTTTGAAGAAACCCGCTGCGCCACCATGGGTGTGTTTGCGCCTCTCGTAGGCATCATCGGAAGCATGCAAGCTGCAGAGGCTTTGAAGCTGCTCGCTGGCGTTGGCTCATCGCTCGCTGGCCGATTGCTGATGCTTGATGGCAGAGCGATGGAATGGAATGAAGTGCGCGTGCCTCGGCAAAAATCTTGCCCGGTTTGCTCGGTGTAATTGCTGGCATCTCCAACGCCAGACCTGCTTTAAACTTCAAGCGGCTCAAAATAAAAGGAGACTCCATGTTCACTCGCCTAGCCGTTGTTGCAATTGCTGCAGCCCTGCCCATATTCAGCGCTGCACAAAACTTCCCCAGTCAACCGATACGCCTGATTGCCCCCTTCCCTCCCGGAGGGAGTGTGGATATCACTTCACGCATGATCGCTGAGCCCCTGGGCAAACGGCTGGGCGTGCAGGTGTTGGTGGACAACCGCAGCGGCGCTTCAGGCAATATTGGCATGGAGGCCGTGGCCAAGGCCAAGCCCGATGGCTACACGATTGCACTCAACACCGTGAGCTTGGCTTCGAACCCCAGCTTCTTCGCCAACATGCCTTTTGACACGCTCAAAGATTTCACTCCATTGGGCATGGTAGCGACTTCGCAGCATGTCTTGCTCGCCAATAAAAATCTGCCAGCCAGCAATGTGCGCGAGCTGATCGCTCTGGCCAAGTCCAAACCCGGTAAGCTCAACTACGCGTCTGCAGGCGGGGGCTCCACCTTTCATTTGAGCGCTGAGCTCTTCAAAGACTTGAGTGGCACCTTCATCACCCACGTGCCCTATCGCGGTGGCGGCCCGGCTCTGCAAGACACCATTGCTGGGCAAGTGGAGATGAGCTTCCCCGTACTCTCTGCCGCTTTGCAGCATGCCAGAGCTGGCACCGTGAAAGCACTGGCTGTGACTGGCACGAAGCGCAGCCCCTTGCTGCCTGATGTGCCCACCATGGCTGAAGCAGGTCTCAAAGACTATGCGTTCACCACTTGGTTTTATGTGTTTGGCCCTGCCAATATGCCACGCGATGTGGTGCAACGCATCAACACCGCTTTGAATGAGGTGGTGAACTCGCCCGAGATGCGCGAGCGCTTTTCACGCGAGGGCTTTGAAGCGTTTGCCACCACGCCCGAAGGCGCTGGCCAATTCGTCGCGGGCGAGATCAAGCGCTGGAATACTTTGATCAAAGCGAAGAATATCAAGATCGATTGATTATTCTTCAACGTGATCGACGCGCATTTTCATTGCTTTGAGCGCAGCCTCAAAATCGCAGATGGCGCTCGCTATCTGCCGCAATACGATGCCCTGCTTTCCGATCTGCAAACGCATTGGCAGGCTCATGGCATCACACGCGGCGTGATCATTCAGCCGAGTTTTTTAGGCACAGACAATTCTTACTTACTACAAATTTGTGAGCATTCTGCGCAGGATGTACGAGGCATAGCCGTCGTTTCGCCTGAAATTTCTCCACACGCGCTTGCCCAAATGCATGAGCAAGGCGTGCGCGGCATACGCTTCAACTGGATCGGGCTAGAGAAGTGGCCAGAAATGCAGACAAGCATTTGGGCGCACATACGCCGCAGCATGCAAGCGCTCGGCTGGCATGTACAACTCCACGTTGAAGGTCATCGATTGGATGAGGCCGCCAGATGCTTTGACAATTGGAAAGTACCCCTCGTCATTGATCACCTTGGTCGTCCGTCATCCATCAGCATTCACGATCACGCGCAAACCCTGCAAAGCATCGTACAGCGCAGACCTACTTACATCAAAGTCAGCGCGCCTTATCGATGCAGCGCAGATACACCTGGAAGTTTTGAAACAGTAACTGCTGCTTTACACGAATCAGTGGGTGCAAAGCATTTACTCTGGGGCAGCGATTGGCCATTCACGCAGCATGAAAGCTCACAGTCTTACGATGCTGTCATCGCAGAATACAAACGAGTTTGCGCAGACTCTACTGTTCGCGGCACGATGACGCGCAACGCAGAAGCCTTGTATTTCTCTTAAGCCATGAAAGAATCTCACCACGAGTTTGTGGCGCTGTGATTAGGGTATCTCACGCAGCGAAATAAAGGAAGAGCCGGCGAAGCCGGCGGGGGGACATTCGCGAAGTGGGATACCCTAAGCGCAGCGCCACAAACTCGCGCTCCTATCACAAATCGCTACAAATTCATGAGCACTCCGCGCAGTAAATACGCCGGCAAAGTGCTCAAAAAGCTTCAAAATTACTTCATCAACCCCTGCTTCGCTAACCAGCCTTGAATCAAGTCAGCCACTTGCCCAGAGTTCATGTCCATCATGATCATGTGGCTGTTGCCTTTGATGCCCATCTTGGGGAGATCCATGGTGTCCACCACACCACCTTGAGCCTTGAGCGCATCAGCAAAGCGCTGCACGGGCGGTAGCACGGCATTCTTCCAAGTGGGATTCTGATCTATGAAATCCCCCCACACAAACAGATGCGGCACCGCCTTCATGCTGCTGATATCCACCTGCGCAGCGTTCAAACCACCGCTGGGCTCAACAGCTACCACCCCTTTGATGAGATTAGGATACTTACGCGCCGCTTCAAAGGCGAAAGTGCTGCCTTGGCTGTGAACGAGGATCACGCAAGGGCAGACGCGTTGCACATAAGCATCGTAGGAAGCTTGTGTAGGCGCGTTGTTGGTTGCCCAGCGCGGTACGAACTGTTTTCCGAATTGATCGAACGAGCCTGTCGGAAACTGCGTGCCTGCAAAAGCTGTGCGCTTGGTGGGATCGGCGTTGTAGCTATCGACTGCGCCGATGCGGAACAACTCCCAGCCTTCTTTCTTGGCTCGGAAGAAGGGCTCGCTGCTGAAAATCTCGGGATAGCGCGCCCAGGATGCACGGCCACGCTCGGTGGCATCGCTCACATACACATCGTGGCCATTTTTGAGGAAAGCCATTTGCCAGCCTTCGCCGCCATCAGGTTTTGTCTCATACGTCACGCCTGTGAGGCCACCGCCGTGCCACATCAGCAGAGGAAACTTCGCTTTCGGGGCGGCAAGCTTCACATACTGCACATACATCTGCTCGACTTCAAACTCACCATTCGGATTGACCTTGATCGGCGGCGAGCTGGGTGTGAAGCGCAGCTCTTTCTCTGGCAAACCAGAAAGCGCCACTTGCTTGCCACCGACATGGAAGCTGCCTACATCGGCCACTTGCATGCCACCCGTGCTTGCACAGCCTGTGAGCAGCGCAGCGCTAGCGGCGGCAATGGCTGAGAAAGCGAGTTTGAAGGCTTGTTTCATCTGTCGTCTCCTCTTTATACGAGCTCCGCCACAACAACGGTTTACTCTTAATTTAATAGCACTTTGCGCAGTATCTACGCCGTCGAAATGCCCAAAAGACGTAAAAATTACTCAGTCGGCAGTGATCTTGGCAGACTTGATCACCTTGCCCCACTTGTCATACTCAGCCTGCGCATAAGCCATCATCTCACGCGGGCCGATGAAGTTGGCCTCTGCGCCGAGGCTGGTGGCGCGGTCTTTGAAGGCTTGCACAGCCATGATTTTTTGCACTTCGCTGGCAATGCGATCCACAGCGGCTTTCGGCGCTTGTGCATGGGTGTAGAGCGCGAACCACGCATCCACTTCATAACCTTTCAAACCCGCTTCTGCGCCCGTGGGCACATTGGGCAAGCTCGCCAAGCGACGTGGGCCCGCGACGACCAAGGGCGTAAAACGGCCACTCTGTATATGCGGCATCAGTGAGGGCGCGGTAGTCACTGTGAGATCAATCTGGCTGGCCAGCAAATCCGTGATCGTCGGGCCAGAGCCGCGATAGGGAATGTGCGTAATAAACGTACCGCTGATTTGCTTGAACAGTTCAGTGGCGATGTGTTGCACGCTGCCATTGCCAGAGCTGCCGTAGTTCAGCTTGCCAGGATTTTTCTTGGCATAGGCGATCAGCTCTTGCACAGTCTTGATGCCCAAATTCGAGCGCACCACCATCACCTGCGGTGCGGAATACACATTGGCAATCGCCTGCAAATCTTTGAGCGGATCGTAGGGCAGCTTGACGAGATGCGGGCTCATGCAGTGAAAGCCTGAGTACGCCATCAGCATGGTGTGGCCATCAGGTCGTGCATTGATGACGACTTGCGCACCCACCGCGCCATTGCCACCACCTTTGTTGTCCACCGCCACGGTTTGGCCCAAAGCTTTTCCGAGTGGATCAGAGATCGCGCGCGAGGAAATGTCTGCTGTGCCACCAGGGGGCGCGGGCACGACGATGGTGAGCTGGCGCTCGGGGAAGCTCTGCGCGCGCACCCAAGGCGCGGCAGCGAGAGAGGCTGTTGCGGCGCTGGTGGCGATGAGGTTACGGCGGTTGATTTGAAAAGGCATGTGATGTCTCCTTGAATACCAATGTATTCATGATTGGAGCAAAAACATGGGCCCAACACACTCCATAAAAACACCATGCACCCATCTCGATTCGCGATGCCTCGCTTCTTTATCCATGAGAAAATCTGGTTTCTCCATCGCTGTTCACGATTACTCACGACACCCTTGCCATGAAACCCTCCGAGCGCAGCTTTGCGCGCCGCCTTGACTTGACCACACTGCAGCTCTTTGCTGCGGTGTGCGAGCACGGCAGCATTGGCAAGGCAGCGGATAAGGAGTTCATTGCAGCTTCAGCGGTGAGCAAGCGTTTGTCTGATTTGGAAGCTGCAGCTGGCACAGCCCTGCTTTATCGCCATGCACGCGGCGTGAGCCCGACGCCGGCGGGAGAATCCTTTTTGCACCACGCACGCTCAGTGTTGCTCAGCTTGGATCGCATGCAGGGCGATTTGGGCGAGTATGCGGAAGGCGTGAAAGGGCATGTGCGGATTCACGCGAATATTTCTGCAATTGTGGAATTTTTGCCAGAAGACATTGGCGCGTTTGCCAAGCTGCATCCGCAGATCAAGATTGACCTGCAAGAGCATCTCAGCAGTGATGTCATCAGAGCGGTTCATGATGGCGCAGCAGATGTGGGCATTTGCAATCAGCAAGCCGATCTGCAAGGCTTGCAGCAGCAAACTTACCGACAAGACAAGCTCGTGGCCGTGCTTCCGCGCAAACATGCGCTCTCGCGCCGCAAACAAATCGCATTTGTAGAGACGCTTGACTTTGACCACGTCGGCTTGCACAGCACCAGTGCCTTGTATCTCGCTCAGCGCCGCGCGGCAGCGGAAGTGGGCAAACAATTGCAATTGCGCATTCAAGTCACTTCGCTGGATGCCATGTGCCGCATGATTCACAACGGCTTAGGCGTGGGCGTGATGCCTGATCGCGCCTTTGAGCTGGTGGGCTCCGTGGGTGATTTGGTGGCTGTGCCACTCACGGATGCTTGGGGCACGCGCGATTTGCTCATTGTTGCTCGCGATTTTCAGACGCTTCCCGCGCCTGCTCGTCTGCTTGTTGAACACCTTCTCTCAAAAACTTAAAATCGATTCTCCTGAGGATATTGAAATGCCACGTACGCTTTACGACAAAATTTGGGATGAACATGTCGTCCACACCGAAGAGGATGGCACAGCCATTCTCTACATTGACCGCCATTTGGTGCATGAAGTCACCAGCCCGCAAGCCTTTGAAGGCCTGCGCCAAGCAAACCGCAAAGTCTGGCGCGTGAGTTCCGTCGTGGCTACTGCGGACCACAACACGCCCACCACCGGCTGGGAGCTGGGCTACGACGGCATCGCCGATCAGGTGAGCAAAGAGCAGATCACCACCCTGGATGCCAATATCAAAGAATTCGGCGCAGCGGCTTATCACCCCTTCCTCTCCAAAGGCCAAGGCATCGTGCATGTGATGGGGCCTGAGCAGGGCGCAACTTTGCCAGGCATGACAGTGGTCTGCGGCGATTCGCACACGAGTACGCATGGCGCGTTCGGCGCGCTCGCGCATGGCATCGGCACGAGCGAGGTGGAGCATGTGTTGGCCACGAACACCCTTCAACAGAAGAAGATGAAGAACATGCTCGTGAAGGTCGATGGCAAGCTGCAAAAAGGCGTCACACCGAAAGACGTGGCTCTCGCCATCATCGGCAAGATCGGCACGGCAGGCGGCACAGGCCACTGCATTGAGTTCGGAGGCAGCGTCTTCCGCGCCATGAGCATGGAAGGCCGCATGACGGTGTGCAATATGGCGATTGAAGCCGGTGCGCGCGCTGGCCTCGTGGCTGTTGATGAAAAGACGATTGAGTATGTGCAAGGTCGCCCGATGTCACCAACTGGAGTTGTTTTGCAACAAGCCATCAACTACTGGCGTACGCTGGTGAGTGATGCCGATGCTAAGTTTGATACCACGGTCACGCTGGATGCGTCTCAGATTCAGCCGCAAGTGACTTGGGGCACAAGCCCAGAGATGGTGCTCGGCGTAGAAGGCCGCGTACCCGATCCGGATAAAGAAAAAGATGCCACTAAGCGCAAAGACATCGAACGCGCTCTGACTTATATGGGCCTAGAGCCCAACAAAGCTTTGACCGATATTTCCGTCGATAAAGTGTTCATCGGCTCATGCACCAACAGCCGCATCGAAGACATGCGCGAAGCGGCAGCCACTGTGAAACGCCTTGGCCAAAAAGTAGCGAAGAACGTGAAGCTCGCCTTGGTCGTTCCTGGCTCCGGCTTGGTGAAAGCCCAAGCCGAGCGCGAAGGTTTGCATGAGATTTTCAAAGCGGCAGGCTTTGAATGGCGCGAGCCTGGCTGCAGCATGTGCCTTGCCATGAATGCCGATCGCTTGGAGCCCGGCGAGCGTTGCGCCTCCACCTCCAACCGCAATTTCGAAGGTCGTCAAGGCGCTGGTGGCCGCACCCATCTCGTCTCGCCCGCCATGGCTGCCGCTGCGGCAGTACACGGACATTTTGTAGATATTCGCCGTTTTGCGTAAAGTATGGTTTTCTCAACTCAAAAGGACTGCACCATGAAAGCTCTCACCTCTGCCCTCGTTCTCGCATTTTGCTTCGCTCTCACAGCTTGCAACACCTTTCAGGGTGTGGGTCAAGACATTCAGAAAGCTGGCGAAAAAATTGAAGATGCCGCCAAGAAAAAGTAAGCATGAACAAATTCACCATTCACCAGGGCCTGGTTGCCCCGCTTGACCGTGAAAACGTCGATACCGATGCGATCATCCCGAAGCAATTTTTGAAACGCATCAGCAAAGCAGGCTTTGGCGACAACTTGTTTGATGCGGAGCGCTTTCTCGACGTGGGTGAGCCGTATTCCAAGCTGGCTGATCGCAAGATCAATCCAGATTTTGTTTTGAATCAATCCCGCTATCAAGGCGCCAGCATCTTGCTTTGCCGCAAAAACTTCGGCTGCGGCTCCAGCCGAGAGCATGCGCCTTGGGCGATTGAGCAATATGGCTTTCGCGCTTTGATCGCGCCAAGCTACGCGGATATCTTCTTCAACAACTGCTTCAAGAATGGTCTGCTGCCTATCGTGTTACCCGAAGCTGTCGTGGCGAAACTCTTTGATGAAGTCAACGCCTTCCCCGGCTACCAACTCACAATCGATTTGGACAAGCAGGTGGTTTTGAAGGGCGATGGCGAAGCCATTCCCTTTGAAGTCAATGCCTTCCGCAAATACTGTTTGCTCAATGGTTTCGACGATATCGGCCTCACACTGCGCCACAGCGACAAAATCAAAAGCTTTGAAGCCGAGCGCTTGGCCACCAAGCCTTGGCTCGCTGCCACCCTCTAGTTTTTAAGCCATTTAGCCCTTTCGCCGGCATGGAGTATGCGCGGGCTGCTATTATTTTTATAGTAAACATATCATGAAAATCGCTATTCTTCCCGGTGATGGCATCGGCACTGAAATCGTTGCAGAAGCAGTCAAAGTTCTTAAAGCGCTTGATCTGAAGTTTGAAATGGAAAGCGCGCTCGTGGGCGGCGCGGCTTATGAGGCACACGGCCATCCTTTGCCTGAAGCCACACTCAAGCTCGCCAAAGAAGCTGATGCCGTGCTCTTCGGCGCTGTAGGCGATTGGAAATATGACAAGCTGGATCGCCCACTGCGCCCCGAGCAAGCGATTCTTGGGCTGCGTAAAAACCTCGGCCTGTTTGCCAACTTCCGCCCTGCGATTTGCTACGAGCAATTGGTCAGCGCATCCAGCTTGAAGCCTGAGCTGATTTCCGGCCTTGATATTCTCATCATCCGCGAACTCACGGGCGACATCTACTTCGGCCAACCCCGTGGTCGCCGCGTTGCCACGGATGGGCATTTCCCTGGCGCGCAAGAAGCTTTTGACACCATGCGCTACAGCGTGCCCGAGATCGAGCGTATTGCGCATGTGGCTTTCCAAGCGGCGATGAAACGAAACAAGAAAGTCACCAGTGTGGATAAAGCCAACGTGCTGGAAACCTTCCAGCTCTGGAAAGATGTGGTCACCGAAGTCGGCAAGCAATACCCCGAGGTATCGCTCGATCACATGTACGTAGACAACGCAGCGATGCAACTGGTGAAAGCGCCCAAGGCCTTTGACGTGATCGTGACGGGCAATATGTTTGGCGATATCTTGTCAGACGAAGCCAGCATGCTCACTGGCTCGATTGGCATGTTGCCCTCCGCATCTTTAAATAAAGACAATCGCGGCCTGTATGAGCCAAGCCACGGCAGTGCGCCCGACATTGCAGGCAAAGGCATCGCCAATCCGCTGGCCACGATCCTCTCAGCTGCGATGATGCTGCGCTTCTCGCTCAATCAGCCGGAAGCTGCATTGCGCATCGAAGAGGCCGTGAAGAAAGTGCTCGCCCAAGGCTTGCGCACGGGGGACATCTACAGCGAAGGCACAACGAAGGTCAACACCGTACAAATGGGTGATGCTGTTGTCAAGGCACTGGCTTAACCGCCAGCAGCTTTGCTAACGAAACCCCCAAGGCAGCACCCACACATTGAGCTGCCACAAAGCCCAACGCGCTTACGGGAGCAATGCCAGCAAAGCTGTCACTCAACATGCGGCCAAACACCGCTGCAGGATTGGCAAAGCTGGTGCTTGCTGTAAACCAATAGGCTGCGCCGATATAGCAAGCCACCATTGCGCTAGCTTTTGCATTCACACCAGCTGCCCCGCTGCGGATGATGACAAAAAGCAAACCGCCAGTGGCCACAGCTTCAGCGATCCACTGCCCCCAGCCACCACGCAGCTTGGCGCTGGTTTGAAAAATGCTCATATCAAACATCGCATGCGCAAGCCACGCGCCGGTGGCCGCGCCTGCGAGTTGCGCAACGATGTAAGCAGCCGCTATAAATACAGAAGCACTTTGCGCAGATTCTATGCCGGCTAGAGGCCGTTTACGATCAAAAAATAAGGCCCAAATCGTTACCAAGGGATTGAAATGTGCGCCGCTCACAGGCCCGAGTGTCTCGATCAATACATACAACGCAAACACCGTAGTCAGTGTGTTGGCAAGCAATGCAATCGCCACATTACCACCCGAAAGCCGCTCAGCCATGATGCCCGATCCGATCACGGCGCAGAGCAATGCGATTGTGCCAAGAAATTCTGCAAAAGCTTTTTTTGAAAGACTGGCTTCACTCATACCGAAGCAAGCTCCTTGGCACTCTGCCGTAAGTTGACAGCTGAGAGTTTCTCCAGCGGCAAATCCACCAGCGCTTGCAGGCGGCGGCGCATAGCGTGCAAAGTTTGACGGAAAGCCTCGCGTTTTTCATCATCGCTGCCGCTGCCAGCGCTTGGATCTGGGTAGCCCCAATGCGCGCTTGCTGGGTTGCCTGGCCAATAGGGGCATGTCTCGCCAGCAGCGTTGTCGCACACGGTGATGATCAAATCCATCTTCGGCGCATTGCTTTGTGCAAACACATCCCAGCTTTTGCTGCTCACACCTTCGGTATCAAACCCGTGCTCGCGCAGCACTGCTAAGCCTAGCGGGTTGGGGCTGCCACCTTCACGCGGGCTACTGCCTGCGGAGAAAGCTTTGAAGCGCCCTTCGCCCAAGGCATTGAGCAAAACTTCAGCCACGATGCTTCGTGCAGAGTTGTGGGTGCAAAGAAACAAGACATTGATTGGCTCACTCATTCATCCATCTCCTTGTTCAGCAGCAAGAAGACGTGCTTGCGCCAGATGCACTCGCAGAACCGCAACTGGCCACCGCAGGAGCTGATGTGAAAGCAATGTCTTTCAACGAAATTTTGGGCTTCAAGGAAGAAGGCGCGCAGCATGCGCTTGATTCGCTCGCCATGGAGGCGGCGGTTTCCGTGCCATAGGTGGTGGCCTCGCCCATTGTCACAAAGCTCTCCCAAGCAATGCCCTGCGGATCATGCACCCAGCCTTTGTCGCTCTTGGCGTAGCAGCAGGTCGTCTCGCCTTCGTTCATGAAGGCCAAGCCCGCCGCCTGCAACTGCGATGTCATCGCATGCAGCTCAGGTGCGGAATCCATCTGAAAACCCAAATGATCAAGCCCCGTTTGCCCTGCATGCGCCGGGCGCGCAGAAATCGCGAAATTGATGCGCGGATCTTCCAACATCCATTTGGCGTAATCCGGTTTAGCGACTGTGGGCTGCTGGCCAAACAAGCTGTTGTAGAACTGTGTAGATTGCTCAATGGATTCCACTGCGATGTGAATATGAAAGCGTTTCATCGTGCTCTTTCTCCTAAAATATAGACAAAATCAGCTGTTCGCCGTCGTAGAATCTGCGCAAAGTGCTCTCTTTTTGATAGCGACTAACAGCAACCGCCGGCAGGATCAGCCGCGCAGCAGTTCTCACTCAAAAAGCCCAGCAGCCCCGTCATACGCGAAAAATCTGCGCGGTAAATCAAGCTACGCCCCTGCTGCTCCACTTGCGCGAGCTGCGCATTGACCAGCTCCTTCAAGTGAAACGACAAACTCGAAGATGGCATATCCAGCATGGCTGCGAGCACGCCCGGCGTGAGCCCCGCAGGCCCTGCTTGCACGAGCGCGCGGTAGGCGCGCAGCCGCTGAGCTTGTGCCAGCGCAGCCAAGGCTTTCACTGCATCGGCTTCTGAGACGCGTGCAGTTTTGGGCTTCTTTTTTGTTTCCATAATTCGATAATAATGGAAATATAGAATCTTTGCAAACCAACGCCCAAAAAAATTCCATAAGCGTATGACGCGTCACACAAACGTCATATGACTGTCATGCCTTTGACACGTGATCTGTATCCAATGCTTCGCGAAGGGCGCATGGTGCTGCCCGGAGCATTGGATATGACATTTGATTTGAATTCGCCGCTGCGATTTTTCATACAGCCCTTGCGAGGCATCGGCTTGGCCGTGTTGGCCGCATCCTCTTTCTTGCTCGCCTCTTGCGGCGGTGGTGACGACATCTCAACACCGCCCCCCTTGCCGCTCTTGCCATCCACGGCCACCGAGCTCACGCCCTCCAGCCTCAGCATGGAAAAGGTGGCTGGTTACACGCATACGGGCGGCCTCGGCGCAGCAGAAATCTCTGGTTTTGATCCGATCAGCCGCCGGCTGTTTGTAGTCAATGGCGCGCAAAGCTCGGTCGATGTGCTTGGCATGGCGAGCACAGGCACGGGCGCATCCGCCACGCTCTCGGTGACTCTGGTGGGCTTGCTCACCTCCTCACAATTCGGCGCTGGCTTGGGCGGTGTCAACAGTGTGGCCATCTACAACGGCATCGTTGCGCTCGCGGTTGAGGCAGCCACCAAGACCGATGCAGGCATCGTTGCGTTTGTTCGCGCCAGTGATTTGCAGGTGATTGGAACGCGTACCGTCGGTGCATTGCCAGACATGCTCACCTTCTCACCAGATGGAAAATTCCTCTTGGTCGCCAACGAAGGCGAGCCCAACAGCTATGGCCAAGTCAGCTCGATTGATCCGGAAGGCTCGGTGAGTGTGATCGAGATCGCAGGCCTCTCGCCCACAGCATCAACGCTGCAAACGACTCTCACCACCGCCGGCTTTACTGCATTCAACACTCAAGCCGCTTCGCTGCGCATGCAAGGTGTACGCCTGCCCGGCATTGGCACCACAACGGTCGCGCAAGATTTGGAGCCCGAATACATCACCATCGCTGACGATAACCGTACCGCTTGGATCAGCTTGCAAGAAAACAATGCGATTACTGTGCTCGATATTCCCAGCAAAACCATCACCAGCATCCGCGCCCTTGGCCTCAAGGATCACAGCTTAAGTGGCAATGGCTTGGATGTGAGCAACGAAGATGGTGGCACAAACACCAATTCAGGCACGCCCACTATCAAGATCAGCAATTACCCGATCAAAGGCATGTACATGCCCGACGGCATCGCTTCTTTTCGCACTGGCACCCGCACTTTCATCGCCACCGCCAACGAAGGCGATGCACGCGAATACACAGGCGTGAACAGTTTTGGCCGCGATGATCCGCGCGTTCGCGACTTTTGCAGCACAGGCTTTGACAGCAGCGTTTACGGCACACTCACAGCCACCATGGGCTTTGACAGCTTCTTAGGCCGCTTGCGTGTGGATGCCTTCGCTGGCGCAAACCGTACAGGCAAAAATGCCTCAGGCCAATGCAATGAATTGGTCGCTTTCGGCGCTCGCTCCCTGAGCATCTGGGATGCGGATAACTTCGGTTTGGTCTGGGATTCTGGCGACCAGTTAGAGCAACGCACTGCGCTTTTGAACCCCACGTTCACCTTCAATGCCAGTAACGATAACAACACGCTCGATGATCGCAGCCCAGCAAAAGGCCCAGAGCCGGAGAGTGTGATCACCGCTAAATTTGGCACGAAGACCTTCGCCTTTGTGGGTCTAGAACGCGTCGGCGGCGTGATGGTGTACGACGTGAGCAATCCTGCAGTGCCTGTGTATGTGACTTACCTGAACACTCGCACGGGCACAAGCGGTGATCGTGGCCCAGAAGGTTTGCTACTCGTCAAAGCAGCAGATTCACCAAGCGGCAAACCTCTGCTCATTGTGTCGAATGAAACCAGCGGCACGACAGCGGTTTTCCAAATCAATTTGCAGTATTGAGTTTCGCGGCCAGTTGCTCTGGCGACTGGTTTACTTTGTGACTGTCACTGATTTTTCACAATACTGCCATACGAGTGACACACAACCGCGCCAACATCAACACGTTCTAGATTTTCGTTGTTATTCGCCTGGAGAAAAAAATGGCAAAAGATTATTCGTTAATGGAAGACTCCAACCCTTCCTCCAATCCTTCTATTCATGAGGTGTCTGACCCAGCACGTCGCCTGATTTTGCGTGGCGGCCTGGGCTTGGCCGCTGGCGGTATTTTCAGTGGCTTGGCTGGTTGCGCAGCAGGTGGTGGCTTGAGTGGCCCACTGATTGGCTTCAAGAGCGTGCCTGTATCCACCAAAGATGCCATCGTTGTGCCCGAGGGTTACACCTCGCAAGTGATGGCACCCTGGGGTGATCCGATTGGCTTAGCTGGCAATATGCCTGCTTTCAAATACGATGCCACCAACACCGCCGCCGAACAAGAAGCGCAAATCGGCATGCACCATGATGGCATTCACTTCTATCCACTCGGCCAAGGCGCAGAGGGCAGCAAACGCGGCCTGTTGGTGATGAATCACGAATACACCGACGATGGCCTCCTGCACGCTGATGGAATGGCCACTTGGAGTGCAGAGAAAGTGAAAAAAGCACAAGCAGCCCATGGTGTTTCGGTGATAGAAGTGCGCGAAACGGGTGGCACCTGGGAAGTGGTGCGCCCTTCTCGCTACGCCCGCCGCTTCACGGGCAACACTCCCATGACAATCGCCGGCCCTGCTGCAGGCCATGCACTCATGAAGACCGCCGCCGATACCACTGGCACACGTGCCTTGGGCACGTTGAACAACTGCGGCAGCGGCATCACACCATGGGGCACTTACCTCACTTGCGAAGAAAACTTCATCGGCTACTTCAGTGGTGGTGCAACACAAACTGCTGATGAGCGCCGCTGGGGCTTGCGCAAAGATGGCTGGGGCTATCGCTGGCATGAGCATGACGAGCGCTTTGATGCGACCAAGCATCCTAATGAGATCAATCGCTTCGGTTGGATCGTTGAAATTGATCCCATGGATCCCACCGCGACGCCGATCAAGCGCACAGCCATGGGTCGCGCCGCACACGAGGGCGCTACGGTTGCAGTCACAAAAGACGGTCATGCGGTCGTGTATTCCGGTGAAGACGCGCGTTTTGAATACATCTACAAATTCGTGAGCGAGAGAAAAATTCGCCCTGCGACTGCCACACAAACTGCTGCACAAGCCAACCGCAATTTGCTCGATGATGGCATTCTGTATGTGGCCAAGTTCAACGCAGACGGCACAGGCGAATGGTTGCCCTTGGTGCAAGGCATCGGCAAGCTCACGACGGCTGCTGGCTTCAAAGACCAAGGTGAAGTTGTCATCAAAACACGCCAAGCCTCTGACTTGCTCGGCGCCACGAAAATGGATCGTCCTGAGTGGATCGACATTGACAAGCAAGGCTGGGTCTATTGCACACTGACCAACAATTCTGACCGTGGTGCGGCCAACCGCCCCGCTGTGGATGCGATGAACCCGCGCGCCAATAACACGCAAGGAAACATCATTCGCTGGAAAGAAGAAGGTGACTTTGATGGCACCAGCTTCCGCTGGAATCATTTCGTGCTGGCTGGTGATCCTAGCCTCGCACGCGCTGAAGCCAAAGGCAACATCAAAGGCGATATGTTCTCCTGCCCCGATGGTTTATGGACGGATTCACGCGGCGTGCTTTGGATTCAAACTGATATGAGCACCTCTGCCATGGGCAAAGGTGATCTGATCAACATGGGCAACAACATGATGCTTGCCTCTGACGTGACCACAGGAGAAACCCGCCGTTTCCTGACTGGCCCGGCAGGCTGCGAGATCACAGGCGCGACGCAAACGCCTGATGGCCGCACCATGTTCATCAACATCCAGCATCCCGGTGAGAGCCCGAGCGAGAAAAGCGATCCCACTGCAGTGACGAAGATTTCAAGCTGGCCTTTCAACAACCGCCCACGCTCAGCGACGGTCGCCATCCGCCGCAAGGATGGCGGCATCGTAGGTACCTGATGCAACAAATCAAAGCCCTCCACTGCGAGGGCTTTTTTTATCCCGTTCACACATAACAGGAGGATAGCCCCATGAAAGATATTCCCGTTCCTACACTCGGTCTCTCACCCACTCAGCTGATGCCATCCCAATTGCCACGGGGGTCACTTCATCCGGTCATGCCTGCTCCTGCTGCAAAACTGGATGAAGAACGCTCAGCCCAAAACGCGGTTCTGAGTGTCACTTGGGCAAGCCACCTTGATGAGGTGCGTGAAGCGCAGCGTCTTCGTTACGCCGTCTTCGCAGGCGAGATGGGCGCGAGCTTGAGCAGCGAACTTGCAGGCCACGACGTGGATCGATTTGATGATTTTTGCGAACACCTTTTGGTACGCGATCAAAACACAGGTCATGTGGTTGGCACCTACCGCTTACTCACGCCCGTACAAGCGCACCGAGCTGGCGGTTTGTACACAGGAACAGAATTTGATATCCAGGCATTGGATAGCCTCAAACCGCAAATGGTCGAGTTGGGCAGAAGCTGCGTGCATGCGGATTACCGCCACGGCGCTGTGATCATGGCCTTATGGGGTGCATTGGCGCAATTCATGCTGCGCAACCAACTCTCCAGTATGGTCGGCTGCGCCAGCATTCCCATGCTTCATCAAGGACGCGTCAGCGGTGATGCCGCGGCCAGCATCTGGCATCAGGTTTCACAAACCCATTTGGCTGATCCTACTTGGCATGTACATGCCCACACGCCCTTGCCAATCAACCAATTTGATCTATCCCTCGATGTGGAGCCGCCCGCACTGATCAAGGGTTATTTGCGCCTGGGTGCACGGGTATTAGGTGCGCCAGCATGGGATCCTGATTTCAACACGGCTGATTTGCCCATGCTGCTTCGCATAGAAGACATGCCCACACGCTACAGAAAGCATTTCTTAGGCGCGTAGTTACTTCCAAGTCTTGTATTTTTGCGGTTTAATGACTGTCATCAAACCGTCACGCTCGCAATGCAAACTGGCATGAGTCACCTTTAAATACATCGCTTGCATGCCTACACTTCCATCAGAATCTGTTTCACCAGCGACGCACTATCTCGACCGCGATCTAAGTCTCTTGGCCTTCAATCAGCGTGTTCTCGCATGGGCCAAGCGTGAAGATGTGCCGCTGGTAGAGCGCCTGCGTTATCTATGCATCGCCAGCTCAAATTTGGACGAGCTATTTGAAGTACGCGCTTTTTTGCACTTGGCTGCTTACCAATCGCAAGACACCAAAGGCAATTACAGCGTGGGTAGCTTCGAGGCTTTGCACGCACGTGCGCACGCTTTGGTCGCCGAGCAATACGATCTTTTTAACCATGCCCTGACGGAGCGTTTTGCACAGGAAGGCATTTCAATCGTCGCACATGGCGAGCGAGATGCAGCGCAAAGGCGTTGGGTGCGTAAGTACTATGAAGATGAAGTGCGGCCGCTGCTCGTGCCGGTTTTGCTGGATCCGGCGCATCCTTTTCCGCAGGTGGCCAGTAAATCGCTTAACTTCATCGTGCAGCTTGGGGGTGTGGATGCATTTGACAGGAAGAACACCGTTGCCATTGTGAAAGTGCCGCGTGTGTTGCCGCGCATCATTGCGCTGCCCGCCAAACTGTGTGGCAAGAAACAACTGTTCATCTCGCTATCAAGCGTGGTCCGTGCGCATCTCGAGGATCTGTTTCCAGGGCGTGCTGTGGGGCAATTCTCCCAATTCAGAGTCACGCGTCATACGGATATGGCGATTGACGAAGAGGATGTGAAAAATCTGCGCATGGCCTTGCGTCAAGGCTTGCAACATCGCCACTATGGTCAGGCAACGCGCATTGAGGTATCGGCAAGTTGCTCGCATGAGCTCTCTGCCTTGCTTCTCAAGCAGTTTGAATTGCCAGAGATGGCTTTGTACCGCGTGCCTGGACCCGTGAATCTTGTACGCTTTGGTCAACTCGCTGACTTGGTAGAAACGCCTTCACTTCGCTTTGCACCCTACACGCCCTCTTACACAGCCAGCATGCAGCAACAAGTTCGTGGGCTGTCGATTTTTGATCGACTCAAACAAGGCGATGCTCTGTTGCATCAGCCATTTGAAAGCTTTGATGCTGTGATTGAGTTCCTACGTGAGGCCGTCTATGACCCCAAGGTACTCGCTATTCGCCAGACGATTTACCGTGCTGGCGCTGATTCTGCGATGATGGATTTGTTGGTGGAGGCGGTTAGGCGGGGCAAAGAGGTTTTGGCTGTGGTGGAGCTCAAAGCACGCTTTGACGAAGAAGCCAATATCAATTGGGCAGAGCGTCTAGAAGCCATTGGTGCACAAGTGGTGTACGGCGTCGTGGGTCTGAAAACCCATGCCAAGATGTTACTGGTCACACGCAAAGAAGGCAAACAGCTCAGGCGCTACGGCCATCTCTCCACAGGTAATTACAACCCACGCACTGCTCGCCTGTACACAGATATCAGCTACTTCACGCAAGATGCACAACTAACCTCCGACATGGAGCAGCTCTTCGTGCATTTGGCCAGCCAAAATCATGTCCCCAAGGTGCAAAAGCTGTGGATCGCGCCGTTTTATCTTCATCGCGAGGTGATTTCGCGCATTGATGCCCTGACGGCAAAAGCAGCAAAAGGCAAGAGCACACGCCTGATCGCCAAAATGAATTCTCTCACCGATGAGCCGATCATGGATGCCCTGGTGCGAGCTGGCCGTGCGGGAGTACAGATCGATTTGATCGTGCGCGGCGCGTGCATGTTGCCAGCGCAAGTGCCAGGTTTGACAGATAACATCCGGGTGCGATCTATCATTGGCCGCTTCCTAGAGCATTCGCGTGTTTTTTACTTCCGTAGCGGCAACGATGAAGAGCTGTATCTCTCCAGTGCAGATTGGATGAACCGAAATATGCTGCGCCGGATCGAACTGGCTTGGCCAGTCACTGATCCTGTATTGCGTCAGCGCATCATTGAAGAATGCTTAGGTGCCTATCTGCATGATCAGATGGATGCTTGGGAAATGCGCCCGGACGGAAACTACGAGGCCATTCACTTGCCAGAAATTGGGCACAGCGCCCAAGAGGCTTTGATGCAGCGATACGGACAAAAGAGCTGAGCTCAGGTGCGATATGGATTTGCTCTTATGGCGACACGCAGAAGCCTACGATGCGAACGAAGATCAGCCAGATGATCTGCTGCGACCACTGACGCCTCGCGGTCTCAAGCAAGCCCAGCGTATGGCTAAATGGCTTGAACTGCATATGCCTGAGGGCGTACGAATACTATGCAGTCCTGCGGTGCGTTGTGAGAGCACGGTTGCTGCATTGCGGCGTAAGTACAAGATTTGCCCAGAGCTTTCGCCTGATGGCAATGCACGCGCACTGATCGAGCTGGCGAATTGGCCTGAAGCACGCATGCCGGTGCTTGTGGTTGGGCATCAGCCTATACTGGGCCAAGTGATTACGCAGGTGCTGAACATGCCCGAGCAGAATCTCTCCGTACGTAAAGGCGCTGTGTGGTGGCTGCGCAGCCGCATGCGCTTGGATACGCAACACACGCTTGTTCATTGCGTGCAATCGCCAGATTTACTATGGTGATGCTAGCTCAGCAGTAGTGCCAGCGTCCAAGAAGTTTTTTGCCAAGACTGCACTTCTTGCTGCAGCAAATGCATCGATTGCGGAAATTTAGATGCCCATGATGGGGTGTAGCTCAGCGTAAAATTTTTAGACGCCACGTGGCAGTTCAAGCTCAAGCCTTTGAGCGCTGGTGCTACACGTGCATGGCAGAGTAACACCGCTAAGCGCAACGACATGAGCTGTTGAACAAAACGCACGTCTTCAAAATCTGCTTCCAACTTGCGTAGTTTTCCTTTGTGGCCAAGCACCAGCAGGCTCAAGCGATGCAACTCATTGTTGGAGAAGCCCAGCACATCAGCATTCTCCAAAATGTAGGCACTGTGCTTGTGGCAGTCGCTGTGCGAAATAAGTGCCCCGACTTCATGCAGCTGGCTTGCCCAGCGCAGCTTGCGTTGATGACGCTGACTTTGTTCGGGTACGTCGTCAAAACTGTCGATCACATTAGCAAAAAAGTGTTCTGCAGCCAGTTGCACCCGCTGAGCCTGCAGAGCATCTACCTCAAAACGACGCGCCAAGCGCTCAATGGATTGACTGCGAATATCTGCCGTATCACTGTCGCGCCCGATCAGGTCATGGAGAACGCCGTGTCGAAGACCGGTATCCATTGCCCGCATACGCTCAATACCAAGCAGGTCAAACACTGCAATCAACACACTCAAGCCCGCACCCAGCACTGGGCGGCGATCTTCTTTCAATGCAAGAAGGTTCAGCTTATCGATATGCCCCGCGCTTTGCAATTGCTGGCGTAATTCCACCAGCGCTTTCGCTTCAATCCACCCCTCAGGCCGCCCACCAGCATGCAAAATATCGGCTATCGCACCAATCGTACCAGCGGAACCGTAAGCCGCCGTCCACCCTTTTGAGAACCCCGTCATGGCTTCATCGAGCACGGCTTTGGCGGCAATGATGGCGGTGTCAAATGCCTGCGCATCGAGTCGTCCATTTGGAAAATAGCGCTCGGCCCAAACCACACTACCCACGCGATAGGATTCCATGGCTCTAGGCTGGGAGCCTATGCCCACAATCAACTCCGTCGAGCGGCCGCCAATATCCATCACCAAACGCTTCTCCTGCGCACCCTCGAGCACCTGAGAGACGCCTTGATAAATCAAACGTGCCTCTTCACGGCCAGAAATCACATCAATGGGGAAACCCAAAAGTTGTTCCGCTTTTTTCAGAAAAAGATCGCGGTTGCGCGCCTCACGCAAAGTTTGCGTGGCCACTGCGCGCACTTGGAAACTTTTGAAGCCAGCCAAGCGTTCACCAAAGCGCGCAAGGGTCGCCCAACCGCGCTGCATTGCTTCTGATGTGAGATTGCGTTGCTCATCTAGCCCTCCGCCTTGGCGCACGGTTTCCTTGAGGTAATCCACCCTGAACACGCTGCCGTGATCCAAGCGCCCAATTTCCATGCGAAAACTGTTGGAGCCGAGATCCACAGCAGCGATCAAACTGCCATCTTGCATGGGACTGCTTTCGTATTGATGCTGAATCAATACATTAGCATGAAAAGCAGGTCGTGCAGACATACTAGGCTTTAGCCAATCACGCGACCATCCATCCTCATCATGGATTGCGTCACGAACGCGCTTTGCAGACGGCCGTTTTCCAGCTCCACGCGAAAGCCATCGACTTCCATGGTTTGACGCCGAGAAAATGCTTCAAAAACGGCGGAGCGATTGAGTGACTTGGCTGACTGCATCACCTGTGCGGTGTAGCGCGCGGAGATATAGCCCGCCAGACTCAATGCTGTGGGTGGCTCATCGAAATACTTGGCTAAGACTTGGCGAAAGCGCTGTGCAATACGCGCAGAAGAGGTCACGACCGGCACAGCTTGCGTACCGATCACAGGCACGTGTTTGCCACCGCTCATTTGCAGCGCGGTTTGCAAGTTCACATCGGCCAGTGCCACGATGTAGCGAATACCGCCGGATCGATTCCAGCCTTGCATGAACTGCACCAACTCAGGCGTACCCCCCACAAAGAGCACCAGTGGCACCTGTGTGGCGCTGATCTGTCGCGCCTGTTGGAGCAGATCGGCTTGTACGGGCAATTGCTTCAGCGTCAATTTCAGGTTCTTAGCAATGCGCTGGATGTCTAAAGTATTGGACATGAAATCACGCTCGCTTTGGTAGACCACGGACAAGCTGGTGATCCCCACATTGCTCATGTTTTGCAAGGCATGCTGGATTTGATGTTCGCGCGTGGAAAAAATGGGAAACGTGCCGCGCTCAATGTCAACAGCGGAATTTTGTAGCCAAGGCGCAGAATGAACCAGTTCGGTGCGCTCATTGCTATTTTTTGTGGTGATTTGCACGGCCAAAGGATCCGCGCAGGTGCCAAATGTGGCGACACAGTTCTCGTCGTCGCGCAATTGCTGCCAGGATGCATCGCGCTGGGCGACTGAACCATCCATCTCAATCACCTGATGGCGAATCCTCTGGCCGCGAATACCGCCGGCAGCGTTGATCTCTTGCCATGCAGCACGGCTGCCAATAATGAAGTCTTTGGAAATATCTTGGTAAGCGTTGGATACGTCAGCGATTTGCCCCACCATCGGGCTGCGTGAAGCAATGCCTTGCGCCCAAATGCTGGGTGCCGCCAAACTTGCGCTGCTTGCCAAACCCACCCCCACCAACTGACGGCGTTGTAAATTCATATTGTTTAACTCCCTAAAATAAACCATAGATCAGCTTGCCTGCCTGTGTAAAACCTCATAAAAATCAATGACTTATGGGTTTTTGCAGTGCTACAGCTCAGCGTTACTAGGGAATGTACTGAGTGATCGTGTCCCTGCCATGAAAGTTTTATGACGGAATCATGACAAAACAATTTCCAATGACAGTCATCAAACCGTCATAATGAAGTCGTAAAGTTCTTTGCATCCACTAGCCGCTTGGCGGTATTTTTTGCAAGGTCAAACACCATGAACCGTTCTTTCAAGACTTCGCTGCTCGCTGCAGTCGCTCTGTCAGCCAGCTTCGCAGGCGTAGCATTCGCACAGGAAATTACTGGCGCTGGCGCCTCCTTCCCCGCTCCGCTGTATTCCAAATGGGCTGCGGATTACAACAAAGCCACCGGCGTGAAAATCAACTATCAATCCGTGGGCTCAGGCGCTGGCCTACGCCAGATTGAAGCCAAGACGGTGGATTTCGGCGCGTCTGACATGCCTTTGAAAGACGAAGAACTCAAGGCTAAGAATCTCGTGCAGTTTCCCACTGTGATCGGTGGCGTGGTTCCTGTGATCAATGTGAAGGGTATCAGCCCAGGCCAACTACGCCTCAATGGCCAAGTGCTTGGCGATATCTTCTTGGGCAAAATCACCAAGTGGAATGACGCTGCGATCAAGGCGCTGAACCCAAGCGTGAATCTGCCTGATGCAGACATCGCCCCCGTGCGCCGCGCTGATGGCTCTGGCACCACCTTCATCTTCACCAACTACCTCTCCAAAGTCAACGCCGAGTGGAAAAGCAAAGTGGGCGAAGGCACAGCAGTGAATTGGCCTACCGGCGCGGGCGGCAAAGGTAACGAAGGCGTTGCTGCATTCGTGGGCCGTTTGCCAAACTCGATTGGCTACCTCGAATATGCCTACGTCAAGCAGAACAAGCTGAACTATGCTTTGATGGAGAACGCTGACAAGAAATTTGTGGCTCCGGATGACGACACGTTCAAAGCAGCTGCAGCTGGTGCAGATTGGAACAAAAGCTTCTATCAAATCCTGACGCAACAGCCTGGTGCTGCCGCTTGGCCTATCAGCGGTGCAACCTTCATCTTGATGCAAAAGACCCAAGATAAGCCACAGAATGCAACTACGGCACTCAAGTTCTTTGACTGGGCCATGATGCAGGGCGATGCAACTGCGGCCGGATTGGATTACGTTCCTATGCCTGACAGCTCAAAAGCAGCCATTCGCAAGGCATGGGGCGACATCAAGGATGCCTCTGGGAAGCCAGTGGCCTTCAAATAATTACTATGAATTAGATAGCAGCCGGCGCAGATTCTGTGCCGGCTAAGTGCTTAAAACATCCTCAAACAGAGCAAGAAATATGGCCACAACAGTCAGCGCATCAGGATCCCGAACCATTGATCGGCTCTTTGGCTGGGGTGCCCGAGGCGCTGCAGTCATCACATTGGCCTTGTTGATCGGCATCATCATTTCGCTCATCATCGGTGCTTGGCCTTCTATAGCGGCTAATGGTTTAGGCTTTTTAACCAGCGCCCAGTGGGATCCGGTGCAAGACAAGTATGGCGGTTTGGTGATGATTTACGGCACGCTGGCCACTTCAATCATCGCTCTGGTGATAGCAGTACCGGTAAGTTTTGGTATCGCATTATTTTTAACCGAGCTCTCGCCTGCATGGCTGAAGCGTCCTTTGGGCACAGCCATCGAGCTGCTAGCAGCCGTGCCCTCTATCGTTTATGGCATGTGGGGTTTGCTGGTTTTTGGTCCTATTCTTGCCGAATATATTCAGCAGCCTTTGCAGAAATTGCTCAAAGGCGTGCCCTATTTAGAAGTTTTGGTGGCAGGCCCACCCGTAGGCATCGGCCTCCTCTCCGCTGGCATTGTGCTAGCGATCATGATCATTCCGTTTATTGCTTCTGTGATGCGTGATGTGTTTGAAGTCACGCCTACCTTGCTCAAAGAATCTGCTTACGGTTTGGGCTCGACCACTTGGGAAGTGATGTGGAATGTGGTGCTGCCCTACACCAAAGCAGGTGTCATCGGCGGCATCATGCTCGGCCTTGGACGCGCTCTGGGCGAGACCATGGCCGTTACTTTTTTGATCGGCAACATGAATCAACTTGATTCGCTCTCCCTATTTGAGCCCGCCAACAGTATCACCTCAGCCTTGGCCAATGAGTTTGCCGAAGCAGCTCAAGGCCTGCATCAGGCTTCACTGATGTATTTGGGTTTGGTGCTGTTCTTCATCACCTTTGTCGTGCTTTCCCTGTCCAAGCTTTTGCTCTCGCAATTGCGCAAGGGTGAAGGAGCAAAGTCATGAGCGCCGTGATGAATTCATCCTCAGTAGCTGCCCCCGTGCCGTCGAGCAAAGAAAAACGTGCTTCACGTTTTGCCAAACGCAAGCTCATCAATCAAATCGCGCTTGCACTCTCCCTGGCTGCGATGAGCTTCGGCTTGTTTTGGTTGGCCTGGATTTTGTGGGAAACCTTGCGCCTCGGGCTCTCGGGTATCTCATTGGCCGTATTCACAGAAATGACCCCACCGCCTAACGATGCGGGTGGTTTAGCCAATGCGTTATATGGCTCTTTCGTGATGGTGGCGCTCGCCACTTTGGTGGGCACACCGATTGGCATCATGGCTGGTGTGTATTTGGCCGAGTACGGCATGAAAAGCCGTTTGGCATCCGTGACACGCTTCGTCAACGATATTTTGCTCTCAGCACCCTCTATCGTGATTGGTCTGTTTGTGTACGCCGTGATTGTGGCGCAAGTCAAATCCTTCTCTGCAGCTGCAGGCATTGTGGCACTGGCGCTGATTGTGATTCCGGTTGTGATCCGCACCACTGAAAACATGCTGGCTTTGATTCCAGCAGGTCTGCGTGAAGCCGCCTACGCTTTAGGCACACCGAAATACAAAGTTATCATGAGCATCACCTTGCGTGCAGCACGGGCGGGCGTAGTCACTGGCATCTTGCTTGCCGTGGCGCGCATTGCGGGCGAGACCGCTCCATTGCTGTTTACGGCGCTCTCCAATCAATTCTGGACGAACGACCTGCGCGAGCCAATGGCAAGTCTACCTGTGACGATCTTTAAATTCGCCATGAGCCCTTATGAAAATTGGCAAAAACTGGCCTGGGCTGGCGTGCTGATCATCACAGTTGCTGTCCTTGCACTGAATATTCTCGCTCGTGTTCTCACCCGTCAAAAATAAACCCATACCACCATGGAAAACACCAAACCTCGTTTGCCTACAGAGCCCGCCAAACTCACTGTGCGTGATCTGAACTTCTACTACGGTAAATTTCACGCGCTGAAAAATATCAACCTCACGATTCCAGAAAAAAAGGTGACCGCATTCATCGGCCCCTCAGGCTGTGGCAAATCTACCTTGCTGCGCACGATGAACCGTATGTTTGAGCTTTATCCCGAGCAACGTGCGACTGGCGAAATCGTGCTCGACGGCGAAAATCTGCTCACTTCCAAGCAAGATGTCGCACTCATCCGCGCTAAGGTCGGCATGGTTTTCCAAAAGCCCACGCCTTTTCCCATGTCAATCTATGACAACATTTCTTTCGGTGTGAAGCTGTTTGAAAACATGAGCAGCTCAGAGATGGATGACCGCGTGGAATGGGCACTGCGCAAGGCGGCGCTCTGGGGCGAAGTGAAAGACAAGCTCAACCAAAGCGGCGCCAGTCTTTCCGGTGGTCAACAACAGCGTCTGTGCATTGCGCGTGGTATCGCGGTATTGCCTCAAGTGCTCTTGCTCGATGAGCCCTGCTCTGCATTGGATCCCATCTCTACTGCCAAGATCGAAGAACTGATCACTGAATTGAAAAGTGAATACACCGTGGTGATCGTGACGCACAACATGCAGCAGGCTGCGCGTTGCAGCGACTACACCGCGTATATGTATCTCGGCGATCTGATGGAATTTGGTGATACAGAAAGCATGTTCTTCAAACCTGCTCGTAAAGAAACCGAAGACTACATCACAGGTCGTTTCGGTTAAACAGCACCTGCATCGCACCTCTCAACTCAAGGCACACCATGGCAGACAAACACCTCTCTACACAATTTGATTCTGATCTCAACGCGGTCTCCAGTCGCCTCATGGAAATGGGTGGCTTGGTCGAATCACAAATGCGCGGCGCGATTGAGGCGCTCACCAACTTCAGCGCAGAAGCTTCTGACCGCGTGATCGCTGCAGAGCAACGTGTGAATTCGATGGAAGTCCAAATCGACCATGATTTGACTTCGATCATTGGCCGTCGTCAGCCTACCGCACGTGATCTGCGACTTCTGATGGCGATTGCTCGTGTCACCGCCAACTTGGAGCGTATCGGCGATGAAGCGCAAAAGATTGCGCGCATGGTCAAGAGCATGATTGCCAGCGGCGCCATGCGCTCCCTTCCCTCCAGTGAGCTGCGCGTCGCACTTGAATTGGCCAGTGGACTCCTGCGTAAATCACTCGATGGCTTTGCACGGCTTGATACTTCGATTGCACTGGCCATTTTGAAAGAAGACGATGCAATTGACCGCGAGTTCAACGGCTTCATTCGTAAATTGGTGACTTACATGATGGAAGATCCACGCACGATATCGCCATCGTTGGATCTCTTGTTTGTAGCAAAAGCGCTTGAACGCATTGGCGACCACGCCAAAAATATTGCTGAATCCATCATTTATATCGTGGAAGGCACCGATGTTCGCCATACATCGATCGATGAGATCGAGTCTGCACTTCGCTGATAGGAAGCTGTATGAAACGCCTTCGAGCCCTGATCGTTGAAGACGAACCCGCCATCAGTGAGTTGCTGGCGATCAATCTTCGGCACAACGGCTTTGAGCCTGTTGTCTGTATGGATGGCGAGCAAGCTCAAAGAGAATTGGATGCTGTGCTGCCCGACATCGTTTTACTCGATTGGATGCTACCAGGTGCCAGCGGTATCGCATTGGCGCGCCAATGGCGCAAAGCCGAGCGCACAAGGCAAGTCCCTATTTTGCTGCTCACAGCTCGCTCTGAGGAAACAGACAAGATACAAGGACTTGATGCCGGCGCAGACGACTACATCACCAAGCCTTTTTCCACGCAGGAGCTGATGGCACGCATCCGTGCGATTTTGCGCCGCCGCGCACCTGAGCAAACAGCACAGTCGCTGAGCATTGCCTCGCTTGAGCTAGACAGCGCGACGCATCGCGTGAGTTTCTCTGGTGCTGAGCTGAAAGTGGGACCTACAGAATTCAAACTGCTACGCTACTTGATGGCTCATCCTGAGCGCGTTCACAGCCGGGCGCAGCTCTTGGATAAAGTTTGGGGCGATCATGTTTTCATTGAAGAGCGAACTGTTGATGTACACATCAAACGTTTGCGCGAAGCACTACAAGGTGCGGGCAGCATGATTGACACAGTTCGTGGCGCTGGCTATAGAATCACAGCACAAGCAGTTTCACAGACCACCTAAGCATGGGTAGGCGATGAATCGCATTACTACACTTTTAATAGCATTCTGCGCAGGTTTCTTGCCGGCTATAGCCCTTTTTTCTTTACAAAACGCGGTTTGGGGTGGTTTGCTAGGTGTGCTGCTGTGGTTGGTTTGGGACAGCTGGCGCATGCGGCAGTTTGATCAGCAGTTGCGCAATGCGCAAGCGGGTCTGCCACTGCAAGAATCCCAAGGCTCATGGGGGCTACTCACGCAACGTGTACGTCATCTTTTGCGTTTAAGCGAACAGCAACTGAGGCAAAGCGATCAGCGCTTGCAAGATTTTCTATCTGCGATTCAAGCCTCGCCCAATGGGGTGTTGCTGCTGGACGCACAAACTCGTATTGAGTGGTCCAATCAAACCGGCGCTCAGCTTCTTGAGATTGATGCCCAACGCGATGTCTTGCAACACATCACAAATCTGGTACGCGCGCCGGAATTCTCGGAGTATTTGCAGGCGGGCGATTACTCACACGACGTGGTGTTTGAAACTGCAAGCAGCACAGCGCAGCACCCTAAACGCCTGTCGGCTCAATTGCACCGCTACGGCTCGAACGTACAAGGTAACGTCTCCAAGCTTTTGATGTTGGTGCGCGATATCACCGCACTGGAATTAGCCGAAGCGCAGCGCCGAGATTTCGTAGCCAATGTGTCGCATGAAATTCGCACACCCCTCACGGTACTGTCTGGTTTCGTGGAAACCTTGCAAAACCTACCCCTCGATGAAGCGCAGCGCAGTCGGTATTTAAGTTTGATGCAAGAGCAAAGCCAGCGTATGCAAAGCTTGGTGAGCGATTTGCTCACACTCTCACGCCTGGAGGCCAGCCCTGCGCCCAGCTATGAAGCGCGCCTACCTGTAAGCCAGCTGATGTCACAGCTCGAGCGCGATGCGCGCGCCATGATGCAAGTAATGGATCTGCCGGGCCATGGTACACACCGCCTGCACTTCGATTGCACAGTACAGCATTTAGATTTGCTTGGCGACAGTACCGAATTGCTCAGTGCCAGCAGCAATCTTGTGCAAAACGCCTTGCGCTACACGCCCCCCGGTGGCGCAGTGGAGGTGAGTTTGCGGCTCTTACCGGATGACCGTGTTGAGTTTGCGGTCCAAGACACGGGCGCGGGTATTGCACCTGAACACCTGCCGCGTTTGACCGAGCGTTTTTATCGGGTCGATCGAAGCCGTTCACGCGAGAGCGGCGGCACAGGCTTGGGGCTATCTATCGTCAAACATGTGGTGCAGCGCCATGGCGGCGAATTGCGCATCAGTTCAGAGCTGGGCAAAGGCTCACGCTTTGCATTCACGCTTCCGGCCAATCGTGTGTTGATGACAGAGCTCAGGTTGGCGGCTTAGTCAGCTGCCAAATACGCCACTGAAAAGCACTGGCTGCCAAGCAAAGCGCCACAAAACCCATAAGCCAAAAAGCAGCTGGTTGCTGCCATGCTGCAATGCCATTCAAGCCTTGGTAGGCCAACACAAATCCACCACCCAGACCCAAACCCCATAGCGTCAAGCCATAGACGATCAATGGCATCACCGTGATACGCCAGCAACGCAGCAAAAAGCAGCCAATCGTCTGCCATGCATCTGCGACGTGATACAAAGCCACAAAAAGCAGCAAGCTCGCGCCCAGCTTAGCCACTTCAGGACTGCTGGAATACAAATTCGCAATCGGCACTGCCAGCAAAGCCATCACACTACTTGCGCATAAGGCCACGCCCACTGTGAGTTTGAGCGCAGAGCGCGCAAGCGCGCCAGCCAGTGCAGGGTTACCAGCGCCCATCCAATACGAAACGCGCGCGCTACTGGCAATCGAGAGCGAAAGCGGCATCATGAAGAGCACAGCAGCCACACTCGCCGCAATCTGATGCGAAGCTGTCGCAATCACGCCCATGCGCGCCACGAGTAAGCCCATCAAGGCATACGATGTGACTTCCACAAAACTCGCCAAACCTGCAGGCACGCCAAGCGCCATATAGGTTTTGAGTCTCTTCCAATTCGGTGACTCAAATTGTGCAAACAAAGCCAAAGGTTTGTACAGTGAACTCTTATGCAAGGTGATGCCTGCGGCGATCAGCGTCAAGCAGTTCACAGCGAAACTCGCCCAAGCGCAGCCCACCACGCCCATCGCTGGCAGACCCAAGCCGCCAAACACAAACCAGACCGTGAGCGGAATTTTGAATGCCAACGCAGCAATTTGAATTTGCATCACGATGCGCGGCGCACCCAGCGATTGGTTAAGCGCGCCAAACATGCGAAAGCCCAGCGTGGGAATTAACGCCCAACCCAGAATACTCAAATACTGCACCGCGCCGGGGCGCAGCTTCTCGGGTACACCAAACATTTCTAAAAAGATGCCCGATTGCATCATCACGGCCATGCCAAACAGCATCAGCGCCAGCCCCAAATACAAGGATTGACGAAACGCCTTACCCAGCTCCAAAGGCTTCTTCGCGCCGTTCAACTCCGAGTAAATCGGCATCAGAGCCTGCATCACACTCATCAGCCCTACATAAATGCTGATGAAAATACTGGATGCAACAGCCAGCGTAGCCAATGCTTCATCAGAATAGCGGCCAGCCACCACAGCATCCGTCACGCCATAGGCCATGGTCGCCAGTTGCCCCACGCCAATCACTTTGGCATGCTGGGCGATCACGCCAAGTTCTTGGCGCGTAGATGCACTGGTTTGGCTCACGTTTGAGAGCCCACTCGCTTGTAGATCAAAAGCGTCTCAGAGTCGGTGGACGAACGGCGACGCACGCTATGCGTTTGCAGCCAACCACTGGGCAATACAAAATTCGTCTGCTTCAATCGGTCTGCCTCCACAATCATCCAATCGCAGCCTTGCATACTTGGCTGATCTGCTGCCAAGGGTATCACTGCGTAGCGGCCATGAAACTGCAGCGCTGTCGCTTGAGCGTGTGTGAGAGATACGCCATGTACACAGGATGCCTTACCCACATGCAGTTGCACACGCGCGATCATCGGCGCATAGCTGCGCGCGTAATCAAGCATAGGCATCCACAAGCTCGTGAGCAAAATCCAGCATGTGACTGCGCCACTCGCCGGAATCACCAGAGATTTCCAAAGCGCAGAGCGATGCCGCCCTGTGCGCCATACGATCACAGCGATCCAACCGACGGTGGCCACCAAAGCGGCTACCAAAGCGATGGAAGAAAAGCTCGGCTCGAAGCCGGGCAACAAGCGGCGCACATTGGCTGCAGGCTTGGCTGGAACACCCAGATGCATGGCCAGATAAATCACCCAAATCACCACACCGCAGCCAGCAAAAAACAAAATCGTGAACCAATCGACCAGCGCGCTCACACTGCGATGCAAAGTCGGCAAAGCCATGGCTGCCAAGCAAGCAAAAGCCGGCATGGCCAAGAGCAAAGTGCGATCGGCACCCGGCCGCACGATGGTCGCCACCACCATGACCGCCAGCACGGCTGCCGGCCAAGCGATATGCAAGCTGCGCCACCAACGCCGCCAGCGCCAAAGCGCTACGAGTGCCAGCGGCCAAGCAGGCCATGTGAACCACACCCAGAGTTTGCCTAAATTCCACCACTCGCGAGAACTTGCAGGCAAGCTACCCAAATGCGCATGCCACTGCCCCAGGCTGCTGGCGAGTGCAGCAGCCAGCATGCCGCAGACGGCAAATGCACTCGCCCATCTGATGGCCTTCTCGTCGTTTTGAAGACCGCGCACCAAAGCTGCTGCCAAACATAAAGCCAAGCCGAACGCTGGCACGCCCGAAAGAGCCAAACCAAAACTCGCTAAAAGCAAAGCAATCGCAGGCGCCCAAATACGTAAGCTGGACGAGGCCACGGCATAAAACAAGAGCGCAGAAAACGCCAATTGAGCCAAAGTCGGCGTAGTCTCATGCGAAAGTTGCGCCAAGCCCAGCATAGCGAGCAACGCCAGCAAGCTGCCATCGGCCAAACTGCGCGCATAACTCACAGGATCGGCCTCACCCCCGAACGCAAAAGGCACAGGCTGCGCTTGCGGCATGCGCGCTAAATAATAGACTGCGTACCATGTGCTGGCCAATGTCAGAGCGAGCAGCAAGGCAAACGGAACACGCGCAGCCACATCCATCGGCAGCGGTGAGCCCAAGAGCGTATTCATCTGAATAAAGCCAGCACCCAACCAATAAGGCACCAAGCCAGACAAATGAGGAACTTGCCCAAACAACGTAGGTGCCAGCCAATCACTCTGCCCCAAGGCCAACTCCCTCATCTGGCCAAAGGCTGAGATATCTGCGCTCTTCCAAGGATCACGCCCGATAAATCCAGCCAACACATAAGCCACGCTCAAAACGAGCAAGGCCCATCTCGGCAAGCGGCGCACCGCCTCCTGCGTCACGATCGCAGGTGTGGTGGCAGGGGTTGATGCAGGTAAAGATGTCATGCAATGAAAAAGGCAGGCTGGTTACCCAGTCTGCCTTCGTATTGTGAACAGTTTTTAGAACTGTTCGCCAGCGGTGAATTACTTCTTCGCAGCCGGTGTGGTGCGCGCAAACTTGTTGCGGAATTTCTCCACGCGGCCACCCATGTTATCCACGGATTTTTGTGTTCCGGTGTAGAAAGGATGCGATTCGCTGGAGGTATCGAGCTTGTACAGTGGCATCTCTTTGCCGTCGTCCATCTTGATCATCTCTTTCGCGTTCACGCAGGAGCGGATCACGAATTTAGCGTTGTTGGACAGATCCAAGAAGCAAACTTCTCGGTAGTTAGGGTGAATGCCTTCTTTCATGGGGAACCTCATCAGGTGGGCAGCCGCGCAGTTCTGGGCATCCAGCCATGGATGCGCTTTAACAGCAGAATGCGTACTTACCAGCAGCAAAGCCTTTGATTATAACCTATTGGTTTGTTTCCGTTGCTGTCTTGCCTGAGTACCTACGCCTGCGCGTGACACTTCGCCCGGCCTGTCTTCTTTTTGGCATTCTGAGCGGGATACTACGAGCTACAGGTCTTTTGTAGCGATGATTGCATGGTTTGCCGCGCCCGACCGAGAAGCCATCCGTGCGAAGCATCCTGCTCCGGCGCTAATGCGCATGTGGGCGCGTCGTTACGTCTTTTTGGAAGAAATTTAAAGCAAAAGAGATAGATTGCCGGCATAAATACTGCGCAGGGTGCTATTTAATCAATAGTAAGCAACGACGCACCAATCAACCATACCCGCTCCGTGATGGGTCTGAAAAAACGAAGACTGGCTCGGTCGGGCGCGGCCAACCATGTAATCATTGCCACAAATGATGGCAGCTCGGGAAACCAAGCACAGCACGCTGAAAAAGCCAGTCCTCGGCTTTTTCGGGCACGTCACGGGGCAGGCGAGCGGGTCGCGTCAAACCACCAGAAAGCCCAAAAATCAAGCAGAAACAGGATACCGCCGAGCCAAACTCTCCGCTACGCAAACCGGCTTATCCGAGCCCTCTCGCTCGATCTTCACTTCCCAGGTCATCTGCACCCCAGTTGACCCGCCCGGCCCGCCCACAGGCTCGGTAGCCAAGAGCTTCAAGCGCGCCCGCAAGCGGCTGCCCACGGGCACGGGAGCCATGAAGCGGACTTTGTTGAGGCCGTAGTTCACGCCCATGCTGGGTTCGTCGATCTGCAAGGTTTCATCAAAAAACTTCGCAATCAAAGACAGCGTGAGGAAACCATGCGCAATCGGCGCGCCAAAAGGCCCGGCTTTAGCGCGCTCTACGTCCACATGAATCCACTGAAAATCACCTGTGGCTTCGGCAAATTTTTGCACCTGCTCTTGCGTGATCAGCGTCCACTCGCTCACGGCCACTTCTTGGCCAACCAGCGCTACCACTTGCGCAAGGGTTTGAAAACGTGCCATACCAAAAATTCCGCTTATTTATCCAAAAACGCCGTCAAAGCCTGCCATTGCTCCACGTCTTTCTCCACGCGGCTGGGCGCAACATCCCAGAGCGTGAGGCCGCGCGCAGCGAGGTGAATATAGTTTTGCGTGTCTCGCAGAAAGCCGAGCACTGGGAGCCCTAAGCTGCCGACAAATTCTTGAAGTTTCTCCGCTGCAATCGTGCGTGAATCCACGCGCATGCCCACGATACCAACTTGCAATTGGCTGGCTTTGCTGTGCTGAGCCAGCTGATCAAGAAAAGCACGCGTGGCAAAAATATCAAACACGCTGGGCTGAAGTGGCACGATCACTTTATGAGCCACTTTCATCGCATCTTTGAAATTGCCGCCATGCAGGCCGCCCGGCGTATCCAGCACCACATGCGTCACGCCCTTGGGTGGCTTGGCCACACCATCACTCACATCCCAGCTTTGGATAGGGCGCGCAGCAGTGGGGCGAAGCCCAAGCCAAAGCTTGGAGGATTGCTGGCGATCCGCATCGCCCAGCATCACGGCATGGCCTTTGGAGGCGAAATAGCCGGCGATATTGGTGGAAAGAGTGGTTTTACCAACCCCGCCCTTGGGATTGGCGACGACGATCACGGGCATCTTGTTCTCCTTGAAAGCTGAAAGAGCATTCAAAGACACATGTTACCCAAAAACAAGAGCCACCCAAAGGTGGCTCATCTCTGACTGATACCTGGCAAACCCGCAGAATTTCAGCGGAATTTGGCTTGAGGCACGGTCTTCAAATCACCAGGCAGGCTGCTGATGTATTGAGCCATGGCCTTCAATTCTGCATTGGAATACTGTTTAGCAATACCCGCCATCACACCGTTAGAACGGCCAACTTTCGCGTTGCCTTCAGTCTTGTAGGCCTTGAGCGCCACGGTCAAATAATCGGCATGCTGGCCAGCAATTTTGGGGTAGCTGGGATCAATCGGCTTGGCAAAATTTGCGCCGTGGCAAGAAATACATGCGCCTTTGGTCAGCAATGCAGCCACAGCGGCTGATGGCTCTTTGGCAGCTTTCTCAGGCAGAGTCGCGCCAGCGACCACGCCGTGTTGTGCGTAATAAGCGGCCAGATCTGCCATGTCTTGCTCAGACAGAGACGCTGCAATGCCCACCATCGTGGGGTGCTTACGCTCACCTTTTTGGTAAGCAGCGAGAGCGTTGCTGATGTATTTCGCGCCTTGGCCTGAGATCATCGGCGCTTTATAAATCTCAGGGAAGCTGGCTTGGTAGCCTACGATGCCGTGGCAACCGATACACATGGCAGCTTTGCTTTGGCCGGCTTTGACATCGCCTTTGACTTCTTGGGCTGCGGCGACGAGGGTCACAGAGGAGACAAAAATGGCGAGAGCGGCGGCAAGGAACTTGTTCATTTTGCGTACAGAATGGAGGTACGTTTGAGCACATCGTCAAACAACCCCGCATTATAGCTGTGGGCTCACCCGCTAAAAACCTCCACTGACTTATCGAACCATGAAATTCCAAGGCTCCCAAGGCTACGTCGCCACCCCTGACCTGATGCTGGCTGTGAACGCTGCCATGACCCTGAAGCGCCCCTTGCTCATCAAAGGCGAGCCCGGCACTGGCAAAACCATGCTGGCCGAGGAAGTGGCCTCAGCTCTCAAAATGCCTTTGCTGCAATGGCATGTGAAATCGACCACCAAGGCGCAGCAAGGCCTGTATGAATACGATGCCGTGAGCCGCTTGCGTGATTCGCAGCTGGGCGATGAGCGCGTGAAGGATATTCACAATTACATCGTCAAAGGCGTGCTCTGGCAAGCTTTCACGGCGGACGAGCCTGTGGCGCTGCTGATCGACGAAATCGACAAAGCTGACATTGAATTCCCCAACGATTTGCTCCGCGAGATTGATCGCATGGAGTTTTATTGCTACGAGACGCGCGAGCTGATCAAAGCAAAAAATCGCCCGCTGGTCTTCATTACATCGAACAACGAAAAAGAGCTGCCCGATGCCTTCTTGCGCCGCTGCTTCTTCCACTACATCAAATTCCCCGAAGCCGCCACCATGCAGCAAATCGTGGATGTGCATTTCCCCGGCCTGAAAAAAGAGCTGCTCGGCGCGGCGATGAAAACTTTCTACGACGTGCGCAACCTGCCCGGCATCAAGAAAAAACCATCAACGAGCGAACTGCTTGATTGGATCAAACTTCTGGTGGCTGAAGACATCCCGCTCGATGCCCTGCACAGCAAAGACGACAAAATCGCTGTGCCGCCGCTGGTGGGCGCGCTGCTGAAGAATGAGCAGGACGTGACGTTGTTTGAAAAACTGGTGTTTATGAACCAGCGTGGGCGTTGATTTTTTAATCGATTTCGGCAGTTCGCCAGCATAGAATCTGCGCAGAGTGCTATTGATTTAATAGTATTTGCTTGCTTGCCGTTTCGTGCTGAGTTTTGTACGCTGGCATGGTGGCCGCGATAGCAATGGTCGGCTAGCACCTCGCGCAGAGGTTTTGTTGGTTTGCTGAGATGGTTTGCATTAACACCTTGGTAGCATGCATTCTCGGTAGCGAGCGCGAATGGCCGCACCGCCCATTCCTATCACGCCCACCACGCCCTGCGGCTTGGCTGGAGCACAGGTTGAGGCGATCGTTCATTACAGTGATTGCAGCCGACGGCTAAGATAACGCAAAGAATTTGAAAGTATTTATGCCGCGAACACCTGATCTCGTAGGAACACATGTTGGACGTCCTGAGTCACCTGAGGCGGAGCTTCTGGTTCAAGAAGCCATCGGACGCGCACTTAGTTTGCTCTTGACCAAGAAGGGGCTATACCAAAAGGTCGAACTAGATCTTGAATACCTTCACAATCACCTCAACGCTCAGAAGCTCAACTCATTCGAGGCGTTGACTGCTGAGTTCTCAAAACGACCTTGGGTTCCGGTTAGCCTAGATGTTGCTAAAGAGAATCGACAGCGAGCTGAGTTCTTCTGCGGTGTTGGTGACTCACCGCTCGGTACGCCTAGCGACGGGCTTAAGCTTGCGTTCGGTCTACCACCGTTGAAACTCTACTGCGATCACTGCAAAGATGAACACAGCTTCTCTAGCGTTACTGCGATGTGGTGGGATGGCCTTACTGATGCCTACCCAAAGATCGGCTTGAAGACGCAGCAGCTCTTCTGTCTAACTTATCAGTGCGTCAACTGCAAGCAGTGCCACACCACCGCTCTCATCAATCGGGAAGGTCTGCGCTTAACACTGGCTGGCAGGTCAAAGCGGCTTCCAATCGATGCGCCCAAAGTTATCCCGAAAGAGCTGCAGCCAATAATCCGCGATGCCAAAAGCGCTGCGTCAGAAAATGACATTCCAGCAGCCTTCTATCACGCACGTACATTTCTAGAGCACTACATGAAGATTTGCTTGAAGTTGCCTCTGTCGTTAAGAATCACTGGGGACGACCTCGGGGCGAGGTACAACGCTAGCCTAGACAACCGGATGACTTCAGGTATGCCATCCCTCCCAGCTTTATACGCAAGCTCTAGCGAGAATATGCACTCACGAACTGGATCTGAGGACGATTTCGCAAAGCTGCTAGAAGCCATCGAAGGACACTTGAATGCTAAAGAGCTCTTTCTACGCTATCGCACAGAAACCTAACTCGCGCTCCACGGGCGCTAGTGATGCATCACTAGCCTCTAGAAAGCAAATATTTAAGGATAATCCGCCTATCGCCGGCATAGAATATGCGCAGAGTGCTATGAATTTAATATTGATTGAGTAGTCGCCTTCTCTTCTTAAAAGACAGGAAACCGTATGTCATTTGTTCAACCCGTAACCCTCTCAGACCGCGGTATTCGTATGGAGCCGATTGCGCTCTCCCACGAAGAAGGCTTGCGCGAAGCGGCCAAAGATGGCGAGCTTTGGAAGCTGCGTATCACCTCCGTGCCCGAGCCAGAAAACGTGCGCACCTACATCGAGACAGCACACAAAATGGCAGACCGTTTTGCCTTTGCCGTGATTGATGAAGCATCAGGCAAAGTGCTGGGCTCGAGCAGCTATCACGACATCGTGCCAGCCTTGCGTCGCGTGGAGATTGGCTACACCTGGTATGCGCAGAGCTTGCAGCGTACGCATGTGAACAGCACCTGCAAACTGCTGATGATGACGCATGCGTTTGAAACTCTGCAATGCCGCACCGTGGGCTGGCGCACTGACAACTTCAACTTTAAAAGCCAAGCGGCGATTGAGCGCTTGGGTGCACGCAAAGACGGCATCATTCGCGGCCACGCCCTGCGCCGCGATGGCACGATTCGCGATACCGTGATGTACAGCATGACGGCAGGTGAATGGCCTGAGGCCAAAGCTCAATTGATTTATCAGCTCAACAAACCACGCTAAGTCATCTAGTTAAGTAGCAATAATGTCGCGCCGGTTCAACACTGGGATCGCGATTTGAAGGCGATTTGCTAAGACTTCGGGCTAATTGTGGTTTCATTCAAGGGATCAAAACAACAGCCTATCAATGAAGTACCTGACTCCTGAGCTGATTTCCTCTCTGATCTCGGACATTTACGATTGCGCATTGCAGCCTCAGGAATGGGCGAAGACGCTTGCACGAGTGGCTGACACGATGGATGCCGCCTACGTGAGCCTCACGCTTTCTACGCCAGACTTTCAGCAAGCCATTGCCGTTGCACATTCGCCTTGGGATGCCGCCCAACTGCAACGACTCAACCAGGATTTCGCTCTTGATGTGCCCGGTTTGACTCAGCTCATACAAGGATCATTGGATACGCCGGGTTCGTCGATGGATATGTTTGACGAACGTGAATTCCAAACCAGCCGTTTCTATCGCGAGTGGGTGCAGCCACAAGGCTTGCGAGATTCCTCGGTGTGTAAATTCGCGCAAACGGGTGATCGTATTGGTATTGCAGCAGCGATCACCAGCGCATCGCGCGATTTGGTGCAACCCGAAGAGCATCGGTTCATGCAACTTCTCGCGCCGCATTTCCGCCGAGCGGCCATGATTGGCGATCTGCTCAATACCCAAAGCAATACACAGCAAAGCTACCGTCATTTGATTGATGTGCTGTCCAGCCCCGTGATCCTCACGGATCGGTTTGGCAAAGTGCATCAGATCAACGCTGCAGCCGATGCCTTGCTTGAGAAAGCCGAGACGCTTGAACTGGTGAATGGTCATTTGCGAGCGAATGAGAACGCTGCAGCAAGCTCCGCTTCCACGCATGTGCAACACATCCAATCGCTGCAGCAAGCCATTGAGATGGCGGCTCTTGGCGATGCAACGCTTGGGCATCGCGGCATTGGTATCACGCTTCAAGCACCTGGGCAAACGCCTTTGATCGCCTATGTGCTGCCCTTGCAGGTGAGTGATATTCGCAGCGGCTTCACCCAGGCTGCTGTGGCAATTTTCCTCTGCTCACGCGACACAGCCACGCCCGTGACCGAATCCTTGCTGGCCACCCTCTATGCCCTCACCCCAGCGGAGATTCGTGTCTTCCAGCATTTAGCGCAAGGCCTGAGCGCCAAAGAGATCGCCAAAACTCTGCACCTGAGTGAAAGCACAGTCGTCACGCACACGCGGCATTTGCTTGCGAAAACCAAGACGCACAAACAAACGCAACTGATGGCACTGGCCGCTGCTCTCACACCGCCCGTAGCCGCAAACGCATCTCGGGCTGTGCAATTACGCTGAGCAGTTTGGCTGGTATGTGAGATGGGGCGGCTCGTCCTACAATTTGCTCACCATGCAACACCACTACATCAACAACCAAAACACCCCCGCCTCCAGCGGCCAAACATTGCCCACGACCGATCCGGCAACGGGCGAGGTTTATGAGCAGATCGCGCGCGGCACGGCGCAAGATGTGGATGCTGCCGTGCGAGCCGCACGCGCTTGCTATGAAAACGTATGGCAACACATCACGGCTGCTGAGCGCGGGCGCTTGCTCATGAAGCTCTCGATGAAAGTGGCCGAGCATGCGGATGAGTTGGCGGCGATTGAGCAGCGCGATTGCGGCAAGCCTGTGAAGCAGGCCAAAGCCGATGCTGCGGCGCTCTCGCGTTATTTTGAGTTTTATGCAGGTGCAGCCGATAAGCTGATGGGCGAGACGATTCCGTATCAAAACGGTTTTGCGGTGTTCACCTGGCGTGAGGCTTTTGGGGTGGTGGGCAACATCATTCCCTGGAACTACCCGATGCAGATTTTTGGTCGCAGCGTGGGCGGGGCTCTGGCTGCGGGCAATGTCTGCGTTGTGAAGCCTTCGGAAGATGCTTGCCTTTCTCTGCTGCGCGTCGCTCAATTGGCTGCGGATGTAGGCTTTCCGGCAGGTGCGATCAACATCATCACGGGCTATGGCCACGAGGTGGGTGATGCGATAGCAAAGCACCCCGGTATCGACCACATCAGCTTCACCGGCAGCCCGCGCGTGGGCACTTTAATTCAGCAAGTGGCAGCAGAGCGGCATTGCCCGGTGACGCTGGAGCTCGGCGGCAAGAGCCCGCAGATTGTGTTTGCCGATGCGGATTTGGATGCAGCGATTCCCGTGATCATCAACGCCATCGTGCAAAACGCGGGGCAAACTTGCTCGGCTGGCTCGCGGCTTTTGGTCGATGAACTGATCTACGACAAGCTGCTGGATCGCTTAGGCACAGCCTTTGAAAACTTGCGCGCTGGCCCGCCTGCGATGGATTTGGATTTGGGCCCACTGATTAGGCAAAGCCAGCAGCAGCGCGTGTGGGATTTTCTGTCTGATGCGCAAGTGGCTGGCATTCCCATGGTGGCGCAAGGCAAAGTTGTAGATGTTGCGCCCGAGAGCGGCTACTACCAAGCCCCTACTCTGCTGCGCGATGTGCCTGTGCATCATCGCTTGGCGCAAGAAGAAATCTTCGGCCCTGTGCTCTGCGCGATGAAATTCAAAGACGAAGACGAAGCGATCCGCATCGCCAACGCCACAAAATTCGGCCTCGTCGCAGGCCTGTGGACGCGCGACGGCGCGCGCCAACTGCGCCTAGCCAAACGCATCCAAGCAGGCCAAGTCTTCATCAACAACTATGGCGCAGGCGGCGGCGTAGAGCTGCCCTTTGGCGGCGTGAAATCCTCGGGCTACGGACGCGAGAAGGGTTTCGAGGCCTTGTATGGATTCACGCAACTAAAAACTGTGGCTGTGCGCCACGGCTAGGTATGAATCCACGGTAGGGCGCGATCCACTCACCAGTTTTCATGTGCGATAGCTGCACTGCCTTTTACTATAATTTTCATAGCACTTTGCGCAGTATGTACGCCGTCAATCGGCCACTTTTGCTTAAAATTTAGGGTGAGATGAGCTGCACCTGCGCCACGTGCGGGTCAGCGCAGGTGCGCGATTCAGATGCGAACCTGTGCTGCGCACGGGTCCATCGCATGAAAGTCAAAGCAGCAGCAAGGCGTTGACGCTGAATCACCCCGGTACAATGACTGTCATAAAACCGTCACATAACATTTTTGAGGTTGTACCCATGTTTTTCGGCAAACTGCTCCCCCGCGAAGGCAATTTTTTTGAGATGTTTGATCAGCATGCTGATCGCATCGTCGAGGCAGCCAAAGCATTTGAACAACTCGTCGCCAATTACAGCGATCCAATCCTGCGCGAAAAATACAACGCCGAGGTAGACAGCGCCGAGCGCGCAGCGGATCGCATCACGCACGACGTGAACAAGATGCTGCACAAGACCTTCATCACGCCGATTGATCGCGAGCAGATTCACAAGCTCATCAACACGATGGACGATGTAGCGGATTTGATTCAGGATTCGGCAGAGACCATGGCCTTGTATGACGTACGCGCCATGACGGATGAGATCAAACGCCTCACAGACCTGAGCGTGAAATGCTGCGAGCGCTTGAAGAGCGCAGTAGGCTTGCTCAATAAGCTCTCCGATAACGATACCGCAGAAGCAGCTCTGAAGACCTGCGAAGAGATTGACCGCCTCGAATCCGATGCTGACCGCGTGATGCGCTCAGCGATGAGCAAACTCTTTCGCGAAGAGCCCGATGTGCGCGAGGTGCTCAAGCTCAAGGCGATTTACGAGCTGCTGGAGACGATCACGGACCGCTGCGAAGATGTGGCCAATTTGATCGAGGGCGTTGTCCTCGAGAATTCTTAAAACCTCAATTCAAAGAGGATTTCAGAATGGAACAAGTGCCTACCGCGCTGTGGGTGGTCTTCATGCTGGTGCTGCTTGCATTGGCGTTTGACTTCATGAACGGCTTTCACGATGCCGCCAACTCGATTGCCACCGTCGTCTCTACTGGCGTTTTGAAGCCGCTGCAGGCTGTGTTATTTGCCGCGTTTTTTAACTTTGTGGCTTATTTTATTTTTGCACTCAGCGTGGCCGCCACCATTGGCAAAGGCGTGGTGATGCCGGGCATTGTGGATATGCATGTGGTGTTTGGCGCATTGGTGGGCGCGATCACCTGGAACATCATTACTTGGTGGTATGGCATCCCGAGCAGCTCATCACATGCGTTGATCGGCGGCATTGTGGGCGCGGCCATTGCCAAGGCTGGCACGGGTGTGCTGATTGGTGCAGGCATCTTGAAAATCGTCGCCTTCATTCTCGTCTCGCCGCTGATGGGCTTCTTGCTGGGATCACTGATGATGGTGATCGTGGCTTGGGTCTGCCGTAAACGCACGCCCAGCCAGACAGACCGCTGGTTTCGCCGTTTGCAACTCGCTTCTGCAGCCGCCTACAGCCTGGGCCATGGCGGCAACGATGCGCAAAAAACCGCTGGCATCATCTGGCTGCTGCTGATGGCCGCCACAGCCTCAGGTGTGCAAGGCCTGCCTGAATGGATGAAGGCCGATAAAAATTATCTGCCCGGCTGGGTGGTGATCGCCTGCTACATCACGATTGGCCTGGGCACCATGTTTGGCGGCTGGCGAATTGTGAAAACGATGGGACAAAAAATCACCAAGCTCAAACCCGTGGGTGGCTTCTGTGCCGAGACGGGCGGCGCGATGACGCTGTTTACCGCCACAGCCTTGGGCATCCCAGTCTCCACCACGCACACCATCACGGGCGCGATCGTGGGCGTGGGCTCAGTGGAGCGCGCCAGCGGCGTGCGCTGGGGCGTTGCGGGCGGCATCGTCTGGGCCTGGATTTTCACGATTCCTGCGAGTGCATTTGTCGCCGCAGTGGCTTACTGGATCAGCTTGCAGTTGTTTTGAAGCTTGGCGTATCATCAAGCATTTGACTCGATATACGCTATAAAAATAATAGCTGCTTGCGCAGATTCTACGCCGGCAAACTGCCATTTTTATCTTAAAAATGCACTCTGATCACATCTTAGAAGAGCTGCTCAACACCGCTTCACGTTTGGTGGTGGAGGAAGGCTTGGAGTATGGACAAGCCAAACGCAGAGCAGTGAAACAACTCGGCTTGCCTGCGCGCACCGCCTTGCCAGATAACGATGCTCTGGAAGATGCTGTGCGCGAATACATTCAGATCTTTTGCGCAGACACGCAGCCCTTCGAGCTCCAAGCGCTGCGTGAACTCGCGTTGACGTGGATGGAGCGACTGCAGCAGTTTCGCCCGCACTTGAGTGGCGCAGTTTGGCATGGCACTGCAACGCGCCTCTCAGACATTTACATCGGCCTGTTTTGCGACGATCCGAAATCCCCCGAAATCGCCCTCATCAATCACAACGCCCGCTACGAAGCACGGGAAGTGACAGGCTTCCATGGCGAAACCGTGAGCGCACTGAGCATCCATAGCCTTTGCACACCACTCAATGAAACCGTGGGCGTGCATCTCATGATCTACGACCATGACGATATTCGTGGTGCTTTGCAATCAGACAGCAAAGGCCGCCGGCCACGCGGCGATATCGCGGCGGTCAAAGCATTGCTGGAGAATCAGCTATGAAACAATCTTTGATGCACATTGCACTGCTTGTGCGCGACTATGATGAAGCGATTGCGTTCTACACGCAAAAGCTCAATTTCACCCTGGTCGAAGACACTTACCAAGCCGAGCAAGACAAGCGCTGGGTGCTTGTTGCACCACCAGGCATGCCGCCAGGTGGCTGCAACTTGTTGCTGGCACGCGCATCCAAGGATGTGCAAGAGCCTTTCATAGGCGACCAAGCTGGCGGGCGAGTATTCCTCTTTCTTCAAACGGATGATTTCTGGCGCGATTACCGCCAGATGCAAGAGCGCGGGATTGAATTCGTTCGCGAGCCATTGGAAGCCAGCTACGGAACAGTTGCTGTTTTCAAGGATCTGTATGGCAACCTGTGGGATTTGGTACAAATGAAAAGCCCGGTATAAATTCGGGTTGCTTGAAATTCAGGCTACTTTTCCGCGAGATGACAGCACAATACAGGCATATGGAATCTACTCACCCGATATTGCCCCCTGCGCTGCCCAAGCGCCGCAAGCTACTTTTTGCTGCTGCGGCTGGCGCAGCAGTCGTGGCTGGGGCTGGCCTGGCGCTTTGGCGCTATCGACTGGCCGAGCCGGAAAATGACGCGCTCGCCGCACTTTGGGCGTTGGAAGCCGAGCTGCCTTCGGGTGGCGTTTATAAATTAGCCAAGCTTCGTGGCAAGCCTTTGGTGGTGAATTTTTGGGCAACATGGTGCCCGCCCTGCGTAGAAGAAATGCCTTTATTAGATGCCTTCTTCCGCCAAAATGCTGAAAAAGGATGGCAAATGGTGGGTTTAGCTGCTGATAACGCAAATGCAGTTAGTAAATTTCTAGGCAAAACCCCCGTGCAATTCCCTACCCCGCTGGCGGGCTTGGCGGGCATTGAGCTTTCGCGTACACTTGGCAACCTGACTGGTGCATTACCATTCACGGTGGTGATCAATTCCCAAGGCGAGATTGCCTTGCGGCATATGGGTAAACTCTCTGCAGAGCAGATCTCAGACTTTAGCAAAATCGCCTGATTTTGGCCTATTTAACAGCAATTAATAGCTTTTAAGTGAATGATCGTGATTTTTTGCACACTTTTCATGAGTTACACTCGCGTCCTGATCTGATTCAGTTGGCCTATCTACAGATCGCAAAAATTATTTCGTTGGAGTACACACATGGATTTACGCAAACTCAAAACCTTGATCGATTTGGTCTCTGAATCTCAAGTTCAAGAACTGGAGATCACAGAAGCCGAAGGCAAAGTGCGTATTGTGAAAGGCTCGGGAGGCGTGGTTTACAGCGCTGCGCCGGCCATGATGCAACAGCAACCCATGCAGCAGATGATGCAAGTCGCGCCTGCGCAAGCCAGCGCAGCCGCGCCTGCCGCCGCGCCCGCCCTGTCCGAAGCTGCCGCGGATGTCGTCGCGCTGGCTGGCCACACGGTGAAATCGCCGATGGTGGGCAGCTTTTATCGCTCATCCAGCCCAGATGCCAAGCCTTTTGTGGAAATCGGCGACACCGTGGCCGCTGGCGAGACGATTTGCATCATCGAAGCCATGAAGATCTTGAACGAAATCGAGGCGGACAAGGCCGGCGTGATCAAGAAGATCATGGTGGAGAACGGCGCAGCCGTGGAATATGGCCAGCCATTGTTTGTGATTGAGTGAGGCTGATCCCTCATGTTTAAAAAAATACTGATCGCCAATCGAGGCGAGATCGCTTTAAGAATTCAACGCGCTTGCCGTGAGCTGGGCGTGAAATCTGTGGTGGTGTATTCCGAAGCGGATCGCGAGGCCAAATATGTGAAGCTGGCCGATGAGGCGGTATGCATTGGTCCTGCGCCTTCTGCGCAAAGCTATTTGAATATGCCGGCCATCATCTCCACAGCGGAAGTGACCGATGCTGAGGCGATTCACCCCGGCTACGGTTTTTTAAGCGAGAACGCCGATTTTGCAGACCGAGTGGAGCAATCAGGCTTCAAATTCATTGGCCCCACAGGCGATTCCATCCGCATCATGGGCGATAAGGTCTCGGCCAAGCAAGCCATGATCAAGGCCGGGGTGCCCTGTGTGCCCGGCTCAGAAGGTGCGTTGCCAGACGATGCAGCATCGATCAGGGCGATTGCCCGCAAAATCGGCTATCCCGTGATCATCAAAGCCGCTGGCGGCGGCGGCGGGCGCGGTATGCGTGTGGTGCACACCGAAGCAGCACTGATCAACGCGGTGCAGATGACCAAAGCAGAAGCCGGCGCGGCTTTTGGCAATCCCAATGTCTATATGGAGAAGTTCCTGCAGAACCCACGCCATATTGAAATTCAAATCATTGCGGATACTTTTAAGAATGCCGTGTATTTGGGCGAACGCGATTGCTCCATGCAGCGCCGCCATCAAAAGATCATTGAAGAAGCGCCAGCGCCAGGGATTCCACGCAAGCTCATTGAGCGCATTGGTGATCGTTGCACTGCAGCCTGCAAGAAGATCGGTTATCGCGGCGCAGGCACTTTTGAATTCCTCTACGAAAACGGCGAGTTTTACTTTATCGAGATGAACACGCGCGTGCAGGTTGAGCATCCCGTGACGGAGATGATCACGGGTGTGGATATCGTACAAACGCAAATCCGCGTGGCGGCTGGTGAGAAACTGCCTTTCACGCAGCGGCAAATTGAGATCCGTGGCCATGCGGTGGAATGTCGCGTGAATGCGGAAGATCCGTATAACTTCATGCCCAGCCCAGGACGCATCAGCCTGTGGCATCCGCCCGGCGGCCCTGGTGTGCGCGTGGATTCGCATGCTTATACGAATTATTTTGTCCCGCCAAACTACGACAGCATGATCGGCAAAATCATTGTGCATGCGCCTACGCGTGAGCAAGCACTGCTGCGCATGCGCACGGCGCTGGATGAGACTGTGGTCGAAGGCATCAAAACCAATATTCCTTTGCATCGTGAGCTCATGGCGGATGCGAAATTCATGCAAGGCGGCACCAACATCCACTATCTGGAAGAGTGGATGAAAGTGCATAAGAGGTAAGCCGCGTGTTTGAGCTTTCCATTCTCTGCCCTGAGTCACAAGTCGAAACTGTGAGCGACGCGCTTGAAGCATTGGATGCTTTGAGCGTGAGCGTCGAAGATGCCGATACGGCCACGCCTGCCGAGCAAGCGCTGTTTGGCGAGCCAGGTATGCCACCACCTAAAGCGGGCTGGGAACGCTCAGTCGTCAAGGCTTTGTTTGCTACCCAAGAGCAAGCCAAAGAAGCTGAATCACTTTTAGCACCGCAAGACTTTTTCTCAGATTGCAAAAGCCTAGGGGCTCAAGAGGTGGCCGATCAAGATTGGGTGCGGCTGACACAATCTCAGTTTGCGCCTGTGGAGATCACACCAGAATTTTGGATCGTGCCAACATGGCATGACAAGCCTGCAGCTGCGACCAAGATCATCACACTTGATCCAGGCTTGGCTTTCGGCACAGGCACACACCCGACCACGCGCATGTGTTTGCGCTGGATTGCTCGCAATGAAGCGGCTTTAGCCAAGCAACGCGTGCTCGATTACGGCTGCGGCAGCGGCATCTTGGCCATTGGCGCAGCGCTGTATGGCGCTTCATTCATTGATGCAGTGGATATTGATGAAGCCGCTGTGCAATCGACCAAAGACAATGCGGTAGCCAATCATGTCACGCTCAACGCAGGTTTGCCTGATCAAGTGAGCAATGCGCCGCGCAGCTATGCGATCGTGCTCGCCAATATCTTGGCTACACCGCTCAAAGTGCTTGCACCCTTGCTGACCGGGCATGTGTCGCAAGGCGGGCATCTCGTATTAGCTGGCATTTTGGAACGCCAAGAAGACGAGCTCAAAGCCGCTTATGCACCCTATGCGAAGCTTGAAGTGTCTGATCGGGAAGATGGTTGGATTTTGATGACCGCTTACTTCTGATCGAACAATAGAACGCAAAAGGCGCAAAACAAACGCAGAAGACGCAAAAAAGAAAACCAGAACCAAGGATTTCTTTTTTGCGATTTTTGCGTTTGTTTTGCGTCTTTTGCGTTCTATTCTTCAGAAAGCCAAGTGCTTAAGTCACAGCTTTTCTTTGCTGAAATTCAGGCTGCTGCCACGAAGCACTTTCCATCACTTCGCGCAAAATCTCCACACTGCGCACCACATCCGCATAGCTGACATAAAGCGGCGCAAATCCAAAGCGCAAAATATTCGGCGCACGGAAATCGCCAATCACGCCGCGTGCTATCAGCGCTTGCATGATCGCGTAGCCATCTGGATGCGTGAAGCTGACTTGACTACCGCGATCTGCAGCGTTGCGCGGCGTCGCTAAGCCAAAACCAAGTGGCGCGATATGCGCGTCGTAGAGCTCGATGAAGAGCTGCGTTAGCGCCTCGCTCTTAGCGCGAATCGCTTGCATGCTCACACCTTCATGCACTTTCAAAGCCTCTTCAAGGGCAATCATCGAAAGCACACTGCTCGTGCCTACCAGCATACGGCTCATGCCTTGCGCGGGTGTGTAGGCTTGCTCAAAAGCAAAAGGCGAAGCATGCCCAAACCAACCCTGCAAGGGCTGCTGAACACTGCCCCGCAAATCTTCGCGCACATACACAAAGGCTGGCGCGCCCGGCCCGCCATTCAAATACTTGTAGCCGCAACCCACAGCGTAATCAACACGGCAAGCGTTGAGCTGAACGACAACAGCGCCAGCGCTGTGTGCCAAATCCCAAATCATGCGCGCGCCTTGAGCTTGCACGAGCCGCGTCACGCGTGCCATATCCAGCATGCGCCCGGTTTTGTAATGCACTTGGGTGAGTGAAACAAAACACAGCTGCGAGCCTGCTTGCGCGATTTTTTCTTCAATGTTTTCTTGGTTCGCTAAAACGATCTGCTTGCCAAACAAGGCTGCAGCGCCCTCGCCGATGTAGCCATCGGTCGGGAAATTACCTTCTTCGCAAATGATGATCTTGCGATCAGGCAAGGCCTGCGCCGCCGCACTCATCACCTTGAAGAGATTGATACTCGTGGAATCGCAAGCCATCACTTCGTTGGGCTTAGCACCGATCAGCTTCGCGATGGATGCGCCCACGCGCGAGGTAGCCTGATACCAACCCGCATCGTTCCAAGAGCGGATCAAGCCCCGGCCCCATTCGTTCTCAACGGCCTCTTGCATACGCGCAGGCATGCTGCGCGGTAGCGCGCCGAGGGAATTGCCATCGAGATAAATCAGCCCTTCGGGCAATTGAAATCCATCACGCTGAGCGGACAGGGGATCTTGCGCATCCAGCGCTTTTGCCTTTGCATAGGCTTGTTCAAAATCTTGCATGTTGGAAGTGAATTCAAAGAGAGGTTCTGAGCGACCAGAGCTCAGGGAAGAAGCGATGTTCGGTCACATGCCGCAGCCAGCCCACGCCAGCGGAGCCGCCCGTGCCTGGCTTGTGGCCGATGATGCGAGAGACGGAGGTGAAATGCCGCCAGCGGTACTGTGAGATGTGATCATCCAACGTAACCAAGGCCTCACCCAGTTCAAAAAGTTGGTTGTCTGTCTTGGCTTGGCGATAAATCTCAAGCCATGCCGCTTCTACCGAAGCATTGGCTTCATAAGGCTGAGACCAATCTCTGTCTAAAGCCTTCGCATCCAGAGAAAAACCACGCCTGGCCAATAGCGCGATGATGCGGTCATAAAGAGAAGGTGCTTCCAATGCCTCTTTCATCTTCGGCCACACATGCGCAATATTGCTGTGCGCCCGCGCGAGCCGCGCGCTCTTGTTGCCCAGAATGAATTCCACATGTCGATACATGAAAGAGAGCTGACCGGAAGCCTGCCCCAGCGAATTGCGAAATTCGTTGAAGCCATCAGCCGTGATCGTGTTGAGCACATCCCAAGAATGCGCGATGTAGGTAGTGATCGCACGAGCGCGGCTGATCATGCGAATGGCTTCAATCACTTCGTCTTGGTCAATCTGATGCCGCGCGTTGTAAAGCTCAAAGTGCAGCGCATTGAACAGCAATTCTTTGACCTGCCCCATCACGATGAAACAAGTCTCATCGTAGCCTTGGCTTTTGGGCTGCTGCAAAGTGTGGAGCAAATCAATGAACTGGTAATCCACATAAGGATTGCTGGTACCGCCAAACTCGACAAGAGGCTTGCCGTCCGTCTGTGTGGCGGCATAAGCGCGCGTTTCGTCGGTGGTGACACCGATATCGCGCGATTGGTTAGAACAGTTGACGCCGCTGGGCTCAACGAGCTGGGGGAAGATGGGGGTGACGCGTGCCATGAATACGAGTGTACGCAAAGATGATGAGCAAAGGATTGCGTTTTGATCCTCTTTTTCGCACAATACAAGATTGTTCAATCCAACAAAATTATGTATTTAGGATATTTATGCCTCAAGAAGCGAATATTGATGAATTAGATCAGCGAATTTTGCATGCACTTCAAAACGAAGCCCGCCTTTCCACCGCGCAACTGGGCGAGCAGCTTGCGCTCTCACAATCACCCACATGGCGGCGCTTGAAGAGACTTGAGGAAGAAGGCGTGATCAGCGGCTACCGCGCTGTGCTGGATCGCCGCAAGATGGGGCTCTCGGTGCTGGCAATGGTGCATGTGGGCATGGACAGCCACGACGATAAATCCGCACGCAAGTTTGAAGAGGCAATTGACCTGATTCCCGAAGTGGTTTGGTGTCACGGCATGTCGGGTCTGGAGGATTTCATGCTGATGGTGGTAGCACGTGATCTCGATCATTTCTCTACGCTGTTGATGGACAAACTGCGCAAGCTTCCGGCTGTGAAATCTTTGCGAAGCAGTTTTTCACTCAAGGCAGTGAAAGATCATGTGGCAATTCAGCTACCGGTGTGAGTTGAAATAGTATCGATTTGATAGCATTCCGCGCAGATTCTACGCCGGCGATAGGCCATTTTTATCTTGAAATATGCTCCAAAACAGCCGTCCCTAGCTTAGCTACCGACAGCGGTGCTGAGCCCTCGGCTTTGTTATTGATCGTCACCAAAGCTTTCTGGCCACCTTTGAGCGTACCGGCGATCACGCGCGCGAGTTGCTCGCGTGTATGCATATCTTCATCCACCAATTTGTTAAACGGCTCGTAACTTGACAGTGCCGATTCGTATCCGAAGCGGCCATGTTTGCTATGCAGATTCCAGCGACAAACAAGTGGGCCTGGCCAAAGCTTGCGCAGAATGGGCAGCTGATCTTCAATGGGTGGCAACTTGGCATGTAGGCCGAGGCAGTATGTCGCCCCTGTGTCCTTGAGCAAGGCTATGAGCTCTTCGCGCAGGGGTGTGCTGATGAACTCTGGATTGCGCAATTCCACGGCGATCAGCGCATGAGGCACTATATTTTTGATAGCACTCTGCGCAGATAATATGCAGGCCAATTGCCCAAATAGCTTTGAAATCTCGCTGTGCGAGAGCATATGAGCAGGCATCGGGCTGATTTGCAAAACAAGCGCACCGAGTTGATGTTTCAAGCCCTCGAGCAATGGCTGCAAACATATTTCGTGAAATATTTTGGCATCCAGAAAATGGGGATTGGACTGCAAGCCACGCCCCGCCTTATTACCCTCCGTGCTGCGAATCAAAGCATCGCTGATCATGCTGGGCACTTTCACGACGAAGCGGAAATCATCATCCACCTGCTCAGCGAGCTGAGCGTATTGCTCTGCCTGCATCGGCCGGTAAAACGCGCGATCCAAGCTCACCGTGCGCAGCAAAGGATGCTGACAATAAGCGCGCAAGCCCTTTTTGGAGAGCTTGGCTTCGGCATACGGCTGATCCCAAACCAAACCTGCCCAGCCGGGAAAATACCAAGATGATGTGCCCAAGCGAAGCGATGCAGGTAATTCCTTCGCCAAGCTTTGAATCTCTGGCGACACAAACGCGGGCAATACGCCCGATGAAGCTGATCGCTTCTTCGGTGCTGGCTCGGGTGCATCGTCAAACAAAGCAAGCGTCATGACAGACTCGGTCTGGATTGGAGGTATTTCACAAAAGTACGCGCTGCGGCTGATAGTGGGTAGTCTTTCCGCCAAGCCACCTGCCATTGGCGCTGCAGCGGAAAACCGCTGACTTTAAGTTCCACCAAACCCGCGTGCGCGGCGCTCCCTGTAAAGGCCATGCGCGAGATCACGCTGATGCCTAGATGAGATGCGACTGCGTGCTTGAGCGCTTCATTGCTGCCCAAGCTCATGGCGATGCGCGGCTCAAAATCATGCGCCATGAAATGCTGCAAAGCCACCGTACGTGTGCCGCTGCCGCTCTCACGCATGAGCCAACGCTCTTGCTGCAATTGCGCAAGCTGACTGCGCTTACCCGCACGTGGGTGGCTCGAAGCTGCGATCACCACCAAAGGATTGGCCATAAAAGGCAGGGCATCTAGCGGCAAATGCGCGGGAGGCAGCATCATCACAGCCAGATCATCGCTGTGTTTCTCCAGCCGCTCCACCACACGATCACGGTTTTCTACTGCCAAATCAATGTCCACGCCCGGATGCGCCGCTGCAAAAGGCCCAAGCAGATCGGGCACGAAGTATTCTGCAGTCGTCACCGCTGCAATCTTGAGCCGCCCGCGCACAAGGCCTTGCATATCGGAGAGCGTCGATTCAAAGCGCTGCCAGCAGCCCACCACTTCGCTCACTGTCTCCAGCAATGCCTGCCCTCCAGCGGTCAGCTGAATGCGCCGCCCAACGGTGTCAAACAGCGGCGTGCCCACGGCAGCGGCCAGTTCCTTGAGCTGTACGCTCACCGTGGGTTGCGAGACATGCAACTCCTCTGCGGCTTTGGTCACAGACAGCAATCGAGCCGTGGCTTCAAAGGCGCGCAGCTGTTGGGGCGTTGTTCTGAGTAATCGTTGCAAATGGCGATTCATAGCTTTTATTCTATGTTAATCATAAAAACAAAGTATTTTTCTTAATGATCAGTTTTCTCTAAAGTCATCACACACCGATTGCTATTACGAAAGATCATCATGAATTTTGAACCCCACAGCTTGCTTCAACCCGCTCCACACACAAACCTAGCAACCCCGATCACCGTAGCCTATGGCGACGGCATCGGCCCTGAGATCATGGTCGCCACGCTGCGCATTTTGACCGCAGCAGGTGCGCGAATCGCGCCTGAGCAGATCGACATTGGCGAGAAGATTTATCTGGCGGGCAACAGTGCAGGTATTGAAGACAGCGCTTGGGAAAGTCTGCGTCGCACCAAAGTCTTCCTCAAAGCGCCCATCACCACGCCCTCAGGTGGCGGCTACAAAAGCCTGAATGTGACGGTACGAAAAACGCTGGGCTTGTACGCCAACGTGCGCCCTTGCGTGAGCTACGCACCGTTTGTGCAGACGCTGCACCCGAAGATGGATTTGGTGATCGTGCGGGAGAACGAAGAAGACTTGTATGCAGGTATCGAGCATCGGCAAACCGATGAAGTCTTTCAGTGCTTGAAGTTGATCACCCGCCCCGGCTGCGAGAAGATCGTGCGCTACGCTTTTGAATACGCCAAGAACAACGGCCGCAAAAAAGTCACCTGCATGATCAAAGACAACATCATGAAGATGACGGACGGATTGTTCACCTCCGTGTTTGAAGAGATTGGCGCACAGTATCCAGATATTCAACGTGATCGTTTCATCATCGACATAGGCGCGGCAAAATTAGCCACGCGGCCTGAAATGTTTGATGTGATCGTGACACCCAATCTGTATGGCGACATCCTGTCTGACATTGCCGCCGAGATGACGGGCAGCGTCGGCCTCGCTGGCAGCGCCAACATTGGCGAGCATGTGGCGATGTTTGAAGCGATTCATGGCAGCGCCCCCGATATCGCAGGCAAGGATCTGGCTAACCCGAGCGGCTTGCTGCTGGGCGCGGTGATGATGCTGGTGCATATAGGTCAACACGACGTAGCGGCCAAAATTCACAATGCTTGGCTGGCTACACTGGAAGCAGGAATTCAAACCGCCGATGTGCTGCACAGCAAAGATGGGCGAGCTGTGGGTACCGCTGCGTTTGCGGATGAAGTCATTTCGCGCTTGGGTCAAACGCCCAAGCAGTTCAAACCTGTGACTTATGCTGAGAGCAAGCCAGCCCAGCCAGTGGCCGCTGCTGCCCCGCTCTACACGCGTGCAGCGCCCATGAAGAAAGCCCTAGTTGGCGTGGATATCTTCTTGCATGCACGCCCCTTGAGCCCAGAGTATTTGGCGCAGCTTTTGCACAGCCCCACTCAGCAACAAAGCGCAGTCAAACTGCAAATGATCACCAATCGTGGCGTCAAAGTTTGGCCACATGGTTTTGCAGAGACTTTTTGCACAGACCATTGGCGCTGCCGCTTCGTTGCCACGCACTCGGAAGGCACGATTTCCCAGCATGACATCGTGGCCTTGCTTGCCGCACTCACCGAAGCTGGCCTGGATGTGATCAAAACGGAGAACCTGTGCACTTTTGATGGCCAGAGGGGCTTTGCTTTAGGTCAAGGCCAATAAAGTCACCCATACCTTTCTACAATGCCCAGATGGCAACATCTGGGCATTTTTCATTACGCATCGTCACCTGGAACATTCACAAGGGTGTGCGGGGCATGGGTTTGCGCAAGCGCTTGGAGATTCACAATATGCAGACGGCTGTGGCCAGCTTGCATGCCGATGTGATTTGCCTACAAGAAGTGCGCCGCATCAACCACAAGGAAGCGGCGCATTTCACCCAATGGCCCACACTACCGCAAGCGGATTTCTTAGCGCCTGCTGGCTACGAAGCGGTGTACCGCACCAATGCCTTCACCAAACACGGCGAGCACGGCAATGCCCTGCTCTCGCGCCATCCCGTGATCTCGCATGCGCACGAAGACATGAGTGATCACCGCTTTGAGCAGCGCGGCTTGTTGCATGCCACGCTGGCTGTGCAAGGCAAGAGCGTGCATGTGATCGTGGTTCATCTGGGCTTGATTGCAGCAAGCCGACAAAGGCAATTGGCGCAACTCTCGCAGTACATTGAGCGCGATATTCCCAAAAAAGACGCACTGATCGTGGCAGGCGATTTCAATTCACCGATCACGCCCGTGCGATGGGCGCAAGCTGCGCTTGGAGCTGCCAAGCTGCCCACGCATGCCTTGCGCGGCCACGCGACGTTTCCCTCACGCTTGCCTCTGGTGCAGCTGGATCATGTGTTTGCGCGACACGCCAAAATCATCTCCACACATGTACCGCAAGGTAAAGAGTGGGCGCGTATGTCGGATCATCTGCCTTTGATGGTAGAAATTGAGCTGTAAACCATGCCAGTGTTCAAAGATGGCCACCAATTGAGCTTGCTCAGCGGCAGCAGCGCCTATTTCTCTGCGCTTGCGCAAGATTGTGAAACTGCGCGGCATGAGGTGCGATTGGAGACGTATATTTTTGATTTCACGGCCAGCGGCCAGGATGTGGCCAATAGCTTGATCCGTGCAGCCTTGCGCGGCGTGAAAGTGCATCTGCTCATGGATGGCGCGGGCACAGAGTATGTGCCGCCTGAATGGCAAGCGCGCTTTGATGCAGCGGGCGTGCAATGGCGGGTCTATAACCCGCTGGGTCGCTTGGGGCTTTTGATTCCCAGCAGGTGGCGAAGATTGCATCGCAAACTGTGTGTGATCGATGGAAGCACCGCACAGGCCGTGGGCTTTTGTGGCGGCATCAATATCTTGGATGATTTTTATGACCCCAATCATGGCGCATTACCGCAGCCGCGCTTTGATTTCGCCGTGCGCGTGCAAGGCGCGCTGGTAGGCGACATTCTGGATGCCACGCGCAGCCTCTGGCTTCGGCAAAATGCTTATTTGCAATTGCGAGAGCGCAAACTGCAAGCCGCGATGCAGACTTGGGCAAGTGCCCGTGAAACGCACACACGCATCAGCTTGGCAGCGGGCCACAGCGCTGAAAACCATGCGCCCAGCGCGCTCAGTGCGCATTTCGCACGAGCCGCATTACTCTTACGAGATAACGTGCGCCACCGCCAGCGCATTGAACGCGCGTATCTCAAAGCCATCTCACAAGCACAGCACGAGATCATCATCGCCAACGCTTACTTTCTGCCCGGCGGTAAGCTGCGCAAAGCATTGCTCGGTGCTGCCAAGCGTGGCGTGAAAGTGAAGCTTTTGCTGCAAGGCCGTTATGAGTATTTCATGCAGTATCATGCCGCGCGGCCTGTGTATGAAGTGTTGCTGTCTGCCGGTATCGAGATTCATGAATACGCCACCAGCTTCTTGCATGCGAAGGTCGCGGTGATTGATGCGCACAGCGCCAAGGCTTGGGCGACGGTAGGCTCATCTAATCTTGATCCCTTGAGTCTCTTGCTCGCGCGCGAGGCCAATATCGTGGTGCTTGATGGCGCGTTTGCACGCGATCTGCGCGAGCGTTTGATCAACGCAATGACGCAAGATGGCAAACAAGTCAGCGCGCATGAATTTGCCAATCGCCCTTTGCTGCAACGCATGCTCGATCGTATTGCCTTTGGTTTGATGCGTTTGGCGCTGTCCATCACCGGGCGGCGATATTGATGTCTGCTGGCGATTGGGTGGTCCAGCGTCAGGCGCTTGATCTGGTCATACAAAGACCAGAGGGCCTGTATTGCCCAGCAGGAGATTTTTATATCGATCCTTGGCGGCCTGTGGATCGCGCCGTGATCACGCATGCGCATGCGGATCATGCGCGCACGGGGCATAAGCATTACCTTGCGCACGCGGATGCACAAGGCGTGATGCGCACTCGCTTAGGTGCCATCAATATGCAGCCCCTCGCCTATGGCGAAGAAGTGCTGCACAACGGTGTGCGCATCTCTTTGCATCCTGCCGGGCATGTGCTCGGCTCGTCGCAAGTGCGGCTTGAATTCGGTGGGCAAGTGTGGGTGGCGAGCGGCGATTACAAAGTCGCTGCGGACGCCACCTGCGCGCCGTTTGAGCCGGTGCGCTGCGACACTTTCATCACAGAGAGCACGTTTGGATTACCGATTTACCGATGGCAAGATGATGCAGATATCTTTGCGCAGATCAATGCGTGGTGGGCTGCGAATGCCGCTATCGGTAAAGCCAGCGTGCTCTGCTGCTACAGCTTTGGCAAAGCGCAGCGCATCTTGAGCGGTATTGATGCAAGCATTGGCACGATCATCACGCATGGCGCGGTGGAGCCGCTGAATCACGCCTACCGCGCAGCAGGCGTAGCGCTGCCAGAGACGCGCACCGTGAGCGAGGTGACAGACAAAGAAGATTTCAAGCGATGCCTGGTGCTCTGCCCGCCAAGTGCAACGGGAACGCCATGGATCAAGCGCTTTGAGCCTTATTCCGATGCCTTTGCCAGCGGCTGGATGCTGCTGCGCGGTGCAAGAAGGCGCGGCGGCTATGACCGTGGATTTGTTTTGAGTGATCACGCCGATTGGCCGGGGCTGCATAGCGCTATCCGAGCCACGCAAGCCAGCCGCGTGATCGTCACGCATGGCAGCGTGCCGGTCATGGTGCGCTATCTGCAAGAACAGGGTTTGCAAGCGGGCAGCTTCCAAACTGAATATGGCGATGAGAATTTAGAAGAAAAACCACTGATCACCGGCGCAGAATCTGCGCAAGCAGCTACTGATTTGATAGTAGAAGAGAGCAAGAGATGAAACGCTTTGCCCAACTCTACGCCGAGCTGGATGCCACCACCTCAACGAATGACAAGCTCGCTGCACTGCAAAGCTACTTTGGTGATGTGGCTGCATCACATCCACATGATGCGGCTTGGGCGCTGTATTTTCTCGCTGGTGGCAAGCCTCGGCAAGTGGTGAAAACGGGCTTGCTCAAACTCTGGGCGCAGGAAGCAGCAGACATTCCCGAATGGTTGTTTGAAGAAAGCTACCAAGCCGTTGGCGATTTGGCGGAGACGATAGCCCACATCATTCCTCAAAGCGAGCAGACGCAGCATGACGCAGGCTTGAGCGAATGGGTGATGCGTTTGCAAAGCCTGAAAGCGCAAAGTGAGGAAGCGCAGGGCATCCAAGTCAAAGCTTGGTGGCGTGAGATGGATGCGCTATCTCGCTTCCTGCTCATCAAGCTCATTGGTGGTGGCTTTCGCGTGGGCGTGAGCAAGCTGCTCGTGACACGCGCGCTGGCTGCGCATGCCCAGCTGGATGCCAAGATCGTGGCGCAACGGCTGATGGGTTATACCGATGGCAAGCACTTGAGCGGCGATGCAATTACTCTTAAATTCATAGCACTCTGCGCAGAAGATACGCCGGGAAATGGCTCAAATCATTCAAACTCTGGGCAACCTTATCCCTTTTTCCTCGCACATGGTTTGCCACCCACCGCTGCACAGGATGCAGCGAGCTTGCTGACTGAACTCGGTGACGTGCGCGACTGGCAGACCGAGTGGAAATACGACGGCATTCGCGCACAGATCGTCAAACGCGCAGGGGCTGTGCATGTGTGGTCGCGCGGCGAAGAGCTGATGAATGGGCGATTTCCTGAGATTGAATCCATAGCTACGCAGCTGCCAGATGGCACCGTGCTCGATGGCGAAATCTTGGTGATTAAAGATGGTGCGCCGCAGCCGTTTAATTTGCTGCAGCAGCGCATTGGCCGAAAAACGCTCACCAAAAAAGTGCTGCAGGACGCACCCGTAGGCTTCATGGCCTATGACCTGCTTGAAGTACAAGGCCAGGACATTCGCTCCCAAGCGCAACATTTGCGGCGTAGCCAGCTTGAGGCAATACTGGCCAAGCAACAAGCCTGGCTTCTGTCCCCCATCGTTGAAGCAAATGATTGGCAGCAATTGATAGAGCAGCGCAGCCACTCACGTGAGCGCGGTGTAGAAGGCTTGATGCTTAAGAAGAAAGACGCGGCTTACGGCCAAGGCCGCACCAAAGCCGACGGCCTCTGGTGGAAATGGAAAATTGATCCGCTCACAGTGGATGCTGTGCTGATTTACGCACAAGCTGGCCACGGCAGGCGAGCGAGCGTCTACACCGATTACACCTTTGCGGTGTGGAGCCGAGCCCCGCGCGATGCTGATGAAGCACAAGCTGTGATCGATGCCATTGAGAAACGACTACCCGCACAACCCGAAGCCTTGCAACTCGTCGCCTTCGCCAAAGCCTACTCTGGCCTCACCGACGAAGAGTTCAAGCAGATCGACGCCATCATCCGCAAAACCACCCTAGAAAAATTTGGCCCCGTGCGCAGCGTCAAGCCCAGCATCGTTTTTGAGCTCGGCTTCGAAGGCATCAACCGTTCACCTCGACACAAATCAGGCATCGCGGTGCGCTTCCCGCGCATGCTGCGTATCCGTATGGATAAACCTTTACACGAAGCCAATACCCTACACGATCTTCAATTACTATTAAATTCATAGCACCTCGCGCAGTAGGTATGCCGGTTATTGGCCAAAAACCCTAAAAATTTAGATGATTTAAAATTTGGCATGCTTATGAAAACAGACACTCCCTCCAACAACACAGCATTGAGCACCGAAGGTGTGCCCGTCTCTGTGAAGATTCGTGAGCGTATCAACGCCGCGAAAAAACGTTTCCACGCGAACGACAACATTGCCGAATTCATCGAACCTGGTGAGCTGGGCAAGCTGCTGGATGAGGTGACTGTCAAGATGCAAGGCGTCTTGGAAAGCCTGGTGATTGATACCGAAAATGATCACAACACCGGCGATACAGCGCGCCGCGTGGCCAAGATGTATGTGAACGAAGTGTTCAAAGGCCGCTATGTGAAAGGGCCTGATGTCACGGAGTTTCCGAACGCCGAGCATTTGAACGAGTTGATGATCGTCGGCCCCATCACCGTGCGCAGCGCCTGCAGTCACCACTTCTGCCCGGTGATTGGTAAGGTATGGATTGGCGTGATGCCTAATGAGCACACCAATGTGATTGGCCTGTCCAAATATGCGCGCATGGCCGAATGGATCATGAATCGCCCGCAGATTCAAGAAGAAGCTGTGGTGCAATTGGCCGATTTGATTCAGCAAAAAACCCAGCCTGATGGCATGGCCATCGTGATGGAAGCCACCCACTACTGCATGGCTTGGCGTGGCGTGAAAGACATGGATTCACGCATGATCAATTCTGTGATGCGTGGCTGCTTCTTGAAAGATGCAAATCTGCGCCGCGAATTCCTCTCGCTCATTCCGCGCGACCCGTCTGGCAAGTAATAACAAATCAATAATAACGAGGCACACACCATGTTAGTACGTCTTCTCTACGTCAGCCGTTTGGCAGATCCTTCTAAGCCAGAAGTGATTGATGGCATCTTGAGCGATTCACGCAAACACAATCCAGAGCTGGGCATCACCGGCATTCTTTGCTACGGTGCAGGTATTTTCTTGCAAGCCATCGAAGGTGGCCGTGGCCCTGTGAGCGAGCTCTACAACCATATTTGCAGAGACAAGCGTCACAAAGATGTGGTGCTGCTTGATTTTCAAGAAATTCAAGAGCGCCGTTTTGGCGGCTGGACGATGGGGCAAGTTAACCTTGCTAAGCTCAATACCTCCATCGTCTTGAAATACTCGGAAAAGGCTGAGCTCGATCCTTATGCGGTGAGTGGCAAGGTGTCGCTGGCATTGCTAGAAGAGTTGATGGCCACAGCCAGCATCATTGGCCGGGCTTGATGCAAAGGCGTGATGCCATCGTCATCGGGGCTGCAGTTTGCAGCCCTTTTGCTTTTTCTCAAGGCACTTCAAGCGAAGTCATCGGCTTGGATGAAGCGCGCCGTTTGCATGAATCTGCTTCTGCAGTGCTCATCGATATCCGCGAGCCACAAGAACACGCTACAGGTGTCGCGGCTGGAGCGCTCTTGCTTCCAATGAGCCAGTTGGGCAAACGCGTCCAAGAAATTCCCTTGCAGCCCGATAAACCCGTGCTGCTGATTTGCAACACACAAAACCGCTCTGCAGCAACGCTGCGCGCCTTGCGCCAACAACTGGGCGAGCAACGCTATGCGCATGTGCGCTACGTGCACGGCGGCATGAGCGAATGGGCTAAGCGCGGCTGGCCGATGGTTAAACCATCTTCTCCCTTCAAGCCCTGATGCCTTAAGACCATGCCTCTTGCTGCCTTGTTTTTAGTGCTCTTGGGCGCATTAATCCATGCGCTGTGGAATGTGGCCGCCAAGAAAGCGGGGGGTGATGCACGGTTCACATTTTTCTCATGCGTCATCATGTTCATTGTCTGGTCGCCCCTGTGCATTTGGCTGGGCTGGGATATGTTGCCCGCATGGGGCTGGAAAGAATGGACTGCGATGGCGGTGAGCGGCTTTGTGCATTGGCTGTATTTCATTTGCTTGCTCACGGGTTATCGCAAAAGCGATCTCACGGTGGTTTATCCCGTAGCGCGCGGCAGTGGCCCACTGCTCTCATCTGGCGTGGCTGTGATTGTGTTTGGTGAGCAGCTCTCGGCCTTTGGTGTGCTGGGCATTGCAGGCGTGGTGATCGGCGTGTTTCTCGTGGCAGGCGGGCCAGCGCTGTTTCGTGCGGCACACGATCCTTCCAAACGCGCTCGCATTCAAGCTGGCATTTTCTGGGGTGTGCTCACAGGCGCGCTCATTGCTTGCTACACCATCCTCGATGCTTGGGCTGTCAAGATGCTGGCGATTTCGCCGATCTTGTTTGACTACTGGTGCAATGTATTGCGCATGCCTTACAGCTCTATCGCCGTGCTGCGCGATATACCCGAGGCCAGGCGCCTGTGGAAACTACAGTGGAAATATGCTGCGATCGTGGCGATCTTCAGCCCGATTGCTTACGTGCTGGTGCTGTATGCGATGAAGATCGCGCCTGTGAGCCACGTTGCGCCCGCACGCGAAGTGAGCATGCTATTTGCGGCGCTGATTGGTGGGCAATTGCTGGGCGAGAGTGATCGCGGTTTACGCATTCTGGGAGCTTGCGCCATTGCAGCAGGCGTGATGGCCTTGGCCTTAGGGTAAGTAGACTGACATGCAAATCATCGGTTGTGATTTCTCCTCCAGCCCTTCCAAGCGCAAGCCAGTGGTTGTGGCATTGAGTGAGGAAATTTTAGAAGAAAACGGCAGTTCGCCGGCATATTCATTGCGCAGCGTGCTATTGAAACTAGAGCGCTTTGATTCTCTCCAAGTATGGGGTGATTGGCTCAAAGCAGATCGCAAATGGATTGGCGGTTTTGATTTGCCATTTGGTCTCCCGCGTGAATTGGTGGAAACTTTGCAGTGGCCACTCGATTGGCACGCCTGCATGCAGCATTACACCAGTCTCTCGCGCGAAGAGATTCGCGCCACCTTCAAGGCCTTTTGCGATGCCAGGCCAGTAGGCGGCAAATTCGCTCACCGCGCAGCTGATCTGCCCGCCGGCAGCAGCCCCAGTATGAAATGGGTGAATCCTCCCGTGGCCTACATGCTGCATGCCGGTGTGCCTCTGCTGCTTCAAGCAGGCTGCCACTTCCCCGGATTGCACCAAGGCCATCCCAATAAAGTTGCCCTAGAAGCCTACCCTGGACTGCTCGCCAGAGAAATCATTGGATCACGCAGCTACAAAAGCGACGATAAAGCCAAGCAAACGCCCGAACGCCTGATTGCTCGCAAAGACATCCTCACCGCTTTGGAAAACGGGCAAACGAAACTGAAAGTGCGCCTCAAACTCTCTAATGCGCAACGCGAGCAACTCATCGATGATGCCAGCGGCGACAGCTTGGACGCTACCCTGTGCATGCTGCAAGCGCATTGGGCTTATGGCAAGCATTTGGCCGGCAAAAAGAACTATGGGCTACCGAAATTTGATGCACTCGAAGGCTGGATCATCACCGCTTGACCCAGAGACGGCATTCAAAGCAGAATGTCCGAAAATGATAGATTCTTGTCTGGTATCGAAGAAATACGGATCACTGTATCCACAACAATCAAGGCATTCCTCAACTACGGAGTATCGCCATGAAAACCGCCTTAATTGTGATTGATGTGCAAGAATCGTTTCGTCATCGCCCTTATTTTTCCTCAACCAACGTGCCTGACTATCTCAGACATCAAAACGCATTGATTGAAGGCTGCAAAAGCCAAGGTATTCCTGCTGTTCGTGTTTTTCATGTGGAAGGTGACAAGCTAGCTAGCAATTCATTTGCTCTTGAATCTGGCCATGTGAGCCCCCTCCAAGGCTTGGCTGATTTTGATGCAGCACATACCATTTACAAATCGCGCCACAGTGCTTTGGTAGGCACAGGGCTGGATGTGTGGCTCACGCAGCATGGCATTCAGAAGCTCATCATCAGCGGCATCCGCACTGAGCAATGCTGCGAAACGACAACGCGCCATGCGAGTGATCTGGGCTGGCAGATAGATTACGTGACCGACGCAACGCTCACTTTTGATATGAAAAATGCAGATGGCTCGCTGCTCAGCGCAACAGACATCAAAACCCGCACCGCCACCGTACTCGATGGACGTTTTGCTCGCATCTGCACAGTGGAACAGGCTTTAAAGAAACAGGCTCTGCATGATTGATTTGCTTTTCGTGATGCTCCCACACAGTTGCGCCCTCGATTGGGCGGGGCCGGCTGAAGCGTTTCGGATTGCGAATCAGACTTTGGAGCGCCAAGGCAAGCCCTCTGCTTTTCGCATGAGGTTTATCGGGCCAGATTTGCAAGCGGTAAGCTCTGTGGGGGCACGGTTGATGCAGCTGGAGCCGCTGCCAGCAAAATTAGCACAGCCAAGCTGGGTGATTTTGCTGGGCGCGCCTGATGAGCACATTAATTTGAGCAGCAAACCTGTGCGCGACCTCACGCTTTGGCTACGCAGCATCAGCGGCCAGCTTCAAGCGCCGCATCGCCTGATCACCGTCTGCGCTGGCGCACTGCTGGCCGCACAAGCAGGTTTGCTCGCAGGCGCGCAGGTGACGACGCATCACTTGGAGCTGGAGGCATTGCGAAAGTTAGAACCACAATGCCAAGTGTTGGCCAATCGCGTGTTTGTATCAGATAGCGAGCGCAGCATTTACAGCAGCGCGGGGATCACCACCGGCATTGACTTGGCGGTGCATTTGATTGCCGATGTGTGCGGCGAAGCGGTTGCGGCACGCGTGGCGCAAGTGATGGTGATGCCGATGAGGCGCGGGCCGGGCGATCCAGAAATGTCGGCCTTTTTGAGCAGCCGCGCGCATTTGCATCCCGCTGTTCATCGTGTGCAAGATGCGGTGAGCCTAGCGCCGCGCGAAGCTTGGGATGCTGAGCGCATGGCCGAGCTTGCTTGCACCTCGACGCGGCATCTCAACCGGCTTTTCGACGAGCATGTGGGCATGAGCCCGCTGGATTTTTTGCGCAGCATTCGGGTGGAGTTGGCAGAAAAAGCATTGAAAGCGGGCAAAAGCGTGGCTCAGGCCTCTGATATGGCGGGCTTCCGTTCTGATTTGCAATTGCGCCGCGCCTGGAAAGCCTTAGTCAAAGAGGGTCTGCCCTCACAAACCAAACTAGGCTAAGCCATTTTAAAAAAACAAAAAAAGGCAGCCTAAGCTGCCTTTTTTGATGAGCTGCAGAAGATCAATCTTCCACAAAAGTCTCTTCGCGCTTCTTCTTCACTGAAGGCAGCAGCACAATCACCAGCAGCAAGGCCGCAGCGATCAAAAGCCCCAGCGACAGCGGACGCGTGACAAACACGCTCCAATCGCCTCGCGAGAGCAGCATAGCGCGGCGCAGATTCTCTTCCATCATGGGGCCCAAGATGAAGCCCAGCAACAAGGGCGCAGGCTCGCAACCGAGCTTGATGAAAGCCATGTAGCCAATCACACCGAAGGCCGCCACCATCCAGATATCCCAGGTGTTGTTATTGGTGGAGTACACACCAATCGAGCAGAACAGCACGATGGCTGGGAAAAGCCAGCGGTAAGGCACGGTGAGCAGTTTGATCCAGATGCCAATGAGTGGCAGGTTCAAAATAATCAGCATGGCATTGCCAATCCACATAGAGGCGATCAAGCCCCAGAAGAGCTCGGGGTTGCTTGTCATCACCTGGGGGCCAGGTTGGATGTTGTGGATCGTCATCGCGCCCACCATCAGCGCCATCACGGCATTGGGTGGAATGCCCAAGGTGAGCAAGGGGATGAAGGAGGTTTGTGAGCCGGCGTTGTTGGCAGACTCTGGCGCAGCCACGCCGCGGATATTGCCTTTACCGAACGGCATTTCACCAGGCTTGAGCTTGGTCTTTTTCTCAATCGTGTAAGCCGCAAAAGCTGCCAACAAAGCACCACCGCCGGGCAAGATGCCAAGAGCTGAGCCCAAAGTCGTGCCACGCAAAATCGCAGGTGCCATGCGCTTGAAATCTTCAGCGTTAGGCATCAGGCCAGTCACTTTCGCAGTGAAGACTTCGCGCTCGTCATCGCTCTTACCCAAATTGCTGATGATCTCGCCATAGCCGAATACACCCATGGCGATCACGATGAAGCCAATGCCATCCGTGAGCTCGGGGATATCAAAGCTGTAGCGTGCCACGCCGGAATTCACATCGGTGCCGATCAAGCCGAGCAAGAGCCCCAAGATGATCATGCTGAGCGCCTTGAGCAGAGAGCCCGAAGCCAACACCACGGCGCCGATCAAGCCCAAAATCATGAGCGAGAAATATTCAGCTGGGCCGAATTTGAAAGCCACTTCGGTCAAAGGTGCTGCAAAAGCAGCCAAGATCAAGGTACCCACGCAGCCCGCGAAGAAGGAGCCAATGCCAGCAGCAGCCAGCGCAGGGCCCGCTCGGCCTTGGCGCGCCATTTGGTAGCCATCCAGCGTGGTGACCACGGAGGAGGATTCACCGGGTAGGTTCACCAAAATCGCCGTGGTGGAGCCACCGTATTGCGCGCCATAGTAAATACCGGCCAACATGATCAGCGCCGCCACAGGGGGCAGTGCGTAGGTGGCAGGCAGCAGCATGGCAATTGTAGCCACGGGGCCAATGCCCGGCAAAACACCAATCAGCGTGCCGAGCAGGCAGCCGATGAAGGCGTACATCAGGTTTTGAAGGGTGAAAGCGACGCCGAAGCCAAGCGCGAGGTTGTTAAACAGATCCATGTTGTGTCCTCCTTAAGCGAGAAATGAGGGCCACACCGGGAACTGCAAATTCAGCAGCACGATGAAAGCGAGGTAGCTCAGAATAGAGAGAAAGGTCGCAAGCAGGAAAACCTCTTTGACCTTGTAGGGCGATGCGGCCAAGCTGGCCACAAAGGTCAGCGCGTAGATACCCACAATCATGCCCAGCGCGGGAAATTTGATGATCGGCAAGCCGCCGATGCAAATACCAAAAATGATGTTGGCACCAATGATGCAAAACATCGGCTTCCAAGCGAAGCTGCCGATCTTGTCGCCATCGGCTGTAGCCACAGTGAGCGACTTAAACAAAATGATGGAGCCCAAAACAGCCAACACCACACCCAACAAGCGCGGGAAGTAGCCTGGCCCCATACGAGCACCCTCACCCATGGAATAGCTGTAAGCGCCAATCGCAAAAGCTGCACCGACGACGATAAACATCAGTCCGGCAAAGAAGTCTTTCTGACTTTTGATATTCACGGTTTCTCCTGATTATTTTGAACCAGTGAGGATTGTGTGTGCTGTGCATCCCAGCATTCGTGTGGATTTCACCTACAGAGTCTAGGGTTAACCCGTGAAAATCATCAAAAAAGTGTGAAGCCTGTCGATACGCCGGATTCTGTGCGTTGGAGTTGCCCCCAACGTGACCGTCATTCCTCTGGGCTGGGGGTCACCCCACCAGCTCGGTGCTACCTACCCGCCAACTCTGCGGAACCACATCAACGTTGGCCTACTTGGTATTGCTGCGCGCAGAGATTGCCCGTTTCACCCAGACTGAACTGGCTCGTCTCTGTTGCTCTGATCCTCAGCTTATGCCTTGCGGTTTTCACTGGAGAGCCGTTAGCTCCTGCGCTGTCCTGTGCAGTCCGGACGTTCCTCCAGTGCGTGGTTTCCCACACGACGCTTTCGCGTCGTCCTTGCGGTATGCACCAGCGACGGCCTGACAGGCTTCACAGCCGTGATTTTACAAGCAAAAGTACGCAATCGCCGGCATAGGATCTGCGCAGAGTGCTATTAAATAAATAGCATCAACAAACCACGGCCTTCATGCCCTGCGCCGCCAACGCCGCGATCACTTGCGCCACATGCTCATGCCCGCGCGCTTGAATGACCAGTTCGATATCCACATTTTGCGCAGCTTGCAAAGTGAAGGCACGTTGATGCTGCACTTCATTCACGTTCGCGCCGGCTTGCGCAATCGCCGCCGTGATTTTTGCCAGCGAGCCGGGCACATCTCGTGCGCCAACGCGTATGCGCGCCAGCCGTCCACTTTTCACCATGCCGCGCTCGATGATCGAAGCCAGCAGCAGCGGATCCAGGTTGCCGCCGCAAAGCACGAGGCCGACTTTTTTACCAGCGAAACGCTCTTTGTGTTGCAGCAAAGCCGCCAAGCCAGCCGCGCCCGCGCCTTCCACCAGCGTTTTTTCAATCTCCAGCAGAAGCACTATCGCGTGCTCGATCTCACCCTCATCGACCAACACGATGTCTTTCACTAAGCTGGAAATCAACTCGCGCGCGATCACACCGGGAGTGGGCACGGCGATACCTTCAGCAATCGTGCTCGGGCCTTGCGGCAATTTCTCGCCCTTGATCGCGTTGTACATCGCAGGGAAGCGCTCGGTTTGCACGCCGATGAGTTCAATCTCCGGCTTGAGTGTTTTTGCCGCCAAAGCCATACCGCCCATCAAGCCACCTCCGCCGATGGCGACGATCAGCACATCCAAATCGGGGACAGCCTGCAGCATCTCTAGTGCCACCGTGCCTTGGCCAGCAACGATCTGCTCATCGTCATAGGGGTGCACCAAAGTGAGTGACTGCTCTTTGGCAATTTGAAGCGCATGGCTGCGAGCCTCGTCCAGCGTATCGCCATGCAAGATCACCTCCGCACCGAGGCGGCGCGTGTTGTCCACCTTCACACCGGGCGTGAACTGCGGCATCACGATCACCGCGCGCAGCCCCAATCGGCGCGCGTGATAGGCCACACCTTGGGCGTGGTTGCCAGCGCTCATCGCCACCACACCTCGCGTGTCCGCGGGAAGCTGAGACAACTTATTGCATGCACCACGCTCCTTGAAGCTCGAAGTGAATTGCAAGTTCTCAAACTTGAGATACACCTTTGCACCCGTGATGAGAGAAAGGGTTTTGCTCTCCACGCAAGGCGTATTGAGCACATGCGGGGCGATGCGCTGAGCGGCGTTTTGAATGTCGGTAAAGCTGATCATGCTGACATTGTGGCTGCAAGCGAGCCTATCTCTTCGCTAATGTGTGGTGAATTTCACACATGAACAACCCATGGATTTTCTGGCCCTGTCTTCCCAAAATCCGTGAACTGCGTTATGGTTTGCAACAGGGACATTCTTCCCCCTGCACATTAGAGGCTCTTCGATGACCAAACGTGTTGCAACGCTCTCGCCCGCTTTTGCGGATGGCCTGCTGGCTTCGCCCGGCCTGAAAAACGCGCCTGTGCTCGAGATGATGTGTTCCCAGTTTGTGCTCACGCTTGCAGCCAAGCAAGGCGCGAAATTCAATGTGCGCCGCGATTTGAACAGCCTGCTCTCGCTCACAGGCCGCCATATGGTCTGGCCCGTGCATGTGATGGAGCGTCTGCGCGATTTTCTCAATCGCCGCTGCACAGGCAATGAATTCTGGAAGGGGCATGAGAGCCTCTCACATGCCGATTTCATCGAGCGACATGGCACTTGGCGCGGTCCATATGAAGAAGGCACGGTGTTTTTCTATTTGGATGAATATGCCAAAGATGCGCCCAAAGATTTGGTCACAGTACTGTCTGTGACCAGCGACTGGCTCAACCATGCTTTAAAAAAGCACAGTACCCTGGTCGAGAAAAATATCGATGCACTGGCTGGCCTCTTGCAACTCAATCGCGCTGAGCGCGCGCTGCTTTTATATGGCACGCTTGCTCGCTACCAGCGTGATCTTCGTAGCTTGCTGGTGGAATTCAAAGTGAGCAATGCGCCGGAAGCTTATGCCGCGATTGCTGAAGTCGCGGGTGTGAAAGCGCATGAAGTGGCCGAAGCCCTGCGCGCCGGCTCGCGTTTGGAGCGCATCGGCCTGGTCGAGAATTTGATTTCTGAGCACAACATCACAGATCTGGCGGATTTGATGAAGGTCAGCGAAAAGCTGCCTCCCGTGCTGATGCGAGAGTACCGTGATCAAAGCGAGCTCATGGCGGTGTTTACGCGGCCTGCAGTAAAGAGCGAGTTGAATGCCAGTGATTTTCATTTCGTGGAAGAAGATGCCCAAGTGCTGGTCAACTTGCTGCGCAACGCGATGGAGCGCAAAGAGCCGGGCGTGAACGTGCTGCTCTACGGCCCTCCCGGCACGGGCAAGACAGAGCTCGCCAAAGTGGTGGCGCAAAGCGCAGGCTTGGAGCTGTTTGAAGTGGAATATGCAGACCGCGATGGCAACTCGCTCAGCGGCCGTGATCGCTATCGCTCGTTGCAAATCGCGCAAGTATTTTTGAAGGGTGCGAACAAAGCCGCCTTGCTGTTTGACGAAGTGGAAGATGTCTTCCCGCCCATCAGCGTCGATGCGGCGCAGCTCATGGCGCGTCAAGAGCAAATCGCTGCGCCATCGGCGAGCAACAGTGTGAATGGCAAGGCTTGGGTCAATCAAATTTTGGAGCAAAACGCTGTACCCACGATTTGGGTGACCAATCGCATTGAGCAGATTGATCCGGCCTTTCGCCGCCGCTTTGCCTATCACCTCGAGCTCAAAAGCCCCCCGCCCGGCGCGCGCGAGCAGCTTGTGCGCAAGACGCTCGCGGGCGTGCCGGTATCAGACGCATTCGTGGCCAAGCTAACAGAGCGCAAAGGCCTCACACCGGCGCAGATCCGTACGGCAGTGCGATTTGCCGGTCTGGCAAAAACCAGCGATGAAACCGACGTCTTTGAAGGCCTGATCGAACGCCAGCTCAAGCATGCAGATGCGGCTTTGGGCAATGCGCAAGCGGATAGCAAAGGTCGCAAGCAAGTCACCACTTACGACTTGGACATGCTCAACGTCGAAACCCGCTTTGAAGTGCCTCGTATCGTAGAAGCCTTGAAGGCACGCGGCCACGGCACGCTGTGCTTCTACGGCGCACCCGGCACAGGCAAAACAGCTTTGGGCGAACACATCAGCAAAGCTTTAGGCAAGCCTTTGATTGTCAAACGCGCCAGCGATTTGATGAGTAAATTTGTCGGCGAGACCGAGCAAAACATGGCTAAGATGTTTGCTGAAGCAGAAAGCGAAAAAGCCGTGCTCCTGCTCGATGAAGCAGATAGCTTCTTGCAAGATCGGCGCGGCGCACAGCGCAGCTATGAGGTCACCGAAGTGAACGAAATGCTCCAGCAAATGGAGCATTACCAAGGCATCTTCATCTGCACCACCAATTTGCTCGATCGCATCGACCAAGCCGCCCTGCGCCGATTCACCTTCAAAATCAAATTCAAACCTTTGACAACTGCGCAACGCGAGCTGATGTTTATCACCGAAGCTTTGAATGGCGAAAGTTCGCGCATGAGCGATGCGCTTCGCGTGCGGCTGGGTAAACTGGAGCAACTCTGCCCTGGCGATTTCGCTGCTGTGAAGCGCCAATGCGATATCTTGGCCGCTGAGTTTTCTGCAGAAGAATTCTTAGAGCAACTTGAGGCCGAGCATAAGATCAAGCCTGAGGTGCGTGAAGTGCGCAACATGGGCTTTATCCAGTAACACCGATTTTTAAGCCAAATCAGCACTTTGCCGGTATAGATACTGCGCAAAGTGCTATTAATTCAGTAGCATTCAAGGGCATGCGCGATAATGCGCTCATGCAACGCCTCACTGCTCAACAACTCTGGCTACTCGTCGGTCTCACCCTGGTTTGGGGTATCAATTGGCCCATCATGAAGCTGGGCGTCGGATCTGGTTTTCCGCCACTCACCTTTCGTGCCTTATCCATGTGGATCGGTATTCCTGTGCTCGCGATGGGCTTGATGACACTCAAAGTACCGTTCGTCATTCCGCGTGGGGATGCGAATCAAGCCTACAAACATTGGCGCGAGCTGCTCTTGCTCGCAGTGTTCAATATGTTCATTTGGCACGGCTGCATCATCTTGGCCGTGACGCTGCTCTCAAGTGGTCGCGCTGCAATTCTGGGTTACACCATGCCTATTTTCAGCGCCATCCTCGGCGCTACGGTTTATGGCGACAAGCTCTCAGCACGAGGCTGGCTCGGCGTAGGCAGTGCAGCATCTGGCGTGCTGCTCTTGCTCAGCCATGAATTCGGCAAACTCTCAGGTGCGCCCATGGGTGTGCTGCTTGCGTTGATCGCTGCCAGCACTTGGGCACTAGGCACCCAGCTCCTGCGCCGCACCAGCATCCCCGTGGCCACGCTCTCTATCTCGTTTTGGATGACGGTGCTCACAGCCATCGTGATGAGCCTGCTTGCCGTCGTCTTTGAGCAAGCACGCTGGCGTATGCCCAGCGGCGTGGAGCTTGCGTCCATCCTCTTCAATGCCGTCTTGATCTTCGGCTTCGCACATGCCACTTGGTTTTATCTCGCCCGAAGCCTGCCCCCGATTGCTTCCACACTCAGCGTGATGATGATCCCCATCCTAGGCGTCTTCAGCGGCGCAGTGTGGCTGGGCGAGAAACTCTTCTGGCAAGACTGGGCGGCAGTAGCGCTCATGGTGGTGGCGATTGGGAGTGTGCTCTGGCCTAAGAAGATGGCTGCAGCTGAGTGAATCGTTGACGGAGCGGTAATTTCACGCACACATCAAGCCCCGCGATGTGATCTTGTGCCATGCGGTTATCAAGAGAGATTTCTCCATGCAAAGCTCTCGTGATTTCAGCGCAGATCGCTAGACCTAAGCCTGAGCCAGCTTGCATTCGGCCGGCAGAGAAAGGTTGAAACAGTCGTTTTTTCAGCTCATCATCAACGCCTGCGCCGCTGTCTGAGATCAACAATTCTGCGTCTTGATTCTTTGCGCGTAGACTCACATTCAAACTGCCGCCCACAGGACTGTGCTTGATGGCGTTGTGCAGCAAATTTCGCACCATTTCGCGCAGCATCCAGTCGTGGGCGATGACAAGTGCTGGCTGTGTCTCCAGCTCAAACTCCAAATCTTTATCTGCAATCAGTGGAGCCAGATCGAGTGCAACCTCACGCAGCACGATGCTCCAATCGATCGGCGCGCTGGCAGCTTGTTGACGCAATTGCTCCACTTTTGCGAGAGAGAGCATCTGATTGGCCAGCTCAGTCGCGCGATCCACAGTTTGGCCGATTTCTGATAAAGCCTGCTGAGGAGGCACATCACCACGCAGCGCAGATTGTGTTTGCGTTTTGAGCACGGCCAGTGGAGTGCGCAATTGATGCGCGGCATCGCGCACGAAGCGTTTTTGGTGTTGTAGCAAATGATCAAGCCGCACCATGAGTTGGTTGTTCGCCTGCAAGAGGGGCTGCAATTCACGTGGCGCATGCGTGGCATCCACGGGGCTCAAATCATTCTCTGCACGCCCAGCAATCTCTCGACTCACTCGGCGGACCGGACGCACCGCGCTTTGCACCACCCAAATCACCACAGCTGCAATCACTGCAAGCAAGATGGCTTGCCGCCACAGTGTGCTCACCAAAATTTCGCGCGCCAAGGCTTCGCGCAGCTCCAAGGTTTCGGCCACCTGCACCGTTGCCATACCATTGCCACCCGCGCCTGAGACGGGTTGAAGCAATACCGCCACGCGCACACGCGTGCCATCCACAGCATCGTCATAAAAATCGACCAAGGCGGCGTAAGGAGGCTGGTCAGCGATGCGCCCTGTCCACAGCTTGAGTGATTCAAACCCCGAGACCATCTCACCCGAAAATCCCGTGACGCGGTAAAACATGCGGCTGCGATTATCAGCTTCGAAGGCCTCAAGCGCTGCATAAGGCACACGCGGCACGAGCATGGCCTGTCCACCCTGGATTTGTACATCCAGCTGCTCAGCAATCGTCTTGGCAGAGGCCAACAAAGTGCGGTCGTACGCAGTATTTGCCGCCGTCAAGCTCTGCCGATAGATCACGATGCTGTCGATCAGCACAAAAAGTATCACTGGCAGCAAAATGCCCCACAGCAGACGGCGGCGCAGTGAAATATTTTTCACTCTGCATCCTCTTTGAGCAAATAACCCAAACCACGTAGCGTGATGAGTTTGAGCCCAGTGCTGGCCAATTTTTTGCGCAAACGATAAGCCACCACTTCAATCGCATCGCCTTGAATCTCTGGATCACTCGCAAACACGCGCTCCAGCAATTGCTCCTTGGCCACCGCCTGTCCAGAGCGTTCGAAAAAGCACAGCAGCATCTTGGATTCTCGTGGGCTTAACTCTAAAGCTTGGCGTTCAAAATAAAAAACGCCGCTCTCTTTTTCATAGCTAACCGCGCCGATTTCTTGCCGGCGAACTGCTGATTTTTCTTGTAAACCTTCAGACGCATCGCTACGTGCACGTGCACGAACCAAGGCGCGAATACGCGCTTCGAGCTCATCCAGATCAAAAGGCTTGGGCAAATAATCGTCTGCGCCCGTATTCAAGCCCAGAATGCGATCACCCACTGTGCCCCTCGCCGTGAGGATCAACACCGGTGTGTTCAGCCCCATCTTGCGTGCACGTTCAAGCACTTGCAGACCATCCAGCCCCGGCAAACTCAGATCAAGGAGCACCACATCCAAAGTCAATTGCTGCCAGAGCGCAAGCGCCGCTTCGCCATCAGCGCAGGTTTGCACCAACCAGCCCAAGCGCTTGAACGAGCGTTCGAGCGTGGTGCGCATAGCGGAGTCATCTTCGATCAAAAGCAGTTTCATGGTGATGTCCGCATTTTCCCTGATGTGGAGTGACAGGCAACTGACAGCCCTCTTACGCAAGATATCCCCACCTCATCGCTCATCAGGAGTTCTCATGCGCCGCGATCAATTCATCTATGCCCTGCTTGCAGCTTCTCTGCCTTTGGCTCTGCGTGCGCAAACCCTGCCCACGCTCAAAATGATGATTCCCGCCAACCCGGGCGGTGGCTGGGACAGCACCGGCCGCGCCCTCGGCTTGGCATTCACGGAAAGCAAATTGGCACAGGCGGTGCAATATGAAAATCGTGGCGGCGCAGCCGGGGCCATTGGTCTCGCGCAATTCATCAGCGCGAGCAAGGGCGATCCGAATGCACTGGTGATGATGGGCGCTGTGATGCTTGGCGGCCTCATCACCTCCAAAGCGCCCGTGAGCATCACACAATGCACACCCATTGCGCGTTTGACCAGCGAATACAACGTCTTCGTCGTGCCCGCCAACTCGCCCTTCAAAAGCATGAAAGATATCGTGGATGCGATGAAGAAAGATATGGGCAGTGTGAAATTCGGCGGTGGCTCGCGTGGCTCCACCGAGCATATTGCCGCTTGTATGATGGCCCGCGCCGCTGGCATGGATCCCAAGAAAGTGAATTACGTGCCTTTTCGCGGCGGTGGCGAAGCCGTGGCCGCCATCATCAGCGGTAATGTGAGTGTGGGCGGCAGCGGCTACAGTGAGTTTGCCGAACACATTCAATCGGGAAAAATGCGTGCCTTAGGTGTCACCAGCGATAAGCGCATCAAAGGTATCAATGGGCCCACCCTCAAAGAGCAAGGCATCAATGTGACTTTGGGCAATTGGCGTGGGCTCTATGCCGCGCCGGGCATCACGCCCGAGCAGCAAGCCAGCCTGATCGCTTTAGTCAGCGCCGCCAGTAAAAGTGCGAGTTGGCAAAACGCAATGACCAAAAACGGCTGGACACCTGCTTTCATGTCAGGCAAAGAGTTTGCTGATTTTGTGGATTACGAATTCACCAGCTTGCGCGCCATCATGTACCTCTCAGGCATGCTCTAAGTCAGAGTATTAGCGTTTCCCCTGATCTGAATTGCTCGCAACTGCCAGCTACTTGACAGTTTTCAGGCGCACCATAGCGTTTGTCCTTTTTTACTCGGAGATTTCCATGCGTCGTAGTGAATTCCTCAAATCCCTTTTGGCTGCCGCTGCCGCCGGCAGCTTGCCTGGCATCGCCAGCGCTGCCCCATCGCTCAAGATGATGATCCCGGCTAACCCCGGTGGTGGCTGGGATGGCACAGGCCGCGCTTTGGGCAAGGCATTTACCGAAGCCAAGGTGTTTGACGCTGTGCAGTTTGAAAACAAAGGCGGTGCAGCTGGCGCGATTGGTTTGGCACAGTTTGTGAACAGCGCCAAGGGTGACCCCAATGCCATGATCATGATGGGCGCAGTCATGCTAGGCGGCATCATCACCGGCAAGCCACCTGTGAACATCACGCAATGCACACCGATTGCGCGCCTGACCAGCGAATTCAACGTGTTCGTCGTGCCTGCCAACTCGCCATTCAAAAACATGAAAGATGTGGCTGAAGCGATGAAGAAAGATCCTGGCAGCGTGAAGGTAGGCGGCGGCTCACGTGGCTCTACCGAGCATATTGCAGCCAGCATGATGGCGCGCGCGATTGGTGTGGATCCGAAGAAGGTGAATTACGTGCCATTCCGAGGCGGTGGTGAAGCAGTCGCGGCCATCATTGGCGGCAATGTGAGCTTGGGCGGCTCGGGCTACAGCGAATTTGCCGAGCACATCAAATCGGGCAAGATGCGCGCGATTGGCGTGACGAGTGAGAAGCGCCTCAAAGGTATTGACGTGGCCACCTTGCGCGAACAAGGCATCGATGTGGTGCTGGGAAACTGGCGCGGCGTGTATGGTGCGCCTGGCATCACGCCAGCGCAGCAAGCCGATCTCGTGAAGGCCGTTGTCACCGCCACCAAATCAGCGTTTTGGCAGGCTGAATTGGAAAAGCAGGGCTGGACATCGGCTTTGCTAACTGGCAAAGAATTTGGTGATTTTGTAGATAACGATTTCGCCAACCTGCGCGGCACGATGTACCAAGCTGGCATGCTCTAAAGCATGAAATCCAAGCAAAGCAGTGAAACGCTCGTTGGCGCAGTGTGCCTAGCTCTAGGCGCATTGATGGCTTGGGGCGCGACATCCATTGCATCCGAGGCAGGCTATGCCGGCGTGGGGCCGAATTTCCTGCCTTGGGTGGTCTCCATTGCGCTGATCGCCTGTGGTGTGTTTCTGCTAACACAAGCACTCACAGGCGGCTTTCGCGGGCGAGACGAGCCCGAAGGCGCTGAGCGAGGCGATTGGCTTTCGTTTGCTTTCATCAGCGCAGCACTCTTATTGAATGCCTTGTTGATCACGCGCATTGGTTTCATCGCCAGTTGCACGCTGGCTTTTGTGATTGCTGTTCGCGGCTTCCATCTCTCGCAGGGCAGATCACGCGCGCCGCTCAGCGCGTGGCTGAAAGATGCTTTGGTCGGTGCTGCCATCAGTGCACCCGTGTTTTGGCTGTTCACCAAAGTGCTGGGGGTGAGCTTGCCCGGCCTGACTTCTACCGGCTGGCTATAAGCCCCAAGCAACATGGATATTTTCAACGCATTGATGGCTGGCTTTGCCACCGCCATCACCCCCATGAATTTGCTCTGGGCTTTTCTCGGTTGTTTGATCGGTACAGCGGTCGGCGTCTTGCCCGGCTTAGGCCCAGCGGTGGTTGTGGCGATGCTGCTGCCCATTACATCGCAGGTAGACGTCACAGCCTCGATGATTTTTTTCGCCGGCATTTACTATGGTGCCATGTACGGCGGCTCGACCACCTCCATTTTGATGAACACACCCGGTGAAGCCGGCTCGCTCATCACGGCGATGGAAGGCAACAAAATGGCCAAGAGCGGGCGCGCAGGTGCGGCGCTGGCCACATCCGCGATCGGCTCTTTTGTAGCCGGAACAATTGCCACCGTGGTCGTCACGGTCGCTGCGCCTTTCATTGCCGAGCATGCGGTCAAGCTCGGTCCTCCAGAGTATTTCTTGCTGATGGTGCTGGCCTTTTGCGCGGTGACTTCCGTGCTGGGTGGCAGTGTGCTGCGCGGTGTGGTGGCACTGCTTATTGGCTTGGCAATGGGCTTGGTCGGCTTAGATCAAATCTCTGGCCAGCCGCGCTACACGGGCGGTGTGAGCGAGATGCTCGATGGCATTGAGATTGTGCTCGTGGCCGTGGGCTTGTTTGCAATTGGAGAGGCGCTGTATTTGGCGCTGTATCAAGGCAAAGAGGTAGACACGCAAAACCCCATGAGCAAGGTGCACATGACAGCACTTGAGTGGAAGCGCTCTTGGCCAGCATGGCTGCGCGGCACAGCCATTGGCATCCCCTTCGGCACCATACCCGCTGGCGGCAGCGAGATTCCCACATTCCTGTCATACGCCACAGAGAAAAAACTCTCCAAACACCCCGAAGAATTTGGCAAAGGCGCGATTGAAGGCGTGGCTGCGCCTGAAGCGGCAAACAACGCTGCGATCACGGCTACGCTGATTCCTCTGCTCACTTTAGGCATTCCCACCTCAAACACCACAGCCGTGCTGATGGGCGCTTTTCAAAGCTATGGCATTCAACCAGGGCCCCAACTCTTCAGCAGCTCCGCCACGCTCGTCTGGGCGCTGATCGCTTCGCTTTATATCGGCAATGTGATGCTGCTGATCTTGAATTTGCCGCTGGTGGGCTTGTGGGTGAAGTTGCTCAAAATCCCGAAGGCGCATTTGTATGCTGGCATTTTGATTTTTGCCACGGTAGGCGTGTATGGCATGCGCCAAAGCGCGTTTGATCTCGTGCTGCTCTGGGGCATTGGTTTGCTCGGGCTATTGATGCGTCGCTTCGATTTCCCCACCGCACCCGTCGTGATCGGCTTGATCTTGGGGCCTTTGGCTGAAGCACAGATGCGCAATGCGCTGTCTATTGGTGAAGGCAAATGGACGGTGTTTTTGGAGCGTCCGGGCTCGCTATTTTTGCTGTGTGTGATTGTGGCGGTGTTGGTCTTGCCACGTTTACTGAAAAAACGCCATGCTGCTTGATTTCAGGCTTTGATGGTGCGCGACCAAGAGAACGCAAAAAACGCAGAAGTACGCAAAACACGCGAAAAATGCATTTCACTCCTTCATTTTTCTGCGCCTTTTGCGTACTTCTGCGTCTTTTGCGTTCGAACCTTGAATTGCTAACAACTCAAAAAGTCAGCGCTTCAACCGATAAGGCTCTTCAAACTCTCGGAAATCATCTTCCACCAGTGCATCGGCAATCCAGTCTTTCACACCCGGTGCATTGCGGATAGTTTCTATATAGGCCTTGATTTGCGGCTTGGCCGATAGCTCATAAGTCTTGAAGCGCATGCAGACTGGCGCGAAGTAAGCATCGGCAATTGTGAAACGCGAGCCAAAGAGATATGGGCCACCATGCACAGAGAGCAATTCGCTCCAGATCGTCTCAATCCGCTTCACATCGGCAGCCACCGCAGGCTTGTCTCGTAACACCAGCGCGCCGACTTCATGCAAGCTAGCCTCAATATTCATCATGCAAGCGCCACGCAAGTTCGTGAAGCCGCTGTGCATTTCAGCGCAGATGCTGCGTGCGCGGGCGCGCTGGGCTTTATCTGCAGGCCACAGTTGCTTTTCTGGAAAAGTCTCAGCAGCATATTCGGCAATCGCTAAGGTGTCCCACACAGTCAGTGAGCCATCCACGAGTACCGGCACTTTGCCAACCGGGCTGATCTTTTCAATCGCATTTTTGAATTCAGAGCCAGCATCCATGCTGTCAAAGCGCAGCTTGATTTCTTCAAACGCGATGCCCGCATTTTTGAGCATGACCCAGGGGCGCATGCTCCACGATGAATAGTTTTTGTTGCCGATATAGAGTTTCATGTTGAATCCTTTATCGTCCAACTATGCCATGCCGCTTGATCTGGATTGATGCCAAGAAATGCAGAGATTGATGAATCAACGCGATGCACTCTTGCGGTATTGATCAAGCCGGCTCTTGGGTCGCAAATACAGAGGCGCAATGGCTTCGATACCTGTGGGCTCAATGCCCAGATCGCGCAAGCCGGGCAACTGACCACTGGCCACATTGGGCGATTTCATGGAATTCAAATTGTCTCGGCTCATGAGCGTGGGGCCTGGCATTTTTTCCATCGCCCAAGCCTGCACTCGCGCCAAGGCATCAGGCAAATGCACAATAGCGCGCGATGCGCCAACGCATTGGCCAGCCAGCTCAAACAATTCGCGCAAGCTCATCACTCGATTGCCTGTAATTTCAAAGGTTTTAGGCATATTGCCGGCATAGATACTGCGCGGAATGCTATCATTTTTATAGTTATTACCAACTACCAGCTGCACAGCCGCTTGCGCCACATCTTCCACCCATACCGGCTGAAACTGTGCATCGCTGCCAGCCAACGGCACAAAGGGAAAGTTTTGCTGCAAAGCTGCAAACACATTGAGCAGCTTATCGCCCTCACCAAACACCACGCTCGGGCGCAAGATGCTCACATCCAAACCACTTTGCGTGAAAATCTGCTCGCCTCGCCCTTTGCTGCGCAAATACTGCGAGGGTGCATCCAGTGCAGCACCCAAACTGCTCATCTGTACTATGCGGCCAACGCCACTTGCTTTGCAGGCCGCCACGATCGTTTTCGGCAGCGTGACATGCACTCGCTCAAACTCCTGCTCGCTGCCGTGCAAGATCGCCACCAGATTGATCAGCACATCATGACCGGCAACTGCTTGGGTGAGCTGCTGCTGATCGTGCACATTGCAGCGCAGGGGTTGCAAGCGAGGCAGCATCTGAATCTCGCGTGCATTTTCAATTTTTCGCGTCGGCACAGTGACTTCATGGCCAGCGCGAACCAGCTTTTCGCAGATATGGCGGCCAATGAAACCCGTGCCGCCTAGGATGATAATTTTCATATTTCCTCTACTGATGATCGATGTACAACGCTGGAGAGCAGAACGCAAAAGGCGCAAAAGTAACGCAGAGAATGCAAAAAGAACCTATGTAAGCTTGGTGTTTTCTGCGAATTTTGCGTTACTTTTGCGCCTTTTGCGTTCTACTTTTTTGCAAGCTCAGACGCCCACAGCCATCACACAAGGCAGTCCAGCGTCTGGCGCGGCGCGGTGTTTCCAATCGGCGACGGTTGCGCTGCGGATTTGGGCATTCGGTAAGCTCAGGCCACTGGCGAAAGACAAATAGGTGCTGGGCTGCAAACTTGCCAGAAGAGCTTGCCAAAGCGCGGTGTTGCGGTGCGGTACTTCAATGAAGAGCTGGGTTTGGCCGGTTTTCTTCGCTACAGCTTCCAGCGCGCGGATGCGCTGCATGCGCTCAGCGGCATCGATAGGAAGGTAACCGACAAAGGCGAAATTTTGGCCATTTTGCCCGCTTGCTGCGAGCGCCAGAAGCAAGGAGCTGGGGCCAACCAGGGGCTGCACGCTCAGGCTCAGTGCATGCGCAGCACGAACGATGGAACTGCCGGGATCGGCTACCGCTGGCATACCGGCTTCGCTGATCAGGCCAATACTTTGCACACCGCTGGCCACAGCCTTCTTGATGGCTTCTTGCAGAAAGGGTTTGGCATCAAACGCGCCCGCATGATCGCCTTTCTTATGCACTTCACGCGGTAGCTCAGTGATGATGTGTTGCTGAAGCGGCGCAGCAAGCGGCATGTGCTCACCAATGCGTTTGATCACCGCACGGCAACTCTTGGCGTTTTCTGCAATCCAATGGGTGATGCTGCTGGCTATCTGCAAAGTAGCCAGAGGCAAAACATCCGTGATCGGCGCCTGCGCTTCGCAGCCGAAATCAAGTGGCGCTGGGACAAGGATCAAAGTCGTCATAGCAGCTTGACTCCAGCGGCACGAATCATCCTCGCCGTGCGAATCAGTGGTAAACCGATCAAAGCTGTTGGATCATCGTTGTCGATACGCTCAATCAAAGCAATGCCCAGCCCTTCGCTTTTGGCGCTCCCTGCGCAGTCATACGGCTGCTCAGTACGCAGATAGTTTTCTATTTCTTGATCGCTCAAATCCCGAAACACCACGCGAACAGCGGCAATATCTTGTTGCACGAAGCCAGTTTCCAAGCACAGCACCGCCAGCGCGGTTTGGAAGATCACGGTTTGGCCGCGCATTTGGCGCAGTTGTGCAACGGCGCGCTCGTGTGAGCCCGGTTTGCCCAGTGGCTGGCCGTTCAGATCGGCGACTTGATCCGAGCCAATCACAACCGCCTTGGGAAATTTTGCGGCCACTGCCTGGGCTTTCGCTAAAGCCAAACGCTGCGCGAGCGCTGAAGGAGCTTCACCAGCCGAAGGCGTTTCATCGACATCCGGTGCGGCCACTTCAAAGGGCACATTCAGGCGAGAGAGTAATTCGCGCCGGTAGCGCGAGGTGGAGCCGAGAACAAGGGAGCGAGATACATCTGTCATATCCCGATTCTCTTACACTTAGAGCAGTTATGAGTTCAACGACATTTCGCCCCGATCACCTCGATGTGCGCGCCTTCGCGCAGAATGCCGCGCAGCTTCAAGGCCAGTTGCCACTATCAAAATTAAAGCGCCTTGCGCAGGATTTATACCGGCAAGAGGGTGATTTGGCTTCAAAAATCATTCATTGGCAGGCCCATGGCGAAAGTGTGGCCGTCACAGGGGGCGTAGCACAAAGCTGGCTGCATCTCTCACTCCAAGCCCAATTGCCCATGCAGTGTCAACGCTGCTTGCAAGGGATGTCTCATGATGTGGATGTGCGTTTGAGTTTCCGCTTTGTCAAAGACGAGGAAGAAGCAAATGCGCAAGACGATGACACAGAAGAAGATTTGCTCGTGGCCTCCAAGCAATTCAACCTGCTGGAGCTGATTGAAGACGAGCTGGTGATGGCACTGCCTTTTGTGCCAACGCATGAGGTCTGCCCAGTGCCAGTGAAGCTGCAATCGAGCAGCGAAGAATTTGAAGCAGCCTTAGAACAAAAACCCAACGCCTTTGCGGCCTTGGGCGCATTGAAAACACTGAAGAAAGACAAGCCATGAAACTTGTGCGCTACGGTAACCCCGGTAAAGAAAAACCTGGCCTGATCGACAGCACTGGCCAGTTGCGAGACCTCTCAGCCATCGTGCCCGATATCGGCGCGGCGCAGCTCTCTCCCGCAGCTCTGAAGAAAATCGCCAAACTCAAAGCCAACAAACTATCCTTGGTCACCGGCGATCCGCGCATGGGCTGCCCGATAGCCAACATTGGCAAATTCATCGCCATCGGCCTCAATTACAGCGACCATGCTCAAGAAGCCGGTATGCCGATTCCCAAAGAGCCCATTGTCTTCATGAAGGCAACGAGCTGCATTCAAGGTGCTGACGATGATGTGATGTTGCCCAAGGGATCGAAGAAAAGTGATTGGGAAGTGGAACTCGGCATCGTGATCGGTACGAAGGCACAGTATGTCTCGCAAAAAGAAGCTCTGTCGTACGTGGCCGGCTATTGCTTGGTCAATGATGTGAGCGAGCGCGAATACCAGCTTGAGCGCGGCCCGCAGTGGGACAAAGGCAAAGGCTGCGACACTTTCGGCCCGATTGGCCCCTGGCTCGTCACCACCGATGAAATCCCCAACCCGCAAAAGCTAGGTATGTGGCTTGATCTCAACGGTCAACCCATGCAACAAGGTAACACGAAGACCATGATTTTCGGCGTGGCAAAAATCGTGAGCTACCTGAGCCAATTCATGACACTCCTGCCCGGCGATGTGATCACCACCGGAACACCACCCGGCGTAGGCATGGGTTTGAAGAAAGACGGCCAACCCGCCCCCCGATTCCTCAAAAAAGGCGATGTGATGACCCTGGGTATTGACGGTTTGGGTGTGCAGACGCAAAAAGTCGTGGCTTACCAAAAAAGCTAAACCACCGCCCAAGTCGCAGGGTTTACCCCCTGAATCGCTGCCTGCCCCGGTATAATCGAAGGCTGTATCAAATTTCACCCCCATATTCCCATGAGCGCAGATCACGACCACCAAGAAGGCCCTATCAAAACGCCAATGCAATTGCTGATGACGGTGTTTTTCTCCTTCGTCGCCCCAGTTTTCATCATTATTGGTCTGGTTTATTTCGTGCTCTCCTACGCCAAGCCTGCTGGCAGCGGCGGTGAATTGGGTGGCCTCACGCAAGCGGAATTGACAAAATCTATCGAGCAGCGCATTGCGAAGGTAGGCACCGTGGAAATTCGTGATGCCAACCGCCCCCTGGCGCTTGGCGAAGCAGTCTACAAAGCGCAATGTGCAGCCTGCCACGGTGGCGCTGTCGCTGCTGCGCCTAAGTTTGGTGATGCTGCCGCTTGGGGCGATCGCATCAAAACCGGCTACGACGCATTGCTGAACTCTGCCCTCAAAGGCAAAGGCACGATGGGTGCACAAGGCGGTGGCGATTGGGAAGACGCCGAAATTGGCCGCGCTGTGGTGTACATGACCAATGCAGCAGGTGGCAATTTCCCCGTGCCTGAGCGCGCCAAGCCTGCCGATGCGGCGACGGCTGCAGCACCTGCCGCCTCCGCAGCGAAGTAAGCCTCTCGCGCCTATGTAAAAACCGCCTCTCGGCGGTTTTTTTACGGCTCGCCTCACAACTACAATAGCAACCCATGAGTCTCGTCACACGCTGCACCTCTTGTGGCACCTTGTTCAAGGTGGTGGCTGACCAACTCAAAATTTCGGATGGTTGGGTGCGCTGTGGCCAGTGCTCGACGGTGTTTGATGCGCAATCTAATTTGGTTGAATCACCACCCCCACCCACCACTGCAGCACCCGATGTAGCCCCTCCTATCGCAGCAAACGCTGCAGATAGCCAATCTTCCAGCTCAGACTCTGTTCGAGACAGCACCTTCAGCTCCAAAGACAAAGAAGCCCTGCTCGCTGCCTTTGAGCCTTACCGGACAACCTCCAGTACGTTTGGGTCACCGCGTACGCAGTCCGGTACAAAAAGTACAGATTTGCCCACTTCTTCAGCTGCCCTGTCTGCCCCGGTAGCCGAGGACCTCAGCGCCCATTTTGAGTCTGCGCCTCGCATGCTCAAATCAGACGAAGACACAGCCCGTCTCGATTCGTCATCTTTCCGCCCAGGTGCGCTGCGCGGCAGTGACGAGATTGAAAGCGATGCAGGCCCCTCAACGAGCACATGGGCATCATCCGAATATGACATGCGTGCAGCGCAAGCGGTCGTCGTAAAGCACAGCTCTGAACCCACCACGATCCATTCGCCATCGAGCATGGATTCATCTTTGCTGCCAGATCCCGATCTCGCCGCGCCCAGCACCACGCCCCAGATGCCCATGCCTGGCTTCGTCAAGCAGGCCCAACGCGAGCAGCGCTGGCGCTCGCCATGGGTGCGTTTGGGGCTTGGCTTCGTTGGATTGATTCTGCTCGCTGCTTTGGCTGCACAAATCTTGGTTCACGATAAAAATCGCATTGCCGCCCAATGGCCACAAACCAAGGTCTGGCTGAATCAATTTTGTGCCTACGCAGGCTGCCAAGTGCAAGATCTCAAACGCATCGAATCGATTGCTGTGGATGCCTCCAGCTTCAATCGCATCAACAAAAATAATGCGCAGCTTGAGGCCATCACGCAAAGCTATCGCTTGGCCGTGACACTAAAAAACACGGGGACGCTGCCCGTGGCGCTGCCGCATGTGGAGTTGAGCTTGCAAGATGCTCAGGATCAACCGATACTGCGCCGCGTGCTCTCACCTGCTGATTTAGGATCTAGCCTTACTGCTTTGGCTCCCGCCCAAGACATGGCCGGCAGCTTGACGCTACAAATTGAGACGGCTCAACTCGCTGGTAGCAAAATCCAAGGCTATCGCGTCCTCGCTTTTTATCCCTAACACCTACTTATAGAAATCAAAATATGTCAGCCATCATCTGCGGCTCAATCGCTATCGACACCATCCTTACCTTTGTCGGTGATTTTTCAGAGCAAATCCTGCCTGATCAAATCCATAAACTCAATGTTTCGTTTTATGTGCCTGGTATGCGCAAAGAATATGGTGGCTGCGCAGGCAACATCGCTTATGGCTTGAAGCAGTTGGGCGGTGATCCGCTGCCTATGGGCGCTGTGGGCCCAGATGCGAGCGATTACTTGGATCGCTTCAAAAAAATGGGTATCGACACCCGCCTTGTGATGGTGGACAACAGCAGCTACACCGCGCTGTGCACCATCATGACCGATAAAACCAACAACCAAATCACCGGCTTTCACCCTGGCGCGATGGCCAATGCTCACAAGAATCTGATCGCACCGAATGAAAAAACGAAAGGTGTGAATATCGGCATCATCTCCCCCGACGGCCGCGATGCGATGTGGGATCATGCCCACCAATTCAAAGCCGCCGGCATTGGTTATGTTTTCGACCCTGGCCAGCAATTGCCTGTATTTAATGGCGCTGAGCACAAAGAACTGATTGAAATGGCCGACTACGTGACCGTGAATGACTACGAAGGCGCGATGCTCACAGAAAAAACAGGATGGTCGATGGCCGAAGTGTCGATGAAAGTCAAAGGCTTGGTCGTCACACTCGCTGATCAGGGCTGCGAAGTCTGGACGAAAGGCGAGAAAGTGCATGTGCCCGGCGTGAAGGCTGCTGCCGTTGTGGATCCGACTGGCTGCGGCGATGCTTTCCGTGCTGCTTTGCTCTACGGCTTGGAGCGTGGCTGGGATTTGAAGCGCTGCTGCGAGCTGGGCAACAAAATTGGTGCCACAAAAATCGCTTCGCAAGGTGGCCAAAACTGGACGATTGATCGCGCAGCACTGGGGCTGTGACCGCACTTGATACAGTAGTAAAACATGCGCGCCGTCTATGATCAACCCCGTTGGTATCAGCGCCTGTTGCCGCTGTTTCAGGGTTTTGATGGCCCGCTCTCTTTAGCTGTGCTTCTGCTCGCCATGGCGGGCATGTTGATCATGTATTCCTCGGGTTATGACCACGGCACGCGCTTTGTGGATCATGGCCGCAATATGCTGATCGCTGGCACGATTTTGTTCATCGTGGCCCAGGTTTCGCCACAGCGCATCATGAGTTTTGCGGTGCCGATTTATGTGGCGGGTGTAGCGCTTCTCATTGCAGTAGCGCTCTTTGGCATCACCAAGAAAGGTGCGACGCGCTGGGTCAATGTGGGCATCACAATTCAGCCCAGCGAAATTCTCAAAATTGGCCTGCCCCTGATGCTGGCTTGGTGGTTTCAAAAACGTGAGGGGCAGCTTCGCCCACTGGATTTTGGCGTCGCCGCACTGCTGCTGGCTGTGCCCGTGGGTTTGATCATGAAGCAGCCGGATTTAGGAACAGCGCTGCTTGTTTTGTTTGCCGGATTGGCAGTCATTTTCTTTGCGGGCTTGCCTTGGAAGCTGATCCTGCCGCCTGTGATTTTGGGGGCGATTGGCCTGATCCTGATTGTGATCTTTGGCGATCCGCTCTGCGAAGACGGCGTGAGCTGGCGCGTGCTGCATGAGTATCAACGCCAACGCGTATGCACCTTGCTTGATCCCACGCGCGACCCACTGGGTAAAGGCTTTCACATCATCCAAGGCATGATTGCGATTGGCTCGGGTGGCGTCTTTGGTAAAGGCTTTATGCAGGGCACGCAAACACACTTGGAATTCATTCCTGAACGCACCACAGACTTCATCTTTGCGGCTTACTCCGAGGAGTTTGGGCTCTTTGGCAATCTACTGCTCATTGCTGGTTTTGCCTTCCTCATCTTGCGCGGTCTGATGATAGCGATGGATGCGCCCACTATGTTTTCTCGCTTACTTGCAGGTGCTGTCACCACCATTTTCTTCACCTATTCTTTTGTGAACATGGGCATGGTCAGCGGCATCTTGCCAGTGGTAGGTGTGCCCCTGCCTTTCATCAGCTATGGCGGTACGGCCATGGTGACACTCGGGCTCGGCTTGGGGATTTTGATGTCGATTGCGAAATCCAAACGACTCATGCAAACCTGATGCCTTGATGATGGAAAAAACTGTCTCCATCATCGGCGCGGGCAATATGGGTGGCGGCATGGCGCTGAATCTGCTCGCTCGCGGCTACGCTGTTCACGTAGGTGATATAGACATCACCAAAGAACAGTTTTTAGAGCAAAAAGGGGCTATTGCCGACATACTTCCTGCGCAAAGTGCTATTAAATCTATAGTAACTATCATTTGTGTGGTTGATGGTGCGCAAGTACAGGATGTATTGCTTGGGCATGATGGTTTGCTCAAAGCGCCCGCGGATGATCTGCAAAAGCACACGGTCATGCTATGCCCGACGATCTCGCCGCAAGATGTGGAGCACTTTGCAGATCTGCTTGCTTCACATGGCGTGCGCATGATCGAAGCACCGATGTCGGGTGGCCCCAAGCGCGCTCAAGATGGCAGTATGAGCCTCATGGTGGCTTGTGAAGATGCACTTTTCAAACAGCATCAGGCCTTGCTTCGCGACCTCTCTAGCAAACTATTCCATGTGAGCCAACGCATCGGCGATGGCGCGCGCACCAAGCTTGTCAATAACCTGCTCGCAGCGATCAATCTCACTAGCGCAGCAGAGGCAATAGCAATGGCACAAAAGCTAGGCTTGGACGCCAAGCGCACACTGGATGTGATTGAGCAATCCAGCGGCCAAAGCTGGATCGGCTCCGAGCGTATGCGCAGGGCATTGACTGGGAATGTGCATCCACCCGGTGCGCACATAACGCTACTAGCCAAAGATACACAATTGGCCATGCAAACAGCGCGAGATGCGGGCTGCGTGAATCCTGTGGGCGAAGCAGCTACTGGCTTGTTTGCTCAGGCTCTTGAACGGGGCATGGGCGATTTGGATGATGCGCAGATGCTGAGGCTTTTGCAGGGCTGAGGCTAAAGCCGAATACCGGACGCAAAGGGCGCAAAAGTTGCGCAAAAGACGCAAAAAATACAAAAGACTGCTTTTAAATCAAACATATTCAAGCGTAGAGAAAAATCACTCTTCTATTTTCTTATTTTTCTCTGTCTTTTTTGCGTCTTTTGCGCAACTTTTGCGCCCTTTGCGTCCGGCAATTTCTTCTGGTGGTCTATTTACGCTGCCACACCGCAGCAAAGAATCCATCCGTTTGATGCAATTGCGGCCACAAGCGCAGGTAGCTGCCGCTGCACAAAGTTTCGCCCTGCTCAATCTTCTGAACAGCAAAGATTTCGCCCACTTCCATCGGCACAAAATCCGCATTCGCCGCACCAAAAGCCTGCGCAATGGCTTCATTTTCTTCTTGCAGCAAACTGCAGGTGGCGTAAACCAAGCGGCCACCGCTCTTCACGAGTCTCGAAGCGCTTTGCAAAATCTTCACTTGCAGCACAGCCAGCTCAGCCACATCGGTTTCTTTTTGTCGCCATTTGAGATCAGGGTTGCGCCGCAAAGTCCCTAAACCGCTGCAAGGCGCGTCCACCAAGACACGATCCATCTTGCCAGCCAAGCGCTTGATGCGCTCATCGCGCTCATGGGCGATAGCCACAGGATGAATGTTGGACAGGCCACTGCGCGCCAAGCGGGGCTTCATGCCATCCAAGCGTTTTTGCGAGGTATCGAAAGCATAGAGCCGCCCGGTGTTTTTCATCATCGCGCCCAACGCCAGCGTTTTACCACCCGCGCCTGCACAAAAATCTGCCACCATCTCGCCGCGCTTGGCCCCCGTGAGCAAGGCCAGCAGCTGCGAGCCTTCGTCTTGCACTTCCACGCGGCCTTCTTTGAACACAGCGAGTTGGTTCAAAGCGGGCTTACCATGAATCCGCAAGCCCCAAGGAGAAAACGGTGTTGCTTCTATTTTGATAGCAGCTTGCGCAATCTCTTTGCCGGCTGCATCACGATTTCCTTTAAAAATATTAACGCGAAGATCCAAAGGTGCGGGTTCATTCAGCGTTTTGACCAAAGGCCAAAACTGATCGCCCATCTGAGCTTTCAGTAATGCCGCTAACCACTCTGGCAGATTGTGTTTATGCAGATCCAGCAAACCTTCGCCTGATTGCATTTGTGCATCACAGGTTTCAAGCCAAGCGCGCTCCAACGGAAGAATACCGCCAATCAAATAGTCGCGAGGTGCTGCGAAAGCCAGCATGGCTAGCTTGCGGTGCACATTGCCCATGCCTTTGGGCGCGCTTCGCGCCATCAGCTCATACAAGCTGCGATGGCGTAAGACACGATAAGCCGTCTCGGCCAAGGTAGCGCGTTCGCGCTGCCCGAGGCCGCGGTGCTCTTTGAAAAAACGAGAAATGATGCTATCGGCCGGATGGTCAAAGCGCATGACAAGTGCGACCAGCTCGGCGCAGCCTTCAAGGAGTTGTTGTGGGTGCATACACGGTATTGTCTCACTCAAACAAAAAGCCCCAGCAGCTCATCGCTGCTGGGGCCTGCATCATGGATGCTGAGCAATTAAGCTGCGTTGTCTTGCAAAAGTTTAGAGCTGCGTGCCTTGATGGCTTCTGCGCGCACTGCTTCACGAGTCAAACCCACTTCTGGGGTTTGGGCAGGTGCGCCAATCAGAAAGTCACCGCGCTCAGTATTGAATCCACGCTGGAAGCTATCGCGATTGGCCTTCACAGCCTCAGCTTGCACTTGGGCGCGTGTGAGCGTAGAAACAAACTTTTGTGCGCTCTCTGGTTGGTAGTTGTCGCTGGTTTCAGCAAAAGCATTGAAACCAACAGCTGCGGATGCGATCAAAGCCAAGGCGGCGATACGAGAGGTTTTCATAATAAATGTCTTTCAAATAAACGATTGAACAATGACAGCACTGTTGGGTAAAGCGTGAAGCGTGATGCTTGGGATAGCTTCTCGCTCCACTCAGCAGCGCTGCCGGTGGCAACAGACTCAAGCGTTCATCATTGAACTGTTGTGCCTGTTAGGGAGTTATCTTGGGCAAGAGTTTCTCACTTCAATCGGGTATTTGCTAGACTCCTTGTTTCCAAATTAGAAACAATAAAATGGAACCAATCGCCTCGTCCCTGCGTAGCTGACTAGCTCTGGCAGCAATACGCCACCCAAAAATAGCTCCCATTGTTTCAATTTGAAATTTATTGAACTTATTTCAGAAATCTATCCATGGACTCTCTTGCCCTGATCCGCACCTTTCGTGAAGTCGCTCACCGCGGCAGTTTCTCCGATGCAGCCAAAGTTTTAGGCACCTCCAAAGCCAATGCCAGCAAGTACGTCTCCGCGCTCGAAGAAGTGTTTGGCGTGCGCCTGCTGCATCGCTCCACACGCAATGTCAGTCTCACGGATGCAGGCGCTTTACTGCTGGAGCGAAGCGAGCCTTTGCTAGACATGGTCAACAGTACACGTGAGGATTTACTGAGCATGGCTGCGCAACCCAGCGGGCGCTTGCGCATGAGCGTGGTGAGCTCACTGGGCGATGGGGAGTTCACTGCGCTGCTGGCTGAATTTGCCAAGTTGCATCCCAAGGTGCATCTGAGCATGGAATACACCAACCGCCGGGTGGATTTGGTTGATGAAGCTGTCGATCTGGCGATTCGCGTTGGGCGGCTGACAGATTCAGATCTGATCGTGCGCAAGCTGCGCCCGATCAGCTTTGCCCTCGCGGCCAGCCCAGCCTACTGGAAGATGCATGGCAAACCCAACACGCCACACGATATGGCCAATCATCAATGCCTGATCTACACCCAAGAGAATTCCAATCGCAGCGGTCATTCTCAATGGCTGTTTGAGAGCTCGCCAGGCCAGACCTATGCCGTGAATGTGCGCGGTAATTTCGACGCCACGGATGGCCGCGCTCATCGCCTGTTTGCTCTCGCCGGCCAAGGTGTTACTTATCTGCCGCTTCAAATCATTGAAGACGATATTGATCAAGGCACGCTAGAAACTGCGCTAGACGATCATCTGCCCAGCGATATTTGGCTCATGGCTGTTTACACCCAACGCCGTCACAACAGTGCAGCACTGCGTGCTTTGCTTGATTTTCTGCAAGCCCGCTTACAAACGTCCTGAATGCTTACATCAGCTAAGATGATGCCCTGTGTGCGTTGATTTTGTACGACACATCAAAAAAGGGAATGTTTTTGCGGGGGCGTCATGAATTTGAGTGAGCTCGGGCTTTACGGCCACTATGTTGTTGTTCGCACCGAACGTGCGAACCAGCTCATCAAGCGCGACCCACGCGAAATGCCCAAGCATCTGCGCCTGCTGCTGCTTGCCGTTGATGGCTATCAAGACTTGGACACTTACTCCAAAAATCTCAAGGGCTTTGGCGATATTCTGAATTTAGTCGGCGAGCTCATCCAGATGGATATGGTGCGCCTGGTTGATCCTGCTTTGGCCAGGCAACGCCGCATGTCAGGTAAAAGCGCCGATTACATGGCGATGGACAGCGAGCTGGATGAATCGCGCTACAGCCACAGCATCCCATCAGAGGAGCTCTTTTATGGCAGCACCAAGCCCGGTAGCTTGCAAGCATTGGTCGAAATTGCACACGAGCAATACCCCGATTACCAACCCAGCTTTGAGGCTGGCAAACCCATCTCCACGGCTGCTCAGAATGAGCAGGTGGAAAGCTTGTTTCAACTGTTGGAAGCCGTGCGTGGCGAACGCACCGAGCTCAAGCAGCATCTTCTGCGCTACAAGGGTTTGAAGAAAACCTCGCGAAATATTCGTGAAGAAAGCAAACACCTGAAGCAACAGCTAACACAACTGCGAATCATCAGCGCTGTTTTATTATTCTTGCTGCTGGGCTGTATCGTCACGCACTTTGTGTAAGCTACAGGCATGACTGATGCAGACCTGCCACCCTTGATTGCCACACCGCCTGGCCGCTATCGGCACTACAAGGGCATGGAATACGAGGTGGTGGGCACAGTGCGCCACAGTGAAACTTTGGAGCCGCTCACACTCTATCGTGCGCTTTACGGCGAGCATGGCCTGTGGGTGAGGCCTGCGGCAATGTTTAACGAGGATGTGGTCATTGATGGCGTCCAGCAACCGAGATTTAGGAAAATATCATGAGTAAAAAAGGTGATTTATTGGTGCCGATTCAGATTGACGACGAGCTGTTTGATGAGGTGATCCACTCCACGGCTTTGCTGAATTTAGCCAGTGGTGAGATCAGCCGTGTGGAATACCAAAATTACGACGAAGGCGTGAATGGCCTGCCTTGGGAAAATGAAGAATACGATTTTTCGTGCGGCAAACTCACGAATGCCGGCAAGGATGTCGAGTTCAGCGTGAACGTCAACAAGACTACGGGGCAGTATTCAGTGTCGGCCTCTGAGCTACAGGAGATCAAGCAGAAAGCTGCTGCCTTGTTTTCTGGTGTTCAGCCCAGCTAAAATTTATAGAAAATCGGGCTTTTGCCGGCGTAGGATCTGCGCGAAGTGCTATTTAATTGATAGCAAATAGGTCTTCACTGCTTTGGGATAGATCACATGCTCTTGTGTGAGCACGCGCGTAGCTAGCGCGTCTGCAGTGTCCGTAGGGAGCACGGGTACGACGGCCTGAGCGAGTATGGAGCCGTGATCGAGCTCGGCCGTGACTTGATGCACAGTTGCCCCAGCAAACTTACAACCCGCAGCGATCGCGCGCTCGTGTGTATGCAAGCCCGGGAAAGCTGGCAAGAGAGATGGATGGATATTGATCAAGCGGCCGGCGAAATGATTCACAAAACTCGGCGTGAGAATCCGCATAAAGCCAGCAAGTACCACGAGGCTGGGGGTGAATTCATCAATACAAGCTGCTAAAGCCGCTTCAAAATCTTCACGGCTGGCAAAGGCTTTGTGATCCAACACACGGGTGGGAATACCTTGCGATATGGCGTATTGCAAACCTTTCGCGTCAGTTTTGTTGCTGATCACTGCTGCGATTCGCGCACCCACAGAGGTTTCCCAAGCTTCGCGCTGAGCGGTTTTCACAATAGCCGCCATGTTGGAGCCACCGCCAGAAATTAAGATCACGATGTTTTTCATTCTTTCCCGATTATCCTTGAGCCCATGAAAATTTTGACACCGATTGAAGCTCGCGTGCTTGGCACGCTGATGGAAAAAGCCCGCACCGTGCCCGACAGCTACCCTCTCTCGCTGAACGCTCTGGTTCTCGGCTGCAATCAAAAAAGCAGCCGTGATCCGATCATGGAAGTCATGGAAGACGATGCACGCGCTGCATTGGATGCTCTGAAAACCCGTAGCCTCGTGTTTGAAGCCAGCTCCAGCCGCGTGCCGCGTTACGAGCACAACGTGTGTCGCGCCCTAGGTGTGAGCGACGATCAAGGCGCAATTTTGGGCTTGCTCATGCTGCGCGGCCCGCAAACGCCAGCTGAGCTGCGCACCAATGGGGATCGCTGGACGAAATTCGCAGACAGCGCCGCCGTGGAAAGCATGCTGGAAGAACTGCAAAAGCGCGGCGAGGACGGCGGCTTGCAAAGCGTGGTGAAGTTGCCAAAAATGCCTGGCTCGCGCGAGCACCGCTGGGCTCACTTGCTCTGCGGCGAGATAGACCTCACGGCTTTATCAGCATCTGCCAGCGCCTTCGTTCCCACGGACGACAGCCTGGGTCGACTCACAAAGCTAGAAAACGAGGTTGCACAGCTCAAAGCCTCGAATGCGCAACTGCAAAGTACGCTGCGCCATGTCTGCGAGCAACTGGGCATCGAGATGCCTGCCGAGCCCGCGTAAACACGGGTGCTGGCTGCCTAATTGGTGACAGCGCACTCCCTACGAACGTGCTACAACACGGGTTGAATTGGAGCAACCCATGGATTTGGCATTTACCCCTGAAGAAGAGCAGTTTCGCAAAGATATCCGTGCTTGGGTGCGCGCGAACTTGCCAACTGATATTTCCCACAAAGTTCATAACGCCCTGCGCCTGACGCGCGATGATCAACAAAGCTGGGCGAAAATTCTTGGCAAAAAGGGCTGGCTGGGCTACGGCTGGGCGAAGGAATTCGGCGGCCCCGGTTGGAATGCGGTGCAAAAGCATTTGTTCGAAGAAGAATGCGCCCTGGCCGGTGCGCCGCGTATCGTGCCCTTTGGCCCCGTGATGGTCGCGCCCGTGATCATGGCTTTTGGTTCGCCCGAGCAACAACAGCGCCATTTGCCCGGTATTGGTAGCGGCGAAGTGTGGTGGAGCCAAGGCTACAGTGAGCCAGGCTCAGGCTCGGATCTTGCCTCGCTCAAATGCAAAGCCGAGAGAAACGGCGACCACTACATTGTCAACGGTCAAAAAACCTGGACAACACTCGGCCAATACGGTGATTGGATTTTCTGCCTCGTGCGCACGAGCAGTGATGGCAAGCCGCAAACCGGCATTTCCTTCTTGCTCATCGACATGAAATCACCCGGCGTCTCCGTGCGCCCGATCAAGCTGCTCGATGGTGAATGCGAAGTCAATGAAGTTTGGTTCGACAATGTGAAAGTGCCTGCTGAGAATTTGGTAGGTGAAGAAAACAAAGGCTGGACGTATGCGAAATACCTGCTGGCTCATGAGCGTACCAATATCGCCGATGTGAACCGCGCCAAGCGCGAGCTCGAGCGCTTAAAGCGCATCGCTAAACAAGAAGGCATCTATGACGACATGCGCTTCCGCGACGAAATCGCCAAGCTGGAAGTTGATGTGGTGGCGCTAGAGATGATGGTGCTGCGTGTGCTCTCAGCTGAGAAATCTGGCAAGCAATCTCTCGATATCGCCGGCCTCTTAAAAATCCGCGGTAGCGAAATACAGCAACGCTACTCTGAGCTGATGATGCTCGCCGCTGGACCTTACGCCGTGCCGCTCATCGACGAAGCCATGGAAGCCGGCTGGCAAGGTGACTACCCCGGCTCGGCTGTGCACTGCGCGCCGCTGGCTGGGACTTACTTCAACATGCGCAAAACGACGATCTATGGTGGATCGAACGAGGTGCAAAGGAATATCGTTTCTCAGGTTGTTTTGGGTTGAGTTTTTGCTCACTGACCAAGTGAACGCAAAAAGCGCAAAACATACGCAAAAGACGCAAAAAAATCCATTCAAAATTTTGTGCCTTCTGCGTTCCTTCTGCGACTTTTGCGTTCTCTTCTCATGTTTGCCCATATCTCCTTATTCTTGAAAGCACATCATGGATTTTGAATTTACCGAAGACCACGAATCACTGCGCGATGCGGTGCGCAGATACATCGACAAGGTCTACAGCTTCGAGCATCGTAAAAGCATCGTCGCCAAAGGCGGCTTTGATCGCGCAGCTTACTCCTCACTTGCTGAGCTGGGCTTGGCTGGTCTGCGCATCAACGATCAATATGGCGGCATGGGCATGGGCTCAGTAGAGAGCATGATCGTGATGGAAGAGCTAGGGCGTGGGGTCGCTCTTGAGCCTTTGTCTCAAAGCTTGCTTTGCAGCCTGGTGATTCAAGCCTATGCGCCTGAAGCCATCAAACAAGCTTGGCTTCCCTTGATAGCTTCTGGCGAAAAAATTGTTGTGCTCGCTGCGCAAGAGCGCAAGGCACGCTACACCCTTGATAAATGTGAAGCAAAAGCTGCTCTAGCCGGCACAGAGTATGCGCTGAATGCTATTAAAAACGTAGTATCGGCAGGCGATCATGCCGATGCCTTCATCGTGCCCGCCTTGCTAGATGGCAAGCTCGCTTTGTTCCTCGTGGAGCGTGCAGCCAGCGGTGTGAGCACACGCGGCTATGGTTGCCAAGACGGTTCGCGCGCAGCCGATGTAACTCTGGTCAACGCCCCCGCTCAGCTCATCACATCAGATGGCGCAGCTGCCCTACAACTGGCCACAGACTGCGGTATCGCCAATACCTGCGCCTACGCCGTGGGTGTGATGGACAAAACCATTGCCGTAACTGCCGACTACATGAACACCCGCAAGCAGTTCGGCCAAACGCTCTCCACCTTCCAAGCCCTGCGTCACCGCATTGCCGATGTGAAGATGCAGCTTGAACTGGCTCGTTCCATGAGCTATTTCGTTAACATGAAGCTCAGTAGCCCTGCCCCAGACCGCAGCCGCGCTGCCAGCCAAGCCAAGCTTCAGCTCGGCCAAAGCATGCGCTTTGTCGGCCAGCAGGCTGTGCAATTGCATGGCGGCATTGGCGTGACAGATGAATACATCGTCAGCCATTATTTCAAGACACTCACCCAACTAGAAATGAGCTTTGGCGATACCATGCACCATCTGGCCGAAGTATCTGCCCGAATGCAAGATACCGCTGGTGTATTCGCTTAAAACTGAGAGACATAAACCATGAAACTGCTACGCCGTTATCTACTTCAAGGAGCGGCAGTAGCCGTAGCTCTGGCCCTTTCTGCCTGCGCCAATCTAGGCAGCCAGCGCGCAGACACCCCGCCCATCGTCTTCGTTCATGGCAATGGCGATACAGCTGCGCTGTGGATGACAACACTCTGGCGCTTTGAATCCAATGGCTGGCCACGTGATCGTTTGCATGCAATCGAAGTGCCGTATCCACTGGCCCGAGATGACGACAGTAAGCCGCAACCGGGGCGTACGTCCACTGCCGAGCACATGGCTTACCTGAGCTCCGAGGTGGATAAAGTGCTCGCCGCCACGGGCGCGAAACAAGTGGTGCTGGTGGCTAATTCACGCGGTGGTAATGCAGTGCGTAACTACATTCAAAATGGCAACGGTGCAGCCAAAGTCAGCCACGCCATCTTAGGCGGCACACCCAATCATGGCGTCTGGGCGATCCCCGGCTTCCGCGAAGGCAATGAATTCTCCGGCACAGGGCCTTTTTTGAAAGGTCTGAATGCTGCGAAAAACGCTGCTGGCGACGAAGTCACAGGCCCCGTCAAATGGATGACGATCCGCTCTGACAACAACGATAAATTTGCACAACCCGATGGGCTGTGGATCGGTATGCGTGGAACGCGCACCTTCGTCACATCGGCCGGCCCCGAGCTCAAAGGCGCTACGAACATTGTGATTCCTAAGATAGATCACCGCGAAACTTCGTATGGCACGGGTGCTTTTGATGCTACTTATCGCTTCATCACCGGTAAAGCACCTGCCACCACAGGCTTCACGCCCGAGCAAAGCATCACACTCAATGGCCGCGTGACAGGTTTGGGGCTAGATAGCAACAACCCAGCCAGTGGCGGCTTTGTCAACAATCTGCCCGTGAATGCCGCCACAGTAGAAATCTTCGAAACCACAGCCACGGGCGAGAGAGCCGGCCAAGCTGTGCATCGCAAAACGACAAGCGCAGATGGCCACTGGGGGCCTTTCGCCGCCAAGCCAGGCGCAAACTATGAATTCGTCATCTCCGCCCCAGGATACGCCACACTGCATATGTACCGCAGTGCCTTCCCACGCTCAAGCAGCCTGCTCCACCTGCGAGCTGAGCGTATTGCAGACGCTGACAAAGACGCCGGTAGCATCGTCAACTTCACCCGCCCACGCGGCTATTTCGATGCAGACCGCGATACTGTGAGCTTCGACGGTGTGTCGCCCCCACCTGGCATCGCCAAAGGCGTAGGGGCTGGTTTAGCCGCCTCCAAGATCAAGCTGCCAGCAGGTGCACAACGCAGCATCAGCGCAGAATTCAACGGCCAAAAGCTTGTAGGCCGCACATGGCCTGCTGCTCAGCAGCGGGTCAGCTTGTTAGAGTTACATGATTGAATAATTCGAAATCTACCTAGAGCAGGGTCTGTGTCATCAACACAGACCCATCAATTCCGGCAGAGATTTATCACACCAATATAATCCGACTGCTGCTAACCATTCCAGCTTAGAAATAGCATCGAAAAAAAACGGTCACAAGGGGTATTTTTGCTGCGATCGTTCGTAACAAAAATGACACTCAGGCAACGCGACGGCTCTGCGCCCTCTTCTGATCCGAACCGTGTTATCCTGCATTTGTAAGCTAATGATTAATAATGGATGTGTTTGTAATACTATTCGACTACACTAGTAAGTAATAACTACTTTGGTTCTGAAAGCAGCGTCCTAACTCATTTCTTGGCAAATATGCTCAAAGATTTTTGTACTCTTTTTATTCGACTCTTCATCTTGGCTTCGCTGTTTCAAGTGAATTTCGTATCTGCGCAAATTGTCTATGGCGTGGGCAACAACAACGGCGGCGTCGTTTTTGATCGTGTATTCATTGTCAACCCGACCACAGGTCTGGCATCGACCCCCACAGTTGCGAATACATTTGCACCAGTGACCGATTCCGCTGCGTTAGCCGTTAGCCCTATCAACGGCCTGGTGTATTTGGTGGAGCGAGCCGTAGCCAATCCTCGAATTGTCACTTGGAACCCCAACACAGGTGCCTCTGTTTTAGTGGGTAGCGCGGGTACGCCAGCTGCAATCAATACCTTCCTGCGCGCCACTTTTTGCCCAGATGGCCGTTTCTATATTGCGGCTAACGGTTCGGGTGGTGGCGCAGGTGCAGAGATATATGAGATCAACCCTGCTAACGCAACTTTGAGACGCACACTCACCTTGTCCAACGTACCGGGTAATGGCTCGGGTGATATTGTTTGCCAGACGAATGGCGACTTGTCTATTGTTGCCCAGTCAACCGCGCCTACTACGGCAACAGGCGCCTACCAAATGTATCGTTTAACAGCTGCACAATTGGCGGTGCCTGGTACTTTCACAACGGCAGCCAGCTTCATTGCTAACAGCAACATTACCTCTACCCAAGCTTTCAACGGCTTGTCAGAAACGCCCTCTGGACAGTTTCTTGGCTCGGTTGGTTTTAATCAAACGGCCGTGTATTCCATCAACCCCACAACTTTTGTTGCTAACACACTCACCACCACGGACTTCGCCCGATTTGCCGATCTGTCGCGCGGTTTTCCACTTGGCATTTCGGTGTCCAAGAGCCAAACTCCGACTAGCTTAATCCAAGGCACTCAAACCGTAATCTATACAGTCGACGTGAGAAATGCGGGCCCCGCTGTTGCAGGCAATGTCAGCGTGATTGACACCTTGCCTTCAGCATACCAAACAGTGACTTGGGTATGCGGTGTTTTGAATGCAGGATTGACTACAACTGCTGTAACGACTGCATGCGGTGCAACCAGTGGTACGGGCAACGTCAACACCACAGCTTCATTGTCCATCAATGGCACGGTACGCTACACCATTACTGCAGTGCTGTCTTCCACGTTTACAGGAACACTGACTAATGTGGCAAACGGCACAGTGAGCAGTCTGCTGACGGTCTTGACGCCAACAGCAACCATTTCAACAGTCACGGCGACCGTGCAGCCTGCTGCTAATTTGTCAGTGACTAAGACCGATGGCATCACGACCACAGTAGCCGGGGGCACATTGGTTTACACGGTTACCTTCACCAATTCTGGGCCGGGTGGTGCCAACAATGCTGTGATTCAGGATGTACCTTCTGCCGGTTTGGCCAGTTGCACCGTGCTGAGCTGTACGCCCACTGGTACGGCAACCTGCCCCGGCACGCCGGCGAACCTGCTGGCTCCTAGTACCACCACGATCCCCACATTCCCAGCCAATACCAGTGTTACTTTTCAGGTACGATGTCGCGTGACTGCCATTGGGCTCTAGCCCTCTCTGTGCCTTGAACTCTGCCAAATCTGCACCCGCGTCTCCACTTATTCGCCCTGAAGCCTTGGATGCTCAGCGCACCAAGCTTGTTGGGCATGTGTTGCTCGTGCCACGCTGGTCCACCTTCTGGTTATCTTTGGTTTGTGCGTTGCTTGGGGTTGCCATTCTTGCACTTCTGTATTTTGGCAACTACACCCGCCATGCCACGGTGAGTGGTCAGTTGCTCCCCAGTGCAGGTGTGATGCGTGTCACCACACCGCAAGCTGGTGTGGTGCTGGAGCGCAAAGTCAGCGAAGGGCAGATCGTCAAGTCTGGCGATGTGTTGTTTGTACTCAGCAGCGAGCGCTTCGCAACACGCTCCACGCCAGCTAATGCGAACAATACCAATGCATCAGGCGGTACGCTGCAGCAAATTGGCGAGCAAATTCAACAACGACAAAAATCTTTGGCTGATGACATGGCTCGCAATCAAGCCTTGAATGCTCAAGAGCGCAGCTATCTACAGCGCCGCGCCAGCACTTTGCAGAGCGAGGCTCAGTTGATTGAGAAACAGATCGAGCAACAGCGCTCGCGTCTGAGTGTGGCCGAAGACACACGAAAACGCTACCAAGGCTTGGCCGATAAAGACTACATTGCTCGCGAGCAACTGACGCAAAAGGAGCTGGATCAGTCAGAGCAGCAATCACGCCTGCAGGCCTTGCAGCGTGACTTGATCAGCAATCAACGTGAACAAGCCAACACCAGTCGTGAGCTGCAGGGTTTGGACAACCGCTTGGCAGCGCTCAATGCGCAACTGCAACGCAGCATTGCCAGCGGTAGCCAAGAATTGGCCGAGGTAGAGTCGCGCCGTCAAGTGCTTATCACAGCACCACAAGAAGGCCAAGCCAGTCTGCTCACTGCCGAGCCTGGGCAGTATGTGGATGCCGGCAAGGCTTTGGCCAGTATCGTACCAGCGCAGGCTCAGCTGGAGGCGCGCTTGTATGTTCCGAGCCGTCATATGGGCTTTGTGCGCAAGGGCGATGCCGTTTTACTGCGCTACCAAGCCTACCCCTACCAAAAATTTGGCCAGCACGCTGGTGTTGTCACTAGCATCTCCAGCGTGCCCACATCAGCCCAGGATCTGGCTGGCTTTCAGCTGCCTGAGCTGGCTCAAGCTGAGCCGGTGTATTCCATCACGGTCAGCCTTAAAAATCAAAGCATCGCCTTGTATGGCCAGCCGCGCGCATTGCAGGCCGGTCTGCGCTTGGAAGCGGACATGTTGCAAGAAAAGCGCAAACTCTGGGAGTGGATGCTGGAGCCGCTCTACAGCATGACAGGGAAGATCGCACGATGAGCTGGACCAGTGCCATTTCCCTGTCTGGGCGAGCTAAGCTACCACTGTTGCTGCAGAGCGAGGGGGCTGAATGCGGCTTGGCCTGCCTGGGCATGGTCTTAGGCTATCACGGCGTGATGACCGACGTCTCCACGCTACGCCGGCGCTATTCGCTCTCACTGAAGGGCATGAATCTGGCCACATTGGCCGAACTGGCCGCACAAGAAAAGCTCGGTCAACGCGCTGTACGACTGGAGCTGGAGGAGTTGAATCAGCTGCGCCTACCTGCTATCTTGCACTGGGAGCTCAATCATTTTGTGGTGCTCAAAGCCGTACAGGGGCAGCGCGTCGTCGTGCTTGACCCTGCTGTGGGAGAACGCAGCCTGAGCATGGCGGAAGTCTCCAAGGCTTTTACAGGTGTGGCTTTGGAGCTATGGCCCAACCCAGGTTTTGCGCCACGCGAAGAGAAGACGCCGATCACGCTGCGAGGTCTGATTGGCCAGGTACGTGGTCTGCTACCGGCTTTGACCAATATCTTGCTACTGTCTCTGGCGCTGGAGATTTTTGCCCTGGTCAGCCCCTTATTTTTGCAGTGGATCACGGACCACGTCTTGGTTTCGCGCGATACCGATCTGCTGGCCACGCTCGCCTTTGGATTCCTGATCGTGCTGGCCTTACAGCAACTCATTGGCTTGCTGCGAGCTTGGTTGTTGTTGGGCATCAACACCAGTATTCGCGTGCAATGGCATTCCAACGTCATGGCACATTTGCTGCGTTTGCCGATCGCTTACTTCCAAAAGCGCCATTTGGGTGACATCATCTCTCGCAGCCAAGCTATCGATGATATTCAACGCACACTAACCGCCACCTTTGTTGAGGCTGTATTTGATGGTTTGCTGGTGTTGCTTTCCTTGCTGCTGATGTTCATCTACAGCCCCTTGCTGACAGCTGTCGCTTTGCTTGGTGTGATTTTGTATGCTTTGCTGCGCTGGCTGCTTTATGCACCGATGTATGCAGCCACCGAAGAGCAAATTTTGCGCTCAGCCAATCTCTCCACGCACACGCTAGAAAGTATTCGCGGTATTCGTGCACTGAAGCTGTTTGGCAGACAAGCGCAGCGCCATGGCGCTTGGCAAAGTCTGCTGGTAGCGCAAACCAATGCAAACTTGCAACTGCAGCGCCTGAGCATCGTGATGCGCTTGGTTGCCAACACCTTGGCCGGCTTGTCGATCTTGGCTATTCTCTGGTTAGGCGCTCAGCAAGTGCTTGCCAATGCCTTGAGCATCGGCATGCTGTTGGCATTTCTCGCCTATCGCGGCCAATTCGAGCAGCGCATGCAAGATTTGATTGGCAAGGCCATTGACTTCAAAATGTTGCGGCTTTATGCGCAACGCTTGGGCGATATCGCTCTCACACCTGCCGAGCCCACACAGACCACCCTTGAGCGAGAGCCTACTGGGCTCTCAGGTGATTTGGTGCTTCAAGGCCTGCGCTTTCGCTATGCCGATCAGGAGCCTTGGGTTCTGGATGGCCTGAACCTGCGTATTACGGCGGGCGAGTCAGTCGCTATTGTGGGTGAATCCGGCTGCGGCAAAACGACGCTGGTGCATTTACTACTGGGTGCTTTGCAGCCAAGCGATGGACAGTTAAGCCTAGGTGGTAAATCTCTCGAGCAGATTGGCCTGGATCGCTGGCGCAAGCAAGTGGGTACGGTGATGCAAGACGACACATTGTTTATGGGCTCGTTGGCCGATAACATCTGCTTTTTTGATGCACAGCCTGACGCAGAGCGTATCGAGCATTGCGCACACTTAGCCGCCGTCGCAGAGGATATCGAAGCCATGCCGATGGGCTACCAGACGCTGGTGGGCGATATGGGCACTGTGCTCTCAGGTGGGCAAAAGCAGCGTGTCTTGTTGGCGCGTGCTTTGTACAAACAACCCCAATTTTTGATTTTGGATGAAGCAACGAGCCATCTGGACGTGCGCCGTGAAGCACAGGTCAATGCCAACTTAGTGCAAATGCAGATCACACGCATTGTGGTCGCGCATCGCCCGCAAACCATCGCCGCCATGCAGCGCGTCGTGGCCATTGATGCAGGTCAAGTTGTTTTTGATGGTCCAAGCGCCGCCTATCTGGCTCAGCTGCAAAACCCATGACACTGCGATCGCCTTTGCCCCAAGCTGCAAGTCGTGTAGCGATTCTCATCTTTCTTGCTTATTTGCCTATCCATGCTGCGGCACAAGCGGAGATACTTGAATTGCGCATGAGCGCGCAATTGAGTAGCCTCGGCGCATCAGAAGGAAATACGGTCGCGCAGCGTGTCGCCGCTCAGCCCTTGTCACTACCCGACGCATCGTCTTGCCATCCCAGAGCCATCGCTGCTCAGCAAGCCCTGAGCTTAGCGGATGTACTGGATCGTATGCTCTGCCAGAGTCCTAGTCTGCGTCAGGCCGTCGCTGGCATTGCCGAGCAGCAGGCTAACCTCACATTGGCTGAGTTGGCCCAGCGCGCGAGGATGAGCGCCACGCTTGAGGCTAATACCTCACAATCGCCCGCAACCACCTTGCTGGGGCCCACCCGTGCACGCAGCGCCAGTGCAGGTTTAGCACTGAGCTGGGTGCTCTTTGATTTTGGCGCACAACAAGCACAGGTGCGTGCAGCACGCAGCACGGTGCAAGCAGCCATAGCAGCTCAATCCAATGCAACACTTGTTCAAATCGGTGAAGGCCTGCGTTTGTACATTGAGGCTCAAACAGCCAACCTGCGCCTACAAAGTTTGCAAGAAGCGGTACGAACTGCCCAGCAAAGCGCCGAGATTGCGCAAGGCCGCCATGCTGCGGGTGCGGGCAGCTTGTCTGAGAAACTACAAGCTCAAACGGCATTAGCTCAAACCAAACTGGAACTGCTCAAAGCACAGGGCCAATGGCAAGTCATCCGAGGCAACTTGGCTGTGGCTTTGGGTTGGCCCGTGCGTCAACCACTGCAATTGGCCTCACTTTTGGAGGATTTGCCCACGATACCAGCAACCGATGAGTCACCAGAACAATGGGCGGCTTGGATGGCCGATCTCACGCAAGATCACCCGCGCTTGCGCAGCTTGCGTGCTGATATTGACAATCTTCTCGCCCGCAGGGATGCCGTACAAGCTGAGAGTCGGGGTAGCGTCAGCCTGAGTAGCTCGGCCTCGCTCACGCGCGGCCTAGGGGGCACCTCGGGGCGCGAGACGGATCGTGCACTCAATGTAGGTATTCAGGCCAACATCCCTTTGCTAGAAGGCCGCGCTACGGCAGCGCGAGAAGCGCAAATCAGTGCGCAGATCAACCAACGCAAAGCACAGCTTGAGACCCAGCAAGGTGAGCTTGAAAACGATCTGTGGCGTGCTTTGCTGCAATGGCAAACCGAAAAGCAAAGCCTGCAAGCCAGCCAAATTTTCTTAGACGCAGCCCGCCAAATGCAAGAAGTCGCTCTTGGGCGCTACAAAGCCGGTATCGGTGCCATGATGGAGCTGCTTAACGCCCAAAACGCATACAGCCAAGCCGTCTTTCAGAACAACAGCGCGCAGCTTAATCTCCTGCAAGCCCAGCTACGCCTCAGTCTGGCCAGCGGTCAGCTGGGCACAATCAGCACGACGCTTTTCAAACGCCCATAAAAAAACCTCCCGAAAGAGGTCGTTTTATCCACCTGTGACTCAGGTCGGTGGGGGTGGCGGTGGGGGCGGAGGTGGTGGGGGGGGAGGCGGTGGCGGCGGTGGAGTACCACCTCCACAGCTAGGAGGAGGGCTGCAGGGCGGAGGGGGAGGGCTGCACCGACCGCCTGAGCGACGACGACGGCTACCGCCACCGGCTATCGCCATCATCTCATCAAGGCTAAGTTGTCTCAAAATAAGCTCCTTTACACAGATGGCTATAAGTAACAAGGAGTAACTTTAACCCCCTGTAAACGATTGTAGCTTAAGTGTAAAGTTCTCATGTAATAAAGTGTATCTCGATATTACTTCAGCACTCAAAATGCTTTTCAAGCCTATCTGGCGTCTTGATCAACAACAAAGCCGAGAAGTCTTGGGCAAATGCGCCATCAGAAATTCCATCTGATCCGCCAAGATGCGTCGGTTGCGCAAAATGAAATCCTCCCACAGACTGGGCACATACGGCGTGTAAAGCAAAGGCATGCGTGCTTGCTCTGGTGTGCGAGCAGCTTTACGGTGATTGCAGCTCTTGCAAGCAGTCACAACGTTCATCCAATTGTCTAAACCGCCTAAAGCATAAGGATTGATGTGTTCTCGGGTGAGATCTTCTTCATGGAAATGGTTGCCGCAGTAAGCGCAGATGTTTCGATCGCGAACGAAGAGTTTGCTATTTGTGAGACCGGGGCGCAGATCGAAAGGGTTGATCTCGGGCACACCCTTGGTGCCGACGATGGAAGAAATGTGAATGATGCTTTGCTCGCCCGTGATGGCGTTATGCCCACCGCGAAACGTCGCCACGCGCTCGCCCACCTCCCAGCGCACCTCTTCGGCGGCATAGTGAGTCACCGCTTGCTCTAGGCTGATCCAACTCTGTGGCAGCCCTTGGGCAGATAGCTTCAAGACCTTCAAAACGCACCTCCAGCAGTAAAAACCGAACTAGAAAAAGCACCTAACCGTCTTAAGTCACAATATACAGCATAAACGTGTATCTTTTATGACCGAAAACACCTACTCACCGGCATGGAATCTGCGCGAAGTGCTATCAATTTAGTAGAGAAAATCGTGCTTTTATGAACGTCTTTCGCGGCCTGAATCATCCCGGCATTGCCCCCGCATGCGCAGTGACGATTGGTAACTTTGATGGCGTGCACCGTGGCCATCAGGCCATGATTGCGCTGCTTCGCTCGGAAGCGGCACATCGCGGTGTGCCCAGCTGTGTGATGAGCTTTGAGCCACATCCGCGTGATTATTTTGCGGCACTGGCTGGTAAGCCTGAACTTGCGCCCGCTCGCATTGCTACTTTGCGAGACAAACTCACTGAGCTGGCTCAATGCGGGGTGGATCAGGCTGTGATCTTGCCGTTTAACGCACAGCTCGCCAGCCTCTCGCCACAAGCCTTCATTGATGAAGTGCTGGTCAAAGGTTTGGGTGCGAAATACGTACTCGTAGGTGACGATTTCCGCTTCGGCGCCAAGCGTGCGGGCGATTACGCGACTTTGGATGCGCAGGGGCAACTCAAAGGTTTCGATGTAGCCCGCATGCAAAGCTACGAAGTGCATGGCCTGCGCGTCTCCAGCTCAGCCGTGCGTGAAGCACTTGCGCAGGGGCGTATGAGCGATGCCGCCAAACTGCTCGGCCGGCCTTACAGCATCAGCGGCCATGTGGTGCATGGGCGCAAACTAGGGCGCGAGCTGGGTAAAGATGCCCATTTGCCAGGTGGCTTCCGCACGCTGAATCTGCGCTTTTCCTCCAAATCACACGCTTGGAAATGCGCCGCCAGCGGCATCTTCTGCGTGCGCGTGCATGGGCTAGGAGACAAACCACTGGATGGCGTGGCCAATCTCGGCATCCGTCCCTCACTCGATGCCAACGATGTGAACGGTGGCCGTGTGCTGCTAGAAACCCATATCCTCGACTGGCCAGCTAGCCTGGGCCAAGAGCACGGCTACGGTAAAATCATCCGCGTGGAACTCCTGCACAAACTACACGACGAGCTCAAATACGACGGCCTCAATGCCTTGACGGAAGGCATTGCCCGCGACGTGGTGGCTGCGCGTGAATATTTCGCCCAGAGCAGCACCCGAATTTGAAGGGGCAGCCGCCCCGCTTCACTTCATCCTCTAGCTTGGTCTCTGCACCAACCAAGAGAACGCAAAAAGCGTAAAAATGCGCAAAAGACGCAGAAAACACCTGATGAACTCTTTGCGCCCTGCCCATTTATTTTGCGTTTTCAATATTTTCTAGAATTTTTGTCACGCCATGTCAGAACCTACCGATTACCGCAAAACCCTCAATCTCCCAGACACGCCCTTCCCCATGCGTGGAGATCTGCCCAAGCGTGAGCCAGCTTGGGCGAAGGCTTGGGACGAGCAAGGCGTTTACAAAAAACTGCGCGCTGCCCGCCATGGCTGCGAGAAATTCATCTTGCATGATGGCCCGCCCTATGCGAACGGCAACATACACATCGGCCACGCCGTCAACAAAGTCTTGAAAGACATGATCGTCAAAGCGCGTCAGCTTGATGGCTTTGATGCGCAATATATTCCCGGCTGGGATTGCCATGGCCTGCCGATTGAAAACGCGATTGAGAAATTGCATGGCCGCAATTTACCGCGCGATGAAATGCAAGCCAAGAGCCGCGCATTCGCTACCGAGCAAATCGCTGGACAGATGAAAGATTTCAAACGTCTGGGCGTTCTCGGCGATTGGGATCGCCCCTATCGCACCATGGATTTTCAAACCGAAGCCAATGAAATCCGCGCCTTCAAGCGCGTGATGGAGCGCGGCTTTGTGTATCGCGGATTGAAGCCGGTGTATTGGTGCTTTGATTGCGGCTCGTCGCTGGCTGAATTCGAAATCGAATACGCAGACAAAAAATCTTCTACGCTGGATGTGGGCTTCCTTTGCGCTGAGCCAGAGAAGCTCGCTGCAGCTTTCGGTTTACCAAAACTCGACAAAGAAGCCTTCGCTGTAATCTGGACGACCACCGCTTGGACGATCCCTGCCAACCAAGCGATGAACCTCAACCCTGAGTTAACTTACGCCTTGGTAGACACCGAGCGCGGCCTGATCATGCTGGCCGAAACCTTGGTGGAGAAATGCTTGGAGCGCTACAAGCTCACGGGCAATATCGTTGCTACCACCGTCGGCAAAAAGCTAGACAAGATCAAATTCAAGCACCCGCTCGCGCATGTGCATGCGGGCTACGACCGCTTCTCTCCCATCTTCGTGGCTGACTACGCCACGGCAGAAGACGGCACAGGTATCGTCCACTCCTCGCCAGCCTATGGCGTGGATGACTTCAACTCTTGCGTGGCCAACGGCATCACCATCAAAGACATCTTGAACCCCGTTCAAGGCAATGGCCGCTATGAAGAAGCGCTGCCACTGTTTGGTGGGCTGAATATCTGGAAAGCCTGCCCCGAAATCATCAACACGCTGCGCGATAACAATCGCCTCTTCGCCACGTTTGACATCACCCACAGCTACCCGCATTGCTGGCGTCACAAAACGCCCGTGATCTACCGCGCTGCGGCGCAGTGGTTCGTGCGTATGGATGCGGGCGAAGGTGTTTTCACGACTGATAAAGCGCCCAAGAGCTTGCGTGAGTTGGCGCTTGATGCGATTGAGCAAACCAATTTCTATCCCGAAAACGGCAAAGTGCGTTTGCGTGACATGATCGCAGGCCGCCCCGATTGGTGCATCTCACGCCAGCGCTCATGGGGCGTGCCGCTGCCGCTGTTCACGCACATGGATTCGGGCGAGTTGCATCCGAAGACGGTGGCGATGATCGACTTGGCTGCCGAGATGGTGGAAAAAGGCGGTATCGAGGCGTGGAGCAAAGCGACCACTGCAGAGATCTTCGCCAAAGTAGGCGCTGAAAATCCAGAGCAATACACCAAGAGCACCGACATTCTCGAAGTGTGGTTTGACTCTGGCACGACGCACACCACCGTGCTCAAAGGCAGCCATGGCGATAAAAACGCAGATGATTCTTTCGTGTACTCGCACAACGCAGGCCCCGAGGCTGATTTGTATCTCGAAGGCCATGACCAGCATCGCGGCTGGTTTCACTCCTCGCTTTTAACGGCAGCCGCCATGTATGGCCGTGCCCCGTATCGCGGCTTGCTCACACACGGCTTCACCGTGGATGGCCAAGGCCGCAAGATGAGCAAGAGCATGGGGAATGTGGTCGCGCCGCAAGAGGTGAGCGACAAGCTCGGCGCGGAAATCATCCGCCTGTGGTGCGCATCGACAGACTATTCGGGCGACCTCGGTATCGACGACAAAATCCTCGCGCGTGTGGTGGACACGTATCGCCGTATTCGCAACACGTTGAAGTTTCTGTTGGCTAACGTCAGCGATTTCGATGCAGCGAAAGACGCAGTGCCTTTGAGCGAAATGCTGGAAGTCGATCGTTATGCGCTCGCTCGCGCTGCTCAACTTCAAGAAGAAATATTGGCGCACTACAAGGTGTATGAGTTTCATCCCGTCGTCGCCAAATTGCAGCTCTATTGCTCCGAAGATTTGGGTGGCTTCTATCTGGATGTGCTCAAAGATCGGCTCTACACCACAGCAGCGAAGAGCCATGCCCGTCGCAGCGCGCAAACAGCGCTCTGGCACATCACCCAAGCCATGCTGCGCTGGATGGCACCTTTCCTCTCCTTCACTGCTGAAGAAGCATGGAAGGTGTTTGGGCAATCCGAATCCGGCACGATTTTCACGGAAACCTATTGGAAATTTGAAGGTGCAGACGAAGCGCTCACCGCCAAATACAGCCGTATCCGCGCGATCCGTGATGAGGTGAATAAGGCGATTGAAGCTCTGCGCGCTGAAGGCAAGGTCGGCAGCTCTTTGCAAGCCGAAGTGCAGCTCACCGTACCTGCTGAAGACTATGCCTTGCTCTCAAGTTTCGGCAAAGATGTGAAGTTCATCTTCATCACATCTGCTATTGAATTGGTAGCAAATGGGGCAATGAATATCTCGGTAAAAGCCTCAAATCACACCAAATGCGAGCGCTGCTGGCATTATGTGGAAGATGTGGGTTCAGATGCCGCGCATCCCACCATCTGCGGGCGCTGCGTGAGCAATTTGCACGGTGAAGGTGAGAAACGTACCCATGCCTAAATCCACATTTTCGTCACGCTCCACCTTCCAAGGCATGCTGCCTTGGCTCATCCTCGCCATCATCATCATCTTGGCCGATCAGTTCACCAAGACCTTGATCGTGGGCTACTACAAGCTGGGCGATAGCACGCCTGTGACGAGCTTTTTCAACATCGTGCGCGCCCACAACACTGGCGCGGCCTTCTCCTTCCTCGCAGGCGCGGGTGGCTGGCAGAGATGGTTTTTCACAGGCATCGGCGCAGTGGCCACCATCTTCATCCTTTGGATGCTGCGCAGCCACCATGCGCAAAAGCTTTTTGCTTTCGCACTCGCCTGCATTTTGGGCGGCGCGATTGGTAATGTGATTGACCGCCTGCTGCACGGCTATGTGGTGGACTTCTTGGATTTCTACTACGGCACCTGGCACTTCCCTGCGTTTAACGTGGCAGACAGCGCCATCACCATCGGCGCGTGCTGCTTGATCTTGGATGAAATCCTAAGAGTCAGGCGCGGCGGAAAATAGCTCAGCTAGCGGCCTTTGAAGCCGCAGCAGCTTTCATCGTCGCTTCTTTGCGGTCAGCAGCCACTTTTTGCGCTGCAGGCCGCTCGCCAATCATCTTCATATAAGGCTTGTAGTCGCAACCCATAGCAATCAGCATGTCTTCACCAAACACCGCTTTGGTCGCCATGCCCACCAGCGGCAAATTCACCCAAGCAGCGCAATCCGCCATGGTGAATTGATCACCGCCTGCGACCATGGGTGAGAATTTTGCGAGCTTCATGAAGGCTGGAATGTTCTTCTCTAGCTGCTTTTTCACACGCGCTTGTGAGCCTTCGCTCACTGTGCCGCCAAAGAATGCTTGCGGATAAAGATCACGCGCCACCAGCTCCAGATGTAAATCAATAAACGTGCAGAGCTCACGCACCTTGGCCGCAGCAAACGGATCAGCGGGCAGCAGAGCAGGTATTGGCTGCACAGATTCGATGTATTCCATGATCACTTGGCTCTCACACAAGCCACCTTGTGGTGTGCGGATGAAGGGGATTTTGGCGAGCGGTGAAGCAGAAAGCACAGCCTCATCCGTGCTCTTGGTCATCACCACTTCCTCGGTGAACGGCAAACCTTTTTCAAGCAGTGCGAGTTTGACTTTGTTGTAGTAGTTCGAGACGGGGAAACCGCAGAGGGTGATGGACATGATGTGCTCCTAGTGAATATCCACCAGTTTAGAGCGATCTGCGCGTCTGGGAAGTGTGAGGTGTGATGTAGGCGACTCTGAGAAATTTAAGGCATTTTGAGCATATCGCTAGCGTAGATACTGCGCAGAGTGCTCACAAAATCATAGTGATCAACGCTGTTCAGTGAAAGCCAAGTTCAATCCCAAGCCAGCAAACGCGCCCGCAAAACCACGACGCATCCAGTTCTGCACGCGCTGAGAATTCACAACGAAGCTGCGAAAGCATGCGCGAGCAAACCGTAGACTGCGAAGACGACGAAGGTCATCAGCATGAAGATGCCACTCAAGATCAGCATGTCAGCCAGCGGAGATGCCGCCTTGGGCGAAACGAATTGAGGCAAAAACGCGAGAAAGAAAATCGTGAGCTTGGGGTTGAGCAAATTCAGCAACACGGCTTTCACCACAAGTTGCCATGCACTCGCTTGACTGGGCGCTTGATCGAACGAAAAACCTGATCGATCTTGCCAAGTGGCATAGGCCAGATACAGCAGATAAGCCACGCCCGCATATTTGAGCACGCTGAATGCCAAAGCACTCGTGTGCATGATGGCAGCGAGGCCAAGAATCGTGGCCAGCAAATGCGGCACGATGCCCAGTGTGCACCCCAGCGCCGCCCAGAGGCTCGCGCGCTTGCCGCGCATGAGGCCAGTCGATACCGTGAAGACTGCGCCCGTGCCCGGAATGAGCACGACGATGAAGGAGGTGATGAGGAAGTCAAGGGTGATCATGGGCTCATGATACTTGTTTAACTCATACCAAGCCATTGACGCGGTGAGAACCCTAGGCGCTGTGTAAAAGCCCTGGTCAATGCTGACTGGCTTGAGTAACCCAACTCCAGCGCCAGAGTCTTCAGACTGGCGCCCTCTTTCAAACGGGATTGCACCAAGGTCAACCTCCAATCCGCCAAATACTGAGCTGGCGAGATACCTACAGTCGCCTTGAATTTTGTAGCGAATGCTGTACGAGACATACCGCTGGCATCGGCAAGTTGTTCTACCGTCCATGGTGCGCCTGGCGATTCGTGCATGGCAGTCAGTGCCTTGGCCAGTTGTGGAGACGAGAGCCCCATCAGCAAGCCGCTATCAATTTTGGCTTCGGTTGGGTGATCCAGTAGCCAGCGCAGCAACTGAATCAATACCACTTCAAACAACCGATCCGCCAACACCCGTTGGCCGCATTGCACGCGCTGCGTCTCAGCAAACAACAAATTCAGTGCATCTTGCAATCCATGCACATCTGAAAGCTTGAGCAAAACGAGAGAGGGCAAAGCTTGCACGATGGGGTGCATCTGACCGCCTTCAAATGAAATCTCCGCACATGTGAACTGGGAGCCCTCTTCGGGAGCGTTGAGAAAGTGATGTGTCAAAGGGCGAGGATAGAAGATCAGTGATGGTTCATTCAGCGTGATGTGCTTGGGCAGACCTTTCACGCCTGGATGACGAATTTCCACCGAACCACTCCTGAGCACATGTAAGTAGGCTGTTTGGGCTTCACTTGAAAACACATGCTTACCGCACATCGCACCAGCGAACGACAGCTGTGCATGCACACGAAAACGCTCCAGGAGTGTGGAGAGCCGATCTATCGGTGGCGCAATGCGCTCAGCCGTGGTTTTTGAACGATTTGGCATATTTAAAGCATAAATAGAAACTTATTGTACTGAATACACACGCAAACTATGACCCATGCCGCATCGGATTCGCCTTTGCGTCATTTCTAGTTTGAAGGAATCACCATGAAATTCAGCACATTGAGTCGGCTCACCTCGGTTAGCGTGGCAATCGGCGTAACGCTAGGCAGCAGCTTGGCATTCGCCCATGGCCATCACAGCGGAGGCATCGCCACCAAGCCCAGCCAAGCCGTCAAAGCGCCGTTTGACATCATCCACACCAAGATCACCACAGAAGGCAATGTGGCGATTTTTCATATGGCCGTGTCTGGCAAAGCGGGCGCATCCAAACCCGCCAAATCAGGCAAGCTGGCGGGAAGCTCTGTCTTCTCGTATGTGTGGCCCACAACGCTTGATCCCTCCACCGTGGGCTTCGAGGCCAAGGCAGGCATTCTTGCTTTTGCAGTGACCTCGCATCCCGATTTTGATGACACGCCACTGTTTGACGAGAACGGTGACGGCAATCCCAGTAACGATGGTGATGTGTGGCATTCGCATTGGGTGGTGTTGCAGCCTGATGAGGCCTGCGGCAAAGGCGCGCTCAAAGTGGTGGATATTCCCAAAGACAGCAAACCAAAACTGCCCAAAACATGGCCCGGTCTTCCCATCCTGATCGACAGCCCCGGCTGGAATCCCCTGTTCAAGAAAGAGACTGTGGAAGTGCGTGTGCCTTTCGATGATATCGGCGCTGTTAACGCAGCTACGTTTGATGGCGTGACAGCCGCCTTGCGCGTGAATGCGAGCGTGCATAACCCACTGCTGTGCGTGGTCGATGTCTTCAAGATTGGCTCCGGCAATCTGTCTTTGCCGGGCAAAGTCAACAAGTGATGGCGCATTCACACGGATAAGGAATTCACATGCAATCCACCGCCCTTGAATGGTCAGTGTGCCAATGGTTCAACACACAAGCTTCACCCGTGCTTTCTGATTTCAAAGGGCGCGTTGTCGTCGTCAGCGCCTTCCAGATGCTCTGCCCTGGCTGCGTGGCGCATAGCATTCCGCAGCTGAAAAAACTTCATGAGCTATCGCAGCGTATACCGCTCACGGTGATTGGCTTGCACACGGTTTTTGAGCATCATCAAGCCATGCAGCCGCATGCGCTTGAGGTTTTCATCCATGAATACCGGCTCGCTTTTCCGATTGGTGTTGATGCGTATGATGGCAAAGAGCCGCTACCAAAAACCATGCGAGATTGGCAGATGCGCGGCACACCCAGCACCTTTGTGTTCGCCCCTAACGGCGAGCTGCGCCTGCATGAATTTGGCGCTTTAGACGATATGGCGTTGGGCGTTGTGATTGGACAATTACTCAACAAGACTTGACCATCTCACGGCAGCACGTGTGTGCGCCATGATCACATGGTCATTTCAAATTTCAAGCAAAATGACGCCATTGACGGCGTAGAATCTGCGCGAAGTGCTCACTAATTGATAGTGAGCACTCAAAACTGATTACCAGTTCACTTCACGATCAGGCGTTGCGCCAATCTTGTGAATCGTGAGGTCTGCGCCTTCAAACTCTTCTTCTTGCGTCATGCGCAAACCCATGGTGACTTTGAGCACGTAGTAAATCACGAAGCCGCCAAAGAGAGCCCAAGCCACGCCCATGGCCGTGCCGATGAGCTGAGCTGTAAACGAAACACCGCCCATACCGCCAAAAGCTTTGGTGCCGAAGATGCCAGCGGCGATGCCGCCCCAAGTACCGCACAGGCCATGCAGTGGCCACACGCCGAGCACATCATCAATCTTCCATTTGTTTTGCGTGAGGGTGAACATCACCACAAAGATCGCGCCTGCGATACCGCCGACCACGAGTGCGCCCAACGGGTGCATGATGTCGGAGCCTGCGCACACGGCAACGAGGCCTGCGAGCGGGCCGTTGTGCACGAAGCCAGGGTCATTTTTGCCGAGCAAGAGCGCGACGATCGTACCGCCCACCATGGCCATGAGTGAATTCACTGCGACCAAACCGCTGATGCCTTCAATTTTTTGCGCACTCATCACATTAAAGCCAAACCAGCCGACGATCAAAATCCATGCGCCAAGAGCCAAGAAGGGAATGCTTGAAGGCGGGTGTGCTGCGAGCGTGCCGTCTTTGCGATAACGGTTAGAGCGCGCGCCAAGCAAGATCACCGCAGGCAAGGCAATCCAGCCGCCGACTGCATGCACCACGATGCTGCCTGCGAAATCACGAAAGGTTTCGCCCGTGGTCGCTTTGATCCAATCTTGAATGCCGAAGGCATTGTTCCAAGCGATGCCCTCAAAGAAGGGATACACAAAACCCACGATCACGGCAGTCGCAATGAGCTGCGGCCAGAATTTCGCGCGCTCAGCGATACCGCCAGAGATGATGGCGGGAATGGCGGCGGCGAAAGTCAGCAAGAAGAAGAACTTCACCAAGTCATAGCCATTTTTCGCGGCCAGCGTTTCAGCACCCACGAAAAAGCTGGTGCCGTAAGCCACGCCGTAACCGACCAGGAAATACACCACCGTGGAAACAGAAAAATCCACAAGGATTTTCACGAGCGCGTTGACTTGGTTTTTGCGCCGCACCGTGCCCAATTCCAAAAACGCAAAGCCCGCGTGCATAGCCAATACCATGATGGCGCCGAGCAAGATAAATAGCGCGTCTGCGCCCTGTTTGAGTGCTTCCATGAGAGTCTCTTTAAAGATGAACTGTTTTGAATCTGTTTTTGCACTTTTTATGTGCTTAAACATTTGATTTTAGAAAAATGCACCTTAATAAAGCAAAAATCGCGCCAAACTAGATTTATCTCCTATTTGATGCCGAAATGATCGTTTTCTAAAAATTTTATGATTTTTGGATTAAATGGCGCAAAATGCCACTTTCGGCTAAACTTCAATTCTCTTTGTTCAGGAGTACGCCATGCAAGCCGCGACTTTCAATTCCGTCAAGCTCCCCAGCGCCCTTGTCATGGAGGCGCGCCAAACCGCCATCGCCATGCGTCGCTCCACCGCTGGGCAAATCGAGTATTGGGCGATGCTGGGCAAGGCAGTAGAAGATGGCGGGCTCACGGCGCGTGAGGCCAGCGTAGCGCTCATGCCTAAAAAAGAAGCCTCGTCCGCAGATGCCTTGCTCGATGACATCGAGGCCGGCTTTGCACGAGCTGAAGCCAGCGGCAGCCTCGCACAGCGCATGCGAGAGATCGTCATGAGCAATCGCCAACAAGGCCATGCCGTAGCACATCGCTCGGCTGCTTGATGGCCGAGCGTGTTTTCTATTTGCTGGCGGGCCCCAACGGCGCAGGAAAATCCAGCCTGTATCGCGCGGCCGTGAAGGATGGTTTGATTCCATCGAGAGCGGAGTTTGTGAACGCTGATCTTTATGAGCGCGACCATTTGCAACACATCGCTGATCTGCAGCAGCGCTCCGAAGCCGCGCGTGATTGGGCTGACACACGCCGCGCCACGCTCATTGCTTCGGGCGACAGCTTCGTAAGCGAGACTGTTTTTTCGCATTCTTCAAAAATAGCTTTGATTCAAGAAGCGCAAGCGGCGGGCTATGTGGTGGTGCTCCTCGTGGTCTGCATGGATCAGCCCGAGCGCTTGCTACTGCGCGTGCGTCAGCGGGTGAGTGAAGGTGGGCACAATGTGCCTGATCAGCGCATCTTGGATCGCTACCCGCGCACGCTGGCTAACTTGCAGCAAGCCGTGCGCGAAGCTGATATGGCGATTCTGTATGACAACCCCGGAGAGATAGGCGAACGCTTTACTGCACCCAAAAGAGTTGCCGTCTGCCGCAAACAAAACACGCGCATTCTGCATCAGCCTCTGCCACAATGGGCACATCAAGTGCTGGGCATATCAGTTGCATGATGCTATTATTTATATAGCACGTTGCGCATATTCTATGCCGGCGAAATGCTGAAAAGACCTAGAAAATCGTTAGGAAAAAGAGATGATCCTCGTTGCTGGCTCTGCTAATTTGGATTTCGTCGCACGCGCCGGTCGAGACGGTGCTGGGCTGAGATTTTTAGACTTTCTCAGGAGGCAAAAGGGCGAATCCTGCTTCGACCAGCCACAACGAGTGACGTTACTTTCGCAATTACCATAGCAGTATGTTGAATTTCATTTACGTGTTCATATACCAATACTTCAAGCGAAACATGCTGAGGTTGGTTGGTTTTTTGCTTCTTATCCAAGTTTCGCCTATCACGATGGCTGAGAGCAATTTACGCCAATTTTCATCTGAGATATCGCTATTCGAGAGCAAGCAAGTCTTGCAAGCCCGTGCATTAAATTACTCAGACGAAGAAAACGGAGCTGCGCTTAGAAAAATTCTTGATCCTGCGCGAATTGATGTCGTGATGAGTGAGTATTTTCAGGCCACTCTGGAGCAGCGTGAAGTCCCACAGGTGCATAAACTTTTAGAGCCTATTCATAAGAGACTAGAACGCGCATTCACTGCTGATCACAAAGCTTATGAAGCAGAACATTTAGATTCGTTAACTTGGAGCATTGAGTTTATGTTGCGATCGCAAGCTGCCAGTAAGCGTGCATCTAGCATCCCTGTCAAAACTACATCTACACTGCCTCATGCCACAACAGAAAGCCCGATATCACAACAACAAGTCGACGAACTGTTGAAGAGCTTGTCAGGGCTAGTCAACAGCATTAATAATTTGCTAGCCACATCGATAAGAGATAAGGTCTCTCAAGGTAAATTCACCGGCGAGCGTGCGCACCGCGCACTAGAGTTAGCAAATCGTATCAATACATCAGCGCCAACTGCAATCCCACGTTTACGCACACTTAAAGATGGTCAAACTGTTTATCAGGCGCAATGCGTAGCATGTCATGGAGGTGGTATTGCTATTTCTCCTCGGCTGGGTGATGTCAATGCTTGGCAGCCACGCATACAAAAAGGCTTGCCATCAATGGTTGAAAGCACGTTGCGTGGCAAAGGTGCCATGGGGGCGCAAGGCGGAGGTGATTGGGATGATGTAGAGATAGCAAGAGCGGTAGTTTTTATGGCTAATGCATCCGGCGGGCGCTTCGAAGAGCCCAAGCCACCGGCGAGTCATCCAGGATATGTACTCGTCGTTCCAAGGAGCGCACCACAAAACAATGCAGTACAAATACCATTTAGTCAAATGGATTCAACCCAGCGTCTTAAGTACGGCGAACGTCTTTATTCAGCAAATTGTGCTGCCTGCCATCTTCTTTCAGGAAAGGAAGTTGGTCCCATCAAGGCAATCTTAGGATCACCCAAGCTACAGTCCCCTCCAGTCTTGATAGATATTCTGCTGAATGGGCAAAATGGGGGGCGAATGCCAGGCTGGAAGCAGTTACGCGATGAGGAAATTTCTTCAATTGCAAATTTTGTTAGATCTAAATTTGCCAACATAGACCGTAACGACATTGAGCCTAAGGACGTATCGCGTTTACGAAAATAGGAGATTCTCATGATCCTCGTTGCTGGCTCTGCTAATTTGGATTTCGTCGTTCGCGCTGGTCATATTCCAGCGCCTGGAGAAACGGTGCTCGGTTGGGATTTTCAAACCTTCCCCGGCGGCAAAGGGGCGAATCAAGCCGTGGCTTGCGCGCGCGCAGGCGGCGCGGCTACCGCGATGCTCTGCGCCTTGGGCGATGATGATTACGCCAAGCCGCTGCTGGCCTCGCTTGCTGATGCGCATGTTCAGTTGCACAGTGTGCGCAGCGAGCAGGCCACAGGTACGGCTTTCATTTGCGTGAGCGATGAAGGGGAGAATGCGATCACCGTTGCGCCTGGCGCGAATGCGGATTTGCAGCCCCATCACTGGCCGGGGCATTTGCATATCTCGCATGTGCTGATGCAATTGGAAAGCCCCGTGATGACGGTGCTGGCTTTTGCCAAAGCAGCGCGCGCGCAAGGTGCAAAAGTCGTACTGAATGCCGCACCAGCGCGAGATCTGCCTGACGAGTTGCTGCGCAATGTGGATATGTTGATCGTGAACGAAGGTGAGCTGTCAGCATTGGCCGGCGAAGAAGGTGATGTGCTCACGCAGCTACAGCGCCTGGCCAAACTGCATGATCTGCAGAACGTGATCGTCACCCTCGGGGCGCAGGGCTGCCTCGCTTTGCACCACGGCCATGTCATACAACAAAAGGCTTACGCCATCAATGTGGTGGACACCACCGCCGCTGGCGATACCTTCTGCGGCAGCTTTGTTGCGGCGCTAGCGCGTGGCGCGGCCATGCAAGAATGCTTGCAAGAGGCCAGTGCAGCATCCGCGCTGACTTGCACCAAGCTGGGAGCTCAGAGTAGTATTCCTAGCCGTGAGGAGGTGATGGCGTTGATGAAAAATGCACACTGAGCCTTTTTGGAATTGAAAACGAATCGCATGACAGACTCCATAAAACACCCCGTCATTTTTGACACCGACCCCGGCGTAGACGATGCCATGGCACTGTGCTTCGCCATGGCGCATCCGCTCATTGATCTCGTGGGCATCACCACGGTGTATGGCAATGTGACCGTATCACAAGCCACCACCAATGCGCTGTATCTCACCCAGCTAGCAGGCCGCGGCATCGCAGTCGCTCAAGGTGCCAGTACCCCTTGGGTCAAGCTTGCAGAAGCCCCGCCTGATTACATTCATGGCGCGGATGGTTTAGGCAATCTGCCATCGCGCATTGCTTCGTCAGCCGCGAAAACCGACGCGCGCAGTGCAGCACAGTTCATCGTCGATATGGCACGAGCACAGCCCGGCCTGATCACTCTCGTGCCCGTGGGGCCACTCACCAATATTGCAGCGGCTTTGGCGCTTGAGCCCAAGTTACCGCAGCTGATCAAACGTATTGTGCTCATGGGCGGCGCGGTTAAAGAAGGTGGCAATGTCTCGCCTGTGGCCGAGGCGAATATTTGGAATGATCCGCACGCCGCCGATGCGGTGTTCACCGCCGGCTTTGATCTCACGATGGTGGGCTTGGATGTGACGTACAACGTCGTCATTCCCGTGTCCTTGTTTGAGAAACTTGCTGCACACCACCAACACGCCCTGACCGATACCTTGCTGCATGCCGTACGCTTTTACGCGCAGTTTTACGCCACGCGTTACCCCGATTTGAAAGCCAACCCCGGCTGCTTCGGCCACGATGTGCTCGCCTTCATCGCATTTTTACATCCTGAATTGTTTAGCTTCGCGCAAGGCCGCTTGCGCTGCGTGAGCGATGGCATTGCGCAGGGGCAGACCATTCTTCATGACCGTCTGCAAGTGGGTTTTCCACAGGCTGGCTTCGGCGAAGAAGTGCCTCTGTCAAAAGCGGCGATGACCGTAGATGTTCCCAGCGTCCTCAAAATATTCGAAAATACACTGCTCTCAAAGTGGCTTTGAATATGAACCCAGTTTTACCCATCGTTGATTTCACCTCCCCCGACGCTCCCCGCGCCTTTTGCGAAAGCCTGCATCGCACCGGCTTTGGCGTTTTGAAAAATCATCCTCTTTCCAGCGAACTCGTTCATGGCATTTACGATGAATGGCTCCGCTTCTTCCAATCAGGTGACGCGCAAAAATACACCTGGGATCCCGTCAAACTCGATGGCCATTTCTCCACCGCCGTGAGCGAGACAGCCAAAGGCAACGACATCCGGGATTTCAAAGAATTCTTCCATCTGTTTCCCTGGGGGCGCTACCCTGCAGAGGTGAGCGATGCCGCGCGCCGCTACTACGGCTTGGGCAAAGAACTCGCCGCCACGCTGCTCAAATGGGTGGAAGACAATTCACCTGAAGACATTCGCTCAAAATACAGCGTGCCCCTGGCCAGCATGATTGATGACTGCGAAGAGACTTTGCTTCGCGTCTTGCACTACCCGCCGCTCAACGGGGAGCAAGCACCCAACTCCATCCGCGCCGCTGCGCACACCGACATCAACCTGCTCACCATCCTGCCTGCAGCGACCGAGCCAGGTCTGCAAGTGATGGGCACCGATGGCGTGTGGATCGACGCCCCTTCAGATTTCGGCCTGCTCATCGTCAACATCGGCGACATGCTGGAAGAAGCCAGCGGCCACTACTACCCCAGCACCCAGCACCGCGTGCTCAACCCTGTAGGCGAAGGTGCGAAGAAAAGCCGCGTGTCGCTGCCCTTGTTTTTGCACCCAAGGCGCGAGATCAAACTATCGGAGCGCTACACCGTGGGCAGCTATTTTGAAGAGCGTATGCAGGAGCTGCGCCGCAAGGGTTAGTCATTCATCGCCGAGCGCTTAACACTCAAGAATGCGGCTGTGGTTGGGGTATCTCCCGCAACGAAATAAAGGGGGAGGCACGCGCGCAGCGCCAGCCGGAGGACATTCGTGGAGGGGGATACCCCAAGCGCAGCCAGCCGCCGATACCTCAGCAAGTGACATCAAGAGCGCACATAACTCCCAGATTTCCCGCCATGCTTCTCAGTCAAAGCCACTGAGCGCAGCACCATCCCCCGATCCACAGCTTTGCACATGTCATAAATCGTCAGCAGCGCCACTGAGCAAGCTGTGAGCGCCTCCATCTCCACACCTGTTGGCCCCACCGTTTCTACAGTTGCCGTGCAAGCCACATGTGGATCGCTCTCTGAGCCCAGCTCAAAATCCACCGCCACACGCGTGATCGCCAATGGATGACACAGCGGGATCAAATCACTCGTCTTCTTCGCCGCTTGAATCCCCGCAATCCGCGCAATCCCCAGCACATCGCCTTTTTTCGCGCTGCCCGAAGCGATCAAGGCCAGCGTGGCAGGCAGCATATCAATGCGCCCCAGCACAGTCGCCACGCGATGGGTAGAAGCTTTGCCACCCACATCCACCATATGCGCCTGACCATTTTTGTCAAAATGCGTTAGCGAATCACTCATATTTACGAAACCTTCATCTATTTCTTGCATCATACGGTCTGATCACTAAGCATTGCAGCCAGACCACTCATTGAAAGTCACATTTTGAAGCATTTTTGGCCATTCGCCGGCAAGAAATCTGCGCGAGCTGCTACGTATTTGGTAGCAATCAGTTTATTCAGCATCCAACCCTTGAGCCAAGCTGCAGATGCTTTGCCTCAGCTGGGTGATGGTGAAGAGATGAGCGTGAGCGCTGAGAAAAAATTAGGTTTGCGAATCGCGCGCGAGATTTATCGCGATCCGGATTACATCGACGATCCGCTCATCACAGCTTATGTGCAACGACTTTGGCAGCCATTGCTCGCTGCTGCCAAGCGCCGTGGCGATATCACGCCGGAGCAGCAGCAGCTCGCTTGGGAAATCATGACCGGCAAAGATCGCAGCATCAATGCCTTCGCATTGCCTGGCGGGTTTTTCGGCTTGCATCTGGGCTTGGTGGGCGCTGTTAGCACGCGCGATGAGCTGGCCAGTGTGCTCGCTCACGAATTGACTCACGTCTCCCAGCGCCACATCGCCCGCCAGATCAGTAAACAAAACCAACAATCGCCATGGATGCTCGGCGCGATGATTTTGGGTGCAGTTGCTGCCAGCAAGAATCCACAAGCTGGAGCCGCCGTCATCAGTGGCTCGCAGGCAGTGAGCGCTCAAACCCAGCTCAACTTCTCCCGCGATATGGAGCGCGAAGCCGATCGCATTGGCTTTGCAATTTTGCAAGAAGCCGGCATGGATGTGCGCGGCTTCACCGGCATGTTTGACAAGCTCCAAGCGGCCAATCGCATCAATGACAACGGCAGCTTCCCTTATCTGCGCACCCACCCGCTTACCACCGAGCGCCTGGGCGATATGCAATCGCGCTTACAGCTCTTGCCCGCGGCATCACAAACCACACAAACTTTGGGATGGCAAGCGGAGCACGCCATCATCGCTACCCGTGCGCGCCTGATCTCAGACAGCAGCGTAGACAGTCTGCGCGCTGAGCTCACCCAAGCCGCTCTCGCGCTGCGCAATCCATTGCCGGCCAGCGCCACACCCGTGCAAAAAATCCGCCAGCTCGCCCAACTCTATGGCGGCGCATTCGCCAGCAGCCGCCAGCGTAACAGCGCAGATATGCTGCGATATGCCGCAGCAGCCCGCGAACTCCTCATTTCTATGCCTTTTGAGCCTCTGGCCGGCATAGAACATGCGCAAGCAGCTATTGAATTGATAGCAATTGAGGCGATGCAAGTGACAGCTACACCCACGCCAGAACTACGCACTGCAGCCCTCGCCTCTCTCGCGCAATTGCGCAGCATGCCAAGCCAACGAAACGAGCGCCCCACCCTGCTCGCATGGGCGCAGCTCGCGCGAGCAGACGCCAGCCTCGACCGCACCAGCGCCGCAGACGCCTTACAAATCTGGGTCACCAATCGCCCGGGCGACGCACCCGCTTGGCAAGCGCTCTCCAGCCTCTATGAAGCCCAAGGCCAGCAACTACGCAGCATGCGCGCCAGCGCAGAGAGCCGTATCGCGCTGCTCGATTACGGCGCAGCCCTCGATCGCCTCAAAGCCGCGCAAGAATGGGCAAGAGCCAATGGTGCGAACCACATCGAATCCAGCATCCTTGACACCCGCACCCGCGCCGTGCAGGCCATGGTGCGCGAACTGCAAAACGAGCGCGACAAGCCATAAGCCCTGACAATGTGGGCATGAGCACACACCGCGCCTTCCCCAAACAAAAACACACCCAGACCTCGCGCCTCGCAGACAGCGCCGAATGCCCCTGCCGTAGCAACGAGCCCAGCAGCACAAAAACCTACGGCATATGCTGCGGCCCTTGGCATGCAGGCTTGCAAGCCACGCCTCAGCGCCACGCCCCCACGCCCGAAGCCCTCATGCGCTCTCGCTACAGCGCCTACGTGCTCCAGCTCGGCGACTATCTGCTAGCTACTTGGTACGGCGAATCCTCGCCCGGCAGCATCGATTTCCCGCCCACCAAATGGCTCGGCCTAGAAATCAAACACAGCGCGATGTCTGGCGACGCAGGCGTTGTGGAATTCATCGCCCGCTACCGAGACAGCACAGGCCGCGCAGGCCGCTTGCACGAGACCAGCCGCTTCATTCGCGAGGGCGTGGGCGAGGCTGCAAGATGGCTTTATATCGATGGTCAATTTGCTGGCGAGCCCGATGCAGCCGATGAAGATTCGCGCAAACCATTTCGCAAAACCAACCGCAGCGAATTGGGCGAACACTCACAAGAGATCCCCGAATGAGCGCTCTATGAATCCACGCCTGCTGGCAGATGCCGTATTGCTCTTCCACGGCCTCTTCATCCTCTTCGCCGTCTTCGGCGGCATCTGGGTCAACTGGCGGCAACCCATTCGTAAACTTCGGCTCATCTTGCACCTAGCCTGCGCCGCATGGGCAGCCACCGTCGTCATCATGGGCTACACCTGCCCCCTCACACCACTAGAGCAAAACCTAAGAATCGCAGCCGGCCAACAAGGCTACAAAAGTAGCTTCATCGAACATTACCTCCTAGCCGCTATCTACCCCGATGGCCTCACCCGCCCTATTCAAATCGCTCTTGGCTTGTGTGTCGTCGCAATCAATGCGCTGGCTTATGGCGTGCCTTGGTTTTTTAGAAGAAAAGAGGCACTCGCACGCACAGAATAAGCGCTAGTTGCTATTAAATTAGGAGTTTTGGCACACTTGCCGTTTCACTCAACCTCTTGTACCAGCGGCCTACGCAATAACGTAATCGCGTACTTTTGCAAAGCAAAATTGCATAGTATCCTTAGTGATATTGGCTGGATAGGCTGTTGAAACTAGTGTTGTCCAACCTTTACCAAAATGACTTTCTGAATAGTTGTCTGTGCAATCAAGAATAACTTGAAATTCACGACCATCAGCGATCAGTCGATATGCTTTGCCGTTGAAAACAAAATCAACGTAGTGACTGCCAAAGGCACCATCGTATTGAGAGCCTTCCTTCTTAAAACCATGCGGCGTGAGTATTTCTGCAAAAAATGCCTCTAGAAATGCAAAATTACGGCTGTCGATTAATGCTTGCATCTCAAAAATTTTACATTCTTAAAGAATTGATCTTTAAAGTGCTACCAATCTGCTGATGTAAATCAAAAATTTGATGATCTATCCTGCGGAGACCGTTGGGTGGTTGGATTGGAAACTTTTTTGGAAGGCGCGCGGGGAGAGGGTTGGATAGCTATGCCCTCTATCGCGTGTGTATTCAAAAAAGTTTACGAGACGACTGCCCGACGGTAGGCCGCTGGTACAAAAGATCGAGCGAAACCTCAAGCATCCAACAGCCCTTCGACAAGCTCAGGGCGAACGGATGGAGATACTACTAATTCAATAGCAAACTAAGCAGCATGCATGAGTGCAAACTGCCTAAAACGCTTAAAAAATCAGCTCAAATGCTTACCAATCAAGCCAGCAATTTCAAACATCGTTACTGACGCTTTGCCGAAGACGGGCTCTAGCTTTGCATCGGCGTTGATGGTGCGTTTGTCTTTGGCGTCTTGTAGGTTTTGAGCTTTGATGTAGTCCCAGAGTTTTTTGGTGACTTCGCCTCGGCCGTACAAGCCATCGCCGATGACTGCTGCTAGTGCTGCGCTTGGCTTCAAGGTGCCTGCGCGTGGAGCGGCCTTTGCTTTTGGTGCGGCGGCTTTCTTGGCGGCCACCTTTTTAGCTGCTGGCGCTTTCTTCGCAGCAGCCTTTTTTGCCGCTGGTGTTTTGGCTGCGGCCGTCTTGCCTGCTGCAGTTTTGCGCGGTGGGTATTTGCTCTCGCGTGGCTCGAAAGCGAAATTCACTTTGCCTGCTTCTGCATCCCAAGCTAAGAAGGCTTTGAAGCTGCGGCGGGTGCGCATGCTGACGAATTTGTCGAGCAGGTCTGTCTTGCCGGTCTCCAGCAGCTTGGTCATTTGCTCGCGGTCTATCGGTTGCTGCAAGATGATGTGGCCGCTCTTGAAATCACAGCTTGGGGTGGGCTGTTCGTTCGTGGGCACGGATTTTTCGCAGACGTAGCTTTTGCCGAAGGCTTTGACGGGGCCGCCGCATTTAGGGCAAGCGCCGAGCGACACTTCTGCGGAGAGATCGACGATCTCGCCCGTCTCTGCCGCTTTGGCATCGTCGCCAAAATCGAATTCGAGTTTCCAGTTTTTATCTTCTTCGCTGTATTTGATGACCATCTCGGCCACAAAAGGCCAGCCGGCTTTGGAGCGGAAACCTTCGAGCGGGCCGATGTGTTTGTTGGTGATGAATTCTTCGACTTCTTGCGGTTCGAAAGTGCGGCCTGCGGGGGATTTGCCGAAGCTGAAGCCGCAGCCTTCTGCTGCTCCGTCTTTTCCAGTGCAGGTGTAGCGGCGATAGTTTTCTTTCACGATGCCGCCGCAATTGGGGCATGGCGCTTTGAGGGTGGCGTAGTCGCCGGGCACGGTGTCGCGGTCGTATTCTTTGGCTTTGCGCACGATTTTTTCGGTCATCGCGGCGATGTCGGCCATGAAGGCTTCGCGCGAGAGCTTACCTTTTTCCATGAGGGCGAGCTTGCTTTCCCACTCGCCCGTCAATTCCGGCTTGGAGAGCTCTTCAACGCCCAAGCCGCGCAGCAGCGTCATGAGCTGGAAGGCTTTGGCTGTGGGGATCATCTCGCGGCCTTCGCGCAGCATGTATTTCTCGTTGAGCAAGCCCTCGATGGTGGCGGCGCGGGTGGCGGGCGTGCCGAGGCCTTTTTCGCTCAGGGCTTCGCGCAGCTCGTCGTCTTCCACGAATTTGCCAGCGCCTTCCATCGCGCCGAGCAGCGTGGCTTCGGAGTAGCGGGCGGGTGGGCGGGTTTTGAGGCCTTTGGCTTCGATGCTTTCGTTATGCACCATCTCGCCTGCTTTTACCGGCACGAGGGTTTTGGAGTTTTCGCCTTCTTTTTTCTCCATCTCATCATCAGCTTCTTTGCCATAGATGGCGAGCCAGCCAGGCTTAACAAGCACTTTGCCTTCGCTCTTGAAATTGTGGTTCAGAGCAGTGGTGACGCGGGTGGTGATTTGGTATTCCGCGCTGGGATAAAACACGGCCATGAAGCGGCGCGCTACTAATGTGTAGAGCTTGAATTCTGCTTCGCTCAAATTAGAAGGCGATTGCAGCGTGGGGATGATGGCGAAGTGATCGGAGACTTTGGCGTTGTCAAAAATCCGCTTGCTGGGCTTGATGTAGTTGCCGTTCAACGCAACTGCAGCATGCGGCTCCAAATGCTTGTGGCCGCCATCGGCGAGCATTTCAAAAGTCTGCTTCACTACCGGCAAATAATCTTCCGGCAAGTAGCGCGAATCAGTACGCGGGTAGGTGAGCGCTTTGTGGCGCTCATATAAAGATTGCGCGAGTTGCAGCGTGGTCTTGGCGGAGAAACCGAATTTGCTGTTGGCTTCGCGCTGCAGGCTGGTGAGGTCAAAGAGGCCGGGCGATGCTTGCGTAGAAGGCTTGGATTCTTCGGTGACGCTGGCGGCTTTGCTTTTAACAGCTTCGGCGATTTCTTTAGCGGTTTTTTCGTCCCAAATGCGGTCAGCGCGAGCGTCAGCATCCTCGCCTTTTTTGAATTTCGGATCAAACCATTTGGCGGCGTATTCACCAGCTTCAGCCAAGAAGGAGGCATGAATCTCCCAGTAATCACGGGCGATGTGTTTGCGGATTTGCTCTTCGCGCTCCACCACCACGGCCAGAGTCGGTGTTTGCACGCGACCGACGGTGGTCAAGAAGAAACCACCATCGCGGGAGTTAAATGCCGTCATCGCACGCGTGCCGTTGATGCCCACAAGCCAATCGGCCTCAGACCGGCTGCGCGCGGCGTCAGCTAGCGGGCGCATCTCTTTATCAGAGCGCAGCACATCAAAGCCATCACGGATGGCCTGCGGCGTCATGCTTTGCAGCCAGAGGCGCGTCACAGGCTTGCCCAGCGGGGCTTTGCCGCCTGCATATTGCTCAATCAAGCGAAAGATCAGCTCGCCCTCGCGCCCCGCGTCGCAAGCGTTCACCAAAGCGCTCACGTCTTTGCGTTTGGCCAGCTTCACCACGGCGTTCAGGCGCGTCTTGGTCTTGTCCACCGGCTTCAAATCAAAATGCGGCGGAATCACAGGCAGATTGGCAAAGCTCCATTTGCCGCGCTTCACATCAAACTCCTCCGGCGCTTGGATTTCCACCAAATGGCCCACGGCGGAGCTGACCACATATTTGTCGCTCTCAAAGTATTCATCGTGCTTTTCAAACTTGCCCGCACTGGGCGTGAGCGCACGAACAATGTCCTGCGCAACAGATGGTTTTTCAGCAATGATCAGAGTCTTCATATAATCCATTCCTCGCGTGCGCGCACGTGCACACGCATACGTACGCGCACGCACACGCGCACACGCACAATTTCAAGATAACAAATTTTTTGGCAGTTTGCCAAATTCCCACTTTTTTCGTCTGCCTTCATGTCTGCCAAAAAAAAACCCGCTCCCTATATCCAACCCCCACAAATCACGGAGCGCTTGATTGAGGTGCGTGCCTCCGGCATCCACGGCAATGGCATGTATGCCCTGCGCGACATTCCGCAAGGCCAGATCTTGATTGAATACCAGGGCCGCATCATCAGTTGGAAAGAAGCCTTGCGCCGGCATCCGCATGATCCGAGCCAGCCCAATCACACTTTTTATTTCTCGCTGGAAGATGGCCGCTGCATCGATGGCAATGACAACGGCAACGACGCCCGTTGGATCAACCACTCTTGCAAGCCCAATTGCGAAGCGGATGAAGATGAAGCCAATCAACGCGTCTGGATCAAAGCGCTTCGCGATATCAAACAAGGCGAAGAGCTGTTTTACGACTACGGCCTCGTGATCGACGAGCCTTACACGAAGAAGCTCAAGGCGGAATACAAGTGCTTGTGCGGCGCGAAGAAATGCCGGGGTACGATGTTGGCTAAAAAATGAGCGCCGACGAGCCGCCTCTAGGCGCTCGCGCCCCCGGCAAAGGCTATGCCGGAGCCCCTCCCCCAGCATGGGGCAGCGCACCTCGCGCAGCGGGGGAGCGTGGGGGTAAATCATTGCACTCAAGCGCGGAGACGATCTGGCAACAGGTGATGGCACTGGGCTTGCCCAGCTTGGCCAGCTTCAGCGTTGAGATTCTTCCCGAGATCGACTCCACCAACACTGAGCTCATGCGCCGCGCGCGTGCTGGCCGAACCGAGCCCACTCTTCTCGTGGCCGAGCAGCAAACTGCCGGGCGCGGGCGTATGGGGCGCGCTTGGCAATCCAGTCCCGGCGATTCGCTCACGTTTTCTTTTGGTATCAACCTCTCGCCCGCCAGCTGGGAAGGCCTGAGCTTGGCCGTGGGTACGAGCGTGGCGCAGAGCCTGAGCCCAGCAAGCGAAGAGCAAATTCAACTCAAATGGCCGAATGATCTGTGGTGGCAAGGGCGCAAACTGGCCGGAATTTTGATTGAGACGGCATCGCTACCCGCTCCCGCCGGAGCGCAGGAGCGCTTCGCTGTGGTCGGCATAGGCATCAATATTCGCCAGCGCCCATTTGACGCAAATTTAACGACACAGCCCGCTTGGCTGCAAGAAATCAGCCCCGCCAGCAGCCCAAAAACGGCCTTGGAGCGGCTTTTTGCCCCATTACTGGGGGATTTGCTGGAATTTGAGCGCGCAGGCTTTGCAGCCTTTTCTGGTCGTTTTGCAGCGCGAGACGGGCTGAAAGGCCGTGATGTGGCTTTGAGTGATGGCCTTCAAGGGAAAGCTCAGGGCGTGGACCATACCGGCGCTCTGTTAGTGCATACTTCACTTGGGTTTCAGCGTGTTGCAAGCCAAGAGGTGAGCGTGCGGCCGCAAACACCCTGATTTTCCAGTCCGTCCTATGTTGAGATTTCTCGTTTTACTTTTGCTTCTAGCCAATGGCGCATTTTTTGCGTGGAGCCAGGGCTATCTGGCCAGCATCGGCTTCGCACCCGCCCATCAAACCGAGCCGCAGCGCCTGCAAGCCCAGATCAAACCTGATGCCATGCGCTTGCTGAGCTCCACTGAAGCCAAGCGCGTCGAAGCGCTCGCCACCACGCCCGCACCCAGAGCCCCGGAATGCCTCCAGAGCATGCTGCTGACTGAAGCTCAGGTCAACGCCATACGCAGCGTCGCTGTCAACCTGCCCTCAAACTCTTGGAGCTTAGACAGCGCCACCGAGCCCGCCCGCTGGATTGTTTATATGGGCAAATACGCCAACGCGGAAGCACTCGCCAAGAAAAAAACCGAGCTTCGCGAGCTCAGCATCGCCTTCGAATCTCTGAAAAACTCAACACTTGAACCTGGCGTGTCACTCGGCGTGTACGCCACGCAAGCGCAGGCCAACGAATCCATGGCCAAGCTCGCCACGCGCGGCGTGCGCACAGCCAAAGTCGTACAAGAGCTACCCGAGCGCAAAGGGCAATTGCTGAAATTGCCTATCGTTGACGATGCGCTGCGCGCGCAACTCGATGGCATCAAATCAGTTGTTGGAGCTGCCGGGTTGGTGGTTTGCAAGGCTGTTTGAGCAGTTTGCCGGCGTATTTACTGCGCAGAGTGCTATAAATATAATAGCGTTTACACGTCTAAATTTCTTTCAGGTTGTGTCCCTGCTCGCTTTAACGAAATTACCAGCTTATGCAATTCACTGGAAAATTGAAGACTTGGCATGATGATCGCGGCTTCGGTTTTATCGAGCCAAACTTAGGAGGCCAAGAAATTTTTGTGCATATTAAATCTTTCCCATTGGGTACTGGGCGGCCTAAAGTTGGTCAGCAACTTGTTTTTGAAGTTGCCATGGGCAAGAATGGCAAAAAGAATGCACACTCCGTTCAATACCCAGTTCGAAGTCGGGTAGCCAACAAACAAAAGCCTGAGTTATCTGCGGACTGGACATTGACTCGAATAGCATCTATTCCAGGTTTTATGATGATCTATGCGTTTGTTGCTTGGAAATGGAGCTTTGTACCTGCTGTATTCATCGTATACATCGCTTTAAGCCTAACCACCTTCTTGGTATATGCCTTTGACAAATCTGCTGCTGTCGCAGGTCGCTGGCGTACACAAGAGGGCACACTGCATATGCTTTCTCTGGCTGGCGGCTGGCCAGGCGCTCTACTTGCTCAACAGTTGTTGCGACACAAAACGAGTAAAGACAGCTTTATTGCCGTGTTCTGGGCAACAGTTGCATTAAATGTTTGCGGCTTCATTGCTTGGCATGCTGGGCTATTGCCGTTTCCGCAGCCGACAAGACTGTTTGGATAAATCCACGTGCACTGAAAGTGCGTGGTTGAAATTTAACCAACTATCCAGCGGAGACCGTTGGGCACTTGAATCAGAAATTTTTTGGCAACTGCGCGCGCGGACTCGCTTTAAATTTCCAAAACCTCTATCGCGTGTGTTTTCACAAAGATTTCTGAGGCAAATGCACGATGGTAGGCCGCAGGTGCAAAAGGTAGTGTGCGACGGTTGCGGGCCAACCCTTCGACAGCCTCAGGGCGAACGGTAGTGTTGCCACAAACATAGTTGGCGTGCGCCACGAAGAATGAAAATGGGGTCAGAGCCCAATTTCGTCTCGGCTTGAATTCGCACCGGATAGATGAATGTCTTGAATTGGGATCTGACCCCATTTTCATTCTTCGCTATGCATTTAATAGCACTCCGCGCAATATCCATACCGGCTACTTGCCCAAAAAGCTCTAAAAATCTTAAGCTCTCACGCAATCAGCATAGTAGCGCTTCACGCCGTCTTTGCCGACTTCTTCTACCAAGCCGTGGATATCGTTTTCGAAGCCGGGGCATTCTTTGGCGAATTCTCGGTTGAATTTGAGATAGTCCACGATGCGTTTGTTGAAAACTTCGCCGGGGATGAGGAGCGGGATGCCGGGTGGGTATGGCGTGACGAGACCTACTGTGATGCGGCCTTCTAAGTTGTCAATCTCTACGCGGTCTGTTTTGCGTCTTGCGATATGCGCATATGCATCTGAAGGCGTCATCGCGGGCTCTAGGCTGGAGAGGTACATCTCTGTGGTGAGCCTTGCAATATCGTATTTGGCGTAAAGCTCATGCACATGCTGGCAGAGATCTTTCAGGCCCATGCGCTCGTAATGCGGGTGCTTTTGGCAAAACTCGGGGAGGATACGCCACATGGGTTGGTTGCGGTCGTAATCGTCTTTGAATTGCTGGAGCGCGGCGAGCAGCGTGTTCCAGCGGCCTTTGGTGATGCCGATGGTGAACATGATGAAGAAGCTGTAGAGCCCCGTCTTCTCGATGATCACGCCATGCTCGGCGAGGAATTTGCTCACGATGCTGGCGGGGATGCCTGTCTTGGCGAATTTGCCGTTCAGATCCATGCCGGGGGTGACGATGGTGCTCTTGATCGGGTCGAGCATGTTGAAGCCTTCGGCGAGATTGCCGAAGCCATGCCAATTGCGGGCAACATGTTCGCCATTTTTCGTGGTGCGTGATTCGCCTTTGATGATCCAATCATCGGCCTTGCCTACGCCGTCTTCCACGAGCTTCTCAGGGCCCCAGACTTTGAACCACCAATCTTTGCCGTAATCTTCATCCACCTTGCGCATGGCGCGGCGGAAATCTAGCGCTTCTGCAATGCTCTCTTCCACCAGCGCTGTGCCGCCGGGTGGCTCCATCATGGCGGCGGCTACGTCGCAACTCGCAATGATGCTGTACTGCGGGCTAGTTGAGGTGTGCATCAAGTACGCTTCGTTGAACAAAGCGCGATCGAGCTTGCGGTTTTGCGCATCTTGCACGAGCACGTGGCTGGCTTGGCTGATACCGGCGAGTAATTTGTGTGTAGATTGCGTGGCATACACGACGGCCTCTTTCGGGCGAGCGCGCTTTTTGCCCATGGCGTGATAGGGGCCGTAGAAGGGATGGAAGGCGGCATGTGGCAGCCAAGCTTCATCGAAATGCAGATTCTCGACATAGCCATCGAGCATGCCTTTGATCATTTCGGTGTTGTAGAGCACGCCGTCGTAGGTGCTCTGCGTGAGCGTGAGCACGCGGGGCTTGATGGTGGCAGCGTCCACACCTTTGAGCAAAGGATTGGCCTTGATCTTGGCCATGATGCTGGCGGGCTCAAACTCTTCTTTGGGGATGGGGCCGATGATGCCGAAATGATTGCGTGTGGGCTTCAAGAAAACAGGGATCGCACCTGTCATCACGATCGCATGCAAGATAGATTTGTGGCAGTTGCGATCCACCACAACCACATCACCGGGCGCGACGGTGTGATGCCAAACCATTTTGTTGGAAGTGCTCGTGCCATTGGTCACGAAGAAGCAGTGATCGGCATTGAAGATGCGGGCTGCATTTTTCTCGCTCTCACCAATCGCGCCATCGTGATCGAGCAATTGGCCGAGTTCTTCCACCGCGTTGCACACGTCGGCACGGAGCATGTTTTCGCCGAAGAATTGGTGAAACATTTGGCCGATGGGAGATTTCAAGAAAGCCACACCACCAGAGTGGCCGGGGCAGTGCCAAGAGTAGGAGCCGTCTTCTGCGTAATCGAGCAGAGCTTTGAAGAATGGCGGCTGAATGCCCTCTAAATAGCTCTTAGCTTCGCGCGTGATGTGTTTGGCGACGAATTCGGGCGTGTCTTCAAAAGCATGCAAGAAGCCATGCAGCTCGCGCAAGATGTCGTTGGGCAGATGACGGCTGGTTTTGGTTTCGCCGTAGATGTAGATCGGCACATCGGCATTCTTGCGGCGCACTTCTTGGATGAAGGTGCGCAGGTTCAATACCGCTGGATCAAGATCAGGGCCTGGCGTGAATTCATCATCGTCCACGCTCAAAATAAAAGCGCTAGCGCGGCTTTGTTGCTGGGCGAATTGGCTCAAGTCGCCATAGCTGGTAGCGCCCAGCACTTCAAAATCTTCCCCCTCAATCGCCTTGGCCAAGGCGCGGATGCCCATGCCGGAGTTGTTTTCAGAGCGGAAATCTTCGTCAATGATGACAACGGGGAAGCGGAATTTCATGGCAGTAAGCCTTCAGGAAAAAGGTAGAACGCGAAGTGTAAGGACATTCTGTGTCTGTGGGCTTGCAAAAGGGATGATTTGCCCCAAAATGTGGTGCATCACACACATTGGAGGCCAGAGCCTTTCAATACTATTTATGGAGGCGCGAATGAGTGACAAAAGCCGCCAATCTAGGCGCACAGCGACGGTAAGGCTGGAGCCTTACCTAGATGAGCAACGACGAGTGGCGGCTTTTGCCACTCATTCCCGGAGGGTTGCGGCCAAAAAAGCCTCAGGCGGCGTTACGAAGCCTTGCCGGCAAGACCCCGGCTGCCAACGTGAGGCGATTGTTAAGCGCGCCTTGCCTGAGGCTTTTTTGACTCGCAACGCGCTCTCCATAAATAATATTGAAAGGCTCTAATATGGAGGCATCAACTTTTTGGTGGATCGCAGCGGCAGTTTTGGTGATTGCTGAGCTGCTCACGGGCACGATTTATCTGCTGGCTGTGGCTGTGGGCGGCGTGGCAGGGGCTCTTGCAGCTCATGCAGGTTTAGGGCTCACGGCTCAGATCGCGATTGCGGCCGTTGTGGGCACGATCACAACGCTTGCATGGCATTTCAGTAAAGCGAGGCAGCGCCGCGCGGAAGTAGCTCCCGCTCAGGCCAACTCGGATGTGAACCAAGACATTGGCGCGCAAGTCACAGTCACCGATTGGAATGCCGATGGCACAGCACAAGTGAGCTATCGTGGCGCGCAATGGACGGTGCTCGCTGCCGCAGGCGCTGATCGCTCAAGCGGCCAGCATCGCGTGAAAGAAGTCGTTGGCAATCGTCTAGTGGTAGAGAAGATTTAACTTTAGGAAGTGCATCATGGAAATCGCAATTGTTCTCCTCATCCTCGCGGTGATTTTTATTTCACGCACCGTGCGCATCGTGCCGCAGCAGCATGCTTGGGTGCGCGAGCGTTTGGGCAAGTACCACGACACGCTTACGCCTGGTTTGAATTTCGTTGTGCCCTTCATTGACAAAATTGCCTATAAGCACAGCTTGAAAGAAATCCCACTCGATGTGCCCAGCCAAGTGTGTATCACCAAAGACAACACCCAATTGCAGGTCGATGGTATTTTGTATTTTCAAGTGACGGATGCGAAGCTAGCCAGCTACGGTTCGAGCAATTACCTCATGGCAATTTCCCAGCTCGCGCAAACCACCCTGCGCAGCGTGATTGGTAAATTGGAGCTCGATAAAACCTTTGAAGAGCGCGCCACGATCAATCATTCGGTGATTGCAGCCATTGACGAAGCCGCTTTGAACTGGGGCGTGAAAGTCTTGCGCTATGAGATCAAGGATCTCACGCCACCGAAAGAAATCTTGCACGCGATGCAATCGCAGATCACCGCTGAACGCGAGAAGCGCGCACTGATTGCCGCCTCCGAAGGCCGCCGCCAAGAGCAGATCAATATTGCGACAGGTGAGCGAGAAGCAGCGATTGCCCGCTCAGAAGGTGAGAAGCAAGCTGCGATCAACAATGCAGAGGGGCAGGCCGAAGCGATCATCACCGTGGCTGAAGCGACTGCAAAAGGCATCGCATACGTAGCACAATCCATTGAGCGCCCAGGTGGCATTCAAGCGGTGCAGCTCAAAGTGGCTGAAAAAGCTGTGGAGGCCTATAGCAAGGTAGCTCAAGATGCAACCACCACCTTGGTCGTACCCGGTGATATGTCGCAAGTCTCTACGCTGATCGCTTCGGCCATGAAGATGACACAAGCCACGCAAGTTAAATAACCTTCGAATCATGAGCTTCGCCGCAAAAAATGTCTTGGGCACACCGCTTGTGCCCTGCTCGTATGACCCACTCACGGGCTACTACCGAGATGGCTGCTGCAACACCGATGAGCATGATCACGGCACGCATGTGGTCTGCGCACGCGTGACACAACAGTTCTTGGTTTTTCAGCTGCAGCGCGGCAACGACCTCATGACCCCGCGCCCTGAATACCGCTTTGCTGGCCTAGAGGCTGGAGACAGATGGTGCTTGTGTGCCAGCCGCTGGAAGGAAGCGCTGGAAGCTGGCTTAGCGCCTCCAGTGATCCTCGAATGCACGCATGCCAAGGCCTTGGATTTTGTGACGCTGGAGCAATTGCGCGCACATGAATACAAAAACGCAGCTGCAACGCCCAAATCCGTATAAATCAGCGATTTTTAAAGCGATTTAGCCCAATCGCAGGCATAGAATCTGCGCGGAGTGCTACTTATTTAATAGCATAACTCCATGTTAAAATTCCGGTTTGACACGCTGCGGAGGGATGGCAGAGTGGTTGAATGTACCTGACTCGAAATCAGGCGTAGATGCAAGTCTACCGAGGGTTCGAATCCCTCTTCCTCCGCCAACAGCACACAAAAAAAGCGCCTCACAAGGCGCTTTTTTCATGCTGCTGCTTTTGGCAGCAACACCAATTTTTCACTCGTGCGATCAAGTTTGCCTAGCTTTCGCATGTCCGTGATAGTGCGATACAAAGCTTCGTGGCTCACGCCCAGTTGAGCGGCCAAGGTTTTGATGCCAGTGTGGATGGTGTATTGGCCCTCATGCCCCTCGGTTTGGATGAGGTGCACCAAGCGTTCTTCCACCGAATGCAAACACAGCCGCTCGCATTGCGTGCGCAATCGCATGATTTCCGCGTTGAGTGTCAGCATCCAACGATTGGCAAAGCCAGAATCCTGAAACAGTGCATCACGCATCGCCTTGACCGGGATACGAATCACATGCGTCTCCTCAAGCGCGATGGCATCGCAGTGATAAGCCTGCACCATCAAACTCGCCTCGCTCACGAAGCCTTGCCGGCAGCGCTGCACGATCACATGCTCGCCATGCGCGCCTGAACGTCCGAGCGAAACCTCGCCACTTAAAACATAAAACATCCATTGCGGCACAGCGCCGATGGAAAACAAATGCTCGCCTTTGCGCACCAGCGCGCCATCGGCAAGCTGCTGAAGCTGGGTGGGCAAAAGCTCTTTCAAGCCTTGGGGAAGAATCGTACGATTCATATGATTTCAATCATATTGCTTTGAACGCCTCCTGACCATACTTGAATCTTAGCCACCGAAGACTTCGATGGGTCAATAGAAAGGGATACATGATGGACACTGCAATGAAAATTGAGATTGACAATCTTAAATGCGGAGGCTGCGAGGCCACCATTCTGAAGGGCTTGAATGCAATTCAAGGTGTGAGTCAGGTAAAGGTCGATCACGCGCATCAACGCGTGGAGGTGAACGCGCCAGAGGATTTGCGCGGCAAGATCACCGACGCACTCCAGCGCATGGGCTACCCGGAGCGGGGTAGCTTGAGTGGTTTGAGCGCTGGTTTGGCCAATGCCAAGTCCTTTGTCAGCTGCGCGATCGGGCGTGCAGCTTAATTCTTTATTTGAAGGAAAACGTCATGAAGAAACTCTTATTGATGGCTGCCGTGCTTGGTATCGCGGGGATGGCCTGGGCTGCCACTGCAACCACGGCTACACCCCAGGCAGATGTGGCTCATGCGCATCGCATGCACGGCATGGCATCTGGCCATGGTAAACAGCATGGGATGAAGGCTGAGCATCAGACGAGAGCTGGCCATGAACATGGCCACGGCAATATGCGCGGTATGGATATGTCACAACACCATGCCAAGATGGGCTGTGATGAATCCAAGCATAGCCACGCTGATCGAGGCCATCGCCATCAATAAAGCACGATATGAATGTCTCGGCAGAGACGTTCGTAAGTTTGGCTCAGGCGGTCAACTGAGTCAGCCCACCCATGTAAGAGCGAAGAACTTCAGGCACAGTCACGCTGCCGTCAGCATTCTGGTAATTTTCCAAAACTGCAACAAGTGTTCGGCCAACAGCTAGGCCTGAGCCATTCAAGGTGTGAACCAGTTCATTCTTGCCTTGCGCATTTTTAAAGCGCGTTTGCATGCGGCGAGATTGGAAGGCTTCGCAGTTGGAGCATGATGAGATTTCACGGAAGGTGTTTTGTGCAGGCAGCCACACTTCCAAGTCATAGGTCTTCGCAGCGCCAAAGCCCATGTCACCGGTGCAGAGCGCGAGCACGCGGTAGGGCAAGCCCAGCTTTTGCAAAATCGCCTCGGCGTGGCCTGTCATGGCTTCCAGCGCTTCATAGCTCTTATCGGGATGCGTGATCTGTACCATCTCCACTTTGTCAAACTGGTGCTGGCGAATCATGCCCTTGGTGTCTTTACCATAGCTGCCCGCTTCAGAGCGGAAGCAGGGGCTGTGGGCGGTGAGTTTGATGGGAAGATCGCTCTCAGCCAGCACTTGCTCGCGCACTGAGTTCGTCAACGAAATCTCGCTGGTGGAGATGAGGTATTGCTTAGCTGCAGTCTCATCACCTCCACGGCTCACCCAGAACATATCCTCTTCAAACTTCGGCAACTGCCCTGTGCCTTCCAGCACTTCACGGTTAACGATGTATGGCGTGTAGCACTCGGTATAGCCATGCTCATTGGTCTGCACATCGAGCATGAATTGCGCCAGCGCGCGATGCAGCTTGGCAATTTGGCCTTTCATGAAGGTGAAGCGTGCACCTGAGAGCTTCGCGCCGGTATCTGCATCCAAGCCAAGTGGTGAGCCCACATCGACGTGATCTTTCACAACAAAATCAAAAGTCTTCGGCGTGCCCCAACGGCGCACTTCCACATTGCCCTCTTCTCCGCCACCCACCGGCACGCTCTCATGCGGGAGATTGGGCAGTGTCATCAAAATAGCTTGCAGCTCAGCAGCGATTTGGTCATTGCGCGCAGCTGAAGTCTCCAGCTCCGCTTTAATCGCGCCCGTCTCCGCCATCACAGCATCCACACTCTCGCCTTTGGCTTTGAGCATACCAATGGATTTGGAAAGCGTGTTTCGCTTGTTTTGCAGCTCTTCAGTTCGCGTTTGAATCGTCTTGCGCTCAGCTTCGAGTGCGCTGTAAGCAACCACATCCAAATAAGGCTGAGGATTTTTGCGCTTTTGCAGCGCGGCGACGACCGAATCGAGGTCTTTGCGGAGGAGGTTGGGATCTAACATGTCTCAATTTTAAACGCTTTGTTCACTATGAAATTCATAGCTGTTTGCGCAGTATTTATGCCGGCAAAGTGTAGTTTTTGCGTGAATTCTTTGCCATAGAGCGGCTTTGTCTGCGCTTGGGCTATCCCCCTCCACGACTGTCCTCCGCCGGCTGCGCCGTCTCCCCCTTTATGTCGCTGCGTGAGACAACCCAATCACAGCAGAGGTCTCACCGGTATGCTGAAATTTTCGTTCGCCCACAGTTACTACCCAAAACAGTATTCGCGCACTGAGATTGGGACTTCCCTCGCCAACCAACAGCCTACGATGCCGGAGGGTGGTTGGGTTATCTCACGCAGCGACATAAAGGAGGAGCCGCAGGCGGGGGACAGTCGCGAAGTGAGGTAGCCCAAGCGCCCGCCGACATCGAAGGCGACGGAGCGCAAACAAGCTCAGACCGAATACTTGCCCAACTCATTCTTAGCAATCGCATTACGATGCACCTCATCCGGGCCATCAGCAAAGCGCAAAGTGCGAGCCATGGTGTAGGAATAGGCCAGCGGGAAATCGTCGCTCATACCGCCACCACCATGCACTTGCATCGCCCAATCAATCACTTGGCAGGCCATCGTAGGCGCCACCACTTTGATCATGGCGATATCGTTTTTGGCGAGCTTGTTGCCGCCCACATCCATCAGCCACGCCGTGCGCAGCGTGAGCAGGCGGGCTTGGTCGATTTTGCAGCGGGCTTCTGCAATGCGCTCCAAGGTCACGCCTTGCTGAGAAACGAGTTTGCCAAAAGCTGTGCGGCTGCTGGCGCGTTTGCACATGAGCTCTAGCGAGCGCTCAGCCAAGCCGATGAGGCGCATGCAATGGTGAATACGACCGGGGCCTAAGCGGCCTTGGGCGATTTCGAAGCCACGGCCTTCGCCGAGCAGCATGTTGGCGGCGGGCACTTTGACATTGGTAAACGTCATCTCGCAATGGCCGTGCGGTGCATCGTCGTAACCCATGACGGTGAGCGGGCGAATCACTTTCACGCCAGGCGCATCAGCGGGCACGACGATCATGCTTTGCTGGCTGTGGCGCGGCGCATCAGGATCGCTCTTGCCCATGGTGATGTACACCGCGCAGCGTGGATCGCCCGCGCCGGAGATCCACCATTTGCGGCCATTGATGAGATAGGTGTCGTCGGTTTGCTTTTCGATGCGGGTGGCGATGTTGGTGGCGTCAGATGATGCGACTTCAGGCTCGGTCATGGCAAAAGCAGAGCGCACTTCACCGCGCAGCAAAGGCTTGAGCCAACGATTGCGAATTTCATCTGAGCCATAGCGCGCCAGCGTTTCCATATTGCCGGTGTCGGGCGCAGAGCAGTTAAACACTTCGCTTGCCCAGAGCACGCGGCCCATGATTTCTGCGAGCGGTGCGTATTCTTGGTTCGTTAATCCTGCGCCGCCAAATTGTGGATCGCCGCCAAAGCCTGCGATTTCTGCGGTGTCGCGCGGGAGGAAAAGATTCCACAAACCTTGCTTTTGTGCGATGGGTTTGAGCTTTTCAATCGTTTGCAACGGCGTCCAGCGCTTACCAGCTTTGGTGTTGGCTTCAATTTCGTCAGCGTATGCTTTCTCGTTGGGATAAATGTGATCGTCAAAGAATTTGAGCAACTGAGCTTGCAGCTCTTGCACGCGAGGTGAATAAGAAAAATCCATTTTTATCTCCGGTGAGTTGTGTCGGTCAATTTGAGAATAGAACGCAAAACGCGCAAAAGTTACGCAAAAAACGCAGAAAAAGCCAAATCAAAGAGAGGCTTGAGTTGAAATATATTTATCTGCATTTCTGTTTTGCGTCTTTTGCGTTTTTTCTGCGCCTTTTGCGTTCTTTGGTTTGAGTGAAAACATCATGCCGCCTGCGCAAAACGCCAACCCATTTGCGCGAGCGGCTTCGCCCCAGCAGCAGAAGCAATGGCTTGCGCGCTTGAGGCTGTGCCGGTTTCAATCCGCTTGGCAATGCCTTGCAAGATCGCCGCCAAGCGAAACAGGTTGTAGGCCAAATAGAAATTCCAATCGGCTTGCAATTGCTCTGGCGTGGCCAGCTTTGTGCGCTCGCAATACATGCGGATGTAATCTGCTTCGCTCGGGATGCCAAGTGCCACGTGATCCAAGCCGCCAATGCCGCGAAACGCGCCAGGCGGGATATGCCAGGCCATGCAGTGGTAGCTGAAATCGGCGAGCGGATGACCAAGCGTGGAAAGCTCCCAATCCAGCACAGCGAGCACGCGCGGCTCTGTGGGATGGAAGATGAGATTATCTAGACGATAGTCGCCATGCACGATGCTGCTCTTGCTTTCGTCTTTGGCGCTCGCGGGAATGTTCGCGGGCAGCCATTCGATCAAACGATCCATCTCTTCAATCGGCTGCGTGATCGAGGCTTGGTATTGCTTCGTCCAGCGGCCAATTTGGCGCTCGAAATAGTTGCCGGGCTTACCGTAGCCAGCTAAGCCCTGCGCTGCGAAATCAACCGTGTGCAAAGCGGCTTGCACGCGATTCATCTCGCGGTAAATCTCGCCGCGCTCTTGGGGATTCATGCCTGGTAAAGCTTGATCCCAAAGCACTCGGCCTTCAACAAACTCCATGATGTAAAACGCGCGGCCAATCACCGATTCGTCTTCGCAGAGCGCGTACATCTTGGCCACAGGTACACCCGTGCCATGCAAGCCGCGCATCACGGCGAATTCGCGCTCTACCGCATGCGCTGAAGGCAAAAGCTTGGCTACTGGGCCTGGCTTGGCCCGCATCACATACGTCAGATTGGGCGTGATGAGCTTGTAAGTGGGATTCGATTGCCCGCCTTTGAACATCTCAACGGTTAAAGGCCCGGCAAAGCCTGCCACATGAGTTGCCATCCATGTGCTCAAAGCCGCGGTGTCGAAGGCATGCTTGTCTGAGACTTCACGCGTGCCAACAAAATGATCGAATCCCCCGCTCATTCTTGGTCTCCATTCCCAATGCGTTTCAAGCCTTCTCTGCTACGCACAATCAAGCCGCCGGGCTCCACGCGGATCAACTCTTCGCGCTCCATTTGTTTGAGCTCTTGATTCACGCGTTGGCGCGATGCACCCAGCAGCTGCGCTAATTCTTCCTGTGCGAGGTGCAGCCCAATACGCGTCTCTTCCTGATGCGAAAGGCTCGGCACACCATAGCTGCGCGCCAAATGCACGAGCTGCTTGGCCAAGCGTGCGCGCAAGGGCAAGGTATTGAGATCTTCCACCAAACCAAAAAGCAAGCGGATCAAGCGTGCATTGAGCCTCAGCAGCGCTTCGTACAACTCAGTGTGATCCGCCAAAATCTTGGTGAAATCGTTGCGCGAGACGCAGACCACCGTGCTCTCACCATGGGCGTAGCAATCATGTGTGCGCTGATCCCCATCAAAAATCGCCACATCACCAAACCATATACCCGGCTCCACATAGGTGAGCGTGACTTGCTTGCCAGACACCGAAGTGCTGGATATGCGAACAGCTCCTTTCGCGCAGGCCACCCATTCATCAGGCCGCTCGCCGCGCGCTGCGATCAGCTCACCATCGCGGTAGCGCTTCACATAGGCATAGCGCAAGATATCGTGGCGCAAACTAGGGGACAGGCTTGAAAACCAGCGCCCTGTGTTGATGGCCTCGCGCTCGTCTTGGGAGAGGATGGGTTCGTCTGAAATCATGTACTTTCCATTGTGCAGGTTGTTCTTGGCTAGGGTCTCTAAGGCTGTCACGAGAGTGTCTGTGCTAAATGAGACAATACACCCTACATGACCGAACCCCTTGCCCCACCTTTGAATATCCCATTTTCCTCTGTCGGCCTGGCCGAGCCGATTTTGCGCGCCGTAGCCGAAAAGGGTTACACCACGATGAGCCCGATTCAAGCGGCAGCCATTCCGCATGTGCTCGCAGGCCGCGATGTGATGGGTGCAGCGCAAACGGGAACGGGGAAAACCGCCGCCTTCGTGTTGCCGCTTCTGCAGCGCATGCTCAAGCACGAGACTGCATCGCCTTCCCCCGCCCGCCATCCGGTGCGCGCCCTCGTGCTCACGCCAACGCGCGAGCTGGCTGATCAGATTCAAGACAACGTCAAGCTGTATGCCAAATACACGCAGCTGCGCTCGACTGTCGTCTTCGGCGGTATCGATATCAAGCCGCAAGTGGCCGAGCTGCGCAAAGGCGTAGAGATTCTCACCGCGACGCCCGGCCGCTTGCTCGATCACATCGAGATGAAATCCGCTGTGCTCAATCAAGTCGAATACGTCGTACTCGACGAAGCCGACCGCATGCTCGATATTGGCTTCTTGCCCGATCTGCAGCGCATCTTGAGCTTTTTACCCAAGCAGCGCATCACCCTGCTCTTCTCCGCCACGTTCTCGCCCGAGATCAAACGCTTGGCAGGCAGCTATTTGCAAAACCCGATTTTGGTGGAAGTCGCTCGGCCTAACGAGACTTCGGCCAACGTCGAGCAGCTCTTCTTCAGCGTGCATGAAGACGACAAGCGCCGCGTATTAAGACAGTTGGTACGCGAAAGAAATATCACGCAGGCCTTCGTGTTTTGCAACAGCAAACTTGGCTGCGCACGCCTTGCGCGCTCACTGGAGCGCGATGGTCTGCGCACCACCGCTTTGCATGGCGACAAGAGCCAAGATGAGCGTTTGAAAGCTCTGGAAGCCTTCAAAAAGGGCGAAGTGGATTTGCTGGTCGCAACAGACGTGGCCGCTCGCGGCCTCGATATCAAAGACGTACCTGCCGTATTCAATTTCGATATTCCCTTTAACGCCGAAGACTATGTTCATCGCATTGGCCGCACTGGCCGTGCCGGCGCTACTGGCTTGGCCATGAGCTTTGTAGACAGCGATGACAAGCGCTTGATCTCCGACATTGAAAAGCTGATCAAAAAGAAAGTGGAGTTCGCGCCGATTGAGCTTGAGGGTGAGGGCCCGCGCCGTGGCGATCGCTTTAACTCTGGCCGCCGCGCTTGGGGCGATGAAGATGATGCACCGCGCCGTGATGACCGTGGCTATGAGCGTCGCGAAGACACTCGCTCCCGCTACGCCAGCCGCCCAGCTCCGAAGCCAGTCGATCCCTTCTTTGATCGCCCCTACGAGCCGAGCACGCCAGAGCCCACAACCGCTACCAACAGCGCGGGAACAACGACTTCGCGCGTATCGGCCAATATCAAAACCAAAAAGAAAGTCGCTGCGCTGTTCAAGACCGGCGAGTGATTGAGCCGCTGCGATGCGTTTGGATGATTTACTCTTCAGCCAAGGCTTTGGTACTCGCCGTGTCTGCGCAGGCTTGATACAACAAGGATTTATCAAGGGCTTTGAGCAGTTTGCCGGCGCAGAACCTGCGCAGAGTGCTACTGAAATCATAGTAACTGATGGCATGCCTTTCAGCGTGCAAGGCAAGGCTTGGGAATACCACGAGCGCGCCTACCTCATGCTGCACAAGCCCGCAGGCTACGAATGCAGCCACCGCCCAGGCGCATGGCCCAGCGCCTACAGCCTGCTCCCCGCCCCGCTGCGCCAGCGCCCCACCAAAGGCGTGGTGCAAGGCGTGCAAGCCATTGGCAGGCTCGATCAAGACACCACAGGTCTACTGCTGCTCACCGATGACGGCCAATTTCTCCACAAAATGAGCAGCCCCAAGCACCATGTGCCCAAGGTCTACCAAATCACGACAGATCGCGAAGTCGATACCAAACAAATCGAAAAGCTCTTAGCTGGCGTGGTACTCAACGACGACCCCAAACCAGTCAAAGCCGCAGCAGCCGAGCAAACTGGCGAGAAAACCCTAGACATGACACTCACAGAAGGCAAATACCACCAAGTCAAACGCATGATCGCCGCTGTGGGCAATCATGTCGTTGCCCTGCATCGCTCGCAGATTGGTAACTTGGTTTTGAATGAAGATTTGCCTTCTGGCCAATGGCGCTGGTTAAGTGCCTCGGAGCTTGAATCGCTCAGCAAGAAGTGCTAAGCACGATTCGCTGCGCGCTCGCATCAGGCGACAGGGTTCGCCCCAAAACCTTCTGATCCTGAATATGTGAATAATGGTGTCACTATTTTTATCACCCACCATCAGGAGAGAAGCATGGCAAGCACAGCAAAAACAACGCGCGCCAAGGCACCCAGCGCAAAGCCTGCAACGGCTGCCGTCAGGGGTGAGCAATATGTAGTGACCAAAAGAAAAGCACGCGCAACTGTGGTGCGTGCAGAGGCTTTGAAAGATATTGCTAAGAGCGTGAGCTCAGCCAGTCAATTGAGCCATCCTGTGAAAACACTGCTGGCGGGTGCATCCGAAGATGAAAAGCGAGCCCTGCTCAAAACACTCTCCGCCCCGAAAGCGCGACCCTTGGGCGATCTTGATCCCGATGAAGAACTTTCCCCTGACTGGCGCAAAGGCAGTTACCCTTACAAGAACCTGCTGTCCCGCCATACCTACGAAAAGCAAAAGTATCGCTTGCAAGTGGAGCTGCTCAAACTGCAGGCATGGGTGAAGCAATCCGGCCAGCGTGTCGTTATTTTGTTTGAGGGGCGAGATGCGGCGGGCAAGGGAGGCACGATCAAACGCTTCATGGAGCACTTGAATCCGCGTGGTGCGCGCGTGGTGGCTCTTGAAAAACCTTCGGATCAAGAGCGCGGCCAGTGGTATTTTCAGCGCTATATCCAGCATTTGCCCTCCAAGGGCGAGATCGTGCTGTTTGACCGCAGTTGGTACAACCGCGCTGGCGTAGAGCGCGTGATGGGCTTTTGCAATCAGGCCGAATACGATGAATTTTTGCGCCAAGCGCCAGAGTTTGAGCGGCAGCTTGTGCGCTCAGGTATTTATGTGATCAAGCTTTGGTTCTCCGTCAGCCGAAAAGAACAGCGCCGCCGCTTCAATGAGCGCAAAGCGCATCCGCTCAAGCAATGGAAGCTCTCTCCGATTGATATGGCGTCGCTAGACAAATGGGATGACTACACTTTGGCCAAAGAGGCGATGTTTGTGCACACCGATACCTCAGATGCGCCATGGACGGTCATCAAATCTGATTGCAAAAAACGTGCACGTCTCAATGCCATGCGCTATGTATTGCATCGGATGCCATACGACAAACGCGAGCTGGCCACCATTGGCGTGGTAGATCCTCTGGTGGTGGGCAGGCCTTCCTTGGTCAAAGGCCAAAGCGATGATCTGATCAGCCCAAGCGATAAACCGGCAGAGATGTAAAGCGCAAATGTATCAAGCCTGCCTGCCCGGCTTTTGAGCCTGCTCGCATGCAACCTGCACCAACTCGCGCCGTCCGCCATCGACTCGTACAGCGCTCAAGCAGCCTCCCCACACGCAGCCTGTATCGAGGGCGATGAGATTGGGCCGATTGATCAAACCTAATGTGCTCCAGTGGCCGAAAGCCATGGGGGTGTTTGCTGTGGCTCGGCTGGGAATTTCAAACCACGGCAGATAGCCTTCGGGTGCTGAGCCCGCGCCTTCTTTACTGGCAAATTCCATCTTGCCTTGCACAGTGCAAAAGCGCAGCCGCGTCAGAGCATTGATGATCACACGCAGGCGCTCCGTGCCTTTCAAATTCTGATGCCATTCGGCAGGTTCGTTGCCATACATGTGCTCAAAAAAATCTCGGCTGTCGTTTTGCCGAATCGCGGTGCTCACCTGCGTGGCAAGTTCGATCGTCAGTTGCGTGCCCCAGCTGGGTAACACACCTGCATGCACCATGAGGATGCCCTCGCGATATACCGCCAAATCCCGCCAGCGCAGCCACTCGAGCAAAGGTTCAGCATCAGGAGCCGCCAAGAGCTCATCCAGCGTATCGTTCTTGTGCAGCGGGCGTGCACCAGCAGCCACTGCCAAAGCATGCAGATCATGATTTCCCAGCAAGCATTGCGCAGCCGTGCCCAGCGCTTGAAGCCTGCGCAGCACTTTGAGCGAATCTGGCCCGCGATTGACCAGATCGCCAAGCAGCACCAGCTGATCGCGACTGGGTGAAAAATTAAATTCATCCAGCAGCCGCCCCAGCGCCGCATCGCAACCTTGCACATCGCCGATCAGGTAAAGTGACATCTTCCGAGATTAACAAGTTTTCAATGGATTTCCTACTCATCGCCCTGCTCACGCTGATCAACGGCGCTTTTGCTATGAGCGAAATGGCCTTAACAGCCGCCAAGAAGGTGCGGCTCACTGCCATGGCTGAGAGTGGCGACGATGGCGCGAAAGCTGCGCTGGAATTGGCAGACAAGCCCACCACGATGCTCTCCACGGTGCAAATCGGCATCACCTCGATCGGCATGCTCAATGGCATTGTGGGCGAGGCAGCCTTTAGCGACGGGGTGCAGCAGTTTTTGATGCAACTGGGCATGGGTGAAAAATTGGCCTCACCAACAGCGACCACGCTCGTGGTGATCGTCATCACTTTCATCACCTTGATCTTTGGCGAACTCGTGCCTAAGCGCATTGGCTGGGCCTATCCAGAGGCCGTGGCGCGCGTAGTGGCCAAGCCCATGCTGTGGCTGGCGAAAGTGGCGAGCCCCTTCGTCAAGCTGCTCACGATGAGTACCTTAGGCGTTTTGAAACTGCTGCGCATCCGCACCGATCAAAGCCGCAGCGTGACGGAAGCCGAAATCGCTGCGAGTTTGGATGAAGGCTTGGATGCTGGCGTGATTGAAGAGCACGAGCGCCAGATGGTGCAAAACCTGTTTCACTTGGACGATCGCCCACTGATTTCCATCATGATTCCGCGCTCGGATATTGAGTGGCTGGATGCGGATTGCAGCGTGCAAGATGCGCTGCGCAAAGCGGGCGGCACAGCAGATACCAACAGCAAGACTTCACACAGCTGGTATCCCGTATGCCAAGGCGGGCTCGACAATATCGTGGGCATCGTCAGTGTGGCGAGGCTGCTGCGCCAGCAAACCGGCAACACGGGGCAAACAGTGGGCGAATTAGCCACGCCTGCGGTCTTTATCCCCGAAACACTCAGCGGCATGGAGCTACTGGAGCAATTCCGCCAACAATCCGCGCGACTGGTGTTCGTGGTGGACGAATACGGCGTGTGCCAAGGCCTGCTCACGCCGCGTGACTTGCTCGAAGCCATCACGGGCGAGCTCAAACCGCAAGTCGCCGCCGACGCCTGGGCCACGCGCGAGGCAGATGGCGCATGGAAGCTTGATGGCTTGATGCCCGTAGCCGAGCTGAAAAGCCGTTTGGACATTGAGGAAGAGTTGCCCGATGAAGAAGAGGGGCACTACAACACCCTCGCCGGCCTTCTCATGGCTGTGGCCGGACATTTGCCTGCACAGGGTGAGGCGATTGAAGTGGGTGGCTGGCGCTTTGAAGTCACTGCTCTTGAAGGCCGGCGTGTGGATCGTGTGAGGGCTAGGAAGATTGCTCTCGCTTGAGCTTGACCAAGATATTAAGTTAGCATTAAGCATGAATGATCCAGTTTTTGTATGCCCACATTGTGGCAATAAGACCCCTCACCGATCAGTTTTCTCACATAGCTATGTTGGCGATTGGTATGGGACTAATGGCAAGCTTACTGACGATCCACCCACTTCAAATTATTCCGGTTATTCCTGTACGACATGTGGCGACCTCAGCATTTATGAGACTCACGACTTTGACACTGGTGATGAGCCGACACTGGTGTTTCCATCTGGTGTCGATCTGGACGACTCCATACCCGAAATAGTCGCGAGTAACTATCGCGAATCGAAGCGTGTTCAGAAAGTCTCTCCAAACGCTTTCGCAGTTTTGATTCGCCGTTCTTTAGAAGCTCTTTGCGATGACAGAGGGGTTGCTCCAGGTAGCCTGCACGCGCGCTTAAAAACTCTTGCAGATAATGGCGAGATTCCCCCTGTTCTTGTAGAAGTAACTGATGTGCTAAGAACACTCGGAAATTCAGGAGCGCACAATACAGGTCAGAAGGTAACTGTACCTCTAACTTGGCAGATGGACAAGTTCTTTAGAACACTTGTCGAATACGTGTATGTTGCCCCTAAGAAATTGAAAGAGTTTCGGATAAGTCTAGAAACAAGTGAAGCACCGTAATGCAAATACTCAAGTCATGTATTTTGTGAGTATCAAACATCAATCCGCTACGCAATGGGTCTGAAAAAACGAAGACTGTCTCGGTCGGGCGCGGCCAATAATGTAATCATCGCTACAAATGATGGCAGCTCGGGAAACCATGCACGGAATGCTTTAAAAGACAGTCCTCGGCTTTTTCGGGCACGTTGCATGGCAGGTGAGCGGGTGGTGTGAAGGCGAAGCTGCTGTGTGCTCAGGTGCTTCATGGAATGCAGATACTCTTAAATTGATAGCACTATGCGCAGGTAATATGCCGGCTATATGGCGTTTCTCCTTTAAAAATCCCACCAAGGCAGTGTTTCAGTCATCTTCAGCACTTTGCCGCTTTGCAAAGGTAAGTATCCGACCATTGCAGATAACTCTTTCAACCACGCAGCGCTTTTGAGTTGCTTGGCTAGCAACTGAACCGCCGGATCATCCAAAGCCTGAGCATGGCAGACCAAGGCGTAGCGCTCTTGCACGAGGGGCACGAAAGCTTGGCCTTGTGCTGCGGCCTCTATACCCAAGGCCACATCAGCAATGCCTTGCGCCACAGCGAGTGCTGCGGCTTGATGTGAGGGCTCGGATTTTTTATAGCCTGTGATGGCGGATTTGGCAATACCCTGCTCTGCTAGCAATTCGTCGAGCAATACACGCGTGCCTGTACCTGCGGGGCGATTGACGAAGCGTAGGCCGCGCTTGGCGACATCAGCCAAGCTTTTGATTTTGAGTGGATTGCCTTTGGCGACGATCAAGCCTTGGCTGCGCTGCACGAAGCCTAGGATTTTGTGTTGACCGGGGATGAGCAAAGGCTTGTAGGTGCGTGAGGCAAGCGAGTCTGCTTGTGCAGGCAGGCGCGTGTGAAAACCGGCGACCAAGCAGCGCCCATCATTCAAAGCTCTGAGCGCATCTAAGCTGCCAGTGAAGTTGACATCCAAATGCAGTTTAGATTTCGCCGCATGCACACGTAGGCGAGAGAGGGCTTCGTCGTGGCTGGCGTGTAGGGCAATCACGTGAGCGCTGGGATCAAAGGCGAGCGCCAAGCCGCGCTCCAACTCGGCTTGCAGGGCTTCGATTTGCGGAGCAAGTCTAGCCAAGGCTTGCGCTTCAGCATAGATGAGGCGCTGAGCAAAAGCAGTGAGCTGCGCGGCTTGGCCGCGCTCCCACACCAAGAGCGGCTGCCCCAGCTCTTTTTCCCAGCGCTTGAGTTCGCCCCAGACATGGCGATACGAGAGCCCCAGCGCCTTGGAAGCTGCCAAGATGGAGCCATGCTGAGCGACGGTTTGCAACATCGCAATCATGGGATTACTCAAGCCGCCTTGCTGGGCTTTGCTTGGGTTGAAGTTGTAGGCGAGTTGGACTTGCTGCATTTGTTCTTAGTGTATTGCTGTTGCTTCGATTTCGGTGGGATCGCACGACCTGCACGCTTTGCTCCGTGTCCCCCAGCGGCGTTTAAGCTTGGTTTTTCTCCGGCAGTTTAGCTTCGCCGCTTCCTCCTTTACCTACGCAAAGCGCACAGGTCGCGCGATCTTGCGAGAGGGTTAGTGTGCAAAGAAAGAAGACAGAATTCACTACTGATTTTTCGCAGCCATCGACATGGTGCATCCACCGCAGCGAAATAAAGGGGGGAGACGGGCAAAGCCCGGCGGAGGACATTCGCGGAGGTGGGTGCGCCGTGGCGAGGGCGGGCTCAGAGGCTATCTACGAGCGAAACATGAGTAAACCCCTCAGCCAGCGCGAGGAAAAGCAACAAGAGCACAATGCATCTATGACAGAAAAATTCCAAAAATCCTTGATGTGGTTTCGCCGCGATCTGCGCGCTGATGATAATGCTGCGCTTTATCACGCGCTCAAAAGCAGCAAGCAGGTGTATTGCGTATTCGTGTTTGACAAAGAGATATTGGATTTGCTGCCCAAAGCAGACCGGCGTGTGGAGTTCATCCGCGAATCTTTGGTAGATCTGAAAACGCAATTGGAGAAGATGGCTGGTAAAAAAGCACCGCATCTGATCGTGCGTCATGCTTGGGCGAATGATGAAATTCCGCGCTTGGCTACTGAGCTGGGCGTGCAGGCTGTGTTTACTAACCATGACGATGAGCCGCAGGCGATTGCGCGGGATACACAGGTGCGCGGCGCTTTGGCTAACGCGGGAGTGAGTTTTCATACATACAAAGACCATGTGATTTTTGAGCGCAGCGAAGTGCTCACTTTGAGCGGTGGTTCGTATGGTGTGTTCACGCCCTATAAAAATGCTTGGCTCAAAAAGGTCGATGATTATTTTCTAAAGGCTTATCCAACGGAGAAATACGCAGCGCATTTGGCAGCTGCGCCTGCTCATCTATCGCAAAGCGTGCCTACGCTTGAAGTGATGGGTTTTACGAAAACGAATCTTGAAACTTTGAAAATCCCAACAGGTAGCACAGGTGGCCAGGAGCTGTTCAAAGACTTTTTATCTCGCATCGATCGTTATGACGAAACGCGCAATTTCCCTGCCGTGAAAGGCCCGAGCTATTTAAGCGTGCATCTGCGCTTTGGCACGGTGAGCATTCGCCAGCTCGCGCGTGAGGCGCATAAGCGCGCCTTCCCGCGAGCGGGCATGGGCGAAGGCACGGCTGGCACGGAAGGCGCAAGGGTGTGGCTTTCCGAGCTGATTTGGCGCGACTTTTATGTGCAGATCTTGCATCACCATCCGCATGTGGCTAAGCGCGCTTTCAAGAAAGAATACGACGCGATTGAGTGGGAGAAAGGGAGTGTTGCCAATGCGCTTTTCAAAGCTTGGTGCGATGGGAAAACGGGCTACCCCATCGTCGATGCCGCGATGCGCCAATTGAACGAGACAGGCTACATGCACAACCGCCTACGCATGGTGGTGGCGAGTTTTCTCACCAAAGATCTGGGGCTGGATTGGCGCTGGGGGGAGAAATACTTTGCAGAGCAGCTCAACGATTTTGATTTGAGCGCGAACAATGGCGGCTGGCAATGGGCTTCAAGTAGCGGGTGTGACGCGCAACCCTACTTTCGGATTTTTAATCCGACCAGCCAGAGCGAAAAATTTGATGCGCAAGGTAAATTCATTCGCCGCTATGTACCAGAGCTCGCTAAGCTGCCCGATGCAGCTCTGCATGCGCCTTGGGATGCGAAGCCAGTAGATATCGCGGCCAGTGGCGTGAAGCTGGGTGTGGATTACCCGCTGCGCTGCGTGATTCATGACGAGGCGCGGGCGAAGACGCTGGAGCGCTATTCCGTGGTGAAAAAAGCAGCGAAATAGGCAGTTCGCCGGTATAGAATCTGCGCGGAATGCTATTTATTTAATAGCAAATGAGTCATGCATCTTCAAGGCAGATTCATCAGCTCCAGCAGTTCTTTCACTGCATCCGCATCATCCAGCGCAATCAGCCCCGGCGCATTGCCCACCACACCTTCCACGCGATGCGCGGGCTTGAGCTGAAGCACCAGAACATTGGCTTGCTTGGCATGCGGCGTGGCAGAGATCAAAGCAGAGAGCGGTAGTTTGGTGCGCTCTTGCCGCGTCGAGATGAAGCCGCTTTTACGGTTGGCTGTGAGCCGCAAAAAATCACCTTGAAAGCGCAGCTCGCCTCGCCCAATAAAGCCTAAAGCACCAGGTTTCATCAAGCTACCGCCACAATTCATCAAGAAGCTTGGCCAAATACCGGATGCGGGCGGCGAGACGGCTTGTTTGTGCAGGCTTTCTGCATCGGCCATTTCAAAGCGATCTGCGAGCAATTGCGCTACTGTCATGTCGTGCCCATCGCTGCGACGCACGTGAAGACTGTTATCAATCAGCTTTTTAATACGCATGCCTACGATCGTTTTTCGATCGTAGGGACCCAGTTGGCGTTCACCAATGAGCAGGTGGTAGCGATAGGGCGAATCAGCACGCATAGTGCAAATTAGTTTACGCCAAACGGTGTGACTATTTTGTCAAAACCGCCCCCGCTTATCCCCCGCCAACCCGCGCCAGTCTTAGTAAGCCAGGCGTTCGAGTGACAATTTTTGTCCGCACAGCTCCAGCACGGCATCGAGCGAAGGCGTTTGCGCTTTGCCCATGAGGAGCACGCGCACGGGCATGGCGAGCTGAGGCATTTTCAGGCCTGTCTCGGTGAGTGTTTCTTTCACGGCATTGGCAAGAGCCGCTTTGTTCCACTCGCAGTTTTGCAACTTGGCGGCGAGCACTGCAACGGCCGGCTTCACGGCCTCGGTCACATGCTGCGTGTAGTCTGCTTCGTTGCGCTGTGGTGTGGAGTAGAAAGCGGATGCCCAATCGGCGAGCACCTGCGTGGTTTCACAGCGGTCTTTGAACAGGGCGCAAATCGCTGGCAAGCGCTCGTCTGGGGTGATGCTGCGCTTGGTCAGTTGCTCGGTAACGAGCTTGGAGAGGCGCTGATCATCAGCGAGCTTCATGTAATGCTGGTTCACCCATTTAAGCTTTGCGCCATCCCATTGCGCGGGGCTGCGCGAGAGGTGTTTGCCGTCGAACCAACTGGTGAGCTGTTCGCGCGTGAAAAGCTCATCATCGCCGTGGCTCCAACCTAGGCGCGCTAAGTAGTTGATCATGGCTTCGACGAGATAGCCTTCATCACGATACTGCGTCACACTCACCGCACCGTGGCGCTTGGAGAGTTTCTCGCCATCTGGCCCCAAGATCATCGGCACATGACCATAGACGGGCAGCGGCGCGCCTAAAGCGCGCAAGATGTTGATCTGGCGCGGTGTGTTGTTCACATGATCGTCGCCGCGAATCACATGCGTCATACGCATGTCCCAATCATCAACGACGACGCAGAAGTTGTAGGTGGGCGTGCCGACCGTCTCACCAGTTTTCGCGCCTTCTTCACTGACTGGGCGGGCGATGATCAGATCATCCAGCTCATCATTGCTGATCGAGATTTGGCCTTTGACCATGTCTTCCCAAACCACATCGCCGCCTTGTGGGTTTTTAAAGCGCACCACAGGGCGGATGCCTGCGGGCGGCTGCGGCAACGTCTTGCCAGCTTCAGGCCGCCACCTGCCGTCATAACGCGGCTTCTCGCCTCGCGCTTTTTGCGCTTCGCGCATCGCATCGAGCTCAGCAGGTTGGGTGTAGCAGTAATACGCCGTGCCGTTTGCAACCATCTGCGCGATCACTTCGCGATAGCGCGCCATCCGCTTCATTTGATAAAACGGGCCTTCGTCGTACTTCATCTCCAGCCAATCCATGGCTTCAATGATCTGAACGACCGCCTCTTCGGTGGAGCGCGCTTCATCGGTGTCTTCAATACGCAAGATGAACTGCGCATCAGCGCCTAACGCTTTGTGATGCTGCGCGAATGCCCAGCAGTAAAGCGCTGTGCGGGCTGTGCCGAGATGCAAGAAGCCAGTAGGAGAAGGCGCAATGCGCGTGCGGATCGTTGTCATAGTTTTCAAATTCAAATTGTGAAACTTAAAGCGTGTTTAAGCCGCGCAATAAATCATTTTTCATATCACCCACATGCTCCAAGCCCACGGCCATGCGGATCATGCCTTGACCAATACCAGCGGCGCTGCGCTGAGCGTCCGAAAGCTTGCCATGCGATGTGCTCGCGGGGTGGGTGAGCAGGGTTTTGGTGTCGCCAAGATTCGTGCAGAGCGAGAGCACTTGCAGTTGATCGAGTACATGAAAGGCCCGCTCACGTGCCTGAGCCGAATCTTTCGCCTTCACATCAAACGAGAGCAGCGCGCCGCCGTTGCCAGACATTTGCTTCATGGCCAAGGCATGCTGCTCATGGCTGGGCAAACCGGGGTAATACACACGAGCCACTTGAGGCTGCGCTTCAAGCCATTGCGCCATCTCCAGCGCTTTGGCACTTTGGGCGCGAATGCGAATATCCAGCGTCTCCAAACCTTTGATCAGTACCCAAGCGTTGAAAGGCGCGAGGATCAAGCCGCTGTTTTTCATCACGGGCAGGAATTTTTCGGTGACGAGCTTCTCGCTCGCGCAGAGCGCGCCCGCCATCACCCGGCCTTGGCCGTCCAGATACTTCGTGCCCGAATGCATGATGATGTCTGCGCCCATGGTGATCGGGCGCTGCAAGACGGGTGTAGCAAAGCAGTTGTCCACAGCGAGCAAAGCGCCTGCGTTGTGTGCAATATCGGCCAGCGCTTGGATATCGCACACATCCGTCAAAGGATTGGTCGGCGTTTCAGCAAACAGAATCTTCGTATTCGGGCGCACAGCCGCTTTCCAAGCTGCCACATCGCTTTGCGGCACGATGGAAGATTCCACGCCAAAGCGCGCAAACTCCGTGCCGATCAGCTTGATCGTGGAGCCAAACATGGATTGCGAAATGATCACATGATCGCCAGATTTGAGCAGCGAAAAGATCATCAGCATGATGGCCGACATGCCCGAAGACGTAGCCATCGCAGCCTCTGTGCCTTCCATCGCCGCCAAGCGCATCTCAAAGCTGCTGACCGTGGGGTTGCCGGTGCGGCCGTAGGTGTAGCCTTCTTCCTCGCCAAGAAAGCGCTGCGCAGAAGTCTGCGCGTCGGGCTGCACATAGCCGCTGGTGAGATACAAGGCCTCGGAATTTTCGCCATATTGGCTGCGCGGCACAGCGGCGCGCACAGCCAATGTGTCGATATGCAGGCCACTTGGTAAAGAACTCGGCAAGGATGAGGCGGAGGTGTTCTTGGATGTCATGTGTGCTGTGCTGCAGGTAAAATATGTACTATTTTAAGGCTTTCGCCGGCTTACTTCCTGCGCAAAGTGCTATCAAATCAATAGTGAAAGACGTTTCCGATGACCACTCAAACCACACCCTCCGGCCTGCAATACATCGACACCGAAATCGGCACTGGCGCCACAGCCGCTGCTGGCCAAGAGGTGAGCGTGCACTACACCGGCTGGCTGTTTAACAATGGCCAACAAGGCGGCAAATTCGATTCCAGCAAAGACCGCATGCAGCCTTTCAACTTTGATCTCGGCGCTGGCATGGTCATCAAAGGCTGGGATGAAGGCGTGGCCGGCATGCAAGTGGGCGGCAAGCGCACCTTGATCATCCCGCCTGAGCTGGGCTACGGCGCACGCGGCGCAGGTGGCGTGATTCCGCCGAATGCGACCTTGAAGTTTGATGTCGAACTGCTGGCTGTTCGCTAAGCAACTGCTTTCACGCGTTATGGAGCGCCAGGCGTGAAGCGTCTTCGGCGTTTTCCTCGCCACTTCGGTTCGCATTGATGCGCTGTGCATCCGTGGCAGCAATATCTCCCGTGATGTAAACGCCATCAAAGCAACTCGCTTCGAAGTTTGCAATCGCGGGATTGAGCTTGCGGATCGCATCTTTCATGCCACTCACATCTTGGTAGATCAGTGCATCGCAGCCGATGTAATCGCGGATTTCGTCCATGCTGCGGCCGTGAGCGATCAGCTCGGTTTGCGTGGGCATGTCGATGCCATAGACATTGGGGTAGCGCACTGGCGGCGCGGCGCTGGCCAAATACACCTTGGCTGCGCCAGCATCACGGGCCATCTGTACGATTTCTTTACTCGTGGTGCCGCGCACGATGGAATCATCGACCAGCAGCACGCGGCGGCCTTTGAATTCACTGCGAATCGCGTTGAGCTTTTGGCGCACTGATTTTTTACGCGCGCCTTGGCCGGGCATGATGAAGGTGCGGCCGACGTAGCGGTTTTTCACGAAGCCTTCGCGGTAGGGCAAGCCCAAGAGTTGCGCGAGCTGCATGGCGCTGGGGCGGCTGGATTCGGGGATGGGGATGACCACATCAATCTCATCGGGCGGCACGGTGGAGATCACTCTTTTTGCAAGCGTCTCGCCCATATTCAGGCGGGCTTGATAGACGCTGATGCCATCCATCTCGGAATCGGGGCGCGCGAGATAAACGTATTCAAAAATACAGGGCGAGAGCTGCGCCTTCTCAGCGCACGTCGCGTTGTGGATTTGGCCTTGGGTGTCGATGAATACGGCTTCACCGGGTGCGATGTTGCGCACGAAATCATGCCCAGTGCCCTCGAGCGTGACGGATTCGCTGGCGACCATATACGTGCCGTCTGCGCTTTTGCCTAAGCACAGCGGACGAATACCAAACGGATCGCGGAAAGCGAGCAAGCCGTGACCAGCAATCACGGAGACGACAGCATACGAGCCTTTGATGCGCGAATGCACGCCGCGCACGGCTGCGAACACATCCTTAGGAGCTAACGGTAATCCACGCGTGGTTTGCTCCAGCTCGTGCGCAAGCACATTGATCAGCACCTCGGTGTCGCTCGTGGTGTTGATGTGGCGATGATCATGGTTGAAGAGCTGCTCTTTGAGCGCATCCACATTGGTGAGATTACCGTTGTGTACGAGCACGAGGCCGAATGGCGCGTTCACATAAAAAGGCTGAGCTTCTTCTTCGCTATCCGCATTGCCTGCCGTGGGGTAGCGCACTTGGCCGAGGCCAATGCTGCCAGGCAGCGCGCGCATATTACGCGTGCGAAACACATCGCGCACCATGCCTTTGGCCTTGTGCATATAAAACTTTGTGCCCTGCTGGGTGACGATACCCGCAGCATCTTGCCCGCGATGCTGCAGAAGCAGGAGCGCGTCGTAAATGAGTTGGTTAACTGGCGATTGACTTGCTACGCCGACGATGCCGCACATATTAGGGTCTGCTCACACTATTTATGGAGGATGCGTTGCGAGTCAAAAAAGTCTCAGGCAAGGCGCGAAACGCAGCCGGGGTCTCCCCCCGGCAAGGCTTCGCAACACCGCCTGAGGCTTTTTTGGCCGCAACCCGAAGGGAATGAGTGGCAAAAGCCGCCACTCGTCGTTGCTCGTCTAGGCAAGGCTCCAGCCTTGCCGTCGCCGTGCGCCTAGATTGGCGGTTTTTGTCACTCATTCGCACCTCCATAAATAGTGTGAGCAGACCCTAGATTTCCCTTGAAGCGCCGAGCGCCTTTGCAGAGATGTATTGTCCCACTTCATTGGGCAGAATCGGCTTCACAGCTCGCAAAGTGGCTGACAAAAGACCCGCCCCACTAGATTGCTTCCACCAATCGCCCTCTTTGAGTGGCGTCATGAGCACAGCGGTCGTCGCCGCCATCAAGATCACTGCACCACGCAGAAGCCCGAAAAACGCACCTAAAGTGCGGTCTACGGGGCGCAAGCCGACGGTTTCAATCAGTTTTTTAGCCAACCAAGCGAGCAGGCCAGCCGCAAAAGCGGAAGCGATGAAGGTGAGCACAAAGCCTGCCGCATATCGCAGCGCATCGGTGGCTCCCGCCATGGGCAGCAGATTGCCGACCGTGGCCGCATAGAGCTGCGCGATGATGAAAGCGGCCAGCCAGCCGAGCACGGAGAGCACCTCATAGACCAAACCGCGCCAAGCGCCAATGGCCATGGAGAGCAGCAGGATCGCGAGGATGATCCAGTCTAACGCGGCAAGCTGCATATTGGGCGCGCTAGGACGATTACAGAGTCAAGATGTTGGCAGGCAAATCCAGTGCCTTGATCTTGGCAGCGGCTTTTTCGGCTTCAGCACGCGTGGCAAACGGGCCCACGCGGGCGCGATGGCGCTTGCCTTCGGAGGTTTCGGCGATTTGAGCGTAAGTCTTCAAGCCAGCGCGCTCCACCTTTTGGCGCACTTCGCGGGCTTTGCTCTCTTCGGCGAATGAGCCGAATTGCACGATGAAGCGGCCTTCGGCGGCTGGCGCAGCGGCGGCTGCTTTGCCATCCAGCAAGGCCTGCGCCTTGGCTGCATCCGCTTTGGATTTGGCAAGTGCCTCGGCTTTGGCTTTGTCTTGGGCGATCTTCTCTTGGACGAGTTTCTCTTGAGCAGATTTGTCTTGCGCGGCTTTTTGCGCTGCAGCTTTGTCGGCGGCCGCTTTGTCTGCTGCGGCTTTCTCTGCTGCGGCTTTGATTTCAGCTGATTTATCAGGTGCGGCAGGAGGTGTATTGACTACAGTTTTAGTAGCACTTGGCGCAGTGTTTACGCCGGCGACAGGTGGTTTTTCATTAGATTTTGGAGCAACTGCAGGTGCGGCGCTCACGATTTCTTCTTTGCCACCTAGGCTGGCTTTGTCGTCCACTTTGGCAGCCGCAGCTGGCGTGGATGGCTGGGCAGGGGGTGCGGCCAAGGGTTTGGCCGTGGCTTTATCAGGGATCTCGATCGGCACATCGACCAAAGCGGGGCGCGGCTGTGTTTGAAACAGCAGCGGAAAGCCCACGACAGCGGCCACCACAAGTACCAGTGCACCTATCAGGCGGCGCTTAGCACGGGTGCGCATCGTCTCCACGGTCTCCACAGGAGAGTCTTGCACTGCCGCAGAGTCTTGTTTGCCGAATTTGAACCAGGCCATGTGTATCGCTTTATGTCTTGGAAAGATGCTTCGCTTCTAAACGCGGTGTGCCATTTTGCAGTACGCCACCCACGGTGTAGAAGGAGCCAAACACCACGATTCTATCGGCTGCATCAGCTGCAGCCACAGCCGCATCCAGCGCCTCTTGTGGCGAGGTGTAAACGCTGCTCTGGGCATCGCTGCGAGTGTTCAGCGCTTTCCAGCGGCTTTGCAACTCAAAAGCCTTGGCGGCGCGGGCCGTGGGCAGATCGGTGAAATACCAACGGTCCACAATCGGCGCGAGTTTGAGGAGCATGGGCGTGAGGTCTTTGTCTGCCATCGCGCCAAACACGGCATGCGTGGTCGGATAAAAGCCCATCGCATCCAAATTCGCGGTGAGCGCGGCCACGGAGTGCGGGTTGTGCGCCACATCAAGCACGAGGGCGGGCTGCCCCGGCACGATTTGAAAGCGCCCTGGCAGCTCCACAAAAGCCATGCCATTGCGCACGGCCTGCGCGGTGATGGGCAATTGCTCGTTCATGGCAGTGATGGCAGCAAGCACGCCGCTGGCGTTGATGAGTTGGTTGGCTCCGCGCAGAGCTGGATAAGCCAAGCCGCTGAAGCGCTTGGCGCGCCCTGCCCAGCCCCACTGCTGCTTATCGCCTTGGAAATTAAAGTCTGTGCCCATGCGCCAGAGATCCGCACCCAGCTTTTCAGCATGATCAATCACGCTCTGCGGCGGCATCGGATCGCTCACGATCACCGGCTTGCCCGCACGCATGATGCCCGCCTTCTCGCGACCAATGCTCTCGCGATCGGGCCCGAGGTATTCCATGTGATCGAGATCGATGCTCGTGATCACCGCGCAATCGGTATCGATGATGTTCACCGCATCCAGCCTGCCGCCCAAACCCACTTCCAAAATCATCACATCGAGCTGGCCGGCTTTCGCAGCGCGGCACATCACGAGCAGAAAAGCCAGCGTGGTGAATTCAAAATACGTGAGGCTCACATCACCTTCATTTTCTGAGGTTTTTTGGCATCTTGCGCTTTCCACATCTGCGCAAGCAGCTATGAAATCAGTAGCAGATGCACTCTCATTGCGGATGCGGCAGCGCTCCAAAAAATGCACGAGATGCGGGCTGCTGTACACGCCAGTCTTGTAGCCCGCCTGCGAGTAAACGGATTCCAACATGGCGCAAGTGGAACCCTTGCCATTCGTGCCCGCAACGGTGATCACTGGGCAGCTGATGTCTACGCCATAAGTGCTTTTGATGCGGCTCCAGACCACGCGCACACGCTCCAAGCCCATATCAATATTCTTCGGATGCAGGCCTTCGATGTAGGCAAGCCATTGGTCTAAATCTTTCATGCGCCGATTGTCACTGAACTTGGCGCAAAATCACGTGATGAGCACAGCAATCACCCTTTTTGGCATCCCCAACTGCGATACCGTCAAAAAATCCCGCGCATGGTTTGACCAAGCGGGTGTTGCCTACCACTTCCATGATTTCAAAAAGCAAGGCGTACCTGAAGCTGATTTGCGCCAATGGGTCAAAGCACTTGGCTGGGAAGCACTGGTGAACAAAAAAGGCACGACCTGGCGCAAGTTGGATGAAGCCACACAAGCTGGAATCACAGACGCAGAAACAGCGATCGCTTTGATGCTGAGCAACAGCAGCGTCATCAAGCGCCCCGTAGTGGTGAAAGGCAGCCATATCAGTGTGGGCTATTCGCCAGAAAAGTGGTGACAGCGTGTTGCCGTTGTGTACAAAATCACATCCGCCCTCTGCAAAACAACGCTCCTAGAGTGCCTGCTTGCCTGAGGCGTATTTCCGCAGCACAATCAGCGCTTTCTACATAAGGAGTTTGATCATGGGTTTACTCGATTCAGTTCTCGGCGCAGTCATGAGCGGTGGCCAACAGCAAGCCGGCGCAGCGGGAGGTTTGGGTGGCAATCTGGGCGCGCTGCTGCCCGTGATCACCGGCATGCTGAGCAATGATGGCCAGCAAGGTGGCTTGGGCGGCCTGCTGGAAAAATTCAACCAAGCCGGCCTCGGCGATGTGGCCAACTCATGGGTAGGCAAAGGCGAAAACATGCCCATCAGCGCAGACCAACTCAGCCAAGTGCTAGGCTCAGGCGCAATTGGCGATATCGCATCCAAACTTGGCGTCGGCCAAGGCGAAGCTGGCGGCATGCTGGCTCAGATGCTACCGGGCATCATCGACAAGCTCACACCCGATGGCCAAGCCCCCGCTGGTGGCTTGGGCGGCGCTGGTGATTTGATGGGCATGCTTGGCAAGATGATGCAGAAGTAACTCTGTTTTTGATAGCACTCCGCGCATATCCTGCGCCGGCAAAGTGCTCAAAAGGCTTGATTTTTTTAAAGAATCAGGCCTTTTTTGTTTTTTGGATCGTGCGGCTACGACTGCGCTTGGGCTATTCCCCTGTAGAAAATGTCCTCCGCCGGCTGCGCCGTCTCCCCCTTTATTTTTCTGCGGTGAACAGCCCAATCACAGTCGTGGCTTATTAATACGCTATGCACAAACTACGTCAAATCACGTACTGCATCACAACAATCGAGAAATCAGCTAAGCTCCAAGATTGTCATTAACTAGCCGCTTGGTAGTCAATTCAAGCGCTCAGCTTTCTAGGAAACACCATGCAAGATCCCATCGTTATCGTCTCCGCCGCTCGTACGCCTATGGGCGCTTTTCAGGGCGATTTCGCATCGCTCGCCGCACATGATTTGGGCGGCGCGGCCATCAAAGCGGCGGTGGAGCGCGCAGGCATTTCTCCAGATGTGGTGAACGAAGTCTTGTTTGGCAACTGCCTCATGGCCGGCCAAGGCCAAGCGCCGGCTCGCCAAGCGGCGTTCAAAGGCGGTTTGCCCAAAGGCGCGGGCGCGGTGACGCTTTCCAAAATGTGCGGCTCGGGCATGCGCGCTGCCATGTTTGCCCATGACATGCTCGCAGCGGGCAGCGTGGATGTGATGGTGGCAGGCGGCATGGAAAGCATGACGAATGCGCCGCATCTTTTGCTCAAAGGCCGCAGCGGCATCCGTATTGGGCATGACCGTGTGTATGACCACATGATGCTTGATGGCTTGGAAGATGCGTACGAGCCAGGCCGCGCGATGGGCACGTTTGGCGAAGAGTGCGCCGAGAAGTACAAATTCTCTAGAGAAGCACAAGATAAATTCGCCATCGCCAGCGTAGAACGTGCGCAAGCCGCTACGAAATCAGGAGCGTTTGCGGCTGAGATCACGCCCATTACTGTGAAGACACGCGCAGGCGAGAGCGTGATCAGCGTGGACGAAGGGCCCTTGAAAGCCAAGCTCGACAAGATCGCCTCGCTCAAGCCCGCCTTCAAAAAAGATGGCACGATCACTGCCGCATCGTCTTCATCCATCAACGACGGCGCAGCAGCCCTCGTGATGATGCGCGCGAGCACGGCAGAGAAGCTCGGCTGCAAACCCATTGCAAAAATCGTAAGCCATGCCATGCATGCGCAAGAGCCCAATTGGTTCACTACAGCTCCTGTCGGTGCAACGCAGAAGGCTTTGGCCAAAGCAGGCTGGAGCGTGAAAGATGTGCAGCTCTGGGAAGTGAATGAAGCCTTCGCTGTGGTGCCGATGGCGCTCATGGCTGAGCTCAACGTCGCTCACGAGATCGTCAACGTCAACGGCGGCGCCTGCGCACTCGGCCACCCCATCGGCGCATCCGGCGCACGCATCATGGTCACGCTCATGCATGCCCTCAAGGCTCGCGGCTTGAAAAAGGGTGTAGCAACACTGTGTATTGGCGGTGGTGAAGGTACAGCAGTTTGCTTGGAAATGCTATAAAAATAGTAGCTGCTTGCGCAGATTCTATGCCGGCAAACTGCCATTTTCTTTAATAAAACTATGAACGTCCTCATCATCGGCGCTTCGCGCGGCATCGGCTTGGAGTTTGTGCGCCAGTACCGCCAAGCGGGTGCGCGAGTGATCGCCACAGCGCGCAGTGATGAGGGTTTAGCCAGGATCAGTGCGCTCGGCGCGAAAGCTCTGCGCGTGGATGTGGCGCAACCTGCCAGCGTGAGCGGCTTAGCTTGGCAGCTGGATGGCGAGAAGATTGATGTGGCGGTTTATGTGGCTGGCGTGTGGGCCGATGGCAGCGCGAAGCAGCCGCCTACGCAGCAACTGTTTGATGCGACCATGTACGCCAATGTGCTCGGCGCGATGCAAGCGCTGCCCCAGGTTGCGCCGCTGGTGGAGGAAGCTGGCGGTAAGTTTGCCTTCATCTCCAGCGGCATGGGCTCGATCACCGAAGTTGAATCGAGTTACGGCTGGACGTATCGCGTGAGCAAAGCGGCACTGAACATGGCCGTGCAATCCGCGCGCTTTGATTATCCCAAGGCATATCTCATGGCACTCTGCCCCGGCTGGGTGCGCACGGATATGGGTGGTGCGAATGCAAGTATCAGCGTCGAAGAATCCGTCTCTGCCATGCGCAAAACGATTTCAAACGCAAAAAAGAGCGATGCCCATGTGTTTTGGCATCACGATGGCAGCAAGTACACAGGCTGGTAAAAAAATGATCCTTTCCGAAGACCATATCGCAGTGCAAGACGCCGTGCGTTCTTATGTGCAAACCGAAATTGCACCCAAAGCCGCCGAATGGGACAAAACCCATCACTTTCCCAAAACGCAGCTGCGCGGCCTGGCGGATTTGGGCTGCTACGGCGTGGCTGTGCCTGAACAATACGGCGGTGCGGGCTTGGATTACTTGAGCCTCGCTTTGATCTTGGAAGAGATTGCTGCAGGCGATGGCGCAACCTCGACAGTAGTGAGTGTGAACAACTGCCCCGTCTGCTCCATCCTAATGGCTTGGGGCAATGAGTCGCAGAAGCAAAAATATTTGAAGCCACTCGCGCGCGGCGACATGCTCGGCGCGTTTTGCCTCACGGAGCCACATGTGGGTTCGCAAGCCGATGGACTCAAAACTACAGCTACCAAAGACCGCGATCATTACGTCATCAAAGGCGTGAAGCAGTTCATCACCAGTGGCAAGAATGGCGATGTGGCCATCGTGATGGCGGTCACAGATAAAGCCGCTGGCAAGAAGGGCATCAGCGCTTTCTTAGTGGAGACGAAGACCCCTGGCTACGAAGTGGCGCGGATTGAAGACAAACTCGGCCAACATGCCAGCGACACGGCGCAGATTCGTTTTGAAAATTGCCGCGTGCCTGCGGAGAATTTGCTCGGCGAAGAAGGGCAAGGTTTGAAGATCGCACTGAGTGGACTAGAAGGCGGCCGCATCGGCATTGCCGCGCAATCCCTGGGCATGGCGCGCGCAGCCTTTGAAGCCGCGCTCAAATACAGCAAAGAACGCGAGAGCTTCGGCCAGCCGATTTTTCAGCATCAAGCGGTGCAGTTCAAGTTGGCTGACATGGCCACGCAGATTGAAGCGGCGCGTGCATTGATTCACCACGCTGCTTCACTCAAAGACGCAGGCAAGCCCTGTCTGAAAGAAGCAGCGATGGCCAAGCTTTTTGCCAGCGAGATGGCAGAAAAGGTTTGCTCTGACGCGATTCAAGTGCATGGCGGCTACGGCTATGTGAGCGATTTCCCCGTCGAGCGGATTTACCGCGATGTGCGCGTGTGCCAGATTTATGAAGGCACAAGCGATGTGCAAAAAATCTTGATTGGGCGCGCTTTGGCGCTCTGATTTGGCATTTCGCCACGGCCAAGCGGCATTTCATCGCGAAACCCTTGCGCCGCTGTTTGCAGGAATCCATACTTCGAGACATTCAATGAACAAGGTGCAGAGATGACACTCGATTTCCTATTGGCCAGTGGCCACCATATTGTTCTGCTCTTGCTCGTCTCAGTGCTTGGCGGTGAAGCCTTGCTGCTTCGACAGCCGCCCAGCGAAAGCATTTTGCGCACGTTGGGGCGTGTGGATGCCCTTTATGGTTTGAGTGCCCTTGCTCTGCTCATCATCGGAAGTGTGCGCCTGAGTGCCGGCGCGAAAGACATTTCGTTCTACAGCGGCAATCCAGTGTTTTGGATCAAGATTGCGGTGTTTGTCATCATCGGTTTGATTTCCATCGTGCCGACTGTGCGCTTCATTCGCTGGAAGCGGCATTTTTCAGCCACAGGGCAACTGCCTGAGGCAGCAGCTTGGCAGTCCACCCGTAAGCTCGTGATGGTGCAACTGCATTTGCTACCTTTCGTGGCCATTGCCGCAGCTGCCATGGCGCGCGGCATCGGCCATTGAATCGCGGCTTACGCTATGCTTCTGTCAAAGCAGGAGCAAACCATGCCAATCAAAGTATCGAGCCAACAACTCGTAGACCAAGCCATGCGCGAGGTCAAAACCTACAGTGCGCAAGAAGTCAAAGCTCGCATGGCTACGGACAAGTCAGTCTTACTTGTTGATATTCGAGACATCCGTGAGCTACAAACGCCAGACGGCACACCCGTGGGCAGCACGCATGCGCCGCGCGGCATGCTCGAGTTTTGGGTCGATCCTGCTTCGCCCTATCACAAGCCTTTGTGGGCTGATGAGAGCAAAGAATTCGTATTATTTTGCGGCCTCGGCTGGCGCAGCGCGCTCACAGCTAAAACCTTGCAAGACATGGGCATGACGAACGTTGCACACATTGATGGCGGCTTCAAAGCCATGCAAGAAGCGGGCTTTGCCATGGAGACTTTGGAGCAGCGGAAGGCAAAGAAAGCATGAAATTCGATGCGATTTTGTTTGATTGCGATGGAGTCTTGGTCGATAGTGAGAGCATCACGATTGGCGTGTTGCGCCAGATGCTGGGCCATATGGGCTGGCAGATGACTCAGGAAGAATGCATGGGGCATTTTGTTGGCCATCTTGTACAGGACCAAAGCGATTTGATCTTTCAGAAGACAGGCCAACGCATTGACGACGCATGGACTGAGAATTTTCGTAAGCAGCGCAATCAAGCGCTGCAGGAATCGCTCGTTGCCATTCCACACATCCACGAAGCTCTGAACGCCATCACGAAAAGCTATGGTGAAAAAATCGCCTGTGCCAGCGGCGCAGATCGCGGCAAGGTGGTATTGCAACTCACCAAAACCAAGTTGCTGCATTTCTTTGAAGGCCGCATTTTCAGCGGCGTGGAAATGCCCAAGAGCAAGCCTGCACCGGATGTGTATTTAGCAGCGGCAGCCGCTTTAGGCGTTGATCCAAAGCGCTGCGCCGTGATTGAGGACAGCACCACGGGAGCTACAGCGGGTGTGGCTGCTGGTTGTACGGTGTTTGCTTTCTGCCCCGATGAAGTGAGCCACTCCAGCGCGCAAGCCATGCGCGCCGTGGGCGCGAGCCATGTGTTCACCAGCATGGCGGATTTACCTGCGCTGCTGGTTTGAGATTGAAGAAATTTTCAGATCCAGCAAAGCGTTCTTGTGGATGTGGTGCATACGCTCTAGCAGCTGGTGTGTATGAGGAAGTAACACCTAGAAACACAGCACACGTGTACTTGCGTCCGCTTGCATATCAGGCCACATAATGCAACAAAGCTTGTGATTCAAGCGATGGAGTTAAGTGCAATGAATATGCTCTCTTCTTTGGGCTGGCCTGCTGTCATTGTGGCCATGATCGTTTTGGCAACGTTGGCGCTGCTTGTTTGGTTTGTATTGCAGCGCTCAGCGCCTGTGGTGCATTCGGGCAAGCAGCGCCCTTTTCGCATGGAAGATTGGCAGCCACGCACGATGAAACCGCTCACGCCGACTGAGCTGCACACCTTGAAGCAATTGCGTAAAGCTTTGCCTGAATGCTTGCTGATGCCGCAAGTGGCTCTGGCGCGCTTTTTGAATGTGCCGCAAAACCGCTCGTATAACCAATGGTTTGGCAGTGTGGGCAGGCGCTGCGTAGATTTCCTGGTGTGCTCCGAGCAAGGTGATGTGCTCGGGGTGATTCAGTTGCACTCAAGTAAAGGTAAGCCGATGTCAGAAGGCACACAGCGCAAGATCAAGGCCCTGGAGATGGCTCAAATACCTGTTTGGCAACTGGCCAAGGATGATTTGCCTGATTCTGCTGCGCTGCGCGCCATGGTGATTCCTGAGCTCAAAGCAGCCGAACAGCATTCGGTGCTACACCAAGAAGCTGGCCAAGAATCAGAATGGCAATCAACCCGCTTGGAGCCGCGCCGACCCGCCTCTGCTTTTGAGCCAGCGGCTAAACCTCCTATCGGCAAACAACAACCTGATCGATGGGATCAAGCATGGCCGACAGAAGAAGCTCGCTCGAGTGAATTTTTAGACGAATTCGGCATGATCGAGTTACCGCCTTTGGTCGTTAAAGGCTCGGGGCGCTCAGCCACGGGCTTTACCCGCGGTTGATCCACACACCGATCAAGATTTGTATTTCACCGAGCAGCCGTAAGCGCGCGTGACGTTGTTGCTCACGGCTCGGCCACTGGCCATTTCGCTTAGCGAGGTCTTGATGTAATTCGTAGCTTTGGGAATGTCTGAAGCGCTGGCGGTAGGAATGCTATCGATACCGCCTGCGTAAACCAACATGCCTTTGCCATCAATGATGTACATATGCGGCGTGGTGCGTGCGCCATAGGCTTTGCCGATCTTGCCATCTTCATCCATCAGGGTGTGTGTGGCAGGCGCTTTTTGATCTTTCATCCACTTGGCCAGATCTGCTGGCTTCAAGTAATCAGGGTGATCTGTGCCTGTGGAATTGATGGCCAGCCACACCGCATTTTTGCCAATGGCTTCTTGCTGCGTGCCTTGCATGTTGCCACCTTGGTAGTGCTTGCGCACATAAGGGCAGCCGGGATTCACCCACTCGAGCACGACGGTTTTGCCTTTGAAATCAGCCAGAGAGACGGTTTTGCCGTTCACATCTTTGGCGCTGAAGTTAGGTGCAGCTTGGCCGACTGTGGCGGTGGCTTGAGCCCAGGCTTGGGATGTGGTGGCCAACACGGCAGCAGCTAAGGTGGATGTGGCGAAATGACGGCGTTGCATAAGAGGCTCCTAAAACTTCTCATCAGAGGATTTAGATTTTCGCAAGTTCCGCTTGCAGCTGTGTGACGCTCAGAATTTCCTGCATCACCACAGGGGCACTGCCTGGTTTGTAAAGCACATACACGGGTACGCCGCTGCGACCCAGTGCTGTGATCGCTTGTGTGATCGCGGGGTCACGTTTTGTCCAATCGGCTCTGAGCAACTGCACTTTCTTCGCCGAGAAATCTTTCAATACAGCTGCATCGGCGAGAGTGGTCTTTTTGTTGTATTGGCAGGTGACGCACCAAGCGGCAGTGAAATCCACGAAGACGGCCTGGTTTTGAGCGAGCAGTTGCTCCACCTTGCCCGGCTCCCAGGCTTGCCAGCCCGTGGTTTGAGTCGTTGTGGATTCTTGAATTTTTAAGACATTTGGGCCGATAGCCGGCAAGAATACTGCGCAAAGTGCTACTGAAATGATAGTAACCACCATACGCGTGCGACCTCGCAAGGAGAGCGCCCACACAAGCATGGCTACGCACAACAGCAGCACCAGCAGCGCAGCAGCACCATCAATACCCGTTTGCTGCCCGATCACCCAGAGCAGCCAAACGACTGTGGCGAGCATCGGGAAAGCCATAAATTTTTTGAACGTATCCATCCACGCACCGGGGCGCGGCAGCCAATTCGCAACGGCGGGGACGAGACTGGCCGCAAGATACGGCAAAGCCATGCCAATGCCCAAAGCTGAAAATACTGCCAACGCCTGCCAAGCTGGCAGCCCCAGCGCATATCCGAGCGAAGCGCCCATGAAAGGCGCGGTGCAAGGCGAAGCAATCGCCACAGCGAGCACGCCCGATAGGAAAGCATCCACCTGCGGATTCTTCGCTTGCAGTGTGGCCACAGAAGATGGCAACACATTCGCCATCTCAAACACACCCAACAGATTCAACGCGATCAATGTGAAGAGCAAAGCCAGCGCCGCGATCACGGCTGGCGACTGCAACTGAAAGCCCCAGCCCAGCGCCTCACCGCCTGCGCGCAATGCAAGCATGAGGCCACCCAGCGCCAGGAAGCTCAGCACCACGCCCACCGCATAAGCCACCCCGCCCGCTACCCTCGCCTTTTGATTCGGCGCATTCGCAAAGCCCAGCACCTTGATGGCAAGCACGGGCAGCACACAAGGCATCAAATTCAAAATCAAGCCACCGATCAAGGCGAGCAACAAGGCGGGCAGCAATGAAGTCACTTCGGAGCCACCCGCTTGAATCGGTTTTTGCGAAGCGCCTGCATTGGCTGCCAAAGCTGCAGCCAGCTCAGGCGAGACTTGCGCGGCAGCTGCCACCTTAGGCCATACTCCTTCGACCTTGGCCTGCACACGATAAGCCGTTTTGCCGTCAGCAGTCAGCACCAGGGGCATCACCTCCGGACTGGCACTGCGTTGCACAGAAATCGGAAAAGAAGCTGTCCACACATCAGCTGCCCATGCCTGCTGCCAGGTGGCTGTGGCCTTCGCCGCTTTCTCCCCGTCACTACTGAGCTTCGCGCCGTTCTCAAGCACCTCAGCTGTTTCTGGGAAGAGCTGCAGGCTCTTGCCTCTAAGAGCTGCAGGCAAATCACGAATGCTGAATTCAAGCTGCTTGCCTGCGATCTTGGCACTCGCAGCAGCCTTCAGATCCTGCGGATACGCTGCAAACGCAGCGTCAAAAGCAGCCTTGTGCAACGCAGTTGAGCTCGTCGCAGGAATCTTCAAAGCAAATTCGCCCTCTTCCGGAATGCACTCCTGCTTACAGACCAGCCAAACCGCCTTGAGCTTCACTTCCGCATCAGGCTTGAGCAAATCCGCTTTGTACATCGACGAGATTTCCAGCGGCACGGGTAGCAGCACGGTATTTTCATAGCCGTAATTGGCCAGCGAGCCAATCCAAATCTTCTTGGGCACAGGCCAGCGCGTCTCGCCTGCCTGAATACCGGCAGGCAATGTCCATTGCATATCGGTGGGCTGCCCGGAATCACCTGAATTCTTCCAATAGGTGTGCCATTCAGGCTGATGCGTGATCTGCAAACCGACCCACACCTGCTTGCCTGCGCCCACGCCATCAGGCGCATACGCGAGCAGCTCCGCGCGCACCTGGGGAGTGGTCACGACAGCACCTGCGGATTTCAAGCCAATTTGAGCCGTATTTTGGGCGATAGCCGGCAAGAATACTGCGCAGAGTGCTATGAAAAATATAGCGTTCGGTAGTTGACTCAACCACCTTTTGAAGGAACTAAAACGAAGCATGAAGAGGCAGAGTGCTTGAGCCGCAGATAAGTTCATGCGCCAAACTCCAAGACCACACGCCGAGAGGTCGCCGATTTTTTCTCAATCTTCACCACGCGCACATCGCCAATCTCCGAAGTATTCGCCACATGTGTGCCGCCACAAGGCTGGAGATCAATCAGGGGCTCATTGCCAACTCGCTCGGAGTCCGCGGCAGCGGCTCCGATCCGTATCGTGCGAATCACACCAGAGCCACGCGGCGGGCTCACGCTCATGCTTTTCACCAAGGCAGGGTTGGCATCCAGCTCGGCTTCGGTGATGCTGCTCACCGTCACAGGCCAGGCTTGCGCAACCAATTTAGCAATGCCTTCTGTGAGCGCTTCTTTATCCAACGGATCGGTCATGTGCATATCCATGCGCGCATAGTCAGGCGTGATGGAGCAGCCGTTCACGGGCTGAGGAATCAAATGGCAGAGCAAATGCGTGGTGGTGTGAAAGCGCATCAGGCGGTGGCGGCGCTGCCAGTCAATGCGCGCAGTCACTGCATCCCCTTGCTTTAAATTTGATAGCACTCCGCGCAGATTCTCTGAAGGCGAAGTGCTCAAAACATGCCAAATATCTGCTGTGGGCTTACCCTCGGCATCTTTCGCTTTCCGGGTATCGCTAACGGCAATCTCAGTGCCATCTGGCAATACCAGCCACCCCGCATCACCCGCTTGCCCACCGCCCAGTGGATAAAACACCGTGCGATCCAGAGTAACGACGACTTCGCCCGAAGGCAAAGTCTGCATGGCTTGCACACGCGCCGTGCATTCGCGCAGGTAAGCATCTTGGCGAAAAAGATCTTGGGTCATACCCAGATGATAAAGGGGCTTGATCACTTGGTTAAGATGTTGGAATGAAACCCACTACAGCCTTGCCCAGCCACTTCTGGGCTGATCTCACCACGCGCCAGTTTGCCCATCTCGCCGCCAATGGCGCTGATGATGTCGTCGCCGTGCTACCCGTCGCCGCGATTGAGCAGCATGGCCCGCATTTGCCCACCTCGGTAGACACCACTTTGGTCAATGGTGTGATCGCTGCCACGCTACCGCATTTAGGCAAGACGCGCGCCTTCTTTCTGCCCACGCAGCAAGTCGGCAAAAGCAACGAGCATCAGCGCTTTCCGGGCACGCTCACTTTGAAGGCCGAGACGCTGATCGCGTTGTGGACGGAGATTGGCGAATCGGTGCATCGTGCCGGAATTAAAAAATTGGTGCTGCTGAACTCGCATGGCGGGCAAATCAGCGTGATGGACATCGTGGCGCGTGATCTTCGGGTGCGCCTCGATATGCTGGTGTTTTCCACCAATTGGTTCACCCTGCCGCTGGGCGATGAGATCAATGCGCTTTTCACGCCTGAAGAGCATCGCTTTGGCATTCATGGCGGCGATATGGAAACCTCGATGATGCTGGCACTCGCCCCGCAAACAGTGGACATGAGCCAAGCGTGTGATTTCAAGAGCAGCTCGCAAACGCGCTCCGAGAAGTATCCGATTCTGGGCAATGGCGTGAGCGCCAAAATGGGCTGGCAAACGCAGGATTACAACCCGATGGGAGCTTGCGGTAACGCAGCAATTGCCACTGCAGAGAAAGGTCATGCCGTGATCAATGCATCAGCAAGGAAACTGGCGCAGCTCTTGCTAGAGATCAGCTCACTACCCATGAGCACACTTGTCGCCAAACCTACCATCCCAGAATGAGCACCTTGTTAGAACTACAGCGCGTCAGCAAGCGCTATGACAACGGCACACTTGCCGTGCAAGAAGTGGATCTGGCCATCGGCGAGCATCAATTCGTGAGCCTACTCGGGCCTTCGGGCTGCGGCAAGAGCACGGCGCTGAAGATGATGGCGGGTTTGCTGCCTTTGTCTTCCGGCCAGATCGCTTGGGGCGATGCATCCAAGGACCATTCCAAAGATATTTCCTTCGTCTTCCAAGAACCCACGCTGATGCCTTGGGCTGTCGTGTTTGACAACGTGTGGCTACCTTTAAGACTGAAGGGCTTGAGCAAAGAGCAGGCACGGCCTCAAGTTGAAGAAGTATTAGCAAAGGTCGGTTTGTCGCAGTTCGCACACGTGTACCCGCGCGAACTCTCTGGTGGCATGAAAATGCGCGTCTCGATTGCACGAGCCATGGTCACCGAGCCGCGCCTCTTGCTGATGGATGAGCCATTCGCTGCGCTGGATGAGATGACGCGTTTCAAGCTCAATAACGACACGCTTGCGCTCTGGCAAGCCAAGCAATTCACCACCGTGTTTGTCACGCACAGCGTCTATGAAAGCGTGTATCTCTCCAACCGCATCATCATCATGGCCGCACGCCCTGGCCGTGTGATTGCGGATATTGCGATTGATGAACCCTATCCGCGCACCGATGCGTTCCGCAACACCGAGCGCTATGCACAACTGTGTGTGAAAGTCTCGCAAGAGCTGCAAAAGGCAGGAGAGCATCATGTCTGAAGATACTATTAAATCAATAGCACCTCACGCAGATTCCATGCCGGCTAGAGGTCAATTTCTCTTAAAAATCTTGCCCTTTGTGGTGTTCGCAGCTGCCTTGGTTGGCTGGGAAGCGCTGGTGCGAATCAACAATATTCCGCAATACATCCTTCCCGCGCCCACGCTGGTCTTGGTCACATTGTGGGACAACCTCGGCTCGCTCATGCAGAGCTGGTGGTTCACGATGAAGGTCACGTTTGGAGCACTGTTTCTCGCTGTTGCAGGCGGCGTAATTTTGGCTACGCTCTTCGCTTTGAATAAATGGGTGGAAGCCAGCCTCTTCCCCTTTGCTATCGTGCTGCAAGTCACGCCGATCGTCGCGATTGCGCCTTTGATCTTGATCTTCATCGACAGCACCATGGCCGCGCTCTTGCTCTGCGCCTGGATCGTGGCTTTCTTCCCCATCCTCTCCAATACCGTGATCGGCCTGCGCAGCGCGGATCACAATCTGCGCGATCTCTTCTCGCTCTATCGCGCCTCGCCTTGGCAAACTTTGCGGCATCTGCTCATCCCATCAGCCATGCCTTACTTCATTGCGGGCTTGAAGATTGCAGGCGGCTTGAGCTTGATCGGCGCCGTGGTCGCAGAGTTCACAGCAGGTGCTGCGGGCAAGCAAACAGGTTTGGCATCGCGTATTTTGGAAGCGAGCTTTCGCACTGAGATTCCAAAAATGTTTGCAGCCCTCGTATTGGTATCACTGACTGGCGTGATGATTTTTCTACTCTTCAATTTTGTCTCCAAACTCGTGCTCGGCAAGTGGCATGAGAGCGAAGTCAAGGCCTCTCGGTGAGTGACAGGCTGATGAGCATTATCAAAAGCATCCAGATTCCGCAGTGTGTGCGTGGTTTTGAGTCAGGCTCAGATTCATTTGATATTTATATAGAAAAAGGCCATATCGCCGGCATAGAACCTGCGCAAGCAGCTATCAATTCAGGAGTATCGCAAAAACAGATGCTCTTGCCCGCATTCGTCGATCTGCACCTGCACATCGACAAAACCTTTGTGGTGGATGAAGTTGGCGCGGCTGAAGGCGATTTGTTTGCTGCGATTGATCGCATGGCTCAGCATCGCGATGGTTGGAGCGCTGAGCACATCGAGACTCGCATGGAGCGCGCATTGCAAGAGGCTTATGTCAACGGCTGCCGCGCTCTGCGTACGCATTTGGATTGGATGACGAAGGACGCTCCCAAGTCTCTCGCCGTGTTCGAAAAGCTGCGCGATGCATGGCGCGGTAAGCTCACCCTCCAATGCGTGAGCCTCACGCCACTGGATTTTTTTGACGATACTTTCAATGGCGAAGATTTGGCGCTAGAAGTCGCCACAGCGAATCTCACCTGCGATCAAAAACGTGGCGAAGCTGCCCTGCTCGGCGCTTTCGTCTATCGAAACGAACGCATTTACGACAAACTCCAGCGCGTCTTCGATCTCGCGATTAAAAACCAACTCAACTTAGATTTTCACGTCGATGAAGGCTTGGATGTCGATGCGCGCGGCCTCAAAGCTATCGCCGAGCTCACCATCAAAAATAATTATCAAGGCCGAGTCACCTGCGGCCACGCCTGCTCGCTCGCCATGCAAAGCGATGAGGATGCCCTCGCCACTTTGAAGCTCTGCTTTCAGGCAGGCATTCACCTCGTCGCCCTGCCCACTACAAACCTCTACCTACAAGGCGCATGGAACCGCACCCCCATCGAGCGCGGCATCACCCGCCTGCGCGAAGCACGCGAGGCAGGCGTGAACTGCTCAATAGCCACAGACAATGTGGCCGACGGCTTCTACCCCTACGGCAGCTACAACCCCCTGGCCAGCTACGCGTTGGGCGTGCAAATGGGTCATCTGTCGAATCCGCTCGATTGGCTCAGCAGCATCACGTCTGCGCCTTCCAAGGCGATGAACTTGCCATGGGATGGCTTGATACGCGAAGGATGCTCGGTGAATGATTTGCTACTGGTTCAAGCTGGCGATGCAAGAGATTTGATGAATGCGCCTCTTCTTCAGAGACTGTCAACGATCTGAGATTCAAAACCAACACAAATACCGGACGCAAAGGGCGCAAAAGTTGCGCAAAAGTCGCAAAAAATACCAAAAACTTTAAAGCCGATTTAGATACAGTTAGTTTTTCTTCTTTTCTTGGTTTTGCATTTCTCTTTTTGCGACTTTTGCGCAACTTTTGCGCCCTTTGCGTCCGGTATTCTTGTCTTAAATATCCCAATCAAGCCATGAGAAACTTCGACTACTTCATCAAAGATATAGAAGCCATCCCCCACACCCGCGATGCGCACACGCTGGCTGTGAAGTCGAAAGACTATTACTGGTACAGCCCCATCCTCAAAGCCGAGCTGGACGACAAGATGGGCGACGTCATGGTGAGCCCGCGCACAGAAGCTGAAGTCATCCAAGTAGCAGCCGCCTGCGCCAAGCATCGCCTCAACATCACGATTCGGGGCGGCGGCACAGGCAACTACGGCCAATGCGTGCCGCTCGAAGGCGGTGTGATTTTGGATATCACGCAACTCAATCGCGTGATCAACATTTCAAAAGGCCAAGTCACCTGCGAAGCCGGCATCTTGATTGCCGATTTAGAGAAAGCCGTGCGAGCGGATAACAGCGTTGAAGGCGGCCAAGAAATCCTCATGTTCCCGAGCACGCGCGATATCGCCACCATCGGCGGCTTCATCGCAGGCGGCTACGCGGGCGCGGGCAGCGTGCGCAACGGCATATTGAAAGACGCAGGCAATGTCACGATGATCCGCGTCGTCACTCTCGAAGAAAAGCCGCGCATCATTGAGCTCAAAGACGCAGACATCCAAAAAGTCCACCACGCTTACGGCACCAATGGCATCATCACCGCGCTCACGCTCAGCCTCAAGCCCGCCGTCGATTGGGTACACCACATCGCCCTGTTTGACAGCTACAGCGCCGCCCTGCGCTTCGGCTGCGAAGCGACAGAAGCCATTGGCAGCTCTGTTGATGCCTTCCTCATCACAGCCGTTGAGCGGCGCATCGCCCCGTACTACGAAGCAGAGTTTGGCGCACGCTTTCCCGCCAACAAAGATGCCGTCTTCTCCATGGTCAATCCTAATTGCCTACCCGCATGGCGCGCATTGGTCGCAAAACACGGCGGCCACGAGTCCATGGCATTCACTGAAGAAACGTTGAAAAAAGAAAAGCTCTCACCCGCCTTCGAATGCGCCTACAACCACACCACCCTCATCGCCTTGAAGCAAGACAAAAGCTGGACCAACCTGCAAACTGTCGCGCCATGGACGGCAGGTCAAGGCATCGACATCACATTGGTTGAGAAGCAAATGGCACGCTGGGGCGATGAAGTCCTCATGCACCACGAGTTTGGCCGCCAATTCGGCGGCTGCGTCGCTTTTGGTCTCCCGCTGGTCAGCTATTTCGACAAAACCCGCCTCTATGAAATCATTTCAGAATTCGAGCAAGACGGCTGCATGGTCTTCGACAACCATGTTTACACCATCGAAGACGGCGGCATGAAAGAGATCGACCATAACCAGATCGACTTCAAAAGGGTTGCAGATCCGTATGGACTCATGAACCCCGGCAAAACGCGGGGCTGGGTAAAGCCCTCCCAGCAATAACAAACATCTGGTATCTTTAGATTAACCTTATTCAAATTCGTTTTTGCGAGGAAAACTCTGTAATGATGTCCTGCATAGACTTCAATATGTGCCTGAAGTTAGAAAAATCAATTTTGTCAGCTTGCGGTCTTACTACTTTATGCGCGAAGACCACTTTGCCAAAATAATGCTCTGGATTAGCGTCTTTTTCGAGAGAAAACTGCTTGCCATCAATCATCGTTGACTTTAAATCACCGTCGAAGAAATCTTCAATGCAAGATTTTTCAGATCCTAGCAACGGGGTTTTGACTACATATAGATTTCCAACTATGTGCGAGAAAGAATCTCTGTCGAAAGTAGAGTTGGGATTTATTGATTTAACGATGCTCAATATAGGTTTTGCACCATCATCATTGTCGATCAATATGATTACAGGATGAAATTTTCCCGGCGCATTAAAGCGTTTGATATCTGAGCGATACGAGTCTATAAATGTTCTTAAATCACCCACACCACCGTTCAGACCTAGAATACTCGCCATGCTTTTATCAGCATACTTCAGAAGACGAACACTAAGTCGGATTTGATTCTCAGCATCTCTGTATGCAAGCATCGGAAAATCGCGATGAAGGCTTCTAATAGCGTGCACTAGGTACACAGGATCCGTCTTGCCTTCGCAAATAATGATTGGTTTGTTCGTAGCATAAAGCTCTTTGTATATTAAGAATCGGCGATACGTAGAGGCATTCTTTTGTGGGGGATTGGTACTACTCTCAATCTTAGTTTTGCATTTTGTATCTACATGATAAATATGCCCAAGCATTCCATGCAATCTACCAATATCACTGCTCTCTTTCTGAGCCTTTACCTCTAAGTTACTCTCATCAGTAAAGAAAAATGAGCCTTTAGTGAAGAGTCTATGAACCATTGCACGCGTAGTTTTTCTATACTCTTTGCTCACGTTAACTCTCTTGTTAACGACCAACCCTGTAACTTGCTGCCTAGAGTCACGGTTTTGCATGCGTGTCTTGCCAGAATTTAATGTAAAGCCGCTAAGCTCAAGGAGTCTTTTGAGCTCATCCCCAACGTGCCATAGTCCTTTTTCCTCGTCGTAGAACGCAACTTGTCTTGGAAAATCACGCTTACTAGTAGAAAAGGTTAGATCATCTGCATATCGCGAATATCGACATCCAGTTCTCGCGGCAAGTTTAATCAGATGCATATCCAAAATATGCCCAACCAAGTTGGAAATCACAGGAGAGCACGGACTACCCTGAGGTAATCGGTTCTTAAAACAAGCAATTTGAGCGATAACAGTGGCTACTTGCGGTTGCAACGAAAAATCGCGATCTTTGATGAAAAATCCTCGGACTCGACCAAAGTTAATGCTGCCGAAAAAATCCTGAATGTCGATATTGAATACAAATCTCTGCGAGCGATGATTTTGAGCGTTATCAATAATCGACAGTCCCCTAATAAAACCATACGAAACCGGGTTTGATTTGTACTTTGGACTCGTCAAGTCCGCAGATTCGAAGCAATTCTGTAGAAGATCAGCCACTTTCCTTTGAAGAAGTTTAAGTTCTTTCTGAGGTGCTTCAATACGACGCGTACCACCGCCCTTCTTTGGAATTTCAAAAGAACTGTATTTACTTTCCTCGCCTATTTTGTAGAGCAAGTATGAAAGTGTCGAAGGTTTATAGCCCAGAAGAACTGCAACATCGCTTAGATTGATGCAAGACTTCAATGCAATTAGCTGAGACATAGCGTCATGTAAGTTGAGCTTGCAAACACTCTTATGCGGAAGACACCCTTGTCGTCGGGCTCAACTCACACGATTAAGGAATAACGGGCATAGCCCCTACTATCGTTGTCCATCACCACGAAACATGGTGAAAAATCTGTTTGCAAGCTCATTTTTACTGTAACACATTGGAGCAGTTTCATCAGACTCATTAAATGCATCTCCCCTCACAAAAGCTTAGCCACACTGTCATGAAGGCTTTGAACTTGAGTATTTTCTGATTGAATAGGACTTCCCACATTCAACCCCACCCGATTGAATAATCCCCGACGAAACGGTCTGACCATTGCACCGTCTTTTTCGATGCGGCTGAAAAAGCTGCCCCAGAGATTCGTCAGTGCCATGGGGATCACGGGTGGCTCGACGCCATTCGCTTTGGCCTGCTCCAAGATCTTCATGATGCCGCCTTTGAATTCTTGCAGTGTGCCGTCTTTGGTGATGCCGCCTTCCGGGAAGATGGCAAGCATGTCGCCTTCTTTCAGCACCTTGCCAGCAGCCACGAATGCGGCTTCGTAGTGCGCTGGGTCTTCGGATTTGGGGGCGATGGGGATGGCTTTGGCGAGTTTGAAGAACCAGCCGAGCACGGGGAATTTGAAGATGCGGTGATCCATGACGAAGACGATGGGGCGGGGGCTGGCGGCCATGAGCAGCACGGCATCCACGAAGCTCACATGATTGCAAGCGAGGATGGCTGCGCCTGTTGTGGGGATATTTTCATCCCCCTTAACCTTGAAGCGATAGATGCAGCGCGAAGCCACCCAGGCGACGAAACGCAGGAAATATTCGGGCACGAGCAGGAAGATGTAGGCCGCAACGACTGCGTTGGCCAACGCTGTGAAGAGGAAGACTTGCGGGATGGTGAACTTTGCGCCGAGCAACGCACCTACGATGAGGCTGCTGGCGATCATGAAGAGCGCATTCAAAATATTATTCGCTGCGATGATGCGAGCGCGGTGCGTTGGAGCGCTGCGCAGCTGGATGAGCGCATACATGGGCACGCTGTAGAGGCCAGCGAAGAGACTCAGCAAAAACAAATCCGCCATCACACGCCAATGCGCGCCGATACTGATGAATTGGATCACAGTGAGCAATTCAGATTTCGGCAAGGCGCGAGACGCGAAATACAGATCAAGCGCAAACACGCTCATGCCAATCGCGCCGAGCGGTACGAGGCCGATCTCCACATGACGGCGTGAGAGCACTTCGCAGAGCAGCGAGCCCGTGGCGATGCCTATGGAGAAGACGACGAGTAAGAGCGAAGCCACATTCGAGCTGCCGTGCAACACATCTTTCGCAAAGCTGGGAAATTGACTCAAGAACACCGCGCCAAAAAACCACATCCAGCTGATGCCCATGAGCGAACGGAAGACGACTTTGTTGCCATACGCAAGCTTGAGGTTTTTGAAGGTTTCGGTGAAGGGATTCCAGTTGATCACAAGAGAAGGATCAGTCGCAGGTGCATTGGGAATGTATTGCGCGGTGATTCTTCCTAGAATAGCAACGGCTATACAAGTGATAGCAACATAAGTAGCGCCTATGCCGGGCAAGGCAATCAAAATGCCTCCAACAATATTGCCAGCAAGAATGGCCACGAACGTGCCCATCTCCACCATGCCATTGCCACCCGTGAGCTCACGCTCATTCAAGACTTGCGGCAGATACGCAAACTTCACCGGGCCAAAAAGTGTGGAGTGCAAGCCCATGAGGAAGGTGCAGCCGAGCAACACAGGCACATCGGCTTTGAAGAATCCATAAGCCGCTACAGCCATGATCACGATTTCAAGATTCTTCACGAAGCGGATCATCTTCGTTTTTTCATACTTGTCTGTGAGCTGGCCGCTGGTGGCGGAAAAGAGCAAGAAAGGCAAGATGAACAAAGCGCCAATCACCAAGCCAGCTATGGCGGGCTGCATCCAGCTGATCGACAACTGATACGTCACCATGACAGTGAAGGCGAATTTGAAGACGTTGTCGTTCGCTGCACCTGAGAATTGCGTCCAGAAAAATGGAGCGAAGCGTCTCTGCCTAAGCAAGCCGAATTGATTGGGATGATCGTTGTGGTTGTTGGTTTCGCTCAAGGCGTGCTCCTCGTTGTTGTTCAGTTTGTTGGCAAGCATTATGACTTCTTCAAAGCTGCAATCACGGGCCAAGCAGCCATGCAAGCAGCGAGATGCTTCAAGCTATGGCCAGAAACGACGCCTTGAGTGAGATGAAACACGGCTTCGTCTTGCGCTTCGAGTAATTTAGCTAGGCCATACCAAAGGATCAGTGCCCAAAGATTGAGAGACTGGCCTTCACGCTGAGGCAGAGTGGCTAACCAACCAATCATCAAAACGCCACCGAACTGCACCACCGCCCAAGGCAACACATTCTGCAAGCTATGGGCGGCTACTGCGGCCAGTGGCGCGAGTACCAGCAGCACAGGCATCGCTTGCTTCGCCACAGATTCACCCAAGCGGCTGCCTGCAGCGAACGCGATCACACCTGCAAAAGCGATTGCCATGCCCAAGCGATCTATCATCAAACCGAAATCACTGGGTGCCCAGTGATACACGCTAGAACCAAAGCACGTGAGAATCAAGCCAATAAAGAAAATCTGTGCCGCTTTACGTGTCGAATTGGGCAAAGTACGGCGACGCAAGACAACTAAGCCCCAAACGCCCGCAAAAAGAAAAGGAACATTGGTCAGTACATCCCAGCCATTTGGTATCCCCCAGAAGCTACGCGCATCGACGAAAGCATGGCCGTGCGCATGCACGTGGCTGTGGCCGCTCGTAGGGATATGCGGCAAGAAATCTGAAAGCATCGGAAAGAAGACTGCCAGCGCTAACGCGGCGAAGCTCATGGCCATCAAAGCGTGATGGAAGCGCTGCTGGTAGCAAGATGTTGGGCTCATGTGAACACTCAAAAAGTTAGACATGAGTGCATCATCTGGCTGTTGTACCAAATCGTCAGAAAAGCTTGCGCAGCACTGGCGCATAAGCCAGCGAGTATCAGCGTTTGATACCGGTTGCCCTTTGTTTGAATGCTGGCTTGCGTTGTACAGCAGCCTCCAGCGCTACAAACTTCTCCGAATAGAGCGCCACCACCCAGTCCACAAACACCCTCACCCGCGCACTCAAATGTCGATTGCGTGGATACATCACGTACAGGCTTAGACTGCCTACCTTCCAGTCTTGTAAGACCTGCACCAGAGCTCCACTTTCAAGCTGATCTTGCGTCTCTTGGGTGAGCGGGTATTGCATCAGACCCAGGCCTTGTAGACAAAGTGCTCTTTGCGCGTCTGCATCATTAGCGCTCGCATGATGCGGCATAAGCAACTCTAGGGTTTGGCCATCTTTTTCAAAATCAAAGTTAAAGACGCGCCCCGTTTTGGCAGAAAAGAAATTGACGGCCATGTGACTGCTTCCTTGCAAATCTGCCGGACTTTTGGGCACGCCATGCCGCTCCAAATACGCTGGCGATGCGCAGGTGATCACATCATAGTCACCCAGCTTTCTCGCTACCAACTGCTCATCATGCACCGCGCCGCCACGAATCACACAATCCACACCCTCGGTCACTAAATCTACCGGGCGATCGGAGCTGCCAATGTCCAAAGTGATGCCCGGATAGCGTTGAAAAAACGCAGGCAAATGCGGCGCAATCACATGGCGACCCACGGCCGCAGGCACATCAATTCGCAGCCTGCCCTTAGGCGTAGCCACATCACCTGCCACCCTAGATTCCAACTCCTCCAAATCTTGCAGCAAACGTTGCGCCCGCTCCAGATAGGCGGCGCCATCCTCCGTGAGCGAGAGTCTGCGCGTGGTGCGCAGCAGCAGCTTCACCTGCAAATGCGCCTCCAACTGCGAGATGCGCGTGCTCACCGTGGCATTGGGCACTTGCAGGGCTTCGGCTGCCTTCGAGAAACTGGAGAGTTCGGCCACAAGAGCAAAGGTTTGCATGGCAATTAATCTGTCCATCGAGCACCTTATTTTTCACAGAAAACGAATAATCATTTCATTTTATCGATATTTATCTTTATTTATGAAATAAATACAGTTCATTCATCGGCGCTGTTGCCGAAGTATTGAAACCTTCTTTTCTGGAGCACACCATGGCACATACGATTCTTCTCACTGGGGCAGCTGGCGGTTTTGGCCTTTTGATGGCTAACACTTTGCTCGATCAAGGCCACAAGCTCGCTGCCACGATGCGCGATCCACAGGGGCGCAACCAAGAGGCCGCCAAAGCACTCGCCGGACGCGGCGCAACCGTTATTGATATGGACGTGACAAGCGACGCAAGCGTTGAAGCAGGCATCGCAAAAGCAGTGCAAGCACTCGGCTCGCCCGATGTGGTGATCAACAACGCGGGCTTGGGCGTGCATGGCTTGCAAGAGAGCTTCACGGCGGATGATCTCAAGCGGGTGTTTGACATTAACGTTTTTGGCGTGCATCGCGTGAACCGTGCGCTGCTGCCCGCCTGGCGCGCTCGCCGCTCCGGCCTGATGATCAACATCTCCAGCCTGCTTGGCCGAATAACCTTGCCTTTCTACGGCCCATACAATTCCAGCAAATGGGCGCTGGAGGGTTTGACCGAAAACTACCGCACCGAACTCTCGGGCTTTGGTATCGATGTGTGCATCGTGGAGCCGGGCGCCTTCGCCACAAAATTCCAGGATAACCTGATCAAGCCATCGGATGCCACACGCAGCGCCAGCTACGGCCCTATGGCGGATGCGCCTGCACATAGTTTCAAGCATTTTGAAGAGGTGCTCGCCGCGACACCCGCCCAGAATCCTCAGAACGTCGCCAACGCCGTCGCCGCACTGATCGCCTCGCCCGCAGGCAAGCGAGCCTTTCGCACGACGGTTGACGTACTGGGCATGGGCGCAGCAGTCAATGGTTACAACGATGCCTTGGCAGGCTTGACTGCTGGTCTGTATAAAAACTTTGGTATGGAGAACATGCTAAGCACGCAGCTCTGATCACACTAGGCTGCAAAGCGACTGTTGCTTTGCAGCCTTTTGCTTTGCAGATCACCGGACTATTCTCATGAACAAACTACTCATCGCCTTAGCCATCGGTTTCATCATCGCCTTGATCGACGTCGCGCCCATGCTGCTGCGCAAAGCCCCTTGGCTGCAAATCGCCACGCCCTTCGTGCATTGGATCGTGGTCGGCGTGCTTGTGGCATACAGCAGCATGCCGCTGCCGGGTTGGGCCAAGGGCTTGATCATTGGTGTAATCACCACGATTCCGTTTCTTTTCGTATTGGCACAATCGCATCCCAATGCCGTGCTGACTGTGGTCGGAATTTCAGTTGTGCTGAGCCTGCTCACCGGCGTGGTGATGGAGCAGGCTTTGAAGAGACTCGTCTGAACGGGCTTTAAGCCAGCGCGGTGAACACCGTGAGCACGCCGGTGTAGCCATACAAATTCTGATGTGCAATTTCACCGCCTGCAAAGAAACCCACCAGGGGTACATCGCCCAGTGCATGGCGCACGATCTGCAGCTCGGCACTGTCACCACCAAAATGCGGACCGCCGCGGCCGGCGCAGCTCACATAGATGGCTCCTACGATATTTTTAGAGCGATATTGCTCATTCGACGGCATAGAATCTGCGCTAAGTGCTATTGAATCAGTAGCATTTATAAATTCACTGACTTCCAACTCTTCACGTATCTCCGCGCATATGCGCATCAGATCGCGCCTTGCAGCCTCGCGATTGCGCTCACAAAAAGTCAGCTCACTGCCTTCTGGCGCGATATCCGCTACAGCAATGCCGCGCCGAAGTGGATCGAGGCCGACGAGATGGCGAACGCGCGTGTCTGGACCGAAGCGACCTTGGCTACGCGCAAGACTTTGATCATGAGGCTCACTCGCCGTAAGCCCCACAAAAGTCTGCTTCAGGCGCTCCACCGCTCGCTGCGGCTCACTGAGCGATATACCTAGTTCATCAAGCAACACATCCAGCGCCGGTTCACCGTCAAGCTCCAACACCACATGCTTATCGCTCTTTGTGATGCGATGGGGCTTGGCGGCTTTACCATCTTCTAGGCGAATCGGCTGACAGCCTTGCGTAACGCGTGAGACGATCCCCACACTCTCGCTGAACGCCACACCACTGAGCGCTCCTGCAAACACGCCAGCATGTTCGCTTCCCTCATGCAGAGCAATTTGTGGTGCGCTATGCCTGCTCGCGGCTAAGCCACCGAAGAGATAGCCCGATGCTGTGCGGCCAGAAAGCTCGCCCAGCAGCTCAGCCAAATCTGGTGTGTGGCCATCCGCATGCACTAAGGCGCTGTGTGGCTTGAAGCTTGCACTTGTGATCAAAGGCGCGACACCACTGAACACCCGATACTGCTCACGCGGCAGGTCAAATAGCATCACGGCCAGCGCGGGCTCGTCAAAATACTCCACATTCGTAGCTGCAATACCAACACCGACCGTACCCACCCAATCACTGATTTGCGGCAGCTCTTGGCGCAAGTGATTCAAGAGGTCTTGAGCTTGGTCAGCGTAATGATCGGTGAGATACACCAAGCCTAAGTTTGGCTGATCTGCATGCGCAGGCAGTGCCATCTGCGCGCGCAGCTGCGCTACCACCAAGCCTGCAGCCATGCGCCACTGCGGGTGTGTAGCATGCGCATAGGTGAAAGGCTTCATGAGATTGAGATTAACGCTTCTTGGCGGCTTTTTTTGATGCTTTTGCGGCTTTCGCCGGCGTATTTGCTGCGCGAGATGCTATAGATTTACTAGCATTCTGCGCCCTCGTCTTGGCTGCATTGGCGGCAGATTTTGCGGTGCTCATGGCCGAATTTACCGCCGTTTGCGTCATCGCCTTGGCCATGTTCTTGGTGGTGTCCATCGCCGTTTTTTTGCTGGCATCTTTCATCGCGTCTGCGGCAATTTGGCCAAACTGCTGAGTGAGCGAGCCCCAAAGTTGCATTGGATCAATCAGTCCGCTTTTTGTTGCAGAAGCAGGCGAGGCTTTCTTTTTAGCTACAGATTTTTTCGCGGCAGGTTTGCCCAATGCCGTGTTCACAGCGCCGGCCACAGTCTCCGTCGCTTTGAGCTTGAAGGCATTGGCCACATCGCCCATGTTGAAATTCATACCCTTCAAAGTCGCCAGCGTCATCTTCTGCACTTCTAAAGCGGTGATGGTAGCTTGCAGAGCTTTGGCATTTTGATCAAGCCAAAACTGAACAGTTTTGAGTTCTTCAATCCGTTTATCCAGCTCTTCAACATTGAGCGTAGGAGCCACCCAATTAGCAGGGTTGGGCATCTGCGGAATGTTGGGCAAGCCACTGGCTGCCCCCTTCACCGCCTGCGTGGCCAAGCCTTGCAAGAAATCAAAGCCGGGAACGAATTTGCCAAAGCTGTTGGCCATCGGGTTATTGCTGTCGCTCATGCTGTGTGTCTCCGTCAGATGATGGAGACACTTTAACGCAGGCTTGCCCCAAGCGCAAAATTATTTCGCTGGCACGAAGTCCGTGCGAGCAATCGCCGTAGCTTGCGGCTTATTTGCCAACTTATAGGCGCTGGTCACGAGATCAATATTGCTTTGCACGCGCTTCATATCGATAAAGCCTAAGCCCGTCTCTTGCGCAGTCGGCGTATTCACAAAGGTATCGAAAGCAAGACGAGCGCGGCGCCATTCAAATTGCTCATCTGCATTTGCATCCATTTGCTTGACGGTTTTCACGGCTTCGCGCGTGTTGCCCAATGTGGCTTTGAGCGCCGCGTGATAGGCCTTCACAAAGCTAGCTACAGCTTTGGGATTGTCTGCCAAAAATTTAGGATTGACCAAAATTGCATTACCGTAAACGCGCAAGCCCAGCTCATGAAAAGGGTAGACAGCGTAGGCTGAGCCAGACATGCCTTGCTTTTCAATATTGAGCATGGTGGTGAAATAAAAACCCGTGATGCCATCGAGCTGACCATTAGCAAACATTTCTTCGCGTTTGGCAGCATCCACATTTTCCCATTTCACCTCACCCGTTTGAGCAAGCTGCGCAAACGCTGGCCAGAGCTTGCGCCCACCGTCAAAGGGCGGCGCGCCGAGTTTTTTTCCAGCCAATTGCTGAGGCCGATCAGCGCCCGAAGCTTTGCGGATAAACAGGCTAGATGGCGTGCGTTCATAGACCATGTAAACGGCTACGGGTGGCGCAGTGCCAGGATTCTTAGCGGCATGCTCAATCAGCGAGCTGAAATCCCCCAAGCCCATATCGAACTCGCCACTGGCTACTTTGGCCACAGTCGCTCCCGAGCCAGTGCCGGGTGTGAGCGTTACGTTGAGCTTCTCCGCTTGAAAATAGCTCTTATTGGCAAGCAACAGTGGTGCGGACTGCCCCTCCCAACGCCAATCATTCAAGAATTTGATGTTGGTTTGTGCAGCGACGTTATTTACTAGGCTGCTGCCCAGTATGCCAATGACTACGATGATTTGTATTAATAGACGACACATGATGCCTCCGAATGCACGAAATAGGTGCATTTTGAGGCTTTTTTAGCTCATTTTTCAATACTTTTTAACTATATGGTATTCATCGCTCAGCATGTTGTAAAAAAGTCTGTAATGCTCGAATGCTTTAATACTTCGGCGCGCGTCGCTCACGCAAACTGGCCACACCTTCGCGTACATCTGGCCCAGCAAAACCCATGAATTCCAACGCTAGGGATGCATCAAAGTTCGGCCCCGCTTGGCGCAGCCAATTGTTGAGCGCGTATTTTGTCCAGCGAATTGCCGTTTGACTGCCGGCAGCAAGTTTGTCAGCCACTTCGTACGCTTTCGTTAGGAGCTGATCTTCTGGCACGCAGAGCGACACCAGCCCGATGCGCTCAGCCTCGGCGCCGCTGACAGCTTCGCAAAGCATCAGGTAATACTTGGCCTTAGCCATGCCGCATAGCAGCGGCCAGATGATGGCAGCGTGATCACCCGCAGCAACGCCCAAGCGCGTGTGGCCGTCTACGATTTTTGCGTTCTCAGCTGCAATTGAAATATCGGCAAGCAGCCCTGCCACCAAGCCCGCGCCCACTGCCGGCCCATGCATGGCGCTCACAATCGGTTTATCGCAATTGATCACGTTGTAAACCAAATCGCGCGCCTCTTTCCACACCCGGCTGCGCACATCAAAATCTCGCGCCATGTCTTCCACCAAAGCCAGATCCCCACCACCAGAAAAACCCAGCCCTTCGCCACGCAGCACAGCCACTTTTACCGAATCATCACGGCTCACATCACGCCAAATTTCAGATAATTCCTCATGCCCCGCATGCCCGGCTGTGGGCAGCTTGCCGTTGGCAGCCTTCATTTGAATATCGATGACGCAGCCGCCCTCGCCTCGGCGAGTAATGTTCAATGTTTCGTAGCTGCTGTAGTCAATGGGTTTCATGATCTCAAGTGGGGTTTGCGGAGGAACGCAACAACTCTACCAAACTTGGCAGCATCGCCGCCGAGCCAGCCGCCAGCCATTGAGACGATAAAAGTGGCAAATCATCCATCGCCACGATATCGGCCTCGGCTTCTCGCAGCAGCACCAAACCCGCTGCAGCATCCCAAGCACTCATGCCCCGCTCCCAAAACGCATCGGCGCGCCCGGCAGCCACATAGGCCAGCTCCAAAGCCATCGAGCCGCTGCGCCGCACTTGTCCAAAGTTGCGAATCACTTGCGCAAACTCGGCCAGATACGGTTGCATCAGTGGCGACAAAGGCTTCGGGAAGACCGTGGAGACGATAGCCTTCAAGGGCTCGCTCACTGAAGAGCTTGCCAAGCGCTGCACACCTGCGCTGCTCTTAAGCCAAGCCCCCTGCCCGCGCGTTGCGTAAAACAACTCTTGCCGATTCGGATCAGCAATGATGCCCAGAACAGGATCGCCGCCAACCGCAAGCGCCACCGATACGCTCCACTGCGGATAGCCGCGTGCGAAGTTTGCCGTGCCATCAATCGGGTCAACAATCCAAGTAGGCGCATCCGACAAACTGCCCCCGGTTTCCTCACCCATGAATTGCGATCCGGGCAAGATAGAAAGTAGCTTCTCTCGCAACGCTTGCTCTGCCCAAAGGTCAATGTCTGTAGCCACATCCCCCGCGCTTTTTTCATTCACCTGCAAAGCCTTCAAATCACGGTTTTTTAGCCAGATTTCATGCCCAATATGGCTGATAGCCGGCATAGAATCTGCGCAAAGTGCTTCTAAATTCATAGCATTCAAGCTCATGAGCGCCGATTGATCAAGCTCACATAGTCATGGGCCTGCGTGTTGATCGTGGAAATGCGCAGCTCCACAGGGCGCTCGCCAAAAGTGATGGCTACACGATGCACCTCCATCACTGGCGCGCCCACACGCACCCCAAGCACTTTCGCGACTTCACTGCTGGCTGCTACCGCGCGTGCGCGCTCTTGAGCGCGAATCACACTGATACCGTGATCGGTTTGATACAGGTTATAGATCGTGCTCGGACGCTCTTGAAATCGCTTGGCGTTCAGCCCCTTGAACATCGCTGCCGACACCACAATCCGGTCGTGTACAACACATTGGCCACCCAGACTCAGCGAATTGTCCACCCGCAGCACTTCATCTCCGACGCGCAAACGCAAGGCATAGGCCTCGCTATCGGTCGCGCGACCTGCTGCAAAGCCCAAGTTATCCACCACAGGAAATTCACGCTCAGTCACGACACGCTGATCAAACACATCTGGACGCGGCTCGACATGGAAGAACTGAAACATAAAGCGCTCTTGCCCATGCATCGCCACAAAGGTGCCCTTGCCTTGGCGGCGCACCAGGATGTGTTCGTGCACCAGCTCATCGACTGCTTTTCGAAGTGTGCCGATACTCACCTGCAATGCTTTTGCAATCTGCGCTTCGTTGGGCAAGGTTTCGCCTGGGCCCAGTTGCCCCGATTCAAGCAAGCGAAGCAAGGCGCTTTTGACTTGTCGATACAGCGGTACGGCTCCAGCGCCACTGTCTGCAATCGGCTTAAGCAGCTGAGTCACGTCTGGCGTATCGAGGCGAGCGTTGAAGCGAGGGGCTTTTTTACGGCTTGGTGATGAAGCGAAATCTGTCATAGCAAGGCTTGCAAGTGAACGAAACATAGACAAGCGCAGATTGTAGCTATTTTCAGAAATTCATTTAAGTCATGTACATGACGTATTTGACGTGCGGTTTGCAGCGCGTAAACTGACGCTTTGATATTTTTCTCATCAACACAACGGAGCAACAATGAACCATTACGTATTGCACGATGCCAAGGACACGGTCGCCGTGATCGTGGTTGAAGGCGTGAAAGCCGGTATGACACTGAACGGCTGGATCATGGACGAAGACAAAGCCACCAGCACCGTGGCCTTGCAAGACATTCCCATCGGCCACAAGATCGCTTTGAAGGATATGAAGGTCGGCGATACCGTTTGGAAATACGGCATTGACATGGGCAAGGTCGTCGCAGACGTAAAAATGGGCCAACACGCCCACGTCCACAACATCAAGACAAAAAGATGGTGACATGTTGACCACCCCCGAGCGGCTTACGCCGCTCCCCCTCAAGGGGGCGCCGTTGGCGGACTGGCGAAGCCAGATCCGCGACGGCTGCTTGGAAAGACAACTCACTCAGACATTTCAATCAATCTAATCGGATACTCATCATGTCAATCATCGACAAAAACACCACCTTCCTGGGTTATCGCCGCGAGAACGGCCGCGTGGGCGTGCGCAATCACGTCATCATCTTGCCTTTGGATGATTTGTCCAACGCTTCCGCTGAAGCCGTGGCGCACAACATCAAGGGCACGATGGCCATTCCTCACCCGTATGGCCGTTTGCAGTTCGGCGCGGATTTGGAATTGCACTTCCGCACACTGATCGGCGCAGGCTGCAACCCCAACGTCGCAGCCGTCGTCGTGATCGGTATTGAAGACGGTTGGACGAAAAAAGTGGTGGACGGCATTGCTGCCACCGGCAAGCCAGTCATTGGCTTTGGCATCGAAGGCCATGGCGATCACGAGACCATCATGAAAGCCTCCAAGGCCGCGCGTGAATACGTGCAGTGGGCCAGCGAGAAGCAGCGCGAAGTCTGCCCGATTTCCGATTTGTGGATCTCCACCAAGTGCGGTGAGTCTGACACCACCTCCGGCTGCGGCGCGAACCCGACCGTGGGCAACGCATTTGACAAGCTACATCCTCTGGGCACACACCTCGTCTTCGGCGAAACCAGCGAGATCACCGGTGGCGAGAAGATCGTGGCCGCACGTTGCAAAACGCCCGAGATCGCTGATCAGTTCATGTTCATGTTCAACCGCTATCAAGACATGATCAACCGTCATAAGACGACCGATCTCTCTGACAGCCAGCCCACCAAGGGCAACATCGCTGGCGGCCTGACCACCATCGAAGAAAAAGCTTTGGGCAACATCCAGAAGATCGGCAAGAAATGCACGGTGGACGGCGTGCTCGACAAGGCCGAGATTCCTACGCACCCTGGTTTGTGGTTCATGGATTCCTCCTCCGCTGCTGCTGAGATGGTGACGCTCTGCGCTGCCTCAGGTTTTGCTGTGCACTTCTTCCCCACAGGCCAAGGCAATGTGATCGGCAATGCCATCGTGCCCGTGATCAAGATCTGCTCCAACCCACGCACCGTGCGCTTGATGAGCGAGCACATTGACGTGGACACTTCTGGCTTGTTGCAGCGCGATATCGATCTGAACCAAGCCGGCGACAAATTGCTTGAATGCATGATGCGCACGATCAATGGCCGCTTGACAGCTGCTGAGGCACTCGGTCATCGCGAGTTTGTGATGACCCGTTTGTTTGAATCAGCTTAAACTCCCTCGATACGACCAATAGAACGCAAAAGGCGCAAAAGTTACGCAGAAGACGCGAAAAAGAAACAGCCAAATTTTGGATTTCTTTTTTGCGAATTTTGTGTGAATTTTGCGTTTTCTGCGTTCAATTTTTTATTGATCTGAAGTCTTTCCTAAATGAAAATCATCATCACCGAATTCATGGACGAGCGCGCCGTTGCGCAGCTCGCTGCCAAGCACGATGTCGTCTATGACCCCAAGCTCGTGGACAAGCCTGCGGAGCTCTTGGAGGCTGCCGCTACCTGCCACGCCATCATCGTGCGCAATCGCACACAGGTGCGCGGGGATTTACTTGCAGCTTTGAAGTCGTGCAAAGTGGTCGGTCGCCTCGGTGTGGGCTTAGACAATATCGATGTGCCTGCTTGCGAAGCAGCGGGCATGAAGGTGATTCCAGCAACTGGTGCGAATGCTTTATCCGTCGCTGAATACGTGATTGCCAGTGCCATGCTGCTGCTGCGCGGTACGTTTGCTTCTACGCCTGAAGTGGCTGCCGGCAAATGGCCACGCAATGCGCTCAGCAATGGTCGCGAGACGGCTGGCAAAACGCTGGGCATCATCGGCTTTGGCTCGATTGGCCAGCTCACTGGCAAACTAGCCAAAGCGCTGGCCATGAACGTCATCGCATATGACCCCGTGATGAAAAGCGACGCACCCGCATTTGCGCAAGTGGGCGCGAAAGCGGCAACGCTGGATGAAGTGATAGCGAGCGCAGATGTGGTCACCCTGCACGTGCCGCTGGTCGATGGCACGCGCGGCCTCTTCAATGCACAGCGTATTGCTGCCATGAAACCAGGCAGTATTCTGATCAACACTTCGCGCGGCCATATCGTCGATGTGGCGGCTGTGGCAGCTTCACTTAAAGCAGGGCACTTGGGTGGCGCAGCGCTCGATGTGTTTGACACCGAGCCCATGCCTGCCGAGCCGATGTTTGAGGGCTGCCCTAGCTTGATCCTCACGCCGCATATTTCTGGCGTGACCTATGAAGGCAATGAACGTGTGAGCTTCATGATTGCAGAAAAAGTGTTGGAGGCTTTGCAGTAATGGCACAACTCTCACTCCAAGAAGCGGATGCTCTGATTCAATCGGCGCTGACGAAATCAGGCGCTTCACAAGCAATGGCAGCCAGCGTGGCCAAGGCTTTGGTATTGGCGGAAGCACAAGGCATCGCTTCGCATGGCCTCTCTCGCGTGCCGCAATACGCCACGCATTTGAAAAATGGCCGTGCAAACGGAAATGCTATCGCAGCTGTGGCGCAACGCAAGGGCGCAGCGCTCGTGGTGGATGCCCAACAAGGCTTGGCGTTTCCCGCATGTGATTTAGCGATTGCTGAAGGCATCAAGACAGCCAAAGAACTCGGTGTGTGCTTTGTCGGCGTGAGAAATTCACATCACGCAGGCGTGATCGTCGATCATCTGCGCGCAGCATCTACTGCTGGCCTTGTGGCATTGGGCTTTGCCAATTCACCCTCTGCCATGCCCGCAGCCGGCGGCAAGCATGCCATCTTCGGCACGAACCCGATTGCCGCCATCTTCCCGCGCCGCAATGCAGATCCGCTCATGATTGACCTAAGCTTGTCAGAAGTGGCGCGCGGCAAAGTGATGGTCGCTGCCAAAGAAGGCAAACCGATTCCACTGGGCTGGGCGCTCGATAAAGAAGGTAACCCGACCACGGATGCAAAAGCTGCTTTGGAAGGCTCGATGCTCGCGGTGGGCAACACCACATCCACCAAAGGCGCGATGCTCGCTCTCATCATTGAGCTGCTGGTCACTGCTGTGATCGGTGCGCAATTCGGCTTTGAAGCATCCAGCTTCTTTGTGGATGAAGGCAACCAACCCAAAATCGGTCAAGCCTTTTTGCTGATCGACCCAAGCGCTTTGAATGGGAACGACAGCTACCTTGATCGTATCGAGGTGTTGATCAATGAAATGCTCGTGGACGACGGCGTGCGCCTCGCGGGCGCGCGCAGGCTGGCATTGGAGCGAAAAGCGCAAGTGGCGGGCGTGAGCGTACCCGATGCGTTGGTGCAAACGCTTCAAAAGCTTGCAGCCTGATCATTGCAGCATAATTTGGCCTGATTCAATACAGTCAAGGAGAGTAGCTATGCAACGTCGTGACATCATTTTGGGCGCAGCCGCAAGCATCGCCGTCCCTCAACTGGCCTTCGCGCAAGACTTCCCGAAGCCGGGCAGTACCATCAAATATGTTGTGCCCTTCGCACCCGGTGGCCTCACGGATGTGATGGCGCGCATCGTGGCGCAGAAATTGAATGAAGCTTGGAAAGTGCCCGTCGTAGTCGAAAACAAGGCGGGCGGCAATGCGCAAATCGGTGCAGAGCAAGTGGCCAAAGGCGCAAGCGATGGCTCTCAGCTTCTGGCCATCACGCTCACCCATGCTGCGAACGTGAGCTTGTTTCCCAACGCGCCCTACAGCTTCACTAAAGATCTGCGGCCTGTGGCCTTGCTCGCTGGCTCGCCCATGCTGATTGTTGTGCCGGCCAACAGCCCCATCAACACTTTCCAAGATTTGGTCAAAGTCTCCAAAACCAAAACGCTCAATGCTGGCAACAGCGGCAATGGCTCGCCACCGCACCTCACCTGCGCTTTGTTCAACGACCTGAACAAAACCAAAATGACGCATGTGCCCTACCGTGGTGGCGCTTTGAGCATGAATGACTTGATTGGCGGTCAGCTCGATATCGTCTTCTCCAACATGCCTGAGTCGATTGCCAATGTCAAAGGCGGCAAACTCAAAGCGCTGGCGGTCTGCAGCTTGCAACGCAACCCTTTGCTGCCTGATGTACCGACCGTGCTGGAAGCTGGTATGCCTGGCCTGTTTGTGGAAAACTGGACAGCCGCCATGATTCATGCCAGCACACCAGACGCTATCGTAGAAAAATACTCGCGCGAGATCATCAAAGCCATGTTCACCAAAGATGTGGAAGACCGCGCCAAGGTGCAAGGCTTTAAGGTCAGCCCCAAAGGCACACAAGATTTCGCTGCCTTCTTGAACACCGAAATCACGCGATGGGGTCGCTTGATCAAAACCGCGAAAATCACAGCAGCTTAATTTCCAAGCCAAACCACGACGGCATACCGCTATCATTGCGGTATGCCGTCTTTTTTTGCTTGTGTAGGTCACGCTTCTGTCGATCATCATTTTGAGATCGACGCGTTTGCCACGCAGCCGACCAAGACGCCTGCGAAGAGTTACCGTCAAATCGTAGGCGGTATGGCAGCCAATGCAGCTATTGGAATGGTGCGTCTTGGCTTGCCAGTGCGCTTGATCGGCTGTGTGGGTGATGATGATGCGGGTCGATTCGTTCAAACCGCGGTACGCGAACTCGGCATCACTGGACACTTGGAGGCGGTAGCCAACAGCTACACCTCGGTCTCTTCAGTCGTCGTTGATGCACATGGCGAACGACAGATTTTCAATCATCGCGGAGATGCTCTAGCCAAAGCGCAACCACTCTCCACGCGCTTGTTGGAAGGCGCGCAAGCCGTGCTCACCGATCCTCGCTGGGGCGATGGCGCAGCGGCGGCGCTGATCTGGGCTCGGGAAAATGCTGTGCTCGGTATGCTGGATGCAGATGTCGCGCCTGTCGAGGTATTGCAGCGTTTGGTGCCATTGGCTCAATGGGCGGTTTTCTCTCAACCGGGCCTGGTGTGCTTTGCGCCTCAAGCACGCAGTTCAGGTGCTGGCCTCGTTGCTGCGCTCGATGCAGGCGCATCACACGCCATGGTGACGCTCGGCGGCCAGGGCGTTGCTTGGATGCACAGCAAAGAACGTATCTTGCACACACAGGACGCTTTTACCGTGAAGGCGCTAGACACCACGGGCGCGGGCGATGTGTTTCACGCGGCACTGTGCTTTGCGCTATCGGAATTATACGCCGATGCCAGCCCCACCCAAGAGCGCCAAGCCATCCGATTCGCCTGTGCGGCAGCCGCGCTCAAGTGCATGCAACGGCATGGTGCATTAGGCGCACCCACGCGCGCTGAGGTTCTGCAGTTTTTAGAAACGCAAACAACATCTGCTCACCAATGAGTGACCCTACGCTACATATTCAGTAGCACTTTGCGCAATATTTACGCCGGCTTACCGTTGTTTTTCATCTAAAAATGAGGGCTGCGCTTAGAGTGTGAATACCACAGCACGACAAGGAGTATTGATGCTGAACATTCACACATCCCCTCGTAAATTCGCTCTCGTTTTGACTTGCACTGCCGCTTTGCTCGGTGGCTGCTCTACCACGCGCTCGCCTTCGAAGCAAGAAATCGGTACTGCTGCTGGCGCAGTTGTCGGTGGTATCGTCGGCTCCTCCGTCACAGGCGGCTCCACAGCGGGCACAGTGGCTGGCGCGGCGGGCGGGGCGCTGATTGGCAACCAAATTGGTAAACAGTTGGATAAGGTCAAGTAAACCGCGCGATCAAACTCGTCTCGCGAATTCCCTTCACTGAATTCGCCTCACGAATTCCCTCCATAATAAGCGGCATGAAACGCCGCTTATTTCTCTCTTCCTCCGTCTCCACGGGCCTCGCTGCCACAGCTTTTGCTACGCCTGCATTTGCTCAAGGCTTTCCCAACAAACCTGTACGCATGATCGTGCCCTTCCCTGCAGGCGGGGCAACCGATGTACTGGCTCGATCACTGTCTATCAAGCTCGGTGAAAAGCTCGGGCAAAACGTGGTTGTTGAGAATCGCCCCGGCGCAGGCGGCACGATTGGCTCACAAGCGGTGGCGCAAGCCGCGCCCGATGGCTACACGATTTTGCTGGCCACATCCAGCACGCACAGCATCGGCCCCGTGATCAACCCCAAGATTCCGTACGACGCACAAGCTGATTTCACTGCGCTCGGTCAAGTCGCTAGCTCACCCAATATTGTTCTCGTGCCGCAATCTTCGCCAGCGAAAACCATGCGTGAGTTCATCGAGTATGCAAGGAAGAATCCCGGCAAACTCAACTACGCCTCCAGCGGTAACGGCACGATTGTTCACCTCACCTCTGAGCTCTTCAAAGCGCAGTCCAACACCTTCATCGTGCATATTCCTTATCGCGGTACGGCGCTGGCGATTCCGGATTTGATCAGTGGCAAGGTGGATGTGCTGTTCGATTCTCTGGTCTCAGGTTTGCCTCATGTGAAAGATGGCAAGCTGCGCGGCTTAGCCGTCACGAGCGAGAAGCGCACGCCCTTGGCTGCTGATCTGCCCACGGTAGCTGATGTGTTGCCTGGCTTTGAATCGGTCACATGGTTTGGCTTGTATGGCCCCAAAGCCATGCCTGCCGATGTCGTACAAAAACTCAACGCCTCGCTGAATGCCGCATTGGCAGAAAGCGAAGTGAAAGAGCGCTTCTCCCGATTGGGCGCAGAAGCCGTCAGCACCACCCCAGCCGCCTTTGCCTCGCTTGCGCAAAACGAACGCGCCAAATGGAAGCGCATCATTGAGCAGCGCAAAATCGTTGTGGAATAAATGAGCTGGCTTTCCAGCCTGCCTTTCAGCTGGCAAACGATAGCTTTGCTGATCGCCAGCAATGTCTTCATGACCATCGCTTGGTATGGTCATCTCAAAAATCTGGCCACTGCGCCTTGGTATATCGCTGCCTTGATCAGCTGGGGCATTGCGCTGTTTGAATATTTGCTGCAAGTGCCAGCAAATCGAATTGGCTACCAACAAGCCGGCTTTTCAGTAGCGCAGCTCAAGATCATGCAAGAGGTGATCACGCTCACGATCTTTGTGCCGTTTGCGGTGTTTTACCTGAACGAACCCATCAAGCTGGATTACCTCTGGGCCGGGCTGTGCATGGTTGGCGCGGTGTATTTCATCTTTCGCTCAGCCTGAAGAGCGCATCTCATGTGGATTGATACGCATAGCCATCTGGATGCGCCAGAATTTGAGAGAAATGGGCTGTTTGCCGGCTTGCTTGTTGCGCAGAGTGCTATTAAAAATGTAGTGATGAGCATCATCCCCGCCGTTGAGCGCAGCAACTTTGACACCGTGCGCCAACTCGCTCATACGCACGCGCAGGCCTACGGGCTGGGCATTCATCCGCTTTACGTACCGCGCGCTCATGAAGATGATTTGACTTTTCTCGGCAAGCAACTCGCACAACACATCGACGATGCGCGTCTCATTGCTATGGGTGAAATCGGTTTGGATTTTTTCGTACCTGCGCTGTGTACTCCCGAGATACGCGAGAAGCAAACTGCTTTTTATCGTGCGCAGCTCAAGCTCGCCAAGCAGCATCAGCTTCCGGTGATCTTGCATGTGCGCAAAAGCGCTGATCAGCTTTTGCATGCCTTGCGCGAGATCGGCAGCCATGGTGGTATCGCACATGCCTTCAATGGCTCTGAGCAACAAGCCATGCAGTTTGTAGAAATGGGTTTTTGCCTTGGGTTTGGTGGCACGGTCACCTACGAGCGCTCACAGAATATTCGATTACTTGCTAAGAGCTTGCCGGCACAGGCCATCGTGATGGAAACCGATGCACCTGATATTCCGCCGCAGTGGATTTATGCCACAGCCGAAGAACGTGCAGCGGGCAAACCGCAAGGCATCAATTCCCCGCTGGAGCTGCCGCGCATCGGCCAATTGCTGGCTGAGCTGCGGGGTGTGTCAGCCGAGGAATGGGCAGCACAAACCACGCAGAACGCTTTGCGCGTTCTACCTAAACTGAAAGCCCTGCTGTGATCCTGCATGGCCTGCCGCCTCTGATTGCACCCAACACCCGCGTGCTGATCTTAGGCAGCTTTCCAGGCGTGAAATCACTGGAAACGCAGCAGTATTACGGTCATCCACAGAACAATTTTTGGAAACTGGTTTTCAGCATCATTTTGCCCGATCGCCGGCAAGAAATCTGCGCAAGCAGCTATGAAATCAGGAGCAAACTCTTGATTGAAAGCAGCATCGGATGCTGGGATGTGTATGCCAGCTGTGAGCGCGAAGGCTCGCTCGATTCAGCGATTCGCAATGCGCAGCTCAACGATTTAGCCAGCTTGAAAAAACGCTGCCCCAAGCTGCAAGCCATTGCCCACAATGGCGGCGAGAGCTACTCGCATGCCAAGCACACTGAAGCTCTCGGCCTACCCATCTACAAACTCCCCTCCAGCAGCCCAGCCAATGCTTCATGGAGCTTTGAGCGCAAACTTGCTGCTTGGCAAGAGGCTTTGCTGCCGCATATTGAATTAACAAGCCAAGAGAAGAACGCAAAAAGCGCAAAAGGCACGCAAAAGTCGCAGAAAAAACCAATATGAATTTTTCGTTTTTTGCGTAGTTTTTGCGTCTTTTGCGTTCTCTTCTTTGACTCGTGTAAGCCTGAAATTGCGCTAAGACCGCGTAACATCACAATATGAAGAAAACCAATCTCCCAGTCGTCAACATGTCTGAAATGGGAGGCATCCGCTATTTGCACCTTGGCACAGAATGGGTGCAAGGCAGCATGCTGATTGATATGCCTTTTGCCATTGAGCTGGAATATGTGCAGCGCATGATGGCATGGCTGCTCTTCTTCGATCCGCTCAAAGTCAAGAAGCTGCATGCCTTGCAGCTTGGCTTAGGCGCGGGCACGATCACCAAAGCTTGCTACAAAACGCTGAAGATGAACACCACGGTTTTGGAGATCAATCCTGCCGTGGTGGCGGCTTGCCAGCATTGGTTCAAACTGCCACCGCAAGATAAGCGATTGCACATCATCCTAGGTGATGCCATGAAAACGCTCTCAAATTGGGAGCACTCCGCGCAGGAAATACGCCAACAAAACGCTGATTTGAGCAGTAATTTTATTGATTGCGCTCAAGTGGATTTGTATGATCACGAAGCCGCCGCACCGGTGCTCGATAGCGCAGAGTTCTACAAGTCTGTTCGCAGCACGCTGACTGACGAGGGCATCATGACCGTGAACCTCTTTGGCCGCAGCAGCAGCTTTGATCGCAGTCTCGCGCAAATCAGTGCGGCCTTTGGCGAAGAAGCCGTGTGGAGCTTTAAGCCGACGAAAGAAGGCAACACCGTGATCCTTGCGCAGCGCACACCTTCGCGCCCAAAGCGCGATCTGCTGGCAGCACGCGCGGAGCTGATCGAAAGCAGTTTCGAGTTGCCCGCTCGCAAATGGCTGCGCCTGCTGAAACCACTCACAAAGTAGCCCAAAATAGTTGCTACCATGTGCCTATGAACGCCGTAGCCACCCCCGCCAAACCCGCCCTCGTCTCGCATCGTGGCCCGCTGGATTGGCGGCATATCGTGCAATGGCTGCAAGCCGATGGCGTGATCTCGCTGGCCGAGGCCAAGCGCACAGTAGATCGATGCTCTAAGGCCGAGAGCGCGCAGCATCCCTTGGTGCGCCTCACAGCTGTGGCCATGACGCGAGCTGCAGATGGCAAGCCGCTGGACATCGAAGCACTCACGCAATTCCTCGCGCTCAAAGCAGGTGTGGATTATTTCCGCATTGATCCGCTGAAGGTCGATGTGGGCAAGGTGGCTGAGACGATGAGCGCCACCTATGCTGAGCGTCACGGCATCTTGCCGGTGCAGGTGCTGCCCACACAGGTGGTGGTGGCGACAAGCCAACCCTTCATCAACGATTGGATCGATGAGGTTGAGCGCCAAGCCAAGCGCAGCGTACGCGTGGTGGTGGCCAGCCCGCAGGATATTCATAAATTCACCGCAGAGTTTTTCGCACTCGCTAAATCTGTACGCAACGTCACCAAGGCCGGCGGCAGTTCAGGCGGCGCCAGCTTTGAGCAATTGGTGGAACTCAACAAAACCAACAAGCAGCTCGACGCTAACGATCAAGGCGTGGTGCAGGTGGTTGATTGGCTCTGGCAATACGCGTTTGATCAACGCGCCAGTGACATTCATTTGGAGCCACGCCGCGAGCAAGGCGTGATTCGCTTCCGCATTGATGGTGTGCTGCACGCCGTATACCAAGTGCCGCTACAAGTGATGAATGCGATGGTGGCGCGCATCAAACTGCTCGGCCGCATGGATGTGGTGGAGAAGCGCCGCCCGCTCGATGGCCGCATCAAAACAAAAAATCCGCGTGGCGATGAGGTTGAAATGCGCCTTTCCACCCTGCCCACCGCTTTCGGCGAAAAGATGGTGATGAGGATTTTTGACCCCGACAACGCGGTGAAAGATCTCGAGGGCTTGGGCTTTTCAGAGCACGATGCCACACGCTGGGAAGAGCTTGTGAAGCGTCCTTACGGCATCATCTTGGTGACAGGCCCGACCGGCTCTGGCAAGACGACCACGCTGTATTCCACGCTCAAACGCTTGGCCACAGAAGAAGTCAACGTGAGCACGGTGGAAGACCCGATTGAGATGATCGAGCCTGCGTTCAACCAAACCCAGGTTCAGCATCAACTCGATTTTGGTTTCGCCGAGGGCTTGCGCGCGCTCATGCGCCAAGACCCCGACATCATCATGGTCGGCGAGATTCGGGATTTAGAGACGGCAGAGATGGCGGTGCAAGCGGCTCTGACCGGTCACCTCGTTTTCTCCACGCTGCACACGAACGATGCGCCCAGCGCAGTCGCGCGTTTGATGGAGTTGGGCATACCGCCTTATCTCATCAACGCCACCGTGCTCGGCGTGCTCGCCCAGCGCCTCATGCGTACGCTGTGCTCAGAATGCAAACAGCCTGCAGACAACAATCCTGAAGCCATCAACGAACTCATCAAGCCTTGGAAGATCAACGCAGGCTACAAGCCTTACAAGCCAGTAGGCTGCGTCGATTGCCGCATGACAGGCTATCGCGGCCGCATGGGCGTGTATGAGCTGCTCACCGTCACCGAAGCCTTCAAAGCTTTGGTCAACAAAGAAGCCAACATGGATGCCACGCGCAAACAAGGCATTACTGACGGCATGCGCCCTCTGCGCTTAGCCGCTGCGCTGCGCGTGGCCGATGGGATGACAACGATTGAAGAAGTGTTGACTTCTACGCCGCTGATGAGTTGAAGCTTGGCAGCTTCAAGCCAGATCAAGCCGTTTGCAAATTTCAGTCACTGTTGCCGCTTGGTTCATGCTGTAGAAATGCAAACCTGGCACACCTGCGTTGCGCAGTTGGTCGCACAAATCTGTCACCACATCCAAGCCAAAGGATTTGATCGAGGCTGTATCGTCGCCAAACGATTGCAGACGCGTACGAATCCAGCGGGGAATTTCTGCACCGCAGGCATCGGAGAAACGCATCAGCTGGGATGAATTCGTGATCGGCATGATGCCTGGCACGACAGGAATGGTTGCGCCAAGCTTGTGCGCATCATCGACAAAGCGGAAGTAAGCATCGCTGTTGAAAAAGTATTGCGTGATGGCGCTGTTCGCACCAGCTTTCACTTTCATGGCATACGCCAGTAAGTCTGTCTCGGGGGATTTAGCCTGTGGGTGCATCTCAGGATAGCAACCCACTTCGATGTGGAAGTGATCGCCCGTTTCAGTGCGGATGAATGCAATCAATTCGCTGGCGTATTTGAATTCACCAAACGCACCATAGCCGCTGGGTAAATCACCGCGCAGCGCCACCATGCGCTTGATGCCAGCTTCCTTGAACTGCGCTAACTGAGCACGCACGCTTTCTTTGCTAGCGCCAATACAACTGAAATGCGGAGCTGCCTCAAAGCCGTCTTTCAGAATGGCTTGCACGGTCTGCAGCGTGCCATCTTGTGTCGAGCCGCCTGCGCCATACGTCACGCTGAAAAATTGCGGTTTGAGTTCATAGAGCTTCTGGCGCACGCCAACCAACTTCTCAGCACCTTCTGGTGTTTTTGGGGGAAAGAATTCAAAACTAACGGGAAGCTTGTCCATGTTCACTCCTTAACAGCGTGCACGAAAAATTCGCGGTTGCCGTCTCCACCCGCTATGGGGCTTTCAAAATAATTCTTGACGGTGAGGCTGTGCTGCGCATAGCTCTCACGAATACGCTGCTCGACTTGTCTGTACAAAGAAGCATCTTTCACGATACCGCCTTTGGCCAAATCACCGGGTTGCAATTCAAACTGCGGTTTCACGAGCATGAGCACATCGGCATTTTTGGCGAGCAGATCTGAAAAGCGCGATACGAGCAAAGTTTGCGAGATGAACGATACATCGCCCACAAGCAACTGAAAGCGCCGTTTTTTTAGATCAAATTGGCCATTCGCCGGCACAGAATCTGCGCAAGCAGCTATCAAATCAGGAGTATTTAACTCTCTGGCATTGATTTTTTCTAGGCAAATCACACGTTCGTCAGCTCTGAGCTTGGGATGCAACTGAGCATGCCCAACATCTACACCTACGACCAAGGCTGCGCCAGCTTGCAACAAACAATCCGTAAAGCCGCCCGTGCTTTGGCCAATGTCAAAGCAAAGCTTAGCATTTGCTGAGATACCACTTTGAGCTAATGCGCCTTCAAGCTTTAAACCGCCGCGAGACACATACTTCGCCTCAGCCGCATTAAGCAACTCCAGCTCCGCATCGTCAAACAACTCATCGCTCTTGTTCACAGCCCTCCAACCCTCTCGTGTGAGCGTGCGCACACCCGAGTCAATCAATCGCTGCGCCTGACTGCGCGAAGCAGCCAAGCCGCGATGAACTAAAAGTTGGTCAGCTCGCATAGGCTAAGTACAAAAAACCGGACGCAGAAATCGCAGAGGTTTCGCAGAGAGCGCAGAAGGGAACCAAGAATGGATTTCTCTTTTCTGCGTCTCGCGTAACTTTTGCGTCCTCTGCGTCCGGTATTTTTCTTCTAGCTAGAGCTTAGTAGCGGTACGTATCAGCCTTGTAAGGCCCAGCCACTTTCACGCCGATGTAATCTGCCTGCTCTTTGGAGAGCTCGGTCAGCATCGCGCCCACTTTCTTCAAGTGCAGGCGAGCCACTTTCTCGTCGAGATGCTTAGGCAACACATACACCTGGCCTACCTTGTAGTCTTTGGACTTCGTGAACAACTCGATCTGCGCAATCGTCTGGTTCGCAAAGGAAGAAGACATCACAAAGCTCGGGTGGCCCGTGCCGCAGCCCAAATTCACCAAGCGGCCTTTGGCCAACATGATGATGCGCTTGGCAGGATTCTTGCCCTTCTTCGGGAAGATCACGTGATCAACTTGTGGCTTGATCTCTTCCCACTTGAGTTTCTCAAGGGAAGCGACATCGATTTCATTGTCAAAGTGACCGATGTTGCAAACGATGGCCTGGTCTTTCATGGCCTCCATGTGCTTGTAGGTGATCACGTTTTTGTTGCCGGTGGCAGACACGAAAATATCAGCCTTGTCAGCTGCGTATTCCATCGTCACGACTTTGTAGCCTTCCATGGCGGCTTGCAAAGCGTTGATCGGGTCGATCTCGGTCACCCAAACTTGTGCAGAGAGTGCGCGCAGAGCTTGAGCGGAGCCCTTGCCCACGTCGCCGTAACCTGCCACAACTGCTACCTTGCCAGCGATCATCACATCGGTCGCGCGCTTGATCGCGTCCACCAAAGATTCGCGGCAGCCATAGAGGTTGTCGAATTTAGACTTCGTCACGCTGTCGTTCACGTTGATCGCGCGCAGAGCAAGCGTGCCCTTGGCAGACATTTCATTGAGGCGCAGCACGCCTGTGGTCGTCTCTTCCGTCACGCCGATGATATTTTTCAGGCGACGTGAATACCATGTTGGGTCAACCTTTAGCTTGGCCTTGATCGCTGCGAACAATTGGATCTCTTCTTCGCTGCCAGGCTTGGCCAGCACTTTGATGTCTTTCTCAGCCTTAGTACCGAGGTGCATGAGGAGCGTGGCATCGCCACCGTCGTCCAAGATCATGTTCGGGCCTTCTTCGGGCGTGCCTTTTTTGCCCGTGAATTCAAAAATGCGATGGGTGTATTCCCAGTAGTCTTTGAGGTTTTCGCCCTTGTAGGCAAACACCGGCGTGCCAGCCACCACGAGAGCAGCAGCAGCATGATCTTGTGTGGAGTAAATATTGCAAGAAGCCCAGCGCACATCAGCGCCCAGTGCTTCCAAAGTCTGCACCAACACAGCGGTTTGAATCGTCATGTGCAGCGAGCCAGTGATACGCGCGCCCTTCAAAGGCTTCTTCTTGGCAAACTCTTCACGAATCGCCATCAAGCCGGGCATTTCTGTCTCGGCAATAGCAATTTCCTTCTGACCCCAGCTCGCGAGAGACAGGTCAGCAATTTCGTAATCTTGATTCTTGATCGGCTTCAAAACAGCGCTCATGGTTAACTCCAGTGGTTAAAAATAAATCCACAGAAACCGCGCATCGAACCCATCTGGGAGGCTCACCACACGATATCAGCGGGTGAGCGTCGTTGCAAAACACATAATGTGAGTTCCGAGCCTCACGCCATGCTTCTCATCAGGAGAAGAGGCGCTGCAACGCTCCTCGGAGGCCTATATTTTACTGCTTTTCCACCAAGCTCGTTGAAGGGCTTTTGCGATTCAACCAAGTTCTCAACAGGCTTCGACACCAGCCATAGAGCAAAGCAATGGCAACGATCACGATCAACCAATTACTCATCGTAAAACCCGGCTGATCAAAGCGCACAGGAAGTTTTGTCATTTCCACCAGAGCGCCGCTGCCGATCAGTGCGGTCAATGCCACAGTAAATTGCGCCCAAACTGGCAGTCTCTGCTCATGACGCACTTGATCAGCTCGCTTCCGCCGCCAAAGCAGTCGAATCACGACAGCCGCAGTGATACAGACCAAGACCAATCCCACCACAAATTTACCCACCGCAAAGCAAATTGCCGCACCGCCGCCTGGAACTGCGACTTGAAGAGCCATACCTGCGACTTCCAACAGCGCATTGGCAGAGTCTTTGAGTTTGGATTTAAGATGGAAGTTTGGCAGGAGTTTCATCAGGGCAGAGTTTAGCAACTGCTTGATCTGATAGGAGCAGTTCGCATCAAATTTCAAGCCTTTTAAGCAATTTGCCTTTATAGAATATGCGCAGAGTGCTACTATTTTCATAGTAGCTTAACTCTGGCCAATTAACACACAGCCATCAAGGTACGTTTAACGCGACGCGCTGGCACTGCCGCACGTGGCACAGCCAAACGCATGCCGACCATCATCATACGCACAGCGTCGTCCGCTGCGCGGGTGAGCAGACTGCCTGCTTTCAAGATCGCTTCATCTAGCGAGCAAGGGCGCTTCAGGATGCTGGCGAAGGCATCGATGCCGTATTCAAAATTGCTGGCCACGCCTTTACCAATCGTGCCTGCGAGCGCAATCACAGGCAGACCACGCAGCTTGGCACGGCGCGCTACTTCGGCGGGGATTTTGCCGTAAGGCGTTTGGCCATCCAAGCTGCCTTCAGCGGTGATCACCAAATCGGCTTCTTCGATCAAACGATCCAGCTCCAAATAATTCATCACGATGTCGTAGCGTGGATGCAGCAAGCCGCCAAGCAAGCCAGCAAACGCTGCGCCCAAGCCGCCGGATGCGCCGCCGCCGGGGGCGCTGCTCATGTCGATGCCTGTGGCTTCAAAAATTCGGCGCGAATAATTGATCAAAGCGGCATCAAGGATTTCCACCTGCTCTGGCGTTGCACCCTTTTGCGGGCCAAACACGCGCGCTACGCCACGCTCGCCCAGCAAAACGTTGTGCCAGTTCACAGCGGCATCAAGCTGCACTTTATTCAAACGTTTGTCGAGACCACTGAGATCAATCTTGGCGATGCGCGTCAGCTCTGCACCGCCCTGCCCAACCTCTTGGCCATTGTCATCCAGCAAGCGTGCGCCCAAAGCCTGCGCCATGCCAGCGCCGCCATCATTGATGCCCGAATCGCCGCAGCCCAGCAGGATCCGCTGTGCGCCAGCGTCAAGTGCAGCGCGGATCAATTCACCCACGCCGTAGCTCGTGGTCTTGGTCGGGTCTCGCTGATCGCGCGGCACGAGGCGAAGGCCAGCGGCAGCGGCCATTTCAAGCACCGCAGTTTTCTGGATGCGGCCACCCAAGATGCCAAAGAAAGATTCCACGGGTTGGCCAACCGGGCCAGTCACCGTGCAGGTGTGCATCGTGCCTTGCGTGACTTTGACCAGCGCTTCGGTGAAACCTTCGCCGCCATCCACCATCGGTGCGCGCACGACATGAGCGAGCGGCATAGCGCGTAACACGCCTTCTGCGATATGGTCTGCCACTTCAGGTGCGCCGAGGCTTTCTTTAAAACCAGATGGGGCGATCAAAATATTCAAGCTCATGATGTAACTCCTAAAAAATGCGCGCTGTAATGAGTGCGTATAAGGAAAACGACAATTTGATGACTCTATTCCGCGCTGAAACGTAAGACTTTGCAAACGACTCAAACTGATCTCAGCGTGTGCAGGTGAGGCTTTCGGTCACGAGCGGCATACCAAGCGCAGGCCAGACCATCATGGAAAATACCAGCAGCAGTACGAGCATCACAGGCAGCAGCCACAGACTCAAGCGCCAAAGATCGGCAGCTGAAATGCCAGCTTCTTCATGGTTAGCAAACATGGCCACAGGTTTGGCGCTCACCGTAAAGGTTTGGCAAAAACCACTGGCGACGACTGAGAGGAAGATCAAAGCTTGCACATTAACCTCGCCCATTGCAAATGGCACAGCGATAGTCGGGATCAACACCAAGGCACGCGCCGTGCGGGAAGTGATCACGCAATGCGCCAGCAAGGAAATCAAACTCACAAAAAGCACAATCGCAATCGGCTGGCTACGCCAAGCTTGGGGCATGAGCTCTTGCACTTGGCCAGCCAGTGCTTGAGCCGCGCCTGAATGCAACAGCGCCTCCCCCATCACCATGGTGGCTGCCAAAAAGAGGATCAAATTCCACTCCACCGCTTTGAGTGCTTCTTTCAGGCTGATGCCTGTGAGCTTCTTGGTCGTAACTGCTAATGCTGCTAAAAGAGCAATCAAGGCAGGCTCCAGCCCCAAGCTTCCCGAGAATGTCCACAGCAAAATGGTCGTGAGCAAAATGCCAGCCACTGCCATTTGTTGACGCGAAAACGCTGGCTGCTCTTGCGCAAGCAGCGTAACGGCTTGAGTCTGTTCAGCAGGTTCAACAAACAAATGCAAGATCAATTGCTGCGCAGCAAAGCTAGACGCAACTGCGAACGGCACACCTAGCGACGCCCATTGTGCAAAGCCGGGCACTTGCAGCTTCATCTGGCTCATCATCTCCACAGCCACCAAATGCGCACCCGCACCCAAGAGCGAAGCGCAGGCAGAAAGCAAAATCACGGTGGGAAACAGCAAGGCAAGACCGCGCCGCGCGCTGGGCGCATGCAAAAGCTGTGCAATCAAAACATAAACTGGTAATAGCAGTGCAGCACGACCAGATGTGGATGGAATGATGAAAGCAGAGGCAATGATCATCCATGTCACGCGCGTGTACAAAGCACGGATACTTAATTGCACTAAGGGCTGCCCTAAGCACAATGCCATCATCACCCAGCGCCCAGCGACCCCGCTTTGTTTCAAAACAGCGGCCAGAATGAACGATGCAATCAGCAACCACACAAGGTTGTCGCCCATGCCTGCGTAGAAGGCCTCGGGTGTTGTGGCGTTCAAAGCAATCAAAGCCAAACCACCTGCGATGGCGACGGGTGTTTCTTCCAAGCGCAGGATTGACCATGCAATCACGCATGCCGCAAACACAGTGAGCGAGACTTTGCCAGTCGTGGCCAGATCGTCTAAGCCCCAGTAAATAGCAGCCGAGCTGATCAGGATAGCCACAGCCGCCCAGAGCCAGCGCGAATGAAGCGCTTTTTCGCCCCATGTGCGAAGCTGCTCGTTGGCCACGAGCCGCGAGAAGTATTGCTGAAGTGCAGCGCGATCAAAGGTAGAGGTGGTCATGGTGAAATCCTTGTTGCGTATCTATCGAATACGCTTAGGCCGCCGCCTTATTCCTCACAAGCTGCGTTAAGTTGACTCCAGTTGTAACAAACCGCGAGCCAATTCAGCTTTAACCAGATTTAGCCTGCATGCCGGATGACGGCATTTTGCACACTGCACCCATTTGCAACAAGCCGTGTCCAAACATCGAATCAAACCCTGCAGGGCCCAAATCCAAGCTGGTCTTGATCAAATGCTGATGCACAGCCGCAGCGCCAGATTTGCCCACGCCATTGGCTTGCAACAAGGCCGCTGCGGCAGAAACGAAGGGCACGGCGTATGAGGTTCCTGAGCGCAGCACAGTTGCTGATGCATCCGTTGTGTCAGCCACCTTCACATCCACACCAGGAGCAGACAAACTCAAATGCTCCCCCCGCACCGCGCGGCGAAACACCTGCAAATCCGTGCGAACAGCCGTCACAGCAATCACACCGGGATAGGCCGCAGGAAAACGCGGTGAAGCTGTCGGGCCATCATTGCCCACGGCAGCCACCAAGATCACGCCACGCTTTTGTGCAGCTTGAATGCTGCTTTCAATCAGCATGTTGTGTGGCCCAGAGAAGCTCAGGTTCACCACTTTCACACCACGCTGAACCAGCCAATCGAGTGCGGCAGCAAAATCAAAAGCATCCATACGATTGTCTGAGCGAGGGCCTTGATGGAAGGCATCCACGGCCAATAGCTTCGCACGTGGCAAGAGCCCAGGCAACGGCCCTTCGGGCTTGCCAAGCATGAGGGAGGCAATAGCTGTACCGTGAGAAGCATCTGAGGCAGCGCGATCTGCTGCGCGCGCTGAATGAAGCTCAATGGCCTGCCCGTGCAAACTGGCATGCTGGCGGTCCACGCGCGTGTCGATCATGCCAATCAGCACACGCTGGTTGCAAGAAGGCGTATTCCCCCAGCCCACCATCGACTGAAAACTCGCTGCTGTAGATGCGTCCTGAGCAGATTGATTGGTGGTGTAAAAATGATTGCGATCCACCAAAGATAGAGGCGAGATTTTCCGAATTTGCTCAATAGCAGCATTGATGGAAACACCTGACGGCAGCTTCACGCGATCTACTTGCGGGCCAATCAAGCGGGAGTTGCGCTGCACAATCACTTGGTAGTTCAATTGCGTCAGTTGTGTGCGTTGTCTGGCTGTTAGACCTGCGGCCAACACCTCATTACGCTCAGCATCGCTGCCGCCAAGAAAGCTCAAAAAATTAGGTAACCTACCAGCAGATGGATTGGGATTGTTGCGTTTATCCGTGCCGCCTCCCGGATCAGCCGTGTTGCTACTCGTCGAGCTGCTTGTAGATCCTGAGTCATCACTGTCATCGTCTGCCCAAGCTGAGCTCATCCATATGGGCTGATCAGGATTCACACTCAAGGCTTGCGACAGACCATCAAGCGCCAAAACTGCAACAAAGAGCCAGGCGCACACGCAGCGTGCACTTGAAGACTGCTTTGTATTTGGCCACCTGCTTTTCATTCGCGTAGCATAATCAGCCACGCTAATTCAAGCACTGGAAATTTGTATCAAACTAATTTTCTTAAGGTTTTCGCGGAATTTTTCCTCACTTAGCACGTATGTCAATGCATTGGATCACTGGAGTTTGTTTTGCCCGCTGAGATCGGCCAGCCTCTGATTGAACTGTTGCCACGGCTACGGCGTTATGCGCTGGTGCTATGTCGTGATGGTCATCTGGCGGATGATTTGGTGCAAGCCGCATGCGAACGCGCGCTCGCCACCGCCAACGGGCCTGACGACTCTGTGCCATTTGATGCGTGGATGTTCACCATTGCGCGCAACATTTGGATTGATCGTGGACGCAGGACCAAAAGTGAAGGAACGCATGATGATATTGATGACCATTTGGATGCGGCGGTGGCCCCAGACATCAACGCCGAGCTTCAGGCGCGCAACGAGTTACAACACATTAACGCCGCCATCGAGCAATTGCCTGCAGAGCAGCGAGAAGTCTTGCTGCTCGTTTGCGTGGAAGAGCTCAGTTACCAAGAAGCTGCCGATGTACTTGGCTTACCGCTCGGGACTGTGATGAGCCGCCTATCTCGTGCGCGCCTGAAGCTCGCTAACCAATTTCGCCCTGAAGTCGCATCATGAATTCTCAACTCACCGATCCTACGCATGCGCCCGATGACGCGCTGCTCATGGCCTATGCTGACGACAAGCTCGCGCCTGAAGAACGCGCGCGTGTTGAACGCCTCTTGGAAACCCAGCCAGAGTTACGCGCTTTGGTCGCAGCATTTAAAGAATCCGCGACGCAAGCGCGCACCCATTGGCCCACCCCAGCGCCTGCAGTACCTGCCGCATTGCAAGCCAATGTGCTGGCCATGATTGCGAAAGCACAAGCGAATGAAGCTGCTGCGGCTTCCCAATCCGAGGCGCCGCGCCCCGCGTTGCCATTAGCCACGCCTGCCCCCGAGTCTCTTCAGCTGCAACCAGCGGCCAACAACAGCTGGTATGCCATGGTAGCCACAGTAGCATTCGCAGCCGTAGGCACCTTGTCTTACTTCGCTGGCGCGCATCAGGCCGGCGGCTCTGCCATCAGCAGCGCGCCCAGCTCAGCACTGGTCTTGACGGCAGATGCCTCGCAAACCTCGCAATGGCAAGAGCACCTGAACCGCTCGCCAAGCGGTGTGCTCTTGCCACTGACAAGCAGCGATAAAAATGTATCCAAACAGATGAAAATTTTGGCGACAGTGCGCGATGCTCAAGGCAACTTATGCCGCGAGTTCAGCATCGATCAAACCAAAGGGAGCACGCTAGGCGTTGCTTGCCATCAGGCTGATCAAAAGACTTGGCAAGTGCAATTCGCAGCGCATATGCCTGAACAAGCCAATGGCTACACACCAGCATCCTCTGCGCAAGTGATGGATGCCTTCATCAGCTCCATCGGAGCTGGGGCAGCACTGGCTGCAGACGAAGAGAAAAAAGCACTGGCTGGACTTGGCGCTAAGTAACGAGATACATCAAACAAAAAATGCCACTTGCGATCAAGTGGCATTTTTCATGGCGCCGAATAAGTCTAAGGCTTAACGCTCGCCACGCGCTTGCGTACGATACCAGCCTTCACCCGCGCTGGTCGAGCGAGCAATCTTTTGGCGGGCGAGCGCTTCCTCCTCTGTTTCAGCGCGCACCGCGCCTTGCATCGCTACATCACTGCGCTTAAATGGAATCACCTGCACCAAGGGCATGCCTTTTTCAAGGGTGTAAAGCCCATCTTGAGCAATCGCAAAGAATGGGAAATTAATCAGGGAGGTGTATTCATCCGTATCCACCACACCAGCGACGATTTCCACCACGCCGTTGGGGCGATTCATCGGCGGGATGAACAAACAGCTATAGCCTTTAGGTGTGCGGATGTTCCAAAAATTATGGAATTTGCAGGGAGGGCGCGGCTGCGCGGGATGGCCAGCAACCTGGTAGCTGTGATGGTTGCTTACCAAAGTGCGATCAAAATCCCAGCCGCAATCTACTTTGCGGCCTTCGTCTTTGATATCAATGCGCACCGTCGCAGGCAGGGGCAAAATCCAGCCCGCCATCAAAGCATCGAGGAATGGCATGCAGCGCTTCACAGTCAGCGCGTTGTCGGATGTGCTGATCCGACTCTTGTCCACTGGTGGAAGACGCTTAAACCATTCAGGCATGACCTCGCGCGCCGGCACGGGCTCAGCGATCACATCTTTATCGCCTGCTGTGCACAGAAACTCAATCAAGGGTTCAGATTCGTTATTCATGACAATCTCTCTAAATGACAAACCATAAAGAAAAGCCGCCGAGGCGGCTTTTCGTTGCTCCTGCGATGATGGGTTTTACTACATCATCCGACTACTTTCAATCTGAGCTGTTGCTGCTCGAATTGGAGCCGCCGTTATCGCTCGAGTTTGAAGAACTGTTTCCGCTGGAATTAGAAGAGCTGTTCCCGCTAGAGTTAGAAGAACTGTTACCGCTCGAATTGGAGGAGCTATTGCCGCTGGAATTCGAGCTTGAGTTAGAGCCAGAGTTCGAAGAGCTGTTGGATGAACTGTTCGAGCTTCTACCCGCGCTGGAGTTAGACGAACTGTTGCGACTAGAGTTGGCGCTGCTGTTTTTCGAGCTGTTACGGCTCGAGTTAGCGCTGGTGTTGCTGGAGCTGTTGCGGCCTCCCCAAAAAAATGAGACTACTTCTTCTTTGTCTTGCTTGGCCCCTGTTAAAACTAGGGGTTCTTGAGTCATACCCCATGCTTTTACATGGGGGTTGTAAGCTTTCGCCCCGCCGCTGACTATCAATCCGGCTGTGGTTGCGGCAATCAGAGTGAATTTACTGTTCATGATGAGCTCCTATCAAAAAAATAAGACCTGCCGATGCTGTATCGCAATACAAACACCAGGTCAGAGAAGCATCACCACGATTCAAACAAAAACGCAAAAATTGTGGTCATGCGAATAGAACACGTGGACGCCAAAAATATATTCCGCATGGAATGCAAGCAGAGGTAACTTGAAATTCATTCGAATCTGCGCGAAGTTTTACAATGTAGCCGCTTGCTACATTTAATTGCACAGCTTTTGCGCATGCGATCAGGAATCGACCTTAGGTATGTCGCATAGATTCCAAACCAATAAGCCCTGTTACTTTTCTTTGAGTCTTTATCTTGAGCCTTGCCCACGAAACCCGCCGCCGCCGCACCTTTGCCATCATTTCTCACCCGGATGCGGGTAAGACCACACTGACTGAGAAGCTTTTGCTGTTTTCGGGTGCGATCCATATTGCGGGCTCGGTGAAGGCACGCAAGGCTTCTAGGCACGCGACATCGGATTGGATGGAGATTGAAAAGCAGCGCGGCATCTCGGTGGCATCTAGCGTGATGCAGATGCTGTATCGCGATCATGTGATCAATTTGCTGGACACGCCCGGCCACCGCGATTTCTCTGAAGACACGTATCGTGTGCTCACAGCTGTGGACTCAGCGCTGATGGTGATTGACGCGGCCAATGGCGTGGAGCCGCAGACGCGGCGCTTGATTGAAGTTTGCCGCCAGCGCAACACGCCCATCATCACCTTCATCAACAAGATGGATCGCGAAGGCCGCGATCCGCTGGAGCTGCTGGATGAAGTGGAGCAGGCGCTGGGCATGCCTTGCGTGCCGATGGCTTGGCCTGTAGGGCAAGGCAAGCTGTTTTCCGGCATCATGGATTTGCGCAAAGATCAGATGCGCCTCTTCAAACCCGGCTCCGACAAGCTCGCTGATGAAGGCGACGAGATCGTGCCGTTTGCTGAGAAAGACAAACTGCGCGAGCGCATCGGCACAGAGTTTGAGTTGGCCGAAGGTAATGTAGAGTTGGTTCAAGAAGCTGCACCGCGCTATGACGAGGCAGCGTTTCTCGCTGCCAAGCAAACACCTGTGTTTTTTGGCTCTGCGATCAACAATTTCGGCATTCGAGAAGTGCTGGATGCGATTGCTGACCTCGCGCCGCCGCCGCGCCTTCGTGTGAGCAGCGGACTCAAGGGTGCGAGCGAACGCGAAGTGCAGCCCGAGCAAGATGGTTTCTCAGGTGTAGTGTTCAAGGTGCAAGCCAACATGGATCCCTCGCACCGCGACCGCATCGCCTTCGTGCGCGTGTGCTCGGGCAAATTCACCAGCGGCATGAAGCTCAAGGTGCAGCGCACAGCGAAAGAGCTGCGGCCTACTTCAGTCGTCACCTTCATGAGCCAACGCCGCGAAGCTGTGGAAGAAGCTTTTGCAGGCGACATCATCGGTTTCACCACGCATGGTGGCGTGCAGCTCGGCGACACGATCACCGAAGGCATGGGCAGCCAAGCAGACTTGCAATATACCGGCCTGCCCTTCTTCGCACCTGAAATGTTCCAAGCCGTGGAGCTGGCCAACCCGATGAAATCTAAGCAATTGCAGCAAGGCTTGATGCAACTTGGCGAAGAAGGCGCGATTCAAGTGTTTCGCCCACATGCAGGCGGCAACATGCTTCTGGGTGCGATTGGGCAATTGCAGTTTGAAGTGGTGCAGCACCGCTTGAAAGCGGAATACGGTGTGGAATGCCGCTTGATGGGATCGAGCTACACCGGCGCACGCTGGATCACTTGCGATGATGAAGCTGCGATGCGTGAGTTTGTGAACAAGAATCAAGCAAAATTAGCGCTCGATGGTGTAGATGCGCTGGCCTACTTGCTGACTTCACCCTATGATCTGCGCCTCACTCAAGAACGCCACCCCAAAATCCAGTTCCACGCGCTACGCGAGCACGCGGGCTTGGAATTGCAAGCCAGCTAAGGAAGCACGTTGAAGTCTCTGCGTGAGTGGTCTGTTGAGTGTCGCCGTCAGATCATCGGTGTGTTCACTGACATCGACGACACACTCACTACCGATGGCGCGATCACGCCAGATGCACTGCAAGCTCTCCATGACTTAAATGCGGCAGGGCTTCATGTCATCGCCATAACAGGAAGACCTGTCGGTTGGAGCGAAGCCTTTGCACTCGAATGGCCTGTAGATTGCATCGTTGCAGAAAATGGCTCTGTAGCACTCTTCAAAGGTGATTTTTTATACAAAAATAGCCTTTCGCCGGCAAAGAATCTGCGCGGAGTGCTATCAAAATCATATCAATCAGATGCGATAACGCGGGAACATAACTACACGCATTTGCAGCAGGTGCTGACCCGCATTGAGCGTGAAGTACATGGTGCACAACGCAGTACAGACAGCTTAGGCCGCGAGACGGATATCGCCATTGATCACAGCGAGTTCACTCATCTTTCGCCCAGCAAGATTTCACAAGTCGTCGAGATCATGCAAAGCGAAGGCCTGCAAGCCACTGTCAGCTCTATCCACATCAACGGCTGGATCGGCTCACATAACAAGCTCCAAGGCGCGCATTGGGTCGTTCGCGAGCTCTATGACCGCGATCTGGCGCAGGAGATGGATCGTTGGGTGTATGTGGGTGATTCAACCAATGATCAGTTGATGTTTGAGGCGTTTGACAACAGTATCGGTGTCGCAAACCTTGCCCGCTTCTTCAATGAGCTTAAAGCTTTGCCACGCTACATCACGCAAGGCGAACGTGGCGCGGGCTTTGCGGAAGTAGCTGCTTTATTGAAAGCCTAAGAGTTGTAAACAATCTGCGCATCGCCTGCATGCGCTTGCGCGATCCAGCTGGCCAGAGCTGCGTCTGAAGGGAAGAATTTAGCGCGCTCGCCTAGCTCAATTTCTGCGCAGGCATTTAAGCCGTCGCCTTCTCGCCATACGGCATAGCGCACTGGCAAGCCGCGCAACAAAGTGCCCTGCTCAGTTTCTTCTTTCTTCGGTGGAAACTCTCGCACCATGCGATCCAGATCAGGCGCTTTGCCATTTACCGCCACTTTGAGATAGCGGCCAAACTTGGCGCGCGCCGCGGCCAAATCCCAAATGCGGTTGACCTGCATGCGCAAGCCGCCGGAGAAACGATCAGGCTGCACCTTGCCTTCAAAGATCAGCAGCTCATCGTCTTTGAGGGTCAGCTTATTGGCATTGATCAAATTCTCATCGGCAGTCGCTTCGATCACGCCAGATTTATCGTCAATCTTGAAGATCGCGAGCTTGCCGCGCTGTCCGTTGATCACACGCATGTCGCTCACAATGCCGCAAATGGTGCGCGGCTCGCGCGATTCCATCAGATCATCGACTTTGAGCTTCACAAACTGGCGAACCTCTCTTTCGCTTTCATCAAACAAATGACCTGAGAGGAAAAAGCCCACGGCTGTTTTCTCTAGCGACAAGCGCTCTTTCACTCCCCAAGGCATGGCCTCCACGAGTGGCGGCTCTTGCGTGCTCGCAGCGTGGGAATCCATCATGTCGAACAAACCGCCTTGATTCGCATTGGCTTCTAGCGTCTCGGCAAAATCCATCGCAAGGTCGACTGAAGCTAACAGTGCGGCGCGATTGAGATGCAGGCTGTCAAATGCGCCCGCTTTGATCAGCGCTTCCACAGTACGCTTATTGATCTTGCTGCGCTCTACGCGGGCACAGAAGTCAAACAGACTGGTGAACAAGCCGCCCTCTTCCCTCGCGCGGATAATCGCTTCGACAGCTTGCTGCCCCGTGCCCTTGACAGCGCCCAAGCCATAGCGAATGACTTTATCGCTCACTGGCTCAAAGCGATACAAGCCGCGATTCACATCGGGCGGCTCAAACGTGAGGCCAAAATGATTGGTGGCGTCTTCAAACAGCATTTTCAGCTTGTCTGTGTTGTCCATCTCAATCGTCATATTGGCGCAGAAGAATTCAGCGGTGAAGTGGCGCTTGAGCCAGCCGGTGTGATACGCGAGCAAAGAATAAGCGGCAGCGTGCGATTTGTTGAAACCGTAGCCCGCAAACTTCTCCATCAAATCGAAAATCTCATCGGCCTTGGCTTCAGGAATATCGTTTTTCGCCGCACCTGCGCGGAAAATTTCGCGGTGCTGAGCCATCTCCTCGGCTTTCTTCTTACCCATCGCGCGGCGCAGCAAATCCGCACCGCCAAGCGAATAGCCGCCCAGGATCTGCGCCGTTTGCATCACCTGCTCTTGATAGACCATGATGCCGTAGGTCTCGCTCAGCATTTCGGCCACGAGCGGATGCGGATATTCAATCTCCTCGCGCCCATGCTTGCGCGCCACGAAGCTAGGGATCAGATCCATCGGGCCGGGGCGATACAAAGCGTTGAGTGCAATCAAATCCTCAAGCCGAGTCGGCTTGGCATCGCGTAGCATGCCCTGCATACCGCGACTTTCAAACTGGAACACGGCTTCCGTTTTTCCATCGGCAAACAGCTTGTAGGTATGCGCATCATTGAGCGGAATCGCTTCAAACGAAAAATCTTTCTGCCCTGGATGGCGCTGCACGATGAAGTCTTTAGCCAGCTCCAAAATCGTGAGTGTGGCCAGGCCCAAGAAGTCAAACTTCACGAGGCCCACGGCCTCCACATCGTCTTTGTCATACTGGCTCACGGCTGAATCCGAGCCAGGCTGCTGATACAGCGGGCAAAAATCGGTGAGCTTGCCGGGCGCGATCAATACGCCACCCGCGTGCATGCCCACATTGCGTGTCATGCCCTCGAGCTTTTGCGCCATATCCACCAGTGTGCGCACCTCTTCTTCGCGGTCGTAGCGCTCTTGGAAAACGGGTTCGGCTTTCAAAGCACCATCAAGCGTGATGTGTTGCCCCGGCTTATTCGGGATGAGCTTGCTGATGCCATCGCAAAAGGTGTAGCTCATGTCCATCACGCGGCCCACATCGCGCACCGCCGCGCGTGCCGCCATGGTGCCGAAAGTCGCGATCTGGCTCACCGCCTCCTTGCCGTATTTGGCCTTCACATAATCAATCACACGATCCCGATTGGCTTGGCAAAAGTCAATATCAAAGTCGGGCATGGAAACGCGCTCAGGATTCAAAAAGCGCTCAAACAGCAGTTTGTATTGCAGCGGATCCAGATCGGTGATCTTGAGCGCATAAGCCACAAGCGAGCCCGCGCCTGATCCACGCCCTGGCCCCACGGGGCAACCATTTGCTTTGGCCCACTGAATGAAATCACCCACGATCAGGAAGTAGCCCGGAAAACCCATCTTCAAAATCGTGCCGATTTCAAATTCGAGCCGCGCGAGATATTCAGGCATCTGCTTCTCGCGCTCTGCCGCATCGGGGTAGAGCATCAGCATCCGCTCTTTCAAGCCTTCGTGCGAAGCATGGCGGAAATAGTCTTCTGGCGAGAGCTGTTTCCCATTCACAGGAGGTGTGGGGAAATGCGGCAGCTTGGATTTACCGAGCTCCAGCGTGAGGCTGCAGCGCTTGGCAATTTCCAGCGTATTCGCCGAGGCACTCGGCACATCGGCAAAGAGTTGCGCCATCTCATCGCTCGATTTGAAATACTGCTCCCGCGTGAACTTGCGCACGCGCCGCGCATTGCCCAAAATCTCGCCTTCAGAAATACAGATACGAGCTTCATGCGCTTCGTAATCTTCAGCTTTCAAAAACTGCACAGGATGTGTGGCCACCACGGGCAGCTTCACGCGCGCGGCGAGCTGCACGGCAGCTGCCACATGCGCTTCATCATCGGCGCGGCCTGCACGCTGTAGCTCGATATAGAAGCGGTGTGGGAACATCGTGGCGAGCTGCAGCGCGAGCTCCCCAGCTTTGGTTTGATCGCCTTGCAAGAGCGCTGCGCCGAGTGGCCCCGCCTGCGCGCCAGAGAGCAAGATCAAGCCTTCAGATAGCTCTTGCAACCAAGCGAGCTTAGTCACTGCATTCGCACGAATCGCGTTCTGCGTCCAGCCGCGCGAGATCAGTTCGCATAGATTCAAGTAGCCTGTTTTGTTTTGTACAAGTAGCACGATACGGGAAGTGACAGGCTCCTTCACTGCATCTTTCGCAGCTTCCGCACCGCCCATATCCAGCAGCAACTCCGCGCCAATGATCGGCTTCACGCCCTTGCCGCGGCCTTCTTTATAAAACTTCACCGCCCCAAACAGATTGTTGAAATCTGTGATCGCCAGCGCGCCTTGTGCAAAACCAGCTGCAGTTTTGGCCGCCTCATCGATGCGCACCGTACCATCCACCACAGAAAATTCGGAATGCAAACGCAGGTGAACGAAGGAAGATGGCATGCTGGTCATTTAGTCATTTTAGAGGTTAGAAAAGCAAAAAAATCCGCTACGGCGCATACCGTAACGGATTTCTTTTTCACTATCTTTTTAGTAGCTGCTTGCGCAGTATCTATGCCGGCAATATGTAATTTCTCTTCAAATATATTGCACATCAATCACTTCATAATGCTTTTCGCCACTCGGCGTTTGCACCACCACCGTATCGCCCTCTTCCTTGCCGATCATGGCGCGCGCAATTGGGGAAGAGACATTGATCAGGCCTTGCTTCAAATCCGCCTCATCTTCGCCCACGATTTGGTATTTGACCTTTGTGCCTGTGTCTTCATCTTCAAGCTCCACAGTCGCACCAAACACCACGCGTCCACCGGCATCCACATCGGCTGGATCAATGATCTGCGCAGCTGAGAGCTTGCCTTCAATCTCCTGAATGCGGCCTTCGATAAAGCCTTGGCGATCTTTGGCCGCGTCGTAGTCCGCGTTCTCGCTCAAGTCGCCCTGCGCACGCGCCTCAGCAATCGCATTGATCACCCAAGGGCGCTGTACGGTCTTGAGGTCGTGTAACTCAACTTTGAGTTTTTCTGCACCGCGCCGGGTCATTGGAAAAGTAGCCATGTTTGCAAATCTCGTGAAATGTCTCTACAAAAAGCAAACCGCTGGCTTGGAGGCCAGCGGTTTTTGCTTGGGATTGATGAATTTTAGCGCAGGTGGCTTGGCCACTCAAGCAGGCTTACGCAAGGGCAGCATGCATTTCCTGCACGGAAATCACCCCTAGCTTGTCCATGTATTTCATACCTTCCACAGCAGCTTCTGCACCTGCGATGGTGGTGAAAGTTGTCACGCGTGCAAGCAGAGACGAGGTTCGGATCGCGCGGCTGTCGGTGATGGCGTTGCGGCGCTCTTCGACGGTGTTGATCACCAAACAAATTTCGTTGTTTTTGATCATGTCCACAATGTGAGGACGGCCTTCGGCGACTTTGTTGACGGTTTGCACGGCGATGCCCGCTTCTGCGATGGAGGCGGCTGTGCCTTTGGTCGCGATCAGATCGAAGCCCATGCTGGCCAGCTCTTTGGCTACTTGCACGGCGCGCGCTTTGTCGTTGTTCTTCACGGTGAGGAAGACTTTGCCATTCTTGCTGCCGTCTTTCTTTGTCGGACGCGGCAAAGAAGTGCCTGCGCCGAGCTGGCTCTTGACGAAAGCTTCGCCGAAAGTCTTGCCCACGCCCATCACCTCGCCCGTGGATTTCATCTCGGGGCCGAGGATGGTATCTACACCGGGGAATTTCACGAAGGGGAACACGGCTTCTTTCACGCTGAAATACGGCGGCGTGACTTCTTTGGTGATGCCTTGCGAGGCGAGCGATTGCCCAGCCATGCAACGCGCTGCGACTTTGGCGAGCTGAATACCCGTGGCTTTGGAAACATAAGGCACGGTGCGGCTGGCGCGCGGGTTCACTTCGAGCACATAGATGACATCTTTGCCATCACGATGTTGGATGGCGAACTGCACATTCATCAATCCGACGACGGACAGACCTGCAGCCATCTCACGTGTTTGGCGCTTGAGTTCTTCAATCGTCTCTTTAGCGAGTGAATACGGCGGCAACGAGCAGGCTGAATCGCCGCTGTGCACACCGGCTTGCTCGATGTGCTCCATCACGCCGCCAATGAAGGTGACGCCTTCAGGATCGCGCAGGCAATCCACATCGCACTCAATCGCGTCATTGAGGAAGCGGTCTAGCAAGACAGGGGAATCGTTAGAGACCTTCACCGCCTCTTTCATGTAGCGCTCCAAATCGCGCTGCTCATGCACGATCTCCATTGCGCGGCCGCCGAGCACATAGCTGGGGCGCACGACGAGCGGGTAGCCCAAGCTCTGCGCTTTCTCAAGCGCTTCTGGCTCGGTGCGCGCAGTGGCGTTCGGTGGCTGCTTCAAGCCCAGCTTGTGCAGCAAGGCAGAGAAGCGCTCGCGGTCTTCGGCTGCGTCGATCATGTCGGGCGTGGTGCCGATGATGGGCACGCCTTCACGCTCCAAGCCGAGTGCGAGCTTCAAGGGCGTTTGGCCGCCGTATTGCACGATCACGCCAGTTGGCTTTTCTTTGTCTACGATTTCGAGCACGTCTTCAAGCGTGAGTGGCTCGAAATACAAACGGTCTGATGTGTCGTAGTCGGTCGAAACCGTTTCAGGATTGCAGTTGACCATGATGGTCTCGTAGCCGTCTTCGCGCATGGCGAGCGCGGCGTGGACGCAGCAGTAATCAAACTCAATGCCTTGGCCGATGCGATTGGGCCCGCCGCCAAGCACCATGATTTTTTTCTTGGTGGTTGGCTCGGCTTCGCATTCCTCGTCGTAGGTGGAATACATGTAGGCCGTGTTGGTGGCGAATTCTGCGGCGCAGGTGTCTACGCGCTTAAATACAGGACGAACGCCAAGCGTTCGGCGGGCCGTACGAACAGCGGCATCAGTCGTCTTGAGCAGTTTGGCCAAGCGGCGGTCTGAGAAGCCTTTTTTCTTGAGGCTCAGCAGCTCTTGCTTGGTAATTGCGGCCAAGGCCTTGTCGCCGTTTGCAATCGTGTGTTGATCCAGCTCCAGCTCAATCTTCACGATCTCTTCGATTTGCACGAGGAACCATTTGTCGATCTTCGTGATGTCGTACACCTCATCGAGCGACCAGCCGCTGGCAAACGCATCGCCCACATACCAAATGCGCTCGGGGCCGGGCGTGCCCAGCTCGCGCTCGAGGATTTCGCGGTCTTGCGTTTTTTCGTTCATGCCATCCACGCCCACTTCCAAGCCGCGCAGGGCTTTTTGGAAGCTTTCTTGAAAGGTGCGCCCCATGGCCATCACTTCGCCCACAGATTTCATTTGCGTGGTGAGGCGGTCATCGGCATCTTTGAATTTCTCAAAGGCGAAGCGAGGGATTTTCGTGACGACGTAATCAATGCTGGGCTCAAAGCTCGCAGGCGTTGCACCGCCGGTGATTTCGTTGCGCAGCTCATCGAGTGTGTAGCCGCAGGCGAGCTTCGCTGCTACCTTGGCAATCGGAAAACCCGTCGCTTTAGAAGCGAGCGCCGATGAACGCGACACGCGCGGATTCATCTCAATCACCACCATGCGCCCGTCTTTCGGGTTGATGGAGAACTGCACATTCGAGCCGCCCGTATCCACACCAATCTCGCGCAGCACGGCGAGAGACGCATTGCGCAGGATTTGATATTCCTTGTCGGTCAGCGTTTGCGCAGGAGCCACGGTGATCGAGTCACCCGTGTGTACGCCCATCGGATCCAAATTTTCAATCGAGCAAACGATGATGCAGTTGTCCGCCTTGTCGCGCACCACTTCCATCTCATACTCTTTCCAGCCGAGGAGCGACTCTTCAATCAGCAGCTCGTTGGTGGGCGAGGCTTCCAAGCCGCGCTTGCAAATCGTCTCGAATTCTTCGGCGTTGTAAGCAATGCCGCCGCCTGTGCCGCCGAGTGTGAAGCTGGGGCGGATCACGGTGGGGAAGCCCAGCGTTTTTTGCACGGCCCAAGCATCATCCATCGAATGCGCAATGCCTGAGCGCGCAGAACCCAAGCCAATCTTGGTCATCGCGTCTTTGAATTTCAAACGGTCTTCGGCCTTGTCAATCGCTTGCGGGCTGGCGCCGATCAGCTCCACAGGTTTGCCAGTCGCTGCGCCTTTGTATTTGTCGAGCACACCGTTGTGCCATAAATCCAAAGCACAATTCAGTGCCGTCTGCCCACCCATGGTCGGCAAAATCGCATCGGGCTTTTCTTTGGCGATGATCTTCTCAACCGTCTGCCAAGTGATCGGCTCGATGTAGGTCACATCAGCCGTGGCAGGATCAGTCATGATCGTTGCAGGGTTGCTGTTGATCAAAATCACCTTGTAACCCTCTTCGCGCAAAGCCTTGCAGGCCTGCACGCCGGAGTAATCAAACTCACAAGCCTGACCAATGATGATCGGACCCGCGCCGATGATGAGGATACTTTTAATGTCTTGGCGTTTTGGCATATTCGTTTACCAGAGTTTTCCCTGCCGCCAATCTTCTGGCGGCAACCATGTGCTTTGATTTGGATGCGTTGCGTTGATTTGACCTTGAGCAATCGATGCTGCGACCTTGGGCTCAATGTTTGATATCGAGTCACAAGCTGCACCAATTCGTGCCCCGAGTCTGTTGTTGTGGCGATCCATGATGGATGAGCGTTTACTGCTGCTCTCCATCACTTGCGTGACAAGCTCAACAGCTTGCGAGCCTAAGGTGCAGCCAACGAAAGCGCTCGCCAGCGTGTGGCGATAGGCGTCAAGTGGGCCATGCCGGCCTCCAGGCAAATCACTGCTGAGCACGTGACTCCACGTATAGGCTAAGACGACTGTTGGATAGCTCGCCAGCAAAAATCCGCCTAGCAGCCACCAGCGCAAGCGCTTGATTCTGGATACATTCTTCATGACTTGTTTTTTTGCTTGTCTTTGATGAATCCAATCTTCGAGCCGCTGTATGAGCTTGGCTTGGGAGATTCCATCAGTTCATGAATCGCTTCAAAGACGACACGGAAGTTGTCGTCGTATTTCTTTTCCAGTTGATTGAGCTTACGCTTCAAATCCACATGCTCAGAAAGCATGCCTCGCAGCTTGACGAAGGTGCGCATGATTTCAATATTCACGGCAATGGCACGCTCGCTTTTCAGCACGCTTGAGAGCATGGCAACGCCTTGCTCTGTGAAGGCATAGGGCAAATATTTGGCATTCGCGCCGCGCTCTGTTGCCAAACCCAACGAACTCAAAACCTCTTTGGAATCAATGGCTTGCGCGTTTAAGGTCACAGTTTGTGACCTTAAAGCGGCCAAATCGTCGCGCTCTAGTCGAAACATGAAATCAGCAGGAAACCGATCCAGATTACGATGGACAGCTTGATTAAGAGCCTTGGTCTCCACGCCATAGAGTGAAGCCAACTGCTGAGCCAGCAAAACCCTTTGCCCACGAACCACGAGCACCTGTGATTCGATGACTGAACTGATGCCGACGACTATCGCGCTTTGCGATGTCACCTGAGGCTTCAGTATGCGACTAGCCATTGCCCTTCTCCATCAAATCGATGAAGCGGTCAAACAGATAGGAAATATCATGCGGCCCGGGGGATGCTTCAGGATGACCTTGGAAGCAGAAGGCGGGTTTGTCTGTTCTAGCTAAGCCTTGGAGTGTGTTGTCGAACAAGCTGATGTGCGTGGGACGCAGATTTGCAGGTAGCGTTTTTTCATCCACCGCAAAGCCGTGGTTTTGGCTGGTGATGCTGACGCGGCCGTTGTCTAGGTCTTTCACCGGATGGTTCGCACCGTGGTGGCCGAATTTCATTTTGAAGGTTTTGGCGCCGCTGGCCAAGGCCATGATTTGGTGCCCGAGGCAGATGCCGAAGGTGGGCACGCCGGCTTCGATGATCTCGCAGGTGGCGGCGATGGCGTAGTCACAAGGCTCTGGGTCGCCAGGGCCATTGGAGAGGAACACGCCGCTGGGCTTCATGGCGAGCACGTCTTTGGCACTCGTTTGAGCTGGCACGACGGTGACTTTGCAGCCGCGCTCAGCCAACATGCGCAGGATGTTTTTCTTTACGCCGTAGTCGAAGGCCACAACATGAAATGTTGTCCCCGATCCTTCGTGGAATTTGGGGTTGGTTTGCTCGCCGTAGCCTGAGCCTAATTTCCATTCGGTTTCTGTGAAGGAATATTTCTCACTCACGCTCACGACTTTGGCCAAATCCAAACCAGCCATGGAAGGCACGGCTTTGGCCGAAGCCACAGCTTTGTCGATCACGGCTTGCGAGACTTCTTCGCCGGCTTTCAATGCCACGATACAGCCGTTTTGCGCGCCCTTGGTGCGCAGCATGCGGGTGAGTTTGCGGGTGTCGATGCTGGCAATGGCCACGCAGTTCTCAGCAACGAGGTATTGCGACAAGGTTTGCGTGCTGCGGAAGTTGGATTCGAGCAGAGGCAGATCTTTGATAATGAGGCCAGCGGCAAACACTTTGCGTGATTCGACATCTTCGGCGTTGATGCCGTAGTTGCCGATGTGCGGATAGGTGAGCGTGACGATTTGCTGGCAGTAGCTGGGGTCGGTCAAGATTTCTTGGTAGCCCGTCATCGAGGTGTTGAACACCACTTCGCCGACGGTTTGGCCGGAAGCGCCAATGGATTCGCCGATGAAGATGGAGCCGTCTGCGAGCGCTAGGAGGGCGTGGGGATGTTTTCCCTTCAAGGAGGAAAGCACTGGGTAGCTCCGATAAGGATATGCGTACGCTCAGTGCCGCATGTCCACCCAAGATGCTTGAATTTGCGGTGCAACCAAGCGGGGTGAAGACGGTGCTCTTGAGGGGAAATGCTGGTGTGCGCTAAGCAGTACGTGGGTGAATGAAGATTTGCAAGATTGTAGCCGAAAGAGGTATGCAAAAAATGCATATTCTGCTTGATTGGCTCTTAGCTGACTCTGGCTGCAGCACTCGCATGCAAGCAAATCGCCGCGGCTGCCGCCACATTGAGCGACTCCTGCCCACCCGGCTGCGCGATACGCACATGCGCCTGTGCAAGCGCTTCCAACTCATCAATCACACCCTGCCCTTCATGGCCAAAAATATAAGCAAAATCGGCCAATTGCCGGCTTGCATCCTGCGCAGAGTGCTCACCTTTTGATAGTGACGCCTGCGCCTGCAGTTCATGCAGGAATTCCCCTCTGTGGCTGCTCGTCACTGCCAGAGGAAGCTTGAAATCTTTCAACTGATCAATCGACGCAGCCTCCACAATCCGCAGTGAAAAATGCGCTCCCATGCCCGCGCGCAGCACTTTCGGGCTCCAGAGTGCTACCGTGCTTTTCAGCGCGATGATCTGCTTGTAGCCAAAGGCTGCCGCGCTGCGCAAGATGCTGCCTGCGTTGCCGGGGTCTTGCAAGCGATCCAAAATCACACTGCGCGCTGTGGCTTCAATTGGCATATCTTGGGGCAAGCTCAGCACCAAACCCATGGCAGCCGGAGACTCCAAGCCACTGATCTCGCGCATGAGCGCTTCGGCAATCACTACTAATTTAGCAGCACTCTGCGCACATTCCATGCGGGCGAGATGCTGTTTTTGATCTGAAATCACAGCAATGTCTGCTTGTCTGCCGCGCGCCTGGGCCGCATCGCATAAATGCTCGCCCTCGATCCAGACTCTGCCAGTTTTGCGATAAGCCGCGCCGTCCTGCGCCAACTTGCGCAGCTCTTTCACGAGCGGGTTGTCTCGGGAAGTGATGACTTCAGTTTTGCTGGTCATGCGGCGCTCTGATGAATGGCCTGCGCAACTGGCGCATAGCTTTTACGATGCTCTGGCGTAGCACCATGCTTTTTGAGAGCTGCCAAATGCTCCGCAGTGCCGTATCCTTTGTGATTGGCAAAGCCGTATTGCGGATACAGAGCATGCAACTCATCGCACTGCCGATCCCGAGTGACTTTGGCGATGATAGACGCTGCGGAAATCGCCTTGACTTTGGCATCGCCACCCACAATCGCCTCGGCCAACACATCCAGCTTGGGGATACGGTTGCCATCGATCAACACCTTCGCCGGTTTCAAGCGCAAACCATTCACAGCGCGCTGCATCGCCAGCATCGTGGCTTGCAGAATATTGAGCTGATCAATTTCTTCCACACTCGCTTCGCCGATGCTCACGCACAACGCCTTCGCTTGAATTTCGATAAACAGCTTTTCACGACGCAGAGCCGTGAGTTTTTTTGAATCGTTCAGCCCGGCGATGGGGTTAGCATCATCCAAGATCACAGCTGCAGCCACCACATTGCCAGCGAGCGGCCCGCGTCCAGCTTCGTCCACCCCCGCCATCAAACCCGCAGCATCCCAGACAAACTCTGTCTGCACCACAGCCAGTTTCTTTTTGCGAATAGGCTTGGCATCGGAGCGGCGCTTGCGCAGCTTAGGCACAGGCGGCAAGGCCAAAAGCTCAGGCTGGGGTGATTGTTTAAGTGGGCGTGGCATGAGATAGGACAGATTCAATGGCTTGGGCTGCGAGCTTGGGCGTATCGCGTAGCAGCTCATGATGCAGCGTGGTGAAGCGCTGCTCCAAGGCCTGTATTTTCTCAGGAGAACCGAGCCACTTAAGAACTGCCTGCGCCAAAGCTTGCGGTGTAGCGTCTTCTTGCAGCAGCTCAGGCACGACGAATTCGCCACACAGGATATTGGGCAAACCCACCCAAGGCTGGATCTTTTTTCGACGCATGATGATCCAGCTTAAGGCATGCATGTTGTAGGCAATCACCATTGGGCGCTTGAAGAGTGCGGCTTCTAGCGTAGCGGTACCGCTAGCCACAAGCGCCACATCGCATGCAGCCAACGCAGTATGCGATTGACCATCGAGCAACTGCACATCATTTTGAACACCTGCCACACGCGCTGCAGCTTCAATCGCTGGCTTGAGAGAAGGCACACAAGGAGCTATAAATTTAATAGCACTCCGCGCAGTCTTTATGCCGGCAATTGCCTCAAAATACCTTGAAATCAAATACTTAATTTCATCTGCACGGCTGCCAGGTAGCAGTGCGACAACAGTATCTTCCATCTTCAAACCCAGTTTTTCGCGCGCGGCGCTTTTATCGGGCAGCATTGGAATCACGGGCGCAAGCGGATGGCCAACGTAGCTGGCCGCAATGCCCGCCTCGTCATAAAGCTTTTTCTCAAAAGGAAAAATGCACAGCACATGATCCACCGCCGTGCGCACTTTCTCAATGCGCTCAGGCCGCCAAGCCCAGATGCTCGGGCTCACAAAATGCGCCGTGCGGATGCCAGCCGCTTTGAGATCGCGCTCAAGATCGAGATTGAAATCGGGAGCATCAATACCGATGAAGATATCTGGCTTGTCTGCGATCAAACGCACCTTGAGTTCATTGCGGATTTTCAGCAAGCCACGATAATGCTTCAAAACTTCGATATACCCGCGCACCGCCAGCTTCTCGCTAGGCCACCAAGCCTGCATACCGCGCTTTTGCATTTGTGGACCGCCAATGCCTACGAATTGTGCTTCGGGCCAGCGCGCTTTCAATCCATCCAGAAGCAAACCACCCAGCAGATCGCCTGAAGCTTCACCGGCAACTAAGGCAATACGCATGATGGGAGCAGTTCAACGAACAATGCCGCGCGTGGCACTCGCCAAGAAATTCAGCATAGTTTGCACATCAAAAGCTGCCTCTGGGAATGACTCACTCAAAGCAGCGATCTGAGTCTTAGCAGCTTCTAGCGTCAAATCATCACGGTACAACGCACGGTGCATCTTCTTGATGGCATCAAGGCGAGCCGCGCTGAAATCACGGCGCTTGAGGCCCACTGAATTGATGGCTCGAACAGCCAAAGGATGCCCTTCCACCGTCATAAACGGCGGCACATCTTGCGCCACATGGCTTTGAAAACCAATCATCGCATGCGCGCCTACATGCACAAACTGATGAATGCCAGACATGCCGCCAATCACTGCCCAATCACCCACATGCACATGCCCAGCGAGCGTCGCTTGGTTGGCCATGATGGTGTGGCTGCCGACCTTGCAATCATGCGCAATATGCACATAGGCCATGAACCAATTGTCGGAGCCAATGCGGGTGATGCCTTCTTCTTTATGCGTCGCCGAATTGAAGGTGCAAAACTCGCGTACTGTATTGCGATCCCCAATGATGAGCTGCGCAGGAAAATCCGCATGCTGCGTGGCGTGAGCAATGTCTTGCGAGATCGCACCGATGGAGCTGAACTGGAAAAAGCGGTTATCAAGCCCAATCGTCGTTTGCCCTTCGATCACACAATGCGGGCCAACAACTGTGCCTGCGCCAATGCGTACCTTTGAGCCAATCAAGCTGTACGCACCCACCTGCACCGAGCTATCCAGCTCAGCATCTGCACTGATGATAGCTGTAGGGTGTATGCGTGGCTCTGTCATGCGTGATCTCTCAGACCTTGCGCATGGTGCACATCAAATCGGCTTGTACGGCAAGCTCTTGACCAACATGCGCTGTGCAATTGAATTTATATATGCCCGCTTTGTTACGCTCAAGCTTAGAGCGCAAAATCAATTGATCACCAGGCTCCACAGGCCGCTTGAAACGCGCACCATCAATGCCAACGAAATAAACCACGACATCGGGATCGACTTCCGCGCCCATGGTTTCAAACGCGAGCAAGGCCGAGACCTGCGCCAAAGCCTCCAGCATCAGCACACCGGGCATCACCGGGCGATGCGGGAAATGCCCAGGGAAAAATGGCTCATTGATCGAGACATTTTTCAGGCCGGTGATGGAGACACCTTTTTCAATCTCCAGCACGCGATCCACCAGCAAAAATGGATAGCGATGCGGCAGCTTTTCGATGATTTGGTGGATATCCATCATGGTTTTCAGTCTTTTTTCGGTCAGTCTGTCAGGCGCTTTTCCAACTCACGGATGCGCTCGCGCAGTTTGTGCAATTGTCGCAGGGTCACGGCGTTTTTCTCCCAATCGGCATTTTTATCAATCGGGAACATGCCGGTGTACAGCCCCGGCTCGCTGATGGAGCGGGTCACGGTGGTCGATGCGGAAATGTGCACATGATCGGCAATCGTCAAATGCCCGAGAATCACCGCACCGCCGCCTACGCTGCAATATGCGCCAATCGTGGCACTCCCCGCCACGCCAGCATTGCCCGCCATGGCCGTATGCTTGCCGATCTTCACGTTATGGCCAATCTGGATCAGGTTATCCAGCTTCACGCCGTCTTCAACGATCGTGTCATCCAGCGCTCCGCGATCAATACAAGTATTCGCACCGATTTCTACATCATTGCCAATACGCACCGCGCCTAATTGCTCGATTTTTTCCCAAGACTTGTCTGGCCGAGGCGCAAAACCAAAACCATCTGCACCAATCACCACACCGCTGTGCAAGATGCAGCGTTGGCCAACTTGACAGCCTGCTTCAATCGTCACACGAGCTGCTAGACGCGTATGCGCGCCTACACTAGCGCCAGCGCCCACGAAGCTCAACGGGCCGATGCTGGCTGTCGGATCAATCCGCGCAGTGGCGTCGATCACTGCACTTGGATGAACGCCAGCTAATAGGGCCTTGGTATGCTGCTGCTTCCACCATTGCGTGAGTCTGGCGAAATAGAGGTAGGGTGAATCGGTTTCGATCCATGCGCGGCCTTGCGCCACCCAGTCTTGAATACCTGCAGCCGCTTCGACAGACAAAATCACGCAGCTGGCCTGAGTCTGCGCTAATTGCGGCGCGTATTTTGGATGGCTGAGAAAACTGATCTCACCTGCACGAGCGTCCACCAAAGGTGCGATGCGGCTGATCGCAAGGGTGGTATCGCCATGCAATGTACCACCCAGTGCCCGAGTGATTTCGGAGAGCGTGCAAGTCATTCGTTGCTCCTGCGCGCTTTCAAGCACACAAGTAAATCAACGAACGCCCGAAGCGTCCAGCGCCTTGATCACACGATCAGTAATGTCATGCTTCGGATTGAAATACACCGCTTCTTGCAAAACCACATCGTATTTCTCGGCCTCTGCCACTTGTTTAACGATGCGGTTAGCTCGCTCAAGCACGCCTTGCAGCTCTTCGTTTTTGCGATTATTGAGATCTTCCTGAAACTCACGGCGCTTTCGCTGAAAGTCACGATCTTGCTCAACCAGTGTGCGTTGACGCGTATTGCGCTGCGACTCAGACAGTGTCGGCGCCTCTTTTTCGAACTTTTCTGATGCTACGCGCAAGGTCTCACCTTGCGCCACAAGATCACGCTCGCGTTTGGAGAATTCCGTCTCAAGCTTGGTTTGCGCAGATTTAGCCATATTGGCCTCTCGGAAAATACGATCCGTATTCACAAAACCAATACGGAATTCCTGCGCTTGCGCCGCCGAAGAAAAGAGCATTGCCAAGACACACACGCCCTGCAAAACAACATGGGAAAACTTGAACTTCATGACAATCAACTTCAAAATGTGGTTCCGATTTGGAATTGCAATCTCTGGATTTTATCCCCAGCTTGCTTACGAATGGGATTAGCGATGGCTAAGCGCAGCGGGCCAACTGGTGAAAGCCAGCTTAACCCTACCCCAGTCGAGGCTCGCATGTCCTTTAAGCTGTATTTTTCTTGCTCTCCGAATACGGTGCCAATATCTAAAAAAGTAAATACTCGCAAGGTACGATCGTTGCCTGCACCTGGAAATGGAGCTTGTAACTCAACGGAACCTTGCAGCTTTTTGGCTCCCCCAAGGTAAGATCCGGTGATGTCTCGTGGCCCTAAAGTACCTTGCTCGAACCCTCGAACCGAGCCCAAACCACCGGCTGCGAAATTCTTGAAAACAGGAAATGGCGTGCCACCTAAGCCTTTACCCCAGCCAAGTTCCGCATTGTATGCCAACGTGAATTTTTTATTGAGCGGCTTATAGGCTTGGTATTGATAATTTCCACGCAAGTATTTCGCATCACCTGCGACGCCCCATTCGCCATTGAGGCGCTGCAACTCCCCCGTGTTGGGGGCCAATGCGCTATCTCGCGTATCACTAGACCACCCGACTGTTAATGGAATCAAGGTGCTTTTCAGGCCCGCTTTGTTAGCGTAAGCCAGATATGCTGCAGGTAGATTGGTTCCCACCTCAATACTGGTTTGCTCAACACCTGCCCCAAAGAAAACAGTCGTCTTTTCGGAAAACGGTACACCGAACCTCAAACTTGCGCCGCGAGTGTTGAGGCGATAGTCACTGGAATTTTCGTCGACGGGCTTCTGGCTGCGAAAATAAACATCGACTGCTCGCGAGACACCCTCTTTGGTGAAGTATGGATCTACTGCCGTAAAAGCAATGACACGATTGAACTTAGAGGTGTTTAAATCAACCGAGAGATAGTTTCCGGAACCAAAGACGTTCTCTTGTTGTACTTTGAACTGAAATGAAAATTTGTCCGAGCTTGAGAAGCCGGCACCCAAAGTCAAGTTACCTGTCGGCTTTTCATCAACCTTGACATTCACATCCACCTGGTCGTTCGTACCCGACACATCAGATGTATCAATCTCGACAGCTTTGAAGTAACCTAAGCGATCGACACGATCACGCGAGAGCTTGATCTTCTCACCGTCATACCAGCTCGCTTCAAACTGACGGAATTCACGGCGAATCACCTCATCGCGCGTACGGTTGTTGCCCGAGATATTGATCTTGCGCACGTAGGCACGGCGTGATGGGTCCGCGACCAGGTTGATCACCACCGTGTTGTTGGTGCGGTCAATGTCTGGGCGCGCTTGCACTTGTGCAAATGCATAACCGAAATTGCCAAAATAATCTGTGAATGCTTTGCTGGTCTCAGCTACATGCTCGGAGTTGTATGCTTGCCCAGGAACGATCTTGACGAAAGTCTTGAACTCCTCTTCTTTGCCCAAGTAGTTGCCTTCTAACTTCACGCCAGACACTGCAAAACGCGCACCTTCAGTGATATTCACCGTGATACTGATGCTTTGTTTGTCTGGGGAAATGGCCACCTGGGTGGAGTCGATCTTGAATTCGAGGTAGCCACGCGTCAAGTAATACGAGCGCAAGGTTTCCAGATCGGCGTTGAGTTTGGTGCGCGAGTAACGGTCGCTCTTGGTGTACCAAGACAACCATCCGCCAGTATCTTGATCAAACAAGCCTTTGAGTGTGCTTTCGCTGAAAGCCTGAGCACCCACGATGTTGATCGTCTTGATCTTGGCTACATCGCCTTCGATCACATTGAAGTTGAGATTGACGCGATTACGGTCAATGGGTGTCACCGTAGTGATCACTTCAGCACCATACAAGCTCTTGTTGAGATACTGACGCTTGAGCTCTTGCTCGGCGCGGTCAGCTAGCGCTTTGTCGAACGCACGACCTTCCGCCAAACCTACTTCTCGCAAGGCTTTGGTGAGAACCTCTTTGTCAAACTCTTTGGTGCCTGTGAAGCTCACATCCGCAATGGTCGGGCGCTCTTCAACGATCACCACCACCACATTGCCTTGAACGTCGATACGCACATCTTTAAACAAGCCTAAGCCAAACAGCGAGCGAATAGCCGCTGAAGCCTTGTCATCGTTGTAAGTGTCGCCCACTTGGAAAGGCAAGGTCACAAAAATCGTGCCTGGCTCCACACGCTGCAAGCCCTCCACACGAATATCGCGCACCGTGAACGGATCAATCGCCCAAGCATTGCCATGCATAGTGGCCGCAAAAAGTGTAGCGCAGAGCGTAGTCACAGCACGCGTCGAGAGTGTTTTTCGATGCAAAGTCATAATATGGCGCAGCTCATAAGGCTGCAAAAAATGCAGCGTCATTGCCACGTTTTCTCTACCCAAAGATTCGTGTCACGTCATTGAACAAGGCAACAGCCATCATGGCCATGAGTACAGCTACCCCGCCGCGTTGCAAGCGTTCGAGCCAGACTTCCGACACGGCTTTTCCCGTGACGGCCTCCCACAGATAATACATGAGGTGTCCCCCATCCAAAACCGGCAGCGGTAGCAAATTCAAAACTCCCAAGCTAACGCTGATGAGCGCGAGGAAAATAAGGTATTGCACCAAGCCGAGGCTGGCTGATTTGCCAGCGACATCTGCTATCGTGAGTGGGCCACTCAGATTCTTCAGTGAAGCCTCGCCAATCAGCATCTTGCCCATCATGCGCAAGGTCAGCATGGAAATGTCCCAAGTTTTTTGCACGCCGAGGCTCAAGCCCTCAAAGAACCCATAACTTACATGCGTCATGGCAGGCGCACCACCCACAAAGGCTTCGATACGGCCGCTGCTGTTGCCACCTTCTGTTTTCACGGAGACTGCGACGGGCAGCTCAAGCGTTTGCCCAGCACGCTCGATCGTCCAGATTTTTTGCACAGCTTGGTCGCCCAGCACAGATGCGCGAATCACATCGCGCAATTGACCACCATCACGCATCGCCACACCATCAATCGCAAGCACGCGATCACCCTGCTTTAAGCCCGCTTTGTCACCCGCACCGCCGGCAACCAACTCGCCCATCACTGGCTGAGTCAGTGGCGCGGCCAAGCCAATCTTGCGGTACATCTGCGCATCGGCCTCGCGGATATCCAGTAGCGTCATCGGCAGTTTGATTTGTCGTGTGGAATCACGCCCGGCTTCGCGCACCTGCAATATCAGGTCGTAACGATCCAGCGCGGCTCGCGTTAGATGCCAGCGCAAATCATCCATAGAACGGATCGGCTCCGCCTCGCTATCAGTACCACTGACACTCAAAATCTCGTCGCCAGCCTTCAAACCTGCCGCTGCGGCCAAGGAAGTGACAGGGGGTTGCGCGATGATCGCCTTGGCCTGTTCTGAGCCCATCCAATTAACAATGGCATACAGCGCAACTGCTAGCAACAAATTTGCTACTGGCCCGGCCGCCACAATCGCTGCACGCTTGCGCAAAGGCTGCGCATCAAAAGATACCGCTTTCAAATGTGCAGGCGCAGCCTCACCCTGCCCCACCATCTTTACATAGCCGCCCAGCGGGAAGGCCGCAATCACAAATTCTGTGTCCTGCCCGGGATGCTGCTTCTTTGGTTTCCACTTGAGCAAAGGCGTACCAAAACCCACAGAGAAACGCGTCACCTGCACGCCGCAGGCCACAGCGACGCGGTAATGCCCGTACTCGTGGATGGCAATCAGCAACCCCAAGGCCACCACAAAGGCCACAATCGTCAACATATCAATCCCTTCACCACTTGGTTTGCTGCCTCGCGGCTGATCTCATCGAGCCCCAGCAAATCCGTCAAACTACTGGGTTTGGAGGGTGCTATGCGTGAAAGAGTTTCTGTATTGACCTGATGGATCTGATCAAACCTTATTTTTTCATCCAGAAACGCGGCTACAGCGATTTCATTGGCCGCATTAAGCACTGCACAAGTACCTTCGGGCGCCTTCATCGCTTCCCATGCGAGAAACAGCCCCGGAAAGCGCGAGCGATCAGGCTCTTCAAACGTCATTGCGCCTAGTTTGGAGAAATCCAGGGCATGAGCCCCACTTTGCATGCGCTCTGGCCAGGAGAGACCATAAGCAATCGGCACACGCATATCGGGCGTGCCCAATTGCGCCACTGTGGAAGCATCGTTGTATTGCACCATCGAGTGAATGATGGACTGAGGATGAATGACCACCTCGATTTTTTCAGGCGGCATACCAAACAAATAATGCGCCTCGATTACCTCAAGTGCTTTGTTCATCATCGTGGCTGAATCCACAGAGATCTTGCGCCCCATCACCCAATTGGGATGCGCGACAGCCTGCGCTGGCGTGACATCGCGCAGCGTAGCCACATCTCGGGTGCGAAACGGGCCACCCGAAGCTGTGAGAATGATTTTCTCAACACGTCGCTGCCAAGTGCTCGCGTCTTCAGGCAGGCTTTGAAACACAGCTGAATGCTCGCTGTCAATCGGCAGCAGCTTGCCGCCACCTGCTTTGACAGCATTCATGAACAGATCACCGCCCACAACCAGCGCTTCTTTGTTGGCCAACAACAAGCGCTTACCTGCGCGCGCAGCTGCGAGTGAGGGCGCTAGGCCTGCTGCACCAACAATCGCCGCCATCACGATATCTGTCTGAGGATCAGATGCTATGCTTTCAATAGCACTTTGCGCAGATTCTACGCCGGCGATCAGCCCTTTTTGCTTCAAAAGTATCGCCAATTGATCCGCCGAAGCAACATCCGCCATGACAACACGTTTCGGCGCAAATCGCGCCACCTGATCAGCCATCTCAGCCACATTGGTAGCAGCCGAAAGCGCATACACCTCAAAACGATCGGGATGACGCGCGACCACATCAAGCGTGCTTTTGCCAATGGAGCCCGTCGAGCCAAGAATTGTGATTTTTTGCTTTTTCATGCCAACGAATACAACATCATGCCCAGCGGCAGCGTGGGCAGTAGCGCATCCACACGATCAAGCACACCGCCATGCCCGGGCAGCAAATTACTGGAATCCTTCATGCCCGAGCTGCGTTTGACCAGTGATTCCACCAAATCACCCGCCACACTGAGTGCCACCATCAGTGCTGTCGCCAAGAGAAGCAAGAGCCAGCCATGCCCTTGCAGCAGCTTATGAAAGAGCGAAGCAGAGTCCATCCAGGAGGCTTGGCCATTTGCCCACGCGACGGCCAGCACCATACAAGCGGCAAACCCACCATACACACCTTCCCAGCTTTTGCCCGGACTGATACTGAGTGCCAGCTTGCGCTTGCCAAAGCGCCGCCCTGCAAAATAAGCTCCGATATCAGCCACCCAAACGATCAGCAGCAGAGAAAGCAGAAAATTCACCCCTATCATTTTGGCTTGAGCCATGGCCAGCCAAGCCGCCGCCAAAGCCAATAAACCGCCAGTCACGCGCAGCCAGCGGGGCACTTCTTGCCATCGGCTCACGCCGCGCTGAATCAGCCATGCCGCTACCAATACCCAGAGCGATCCCACAATCAGCCAGAGCATCGGCGTTTTCATCGCGTGTAAGCCAAACTTCCAAGCGAGCGCACACAGCACCAGTCCATCCAGCGCCATCAGCCACGATGCTTTTTTGCTGTACCCATTGAGCTGCCCCCACTCCCAGCATGCCAACACAATCAGCACCAAGCTCACGCCCATCAACCATTCAGGTTGTTTTGCAAACAACGCCGGCAGCAAAATAGCCAGCAGCACAACTGCAGTGATGATGCGTTGCTTGAGCATGCTTGGGGCCTTGGGTTGTTCGCTTTATGCAGCCACAGCCACATTGCTGACTTGCTCGGAGGTTTTGCCAAAGCGTCGTTCGCGTTGTGCAAATGCGAGCAGTGCCGTGTCCAGAGCCGCCTCGTCAAAATCTGGCCAAAGCTTCTCGCTGAAGTAAAGCTCGCTGTAAGCACATTGCCAGAGCAAGAAATTGCTGATGCGAAATTCACCGCCTGTGCGAATCAGTAAATCCGGGTCACTCACATGCGCTGTTGCCACTTCTTGATTCAGCGCATCTTCCGTGATCACTTGCCCGCGTGCTGCCACTCTTTGCGCAGCTTGCGCAATATCCCAGCGCCCGCCATAGTTAAAACAAACGTTCAGCGTGATTTTTTGATTCGTGAGTGTTAATTGCTCCGCCTTCGCAAAACCCGCGCGCACTTTTTCAGATACACGCGAACGATCACCCACGAAGCAGATGCGCACACCACTCTCGTGCATCGGCTTGACTTCGCCCGACAGAGCCGTAATCAATAAATCCATCAGCCCCGAGACTTCCTCTTGCGGTCGGTTCCAGTTCTCTGATGAAAATGCAAAGACAGTAAGCACCTTGATACCGCGATCAGCGCAAGCGCGCACACAGCGACGCAGCGCCTCGACACCTTGCCTGTGCCCAGCCACGCGCGGCAGATAGCGCTGGCGCGCCCAGCGGCCATTACCGTCCATAACAATAGCAACGTGATGTGGGATAGTCATAGTTGCTATAAAAATTAGAGCACTTAGCGCAGATTCTATGCCGGCGATATGCCAAAAACACTTAAAAATCTTGGCATCAAATGGCCAAGATTTCTTTCTCTTTGTCTGCCACCAAACGATCCACCTCAGCAATGAATTTATCGGTAGTTTTTTGCGTCTCAGCATCTGAGCGCTTTTGCTCATCTTCAGATGCCAGCTTGTCTTTCACGAGTTTTTTCACGCCTTCAATCGCGTCACGGCGCAGATTACGGATGGCAATTTTTGAATTCTCGCCATCGTTGCGCACGAGCTTGGTCATTTCTTTGCGGCGCTCTTCACTCATCGCGGGCATGGGTACGCGGATCAGGTCTCCCATGGCTACTGGGTTCACACCGAGATCGCTGTCGCGAATCGCTTTTTCCACCTTTGCGCCCAAGCCTTTTTCCCAAGGCTGCACGCTGATCGTGCGGTTATCGAGCAAGGTGATATTGGCGACTTGATTGAGCGGCGTGGGATTGCCATAGTAATCCACCACGATGGAATCCAGAATGGCTGGATTGGCACGACCCGTACGGATCTTACCCAGATTGTTTTTTAATGCCTCGATAGACTGCGCCATCTTGGTTTCAGTGGTTTTTTTGATATCTGCAATAGTCATCATCAACTCCTTCAATACATATTGGCTCAAACGTCAAACGTGAACCAAAGTTCCTTCATCCTCACCCATCACCACGCGCTTCAAGCCACCGGCTTTGAAGATGGAAAACACTTTGATCGGTAGCTTCTGATCACGGCAGAGCGCAAAAGCTGCCGCATCCATCACGCCCAGGTTTTGCTGCATGGCTTGGTCAAAGCTGAGCTTGGCATAACGTGTGGCATGTGGATCTTTTTTCGGATCTGCGGTGTACACGCCATCAACCTTGGTGGCTTTCAAAACAATCTCCGCGCCAATCTCAGCGCCACGCAAGGCAGCAGCAGTATCAGTGGTGAAAAACGGATTGCCCGTACCAGCCGCAAACACCACCACTTTGCCTTCTTCGAGATACTGCAAAGCCTTGGGTCGCACATAAGGCTCCACCACTTGGTCGATGTTGATCGCGCTCATCACGCGCGCTGTCATGCCCGCGTTGTTCATCGTATCGGCCAGAGCCAGTGCATTCATCACTGTGGCCAACATGCCCATGTAATCGGCCGTGGCGCGATCCATACCGACCGAGCCGCCTGCTACACCACGGAAGATATTGCCGCCACCGATCACGATGGCCACTTGCACGCCCATCTCGGTGATTTCTTTGATCTCACTGACCATGCGCACAATGGTCGCGCGATTGATACCAAACGCATCATCACCCATCAACGCTTCGCCCGAGAGTTTAAGCAAAATGCGTTTGTGAACGGGTGCGGTCATGGGCTTGGCTCCTCAGAATAGTAAAACCCTGTGATTATCGGCGAATTGGCCATGAAAAAAGCGGCCTGGTGGCCGCTTTTTCAGAAGATCAGATCAGGCTAAACGCTATAGCACCCAGATCAAGCTGCTTTCGCAGCAGCCACTTGGGCAGCCACTTCTGCAGCGAAGTCATCGACCTTTTTCTCAATGCCCTCACCCACCACATAAAGCGTGAAGCTCTTGAGCGTGGTATTGGCGCTCTTAAGATAAGCAGCTACGGTTTGCTTGCCATCAGCAGCTTTCACAAACACTTGGTCGAGCAAGCTGACTTCTTTGAGGTATTTCTGCACAGAGCCATCGACCATCTTGGCGATGATGTCGGCTGGCTTGCCGGATTCAGCAGCTTTTTGCTCGGCAATCGAGCGCTCTTTGGCGATCAGCTCAGCAGGCACCTCGGCGCTGGACAATGCCACAGGCTTCATCGCAGCAATGTGCATCGCCACATCGCGTGCGGCTGCCTCGTTGCCATCAAACTCCACAGCCACACCAATGCGTGTGCCGTGCAGATAAGTGGTCACTGGGCTGCCAGAGAAACGCTTGAAGCGGCGGAAGCTCATGTTCTCGCCGATCTTGCCGATCAGGCCTTTGCGCACATCTTCCAGCGTTGGGCCGAAGCCGTCCAAGCTGAATGCGGTGGCGCTCAGAGCAGCCACATCGGCTGGGTTAGCGGTAGCCACTGCTTTGGCGGCTGCGTTGCAAAGCCCAAGGAAGCTGTCGTTTTTGGTGACGAAGTCTGTTTCGCAGTTGACTTCGATCAAACCAGCGGTGGTGCCATCGATATAGGCAGCAACTACGCCTTCAGCGGTGATACGGCTGGCCGCTTTACCGGCTTTGTTGCCGAGCTTCACACGCAAAATCTCTTCGGCCTTGGCCATATCGCCAGCGGCTTCGGTGAGCGCCTTCTTGCACTCCATCATCGGAGCGTCTGTCTTGCCGCGCAATTCCGCGACCATGCTTGCTGTGATTGTCATCTTCTTTCCTTCAATTTGAATTCAAAAAAGGGGCACGCGTAGTGCCCCTTCATGCGAGGGGAAGCGGCTGTTTAAGCAGCTGCGCCTTCTTCAACTTCCACGAATTCGTCATCGCCAGCAGCGGCTTTCACGACTTCTTGCACGGCATTCGCACGGCCTTCGAGGATGGCATCGGCAACGCCGCGAGCGTAGAGCTGAACAGCTTTGGCGGAGTCATCGTTGCCAGGGATCACGTAATCGATGCCTTCTGGGCTGTGGTTGGAATCGACCACGCCGATCACGGGGATGCCCAGCTTGCGTGCTTCTTGCACGGCAATCTTGTGGTAGCCCACATCGATCAGGAAAATCGCGTCTGGCAAGCCGTTCATTTCAGCGATGCCGCCGAAATCTTTTTGCAGCTTGTCCATCTCGCGGGAGAAGGTCAGTTGCTCTTTTTTGCTCAGGGCATCGAGACCCGCTTCTTGCTGAGCCTTCATGTCTTTGAGGCGCTTCAAGCTGCCTTTAACAGTTTTGAAGTTCGTCAGCAGACCGCCGAGCCAGCGCTGATTGATGTAGAACGTGCCTGCACGAGCGGCTTCCGTTGCCACGATGTCGCGGGCGGTGCGCTTGGTGCCAACGATCAAAATGTTGCCACGATTAGAAGAGAGTTGGCGCACAAATTTGAGTGCGTCCTCGAACATCGGCAGCGATTTTTCGAGGTTGATGATGTGAATTTTGTTGCGGTGACCGAAGATGAACGGAGCCATCTTGGGATTCCAGAAACGGGTCTGGTGGCCGAAATGGACGCCTGCGTCCAACATGTCGCGCATGGAAATTGCCATGATAATTTTCCTGAAGGTTAGGTCTTGAATCCGGTCAGTTTCACGCTGCATGACTTAAGCGATATAGTCATTCAACATGGCACCTTAGGGTGACTGGATTCGTTGATATCCTGACTGAGGGATTTCAGCCAAGCCCACAATTATAGCATTGACCCATGATTTCACCATCCCCTCTTCTATCCGACGCTCATGACACCATCGCTGCCATTCGCGCTGGGCGCAGTAGCCCCGCCCAGGAGATGCAGCGCTGCTTGAATCAGGCGCAATCGCCTGTTTGTGCGAGCACCTTTCGCAGCCTCAACCCTCTCGCCCTCGCCCAAGCTGCCGTGGTATCCCCTGATTTACCACTGGCTGGCCTAGCGGTTTCAGTCAAAGATTTGTTTGACGTGGCCGGGGAGGTCTCAGCCAGTGGCAGCACGGTGATGGCTGGCAATGCACCGGCTTTGCAAGATAGCGTCGCTGTCGCCCGCCTCAAAGCAGCTGGCGGCGTGGTGATCGGGCGCACCCATATGGTGGAGTTTGCCTTTTCCGGCATGGGCGTGAATCCGCACTTTGGCACACCTGTGAACCCACTGGCGCTCGCTGCAGACCCCGGCACACCGCGCATTCCGGGTGGCTCCTCCAGCGGAGCGGCTGTATCTGTAGCCAGTGGCGCGGCGTTTGTGGGCTTGGGCTCTGATACGGGTGGCTCCATTCGCATCCCTGCGGCGCTCTGTGGCTTGGTGGGCTTCAAGCCTACAGCGCGCGCCGTGCCCACCCAAGGCGCAGTACCTCTCTCGCACACACTGGACAGCATCGGCGCGCTCACGCGCAGCGTACGCGATGCGACTCTCGCCCATGAGATTTTGAGCGGTCAAACCATCCCAGCGCAGGGCAAAGCCTTGAGAGACTGCCATTTCGCCGTAGCGCAGAGCAATATGCTGGATGCATTGGATGCTGATGTGGCGCGCAATTTTGATGCGAGCTTAAAAGCCATTCGCGATGCTGGCGCGACCATCACGCCCATCGCTTTGACTGAGATTGCAGACTTGGGCAGTATTCAAGCGCGTGGCGGCTTCTCGGCGCCCGAGATCCAATCTTGGCTGATTCCCGCCGGCCTCTGGCCAGATTGCAAAGCAGAATTTGATCCACGCGTAGCGCAACGCATCGCCATGGCTGATGCGATGAGCGCAGCAGATTATGTGCGCTTGCAACTAGCTCGCCAGCAGTGGATCGAACGCGTGAACATCGTTTTGCAAGGCTTTGATGGCGTGCTCTCGCCCACCGTGCCTCTCGTAGCCGCGCCCATTGCGGATGTTGCGCCTGGCGTGGCGCGCGATGCTGAATTCTTCCGCGTGAACGCGCTGATGCTGCGCAATACCAGTGTGGTGAATCTGCTCGATGGTTGCGCAATCAGCTTACCCAATCAACCCAAGGGGAGCCTGCCGACTGGCCTGATGCTTTGGCATGGCGCAGGCTTAGATGCCCGCATCTTGTCATTGGCTGCACCCATCGAAGCCCGCCTTCGCTTGCTTACAGACTGATCCCAGTTGAAGCCGCTCGCAGCTTGCCAAAACAAGCCCTCTGGTTTATGGTGAATGCCCTCATCTTATTTTCAGGAGCCTTTCATGACCGTCGCCAAAATCATCGAGATCAGTTCGAGCAGCAAAAAAAGTTTTGAAGACGCCATCCAAGTGGGTATTGCGCGCGCAGCAGAATCCGTGAATGATATTCAAGGCGCCTGGATACAAGAGCAGAAAGTCGTCGTTTCTAAAGGCAAGGTGGTGGAATACCGCGTGCAGATGAAACTGACTTTTGTGCTGCAAAGTAAGTCTTCATCGAAAAAGAAATAAGCAGGTCAGCGGCTAATCAGGTGCTAAGAACCCACCTGATTGGCGTTTCCACAGCATCGCATAGTGCCCATCTAGCGCTAGCAATTCAGCATGTGTGCCTTGCTCAATCACCCGCCCTGCATCCATCACGATGAGGCGATCCATTTTTGCGATTGTGGACAGTCGATGCGCAATGGCAATCACGGTTTTGCCTTGCATGAGGGATTCAAGCTGCTCTTGGATGGCGGCTTCGATTTCGCTGTCTAGGGCGGAGGTAGCTTCATCGAGCACGAGGATGGGGGCGTTTTTCAGCACCACGCGGGCGAGTGCCACCCTCTGGCGCTGGCCGCCGGAGAGCTTCACGCCGCGCTCACCGGCATGGGCTTCGTAGCCCGTGTTGCCTTTGTAATCGCGCAGCCCGAGGATGAATTCATGCGCCTGGGCTTGGCGCGCTGCTGTTTCAATTTCCGCTTGCGAGGCCTGCGGGCGACCATAGCGGATGTTGGCCGCAATCGAGCGATGCAGCAGCGAAGTGTCTTGCGTGACCATGCCAATCGCGGCGCGCAGGCTCTCCTGCGTCACCTCGCGCACATCTTGCCCATCAATCAAAATGCGCCCTGCTTCCACATCAAAAAAGCGCAGCAGCAGATTCACCAGCGTCGATTTCCCCGCACCCGAGCGCCCTACGATGCCCACGCGCTCGCCCGCCTGAATGTGCAGCGAGAGATCGTCAATCACGGGCTTGATGCCCGCCTCTTGTCCGCGCCCATACGCGAAGCGCACGCCCTCGAAGCGAATCTCAGAGCGCGCCACAGCCAGCTCGCGCGCCTGCGGCGCATCCAGCATGCTGCGCGGCACAGCCAGCGTCTCCATGCCCTCTTGCACAGTGCCCACGTTTTCAAAAATGCCACTCACCTCCCAGCTCACCCAGCCCGCCATATTCGAGATTTGCCACACGAGGGGCAAGGCGGTGGCCACAATTGCGGGGCTGATATCGCCGCGCAGCCAAAGCCACACGCTGATCCCCGCTGTGCCCACCAGCAGCAGCGCATTCATCATCGTGAGCGTGAGCATGAAGCCGGTGATCATGCGCATGTGATCCGCAATGCGCACGCGATGCTCATCAATCGATTCGCGCACATAAGCATCCTCATCGCGCGTGCGCGCAAAGAGCTTCACCGTGAGGATATTGCTGTAGCTATCCACCACTCGCCCCATCACCGCAGAGCGCGCCTCGCTGCTCACTTTGGAAAGATCACGCAAGCGCGGCACAAAGTAGCGCAGGAAAACGGCATAGCCCGTGATCCACAGCAGCATGGGAATGGCCAGCCGCGCATCCGTGGCCAGCATCAGCGCCAGCGAGCTCAGGCCATACACCAAGATATACCAAACCGCCCGAATGCTCGCCACCACGCTTTCGCGCAGCGAATTCGCCGTGTTCATCACCCGATTGGCAATGCGCCCTGCAAAATCATTCTGAAAAAACGCCCAGCTCTGCCGCAACACATGCCAATGGCTCTGCCAACGAATCAGTGTCGTCACGCCCGGAATCACCGCGCTATTGCGCACCAAGCTATCGAGCAACATCACAGTAGGCCGCCCAATCAAAATCAACAGCGCCATGCCCACGAGCAAAGGCATCTGCTCAGCAAGCGCCGCAGTGCGATCAGCAGAAGTCATCAAGCTCACCATGCGCCCAATAAACACCGGAATCAACAAATCCACCAGCGCCACTGCCAAACCCGTGAGCAACATCGCAAAATAAAGCCAGCGCGTTTGGCGAACGAAATGCCAATAAAAGCCGAGGAGGGAGGCGGGTGGGCCAGATTCAGCGGTGTGAGCGGGTGCGTCAATGCGGTTGACTAATTTTTCAAATCGTTTGAACATGGGAAAAGCTTAGCTTGCCAATGCGGCTTGTGGCTGCGTTGGCGGGTGAATTGATTGGGGATGCTTGATTCTACGGGCGCTGAGTGCGCCAACCTTAACGGCGGCCAAAGACCTTTTCGGATTACACGGCTTTTCTATTTACTACTGAATAAATAGCAAACTATTCAACATGGAAGAGTGCAAGATGCTGAATTTATCTAAATTTTTTGTTTGTAGAGTTCAAAGAGTTGCACTCCACCCCATGTACCTGCGTCGTACCATCGGGCATTTGCCTCAGAAATCTTTTTGAAAACACACGCGATAGAAATCATCGTCATCCAACCCTCTCCCCGCGCGCCTTTCAAAAAATTTCTGATTCAAACGCCCAATGGTTTCCGCTGGATCAACACTGTTTAGTTAAAAAAATAGCCGCAGAATGAAAACGACTTGTGCAATAACACTAATTACATAGCACAATCTTTCAATACATCATGTTGTGTATTTCGTATCAATAGTGAGCTGTGGAAATGATCGACGAAGCGCAAATGAAAGAGCTACTAAAAGTCAAGGACGGTCACCTTTTTCGCCGAGAAGGTCAGGAGCTAGAGTTCAAAGAACAATATAGCTTTTCCGGTCTTGCTGATTACTTTAGGGATTTTGCGGCATTCTCAAATAATCGTGGTGGTTTGTTGGTTTTTGGCGTGAAAGATGCACCAAGACTACCCACCGGACTCAGCGATCAATCTCTTCAGCAATTCAATAAGATTGACCCTGAAAAAATCACGGGATATTTGTTAGATATATTTTCTGCTGATATCCGCTGGAGTCAAGCGACATTCACAATCGACGGGAAGCACTTTGGTGTTTTCCAAATCGAAGAGGCGCGAATCAAACCTATCATTGCAAAAAAAGATGAAGGCAGAGATCAAACCATCAAAAATGGTGAAATCTATTACCGATACGGTGGTAGAACTCAAAAAATTCAATACGCTGAGCTACAAAATATTATTGAACACCGTGTAGAACAAAACAATCGCCAATGGCTGGATCTTGTGACAAAAATCGGCAAAGCAGGGCCTCAGAATGCTGCGATTCTCGATACGGAAAGGTCTCTTATTGAGAAAAATGATGCAAAAGTTCTCGTGCTGGACGAAGTTCTCGCAAGTAAGATTAAGTTCATCAAAGAAGGTGAGTTTGTTGAGAAGAATGGCTCTACAACCTTGAAACTTGTCGGCGATGTAGTACCAATCGATAAAGTAGAAGTCGTTCGTATGGTTAAAGAAAACTTGACTAGGCAATACCCGTTGTCGGCAATAGAAATGGCAGATGAAGTTAAGAAAGCTCTACCGAGTTCTGCTCAGCATCATGTTTGGAATGTCGTGAGAGAAAACGACTTGAAAAGCAACCCTGACTATGCTGTTTATAACTTTAGAAATAAGAAGCACGAAGACGAATTTAATGCTTCAGGTGTTCTACCGAATGGAACGCCAAGTATTTATAACAACCGTGCAGTTGAGTTCATAGTTAGTGTGCTGAAAGCCGCGCGTTAGCCACTGGGCGAGCGTCAACAATCTTCGCAGCGGAAACCATTGGGCGTTTGAATCAGAAATTTTTTGGAAGGCGCGCGGGGAGAGGGTTGGATTGTGATGATCTCTATCGCGTGTGTTTTCAAAAAATTTGCTGAGGCAAATGCACGATGGTACGACGCAGGCGAGCGGGTGGAGCGAAACGCTCAGCACGCCAATACTACAAATTCAATAGCACTCTGCGCAGTATTTATGCCGGCAAACTGCCACTTTGGGCATAAAAAAACGCCCCGAAGGGCGTTTCGCTTTAGCGAATGAAGTTTAGAGAACCTTCGCAATACTCGCGCACACGTGATCGATGTTTTTGCTGTTGAGTGCGGCGACGCACATGCGGCCAGTGTCTGTGCCGTAGACGCCGAATTCATTGCGTAGGCGCACCATTTGGTCTTTGCTGAGGCCGCTGTAGCTGAACATGCCGATTTGCGTGGTGATGAAGCTCATGTCTTGCTTCACGCCAGCGGCTTTCAGTTTCTCAACGAAAGCACTGCGCATGGCTTTGATGCGCACGCGCATCTCGGCCAGCTCGCCTTCCCACATGGCGCGCAGCTCGGGCGTGTTGAGCACCATGGCGCAGACTGTGCCGCCGTGGGTGGGTGGGTTGGAATAGTTGGTGCGGATCATGATCTTGAGCTGGGAGAGCACGCGATCACATTCTTCTTTGCTCGCGCATGCGACGGAGAGTGCGCCCACGCGCTCTCCATACAAGCTGAAGCTCTTGGAGAAACTGGTGGAGACGAAGAAATTCAGACCTGCGGCAACGAATTTGCCGATCACTGCGCCATCTTCCGAGATGCCGTAGCCGAAGCCTTGGTAGGCCATGTCGAGGAATGCGGTGAGGTTTTTGGCTTTGACGGCGGCAATCAATTGATCCCACTGCGCGGCGGTGATGTCGTAGCCTGTGGGGTTGTGGCAGCAAGCGTGCAAGATCACGATGGTGCCAGGCTCGGCTGCGTTCATGGCGGCGAGCATGCCTTCGAAGTTCACGCCGCGCTTGGCTGCATCGTAGTAAGGATAGCTTTCCACCACGAAGCCTGCTTGTTGGAACATCGCGCGGTGATTTTCCCAGCTGGGGTCAGAGATCAGCACTTTCGCATTTGGGGAAAGCTTCTTCAAAAAGTCTGCGCCAATTTTCAAAGCGCCCGTACCGCCGATGCCTTGCACGGTGGCCACGCGGCCAGATTTCACCATGTCTGAGTCTGCGCCAAACACGAGGCCTTTCACAGCGCTGTCGTAAGCGGCGATGCCGTCAATCGGCAAGTAGCCACGGGCTTTGGGTGCAGCGGCCATTTGCTTCTCGGCTTCTTGCACGCATTTCAAAAGGGGCAGCTTGCCGTTGTCGTCGTAATAGACGCCAACGCCGAGGTTGACTTTGGCGGGGTTGGTGTCGGCATTGAATTGTTCGTTGAGACCGAGGATGGGGTCGCGCGGGGCCATTTCGACGGCAGAGAATAGGCTCATTGGATCGTCCAAAAGTTGAAGAAAAGGGCAGGACGCGAAAGACGCAAAAGTTACGCGAAAGACGCGAAAAAGACCTGCATACGGTTTTTTCGTGTTGTCAGTAGCTCTTTTTGGCTAAAGCGTTCAAAATACTTGGTTGCCCATTATTTTATCGCTGCACCGCAGCATTGCCCGGAAAAGCTATGCCAGAAGTCTTAGAAGTTATGCCTGAAGTGAAAGCCGGCGAATTCGTGAGCTATCCCGGCTCGCCGTTTGAGCTCTTTCAGCCTTATCCGCCTGCGGGCGATCAGCCGACGGCGATTGCTCAGCTGGTGGATGGCATCAATGATGGTGAGGTGTTTCAAACGCTGCTGGGCGTGACGGGTTCGGGCAAGACGTTCACCATGGCCAATGTGATTGCGCGCTCAGGGCGACCTGCGATTGTGTTTGCGCCTAACAAGACATTAGCTGCGCAACTGTATTCGGAATTCCGCGAATTCTTTCCCAAGAATGCTGTGGAATATTTCGTGAGCTATTACGACTATTACCAGCCTGAAGCTTATGTGCCGCAGCGGGATTTATTCATTGAGAAAGATTCAGCCATCAATGAGCATATTGAGCAGATGCGGCTCTCGTGCACCAAGAGCATTTTGGAGCGCCGTGACGTGATCATCGTGGCCACTGTGTCTGCGATTTACGGTATTGGCGAGCCAGAAAGCTATCACCGCATGATCATGACGCTGCGTGTGGGCGACAAGATGGGGCAGCGTGATGTGATTGCGCAGCTGATTCGCATGCAATATCAGCGCAATGAGCAAGATTTTTCTCGCGGCAAATTCCGCGTGCGAGGCGATACGATTGATGTGTTTCCCGCCGAGCATTCGGAGCTAGCGATTCGGATTGAATTGTTTGACGACGAGATTGAAACGCTTTCGCTTTTCGACCCGCTTACAGGCCGCATCCGCCAAAAGATTCCACGTTTCACCGTGTATCCAAGCAGCCATTACGTGACACCGCGCGACAAGGTGTTGATGGCGGTGGAGACGATCAAGCTGGAGCTGGACGAACGCTTGAAGCAGCTAGTTGGTGATGGCAAATTAGTAGAAGCGCAACGGCTGGAGCAGCGCACGCGCTTTGATCTGGAAATGCTCAGCGAAGTGGGCCACTGCAAGGGCATTGAGAATTACACGCGCCATCTCTCAGGCGCTCCCGAGGGCGCGCCGCCCTCCACGCTCACAGATTACATGCCCAAAGATGCACTGATGTTTTTGGATGAAAGCCATCAGATGATCGGCCAGCTCAATGCCATGTACAACGGCGACCGCGCGCGCAAGACCACGCTTGTTGAATATGGATTCCGCTTACCTAGCGCTCTCGATAATCGCCCGCTGAAATTTGAAGAATTCGAAAAGCGCATGCGTCAATGCATCTTCGTGAGCGCCACACCTGCGGCTTACGAGAAAGAGCATGCAGGCCAGGTGGTGGAGCAGGTGGTGCGGCCTACGGGCTTGGTCGATCCTGAGGTGGAAGTGCGCCCCGCCACCCATCAGGTGGACGATGTGCTGCAAGAGATTCGTATTCGTGTGGAGAAGAATGAGCGCGTGCTGATCACGACGCTCACGAAGCGCATGGCAGAGCAGCTTACTGATTATTTGTCTGACAACGGCGTGAAAGTACGCTATTTGCACAGCGATGTGGATACCGTGGAGCGTGTGGAAATTCTGCGTGATCTGCGCTTGGGTGCATTTGATGTGCTTGTGGGTATCAACTTGCTGCGCGAAGGCTTGGATATTCCTGAGGTCTCGCTGGTGGCGATTCTTGATGCAGATAAAGAAGGCTTCTTGCGCGCTGAGCGCAGCTTGATTCAAACCATTGGCCGCGCCGCGCGAAACTTGAATGGCCGAGCGATTTTGTATGCTGACAAGATCACCGATTCCATGAAAAAGGCGATGGACGAAACCGAGCGTCGCCGCAAGAAGCAAATCGAATTCAACCTCGCCAATGGCATCACGCCGCAGAGTATCGTCAAGAAAGTACGCGATCTGATCGATGGTGTGTACAGCGAAAAAGCCAGCAAAGAAATGGCCAAGCGCGATTTAGATCGCGCTCAAGTGGAAGACATGAGCGAGCGCGATGTGGGCAAACGCATTAAGCAGCTGGAGAAGCAAATGCTCGATCATGCGAAGAATCTGGAGTTCGAGAAAGCCGCTCGCGTGCGCGATCAGCTTGCCTTGCTGCGCGAGCAAGCTTTTGGCGCTACCGGAACGGACAATATCGTGCCGATCAAGGCTTGATGTTTACTGAGCAGAGAGCCAGTTCTTTACAGAGTCAATGACAGCGCCGCGTTGATCTTTGTGCGGTGAATGTCCGCATTGCTCTAGTTTTAATAGCACCTTGCGCAGACTACTCGCCGGCAAAGTGCCGATTTGGCTTGAAGAAACGCACTCTACGCCGCCTAGCGCATCCATCTGCGCCATCGTGCCATAAGGATCGTCATGGCCTTGGATTGCTAAGAGTGGGCAGGTGATTTGTTTGCAATCAGCTTCGATGTTGAAGCTGCGAAATTCTGAGCTGAGCCAGATGTCGTTCCATTGCCAGAAGGCATTATCAACATCTGCGTGATAGCGAGAGAGGCGTTGGCGCAGATCGCCTTGTTCATAAGCTACTCGCGCTTGTGTGATGGCTGAAATACTGATGTCTTCAACGAAAAGATGGGGAGCCATAACAATGCAGGCCTCTACATCGAAGCGTGATGCATGGAGCAAAGCAATCGTGCCGCCATCGGAGTGGCCAAGGAGAACAGGTCTGGTGATGCCTTCGATGCGCAGCAACTCGGGCAACACTTTCCACGCTTCATGGTGCATGTAATCGGGCTCCAAGCGGCCTGCTCCGCGCACATCGGGCACGGAATCTGAATGGCCGTAACCGCGACGTGAGTAAACGAGGCCGGCACGACCTGTGGCGAGGCAGAGCTGCTGCGGGAAATCGCGCCACATGGCTACCGAGCCTAAACCTTCATGTAGAAAGACGATGGGCGAGAGATTCGATGCATCAGGCGCAGGAATGCGCAAAACCTCCAGATTCACGCCGAAAACGCGAACTTTCTCTAACTTTGTAGCAACTGATGCAGGCATGGCTTGATTTTGCAGGTGTTTTAGGGTGAGTGATCAAAGGGCTACGGGTAAAATTGCGGGTTGATTTTGATTTGAAAGCTAAGTTTTGAAGCGTTCGCAATTTTTGGTGGCTCTGGCCAGTATTTCCCTTGGGTCTGGCTTGGCGAGCCGCGTGATGGCGCAAGCTGCCTCCGCGCCCGTTGCTGCTCCAGCCGTGGCCAAGCCGAAGCCGCCCATCTTCGTGCTCAACTCGCTCGATGCCAATATCAGCGTGATTGATCCGAATACTTGGATGGAGACGCAGCGCATCCCCACTGGCAAAGAGCCACACCATTTGTATCTCACGCCCGATGAAAAATCGGTGATCGTGGCCAATGCGGGCGGTGATTCGCTGTTGTTTCTCGATCCGCGCACAGCGCAAGTGCAGCGCACGATCAAAGGCATCTTGGATCCTTACCACCTGCGCTTCTCGCCCGATATGAAATGGTTCGTCACGGCGGCGAATCGTTTGAACCATGTGGATGTGTATCAATGGCTGCCGCAAGCGGCTGAACCATTGAAGTTGGTCAAACGCGTCTCTACCGGCAAAACGCCGAGCCATATGTGGATCGACAGCAAATCCACCACGGCCTACATCACCATGCAAGACAGCGATGAGTGGATCGCGTTAGATCTGGCCACGCAAAGCATCCGTTGGCGCTTGCCCACGGGCGACATGCCTGCAGATATCTATCTCTCGCCCGACGATAAATTTGCCTATATTGGCCTAACGGCCAGCGATGGCGTGCAGGTGTTTGATGTCTCGCGCGGCGGCGCTGAGCCAGCAAAATTAGTGAAGACGATTCCCACTGGCAAGGGCGCGCATGCCTTCCGCGCTGCGGGCGACAAGCGCCATGTGTATGTGAGCAACCGTGTGGCCAATACAGTGAGCAAGATTGATTTGCAAACGCAATCCGTGGTGAGCCAAATCAATGTGCCTGGCGGGCCCGATTGCATGGACATCTCTTCTGATGGAAAATTGCTTTATGTCACCTCGCGCTGGGCGAAAAAACTCACGGTGATTGAACTGCAAACGGGCAAGATCGCTCGCCAGGTCAACGTGGGCCGCTCACCGCATGGGGTGTGGACGCTGGATCATGCGCCTCGCGAATAAAACACTTTTTACTATCCTTTCGATAGCACTCTGCGCAGTATCTGTGCCGGCGAGTGCCCAATTAAGCTCTATATTTGGCAAGAAAAAAGAGGCGCCTCCGCCTGCGGTTGTTGTGCCGCCGCCGGCTATATGCGACAAGCCGGTGTATCTCACCTTTGACACAGGCCACATGGAAGTGGCGCAGTTCATCGCCGATACATTGAACAAACACAACGTGAAGGTCACCTTCTTCGCGGCCAATGAGAAGACCAAAGACGAGAGCACTTCTCTTGCGAAAAACTGGGGTGAGAAATTCTGGGCAGCACGTGGCAAAGAAGGTCATGAATTTGCATCTCACACCTGGGATCATCCTGTGCTCTTGGGTGATGCCAAAGGGATTGAAACGCAGTTCATCGTACAACCCACGCAGGGCGCATTCGCAGGCCGCAGCTTCACCTGGGCGCCCAAAAAATATTGCGAGCAACTCGATACTGCCAGAGAGCGGATTGAGTTTTATACCGGCAAAAAAGCCTTGCCCGTCTTCCGCGCTCCCGGTGGAAAAACAAGTGCAAAGCTCTTAGCAGAAGCCGAGAAATGCGGCTACAAGCACGTCGGCTGGTCACCCGCTGGCTTCCTAGGCGATGAGCTGCCGAGTGAGCGTGTGTCGAACGACGCACTGCTGAAAAAAGCGCTCAAAGACATCAAGCCCGGCGACATCCTCATGGCACACCTTGGCATTTGGAGCCGCAAAGATCCTTGGGCTCCCGCTGTGCTTGAGCCCCTGATCCTTGGCCTGAAAGAACAGGGCTTTTGCTTCAACACCATGCGCCAGCATCCAGCCTACAAAGACTGGATTGCTGCCAACGGTGGTTAATTTTTTAAGCGTTTTAGGCTTCTAGCCGGCGTACTATCTGCGCAAGATGCTACTAAATAAGTAGCATTGATCAATCGGCTTTGATGTTGCGCGCCCGCACAATCTTCGCCCAGCGGATCGTTTCCACTGCCAAAAACGCGCCAAATGCCTCACGCGGAATACCGCCAATTTCCACGCCTTCACTGGTAAAGCGGTCCACCACATCTCTGCGCTTGAGTACCTCGTTGGCATCTTGCGCGATGCGATCCAAGAGCTTGTCATCCATTGCACTGGGGGCGAGCATGCCAAACCAATTGATGGCTTCAAAACCTGGAATCGTCTCAGCCACCGTGGGCACATTGGGCAGCGCCTTGGAGCGCTTGCTGGCTGTGTAAGCCAGCGCTTTGAGTTTGCCGTCTTTGATGAGTGGCAATGAGGAGCTGGGGTTGTCAAACATGAACTGCACTTGGCCGCCGATCACATCGGTAAGCGCAGGCGGTGTGCCGCGATAGGGCACATGCAGCAGATTGAGTTTTTGCGTATCGGCCACCAACTCGGCCACCATATGCGCCATGCTGCCGTTGGCCGGCGAGGCGATGCTCACTGTCTTGTCGCCCTTGCCTGCTTCGATCAGATCTTTCACGCTCGCGAAAGGCTGCTTGCCACTGGTGACGAGAAACAGACCATTGCGCACGACGAGAGTGACGGGCTTGAAATCTTTGTAGGTGTCATACGGCAATTTGGCAAAGAGCGTGGGATTCACGGCGAAAGGCGATGCCGTCATCAGCAAGGTGTGGCCGTCTTTGGATTTGGCCACCATATCTGTGCCGATTTGGGTGGATGCGCCGGGCTTGTTATCCACAGTCACAGGCTGCCCCCATTTTTTGCTGAGCTCGGCGGCCAAGATGCGCGCAGCGATATCGGTTGTGCCACCTGCGGCATAGGGCACCACGATCTTGACCGATTGCGTCGGCCAAGCGGCTTGCGGCGTACTGGTTTGCGCAAGAGCTGCACCCGTGTTTGACAGCACGATGGCGGCTAGTGCGAAGGTTGAACGGCGTTTGATCATGGTGTCTCCAGTATTGAAATAACAGCTATAGAAGATAAGCAGGCGTATGCTAAGTAATTTCTGTGAAAGTTTTGTTGTGGGAACTGCATAGTGGGAACCACGTAAGTGCTTATCAGGATAGAGATTTGACGGGTTTATTCAAATTTCCTATAATTTCAGTAATTCTTGAAATTATAGGAATCACATGAACCTCACCCCCCTGGCTCAAAGTTTTGTGCTCCATTTTGGTGAAATGGGCAGCCGCTGGGGCATCAACCGCACGGTCGGCCAGATTTATGCCCTGTTGTTTGTGAGCGAGCGCCCACTAAACGCCGATGAAATCGCCGAAGCGCTGGATTTTTCGCGCTCAAACGTGAGCATGGGTTTGAAGGAGCTGGATTCTTGGCGGCTGACCAAGCTGCAGCATTTACCGGGCGATCGTCGCGAATATTTCAGCGCGCCTGATGATGTGTGGCTGATTTTTCGCACACTGGCCGATGAGCGCAAAAAGCGCGAGATTGATCCCACACTTTCCATGCTGCGCGATTCACTCCTCGTTTCGCCCACCAACCCGCAAGACGCGCACGCGCAAAAGCGCATGGCGCAAATGCATGAGCTGATTGAGCTGGTGACGACTTGGTTCACAGACATTCAGCGCCTCGATGAGCAGACCCTTCGCCAGCTGATGAAGATGGGCGCTGCAGCGCAAAAGCTGCTTGAGCTCAAAGACATGATGCTCTTCAAGAGCAAAGACAAAACACCAACGACAACAACAGCGAAAGAGACAGCAGCAGACAACACCATCCCCCCAATTTTTTAGGAGTAAGCCATGAGCGATAGCTTTGATCCCCTGATCTTGCACCGCATTCAATTTGCGGCCAATATCAGCTTTCACATCCTCTTTCCTACGATCACGATTGCGCTGGCTTGGGTCTTGGTGTTTTTCAAATGGCGCTTCGCACGCACGCAAGATGCCAAGTGGATGGATGCTTACTTTTTCTGGGTGAAAGTGTTTGCGCTTACCTTTGCACTCGGGGTGGTCAGCGGCATCACGATGAGCTTTCAGTTTGGCACGAACTGGCCGGGCTTTATGAACACCGTGGGCAATATCGCGGGGCCGCTGTTGGCTTATGAAGTCATGACGGCGTTCTTTCTGGAGGCGAGTTTCCTTGGCGTGATGCTGTTTGGTTTGCAACGCGTGGGGCATCGTTGGCACACGGTAGCGACGCTCTTGGTGGCGCTGGGCACCAGCCTCTCCGCCTTCTGGATTCTTGCGCTCAACTCGTGGATGCAAACGCCTGCGGGCTTTGAGATGCGCCCCAACGAAGCCGGGTTGATGGTGGCGCATGTGACCGATTGGTGGGCCGTGATTTTCAATCCCTCCTTCCCCTACCGCATGAGCCACATGATGATGGCCTGCTTCGTGACAGTGGCGTTTCTGCTCACAGGTATCAGCGCGTATCGCTGGCTGCGAGGTGACCGCGCTGCCAGCGTGCTCGCAACACTGCGCACGGGCGTGGTGATGGCAGCTGTGCTCGTGCCTGCGCAGATCGTGCTCGGTGATTTGCACGGCCTGAATACTTTCAAACATCAGCCTGCGAAATTAGCCGCCATGGAAGGTATCTGGGAAACACAGCGCGGCGCGCCTGCTGTGATCTTTGGTATTCCAGATGAGAAAGCACGCGAAAACAAATACGAGATCAGCATTCCCAAACTCGCCTCACTGTATTTGACGCATGAGCTTGATGGCGAAGTGAAGGGGCTGAATGATTTCAAAGGCGTGCATCCCCCGGTGGCTCCTGTCTTTTGGGGCTTTCGTGTCATGGTGGGCACTGGCATGCTGATGCTTGCGGTGGGCTGGCTCGCTGTGTGGCAGCAGCGCAAGGGTGGGCAGATCAAGCCTTGGCTGGGTCGAGTCATGGTTGGTATGACGTTCTCCGGTTGGGTGGCGACGCTCGCCGGCTGGTATGTGACGGAAATTGGCCGCCAGCCTTGGCTGGTCACTGGTGTGCTCACCACCAAACAAGCCGCTGCCAGCATTCCCACACCGATGCTCGCTGGCACGCTGGCTTTGTATATCGTGGTCTATTTGATGCTCTTGGTCTCCTATATTTCTGTGCTGTTTTATCTCGCACGTAAAGCGGGTTCAGGCGAAACCAAAGCTTCAACGCAACTGGCTGGGAGCACAGCATGAATCCACTGCTCACCTTCAACGATTGGTTGCCCGTGATCTTTTTGATCGTGATGGGCTTGGCGATGCTGGCTTATGTGGTGCTCGATGGCTATGACCTGGGTGTGGGCATCTTGCTGCGCCGCGCAAACCATGCAGACAAAGACATGATGGTGAGCAGCATCGGGCCTTTTTGGGATGCGAATGAAACTTGGCTCGTGCTCGGCGTGGGCATTTTGCTCACCTGTTTTCCAGCAGCGCATGGCATCATTTTGGGCGAGCTGTATTTGCCAGTCGCCCTCATGCTGATTGCGCTGATTCTGCGCGGCGTGGCGTTTGAATTTCGCGTGAAAGCGCCAGCGGCCTATCGCCCCTGGTGGGATCGCGCGTTTTATGCAGGCTCGCTGGGCGCGGCACTTTCTCAGGGCTGGATGCTGGGCAGCTACATCATTGGCTTTCAAAGTGGCTGGCAAGGCAACCTGTTTGCCGCGCTGATTGCGCTGTGCCTCGCCGCAGGCTATGCGCTCCTGGGTGCGACATGGCTCGTCTTCAAAACCGAAGGCAGTTTGCAGCTGCAAGCAGTGAAATGGGCGCGCGGGGCATTGCTGCTCACTGCTTTGGGCGTTCTAGCGATTTCTGTAGCGACGCCCTATATCAGCGAGCGTATCTTCACCAAATGGTTCACCCTGCCCTATCTGGTGCTCTTACTGCCCTTGCCACTGGCAACAGGCTTGCTGTTTTTCATCATTCACCGCAGCCTCGCGCGCCTGCCCACGCGCTTGGCGCAAGGCAATGCCTATGGCGATTGGGTGCCGTTTGCATCCACCGTGGGCATCTTCATCCTCGCTTTTTATGGTTTGGCTTACAGCCTCTTCCCCTACCTCGTGATCGACCAAATGACGGTTTGGCAAGCAGCAACCTCACCCGAGGCAATGAAGATCATCCTAGCCGGCGCACTCATCGTGCTGCCGATGATCATTGCTTACACCGTGGTCGTTTACCGCATCTTCTCCGGCAAGACGCGCGCAATGAGCTACGGAAATTAAATGGGGTCAGAGTCACATTAATTTTAAGCAAAAACAGCCTTTCGTCGGCGTAGAATCTGCGCAAACAGCTATCAAATAAATAGCAAAACTAATGCTTAAACAGCAAAGCCTCGCGTGTTGTAGTTTGCGCGAGTTGGGCAAGCCACCATGAGAGTGCTTTGCCCAATGTGCCGCGTGCAGGCGTGTGCCAAGCGTAATTGACTCGTGGGGTGCGGGGGATGCGCTCGGTGGTCAGCAGCACGAGCCTGCCGCTTTCTACATAAGGCTGCGCGATGCAATGCGGCACGAAACCGCAGCCCAAGCCGCGCAGCTGTGCATCCAATTTATCCGGCATATTGCTCACGGTGAGAACATCTTGGCCCGGAAGAATGCCTACAGTGACAGACTGCTTGCGGCGCGTGGAATCTGCCACGGCAACGATGCGGTGCTCTTGAATCACGGCATCTTGCAGTGGCTGCTTGGCCAGAGCTTGCGGGCAATTCGCGAGCGGATGGTGCGGCGCCACTGCAAACACAAAGGGCACATCGCCCAATGGTTTGGCTTGTATGCCCGCCTGCGCAATGCCATCGACGACCCCGCCAATAGACAGATCAGCCTGGCCATCGATCAACGCATGCCAAGTGCCGGAGAGTGTTTCGCTTTGGATGCGAAGCCGCGTAGGTGGCGGCAAGCCTTTCTCGCCGCAGGCAAAAAAGGCCTCACACAACTCCAACATGGTGCGCTTTGAAATCAGGCTGTCGACTGCAATGGTCAGCTGCGGCTCCCAGCCCGTGGCCACGCGCTGCACTCGCCGCGCCACGGCATCCAGCTCCTGCAACACATGCTCGCCGCCTTGCAATAGCTCTTCGCCTGCAGGCGTGATGCGGGCTTGCTTGGCCGAGCGATCAAAGAGCAACACATCCAGCGCATCTTCGATCTGCCGCACGCGATAAGTGACGGCACTGGGCACCAAACCCATTTCTCGGGCAGCTGCGGCCATGCTGCCTTGCGTCGCGACAGTCCGGATCAAGGCCAGGGATTCAGGGGTGATGAGATCTCGAACATTCTTCATTTTTGAATGATGACATCAAAATCGTTCGATTGCAAATGATCTCTAGCCACTTACATTACGTCAATGGTTAACCAACAATGGAACGCAAAAGACGCAAAAACCACGCAGAAGACGCAGAAATGAAAATTCAGTTTTATCTTTTTTGCGGCTTTTGCGTAGTTTTTGCGCCTTTTGCGTTCTATTCATTGAACTAATTTTTCGATAAGGCGCAGCAATATGATCACACTTCGCAAATCCCAAGAGCGTGGCTATGCAGACCATGGCTGGCTCAAGAGCTATCACTCGTTTTCCTTCGCTGGTTACTACGACGAAGCGAACATGGGCTGGGGTAACCTGCGCGTAATCAATGAAGACCGCATCGCCCCCGGCACCGGCTTTGGCACGCACGGCCACCGCGATATGGAGATCATCTCTTACGTGCTCTCGGGCAATCTCGCACACAAAGACAGCATGGGCAATATCAAAGGTATTCCGCCCGGTGATGTGCAGCGCATGAGCGCAGGCAAGGGCGTGATGCACAGCGAGTTCAATCATGCGCAAGGCCAAGAGACCCACTTCTTGCAGATTTGGATTGAGCCCAATGTGACCGGGATTTCTCCCAGCTACGAACAGAAAACTGTTGAGGCAGCAGAAAAACAAGGCGTTCTCAAACTCGTGGCCGCACCTGCTGGCGAAGGCGCAAGCATTGGCTTGCATGCCGATGCGCGCCTGTATGCTGGTCTGCTCGATGGCAGTGAGAGCGCCACGCTCGCATTGGATCCGAAGCGCAAAGCCTACGTGCATCTCGTGCGCGGGAGCTTATCGGTCAATGGCCAGCAACTTACAGGCGGTGATGCTGCAAAAATTCAAGGCGAGTCGAGCTTGACATTGAACGCTGCGAACGATGCAGAGGTCCTGGTTTTTGATTTGGCAGCTTAAAGGAGCGCAAGATGTGTGGTGCTGAACTTCGCCCTGTGCTGGCTGTGAAAGCCGTTGTAGAGATGCCCTATCACAGCTTTGATGGCATCTCTGGCGCGAGCATGCTTCGCGTGGACAACCGCTGGATTGATCCGTTTATCGGTGTGGACAGCTACACCTTGCGCTCCAATCCTTTTGGCCCACATCCGCATGCTGGCATGAGCGCGGTATCGCTCACTTTGCCTGAATCGGAAGGCGGCACGATCAACCGTGACACCATGGGCGATCACAGCCGCATCGAGCCCGGTGATTTGCATTGGTTTCAAGCCGGGCGCGGCGCGATGCATGAAGAAACGCCTGCATCACCCGGCAGTACCGAGCATGGGCTGCAAATCTTCGTGAATCTAAGCCGCGCCAACAAGGGCGCTGATCCCGTGGGCTTGCGCGTCAAGCATGCTGACATACCAATTGTGAACTTTGAAGGTGGTAACTTGCGCGTGGTCGCAGGCGAATTCGATGGCCAACACTCACCGATCACGCATGACGCACGCTGGCTCACGCGTGTGAACATGTTGGATGTGACGCTGCAAGCTGGCGCTAGTGTGGACATTCCTGTCAAGCAAGGTGATAACGCCTTTTTTGTCGTCCGTTCAGGCAGTTTTGAGCAGATGGACGGCGTAGATACTGCGCAGAGTGCTATTATTTTTGAAGCATCTGAGCAACCTGGCGAGAGTATTGCTCGCATCAAGGCTGGCAGTCAAACCCTGCGTGGCGTGTTTTTCAGCGGCACGCCGATCAAAGAGCCCATGTTTTCTGGAGGGCCATTTATGGGTAATACAGCTGAAGACATCTTCGCGTACAAACGGGCCTTTGCGCGTGGAGAGATGGGTCATCTCTCCGCTTCGCACTAGACCTTTCTCAAGCTTTCTCAATCTTCCCTCAACGCCAATTTTTAGGAGAATCCTCAATGGCAAAAGTAGCAGTTGTTTATCACTCAGGTTATGGTCACACCCAACGCGTGGCAGATTTTGTTGCCAAAGGCGCAGGCGCCGAACTCGTGGCCATCGATGCCAATGGTGACTTGACCGATGCGCAATGGGCCACGCTCGATGCCGCAGACGCGATCATCATGGGCAGCCCCACTTACATGGGCATGGCCAGCTGGCAGTTCAAAAAATTTGCTGATGCCACCAGCAAGAAGTGGTTCACCAGCGCCTGGAAAGACAAAGTGGCCGGCGGCTTCACTTGCTCTGCCAGCCCAAGTGGCGACAAGCTCTCCACCATTCAATACTTCATCACACTCTCGATGCAGCAAGGCATGATCTGGGTCGGCCAGCCAGCCATGAACGATGGCAACATCAACCGCATCGGCTCCAACAGTGGCGTCATGGCGCAATGCGGTCCGCAAGATCCGGCTGACAAGATTCCTCAAGGCGATTTGGACACCGCGCAAGCTTACGGCAAGCGCGTGGCCGAAGTTGCAACCAAATTGCGCGGTTGATCGGCTCAAGCCCAGCCCCAAGTCGGGGCTGGGTCTCCTCTGAAATTGGGATGTTATTACCCTGAGATTTGTGTAAGATCAAGTGATATGCGTATGCTGTCACTTCTTCCTTGGCCAGATTGGCTGGCTTTGGGCTGGTTTTTCTCAGTCTGGGTGTCCTATTCTTGGTTCACCAAGACGCAAGGCGAGAAGCGCAACTCTTTGATCGCTGCCACGAATCGCTATCGTGGCTATTGGATGCAAGTCGCCACCAGCCGCGATCCCCGTGTGCTAGATGGCATCATTGCGCAGAATCTCTCCTCGACTCCCGCTTTCTTTAGTTCTACCACGATCATTGTGATCGGTGGTTTGTTTGCGCTTTTGGGAAGCACAGACAAAGCAACGGAATTGGTGCGCGATATTCCTTTTGCTCAGCGCACCTCCGTGCTCATTTTTGATCTCAAAGTGCTGGTCATGATCAGCATTTTCGTTTTTTCGTTTTTTCGCTTTTCCTGGAGCATGCGGCAATACACCTTTGTGGCGCTGCTGATTGGCTCCATGCCAGACCCCAAGGAATTTGAAGCCGGTAAGTATGACCGTGAGCTGTTTTCTCAGCGAGCAGGTCGTATGCTGAGCATGGCAGCAGAAACCTTCAACGATGGCTTGCGAGGTTATTACTTTGCATTTGCAGTGATTGCTTGGTTTTTCTCACCCTTTGCTTTTGCATTGGCTACCGCAGCTGTTGTGATGATCCTCTACAGCCGCGAATACCGCTCGGATGTGCTGGAGGTATTGGGGTGATAGCCCCACTTCGATGCTTACGCTATGTTTTGCCTGCAGTGCTGGTGGTTTGGCAGGCATTCGCTCAAGCGGCTCCGCAAATCAATTGGGGCGAGATGCTGACTCAGTCGCAGAGCAGAGAAATTCGTGAAAGCCTAGAGATTGATTTACGCCAACGCTGGGAAGCCACCGTTGTCAGTGGCGTGACACAGAGTAATGAGATACCGCTAGATCCAGATCAGATCTGGGAATGGCCAGCACAGCGCTTTTCTATCGCCCCCAAAACTGATCCCTTTGCTTTGCAAGCGAATGAGCGCATGGTCACTCGCATGACGGTATTTTCCGAACGCCTGGCCAGCGATTTCAGCATCACGGTCATGATGCCCCGCTTGGATATCGTGCATGTGTCCTACCGCTACGACTACGGGCCTTGGAAGACGCTTTCCTCCGGCGATCGTATTGCGATGGATCGCTGGCCACTGGCGGATCGCCAGCCCAGCTTTATTCTCCCAGTGCCGCCCGGTCAGTTGGATGTGGTGATGCAGTTTGCGCATCGTGGAATGCTGGATGCTCCGGTGCTGCTGCAAAACAACAGCGCGTTCATGGAAGCACGCACGGGCAATATTTGGGCATCGGGTATTTTCATTGGCGTCAATTTGGTGATGGCGCTGATGGGTATTTTGATGGCACTGAATTTCCAAAAAGCGGGCTTCTTGGCTGTGACTGCCATGAGCTTCATCATGGCTATGGTGTTGATTTCTAGCAGCGGCTTAGGCGGCATGTTTGTGTATACCAGCAGTGATGAGTTCAATGATTTGAGCAAATTCATCATCAACACCACATGGGGTGCGCTTTTGCCAATTGTCGCAACGATCGCATTGGGCACGCATGCCTATTCTGCGCGATTGTGGTGGGCGAGCGTATTGATCACCATTGCCGTTTTTATTGGTGCTTTGATTTTGGCCAGTTATGATTTGCGCGACACCACCCCTATGACCATCGGCATTCTGATGGCCTTGGTCTTGGTATTTGTGCTGTTTTTATTGACCATCTCATGGTTCAAAAACTACTCGCGTAATTTGGGCATCACTTTGGGTTTGCTGCTGTACCCAGTGGGTTTGTTTTTGTTATTCATGGCCTACTCAGGCATGATCAGCTCTGATACAAGCGGCAAGATCGCCTCTGTGCTTTGCACCCTGGCCTCCCTGTTGATGATGCGTGGCCTGTTCCTGCAGCACCGCATGGGAAGGCAGGTTTTGGCCCGCGCCAACATTTCGCCGCTGCGCGATGTGCTCACGGGTCTGCTTAACCGCGAAGGCATGCAAGCACATTTGTACAAAGTACGTGAGCGGCTGCAGCAGCAGCAAACCTGCGCCGTGTTTATTTTTATTTCCGTGCTGGACACACAGGCCGCTATGGATGAACATGGCGAGCAGGGTTTTGAGATGGGCATGGTTCAGATAGCAGCAAGCCTATCCACCAGTGTCTCGGGCACAGACGGCGTGGGGCGAATCTCTGGTCATGCATTCGGTATCACCGTGATGATGCCGCCAGATCCAGCGCTGGCGATTCGCATGGCACAAAAGATCCTCTCGCGCCTGATGGTATTGGCCTCGCATGGTGCGCCCATGGCCAGTACAGCGCGTATGGCTCTGGCCTGGATGCCGCTCAACGGTTTCCGCGCCGATACCTTGGAGCGGCGCTGCCAACTCGCTTTGCAAACACTGGAGCCCAACAAAAGAATTGGTTGGGTGGGTGGCGTTGAATCGCATAAAGATGCTTCTCAATTGCTCAGAGATTCGACCATGGCCTACAGCACACCCAACGAATTCACGGATCAGATTGCACAATCCGATGCTGCGCAAACTCATGCCAGTTCTACGAATTTGTATGAGCGCATTCACCGTATAGAGCGCGAAATGCTTCATGGCATCGATACACGCTTCTTGGTGGAGGAAGCAGAGCGAATGAGCCGCACATTGAATGAAGCACAGTCTGCACAGCAGGCTGCGGGTGATTCGCAAGACAGCCAGAGTGGTTTGCAGTCCAGCTATCTGCCTACGCAGCAAATCTACAAATCTTGAACGGCTGCCGCGCCATCACAGCGCATAGGCCTGGCTGTCAATCGCTGGCTGACGCTTGCTGATCTGATCAGCCAAGAGACGCGCACTGCCGCACGATAACGCCCAACCGCTGGAGCCATGACCCAGGTTAAGCCATACCGCAGAGCCCATGGCTACGCGGCTGATCACTGGCGGCCGATTGGCCAACATCGGCCGCGCGCCCTGCCATTCCTGCACACCTTGACTCATCACCGCAGCGCCAGGAAACCAATCGTGCAGCACCTTGTAGAGCGTTTTGAGGGCTGCGCGGTTCATCTCGCCCGCTCGCCCGCCCACCTGAGCGCTACCAGCCACACGCACGCGCTGCCCCAAGCGGGTGATGCTCACCTTGTAGCGCTCATCCATCAGCCCAGAGCGTGGTGCATTCAGTGGCTCTTTCACATGCGCACTCACCGAATAGCCGTACACCGGGCGCAGCGGCAGATGCACACCCAGCTTGGCGACCAACGATGCCGCTTGCACACCAGTGCACAGCACCACGGCATCAAAGTTGATCTCCCGCCCCGCCTCGGATGCCGGGTGCGTATTGGGCAGTAAAGAGGAAAGCTGTGATTGCGGCTGAATATCCGCTACTAAAAGAGTAGCGCTTTGCGCAGCATGTGTGCCGGCGATCTGCAGTTTTTGCACAGAAGTGTTGAATTCAAACTGCACACCCAGTCGGCGGCACTCATCTTTGAGAAGCAATGCAAATTGGCGGCAATTGGCGACCTCATCTTGCGCCAAATGAATGGCGCCCGCAAAGCGCGTATCGGTATTGATCGCAGGCTCAATCTCGCGGGCGCCTGCTTCGTCTAGCTCGGAAAAAGGCACACCCAAATCGCGCAGCACCTGCAAACTGGGCTGTACCAGCGCGCGATCTTTCTCTGTGCGCAGCGCAATCAAATAACCTTCGGCGCGATCGTATTCCAAACCATGGCGTTCGGTGATGGCATGCAATTGGCTCCTGCTGTAAAACGCCATTTGCTGCAGAGCCGAACGATGGCTTTGGTAAGCCGGTAAATTGCACGCGCGCCAAAAGCGCCACAGCCAAGCAATATCAGCGCCGCTCAGAGGAAAATTCAAGCGAAACGCCGCATGCGAACTGGCCATCTGCCTGAGCACCTTCCAAGGCATGCCAGGTGCTGCCCAAGGCGTCACATAACCTGGCGAAAGCACACCAGCATTTGAAAAGCTGCTCTCTTCCGCTGCGGCTCCCCGTTTCTCAAACACCGTGACTTCATGGCCATCACGCGCTAACTCATACGCGGTGGTGATGCCAATGATGCCAGCGCCAACAACTGCAATTTTCATGTGTATCCAACAGATTTCAATGTTTTACAAAGCAAAACCGCCTTGTTGCCGGCAAAGAATGTGCGCGGATAGCTATCAAAAACATAGTGTCATGATTGTAAATGGAAAGGCTCTGTGCACAGCCACAGAACCCATTTTTTGAAACGGCTCTGCGCCATAAAATTCAGACCCGAGTGCCGAAAATCGCCGTTCCTACCCGCACCATCGTGCTGCCCTCTTTCACCGCAGCGCGCAAATCTGCGCTCATGCCCATGGAGAGTGTGTCCAGGCCAGGAATTTGCTCTTTTATAGAGTCAAATAGCTGTTTTGCGCTCATCAGTACTGCGCAAGCAGCTATAAAATCAGGAGCAGGCTCGGGTATCACCATGAGCCCCCGCAGCTGCAGGTTTTGCAACTGGCAGATATCTCGCGCCAATTGCACCGCCTCTGAAGGCAGGCAACCCGATTTGTTGGGCCCGCCATCAATGTTCACCTGCAAACACACTTGCAAAGCTGGCAAGCCAACTGGGCGCTGCTCGGAAAGGCGCTGCGCAATCTTCAAGCGATCGACGCTGTGCACCCAATGGAAGTGCTCGGCCACCAGGCGCGTCTTGTTACTTTGAATCGGCCCAATCATGTGCCACTCAATATCAGGCAGATCCACCAAAGCCAGTGTTTTCTCCACACCCTCTTGAATATAGTTTTCACCGAACGAGCGCTGTCCAGCCGCATAGGCCTCGCGCACCGCCTGATGTGGGAAAGTTTTGCTGACTGCCAGCAGGCGAACGCTCTGTGGTTTGCGACCAAATTCCTCGCAGGCTGCGTGAATCTGCGCATTGACGCTGGCCAAATTGTCTGAAATCATGCTCATAATGTATCTATAACTTCATCTAGCCAAATTTTGCACCATCATGGATATCACTCAGCTGCTGGCATTCAGCGTTAAAAACAAAGCTTCTGACCTTCACTTGTCCGCTGGCCTGCCCCCCATGATCCGAGTGCATGGCGATGTGCGCCGCATCAATGTGGATGCACTGGATCACAAAACCGTTCACAGCATGGTGTATGACATCATGAACGATTCGCAGCGCAAGCAGTATGAAGAATTTTTGGAATGTGACTTTTCTTTTGAGATCGAAGGCTTGGCGCGTTTCCGTGTGAATGCCTTCAACCAAAATCGCGGCGCGGCTGCGGTGTTTCGTACCATCCCCTCCAAAATTCTGACGCTCGAGCAACTCAATGCGCCCAAGATTTTTGGCGATTTGGCCTTGAAGCCACGTGGCATGGTACTGGTCACAGGCCCGACAGGCTCCGGCAAATCCACCACACTGGCTGCAATGGTAAATTACCTGAACGAAACCGAATACGGTCACATCCTCACCGTGGAAGACCCGATCGAGTTCGTGCACGAATCCAAAAAATGCTTGGTGAACCAGCGTGAAGTCGGCCCCATGACGCTCTCGTTCGCCGCTGCTCTGAAATCCGCTTTGCGCGAAGACCCAGACTGTATTCTGGTGGGTGAGATGCGCGATTTGGAAACAATTCGCTTAGCGATGACGGCAGCTGAAACAGGTCACTTGGTCTTCGGCACGCTGCACACCAGTAGCGCCGCAAAAACCATTGACCGTATCATCGACGTCTTCCCCGCTGATGAAAAAGAAATGGTGCGCGCCATGCTCTCCGAATCTTTGCAAGCTGTGATCTCGCAAACCCTGTGCAAAACCAAAGACGGCACAGGCCGCGTGGCCGCTCACGAGATCATGCTGGGCACATCTGCCATCCGCAATTTGATCCGCGAGGCCAAAGTAGCGCAGATGTATTCTGCGATCCAAACAGGTAACAGCGTGGGTATGCAAACCCTGGATCAGAATTTGACCGATCTCGTAAAACGTAATCTCATCTCTCCGGCAGAAGCGCGCAGTAAAGCGAAGATTCCGGAGAATTTTGTGGGGTAAACGTACCCCCTGAAGTGACCTAGCGGTCGCTTCCCCCCAGGGGGCGCCGTTAGTAGCCTGACAAAGCCAGATCTACAGCGGCTGCTTGAAAATGTATCAGTAAGGCAAGTTAACAGATAAGGAGTCGTTCCATGGAACGCGACCAAGCTTCGAAATTCATCAATGATCTTTTGAGATTGATGGTAGGCCGCAATGGCTCGGATTTGTTTTTGACTGGCGACTTTCCACCCGCTGTGAAGGTAGATGGAAAAATCGCCAAAGTCTCGCCTCAACCCCTCACGGCTGCGCACACGCTGGCGCTGGCGCGTTCGATCATGAACGACAAACAAGCCGCTGAGTTTGAGCGAACCAAGGAATGCAATTTCGCCATTTCTCCGCCAGGCGTGGGTCGCTTTCGTGTGAACGCTTTCATTCAGCAGGGCAAGGTGGGGATGGTGCTGCGCGTGATTCCGCAAACCCTGCCAACGATTCAATCCCTGGGTCTGCCATCTGTGCTGTCTGAATTGGTCATGACCAAGCGCGGCCTGATGATTCTGGTTGGCGCAACTGGCTCTGGAAAATCCACCACTTTGGCTGCGATGATTGATCACCGTAATGAAAACTCTTACGGCCATATCATCACGATTGAAGATCCTGTGGAGTTTGTGCATCCACACAAAAATTGTGTGGTGACGCAGCGCGAAGTGGGTTTGGATACTGACTCATGGGATGCCGCTTTGAAGAACACCCTGCGCCAAGCGCCTGATGTGATTTTGATGGGCGAGATTCGTGATCGTGAGACCATGGAGCACGCCGTAGCCTTCGCCGAAACCGGCCACCTCTGTATGGCCACGCTTCACGCCAACAGCGCCAACCAAGCGCTGGATCGCATCATCAACTTCTTCCCAGAAGAGCGCCGCGCGCAGTTGTTGATGGATTTGTCGCTGAACTTGAAAGGCTTGGTCTCTCAACGCCTCGTGCCCAAACAAGACGGCAAAGGCCGCTTCGCAGCGGTAGAGATTTTGATTAATACGCCTTTGATTTCTGATTTGATTTTCAAAGGCGATGTGGCCGAGATCAAAGAGATCATGAAGAAGAGCCGCAACCTGGGCATGCAAACCTTCGACCAAGCGCTGTTTGATGGCTTTGAAACCAATCAAATCACCTTTGAAGATGCACTGCGCAATGCCGATTCCGTGAACGATCTTCGCCTTCAAATCAAGCTCAATTCGCAGCGTGCTAAGACCTCGGATTTGGCCGCTGGCACTGAAATGTTTGCCATTGTTTAATTTTTTATTTCCTGATCCGACATGTCTTCCATCAACGCAAAAACTTACGAACCTAGCGCTTCACACAAAGTGGCTTTCCTCGGCCTCGGTGTGATGGGCTATCCCATGGCAGGACATTTGATAAAAGCCGGTCATCAAGTGACGGTGTATAACCGCAATGCTACGAAAAGCGAAGCATTCTGCGCAGAATTCACGCCGGCAAAACGTGGTTTAACACCTAAAGAAGCGGTAGCTGGTGCAGACATCGTGTATTGCTGCGTGGGCAATGATGATGATTTGCGCAGCGTGGTGCTTGGCGCAGATGGGGCATTTGCAGGCATGAAAGCAGGCGCCATATTTGTTGATCACACCACGGCTTCTGCTAATGTGGCGCGCGAGCTGTATGCAGAGGCCAAAGCGAAGGGCTTGCATTTCGTAGACGCGCCAGTCTCGGGCGGCCAAGCAGGCGCGCAGAACGGCATGCTCACCGTGATGTGTGGCGGCGATCAGGCTGCGTTTGATGCGGCCAAGCCTGCAGCCATGGCTTTCTCCAAAGCCTTCACGCGCATGGGCGAGGCGGGTGCTGGGCAGCTCACCAAGATGGTCAATCAGATCGCGATCGCGGGCTTGGTGCAAGGCTTGTCTGAAGCCATTGCCTTCGGTAGCAAAGCCGGGCTGGACGTGAACCTCGTGCTCGATGTGATCGGCAAAGGCGCAGCGCAAAGCTGGCAAATGGACAACCGCGGCAAGACCATGGTGGCCGATAAATTTGATTTCGGCTTTGCTGTGGATTGGATGCGCAAAGACCTCGGTCTCGTGCTCGATGAAGCGAAACGCAACGGCGCACGCTTGCCCGTGACGGCCTTGGTCGATCAGTTCTACGCCGATGTGCAGCAGCTCGGTGGTCAGCGCTGGGATACTTCTAGCTTGATCAAGCGCTTGAAGTAGATCACCAACCCAGCATCATGCGCATCGGCAGATAAACAGCCATGCCGCCGATGATGCAAGCCAGCGTATCGCGCCGCCAGTAGAAAATTGCTGCGCCAGCTAAAGCGCCATAGATGCGCGCATCTTGCAGCGTAGCAATCAGTTGACCTTGTGTCATCACGATTTCTGGAATGATCACTGCAGACAATGCGGCGATAGGCGCGTATTGCAAGCCACGCTGCGCCCAATTCGGCAGATGGAAATCTTTTTTGCTGATGAAAAAGAATGAGCGCGTGATCACAGTGACTGCGGCCAAACCGAAGATGACGATGAGCGTCCAGAAATCAGTGCCATCCCTCATGATTTGGCTTCCCTTGTTGGGCGAAAGCGCTCTAGGCTCAGGCACACGACCACGGCCACGCCGATAGCGACCAAGATGTTCAGACGCAGTGGCAATGCAAAAGCCACCACCCCGGCTGCGCCAGCAATCAGCGCAGAGACGACGCGTAATTGGCTTGTGGCGAGCGAGCAGGCGATTCCCACGAGCGCCAAGATGCCAGCAAAGCCCAATCCCCAAGCCTGCGGAATCAAATTGGCCAGCAGGACGCCAGCTACGCAGAACGCGACCCATGAGAACCAATTGACCAAGCTGTTGCCCAGCAGAAAGGCTTGCTGCTGATGGCGTTCTTTTTGTGCATTTTCTAGATCGTTTGGGCCGTTTGCCGTCATAGGATCTGCGCGAGATGCTTCTCTTTTTATAGCATCACCTGTCGGATGCGGATAGCGCTTGGTAAACAGAACATAGGTTAAATCCGCCGTGAGATAGCCGCCCAACATCCTGCGCCACAACGGCAGATGCATCATGTAGGGTCGCAGGTGCAGGCTGAAGACAACGAAACGCAAGTTGACGCAAAAGCCGGTGGCCAAGATCACCCACATGGGTGCGCCCGCGATGATAAGAGGCATCGCAGCCAGCTGTGAACTACCGGCAAACACCAGCAAAGCCATCGCCAGACTCTCGGTCAGTGAGAGGCCAGATTTCATCATGGCCACGCCCGTCATCAAGCCCCATGAGGCAATGCCTGGCGCGACGGGGAGCATGGCGCGTGCGCCTTCGCGGAATTCGGGGTACTGCCAGAAATGTCGTGGCATCTGTGCGGGCTCAGTCACCCTTTGCGCTTTCAAACTTGTCCCCCACTTGAATTGGGAAGCCGCGCAAGAAGTCTTGTGCAGCAAGCCGCTTACCACCCGAGCGCTGCAGCTCGGTGATACGCACAGCCGTGCCCGCGCCACAAGCCACCACAATAGCATTCGAATTTATAAGCAAAACAGTGCCTTCGCCGGCATAGGTACTGCGCAAAGTGCTATCAATTTCAGAGCTCCCAACATCGATGTGCTGCGCCGCGCAGAGCTTGATCAGCTCGCCGCGCAACACAGCGCTGCAGCCTGGCGATGGCGCGAAAGCGCGGATGCGGCGCTCGATCTGCTCAGCGCTTTGCTGCCAGTTCACCGCGCTCTCCGCTTTGTCGATCTTGTGCGCATAGGTGATGCCTGCCATCGGTTGCGCTGTGCGGTGTAGCGGCATGGTTTGAAGCGCTTGCACAATCAAGCGGCCACCGAGCGCTGCAAGCTTGTCATGCAAGCTTGGTGTGCTGTCTTGTGGTGAAATGGGCAGCTTCTCAACCAGCAGCATATCGCCGGTATCCAGCCCTGCATCCATCTGCATGATGGTGATGCCCGTCTCGCTATCGCCGGCTTCAATGGCGCGGTGAATGGGCGCTGCGCCGCGCCAGCGCGGGAGCAAGCTGGCGTGAATATTGAGGCAGCCCAAGCGCGGCGTATCTAAAACCCATTGCGGCAAGATCAGCCCATAGGCAGCTACGATCATCACATCCGCTTGTGTGGCTTGCATCTGCGCTTGAGCGGCAAGCGCTTCCTCAGGATACTTGCCATCGAGTCGCAAACTACGTGGCTGCGCAACGGGGATGCCATGATCCAAAGCGAATTGCTTGACTGCGGATGCCTGCAATTTCATGCCACGCCCTGCTGGGCGATCTGGCTGCGTGAGCACCAAGGCGATCTCATGACCAGCACGATGCAAGGCTTGCAGCGCCACACGCGCAAACTCGGGCGTGCCCGCGAAAATCATCTTCATCTGTGATTGCCCAGACGGATTTGAATCAACGTTTGCCTGCAAGGGCTTCGCGCTCAGCCTTGGCCATTTTTCCTTTGATGCGCGTGCGCTTCAGTGGCGAGAGATATTCCACAAACACCTTGCCCATCAAATGATCCATCTCGTGCTGAATGCAGACCGCTAGCAAGCCATCGGCCTCGATCTCGCGCGATGCGCCTTTTTCATCAAGCGCGCGAATACGGATCGAGCTGCTGCGCTCTACACCGTCATACACGCCGGGCACAGAAAGGCAACCTTCATCGCCTTTGGTTTTCTCGGGGCTTGCCCATAGCACTTCTGGATTGATCAGTACCAAGGGCGCATTGCGCTCCTCGCTCACGTCAATCACGATCAGGCGCTCATGTACATCCACTTGTGTGGCGGCCAAGCCGATACCTTGCGCGTCGTACATCGTGGCCAGCATGTCAGCGACGAGCTGCTCTGTGCGTGCATCGACACCCGAGCCAAGCGCCACTGGTTCAGCCACTTTGTGCAGGCGTGGATCGGGGTAAGTCAAAATGGGGAGAATCTGGGCAGATGTCATGGAGAAGGCCAAAAAGTGCTGCGAATGCTGTAAATGACGTATTTTCGCAATATTTCAGCCCTTCCGCCGCCCACGAAAAGACAAAAAATCTAAGAAATCTTGCCAAATCAATAGGTTAAGATCAAAATTGACAGTAATTTCTAGCTTGATACGGGGTGAAAATGCGCACGAAGCATCACAACACAACTTCTATTTTGGCAGCTGCATTGCTTGGCGCTGCGTTTGGCCTTGCCCCAGCAACCGCTCAAAACATCACCACGCCTGCACAAAAGGCAACGGCTCAGCGCGTGGCTCAAGCCGGCGTCGCGCTTGACGAGCTCGCGGCCAACGCACCTGAGAGCTACACCGTTAAAGGTGGCGACACGCTTTGGGCGATTTCTGGCCTCTTTCTCAAGCAACCCTGGCGCTGGCCCGAGCTGTGGGGCATGAATATCAACGAGATTCGTAACCCGCACCTGATCTATCCTGGCCAAGTGCTGACTCTGGACAAGAGCAGCGGCCGTGCCGTACTGCGCGCCGGTACTGCAAGTGGCGGTTTGCAAACTGTGAAAGTATCGCCTCGCACGCGCTACAGCAGCCTGGCCGATGCCGCTATTCCTACGCTCGCCTCCAACCTGATCGAGCCTTTCTTGGCCGAGCCTATCTTGGTAGATGAAGCAGCGCACTCTAACGCACCTCGCTTCATCAGCTCAGACAACGAACGCGTACTCTTCGCCAAGGGCGATCGCGTCTATGCCCGCGCCGCCTTGCCCAATGATTTGGCAACCGAGAAAGACTCGCCGGCCAATTACCGCGTTTATCGCAATGCTGTGCCCTTGAAAGACCCGACAACTGGGCAAATTTTGGCTTATGAAGCGCAGTATCTCGGCTCTGCAGAGTTGGTCCGTGGTCAAAGCGTGCGCGATGTCACAGGCAAAGATGGCAAGCCAGCCAAGGAAATCGTGCCCGCGACCTTTGATATTGTTGGCAACAAAGAAGAAATGCGCGCTGGTGATCGCTTGGTTCCCGAGCCCAAGCGCGATTTCCCAACTTATGTGCCACGTGCTCCAAGCAAAGTGATCGATGGTGTGCGCGTGATGTCCATGTATGGCAACACGGTGGCTCGTGCCGGACAAAATTCGATTGTCAGCCTCAACAAAGGCGCTGCTGATGGCTTGGAAGTGGGCCATGTGTTGGCCATCATCAAAGACGGCCGCACCATCAATGACAACACCGTAACACCTCGCCAAGAAGTCAAACTGCCTGACGAGCGCAATGGTCTGGCCATGGTGTTCCGCACGTTTGATAAAGTCTCCTACGCGCTGATTTTGCAGATCAATGACGGCGTGAAAGTAGGCGACCGCTTGATCAATCCTCGCTGATTGTTTCGCTGAATTTGCATGACGCGCGAGGAGCTCGCCCAGTGGTTGCGCTTGAGCGCAGCCGATGGTATTGGTTCACTCACCGCCACCAAGCTGTTGCAGCGCTTTGGTCTGCCAGAGCAGATTTTTTCCCAAAGTGCGGATACTCTGAGCGCAGGCATCACAGCCAAGCAAGTCAAAGCGCTTCTCGATCCGGGCCAGGAATTGCCTGCGCTGATCGAAGCCACATGGAACTGGTTATCTGACACCAGTGCTGCATGGCGCACTGTAGTGAGCCTGGCCGACAGCGATTACCCCAAAGCGCTGCTGCAACTGCCTGATCCGCCCATTTTGCTTTACGTGACAGGCTCACATGCGGTTTACGCGCATCTCGCTGCCAAAGAAACTGCAGACGACATCGCCATCGTTGGCAGCCGCAACGCCACGCCACAAGGCCTTGCTAACGCACGCAACTTTGCCAAAGCTTTCGCACAATCGGGCATGCATGTTGTGAGCGGCTTGGCGCTGGGCATCGATGGTGCAGCACATGAGGGCGCGCTCGATGCGCAGCAAGATTTCGGCAGCGCGGCAGGCAGCACGGTTGCCGTGGTGGGCACAGGTCTGGATCGCGTGTATCCCAAGCGCCATCACGAGCTCGCACACCGCATCGTGCAGCACGGCTTGATCGTTTCAGAATTCCCCATCGGTACGCCGCCCTTGGCAGAAAACTTCCCGCGCCGCAACCGCATCATCGCCGCGCTCACGCAAGGCACGCTGGTGGTGGAAGCGGCTATCCAATCAGGCTCACTCATCACAGCGCGGCAAGCCCTCGATCTGGGCAAAGAGGTTTTCGCCATTCCTGGCTCGATCCACAATCCGCAATCCAAAGGCTGCCATCACTTGATCAAACAAGGCGCAAAATTGGTAGAAAGCGCGCAAGATGTGCTGGAAGAATTACCGATCCAGCCTACTGCACAGCTCGCAAATACTATGATTTCAGGAGCACTCTGCGCAGATCCTATGCCGGCAAACGGCATAAAAGGCCTTGAAAATACACAAAACAATCCACTCTTTGAGGCCATGGGGCATGACCCCATCAGCTTAGACAGCTTGATCGACCGCACCGGCATCCCGGCAGCGCAATTGCAAGTGCAGCTGCTTGAGTTGGAGCTGCTTGGCGATGTGGCCAGGCTACCGGGCGGCTTGTTTCAACGGATGGCGCAAGCTTAAGTTTTGAACAAACCCACGGCCAGCCAAGCCGCTGTGCCCCACATCGTGATCACCACCAACACATCAATCGCGCGCCACACAGCTGGATGAGCGAGCTGCTTGGCCATCGCTGCTGCACCCAAGCCCAGCGTGATAAACCAAATCGCTGAACCAGCCGCTGCGCCCATGCCAAACAACCAATTGCTCGGCGCGCCATACGCCAACGACGCCGTGCCAATGATCACCGCCGTATCAATCCACGCATGCGGATTGAGCCAAGAAAATGCCAACGCGCTCGACAACGCGACGCCTGCGCTTTTTGGTGCGGCTTTCTGAGCGGCCTTTAAGCCCTCGTGTGCTGGCAGGCGTGCGCGCTTGGCGGCCTGCCAGCCGTAGTTGATCAAAAACAAAATGGCTGCGCCCACCAAGCCTGTGTTGATCGCCGGCGAGAGATTGCCGAGCTTGGCTAAGCCAAACACGCCGATGCAGATCAACAGCAAATCCGTGATGGCGCAAGCCGCAATCGTGATGCCCACATGCGAGCGCAGCAAGCCCATGCGCAACACATGGGCGTTTTGCGGGCCAATGGCCACAATCAAGGACAGGCTGAGCAACATGCCAGAGAAAAAAATATTCATGGGATGGATTGTGATGCGTCAACCCTCTGAATCAAATGCAATTAACTATTTATCAATTCGGTTAAAAATGTTTTAATTCATGAATGGCACTGGACCCCAAACAACTCGAAGCCTTCGCTGCAACCGTACAAACCGGCAGCATGGCTTTGGCCGCCAAGCAAATGCACATCACCTTGGCGGCAATCAGCATCCGCATCAAAGCGCTCGAGGCTCAGCTTGGCCAGCGCTTGCTCATTCGCGGCAAAACCGCGCAGGCCACCCGAGCCGGCCAAGTGCTGCTGGCGCACATTAGCCGCACACGCTTGCTTGAAGCCGATTTGACCGAGCGTTTGGCATCACCGAGTGATGAATCTCAGTGGCTCGCTTTGCCCGTCGCCGTGAATGCGGATTCACTGGCATCGTGGTTTTTATTAGGTGTACAAGAGACGCTTCGAACGCATCGCCTTCTGCTGCACAGCGTGGTCGATGACCAAGAGCACACCTTGCAGTGGCTGCAAAACGGCGATGTGCTCGGCTGCGTCACTGATTTACCCAAACCCTTGCGCGGCTGCACAGCACAGCCCTTGGGCACGATGCGCTACCACTGTTTGGGGAATCCAGCGATTGCGAAGCTGCTGCGCTCACTCAAAAAGAAAACCCACGCTCCCGCTCTTTTGCAAATCCCTGCGCTTTGCTTTAACCGCAAAGACCAACTGCAAGAGCGCTTCTTGATGGAAGCTTTTGGTTTGCATGAGGCTAACTACCCGCGCCACTATTTTCCCGCTGGCGATGCTTATCACTTGGCCATGCTGGAAGGCCTCGGCTGGGGCTTGCAGGCCGATGTGCAAATGCGTTTGCAGTGGCGCGGCAATATTGAATCTGGCCGGCTCATCGATCTGTTTCCGGGGCAATACATCGATGTGCCTTTGTATTGGCATTCCTGGAGCCAAGAGTCTGCACAAGCTGCGCGCTTGACTGCGGCGGTGATCGAAGCCGCACGTTTGCATCTGCTCCCAAGCCAAACTCCTTAAACTCTTCTCCATGCCACTCTCACTCATTCATCACCCCGACGGCAAACACCGATGCTCCTGGTGTGGGCAAGGGGATGCTTTTGCGGACTACATCCACTACCACGATCACGAATGGGGTATGCCTGTGATCGATGAGCGCAGGCTGTTTGAAAAAATCACGCTCGAAGGTTTTCAGGCGGGTTTGAGCTGGATCACGATTTTGCGCAAACGTGATCGCTTCCGCGAAGTCTTCCAGCAATTCAATTTTGAAAAAGTTGCTCGCTTCACAGAGAAAGACGTCGAGCGCCTGGTTCAAGACGCTGGCATCATCCGCCATCGCGGCAAGATCGAATCCGCGATCAACAACGCGCAAAAAGTCTGTGATCTGATCGATACCCAAGGCTCAGGCGCTTTGGCGAAACTCATTTGGTCACATGAGCCCTCAGCCAAACAACGCCCCACAAAAATCACGCCTGCGGTTGCGAGCACACTCGGCCAAACCGAGCAATCTCAAGCCTTGAGCAAAACCTTACGCAAAATGGGCTTCAATTTCGTCGGCCCCACCACCATGTATGCCCTCATGCAATCCATGGGCGTGGTCAACGACCATTTGGAGGGCTGCAGCCACCGTGCTCAGGTCGAAAGCGCTCGCCAATCGCTCAAGCGACCTGCCTAAACGATCTCAGTCGCTGGGGGCAAGCTGTTCAATAGCCTGCTTTTGCGCCCGGTCTGCGCTTAGCAAACAAGCCTGCAGACTTGGCACCCTGCTTTTTGAAGCGCTCGCGGCGCGCCACTTTGGGGTCAACACGTAAAGGGCGATAGATTTCCAAGCGCTCTTCGTGGCGCAAGCTGTGATGAATCGTGACTTTGCGCCCCCACACGCCAAAACTGGCCTCACTGGGTAGATGAGCAAAGCGTGGGTCTTGGGCAGCTAGCGCCCGTGCATCGCTCAAACGCGTGCCTGAAGGCACATTCAATATGAGCTCATGCACCACACGTGGCGCAGGCGAATACACCAAAAGCACGCTGATTTGCCGTGGCTCAGCCATACACGCTTTCGGCCCGCTGCACAAAAGCATCCACCAAACTTGAAGCAATCCATTCAAACACCGGGCCCACGAGTGCGGCCATGGCGGTATTGTCAAAATCGTAGCTCAGCGCCAGCTCGATCTTGCAGGACGACAAGGCAATATCGCCCACAGGGGAGAAGCGCCACACGCCGTCGAGTTGTGAAAACGGCCCTTTGACCAGCTGCAAGCGATCCTCCAGCGTGCCGTCTTCATAGCGAACATGCGTATTGCGGGTAGAAAAGCTCTGCTTGAGCCCCTTGAAGTTGAGGCTGATCTCGGCCGTTTGCCCATCAGCGTGCTTTTGCAGCACCTGGGCTTGATCGCACCAAGGCAAAAATTGGGGGTAGCTGGCCACATCCGAGACCAGATCAAACATCTGCTGGGCGCTGTACCAAATCAACACGGATTTTTGGATGGAATTCACAAAGAGACGCGCGCCAATACAATCATACCTCTATTGTAATTTCTAGCGACATCCGCATTTAAAGAGCCTCATGGCCAAACCTAAGTCTGATCCCCCTGGTCGTATTGCCGAAAACAAAAAAGCCTCATTCAACTACTTCTTCGAGGAGCGGTATGAGTGCGGCATGGTGCTGGAAGGCTGGGAAGTCAAAGCTGTGCGCAATGGCAAAGTACAGCTAACAGACGGCTACGTGATCATCAAAAACGGCGAGCTTTTCGTCATGGGCTGCCAGATCAACCCTTTGAAGACCGCCTCCACCCATGTGCACCCTGATGCCGTGCGTAGCCGCAAGCTGCTGATGCACAAAGACGAAATCCGCCGCTTGGTGGGCAAAGTGGAGCAAAAAGGCTACACCCTGGTGGCGATCAATTTGCATTGGAAAAGCGGCCGCGTGAAATGCGAAATTGCACTGGCCAAAGGCAAAGGCGAACACGACAAACGCAACACTGTTGCAGAGCGCGAAGGCAAACGTGAGGTCGAGCGGGCGATGAAGGTGAATAATCGCTAACCTGTCTATGCTATATTTTTAATAGCACCTCGCGCAGATTCTACGCCGGCAATATGCTTAAAAGACCATGAAAACTCTATCCCAAACTGCTGTTTCCATGCTCGATCTCGTGGCCGTGCGCGAAGGTGGCACAACGGCGCAGGCTTTACAGATTGCGCTGCAAACCGCTCAACATGCAGAGCGGCTGGGCTTCTCGCGCTACTGGCTGGCTGAGCATCACAACATGGCCGGTGTGGCCAGTTCGTCCACTGCCGTACTCGTCGGCCACATCGCAGGCGGCACGACAACGATTCGCGTGGGCTCCGGCGGCATCATGTTGCCCAACCATGCGCCGCTCGTCGTGGCAGAAGCCTTCGGTACATTGGCTGAGCTCTACCCTGGCCGCATAGATCTGGGCTTGGGCAGAGCGCCCGGAACAGACCAATACACCATGCGCGCCCTGCGCCGCCACAACCTAGAGTCCGCTGATGATTTCCCGCGCGAGGTGGCCGAGCTGATGAGCTATCTCGCGCCCGCCCAAGAAGGCCAGCGCATCACGGCCAACCCTGGCGCGGGCACGCAAGTGCCGATCTGGCTGCTGGGCTCTAGCCTCTTCTCCGCTCAGCTCGCTGCGCAAATGGGCTTACCCTATGCCTTTGCCTCACATTTCGCGCCCGCGATGCTGCTGCAGGCTTTGGACATTTATCGCCGAACATTCAAGCCTTCTGCGCAGCTTGCCAAACCCTACGCCATCATCGGCGTGCCCTTGATCGCTGCGCCCACCGATGAAGAAGCGCAGTATCTGGCCAGCAGCGTCTATCAGCGCGTCTATGGCATCTTGACAGGGCGGCGAGGCTTGTTGCCAGTGCCAGACGCAGGCTTCATGTCGCGCATTGATCCGCAAGGCCGTGCAGCGATTCACGATTTTTTAGCTGCAGGTGTGATCGGTTCACCTGAAACCGTGCGCAGTGGTTTAGAGGATTTGCTGGATCAAACCCAAGCTGATGAGATCATGTTTGTCTGCGACGTACATGATCCTGCGCTCCGACTCAGATCCTTGGATATTGCAGCTCAGGCCATTCGCGAGCGATCAGCTGAGTTGTCTTAAATGCTGCCCAAAGAAACCCATCGTGCGCTCCCATGCTAGTTTGGCTGCGGCAGCATCAAAACGTGGTGTCGTGTCGTTGTTGAAGCCATGTTGGGTGTTCGGGTAAATATGCGCGACGTGATTCACGTTTGCGGCCTTTAATGCGGCCTCATAAGCAGGCCACGCAGCATTGATTCGCTCGTCAATCCCAGCGAAATGAATTTGCAGCGGCGCTTTGACTTTGGCGGCTTCTTCAGCTGCCGGGTGATTGCCATAGAAAGGCACGCCAGCGGCCAAATCGGGCAGGCGGGTGGAGAGAAAATGCACCATGCCGCCGCCATAGCAAAAGCCAACGGCACCCACTTTGCCAGTCACATCGCTTCTCGCCTTGAGCGCGGCATAGCTGGCGAGGAAGTCTGTGCGAATTTTGGCTTGGTCTAGTTTGGCGAACTCAGCGCGGGCCTTGTCTTCATCGCCGGGGTAGCCACCGAGAGCGGTGAGCGCATCAGGCGCGAAGGCAATATACCCATCGAGTGCAATACGGCGGGTGATATCTTCAATGTGAGGATTGAGGCCCCGGTTTTCATGGATCACGAGCACAGCGGGGAGCTTGCCCGTTGCGTTGGCCGGCTTGGCCACATAGGCTTTGATACTGCCTGAACCATCGGGTGAAGAAACGGTGACGGTTTCAGTTTTGAGTCGCGAATCATCTTTGGGCACGATTTGCGCTGCGGCGAAATTGGGTTGTAAGGACGCCAGAATGGCAGCGGCGGTCACACCACCTTTGGCAAACTTCTCAGCGCGTTGCAAAAAACCACGTCGGTCCATATCGCCATGCACATAAGCATCGAACAGGATCAAGAGTTCTTGGTCAAAATCTGCTGCTGTGAGGCGCGAGCCGGGAGTGATGGGTGTCATGGCTTTCTCCTAGGTTCAACTGTGTTTAGAAGGGGTTTTGATTGAAAGAGATTCAAGCATCACGCGAAAGTTCATATTGCGTATGGCGGCAAACCCTGATCTATGCTGATTTCACACCACACACAAGCATCTTTTCGATCCAGTTCGTTTACGATTTGCATAAGTTTTTGCAACAGCAAGCTCATTTGAAATCGTCACAGATATCTGTCAAGCTATGCATTGAATCACTCCATTTGCTTTTGCCAGTATCGCTCTTTTCTCCAACCAGGTTATCCAATGAGCTCCATTCGCCAGATTGTTTCACTAGTATTTTGTTTATTCCTTTCAGGCCATAGCCTGAGCCAAAGTAGCAACGCAACGCCCCAGTTTCCGGCCTTTGCAGACTTACCCAAGAGTTCTCAACCAGCTCTTGGCATCTGGAGCACAGAATCCGTCGCTAGCAAAACGACTTGGCGTCAATGGGAACAACGTACCCGTCGCTGGGCTGACGTGCGGATCGGCAGTTCGATGGGGGTGCCCATGGATGCATCGAATCAAACACCAGTGAAATTGCACTGGCGCAAATACATCCACCGCACCGAGAGCCGTGGTGGTGTCGTCATCAGCGTGGGCTTCACCGAAGGTCTGACGATGTACCAAGAAGTGATTCACGACTTGGTGGCCAACGGTTACTCCGTGTATGTGCAAGATCACCGTGGTCAAGGCTTTTCCACACGGCTTGCGCCCGGAACAATTGGGCATATCCATCATTTCGAGAATTTCATCCTCGATCTCGATGCATTTATCCAGCAGGTTCACAAAGAGCGGGGTGCCAAAGCCAAGCCACTCTACGGCTTTGCACACTCGATGGGGGGCGCCATCATGGCAGGTGCGATTGAGCGTCAAGGCGCGGCCAGTCCCCTGCGAGCTGTGTCTCTTTTTACCCCCATGTTTGAGCCTGTCACCGCATCAGATCTCACCAGCTTCTTTGGTCGGACTCTGCAGGCCTGGTGCCATCGCGGCGCATCGGCTGTGCAATTGCCTGAAGGCATTGCCACCCGCCGCGCAGGTGGATCAGAGTTTGAAGCGCAACGCGATGCATTCTTGCAATCCAAAGATCAGAGTAAAAATGATCTTTCTACAAGTGTGCCGCGCCTGCGCCAGCATATGAAATCTCGTGAAGCTGTCTGCCAGGCCAAGCCACACTGCGGGCATACGGACGCACGCGTTTCTGGGCCTAGCTTGCAATGGGGTCTGCAAGCCTGTAATGCCTCAGCAGAAATTCGTGGCATCGCGGCGAGACAAGTCGCAGTTCCTGTGCTGGTGTTCAGTGGCGGGCAAGATACGATCGTACGCAACGAGGCGCAAGCTGAGTTTTGCGCACAAGTGAACACTGCCATGGCGGGCCGCTGCACTGGCTGGCGCATTCCTGAGTCTCGCCATGCCTTGCATCTTGAAAAAGATGCTTGGCGCAACTTGGCTCTCGACACGACGCTGAAATATTTCGATGCTGCGGCAAAATCAAAAAACTGAATTCCCGCGCTGAAACCGCACTCATGATTGACACATTTTTATAGAGGACCGATGACATGGCAATGGACGTGATTGACTACGATATTCGCGGCGCAGAAATGCAGTTTGTAGAGATTGAGCTCGACCCCGGAGAGGCTGCGATTGGCGAGGCTGGCTCCATGATGTTCATGGACGCAGGCATCAGCATGGATACGGTGTTTGGCGACGGTGGAGCGCAAACGGGCGGTATTTTTGGCAAGCTGCTGGGTGCTGGTAAGCGGCTGGTGACAGGTGAATCGCTGTTCACCACGGTCTATACCAACCAAGCGCAAGGCAAGCAGCGCGTGGCCTTTGCTGCACCCTACCCCGGTAAAATTTTGCCAATGAATTTGCAAGAACTCGGCGGAACATTGATCTGCCAGAAAGACGCTTTCTTGGCTGCCGCGCGCGGAGTGAGTTTGGATATCGCATTTCAGAAAAAAATCGGCGTGGGCTTTTTCGGCGGAGAAGGCTTCATCATGCAAAAACTGGAAGGCGAAGGCTTGGCTTTTGTACACGCGGGCGGCACAGTCGTGAAGCGTGATCTCGCACCGGGGCAGACGCTGATGGTCGATACCGGCTGCGTGGTCGCTTACACACCGAATACAAATTTTGAAATTCAGTATGTAGGTAAGATCAAGACGGCGCTGTTTGGCGGCGAGGGTTTGTTTTTTGCCAAGCTCTCAGGTGGGCAAAGCGGCGGCACGGTTTGGCTACAAAGCCTGCCTTTCTCGCGCCTGGCCAGCCGCGTATTTGCCTCAGCGCCTCAGCAAGGTGGCAGCAGCGAAGAAGGCTCGCTTTTAAGCGCTGGTGGCTTGCTAGGTGGTATTCTGGGCGGCAACAACAGATAAGGTCAACAGCCCAGTTGGTTTGGTGCAGTGACTGCATTTGTATTTTTATCAAGGAAGATCATGGAAAAACTCTTATCCAGCGTTGGCTCGCTGCTCTATGGCATGCGAATCATCATGTTGTTTTTCTATGTGGGCTTGGTGGCGATCATTTTCGGCATCTTGGGTAAATTTTTGCTTGAAACCTACAAACTCATGCAAACCTTGATCTTTGGCGATTTGGAAAAAATTGGCCTGATCATCAAGGTACTGGAACTGGTAGACATGACGATGGTGGCGCAGCTGGTGTGGGTGGTGGCCTTGGCTGGTGTGTCGCTCTTCGTCACCACGGGGCATTTCGATAAAAAAGACATGAAAAAACCGGATTGGCTCGATCATGTCAACACATACAACCTGAAACTTAAGTTGGCTTTTGCCATCATCTCCATATCTGGCGTGCATGCTTTAAAAACCTACCTCAGCGGTGATTTGACTTTGGAGAACATACAAGTTGTCACGATGGTGGCCGTCATTCATTTCACTTTTGTCTTGTCAGCGATTGGTATATCCTTCGCAGAGCGGCTCACGCGCGACAAACATAGCGAATGAGCGAGTAGCATGGTTCCCATCGATATCTGAGGAGACAATTTTGAGCAGCTTTCACAGCACGATCGACACCACGGTACCGCGCTCGCCTGACTTAAAAGCAGTGCAGAGCTTCGCTGAGTTTTATCCTTTCTACCTCACCGAACACAAAGACCGCACTTGCCGCCGCCTGCATTTCGTCGGCTCCTCTTTATCGCTGGGTTGTTTGATGATGCTACTCATCACTGGAAATGCGCTGTGGCTGCTCGCCGGTCTGCTCTGTGGCTACGGCTTCGCATGGATTGGCCATTTCGGCTTTGAGCACAACAAGCCTGCCAGTTTCAAGCGCCCACTCTATTCCTTCATGGGAGATTGGGTGATGTACAAAGATATCTTGATCGGGCGAATCAAGCTCTGAATTAAATGGGATCAGAACCCCATTAATTTCAAGCCAGAGACACTTCGCGCAGATGCTCCGCCGTGGTGCTTGGTAAACCAAAAAACTCAAGATACGCGGGAATTTGCTCATAGAGCATGTCTGTGCCGACTTGCGTTCGACAACCGCGCGCGCGCGCTGCAGCTAAGAAGGCCGTGATTTCTTGCGCCATCACCACCTCGCCGACAAAGGTGTTGGCATCTAAGCGGCTCACATCCAGTGGCAAGGGATCGCCCTTCTTCATACCCAGCGGTGTGGCATTGACCACCAGATCAAATCCAGCAGGATCATTGCTGCCAACACAAACCCTCACATGAGGAAAATTCGCGCGAATACGATCAGCAAGTGCATCACAGCTCGTAGCGTCAACGTCATACAAAGTCATCGCTTTCAAACCTGCGTGGGCCAGCGACGCCACAATCGCACTGCCTACGCCGCCTGCTCCCACAATGAGTGCACGCTTGCCCTCTACAACAAAGTCTTTGCGCTGCACGCCGCGCACAAAACCTTCGCCATCAAACATATCGCCATAGAGCTTGCCGTCTGAACCGCGCTTGACTGCATTGCATGCACCAGCTACACGTGCCGCGGGTGAAATAACGTCCAGCAAATCCATCACGCTGACTTTGTGAGGCATGGTGATCAATGCACCACGCACATTTTCCAGATGGAACACATTGCGCAGAAACTCAGGGAAGTGCTCTGGTTTACATCCCATTGGCGTGACCATGGCGTTGATCCCCGCTTGCTCAAAATACGGGTTGTAAATGAGCGGCGCTTTGAAGCTGTAGGTCGGCCAGCCAATGTGGGCGATGATTTCGATATTGCCGTCGATACGCATTTTGAATCTAAATTAAGGGTGTTTTAGGCATATAGCCGGCATAAATACTGCGCAGAGTGCTATTAAATAAGTAGCGTTAAGCCTTCGCTGCAGATACTGCTGCACGGATCCCCAGCAAGTAGCTCTCTACGCCAAAGCCGGCAATCTGTCCTTTGGCAATCGCAGCGATCACAGAATGGTGGCGGAACTCTTCGCGCGCGTGGATATTGCTCATATGTACTTCAATGATGGGGCACTTGAGAATTGCCAACGCATCGCGTAGGCCAATGCTGTAGTGCGTCCATGCGCCAGCGTTGATCACCACAGCAGCCGTGCCATCGCCATGCGCGGTATGAATGCGCTGAGCCATTTCTCCTTCAATATTGGTCTGAAAACAGCTCACCTCGTGGCCGAGCTCTTTGCCTAGAGCGACACAAGCTGCGTTGATGTCATCCAGCGTGGCTGTGCCATAGGTGGCTGCATCGCGCTTGCCAAACATATTGAGATTGATGCCATTGAGAACGAGAATTTTCATGATGTTTCCCTAAAGTGTGATGGTGGTGCCTGATTGTGCCGCTAGAGAGATAGCTTCTGTCACGCGAAGATTCTGTAAACCATCATGAGCACTTACCAGCGGCTGGGCTTGCCCGCGCACAACTGCGCCGAAATGCTCCATTTGCAGTTTGATCGGATCATCGCGTTGCACACTTGCTTGGCCAATCTCAAATGGCTTCCACCAAGAACAGCCTTCATCGCTTGCATAAGTCTTCATGCGCATCGTAGGCACAGAAAGTGTGCCCCGCGTGCCGCTCACGGTGTAGCAATCTTCATCGCTATAGCTCGGGTAGGCTTTGTTTTCCTGAGAGGTTTGTTCCCAGCTCTTCGCGCTGGCTGCAGTGTCACTCAGCATGAATGTGCCGAGAGCGCCGCTCTCAAACTGCAGAGTGATTGCCACGGTATCTTCCACCGCAAATCGGCGAACTGCATGGCTTTTAAAAGCTTGAACAGCGGAAATTTCGCCGCAGAGCATGCGCAAATTGTGCACCTCATGAATCATGTTGAGCAAAATCGGGCCGCCGCCCAGCTCGCGCCGCCATGGGCTCTCTGCAAAATAATGATCTGGCTTGAAAAATGTTGCACTGCCTTGCAGAGCAACGATACGCCCTAGCTGTCCGCTTTGCACCACTTCACACGCCTTGGCCATGATCGGGCTGTGGGCGCGATGATGACCCATCAGTATCTGGCCTTGCATTTTTTCGCAGGCTTGCAAGAGGCTCAAGCCCTCTTTCACCGTCGGTGCAATCGGCTTTTCCAGCAGCATCGGAAGCTTGGCTTCCAAGCATTGCATCGCATGCGGCACATGAAATTGATTAGGCGTAGCGAGCACGATGCCATCTGGGCGATCTTGCGCAAGCAGCTCTTCAATCGAACTGTAGTAAGGCACGCCTGCCTTAGCTGCAGCCTGCGCGCCAGCTTCTGTCGGATCAACCACGGCGCTCAAGCAAAGCGTGCGGCTCGAAAGCAACGCAGCCATATGCACTTGGCCGATATAGCCTGCGCCGGCAACAGCAATTTTGCTTCGATTCATGGGGAGTTCACATCTTCAGCCTGTGGACTGGACTCGCATTCATAAGCACACATGCAAGCCCAGTGCGCAGGCTCGCGGCATAGTTGCCTGCGAGCGTAGCGTTCAAAGCAATCAGCGCTTCGCTGCAGCAGAAGCCGCAATGAATTCGTTGACCACATCTGCGCCTACAGTAGCGGCATGCTTGGCAATCACAGGCTTCATTTTTTCAACAAACTTGGCTGTCTCGGTAGGAGGGAACTCTGTCACGAGCATGCCAGCAGTTTTCAGATCAGCCAAATCCTTGGCCAATGCATCGCGGTTGGTTTTGCGTTGGAATACACCAGCCTCAGCAGCAGCATCGTTGAAGAGTTTTTTCTCATCTGCGTTTAAGGAGTCCCAAAGCTTCTTGCTCACCATCACAGATTGTGGGTTGTACACGTGTTTCGTCAAAGCCAAATGCTTTTGCACTTCTGCAAACTTGTTGCCTTTAATAGTGGGGATGGGGTTCTCTTGGCCATCCACCGCCTTGTTCTCCAAAGCGCCGTAGAGCTCAGGGAAAGGAAGCGGTGTTGGGTTAGCATCCAAAGCTTTGACCCAATCCAAATTGATGGCATTGGGGATCACTCGCAGTTTCAGGCCAGCGATGTCTTCCACTTTATTGAGCGGCTTTTTGCTGTTGGTCATGTTGCGGAAGCCCAGCTCCCAGTAAGCGATGCCGACGATGCCTTTTTCTTCCAAGCGGGTATGCATTTTCTTGCCGAAGGGGCCATCCACAATTTTGTCAGCCACGGCTTCGCTCTCAAACATGAAAGGGAAATCGTAAATGGCGAAAGCTGGCACTTGAGAGGCCAAGATACCGCTATTCATCACAGCCATTTCAATCGTGCCACCCTGCACGCCGCTCACATGGAATTGGTCGTTGCCCAATTGCGCTGCGGGGAATACGTTGACCTTGATCTTGCCGCCAGATTTGGCTTCGACGATGGACTTGAAACGCTCCATGCCTTGCACTATGGAATGCCCAGCCGCATTTTGCGTGCCAAATTTGATCGTGCGCTCAGAATAATTTTGAGCAGATGCCACGCCAGCAGCTACGAGAGCGACGGCAGCGATCACGCTTTTAACAAACAGACGTTTCATAAGAGTCTCCAAGAAATGACACAACACGCGATTGGAAAAACTGGGCATATGGCGTGTCTTCATATGCTTTGTTAGGACTAAAGCGACTTAATCAGTATCCAGATATCAGGACAAATACTTAGCCAGCCAAAAATTTTGCTGGCCAGATCACGATTTGCGGAAACAGCACCATCAAGAACAACAAGATGAATTGCGCAATCATGAAAGGCAGTACGCCGCGAGTGACCTTATCCATACTGATTTTTCCCACACCTGCGACGGTGTTGAGCACCGTGCCAACTGGTGGCGTGATCAGGCCGATCGCGTTGTTGATGATGAACATCACGCCAAAATACACCGGGTCAATCCCAGCAGCCTTGATGAGCGGCATCAGAACGGGCGTGAGAATCAAAATCGTCGGCGTCATGTCCATTGCCGTACCGACAATGATCACGATCACCATGATGCAGAACATGAGCAGGCGCGGGCTATCGAGCAAGGGCTGCAGCAAAGCAGTAAGCTGGGCGGGCAATTGCGCGACGGTGATCATCCAAGCCGAAACCATGGCTGCGGCCACCAGAAACATCACCACTGCGCTGGTTTTCGCGGCTTGAATAAAAATCGGCAGCAACTGTTTGATCTTGATTTCGCCATACACAAAAATCGAAATCAACAGCGCATACACCGCAGCCACCACGGCCGACTCTGTCGGCGTGAACACGCCGAATTTCAAGCCACCTACCACGATCAAGGGCAAACCTAGCGCGAGCAAAGTTTCGCGGAAAGCCTTGGCCACCTCGGCACGCGTGGCGCGCGGCGAGGGTGTGACTTTTTCTTTGCGCACCAGAATCCACCACGTAATCCACAGCGATACGCCCAGCAAGATACCGGGAACGATGCCTGCGAGGAACAACTTGGAAATCGAAATATTTGCAGCCACACCAAAAATGATGAAAGCAATTGAAGGCGGAATAATCGGCGCTATGATGCTGGCAGAAGCAATCAAGCCCGCAGAGCGCGCAGGATCGTGACCCGCGCGAACCATCATAGGTAATAGCAAAGCTGAAAGCGCGGCAGCATCGGCCACCGCTGAACCCGAGAGCGCAGCCATGATGCAGGCCGCCACGATGGCCACATAACCTAAGCCACCAGGGATATGGCCTACAAGCGCGAGAGCAAAATTCACAATGCGGCGAGACAAGCCACCCGCGTTCATGATCTCACCAGCAAGCATAAAGAAAGGCACAGCGAGCAGTGGAAAGCTGTTCGCCCCCTCAATCACGTTTTGCGCAAGGATTTGCGAATCCCACATACCCAGTTGCCACATCAGGGCAGCGCCAGTGAGTAAGAGCGAGAAAGCAATGGGCATACCTAGCGCCATGGCGCCGAGCAAAGCGAGGAGGAAAAGTGCAATCGTCATTTTGCGACTCGCTTATTTATGATCGCCATGCGGCACATCTTCGGATTCACGTACGGCCATCAAATCAGCCTCACTCATTTGGCCTGTGACCAAACTATAAAAATCCCGCGCAATGATCAAGCCACCGAGCACGGCAAACATCAAGCCCACCGAGAAGAAGATGCCCATGGAGATTTCCATTGCGGCGCTGCTTGAGCTCGCATTGATCTTGGTTTGCTCCCATGCACCTTTGAATAGTACGCCGCACAAAGCGAGCATCAGCAACAAACTCAGGCCCAAACACAACTTCTTGCCTTGCACACCCAGCCGAGCGATCAGCATATCGGTACCCAAATGGCCTTTTTCTTTGAGCGCAACGACAGCGCCCATGAACGTCACCCAAACAAAGAGCCAACGTGAGAGCTCTTCGCTGATGGTGATACCTGAGTTGAACCCATAGCGCAACACGACATTGCCAAACACCATGAGCACCATGAGTGCAAGAAACAGCGCCATCGCATATTCGAGCAGCTTGCAATATGTATTGATGAGTTTATTCAGCATGGCTCCTATTATGTACCAATCAGTACATTTATCGCAGTTTAGGGCACAAGGGTTTTTACGTAGCCATACTTGTCGGTTGAAATACAGCTGTTAGTGCAGCTTGCGATAGCCTTGGCGCACAGCATTTTCCTGCTGTGCGCTCAATGCAGTGAGCGGCGTACGAACACGAAGCCATGCATCGTCACCCGTCAGTTCTGCGAGCATCGCTTTGTAAGCGCTCACAAATGGCATTCCAGGCTGCAAAGAAAGCAAGCCCAATAAATCTCGCATCAGTTTGTCATCTGCTGCACTCACATGCGCGGGCTCATCCATCATGCGGCGCATCAGCTTGGGTGCGATATTCGCTAAACCACAAATTGAGCCAGCGCCACCCACAAGCTGAGTAGGCATCACATCGGGCTCACAGCCGACGAGCACAGCAAGTTTCGGAAATGTTTGCGCCAGCATTTTGGAATGCGCCACATCAGCGCTGCTGTCTTTGATGCTCACCACTTGCTGAGGGTGCTTTTGCATGAGTTGCGCAATCGCGCTCACACTCCAACCTACACCCGAAAGACCAGGGAAGTGATAAAGAATGATAGGCAAGCAATGACCTGCATGGGCACATACCTCGTCGATAACTTCGCCGATGTAATTCACCAAGCCTGCGTCATGCTGGCCGTTGTAATAGAAGGGCGGCATCAAGAGACCTGCTTTGGCTTTGATCTTCACAGCGTGCACACCCAAAGCAACCGCATCATCGCGCGCGAGCGCTGTGAGATTGATAACAAGCTGATCGCCCATCACTCCCGCAGCGACAAACGCATCGGCAGCAGCCATGCGCTGCTGCACAGTGAACGATGTGCCTTCGCCTGTTGTGCCAAACAGCGTTAAACCGTCACTCCCGCTGCTGAGCAAGTGTTGCCCATGCGCAATCATGCGCGGTATATCGATACTTCCGTCAGTATGGATTGGGGTCAAAAGCGCTGGCCAGAGACCAGCGATGGCATGTTGCGGTATTGTCATAGTTCTCTCTTTCGAAGCATTTTAAGCCTATCGCCGGCATAGATACTGCGCTAAGTGCTATCAAATAAGTAGCTTTGCAATCTTCAATCGCATGCTGCCTGGCAGTGGTGTGGAGCGTCGCAATACATCCTCAGCCAACCACTGTGCGCTTTTCTTTGCGCGCTCGCAGACGAGCTCTAGCGGCAAGTTCACATAATCGTCATTGAACACTTCGAAGCTGTAGTCACCACGGTAGCCTATCCTCTCGAGCCGCAGCACAATATCCACCAAAGCATCGCTATGCACGCCTTCGCCTGGAAAAACACGGAATGTGCGCGCTGTGGTCATGCGCTCTTCAAAGCTCTTCGTCTCTTCCCACATGAAATCGGCGAGCTGTACGAGGAAGATTTTGGAAGCATCGAGGTAATCAATCTCTTCGGGCGAAGTCTTCGCAGCGAGCACGTGATAAGAATCCACGCAAATGCCTAGGTTAGGCGCATCAGCTCTGCAGACCACATCCCAGCTCTGCGGCAGCTCATTGACCGTGCGCCCCCAGCTCAGAGCTTCATAGGCGATCTTGATGCCATAGGGCACGGCGAGCATAGCTAGCTTGCGCAAATCGGCTGCAATCTTGTCGAGATCCTGCGTGGCATGCGCTGAGACGGATGAGCAGGCGAGCAAGACCTTCGCACCCAAGCTATGCGCCATTTGCAGCATGCTTTTGGCGATGTCGATCTTGTATTCGTGCAAATGGCCTGACAAGCCTTCAAAATCGCGCAGCACTTGAAAGCCTGTGGCACGCAAGCCGCTCGCATTGCAGGCAGCCACAGCTGCTTGCAAACCACCCGGATGCCCTACCAAATCATTGGCCTTGAGCATCACCTGATCAAAGCCCGCCGCTTTCATCGCAGCAAGTTTGGCCTCAATCGGCCCAGCCAAGCTGATCGTATCCATACCGAATTCGCGAATGAGTTTCATGATCTCACCCCGCGCTATGAACCAGCTCAAACACCACACCGCCCAAATACGTCTTCGTGATCGCGCCGCGTTGCTCAGTGTGCGCCGCCTTGGTTTCGACAAACTCAATGCCCAATTTGCGCAGAGCATTCACTGCCAGCAACACATCTGGCACACCAAGACCGATGCGCTGCAAACGCTCTTCGCCATCGAGCACATTCACATCTGGCTCCACCATCTGCAGCATGAAGCCTGCTCCCGCGGAGAGCGCTGGGCTCTTCATCAGCGTGCCCTTGGGCATGATGCCAAAGCGCTCTTCATCGGGGATCAGATCAAAGCCAAACAGCTCTTTGTAAAACGCAATCCAATCATTGCTGCGTTCCGCGCCGATGTATTGCACCACGCCAAAGAAATGCAGGCCGGCGGTGGCGGGCGGCGCTTGATCCACGTCTGGAATCGGCACGAAATCCACGCTGTAGATACTGAATTCACGATACCGATCCACAAAATAAATCCGGCTTCCTCCCGCGCCATGAATCGCCGGGATATTCAGCTCCATCACCTGCGCATGTGTAGGCACTTCCCACGCGCCACGCTCGCGCGCATAGGCATAAGCCGCTCGCGCATCGCGCACACGAAGCGCAATTGCGGCAATCGCTGGCGTTTCCCGCCCATGTGTTGCGCCGCGTACTTCATCAGGATGCGCGTTCACGACGATGTTCAAGCCACCTTGCCGATACAGCAACACCTCGCGCGAACGATGCCGAGCCACAGGCTTGAAACCCATCATCTCCAACACTTGCCCAAGCGCTTGCGGCTTGGAAGTGGCGTATTCAATGAACTCAATCCCATCCAAACCAATCGGGTTGGCCGCATCCGAAAACGAATGCTGCAAAGGCTCGCGCCCATCTACACGCTCTGGCGCTTTCATCAACAGGTCGCTCATGATTTTCTCCGGGTATTCATCTCTTACATCGCTCGAATAATAGAACGCAAAAAGCGCAAAAGGAACGCAACAGACGCAGAAAAAGAAAAATGCCTATTCATGCTTTTGCACCTTTTGCGTTTTTTTGCCGCTTTTGCGTTCTATTTTTTGATCTGCAACTATCTATACGGAAGCTACGTGCCCGCCCAGAAACAACCTCTCAATATCTGGATCAGCCAACAACTCCGAAGCCTTGCGATGCAGCACACATCGGCCAGACTCCAGCGCTATCGCCTCATCTGAAATCTTCAAAGCACTTTTCACGTTTTGCTCAACCATCACAATCGTTGTGCCCTGCTCTGCCAACTGGCGCAAGAGTTTGAATACATCTTGAACAACAATGGGCGAAAGGCCAATCGATGGCTCATCAATCAGCAACACTTTCGGGCGCAGCAACAAAGCACGAGCGATTTCTAATTGCTTTTGCTCGCCACCGCTCAATGCACTCGCCTGCGAATGGATACGCTCTTGTACACGCGGGAAGTGCTTCAAGACTTCTGGGATACGCTCATGGGTGAGCTTGGTGCCCAGCGTGATGCCGCCAAGCTCTAGGTTTTGATACACCGAGAGCTGCGGAAACAGGTTGCGCCCTTGTGGCACGAAGGCCAGGCCTTTGCCGAGCAGATCTTTCTGTGTTGCGCCAGAAATGTCCTCACCTTCAAAGAGCACACGGCCCTCGCGCGGTTTGAGCAGGCCAAAAAGCGTTTTAAGCACGGTGGATTTCCCCGCACCATTGGGGCCAATGAGCAAAGTGATGGCTGCACGGCGAATCTTCAAATCCAGATGATTCAAGATCATCAAATCCTTGTAGCCTGCGAGCACTTTGTCGAATTGAATAGCAATATCTTGGCTCATGATCATGCTCCCAGATAAGCATCAAGCACGGCTTTGTTACCGCGAATTTCAGCAGGTGTGCCGATAGCGAGCACCTTGCCTTCTACCATCACCATGATACGGTGACACAGACTCATCACGAAATCCATATTGTGTTCAATCACCACGAAGCTGCTCTTCTTGCCGCCCCAGCCTGTTTCATTCAGCTGTTTGAGCAAAGAAGAAATGCCACCCACCAGAGATGGATTCACCCCTGCGCAAGGCTCATCAAGCAAGACCAAATCCGGCTCGCGCATGAAGGCCATGGCGATATCTACCAGTTTTTGCTGACCATAGCTCAGTGTGCCCGCCTTCAAATCCGCCACATGACGAATGCGAAACTGATCAATCAGTGCATCGGCTTTATCGCCCAGCCCTGAATCAGAAGGCGCAAACATGCGGCTGAGTTTGCTGCCTTGATGCTCTTGCGCGGCAACGATCAAGTTATCGCGCACACTCATCTTGCCAAACACCTGCAGTGTTTGAAACGTGCGCCCCACGCCGAGGCGCGAGAGCTCCAGCGGCCCCGCTTTCGTGACATCTTGGCCTTTGAATTCGATGCTGCCAGAATCAGGCTTGATCTGACCGAGCATGGAGTTGAACAGCGTCGTCTTACCTGAGCCATTGGGCCCGATCACGCCGAAAATCTCACCTGGCATCACTTCAAAACTCACCCCACCCACGGCTTGGATTGCGCCGTAGGCTTTCTTCATATCGGAAACTTTTAAAACAGGAGAGCTCATTTTTTTTCTCCCATTTTGATAGCATTCTGCGCAGAAGGTACGCCGGCTTGAAGCACATTTCGCTTAGAAAATAGCTTCTCTGGCAAGCTCATCAGGCCATCGGGCAGCCACACCAACATCGCAATCACCATCACGCCAAACACAGGCAGATACCAATTGGCCAAGGCAGGCGCGACATCACGAATCCACTCCGGCAAGATCAAGCCCACCAGTGCGCCCACGAGCGGCCCTAGGAATGCGCCTGCGCCGCCTACGACTACCATCAAATACATGGTGATCGATGCGCCGACTGTGAAGGAGGCTGGATCAATGTAATCTGTGAGCGACGCATACAGAGCGCCCGCCAACCCTGCATACGCAGCGCCAATCGCAAAGCTCAGCAGCGTGTAGGCTCGTGTGTCAATACCTAAGCTCTCCGCGCGAATTGGGTTATCACGCAAGGCTTGAAAAGCTTTGCCCCAAGGCGAACGCAGCAAACCCCACAGCAATGCAATAGCTATTGCTGAAACAGAGAGCACAAAGTAGTAATACGCCAAATGCCCTTTAAGTGAGATGCCAAAAACAGTTGGCCTCGCAATACCGTTAAAGCCAAACGTACCACCCGTGAGCCATTCTTCATTGCGGAAGACGAGCCACATCGCCGTGTTAAAACCCAGCGTAGCAAAGGCCAAATAGATCGTTTGCACCCGCAGCGCCGGAAAGCCCACGATGATTCCCATGATGAAGCAGGCCAGCATGGCTATCGGCAAGCCAAGCCACCATGAGAGCCCCGCTTTCATAGCAATAGCCACGCCATACGCGCCGATGCCGAAGAAAGCGGCATGCCCGAGAGACTTTTGCCCCGCATAGCCCACCGTGAGATTCAAGCCCATGGTTGCGACCACGAAGACGAGCCAGAGGCTGAAGAGATACACACCATAATTTTTCAAGAACGGTGGAACAGCTATCAAAATAATAGCTACTAGCGCAATGAATACGCCGGCGAACTTCTGATTATTGTTCATACCTTACGCTCCTCTTTCCGGCCCAGCAAGCCTTGAGGTCTGAACAAAATCACGGCCATGAACACCACCAGTGCCACGGCATCTTTGTAGGCGGGCGAGATATAAGCAGCGGCGAGATTTTCACTCACGCCAACAATCAAACCACCGAGTAAGGCGCCACGGGAATTGTTAAAGCCGCCGATGATAGCTGCGAAGAAGGCTTTCGTGCCGAGGAAATCACCCATATCGAACTTGGCGAGATACGTGGGTGTGACCAAGATCGCCGCCGCGCAAGCCAGCGCCGCATTGATTGCAAAAGTATAAAAAATCATGCGTGGCACATTGATGCCCAGCACCGCTGCGCTTTCCGTGTTTTGCGCCACCGCCTGCATCGCACGGCCAGTGATCGTTCCCGACAGGAAAGCCTGAGTGGCAAACACGATGATCAGCGCAGCCATCAGGGTGCCCACATCGCCCAGCGAAACAGTCACACCTGCGATTTGAAACAAGGTATCGCCGAAGATGCTGGGGAACGGATGCGCCTCCGCACTGTAGCCAGCGCGCATGCTGTTTTTCATCACGATAGACAGACCAATCGTAGCCACCACGATCTGCATCATGCCGTGCTTGAAGAGCGGATCTACCACCGTGCGCTTGAAAGCCCATCCGAGCACCACAGTGGCAACTATGACCGTAAGCAAAAACGCAATCGGCAGAGGCGCACCCCAAGCCATGAAGGCCAGCATGCCAAATCCAGGCAGCATGACGAATTCGCCCTGCGCAAAATTGATCGTGCCCGCGGCTTGCCAAAGCAGTGTGAAACCAAGCGCCACCAGCGCATAAATACAGCCTGTGGCCATGCCGCTGAAGACCAGTTGTAGGAAATCAATCACTCGATCACCTCCCTGTCGTATGTGTTGTCAGAATTTTTCATATGCTGCCGATCAGTGTTTCGAGTGTTGGATTGCCTGTCTTATGGCTTTACTTTTTTAGCTGCTGCTTGGTTACTCAGAGCAGTTGGCACAGGCGAAGTAACTACCGTCTTCGTATTCAAAGGAGGCAGGAGATTGATCACCTCTTGCTTTCCATTTTTTACCTGAACCAAGAAACTCATGCGATCTAAATCACCTTTGTCATCAAATTCGGTGTACATCAATGCCCCAGGATATTTGTCTGTGTTGATCTTCAGGCCTTGCATGGCTTTGGCGACGGCTTCACGATCTATCTTCCCCGCACGCTCAATGGCCGCTTGCATACTGTAAACGCCAGAATAACCTTTCATGCCGTTGTGATCAGAAACGTATTTGTACTCTTTTTCAAATTTCGCTTTGAACGCCCTGATCGCTGGTACGGGGGCATCTACCGTGAGACCAACGTGCGCAACGGCACCGTTGGCGGCCTCGCCCGCCAAATCAATGACCTTCTGCCCGGTGAGCGTCGTCTCACCAATGATGGGCTTGTTCCAGCCTTGTTTGCGCAATTCACGCAAGATTCGCGCTGATTCATCCTCATTCAGATAAACAAACAGCGCATCTGCATTGCTTTGTTTGGCTCTGAGCACTGCCGCAGAGAAATCCGCTTGCCCAGCATCGGTAGAAATCTCAGCCGTGATTTTTGTATCGGTTGTGGCCAAGGCTTTCTTGATCATGTCCAAACCGCCTTTGCCAAAATCGTTATTCACATAAGCAATCGCCAGGCTTTTGACTTTCACCTCTTGGCTGATGTAGCGAGCAACTTTGGGCATCGCGGTAGCTTGTGTGAAACTGGTGCGGAAAATGTAGGGATTACCTTGCATTGTGATGTTGGCTGCTTCACCACCCGTCCAGTTAGGGATCTTGGCTTTCTCGCTTTCCTTCATGCTGACGATGATCGAGCCTGAAAACACGGGGCCAAAAATAGCAAACACATCTTGATCAATGGCTTTTTTCGTCATCGCCAGAGCAACACCGGGATTGGTCGTTGTATCGTTGACGCTGAGCTCGAGCTTTCTGCCCAAAATGCCGCCCGCAGCATTGATTTCCTTCACGGCCATTTCGACGCCGTTTTTGAAATTCGTACCTGCGGTTGCACCTGCACCTGATAACTCAACGATGGCAGCCAACTTGATCGTGCTTTGTGCGCTTACTGGCAATGAAAATCCCAAAGCAGCAGCAACCGAGGCGACGCCGACGAGGGAATGGAAGCGAAGTGAAGATGACATGTTTGTCTCCTAAAGTGATGAAACGAATGAGTCCAGGCACTTGCTGGTCATGTGATTATTCGATCCGCATCACTCTCGAAGTTGGTTATTTGCGCGATTATCGATACAATTATTTCAATCAACGATCTAAAATAGGGTTTGCAATGAAATGCATATCAAGCTACCAGTCATAGCAATTATTTATGGCTAAGAAAACACCTCTTTCCAGCTCCGAAGAAGCAACTCTCACTGTCAACGAGGCGCAAACGACGCAGCTGCCATTGCTTCGGAGAGACTGGATCGCCGGGCTAGAGAAAGGGTTGGAGTTACTGCGATGCTTTGATGAAGAACATTCGCGCGTCAGCGCCAGCGAAATGGCAGATCTCACTGGCATGACGCGCACGGCTGTGCGGCGATATTTGCTGACCTTGGCACATTTGGGATATCTGGCCACGGACGGCAAGCTCTTCTGGCTCACGCCACGTGTTTTGCAGTTTTCGCAGGCGTATCTCGCCTCATCGCGCTTGGTGCGTGTTGCACAACCCTTTTTGCAGCGGATAGCGCAAGGCACGGGAGAGAATGCATTCCTCTCAGTCATGGAGGGCGACTCGGTGGTGTACATCGCACGCCAAGGTAGCAGTGCAGCTAGCCTGCGCCCGCAAAACATTGGCTACATGCTGGGTATGCTCGTTCCCGCTCATGTCACGGCTGCAGGAACGCTGCTCTTGGCCCTGCGCGCGCCGCAAGCTTTGGACGCCTGGCTTGCGAAAATCAAATTGAAAACCTTGACAGCTCATAGCATCACCGACAAGGCTAAGCTACGCAAGCATCTGCTCAACAGCCGATTGCAGGACTGGGCCATTTCGGAGCAGCAACTGGAGCTGCACTTTCGTGGCGTAGCCGTACCTGTGCGCGACATCAAAGGCGATGTGATCGCTGCTTTGAGTGTGACGATGTACATAGGCAACGAAGCGGCAGATCAGGCCAGTGCACGCGTGCTGGGTGTGATGCAAGAAGCGGCCAGTGGCATGCGCAATCTCGTTTGAGCTGCACTCGCCACCGAAGAATCACTGATCACTTCTTGGCCGACAAAGGAGGCAACACAGAAATAACCTCTTGGCGGCCATTCTTGACCTGCACCAAATAGCTCTCGCGATCCACATCGCCTTTGTCATCAAAGCGGCCGCTCATCAACACGCCGGGATGTTTCTTCACATCCAGCTCCAAGCCCTTCATCGCAGCGGCCACTGCCTTGCGATCCAACTTGCCAGCTTTCTCAATCGCGGCTTTCATGGTGTACACGCCGATGTAGCCTTTAGGACCGTTATGATCCGGCAGGTATTTGTAGTCTTGGTAAAACTTGGCCTTGAACTTCAACATCTCAGGGCTGGGCGCATCAATCGTGAGGCCAACGTGTGCAATCGCACCAGTTGCGGCGTCACCTGCGAGCTCAATCACTTTTTGGCCGGTGAGTGTGGTCTCACCAATCACAGGCTTGTTAAAGCCTTGTTTGCGCAGCTCGCGCAAGAGGCGGGCAGATTCGTCTTCATTCACATAGGCAAACAAAGCATCCGAGCCGCTATTTTTTGCTTTGAGCACCGCGGCAGAAAAATCTACTTGGCCAGCGTCGGTAGAAATTTCGTCAACGATCTTGGTGGAACCACCGGCCAGTGTTTTCTTGATCATGTCCAAGCCACCCTTGCCGAAGTCGTTGTTCACATAAATGATCGAGAGATTTTTCACCTTGGCTTGATCGCTGATATAACGGCCGATTTTTGGCATCGCCGTGGCTTGCGTGAAGCTGGTACGGAAGATGTAGGGATTGCCTTGCATCGTGATGCCCGCTGCTTCGCCGCCTGTCCAGTTGGGCACTTCTGCTTTTTGGCTTTCTTTCATGCTCACGATGATGGAGCCGGAAAACACAGGGCCAAATATGGCGAATACATCGTTGTCAATCGCTTTCTTTGTTAAAGCGAGCGCCACGCCGGGATTGGTGGTGGTGTCATTGATCGACAGCTCCAGCTTCTTGCCCATGATGCCGCCAGCTGCATTGATTTCTTTCACAGCCAGCTCGACGCCGTTTTTAAAGTTGGTGCCCGCAGTTGCGCCGCCACCAGAGAGCTCCACGATTGCAGCTAGCTTGAGGGTATTTTGAGAAAAAGCAGTGTTTGCGCTTACCAATGCTGCGCAAGCAGCTATGGAAGTGATAGCAATTTTGAAAGTGGAACGGCGTTGCATGGCAAAACTCCAAAGGTTGGAAGGTAAAAACGTACCAGATCGTACATTAATACACCCCCTCGCAGAGTGAGGTTTTTCACCTATCGCGCCCTGTCAACCCAAGCCGTGGCTCTTCGCCTCGACCATCACCCTTGAGCTGACCATCAGGAAAAATCAATGGGAACCGTGAGTTGATGGATCGCCTGAACGGTACTTGGGCGCACGCCGCGCCACCACTCAAATGCCAGCGCTGCCTGCTCTACCAGCATGCCCACACCATCGACCATGCGGCGAGCACCGGCCGCTTGGGCAAGCAGCAAAAAGGGTGTGGCACCTTTGCCATAAGCCATTTCGTAAGCCAGGCCATCGACAGAAAACGCAGCATGCGGCACAGCAGGTGCATCACCAAAGAGGCTGGCTGATGTGCCGTTAACAATCACATCAAACGGCTCTCGCAAATCTTCATAGCTGCTGGCTTGCACATTCGCAGCCGATTGCGTGCGCAGCATATCCACCAATTCTTGCGCCTTGGCAACCGTGCGATTCGCCACCACGAGCAAAGCCGGCTCGCAACGTGCAAAAGGCAATAAGGCCCCGCGCACTGCGCCACCAGCGCCGAGCAGCAAAACGCGTTTGCCTTTCATGGGCGTTTTGTGATTTCGCTCAATGTCGTTGACCAGCCCAATGCCGTCAAAATTCTGTGCGTGGACTTCAGCGCCCTCAAACTTGAGCGCATTCACAGCGCCTGCTAATTTTGCAGACTCTGAAAGATGTGTGGCATAGGCAAAAGCTTCCAGCTTGAATGGCGCGGTCACATTCATGCCGCGCATGCCAACTGCGCGCAGCTCGTCCAATTGTTTTGCGAAATCGCCGATCCGTCCTTCGACCTTGGTGTATTCCATCTGCTGGTCAGTCGCCGCTGCAAACAGGCCATGAATGATGGGTGATTTGGATTGAACGATGGGGTTGCCGATCACGGCATAGCGATCTACAGCGGAAGAGGGATTCATAGGCATAGTTTAGAGGCGAAATACGCCTCTAAACGACACACATTCCGCTCAGGCTGCGACGGCTTCTTGCTCACGCTCGGTGGCTTGAGCTGCTGGCGCTGGAGTGCGAATCAGATGGTCAAACGCGCTCAGCGCTGCTTTTGCGCCCTCACTGGCAGCAATCACGATTTGCTTGTAAGGCACCGTGGTGCAGTCACCGGCTCCGAAGATACCGGCCACATTGGTGTGATTCTTCGCATCCACCATGATCTCGCCAAACTTGGTGCGCTCAATCGTGGTGCCCAAAAATTCAGTGTTAGGCACGAGGCCGATTTGGATGAACACGCCTTCCAGCGGCACGGTGTGCTCTTCGTTCGTCGCACGGTCTTTGTATTTCAGGCCGTTGACCTTGCCATCCGCACCCGTGATTTCCAGCGTCTGTGAATTCGTGTGGATCGTCACATTCGGCAAGCTCTTGAGCTTGTGGATGAGCACCGCATCAGCCTTCATCTCGGGCATGAATTCAAACACGGTGACATGCTTGACCAGACCCGCCAAATCAATCGCCGCTTCGACACCAGAATTGCCGCCGCCGATCACAGCCACATCTTTGCCTTTGAAGAGCGGGCCATCGCAATGCGGGCAATAAGCCACGCCTTTGTTTTTGTATTCCTGCTCGCCCGGCACATTGATGTTTCTCCAGCGTGCGCCGGTGGCGATGATGAGGCTGCGGGTCTGCAAAGTGCCACCGGCATCGGTTTTGAGGGTGATGTACCCACCCTCCTCGTGAGCGGGGATCACGCTCGCAGCGCGATGGCCGTTCATGAAATCTACGTCGTAGGTTTTCACATGCTGCTCGAGTGCAGCAGCGTATTTGGGCCCATCCGTCTCGGGCACGCCGATGTAGTTTTCAATCGCCATGGTGTCGTTGACCTGGCCGCCAAAACGCTCAGCCAGCAGGCCCGTGCGGATGCCTTTGCGCGCGGCGTACACGGCTGCCGCCGCGCCTGCGGGGCCACCACCGAGGATGAGCACTTCATAAGGAGCGCGGGCAGAGAGCTTGGCGGCTTCGCGCTTTGCTGCGCCCGTATCGAGCTTAGCGACCAGCTCTTCCAGGGATGCGCGGCCTGAATGGAACATCTCACCTTGCAGATGTACAGCGGGCACGGCCATGATGCCTTTGTCTTCCACTTCTTTTTGGTTCAAGCCACCGTCGATGATGGTCACATCAAACGCTGGGTTGTTGATTGCCATGAGTGACAAAGCTTGCACGACGTCTGGGCAGTTGTGGCATGAGAGGCTCATGAACACATCGAATTTCTGGGGTTGATCAAACTGCAGCGCTTTGATCTGCGTGATCGTGTCTTCTTCCACCTTGGGTGGATGACCGCCTGTCCAAAGCAACGCGAGCACGAGCGAGGTGAATTCATGGCCGAGAGGGATGGCTGCAAAGCGCAGCTTCATCGGCGCGCCACTCTTGCGTTGCAAGGCAAAAGAAGGCGTGCGCGCGTCATTGCCATCAGTGCGCAAAGTGATCTTGTCGCAGAGTTTGGCTACCGTTTCCAAGAGCTCGCGCATCTCTTGCGAGCCTGCGTCATCGCCCAGTGTTGCCACGAGTTCAAACGGCTCTTTCACGCGCTCCAAATACGCGGCGAGTTGGTCTTGAAGGTCTTGGTCTAACATGGCGATACTCCTAAATATATAGCACTTCGCGCAGTCTGTATGCCGGAGAAATGCCCAAAAGGCTTAAAAAAGACGATAAAAAACCAGACTCCATGGCAAACAGGAATTTTGCGCCGCAGCGGCTTGGCTGCGGTATAAAAAAGTGCTCGCGATCAGAGTCTGGTGGTGGCTAAAGATCTTGATCAGATCTTGCCAACCAACTCCAAGGATGGCTTGAGTGTTTTGGCACCATCGTTCCACTTGGCGGGGCAAACTTCACCGGGGTGAGCAGCCGTGTATTGAGCAGCTTTGAGCTTGCGCACGGTTTCTTTCACATCACGGGCGATTTCGTTGGAATGGATTTCCAGCGTTTTGATCTTGCCGGATGGATCCACGATGAAGGTGCCGCGCAGTGCCAGGCCTTCTTCGTCAATGTGCACGCCGAAAGCGCGGGTGAGTTGGTGCGTTGGGTCGCCAACCAAGGGGAATTTGGCTTTGCCCACAGCAGGAGATGTCTCGTGCCACACTTTGTGAGAGAAATGCGTGTCGGTGGTGATGATGTAAACCTCAGCACCCATTTTTTGGAACTCAGCATAGTTGTCTGCCGCGTCTTCGATCTCGGTGGGGCAGTTGAACGTGAAAGCCGCTGGCATGAAAATCAGCACAGACCATTTGCCTGTGAAAGTCTTTTCAGTCACGTCGACCCACTTACCGTTGTGGAAAGCGGTGGTCTTGAACGGTGCGACTTGCGTGTTAATAAGGGACATGTATGCTCCAGGTTGAAAGAAAAATCGAAATGAGAATTGATTGTCGGGTAGAGGGTATACCCTTATCACCAACTGAGGTTTGCTACTGCACTTTCAAGGTCATCATGCATCGCATCAATCGGCAATACATGTATCATAAATGTAATCTATGGGCCCTGTGCGCGCAGGGCGATTGCTTCTAGCGAAGACGCCGATAGCTAAAACCCTATCAGGCCATCCAGCGCTGGACAGCCAAGAGAATATGCAAGGCCAGCATGCCAGTGATCACGGTCACCAAGATATTGCCTTTGAATCGCAAAGCGAAGGCCAGCGCGATGGCGGCTGCGCCGTATTTTGGCCAAAGTGCCCAGCCGCCGAATTGGCCATTTGAAATGGCCACGCCACTGGCCACAATCGCCGCAAAGATGGCCGGCACGATGAGTTTGAGCCCATGCGAGAGCCATTCGGGCATATCATGGTTGGCAAACAGGCCGATGAAGGAATAACGAATGAGGAAAGTGCCCAAACCCAAAGCGAGCACGACGCCCCAGCTTTCTAAAACGCTCATGGCTTGGGCTCCTCGGTTGTGATCTTGGAGGCAGGCATGAGCCACTCCACGATCAATCCCGCGAGCAAACCCAGCAGGCAAGCCGCAATCAGACCAAGTTTCAATGGCAAGGCAAACAACACCACACTCGCGACCGCGCCCGCCACAGCCGCTGCCAAAAGCGGCATGCTACGCACGGTGGTGGAAAGCGTGGCGATAAAAGCCAGAGGAATCGCAAAATCCAACTGCCAACTCGCGGGGATCACGCTGCCCAAAAGGGAGCCGAGCACACAAAACACCATCCATGCGGGCCAGAGCACACAGGTGAGCCCAGCGTAGTAGGCCAGCAAGTGGTCATTGCTCTCGTGTGGCTTGTCTTGTTGCCTCTGCTGCATGAAGGCAAAAGCGTTGTCTACCAAGAAAGCCGCGCCCAGCATGCGGCGCGGTAGGCTCAAATGCCGCAGGCGTGGCGCCATCGCCGCGCTATACACCGCCATGCGCAGGTTCACCACCAGCCCCGAGAGCACCGCCACCCACAGTGATGAGGCACTTTGCAAAAACTGCGTGAGCACAGCCTGCGAGCTACCGCCATACACCAAGCCCGGCAAAGCCAGCGCAGCGGGCAGAGAGAGCCCCGCATTCACTGCCGCCACGCCGCAGACCAAGGCGAAGGGCAAATACGATGGCACGATGATCAACGTCTCGCGCACGCCATCCATGAAGGCAGGGCGGGCATCGTCTTGAAGGAATTTCATTACTATTATTTTAATAGCACTCTGCGCAGATTCTATGCCGGCAAACTGCCTAAATCATTCATTTTTTATGCAATAACCAAGTGCGTAAGCGCTGCGCACCTTCATCCAAGCGCGAGAGGTCTTTCGATGCAAAACACCAGCGCAACCAGCCCTCGCCTTGCGGCGCGAATGCATTGCCTGGCGCCAGACCTAAGCCTGCTTCGAGCACGAGGCGCTTGGCGGTTTGCAAAGCATCGGTATGCCCATCGATTTGGAAAAAAGCATACATGCCACCGGGCGCAGCAGCCACTTTCACACCTGGCGTTTCTTGCAAAAGCTTCACCAGCTTGTCGCGGCATTGGTGAAGATGCGCCACGATGCGCGGGGTCACTTCGTTAGTACGTTGCAAAGCCAAAGCCGCCGCTTTTTGTATGAACACGGGGCTGCATGAGGTGTTGAATTCAATCAGCTTGCCCACCTGCGCGCTCATACCCGTAGGCATGATGAGCCAACCCACGCGCCAGCCTGTCATGAGAAAGCTTTTGCTCATGGAGCCGACGGCGATCACGCGATCTTCCGGTGTGGCGATGTCTAAAAAGCTCGGCGCGCAGCCGTTGGCCGTATCGCCGCTGTAATACAAGCGCTCATACACTTCATCGGCCAAGATCCAAGTGCCCGTTTTTCGGCAATGCGCGAGGATGGTTTCTTGTTCAGAGCGCGTGAGCGTCCAACCCGTGGGATTATTGGGAGCGTTCAAAATCAAGAGCTTCGTCTTCGCTGTCACTGCACTCAACAGCTTTCGCAGATCAAGCTGCCAAGCGCCATGTGCATCAGGCGCGAGGCTGATGCATTTCACCTGCGCGCCCATGATCAGCGGCTGAGCCGTGAGATTCGGCCACACGGGCGTCACGGCCACCACTTCATCTCCTGCATCCAGCAAAGTTTGGCAGGCCAACATCAACGCGTTCACGCCGCCTGCGGTGATACCAATTCGTTCTGCTGCAATCGGCTGATGCAACTTGCTCGCATACTGCGCCACAGCTTCGCGCAAAGCAGGCAATCCGAGGTTATGAGAATAAAAGGTTTCGCCCTCTTGCAAGGATTGCATCGCGGCTTGTCGAATAAATTCCGGCGTGACTTCATCACTCTCGCCAAACCAGAAAGGCAAAACGCCCTCACGGCCCAAGCCCGCATTGGCCACTTCGCGGATTTTGGATTCTTCTAAGGATTGGATGATGGATCGCATGCATCCATTGTCATCTGAAAAATTGAATTCATCCTTGCGGCAATGCGCTTAACTATTGCTTTTTAGTGCTCGATTCATCTAATATCAGCAACAATCGTTCTTCATGCATCCGAGTCACGCAATGGCTACAAAACGAAAAATCACCCCACCCACTCTGCCCAAAAAGCAACCCCTGCAGCTCAAAACCCCTGAGCCTGCGCCAAGCACCGCAGAAGTGGAAGAAGTGCTCTCTGGCCTAGACAGGTTTGACATCCGCATCCTGCGCGAGCTGCAAAGCGATGGGCGCTTGACCAATGCCGAGCTCTCCGAGCGCATCGGCCTCTCACCCGCCCCGTGTTGGCGGCGCGTCAAGCGCTTGGAGCAAGAAGGCTACATCAGCGGGTATCACGCGCAATTGAACCGTCATAAACTCGGCCTCGGTGTGATCGCCTTCGTGCGCCTGTATGCGGATGTGAACACCGGCGCAGTCACGCGAGAGCTGCGCCAAGCCTTGGTGAAGCTGCCAGAAGTGATGGATGTACATCACATCTCCGGTGAAGGTTCATTCGAGATCACCGTGCTCGCAACCGATCTGGAATCCTATTCACGCTTTGCGATGGAGACCTTGATTAACCTCCCGCATGTGAAAGATTTGCACACGAGTTTTTCGCTCGGCGAAGTCAAAGCTTCGCGTGAACTACCGCTTGCACATCTGTCTTACAGCAAATAGAGCAACGCGCTATCATTGTTGACATGAGCTTTTTCGCCATTCTTTTTGCTTTGCTGATCGAGCAGGTGCGTCCTATGCCGCTGGAAAGTGCGGTGCATCGCTCGGCTTTTTCTTGGGTGCGCTCCTGCGCCCGCAGTTTGGATGCAGGGCGCGTGCATCACGGCTGGCTGCTATGGAGCTGCGCGGTCCTGCTGCCAGCGCTGCTGGCTTGGGGCGTGTATGCGCTCTTGCTGCTCGGTGGTGGCTGGGTGGGTGCGGTGCTGGCCTTTGCTTGGAGTGTGGCGGTGCTCTATTGCACTTTGGGGTTTCGGCAGTTCAGCCACCATTTCTCAGCCATCCGCCAAGCCCTTGATGAAGGCAATACGGCGCAAGCAGCGCAATTGCTGGCCGCTTGGAAGCAAGTCGATGTCAGCCAGATTTCACCCGATCAACTCACCCGGCAACTGATGGAGCATGCCGTGATTGCAGCGCATCGGCATGTATTTGCCGTGCTGCTGTGGTATGCCGTGCTCGCGGCTTTAGGGCTTGGGCCAGCAGGCGCAGTGCTCTATCGCATGGCAGAGTTTGTCTCGCGCTACTTTCATACCGATAACCAAGATGAGCTCTATGGATCGGTCTATCACAGCTTGGAGCCGAAGCCACGCAGCACAATCGCCAAAGGCTTGAGCAGCCCATCAAGCCAACAAGCCGCACAAACGGCTTGGCATGTGATGGATTACGTGCCTGCGCGCGCCACAGCCATGGCTTTTGCAGTCGTGGGCAATTTTGAAGAGGTGGTGGAAGCTTGGCGTAACCGCCCCCCCTCGGACAACGACGGCGTGATTCAAATGGCCATGGCCGCCTCTTTGGGTCTGGGCGATACAGCGCTGCCTGAGCATCTGCGCAGCATCGTGGGGCTGGTGTGGCGCGCGGTCGTGCTTTGGCTGCTGTTGATTGCACTGCTCACGTTGGCACGCTTGCTCGGCTGAATCAGTAGTTGGGCGGCGCGCTCAATTGCGCAAATAAATCACTATAAAGTTGATAGCGCCTTGCGCTGATTTCTTGCCGGCTGGAGGCTGATTTATCCTCAGAAATCACATGCTCGCGCACACCGCAGCCGGGTTCGTGCAGATGCGTGCAGTTGTAGAACTTGCACTGCCCCAAATGCTGCGCCAGATCGGGCATCAAGCTCGCAAGCTGAGTCGGCTCGATGTGGTGCAGACCGAATTCTTGGAAGCCAGGGCTATCGATCAAAGCAGTTTGTCTGGCTTCATCCAACCAATACAAAGTCGTCGAAGTCGTGGTGTGTTTGCCCGAATTGAGAGCCTGCGAGATTTCTTGCGTCTTCACCAGCTCGCCCTGCATCTCTCGAGCCTGAGGCGCCAGCAAATTCACCAAGGTGCTTTTGCCGACACCACTGGGGCCCAGCACGAGTGTGGTCTTGCCTTGCAGACGTTTCATCAATGCCGCCTGATCCGCATCGCTAGACAAACGCAGCGAAAGCGGCAACACGCCGTAATGCATGTGGCGATACGCCGCGAGGCGCTCCCATGCGCGCTCGAAAGACTCTTGCAGATCACTCTTGTTGAGCGCGATGATCGGCGAAATTTTTGCAGCCTCGCAGGCAATCAGCGCACGAGTGAGTTGGCTTTCTGAAAATTCTGGTTCAGCCGCGATCAAAATCAGGGCTTGATCGAGGTTGGCAGCAAACATCTTGCTGCGGATTTCATCTTGGCGATAGAGCAAATTGCGCCGTTCATCCACGCGCTCGATCGTGCCTTCATCTTCGCTTGCCAGCCATTGGACTTTATCGCCCACCACAGCCTGTGATTTTTTGCCACGCGGGTGGCAGATCGTGCGGCGGCCATCGGGTGATTCCACCAAACAATGCCGACCAAAGCTGGCAATCACCAAGCCGAGTTCGAGGTCTTGCGCTGCTTTCAACGTACTTTGATCAAAGCATCCACCTCGGTGGCGCATTCGATATCAGTGATGGAGATGCCGTTCACATCATGCGTGTTGAAACGCACAATGCAGCGGTTGTAATGCACGCTCATATCAGGATGATGATCGTGCCGCTCAGCAACAAAAGCCACGGCATTCACGAAGCTCATGGTTTCCAGATAATTGGTAAAGCGGAAGGTTTTTTGAATCGCGACTTGCGCCCCGTCTCCATCGAGTATCCAGCCGGGCAGTTCTACCAGCTTCGCTACAATTTCAGTAGCACTCAGCGCACGTCTTGCGCCGGTGGACCAGTCTTTTTTCTTTAAATCACTCATCTCAAGCCCCCATTCGCGCCAAGCGCTCCGATGCAGGCGGATGCGAGTAGTAAAACTTCACATACAGCGGATCGGGGGTGAGCGTCGATGCATTGTCTTCATAAAGCTTGAGCAGCGCATTTTTCAAATCTTGCGCTTTCGTTTGACTCACGGCATAAGCATCCGCTTCAAACTCATGCTTGCGCGAGAGCTGCGCCATGAGTGGAGAGATGAACACGGTGAACACAGGAATCGCCATCATGAAGAGCAACAGCGCCAAAGCAGAATTCACGCCTTGCACATCTGCCGTGATCGGGCGCACGCCGAGGCCGAGGTAAAACCAAAGCTGGTTGCTCAAGAAGCCTAGCAATGCAAAGCCTGCCAAGCTCATCGCAAACATGCTCACGATACGCTTGATGATGTGCTTGTGCTTGAAATGCCCCAGCTCATGCGCAAGCACAGCATCCACTTCGCCGGGTGTGAGGCTTTTCAGCAAAGTATCAAAAAAGACAACTCGCTTACTCGCGCCAAATCCCGTGAAATACGCATTCGCATGCGCGCTGCGCTTGCTGCCGTCCATCACAAACAAGCCTTTGGCGGTGAAGCCACAGCGGTTCATCAACGCAGTAACGCGTTCCTTGAGAGTCTCGTCCTGCAAAGGCTCGAATTTGTTGAACAGAGGCGCGATAAAGGTCGGGTAAATCAACATCAACAAAACATTGAAGCCCATCCACACACACCAAGCCCAGAGCCACCATAAGTCACCTGCTGCACCCATGAGCCAGAGGATCAGTGCAGCAATCGGCAGGCCGATCAAGGCACCAACGAAGGCTCCTTTGATCGCGTCAAGCAACCACAGCTTGAACGTCATTTTGTTGAAGCCAAATTTTTCTTCGAGCACGAACGTGCCATACAAGGAAAAGGGTAAATCGATGATGCCACCGATCACCACGAAGCTGGCCAGCAATGCAAGTTGCTGAGTCAAGCCAGGGCCAAGCCACGCCAGTAAAAATTGGTTGAGCACATCTAGACCGCCCAACAGCGTCCAAGCCAGTAACACAGCCGCACCGAAGGCCAGCTCCAAAATACCTAGGCGAGATTTCGCAATGGTGTAATCAGCCGCTTTTTGATGCGCTGCTAAGGTGATGCGCTCAGCAAAGGCAGCGGGCACGACAGAGCGATTGAGCGCCACATGACGAATCTGACGCGAAGCCAGCCAGAGTTTGAGCAAAAGGCCGACAACAAGAGCGGCGGCAAAAAGAGCAGTGAAAATAGGAGCAGACATGCCTAGATTTTAGGCTTTTGGGAATTGCCTTGGCTTTCAGCGAAAATCAAGCTATGACATCTACCACCCTCAAGAAATCCGAACACAACCTTGTCTGGCTCGATTGCGAGATGACAGGCCTTGATCCGAAAGAAAACCGCCTGATCGAAATCGCGGTCGTTGTGACCAGCCCAGACCTGTCGATCCGCGTTGAAGGCCCGGTGTTTGCTTTGAAAGTCAGCGAAGCTGCGCTCAAGAAGATGGACAAATGGAATGTCTCCACCCACACCAACAGCGGTTTGATCGAGCGCGTGCGTGCGAGCAAAACCACGGCCAAACAAGCCGAGCAGCCCTTGATCGACTTTCTCAAAACCTACGTCGGCGCAGGCAAAGCCCCCATGTGCGGCAACACCATCGGCCAAGACCGGCGCTTCCTCGTGCGCTACATGCCCAAGCTAGAAGCCTTTTTCCACTACCGCAATTTGGATGTGAGCACTTTGAAAGAGCTGGCCAAACGCTGGAAGCCGGAAGCCTACAAAAGCTTCAAGAAAAAGCAAAGGCATACGGCGCTGGCCGATGTGCATGAATCGATTGACGAGCTGATTCACTATCGGGAGCATTTCCTGAAGCTTTGAAGGCTGCACATTGGGTTCTCGAAGAGCAGAACGCAGAAGACGCAAAAACTACGCAAAATTCGCAGAATAGAAACCACAACTTGGCTGTTTCTTTTTTGCGCCTTCTGCGTAACTTTTGCGTCTTTTGCGTTCAAAACGATCTCTAGATGGCTACTTCCTTCGAAGACCCGTAAACGCCGAGAACTCCCAGCGTCTAAATCCCACAATCATCGTGAAGCCGTCGCGATGCTTCTCATCCATCTTCTTATCCGCCAGATGCTGCGCCGCGAAGTCTTGGCCTAAGCGGTTGATGCGCTCTACAAAATTCGGGGCCACTGCGCGATTGATGTTGCCATGCACCATCATTAGGGTCTCGCCCTCGCGGTCAAAGCGGCCTGCGAAATATTCGCCCACGATGTGCTGCGTGAAGTAGCTGCGGATCGGGCCATCGCTGCGCCATCTGAAAGTCTTGGCTACCTTCAAGCGATAGCGGTTCATGGGCTTGAGCTCAATCACGCCCAGCTTGTCTAGCGCCAGCAGTCTGGCTGTACATTGCGCCTCAGTCATTTGATAGGTTTGCACAATCTGCTCGTATTCCCAATACGAGAGCACGCAAATCGCAGCCAGCATCAGCAAAGGATCCTTCACCACGGCGGCTTCTTGCTCGTAGGTGAGCTCGGTCATCAGCGGCGTGCTCTCGGCCACTTTGCGGGAGAGATCGGCGAAATCAGTGCCTAGGTAACGGCACACATCATCAATGCGCGAGAGCGGCATTTCCTTCTTGCTGAACATGCGCTTGATGCTGGATTCGCTCATCTCAAGTGCCTCGGCCATGTCCGCATAGGTCTTGTTGCGGCTTTTCAGCTCTTGCTTGATCACATCGATGAGAAGGGTGGTATCTGCCATGGTGATGCCTGTTATGTTGTAAGTGCATTCTATTCAGCTTGATAATGACAGGCAGGCTCTGAACAAGTTGTTCGGACAAATCAGACCAGCTTTCGGGCAGTCTGATTCGTTGAAAATACTCGCTTTAGCACCGCTAAAGCTGCGTTATTGGCCTAGCATCTCATCCCGAAATCAAACCAGCTTTTTCCCGAAAACTTATTCAGAGCCTCCCGATGAATTTCGATTTTTCCAACCCCTACACCACCACCCGCATTCCCGTTTTCGCCCGCAATGTGGTGAGCACCTCGCATCCGCTTGCCGCGCAAGCAGGCCTGCGCATGATGCTCAAGGGTGGCAATGCAGTCGATGCGGCGATTGCTGCAGCAGCGGCCATCACGATTTGCGAGCCTGTGAGCAATGGCCTTGGCTCTGACGCGTTTTGTATTTTGTGGGACGGCAAAGAACTGCATGGGCTCAATGCCTCTGGTCGCGCGCCACAGACTTGGACGCCAGAGTATTTCAAACGCAAATACGGCGAATCCCTGAACTTACCCAAGCGTGGGATGGATACCGTGACTGTGCCCGGCGCAGTGGCGAGCTGGGTGGCCATGAGTGAGAAATTTGGCAAGCTTGCTTTCGCTGATTTGTTGGAGCCAGCCATTGAAATTGCAGAGCGAGGCTATTTGCTGCCACCTGTGGTTCAGCAAAAATGGGCTGCAGCCACACCTGAATTGCAGAGCCTTCCCGGCTTCGCGCAAGGCTTTCTGCCATGGGGGCGTGCGCCGAATGTGGGCGAGCTGTTTCAGTTCAAAGCGGCGGCGCATGGTTTGCGCAAAATCGCTGAGAGCAAAGGCGCGGCAATGTATGGCGGTGAGATTGCAGCAGCCATCGAGAAATTTTCAAACGCCAATGGCGGTAGCATCACCGCTGCTGATTTCGCGGCCTACAAGCCAGAGTGGGTGAAGCCCATTTCTAAGAAATACCGTGATCATGAGCTGCATGAAATCGGACCCAATGGCCAAGGCATTGCCGCGCTCATCGCCTTAGGCATCTTGAATCATTTTGATATCGCTAGTCACAAGGTCGATGGCGTAGATTCGCAGCATCTGCAAATCGAGGCGATGAAGCTGGCCTTTGCCGATGTGTACAAGTTCGTCGCCGAGCCCTCTTCCATGAGTGTCACGCCAGAGCAGATGCTCTCCGATGCGTATCTCGCCAGTCGCGCTAAGCTGATCCGTATGGACAAAGCCCAAGACTTCCAAGCAGGCAACATCGCCAAAGGCGGCACGATTTATCTCACCGCAGCTGATGAAAACGGCATGATGGTGAGCTTCATTCAGAGCAACTACATGGGCTTTGGCTCAGGCTGCGTGGAGCCCACATTCGGCGTGAGCTTGCAAAACCGTGGCCATGCCTTCTCGCTTGATCCGGCTTCGCCCAACGTGGTCGCGCCCGGCAAGCGCCCTTTCCACACCATCATCCCCGCCTTCCTCACCAAGAATGGCCAGCCAGTGATGAGCTATGGCGTGATGGGCGCGAACATGCAGCCTCAAGGCCATATGCAGACTCTTGTACGCATGCTCGATTACGGCCAGAATCCACAGGCTGCTTGTGATGCACCGCGCTGGCGCTTCAATCAAGGCGTGGAGATCAATGTGGAAGCGGCGATGAATGCGCAAACTGTGCAAGGCTTGATCGACCGTGGCCACAAAACAGAAGTGATCAACGATTCCTACCAAGACTTTGGTGCAGGCCAATTCATCTGGCGCGCGGGTGATCCGAAGAGCCAAGGCTATGTGGCAGCGAGCGATGCGCGGCGCGACGGGCAGGCTGTAGGCTTTTAATGTCTTTTTATAAGCCAAATCGGCATATCGCCGGCGTAGAATCTGCGCAAAGTGCTATTGTATTGATAGTAAATCACTTATGACGACACTTGCTCGCCGTGCTCAGCTCACAGGCCTTGCCATGGCCGTGGTGGGCTCGATTGCCTTCAGCGGCAAAGCCATCATCGTCAAATTAGCCTATCGCTATGGCGTAGATGCGGTCACGCTCATCATGTATCGCATGCTGTTTGCATTGCCCTTCTTTTTGGCCATGGCCTGGTGGGCATCGCGCGGCAAAGCGCCATTAACTCGCAAAGATTGGCTGGGTGTGATGGGCCTCGGGTTTTGTGGCTATTACTTGGCGAGCTTTTTAGATTTTCTAGGCTTGCAATACATCACTGCCTCTTTGGAGCGGCTGATTTTGTACCTCAACCCCACCATCGTTTTGATCCTCGGGGCGCTGCTCTTCAAAAAGAAAATCACGCGCACACAAGCGATTGCCATGGCGCTGAGCTATGGCGGTGTGCTGCTGGTGTTTGGCCACGAAGTAAGCTTTGAGGGCAAGAATGTGCTGTTGGGTACATCCTTGGTGTTTGCCAGCGCCGTGTCGTATGCGATTTACTTGGTCTACAGCGGGGAAATGGTCAAGCGCCTGGGTTCGCTGCGTTTAGTTGGCCTTGCCACCAGTGTGGCTTGCTTGTTTTGCATTGCGCAGTTCGCCTTGCTGATGCCGATGTCTGCTGCAATGGTTGCACCAGAAGTGATTTGGCTCTCCATCTTGAATGCCACGCTCTGCACCGCCGTGCCTGTGGTGCTGGTGATGATGGCCATTGAGCGCATTGGCGCAAGCCTCGCCGCGCAAACCGGCATGATCGGCCCGATGAGCACAATTGGCATGGGCGTGATTTTTCTGGGCGAATCACTCAATCTTTGGATCATCGGCGGCACGGTGCTCGTGCTTCTGGGGGTGTATTGGGTCAGCCGCAGCAAAGCTTCTTGAAGCGTTTTAAACTTGAATTCTCTGGAGACAAAACATGACCAAAGCCATCATCATCGAACAAACCGGCGGCCCTGAGCAAATGAAGCTCGTTGACGTGAATGTGGGCGAACCAGGCGCGGGCGAGATTCGGATTCGCCACCACGCCATTGGCCTCAACTTCATCGACGTGTATCAGCGCAGCGGCGTGTATGCCCTGCCTTTGCCATTACAGCTCGGTATGGAAGCAGCTGGTGTGGTGGAAGCTGTGGGTGCGGGCGTGACGCATCTGAAGGTCGGTGACCGCGCAGCGTATGCCAGCCAGCCCCCAGGCGCGTATTGCGAAGTGCGTGTGATGCCTGCGAAGTGTGTGTGCAAACTGCCTGATGCGATTTCGTTTGAAACAGGTGCGGCCATGATGCTCAAAGGGCTCACGGCGCAATACCTGTTGCGCAAAACCTTGCCTGTGGAAGGCTTGAAAGCTGGCGATTTTGTGCTCTTTCACGCAGCCGCTGGCGGCGTAGGCTTGATTGCTTGCCAATGGGCAAAGGCTTTGGGCTATCAGCTGATTGGCACAGCTGGGTCTGACGAAAAATGTGCCTTAGCCAAAGCCCATGGCGCCGCACATGTGATTAATTACTCCAATGAAGATTTCGCGGCACGCGTGAAAGAGATCACGAGCGGCAAAGGCGTGAAGGTGGTGTACGACTCCGTGGGTAAAGATACGTGGGATAAATCGCTCGATTGCCTCTCCCCCTTTGGTCTGATGGCCAGCTTCGGCAATGCCTCAGGCGTGGTGCCTCCGTTTGCGCCCGGCATGCTCGGCGCGAAAGGCTCAATCTACGTGACGCGCCAAACCCTCTTCACCCACATCGCCACCCGCGAGAGCACACAGGCAATGGCCGATGATTTGTTTGCCGTGGTGCAAAGCGGCGCAGTGAAAATCAAAATTGATCAGCGCTATAAGCTCGAAGATGTGCAGCAAGCGCATCGTGATTTGGAAGCCCGCAAAACGACAGGTTGCACCATCCTCACACTTTAATGCGTGAAATTAGCCCAGCGCCAGCTGCGGCTTCAATGCAGGCGAAGCGATGGGCGCTAGCATTTGCAAGAATTCTTGCGTCACCGTCGTATTATCAAAATGCGCAGCACGTTGTGGCGGATAGAAGCGATCAATGCGCAGCGCCGCTTGCACCGCTTGCGCCAGATCGTCATGCATCACGCCTGCTGGCGAATCTGAGATCACATCGATCGGCCCCTCTACCGGGTAGGCCGCCACAGGTGTGCCGCAGGCCATGGCCTCCAGCATCGTGAGTCCAAAGGTGTCTGATTTGCTGGGGAAGACAAACACATCTGCAGCGCGATAAACACCTGCCAACTCTTTACGCGGCAAGATACCCAGCCAAGTCACATCTGGAAATTGCGTTTTCAGTCTCGTCGCCAGCGGCCCCACACCACACACCACCTTGCTACCGGGTAAATCCAGATTCAAAAACGCTTCAATATTTTTCTCGTAAGAGACACGCCCAACAAACAAATGGATCGGCTTGGGCAAATTCAAATGATCGAGCGCATTGCGTGCGCCGGGAGCAAACACTTGCCCGTCCACGCCATGCGTCCATTGCACCACATTCTCAAAGCCACGCGCTTGCAGCATGCGCAATGTCGCAGGTGCGGGCACCATCACGCGCTGTGCACGGGCATGAAAGCGGCGAAACCACCAGTAGCCCCAGGCCAGGGGCACTCTCAAAGCGGCATGCAAAATTTCAGGAAAGCGTGTGTGAAATGCTGTGGTGAAAGGCAGTTTGCGTTTGATGCAAAATTTGCGCGCTTTGCTGCCCAACGGGCCTTCGGTGGCTACATGGATGGCTTGTGGCGCAAAGGCTTGCAGCTGGCGTGAGAGGCGCGGTTCGATGCCACGCGCCAATGCTATCTCCGGGTAGCCCGGACAGGGCCGTGTGTCAAACAGATCAGGCTGAATCACCAGCACCTCGTGCCCCAATGCTTTGAGCTGATCGACCAGCTCCACCAAAATGGTCACCACGCCATTGACCTGAGGTTTCCAAGCATCGGTAATGATCGCAATACGCATGGTTTAAATCCCCACAGTGACTGTCGTCGTTGGTTGTTCTGAAACCTGTTTCGCTTTTAAGCGTTTCGTCATGGCATACGCATCACCCGATTTTGTTGACCAATCAATCAACTCAAGAGTGCCATCAGCATGCTCCACCAATGCTGTCAGGCTTTCCACCCAATCGCCATCGTTGCAATACAGCACGCCTTCGATCTCACGCATCTCAGCACGATGGATATGCCCGCAGACCACGCCATCGAGCCCGCGTCGCTTGGCCTCATGCGCCACCGCCGTCTCAAAATCCGACACATAGCTCACCGCGCGCTTGACTTTGTGTTTGAGATATTGCGAGAGCGACCAATAAGGCAAGCCCAGCCGTGCCCGCAAAATATTGAAGCTGCGATTCAGGCGCAGCGTGAATTCATAGGCTTGATCGCCCAAATAAGCCAGCCATTTCGCACACTGAATGACGCCATCAAACAAGTCGCCATGCGTGACCCAGAGCTTTCGGCCATCCGCCGTGATGTGAATGCATTCGTTCATCACGATCATGCCGCCAAACTCATGGCCTTCGTAGCGCCGCGCAAACTCATCATGATTGCCTGGAACAAAAATCACCTTTGTGCCCTTACGCGCAGCGCGAAGCACTTTTTGCACCACATCGTTGTGCGCCTGTGGCCAAAACCAACGCCTGCGAAGCTGCCAGCCATCCACAATGTCGCCCACCAAGTACAAATAATCACAGCGCGTCACGCGCAGAAAATCAAGCAGCGCATGCGCTTGGCAACCTGCCGTGCCCAAATGAATATCTGAGATGAAGACGGTGCGGTAATGCGTCTTGCCGCCCTCTCCCTCCTCTTCATCCACTGGGCTTGGGGGCACGGCTCTGACCCAATTTGCCACCTCTGGAGTGGGCAATGAAGCAGCATCCGCCAAGCTTTGGCGGCTGATGATGGGCGCTCTCCACACATTAGTATTCATGCATAAGAAGTTAGCGCTTATTTATGACAGCGCCATCTCAACTCTATGACATTTCAGTGTCAACGCTATATAAATTAGAGCGCTGAACCTATACGGCGAAAGCGCTAAAACGCATCAATTTCATTTGTGACAAGAGCCATGCAGCTTGCGAAACTGACGCGGCTCCTGTGCGCCTGCTTGCGCCCACAAGCCCAGTCGCGCCTTCCTAGCGGCAGCTTCTTCGTTGGCATACGGCCGCAGATGACGCCGATGGTGATCGCTCCAAGCATGACCGTTTTTGACAAGCCACGCCCCCACATCCTCAGCTTTGAATTGCACTCGGCCCAGTACGCGCTTGTAATCGTCTTTCGCGCGAGTGCTGAGACTCACGCTTTGTTTCAAAATCTTCGCTCTGAGTGCATCGCGCGCTTGCGTGCCCCAAGCTTGGCAAATCTCGGGCGCATCCATGCCTTGCAAACGCACTTTGATAGGCTTGGCTGCAGGATCGACTTTGATCCACAGCGTATCGCCATCGCTCACATGTGTCACGACACCTTGCAGCGTTTTGGATATTGCAGCCGTATGCGTGAAGCACAGTAATAAACTGATCAAGACAATTTTCATTGCTTATATTTTCTCAGCATCGCGCAAGATTCTGTCGAGGCGGTCTGCCAATTTTTCTGTACTGAGCTTCTCGCGCAGCCGCTCCACCATCAGCGGCAGGCTCAAAGGGCTGGGGTGTGAAAGCTGCACCCAATCCAAGCGGTTTTTTTGCATGGCTTGCAAGGTGCTTTGCAGTTGTTCGATATTGAGCTCTTGCGAAAGCACTTCTTGCTGGGCTTGCACAAGCAACATATTTCTCTCATCGTATTTTTTGAACACTTCAAAAAACAAACCGCTCGATGCTTGAAGTTGCTTGTTGCTTTTAGCTGCACCAGGATAGCCTGTGAAGATCAGGCCAGCAATGCGCGCGATTTCTCGAAATCTTCTTTGTGCGAGCTCGGAGCTGTTGAGCGAGGCGAGCACGTCTTGCAAGAGATCTTTGCTGGCAAACAGGCTTTGGTCTTGCAACTTACTCATATCGCAGGCCGTGGCGCTGAGCAATTCAAAGCCGTAGTCGTTCACCGATAGGCTAAAAGTAGCCGGCTCATCGAGCGCAAGGCGGTAGGCCAAGAGAGATGCCAGCCCCAGATGCACATTGCGGCCTGCAAAGGGATAGATGTAGAGATGATGGCCTTCTTTGCTGGTGTAGCTTTCAATCAGCAAGCTCCCCGGCCTAGGCATGCGGGAAAGGCGCATTTGTGTGGCGAGCATGGGCTCTGCGGCTTGCATTTCTGGCTCATGAAAATAGCCATCTGAAGCCTCGGCCAGTAGTGACACCACGTTATCTGCCAACTCGCTAGAGAGCGGCATTTTCCCGCCTTGCCAGCTGGGCACGCTGGCTTTGTTTTTCTCGGCGCGCTTGACATAAGCCGTCATATCGTTCACGCGGATCAGTTCAAGAATGCGGCCTGCGAAGGTGAAGCAATCGCCTTTCTTCAGGCGGGCGATGAAGCTCTCTTCTATCGTGCCAATGCGCTGGCCTGTTTGGTATTTCACCTGCATAGCGGCATCGCTCACAATCGTGCCGATGTTCAGACGGTGGCGGCGCGCTACGGCGCGGTCTGGGACGCGATAAATACCATTCTCGTCTGGCTTGATGCGGTGATAGTCTGGATACGCGGCGAGTGAATCACCACCACGCTCGCAGAAGGCGAGCGCCCAATTAAATTCTTCTCGGCTCAAGTCTTGGTAGGCGAAAGCGGATCGCACTTCTTCATACAAAGCATCCGCTGTAAAGCCCCCACCGAGCGCGACGGTGACGATATGCTGCACCAAGACATCCAGCGGTTTGTAGGGGGAAGCGCGGCTTTCAATCTGCCCCGCCTGTGCTGCGCGTCGCGCTGCAGCCGCCTCGATCAACTCCAACGTATTGGTCGGCACTAGAGTGATGCGGCTCGTGCGCCCCGGCGCATGGCCGCTGCGACCTGCACGCTGAATGAGCCGCGCCACGCCTTTGGCTGAGCCGATTTGCAGAACGCGCTCAACTGGCAGAAAATCCACGCCGAGATCAAGCGAAGATGTAGCCACCACCGCTAAAAGCCGCCCCGCCTTCAAGCCCTGCTCCACCCAATCGCGCACTTCCTTGTCTAAGCTGCCATGGTGAAGCGCGATCAGCCCTGCCCATTCAGGCTTGGCCTCCAAGATCAGTTGATACCAAATCTCCGCCTGCGAGCGTGTGTTGGTAAACACCAGCGTCGTGCCCGAGCTTTCGATTTCTTTGACCACGGGCTCTAGCATGCGCGCACCCAGATGCCCTGCCCAAGAGTAGTTGCCTGGCTTATCAGGAATCAGCGTATCGATGCGCAGATCCTTCACCTGCTTGCCTTGCACGATCACCGTTTGATTCACAGATTTTTCTGTGAATTTTGAAGCCTTTTTGGCACTTTGCCGGCATAGAACCTGCGCGGAGTGCTCTTTATTTGATAGCGTAGCACTTAAACCCCAAGTCACGAGCTTGGGGTTGAACGCGCACAGCCTTGCCAATGCGAGCTGCGTTTGTACACCGCGCTTGTTACCTAGCAACTCATGCCATTCATCAGCAATCACATATCGTACGCTGCTCAATTCTTCTGCACACTTTTCTCGCGATATCAAAAGCGTGAGCGATTCAGGTGTTGTGATCAGCACCGTGGGCATGCGGCGATCTTGCTTTGCGCGCTCACCCGAAGGCGTGTCGCCTGTGCGCAGCCCAAGCGTCCACGCGGGAGCAAGCTCTTGCAGCGGCGTTTGCAAAGCGCGCGCTGTATCGGCGGCCAATGCACGCATCGGCGTGAGCCAAATCACCGAAAGCGGTGCAGATTTACTTCTTGGCAGCGAATCAAGCAGTGCTTGCAGCACGCCAAGCCACACAGCATAGGTCTTACCCGATCCTGTGCTCGCATGCAGCAAGCCACTGCGCCCGGCGGCGATATGCGCCCATGCCTCGCGCTGAAAGTCAAACGGATGCCATTCTCGCTGCGCCAGCCATGCCTCGACAGTCAATTCAGTTGTATCTTTTGCAGCATGCATGTTTTGATCTTACGAGACATAATGGATGGTTTACTTCACTTCAATAAGAGACCCCATGAGCTACCAAGACACCCAACTCCTGATCAACAACGAATGGCGCGAAGCCTCATCGAAGAAAAGCCTGCCCGTGGTCAACCCCGCCACTGGCGCGGAAATTGGCCGCGTGGCGCATGCTGGCCAAGCCGAGATGGATGCAGCGCTGGAGTCTGCATCACGAGGCTTTGAAGTCTGGCGCAACACGCCCGTGGCCGAGCGCCAGCGCGTGATGCGCAAAGCAGCTTCGCTTCTGAGTGAACGCATCGACACCATTGCCCTGCTCATGACGCTTGAGCAAGGCAAACCCTTGGCCGAATCCAAAGCCGAGCTCATGGGCTCTGTGGATACTTTGAACTGGCTGGCCGACGAAGGCCGCCGCGTATATGGCCGCATCGTGCCGCCGCGCTCGATGAACACGCAAATGCAGGTCTTGAAGCAACCGCTCGGCGTGGTGGCAGCGTTCACGCCTTGGAATTTCCCTGTCAACCAAATCGTGCGCAAAGTAGGCGCTGCGTTGGCTACTGGCTGCGCCATCATCGTGAAAGCACCGGAAGAGACGCCCGCCTCTCCCGCCATGTTTCTCAAATGCTTCATTGATGCCGGCCTGCCTGCTGGCGTGATCAATTTGCTCTATGGCGTGCCCGCTGAAATCTCTTCGTATTTGATCGCACACCCAACAGTTCGAAAGATCAGCTTCACAGGCTCCACCCCCGTGGGCAAGATGCTCGCCGGCATGGCTGGCCAACACATGAAGCGCATCACCATGGAACTCGGTGGCCACGCACCTGTGATCATTTGCGATGATGCCGATGTGGCGCTCGCCGTGAAATCCGCAGGCGCTGCGAAATTCCGCAATGCCGGCCAAGTGTGTATTTCGCCCACGCGCTTCTTGGTGCACAACAGCATCAAGGCAGATTTCATTGAAAAGTTTGCCGCCTTCACCACCAAAATCAAAGTGGGCGACGGCACCGCCGAAGGCACGACCATGGGGCCCCTGGCCAACGCACGCCGCTTGGATGCGATGGCCAAAGTGGTGGCGGATGCTCGCAGCAACGGCGCAAACATCGTCACCGGCGGCGAGCGCATTGGATCCAGTGGTAATTTCTTCGCCCCCACCATCATTGCCGACGCACCGCTGAACTCCAGCGTGTTCAACGACGAGCCCTTCGGCCCGATCGCAGGCATTCGCGGCTTTGACACGATGGATGAAGCCATCGGCGAAGCCAACCGCCTGAGCTTCGGCCTCGCAAGCTATGCCTTCACCTCATCGCTCAAGCATCAACACAACCTCGCGCAAAACATCCAAGCCGGCATGCTCTGGATCAACCAGCCCGCGCTCGCCGTAGCAGAGATGCCTTTCGGCGGCGTGAAAGATTCCGGCTACGGCTCAGAAGGCGGCCCAGAGGCGCTGGAGGCTTATATCAACACGAAGTCGGTATCGACAGTGATGGTTTAATCTCGCCCATGTAAAAAAGCCCGCAGACTTCGCAGTCTGCGGGCTTTGTTTTTGTCGAGAGCAATAACGCTAATCGACGCAGCATAAGGGCTTAGCGCTAGGCGCATCGGCTTTTGAGCAGTAGCAGCGCTACGGCATGCCGATGCAACGACGCGATCAGCCCTTAGGCAAGGAGTTACAGGCTTACATGCCCATACCGCCCATGCCACCCATGCCGCCCATATCGCCACCACCCATTGGCATTGGTGCATCAGCCTTTGGGGCTTCTGCGACCATGCACTCGGTGGTGAGCATGAGGGATGCGACGGATGCTGCGTTTTGCAATGCAGTGCGGGTCACTTTGGTGGGGTCCAAGATACCCATTTCGATCATGTCGCCGTAGGTTTCATTAGCTGCGTTGAAGCCGTGGTTGCCTTTGCCTGCCAACACTGCGTTCACGACAACGCTGGCTTCGCCGCCGGCGTTGAACACGATTTCGCGCAATGGGCTCTCGATGGCGCGCATGACGAGGGCGATGCCTGCGTCTTGGTCAGCGTTGTCGCCTTTGATGGTGCCAGCAGCTTGCTTGGCGCGCAGCAGAGCGACGCCGCCGCCAGCCACGATGCCTTCTTCCACAGCAGCGCGGGTCGCGTGCAGTGCGTCTTCAACGCGGGCTTTCTTCTCTTTCATCTCGACTTCGGTGGCAGCGCCAACCTTGATCACAGCAACACCGCCAGCCAACTTGGCCACGCGCTCTTGCAGCTTCTCGCGGTCGTAGTCGGAAGTCGCTTCTTCGATTTGCACGCGCACTTGTTTGACGCGGGCTTCGATGTCAGCGGCAGCGCCTGCGCCGTCGATGATGATGGTGTTTTCTTTGCCCACTTCGATGCGCTTGGCTTGGCCGAGATCAGCGAGGGTGACTTTCTCAAGCGTCATGCCGATTTCTTCAGCAACGACTTTGCCGCCGGTGAGGATGGCGATGTCTTCGAGCATAGCTTTGCGGCGATCGCCGAAGCCTGGAGCCTTGACAGCCACAACCTTCAAGATGCCACGGATCGTGTTGACCACCAAAGTAGCGAGGGCTTCGCCTTCGACTTCTTCAGCAATGATCAGCAAGGGGCGGCCAGCTTTTGCCACGGCTTCGAGCGTGGGCAGCAGGTCACGGATGTTGCTGATTTTCTTGTCGTACAAGAGCACGAAAGGGTTGTCGAGCAAAGCGGCTTGCTTTTCTGGGTTGTTGATGAAGTAAGGGCTGAGGTAGCCGCGGTCAAACTGCATGCCTTCAACGATGTCGAGCTCGTTGTCCAGGCTCTTACCGTCTTCCACGGTGATCACGCCTTCTTTGCCCACTTTGTCCATAGCCTTGGCGATGATTTCGCCGATGCTGGTGTCAGAGTTAGCAGAGATAGAACCGACTTGGGCGATTTCTTTGCTGGTGGTCGTTGGCTTGGAGGCTTTCTTCAGCTCGGCCACCAAAGCTGTGACAGCTTTGTCGATACCGCGCTTCAGATCCATCGGATTCATGCCGGCGGCCACGTATTTCATGCCTTCGCGAACGATGGCTTGAGCGAGCACGGTAGCGGTCGTTGTGCCGTCGCCAGCGTTGTCAGACGTCTTGGAAGCAACTTCCTTGACCATCTGCGCGCCCATGTTCTGGAGCTTGTCTTTGAGCTCGATTTCTTTAGCGACGGACACGCCGTCTTTGGTCACGGTAGGCGCGCCGAAGCTGCGCTCGAGAACCACGTTACGACCCTTGGGGCCCAAGGTGACTTTCACTGCGTTGGCGAGGATGTTCACGCCTTCGACCATGCGTGCGCGGGCTTCACCGCCGAAAATTACGTCTTTTGCTGCCATGTTAGGCTCCTAAAAACTCTTAAATATTGAATGAAATTGGCATATCGCCGGTATAGAACCTGCGCGTAGTGCTATTAATTTAGTAGTAAGTAGATTACTTCTCTACGACCGCAAACAGGTCATCTTCTTTCATGACCAAGAGCTCATCGCCACCAACTTTGACGGTCTGGCCGCTGTATTTGCCGAACAAAACCTTGTCGCCCACTTTGACGGACAGGGCTTTGACTTCGCCTTTGTCATTGGTGCGGCCAGGGCCCACAGCCAAGACTTCGCCTTGATCAGGCTTCTCAGCGGCTGCATCGGGAATCACGATGCCAGAGGCTGTTTTGGTTTCACTGTCAACACGCTTGACGATCACGCGATCGGCCAGAGGACGTAGTTTCATTGCATCTCCTAAAGAATTAAGCAACAGGGGTTACGGAAAACTTGTAATGCCAACGCGAAGTTGGCATTAGCTAACTTTTCCGGGTTTGCAACAAAATATTGTTAGCACTCACCCGGATAGAGTGCTAATGATAGCGGCTTTTTGTGAAATTTCAATGACCACTGGGCTTTTGCGGAAACTAAATGTGCCTTGCATCCCGCTCGCCCGGAGCAGGCATCATGCATAAAAGCATTTCTAACAGTCACCTCTTCATTTCACCTTTAGGAACCTGACCATGAAATGCCCTGTTTGCGTTGATACCGATCTTGCGATGATGGATCGCCAAGGCGTAGAAATTGACTATTGCCCGAAATGCCGAGGCGTGTGGCTTGATCGCGGCGAGCTCGATAAGCTGATGGATCGGGCGGCAGCCAGCATGCCACAAGCTGCTGCTCCCCAGCGGCCAGGCCCCACAGCGCCTGCGCCCTATCCACAGCAGCCAGCCTCTCCTTATGGCCACCGCGATTTCCAGGATTCGGATGCGCACAAATACGGCGGCTACCCAAAACGTAAGAAATCGTGGCTGAATGAAATCTTCGATTGAAATCGTAGAGATACACAGATACGCTGTAAACCCTAAGCATTCTCGGGCATGCTTTATGCAACCATTGTGCTTTCTAGTATTGACCTGTCATATCCATCGGAGAAACCTATGACCTTGCAATCTGCTCTTAAATCTATAGCTGTTAGCGCAGTATTCTTGCCGGCAATCACTGCTTTTGCCCAAGAAAAAGTGACCTTTGGTACGAATTGGTTTGCCCAGCCCGGCCATGGCGGTTTCTATCAAGCAGTGGTGGATGGCACGTATAAGCGCTATGGTCTCGATGTAGAAATCGTGCAAGGCGGCCCGCAGGTGAACAACCGCCCGCTGCTGCCCACTGGCAAGCTGGACTTTTTGATGACTGGCAATTTGCTGCTCACGTTTGACAACGTGAAAAACAAAGTGCCCACCACCGTGGTGGCTGCGATCTTCCAGAAAGACCCACAAGCCATCTTTGCGCACCCCGATCAGGGCTACAAAACTTTTGCAGACCTCACCAAAGCGCCCACCGCTTTCATTAGTAAAGACGGTCAGTTTTCTTTCTGGCAATGGATGAAGGCCGAGCACGGCTTCAAAGATGAAAACTTGAAGCCTTATGTATTCAACGTCGGCCCCTTCCTCGCCGATAAAAAATCCGTGCAGCAGGGCTACTCCATCAGCGAGCCCATCAGCATCAAGGCGCAAGCGGGCTTTGATCCGATGGTCTTCTTGCTCGCTGATAACGGTTTCTCCACTTACAGCACCACGATTGAAACTCGCACCGAGTTGGTACGCACCAAGCCTGAGTTGGTGCAAAAGTTTGTCGATGCCTCATTGATCGGCTGGAACAACTACCTGTATGGCGACAACAAAGCCACCAATGAATTACTGAAGAAGACCAACCCCAATCTGACCGATGCGAGTATTGCTGGCAGTATCGATTTGATGAAAAAGCTCGGCATTGTGGACAGCGGCGAAGCCCTGCAAAACGGCATTGGCGCGATGAGCCAAGCTCGCATTAAAGACTTTCACGACAAGATGGTGAAGGCTGGCCTCTACAAAGCTGGAGAAGTTGATCTGAGCCAAGTGGCCACCACTCAGTTCGTGAACAAAAAGGTTGGCATGGATGTGAAGCAGCGCTTGGGTGGCAAGTAAGCTTATGGGTGAGAAGTTACGCACCCTCATTGTTTATTGCCATCCCAATCCGCAAAGCTTCAGCGCCGCGCTGTATCAAACCACGCAAGAAGCTTTGCGCGCGCGCGGCCATGAGCTGCGCTGCATTGATCTTTATTCAGAAGGCTTTGAACCGGTGCTCTCGCTGCAAGAGCGGCTGGATTATTTGCCGAATCCGAACGCCATAGAAACCAAAGTGCAAGCGCATGTGGACGCGCTGCGCTGGTGTGAGCACATCGTCTTCGTTTTCCCCGTCTGGTTTTACGGGCCGCCAGCCATGCTCAAAGGCTGGTTAGAGCGTGTGTGGCTGCCTGGCGTGGCCTTCTTACCGCCGCCACAAAAAGGCAAGACAGCCGTACCCGGCCTGCGTCATATCACCCGCCTCACCGTCATCACGCATGGTGGCGCGCCTTGGTGGTGGCTCAAGGGCATGGGCGACCCCTGCAAAAAACTCTTCACCCGCGGCCTGCGCGCCATCATGGCCAAGAGCTGCAAAACGACTTATCTTCAGCTGCACAATATGAACAATGTGAGCCGCGAAGATTGCGAAGAATTCATCGCAAAAGTGCGGGGCGAGTTGGGGCGTGTTTAACACCATTTCTGCAGGCGCGAATGAGTGACAAAAGCTGCCAATCTAGGCGCACGGCGACGACACGGCTCGCGCCTTGTCTAGACGAGCAACGACGAGTGGCGGCTTTTGCCGCTCATTACCGAAGGGTTGTGGCCAAAAAAGCCTCAGGCGGCGTTACGATGCCTTGCCGGGAGGCGACCCCGGCTGCCAACGTGACGCGATAATTAAGCGCGCCTTGCCTGAGACTTTTTTGACTCGCAACGCGCTCTCCATAAATGGTATTAAACACGCCCTAAGGATGTGAGATGAAAAGTGTGATCAATGCGGCAGCGCGCCGCAATATGGATGCTGTGAAAGAGAAGATGGGGCAAGAGGCTCTAGATAAAGCTGCTCAAGCCATCCGACTTCGCTCGGAAGACATGCCAACGCCGCCTGGCTTGAAAGCGGCTACAGCAATGCCAAAAGCCTTGCCGTCACTCGGCGATGCGCCTGATGTAACGAGCCCTACAGGTCAACCGCTGGCGAACTATCTGGCAGCCAAGCGCGTAGGCAATCTGCTTTACATGAGCGGTGTGATCGCCGTTGATCCTGCAGCGAAAAAAGTTATCACCTCTTACGACGACCTCCCTGCGCACGCGAGACAAGAACTGCGCTCTTTAGGCTACGACACCGGTCAGCTCAGTGTCGATGTCTTCGAAGCACCCATCGTCGCGCAAAGCTGGTTCGTGCTCTCCCGCATCCGCGAGATCGCGCAGCAACATGGCGCACAGATGAGCGATGTCTTCAAGCTCGTGCAATATTTTCGTGATCTGCGGCATTACCCGGCTTACAACCGCGTGCGGCAAATCTTTTGCCCAGCGGGTGTGGTGAGCACGGTGGTGGAAGTGTCAGGAATGCTGCCCTCCTCTGAAGTGCTTATTGAGGTTGAGGCAACGGCTGTTTTAGTCTGACGAAAATCCCCATAAAAAAACCCGCCATTCGCATGGCGGGTTTTTATTTGCTCAAACCCTATTAGGGCTTGCTGGCTGTTGGAAACGGCCAAGCAGCCTGCGGGTTCAGAGTCGTCTGAGCCGCAGGGGCAGCGGGTGCTTTCGCAGCTTTCTTCGCAGCGGGCTTTTTCGCAGCTTTCTTGGCAGCAGGTTTTTTGGCAGCAGGCTTTTTAGCAGCTTTTTTGGCTACTTTTTTAGCTGCAGCTTTCTTAGCTGGCGCCTTTTTAGCGACTTTTTTCGCTACTTTTTTAGCAGCAGGCTTCTTCGCTGCAACCTTTTTGGCTGCTGGCTTTTTAGCAGCAGCTTTCTTGGCTGGAGCTTTTTTCGCTACTTTTTTAGCAGCGGGCTTCTTTGCTGCAGCTTTTTTTGCAGCGGGTTTTTTTGCAGCGGCTTTCTTTGCCGGAGCTTTTTTTGCAGTTGCCATGATTGTTTCTCCTAGATCTAGTTTACGGATCAACAGATAAAACACTTCGCGCACGGATGCACGCCAAGCGATTCAAACCGCTGAGCCAGAGCTCAACAGTCTGAATAGGGTTTGGCTTGCTTGGGTTCTATGTTTGAACACCTTCACAAACCTGCTGTGATCAGCTTTTCAGTTGACCACAGCGCGTACCAATCGCCTGACTCACTCCTCAAGACCGATCTGCAAGATCAGTCCCAAGACAATGCGCCACCCGACTGGTACTCAATCACTCTTGTCTCGAAGAAGTTGCGTTCCTTCTTCAAGTCAATCATTTCACTCATCCATGGGAAAGGATTCTCTTCCCCAGGGAACAATTCTTCTAAGCCAATCTGCACGGCACGGCGATTGGCGATGTAGCGCAGATAACCTTTGAACATCGAAGCATTCAAGCCGAGCACGCCGCGTGGCATGGTGTCTTCGGCGTATGCGTATTCCAGCTCTACGGCTTTCAGGAACAAGGCCTTGATCTCGGCTTTGAACTCTGCTGTCCACAAATGAGGATTCTCCAGTTTGATCTGGTTGATCAGATCAATACCGAAATTGCAGTGCATGGATTCATCGCGCAGGATGTATTGATACTGCTCTGCAGCGCCCATCATTTTGTTCTGACGACCCAACGCCAGAATCTGTGTGAAGCCAACATAGAAGAACAGGCCTTCCATCAAGCAAGCAAATACGATCAGGCTCTTCAAGAGCTTCTGATCATTTTCTGGTGTGCCGGTGACGAAATGCGGATTGGTCAGTGTGTCGATGAAGGGGATGAGGAACTCATCTTTGTTGCGGATGCTGGCCACTTCATGATAGGCATTGAAGATCTCACTCTCGTCCAAGCCCAGCGATTCCACAATGTATTGGTAGGCATGGGTGTGGATCGCCTCCTCAAAGGCTTGGCGCAGCAAGAATTGGCGGCACTCAGGCGCTGTGATATGGCGATAGCTACCGAGCACAATATTATTGGCAGCCAAAGAATCGGCCGTCACGAAGAAGCCCAGATTGCGCTTGATCAGGCGGCGCTCGTCATCGGTCAGACCATTGGGATCTTTCCACAAGGCGATATCGCGCGTCATATTGATCTCTTGCGGCATCCAGTGGTTGGCGCAAGTAGCCAAATATTTTTCCCAAGCCCATTTGTATTTGAAGGGCACGAGCTGGTTCACATCGGTGGCGCCGTTGATGATGCGCTTGTCTGCGGCATTGACACGGCGATGTGTGCTGGCTTGATTGGAGTGCTGCGCTGCTTGTACGTTCGCTGCGAAATTTGCAGGCACTGGAGCACCATCATCAAGTGTTGTGCGCTCGACGGCAGAAACAGGAGAGGACACTGCATCCAAGTGGCTTGCGGAGCCACTTGCGACAAGAGTTTGCAGTGCGGGTTTGACTTCTTCGTCCCAGGTCAACATAACTAATTGCTCCGATTATGAGAGCAGATGAACGCAAATGCAAATTTCATGCAAGTCTTGCGGCATCCGAACTCGATTTTGTGTTGTTGAATTACATCGCTTTTGCATCACACCACATTTTTTTGCGTGCTCTTGAATTGCTATGAATTCAAGAGCACGCGAAAAACAAGTGCAAGCGATGCTTGAATTTTTTATTGGCAAGCCTCGCAGGTGGGATCATCCACACCGCAAAACTTGATATCAGTTGCTGGCGTGGCAGACAGCTGTGCTTGTGCTGCTGCCGCTGCTGCCTCAAGCGCACTGGGCTTGGCTACTTGTGCCGAAGCACTCTTCACACCCGCACCACCAACACCACCGCCCGAGGACACCGCATTGAGTTGACTTGATGTCACCGTAGATTTTTCTGCGTGCGTAGCACCCACCGTGCGCAGATAGTAAGTGGTCTTCAGACCGCGAAGCCAAGCCAGCTTGTAGGTATCGTCGAGCTTTTTGCCAGAAGCGCCCGCCATATAGATATTGAGCGACTGCGCTTGATCAATCCATTTCTGGCGACGTGCAGCAGCCTCAATGATCCAAGTCGTGTCGACTTCAAAAGCCGTGGCATACAAGGCTTTCACATCGGGTGGTACGCGATCAATCGGGCGCAAGGAACCATCAAAGTGCTTGAGATCGACCACCATCACATCATCCCAAAGCCCAAGGCGCTTCAAATCGCGCACGAGGTAGTGATTGATCACTGTGAACTCGCCAGACAGGTTGGATTTGACCGAGAGATTACCAAAGCAAGGCTCGATACAAGCGTCCACACCAATGATGTTGGAGATGGTTGCCGTTGGCGCAATCGCCACGCAATTGGAATTGCGCATACCATCTTGCGCGATCTTTTTGCGAAGTGCATCCCAATCCATCGTGCTGGAGCGATCGACTTCCACATAGCCACCGCGCTCTTTGGCCAGCAAATCCAAGGTATCCAAAGGCAAAACGCCTTGATCCCAGAGTGAACCTTTGTAGCTGGCATATTTACCACGCTCTTTGGCCAAATCGGTGGATGCCCAGTAAGCGTAGTAGCAAATGGCCTCCATGGACTCATCAGCAAACTTCACAGCAGCGTCCGAGCCGTAGGGGGTACGCAACTCATACAGGCAGTCTTGGAAAGACATCAGACCCAAGCCTACCGGGCGGTGACGCATGTTAGAGTCACGCGCTTTTTTCACGGCGTAGTAATTGATGTCGATCACGTTGTCCAGCATACGCATGGCTGTAGTGATGGTTTTCTGCAGCTTGACGCGATCCAGTTCTTTACCGTTTGCACCATCTTTCAAGTGCTGCACAAGATTAACCGAGCCTAGGTTGCAAACAGCCGTCTCTGTGTCGGATGTATTGAGCGTGATTTCCGTGCAGAGATTAGATGAATGCACGACACCTGCATGCTGCTGGGGCGAACGAACATTACAAGCATCCTTGTAAGTGATCCATGGATGACCCGTTTCAAACAACATGGTGAGCATCTTGCGCCACAGATCAGACGCAGAGACTTTCTTGTGCAGTTTGAGTTTGCCTTCAGCTGCTTTCTGCTCATACGCCACATAGGCTTTCTCAAAGGCAGAACCAAAGAGATCGTGCAAATCAGGTGTATCGGCTGGAGAGAACAAGGTCCAGTCACCCTTTTCCATCACGCGGCGCATGAACAGATCAGGAATCCAGTTGGCCGTATTCATGTCATGCGTACGGCGGCGATCGTCACCTGTGTTTTTGCGCAACTCCAAGAATTCTTCGATATCCAGATGCCATGTCTCTAGATAGGTGCAGACCGCACCCTTACGTTTACCACCCTGATTCACTGCAACTGCAGTGTCGTTGACCACTTTCAGGAACGGCACAACGCCTTGCGACTCACCGTTTGTGCCTTTGATATGCGAGCCCATAGCGCGTACGCGAGTCCAATCGTTGCCCAAGCCACCTGCGAATTTGGAGAGCAGAGCGTTTTCCTTGATGGATTCGTAAATGCCATCCAAGTGATCAGGCACCGTCGTCAGATAGCAAGACGATAACTGAGAGCGTAAGGTACCGCTGTTAAACAAGGTGGGCGTACTGCTCATGAAATCAAAGGAACTCAACACTTCATAGAATTCGATCGCCCGGGCTTCACGGTCAACTTCGTTGAGAGACAAGCCCATGGCTACACGCATAAAGAAAGCTTGTGGCATTTCGATGCGAGTCTTGCGCACATGCAAAAAGTAGCGGTCATACAGTGTTTGCAGACCAAGGTAGTCAAACTGCAAATCGCGCTCAGGCTTGAGTGCAGCCCCAAGGCGCTTCAGATCAAACTGCTCCATACGCTCATCCAGCAGGTCGTTTTCTACACCTTTGCGAATGAAACGGGGAAAATACTCAGGATAAGCCTGCGTCATTTCAGCCTGCGTGGTTTCTTGCCCCAAGATTTCCTTACGAATCGTGTGCATCAACAAACGCGATGTAGCGTAGGTGTAATCCGGCTCTTTCTCAATCATGGTCCGCGCCGCAAGGATAGAGGCTTTGTAAACCTCATCCACAGGCACGCCGTCATACAGATTACGTAAAGTCTCGGCCAGAATTGGTGCTGGACTCACATCTTTATTCAAGCCGGCGCAGCTGGATTCAATCAACGCCTTCAGTGTTGCCAAATCCAAGGGAACACGCTTGCCGCCATCCACCACATGCAAAGTAGGGGCAGCCACAACTGGCGCTGCGGGCGCCTTAGCGCGCTCTTGTGCACGGCGCTCGCGATACAGCACATAAGCACGCGCCACTTCCAAATGCTCACCGCGCATCAGGCCAAGCTCCACTTGATCTTGCACGTCTTCAATATGAAATGTACCGCCGCCAGGACGCGAGCGCATCAAAGCACGCACCACGTTGCTCGTGAGGGCATCCACAGCTTCGCGAACGCTCGCTGAAGCCGCACCCTGGGTGCCATGAACTGCAAGAAAAGCCTTCATCGTGGCCACAGCGATTTTGCTCGGCTCAAAAGGAACGACTGCGCCGTTACGGCGAATGATTTGATAGCTGCTGTAGGGACTGCTAGCTACTTGCTGAGAAACTTTGGTCGGAGCAGGAACATCTGCTGCCAAGTAAGAGACGGTGGAGCCGGTGGGAATGGTTGTTGTCTGCATTGCTTCCTCGTGGGTTGATCTCGTTGAACGTTGTTGTGTACTGCTGGAGAATAAATCTTTGTGCCGTGTCATGCTATCAAATAAAGAGCTGGTGCGCAATAGTTAAGACACTACATCTAGTGCTTCTGCTTTTAGCAAAACACTATAGGTAGTGTATCGGGCTCTGCGCCCCGTTCGGCATGCACTCGGCGCCAAGTCGTAAAAAATCACAACAAAAAACGAAAAAAAACTGCACCGCGCTGCTCTTTTTTGAGGTAAGAAGATTTGATTTCAAACGCCTCAAAAAGGAGGTAAAGCGCATTTTTTGCGCATTGATTTGGAGCACCATCTGCAGGTGAGCCGCATGCAGTCTAGCGTCTACTTGTGAGATTCAGTCTAGATGTGGCTTTGCAGGCAGTTTTCAATCGCGAGCCGCATCAATCCTGGCTTTATGCTAACTGTGCACACAAAATCAGCAACAGAGACAGCTCAGTGAGTGGCTCATCACTTCTAAAAAGATAGCGCGGGAAAACACTGAGGCGACCAACCTACAGTTTTTTGCAAGCCAGGCCAATCAAAACCTGCACCAGGATCGAATTTACGCCCTGGTGCAATGTGCTCATGACCAACCACATGAGAGATGGGGTAGCGCGCCTGCAAGTGCTGGCACAAAAAACTCAAACTTTGGTATTGAGTAGCCTCAAAAAGCTGACCTTCCAAGCCTTCAAGCTCAATACCTACTGAAAAATCATTGCAGTTGTCTCGCCCCATGAAGCTGGATTGCCCAGCATGCCAAGCGCGGTCATCTGCGCTCACAAACTGCCAAAGCTTGCCGCTGCGCTCAATATAGAAATGTGAAGACACTTGCATGCCTCGAATGCGCTCGAAATACGGGTGCTCAGACCAATCCAGTTGATTTGTGAACAACTTCTGCACCTGAGAACCGCCATATATGCCGGGCGGCAAACTGATGGAATGCACCACGATCAGATCGATCAAGGCTGGGGCAGGCCGCGCACCAAAATTTGGAGAATCGAGCCGCTGCGCTGTGCTAAGCCAGCCAGACTGCCAGGCAGCAACATTCTCAGCTTTTGCCTTCATCAGCTTCTATACCTAAGCGAGCCATGCGATAGCGAATTTGCCGCAAACTCATCCCCAGGCGCGCGGCGGCAGCGGTACGGTTAAAGCCTGTATCTTTAAGAGCTGCCACCAAGATATCTCGCTCTTGTGCATCCAAGTGGGCCTGCAAGTCACTAGGCAGAACTTCTGAGGCTTCGGCTGCGGCAGGAAGTGAAGATGCATGATTGGATGCGGCAGGCGACTTCAGATACTCTTGATCTTCCAGAGACAAGCTGCTGCCGTCAGACAATGCCACCGCACGATGCAAGAGATTTTCTAACTCACGCACATTGCCGAGCAAAGGCAAGGCTTGCAGTTGTGCAAGAAAGCTGCTGCTGGCTTGCGGTACACGCTCACCAGACTCTGTAGCAATGCGCTGGAGCAAGCAATCGACCAAAGCTGGTAAATCCTCCCTGCGCTGGCGCAAGGCGGGCAGAGCCATATCAATGACGTTAATACGGTAAAACAAGTCTTGCCGAAATTGCCCTGCAGCCACTGCAACATTCAAATCCTTGTGCGTGGCACTCACGATGCGTACATTCACTGGCAGCTCTTGTGTATCGCCTATGGGGCGCACACTTCGCTCTTGAATGGCACGCAGTAATTTGGCTTGCATCGCCAACGGCAGATCACCCATTTCATCCAAAAAGAGTGTGCCCCCATGCGCAGCTTGGAAAAAGCCTTCTCGATCTGCTGCGGCTCCCGTATATGAGCCCTTGCGTGCACCGAAAAATTCGGCCTCCAGCAAACTCTCTGGGATCGCACTGCAATTGACAGCGACAAATGGCCCATCACTTCGATGGCTGCAAGCATGGATCGCACGCGCTACCAACTCTTTGCCAGTGCCTGATTCACCACGCACCAGCACGGGCGCCATGCTGCGTGCCACTTTGGCAATACGCGCACGCAATTGACTCATCACTTCTGAATCACCCACGATTGCAGCGAGAGCGTGGGCTGATGTGTCGCTTAACGAAGCTGGAGGCGAAATAGCCTGTGGCAAACCCTGGGGCTTCAATTGCGAGGTTATTTGCGCATCGGATTGACTCAGTTTTACCGCCTGTGCCACCACTGAGCGAAACTGTTTCAAGTCAACCGGTTTGCTCAAATAGTCAAATGCGCCTGCCTTCAAAGCCTCTACTGCGTTCTCAGCTGAGCCGTGAGCAGTGATCACAACACATCGTTCGCTGCGCTGCGCTTGCGATAAAAATCTCAACACCTCCAAGCCCAGTCCGTCGGGCAATTGCATATCGGAGACCACGGCATGGAAGCTGCGTGATCCAAGTGCCGCCAAAGACTGCGCCACACTATCAGCCGTGACCACTTCGTAACCCTCGCGGGTCAAACTCAACTCATATAAGGTACGCAAATCCGGTTCATCGTCTATCACCAGCACGCTGGGCACGCTGCGGGGAATAACATCGGAGGCTGACAACATGTTGGGATTGTAGAGGAGCGGATTCAGAACCGTGACATAGATGACGACTGCGATGTCATAAAACCCATAGGCTGGGTAGACTCAAGACCAGCACGCAACTGCACAACAAAGTCGTTACCCTCTCGCCGCCCCAACTGCCCAAATATCTCGCGCATACTGCGTTGGTAAGCGATCGTGGCACCGTGTCGCATGCATAGCTCGCGGCAAATATAGAGCCCCAAACCGCTCGACCGGCTTTGAGAGCTAAAAAATGGCTCAAACAAATGACGCTGCACACCTTGTTCAATCGGAGTGCCGTCACTCCAAACACTCAACACCCACACTCCAAAATGCTCCCCGGCTGAAAAACTCACCTGTATGGAGGCCGCCTGCTGTGTAGCATGGCGAAGGGCATTATCTAGCAGATTCACCAATACCCGGCGCAAATGATCTGCTTCAAATTCAATAGCACTCTGCGCATATTCTATGCCGGTGACAAGGATATTTCTTGCCTTATTTTGTTCCTGCCAATCGTCACAGACACCTTTGATGAAGCGAGATGCATCATGCAAAGTAGAAGCTGATTGCGTACCGCCTTGGGCGCGCGATACGTCCAACACATCCTCCACCACACGATTGAGTCGTTGAACATTTTGCGCCACCATACGCACCAACTTCTTCTGTTGGGGCGATTGCATCTCCTCTGCCAACAACTCATTCGCTTGGGAAATTGCCGACAAGGGATTGCGAATTTCATGCGCTACAGCTGCAGACATACGCCCCATAGCGGCGAGTTTTTCAGTGCGCACGCGCGCCTCCATCTCACGCAAATCCTCCATGAACATCACACACAGGCTACCCTGTGATGAGGTATGAGGCACCGACGATAAAGAAGTCTTCACACGCAGGCGAATAGATGCGCCCTGCCCGTGGCTAATCACCACATCCCGTTCTAGACCCTGTTGCTCCAGAAAGCTGTGTACCGCAACATCCGCCACACTTTGCCAAGCTGGGCGAGATGCTAATACAAAAGGTGGCTTAGCCAATTGGGCATTGCTTATTGCAGCATCGCCAAGCATCTCTCGCGCGGATGGATTGGCCGCATGCACAACGCCATTGGCATCAATCACCATGACGCCATCATTCAAATTATCAATCACCAGTTGGTTCACTTGAATTTGCGCCCGCGCCGCCATTTCGCTGCCTAGCGCGACGCGCTCTTGCCGTACCAAACGTGTGGCTAACTGATTTGCCAAATAGGCCACAACAAACAGGCCTATACCTGTAATGGAGGCTTGAACATAGCGCCCCGCTGCATCCGTCGAGCCGGCAAAAGTATATTGCAGTGCATCAAGCAGAACCACAACCGTTACTGTCGCCGCTGTGCCCAGTGCCAGCAACAAGGGCCCCAATACGGCAGCCAAAAGCACAGGCAATGCAAATAATGGCGCAAAGTTGATAGAGCCGACCTGCATGTACAACAACAAGCCAAACACCAGAACATCCACACCAATGGTGATCACCCATTGTGGATCAAAGCGCGCACCAGGCAGCGTGGGCCGTCCGAGCACGCGTACCCAAACCGTGAGCACCAAATAAGCTATACAAATCAGTAGGGCTGCAATCTGCGGTGGCTGTCCCATCACACGCAGATACAACAACAACAGCAAGAGCACGCCTGCCACCAAAATACGCGCCGCCATGAAGCCACGCCACAAGCGCGGCATCCCGCTTTCGCGATCCGACAAATCCAATTCTGGTGAAGCCACAGCGCTGGAATCAAGCAAGGCACTGAAGCGACTGGTAGCCTCTTGCATTAAGGCTCCCGTTGTTGGCGGTGTGCCAGACTACAGTAATGCTTGGCTTTACCAGAAAATGCTTCGCTTTTCGGCAGATGAACACCGCACAAGGCACAGCTCACCATCACTTGCGGCGCAGTGCTCGTAGTCGCACTTTTGGGCTTGGGTTGGGCACCAGCTTCATTGCGATCATCGGCTCGATTCTTGCGCCAAAGCCAAACACCGAGCAAGATCACCAGAAAAACAATAGCGTATTTCATATCAGGCAACTCGCTGCAGGAGTACTTCAAGCACAAAGCGCGAGCCCACATAAGCCAGCAACAAGAGCAAGGCGCTGCTGTAGACAAATCGTGCAGCGCCTTTACCACGCCAGCCCCACTGCCAACGCCCCAAGAGCAATAAGCCCATGGCACACCAAGCCAGCACAGAGAAGATTGTTTTGTGATTCCATTGCCAAGCTTGTGCCGACCCGTACAAATCTTCGCCAAAGAACCAGCCTGCCAGCAGCGTACCCGTAAGCAACACAAACGAGGCCAGCACAAAGCCAAACATCAAGCGCTCCAGTGTCATCAAAGGCAAGCCTATGCTGGCTGTATCTTTGCTAGGCGCTGCGCGCATCTGCGCCTCAGCGCGTCGCATCAGCCAAGCATGCACGGTAGCCACAGCCAAGAGCCCATAAGCTGCCACCCCAAACGCACCATGCAAAGGCAACCACATTGAGGTCTTTGCAGACAGCGCTGTGCCCGGAAAAATCAAACCAATCAGTAAAGCCACGCCGCCCAACGCCGCCAAAGCACGCCGACTTTGCATCTGCGGATACAACCGGCTTTCCACAGCATATACCGTGAGCACCAGCCACGCCATCACAGAAAGCGCAGGGCCAAAGCCAAATCGCCCAGAAAACAAGGCAATACCCAAAACCAAACCATGCGAAACCCAAGCCAGCGTCAAGCTACTGGCGACAGCTTGTGGCTTGGGTGATGTCAGTAGTGCGGGCAGAGCGTACGCTACCAACGCAAAGGCGGCTAGCACCCAAAACCACGCGGGATAGCTACTGGATAAAATCATGGCTTCTAGTTTACCTTTAGCAAGCGCTCTTGGAGTGCTCCGCCCAAACGAACCTCACGCCATGGCCTCTGCTCTCTCCGAACGCCTATCAAAACTGGTCAAATCGATCAGCGGCCAAGCCCGCATCACCGAATCCAATGTGGCCGACATGTTGCGCGAAGTACGCATGGCGCTACTGGAGGCTGATGTGGCGCTGCCCGTGGTGCGCGATTTTGTCGCTCGCGTGAAAGAAAAAGCGCTAGGCCAGGAAGTGGTGGGCTCTTTGAAACCCGGCGAAGCCTTAGTCGGCATCGTCAACCGCGAATTGGTCGCCACGATTGGTGAAGGCGTGAGCGACATCAATCTCGCCGCCCAACCGCCCGCTGTGATTTTGATGGCCGGCTTGCAAGGTGTGGGTAAAACGACAACGACAGCTAAGCTCGCCAAACACCTGATCACCAAACGCAAAAAGAAAGTGCTCACCGTCTCGGGCGACGTGTATCGCCCAGCTGCCATTGAGCAGCTCAAAACAGTGACAGCGCAGGCCGGTGCGGAATGGTTCCCGTCTGATCCATCACAAAAGCCCGCTGATATTGCGCGAGCTGCTATCAATTTTGCAAAGAACCATTACTTCGATGTGCTGCTTGTTGATACTGCAGGCCGCCTGGCCATCGACGAACAGCTCATGAAAGAAATTCAAGAGCTGCATGGCATTTTAAATCCGGTCGAGACGCTCTTCGTCGTCGATGCCATGCAAGGTCAAGATGCGATCAACACCGCCAAGGCTTTCAAAGATGCTCTGCCGCTTACCGGCATCATCCTCACCAAGACAGACGGCGATTCACGCGGCGGCGCGGCGCTCTCAGTTAAGCAGATCACTGGTGTGCCCATCAAGTTTGCCGGCGTGAGCGAGAAGATCGATGGCTTAGAAGTCTTTGATGCCGAGCGCTTTGCAGGCCGCATCTTGGGCATGGGCGATATCTTGGCACTGGTCGAGCAAGTCACGCAAAACGTGGACTTGGCCGCTGCCCAGAAGATGGCCGAGAAGATCAAGAGCGGAGATGGTTTCACGCTGCAAGATTTTTTAGAGCAGATCCAGCAGATGAAAAAAATGGGCGGCCTCTCCAGCATGATGGACAAGCTCCCCAGCCAGCTAGCCGGCAAAGCCTCAGAAGCCGATCTGAGCCGCGCCGAGAAAGACATCGTGCGCAAAGAAGGCATCATCAATTCCATGAGCATGAAAGAGCGCCGCAACCCTGGCCTCTTATTCGATGGCAAAACCAAAGCCAGCCGCAAGCGCCGTATCGCCCAAGGCGCGGGCGTGCAGATTCAGGAAGTCAACCGCCTGCTCAATGAGTTCGACCAAATGCGCGACATGATGAAGAAAATGAAGGGCGGCGGCATGATGAAGATGATGAAAAAGCTCGGGGGCATGGGGGGCATGAAAGGCTTACCGGGAATGGGCGGTGGCATGCCTAAGCTGCCTTTCTAACCCACGCCTTTCTCTACTCAAAAAAGCTGGCGCAAAGGTACTCTGGTGCTGCAAGCAGAGTCCCGTAAACGACAAGCGGGAAATCATTCAGATTAAACCTAGGGGCTACCCCTAGGCATGGCTTTTGCTACGAAACCTATACTTGCCCCCCTCTGGTGATTTATTCATCCGAGAAAGCCATTGGTATCAATTTGTGAGGAGCCCCATATGACATCAACAACCCTAATTCGCCGCACTGCACTCGCTTGCGCTATCGCTTGCGGAGCTTTGAGCTTCAGCGCCCAACTGATGGCAGCCACCATTCCTGCAGGTGTGGTGCTTGATGCCAAGCAAGAACTTGTGCGTGGCAATGGCTCGGAGCCCGAGACACTTGATCCCAACAAGGCTGAGGGTGTCCCGTCCAACAACATCATCCGTGATTTGTTTGAAGGTCTGACCGCGGTTGATGGTGCAGGCAAGGTTGGACCCGGCGTCGCAGATAGCTGGCGTCAGACCGACCCCACCACATGGGTCTTCAACTTACGCCGCAATGCAGTATGGTCGAACGGCGACAAGCTCACTGCAGCCGATTTCGTTTACGGCATGCGCCGCTTGGTGGATCCCACCACAGCATCCAAATATGCTGACACCTATGGCGGCTTCCTCTTGAACGGCAAAGACATCATTGCAGGCAAGAAAAAAACCGACGAACTCGGTGTGCGTGCCGTCAACGAGTTCACACTGGAGATCAAGACTGCCAAGCCAACGGCCTTCCTACCCGATGTTCTGCAAAACCTGCAACTGGGCGCCCTTCATAAAGCCTCCATTGAGAAGCACGGCAAAGACTGGACCAAGCCCGGAAATATCGTGAGCAATGGCGCTTACGTGCTCAAGGAATGGTCTGTTAACAGCAAGATCGTGTTAGAGAAATCGCCTACCTACTGGGATCGCGCTAATGTCCAGGTCACCAAAGTCACCTACCTTCCCATCGACAGCATGGAGACCGATCTGAAGATGTGGGAATCGGGTGAAGTGGATATGACTTACGAAATGCCACCAGGCGCCTTTGAACGCTTGAGCAAGCAGTATCCAAAAGAGGTGCGCAATCAAGGCATTCTCGGCGTGTATTACTACTCCTTGAATATTGCTGATCCTTTGTTCAAAGACGTACGCGTACGCAAGGCGCTGAACATGGCGATTGACCGCGATCTGATGACAGAACGCATTCTGGCCGATGGCAAAACGCCCGCCTACAGCATGATGGTCAACGGCACCAATGGCGCAGAGCCCACCAAGCCAGACTGGGCAGCATGGCCCATGGAGCGCCGGATTACTGAGGCCAAGAAGCTCATGGAAGCCGCTGGCGTGAAACCAGGCACCAAAATGAAGTTCATCACCAACCCCAACGAGCTGCACCGCAGACTGTCACTGTACGCGCAGTCTGAGTGGAAGAAACACTTTGGCATCGAGATGGATATTGAGAACATGGAGTTCAAAGTGCTCATCAAGAAGCGCAACGACCGCGACTACCAGATCGCCCGCAATGCTTGGATCGGCGACTACAACGACGCTTCCACCTTCCTGACGCTGGTGGAATGTGACTCTGATCAAAACGCGCAAGGCTATTGCAACAAAGCCGCACAAGCCAAGATCGATGAAGGCTATGCCGCCACCGACCCTGCCAAGCGCCGCACACTGCTCACCGATGCCACACGCATGATCATGGAAGAGTACCCCACGATTCCAATGTGGCAGTACACCCGTCCGCGCATGGTCAAGAGCTGGGTAGGTGGCATCACCAACACCAATGCGATGGATCGCTATCGCACAAAAGAGCTCTACATCATCAAGCGTTGATGCCAAACTGACATCACGATACAGCGACTGGGCTGAAGTTTTCACCCAGTCGCTCTTTTTGTCTCTTGCGAGCCTTCTCATATGTGGTCTTATGCGTTTCGCCGGGTGTTGGTCACGATTCCGACCTTGCTCGCCGTCATCACGGTCTGCTATTTCCTGCTGCATTTCACACCGGGTGGGCCGTTTGATTCGGAGCGCAAAGTCTCCGATGTGATGCTCAAGATACTCAACGAGAAATACCTGCTTGATCGCCCACTGTATGAGCAGTATTTCCATTACCTCGGTAATCTGTTGCGTGGCGATCTCGGCGCATCCTTCCGCTACGAAGATTGGACTGTGAATCAACTCGTGGCCAAAGCCTTGCCGGTATCGCTCACCATCGGTGGCATTGCGATGGTGATCTCTCTGACACTCGGAATTGGTCTGGGCATGATCGCCGCACTACGGCAAAACAGTTTCGTGGATTATTTGGTGATGCTTCTAGGCAGCATTGGCAAAGCTTTCCCATCTTTCATCGTTGGCCCCGTGCTGGTCTTGGTCTTCGCTATCTGGCTGAAGTGGCTGCCAGCAGGCGGATGGAATGATTTCAGCCCGAAATACATGATCCTGCCTGTATGCCTTCTGGTGCTGATCAACGTATCCGAGATCGCGCGCGTGATGCGTGGAAGTTTGATTGAAGTGCTCAGCAGCAATTTCATCCGCACCGCCCGAGCCAAGGGCTTGCCCATGCGCACTGTGGTGCTTCGCCATGCACTCAAACCTGCTCTGCTACCCGTCGTCTCGTTGGCAGGTCCAATCGCTATCGCGGTAATGACAGAGGCCATCGTGACTGAATCGGTCTTCTCTCTCCCCGGCTTGGGCAAGCTTATTGTCAATGGCGCAGGCAATCGGGACTACACGCTCGTTCTAGGTTTGGTCGTGCTGATCACCTTTGTCGCCGTGCTCTTTAACCTGATTGTGGATCTGCTGTACGCGCTCCTTGATCCCAAAATCCGTTATCGCTGAAATCCGTCATGGCCTTCAATCCCTACAAAAAAGACGATGCCCTGATCGACGCGCTGGCGCAGGTCTCCGTCACTCCTGTGCAAGGTCGCAGCCCTTGGCAGGATGCTCGGCTGCGCTTCATGCGCAACAAGGCTGCTGTTGTCAGCGTGATCTTGCTGTCCCTGATCGTGCTGGCTTGCCTGTTTGGCCCTTTCCTGCTACCGCATGCCTACGACAGCACCGACTGGGATGCCATGAGCCAGCCGCCGAGCTTGAAGAACTGGCATCTTTTCGGTACCGATGAATCCGGGCGCGATTTGTTGGTGCGATGCCTCGTGGGTGGGCGCATTTCACTCATGGTCGGGCTGCTGGGCACGCTCTCTACTGCCACTGTTGGCATCATCTGGGGCGCGACAGCCGGCTTCATCGGCGGGCGTACGGATTCCGTCATGATGCGTATCGTTGATTTGATGTATGCCATTCCTTACATCCTGATCGCCATTTTGCTCATCACCATTCTCGGCCGTGAGTTCTATCTGGTGGTTTTTGTGATCACCACCTTCTCTTGGATGAGCATGGCGCGCATCGTGCGTGGGCAAACACTCTCGCTGCGCTCGCGCGAGTATGTGGAGGCAGCGCGCGTTATTGGTGTATCTACGCGCGCCATCATCTTTCGCCACATTATTCCTAATCTGCTCGGCGTGGTGGTGATCTACACCACGATTTTGATCCCGACCATCATCATCATGGAATCCATTCTCTCGTTTCTCGGCTTGGGTATTCAAGAACCGATGACGAGCTGGGGCGTGTTGATCCATGATGGCGCGAAGCTCATGGAGACTTCGCCTTGGATGCTGCTGTGCCCTGCCATTTTGTTGTCCATCACGCTTTATAGCTTGAACTTCATCGGTGATGGCTTGCGCGATGCGCTGGATCCGAAGGGGCGCTAGAACATGAACGCGATTCTTCAAGTCAACAACTTAAGCGTCCAGTTCCGCACTGGGGATGGTGTGGTGGATGCCGTTAACGGCATCAACTTTTCACTGAGCAAGGGGCAAACCCTCGGCATCGTGGGCGAATCAGGCTCTGGCAAGAGCCAAAGCGTGCTGGCGATGATGGGCTTGCTCGCACAGAACGGCACTGCGCATGGTCGTGTGCTCTTTCATGGTCATGATCTGCTGGCCATGAATACAGCTCTGCTCAATCAGATTCGCGGCGACCGAATCGCCATGATTTTTCAAGACCCAATGACCTCGCTCAACCCCTATCTCAAGGTAGAGCGGCAAATGACCGAAGTTTTGCAGTTTCACAAGGGGATGGATCGCAAAGCCGCGCGCGCGCAAGCCTTGCGCATGCTGGATGCCGTGAAAATCCCTGATGCCGCACGTCGCTTGGATCACTATCCGCATGAATTCTCAGGCGGCATGCGCCAGCGCGTGATGATTGCAATGGCCTTGCTCTGCGAGCCTGAACTGCTGATTGCAGACGAGCCTACGACTGCACTAGATGTGACGGTGCAAGCTCAAATTTTGGCTCTGCTGCGCGAGCTTCAGCGCGACACAGGCACGGCCATCATCATGATCACCCACGACTTAGGCGTGGTGGCGGGGCTGTGTGATGAGGTCATGGTGATGTATGGCGGCCTGGTGATGGAACATGCCAACACGGATGATCTCTTTGCCAAGCCTACGCACCCCTACACGCGCGGCCTTCTCGCTGCGATTCCGCGCTTAAAAAGCAATGAAACAGATCGCCTCGTGGCCATCCCTGGCACGCCGCCACAAGCCTCGCGCCAGCTCAAGGCCTGCCCCTTTGCACCGCGCTGCTCTTGGGCGAGTGATCGTTGCCTCGAAGAAGTGCCCGTCATTAGCCCCGTGCCAGGCAGGGGTGTGCAGCGCGCCTGCCATCATCCCTTGGATGCCATGGAGGCAGCCCATGCTTGAAGTGCGCGATCTCAAGGTGGAATTCAAACTGCCCGCCGATAGCCTATGGCCTTGGGCAGCGCCTCACATTTTGCGCGCTGTGGATGGCGTGAGTTTGGATCTCCAACCCGGCGAAACTTTGGGCATCGTCGGTGAATCAGGATGCGGCAAATCCACACTGGCACGCGGCATTCTCAGTCTCGTGCCCGTCGCCTCTGGCCATGTGCGCTGGCAAGGGCAGGACTTGGCAGGACTGAGCGAGAGCGTTTGGCTCTCAGTGCGTCGTGATATTCAAATGATCTTTCAAGATCCACTGGCCTCTCTCAATCCACGCATGACGGTGATGCAACTCATTGCTGAGCCCTTGCGCACCCATGAGCCTCACCTGCCTCAAGCGGAGCTGAGAGAGCGCGTGGTGCAAGTCATGCAGCAAGTGGGCTTGTCTGAGCAGCAGATCAATCGCTACCCGCATGAATTTTCTGGAGGCCAATGCCAGCGCATCGGCATTGCTCGCGCGCTGATCCTCAAACCCAAACTCATCATCTGCGACGAACCGGTTTCTGCGCTGGATGTGTCGATTCAAGCGCAGATCATCAATTTGCTCAAAGATTTGCAGCAATCCATGGGCTTGACACTTATCTTCATCGCGCACAACCTCGCCGTAGTGAAACACATCAGTGACCGCGTGATGGTGATGTATCTTGGTCGCGCGGTGGAGCTTGCGGATACGCGCACGCTCTTCGCGCAGCCGCAGCACCCTTACACACAAGCCTTGCTCGCCGCCATCCCTGAGCCTGATCCGAAGCTCGAGCGCGTGAAAAAGCTGGAATTACTGCAAGGCGATCTGCCTTCACCGTTGAATCCACCTTCCGGCTGCCGATTCCGCACTCGCTGCCCAAAAGCACAGTTGATTTGCGCCGAACAACTCCCACCGCTTCGCAGCCTGCCCTCAGGCACTCAGGCCGCCTGTACTTTGCTCTGAGTTCGCCCGAGGTCGTTAAGTGCAGCCCGATCACACTGGCATGACGGGCGCAGACTGAGCAATAATGCAACTTCAACTCACAACACCGGAAGGACTACAGATATGAGAGGCAACTTTGCAGCGTTGGTGCTGATCCTGGTAGGCGCAGCGTTTTTAGTGAGCAACCTAGGCTGGCTGAACTTTAGTATGTTGGAAGTATTGCGCGTATGGTGGCCCGTGGTATTGATCGTGCTGGGTGTGGCGATGTTTTTAATGCCACGAGACAAGTTTGACAACAGCGATAAGCGTTAGGCTTTAAGGCTCGGGGGCATGCCTGAATTGCCCTTCAGATTTTTTGTATACATGACCGTTTGACGCGACCCGATCACGCTGACATGACGGGCGCGGTCTGACTGGTCGGCTTGCACCTCGCGCAGATGCGTTGCTGGCACTCAAACTTGGCCTGCGTGACCACCTTGGTTGGCCGGCCACCTCATGTAGTGAGCGCGAATGGCCGCACCGCCCAACCAGACCACGCCCATCACGCCCTGCGGCTTAGTTGGCAGGCGACTGATAAGATTTAGGATGGAATTGAAAAATATTTATGTCAACCGCAGCACCTCTTTTTGAAGTCACAGACCCTGGGGAGTTGAGCGCGCTTCTGCGAGCCCTGTTTAATGCAAAATTCAGACCTGTGGAGGAGGATCCATTCGTTTGGGGAAGTCCGTTTATCCATCGCATGGCCGCGCGAATGCGAGAAGCGCAGTTAGAACTTAATCGCCAGAGCAGCGGCGCGGCGACAGCCGAGCTTTGGTACAAATCACTTCAAGACAACGAAGTTCTAGGTGTAATCAAAGCGAACTTGAGGAGTAACGCTGCAGAGCATTGGTGGTCTGGGATGTCAGCCGAAGCCAAGGTATCCTACGTACGGGGCTGCGTCGAACCATTTCTAGTCTCTGACGACTTCATTCAGGAGCTCATTCGCGCCGCCGAGCCATAACGGACTGTTCGGCAAAAACGAGAACGGGCTTACATACACTACGCGCATCCGCTGTGTCTGCGTCGGTCAACGCCAATATTAAATCTCAAAACACCCACCAAGCCGCAGGGTGCGAGGTGGGTGATGGGATGCGGGGCTGTTCCATTCGCGCTTGCTACAGAGACTGCACGCTAATCAGGTGGTGATGCAAACCGTTTTCGCGAGCTACAAATGTCACTGCGCGTGGTGAACAGTCGCGCAGCACATCGCACGCCTCGTGCCAACGTGAGCGGGTAGCGTGAAACAATAAATTAACGAAAATTTAAGCAGAATCGAAAGGTAGCCGGCATAGAATCTGCGCAGAGTGCTATCAAAAAAGAAGTGCTAAACAGCCTTCTCTTTCTCCTGCAACAAACGCCACATTACCTTGCCGCTTCCACTCTTAGGCAGCGCAACAACAAACTCCACCACGCGTGGCACTTTGTAGATGGCCATGTTGTCTCGGCACCATTGCAGAATGTCTTGCTCGCTCACTTGCCCTACGTGCGAGGCGCGGAGCACGACGACCGCTTTCACGCTTTCTCCGCGATACGCATCACTCGTGGCGATCACGCAGGCCTCGGCAATAGCGGGGTGCTTGAACATCAGCGACTCAACTTCCGCCGGCCACACTTTAAAGCCACTGGCATTGATCATGCGCTTCAAGCGATCGGTGATGAAGAAATAGCCTTCTTCATCGACCTTGCCTAAATCACCACTGCGGAAAAACACTTTGCCATCTCGCTCAAAAAAGGCTTTGGCAGTGGCCTCAGGATTTTTCCAATAGCCTTTGAAATTCATTGGCCCGCTCATCACGATTTCACCTTGCTCACCTGCAGGCATTTCTTCCAAAGTTTCAGGATTCACAACACGCGAATCACAGCTCAAGAAGGGCACGCCTAGGCATTGCTGCTTGGGGCGATCTGTGGGGTTGCTGTGGCTGGGTGCTGCGGTCTCGGTGAGGCCATAGCCTTCTACATAGCGCAGGCCAAACTGCTCTAACAGTCTCTGCGCCACCGCCTGCGGCATCGCCGCGCCGCCGCCACCGATATAGACCAAGCTTGAGAGGTCGTATTGATCAAAGCTGGGCGAGGCGAGCAGATCAATCACCATGGTGGGGATGTTCGTCCAGTGCGTGACTTTATGGCGTGAGATCAGGCGACCTGCCAAATCACGATCCCAGCGCGGCATGATCACAAGCGTCGCGCCCGCGTACAAGCTCGCATGCATGAGGCTGACCATTCCAGTAATGTGAAACATGGGCACGGCAGCGAGCGTGACGTTTTGCGCTGTGCCATTGCCCCACAAGATGCTGCCCACAGCGTTGTGCATGAGCGAGCCATGCGTATGCATACAACCCTTGGGCAAACCCGTTGTGCCGCTGGTGTAAGGCAACATGGCAAGATCGTCGCTCGTGGCAGTGACGGGTGGTAAAACTTGCGTCGATGTGGCTGCAAATACATCCGCCCAAGCATGCTTTTGCGTATCTTGCATTTCTGGCAAAGCGTGCTTTGTGAGCAGCCAATCGCGCCAAGCTGCTGGTATGTCTTTCTCTGCATCTGCACCTGTAGTATCTGCAAAGCCATCACTCATATGCGTCACGATCAGGTGCTTTAAGCGCTGCTCTGACGGCAAGGCATTGGATGCTGCCGCCCACTCCGAAGCCAAATCCGCTGAGGTGATCACGATGCGCGTATCGGGATCGGTGATGTAGTGTTTGAGCTCTTCAAACTTGTTCATCGGGTTCACAGGCACGACGACGGCATCCAAGCGCAGGATCGCGAAATGCGAGATCACCAGCTGTGGGCAATTCTGCATGCAAACGACAATTCTTTCACCCTTTTTGGCATCTAGCCGGCATAGGACCTGCGCAAAGTGCTCTGAATATGATAGCAGTTGTGCATAGCTCACTGCATTGTCAAAAAAGCGCAGCGCAGGCTTATCTGGGTAACGCAATGCATTCACAGCTAAGTTGTTCCATAGCGAGCCCGCTGGTGGCGTGAGGCTATGCGGAAGGCGCGCAGGCCAATGCTCGAAGTGCGCAGCGTTTTTGTCGTTGGAAGCCAAGGGAAACTCCAATGTCTCAAATAGTGGGTTCTGGCTATCATGCATGTTTTCTGCTCATTCATATCGTCATGAAAACCCGTACCGTCCTCAAAACCTTGATCTCTGCTGCCTTGGTGACAGGCGGCTTGTTGCCCAGCACCTTCGCTCAAAATGCTTACCCCAACAAACCCATCCGCCTCGTGATCGGCTTCCCCGCTGGCGGCCCGCTCGATCAGCATGCACGCTTGCTCACCGACAAATTACAAGCTGTGCTTGGCCAGCAAATCATCGTGGATTACAAAGCAGGCGCGGGCGGCATTGTGGGTGCGCAAGATGTGCAAAAAGCCGCGCCCGACGGCTACACCATCATGCTGGCCAACACCGGCGTGATGGTCATCAACCCCGGCCTGTATTCCAAGCTGCCCTATCAAACCACGCGCGATTTCGTGCCGATTGCGCGCACCGCCATGCAACCGCTGGCGCTGCTCGTCAACCCCAATGTCAAAGCCAACACGCTGCAAGAGTTCATGAGCTATGCCAAAGCCAATCCCGGCAAGGTGAACTACGGCTCAGCGGGCAATGGCGGCATCAGCCATCTCGTGCCAGAAATGTTCAAATCTCAAACAGGTTTGTTCATGGTTCACATTCCTTATCGTGGCAGCGCGCCAGCATTCACTGATTTGATGGGCGGCCAAGTCCAGTTCATGGCTGAGAGCATTCCGCAAGCTGCTCAGTATCACAAGCAAGGCAAGGTCAAAGCCCTGGCAGTGACCAGCAGTGAGCGCAATCGCGCCTTGCCCGATATCCCGACCGTGAACGAAACCAAAGCCGTGAAAGGCGATTTCAATGTCGTGGGCTTCTATGGCTTCCTCGCCCCTGCGGGAACACCTAAGCCGGTGGTGGACAAACTGTCTGACGCCTTCAAACAAGTGCTGGCCATGCCTGATATCCGCGAACGCATGATCAGCCAAGGTGCTGACCCGGCCTACTTGGGTGCTGATGATTTTGCCAAGTTCATCAATGCAGAGCTTCCCAAATGGGCAGCGGCTGTGCAGAAGTCTGGCGCTAAGTTGGACTGAAGTATTTATCGCGCAGCAGTGCCGCGCGTATTCTCATTCCAAGCTTTGATGCAAATCCTTGTGGATGCGTCTGGACGCTTTCCAGACTATCCACAAGACGGGCAAGATCAGCGCGCCGACTGCCGCCTCAGGATTCATCTGGATGCCAGCGCTTTTCAATGCTTTTCCGCCATACAGCAGCAAACTGATGACATAGTAGGAAATGGCGGCTATCGATAGACCCTCCACCGTGGTCTGCAAGCGCAGCTGCATTTCTTGACCTCGGGTCAATTTCTCAAGCAATTTTTGATTGTGTACCTCAGCGGCAATATCTACGCGGGTGCGCAGCAAAGCACTGGTACGCGCCACGCGCTCTGAGAGCGATTCCAAGCGCTGCGCACAGGCTGCAACCGTGGCCATGGCTGGCGATAAACGCCGCTGCAAAAACTCACCGATCACCTGCATGCCGGGAATAGCCGCCTCCCGCAGCTCCGCAATCCGTTGATGCACCAAACTGTCGTAAGCACGGGTCGCTGCGAACCGGTAAGTGTTTTCTGCTGTCGCTCGTTCAACACGCGCAGCCAGCGCGATCAGGGTATCGAGCAAGGCTTCATCCGAGACGGACTTATTCTCCAACTGCGCCGTGATGTCTGCCAGCGCTCTCTCGGCTTGTGCGAGCATCGGCGCCAGCAGTTTGGCAGCGGGCAGGCCGCGCAAGGCCATAAGGCGATAGGTTTCCATCTCGAGCAGACGCTGGGATATCCGCCCAACGCGCATTTCCGTTGTTGCTTCAGAGCAAACCACCAGCATGCGTTCGAAGCCGCAGGGGCGTATGGCAAAGTCGCTCAATACAATGCCATCGCCAAAATTGCCCAAGCGAGAAGCTAAGGTCTGCTGATGCTCCCCCAACCAAGCGCGCGCCGAGGCCATAGTGCTGGGTGTATCGCTCAAGTCACCTCGGAGCATCGCAAGCTTGATGGCGGCAATCGTGCGCCCAGGAATGCTGCTGAGCCACTGCGATGGCAAAACAAGGCCTGACAAAAGATCAGGCTCCTTCGCTCCCAAGAGTGCATGCTCGGGCAAGGTTTGCACCAAAGAATAACGCGTGAATTCCGTGTGCCGCTCCCATTTCAGGGTGTAGCCATCGAGTCGCAGACGCAAAAAATTGTCACTCAGTTGCTCGATCTGAAGATCTTGCTGCCCCGGCAATTGCCGGAGATGCGCGCATTCTTCCTCGCGGCTCACGCCTTCGTTGGCGACCGCAACATACACCACCAAAGCAGGTAGGCGGATACGCGCTTGCGGGCGGGCGTGGATTTCGTTGTGAAGAAGAACGCGTTGCGCGTCCTGGGGAGGTAAAACGCTAGATGCTGTCAGCATGGGAGCAGTCAAGATATAAATCACGAGATGCCGCCCTAGCGGCAGCGGTCAATTATGCGCTCTCTCATTGATGCAACTGCCCCAAACACAAACAATTTATTACCAGACTCGTTGCTATGATGCGGGAATCCACGGTTCTTCCACAAACTCCTAATTTCATAGCATGTTGCGCAGATTCTATGCCGGGAAAAGGCTGTTTTCTCTTCTAATCTGCCTCATAATTTGGGGTATGAACACTGCAACTGCCCAAACCAAAGCTTTCGATCTCCAAGGCCATCGCGGCGCGCGTGGGCTTTTGCCTGAAAACACGCTGCCCGCGTTTGAAAAAGCCATTGAGCTGGGTGTGACGACCTTGGAGCTGGATGTGGGCGTGAGCAAAGATGGCAGCATTGTCATCAGCCATGACCGCGCTCTGAATCCTGAGATCACGCGCGATGCCAGCGGCGCTTATCTCAGCACGCCAGTTTTGGTCAACCGCCTCACACTCGCTGAGCTCAAAACCTATGACGTAGGCCGCATCAACCCCGACAGCGCATACGCCAAGCGCTTCCCAGATCAGCAACCCATCGATGGCACGCGCATGCCAGCGCTTTCTACGCTCTTCAAACGCGTGGAAGCGCTCGGCGCAAAGAAGATGCGCTTCAACATCGAGACCAAGATTTCGCCCGAAAAACACAATGACACCGTAAGCGCTGCAGTTTTCGCACGCAAACTGCTTAATCTCGTTCGCGAGCATGGCGTTGTGAGCCGCACCACGATTCAAAGCTTTGATTGGCGCACGCTGCAAATTATCCAAGAGCTGCAAAAAGGGCACACCAAACAGGTTCAAACATCCTGCCTGACTGCTCAGCAGCCCTGGGGCAACCTCATCCTCGGCGCAGACAAAGCGCCGCGCTGGACAGGCTCCGTGAGCGCGGCTGATCACCCAGATGTGCCCAGCATGGTCAAAGCCGCAGGCTGCGATATCTGGTCGCCCTACTTTGCTGATATCACACCTGCTTTGGTGAAGAAAGCGCAGAGCCTCGGCCTGCAAGTTCTGCCATGGACAACCAATACCGAAGCCGAGATGAATGCCGTGATCGATGCAGGCGTGGATGGCCTGATCACGGATTACCCCGATAGAGCACAAGCACTTATCAAGCAGCGCGGTATCAGCTTACGTTAAATCTAGGACAATCTTGGGTTTTCCACAGAAAGGGAAACTCATGTTCCATCAAATCACCTCCCAGCGCCGCGCGCTCTTAGCCGCCACCTTCTCCGCCTTGGCCTTGGTCGCCTGCGGCAAGAAAGAAACCCCTCCCCCAGCGCCAGCTGCAGCTGCGGCCCCAGCCGCTGCGCCCTCACCAGCTCCCGTCAAGGTCTATACCGTGGGCACAGATGCCGCCTACGCACCGTTTGAAAAAATGTCGGCCAGCAATGAAGTCGAAGGTTTGACGGTTGATCTGCTCAAAGCTGCCGCAGCTAAAGGCGGCTTTGAAGTGAAATTCGTCAACACACCTTGGGAAGGCATCTTCAAGACGCTCGATTCCGGTGAACGCGACATTGTGGCAAGCAGCGTCACCATCACCGATGAGCGCAAGCAGACCATGGATTTCTCCAAGCCTTACTTTGACGCCGTGCAACTCATCGCTGTCAAAGAAGATTCCAAAGTCGCCAAGTTTGACGACCTGAAGAAACTCAAAGTCGGCGTGCAAACGGGCACCACAGGCGACGAAGTGGTACAAAAGCTGCTCGGCAAAACCAGTGCCAACATCAAGCGCTTTGAATCCACCCCATTGGCTCTGCAAGAGCTCACCGCAGGCGGCGTAAGCGCCGTGGTGGCGGATAACGGTGTGGTGCAACACTACATCGCCAACAATCCGAATGCCAAATTCAAATCCGTGAGTGATGCAAGCTTTGTGGCAGAGCAATATGGCTTTGCGGTGAAGAAGGGCAATGCTGAGTTGCTCGCCAAGATCAACACCGGCATTGATGCAATCAAGGCTGATGGCAGCTACGACACCATCATGGCCAAATACTTCGGTGCTAAACCAGCCGCAGCAGCAGCTCCAGCAGCTTCCGCCCCCGCGCCGGCTGCCTCCAAGTAAACTGCAGTTACCATTCAAAGGCGTGTTCACCGCAGGTGGGCACGCCTTTCGCTTTTCTAGAAACCAAGAGACCTGCACCATGGATCTACGCTGGGAAATACTTGCCCCCTACGCCAGCCTGTTTGTGAAAGGTACCGTCATGACGGTGCAACTCACCGTCATTGCCTTGGTGCTCGGTCTTCTAATGGGTCTGTTCATTGGCCTCGTCACCGCGCAGCAACAGAGCGGCTGGAAGAAACTGGTGCGCTGGCTCTGCATGGCTTATGTAGGTTTCTTTCGCGGCACACCACTCTTCGTGCAAATCCTGCTTGTGCATTTCGCCTTCATGCCCATGCTGATTCATCCGAGCGATGGTCTCTTGCTCACCGGTGATGCTGCGCGCGAGCTGCGGCAAAACTATGGCGCCTTCCTCTCGGGCGTGGTCGCGCTCACACTCAATGCAGGTGCATACATCAGCGAGATCGTGCGCGCGGGCATCCAGTCGATTGCGCGCGGGCAGGTGCAAGCAGCGCAAAGCTTGGGCATGAATGAGCAACAAAGCATGCGCCTCGTGGTCTTGCCGCAGGCGCTGCGCCGCATGGTGCCGCCACTGGTGAATGAAGCGATTACCTTGCTGAAAGACTCCTCCCTCGTCTCGGCCATTGGCTTGGCTGAGCTGGCCATGGCTGCAAGAACGGTTGCTGGCGCGTATTCACGCTACTGGGAGCCCTATCTGGCGATTTCGCTGATGTATCTGATCCTCACTGGCATCTTGACGCTTCTGGCGCGCCGGCTGGAAACACCTGCTGAAATGAAAGGCCGATGAGATGAGTAATTTATCCGCTGCTCAAGAACTGAAGACTCTCAGTGAGCAACTCCTACAAGTACAAGCCGATCAACTGCGCACAGCTGATCTCGTGCACACAGCGCGCGTAAGCCAAGCCCTGCTGACTGCTCTGCCTGAGAAATACAGCCTTGTCTTGAACGATATCCTGGATCGCCTCGAATCCGGTGCGCTCTTCACTGAGGAGAGCTGCTCTTTCAGCCAACGTGATTTGCTCGATAGCTTGGCAGTTTGGGTCAACAAGGCGCAAGCCACGCTAAATACTTCTACCTCTCAAAGCGCTTGATGCCGTTTGCCCGCCTTGCGCGCAGCCACTGGCGAAGTCATTGACGAATCTGCCTGCGCATGCAGCGCCTCAATCAAGTGGCAATGATCATCATCGCCATCACAGCGGCTGCGTAAATCCATCAAATTCTTCTCCAGCGCTTTGAGCTCCTTCAAGCGGTCGCGCACATGGCCAATATGATCATCCAGCGTTTCACGCGCCGTTTGGCAATCTCGCTTCTTGCGCAAATCCAAGCCAAGCAGGGTGCGCACCTCATCCAGCGTCATGTCCAAGCTGCGCAGCTGACGAATGAAGCGCAGCTGGTGGACATCTTCATCGCTATAAAAAGAATAGCTGTTTGCGCTGATTTCTTGCCGGCGAATGAGCTTTTCTTTTTGATAAAAGCGAATATTGGCGCTGCTCACGCCGCTAAGCTTGGCGGCTTGGCCTATCAAATAACCAGATGAGTTTTGGGGTTGAATCACAGGCATGGCTTGACCTTGAAGTGACTTGAAGGTTTCTAATTCAGGCATTCTCTCAAAAAATCTCCTCAAATATGTCCGCACACTGCCATTCCCACGCCGCTCCCAGCGATAACGCTGACCCGCGCTATCGCCGCGTTCTCTGGATCGCGCTCATTCTCAACGCACTGATGTTTGGTGTTGAACTCGCTGCAGGCATTGCTTCGGGCTCAGTTTCGCTGCTGGCCGATGCGATTGACTTTTTTGGTGATGCGGCGAACTATGCGGTATCGCTTGCGGTGCTCTCCATGGCCTTGGCCGTGCGCGCAAAGGCAGCTCTTTTCAAAGCCGCGTGCATGCTGGGCTTTGGGCTCTTCGTTTTAGGCAAGGCGGCATGGTCTGCCAGAGCAGGCGTGCCTCCAGAAGCCATCACGATGGGTGTGGTCGGCTTCATAGCGCTTTTTGTGAATGTTGGGGTGGCCGCAATGCTCTACGCTTACCGCAATGGCGATGCCAATATGCAGTCCGTTTGGCTCTGCTCACGTAACGATGCACTCTCGAATATCGCCGTGATCCTAGCCGCCTTCGGCGTATTCGGCACAGCCAGCGCTTGGCCAGATGTCATAGTCGCCATCATCATGGGCTTACTGGCAATGAGCTCAGCATTCACCGTCTTCAAATCTGCTCGCAAGGAACTCAGAGGCACAACATGAGCGTCACAACATACCTCCTTACCGGCTTGCACTGTCAAGCCTGCGTGCGCCGCGTCTCGCAGGCGCTGAGTGTCCATGCGCGTGAAGTGCAGGTGACGCTCTCGCCGATGCAGGCCGTGCTCACGGATGCGCATGCGCCGCTGCCGCAGCTTCAAGCTGCCGTGCGCTCATCTGGCAAATACGAGCTGCTTTTTGATGAGAATTTAGATCAAAAACAGCATATTGGCGTCATAGAATCTGCGCAAAGCGCTACTAAAAGTATAGTAACTGAGCAACAAACAAGTTTCTTGCAAACCTACCGCCCACTGCTCTTGATCATTGCCTACATCTTGGCAGGCAGTCTGCTCATTCAAATCGGCCAACACACCGGCCACGGCATGAGCACTGCGGCGAGCATCAGCGTGCACGAGACCATGCGCTACTTCATGGCGGGGTTTTTCCTCACGTTTTCCTTCTTCAAACTGCTCGATATTGCCGCCTTTGCCAAAGCCTATGCGGGCTACGATCTGCTGGCTGCGCGCTGGCAGGGTTGGGGCTATCTTTATCCGTTCGTGGAACTGACTCTTGGTTTAGCTTATCTCGCCAACTTTTCACCCCAATTCACAAACTGGGCAACACTCATCATCATGGGCTTCTCTGCGATTGGCGTGATCCGTGCAGTAACAAGCAAACAAACCATCCAATGTGCCTGCCTAGGAACAATCTTCAAACTGCCCATGAGCACAGTCACTATCGTGGAAGATGTGGGCATGGTCGTGATGGCCGCTGCCATGCTGATCACACAAAGCTGATATTGATGGAACTTTAAGCCCGTCAGAGTTATCATTCCAGTATGCGCCGCATCTTTTTTAGCCTGCTGATCGTCCTTACCGCCTTTCGCGGTTTGGTGGGCGATGCCATGGCTTACGAGATGACATCGGGCATGCTGCATAAAACCCAAAATGCTATTGAATCGATAGCTGCTAGCGCAGATTCTATGCCGGCGAACAGCCATTTTCCGCATGAAAAAGCCGCTTCGATGCCCTGCCACGAAGCGGTCAATGATACGTCTGCAGACGCCTCATCGCATGCCTGCAACACCTGCCAAGTCTGTCATCTGTCTGCGTCTTTGCCCAGCGCTTTTATGAGCTTGAATGCTCAGCCATTGCGCGATGTGCAAGCCGCCTGGGAAAGCACGTGGCACAGCGCTGAACAGCAGCACATCCGCAAACCACCCATTCTTTGAGAGCACAGGGCGCAAGTGCGTCCATTTTTAGGCGTTCACCGCTCGTGTGAACGGTTTTTAGCTCTTCTAAGGATGTTTTATGTCTTCACTTTTTTTGCGCGGTTTAGCACTCGCCCTGCTTGCCATCAGTAGCGCTTTCGCACAAACCAACGCCGCCAAACCTGCAACTCCCGCTGCGGTAGCGCCAACCGCAATCGAGTGGGTCAACGGCGAAATCACCAAGCTCGATGCCCCGCGCTCGCGCATCACGCTCAAACACGAGCGAATTGCCAGCATCAAGATGGATGCGATGACCATGCCTTTCAAAGTAAAAGACAAGGCACTGCTTGATGGCCGAAAGGTCGGCGAGAAAGTGCAGTTTGCAGTGCGCATGGACGATGGCGATCTCTTCATCACACAAATGCGAGCGATGCCATGAACCACATCAAACGCTATCAATACAGTAGCGCCTTGCGCAATATCTGTGCCGGCGTATTGCTTATTTTGCTTCAAACTCTGGCTCAAGCCTTGCCTGTGGGCTTCAAAGACAGTTGGATGACGATGGGTGAGCTGGGCAAGGATTATTCCGAGGTCAATCTGATCTACACCTTCACGCCGCATACCTCGGTGGGGGTAGGTGGTGTGGGCCTGAAATACGAAGACAAAGCGACGATGCAAAAGCGGCGCGTTGAGATGGTCGATACCCATATCAGCCATCGCATTGGCCGCTGGAATTTTCCCGAAGCACAGGCCAATATTTATCTGCAAATGGGAATCGGCCAGGCGAAGGGAAATTTCTTTAACAACTCACAAACTGTGCTTCAACCCGGCCTGCAGCTGGACTATGAAACCCGCCGTATCTACACTGCCCTCAAATGGCACGGCAGCTACGCCAAGGCTTTTGACTACACACGCTACAGCCTCGCAGGTGGCTTCTCGTTTTATGCCACGGAATACGACGAATGGCAGCCTTGGGTTGTTCTGGAAGCATCGCGCAAAGGCGGTGATTTGAAAGATGCCACTGAAATCACGCCTTACTTCCGCCTGATCCACAAGACTTTGTTCATCGAAGCGGGAGCCCCTTATCAAAAGGGCAAAAGCCAAGGTCTCAAAGTTAATTTTCGCTACACGTTTTAAAATTTATCTATCTAGGAGTTCACCATGAACACATCTCTCAATACTCTCAAATCCATAGCACTTAGCGCAGCATTCTTGCCGGCGAGTGTGCTTTTTTCATCTGCAAATGCTGCGGATGTGGCGAAAGTCACCGTCAACGGCATGGTTTGCTCTTTCTGTGCGCAAGGCATTGAAAAGACGATCTCCAAAATGCCGCAAACCAAGGCGGTGTATGTGAATCTTGATAAAAAAATCGTCGCGGTAGAGCCTAAAGATGGCCAGAAGCTGGATATGGCGAAAATCAAAGCCGGTATCGTTGATGCGGGCTACGATGTGGTGAAAACGGAGACAGTGGCTAACACCACAGTCTCTGCCATCAAAGCTGAACTCACAGGCAAGAAATGAGCGCGTCTGATGCCATAAGCCAAGCTGGAGACGGCACACAGCAGACCCGCAGCAGTTTGTTGACTTCCGTGCTGAGCCTGTTTGCCAGCAGCTCTACCCTGATCTGCTGCGCCCTGCCTGCACTCCTGGTCGCGCTGGGCGCGGGTGCAGCGCTGTCGGGATTGGTGGGTGCTTTCCCACAAATCGTCTGGCTCTCTGAGCACAAAGTCAGCCTCTTCATCTTTGCCGGCTTGATGTTGGCAGCCAGTGGCGGCCTGCAATGGGTGAATCGCAACGCCCCCTGCCCGATTGATCCGGCCCTGCGCGATGCCTGCCTGCGCACACGCAAAGTGTCACTGCGCGTGTATTGGGTGAGTGTGGGGATTTATCTTGTGGGCGGATTTTTTGCTTTTGTGTTGCCTCTGCTGACATAGAAAATACCGGACGCAAAATACGCAAAAGTTGCGCAAAAGACGCAAAAAAAACCAAAATGCAGTTTTCTTTTTTGCGAATTTTGCGCAACTTTTGCGCCCTTTGCGTCCGGTATTTTTTTCTTCTTCTGCCCTCGCCTACTCACCACAATCAAAGGCAGTTAAAGTAGCGCCATGACCAAGACCATTCGCTACACCCTGATTTCCATTCGTGACTTGTTTGTTTCGTTTGGACCTTTCATCGTTTTGGGCATCGTACTGCTGGGCATGGCGTATTGGTGGCTCAATCCGAATCCACCGAAGACCGTGACTCTTGCCACAGGCCCCGCGCAAAGCGCGTATGACGAGTTGGGCAAAAAATATGTGGCTTACCTCAAGGCTAATGGCATCACCGTGAAGACCGTGCAGACCGAGGGCTCTTCTGCCAATTTGAAACTGCTGCGCGATGGCTTGGTCGATGTTGGTTTTGTGCAAGGCGGCACAAACGAGTTGACGGAGACCGATCAAGACAATCTAGAAACCTTGGGCAGCCTGTTTATGGAGCCGATCTGGTTGTTTTACCGCGAAGAATCAGCCGCCAAGTTGCTGGCCGCACCCGTGAGCAAAGCGAAGACAGCAGCCCCTGCTGCAACGCCGACGCTCAGCGCCATCACCCAACTCCCCGGCTGGAAGCTCAATGTCGGCACAGAAGGATCGGGCGTGCCCAAGCTCATGACACGCTTGCTGGAGAGCAACCGCGTCGAACTCAAGGAGATCAAGCTCTCCACGCTCGATCAAACCCCCGCCGCGATGGCGCTGCTGGGCGGCGAAATTGACGCACTGGTGTTCGCCTCCGCGCCCGAATCCCTGATGGTGCAAATGCTGCTGCAAACACCCGGCATCAAGCTCATGGATTTGCAGCAGAGCGAAGCCTACTCTCGCCGATTCAATTTTCTCTCACCCGCTGTGCTACCGCGTGGTGTGGTCGATCTGGCTTTAGATAACCCCAAACAAGACGTGCGCTTGGTCGGCCCAACAGCTTCGCTCATCACCCGCAACACGACGCACCCTGCGCTCCTGCAGCTTTTTACCAGTGCCGCTCACCAAATCCATGGCGTACCTGGTTGGTTTGCCAAATCCAAGCAATACCCCAATGCCCAGCGCGATGAATTGCCTATGGCGCAAGAAGCCGATCGCTATTTGAAAAATGGCCCTCCGCTCTTGCAGCGCTATCTGCCCTTTTGGTTTGCGAATTTGGTGGAACGCATGTGGGTGGCGCTTTCGGTGATCATCGTGGTACTGCTGCCGCTCTCGCGCATCCTGCCACCGCTCTACACCTTCCGCGTACGCTCACGGATTTTCAAATGGTATGCGCAACTGCGCAACATTGAAGACCGCGATTCGCCTGATCCGCAAGTACGTGCGAGCTTGATTGATGAGATCAACGCGCTGGATGGCATGGTAGAGAAAATCAAGATTCCGCTCTCGCATGCAGACGAGCTCTACGCCCTGCGCAGCAATATTCATTTGGTGCGCAAAAAACTGATGCGCTGATTCAGCGCATCAGTTAGGCCAAGAGCGGAGCGGGGTCGCTGATGGAAGTATCTGCATCAGGCGCTACCACGCTGGCCTGCACGGCCTCTTGCAGCTTTTTGATGTCTGAGAGCAAAGGATCGGCTTGTAGATCTGGCATATTGATGCTTTGCAAACCAGCTTTGAGTTGCGGTATGAGTTTGGCGATAAGCGTTGCATGCTCATTTTTGCGCGGCGCGGCGCGGCGCACAGACACGCTCCAAAGCAAAGCAGCCAATACTTGCGTGTAGCGCTCGGTATCACCTGCCTGCAGGGGAAACAATTGCGCCCTAGCCAGCACCTGCGCCCAAGGCCCCATGAGAAATTGCTTGATCATCGGTGGTGCATCACCCGCGTCTTTGCGTCCCACGAGCTGAAAACCCAAGCGCCCCGCCAATTGCTTGGCCTCTTGCATTTGCGCTTGCTCTAGGGCTTTACGAGATTCTTCAAGCGCTACAGCATCATCTTGCCGCTGCCAAACCGTGGAGAGGCTGGTACCTGCCTGCTCAAATACGCGGCTACTGGGCTGGGGCATCACTGAAATCGCTGTGATCAGTTTGTCTACGGGGGTCATGAAGGCCACAAAGCCTTCGGCCATTTCGCTGGAATAGCGCAGGCTGCGCTGCGTGACCAGTCCCAGGAATTTTTGTGCAGGATGCTGATCATCGGTCAGCAGCGCAGGCTCTTGATGGGCGAGCGAGAGCAAAGGCAGCTTCAAATCTTCCAGAGCCTCTTGCAGTGGCACAGGAACGCGCTGCAAGCTGGGCGAGGTGGTGTTTCTGTAGCTCTTGAGTAGCTCGGCAATCTTTTCTTCACTGACCTCCGGCACTGGTGCTTTTTCTTCAACGGGCACAGTTAAAGTGTTCAGCTGCGTTGCGGCATGCAAATGATCCAAGCTCTCATCCATGGAAGGCATCGGAAGACCGCGCTCGCGAATCTTCGCCATCAGTTGCTCGGAAAGATCCAAATCGTGCAGCAGCGCATCCATGGGATTGCCGCTGAGCGCTTGCGCTAAAGCATCGCCGTCTTCTGCAGACATACCCAAATGCTTTTGTAAGCGCAGAACAGTGCGCCGGGCTTGCTCAGCAAGCTGTTGAGTTTGGGTATCGAGGCCGGCGTCTTCATGGCCAGCCGGTGAATCGTCTTTCGTCTCTGCAAAACCGAAAGCAATCGCTGCCTGCTCGTTGAACCCATCGGTTTGAGAGATCGCACTGGTTTCGCGGCTAGCAGGATCGCGCAGCACGGCTTGCAATTGCAGATACACCCAAGCCAATTGCGAGCTGAGCGCGGGTAGCAAATGGTCTGCCCAAATCTTGCGCAGTTCGGGCGATGCGGGGCTGCGGTTGATCAACTCCAGCAGAGCCTGCACGTAGGCTTGGGCGCTAAGCGGATTGCTACGGCGGCTGCCCTGAGCCTGCACCAAAGCATCCAGCTGCGCGGCCTCTTGCGCGCAAATGCGTAAATCCACCTGCGCCAAGATCGCAGCCATTTTGGCGGGCGCTGGATAGGCCATGGCCATACGCAAGAGCGGCGTGTATTGCTTGGCCCAGCCCATGCGCTGCTCTTCCATCGCTACAGCGGCTTGCTCCAACATCTGCGCCGGCGCTGCACCGGCTAGACTGACCAACTTGCGATCCAAGCTTTGCAGCGCGCGGCTCACCATATTCGTCATCACCTGCGGCGCAAGCTCCAAGCTCCAAGCCATGGCTTGGCGCAGGTTGTCAGACGGGCCGAGCACGCCCGAAGTCTGCATACCAGCAGATCCTGTCTGCGCTGGCGCTTGATTTTGCTGCGCCACGAGCGCATCAAATTCTTCGGTTGAAATATTGGGAAAAGGTGTATCCATGCAGTCGCCATTATTGCTGCAAACACGGCCTTTGCCCCGGCAGCAGACCGCTGTCAATGCCAAAGGGTGTGCATAGTGCGCTGAACGTTGTTTGCAGGCCGCAAACCTTGGGGAAACGCTTTACACTGTACCTATGCGCAGCTTTCTTCAACTCACCTTGGATTTATTCACCGAGGTGGCTTTGCCTTCAAAAAAAGAGGTAAATCGAGAGATTGCCGGCAAAGAATCTGCGCAGAATGCTACTGAACTCATAGCAAGTGCTGAGTTGATCGCATCCATACCTCTGGTGCCCTCTGAGCCCTTGACATCGGTTTTAAGACCCACCCATTTCGCGCATCCCCGCGCCAACCGCGAAGCCCGCCTGCAAGCCCGCGCCGGTAAACGCATCGGACAAGGTGGTGGCGAATGCATCGTGGCCTACGAGTTGCGCCGAGCCAAACGTAAAACCATTGGCTTCATGGTAGGTGTCGATGGCCTCGTGGTCAGCGCCCCGCGTTGGGTACCGCTGTATGAGGTCGATAAAGCCTTGCAAGAAAAATCTGCGTGGATCGTGAACAAACTCGCAGAAGCGCAAGAGCGCCAGCAAAAGCAAGCCCAGTCTCAAATTGAATGGAAAGAAGGCGCTGTCATCCCATTTTTGGGGGAGAGCGTGATCATCGTGATCGACCCACGCCAAGCTACAGGCTCATCCACTGCTGCCCAAGGCATGGCGCAACTTCAAAGCGATGCCAGCGCGCTTGCGGGCGTGCCCCGCCTGACGCTACACGTCGGCCTACCGCACGATGCTGCGCCAGAGCGCATCCGCGACTCAGTGCAAGCCTGGCTCATGCGCCAAGCCAAGCGCGTGTTTGAAGAGCGGCTCAATCATTTCGCGCCACAGCTTAACGTGCGCTGGACGAAGCTATCCTTATCCAACGCCAGCAGTCGCTGGGGCAGCGCTGGCAGCGATGGCGCGATCCGCCTGAATTGGCGGCTCATCCACTTCCGCCAAAATGTGATCGATTACGTCGTCGTGCATGAGCTCTCGCACCTGCGTGTGATGGATCACAGCCCCCGCTTTTGGAGCACGGTCGAATCCATCATGCCCGATTACGCACAGCGCAAAGGCATGCTCAAGGACGAAGCGATTCCAAAATGGTAGGTGCATGAGTGATTTTCTAGGGAGGAAAACAATGATCAAAGCTCTGGTTTTTGTGTGTAGCGTGCTTGCGACCACTGTGTGGGCGCAAGAGAGCGAATGGAACAAGGCATTTAATGTGATTTGGGAATCGCGCTGGCAACAAAGCGGGATTCCTATGGGTGCTGTGCGCTGGCCGTCTGAGAGCAAAAGCATCAAATTCAGTATCAACAAATCTGCAAGTTCGTCAAACGCCAATCGCGCCCGTGAGGCTGTTAACCTCATCACCAAAGTGCTGGATTGGAAAGCCATTGAAGTGGAAGAAGGCAACTCAGAAGTGCAGATTGAAATCACAATCCGCCACTACAAAGACGATGAGCTTCGCCAAGCCATATGCCATGCATCTCCATCTTGGGCAAATTGGCTCTACACCAAACAAAAGCTCTCCCTGAGCGAGCAATACGCCTACCGCTGCGTCCTGCATGAGCTGATGCATGCCTTCGGCTTTCCCGGTCATCCGCAGGGCGACACGGTACTCAGTTACTTTGAAGGCAATCAAAGCAGCCTGAAGCCCATGGATGAATTTTTGCTCAAGACTTGGTACAGCAACGACATCAAGGTGGGCGTCTCGCCGTTCATCACAGTGAATGAGTTGACGCAGCAATGGGTGCTCAAACACGTGCCGCAGCCCCAGCAAGAGGCCGCGGCAGCAGCGCAAATCAAGTGGCATCAAGACATGCTCAAAACCATGGAAGATTTTGCAACTGCCAAAGGTGAGCCACCTACGATTCTGTACCGCTCAGGTCGTATTAGCGAAGAAGGCGTGCGCGCCGGGCGTGCCAACATTCAGGGCATGTTGGGCGCAGCCTACATCAATGGCTGGACGGTCGACAAAGACATCTCCAAGGCTGCCCGCTTATTGCTGATGGGGGCGCAAGCTGGCAACAACGGCGCGGCGGGTATCTTGGCGCGACATCTCACACTGGATACTTGGTCTAAAGAAGATGCAACTGCCTCTTGCCAATGGCTGCAAACGACGCCTGTGGCCACGACGAAATTGAACGCTACGGTACAGCAAGCCGCTCTTGAGAGCAAGACTTGTAAATCGAGTCTCGCACCATGATCAATTTACTATCAAATCAATAGCACTCCGCGCAAAATACATGCCGGCGATTTGCCATTTTTACCATAAACACTTCCTCATAAAATTGCTTTCACCACTCACTGAGAACACACATGCTGCCCTTCGCCACCCGCCTGCAAAACGTTGAGACCTCCGCCATCCGTGAAATCTTCAAGCTGCTGGGCAAGCCCGGCATCATCAGCTTGGCCGGTGGCTTTCCTGATGCGAATTTGTTTGATGTGGAGGGCATTCGCGAAGCGAGTGTGAAAGCACTGGCAGACAACCCCGGCGCCGTACTGCAATATGGCGCAACAGAAGGCCACGATCCGCTGCGCGATGAGATCGCGCGCTACATGGCAGGCAAAGGCGCGAAGGTGGAGCGCTCAGGCTTGATCACCACCACCGGCAGCCAGCAAGCGCTTGATCTGATCGGCAAGACGATGATTTCCCCCGGCGATAAAGTGATCGTGGAAGCACCCACCTTTCTCGCCACGATTCAGTGCTTTCGCTTGTATGGCGCAAATCTGATTGGCGCGCCAATTGATGCAGATGGCGTGAAAGTTGATGAACTAGAAAAGCTCATTATCGAACACAAACCTAAGTTGATTTACCTCATCCCCAATTTCGGTAACCCAAGCGGCGCGATGCTGAGCTTGGAGCGCAGGAAGCGTGTGCTGGAATTGGCACTGCAACACAAAGTCCTGGTGATTGAGGACGATCCGTATGGCGAGCTGTATTTCAACGCGCCGCCGCCGCCTTCCATGCTAGAGCTCTCAGAGGGCATCCCCGGCAGCCGTGATTGGCTGGCTTATTGCGGCTCTCTCTCCAAAGTCATGTCTCCCGGCCTGCGCGTGGGCTGGCTCATCGCGCATCCATCGCTCTTGCAAAAGGCCGTGATGTGCAAGCAATTCTCTGATGCGCACACCAGCAATCTCGCGCAAGCCACCGCCTGCGAATATCTCAAGATGAACCGCATGGCTGGTGTGCTCGCCAAGGTGCGCCCCGCGTACGCCGAGCGTGCGCAAGCCTTGTGTTCCCATCTGAAAAAGGTACTCGGAGATGGCATCGATTTCGCAGCCCCACAAGGCGGCATGTTCGTTTGGGCGCGACTCACAGCACCTGGCTCTGATGCGCGCGAATTCGCCAAGCAAGCCATTGAGCGCGGCGTGGCCTTCATTCCTGGCACGCCGTTTTATGCGGTCAACCCAGATCACGCCACGCTGCGTTTTAGCTTCGCTACTTCCAGTATTGAGAAAATTGAAGAAGGCGTGGCGCGCTTGAAAGCTTGAACCCTTTCGTTCGGGCTGAGCTTGGCCTGTCCTGAGTTTGGTCAAAGCCTCACAAGCCCTTCGACCAAGCTCAAGGCGAACGGTATTGAATCCCACAGGCTTCACAAGCGACCATTTTTCTGTCACCATTATTCCCGTGCAACTCAATATCCACCCGCCCACGCCGCTGGAGTATTTCGCCACCCTTGTGGCCGATGACGATGCTTTCCCGCTGCTAGAGGCCGCCGCCAGCATCGCGCAAGACGAATACCCCGAGCTCGATGTGCAGCAAGTGCTCGGTGATGTAGATCAACTGGTTGCGCGCCTGAAGCGCCGCATTCCTCAAGACGCCGCCGCACTGCAAAGGCTGCGCTCACTTCAGCAATTCTTCTACCGGGACATGAGCTTCGCAGGCAATGCGAATAATTATTACGAGACCGATAACTCGTATCTCAATGCCGTGTTGCGCACACGCCGAGGCATCCCCATCAGCCTCGCTGTCATCTGGCTAGAAATCGCGCATGCCGTTGGCCTCAACGCTCGCGGCGTGAGTTTCCCCGGCCACTTTATGATCAAAGTCACCATGCCGCGTGGCCAAGTGGTGATTGATCCCCTGACTGGCCAAAGCCTGTCCCGAGAAGAGCTCTCCGAGCGCCTAGAGCCCTACAAACGCCGTAGCGGACTTGTGGATGATTTCGATGTCCCCCTCGGCCTCTATCTGCAATCCGCCAAACCGCGCGACATCTTGGCGCGCATGCTGCGCAATCTCAAAGAAATCCACAAAACCCAGGAAGACTGGCCCAGATTCATCGCCGTGCAAAACCGCCTCATCACCCTGCTGCCTGAGGCATGGAGCGAATACCGTGACCGCGGCCTTGCCCTAGCTGAGATGGAAGAGAAAGTAGGCGGCAGCAGTGCTGCGATTCCAGACCTTGAGTTGTATTTGTCCAAAGCCGAAGACGCTCTGGATATCGATGCAATTGCAGAACTCGTCGCTGGTTTGCGGCAAACTTAAGTCAGGAACTCACCGAGCAAGCGGTGAACAAGCGCTGCTTGCTCGTGAATGATCCAGTGTGTGGCATCTTGCACGCGATGGATTTTGAGATCGGGAATATAGGCTTCTAGACCATCCATTAAGCGTGGCGGAAGAGCGATATCTTGCATACCCCAGATCACTTGGGTGGGAATTTTCACTGTGAGCGCTTCGTGCGGAATGTCAATGCCGTGAATCGCGCTTTTTTCATCCAGCGGCGGCTTGAGCGGCGAGGCGCGGTAGTAGTTGCAGCCTCCGGTTAAGCCTTGGCTCCACACATCGCGATACTGCGCCTTCGTCGCCTCATCCAGCCAAGCGTATTTGCCATCCACCGCGCCCAAGCGACTGAAGAATTCAAACAGACGGCGGAAATCGTCTTCTGCCAACAAGCTTTCAGCATCTGGCCTGCACAAAAAATTCATGTAGCTGCTTGCCGCTTGCTGATTTGCATCGTTCTTCAAATCCCGCAAGAATGTGCCTGGATGCGGCGAATTGATGATGCAGAGTTTGCGCATCAGCTGCGGCATTTGATTGGTTAAATTCCAAGCCACAGCGCCGCCCCAGTCGTGCGCAACCAATGCTGCAAGCGGCTGATTCGGCGACTCGATGCCGATCAAAGCCGCAATGTCTTGCACCAAGTGCTTAGCGCGGTATTGCGCCACATCGGTGGGCGAGGAGGATTTTTCAAAACCACGCAGATTCGGCGCAATACAGCGATAGCCCTGCGCTGCAAAATGCTCAAGCGTCGCGTCCCACACAAAAGCCGCTTCAGGAAAGCCATGCAGAAAAACGAGCACAGGCTTGCCCTTTTCTCCAGCAGAGCGGCAAGAGAGCGTGATGCCGTGAGGAAGATTCAATAGGTAGGTTGTGATCATGATGACTATGAAATTAGGAGCACCCTGCGCAATATCTATGCCGGCAATTAGCCACTTTTACTATAAAAATCATTCTACCGGCCTAAAAGCTGTGCTCTGTCACCTGCGCGGCTGGACTCATACACCGAGCTTCTTCAGTACCGTTATCACGCCAATCATCACTGGCTGGTGCAGCATGTACCAAGTCAAGCTCCAAGTGCCCAGCCAAGCCAGCCATCGCGTGGAGTGTGTAACGCTTCCAGTCATCATCACGCTGCGATTAGCTAGCAACCACTGAGCTGCGGCCACGCCCCACCACATCACGCCCAGCCAAGGAAAGATGGGCACATAGTCTTCCGTCACAGGCAGTTTAGACACCCAGCCCAGAATATTGAAGCCAGGTTCATTGAGAAATTGCCAACTGCCCGGCGTAGATATTGCGCTAGCAGCTATAAATTTAGAAGCAATCGCCAACGCGCCGAGCGGCCAGAGCCATACGCCCCAATGTGCAGTGAGCCGCACAATGATGAGCATCACTGCAATGCCATGCAACACGCCGAAGTAAATAAAAGTCTTCGGGTACATCAGATATGAGCCTACTGAGACCAGCAGCGCACAACCCGCCACCTGAGCCCAGCGCTTCCAAAAGCGCTGCCAAGTCTGCCCCTGATGCAGCGCCACCGCTTGCCCCGCGCCTGCGCAGAGCAAAAACAAACTCACAATCGCACTGCGCTGCCAAGTCCACAAAGGATCGGTATAAAAATTCTGCTTGATCCAGCCGAAATGATTCAGATCAAAACAGAAGTGATAGATCGTCATCCAGACGATGGCGACGCCACGCAGCGCGTCCAAGCGATCAAAGCGCGCGTGGCTCATCTCACTTGCCGCGAATCTTTTGCACACCCATCCACAACGCCACGCAAATCGCACCCACGATCACGCCAACGATGCCTTCGAGCACGAAGCCCCACACGCCGGCAAGCGCGCCAGTGCCTACGAGAGCTTTGATGAAGTGTTCAATCGCTGGAATGCCATGCGCAATGATGCTGCCACCTACGGTGAACATCGCAATCGTGCCCGCGACCGAGAGGAACTTCATGAGCTTGGGGGCAAAGGCCACGAGTCCGCGGCCGAAAGCGCGTGCGCCACTGCTTGCAGATTTCATAAGATGAAGACCCGCATCGTCCATTTTCACAATGCCGGCCACGAGGCCATACACCCCCACCGTCATGATCACAGAAATTGCCACCAACACCGTGACTTGCCGGGCAAACGCCGCTGCAGCCACTGTGCCCAAGGTGATTACGATGATCTCTGCAGACAAGATGAAATCGGTGCGGATCGCGCCCTTGATCTTGTCTTTCTCAAAAGCCACCATGTCGACCTCGGGGTGTAACACCGCCTGCGTGATCTCGGCATGATGCGCATCGTCTTCTGCTTTGTGAAAGAACTTGTGCACCACTTTCTCAAAACCTTCAAAGCAGAGGAAGGCTCCGCCCAGCATCAGCAGCGGCAAGATCGCCCAAGGGATCAAGGCGCTGATCGCCAGCGCTGCAGGCACGAGGATCGCCTTGTTCACCGCCGAGCCTTTGGCCACGGCCCACACCACGGGCAGCTCGCGCTTTGCAGCCACGCCAGCCACCTGCTCCGCATTGAGCGCCAAATCATCACCGAGCACGCCCGCCGTTTTCTTGGCGGCGACTTTGGTCATCACCGCTACGTCGTCAAGCAGGGTGGCGATATCATCAAGAAGGGCGAGGAGACTGGAAGCCATGTTTAGTTTTGAGAATGAAAAGAGAGATTTTGCCGCAGAAGCGTGAAGGCTGGACTTGCGCAATTAGAGCAAGCGCACTTTCACGCCTTTACCTTTGATCCGTGCGGTACTCAAACGCTTAGCCACTTCAGAGCCAATCTTGCGATCCACGGCCACATAGGTTGAAAACTCATTCACCGTGATCTTGCCCACCTGCTCGCGGGTGTAGCCCAAATCTGCAGTGAGTGCGCCCAGCACATCGCCAGGGCGGATTTTTTCTTTGCGGCCGCCTTGGATGTGTAGCGTCGCCATGGGTGGCAAAAGCGGTGCGTTGTTCGTGGCCGTCAGCTCTGAGAGTTGGCTCCAAGTCGTTTCACGGCCTTGCAGCTGCTCAATCTTGCCCACATTGCCCATCTCATCCATGCTCGCCAAATTCAGCGCCAAGCCACTCTCACCTGCACGGCCTGTGCGGCCAATGCGGTGGATGTGGACTTCGGCATCGGGCGTCACGTCCACATTGATCACAGCTTGCAGATTCGCAATATCCAAGCCCCGCGCTGCCACATCGGTAGCAACGAGAACGCTGCAGCTTTTGTTCGCAAACTGCACCAAGACCTGATCACGCTCACGCTGCTCTAGCTCGCCATACAAGGCTTGTGCTTTGTAGCCCTGCGCTTGTAAAAAGGTTTCGAGCTGCTTGCATTGCGCTTTGGTATTGCAAAACGCGAGCGTGCTCTCAGGGCGGAAATGCGCGAGCATTTGAGCAACCGCAGCGAAGCGCTCTGTCGCGTTCGCTCCGCGTCTGCTGTCGCCTGAAATTTCATACCAACGCTGCTCAATCTGGCTGCCAGCATGTTGCAACTCCACCTTGATCATCTCTGGGCAACGCATGAATTGCGCTGCGAGCTTGGCGATACCCTCGGGATACGTGGCAGAAAACAGCAAGGTTTGCCGCTCTTTGGGGCATTGCTTAGCCACCACGGTGATGTCGTCAAAAAAGCCCATATCGAGCATGCGATCAGCTTCATCGAGCACCAGCGTATTCAGCGCATCAATTTGCATGCTACCCCGCTCCAAATGATCCATCACGCGCCCCGGCGTGCCCACCACGATGTGCGCGCCGTGTTCAAGTGAAGCCGTCTGCCCGCGCAGGGGCACGCCGCCGCAAAGCGTCACGACTTTCACATTGTCTTGCGCGCGCGCCAAGCGGCGCACCTCAGTCGCCACCTGATCTGCCAGCTCACGCGTCGGGCAGAGCACGAGGCTTTGCACTGCGAAGCGGCGTGGATTCAAATTCGCCAGCAGCGCGAGCGCGAAAGCCGCCGTCTTGCCGCTGCCGGTCTTGGCCTGCGCAATGATGTCTTTGCCCAGCAAAGCCAACGGCAAGCTCGCCGCTTGAATCGCTGTCATCTCGGTGTAGCCCAAAGCAGTGAGGTTGGCCACGGTGGCGGGCGAGAGAGCGAGTTGGTCGAAACGGGTGTTGGGCGTGGTCATGGTTAGATTATCGGTGGATACATGCACAGCACTTTAGAGGTTGCAAGCTGGGATAATTGCGAAATGTCCTTGCTTTCCCACCAACTCGAACTCCTCTCCCCCGCCCGCGATGCCGATATTGGCATTGAGGCGATCAACCATGGCGCGGATGCGGTGTATATTGGCGGGCCGGGCTTTGGGGCGCGGGCTTCGGCGGGTAACAGTGTGCAAGATATTGAGCGCCTCGCTCGCCATGCGCATCAGTTCAACAGCAAAATTTTTATCACTCTCAACACCATCCTGAGAGACGATGAGTTAGAAGGCGCGCGCCAAATGGCTTGGGATGTGTACCACGCGGGCGCTGATGTGCTGATCGTGCAAGACATGGCTTTGCTGGAAATGGATTTGCCACCCATTCAATTGCATGCAAGCACGCAGACGGATATTCGCACGGTGGAGAAAGCCAAGTTTCTCTCTGATGTGGGCTTCTCGCAAATCGTGCTCGCTCGCGAGCTCACGCTGCGCCAAATCGCAGAAATTTACGCCGGCATCGATGCAGACCGCACAAAAATAGAATTCTTCATCCACGGCGCACTATGCGTGGCCTACAGCGGCCAATGCTTCATCAGCCATGCCCACACAGGCCGCAGCGCGAATCGTGGCGATTGCTCGCAAGCCTGCCGCCTGCCCTATGAAGTGAAAGACGCGCAAGGCCGCATTGTGGCGCATGACAAGCATGTGCTCTCGATGAAAGACAACAACCAAAGCGGCAACCTCGAATCCCTCATCAACGCCGGCGTGCGCAGCTTCAAAATCGAGGGCCGCTACAAGGATATGCAGTATGTGAAAAACATCACTGCGCATTACCGCAAGCTGCTTGATGAAATCATTGAAAAGCGCGAAAGCGGCGCTGATCCAGATGCTTTCCCGCTCTCCCGTGCTTCAAGCGGCCGCACCACATTCACATTCACGCCTGATCCCAATCAAAACTTCAACCGCGAGTTCACCGATTATTTTGTGAATGATCGCAAGATTGATATTGGCGCGTTTGATACTCCCAAGAATCCCGGCCAAGCGATTGGCTGGGTCACAGCCGTTGGTGAAAAATCAGTCGATCTAGAACTCAGCAGCAAAGCCACCATCCTGCACAACGGCGATGGCCTCTGCTATCACACGCTGCACAAAGAGCTGGTCGGTATGCAGATCAATCGCGCTGAACCTTTGCAAAAAATCGGCCACTGGCGAGTCTTCCCCAAAGATCCCATGGAAGGCTTCAAAGACTTGCGCAAAGGCGTAGAAGTCAACCGTAACCGCGATATGGATTGGGTACGCGTGCTCGAAAAAAAGAGCAGCGACCGCCGCATCGGTCTCTGGGCACAGCTCGCGCCCACGCATGCAGGCTTTGCGCTCACACTCACGGATGAAGATGGATTTTCAGGCTCTTTTGAGCTTGTAGCCCACAAAGAATCTGCGCAAGATGCTACTAAAAATATAGCATCTCTTAAAACTCAACTAGGCCGCTTCGGCAGCACGCATTTCGAGGCCATTGATATTGCAGTCGATGAAGCCGCGCCATGGTTCATCCCCGCAAGCCAACTCAACCATCTGCGCCGCGAAGCATTAGCGAGGCTAGAAGCTGCAAGACTAGCAGGCTACCAGCGCCCGCAACGCATGCAGCCCGTCGAGCCACCAGCCATTTACCCTGAAGACACACTCACCTATCTCGCCAACGTCTTCAACCAAAAAGCCCATGATTTCTACGCCAAGCACGGCGTGAAAGTGATTGGCGCAGCTTACGAGAGCCAAGAGGAAGAAGGCGAAGTCAGCCTCATGATCACCAAGCATTGCGTGCGCTGGAGCATGAGCCTCTGCCCCAAGCAAGCAAAAGGCGTGACGGGTGTGCAAGGCACGGTGAAGGCAGAGCCGATGCAGCTCATCAACGGCAAAGAAAAACTCACCCTGCGCTTCGATTGCAAGCCTTGCGAGATGCATGTGGTGGGTAAGCTCAAGACGCAGGTGAAAAATCAACTGGCGAAAGAGTTGGCACTACCGGCTGAGACACCGCTGAAGTTTTATCGCACTCGGCCTGTGAAGCAATCTGCTGAGGCTTGATTTTTTAAGCCTTTTGAGCAGTTCGCCGGCGTATTTATTGCGCGAGCTGCTACTGAATTTATAGCATTCTGAAGATTTTTCTGGGAAAGAACGGCTGCGATTTTGCTGCACTGTGATTGGGCTATCTCCCGAAGTGAAATAAAGGGGGAGACGGCCAAGCCGGCGGAGGACATTCACGTAGGGGGATAGCCCAAGCGCCGCCGGCAAGCACAGACTATTAGAGCGTCAAAGCGAAACCTTCATCAACCGCAAAGAAGCCAAAGCCATGATCTGCGCAGACTGCACCAGCTCATCAATGCCTACATACTCATCGGGCTGATGCGCCAAATCCAAAATACCAGGGCCATAGGCGATCACGTCTTGCAGCTTGCCGGTGCGCACAATATGCTTTTGATCATACGTGCCAGGGCTGGAAATGTAGCTCGGCTCACGGCCTAAGACACGAGCAATCGCACGAGCAGTGGCATCCACCACGGGTGCGTCTTTCGGCGTGGCGGTCGGCACGAAACTCATGATCTCGCGGATATTGAAATCAAAGCCGGGGCGCGTGCGCTGCAGCTCTTGCAGCATCTCCAAAATCTCGCGCTTCACATCTTCGAGTTTTTCTTCAGCGATAAAACGCCGATCCAGCACCGCACGGCAACTGTGCGCCACCACCGGCGCTGGTGTATCCGCTGTTGGCCAGCCTCGCGCATCGTTTGCATAACGCTGCTCCACCTGCCCACCATGAATACTGTTCACATTGAGTGTGGACACGCGCGCACCCGGCGGCTCCACTGGTTCAGCCGTTCGCCGATTTGAAAGCACAGGCTGCAATTTCGTTTCTAGCAAATGAATGAACGCGCTCATGTGATTGATCGCGCTATCGCCCAAGAATGGCATCGAGCCATGCGCAATCCGGCCCTTGGTTTCCACCTCCGCCCAATACACACCGCGATGCCCGAGGCAAATACGATCCACACCGAGGGGCTCGGGAATGATCACATGATGCACGCGCGGCTTGGAGAAATAGCCCTTCTCGGCCAGATAGCCCACACCCGCAAAGCCACCCGATTCTTCATCCACCGTACCGCTGATCTCCAGTGTGCCGTTAAAAGGAATCCCACTATCAATCAGCGCCTCACATGCGATCACGGATGAGGCCAATCCGCCCTTCATATCGCAAGCGCCGCGCCCATACACCTTACCGTCCTTCACTTGCCCGCCAAAGGGCTCAAACGTCCAGCCGCTGCCAGGCTCAACCACATCAATATGGCTGTTGAAATGCACGCATTCGCTGTTTCCCTGCGCGCCTTTACCTTCATACCGCGCCACCACATTCGTACGCGGATGCGAATCGCTATCTCCTGGAGCACCCACCGAGCGGATGTACTCCACCGCAAAACCCCTCTTCTTCAAATGCTCGCCCAGAAAGCGCGCGCAGGCTTCGTAAGCATCGCCAGGTGGATTGATCGTGGGTATGCGAATCAGCTCTTGCGTGAGCGCAGTCGCCTCCTCGCGGCGGGATTCAATGGCAAGAAGCAAGGCGTCGGTGGTTGATGTCATAAGCACAAGGATACATCGTTCGCACGAACCACGCAGCACCAGACTCGTTCACTTAAAATCATCGTTTACGCCAATAAAAACCTGCAATTCAGCCATGACCGCCAAACGTCAACTTTTCGTCACCACCGCCCTGCCGTATGCCAACGGCAAATTCCACATCGGCCACATCATGGAGTACATCCAGGCCGATATTTGGGTGAGGTTTCAGCGTATGCAGGGGCATGCCGTGAACTTCGTGGGCGCAGACGATACGCACGGCGCGCCGATCATGATTGCGGCTGAAAAGGCTGGCAAGAGCCCCGAGCAATTCGTGGCCGACATCGCCGCTGGCCGCAAAGAATATCTCGATGGCTTTCACATCAGTTTTGACAACTGGCACAGCACGCACTCGCCTGAAAACACCGAACTCGCCCGCCAGATTTACCGCGACCTGCGTGACCGCGCCGATGGCTCGCTGATCGAGGTGCGCACGATTGAGCAATTCTTCGATCCTGAGAAGAACATGTTTTTACCGGATCGCTACATCAAAGGTGAATGCCCCAAATGCCAGGCCAAAGACCAGTATGGCGACAACTGCGAAAACTGCGGTGCGGTCTATGCGCCCACTGATCTCATCAATCCGTATTCCGCGCTCTCTGGCGCGAAACCTGAGCTGCGCAACTCTGAGCATTTCTTCTTCAAACTCTCCGACCCACGCTGCGTAGAGTTTCTAGAAAACTGGACGCAAGATGGCAAGCTTCAACCCGACGTCGCCAACAAAATCAAAGAATGGTTCAGCGTGCGCACCAACCCCGATGGCACCAAGAGCGAAGGCTTGGGCGATTGGGATATCAGCCGAGATGCGCCTTACTTCGGCATTGAGATTCCCGATGCACCGGGCAAGTATTTCTACGTGTGGCTTGATGCGCCCGTGGGCTATCTCGCCTCGCTGAAAAATTGGTTCGACAAAGGTGGCCCCAAAGCAAAGCATGGCGACTCGCGCAGCTTTGCTGAATACATGGCCGCGCCCGACACCGAGCAATACCATTTCATCGGCAAAGACATCGTGACCTTCCACACCTTGTTTTGGCCAGCCATGCTGAAATTCAGTGGACGAAAAACGCCTAACAACGTCTTCGTACACGGTTTCCTCACGGTGAACAACGGCGAAAAAATGAGCAAGAGCCGTGGCACGGGGCTTGATCCTTTGAAATACCTTTCACTCGGCATGAACGCTGAGTGGCTGCGCTATTACTTAGCATCGCTTTTATCAAGCGCGAATGCCGATATTGATTTCAATGCTACCGATTTCGAAAATATTGTGAATAGCCACTTAATCGGAAAGTATCTCAATATCGTTAGTCGAACCGCAGGATTCATAACAAAGCAATTTGATGGCAAGTTAGCTAGCGCGTACGAAAACGAACTCGCTGAAGTTCAGGCAATAGGTATGTATGCCACATTGATGCCAGACATTAGACGCGACTTAGAGCGACGGGATTATGCAAAGGCACTAAAAGCAGTTGTAACTCTTGCCGACATTGCAAATAAATATGTTTTTGATCATGAGCCATGGAAATTGGCCAAGGATCCAAATAGTCAAGCAAGGGCTCATGTCGTTTGCTCGACTAGTTTGGTTATGTTCCGTTTACTGACTATTGCGTTGAAGCCAATCATTCCCGTAGTCGCTGAGCAAGTTGAAAAGTTTTTTGGTGGTCACGATCTAACTTGGCAAGATGCCGATGAAATTTTGATTACTCCAGCTGGCGAAAAAGCGGTAAATCGCATTAGTCCTAAGGTCATGCTACCGGGATCTAAGATCACCGATTACAAGCACCTTATGCAAAGAGTTGATCCCAAGCAACTTGAAGCCCTTTTTGAGCCTCCAGCAGTTATGGAATCTGCGCAAGCAGCTCCTGAAACGATAGCAAATGCCCTGCCTGGCGGCGAAGCGATGGCCGAGACGATCACGATCGATGACTTCGCCAAGATTGATCTGCGCATCGCAAAAATCGTCAATTGCGAATCCGTAGATGGCTCCACCAAGCTGCTGCGCCTCACACTCGATGTGGGCGAAGGCAAGACGCGCAATGTCTTCAGCGGCATCGCCAGCATGTACAAACCCGAGCAGCTCGTGGGCAAGCTCACGGTGATGGTGGCGAATCTCGCGCCACGCAAGATGAAGTTTGGCGTGAGCGAGGGTATGGTGCTTGCGGGCTCGCACCAAGACGAAAAAGCCAACCCTGGCATCTACATCTTGGAGCCCTTCCCGGGCGCGCAGCCAGGTATGCGCGTGCGATAAATCGATATAGGCCTAGGCCGTGCTCGGGTGTAACATGCACCCATGAGCACTGCCACAGCCACTCCTACCGACACACTCAGCGCCGATAAAACGGCCTACCGCAACTACGCCGCCCCCCAGGTGAGCGAGACGTTTGATCGTGTGAAAGAGTTTTATCGGCTCAATCACACACATCAAACGCATGATTTCGTGAAGGCCAAGAAAGCGGAGTTTTTAAGCTTCACTCGCCAGAAGATGACGCCATGGGACGCGCTGAACTACCTCAACACCTTGGTAGACGACTCTGACCCTGACATCGCGCTTCCGCAAATTGATCATTTGGTGCAAACCGCTGAAGCGATGCGTGCTGATGGCCAGCCTGATTGGATGGTGCTCACCGGCTTTGTGCATGATTTGGGCAAGGTGCTTTGCCTGTTTGGTGAGCCGCAATGGGCTGTGGTGGGCGATACCTTTCCCACGGGCTGCGCTTATTCGACCAAGATTGTTTACAGCGAATTCTTTATTCACAACACTGATGTGAAGAAGCCTGAGTTGCAAACGAAGTACGGCGTTTACACGCCAAATTGCGGCCTCGACGAAGTTCATATGAGCTGGGGGCATGATGAATACCTCTATCACCTGCTGCGCGATCATCTGCCGCTGGAGGCGCTTTACATGATCCGCTATCACAGCTTTTACAGCTGGCACAAAGAGGGCGATTACGATCATTTGTGCAATGCGCAAGACCGCGCCATGCTGCCTTGGGTGCAGCGCTTCAATCCTTATGATTTGTATTCTAAAAATCCTCATCGTCCTGTACTGAAAGACGTGAAGCCGTATTACGAAGATTTGATGGCGAAATACTTACCGGCGACTTTGCAGTTTTGATACTCATCTGTATTGGCACACAGCTTGCTCACGGCTGAGCATGACGACAAATATGAGCTTTCGCCCTCGCCTGCTTGACTCCTTCCCTGGCTACAACCCCGCCCTCTTCGCAAAAGATGTCGCTGCTGGCATCACCGTCGGCATCGTGGCTTTGCCCTTGGCGATTGCGATAGCCATCGCCTCTGGTCTGCCGCCAGCCTCAGGGCTATGGGCTGCAATAGTGGGTGGCTTCATCGTGGCGCTGCTGGGCGGCTCGAATGTGCAGATTGCTGGGCCAGCGAACGCCTTCATCGTCGTGGTGTTTGGTATCGTGCTAGCGCATGGCGTGATGGGGCTGCTGCTGGCCACGATGATGGCGGGCGCACTCATGGTGATCATGGGACTGCTCAAGTTGGGGCGCTTGATGCGCTATGTGCCGGATGCTTTGATTGAAGGTTTCACCAGCGCGATTGCGGTGATTATTTTGGTGACGCAGATCAAGGATGCGTTGGGCTTACCGATAGCTAAGATGCCAGCGGATGTGTTCGGCCTGCTCAGCATACAGGCTCAAGCCTTGCCGCAGTTCAACGCCTATGCGCTGTTACTGTCTTGTTCCACTATTGCGCTCATGGCGTTTTGGCAAGCCTTGAGCAAGCGTCAAACTTGGGCGATGCGCGTGCCTGGCTCCATGCTCGCGCTCTTGGCAGTCAGCGTTGCGGCTTTTGTATTCAAGCTGCCCACCGAAACCATAGGCAGCCGATTCGGCGCAGCCTTTGCACAGTTTCAGCAGTGGCCTACTTTGAGTTTCCCTGCCGTACCGTGGGAGAAAGTGCCAGCGCTCATCATTCCAGCGTTCACGCTCGCGATTCTCTCAGGCATTGAATCCTTGCTCTGCGCCCGCATCGCAGATGATCTTCAACCACAGGTCAAACCACACGCCCCTAATCAAGAGCTCATCGCGCAAGGCGTGGCGAATATGGCCGCGCCTTTGCTCGGCGCTTTGCCCATCACGGGCACCATTGCCCGTACCGTGACGAATCTGAAATCCGGCGGCAGCACCCCCATCTCAGGCATGGTGCATTCAGCCACCTTGCTGCTCATCATGCTTGCCGCCGCGCCACTCGCAGTTCATATCCCGCTGGCTGTGCTCGCAGGTATCTTGATCTTCATCGCTTGGCATATGGGCGATTGGAAGACCTTGACTCATTTGCACAAAAAGCCCCGTGAGTTCAGCGCGGTGCTGGGTGTGACTTTTGTGCTGACTCTGGCGCTGAGCCTCACTTGGGGGATCGCTGGAGGGTTAGTGGCCTCTTGGATTCTTGGGAAACTCAGGACATGAATGGGCTTATCGATTTGACATGCCGTTTTTAGAGTCTTCTGGATCCAGCATCGTCTCGGTGCGCAGCACTTTCAAATTGCTGTCCATCACTGCACTGAAAATCATCGATGTGTTATTTTGATCCGCAAGATAGCGCCAGTTGTAATACGTTTCTTTTTTCAGCTCATAGGGTACGACCTTAGCGGGCTTGCCCAGCAGTTTGCGCACATCTTCCATCATCATGCCAGGCTGCACTTTGGCAAAGTTTGCAGGTGTGAGCACTTGGCGCAAGGCGCTCATTTTGCCGTCCGTGCCAATCGTGATCATGTAATTGCGGTGGCCAGCGGGCTGGCGACTGTATTCGAAGATGCGCGCGCCATTCTCGCCATCCCAAATCTTCTCTGGTTCACCAAATTTCGCGCGCACATCAGCTTCCGTGGCCACACCCTCTTCCAGCTCAATGATGCGCTGCTGATCACAGCCTGCAAGCCCTAAGAAACTGGCCAAAATGCCCATAAAAACCACCTTTTTGAGTCGTGTTTGAATTGCCATAAAAGCCATGATGTACCCCCGGTAAAATAGTGCCTCACAAGAAAACAGTGTAATCCGATGCCAACGCTTAAATCCACCCTTGCCAATTTGTTCCTCAAAAACGGTGACTACCGCTCTGATGCCACGGATTTCATCACCGATATCAAGCGCGCCCGCCCTGAGCTGGATGCCCAGCAGCGCGCTGGCCGCGCCCTGCTTTGGGACAAGAACGTGGATCGCAGTCAATTGGCTGACACGAGCGCTGCCACTGTGAAGCAGCAAGCTTACGTCTATCAAACCAAAGCCTGAAGTTCCTTGTGACTGAGCTTCCAGAAACTTCCGCAGCGTTGCCCGCCTCCACTGAGGCAACACCCGGCATGCCCGCCGTGCTCGACAGCGTGGCTCTGGCGCGCCTGTATGGCGAGCCGCTCTTCAAGATGCCGCAGGATTTATACATCCCGCCCGATGCACTGGAAGTGTTCCTCGAAGCTTTTGAAGGCCCACTAGATCTGCTGCTCTATCTGATCCGCAAGCAAAATTTCAATATCCTCGACATCCCGATGGCAGGCGTGACGAAGCAGTATTTGAGCTATGTGGATGAAATCCGCGCACGCAACTTAGAGCTAGCCGCCGAATATCTGCTGATGGCAGCGATGCTGATCGAGATCAAATCGCGCATGCTTTTGCCGCCGAAGAAAACGGAAGACGGCAAAGAGCCCGAAGATCCTCGCGCCGAGCTGGTGCGCCGCCTGCTCGAATACGAGCGCATGAAGCTGGCTGCGGCAAGAATAGACAGCCTGCCCACCTTTGGCCGCGATTATTTGCGCGCCCAGGTTTATATTGAGCAAAGCTTGGTGCCGCGCTTCCCCGATGTGCAAGTGGTGGATTTACAAGAAGCTTGGCGAGATATTTTGAAGCGCGCCAAGCTGATTCAGCATCACAAAATCACCCGCGAAGAGCTTTCTGTGCGCGAGCACATGAGTATCGTTTTGAAGCGTTTGCAGGGGCGTAAATTTGTGGAGTTTGAAGAGCTGTTTGATCCGAGCCAAGGCACCCAGGTGCTCGTCGTCACATTCATTGCTCTGCTGGAATTGGGCAAAGAAACGCTGATTGAGATCACGCAGGCCGAAGCTTATGCACCAATTTACGTGCGCTTGGCCTACACACCCGCCAGCTAATTTGCTCCCGAATAAATAGCGGCCTGCGCAGATTCTGCGCCGGCCATCTCTATTTTTCGCCCAATTTTTATCAGAACCTGATGCCTGCTGGGTTGCTGGGCGCTGGTGCGGCTGCAGGCGTTGGGGCAGGTGCAGGCGCAGCTGCGGCGGCGGGCGCAGGTGCAACACGAGCCACCATGGGGCTTGGCGCTGGGTTGCGGTAGCCCGTGGGCAATTGGGACGTCTTGGGATAGCCTGCGGCATCGAGGAACTGCGTCCACTCCGCATCCGAAAAGCCTTTCATCTGCTGGCTGCCCACGGTCGCCAAGGGCAAACTGGATGCGCCCGACAAACGCTTGAGCGCCTCGAAGTCGTCATTGCTCTCTACCGTGCGCTCGGTGAAGGGAATGCCACGATTACGCAGCATATTGCGGCCAGCATCACAAGGATTACAGTCTTTGCCGGTATACAGCGTTACAGGAAAACGCTGCACCACACTGCGTAACTCAAAAGGCAAGGCAGCTCCGCCTGCGCTATCGCTGAACGAACCGCCGCGCCCTGTGGTGACTTTCGCGTTGGCTGACGGTGGGGGAGGTTGATCAGAAAACGTCACGCGACCATCGGGCCCAACGATGCGGTACAACTGCTGAGCAGAGATTTGAGAAGAAAACAGGGCAATCGCCGGCAAGAATACTGCGCAGAATGCTATCTTTTTCATAGTTACCTCAATATCGTGACAAAGTAGTGTTCAATGGTATCAGGCCATGCCGCTGTGGCGCAACAGGGCATCCAGCTGCGGGGCTCTGCCTCTGAACGCGGCAAAGCTCTCGGCGGCTGACCGGCTGCCACCGACTTCCAGCACTTCTTTGCGGTATTTGCGCCCCACCTCGATCTGGGCTGCAGCCGCTTGGCCGCTCTGCGTTGCCGCTTCTTCAAACGCAGCATACGCGTCTGCAGAGAGCAATTCTGCCCACTTGTAACTGTAGTAACCCGCTGCGTAGCCGCCGGAGAACACATGGCCGAAGCTGTTGGGCGTGCGCACCTGAGCGGGGCGCGGTAACACGCCGACTTCTTTGTGCACTGCACGGGAGATTTCTAAGGGCTCAGCCTTCGTGCTGTCTGGCTCCATGTGCATCAGCATGTCAAACAGGGCAAATTCAATCTGGCGAATCGTTTGCAAACCGCTTTGGAAATTCTTGGCAGCGAGCATTTTGTCAAACAGCTCACGCGGCAGCGGTGCGCCGGTATCCACATGCGCCGTCATGTGCTTCAAGACATCCCATTCCCAGCAAAAATTCTCCATGAATTGGCTGGGCAGCTCCACCGCATCCCACTCCACGCCGCTGATGCCGCTCACATCGCGCTCACTCACCTGCGTGAGCATGTGATGCAGGCCATGGCCGAACTCGTGGAAGAGCGTGATCACATCGTCATGCGTGAGCAAGGCGGGCTTGCCGTCCACGCCATCGGCGAAATTGCAGATCAAATGCGCGACGGGGATTTGCAATTGATTCGTATCAGGGCGCAGCCAGCGCGAATGCACATCATTCATCCATGCACCGCCGCGTTTGCCGTCTCGCGCGGGTGTATCGAGGTAGAACTGAGCAATCTTCTGACCACCACGCATCAAAGCGTAGAACTCCACCTTCGGATTCCACACCGGCGCTTGATCGCGCTGGATATCCACTTCAAACAGTGTTTGAATGATGTTAAACAGCCCGGCCAGCACCTTGGGCGCAGTGAAATACTGCTTCACTTCTTGCTCGCTGAAAGAGTATTTCGCCTCTTTGAGCTTCTCGCCAATGAAAGGCCAATCCCAAGCTTGAGGATCGCTGAGCCCCAATTCTTTCGCCGCAAACTCGCGCATCTCCTGCACATCTTTTTGCGCAAACGGCTTAGCACGCTTGCCCAGATCGCGTAAGAAACTCACCACTTCCTCAGGAGAATTCGCCATCTTCGGCACGAGAGAGACTTGCGCAAAATTTGTATAGCCGAGCAGCTTGGATTCTTCCTGCCGCAGCGCCAAAATCTCGCGCATGATCGGCGTGTTATCAAACTTGCCGCCTTCAAACAGCTCACTCGCTCGCGTGTTGTGTGCCATGTAAAGCTTCTCACGCAAGGCACTGCTCTTGGCATACTGCATCACTGGCAAATAGCAAGGCATCTTCAACGTGAGCTTGTAGCCACCTTTACCATCTTTCTCAGCCAGTTGCTTCGCGGTCGATTTCACGTCATCTGGCAAACCATCGAGTTCTTCCTCGGCAGCAAAGTAAGCAAAGGCCTCGGTGGAATCCAGCGTGTTCTCGCTGAACTTTTGCGAGAGCTCCGAGAGCCGCGTTTGAATCGCCGCAAACCGCTCCTTGGCCGCGCCTTGCAATTCTGCACCGCCCAGCTTGAAGCTGCGCAGCGCATTGCTATGCGCTTTCTTCTGCTCTGCATTGAGCGCCGCTGAATCAATCGCCTTGTATTTCGCAAACAACCGCTCATCCGAGCCCAGCGCCGTGTAAAACTCACTCACCGCTGCTAGCTTCTCGTTATAAGCCGCCCGCAGTTCAGGCGTATCCGCCACCGCATTCAAATGCCCTACAGCGCCCCAAGCGCGGGAAAGCTTCTCAGTTTGCACATCCAGTGTGCTAGAGAGCTTTTTCCAATCAGCCGGGAAATCAGCTTTCGTTACTGTATCCAGCGCAGTTTTCGCTTGTGCGATTAACGTATCCACCGCCTCGGCTACATGGCTAGGCTGGATCGCAGCAAATTGAGGGAGATCAGAGAAATCTAAGAGAGGATTGGTTGTCATGTTTGGTAGATGATGCTTGACTCGTGGAGTTCAACAACGAGTAGGTGAAGTTTGCGTTCGTTGTGTTTGATTTTATTCGCACTTATAATCACACGTTGAATCGCACTCTTTAAAGGCCTATTTATTATGCTGACCATTGCTGCCAATGATCTCAAAACCAAAGGTATTGCCGCTATTGAAGCTGGCTTAGCAGGGCAATCCGAGGCCGTGATTTCAGTGCGCGGCAAAGGGCGCTTCGTGGTGATGGACATGGAACAATATCACTTTTTGCGTGAATGTGAGCTGGATGCGGCACTCGCACAATCACGCGCAGATATCGCCGCTGGCCGCTATCGCGTTCAAACTGCTCAAGAACATTTTGACGAAATCCAAGCTGAGTTGACCAATGAAAAAAGGCAGTGAGACTCGCGCCGCCGCTCAGACACTAACGGCTTACCAAATCCACTTTACGGAAGACTATAAAAAGCGTGCCAAGCGTTTTCTCAAAAAGCATCCTGACTTGGGCTCTGCTTATCTGAAAACGCTGATGTTCTTAGAGATCAACCCGTTTCATCCATCGCTACGCCTACATCCACTCAAAGGACATTTGCTTGGCTTGCATTCGGTATCGATCAACCTGTCCTATCGAATCACCCTAGAATTGTTGATCGAAGGAAAAACCATCATTCCGATCAACGTGGGCGATCATGATGCGGTGTATTGATAAACACCATTGTGCGGTGTGCGTAAGGAGCCAGTTGACAGTCGCTCAAATTACTCAGACTCTGCATTTTTTGCATAAATTGTATTTACCCATTTATACAACCATCCTAGGATCACCAAAATGATTGAACTAGGAATCGAGATGAGAAATCCCCAGGGAAATGCAAAACCAAATAAGGCGCATTGACCGTCTACATAGGGATTACCTTCGCATAGACCAACTAATCTGAACAAACCGTAAAGTCCATACAAGATCCCTGGCGAAATCAGGACGAGAACACAGAATCTGTACCAATTGGTCATGATTCAAAAAACTGAAAAGAGCATCGATTAAACGAAAACGAACTCAATCTCGCCCCATCTTCTTCACAGATTTCATCTTCGGCTTCGCGCGCTTGACCGTACCGCCGCGCGTGACGCGCTCATTGCCTAAGACGCGCAACGTCTTAACTTCGCGACGACCCGTGGAACGGCTGGTTTTGGCGAATTTGACTTCCTTTGGCCCAGCTTTGCGGCCATCGTCTTCGCCGTATTTGCGTTCTTTCTCTGGGATCGGACGCCAGAGCACGAGGAGTTTGCCGATGTGCTGGATGGGGGCGCAGGAGAGGTCATCGCAGAGCTTAATGTAAAGCGCTTCGCGTGCGGTACGGTCGTCGCCTGTGACGCGTACTTTGATCAAGCCATGCGAGTTAAGCGCTAAGTCAATTTCTTTTTGCACGCCGGGGGTGAGCCCATCGTTGCCGATGATGACGACGGGGTCGAGGTGATGTGCGTCGGCGCGGTGCGCTTTTCGCTCTTGGATGGTGAGTTCTATTTTGGACATGATGGGCTGATTCTGAGGCAAAGTGGCCTCTCGTGGGACAATTATCCCCTGCGCAACGCATTCCCCTCATGAAAATCAGATCTAAAAAAGTCAATAAAGCGTGGTTGAACGACCATATGAACGATCCTTACGTCAAGATGGCGCAAAAGGATGGCTACCGCGCGCGCGCGGCATACAAGCTCAAGGAAATTGACGAAACGCTCAAGCTTTTGAAGCCCGGCCAAGTGATCGTGGATTTGGGCTCCACACCGGGCGCTTGGAGCCAGTATGCGCGGCGCAAGATGGCACCGAAAGACACGGTGACGGGTACGGGCGGCGGTGCTGCCGTGGGCGAATTGAATGGCGTGATCATTGCTTTGGATATCTTGCCAATGGAGCCGATTGAGGGTGTGCAGTTCATCCAAGGGGATTTCACAACCGATGAAGTGCTGGAGCAATTACTATCAAAAGTAGAGCACTCTGCGCAGATTCCTAGCCGGGAAAATGCCGAAAATGCTTCAAAAACCCGCGATATCCGCGTTGTAGACACTGTAATCAGCGATATGGCGCCCAATCTCTCTGGCGTGGCCTCATCTGACTCTGCGCGCGTAGCCGAATTGGTCGAGCTGGCGGTGAATTTCGCCCAGCTCACTTTGAAACCAGAGGGCGCTTTGGTGGTGAAGCTCTTCCACGGCAGCGGCTACAGTCAGCTCGTAGAACTGTTTAAAAAGACATTCAAAGTCGTCAAGCCGATCAAGCCGAAAGCGAGCCGGGATAAGTCGGCGGAGACGTTTTTGGTGGGCATGGGGCTCAAACCCGCTTCGTTGAAATCACCAGACGACGCGGCGAACTAAAGCCAGCCCAAGCCCTCTCTACCGACAACAGCTTCAAAACTGCCACATAAAGCACGAAATCCCTAAGGTGATATAGGCGCTTGGCGAAGGGGCAGTGCTTGAAAAGCCTAAAATGAAGCTTATCTTTGATCAATGAAGCGGAAAGATGGCTTTTCGCATGGAGTGTTCTCTTGAACAACAACAACCAATGGTTTTCTAAAGTCGCGGTCTGGCTCGTTATCGCGCTGATTTTGTTCACAGTTTTCAAGCAGTTTGAAAACCGCGTGAGCCCGCCCGGCCAGCAGGTGCTGTATTCGCAGTTCATCGATGACGTGCAGCGCGGCAAGATCAAAAAGGTCGAGATTCAGCGCAGCCCCGGCAAGCCTTCGGTCATCAATGTGATCCCGAAAGATGGCGCACGCTATTCGCTGGTTGACCCCGGTGATTACCAGTTGGTGAACGACCTTGTAAAGAATGGCGTGGAATTCAACGCTGCACAGCCAGAAGAAGGCTCTTTCCTGCTTTCCATCTTGATCAACTGGGCACCGATGCTGCTCTTCATCGGCGTGTGGATCTATTTCATGCGCCAGATGCAAGGCGGCGGCAAAGGCGGCGCGTTCAGCTTTGGCAAATCCAAAGCGCGCATGCTCGATGAGAACAACAACACTGTCACGTTTGCTGATGTAGCAGGCTGTGATGAGGCGAAGGAAGAAGTGAAAGAGGTTGTTGACTTCCTCAAAGACCCTTCCAAATTCCAGAAACTCGGCGGGCGCATTCCGCGCGGCCTCTTGCTCGTTGGCCCTCCCGGCACTGGTAAGACACTGCTGGCAAAATCGATCGCTGGCGAGGCGAAAGTACCTTTCTTCTCCATCTCCGGCTCAGACTTCGTTGAAATGTTCGTCGGCGTGGGCGCATCGCGTGTGCGTGATATGTTTGAAAACGCGAAGAAGAATGCACCTTGCATCATCTTCATCGACGAGATTGACGCGGTAGGCCGCCAGCGTGGCGCAGGCCTCGGCGGTGGTAACGACGAACGCGAGCAGACGCTGAACCAAATGCTCGTGGAGATGGATGGCTTTGAAACCAATCTTGGCGTGATCGTGGTGGCTGCAACGAACCGGCCAGACATTTTGGATGCCGCCTTGCTGCGCCCGGGCCGTTTTGACCGTCAGGTCTATGTGACCTTGCCCGATATTCGTGGCCGTGAGCAGATTCTCAATGTGCACATGCGCAAGATCCCCATGGGTCAAGATGTGAACGCCAGCGTGATCGCTCGCGGCACGCCCGGTATGAGTGGCGCTGATTTGGCCAACCTCTGCAATGAAGCCGCTCTCATGGCTGCGCGCCGCAATGCCCGTGTGGTGGAGATGACGGACTTTGAAAAAGCCAAAGACAAAATCCTCATGGGCCCCGAGCGCAAGAGCATGATCATGCCCGAGGAAGAGCGCCGCAACACGGCGTATCACGAAGCCGGCCATGCGCTCATTGGCCGCTTGCTGCCCAAATGCGATCCGGTGCATAAAGTCACCATCATCCCGCGTGGCCGTGCCCTCGGCGTGACGATGAGCCTGCCCGAGAAAGACCGCTACAGCTACGACAAAGAATTCATGCTGAATCAAATCGCCATGCTCTTTGGCGGCCGCATCGCAGAAGAAGTGTTCATGAACCAAATGACCACTGGCGCTTCGAATGACTTTGAGCGCGCCACCTCGATTGCTCGCGATATGGTCACCCGCTACGGCATGACCGAAGCCCTCGGCCCGATGGTCTATGCGGAAAACGAGGGCGAAGTGTTCCTTGGCCGCAGCGTGACGAAAACGACGAACATGAGCGAAGTCACCATGCAAAAGGTGGATGGCGAAGTGCGCAAAATCATCGACACGCAATACAGCTTGGCTCGCAAGCTCATCGAAGAGCATAGCGACAAAATGCACGCCATGGCCAAAGCCTTGCTCGAATGGGAAACCATCGATATGAGCCAGCTCGATGACATCATGGCTGGCAAAGCGCCCACAGCACCCAAAGACTGGGTGCCCCGCAATCCATCGCAAGGTGGTGGTGATGGCGGCTCGGGCAATGCGCCGGTGGCGACTCAGCCTGCGCCGACTGCTGCTTAAGCTTGCAGTTGTCATACGAAAACGAACGGGGCTTCATGCCCCGTTTTTTTTGCGCAGCAATTTTCGGCACAATGCAAAGATGATTTGGCAGACCACACGCTTCAAAATTGATCTCACGCAGCCCAAATTGATGGGCATTGTGAATCTCACACCGGATTCATTCTCGGACGGTGGACAGTTTGATTCGACCTTTAGCGCACTCAAGCATGTAGAGCAACTGATCAAAGATGGCGCGGATATTCTTGATCTCGGCGCTGAATCCTCCCGCCCCGGCGCGCCGCCTGTGTCACTAGAAGATGAGCTCGCTCGTTTGATACCAGTTTTAAAAGAAGCATTGAAACTCGGCGTGCCGATCAGTGTGGACACCTACAAGCCGCAAGTCATGCAAGCCGCGCTGGATGAAGGCGCAGACATCATCAACGACATTTGGGGCTTTCGCCGCGCGGATGCAGGCGTGAAGGCAGCGCAAGTGGTGATGGATCATGGCCGCTGTGGCCTCGTCATGATGCACATGCACCGCGATCCGCAAACCATGCAACTGGATCCGCTACCAGAGAGCGAAGATGTGGTAGCGCGAGTGAGGAACGATTTGCTATCTTTTTATGAGCATCTCGCGCAGATTCCATATGGGGAAAAGGCCAGTTTTGATCTTAAAACCCGCTTACTGATTGATCCCGGTATTGGTTTCGGAAAAACTGTGGCCCAGAATTTTTCGCTGCTGGCAAGACAACGCGAATTGCTCGAACTCGGCTTCCCACTACTCGCCGGCTGGTCTCGCAAATCATCACTCGGTGCAGTCACGGGTCTGCAAGATGCGAAGGATCGTGTGATTCCCAGCGTGGCCGCTGCGCTGCTTGCGCTCGAGCGCGGCGCGAGCGTACTGCGCGTGCATGATGTGCGAGAGACGGCGCAAGCACTTGCAGTGTGGCAAGCCACTTGCAAGCAGGATGCTTTTTGAGATCATTCATACTATTGATTTCATAGCATCTCGCGCAGGTGCGTAGCCGGCGAAATGCCACTTTTGCCTTAAAATTAATACATAAAACAGCTTTATAAGCATCGCATCATGAGCAGACAATACTTCGGCACAGACGGTATTCGCGGCACAGTCGGCCAAGCCCCCATCACGCCTGATTTCATGCTGCGCCTCGGTCATGCTGTCGGTCAAGTGCTGCGAAAAACGGAATCCCGTCCGACCGTGCTCATCGGCAAAGACACCCGCATCTCCGGCTACATGCTCGAATCGGCGCTGGAATCGGGCTTCAATTCTGCTGGTGTAGATGTCGTGCTGCTCGGCCCTTTGCCCACGCCTGGCGTGGCCTATTTGACGCGCGCTTTAAGAGCCAGTCTGGGCGTCGTCATCTCCGCCAGCCACAACGCCTACCCTGATAACGGTATCAAATTCTTCAGCGCGCAAGGCACCAAGCTACCAGACACTTGGGAGCTGGCTGTCGAAGCCGCCTTGCAAGAAGCTCCAGTTTGGGAAAGCAGTGCAGCTTTAGGTAAATCCCGCCGCTTGGACGATGCCGCCGGCCGCTACATCGAATTCGCCAAGAGCACGTTTGCGAACGACCTCACCCTCAAAGGCCTAAAAATCGTGGTGGACGCCGCACACGGCGCAGCCTACCAAATCGCCCCCAAAGTCTTCCACGAGCTGGGCGCAGAAGTCATCGCTATTGGCTGCGCACCCGATGGCATCAACATCAACGACGGCGTGGGTGCAACGCATCCCGAAGCCCTGATCCGCGCCGTCAAAGCCAATCACGCGCACTACGGCATCGCCCTCGATGGCGATGCAGATCGCTTGCAAATCGTCTCCGCTGATGGCCGCTTGTTCAATGGCGATGAAGTCCTCTATCTCATGGTCAACGAGCGCTTGCAGCGCGGTGAAGCTGTTCCTGGAGCAGTGGGCACACTGATGACCAATATGGCCGTTGAAGTCGCTTTGAAAGCCAAAGGCGTGCAATTCGTTCGCGCAAAAGTAGGCGACAGATACGTTTTAGAAGAGCTCGAAAAACACGGCTGGCTCTTGGGCGGCGAAGGCTCAGGCCATTTGCTCGCGCTCGACAAACACACCACAGGCGACGGCATCATCTCCGCCCTGCAAGTCCTGCAAGCCGTGCAACGCAGCGGCAAATCGCTGGCTGATCTCCTAGGCGATGTCAAACTCTTCCCCCAAGAGCTCATCAACGTGCGCCTCAAGCCCGGTCAAGATTGGAAAGCCAATCCCAAGTTAGCGCCCACGCAAGCCGAGATCGAGAAGCAACTAGGCAACACAGGCCGCGTCCTCATCCGAGCCAGTGGCACCGAGCCTGTCGTACGTGTGATGGTGGAGGCGCAGGATGCGACTATCGCCAAAAGCTGCGCACAACGCTTAGTGGATGTGATCAGCGCAAGTTAAGCATTCATAGGAATGCTCTGGTCAACCTATCCTTGATCAGGTTTGGAGTCAGCTCGCTCCATCAATAAGCACCATCCGATGCCGCGTAATTTTAGGTAGGCTAGCTCGCAATTCTTGGATCACATGATTGCGTCGCTCTTCGTCTCCAGGGATATTGAGTGCCCAAACAAGCAGTTCGTCGCCCGAGGGAGTGTCTTCAACCGTCATTGAAAAACTGCCTATGTCGTCCTCATACTTGAGTTCTCGACAGTACATGTGCTGCGGATGCAAGCTAACTTTAGCCATGTAAAGTACCTCAAAGTGAATCTATTCAGTCAATGTAAGCTAACACCCGTCTTACTCTGCACAAACTCTTTCGTCACGCCATCTGCCAGCTCCACAATCTTCAAGCCTTCGGGCACGACATCAAACACACCCAAATCGGTGATGATGCGATCGACCACGCCTACGCCTGTGAGCGGGAGTGTGCAGGAGGGCAAGATTTTCATGTCTTCTGTGCCGTCTTTCTTTTTGGCGACATGCTCCATCAGCACGATGACGCGCTTCACGCCTGCGACCAGATCCATGGCGCCGCCCATGCCTTTGACCATTTTGCCGGGGATCATCCAGTTGGCGAGATCGCCTTTTTCGCTCACCTGCATCGCACCGAGGATGGAGAGATTGATCTTACCGCCGCGAATCATGGCGAAGCTCTCGTGGCTGCCGAAGATGCTGGAGCCTTTGATGGTGGTGACGGTTTGTTTGCCGGCGTTGATGAGGTCGGGATCGACTTCATCTTCTGTGGGAAACGGGCCGATGCCGAGCATGCCGTTCTCAGATTGCAGCCACACTTCTTTGTCGTAGGGCACATGGTTGGCCACCAGGGTGGGGATGCCGATGCCGAGGTTGACGTAGAAACCGTCTTCGAGTTCGCGAGCTGCGCGGGCAGCCATTTGGTCTTGTGTCCAAGGCATGATCAAACTCCTTTTGTCTCGGTGATGGTGCGCTTTTCAATGCGCTTTTCTGGCGATGCATTGAGCACGATGCGATGCACGTAAATGCCGGGCAAGTGAATATCGTCTGGCGCGAGTTGGCCGGTTTCGACGATTTTTTCTACCTCAACGATACAGACCTTACCAGCCATGGCAGCAGCGGGATTGAAGTTGCGCGCTGTGAGATTGAAGCGCAGATTGCCGCTCTTATCGGCCACATCCGCTTTCACCAAAGCCACATCGGGCAGCAGCGCACGCTCCATCACATAGGTCTCGCCATCAAACTCGCGCAGCTCTTTGCCTTCGGCCACGAGCGTGCCCACGCCAGTCTTGGTGAAGAAAGCGGGAATGCCAGCGCCGCCTGCGCGCAGCTTCTCGGCCAGCGTGCCTTGCGGCGTGAATTCCAGCGCCAGCTCGCCTGCGAGGTATTGGCGCTCGAATTCTTTGTTTTCGCCCACGTAGGACGAGATCATTTTGGTGATCTGGCGGGTTTGCAAGAGTTTGCCGAGGCCGAAATCATCGACGCCCGCGTTGTTGGAAATCGCGGTGAGATTTTTCATGCCGCTGTCACGCAGCGCGTCGATCAGGGCTTCGGGAATGCCGCAGAGGCCGAAGCCGCCGACGGCGATGAGCTGGCCATCGCGCACCACGCCATCTAAGGCCGCTGCTGCGCTTGGATAAATTTTGTTCACGGGTTTGTCTCCTGAATATGGATACTCTGAATGCGCTACGATACTACGTAAAATGATACGTAGTGTTTCGTAAGGTATTTCTCGAGAGCGGTAGGAGACAAGAATATGTCGGTCATCGACTATCAAACAGCATTCGATCTCGCGCCGATTGGCTTGGCGCTCTCGCGCGAGCGCGTGATGGTGGATTGCAATCAAGCCTTGTGCGAAATGTTTGGCACAAGCCGCGATGTGCTGATTGGCCAGAGCTTCGCTGTGCTTTACCCGAGCATGCAGGAATACGAGCGCACCGGCGAGCGCATCGCACCTCTGATCGGACAAGATGGCAAAAAAGGCCGCTATGCCGATGATCGCTTGATGAAGCGCATGAACGGCGAGCTGTTTTGGTGTCACGTCACAGGCCGCGCGCTCAACACGAAAAAGCCGCACGAATCTGGCATCTGGAGCTTTGAAGATTTATCCGCCATGCGCCCCGTGAAAGCCGAGCTCACGCCACGCGAGCGAGAGGTAGCCGCTTATTTACTGGAAGGCCTCACCGCCAAGCAAACCGGGAAAAACTTGAAGATCAGCCACCGCACCGTAGAAATCTACCGCGCTCGTCTGATGCGCAAATACAAATCTCACACCACGGCAGATCTGGTGCATAAGCTGATGGCGGGTTAAGCCTTCTTACTATTCGTTTTGCTTCAATCCCGTTCGGGCTGAGCTTGTCGAAGCCTCAAAAACACCCTTCGACAAGCTCAGGGCGAATGGAATCAGCAATAGAAGCTGTTGTCAACGAAGCTGGGGTAACGCGCGCGCCGCTTTGAAAGCGCCTTCGCCCACTGCCGCACCAAAGCGCTTTGCCAAGCGCTCAGCCACGTTGTCTCGCTTGGTGTAATCGACCAGCTCTTCCGCCTTGATCACATCGCGCGCCACCGAATCCAGCGTTCCCAAGCTATCAGCCAAGCCCATCTCGATGGCTTGTTGGCCGCTCCAAAAAAGGCCGCTGAACATGTCTGGTGTTTCTTTGAGTTTTTTACCGCGACCTTCTTTCACCGTATCAATGAACTGCTTGTGAATTTGATTGAGCATGGCTTGTGCATGCTGCTTTTGTGGCTCAGTTTGCGGACTGAAAGGATCGAGGAAGCCTTTATTTTCACCCGCCGTCATCAAACGGCGCTCTACACCCAGCTTCTCCATCAGACCAGTGAAACCGAAGCTGTCCATCAGCACACCTATCGAGCCAACGATGCTCGCTTTATCCACATAGATCGCATCAGCAGCCACAGCAATGTAGTAGGCGGCACTGGCGCAAGTCTCTTCCACCACCGCATACACCGGCTTTTTATGGATCGCTTTCAAGCGGCGAATTTCATCATTGATCATGCCTGCTTGCACGGGGCTACCACCGGGTGAATTGATCAGTAACACGATGCCTTGCGCGGTGCTGTCCTCAAACGCACTCTTCAAGGCGGCCACCACAAACTCTGCACTTGCATCGCTGCCCGACATGATCTCGCCGCGAATCTCAATCACGGCCGTATGCGCCGAGCCCACATCAGCGCTGCTGGTGCCGCTACGCGAGCCGCTGAACATGAACCAAAAAAGTACGATGAAGAATGCGAGCCATGCTAGGCGCACAAAAGTTTTCCAGCGGCGCGCTGCTTTTTGCTCGTTGAGGGCGGCGAAGGCAAGTTTTTCGAGCGTGGCACGCTCCCAGCCGAGTGAGTCCATCGCTCCTTTTTTGATAGCACTTTGCGCAGATTCTACGCCGGCGGTATCCGTATTTTGCTGATGTTTTTTCAGGGATTCGTAAAGCGCAGCATCCATATCGGATGGCGCAGCTGATTTGTCTTGCGGAGAGGGTGTGTCGTTCATGATCTGATTGTCCCCGTAATTGAGGGCAAATAGTTAGAAATCCAGAGGCTTCAAGTTGTAAGCCGTCTGCCAATGCACCACACCGTCAGATTCAAGGAGTGAGATTTTCACCAAACCACCTCGGCAGGGCCCGCCGCCGCATTCGCCCGTATCTGGCTTGTATGCCGCACCATGCGTGGAGCAGAGCAGCCATTGCCCCGTGTCATCAAAAAACTGCCCCGGCTGCCAATCAAGCTCCATCGCCACATGGGTGCAACGGTTCAGATAAGCATGCACGGCGCCTTGGTAGCGAATGGCGAAAGCTGTGCATGTCTGCCCCGCGAAATTCACATCAAAAGGCACAGCCTTGCCACCGTTTTGCAGATCAGCGCTATTGCACAGGGGGATCACCGCATCGCTCATTCAAGCATTCTCCAATAACCAAACGTGAAGTTCTTTCATGCTGTGAGCCACAAACAATGGCTCATACTGCGCAAAGTCTGCATGCGCATGCGCGCCAAAGCTCACGCCCACACTCGCTACGCCCGCATTGCGCGCAAGCAGCAAGTCGTGCGTGGTGTCGCCAATCATCAGCATGCGCTCTGGTTTCACATCCAATTCTTGCATGAGCTCGTTCAACATCAGGGGATCCGGTTTACCTGCCGTTTGATCTGCCGTACGCGTCGCGTCAAATAAATGCGAGAGCTTGATGCCATCGAGCTCTCGCTGCAACACCTCATCGAGCCCGCGGCGAGATTTGCCCGTCGCCACGGCGAGCTTTTTTCCTCGCGCTTGCAAGTCGCGCAGCATCGGCATCGTACCGGGGAAAAAGCTGATGTCATCCACATGCAGCGCCCATTGCCGCTTGTAAGCCTCGCCCAGCGCTGGATACTTCTCTTTCGGCACATCAGGCGCAGCATGCGCTAGCGCCTGCATCAGCCCGAGGCCAATCACATAGGAAGCTTCTTTATCGGAAGGTACCGTGCCGCCCACCTCAGCAACTGCGCCCTGGATGCAGCGCGTGATGATGGCCGTGGAGTCAAAGAGCGTGCCATCCCAGTCGAAGGTGATGCAGTCGAAGTGGCGCTGAGAAGTGGAAATGCTGGACATAAGGCAATGGTAAACCCGAAAAAACCCTCTCATCAAAACTGATGATTTTTGTTGTCCCTCATCTGTTCTGGTGATGACAGCTCAGTTTACGAAATGTAAAAACGCGTGTCAGAAATAAATACTGACAACTTTCAGCCTATTTATTTTGCCTTTTCCTGTTCATGTTCAACCTAGGAGTCATCATGAAGATACAGATCCCACACCAGACAGCACTGCTATCGATAGCAGCCGCTCTGTCTGGGGCATTGGTGCTATCAGCTTGCGGAGGTGGTGGTGGCGGCGGCGGAGGAACGACACCGCCTGTCAGCGCTGCACCCGTGAGTTTGTCTGGCGTTGTTGCCGATGGCCTGATCCAAGGTGCGCGTGTGTGCTACGACTTAAACGATAACGGCCGTTGCGACACCGGTGAGCCTGTTTCAGCCGATACGGGTGCAAATGGCGCTTACTCCCTGTCAGTTCCAGCCTCAGAAGCAGGTAAACACGCTGTCATAGCCATCGTGCCAGTCGGTGCGATTGATGCCGACACCGGCCCAGTCAGTGTGGCTTATACGCTCAAGGCACCCGCCAATACAGACACTGGCGCGTCTTTGTTCGTCAGCCCCATCACAACCATCGTGCAAGAAGTGATGCAAGCTTCTGGCACGACCGATCCAGCCGCAGCCATTGAACTGGTCAAGCAGCAATTGGGGATGACGATCTCGCCATTAGACAACTTCGTAGCGCTACGTGCGACCAACTCTGATGCCGCTCGCGCTGGCACGATTGCTCAGATCATCACCGCACTCAAGCAAGAAGTAGGCGCTACAGCCGCCACGGCTAATGTGCCCGAGGCACAAACGCAAGCCTTGCTCTCAGTCGTTGTGGTCAACAACCTCAGCGCATTAGCTAACTCGGTGGCAAGTTCAACTGGCAGCTCCACCATCACAGCAGCTAACTTGGCTGCAAGCCAAGGCATCACTTCTGCTACTGTTGCAACACAAGCGCAGATTGCCAGCACAATTGTTGCAGCTACGACAGACACCAATACCGTCACCACGCCAACGCCCTTCGTCACACTGCGCGATTTCCGCTACACCAGCCCCACAAATTGGAACTACCGCGTCTTCACGGGCGATGATGTGGCACGACCTGATGGCTTCAAACGCGCCAACGATGTGCGCGTTAACTCCACAGCCTTCCCTTATGTTCGTAACCAGAGTTACTACAACGAAGCTACGAGCAGCTGGTATGCCTGCCCATCCGATGGTTTTGAAGCACTCGTGTACAAGGATGCAACAGCGACTGCTCCAGGCGAATCCAGCTATTGCAGCACCTACCGTGATTCAAGCCGCCGATCAACGGAAGATATTTCAGGTCAATCCATCACTGCTGTCATCTCGCGCGTGCGCGCCTCTGGCTTAGATGGCTACAGCACTTGGGCTGGCGCACCCAGCTTGGTAGCAGACCAAAATGCCGTATTCCCAGCTGGATCACAACTGCGCTATCAAGTCGTCACCCGCTTGTCCACACCAATTGGACAGGATTTGGCTAGCAAGGTTCGCGTGAACAAAAATACGACTGCGACTGCTTTTGAGAAATGGCCGTTTGCAGCAAACCTTGACGAAATGATTCAGTACTACCCCGGCAATTTCAACAGCGGCACACCGAACGGTGGTAACACGGACGGCATAGGCCAGTTCCCCGATGGTTCATATCAGGTGGCAGGCATGCAAGCCGTCAAAAACTACCGTGTGATGTACCAAGCGTTGACGCCTACTACCGGCAACGCCCGCATTTGGCAATGCCGCCGCAACGCTACGCCCAACATCAACACCAATTGCAGCGTGGGTAGCTCATTCTTGATGGATACCACCTACACCATTGAAGCTTTAGGTGACGCCCGCGTTCTCAAGTTCGCTTCACTACCGTCTGAATTGCTCGCGCTACGTAAGAGCAACCGCTTGTACGTTGAGCGTGGTGGCGCTGTGTTCTATGGCTTCAAAGACATTTTGTCCACAGACACCTCCGTGCGCATGAACGTGACCGCATGGAATGCGATGCGTGCTCAGTTCGCAGGCGTGACATCGCACACCGATCCCGTCGCCCCGGTCGCTTCAGAGTTCGGTTCATGGTTGCGCGATATGCGCTACGGAACAAACGCCAGCGGATCAGACACCTTCAGTCTGCGTGCCTTCAACTCCCAAGTCAATTCATCGCAAACGGGCGGCACATCTACCGAAGTTCGCTTCAATTCTGTGGATGGTGTGCCGCAGCCCTTCGCACGCAACACGATGTACCTCATCGGTGGCGTATGGAAAACCTCAGATGGCGTGGACAACCAATGCCCAAGCAATGGTATCGGTATCAGCCTCTTCACGCTTAACCCACGTGGCGGCAGCTTCTGCAACTATTCCACGGACTCAGCCACGTCGCTTGATGTGGATCTGACAGGCAAGAGCATCTCCACCACGATTGCTGATATGCGTTTGTATGGCAGCTTTGACTTTGGCCGTGATTACAGCAACTACGGCCCGAACGTTCCCGCCAACAGCGTCGATCCAATCGACGTCGCCTACAACGCAGCCGTCTTCCCTGCCGGTTCTAGGTTGCGATTCCAAGTCGGTCAAACGATCAGCTCATCGCCACAGTTGTTCACAGCCAGCCAGGTGCTCAATGGCACAGTCAGTTTTGCCAACCTAGCAGCCATGCGTGCATCCTACTCTGGCAACTACAACAGTGGCACAGCGACGGGTGGTACCACGTTGGGCATTTACACCTATCAAAGCTATGCTACGCCGGCAGCTGGCACGACAGGTCAGAAACGTCTGCGCGTCGCCTTTGACACCACCGGCAATGGTATGCGTTGGTTCATGTGCGATCAAAGCAGCAGTACGTTCTTTACCACAGGCTGTGTGGCGGTACTCGACAGCACTTGGAGCGTGACCTCTGAAGGCGGCAAGAACGTACTTCGCTTTGCAGCCACTCCGGCTGGCATAGATGCACAACGCAACGGTCGTACGCTCTTGATCGAACACAACGGCTCAGTGTACTTTGGCAACGAAGATGTTTTGAACAACAAGACGTATTCTCAACGTCTGAACCGTGAAGCAACGAACGCGATCTTCAAGATCCTGTCGGGTAACCCCAGCTTTGACATTGCTAACGCGTCAACCTGCACGGCTGGTCCTTGCCCAGCGCCTTGAGTTATAGAACTTAAGCTAAATTTCCAAATTCAGCTCATCCTCACAACCCTGCCAGAGATATCTGGCAGGGTTTTTTTATGGCTGTTTCACATGTCCGAAAACGGCGAATTACTTGCAGCGTACGGCGTATCATCTGGGAATGCTCTCCCAACCCATTGATTCCGACGCTTGCTACCTCGCCCTCAAGAGCCGCGATGCGCGCTTTGATGGGCAGTTTTTTACTGCGGTGACTTCGACGGGGATTTACTGCCGGCCAGTGTGCCGTGTGAAAGCGCCGAAACGGGAAAATTGCCGGTTTTATGTGCATGCGGCGCAGGCTGAGAGCGCGGGGTTTCGGCCTTGTTTGCGTTGCCGGCCTGAGTTGGCGCCGCTGTCCAATGAGCCGGTATGGTCAACTCTGGATGCTTCCAAAATGTTGGCTTCTCAGGCGGTGAAATTACTGGGCGACGCTGCACTGGCGGGCGATGACAGCTCTATTGCTCAGATCGCAAGCCAAGTGGGCGTGAGTGAGCGGCATTTGCGACGCATTGTGGAGGCGCATCTGGGCGTGAGCCCGCTACAGTATTTGCAAACGCGGCGCTTGCTTTCCGCAAAAGCTTTGCTCTCTGATACGAAGTTGCCCATCACCGATGTGGCGCTCTCCAGCGGCTTTGGCAGCCTGCGGCGTTTCAATGCCGCTTTCTCAGAGCATTACGGTATGCCACCGACGAGATTGCGCAAGCAAGGTGCTGAGACGAGTACCCCATTACAGCAAGAGCATGGCAGCATTCAGATTCAGCTCGGATTCCGCCCACCGTATGACGCGCAAGCTTTGCTCGCCTTCTGGCAGGAGCGACAACTCAATACTATGGAATTCATAGCACCTCGCGCAGGTTCTATGCAGGCGAAAGGCCATTTTTCATCTGAAAATGGCTTAAAAAGCCTCATTCGCAGCCTAGGTATTGAACACCAAGGTCAATGGCTCTCTGGTTGGCTAGAGGCCACACCCGATCTAGAAAAAAATCAGTTGCGCGTGCGCATGAGCGAAGCCTTCGCACCAGCTTTGCCACTGATCACGAAGCGGCTGCGCGCCGCATTTGATTTGGATGCTGATCCTGCAGCGATTGATACCGCATTGGATTCAAGTTTCAAAGCAGGTGTTGGTATGCGCGTGCCCGGCAGCTTGGAGGGTTTTGAAATCGCTGTGCGTGCGATTCTCGGCCAGCAAGTCACCGTGGCCGCTGGGCGCACCTTCACGCAACGCGTGTTGCAAACTTTTGGCGAGGAGATTCAAACACCCTGGCCGCAGATCTCGCGCTGCTTTCCCAAACCGCAAACTCTCGCGCAAGCTTCGCCGGAGAGTTTGGGCGCTTTGGGCATCGTCAAGCAACGTCAGGCGGCTTTGATCGCTGTCTCGCGCGCCGTGGCCAGCGGTGAGTTGAATCTGAATTCACCCCCTCAGCCGCTCAAGGTGATCGAGCAACTCACAGAGCTGCCTGGTATCGGCGAATGGACAGCGAATTACATCGCTATGCGCGCACTGCGCTGGCCCGATGCCTTTCCCGCTGGCGATATTGCCCTGCACAATGCACTCGGTTTGCGAGATGAGCAGAGCCCAGGTAAACGTGCCAAGCTTGCCGAGGTGGCCTCACAAGCATGGCGGCCGTGGCGCAGCTATGCCGTTTTCCGCGTTTGGGCAGGTTTGCATCGTTAAAACCAACACTATTATTTCGATAGCACTTTGCGCAGTGAATACGCCGGCAATCTACTGAAAAGGCTTTAAAAATGACACCTCAGCACACCCCTCATCTTCTTCACAGCTTTGCATCACCCCTAGGCCCGCTTTGGCTCTCCGCTTCTGATCAAGGCTTGAGTGGGCTCTGGTTTGGTGAGCAAAGGCATCTGCCAGATTTCAATGATGCGCAGCGCTTCCAGCGCGGCGAGCATCGCTATATGCACGCGGCGATGACGCAGCTCAATCCTTACTTCGCAGGCGAGATGACTGCCGAAGATTTCAGTTTTGGCAAAGCGCTGCCACTCGATCTGAACCAAGGCACTGAATTTCAACAAAGCGTGTGGCAAGCTCTGCTGCGTATTCCCATGGGCGGCTCCACAAGCTACGGCGCAATCGCCGAGCAAATCAACAAACCCGCCGCTGTGCGCGCAGTAGGTGCAGCAGTTGGCCGCAATCCGATTGGTATCCTCGTGCCCTGCCACCGTGTGCTTGGCAAAGATGGCTCACTCACGGGGTATGCGGGTGGTCTGGAGAAGAAGATTGAATTGCTTAGGCTAGAGGGAGTATTGATTTGAAGATCTCTAGTACAAATACCGGACGCAAAGGGCGCAAAAGTTGCGCAAAAGACGCAAAAAATATCCATCCATTGCATCAATAGCTTCGGAAGTATCATCATTCAAACAGCAATGTGTGCTGATAATTTCAAAGCAAGGCATTCTTTAAATTCCCCTTCACATTTATTGTTGTCTTTTTTGCGTCTTTTGCGCAACTTTTGCGCCCTTTGCGTCCGGTATTTAATTTCTCCTTTGACAAACATAAACCATGCCCATCGCTATCGAATTCATCCTACTCGCCGCCATCTGGGGCGCATCTTTCCTGCTGATGAAGCTGGGCGCATCAGACTTTGGCCCCTTCCTCACCGCCTTCCTGCGGGTTTTGCTCGCCTCCGTCTTTTTACTGCCGTTGCTGGCATGGCGCGGTCAATTTGATGCATTGAAGAAAAACTACCGCCCGATTCTTTTCGTTGGCATGCTCAACAGCGGCATCCCATTCGCCTTGTTCTCATTTGCCGTGCTTCATATCAGCACTGGCTTGTCGTCCATCCTCAACGCCACCGTTCCGCTCTGGGGTGCACTCGTGGCTTGGTTGTGGTTGAAAGACCGACCTGCCAGCTCACGGATTCTGGGCTTGGTGATTGGCTTTGCTGGCGTCGCCGCACTCTCCTGGGATAAGGCCACCTTCAAAGCCGGTGCAGCCTCGCCCGGCATGGCTGTGCTCGCTTGTTTACTCGCCACGCTTTGCTATGGCATTGCAGCCAGCTACACCAAGAAATACCTCACCGGCGTGCCGCCATTGGCCAGCGCCACCGGCAGCCAGATCGGCGCAGCCCTGTTGCTCGCCGTGCCAGGCATGATGTCGATGCCTACGCAAGCGCCTGGCTTGCAAGCTTGGGGAGCGATTGTGATGCTCGCATTTTTCTGCACTGCTGTGGCTTACATCATGTATTTCCGCATCATCGAACGCGCCGGCCCCGCGCGCGCAGTCGCCGTCACGTTCTTGATTCCGGTTTTCGGCGTCGCCTATGGTGCGATTCTGCTCAGCGAAAAAATCACGCTCACCATGGTGATCTGCGGTGCGATCATTATTTTGGGTACAGCACTTTCCACGGGTGTGCTTAAATTTGGTTCATCCAAGACCGCGCCATGACACAGCTGACCGAACTCAACACCCCCGCCGCCCTGGTGGACACCGCCCGCATGCAGCGCAATATTGCGCTCATGCAAACGCGCATGAACGATTTGAAAGTAGCCTTCCGCCCGCATGTGAAGACGACCAAATGCTTGCCCATTGCCAAGGCGCAGATCGAAGCGGGTGCACGCGGCATCACGGTATCAACGCTCAAAGAAGCCGAGCAATTTTTTGCCGCCGGTATCACAGACATTCTCTATGCTGTAGGCATGGCCGCTCCTAAGCTTCGTCAAGCAGCTGCGCTGATTCAGAAAGGATGCGCTCTCAAAATCATCGCTGACAGTGCAGAAGCTGCATCAGCCATTGCTGATTACGCATCGCAAAATGATGTGGCCTTTGAAGTGCTGATCGAGATCGATACCGACGGCCATCGCTCCGGGGTGCAACCAGAAAGCGAAGACTTGATCAGCATTGGCCGCATCCTGGCTCAAGCTGGCGCCCTCCAAGGTGTGATGACACATGCTGGAGCAAGCTATGCGCTTTCTACGCCTGCTGCGCTGCAAGCCATGGCCGAGCAAGAGCGCTCACGCTGTGTGCGCGCAGCCCAGCGCCTGCGCGAAGCTGGTTTCATTTGCCCCGTGGTCAGCGTGGGCTCCACGCCGACTGCTCTGAACGCCCTGCAACTGGATGGCGTCACGGAAGTGCGCGCTGGTGTTTATGTGTTCTTTGATTTGGTGATGCGCAATGTGGGGGTATGCCATGAGGACGATATCGCTCTTTCCGTGCTCACCACAGTGATCGGCCACCAAGCTGAGAAGGGCTGGGCGATTGTGGATGCGGGCTGGATGGCCATGAGCCGAGATCGCGGCACGCAAAAGCAATCGCATGATTTTGGCTACGGCCAAGTCTGCGATGTGAATTGCACACCCTTGCCAGGCTATGTGATGGACAGCGCCAACCAAGAACACGGCATCATCGCGCGCATGGGCGAGATGGATCACAACATGACCCAAACACTACCCGTTGGCACCCTGCTTCGCATCATGCCTAACCATGCCTGCGCCACTGCCGCACAATTCCCCGAATATCAAGCTGTGCAAGGCGATCAAGTGCTTGCCACTTGGCCGCGGTTTTACGGCTGGTAAATCACAATCGCGTGATGCGCTGATCGGCCACACGCAGCAGATCAGCGCGTGAGACCAATTCTGGCGCGATCTCTTGCAAAGGCAGCAATACAAAGGCTCTGTCTCGCATTCGTGGATGCGGCACGCTCAGTTTTTCGCTGTCGATGCGAGCACTGCCATACAGCAGAAGATCCAAATCCAAGCTGCGCGGAGCATTGCGATACGGTCTTTCACGTCCAGCCTCATGCTCTATTTTTTGTAGCATGGTGAGCAATGAATATGCCGGCAAATTGCATAAAACCTTCACAACTGCATTGATGTAGTCACCCCCACTGCTTTCAATCGGTGCGGTGCGATACAGCGATGAGCAGGAGAGCAATTGCGTTTGGGGTAACTGCGCGATCTGTTGCATCGCATCTTGCACACTTCGCTGCGCATCGCCTAAATTTGCGCCCAGAGCGATGTAGGCATTCACAGGGTCTCGGTTTGCAGCGCTGGTCATGGATCAAATCCTAGCATGCTGCAATGGCTTTGCATGATGCGCACAATCCCGACATGAAAATTCCAAAAACAGTTCGCCATCTCGTCTTGATTCTGGGCGATCAACTCGATCGCGAATCTTCTGCTTTTGTAGATTTTGATCCCAAGCAAGATGCAGTGCTCATGATTGAAGCGCGAGAAGAATCGACCCATGTATGGAGCCACAAGATTCGCACAGCGCTCTTTCTCTCTGCGATGCGCCATTTTGCGAAAGACTTGGAAGACCGAGGCTGGCCAGTGATTTATCGGCAACTGGATAAAGAAGCGGATGTCAGTCTCGCTGACGGACTGCAGGCTGTGATCAAAACGTACTCACCACAAGCTGTGATTGCTGTAGAACCTGGGGATTGGCGGGTCAGACAGCAACTTGACGATACTATGCATTTAATAGCATTTCGCGCAGATTCTGTGCCGGCAAACAGCATAAATCGCTTAAAAAAATCCATGCAATGGCTGCCAGATACACACTTCCTCTGCGATCTCTCCGAATTTCGCCAATGGGCAGGTAAGAGCACGACGCTGCGCATGGAATTTTTCTACCGAGTGATGCGCAAGAAGCATCACATCTTGATGGCAGGCAAAAAGGGCAGCGCCGAGCCAGAGGGTGGGCAATGGAATTTTGATGCAGACAATCGCAAGAGTTTCGGCAAAAGTGGGCCACAAGGTGTGCCTGCAGTACGCGAATACAAACATGATGCCATCACCCAAGATGTGATCAAGCTGGTGAACAAGCAGTTTGCAGATCATCCTGGCAATTTAGACACATTCAACTGGCCCGTCACACGCGAACAAGCCCTCCAAGCCCTCGATGATTTCATCAAGCTGCGCCTGCCCTTCTTTGGCCCGCATCAAGACGCGATGTGGACACATCTGGATTTTGGCTGGCATTCTTTGCTCTCTTCATCACTGAATCTCAAGCTGCTCCATCCGCTCGAAGTCATTCAAGCTGCTGAGAAATGCTACCGATCTGGCAAGGTGGATCTCCCGAGTGCAGAAGGCTTCATTCGTCAAATCCTCGGCTGGCGCGAGTTCATGCGAGGGGTGTATTTTCTGGACATGCCCCAGCTTGCCAAAGACAACTTTTACGATCATCAAAATGCGCTGCCCAAATGGTATTGGACTGGCAACACCCAGATGAACTGTATGAAAAACAGTATTGAGCAGACGCTACAAAACGGCTACTCACATCACATCCAGCGCTTGATGATCACCGGTATGTTTGGCGTCACGGCGCAAATCAAGCCGCAAGCTTTGTGTGATTGGTATTTGGCAGTCTATGTCGATGCCGTGGAATGGGTGGAGCTGCCGAATACCGCAGGCATGGCGCTCTTTGCCAACGGCGGACGCTTCACGAGCAAGCCGTATGTAGCCAGCGGTGCGTATGTGAAGCGCATGAGTAACTATTGCCAAGGCTGCGCGTATTCACCCGAGGTGCGCACTGGCCAAGACGCTTGCCCAATGACGGTGCTGTATTGGAATTTCTTGGATGTGCATGAGAAAGAGTTTGCTGGTAATCCGCGAACGGCATTGATGGTTAAGAATTTGCAGCGGATGACGGATGATGAACGTAAGGCTCTCAGGGCTCGTGCTAAGGAGATGTTGTCTGACTTGGATGGTTTGTAATTTCAAGATTCGTTGATCACGCTTGTTAGGGTGAATCGCGCTGCCTGTGCGTTTTGCTACGTGTCCCCCGGCGGCGTTTAGTCATATTTTTCTTCGGCAGGTAGGTTTCGCCGCCTCCTCCTTTACCTCCGCAAAACGCACAGGCAGCACGATCTTGCGAGCGAATCGGCTCTCATTGAAAAAGCCATTTCATTTGCGCCACAGCGCTTAAAAAAATAGCTGCTTTCATTCGCAGCCATCGACATAGCGCATGTACCGCAGTGAGGTAAAGGAGGAGGCGGAGATACCAATTTGCTGGAGGTAAACCATACTCATCGCCGCTGGGGGCGCGTTCGGAGGTGCATGCGCTGTGGCGGTGGCGGGCACAGCAGCACAGGCCGCAGCAACCGTCACATCACCCGATTAAACCAAAGCACAGAAAGTGATGCCGAGATCACCGTCAACATCGCCGCAAGCAAAGCCAAGAGACCAGAAATCTCCGTCTCCTTCTTCTCGGTAGAAATTCGGGAAGACAGCTTTTCGTACACCTTGGTCAAATCCGTCGCACTGCCTGCGTAGAAATAATCAGCGGCTGTGCGGCTGGCCACTGCTTTCAAAGTCTCTTCGTCCAAGCGCACACGCATGCTCCAGCCCTCGAAGCCAATCGTCTCGCCATCCACTGTGCCTACACCAACGGTATAGACACGTACGCCGCGATCAGCGGCCATTTTGGAAGCTTCCATCGGATCAACACCCGTGGTGCGCTGACCATCGGTGAGCATGATCACGGCTGCGGAGTTATAGGAGCCGGGAGGCACGGGCACATGCTCTTTCTTTTCCTTTGGGGGCTCATTCAACGAGCGCCCCATGGGTCGATTACCACCCATACCCGCTGTGCCCATTTGCGCGAGCTCAATGCCCGCATCCGGAAAAATGGTAGCTAGAGAAATCACGATGGCATTGCCCGTGGCGGTGCCACGTTGCATTTGGAAGCGATCAATGGCTTGTACTAAATCTTCGCGGTTGAGCGTGGGGTACTGCGCCACTTGGGCTGCGCCTGCGAAGGCCACGATGCCGACTTTCACTTCACGTGGCAGCGTTTCCAAAAACTTCTTCGCAGCGGCCTGCATCGCAATAAAGCGCGTGGGCTGAATATCGGTGGCACGCATGCTGCCGCTCACATCCAACGCCAAGATGATGGTCTTTTGATTGGATGGCAAGGTGATCACGGCCATGGGGCGAGATGCGGCAATCAACATCGCACCGAGTGCCAGCAGAAAAAGCGCGGGTGGTACATGCCTGCGCCAAGAGGCTTGGCCAGCCGCAGCTTGCTTGATGATGGAGAGCGAGGAAAAGCTCGCGGCCATTTTTTTGCGACGCTTCAAGAGCCACATGTACCAGAGCACAAGCACGGGCAGCAGCAAAAGCAACCAGAGAAATTCTGGCCAGAGGAAATTCACGCCTGGGATGTTCATTTTCAGGCTACCTTTTGAGATGAGGGTGCGGCAAAGCGACGGCTTTTTCTACGACGCAGTGCGCAGAAGCGAATGATGGCATCCGCAAGATCGTTTTCCGTGGAAATTTCCAGCGTGTCGACACCTGCAAGAGCTAGACCTTCACGCAACTGCGTTTCTTTCTCAGCGGAAATTTCAGCAAAGCGACGGCGGAATTTGGGGTTGCAATCAATCAATTGCGTCTCGCCCGTTTCGGCATCACGCAGAGTGATCATGCCCATATCAGGCAATTGCAATTCGAGCGGATCAGTGAGGCGCACGGCCACCACGTCATGGCGGCGAGCGAGTTGCTGCAAAGGCTTGTCCCAGCCTGGTGCGCTGAAAAAATCGGAGATGACGAAGACGGTGCTGCGCCGTTTGATCACATGTGCAGCAGCATCGAGCAGATGGGTGAGCTGGGTTTCTTGGCTGCCGATCTTCGCGCGATGCGCGAGCAGCTCATGCGCCAGATGTAACACATGCCTGCGACCTGAGCCGGTGGGTAGCATTTTGCTCACCCCAGTGCTGTCTCCACCACCATAGAGCAATGCGCCAACGCGATTGCCATGACCTGTGAGTACACGAGCGAGAGAAACAGCTAGCTCATTGCACACATCTCTCTTGCGCCTTGCCCCCGAGCCAAAATCTACAGAAGCGCTCAAGTCCATGACAAACCATGCGGCCATCTCGCGGTCTTCGGTAAAGACGCGCACATGTGGTGTGTTGGTGCGGGCAGTGACATTCCAATCGATGTGGCGTACATCGTCGTGCGCTTGGTATTCGCGCAGATCAGCGAAATCTAGACCTGCACCGCGAAAGAGAGTTTTGTAATCGCCTTGCAGCACGCCGTCTAAGCGGCGAATCGTTGTCCACTCTAAACGCTTGAGCAAAGCCTCTGCGCCGCCCTTCAAGGCAGGTTCAGCCAACGGTTCTTCAACAACCGCTAGAGGAGTCAAAGAGAAGGTCTTACGCAGCCAGTTTTTCATCGTCGATGTGCTTCAGCGGCTTGGGGGGCGCAGGAATCGCTTGCATGATTTGTGCAATCAGGGCATCGGGTGTAAGGCCGGCAGAGAGCGCGTCATAGGAGAGCACCACGCGATGGCGAAGCACTTCGGGCACGAGATCGGTCATGTCTTCTGGCAGCGCGTAACGGCGGCCACGCATGAGCGCGAGCGCTCTTGCGCCTTCTGTGAGGCCAATGGTGGCGCGTGGGCTTGCGCCATAGGTGATTTGCGCGCGCATGTCTTTCAAGCCATGCTTTTCTGGGGTACGTGTGCAGGTGACGATCTTCACGGCGTATTCAACAAGAGAAGGATCGACATACACCTCACGGCATTGCTTTTGCAGCGCAGCCAGTTGCTCCAGCGTCGCTACTTCGCGCACTTTGACCGCAGGGCCAGTCACGCGATCCACAATCACGCGCTCTTCTTCATCGCTCGGGTAATCGACCATCACTTTCATCATGAAACGATCGACTTGCGCCTCGGGCAATGGATAGGTGCCTTCCGTCTCAATCGGGTTTTGCGTGGCCATCACGAGGAAGGGGCTGGGTACTTTGTGCGTCTCGCCCGCAATCGTCACTTGCCGCTCTTGCATCACTTCCAGTAAAGCGCTTTGCACTTTGGCGGGAGCGCGGTTGATCTCGTCAGCGAGCAGCAGGTTGGCAAACACTGGGCCGAGCGATGTGGAGAACTGACCACTGGCTTGGTTGTACACCCGCGTGCCTACGAGGTCTGACGGCACGAGATCAGGTGTGAATTGAATGCGCTTGAACTTGCCGCCAATGGTTTCTGCAAGTGTTTTCACCGTGAGTGTCTTCGCCAGCCCCGGCACGCCTTCCACGAGTAAATGCCCTTGCGCGAGTAACGCGACCATCATGCGCTCGAGCAGGCGATCTTGGCCAACTACAACGCGCTTGACCTCATAAAGAATCTGCTCCATCAGCTCGGCGGTTTGTTGGTCTAGTTTGGATGCATCACTCATATCCGGATTCTTTCTGTAGTCGAATGCTTGAGCGATCTTAAAAATAGAACGCAAAAGACGCAAAAACTACGCAAAATTCGCGGAAGAATCCAAAAGACTTTTTTGCGTCTTTTGCGAAACTTTTGCGTCTTCTGCGTTCAATTCTTTCACTTGCACAAAACCTCAATTAAAAAGGCGGCATACCCGCCGCACTCGCCGCGTTTTCTATCGGCACAGCAAAGCCTATGCCAATAAACGTTCGCGCAGGTGTTGGGTTCATGATGGCTGTGACGATGCCGACTACTTCGCCATCCATCGTGACCAAAGGGCCACCGGAATTGCCGGGGTTGGCGGCTGCATCAAACTGGATCAAGTTTTTCATCGTCTGACCGCCTTCAGGTGAGCGGAAGCTGCGTTTGAGCCCTGAGACGATGCCAGCCGATGTAGAGGGCCCAATCCCGAAAGGGAAGCCCACAGCGATCACTTCATCACCCTCGCGCAAATCAGCTGTGGAGCGCATGGTCGCAGCGATCAGATCATCTGGGATCTTGCGGGCTTGCAACACAGCCAAATCATCTTCAGCTTGAACGCCTTTGATGTCGGCTTCGGCTTCCAAACCATCCATGAAGGTGATTTTGATGCGGTCTGCGCCCTGCACAACATGCCAATTGGTGAGGATGATGCCTTTGTCCACGATCACGACGCCTGTGCCTACGCCGAATTCCACTTCGTCGTCTTCGGCCTTCAAATCGGGGGCCAATCGGTCTTTGGGCTCGTCTTTGGCTGTTTTGTCGTCATTCATCCCCGGTTTTTTGGCTGTTTTGTCCTTGAGCGATGGTTTTGCTGCATTTTTGGCTTGCTTACTGGCCTTCATGTCTTCCAAACGACTTTTCTTCACAAAACTCACCACTCGAACGATGGAGGGACGAACGTTTTCATAAGCCTCAGCAGCTTTGGAGGGCAGGACGTTTTTCTGCAAGGTTTGTAAGACGGCAGCATCAATGTCTTTTTGCGTCAATACCCGTGGACTGCGCTGGGTGATTTGCCAGACCAGGGCTGCGCAAACCAAAGAAAGCAGCAAAACCGCCATCCACAAGCTGTGCGCCGTAAGCCAAACTCGGGTTTTTTGCAGGCGTGATGGCTTGGAAGATTGTGGTTCCGCCCGAGCGGCGCTCACCGGCTGAGACGGTTCAGCGGGCTTGGAGCTGTAGATGGAGCGACGGGGCATGTCAGAACCTCAGATCAGTTGTACGTTAGCACAGCTAGGAAAAATTTGCACCCAATAAGCCCCCGAATCCAAATCAATGCTGCATAGCAATATAATTTTGGGTTGTGCAATGGGTCGATCTACCCAATGCCGGCTTGAGTTACCACCGAGTTACCAAGCCAGAAGATAACCACAGAAAGACGAGCATGTCCGACGCAGTGTCCACAAAGAAGCAGCGGCCCGAGTTCCGCAACATCAACGCCTTCACCGATTTAACGACCTATCGCCTTCCGCCCGCTGGCTGGGTTTCCATCCTGCATCGCGTCAGCGGCGCTTTGATGTTTGTGCTTTTGCCTTTCATCATTTGGATGTTTGACACATCCCTCTCATCAGAATTCTCTTATGCCAAGTTCACCGCTGCTTTCAAAAGCGGCATGCTTGGGCTGCCCGGCTGGATGTGGAAGCTCGTGGCTCTGGCTTTGATTTGGGCTTACTTTCACCACTTCATTGCTGGTGTGCGCCACCTGATCATGGACGGTTGGCACAAGGTCGATAAAGAGTTTGGCAAGTCTTCTGCTCTGGTGACCTTGATTGGCGGCACTTTGCTCACCATCGCCGTGGGTCTCAAGCTGTTTGGCGTGTATTAATTTCAGGAACAATAAAAATGGCAGTGAATTACGGCTCCAAGCGCACCGTCGTCGGTGCATCTTATGGTTTCAAAGATTGGCTCTCCCAGCGCGCAACCGCTGTGCTGATGGCGCTCTTTACAGTTCTCGTGTTGATCCGCTTTTTGATGATCAAGGGCGGACTATCGTATGAAAGCTGGGCGGGCATCTTCGCACCGCAGTGGATGAAAGTGATCACCTTCTCTGTGATCATCGCCTTGTGCTGGCACGTCTGGGTCGGCGTACGTGACATTTACATGGATTACATCAAGCCTGTGAGCATTCGCCTGATTTTGCAAGTCGCCACCATCGTGTATTTGGTAGGCTGCGCGGGCTGGGCGATCCAGGTGTTGTGGCGCATTTGATCTACGGATACTATTATTTTAATAGCACTCCGCGCAGTATTTATGTCGGCTATCTTGCCAAATGATGCTTAAAAAAGCAGTAAAGAAGGACATTTAAACATGGCCAATGTGACGAAAAGAAAATTTGATGTGGTGATCGTTGGAGCAGGTGGCTCTGGCATGCGCGCATCGCTCCAGCTCTCCCGCGCCGGCCTGAATGTGGCCGTGCTCACCAAAGTCTTCCCCACACGTTCGCACACCGTGGCTGCCCAAGGCGGCATCGGCGCATCGCTAGGCAATATGAGCGAAGACAATTGGCACTATCACTTCTACGATACCGTGAAGGGCTCCGATTGGCTCGGCGACCAAGACGCGATTGAATTCATGTGCCGCGAAGCGCCAAAAGTGGTTTATGACCTCGAGCACATGGGCATGCCTTTTGACCGCAACCCAGATGGCACGATCTACCAGCGCCCCTTCGGCGGCCACACCGCGAATTACGGCGAAAAGCCCGTGCAACGCGCTTGCGCTGCTGCAGACCGCACCGGCCACGCCATGCTGCACACGCTCTATCAACAAAACGTGGCAGCGCGCACCAGCTTCTTCGTGGAGTGGATGGCGCAAGATTTGATCTTGGATGCCGATGGCGATTGCGTGGGCGTGACGGCGATTGAGATGGAGACGGGCGACGTTCACATCCTCGAAGCCAAGACCACTTTGATGGCCACTGGCGGCGCAGGCCGTATTTATGCAGCCTCCACCAACGCCTTCATCAACACCGGCGACGGCTTGGGCATGGCCGCACGCGCAGGCATCCCGCTGGAAGACATGGAATTCTGGCAATTCCACCCCACCGGCGTGGCTGGCGCGGGCGTGTTGCTCACCGAAGGCTGCCGTGGCGAAGGCGCGATTTTGCTCAACAGCAATGGCGAGCGCTTCATGGAGCGCTATGCGCCGACATTGAAAGATTTGGCTCCCCGCGATTTCGTCTCGCGCTGCATGGATCAAGAAATCAAAGAAGGCCGTGGCTGCGGCCCGAACAAAGATTACGTGATGCTCAAGCTCGATCACCTCGGCGCAGACACGATCCACAAGCGCCTGCCCTCGGTGTACGAAATCGGCGTGAACTTCGCCAACGTCGATATCACCAAAGAGCCGATCCCCGTTGTGCCCACCATCCATTACCAAATGGGCGGCATCCCCACCAACATCAACGGCCAAGTCGTGATTCAACGTAATGGCAACGACAACGATGTGCTCAATGGCCTCTACGCTGTGGGCGAATGCTCTTGCGTGAGCGTGCATGGCGCGAACCGCTTGGGCACGAACTCTCTGCTCGATCTGCTGGTGTTTGGCCGCGCAGCAGGCAATCACATCGTGGAATCTCTCAAGAATGCGCCTAAAGAGCACAAGAAATTGCCAGCGGATGCCGCCGACAAAACGCTGGCTCGCATCGCACGCCTCAACGACTCCACCACCGGCGAATACGCACAAACCGTGGCCAACGACATCCGCTCCGCCATGCAGCAACACGCCGGCGTGTTCCGCACGCAAGCGAGCATGGACGAAGGCGTGAAGAAGATTGCTGAGCTGCGCGAGCGCGTGAAGAACATCACCCTCAAAGACAAATCACAAACCTTCAACACCGCCCGTATCGAAGCACTGGAAGTGGAAAACCTGATCGAAGCCGCTCAGGCCACGATCGTCTCAGCAGCAGCACGCAAAGAGTGCCGTGGCGCCCACACCGTTAGCGATTACGAGAAACCGGTGGACGATCCAAAAACTCCGATGGGTCGCGACGATGCCAACTGGATGAAGCACACGCTGTGGTATTCCGAAGACCATCAAAAAGGTGGCCGCTTGGATTACAAAGCCGTCAAGCTCAAGCCCCTCACAGCAGAGTCTGTGCCACCAAAAGTTCGTACTTTCTAAATCGAAGCAGTATTGGAGAAACACATGGAAAAGCGCACCTTCAAAATCTACCGCTACGATCCTGAAAAGGATGCCAAGCCATACATGCAGACCATTCAGGTAGAACTCGATGGCTCTGAGCGCATGTTGCTCGATGCCTTGATGAAGCTCAAAGAGCAAGACCCCAGCATCTCCTTCCGCCGCTCTTGCCGCGAAGGCGTGTGCGGTTCGGATGCGATGAACATCAATGGCAAAAACGGCTTGGCTTGCTTGACCAATATGCGCACGCTCAAAGGCGATATCGTCCTGAAGCCCCTGCCCGGCCTGCCCGTGATCCGCGACATCATTGTGGACATGACGCAGTTCTTCAAGCAGTACAACTCGATCAAGCCCTACTTGATCAACGACACGATTCCGCCTGAGAAAGAGCGCCTGCAATCGCCTGAAGAGCGTGAAGAGTTGAACGGCTTGTATGAGTGCATCTTGTGTGCGAGCTGCTCCACAAGCTGCCCCAGCTTCTGGTGGAACCCCGACAAATTCGTCGGCCCCGCCGGCCTCTTGCAAGCCTACCGCTTCATCGCCGATAGCCGCGATCAAGCCACGAATGAGCGTCTAGATAACCTCGAAGACCCATATCGCTTGTTCCGCTGCCACACCATCATGAACTGCGTCGATGTCTGCCCCAAGGGTTTGAACCCCACTAAGGCCATCGGCAAGATCAAAGAACTCATGGTTAGACGCGCTGTTTGATGACTATGCAGTTGAACGCAAAAGACGCAGAAATCACGCAGAAGACACAAAAAGAACAGCCAAAGTTTGGTTTTACTTCTGCGCCTTTTGCGTAACTTTTGCGTCTTCTGCGTTCAAAAGAAACTCTCCACACCATCATGCAATTTGCCGCCAACACCGCTCAAAACATCGAAGCCGTCTACGGCCTCGATTCGAGCGCTGATTTGGATGCCCCTCTCTCCTCTGGTGCTCTCTCCAAACTCCGCTGGCGCAGCCGTCGGGGCATGCTTGAAAACGATCTCTTCATCGAGCGCTTTTTCAACAAATACGCAGAATTACTCACCGTCAGGCAGGCGAATGGGTTGAATGCTCTAATGGATCTCTCTGACAATCAGCTCTTGGATTTGCATCTTGGCCGCAAGCCTTTGCACGAAGTGCGCCCTGAGCTGGATACACCTGATATACGCGCCGTTTTAGAACTCTTGAAGGAAAAACAATGAAACTCGCCGACTACAAAGCCACCCTGTCATTCTCCAATGGCAGCCCTGCGGTGGACATGCCGATCTATCAAGGCAATATTGGCCCTGACGTCATCGACATTCGCAAACTCTACGCACAAACCGGCAAGTTCACCTATGACCCCGGCTTCCTGTCCACAGCGGCCTGCCAATCCACCATCACCTACATCGATGGCGACAAAGGCGAGTTGCTGTATCGCGGCTACCCCATCGAGCAATTGGCCACCAATTGCGACTTCTTAGAAACCTGCCATTTGCTGCTCTACGGCGATCTGCCTAACGCAGCGCAAAAAGTAGATTTCACCAGCCGCGTGACCAACCACACCATGGTCAACGAGCAGATGCAATTCTTCCTGCGTGGCTTCCGCCGCGATGCTCACCCCATGGCCATCATGACCGGCTTGGTAGGCGCTCTCTCCGCCTTCTATCACGACAGCACCGATGTTCACAACGCCGAGCACCGCGATATTTCCGCCATCCGTTTGATCGCCAAGATGCCCACCTTGGTCGCCATGGCCTACAAATACAGCGTCGGCCAGCCTTTCATCTATCCAAAGAATGATCTCTCCTACGCCGGCAACTTCATGCGCATGATGTTTGCTACGCCTTGCGAAGATTACAAGGTCAATGAAGTGATCGAGCGTGCGATGGATCGCATCTTCATCTTGCATGCTGATCACGAGCAAAATGCCTCTACCTCCACTGTGCGCCTGTGCGGCTCTTCTGGCACGAACCCGTTTGCAGCCATCGCAGCAGGTGTGGCCTGCCTCTGGGGCCCCGCTCACGGCGGCGCAAACGAAGCTTGCCTCGAGATGCTGGAAGACATCCAGCGCATGGGCGGCGTGTCCAAAGTCGGCGAGTTCATGGAGAAGGTCAAGGATAAGAACTCCGGCGTCAAGCTCATGGGCTTTGGCCACCGCGTTTATAAAAACTACGATCCTCGTGCCAAGCTCATGCAAGAGACCTGCAACGAAGTGCTCACCGCCCTCGGCCTGGAAAACGATCCCCTCTTCAAGCTCGCCAAAGAGCTCGAGAAGATTGCCTTGGAAGACGACTATTTCGTGCAGCGCAAGCTCTACCCCAACGTCGATTTCTACTCCGGCATCGTGCAACGCGCCATCGGCATCCCCGTGAAGCTCTTCACAGGTATCTTCGCCCTCGCGCGTACTGTCGGCTGGATCGCTCAGCTCAACGAAATGATCGGCGACCCAGAATACAAAATCGGCCGCCCACGCCAACTCTTCACAGGCTCTGTGAAACGCGATGTGATGCCGATTGCTAAGCGCTGATCTTTGCTCTGCTTCATAAGAAACCCGCCTTGAGCGGGTTTTTTGTTTTTCGAAGCCTTTTGAGCAGTTTGCCGGCGTATTTTCTGCGCGGAGTGCTATTGATTTTGCAGTAAAGGTGTGCGGAAGATTTCTGATGATTAAGACAGGCCTCGGTTGTAATTGTGCTGTTCCCCTGCGCGAATGTGCTCCGCCGACTGCGCCGTCTCCCCCTTTATTTCGCTGCGAGAAACAACCCAATCACAACCGAGGCCTGTTGGCTAATGTGAGAATCTTCGCTCGCCCACGATAACTATTCCCAGCAATTTTGGCGCAGCGAGATTGGAACTCAACACGCTAACCCTTTGCCTTCGATGTACGACTGTGATTGGGGTATCGACCGCAGCGAAATAAAGGGGGAGGCACGCGCGCAGCGCCAGCCGGAGGACATTCGCGGAGGGGGATACCCCAAGCGCAGGCGTACATCGAAGGCCACAGATCACCAAATCTTTGCCACAATGCAAAGCATGAAGATCACCCAACTAGAAACCATCCGCCTCGCGGAATTCCCCAACATCATCTGGGTGCGGCTGCACACTGATGAAGGCATCACGGGCCTCGGCGAAACATTTATGGGCGCGGCGGCTGTGGAGGCTTATCTGCACGAATGGGCGGCAGCCAAACTGCTGGGCAAAGACCCGCTGCAAATCGAAGCAAGAAACAATGACATCACTGGCTATCTCGGCTGGCGAGGCTCCGGTGTGGAGACACGTGGCAACAGCGCGATTGATATTGCGCTCTGGGATATTTTTGGCAAAGCGGCGAATATGCCCGTGCGCGTGGCGCTGGGCGGTGAATCTCGCCAAGCCATTCGCATTTACAACACCTGCGCGGGCTATCAATACGTGCGCAGCACGACGAACCAGAGCACATCGAACTGGGGCTTGGGCAACAAAGCGGGGCCTTATGAAGATTTGAATGGCTTTCTGCATCATGCCGATGAGCTGGCCTTAAGCCTGCAATCAGAAGGCATCACCGCTATGAAGATTTGGCCGTTTGATCCGGCCGCAGAAGCCAGCGATGGCCAATACATCAGTGATCGTGATCTGGACAAAGCGCTTGAGCCTTTCCGCAAAATTCGCTCAGCCGTGGGCAACTGCATGGACATCATGGTGGAGTTTCATAGCCTCTGGCGGCTGCCGATGGCGCAAAAGATTGCACGCGCTTTGAAAGAGTTCAACACCTTCTGGCATGAAGATGCGATTCGCATGGATTCACTCGATCTTCTGAAGCAATACGCGCCCCACACCGATGCACTCATCTGCGCCAGCGAAACGCTGGCCTATAAATTCGGCTTCAAAGATTATTTGCAAACTGGCGTGGCAGGTATCGTGATGCTGGATTTGAGCTGGTGTGGTGGATTGAGCGAAGCGCGCAAAATCGCCGCAATGGCCGATGCTTGGCAATTGCCCGTAGCGCCGCATGATTGCACTGGCCCCGTGGTGTGGGCAGCTTCTACTCAGCTTTCTTTGCACGCACCCAATGCACTGATTCAAGAAAGCGTTCGCGCGTTTTACAGCGGTTGGTACAAAGAACTGGTCACAGAATTGCCCATGGTCAACAAAGGCATGATTTCGCTCAACAACAAGCCTGGCCTTGGGCTAGAGCTGCTGCCCGATTTGCATCTGCGCAAGGATGCGACTGTGCGCGTTGCTAAACTTTAACGAGACAAGCATTTCATGACCTCCCCTTTCCCGCAAGACGCAGACCGTGCAGTGTTGATCGCTCGCGTTCATACGCCCAGCTTAGGCGCAGTACTCGCGCTAGCAACACCAGAGGCTTTGTACGATCTGAGCAGTATCGCGCCCACAAGTGCTGATTTACTGGCAATGAATGATCCAGCAGCCCAGATCGCGGCAAAGCGTTCGCAATTGCCCAAGCTAGCTGATATGCAAGCCGTGCTAGGCAACTCTCAACTCGCAGAGCCAGATCATTCCATTGCGCACTTGCTCGCCCCTTGCGATTTGCAGCCCATCAAAGCAGCTGGCGTAACTTTTGTTGCGAGCATGCTGGAGCGTGTGATTGAAGAGCAGGCGCGAGGCGATGCTTCCAAGGCTCTGGCCGTGCGTGAGAAAATATCCAAGGTGATTGGCGATAACCTTCGAGCCATCGTTCCCGGCTCAGACAAAGCCATGCAGGTCAAAGCGCTGCTGATGGAGATGGGCTTGTGGAGCCAGTACCTCGAAGTCGGCATTGGCAAAGATGCAGAGGTGTTCACCAAATCACAAGCCATGAGCGCGGTGGGCTATGGCGCTCAGATTGGCATTCATCCTGAGAGCCATTGGAACAATCCTGAGCCAGAGGTGGTGCTTGCTGTCTCGCCGCAAGGCATCGTGCAAGGCGTGGCGTTGGGCAATGATGTGAATCTGCGCGATGTGGAAGGTCGTAGCGCTTTGCTATTGGGCAAGGCCAAAGACAACAACGCATCTTGCGCGATTGGACCTTTCATTCGCTTGTTTGATGCGAATTTCACGATTGACGATGCGCGTCAAGCTGAGGTTCGGCTGGTGGTGACTGATGACAAAGGCTTCATGATGGAGGGATCAAGCTCCATGCAACAAATCAGCCGTGATCCTTTGAATCTGGTGGCGCAGACTCTGAATGCCAATCACCAATACCCTGATGGCTTCATGCTGTTTTGCGGTACGATGTTTGCACCCACACAAGATCGCTTCGCCAAAGGACAAGGCTTCACGCATGCAGTGGGAGATTGCGTCACCGTGAGTAGCCCACGCCTAGGTGAATTGACCAATTGGGTGAACACTTGCGATCAAATCACCCCCTGGACTTATGGCTCACGCGCACTGATGCGTGATTTGGCAAGGCGTGGCTTGTTATGAATTTGTGAAATCGTCTTGCCTGCTTAGAGACGAAAAATAAGCTGATTTTCTCAATTTCTCTTAGCATTTAGAATATTGGTTGTTTTTGAGAAACAGCCATGAACAACACCACAACACCGCTCCAGGAAGATGGCCTGCCGCAACGCAAAGTTGATCAGTTGCTTGCGCATTACGGCAGCAGTCACACGCACCCTACGAATGAGGTCATCCATTTCCTAGCGATTCCACTCATTATGCTGAGCCTCTATGGCCTCATGTTTGCGTTACACCCTTGGGTGGCCTATATCTTCGTCGCAGCAAGTATGGTTTATTACGCTCGATTGTCTGCCGTCTTCTTTATCAGCATGGTGATTTGGTCTTTGGTCATCGTTGCACTCGTACAAGCCATGGGTTCACATGTGTTGATTGCCTCATTAGCAATCTTTATCGGCTCTTGGGTGCTTCAATTCATAGGCCACAAGATCGAAGGCAAGAAGCCCAGCTTCTTTGAAGACATCCAATACCTGTGGGTTGGCCCGATATTTGTGCTCTCCAAGCTATTCCTCAAGCTTGGCATCAAATGGTGATCACTCTGGTTTGATGCCCGCGGCAATCACGATACCGCCGTATTTGCCACCATCAGTAGACATCAGTGTTTTCAATGCGGCAGATGCGCCGCCAACGGGTGTTGCACCATCCGCATAGACTGTGGTGCGTACGTCTTGTAATTTCAGGACTTCGTTAAACGCCTGGTTGATCACTTCAGCATGCGTCTTTGCCAAGTTCGATGCGATGAACACGCCTTGCCAATTGTCCAAATCCAAGTTGTATGGCGCACCCCCCATCAAAGGTGTAGTGGCTAAATCTGGTAGCGGGCGCTTACCAGCAACCGCCACCGCGCGAAGCTGCTGATTCTTGATAAATGGCAACACGGCTACCGCGGCCATCAGCGCAAAATCAATCTCGCCAGCAATCAGTGCATTGACCGCTGGGCCAGCACCGCGGTAGGCCACATGGCTGGCGGGCATTTTGAGTTGTTTGCTCATCAAAAAGCCGCCTAGGTGGCTGGTGGTGCCTACACCAGGCGAGGCGTAATTGAGACCACCAGATTTGGCGGCAGCAGCTTTCGGTAAATCTTCAATCGCCTTGATCGGCGAGTTGGCCCGGACCACCAGCACCAGCGGCGAAGAAGACACCTGAATCACGGGTGTCAGGTCTTTGGTTAGGTTATAGCCGGGTTTGCTGAACAGGAAAGGGCTCACGACGATCGAGGCTGTGGTGAAAAGCAATTGGTGCGGATCGTTGGCTTTGGCCACTTGCGCTGCACCAATATTGCCGCCTGCGCCTGGGCGGTTTTCCACCACAAAGGATTTTCCCGTTTTCTCAGACAAACGCTGCCCCATCAGGCGCGCCAAGCGATCCGTGCCGCCGCCAGCGGCAAAGGGTACGATGAGCTTGACGTTTTCTTTCGGCCATACCGAGCTTTGCGCCATCGCGGGCAAAGCTAGGCTGGCGCTCCAAGCTGCGCTGGCTTGCAAAGCAGTGCGGCGGGTGATGATGATCATTCGAGTCTCCTGAAAAAAATTAAACAGCTGTCTTATAGGGAACTGCAGCCTTTAGAGCTTTTGGCGATACACGCCCGCGCTCCATGCCAAATAAATCGGGATCATGCTGCGCGCCCAGGTGCTCAATGGATTGCGCGAGCGTGCGAACTGCAGCGGCAGCCACACCCGCCTCGCAAAGCTTGGCCTCCCAAGCCAGCGCAGCATCGGCCAGCAGACACTGCTCGACCAAAGCTTGCAACTCGTTTGCGTGCTGGCGGCGCATTTTGCTTGTGGCAAAGCGCTCATCACTCAACCATTGGGTTTGCCCGAGCACCAAGCATAGTTTTGCAAATTGATGCGGCTCATTCACGGCCAAAGCTAGAGAGCCTTGACCCGTTTCAAACACCCGAGAGAGGGGCTCGCCACTGTTGGCCGCATTCCCTTTGTAATGTGGCTCCTTGCCGGTGGCAGCAAGATCAAACCGCTGCGCCGTCATCAACTGATGCGCCACACTGAGCATGCTGATATGCACATGTTGTCCTTGGCCGCTCTTGGTGCGCTCAAACAAAGCAGCAAGTATGGCTGAGAGTGCTGCCATGCCGCATGCGTAATCAATGATCGGCGCACCGACTCGCGCGCCAACCTCGCCTTGACCATTCAGTGGCATCAAGCCACTGGCTGCTTGAATGGTGTTGTCATAAGCTGGCCAATCGGCGCAGCTATCGCTTTCTGCGGCATAGCCTGACAAGGTGCAGACGACCAGCTGAGGAAACAGATCACGCAAAGTCTCCACAGCCAAGCCCATGCGCGGCAACACATGCGCGCGCAGATTGCATACAAACACATCGGCTTGAGCAAGTAGCGCAATCAGCTCTTGCTGGCCGCTTTCGGTATTCCAATCCAGATTCACCACCGAGCGCCCACGCGCATGCGCTGCGTAATGGGTAGAGCAACCCACAGATGCTGCCCGCGTATCGCTGCCGCCACGCCAGCGCATCGGATCGCCGCTGGGTGCTTCCACCTTGGTGACATGCGCGCCCAATTGCGCCAATTGCATGGCGCAATAAGGGCCAGCGATCACTTGCGTGAGATCAACCACGCGCAGATCTTGTAGGCAAAGGGGATTCATGAATTAACTTTAGAGCTTATTTAAATACAAGTAAATTTGATTTTTATTGCATATCTTCAATTTTTACTTGAAGATAAGGTATGCCCGCTAATATCACTCCCGACATACTTTTCAAAGCCAATACCCATCGTTTGAGCCAACTGCGTATTCGCCAGCTGCGGCTACTGGTGTGGCTGAGTGATGGATTGACGCTCAGCGCTGCAGCTGCGCAACTTCATATCACGGCAGCGGCAGCTTCCCTGATGCTGCAAGAACTCGAGTCGAGTGTTGGCGCGGTCTTGTTCACGCGCGACAGGCGTGGCGCTCAGCCGACCGAGGCTGGCTTGAAGTTGGCGCAACGCAGCGCCGTCGTACTGCGAGAGTTTGAACAGTTTGAAATGAGCGTGCATACACTGAGCACCGAGCCCTTGACCATGAAGCTTGGCGTCATTCCACAAGCCATGATCGAGCGCGTCCCTGCCATCGCTTCACGCTTGGCGCGACAGTATCCGGGAAGCTTGCATGTGAGTGAAGGCACATCGCAAGCCTTGGTGGAAGCTGTGAAGTCAGGCACGCTGACCGCTGCCATCACACGCATGGGGCAAGTGCCTGACGCTCGCAATCAATGGGATGGTCTGCATATTGACTTGCTCGGCACAGAGCAAGCCGCCATGGCCGTGCCGACTTCGCACGCACTGGCACGCAAGCGACGCATCACGGCTCAAGAGCTTGCCCAGCTGTCGTGGGTGTTGCCAGAGCCTGGCTCCTACATCCGCAATCTGCTCGAGCAGCATTTCCAATTTCACAGGCTGGGCACACCGCATATGGCTTTGCAAGCCGGCACGACCGTACAAGCATTGTGGTGTGCCTCGCGAATGGGTTTGGCGGCGGCTGGGCCACTCTCCCTGATCAAGCGCTTTGCTTCAGATTGGGGCCTGAAGGCCTTGCCACTTGCGCTGGGTGAGCCGATGCAACTGGGCTTGTTCTATCGCCCCTCGCAGCTTGCCTTGCCACAATTTATGGCGCTACGCGAGGCCATCCTAGCGGCTTAGGAAGCAGCAGAGGTGAGCAAACCAAATGCCAGCACACACAAAGCCAGCATGGCCAACACAGCGACCAAATGCGTGAGCGCTTGGGAAGAGACGCGTTTAAAAATCAAACGCCCCAGAGGCATGGCCAGCAGCGAGCCTCCTGTCATCCACAGTGCCATCGCCAAATTCAAGCTGCCAGCAGCGCCGTAAAACAGCGCCGTGACAGACGACAAAATCAGCCCAATAATGAGCGACGTGCCGATGATGCGCTGCGTGCTTTCGCTACCTTCAGCCATGAGCGCTGGTACAACGAGCACACCGCCGCCTGTTCCTGTTGCGCCCACGAGCGCGCCTGTGACCAGAGCTGTGGTGCGGATCCGCAAACGCATCAGCGCTTGCTTGACTTGCGGCGTGTAAATTGAGGCCACAGCCAGACTGCCCACAGCCAGCACCAGCAGCTTCAAAAACAACTCCACCTGCGGCTTGCCCTGAGGCCACACATTGGGCAACGCGAGGCTGATCAGGGCCGCAAGCCACAGGCAGGCCACCACACTGGCTGGTAAAAAAGCTTTCAGCAAACGCCGCGAGACATTGCGCTGCTGAATATGCGATAGCCCCGCTGCAATTTTGCAAGCCACAGAAAACAAACTTGCTGTGCCGACCGCTGTGGCTACTGGCGTGCCAAACACAGTGACCATGACCGGCACGACGATCACACCCGCGCCTACGCCTGAGAGGTAAATCAGCAAACCGGCGGATGCGCCGAACAGAAGCCAGTAAATTTCTTGTGGTGAAGGCATGAGCGAAGGAGTTTAACCTTGGCGATCGAAGAGCTTGCGCGTTGCAACAAACAAGGCGGACTGAGGATCACCCAACTCATGCACGACATCAAAATGATTGCGCCCTGCGATCTCCAGCGTCTCGCATGCTTGCCCATTCGCGCGCAGATGCGAAGCAAGCGCCTTGCTTTGCTGCTTGAATGCCGCCGTCTCGATCTGCCCCCATGCAATCACGCCGGGCACAAGCGATGCACTCTTGGTAAGCGCTGATAACTCGGCAGCTTCTTTCATGCTCATGCCTAGAGCATCGTTGATCGATGTGCCCACCAGAGGCCGCAAATCAAAGATGCCTGAAATAGGCACCATTCCCAACAAATTCAATGACGCATCAGCAGCGCAAGCTGCCGTCAAATAGCCACCTGCCGAGCTGCCTGCTACCACGATGCGATTGGGATCATGCCCAAGCTGGGCAGCTTCATCCCGCAGATAAGCCAAGGCGGCGCAGCACTGCACCATGATCTCCCCCACCCGCGCCTGTGGCGCAAGTGTGTAGCCCACCACAGCATGTGCAAACCCGGCGGCATGCCAAGCAGGTGCGAGAAAAGCCGATTCGTTTTTAGACAACTCCTGCCAGTAGCCGCCGTGAATAAACACCAACAGTCCCGGTGCTTCGCCGTTTGTATTTTTAGGCGATGGAAAGTAATCGATCAAAGCGCGTTCAGCTGCACCATATCGCAAATCTTTGATGCATTTGATTTGGTTGTGAGCCTGCTTGCTTTGATCGATGTAGGCTTGAATAAATGGTTGGTAATTTCCGCCAATCGCCGAGCTTGGCGAGTATTCTTTCTCCCGCTCAGGAAGCGGCTGCAAAAGAGGCGAAGTGCTTGGATGTTCTGAAGTGAAGATATCGGTCTGCAGCATATTGCGATACTCTACCGCATGGTCTACAAAATCCCCCGCTCAGTGCTCGTCGTGATCTACACACCGCCGGGCGAAGTGCTGCTGATTGAGCGCGCCAACGAGCATGGCCTGGGCTCCGGTGTTTGGCAATCCGTCACCGGCAGCTTGGATCATAACAACGAGTCATTCACAGCATGCGCCGTGCGCGAAGTGATGGAAGAGACTGGCTTGGATACTCACGCGCCAGATCATCTACTCACGGACTGGCATTTAGAAAACACCTACGACATCTGGCCACACTATCTGCACCGCTACGAGCCTGGCATCACACGAAATACAGAGCGTGTGTTTGGTTTGCGCATCCCCAAGCCCGTCATCGTGAAGCTTGCGCCGCAAGAGCACGTGCGTCAAATCTGGCTGCCATGGCAGGAAGCGGCATTGCGAGTGAGCTCCGCATCGAATGAGCTTGCGATACGCCGTGTTGCTCTGCAGGCACCGTGATTTTTATGCTTTTTGAGCATATCGCCGGCTACGAACCTGCGCGGGGTGCTCATGAATTGATAGCATCAAGCCAACAGCGCGAGCACCCGATCCAGCCCGCCCGAGTTGATCGCCACCATGGCTTGCTCACGTACTTTCGGCTTCGCATGAAAGGCCACAGACAGGCCACCGGCCTCAGAGCAAGCATGCATCATCGGCAAATCATTCGCGCCATCACCCACGGCCATAGCCTGCTTCGGTGTGATGCCTAAATCAGCGCAAGTCGAAAGCAGCATCTTGCGCTTTTCTGCGCCATCGCAAATATCACCCCAAGCCTGATCGACCATGCGTCCGGTGAGCTTGCCGCCTTGCACTTCCAAAACATTCGAGCGCGCGAAATCCATGTTTAGTTTGTCCCGAATCCGATCCGTGAAAAACGTGAACCCGCCTGAGACGAGCAATAACTTGCAGCCTGCCGCCTTCAAAGCCGCCGTCAGCTCAGTTGTCCCCGGATTGAGTTGCAAACGATTCGTAAACACCTCTTCCATCGCACTCACAGGCACACCCGCGAGCAGCGCTACGCGGCGGCGCAACGAATCTTTGTAATCCGTGATCTCGCCGCGCATCGCAGCTTCTGTGATCGCCGCCACCTCTTCTTTGCGGCCTGCTGCATCGGCAATTTCATCCACACATTCGATGTTGATCAGGGTGGAATCCATATCAAACGCAGCGAGCTTGAAATCGGAGAGCTTCAAAGGCGGTACAAAGCCTTGGATCACCAAGCCGGGAGAGAATTCTGTAGAAGTCATGAATCAATCACTATAAATTTAGTAGCATCTTGCGCATATTCCATGCCGGGAACAGCCCATTTTTCCTTAAATACCTTGCCCCAAAGGCGGCGAGGCGCGCATCCAATCTTTGAGCGCGCCAAGATCGTCATAGTCCACCACTGCGCCTACGCTGCCATCGTCATTGACGATTTTGAATTGATCATTGTCTTTCGTCAAAAACAATACCTTCCCGTAAAAGCGAGAGACATGTTTGGATTTTCTACTGGCGTCTTTGGTGTCATGCTTGGGATCGACCAAACGCATCATTGGCGGCTCGCCCATCACGTGCTCCATGCAGACCACGAAATCGGGATAAAACATTTTTTCGCTGTCGGCTCGTATCAAACCCACACTGAAAGGTTTTCCATCCGGATTGCGATGCCACCAATGCACGAAGGGCGCGCGTTCCAATGCTTTGGCAAACTTGGTTTCTCCGTCATTCAGCTCATAAGTCGCATCCATCGCCGCCACGCTGAAAACATCGGGCGCCAGGATAAACACGCCACTTTCATAGCGAGCGCGCGCAGCAGCTTGCAGCGCCTCGCGTGCGGCTGTCACATGCCCCTTGAATGGAAACATGATGCCGTAGCTGTTTTTCTTCGCGGGTATCAGCTGCACGCTTGCCGGCAGCAAGAGCGCATCGGGCAAAGCTTGCGCCTCTTCTTCTCGTGCTTTTGTTGCCCATTGCGCATGAAGAAGCTCTTCAAATTCACGAAACCGCTTGTGAATCACCCAGCAGGCCGCCTGTCGCGCTTTGCTGCGAAGCCAGCCCGGCGCTGGCCGTGCGGCATCTTCTTGCATCATCCAAGCCTGCTCCACAGCGCCATGAAGCCGCTGCGCCATCGCCGCAATCGTGTCTTGCGCGCCTTGCTCTTCTAGGCCAATGCCTTGCAGCTTGTCCAAGGTGATATCCAGCAGCGAATCCGCATCCGTCATCACCTGCACATCTTCCTCATGCTGCTCTCCGGTAAACAGCTCGGTGTAAATCTCCCGCTCAGTCATGCGGTTAAGCGCAGCTTTAATCGCATTGGATTGCAAGGATGGCTCAAGCGGCAGAAGCTGCACAGCCGCCTGCACATCCAGCGCCATCGCCTCAAACACCGGCTTGACCTCGGTGATAAAGCGCGCAGGAATATTCAAAGCGGCATTGCGCTTGATCGTGCGAATACCCGCCTCTTCAAACGCTTCCATCAACTCTTGTGCGTTACTCGGCGCTTTAAGCTGCTTGGGCGCGATAGGTTTGCGCACAGCTACCGCAATGTCCGCTATGTCCATCAGCTCATCAGCCGCTTCTTGCTCGCCCAGCGCATCATCAAACAAACCGCCCGTTGTACCCAATGGCAATGCGTTCAATTCACCTGAAGGCTTGGCCTGCGCCGCCTCAGGTTGCAGCACTGCGCCATTCGCCGCCATCATCGGCAGCAAGCTCAGGTCATAGGTCAAAGGCGTCTGGTCTGTCACGCGATTGGTCAGCGCCACGCCGCCATAAGCCGTGCGCCGCAGATGCAAGGCCTCGGTTTGGCCTTCGAGCTCGCTTTTCACAGCTTTGATCGCATTAGCCGCCTCAGCAAAGCCAGCCTGCGCCTCTGCATTGGCCAGAAACACATAAGCCGTATCCAACTCAGCAGGCACAGCCGCCGCATCTGGAAACACCCGCTGCAACTCAGGCGCCACGCGCATCACGCGGCCAATAAACTGCGCCGCAAAATCCGGATCATTCACCGGCTTGGTAGAAGCTAACACAAAAGCGCGCGGCGCATCAAAGCCCGTGCCAGCCGATTGCTTAAAAATCAGAGCTTGCTTGCTCGAATCATTCGCAATCGCCGCCATCATCACCGGATCTGGCTCATCCGCGCTGTGCATGCCGATCGCATGCGCGGGCACACCCAGCTCGCGCATGAGGAAATCTTGCGCCTCGCCAATCGCTTCATCGCCATTGCCCACTTGCACGAGCAGCAAAGGCACAGTGGCCAAACCCCGCGCTTGCAGCTCTTGCGCAATGCGCTGATTGCGCCGCCAAGCCCGCCGCAGCACCGTGAGCTTCAAATCCGTGACGCTTTGCATCGAATCGCGCAGGTCATACACCACCGTCTCGATCCACGCTTTGTTCAGCCGCTCGCGCACCACATCGGCGCGGCTCACGCTAAAAGTTTCGTAATGGCTGTAGCCCGAAGCCGTGATGAATTGCGAGAGCTTGTCGTCCTTGGGCGTAGCCGTGGCCATCAGCAAATGATCTGGCGAGAGCCATTGCACAAACTGGCCAAATTCGGTGGTGGATTTGAGCGCGATATGCGCCTCATCCACCACACAGCCAATTTGCAGACCTTGGGCTTTTGCCCGGCCTATGTAGCTCGCCAAGCTGCGGCGCTCATCGTCTTCCGTGCTCGTGTAGCCTGCCTTGCGATCCTTGGCGCTCGCCACACCTTGCACAGTAGAAATCAACACAAGAGAAGCCGCTGGCTGCTCGTTCAACGCGCTGGTCAACTGCACGGCGATCAAACCTGCCCCCTCGCTGTCAATCGAATCCACCGTTTGCGCCACGAGATTTACATACGGCACAAACCACAGCCACAGCGTAGGCCGTGCGCTGCTGATCTGCTGCAAAGCACGCGTGAGCATAAAGGTCTTGCCTGAGCCCGTGGGGCTGCGCAGCAGGCAGGGCGGCTTGGCGGCAGACTGCAGCTTGGCCACCAAGCCGCCAATGATCTTGCTTTGAAATTCTTTGGCAATGCGCGTCTCGCCCTGCGGTGCGTTGATCATGCTACATCTCCCGCAGCACTGTCAGGCTGAGTTTTTGCATCATTTTCAGAGTTAAATAGGCCACTCGCCGGCATAGAATCTGCGCGAGGCGCTATTGAATTTATAGTATCGCCTGGTGCGGCGCTGCTTCTGCGCCGTGGTGCAATCTGCCCCTGCGTGAGCGCTTTGGCAAGAGACAAGCTCTCCACCGTGCGCCGCGTGCCATCCCAAGCGCGCTCCAAATGCTCGCGCACAGCCACCGGGCGGCTGGAGTAAACGCGCAAATGCCCAAAGCGCGGATTGTTGGATAGCGGCAAAGCCGCCAGCGCCTCTAGCGCCGCCGTCGAGAGCCGATGCACCAGCACCGTCATGCTGCCCTGCTCGGCGCTTTGAATGATGATCTTCACGCCACGATCCGCCTTGGGCACAGGCCGCGCCACCTTGCCCAGCCGCATCGTGAGCAACTGAAAAGCATGCCCACAATCGCTCTCAAACGGTGCATCTCCCGGCGCAATTTTGTCGAGCTGCAAATAGGCAAAACGATTGTGCGAGAGCTTGGCGTCTGATGCGATCACGCGGCGAATCCGCTCTGCACAGACATCGCGGCAAAGATTCTTCTCCGGCTCTTTGGCTGTGGCTTCCGTGCTGCTGCAGAGAATAAAGCTGCGCGGCGATTTATCGGCTTCCAGCGCATTCAAATTGAGCACAGCATGCCCCGTCGTGCCACTGCCCGCGAAGAAATCCAACACGATATCGCCGGGTCGGGAGGCTTGCGAGATCAGGTTTTGGATCAAGCTGCGCGGCTTGGCATAGTTAAAAGCGCGGTCTCCAAAAATTTCTGCAAGTTCGCGCGCGCCTTCTTGATTCGTTGCAGAGACAAAGCTGCCTTCCGATTCGTAATCACCATCTTCGAAAGTAGGAATCACCCAACTGCTCAGCGGCTGCGTGGCATTGCGTAAATCAGCTTTATAGCGCTTGAATTGTGGGCGGCCAAAGCCAATCGGCTTGCCGACCCATTGCTCTAAATCTGGCAAATCTCTGCGAAGAATCGGCGCTTTCCCTGATTTTGGAACATCGCCTTTATCAATTGCTTCAAGCAATTGATCCAAGCTATTCCAAGTTTCAACCCGCTGATCCTTGGGAAAAAGAATTTGGCCCAAGCGAATAAATTCATCCATGCTTTTGGCTTGCAAGGTTTGCCCAGCTTTCAAGCGCTGCTCGCTGGCATATACCCAGATGCGCTCAGGATTCGGTGGATAGTAGATCCCCGTGTTTTGATCAATGAGCGGATAGTAGAGATTAGGGCGATCTTTAAATGAAAAGCCCAAAGTCAAATCACTCGTACGCCAATCACCTCTTGGATCGTTGTCTGGATTGCTATACATCTCATAGCTTTTCTCAAAGCCATTGAATTTAAAGCCCGGATTGCCATACACCAGCACATGCTCATGATCTAAAGACAGAAAGCATTGCTGGTCTGCATTAGAGCCCTGCCGTGTACGCCAAGTGATAGTGCCCAAGCGTTTCCCCGGAAACACCTCATCCATCAGCAGCTCTAGCCGCGAGCGGTTTTCATCGTTGATGCTGACCATGATCACGCCGTCTTGCGTGAGCAAATCTTTGGCGAGCAGCAGGCGGCGATAGAGAAATTCAAGCCATTGGCTATGCCGCCAGCGGTCATTCGCGCCCACGTAATGGTCGTTATAGACCCAATCTTTGTTGCCGGTGTTGTAAGGCGGATCAATGTAGATCACGCGGATTTTGCCGGCATGCGTGCTCTTCAGAAGCCGCAGGCTGTCAAAGTTATCGCCCTCGATGATGAGATTGGCTGCGCCTTGCGCCAAAGCCTCGCCTTCCAGCCCCTGCGACCATTCACTCACGAGGCGCGGCAACACCACCTGCGCATTGAGCGCCTGATCGCGCTCAATCGCATTGCTCTCCCAATACAGCCCCAGCTTTTGCCGCGTGAGCTGCTCCACCAACAAACGCTTGAGCTGCTGTGCATTCAGGCCATCAAGGCTTTGGAGGAGTTGGGCGGAGGAGGCCATTAACTATAAATTTGATAGCACTCTGCGCATATTCTATGCCGGCGAGTAGCTGATTTGGCTAATAATTTTGAGGAAAAAAGGACGCGCTGCACTTAGGGCAAGTATCAAGCATACCAATCTTCCACCTGCAAACCCGGCACGCGGCTGAATTCGTTGGTGTTGTGCGTCACCACGGTGAGCTTGTTGGCCAAGGCGATACCGGCTATCAATTGATACACCGTACCAATCGGTTTGCCCACGGATTCCAGCGTATGCCGCAGCAAGCCAGCAGCTTTGGCAGCGGCGTGATCGAGCGGCAGCGTCTCATACACTTTCACAACATCATTGATTTGCTGTCGCTGCAAATCCGGGCGGCTTGATTTGGCTGTGCCGTATTCCAACTCAAACAAAGAGGGTGCAGCCAGCTTGATCAAATGCGCCGGCGTGCTGCGCAAGCGTTGCGCGACTTGCCCGCGCTGAGTGAAAAAATAGATGAGCGTATTGGTATCGAGCAAATACATGGTATTCGCTCACATCACTTCGCGCGGCAAATCGGGCACTTCCTTCGCACGAATCGCATCAAGTGATGGAAAATCTTCGAAAGCATGTGCATTGGCTTCGATACGCTCGAAGAATCCCAGCGGATAACCGTTCGCATCTTGCGCAGGAGCCTGCTCTTTCACGAGCTTGGCCATCCAGCTGCTGAGCGACATCTTGGCTCGCGCCGCCGATGCCTTTGCAGCGGCTAGCGTGTCTTCTTCCAGATAAATCGTGACTTGGGACATGATGAACTCCTTGCTTGCCTATGCAATTAGGCCAATAATTATAAGTGCGATGCACTTATATTGCAAACTCCCCCTCTGTGTTTGGCTCTGCCGCAAGAAGGGCGGCTCACAAGAACACAGGTTTCAGTGAGCGTTGTACGGTATATAATGCTAGGTTTCGCCGACATTCATCCTCAGACACAAGGAAATCATCATGGCATCAGCCAAACCCAAGAAAAAGAACCCCCGCCTGGCCTCTGGCCGCAAGCGCGTTCGTCAAGATCTCGTTATCAATGCCGCCAACACCAGCCTGCGCTCCAAATACCGCACCGCGGTGAAGAACGTGGAAAAAGCCGCTGCTGCTGGCGACAAGACCAAAGCAGCAGAAGCTTTTGCTAAAGCTCAGTCCGTGCTCGACACCGTGGCTGACAAAGGCATCTTCCACAAGAACAAAGCCGCCCGCGACAAGAGCCGCTTGGCTGCACGCGTCAAAGCTTTGGCTCTGGCCAAGTAATCATCAATTCACAGCCCTTGCAAGCCTGAACAACAAATTCAAAGCTTGCAAGCCGTTTGAAACGGGTGCGCTGTCAGCGAAAATGAATGAACCACCTCCGGGTGGTTTTTTCATGGGAATTTGAAGTGTTTTAGGCCGATTGCCGGCATAGAATCTGCGCAAACAGCTATTAAATTAATAGCGATTCAAATGAGCAAACAAGCTTCCACCACTTGCAAATCATTGTCTTTCGCAAAGTTCATCACGAAATCCCAAGCCATCACGTTGTCCTCGCGCAGATCGGTGTGTACCACCACGCATTTCACTTCGCCCTGATCTGTTTTCATCGTCGTGGGTAAGCACCATTCTGAATAGCTCAAATGCGAGCCGGGCACTGCACCGCCGGGGCGAAACTGGCTCATCACGCCCGCCAAGCGCTCCGCCCAGTCGCTGGGACGAAACTGTTTGCCATCCTTGGTGATGCCTTGGATGAAAAATTGCTTGGAAGTGGGTGGAGCCATATGAAGGGTTTATCGCCTTTTTAGGGCATTTCAACACACCAGAATGACGTATGCTGCGATGCAGCAAGAATTCTATCTTATATAAGACTTCGGGCTGAATGAGGGGGATTGTGTAGCGCATTGCTGCAATGCAAAAACAGCGAGAACGCTGTCATGCGAAGCCCCTAAAATCGTCTTCAAGGGCTCACTCAGAGCCATTTTGCTTTTTTGGAGATCCATCAATGACTGCCACCGCCGCGCCTTCTCAGCCACATGTCATGAACACCTATGGTCGCGTGCCGATTGAGCTATCGCACGGGCAGGGCTCGCGTGTGTGGGATGTGAATGGCAAAAGCTATTTGGATGCGCTGGGCGGCATCGCGGTAAACACCCTGGGGCATAACCACCCGAAGCTGGTGCCGGCCTTGCAGGATCAGCTCACCAAGATCATTCATTCGAGCAACTATTATTTTTGCCCTAACGCCGAAAAGCTGGCGGCATTGTTGGTGGAGCGCAGTGGGCTTAGCAATGTATTTTTCTGCTCTACCGGCTTAGAAGCCAATGAGGCAGCTTTGAAACTTGCACGGAAATTTGGCGTGAGCAAAGGTATCGAGAAGCCTGAGATCGTGGTGTACGAAAAGGCCTTTCATGGTCGCAGCATTGCGACCATGTCGGCCACTGGCAACCCCAAAGTGCGCGATGGCTTTGGCCCTTTGCTCGATGGCTTTATTCGCGTGGCGGTGAACGATATTGAATCGCTCAAAAAAGCGACGGAGGGCAATAAAAATGTGTGCGCCGTGTTCTTCGAAGCGATTCAGGGCGAAGGCGGCGTGAATCCGTTTCACATGGATTACCTGAAGCAAGTACGAGAGCTGTGTGACCAGCGCGATTGGCTGCTGATGATTGACGAGGTGCAATGCGGCATGGGGCGCACTGGCAAATGGTTTGCCCACCAGTGGGCAGGCATCAAACCGGATGTGATGCCACTGGCCAAGGGCTTGGGCTCAGGCGTACCAATTGGCGCAGTGGTGGCAGGCCCTAAGGCGGCGAATATTTTTTCGCCAGGCAACCACGGCACGACCTTTGGCGGCAATCCACTGGCCATGCGCGCAGGTGTGGAGACGATTCGCATCATGGAAGAAGATGGCTTGCTGGACAACGCAGCAAAAGTGGGCGCGCATCTGCAAAACGCTTTGAAGCGCGAGCTCGCTGGCTTGACTGGCGTGAAAGAAATTCGCGGCAGCGGCTTGATGATCGGCGTGGAGCTCAGCACGCCTTGCGGTGCCTTGGTGAATCAATGTGCAGAGAAAGGCTTGCTCTTGAGCGTCACAGCAGACACAGTGATCCGCATGGTGCCACCTTTGATTTTGACTGCTGCTGAAGCGGATGAGATCGTTTCGATTCTTGTGCCACTGATTCGGGATATATTGCAGGGAGCTTGAGTTAGCAATACTCAAAGAATAGAACGCAAAATTCGCAGAAATTACGCAAAAGACGCAGAAGAGTCTTCGTTTTTCCTTTTGCGAATTCTGCGTACTTTTGCATCTTTTGCGTTCTCATTCCAAGAGCAGTCAAACGCCATCCATCATGAAACATTACCTCCAATTCAACGATCTCGCTGCCGACGAATACGCGCACCTCTTCGCTCGCGCTGCAGAGATCAAGCGTAAGTTCAAGGCCTATGAAAAATACCATCCGCTGGCTGACCGCACGCTGGCGATGATTTTTGAGAAGGCTTCCACGCGCACGCGCGTGAGCTTTGAGGCGGGCATGTATCAACTGGGCGGCAGCGTTGTGCATTTGACAACCGAAGGCAGCCAACTCGGCCGCTCGGAGCCGATTGAAGACTCTGCCAAAGTGATCAGCCGCATGGTTGATCTGGTGATGATTCGCACTTTTGAACAAACAAAAATAGAAGCCTTTGCCGCCAACAGCCGTGTGCCCGTGATCAACGGCCTCACCAACGAATTCCATCCCTGCCAAATCCTGGCCGATATCTTTACCTTCATCGAGCATCGCGGTGATATCAAAGGCAAGACGGTGGCCTGGGTCGGCGATGGCAACAACATGGCCAATACGTGGTTGCAGGCGGCTGCACTCTTGGGCTTCAAAGTGAAAGTGAGCACACCTTCAGGCTATGAAATTGATCCTAAATTATTAGGGAATTTAGGTATTACCCGGCACAAATCAAGCGCAGAGTGCTACGCTTTTTATAGCGACCCGCAAAAAGCTTGCGAAGGCGCAGACCTTGTGACCACCGATGTGTGGACGAGCATGGGCTTTGAAGCGGAGAATGAAAAGCGCAAAGCCGCATTTGCCAACTGGTGCGTGGACGCGCGCTTGATGAAAGCCGCCAAGCCAGAAGCCCTCTTCATGCACTGCCTACCTGCGCATCGCGGCGAAGAAGTGAGCGCTGAAGTGATTGATGGCCCGCAATCTGTGGTGTGGGATGAAGCGGAGAACCGTATGCATGTGCAGAAAGCGTTGATGGAGTATTTGCTGCTGGGCAAGGTGGCTTAACTCTGCCCAACATCACGTGAGCGAAGCTGCCCACCCTTGCTTGAGTTGCGGCGCATGCTGCGCGAGTTTCCGCGTAGATTTCAGTGCGCAAGAATCCGAATCCTATGGTGGGTCTGTGCCAGAGGGTTTGAGTGTAGAGATCACAGGCAGCACTTGCCGCATGCGCGGTACAGACCATTCACCGCCACGCTGCGCAGCGCTTGTTGGGCAGATTGGCACGAAAGCAAGTTGCGGAATTTATGAATGGCGTCCTTCGCCTTGCCATGAATTGGAGCTGGGCTCAGATGCCTGCCAGCGAGCGCGGTTGCGACATGGGCTGGCTGCACTGCCTGCTTGATAAAACTATTGTGTTATTTACAGTGGCCTAGTTGCATCAATTATCGCAATGCCCACATGATTGCAGCACGTCTGAACGCTAGACTCTGCATATGACAAAAAAGAAAACATCGAATCGTCGCACACGTGCGCATGAATCATTGCAGCAGGTTGAGGAATCTGCCATCCTAGATCGCGTTTCTTTTCGCCTGCGCTCGCGCGAGCCCGTGCTGGGCTGGGCCTTGGGCGTATTCACAGCTTGGGTGGGTATCGTGATGTCACCTGGGCAGCTCATGCCATGGGCAGGTGTGCTGGTGGCCGTTTGCATTGCTTCATGGGCAAGAGCACGGCCTGCACGCCGTCCTGGCAAGGTGGTGATTCGCTACGTCTTGCTATCGCTGATGGCTGCTGTGCTGATGGCCGAGCCCAGCTCGGGCGGCAGCTTGGGGCCCATGCTTGTTTGGCCAGCGGCGATTTCTTGCGCCGCTGCCTTGATGCTGCGAGAGCGCTGGTCTGCGATAGTGGTGGCATCAGCGCTTGGCGCTTTCATCATCGCCAGCCTAGGGCAAGTGCCTCATGTGCCTTGGCTGCAAATGAGCACGGCATTGGTGGCGATTTTGACCATCGCTGGCATAGCCTATGCCTTTGGTGGTGCTCTGCGAAATACAGACGCGCAACTAGAAGCAGCGATGACCGATTTAAAAACCAAACTCTACAACGAGACCGGCTTTTTTACTTATGGCAACGAGCTGCTCGCGCAATGCCGAGCTCGCAAGAAACCGCTGTCCATGGTTTTGCTCAATGGCGCTGATTTGCATGATGTCCATGAACTGGTCGGCCGCATTGCGAGTGAGCGCTTGATCTCACAAGCCGTGCAGGGCATCACTGCGGCATTACCGCCTGGTGGCCTCGCAGCACACATGGGACAAGCAGAATTCGCCGTACTCGTGCCAGAAGCATCCGAGGCGCGCGCGCAAGAATTGGTGCGCTACAAACTAGGAAATCCGCCGGGGGTTCGCCTCAAAATTGCCAAGCGTGAGATCTCTGTGGTCTTCGACATGGTGGCCAGCGAAATACCGCCTGATGCGCACAACCTTGAGCCTATGTATGAGCGACTTTTCGCGCAACTGAGCAAAATGCGCAAAGGTTTGGATTCACACAGCACCATGACAGAGGCTGAATCTTTCATGCCCGATATGCAGCGCGCGATCAGCCCAACACTGCCCATGGCGCTGATGCGAAAGACTTAAGTCACATCACAGCCGTACAACCAAGGCATGCCCAGCACAGACGTGCCTTGCACAGCTAACACGGTATTTCGCGCCAAGGCCATCGCTCCCGAGAGATGAAAGATTCGGCCATTGCGTCTGGCGGTTTGCACAACGCGCGCATTGCGGTTCGCGCGTTGCGCCGCATAGGCTTGCAACGCCAGCGGTACTTGCGCATGAGACGACAAACACTTTGCCAGCACCCAGGCATCTTCGAGCGCCATGGCCGCGCCTTGCGCCAAATAAGGCAGCATGGGGTGCGCAGCATCGCCTAGCAAGGCAACACGCCCAAAGCGCTGATCAACCATCTGGGAAGCGCCCAAAGGCTGCCGATCAAACAAATTCCATCGCTTCCAGCCTTGCTGCTGCGCCCCCCCTGCTTCAAGCAAGGCTTGGAGCTCAGGCTCGGTGCGCTTGAACAATTGCATCACGTCACTGTGCGATGCCTTCAAAGCCCAACCGCTTTCATTCGCCGAAGGCATTTCAGCAAGTACCACCAAATTCCACAGACTGGTATCGCCTGATTGCTGGCGTATGGGATAGCTCACCACATGCACATCTCGCGCCCACCAAGTACGCACATGCGGTGTGCGCAGCGCTTCGGGCAATGCCGCTTTGGGCACCAGAGCGCGAAAAGCAGCATGCCCTGTCGCTCGCGGCGCACCATCTGCCAGCATCTGCTCGCGCACCTTGCTCCACAAACCATCCGCACCAATCAATACATCACTTTTATAAGACAAATCGGCATCTAGCCGGCATACAGACTGCGCAGAGTGCTCATATTTTAATAGTGCCGTATCTGTTTCCAATTGCACGCCCGCTGCCCGCGCTGCGCATAACAAGATGGCATGCAAATCCGCACGATGCATACTTGCATACACCTGTCCGTATTTTTCTCGCACGGCATCGCCAAGCAATATCCGGCTGATGTGCTTGCCGCTTTCTGCATCGATCATCACTATTGATTGCGGCAAACAAGCCTGCTGCAACACATCTTTGAGCAAACCCAATGCAGCAAGCACTTTCATCGCATTGGGGCCGAGCTGTATACCTGCACCAACTTCGCCAAACTCTTTTGCAGCTTCAAGCACAGTGACCTGCATTCCGTGCCTCGCGCACGCCAGTGCTGCGGCTAATCCGCCGATACCAGCGCCTGTGATCAAGATACGGTGCGACACAAGCCTTTGCCTCGGGGTTCAATCACGTGTCGCGCGTCGCTGCACACGATCAATATAAGCCTGCCCATCCGGCGGGCGACCTGCGCGCTGGCTTTCCCAAATCATGATGCCCAGCTCTTCCATCACTTCATGATGCGCTTCGTGTAAATCACCACGCCGCGCTGTGAGCAGCTCCACCGCTTGGCGAATACCGCGCGGTTGATCAATACTGCTTTGCTCGCTGATGCTCAAATGCATAGACAAGTGCAAAAACGGATTCGTCTTCGCGTCATTCACGTCATACATTTTTAAGAGCGCCGCATCCACATCGGCAAAATCCGCGTGGTATTCTGGGTGCTCATCCATCCACAAAGCGGCAAGCGTTTCTACGCCTTCCATGGGCAGATTTTTTTGATGCTTGGCATACACCGTACAGATAAAACGGCGCACATCTTCTTGGCTGGGCGTAAACATAAGCACAATTGTCGCATCCCATGAATTTCCCCATCATCACCGACCCTTGGTTTTATGCCGTGGCTATTCCCGCCGTGCTCTTGCTGGGTATTTCTAAATCAGGCTTTGGCGCAGGCTTTGGCTCCTTGGCTGTGCCGATGATGGCGCTGGTGATCACGGTGCCGCAAGCGGCCGCCGTATTGATGCCCTTGCTCTTGGTGATGGATGTGATGGGCATAGCCGCATACCGCAAAGATTTTGACAAGCGTTTGCTGAAATTTTTGCTGCCCTGCGGTCTGGTAGGCACTTTGATTGGCACCCTGCTCTTCAAGCTCATTTCGACACAACTCGTTGCGGGCATTGTTGGCGTGATCACGCTGGTTTTTCTTGCGCAGCGCCTCTTGTTTCCACCCAGCAAAGATGCCGCACCACCGCCACGCTGGTTGGGAGCGATTCTCACCAGCATTTCAGGCTTCACCAGCTTTGTTGCGCATGCCGGTGGCCCACCCTTCAATGCCTACATGATCGCGCAGCGCCTCTCGCCCGTGGTGTTCACCGCCACAGCAGCCTACTTTTTCTTCATCATCAATCTGAGCAAATGGCTCCCTTATGCCTGGCTGGGCTTGCTCGATCTGCGCAATTTCGCTACATCACTGGCGCTGATGCCATTTGCACCGCTGGGTGTATGGATTGGCGTGAAAATCGCCAGAAAAATTCAACCCACCTTGTTTTACAGGCTGGTTTATCTGGGCATGTTTCTCACTGGCTGCAAACTGGTGTGGGATGGATTTTTCAAATGATCACAAAGATCACATGACCCACTTGACCATCGGGTGCGTGGAGAGCGTGCGATACAGTTCATCGAGTTGCTCGCGGCTGGTTGCGGTAATTGTGATCGTGAGGCCAAGATAATTGCCGCCAGAGCTGTCTTTCTTAGCAATCGTGGCTGGATCAAACGTCGGATCAAATTGGCTGGCGACATGCGCAATTGCCGCCTCAAAGCCCTCCACTTTCGGCCCGAGCACCTTGATCGGAAAGAGGCTGGGGTATTTGATGAGGGATTGCTCTGGCGGAATATCCGCAGGATTCGAAGGGGGCTTGGGCGTGTTCACACCGCTATTTTCGCATCTTGGTAGCCAGCATACAGGCGCTGATACACCGGGCCCGGTTTGCCCTTGTGAGCCCCATTCCCCACAGGCTGGCCATCCAGCTGCGTGATCGGCAAAACTTCCTTGGTCGCAGAAGTGAGCAGCAGCTCATCAGCGGCAAATACTTCCTCTCTCGTGATGCGACGCAGAGAAAAGGGAATACCTTGCGCTTTGCAGATTTCTTCAATCAAACCAAAGCGAATGCCCTCGAGCACCAGATTGTCTTTCGGCACACCCATCAGCGCGCCGTCCTTGACGACCCACACATTGCTTGATGCCGCCTCTGACAAATAGCCTCGGCGAAACATCACCGTCTCCGTCGCGCCCACATCAAAGCTGATCTGCCGCGCAAAAACGCTGCCAAGCAAACTCGTGGATTTGATATGCGCCTTTTCCCAGCGGAAATCGTCTGCGCTCACACAAGCCACACCTTGTTCGCGCGCTTGCTGGGACGGCAAATTCAAAGGGCTACGCATCATGAAAACCGTGGGCTCAATGTCTTTGGGCATCACATGATCGCGTAAGGCCACGCCTCGCGTGATTTGCAGGTAAATCAGCGCATTTTTTGAAGAAATATCGGTATTTACCGGCATAGAATCTGCGCAGTCAGCTATCAATTCAGGAGCAACTAACTTCGCCACGAGTTCCTGCCACTGCTCGCGCGTATGCGGATTGGAGATACGCATTTCCTTGAGCGAACGCTCCAGCCGCGCCATGTGGTGCGGCAAACGAAACGGTTGACCCCCGTAAACGACAAACACTTCATACACACCGTCACCGAAAATGAACCCACGGTCCATCACACTGATCTTGGCCTGATCAATCGTGGTGAATTCGCCGTTTGTGCCACGGCCTAGATAACAAGGATAGGGAGGAAGATGCTCAAACATGCGGTGATTACATCATGAGTTTTGCGCCTCTGCTTACTCTACACACGGTGCAACACACGACCAGCATGACCATCCATGGTTTGACCATTCAAGGCAGCGAGGCGGCCATTGACATAAACACGCTCGATACCGATGCTGGGCGTCGTGGGAGCATCATAAGTGGCTTGGTCGTTCACTGTTGAGGGGTCGAACAGCACGATATCTGCCGCCATGCCAGGGGCGATCTGGCCGCGAGCGCGCTGGCCATTTTTTCCAACTCGATCCAAGCCAAAGCGACGTGCACTCAGCGCGGTCATCTTATGAATCGCCGTCTCTAGCGAGAAAAGCTTTTGCTCACGGCTGTAGCGCCCGAGCACGCGCGGGAAGCTGCCCCACAGACGCGGATGCGGGCTCTCATCATGCGCGAGACCATCCGAGCCCACGAGTGTGAGTGGATGCGCGAGAATGCGGCGCACATCGCTCTCATCCATCGCAAAATACACCGCGCCGGCGGGCATCAGCTCTTTGGCCAATTCAACGGGGGCCATGCCTCGCTCAGCCGCAAGTTCCATCAGCGAACGCCCTGCAACTTGAGACTGCGCACGAGACCACGTGATACGCACATCGCGCGAGCTGGCCACACGCTCAGGCAGCAGCATCGTGCTCGATGCGTCATACGGGTAGCAATCCATGCACACGCTCATCTGCTTGGCAGCTTCTTCAACCAATGACAGCGTTTGCGCCGAGCGACCATGGTTCGCTCGGCCAATCAGTTTGTGATGCGAAAGTACGAGTGGGCAGCCTACGGCCTTGCCCACAGCAAAGGCTTCGCGCAAAGCATCGTCTATGGCATCAGCCTCATCTCGCAAATGCATGGTGATGGGTGCTTGTACTGCACCCAGCGGCTTGGCCACAGCAATCATCTCTTGCGTGGTGGCTGCACGTGCAGGCGGGTAATACACACCCGTCGATAAGCCAAACGCGCCCGCATCCAGCGCTGCCTGCACATCGCGTGCCATCGCTTCGCACTGCTGCTGCGTCGCCTCATGCGATGTATCCGAAACATGCTTCACACGCAAAGTGGTGTGGCCTATCAGCGCTGCTGCATTGCAAGCTGGTTGTGCTGCTTGTAGCTCGGCCAAATAATCTGAAAACGAAGCAAAGCGAAATGCATCTGCGCCCAAAATATCCAGCGGTGCGGGCACATCTCGGCTTTGCAGCGGCGCAAGACTCACGCCGCAATTGCCTGTGATCACCGTCGTCACGCCTTGCGAGAGCTTGGGGTGTGCGCTGCCTTGGTTGACGGATTGCAGTAGCAGTGCATCATCATGCGTGTGTACATCGATGAAGCCGGGCGCGAGCACCATGCCATCGCAATCGACGGTTTCCTTGGCTCGGCCTTGCCCCGTAGGATAAATCGCTGCAATGCCGTCGCCATCAACGCATACATCTGCTGTGCGGGATGCCGCGCCCGTGCCGTCAATCAGGCGGGCATGGCGAAAGAGTAAATCGTGCATGTGGCTTTAGTCTACCTTTGCACCCGAACGCTGGATCACTTTCGCCCAAAGTGGCCGCTCGCGCAGAGCACGCTCAAACAAGCGATCAGGCTGCGCAATCGTGGTTTCAAAAGCAAGCTGGTTATACCGTTCTGCCACGGCAGGAAGTGCCAAGACCTTGTTGATCTCTGCATTGAGCTTACCGATGATCTCGCGCGACGTACCCGCTGGCGCAACGATACCGCCCCAAGCAGTGGTCTCGTAACCTGCCACGCCCGCTTCGGCAATGGTGGGCACATCGGGCAAAGCTGGGCTGCGCCGCGCGCCTGACACGCCTAGCACGCGCACGCGGCCAGCCTTGATGTGCGGCAAGATCGAGCTCAGGTTGTCAAACATCAAATCCACTTGCCCACCGATCAAATCCTGAATCGCCTGCGGGCTGCCGCGATATGGCACATGGGTGATGAAGGTGTTGGTCATGTTCTTAAACAGCTCGCCACCTAAATGCCCCGTCGTACCGTTACCTGCTGAACCCATGGTGAGCTTACCAGGGCGACTTTTGGCCAACGCGATCAGCTCTTTCACGGTTTTTGCGGGAACATTGTTGCCCACCACCAGCGCGTTTTGCACATAGCCCAGCAAAGCGATCGAGGCAAGCTGTTTGTCTGCGTCATAAGGCAGCTTGCTGTAGAGCGATTGATTGATGGCCAGCGTGCCTACATTGGCATAACCCAGGGTGTAGCCATCGGGCGCAGCACGTGTGACTTCTTGAATACCAATTGCACCGCCTGCGCCGGGCTTGTTGTCGATGATCACCCCCATACCCAGCGTTTTGGCCAGTTCAGTACCCAAGATTCGACAGATCAAATCAGGCGCACCTCCTGCAGCAGAAGGCACAACCAGTCGGATCGGTTTATCTGGCCAGGCAGCACGAGCCAGCATAGGCAGCGCCGCTGCGCATACGGAAAGAGCCTGGATCAAACTGCGACGATGAAGTAAAGATGATTTCATGATGAATCGCTTTCAATGTGCAACAAAGAATGGGCGAATGATCCGCTGCATGAACTGCACAGACAAGAGATAGTTCGATATTGATTCATGAGTTTTTCTCATGCAAAATGCGGGCAAACCCGAACGCCAATCCATGAATCGCATACCCTCCACACAAGCCCTGCAATGCTTTGAAGCCAGCGCACGCCTAGGCTCATTCACGCTTGCCGGGCAAGAAATGCATCTCACACAGGGCGGCGTGAGCCGTCAAGTGATTGCGCTTGAGCAACGTTTAGGCTGCGCCTTGCTCGCACGCCGGCGTGATGGATTACAGCTCACGCCATCTGGCCAAGCCTATTTGTCAGAAATTGAGCCAGCCCTGAGGCTACTGGAGCGTGCCACCTCGAATGTGATGGCGCTCAAAGGTTTGGGCGGCGTACTCAATCTCTCTATCCCCGCTTCATGGGGCAATCATTGGCTCATTCCCCGCTTGGGTGGCTTCACACATGCGCACTCACACATCAGTTTGAATGTCTTCACCAAGATTGGCGCTGCAGATTTCTCCAACCGGCAGATTGATGCTGCAGTGGAATATCGTAAGGCCGCACGTAGCGATATGGCATCTGAATTCGTCATGCCTCTCGTCCTCTACGCTTATGCCAGCCCAAGCTGGAAACGCCAGTACGGCAACCATATTCCGCCAGCATCTATGCTGCAACACACCACCCTGCCCTTGGCTTGGAACGGCTGGCTGAGCCAAGCGCGCGCCACGCAATTGCAATGGCCTGATCCACACCAAGAAGTGGCCAGTGGTCCGCGCTACGATTTGATGTTCATGGCCATGAATGCAGCAGCAACGGGTTTGGGAGCCGCTTTGTTACCCGATTTCATGGCAGCGCCATTGGTGGCTGCACGCCAGCTCACACGCCTATCCCCCACTGCTTGGCAAGCACCGGGGGGCTATTTTCTATCGCAATCACCGCTGATGCGAAGTGAAACTGCTTTCATAACCTTCAGAGATTGGCTGCGGGATCAGATCAGCGCAAGCGCCTGATGCGTTTTTTACGCCACACATTAAAACGCCATCCCAGCTTCACGAGCAAGTAGCCGGCAATCGCTCCGCCTACGGCAAAGATGCCCATGCCCAGCACTGCAGGCCAGCCGATGCTAGAGAGCCATTGAAACAAACCGCCCCCGTCCGACAGCTTGGCAGGCGGGGGAGCATCAATGAAATAGCTACCAACTTGATAAGCCAAATACAGCCAAAAACCCACCGTAAACGGGTTGGTGATGAAGGTCATCGCAGCAGCCACTGGAATATTCGCACGCCACCACACACAATTGGCGGCTGCAAAAATAATTTGGGCAAAAGGAATGACAAAGGCCCAAAACATGCCAATAGCCACCCCGCGCGCTACCGACTCATGCTGCGCCGTCCACAGCTTGCGATCCAAGATGCGATCCGCAATCGGCGCAAGCCAAGGCTGCTGCGCCAGTTCTTCACGCTTGGGCAAAGATTGGCGAAAGCGCTGGTACCAACCAGGTTTTGAAGTAGGCGGGAGGGAAGGCACAAGTGGCAGGGGGAAAAGATGCTGAAATGTGTTGATCACATAAGTATATCGACGCATTGTGACGAAAGTACAGTCACCTTGCTGCTGCGATGGACATACTGATATTCACATCAATATCTTGCTCACACCTTGATAAAACAAGCGTAATATGCTATTGATTTAATAGCATATCTTGGATATGCTGCTCACGACTTACGCCGCTTCGCCGCCTCTCCTAGCGCTTGCGAAAGTGCCGCAGGCTTGATCGGTTTGCTTAAATAATCATCCATGCCAGCCTCAATACAAGTTTCGCGATCGCCTTCCATGGCATTGGCTGTCATCGCCACAATTTGCGGCTGTTGATTCTTAGCAATATCTGCACGAATATGCCGCGTAGCTTCTAAGCCATCCATCTCGGGCATTTGCACATCCATGAGCACAAGATCAAAGGGCTCTGTTGCTAAGGCATCCTTCAACATTTGCAGAGCCACGACACCATTCGACGCTACCGCGATTTGATAACCCATGCCCTGCAAAATCAAGGTGGCCACGCGCTGGTTCACCAAATTGTCTTCTGCCAACAAGATGCGCAAGGGATAGGTGTCTGAGAGCTTGGCTTTGGCTGGCATCGCCACAGGTGCTATCGCGCTCAGTGGCGCGGGCATGCTGATGGGTACGCTCACGCCGCTGTGCGTCACACGGTTACCCGATGATGAAGGGCGATCTAACACGCGCGCTAGCGCGGCCATCAGCTGCGCCGATTTAATCGGTTTGGAAAGCGTTTGTGCCACACCCAGCTCACGGCTACGCACGCCATCCATACCCTGCGAAGTCAGCAAGAGCAAAGGCAGCTCTGTAGCAGGGTGTTTGAGCCTAATCTGCCGCGCCAATTCATACCCGTCCATGCCGGGCATCTGTACATCAAGCAGTGCCACATCAAAGTATTCACCATCGGCGAGCAGTTCCAGCGCCAAACTTGCACTTGCCACACTCACGGGATGCATGCCCCAGCGCGTGGTTTGTAAATCGACGATACGGCGGTTCGTGGCGTTATCGTCCACCACCAAAACGCGCTTACCCGCAAGCTTTTGATCGCCTGCGCTGCTCCAAGCAATCGGGCCCGTTTGCACGGCGTGCAGCGGAATTTCAAATTGAAAGTTGCTGCCCATGCCTACTTCAGACTCCACCCAAATACGCCCACCCATCAAGCTGATCAGGCGCTTGCAAATGGCCAAGCCTAGCCCAGTGCCTCCATAGTTGCGCGTGGTCGATGCATCGACCTGGCTGAATACTTGAAACAAGCGATTGAGCCGCTCTGCTGGAATGCCAATACCCGTGTCACGGACGCTGGCATGCAGCAGTGGATCACCACTCTCAGCCATGCGACGCGTGAGTGTCACAACGACTTCGCCATGCTGGGTGAATTTCACGGCATTGCTGATCAAATTCACAAACACTTGGCGCAAGCGAGTCGAATCACCCAGCACAGTGCGCGGCACCTCATCATCAATCCAATAGAGCAAATCCAGGCCCTTGGTAGTGGCGGGCTTGGCGGTCAAATCAAGTGCGGTTTCCACGCAATCGGCCAACGCTATCGGCACTTGTTCCAACGAGAGATGACCAGACTCAATCTTCGAGAAATCCAAGATATCGTTGATCAGTGAAAGAAGCTGATCGCTACTGGTGCGAATCGTGTCTGCAAACTCGCGCTGCTCATCACTCAGTGGCGTTTCCAGCAGCAAATCGCTCATACCGATCACCGCATTCATCGGGGTGCGAATTTCATGGCTCATATTGGCCAAGAATTCAGCTTTGGCGCGCTCAGCAGCCTCAGCACTGTCTTTGGCCTGCATCAGCGCCACTTCCACTTGTTTGCGCGGCGTGATATCGCGTGCAATCCCAACCAAGCCAATACACTGGCCCTGCGCGCTCAGCATGGGAGTCTTGATCAACTCCAAATACATGGGCTCGCCGGTTTGAGGGTGTGGCGCTACATCATCACGCACATGGCTGAGGCCACTGTCCATCACAGCAGAGTTGGAAGCCATATAGCGCTCCCCGCGCTCTTGGCCGAAGATATCTACTGGCGTTTTGCCCACCAGATCTTTATGCTGCAGACTGTGCGCCTCCAAAAATGCTTTGTTGCCAATTTGATAGAAGCCTTCGCGATTGATCACCCAAATATGATCTTGAATGCTATGAATCAGAGCCGACAGCTGCGCTTCTTGATGCCTGACCGCATCCTCTGCGCGCTTGCGAGCGGTGATATCTCTGGCGATACCCGCAAGACCGATGCACTCGCCTTGCGCATTAATCAAGGGGATTTTGGAGAGCTCAACAGTGATCGATTTGCCTGTGACTTGATCAATATGGGTATCTTCGCGTAATTCAGACTGTTTATCCTGCATCATTTGAATGTCAGCGGCTCTGAATCGAGCAGACACATCGGATTCAAATATTTCACTAGAGCTGCGTCCTATTACCTTCTGTTTTTCTATATCAACAAAGTGTAGAAATGCTGGATTGGCTACCACATACTTGCCTTGGCGATCCATCAACCAAATGTGATCGGTAATGGTGTCAATCAAAGCTTGCAATCGTTGCAACTGCTCTGAATCGTTACTTGCTTGCGCAGCTTGCACCGTGCCTTCATAACCGATGGCCACGCCTTGCGCATCCAGCAGCAACTTGGCTTGCTCTTTCACGCTCACATCGCCACTGACACCACGCATCACTGAATCAAATTCACGAACACCGCCTCCATAGAGTTGCGCCATGAATTGCCCATGTCGACCTGCTTGCGCGTAGCAGCGCGCATGTGAGGGCTGGGTCTTCAGCATGAACTCGGCGCTGCTGTAGCCAAGCAGGCGAGCCAGCGCAGTATTGACATAGGACAGGCGGCCATCCAGCCCAGCACGATAAGCACCTACTGGAAGCAAATCTAACAGCGAAGAAAAATCAGGCACGCTCATCAGGAATACCAATAAATAGTTCTGTTGTCATGCTAGCACAGCGTATTTCGGAGCCATGCAGCGCATGGCAATACAACTTTAGGCTTATTTCGGCATTTAGCCGGCATGGAATCTGCGCGAGATGCTATCTATTTAATAGTGATGCCGGATCATCGCTACGCAGCACTTTCCACGCCAGCTTGGCCAGTTGTTGCGTGTTGGCTGCCAGCACTTCTTTCTTTACCGCGAGGATCTGGCTCGGGTGCATGGAAAAGCAGCGCAGCCCCATGCCCAAGAGCAATGGTGTCATGCTCACATCGCCTGCCATCTCACCGCAGACGCTCACGCCCTTGCCAGCTTCGTTGCATTGCTTGATCGTGTTGGCGATCAAATGCAACACAGCGGGATGCAGCGGATCGTACAAATGCGCGACAGATTCATCCGCGCGATCAATCGCCAGTGTGTACTGAATCAGATCATTCGTACCCAGGGAGAGAAAATCAAAATGCTTTAAGAATAAAGGTAAGGCAATCGCTGCAGCGGGAATCTCGATCATTGCGCCGAGCTTGACGTTGCCATAGGCGATCCCACGCTGATCGAGCTCCTGTCGTGCAAGCTCAATTTGCTTGAGTGTGAGCGTGATTTCGCTGCTCGCGCTGAGCATCGGAATCAATAAATTGATTTGCCCATGCACTGCCGCGCGCAAGATGGCTCTGAGCTGCGTGCGAAACATCGCGGGCTCGGCCAAACACCAGCGAATGGCTCTCAAACCGAGGGCTGGATTGAGGTGTGATTCATCGCGCGCCGTCTGTGCGTCCAGTGGCTTGTCCGCCCCCACATCCACGGTGCGAATCGTTACTGGCAGGCCTTGCATGCCCTCCACAGCCTTGCGGTAAGCGGCGTATTGCTCATCCTCATCGGGCAGCTTGCCCGCACGCCCCATGAAGAGAAATTCACTGCGAAACAAACCTACGCCCACTGCACCAGCGGCTAAGGCTGCAGCCGCATCTTCTGGTCGCTCGATGTTGGCCAGAAGTTCTACCTTCTGCGCGTCTTGGGTGATGGTGAGTGTGTGCTTGAGCTGCTGCAGTTGCTCGCGCTCAAGCATCGTGATTTGCTGGCGATCCCTGTACTGCAAAAGGATCGTCTGCGAGGGATTGACCACGATCACGCCAGCATCACCATCGATGATGATCACATCGTCTTGCTGGATGAGTTGGCTGGCCGTGCGCGCGCCCACCACTGCGGGGATATCCATGCTACGCGCCACAATGGCGGTGTGGCTGGTCTTGCCACCCACATCGGTCACGAAACCCGCAAACACCGAGTCCTTGAATTGCAGCATGTCTGCCGGTGAAAGGTCATGCGCGACCAAGATCAAACCCGCCTCTTCGGCCTGCCCTGGCGTAACATGCGGCAAAGCAGATGGCTTGCCCTGCAAAACCTTCAGCACGCGCTCGACCACCTGATCGAGATCGCCCTTGCGCTCACGCAGGTATTCATCTTCCATCTCATCGAACTGCCGCGCCAGCACTTCCATCTGCGTCACCAGCGCCCATTCCGCGTTGTAATGCCGCTCGGTGATCCAATGCATCACACCATCTTGCAAGGTCTGGTCTTGCAAGAGCATCATGTGCACATCAATCAGCGCAGCGATCTCAGCAGGGGCATCTTTGGCCTCGCGCATCACCACGTTGTGCTGCAAGCGAATGAGCTCGTCTACCACCGTGTTCTTGGCATCCTTTACGCGCGCGAGCTCGGCCTCGACCTGCGCGGGCTCAATGAAGTAATGCGCCACATCCGCCCGGCCAGAAGCCACCAGCACGGCACGCCCGATGGCGATGCCGCTGGAGACTGCGAGGCCGTGGATGGAAAAGGTCATGGTTTCACCGCCGGGCCCGCCCCAATGTGAAACGCGCCCCCGGCAAAAGCAGCGCTGGAGCCTTTCTTCCAGCTTGGGGCAGCGATCCACGCGCAGCGGGAGAGCGCGGGGGCAATCATTCGCCTTCTCCGAACTTATCAGCGAAGAGCGCATTGATCGCATCCGATGCAGCCTGCTCTTGATCACCATTCGTCTCCAGCACCACATCCACGCCGATGCCCGCAGCGAGCATCATCACACCCATGATGGATTTGGCATTGACCTTGCGCTCACCACGCGAGAGCCACACTTCGCACGGGAAGCTACCAGCTAATTTGGTGAGTTTTGCAGACGCTCGGGCATGCAAGCCTAATTTATTGCTGACTTTGATGGTCGTTTGAATCATGATTTTTAAGAGTTTGATTTTGAGGAGCAGTCACGGCCACTTGCATCACGCCTTGCGAACCACCGGCCAGCGCGCGTTGCACGAGCACATCCAGAGACTCATGCCGATATGTGACGGCGCGCAGCAGCATGGGCAGGTTCACGCCCGTGAGCAAGCGCGTGCGGATGCCATCGGTGAGTTGCTTGGCGATGTTGCTGGGCGTGGCGCCAAACACATCGGTCAGCAGCAAGGCATCTGAGCCCTGTTGTGCGAGCAACACGCGCGCCTGCGCCACGCTTTCTTGAGGCGGCATATTAGGCGGCACATCCATTGCTGACACGTGCGGATTGCAATCTGGGAACACATGTAGCGCGCAGGCCTTCAAAGCTGAGGCCAGCGGCGCATGGGCGATGATAAGAATATGGTTCACGTGGGTTTGACAGTGCTGATGGCACGATTATCCAGAACAAATCGCAAATATCCGGCTGTAGAGCAAATCAGGAATACCCCAAGCGCCAGTCGGAAAGCATCTGTGGTGCTCAAGCCCCAGTTTTTGCCCAGATCAATCAACATGCCAATACCCCACTGCACGATAAACGTGCCCGAGAAAATCACCAAGTTGTAAGCACTGAGCGCGCGACCTGCGATTTCTTTGGGAAAGGCCATGGCGGTTGCCGGCTGCGCCAGTGACATGAAACTAGACGCCATACAAAACAAGGCCCAATGCCACCATTGCACCGCGCCACCAGCGTAGCAAATCCATGCAAGCACCGCCAAACTCAGAGGTATGCCGCGCGAAAGCATGGCATCCGCATGCCAACCGCGCGCGTTGAGCCAAGGATTGATCGCACCCCAGGTCCAGAAGGTGCAGAGCATGCAGACATTGAGCCAAAACAAGCCCTGCGCTGCTTGCCCAGGCGTCACGCCACTGACCTGTACCAACCACGGCCCCGCCCACAGCGTTTGAATCGCCATCAAACCGCCATAGCTGAAAAAACCCATCCACAAGTGTCTTTGGAAATACGGATGCCGCCAAATGGGCAGGTAGCTTACGAGTAAGCCTTCCTGTGATGCTTGTTTGGGCTTTTCAGGGCGCGGCAAGCGCAGCCAGAGCACCAGTATGGCGAGCAGCACTAAAACGGCCAATCCCACAAACAGCATGCGCCAACCCGTTTGCGGCAGCAGCCATTGCACAGGCAGCGTGGAGGCCACCATGCCGAGCGAACCCGTCATCAGCATCCAAGAATTGGCGCGCATTTGCGATTGCGGCGCAAACCACAGCCGATACGCAGTGAGCGGAGCCATCAAGCAAGCACTCACGCCCACACCACAGAGCACGCGAGCGGCCAACAGTCCTGCGAAATTCGGTGCCAGTGCAAACGCAATGCAACCCACCACCGCCACGCTCAAGAAACACAAAATCACGCGCTTGGGGCCATAGCGATCCAGCCAGCGGCCAAGTGGCAATTGCGTGAGCGCAAAGCCCAAAAAGTACCCTCCGGCCAGCAGTCCCAAATCGCCAGCGGTGAGCGCAAATTCCAGACGTAGCGTGGGCGCGAGTGTGGCTGTGATGGCGCGAATCAAGGCCGATAAAAAATACGCCAAGGCAAAAGCCAGAAATACTTGCACCGCCAAGCTGCGTGACATACTGACTGCCACGCTCGTCAACTTGTCCTGGGGCGCTTGCGTGATCGTGTTGCCTACCCCACTCATTTCGCACCCACCATCTTCAGATTGCTCAAAAACGTCTCCACCGCTTGGGATGAAAAAGCGCTCGGGCCATCGCTGCCCTGCGCAGGCTGCCCGTAAATCGCGGCCTGCGCGATGAAGCGGCCATGCGCGAGCTGGCGGCTGTGTGTGGCCTTGCTATTCGCTTTCAAATCCTCTTGAATAGCTTGCAACAAAGCATTTGCAGGCACTTCTACGAGCGAGACAGTAAACATCGCACCACCTGCCTCACAGCCCGCCATGCTCATCTGCATGGCCTGCCCAGCCAGCTGCACGGCACGTGAGCCACGATCAGGTTTACATGGCAAGAGCGCTGTCACGCCAGCCTGATCAAAGCCCACCTCGCGCCAGTTAAAAGCGGGCGTGCAGCTGGTGAGAGCAGCTGCAATAACTATCATTTTTATAGCTGTTCGCGCAATAGATACGCCGCCAAAGTGCTGATTTTTATCAAAAAACATACCGTATTATCGTTTGGAAGCACAATAACAGCTGGAGAGTCTCTTTATGGCAAATTTCGTTTTGGTTCATGGCGCCTGGCACGGCGCATGGTGCTGGTCTCGCGTACTGCCGCTTTTGCGCACTGGCTCGCACACAGCACATGCCGTCACCCTCACGGGCGTGGGCGAACGCGCGCATTTGCTCTCGCGCGAGATCACGCTCCAAACGCATATCACTGATGTGGCGAATCTGATCGAAGCGGAAGAATTGCAAGATGTGGTCCTGGTTGGCCACAGCTATGCAGGGATGGTGGTCACAGGGGCTGCCGACCACTTGATAGCGACGCAACCCACCCGTCTTCGCCATCTGGTGTATCTCGATGCCAGTGTGCCCAAGCCTGCTGAAGCTTGGGGCGATAAACATCCAGAAGCCACCCGCATCGCGCGCGCCGCCGCTGCGGCTGCGCACCCGCTAAATGCCCTGCCCCCACCCGATGCTAGCGTATTTGGCTTGGAAGGCAAGGATGCCGCTTGGGTCAACCGCCGCCAAACGCCACATCCCTTCGGCCCCTACACCGATCCGGTGCAGTTTGACATGGCGCGCTTAGGTGCCGTGCCACGAACATTTATTGATTGCGTCAATCCGCCCCTGGCCACGATCAACGCCAGCCGCGAGCGCGCTCGCAGTGCCGATACCTGGGATGGGCATTGGCTGCCCAAATCCAAGCTCGTGGTGATGAACACCGGACACGACCCCATGGTGAGCGCGCCAAAAGAGTTGGCTGGCATTTTGCTGCATTGCGCACAATGATTGAACGCCGCGTCTTCATCTTAAACGCTACAAATACAGTAGCACTCTGCGCATATTCTTTGCCTGCGATAGCCCAAAATGACACTCAAAAACCACTCTTGCCATGGCCTGCAGACCTGCGCCAAGCCGCAGCGCAGGCCAACGCGCACGGCGAGCCTTTGGTGCTCATGGTCAGCCTCCCCGGTTGCCCTTGGTGCGAGTTGCTGAGAAGAAATTATTTGATCCCTATGCAAAGCGAAGGCGTGGCAGCCTACGAATTCATGATCAATGAGCGCAGCCGCACACTGCTAGATTTCAAAGCCCAACGCATCACGCCCTCTGCATTCAGCGCGGCACTCAAAGTCACCAACACACCCACCTTGCTCTTCTTTGACAAAGCCGGCCAAGAACTCGCACCGCGCATCGAGGGCGTCGCTTCTGCGGATTTCCTTGGTGCGATTTTGGATGAGCGCTTAGCCACCGCGCGTGCGCGCCTCAAAGCTGCGCGTTAAGCCCGCGTGCAATCAAACACAGGCTGTGCTAACCTGATCGCCCCTTACGAATTACTGAGGAGCCCACCATGCCCGGATTACTGCCCAATGTTGACCCCAGCGGTCTGCTTGAATTTTCTGTGGTCTACACCGACCGCTCGCTCAACCACATGAGCCAACAATTCGGCGGCGTGATGCGCGATATCTCCAGCATGCTGAAAACCGTTTACAACGCACACAGCGTCGCCCTCGTGCCCGGCAGCGGCACATTCGGCATGGAATCTGTGGCGCGGCAGTTCGCGGGTGACAAACCTGTGATCATCATCCGCAATGGCTGGTTCTCCTACCGCTGGACGCAGATCATCGATATGGGCAAGATCACATCTCAGGCCACCGTGATGAAAGCTCGCCCCGTGCGCTCAGGCGTGCAACAGCCTTGGGCTCCCGCTCCAATAGCAGAAGTGGTTGCAAAAATCGCCGAACTCAAACCCGTCGTCGTCTTCGCACCGCACGTCGAAACCTCCGCCGGCATGGTCTTGCCCGATGACTACCTCAAACAAGTCGCTGATGCCGTGCATGCCGTAGGCGGCCTCTTCGTGCTCGACTGCATTGCCTCTGGCGCGATGTGGGTCGATATGAAAGCCACAGGTGTCGATGTGCTCATCTCCGCCCCACAAAAAGGCTGGAGCAGCTCCCCTTGCTGCGCCATGGTGATGATGAGCGAACGCGCTCGCTCCGCCATTGATAGCACCACAAGCAGCAGCTTTGCCGCCGACTTGAAGAAATGGCTGCAAATCATGCAAACGTATGAGAGCGGCGCGCACGCTTATCACACCACCATGCCCACGGATGCGCTCACGCGTCTGTGCGCCGTGATGAAAGAAACACAGCTCTATGGTTTTGCAAAAGTCCGCGAAGAACAAATCGAGCTCGGCACAAAGGTTCGCGCCCTCTTTGAATCACGCGGCATCCACAGCGTGGCAGCCGATGGCTTCAAAGCGCCCGGCGTGGTGGTGAGCTACACCAACGATCCTGAGTTGCAATCCAGCAAAAAATTCTTGGCGCAAGGTTTGCAAACTGCGGCTGGTGTGCCTCTGCAATGCGATGAAGGCGCGGATTTCAAAACCTTCCGCATTGGTTTATTCGGTCTCGACAAGTGGCATAACGTGGATCGCACGGTGTCGCATTTGTCGCATGCGCTGGATCAACTTGGTTTGACGGCTCAGCCTTTGGCGGCTTGAAGGTTTCTTTCTGGTTAGCACGGCCTCGGCTGCGCTTGGGCTGTTCCCCTCCGCGACTGTCCCCCGCCGGCTTCGCCGTCTCCTCCTTTATGTCGCTGCGAGAAACAACCCAATCACAGCCGAGGCCTCATCGGAATGCTGAAGTCTTTGCACTCCTGCATAGACTACTTCTAAGACCTTGCCGCGTTGAAATCAGAACTATCCACACCAATCAACTGCTTGCGTAAATCGCCAGTGATGATGCTGTCCCACGCAGCGAAATAAAGGGGGAGGTGGGCGCAGCACGCCGGAGGACATTCGCGGAGTGGGATAGCGTCAGCGCTGGCGATTTACACAAGCCACTTAGCGCCAAGAAACTAAAAACGCGGCAAATCAGGATGCTTGACCTTGCCAGCGCGAACTAACTCTCTTCCATACTCCGCACAGCGATTCAAAGTCGGGATCACCTTGCCCGGATTGAGCAAACCCAGCGGATCAAACGCGCGCTTGATGCCAAACATTTGCTCGTTCTCTGCTGCTGAAAATTGCACACACATGGAGTTCAGTTTCTCAACGCCAACGCCATGCTCACCTGTGACTGTGCCGCCCATGGCGACACTGGTCTCTAGGATATCTGCACCGAAAAGTTCACAGCGATGCAGTTGATCAGGATCGTTCGCATCAAACAAAATCAGCGGATGCAAATTACCATCGCCTGCATGGAAGACATTGGCGCAACGTAATTGGTATTTCTTTTCCATCTCCGCAATCGCCAGCAAGATATCAGCGAGGCGCTTGCGTGGAATCGTGCTGTCCATGCACATGTAATCCGGGCTCATGCGGCCACTCGCGGGGAAGGCATTTTTGCGGCCACTCCAGAATTTCAAGCGCTCTGCTTCGTTTTGGCTCACTGAGATTTGCGTTGCGCCCGCGCCTTTGAGCACTTCAGACATGCGGCCAATTTCTTCCTCCACTTCTTCTGGTGTGCCATCGGACTCGCAGAGCAAAATTGCTTCTGCGTTCAAGTCGTAGCCCGCGTGCACGAAATCTTCCACGGCTGCCGTCATCGGCTTGTCCATCATCTCCAAGCCTGCGGGGATGATGCCGGCTGCAATCACCGCAGCCACCGCATCTCCTGCCTTGCGCAAATCATCAAAGCTGGCCATGATGCAGCGAGCGAGTTGCGGCTTGGGTGTGAGCTTCACCGTCACTTCGGTTGTGATTGCGAGCATGCCTTCTGAGCCGACGATCAGGGGTAGCAGATCAAGGCCAGCAGTATCAAGTGCATCAGAGCCAAACTCAACCGGTTCGCCATCGACTGTGAAACCTTTGACCTTCATCACGTTGTGCAGCGTGAGGCCGTATTTCAAGCAATGCACACCACCAGAGTTCTCCGCCACATTGCCACCAATCGTGCAAGCAATCTGGCTGCTCGGATCAGGTGCGTAGTAAAGCCCATACGATGCAGCGGCCTCACTGATCGCCAAATTGCGCACACCACACTGCACCACCGCCGTTCGGCTGTATTTGTCGATCTTCAAAATCTTGTTGAATTTAGCGAGAGAAAGCGTCACACCCATCTCATGCGGCATCGCCCCGCCAGAGAGCCCCGTGCCTGCGCCGCGCGCGACCACTGGCACTTGCAACGCATGGCAAGCTTTGAGCACAGCGGCGATTTGTTCATACGTTTCGGGTAACACCACACACAGAGGCCTCTGGCGATAGGCTGTAAGCCCATCGCATTCATAGGGCGTTGTATCTTCATTCGCATGAAGAATCGCATGCGAAGGCAAAACAGCCTTCATAGCTTGCAGAATCTGCGCGATGCGCTCTGTTTTTCGTAGCAATTGAGGGTTGACAGGTACGTTCATAATTTAAACAGTGTACTTCTCGATGGCAGCTTGATCAAATCGCACGCCGCTGCCAGGTGCATCGCTCGCGATAGCCATGCCTTGCTCAATAGGCAGCGGCTCTTGCAAAATCGGATTCCACCAATCTGCATATTCCAACCAATGCGCCGTTGGCGTAGCGCATAGCAGATGCGCGCTGATCTCAGGCCAAAGGTGATTCGAGCAAGGCACGCCATACACACTCGCCATGCTCGCAATCTGCTGCCAGCCCGTCACGCCGCCGCACTTCATCACATCAGGCATCACCAGTGAGCGCACACCGGCATTGAACGCATGCCGAAAATCCAACGGCCCCCACCAGTTTTCGCCCACTTGCAAAGGCGTGCGCGTACCTTGCGAAAGCTTCACGAAAGCCGCGTAATCGTGCGCGAGCACCGGCTCTTCAATCCACTCCAAACCCTCGCCATCGAGCGCATGCAAGCGCTTCGCAGCCTCGGTGTGCGTGAGCGATTGGTTGTAATCCACCATGATCGCCACGTCTTTGCCTACAGCGGCTCGCATCGCGCGAATCGTGGCAAGGTCTTCCGCGAGCGTTGGATAGCCAATCTTCGCCTTCACACCTTTAAAGCCTTTCTTCGCCCAGCTCTCAGCCACTTTTGCGGAGCCTTCCACACCGTCATACCCCACCGCCCCATAAGCCTTGATCGGCTTGGCTTGCGCGCCCAGCAGAGCATACATAGGCAACTTTTGCGCATGTGCCAAAGCATCCCACAAAGCCATATCAATGCCAGAGAGCGCCATGCCCACTAAGCCCTGCGTGCCCAGCAAACGAAAGCGCGCATGCAGGCTCTGCCAAAGTGCAGCAGGCGCAAGCTCCTGCCCCACGATTAACGCTTCCATACCGCGCAGCAAATCCGCAGTGGGTTTGAGAGCCGCAGGCGTGTAGGTAAACAACATACTCCGGCCTTGCACGCCAGCATCCGTCTCCACAGTGAGTAACGCCAGCGGCGAAGCGGCCACCACACCAGAAGCCGTGCGATGCGGCTCGGGCAGCGGCACGAGCGCAGTTTGTACTCTTAATGCAGTGATTTTCATGGCTTCATTGTGACTCTAGATCCGTGAAGTGCGTTTGAGATTTTTTGTAGGGGCTGCATGAAATTCGCTCATGTTACCTGTCAGGCACGAGACTGACAGAGACAGCAGCAAACCAGATCATCCAATTTTCAGGAGCAAGCCATGAGCGCATTTCAATTACCTAACATTTCCCCTGATTGCCGCAAAGACTTAATAGCCAGTATCCACGCTATGCCTGCATCCAAATGGCTAGGCTTGCGAGTGCTCGGTTTTGACCTTGAAGGCATCTCGGTGATCGAGTTGCCCGTGAAACCAGAGCTCACTTTCGATGGCCGTGTGGTGCAAGGCGGCATCGTAGGCACGTTGGCAGACTATGCAGGTGTGAGCGCAGCAGCGTGCACCCTAGAGCCCGGCTGGATCGCCTCCACCACGGGCTTCGAGGTGCACAATCTCGCACCCGCAGCAGGAGCACGGCTGATCGCTGTCGGGCGCAACATGCAACGCGGTAGCACGCATGCTGTGTCTACTGCAGAAGTCTGGGCGCAAGCGGATGTGAACAACGACACATCCTATCGCCTGGTGTGCATCGCCACGACGACGTGTAAGCCTTTTCAGATCAAATGAATACTATAAAAATAGTAGCATGCTGCGCAGATTCTAAGCCGACGACATGCCACTTTTTGCTTTAAATCTAGCCCTGCAATCAGACCAAGTGATTAAGCAATACAAGCCTTCTTCAACCATTCAGCAAACGCAGCCACCTCCCAGCGATCCAGCGCACCCGTGCGCCAGCACAGGTAATGCGCATGCGGGCTAGGGATGTCTTCATCAAACAGGCGTTCGAGTTGCCCACTTGCGAGCCAAGGCGCGCCGAGCTTGAGGCGCACGAGGGCTACGCCCATGCCGGCAGCGGCGGCATCACACATGAGGCCAATGTCGTTGAAGCTGGAGCCATCCAGCGGCTCCGGCCAATCAAGCTGGTGCGCTGCAAACCATGTGCGCCAAGGCTCGAGCGGGCTTCTGAGCAGCTTGGCTTTCTCCAAATCTTGCGTAGCTTCAAACGGTCCATGCTCGCGGATATAAGCCGGTGACGCGAGCGGTGTGACTTTGTCCTTGAACAAACAAACATGCTCCACGTCGGCATAGCGCCCTGTGCCAAAGCGAATCGTTAAATCCGCATCCTCGGCCACCACATCCAGTAGCGGAATGCTCACCTGCAGTGTGAGATCAATCTCAGGATAGGCGTCTGTGAATGTCTTGAGGCGAGGCATTAAGATGGAGCGCGCAAAAGTAGGCGTAACGGCCACGCGCAGCTTGCGCTTGCCCTGCACAGCCTCGCTACTCGGAAATTTCTGCAGCGATTGCAAACCTTCGCGCACATGCGCGAGGTATTCGCTGCCTTCAGTGGTGAGCGAAAAGTCTGCGCGGCCAAACAGCTTCGCGCCAAGCAATTCTTCTAACTGCCGTACTCGATGGCTCACAGCGCTGGGCGTGACGCATTGCTCTTCAGCCGCTTGCGTCACGCTGCGCAGGCGCGCGAGGGCTTCAAAAGTCAGCAGGCATTGGATGGGAGGGATGCGAGAACTCACAGCTAGTGAGTTTAAGCTTTGCGAGCGAGGCTGCGCGCCTTTGCCGGCGAGATGTAAGCTTCCATCAGAGCTACAGGCCGAGTCTCCAAGGCCATTTGTTCGGTGGGCATTTCGCTGCGGCTTAATTTTTGTTTAGCACTTTGCCCATCCATCAAGGCATAGACTTCTTTTTGCAGCATGGCATTAAGCTGGATAAATTTTTTGAGCTTGGTGGTGGTGTCACGCAATCGCTCCGCCAAGCGGCTGGAGATAGCGAGCAGAAAGCGGGATGCAAGCTCAGCTTCTTCAGCCATCATTTTCTTCATACTTGCGCGTGAGAGCACGGCCACAGCGAGCTCGGTGGATGCAATACAAGTTGCAGAACGGGCGGTGTCGTTGATCATGCCCATCTCGCCAATCAAACTGCCTGCCCCCATGACGGTGACCACCACCTCTTCAGCAGCGCCCGCCGAGAGGCTTTCCACTCGCACATCGCCCGAGAGGATCAGCATCATGAAATCGTTGTGCACCTTCTCGCCTTCTCGTATCAATGCGCCGCCAGCCTTGATGCGCTTTGGCTTCATGTATCTCACGACTCGTTGTGCATCTTTGAAGCCCAATTGCCCCAATGCGGATTCCGTCACCAACAGGTGAGCGGCATCTTTTTCAGAGATGTTGTGGAGTTCGCCCAGATTGGTATGCATTGTTTATTCTATGTCTAGCCACAACTGCGATAAAAAGAAACCCCATGCACTTGGACAATGCATGGGGTGTTTTGTGAAATAAGTCAGATCGCTGACGTTTCTTTATTTCTTCTGGCGGAATTTGCGCAGTGCAGCAACTTGCGCTGCCAAGACAGCGAGTTCGCTCTGAGCTTTGGCCAAATCGAGCTCGCCTTTGGCATTCTTCAGAGCTTCTTCAGCAGCTTGGCGTGCCGTGTTGGCTTTGGCTTCGTCCAGATCGTCGCCGCGAATCGCGGTGTCTGACAAGACGGTCACGCAACCAGGTTGCACTTCGAGAATGCCGCCAGCGACGAAGACGAATTCTTCGCTGCCATCGGCTTTTTCAATACGCACCGAACCGGCCTTGATGCGGGTGATCAAGGGGGTGTGGCGTGGGTAAATGCCCAACTCACCGGCTTCGCCAGGCAAAGCCACAAATTTGGCTTCGCCCGAGAAGATGGACTGCTCGGCACTGACCACATCAACGTGAATGGTGCTCATGCTTCAGTTTCCTTTAGGCTGCGGCCAGTTTCTTGGCCTTTTCAAAGGCCTCATCGATGCCGCCGACCATGTAGAAGGCCTGCTCTGGCAGTGCATCGCACTCGCCGTTGACGATCATCTTGAAGCCGCGAATCGTCTCAGCCAAGGTGACGTATTTGCCGGGTGAGCCGGTGAACACTTCAGCCACGTGGAAAGGCTGGGAAAGGAAACGCTGAATCTTACGAGCGCGTGCCACGGCCAACTTGTCTTCAGGCGCCAAATCGTCCATGCCCATGATGGCGATGATGTCGCGCAGTTCGCGATAACGCTGCAAGGTACCCTGCACAGCGCGAGCGGTTTCGTAGTGATCTGCACCGACGACTAATGGATCGAGCTGGCGGCTGGTGGAGTCGAGTGGATCCACAGCAGGATAGATACCGAGCGAAGCGATGTCACGAGACAACACCACGGTGGAATCCAAGTGAGCGAAGGTCGTTGCTGGAGAAGGATCGGTCAAATCGTCAGCAGGCACGTACACGGCCTGAATGGAGGTGATCGAACCGACCTTGGTAGACGTAATACGCTCTTGCAAGCGACCCATCTCTTCGGCCAGAGTAGGCTGGTAGCCCACAGCGGAAGGCATACGACCCAAGAGCGCAGACACTTCGGTACCGGCCAAGGTGTAGCGGTAGATGTTGTCCACGAAGAACAAAACGTCTTTGCCTTCGTCACGGAAAGATTCAGCGATGGTCAGGCCGGTCAAAGCAACGCGCAGACGGTTGCCTGGTGGCTCGTTCATTTGGCCGTACACCATGGCTACTTTGGAGTTCTCAAGGTTCTCTAGATCCACCACTTTGGAATCCGCCATCTCGTGGTAGAAGTCGTTACCTTCACGGGTACGCTCGCCCACGCCAGCAAACACGGACAGACCCGAGTGAGCTTTAGCGATGTTGTTGATGAGTTCCATCATGTTCACGGTCTTGCCCACGCCAGCGCCGCCGAACAAGCCCACTTTACCGCCTTTGGCGAACGGGCAAACGAGGTCAATCACCTTGATACCGGTCTCGAGCAATTCCTGCGAAGGGCTGAGTTCGTCATAGGTTGGAGCTTTGCGGTGAATCGATGCAGACAGAGCTGCGCTCACAGGGCCGCGCTCGTCAATCGGATTGCCCAGCACGTCCATGATGCGGCCGAGGGTGGCTTTACCGACGGGCACAGTGATGGGGTTGCCGGAGTTGGTAACGACCATGCCGCGGCGCAGGCCGTCGGATGAGCCGAGAGCAATGGTACGCACAATGCCGTCGCCCAATTGCTGCTGCACTTCGAGGGTCAGCGCGGTGCCGTCCATTTTGAGCGCGTCATAAACTTTAGGCATTTTGTCGCGTGGAAATTCCACGTCAACCACAGCGCCGATGCACTGAACGATCTTGCCTTGAATGCCTGTAGAGGCTGTACCTGCTTGAGCCATTTTGCGTTGCTCCGATTAAATAAAACTAATTTGAGGGACTGTTGGATGGGCTTGAACGCTTAACCACTGATAGCAGCTGCGCCCGAGACGATCTCAGACAGTTCTTTGGTGATGGCGGCTTGGCGCGTCTTGTTGTAGACGAGCTTGAGTTCTGCAATCACGTTACCTGCGTTGTCTGTCGCGGCCTTCATGGCCACCATGCGAGCGGCGTGCTCAGAGGCCATGTTTTCTGCGACGGCCTGATAGACCAGTGCTTCCACATAGCGCACGAGCAGTTCGTCGATCACGGTTTGCGCGTCCGGCTCGTAGATGTAATCCCACGAGTGCTGGTTGCCCGCTGCTTTGGATTCCGCTTGCATTTGCTCTGCCGACAAAGGCAGGAGCAAATCGACCGTGGGCACTTGGCTCATGGTGCTGACAAACTTGTTGTAGCAAATATAGACCGCGCTGACTTCGCCCGCTGCATATGCATCGAGCATGACCTTCATCGGGCCAATCAGTTTGTCCAGATGCGGGCGATCACCCAAATGCGTGATATGCGAGACGACCTTTGCGCCGACGCGATTCAAAAAGCCCAAGCCTTTGCTGCCGATGGCAACTGCTTTTGGCGTTTTGCCGCTTGATTGCGCCTCGCGCAATTTCGCGGTCACAGCGCGGAGCAAATTGGTGTTCAAACCGCCGCACAAGCCTTTGTCAGTGGTCACCACAATGAAGCCGACCGATTTACCATCGTTCTTCTTCATAAAGGTGTGCACATACTCAGGATTGGCTTGCCCGAGGTTGTTGGCAATAGAGCGAATTTTTTCGCTGTAAGGCCGTGCTGCGCGCATCCGCTCCTGCGCCTTGCGCATCTTGGAGACCGAGATCATTTCCATGGCCTTGGTGATCTTCTTGGTGTTTTCCACCGATTTGATCTTGGTGCGTAGTTCCTTGCCTGCTGCCATTGTTGACTCCTAGGATGTGGTCAAAAATGGAATTAAGCGAAGGTTTTCTTGAACGCTGCAACAGCAGTCATCAACTCAGCTTCGCCGTCTTTGTCCAGCGCCTTGGTGCTTTCCACTTTGGCGAGCAGGGCAGCGTGCTTGTCTTTGAGGTAGCTTTGCAGGCCAGCTTCGAAAGACAGAATCTTCTTGACTTCCACATCGTCCATGAAGCCTTTGTTCACGGCAAACAGCGTCGCTCCCATCATGCTGATGGACTGTGGGCTGTATTGCTTTTGCTTCAAGAGCTCGGTCACGCGTGCGCCACGATCGAGCTGCTTGCGAGTGGCTTCGTCGAGATCAGAAGCGAACTGCGCGAAAGCGGCCAATTCACGGTACTGCGCCAAGTCGGTACGGATACCACCGGATTGACCTTTGATGATCTTGGTTTGAGCCGAGCTACCGACGCGGGACACGGAGATACCGGCGTTAATAGCGGGACGGATACCGGCGTTGAACAGGCTGGTTTCCAAGAAAATCTGACCGTCGGTGATCGAGATCACGTTGGTCGGCACGAAGGCAGACACGTCACCGGCTTGTGTTTCGATGATTGGCAGAGCGGTCAAAGAACCTGTCTTGCCCTTCACTGCGCCTTTGGTGAAGGCTTCCACGTAATCAGCGTTCACGCGAGCTGCGCGCTCGAGCAGACGGCTGTGGAGATAGAACACGTCGCCAGGATAGGCTTCGCGGCCTGGTGGGCGACGCAAGAGCAAAGACACTTGGCGATACGCCACAGCTTGCTTGGAGAGATCGTCATACACGATCAGCGCGTCTTCGCCGCGATCGCGGAAGTATTCGCCCATGGTGCAGCCAGAGTAGGCCGACACGTATTGCATCGCTGCAGACTCAGAAGCAGAAGCGGCCACGACGATGGTGTACTCCATCGCGCCAGCTTGCTCGAGAGCGCGCACCACGTTTTTGATCGACGAGGCTTTTTGGCCAATCGCGACATAAACGCAGGTCATGTTCTGACCTTTTTGGTTGATGATCGCGTCAATCGCCACAGCGGTTTTACCGGTCTGGCGGTCACCAATGATCAGCTCGCGCTGGCCACGGCCGACTGGAACCATCGAGTCAATGGACTTCAGGCCAGTTTGCATCGGCTGATCCACAGACTGACGCGCGATCACGCCGGGCGCAACCTTCTCAATCACATCGGTCATCTTGGCGTTGATTGGGCCTTTGCCATCAATAGGCTGACCGAGCGCGTTGACCACACGGCCAATCAGCTCAGGGCCCACAGGCACTTCCAAAATGCGGCCGGTGCACTTGACCACATCGCCTTCAGAGATGTGCTCATAAGCGCCCAAAATCACGGCGCCCACGGAATCACGCTCCAAATTCAGCGCGAGGCCGAAGGATGCGCTGCCGTCTGGTGCAGAGGGGAATTCAAGCATCTCGCCCTGCATCGCATGGGACAGGCCATGCACGCGGACGATACCGTCGGTCACGGAGACCACGGTGCCTTGGTTACGGACGTCTGTGTTACCAGACAGGCCTTCGATGCGGCTTTTCAGCAGCTCGGAAATTTCTGCGGGATTGAGTTGCATGGCACTTATCCTTTTCTTTCAAGTTACGTCAATGGCGAATTCTTAAATTCAAGCCATCAACGCTGTTTTCATCTGTTCGAGGCGAGATTTGACGGAGGTATCAAGCACCTCATCACCCACCACCACGCGAATGCCGCCGATCAGCTCGGGCACCAATTGCACTTTTGCATTGAGCTTGCGGCCAAAGCGTTTCTCAAGCAAGGCGCTCACATCGGCCAGCGCTGCACCTTCAATCGGGAAGGCACTTTGCACGATGGCGTCTGATGAACCGCTTTGCGCATTTTTCAAGGCGCGAAACTGGGCTGCAATCTCGGGCAAGGCACTCACGCGGCCATTGTCAATCACGGTTTCAAGGAAGTTTTTGCCATTCTCTGGCAGCGTGACTTTGGCCACGCCGCTGAGCAATTCAAACACTTGAGCGCTGCTGACTTTGGGGTTGGCGGCAAATTCTTGCAACTGAGGGTTGCTGGCAACTTGCGCCAAAGGCTGGAGCCAAGCGTCTGCGGCTTGCAGATCAGCGCGAGCTGCCTTGAACAGGGCTTCGGCGTAAGGGCGGGCAATGGTAGCGAGTTCGGCCATGGCGCGTTGTCCTTACAGCTCAGCCTTGAGGCGACCCAGCAAATCGGCGTGGACAGAAGCGTTCACTTCTTTGCGCAGGATTTGCTCAGCACCTTTGACAGCCAGCACGGCAACTTGCTCGCGCAAAGCATCTTTGGCGCGAAGCGTTTGCTGTGCAGCATCAGCTTGAGCGGCGGCAACAATTTTTGCGGCTTCTTCAGACGCTTTGCCTTTGGCTTCGTCAACAATGGCTTGCGCACGACGCTCGGCATCGGCCAAACGCTGCTGGGAAGCATTGCGAGACGTGACCAGCTCTTGCTCGACGCGCTGATTGGCCGAGGCCAGCTCAGACTTGGCTTTATCAGCCGCAGCCAAACCGTCAGCGATTTTGGCAGCACGCTCGTCCAGCGCCTTGGTGATAGGAGGCCACACATATTTCATGGTGAACCACACCAAGATCGCAAATACGATCGCCTGCAGGAACAGGGTGGAATTGATATTCATGACAAAAGAAACCCGTTAATGACTGAGATGTCCTGAGCACGCATAGACGTTACCCAAGGCAAGTGACAGACGTTGCGGAATTACTTCAACACGAATGGGTTGGCGAAGGCGAACAGCAGAGCGATAGCCACGCCGATCAGGAACGCAGCGTCGATCAAACCGGCCAAGATGAACATCTTGGTTTGCAGTTCGTTCATCAACTCAGGTTGACGTGCAGAAGACTCGAGGAATTTGCCGCCCATCAGAGCGATACCGATCGAAGCGCCAATAGCGCCGAGACCAACGATCAAACCACAAGCCAAAGCAACGAGACCGAGAACGTTTTCCATGATGATTCCTTAAAAGTTAGAAATGGAAGGTTGAGGGAAGTGAGAAACTTATTTTGATCAATGCGCGTCGTGCGCTTGACCAACATAGATCAGGGTAAGCATCATAAAGATAAATGCTTGCAGCGTGATCACGAGAATGTGGAAGAGCGTCCAGACTGTGCCGGCCACGATGTGACCAAAACCGAGCCAGAAGCCGCCTGTGAGGGGGTTGAAATTCCAAGCCCACACGCCGCCCATGAGCGCGATCAGCATGAACACGAGTTCGCCAGCAAACATGTTGCCGAAGAGTCGCATGCCATGGGACACGGTCTTGGCCAAGAATTCGATCATCTGCATCAAGAAGTTCACGGGGTAGAGGAACCACTTGTCGCCGAACGGCGCAGCAAACAACTCATGAATCCAGCCGCCAGCGCCTTTGATCTTGATGTTGTAGAAGATACAGACAAGGAGCACCGAGCAAGACAAGCCCAGAGTCGTAGAAAGATCAGCGGTAGGCACCACGCGCATGTAGTCTTTGAAACCTAGCGCTGGGCCGACGGTGTGCCATGCGTGTGGCAGCAGGTCCACAGGAATCATGTCCATCGCATTCATCAGGAAAATCCAGACGAACACTGTGAGTGCGAGGGGAGAAACGAGTTTGCGGCTGACGGGGTTCTTGATCACGCCCTTGGCTTGGTTTTCTACCAGCTCAGACAAAATTTCTACAGCGGCTTGGAAGCGGCCTGGCACGCCAGAAGTGGCTTTGCGTGCAGCTTTCCATAAGAGGAAGCAGCCCAAGATACCGAGGATTGTTGAATAAAAAACGGAATCTAGGTTGAAGAGGGAGAAGTCAACAATATTGGTTTGTTTGACACTCTCGAAGGAGAAATTCATCTGCAGATGCTGCAGGTGGTGAACGATGTATTCACTCGCTGTAGGTGGTGCTGTTCCGGAGGCCATACTTTGAATTGTCAAAAGTTAATTATGAAGATCACCAGCTGACTTCGTTGCCGCCTTGTAAGGCCACAACGCCGCCAAAAATATCACTTTGAGCGTCAGGATCAGGCCGATCAGCAGGGCAAACCAGTTGACCGTACCGAGCAGTTTGGGCGCTGCAATCAGCATCGCTGCACCCAAAGCCATCTTGACTAGCTCCCACACCATAAATCCCACCACAGGATTCCCACGCGAGAGCGCCGAGCGCATACCGCGTGCCAGAAGAGCCGAGGGCAATGCGGCACACAAAGCGCCGTATCCCGCCGACAGACCCGCAGTGACGCCAAACGCCGCAAAAGCCACCAGGGCCGTTACCGCACCGACGCCGAATTGGGCAAGCACCAAGAGCCACAAGGGCATCGGTTGCTGCGTTTGCCTCCAGGCCTGCGCTTGTTCAGCGCTCCAGGGGGCAGGCAATTCTTCTTCTGGACTCGATGTGTCTTCACTAACTTGAGCCATCACAGGGGAGTTCGCGGAGGATTTCACGGAAAGCACTTGTGACTGCACATTTAGCAAAGCCTTTGATTATAAGTTGAAACTACGTAGAAACCCACACGTACGTAGTGACTTGCCCCTAGGGGCACAATCCACCCATGATCACCTTCATCAAACTCCTTCATCTGGCAGCCGGCATCGTCTGGCTTGGCGGCATGGCCTTCATGCTCTTTGCACTGCGTCCCGCACTGCTCGCGCAGCTCGAAGGCGCAGCGCGCCTGTCCTTCCTGGCTCAAGTGCTGCAACGCTTCTTTGCTATCGTGCTCGGAGCAATTGCCGTGCTTTTGCTCAGCGGTTTGCATTTGTATGGCGCTGGCGCAAAAGCTGTGGGCATGCCCAGTATCCCCCTGGGCTGGCATCTGATGTTTGGCCTCGGGATCACGATGATGCTGGTGTTTGGCCACATTTATTTTGCGGGATTTAAAGGGCTCAAGCGTGCGGTTGATGCTGCGAACTGGCCAACTGCCGCAGCTAAAGCAGGGCAAATCCACAAACTCGTGGTGCTGAACTTCATTTTGGGCTGCGCTGCCGTGGCAGCTGTGCGCCTGCTCTAAAGGCTTTGTATCGTAGCTTATATGGCATTTTTTAAGCGAAATCATCGATTCGCCGGCGTAGATACTGCGCGAACAGCTATTCTTTTGATAGCATTTTCATCCCTTCTAGGCCTCAGCGCCTGCTCCACTGTGAACGAAGACTACAACGCCGCTAAAAAACACCACCGCCCCGATGGTTTCCAAAACAACTACACCGATGCCACCGACAAATCGCGCTTAGATCTGCTGCGCTGGCAATTCGAGCGCGCCCGCGCCGGCCTGCCCAAGCCGCCCGAAAAGCCCACAGCCGTCGTCGCACCTGATTTGAAGTTTGTAAGCGCAAACATTGGCAGTGCCCAAGCACCCGCCATCACTTGGATCGGCCATGCGACGATGCTGGTGCAAATGGGTGGGCTCAATATCTTGACCGACCCCGTGTTTTCAGAACGCGCTTCGCCTTTCAGCTTCGCAGGCCCCAAGCGCTATCAGCCTCCCGGCATCGCTTTGAAAGACCTGCCGCGCATTGACCTCGTGCTCCTATCCCACAACCATTACGACCATCTGGATACCGCCAGCGTGAAAGCACTGAATGCACAGCCCGGCGGCGCGCCTCTCTTCCTCGTGCCCCTTGGCGTAAAAAAATGGATGGCCGCCGAAGGCATCACGAACGTGCAGCAAATGGATTGGTGGGACACGCAAACCGTCAAGCTGCCCGCCGGCCAAGTCGAAGTGCATTTCACACCCGTGCAGCACTGGAGCGCCCGAGGTCTTTCCGACCGCCGCGCCACCCTCTGGGGCGCATTCGCTGTGTTTGCCCCCGATTTCCATTTCTACTTCGGCGGCGACACCGGCTACTCCCAAGATTTCATTGACACGCAAAAGCACTTCGCCGCGCGGCAGACTGAAAGCTTAGGCGGCGGTTTCGATATGGCACTCATCGCCGTCGGCGCATACGAACCCAGATGGTTCATGAAAGAGCAACACGTCAACCCCGAAGAAGCCGTGCAAATCCATCTCGATTTAAAAGCCAAACGCAGCATCGGCATCCATTGGGGCACGTTTGATTTGACCGATGAATCGCTCGATCAACCGCCAAAAGATTTGGCTGTGGCGCGCGATGCAAAAAAACTGCCACAAGAGGCCTTTGATGTGATGGCGATTGGGCAGACTTTGAAATTGCCTCGCCGAAAGCCAACACCTTGATTGCCAAGTCTTATTGAGCATTTTGGCCAGTTAGCCGGCATACTGATTGCGCAGAACGCTATTGAATTAGTAGCGTGATAGAGAAAAATGAGGGTCAAAGCCCAGCTTCATCTCGTCCTGAATGCGCGCCGGTTAGATCGTTGTCTTGAATTGGGATCTGACCCCAGTTTTTCTCTACTATTAATTCAATAGCACTCTGCGCAGTATCTATGCCGGCGATATGCTCAAAACGCTTCAAATTCAAGCGCTACGTGCATCTTCACGAATCATATCCACCGCCTTCTCCGCAATCATGATCGTAGGAGCATTCGTGTTGCCGCTGACCAGAGCAGGCATGATGGATGCGTCGATGACCCGGAGGTTTTGCATGCCGTGAACTCGCAGGCGGGCATCGACAACATCAAGCGCTCCATTGCCCATGCGGCAAGTGCCTACAGGGTGATAAATCGTGTCGCCGTTGTTGCGGATGAATTGCTCGATTTGCGCGTCGGTTTGCGATGTGCCTGAGAGCGGCAGCTCTTTGCCGGCAAAGCCTGCGAGTGCTGGCTGATTCATGAGAGCGCGCATGAGCTTGAAGCCTTTGACCATGCGTTGCACGTCATCCGCATCTTGCATGAATGCGGGATCGATGAGCGGCGCGGCGAAGGGATCTTTGCTCGCGAGCTGCACACTGCCTCGGCTCTTGGGGCGGAGCACGCAGACGTGGCAGGAGTAGCCATGACCCCAGGTGGGTGTGCGGCCGTGGTTGATGAGCTTGCCAATGACAAAATGGAATTGCAGATCGGGGCGCGATTCATCGGGCGAGCTTTTGATGAAGCCGCCGGCTTCGGCGAAGTTGGTCGTCATCATGCCGGTGCGCGTGTTGCGCCATTCCATGATGCCTTTGAAGCCATTGATCATGGCGGTGAACGAGAGGCCGAAGAGATCGGTGAGCTGCGGCGCGTTATACACCTGCACGGCATCCATGTGATCATGCAAATGCTGGCCAACGCCAGGCAGATCATGCAGCGTGCTGATGCCATTGGCTTGCAGATGCGCGCCTGCGCCCACGCCTGAGAGCATGAGGAGCTGGGGCGATGCGAATGCGCCGCCGCTGAGCAACACTTCGCCTGCGGCCTGAATCGTCTTAAGCTGGCCTTCATGGCGATACTCCACGCCAGTAGCGCGCTTGCCTTCAAACAGAACGCGCGTGGCATGCGCGCCGGTGATGACTTGCAGATTGGGGCGGCCTAAATTCGGCGTGAGATAGCCTTTGGCCGCGCTCCAGCGCTCGCCGTTTTTATGGGTCACCTGATACATACCCACACCTTCTTGGCTCGCGCCATTGAAGTCATGGTTGACCGGGTAACCGGCTTGGCGGCCTGCTTCGACGAAGATAGGGCCGAAGCGATTGGGCGTGGTGAGGTCTTTGACGTTGAGCGGGCCACCCGTGCCATGCAGATCACTCGCGCCGCGCTCGTTGTGCTCTGAGCGTTTGAAGTAGGGCAGCACATCGTTCCACGCCCAGCCAGCGTTGCCCTCTGCCGCCCAATCGTCATAGTCTTGATGCTGGCCACGCGCGTAGATCATCGCGTTGATCGAGCTGGAGCCGCCCAACACTTTGCCGCGCGGCTGATAGCCTTTGCGGCCATTCAAGCCTTTTTGCGGCACGGTTTCGTAAGCCCAGTTGGCAATCTTCGTTTGCGCCATCACTGCCAAACCAGCAGGGCAATGGATCAAGATGGAAGAATCTACCGGCCCCGCTTCCAATAGCGCCACACGAATAGCAGGATCTTCACTCAGGCGCGAGGCCAACACACAACCGGCCGAGCCACCACCAACGATCACGTAGTCAAACATCTCAATATCTCCTCGCACACATGGTAAGCCCGTGCGCGAAGAGTTTTTAGAGACCCACACCATAAATGATGCGGAATTACCCTTAAGACTAGCTTTGAGATAGAAAATGGCAGTTAGCCGGCGTATTTACTGCGTAAGATGCTATATATTTAATAGCGTTAAACGTTTATCTTTTGAGAGCACATGGCCTTAGTCCGCCGATTTCGGTTGGGCTATCTCCCGCAGAAAAATAAAGGGGGAGGCACGCGCGCAGCGCCAGCCGGAGGACATTTTCGGAGGGGGATAGCCCAACCGAAACCGGCGTGCCCAAACCAGAGCACACCGAGGAAAATTAATTAGGTTCTGACCCCAATTAATTTCGACGCGCCTTCACAGCTTGCGACAAGACTTGCAAAGCTGCCATCGAATCATCCCAACCCAAGCAAGCGTCGGTGATGCTTTGGCCGTAGGCAAGCTTGGCAACATCGTCTTTGCCGGGGGTGAATTTTTGAGCGCCGGCATTGAGGTGGCTTTCCAGCATCACGCCGAAAACGCTCTTGCTGCCACCTTGAATCTGCGTTGCAATATCGCGCGCCACATCGAGCTGCTTCTCATGCTGCTTGGATGAATTCGCGTGGCTGCAATCGACCATCAAGGTTTGCGGCAGCTTGGCCGCAGCTAAATCTTTGCACGCAGCGGCGACGCTTGCTGCATCGTAGTTCGGCGCCTTGCCACCGCGCAGAATCACATGGCAATCTTTGTTGCCATTGGTTTGCACCACGGCCACTTGGCCGTTTTTGTGCACGGATAGAAAGTGATGACCGTTGGCTGCGGCTTGAATCGCATCGGTAGCAATTTTGATGTTGCCGTCAGTCCCGTTTTTGAAGCCAATCGGTGCAGAGAGGCCAGAAGCGAGCTCACGATGCACTTGGCTCTCGGTGGTGCGCGCGCCGATTGCGCCCCAAGCGATCAGATCGCCGATGTATTGCGGCGAGATCACATCGAGGAATTCGCTGCCTGCAGGTAAGCCAATACGGTTGATTTCAATGAGCAATTGACGCGCAATGCGCAGGCCTTCGTCGATGCGGTAGCTCTCATCGAGGTATGGGTCGTTGATGAGACCTTTCCAGCCCACGGTGGTGCGCGGCTTTTCGAAATACACGCGCATCACGATTTCTAAAGTGTCAGCGTACTTCTCGCGCACATCCTTCAAGCGACGTGCGTAATCCAGCGCAGCAGCAGGATCGTGAATCGAGCAAGGGCCGATCACTACCAGCAGGCGATCATCTTTGCCGTGCATGATGTTTTGAATGCTTTTGCGCGTGCGCTCGATCAGCGATTCGATGGGCGTGCCGCGAATCGGGAAGAAGCGGATGAGGTGTTCAGGTGGAGGGAGCACGGTGATGTCCTTGATGCGGGCGTCGTCGGTTTGACTGGTGCGGTCTTGCGGTTGGCTGCCGGGTGGATACCACGCGTCTTGGTTGTTGGTGTTGGACATATTGCGCTCCTAGAAATAACAAAACATAAAAAAACCGCCTAAGCTTGTGAGCCCGGCGGTTTGATGAGGGGTGCAGGATTTACCTATGCATTTGCCTCTCGTCCGCCGGGGACTGAGAACCAAAAGTAAAAGTAAAAGAAATTTTGCATAGCTGAAATGTTAACACGGAATAGCCAAGGCTCAAAAATCACGCGTTGGAGTGCTCAAAGTCTTCCTGTTTGCCTCGCAATTGCCCCCACCAATTCTTGGCCTTGGCCAAGCGGGATTCATCGATATTGCCGAGTGCGGATTCTTGGTGAGCTTGCGAAAGAGCTTGCTCGTGAATATCGATCATCATCAAGCCTTCCCCCAAAGTGCGCCAGCCAATCATTTCGAAATCTTCAATCACCACCTCGTTATCTCCGCTGATGTTGCGTTCGACCAGCCATTGGCCGACCAACACGCGGAAGTTGTTCAATGCAGCAAGGTAAGAGGCGTATTCGTAGAGGCTGCGCCAGCTCTCCGACAGGCTCACAACAAGCTGGCGATGCTTGCGCAAAGCTGTGAGTAAATCAACAAGCAGCGGACCTACCGTAGCGCCGCGCTGATGGCTGGAGAGGGCTTTTCCCACACGCTCAATGGCTGCAGACAGCTCTCCCATGCCATCGGATAAGCGATGCGTCTCACCATCGGTGGACATGCTGCGCAGCGCTGCGCCAAATTCTGCAAAATCGCGAATATCAGGCAGCCCTGTTTCAGCGTTGAGTTGGAATCGTGATTGACCGAACATGGCGCGATTGTCAGCGCAAACAGCAACTCATTTTAGGGTCGTCCGACGAATAGTCGTTATCGCCGCAAGGGCGATGTAAGAATTTGCAGTTTTGTTGCGAAGCTGCACAGCAGCATCATGCTGTGCCACCTACTGTGAGCCCTTCCAGGCGCAATGTCGGTTGACCGACACCGACCGGAACACTCTGGCCTTCTTTGCCACAGACACCCACGCCAGAATCCAATGCGAGGTCGTTGCCGATCATCGTGACTTTTTTGAGCGACTCGGGGCCTGAGCCCACGATGGTTGCGCCCTTCACGGGGTATTGAATCTTGCCGTTTTCTACCCAGAAGGCTTCGCTGGCAGAGAACACAAATTTACCGGAGGTGATATCCACCTGCCCACCACCGAAATTCGTGGCATAGAGGCCGCGCTTGATACTGGCCACGATTTCTTCTGGTGTTTTATCGCCGCCGAGCATGTAAGTATTGGTCATGCGCGGCATGGGCACTGCAGCATAGCTTTCGCGGCGGCCATTGCCTGTGGGCTTGACCTTCATCAAGCGCGCATTCATGCTGTCTTGGATATAGCCCTTCAAGATGCCATCTTCGATCAGCACATTTTTCTGCGTGGCATGGCCTTCGTCATCCACATTGAGCGAGCCACGGCGATCTGCAATCGTGCCGTCATCCAGTACCGTGACGCCCTTTGCAGCGACGCGCTTGCCAATCATGCCAGCGAAGGCGCTGGAGCCTTTGCGATTGAAATCGCCTTCCAGGCCGTGGCCAACAGCTTCGTGCAAGAGCACACCTGGCCAGCCGGGGCCGAGCACCACGGTCATCTCGCCCGCAGGCGCAGGGCGGGATTCCAGATTCGTGAGCGCCGCTTTGACTGCACTGCTCACATACTCTTCGATGTGTGCATCATCAAAATAAGCCAGCCCAAAGCGGCCGCCGCCACCGCCTGAGCCCATCTCGCGCTTCATTTCGCCGCCAATTTTTTGCTCAGCAATCACCGTCACAGACAAGCGCACCAGGGGGCGCACGTCAGCCGCCAGCGTGCCATCTGCGCGCGCGATCAGCACCACGTCATATTCGCTGGCCAAGCCTGCCATCACTTGCACGATGCGCTTGTCCTTCGCACGAGCGAGCTTCTCAACTTTCTCCAGCAGCTTGACTTTTGTTGTGCTGTCTAATGTCGAGATCGGATCAATGCCACCATACAGTTGACGTGCAGACGCTATCTTTTTAGTAGCGCCCTGCGCTTTATTTTTGCCGCCAACAGCACCAATAGAGCGAACAGTTTGCGCTGCATCCAAGAGTGATGCCCAAGAGATGTCGTCTGAATAAGCAAAGGCCGTCTTCTCACCACTGACCGCACGCACGCCTACGCCCTGATCGATGGAGAACGAGCCGGTTTTTACAATACCCTCCTCCAAGCTCCAGCCTTCCGAGCGCGTGTATTGGAAATACAAATCAGCTTCATCCACACGATGCGCTTTGATCACATCAAGTGCTTTGAAAAGGTGGCTCTCATTCAGACCAAAAGGAGTGAGCAGGAGGGCTTGTGCTGTTGCCAAGCGTTCAATGGTGGGTTCGCGGGAGATCATTGGGCTATTTTAGGCCGATGTGGCCAAGCCCGTTGGGTCAAGCCTTACTCATGCGTAAAGTGCCTGTGAGGTGAAGTGATGCCAGATCTGGGCAAACAAAAGCGTGTGCATCGTCTTTCAAAAGCATCAGCAGTTGCTCAAAATTCGGCTCATGGTGGCTGAGCAGATGGATCAGATGCAATTGGCGCATCAGCAGGGCCGAAGGATCAATTGGGGGGAAACGCCGTATATGCATTCTGTGCTGAGCGAGTTTTGGCAAATGCTCGATTGCAGCGAGCGAGGCTTGTCCATAATGCCAATACAGCGCGCCAATAGGCCAAGTTTGAAAGCCTTGGGCCGCTGCGCCATCGAGTAGATCCGCAGAGCTTGGCATGATGCGTGAGCTCAGGACCATACCTCGCGCAATTTGCGCCAAAGCCGTGTTGTGTGCGCGCAGTTGAACCATGCGTTTGCTCGGGCTGTAAACCGCAAGCAAGCCAGCTGTGTTCTCAATATGAACCACGCGTCGCTCACCTATGCTGGCCAGCTCATCGCTGCGCTCAAGCAGCAGCTCGGCCACTGCCACGTGCAAGGCGCCAAAACTCGCAAAGTAGGCCGCGCGCGGATGGGAAATCGCCTGCCACGATTGCTCAGCATAACTGTCGCAGGCGGCTTGCCAAGCTGATGCATCAAGTGCGGAGTTCATAGAACATCAGTATGCGCCTGCCGGTTGCCTGCCACCATCGGTTTTTTAACAATGCTAGGGCAGCAGACGCAATGTGCCTGTGAAATACAGCGAGGCCAAATCAGCACACAGGTTGTGTGCCAGCTCTGGCGCAATTTGTTGTTGTAATTGCGTAAAGCTCAGTGCACCGCCACTGAAAATATGGATGAGCGCCAAATGCCGCATCTCCAAAGCTGCTGGCTCCACAGGTGGGAAACGGCGCAGTTGGATGAGTTGCAGACCCAGCTCAGGCGGTAACAAATCCGGCGCATGGCTGTATACCTGTCCGTAAAACCACAGCAAGCTATACATGGGATAACTCGCATAGGCTTGCTGATCAGGCAACTTGACCGACTGACCCAGCGGTAATTGATGCAAGGACAGAGGTGCGTTATTCTGATAAACCTCCGCATTCATCCGCACGCTTAATTTCTTTGGATGGATCACGGCCAACAACTTATCTCCGCTGTGAACAGTAGCCTCGCCCAGATGTAAGCGATCATGCTCAGCCCAGAGTATTTGCGCCACGGCCATGTGCGGCACGCTCCAGCCGGCGAAGTATGCGGGTTGGTCTGCAATTCGCCCACCCGACGATCGCATTTTGATGTAGGCCTCGCTGGCCAAAGCCCACGCATTTTGCGAGCCAGGCACAGTCTGCCCTGAACGGGCTGAACGGATTCGACCAGGCGCAGGATACGAGGTGCTGAAAGGATCGTGACAGCCAGCACTGGACAGCGAAGAAGGCTCGCCATGGCTGCCCACTGCGATCACCGATAGGGGTGGACGGCTAGGTGTCGCTTTACGGCTCGCGATACGACGAAGCAATTTGTCAATCATGCTGCTGCTTCCAGCATGGACTTGGACGGCGCAGCAGATTGAGAATAAAAGCGGGTGAGGTCAGGATCGAGCAAAATGCTCAGCGTGCTGATGGCGTGCTGCCATTGCAATTGCTCTGTCTCGGTGTCGTCGCTGGCTGCTTTGCTGGCTTGCGCTTTGGCCTCGCGCACGATCACCATCATGTCCTGTCGATGGGTCGCGCGCATTTGCCAATCCGCAAACAAGCGCTTGATTGAGCCCTGGCGATGAATCAAGCGCACCACGCAATGGTGATGCGGATCGTTCTGCACTTGCGACCAGACAGTCTGTACTTCGTGTTCCGGGCCTTCGATCCAATGGATGAGCAAGCGTCCTTCCCACATCAAAAGCCCTGTCAGCCCTTGCGGCATATTTTGGAGTTGCGAAACGATGCCTAAAGTTTTGACAGAAGGCGATGCCAAACTGCAATAAGCAATTTGCTTGATGAAGTGCGGGGACTCGGGCGGTGCTTGAACTGCGGTCATCGCTTGCGTGTGAGAAATAGTTTAATGATTTTGTATTATTTCTTTTGCAGGCAGAACATCACCGTTAAAAACTTAACATTCGAGCTGAACTATGCAGCCTCAGCCATCAACGCCACCATAGAGGAAATCTTCACTGAACCATAGGCTTGGCTGATGGCACCACGATCAGACAGTTGGCGCAGCTGGCTGGCCACCGATTGCCTCGTCATGCCCAGCATGGATGCCAAAGCATCTTGCGACACATCCAAAGTCGATCGATGCTGGCCACTCTCGGGCTCATCGTCGTAGGCCAGCATCACCAAGCGCCGCGCTGTACGCGACAGCGATGAGCGTAAGGTAAAGCTCTCAACCAAGTTGAGCAACATACGTGTGCGCGAAGCAAGCAATCGAGTGATTTGATGCGAGAGCTGCACGTCTTGCAACAGACTTTGCATCGCCTCGGACTCGATCACGAGAATCTCTGAGATGCCTACGCTTAAAAAATCGCGCTCTCGGCTTGTCCCGTCGAGCACAGAGAGCTCACCAAACCACTGGCCTGGCCGCACAAAGCTCAAAATCGCTTCGCGCCCATCGGTGGATGTAGAAGATACCTTGAGCAAACCGCTGACCAACACACCGAAGCCATCGCGTTTCTTGCGCAATGCTTGCCCTTGCGACGCAAAAAGCTGACCTTCACTCAGGCGGATGGCACGGCTCGCATCTAGCAAAGCTTTTTGCTGAGAGCCAGACAAGCTAGCGAACCAGCGATTGGCAAATAACGTACGCTTGTCTTGTTCTGAGAAATGTGCGGCAACTGATGCGGGCAGTGTCGTCATAAAAGTGATCGAGTGTATTTTTATATGAAGAAGAGCCAACTGAAATTGCCAAACCGCCCCCTGATTTGCTGCCAGTTGGCGCATGACAAGGCCATGACAAACCGATGACATACTAGCTAAGTTAGCTTACTAACTCTGCCCACAACTTTACATTTCAAACATAAAACTTGTAGCCGTGTATGAATTATGTACACGTGTGCTGAAAACCCAATGGATGCAGGGCTATTGCTGCTTTATCGTCGCACGAAGATTTCAGCGCTCTTTCAAATTCTCGGACAAGACTCGCACGCGGGCAGACGCAATGGCTTGCCCGATTTGCTCGGCTCGCATGCCCCGCTCAAGCGCATCGGCGGCAATGTCCGCCGTCGGCACAGCCAACACCAGCTCAAGCGCCCAAGCCAAGCGTTGCGCGGGCAGATAGGTCTGCTCTTGCAGCCCCAAGCGACCACGCGCATCACACTCACAGGCCTGCAAGACCTGCGCAAAGCGCTGCGGCTTGCGGATGGCATCACAGCGCTCCAGCAGGCGCAGCGTAGCCTTGGCATCGAGCTCATCACTTCTGTGGATATTTCCATGCTCTTTGGCCACCACCACAGCCAGCTCTTTGCACTCGGTGGGCACACGCAGGCGCTCGCACACGGGTAAGAGCAAATCCACGCTGCGGATTTCATGGCCAATGTGGCGCGGGAGCACATCTTGCGGCGTCGAGCCTTTGCCCAAATCATGCACAAGGCAGGCAAAGCGTACTGGTAGCGGCGCATTGAGCTGCGCCGCCATATCCAGCACCATCATGAGGTGCACACCTGTGTCGATCTCGGGGTGATACTCCGCGCGCTGGGGCACACCCCACAGCCGCTCCACCTCAGGCAACAACACTTGCAGCGCGCCGCATTGCCGAAGCACTTGAAACATGCGTGAGGGCTTGTCTTCCATCAGCCCTTTGCTGATCTCCTGCCACACGCGCTCAGCCACGAGAGCTTCCACCTCGCCCGCAGCCACCATGCGGCGCATCAAATCCATCGTGGGCTTAGCCACCGAGAAGCCCACATATCGCGCAGCAAAACGCGCCACGCGCAAGATGCGCACGGGATCTTCTTCAAACGCATAACTGGTGTGGCGAAGTAATTTTTCTTGAATATCCTTTTGTCCCTCAAAGGGGTCAATCACTGCATTCTTGGGTAGTTTTTTTATATCAAATATGCCATTTGCCGGCATAGAATCTGCGCAAAGTGCTATTGAATTAATAGTAAGATCGCGCCGCGCCAGATCCTGCTCAATCGTCACATCGGCTGCGGCGTGAAATTCGAAGCCATGGTATCCGGGTGCCGTTTTTCGCTCTGTGCGCGCCAGGGCGTATTCCTCTTTGGTCTGCGGATGCAAAAACACCGGGAAATCTTTGCCCACGGGCAGGAAGCCAGCATCGAGCATCTCTTGCGGGGAACTGCCCACCACACACCAATCACGGTCTTTCACTGGCCTGTCCATCAGCGCATCGCGCACTGCGCCGCCAACGAGATAGGTCTTCATTTCTTCGTCTCCGCTTTTATTTCTTCATAACCACGAGTCCTTTGAGGTATTCACCCTCTGGGAAACGCATGGTGATCGGGTGATCGGGCGCGGCATTCAAATGCGCGGTGATGTAGCCATCCACGCCCGCATCCATCGCCGCACCCGCGACGATTTTGTGGAACAGATCAGCATCAATGCCACCCGAGCAGCTGAAGGTGTAGAGCAATCCTCCCGGCTCCAGCAGCTTGAAGGCCAGACGGTTGATATCTTTGTAAGCCCGCGCAGCGCGCTCAGCATGCGCAGCGGATGGCGCGAATTTCGGTGGATCGAGAATGATCATGTCAAACGTGCGGCCTTCGGCGATGAACTGCCGCAGACTTGCATTCACATCAGCATCCATGAAGCTCGCACTGCCATCTGCGAGCTGCGCTTCAAATCCATTGAGGACGAGATTGGCCTTGGCCCGCTCAATCGCAGGCCCCGATGAATCAATGCTCGTGATTTGCGCGCCTTCCAAAGCACCCGCATCTCGCAAGCCCGTCAGCCCTGCCGCTGTGAAGCCGCCGGTGTAGCAATAGCAATTGAGCATGCGGCGAAATTTCAATCGCGCAGCTTCTTGCGCAAAGCGGTGGCGGTTATCGCGCTGATCAAGATAAAAGCCGGTCTTGTGGCCTTCAGAAATGCTCACTTGCAGCTTCCAAGCATGCTCTTGAATCACCACTTCTTCTGGCGCGCCCTCGCCGCCAGCGAGCCAGCCCGTCATCGCTGGCAGACCTTCCAGCGTGCGGCTGCTGGCATCGGAGCGTTCATAAAGCTTCTTCAAACCACTGGCTTGCAGCAAGGCGGCCGTGATGAGTTTTTTCTGCCGCTCTACTCCCGCCGACAGAAACTGCGCCACCAAGGTATCGCCATACTGATCCACGATCAAGCCTGGCAGACCATCGACTTCGCCATGGATCAAACGCACACCATCACTCTGAATCGGTTTTTCATAGCCTAATCGGCTTCTGGCGCTTATAGAAGCTGCGCAGAGTGCTACGAAAAAAGGAGCGTCGATGCGCTGAGCCTCATCAAAACTCCAAACCCGCGCGCGGATCTTGCTGCTGGGGCTGAAAGCCGCCCAAGCGAGAAACTTTCCCTCTGAGCTCACCACGCGCACCGTCTCGCCGCTGTCACCGCCGCCCGAAGCCAGGGCGTTGTCGTAAATCCAAGGGTGGCCGCGCAACAAGGCGCGCTCTTTGCCGGGGCGCAGGTGAATAGTTTTCATAGCCCCACATTGTCACGTATGTTGTCGAGGATGAATGCAAACACGGTGCATCAGACCGCTTTCTTCAAATCCAATACGAAGCTGTCCCAATTGGAGTTGCTCAGCAAGAAATCCATGCGCTCAATCGCGGGTGCCCATGCACTCTTGCGCCCAGCCGTCACTTCCTCTTTCGCCTCATGAATCAAGGTGCGCAAATCGTTTTGCGCCACATAACCCATATCCCAGTTCGCACAAGCGCGCTGCTCCACCTCTCGGCGGTGATAAAGCTGCACGATGCCCTTGTGGCGCTTGTCATTGAGCAACCTGGCCCAGAGATGATTCACTGCCTGACGCGGGCCTTCAATCAATTGCACAAACACACCATCGGCATACATCAGCATCCCCGTGATGTGGTCCATGCGATTAAGGTTGGCAGCGTTGTACACCAGTGCCTCGATATCCGCATCATCCATGGGTGCGTTGAGCAGGCTGCAATACAGGATTTGATCGACCTCAAAATCGCCGGCATCTCTCTCGAAAGAGTCGTCCGTAGCCGACCCTGCCCGCGGCTGATCCGAGGCAGGAGAAGGCAAGGCCGAGGAATACGAGGCGGACGGGCTCATGTATTTGCTTTGTCTAACTCAAAGCATCAATTTATCAAACGCGACCTCAACAAATGAGGTGTTTTGCCTTACTTTCCGCAAGGAATTGCGATGGATGATCGAAAATGTCGCTTGAATGTCGTTTGGAAGCGACGCTAGCAAGGGCTAGTTTCTTTTGGCACGCGGGTGCGCCGCGTCATAAGCTTTGGCCAGATGCTGAAAATCCAGCCGTGTATAGACCTGGGTTGTGCTGATGTTGGCGTGGCCGAGCAACTCCTGCACCGCACGCAAATCTTGGCTCGATTGCAGCAGATGGCTGGCAAAGCTGTGACGCAGCATGTGCGGATGCACAGCTTGCGAGAGGCTGGCTTGTTGGCTTCTTATTTTGAGACGCTGCCATACCATGGCACTGCTCATGCGCAGGCCGCGTGGCGCGAGAAAAAGTGCGAGATCGCCACTGGGGTCAATGCCCTTTTGCTCAGCTTGTTTCTCAGCCTTGATTTTGAGCAAGAGCTCAGGGCGCAACAGCAGCCAGCGCTGCAAGGCTTCTACAGCTTTGCTGGTCATCGGCACACTGCGGCTCTTGCTGCCTTTACCGATCACATGCACTTCTGCTGCGGCGAGATCGATGTAACCCTTGAGATGCTGTTGCCCTGCCTGGGAGGAGCGGATATCCAAATTCACCAACTCACTCACACGCAGGCCTGAGCCATAAAGCAACTCAGTCAGCGCTGCATCGCGTGCTTCTATGGCAGGATCGAAATCAGCCGCCTCGGGCAAGCCTTGAAAGCTGGCCAACTGCACCGCTTGATCCACCGGCAAGGCCTTGGGCAAGGGCTTAGGCTGCTTGGGTGCGCGCACATCCTGCACCGGGTTAGCCGCAATTTTTCCTTCACGTCCAAGCCAAGTGTAAAAACCGCGCCAACCCGAAAGAATCAAAGCGATGCCGCGCCCGCTGCGCCCACCGCTGTTCATCTGCGCCACCCAGCGGCGGATGTGCGCGTTGTGCACTTGCGTGATATCTACTTTGGCTTGAGCTGCGTTGGCTTGCAGCTTAGCCAAGTCTTCAGTGTAGAGAGCGAGCGTGCGCTCGGCGAGGCGTTTTTCGACGCGGCAATGCGTGAGGTAGGCTTCGATCAACTCGTGAGCCATCTCAAGCGGCTTTCTTAGCCCCTCAATCTCGACAGCGCAGCACTAGTGATTTCGCCAATGCGCTCCAAGAAATCTGTGCCCATACCGGCATTGAAGCGCTGCGGATCGGGCGATGCGAGCACCAGCATGCCAAAGGCTTCGAGCGCTGCGCCTGCACGCAAGGGAATAAGCGCGAGGGAGCTAGCCAGCTCAGGCTGATCCAGCCAATTCGCGGCTTCGAAATTGGAGTTCACACCGCAGTAGGGCAACTGCAGCGACGATGCAAAAGCCTTCGCGTCATCGCTCACGCCTGTGGCAAATTCTTCCTCAGAGAACAGGCCATTCACCGCCCAAATCTTGATCGCCACTTGCGGCACGAGAAATTGGCTCTTGAGCTCATGCGTCACCGTCACAGGCAGATCAATCGCCTGCTGAGTGAGCAGCAAGGTGCGCGTCCAGCGCTGCATCTTGTCGGCGATCATCACATTCTCATTGCCGTTGCGCACCATCTCCATGATGCGGCCTTCCAGCGACTTGATCTTCTCGCGCAGCATCTCCGCTTGGCGTTCTTGCAGGCTCACAGCGCGCTTGCCGTGCTGGGAGTACAGCTGAATGGAGGAGAGCGTCTCGGCATGGCGCTCGAAGAACTCTGGGTTGGCACTCAAGTAGTTGGCGATATCGTCTTCGGTGATGGGCGGCACGTCTTGCGACATAAGAGTAGCTCCTGAATTTGTAGCAGACGCTATCTTAAACCACTCAATCGGGAATATCTACCGACCCGTCAAATACTGTGACCGCAGGGCCTGTGAGCAGCACCTTGGCAGCCAGCCCTTGCGCGGCAAACGGCCATTCAATCGTGAGCAAGCCGCCGTGGGTATACACATCCACCTTGCTATCGAGCAAACCCAGTCGAATACCTGCCACCACGGCGGCGCATGCACCCGTGCCGCAGGCCAGCGTTTCGCCTGCGCCACGCTCATACACGCGTAGCTTGATCTCGCTGCGATTGAGAATTTGCATGAAGCCTGCATTCACACGGCGCGGAAAGGCGGGATGCGTTTGCATCCACGCGCCCACTTCATGCACTGGCGCTGTTTCCACATCTTCCACCACCATCACAGCATGCGGATTACCCATGGACAGCACGGTGATCGCAGCATCATTTACTATTGATTTAATAGCACCTTGCGCAGATTCTATGCGGACGATATGCCATTTTTGCCATAAATTTGCAGCCTCCGATGAGGCATGCGCTGCATCAAACGGCACATCGCTCAATTCAAAAAACGGCGCGCCCATATCCACCGTCACACGGCCATCGCTCTGCTCGGTCAGCGTCAGTGCGTTGTTCACTGTCTTCACCCGCACCGAGGTTTTAGCTGTGAGCCCTTTGCTGCGCACATAGCGCACAAAGCAGCGCGCGCCATTGCCGCAATGCTCCACTTCACCGCCATCGTTGTTGTGGATCACGTATTCAAAATCAAACTCGGGCGAAGGCGCGGCGCGCACAGAGAGAATTTGATCTGCGCCTACGCCGAAATGTCGGTCACCTAAAAATTTGTATTGCGCGGCGCTTAAGCCCAACAAGCCGCGCGTCTCGTCCAGCACGACGAAATCATTGCCCGCGCCTTGCATTTTGGTGAAGTTAATTCGCATCTTGCGATTATCCCGCGAGGAAATTCTTAGCCGCATCAATCGCAGCCGCATCAGATTCAACAGCCTTCGGTGGCCCGCCTTTGCCCCAGAGCACGCCGCCCCAAGTCATGCTGAGGAATTTGGCGCACAGTTCGGCGCTGTCAATCATGGGCTGAGCTTTTGCGCGGTCGCCGCTCGTCGTAATCAAGCGCAATGTTTTCTTCGCCATCGCGCCTTTGAAATCTACGCCGGGAATGCGCATCCAAGCGCTCCAGTGATCGAGATAGGTTTTCAGATTCGCAGGAAAGCTGTACCAATACACGGGAGCCACTAGGACGAGGTTGGAGCAGGCGAGCGTGGCATCGAGCAAGGTTTTCATGTCACCCGTGGGCATCGGGTATTGGCCTGCGGTGTGGCGCAGATCGACAAAAGCAGGCAACTGCATTTGTGCGAGATGCAGCCATTGCTGCTGATCAGTGGGCAACGTGGCAGCTGCTTGGCGAGCAAGCCATTCCGTATTGCCCAAGTGGCCAGCTTCGCGGGTGGAGGCGACGAGAAATAAAGTCTTCATCAAGTGTTCAATTCTTTTTGATCCATTTTTGCTGCATCCAGCGGATGAACGCACGAGAGAGGCGATTATCCGTAATCACCGAGCCTTTGCTCAGCACCTTGGGGCGCTCGGTCAAGTGAAAACCATTGAAGGCGGCATTGCTGCCGCCCATGCCTACCAGCGGCCAATGGCGGCGCGCTGTAGGCGCTGCGCCATCGACTTTCAGGCAAGTGCCGCTCGTGAAGGCTGCAGCTGGCGAGAGCAAAAAGCAAATCGCCGCAGACACTTCGCTCTCCGTGCCCAAGCGCTGCAACGGCACATCTTCATGAATGCGACGGATCAGCGGGCTCATGATGGGCGGATACTTGTCCATCCCACTGGTGGCGATGAAGCCTGGAGCCACAGCGTTCACACGCACAGGTGCCCACTCGAGTGCCATCGTCTCCGTGAGCGAGAGCATGCCCGCACGCGCTGCACCACTGTGCCCCATGCCAGGCACGGAGCCGTCAATATCCATGATGATGTTCACGATCGCGCCACTTTTTTGGCTGCGCATGGCTTGGTTGTAGCACTCACGCGCAATTAAGAAGCCGCCCGTGAGATTGCTACGCACCACGGCATCAAAGCCTTTGGCTGAAATACGATGCAGCGGCGAGGGAAACTGCCCGCCAGCATTGTTCACTAGACTGTCAATGCGGCCATGCTGCGCCACGATTTCTGCGATCACCGTTTTCACGCGCTCTTCGTCGCGGATGTCTGCGCTGTGAATGCTGGCCTTGCCGCCCGCGCTTTCAATCTCGGCTTTCACCGCTTCAAGCTTGGATTCTGTGCGCCCGAGCAGCGCCACCGTCGCTCCCAGCGAAGCCAACTCATGCGCCACGCAGCGCCCCATGCCTGAGCCTGCGCCGGTGACGAGTGCCACTTGGCCAGCAAACAAGTCGTTTTTATAAATACTGGCGTATGTCATTTCAAGTCATCAGCCGTCAATGAATAAGCTTTGCCAAAACCCGCATTCAAACTCGCGCGCTGAGGCACCAGCGCCCAAAAATCAAAGTCTGCGAAGTCGGCATACATCTCTGCACCAGGATGGCGCTTGAGAAACTGCTCTTTTGCTACAGCACGTTGATCGGATGGGATTTTTTGCGCGAGGCACACCACCGTGATACGAGGATGCCGAAGCGGATCGCCCTCACCTGCTTCACCCAACAGCAAGGAGCAACGCGCATCTGCTTCTAGCGCGCCATAGTGCGCCGACAAACGCGAAATCAAAATCAAAGGCGTGCCATCGGCATCCACAGCCAGCGACACACGCGAAGCCAACGGCCAACCCGTGCCAGGCTCCAAAGTGGCCAACGCGCCATGCGTGCTCTCGCGCACGAAGCTGCGCGCTTGCAGGCGAGCCGCATCATCCGTCTCGCGCAGAACTTGTGGTTTATCGGGGCTACTGGACTGTGACATGCATCACCACCTGCTCGCCCCCATCTGAAGAATCCGGTGTGTTGCGGATCACCATTTCAAACGCCTTCAAACGCTTGTACACCGAGATCAACTCCACGATCGTGCTCCAGCTGTTCACAAGGAACTGAAACGACCCCTCAACGCGCTCAAACACATTGGAGATCTGCTGCATCAATCCTAAAGTGATCGTGCCAGCAAGCAAGCCGGGCGACATCGCCAAAAGTGGGATCAAGCCGCTGTATTGCAAATAAAAATAGCGCGCCACATCGAAATACGCGTAGTGAAAAAACAAGCGAAAGTGATTGAAACGCACCTGGGTCCAGATATCAGCCAATGTGGGCGGTGTGGCACGATTGGGATCATCCTCACCGAGCACCAGCTCTTTGCGATACGCCGCCTCCACCTTTTGATTGTTGAACTCCAGCCCGGGCAGCTTCATACCCACAGTGGCCAACAACACCGTACCAAAAATCGCGGACATCAAGGCCGTCCACACCAGCGATTGACTCACCGCGCCAATAAAAGGCAGCTCAGGCACTTTGGCAGACAGCGTCCAAAGGATGGGTAGAAATGCGGCCAAAGTCATGATCGAGCGCATGAAGCTCACGCCTAAGCCCTCCATGATCTTGGCAAAGCGGTAGGTGTCGTCTTGCACACGTTGCGATGCGCCTTCGATATGACGCACCTTGTGCCAGTTAGCCGTATAAAAATCGGTGAGCGCGGTGCGCCAACGAAACACCCAATGCTTCACAAAATATTCGAGCAGCACCGCCACGCCAACGAAGATGCCTGCGATCTTGGCAAATACCAGCACTTGGCCATAGAACTCACTGGCCGAGCTGCTGCCCGGTTTTTGCAAAATACGTTGGATGTAATCGTAAAAAGAACCATACCAGCTGTTGAGCTCTACCGTGAGCTGCACCTTGTACCAAGTCACACCAAGAATCAGCGCGCCGCCCACCCAAGCCCAGAGCCACCATTTTTGGCTTCGAAAGAATGACTGAAACATAAAAGCGCTCCTTGTAGCAAAATGCTGTGCTTGACTGCGAATTTAACCCATGCCACGCGAAGCCGCATTACTTCACCCACCCAAGCCACTTGCTCCTTTGCTGCAAGCAGCCACTGTTTTGCTGCTGCGTGACGGTGCGCAGGGCTTGGAAGTGCTGATGACGCGCCGCTCGATACAAGCCAGCTTTGCGCCAGGGGCTTATGTCTTCCCAGGCGGTGGCATCGAGCCCGATGACGAAAAATATGCATCAAAACCGCCTATCGCCGGCATAGGATCTGCGCGAAATGCTACTGATTTTATAGCATCGCGCTCTACTCAAAGCCCCCAACTCATTGCCTGGGCGCTGGCTGCAATTCGAGAAAGTTTTGAAGAACTGGGCATCGTGCTGGCCAAACAGGCCGGTGGCGCATGGGTCAGCCAAGAGCAGGTAAATTTGCTGGATCGCCACGGCAATTTCTATGCGCAGATGCAAGAGAGATGCTTTCAGCTTGCAGCGAATGAGGTGGTTTTGCTCGCCCACTGGCTCACAGACCGGGACATGCCCAAGCGCTTTGAAGTGCCCTTCCTCGTGGCGCGTATGCCTGTAGGCCAAACCCCAGTCGCTGATGAAAAAGAGCAATTCGCGCCCGAGTGGGTGCGGCCGCAAGATGCCCTAGCTCGCCATGAGGCCAAACAGTTTTTCATGATCTTCCCCACGATCCGCACGCTGCAAAAGCTGGCGGACTACAACACTGTGGATGATGTCTTGCACGCCTGCGCGAGCGAGAAGCCGCTGTGGACAAGCTGCCCCCGCGCTGGTTTGCTCCATGGCAAAGAGGCGCGCTTCATGGAGTATGAGAGCGCCTATGGTGAGCTTGCTATGGTCTCGCCATATGGGCAAGTGGCACATGATCTGACTTGGCAGCATGACAAGCCTGTGCAACTGCTCAAGCATGTGTGGCGGCTCACTGCGCCCAACCCAAGCATGATGACCGGCCCTGGCACCAACACCTACATCGTGGGTACACCAGAAAAAGGCTATCTTGTGATTGATCCAGGGCCAGATATCGCTTCACACATCGAGCGCATCATGAGCGCAACCGATGGCGATATCGCCGCCATCATTTGCACCCATTCACATGCCGATCATTCACCAGCGGCCAAACCACTGCAGGCGCGTGTGGTGGAAGCCAGCAACACCGTCCCAATGGCGCTCACCGCTGAATTCGCTCAGCATATTTGCCCCATTCTCGGACTCGCCAGCTTGGCGACGGCGCGCGACAACGCATGGTTTGAACCTGATATCGCGCTACAAAATAATGAGCATCTCGCGCAGTATTTTCGCCGGCCATACGATGAAACACCATTTGAAATCAGCCTGCAAGTGATTCACACGCCTGGGCATGCAGCCAACCATCTTTGCATCATCCTGCCAGAAGACGGTTTGCTCTTTTCGGGTGACCATATCCTCAACGGCAGCACCACGGTGATTGACCCACCCGATGGCGATATGACGGCTTATCTCGATTCACTGGATACCTTGCACGCGCTTTGCGAGCAACATGATTTGCGCTTTATCCTACCCGCGCATGGCTATGTGCTCAGTGCCTGCAATGCGGCGCAGAACCCAGGAGATGCAAACAGCGATACACAAGGCGGCGCTGCTCGCGCCATTGCGGCATTGAAGGCGCATCGTCTCAAGCGCGAAGCGAAAATCATCTCGGCCATGCAGCTCCAGCCACAGGCTGAGGTGCAAGATCTCGTTCCCATCGCCTACAACGATGTCGACTCCAAACTTTGGCCGATTGCCGCGCGATCACTTTCAGCACATCTGCACCGCATCAAAAAGCTCAAGCTAGATCAAAGCTAAGAAAGCGTGTACGGCAGCCAGCACATGCACCCTGGCCGCTGGCACTGCGATGGATTGACGCAAATAGCCATGCGCCATATCTGGCGCCGATTGCATGATGACCTGAGCGCCTGCGGCCGACAGCAGCTGGGCATAGCTCACGGCTTCGTCGTAGAGTGGATCATGCCAAGCCGCCGCAATCACAGTATTTGGCGGGCGCTGCAGCCACACTTGCCGCATCGGTACGATGCGATGATCTTCGTTGGCTCGCAGCAAACTAGGCGGCTGCTGCGGATTTAAGAATTGCCCCCAAAACCACACCATGCCATCGCGCGTGAGCCCTGCACCCGCGCCGCGCTCGGTGTAGCTGCGGTTAGCAAACTGCATATCTGTGACTGGATAGAAAAGTAAGGCTCCGGCCAGTGGGATCGCGGCGTGGGTGTGCATCGCCACTGCGGCCAGATGTCCGCCCGCGCTATCACCACTGACGGCCAAACGCTTGCAGCCCCATGATGCCAAGCGCGCATGCGCCCAAGCGAGGACTGCTTCAGCGTCGTCGCACGCCGCTGGAAACACATGCTCTGGCGCTTTACGGTATTGCACACTGAGCAACTTCATGCCCAAGTGCTGCGCCAGAAATTGCAAACTGGCGTGGTGTGTATCCAGATCACCGATCACCCAGCCACCGCCATGAAAATACAGCACCAGCACATCGCTGCCGATGTGGTCTGGCGTATACAGACGCGCTGGCAAGCTGCGGCCTGGTAGGTGGATCAACTCATCTACGCTGCTCACCAGTGGCTTGAGCTCGGTTCCGACAAGCAGAGCCTGCGCTTCGTGCATGAGGCGGCGGCGGCGAGCTACGGTGAGCTCTTCTGCGGGCACTGCAGCGGTCAAAGAGGCGGTTTGCCGCAAAAGCTCAGCGCTCTGCGGATTGAGTTCAGCGCCATGGCTCAAGCCAGCGAGGTTCACATACGTAGGAAGGAGTGAGGTCATCGTCGAAATGTACATCTTTCATTGGCCTCAGGACGTCATGACGGCGTGCGAGTCGCGCTAGGCTACGGCCGCAACACATTTGGATGATGTAGCTGATGCTTGGCGGTCTGCGCTAAAGTGCATGTCATGCTTCACTGGCTCGATCCTTCTCGCGCACGCACTTGGGTGCACGCTCACTACCCTGGCTTGTTGTTGTGCGTGATGATTGCACTCGCAGCCACTTTTTTAGCCGAGCATTACGGCGGGCCGCAGCTGCTCTACGCTTTGTTGATTGGCCTGAGTTTTCATTTCATGGTGAAGAACCCTCAGGTCAAGCCTGGTGTGGATTTTTGCGGGCGTACTGTGCTGCGATTAGGTGTGGCACTGCTAGGCGCGCGTATCACGCTCTCGCAGGTGGCGCAACTCGGTGTGAGCTCGGCACTGTTGATCATCTGCGCCGTGGTGCTGACAGTGGCCTTTGGTGTGCTGATGGCACGATGGCTTGATCGCCCCAGAGATGAAGGTTTTTTAAGTGGTGGCGCAGTAGCCATCTGCGGCGCTTCGGCTGCATTGGCGGTAGCCAGCGTACTCCCGCAAAACCCACGTAACGAGCGCTTCACTTTGCTCACCGTGGTGGGCGTGACCGTGCTCTCAACGCTGGCGATGATTCTTTATCCCTTCGCCTTGAAATGGCTGGCTGCGTCACCACAACATGCGGGGCTGTTTCTGGGTGGCACGATCCACGACGTCGCTCAAGTGGTGGCTGCAGGCATGATGCTGGGGCCCGATGCGGGCGATACAGCCACCGTGGTCAAATTGTTTCGGGTGATGCTGCTCACGCCCGTGGTGGTGGTAATTGCGCTGATGTATCGCCGGCAAATGGCGGATGCCGCAGCCGCGGTGGCGGCAGACGGTCAAGCTGTGAGCTCAGCGCCAGCCTCCGTGCCTTTGATCCCCGGTTTTTTGCTCGCCTTCATCGTGCTGATGCTGCTGGCCAGCAGCCAAGTCTTTCCAAAAGCTTGGGTAGATACAGCCAGCAGTGCATCTCGCTGGTGCTTGGTAGCAGCCATTGCAGCAGCAGGCGTGAAGACAAGTTTTGAAGAACTGCTCAAGCTCGGCTGGCAGCCCGTGATGATGTTGGTGGCCGAGACCGTGTTTATAGCTGCATTTGTGGCAGCAGGGATGCTACTGCTTCGCTGACCGTTGCGCTATTTTCCCTTGGCAAACAAGTAACTCGCTGCACGCATAATGGCATCTTCCGCCTGAGAGTGAGCGCCCGATTTGTGAAGGTATCGAGCCAAAGATAAATCTGCGCGAAACAAAGCTCTGGCCATTTCCATTTGCTGCTCCAAGGGAGGCACACCTTGCGATGCTGCAATTAGCCGGCGCATCTCTTCCGCCTTTGGCTCATTGCCCACCGATGCAAAAGCCGCAGATAGCGCACCCAATCCTTGCACCCGAACCACGCCAGTGCTTTGCTCGACCGTTGGCTCAAGTGCTTGCAAGGATTTGAGCACACTAGGTACAGACATCGCGCCAGCAATCTCAGCCGCTGCTTGTAATGCCAAAGCTTTGCCAGCCAAGCTGTCTGCTTTATTGGCTTCCGCGATAGCAGAATCTAAAGCTTGCACTGCTGATGCATCAGCTGTCGTTACCAGTCTAGCCTGATACAGCATGGCATACAGCTGCGCTCCAGCCAAGGGCGAACGAGTTTGCTTGACAGAGTTTTGTAAACGCAAAGTCAGATCATTGGAACGCTCAAAATTGCCCAAGCGCGCTGCAGCAGTCACACCACTTAGCAACACATGACCCGAGGCCACGAGCAATTGATCAGTGGCAGCCTGCTTTAGCCCCGCATCGGCTACTTGTCCTGCCGACTCAGCCGCCTGCGCGAGCAAAGGCTGCGCTGTCTGTTCTGGTGTGCGCGATTGCGCAGCAAGTGCAGTTGCTGCGACACTGGCCGCTTTAGATTTAAAGGCTGGCTCACGCAGGCCAGCAATTCCTGCACGTACGCCATCTAGGAGCTTGCGTGATTTATCTGCACTTGCACTGCTCAAGCCCCAGGCATTGGCAGTTACATCACTGACTTGAACGGCTGCCGAAAGCGCAGGCGTCTGATTAGGTATGGCTTGGATTTCCCGCACAACCCCACGCGCACGCACGCTTTGCCCCATCATTGAAAGTTGATCTGCCAACTCTAACGATAACAGTGGCTTGAAATCTGCAGGCAGTGCCACTGGGACAAAAGCAGCCGTTCCAGTAGCACCCGCTGGCCCGCTAGCGCCCGCCATGGCGCGTTGCGCGCTCGAATTGCCAGCTACCTGCGCTAAGTTCATGGCTTTGGCCAAAGCCTGATCCATTGGAATACCTTTGGCGTTAGGCCCACCATTGCGCGCCAACTTCATCAAAGCTTCTTCTTGAGTAGCATCATCCAAAAGTTCGGCACCTGCCACATCCAAACTACCCGATGAAGGCAAGTTTTGCATGATCTGGTCTATATCACTACCCTTGGGTACGCTACCCGGCACTTGCGTAGCTGAAGATGAAGAGGCGACCGAGCTAGCAGCCTTATCTTCTGAACCGCCGCCGCCAAAACCAAAGCCTCCACCTCCCACAGCTTTGCCACCGATAAATGCTACGCCAGCTAGGCCCAAGGCTGCAACAGCCATCTTGATCTTGACCGCCGCCCCACCAGCTTGGCGGTCACTGATACCCATTTCCTCTTCAATTTCTTTGCGAATCTGCTCCCGCATCTCGCGCTCCATAGCTTCCCGTTTGGTTTTTTCACTGGCTTTTTTCTCACGGTCTTGCGACATCTCGGCACGGCGGCGCTCTTGCTCAATGAGTTTCTTACGAAGTATGAATTGCTCGTCCACCTTATCTACGAAAACATTGCAATTAGGACATTGGCGATTTTCAGGCAGGATCACTCGCACGTCACAAGCGGGACACATGGTCTTACCATCGGATTCAGCTGCCTTCATTTTGCTGATCGACAGCACAGGGGTGAGCGTGATTTTGAGGCCAGCTCTCGTGAAATCATCGCGAGCTTTCTCAGCACGGCTCTTTGGCACCGAGCTTCCAATGCGTGTTGCTGGCCCGCTTTGCAAAGCGCGCACCAAAGCCTCTACTTTAAGAGGCTCCATGCCTAACTCATTGATCGCCTTGTCCTTAACACGCTCGAGAGATGAACCGGGTGCCAATTGCACCACGATATCAAAAAGTGCCTCGTCTGATTCGACATCATTCCCTGCGGGTGCGGCTTGCACAGACATACCTTACCTCTTTATGAACTCGTTTTTACGAACTGACGTAAATATAGCTCAGAGACTGCGCACATCAACCTCATGAATAGAAAAAACGACTTTGTCGCCACAAAGATGTGTGACTCACACATCAAGAGATATAAATGACCGCAAAGCTTCTATCTACAAGATTTCAGTGCAACACAACGGGATTCTGCGCGAGCTGGGCATAGCGCTCTAGCGTTTCTTCTACTTCGTCTTGCGTGGGCGTTTTCACTTGCCAGGCGGTGATCTGCTGCTGAAAGAGCTCTGCCCATGAGCCATCGAGGTAGACCTCTTTGCCTGAGCGCTTGTCTACGATTTCGAAGCCGTGGCGGGCCAAGCGATATTCAGGCTGCTCATCTTTGTTAGGCGTTGTTTGCTCCATACCGTCCAAAGAAATGCCTTGCATGGCGACTTGCACTGCATCTTGTGCGCTGGCGTGCTCCTGCGGCTCGGCTTGGAGATGAACCACCACAAAGGAGTCTGAGTCATAGAGCATTTGCATGGAGGTGTTGCTTTCTTTGCTTTCAAGGATGCTGCATTTACTGTAGCAGCTTATCTATGAACGCATGAAAGTATTTCAAGGGCATGGGTATTAGCCCCTATTTGCAGCTTCTAATTTGCGGGAACCGTTGGCACTGGCAGCCTGCGAAGCACCAAATCATCAAAATCCTGATCGGGTGCAGCGGCTGAGCTTTGACGGATGCGTATAGGCAGATAGCCCAGCTGTGGCGAGAGCCAGATTTCCAAGCGCTGATCAAATTCATTGCGCGGTGTACGGGTGAGCTTTAAGGCTTGCATATTGGCTGCAGGCACATTGATATCACTGATACCTTGGAGATTGAATTCCCAGATTTCCGCGTTATCCAAGCCTGCAACCTGCATTTGAATGCGGTTCACAATTTTGTAACGCTCAGGATCACCGCCAATAATGCCCGCCAGCTGAATGATGGCACTGAGCCGATCTTGTGCACCCACGAGCAACACCTCATCAGGCTTGTTGTTACTGAACTGGATTTTTCCCATCTCAGCGCGGAAATGCGTGGCCTGTTCGCTGCGGCCTGTGCGCACGCTGCTGTAGCGCTGGGGGGTGAGGCCTTGCGGTGAGAGCGTACCCTCGCTCTTTTCTGTGCGGCTGAGTATGAGCATGGCTGTCGCTTCTAAGCTCAATTCATAATTACTGCCATCCATTTTCCAGCTCAGAACACCACTGCCGCTATTGGCAATGCCTTTGCGTACCACGGTGCCATCGAATTGCAGCCTCGCACTCGCTGGATAACTCAGCTTCAAACCAGGCGGAGCGGGTGCGCCGCTGGCTGGCGCTGTCGTTTGCGCGAGATAGCTATCTGCATTGGGTTCATCGCCTGCTACTGTTTCAGTAGCACTTTGCGCAGATTCTTTGCCGGCTACAGGCTGATTTTGCTCAATTTTTACTTCTTTGTTTGGGCTTGCAGCGCTGCTGTCAGCAAGCGCTGGCTTGGGTGCTTGGCTCACGGGCATGGCGCTAGATACTTTGTCTTTTGCTTTGCTGGGCTCTTTGGCGGCTACAGGCACAGGCGGGAGCAGCGAGACGGGCACGGGATCTATCATCCGCGTGCTGAGCGCAGTGTTATCCGCCGTGTTTTTAAAACTGAAAGAAAAGCGCTCGGTGGCCAATATCAAGGCCATCACATGAGCCAGCACAGCAGCCAGCAGGGCCCAAGCCAAGCCGCGCCATGGCCAGCTTGCCGAATAGCGGGGCGCTACTTGCGAATTCATTTTTTGCTGCCGAGCTCGCTACTGAGCTGCGCACTGCATTGGCGCAGCGCTTTCGCTATAGCACCTTTGTAATCCGCATCAAAGCTTGCGCTTGAACCCAGAGAGACTAGGCTTAAGCAAATGCGTTCGCCAGCATCCCACACTGGCACTGCAAAACCACTGATGCCGGGTAGCAGCGTATCCACCACCCGCGCCAAGCCCTGCTTGCGCGTTTCTTCCAAAATGCTTTGCGCCTCGCCCGCATTGCGCGGCATGCCTGCACGCTCGCTCTTGCCCAATTGCGCGATCTCCGTTTTGAGCAGCGGCTGCACGATGGCCTTGGGTGCAAACGCTGCAAAACAACGCCCCGTGGCGGAGCCGAGCAAGGGCATCACATCACCCAAGCGCAGATTCACCGTCACGGCTCTTGCAGGCTCTTGCCAATGCACGATCACAGGGCCGTGGTTGCCCCACACCGCAATCGCTACCGTATGCCCAATCTCGTCCATCAGCGCATCCATGCGCGAGCGCGCGAGCGCCACAGCATCCAGCCGCGAGAGCGTGGCCAAGCCCAGCTTCAAAGCAGCCGGCCCCAAGTCATAGCGCGTGCTGCTGCCATCTTGCTGCACCAGCCCCAAGCGCTGGTAGCTGACCAAATAGCGGTGCGCCTTGGCCGGGCTCATGCCGGCCGCTTGCGCCAGATCGCGCAGCATCATCGCACCCGCGCCCTTGGTGAGCGCATCCAGCAAAGCAAAACCCACTTCCACAGACTGAATGCCAGCTTGGGATTTGGGAACAACAGGGGATGGCTTTTTGTTGGGCATGACGGTTAGAAAGACAGGCTAGAATTACGCAATAGTAAACGCATTTACCTTATCGTAATTTAGATTCATTCGCCAAAGAAAGATTCCCATGAAACTCGCCACCCTCAAAGACGGCAGCCGCGACGGCGCATTGGTCGTTGTCTCGCGTGATCTATCGACTGCACATTATGCAACCGGCATTGCCGCCAAGATGCAGCAAGTTTTGGACGATTGGAATTTCATCTCACCCCAGTTGCAAGATCTCTACGACACGCTCAACAACGGCAAAGCTCGCCACGCCTTCCCCTTCGATCCCAAGCAATGCATGGCGCCTCTGCCCCGCGCCTACCAGTGGGCCGATGGCAGCGCCTACATTAACCATGTGGAACTCGTGCGCTTAGCGCGCAATTCTGAAGTGCCAGCCAATTACTACACAGAGCCCCTGATGTATCAAGGCGGCAGCGATGATTTCTTGGGCGCTTGCGATGATTCTGTCGTCGTTAGCGAAGATTTCGGCATTGATTTTGAAGCCGAAGTGGCTGTGATCACAGGCGATGTCAAGATGAGCAGCACAGCTGAAGAGGCTTTGGAAGGCGTGCGCCTGCTCATGATCGCCAACGATTGGAGCTTGCGCAACCTGATCCCCGACGAGCTGGCCAAAGGCTTCGGCTTCTTCCAGAGCAAGCCCGCTACCGCCTTCAGCCCAGTTGCTGTGACTCCCGATGAAGTCGGCGATGCTTGGAGTGGAGGCAAGTTGCATCTGACCATTCAAAGCCAATGGAATGGCCGCACCGTGGGCATGTGCGATGCCGGGCAAGAGATGACCTTCCACTTCGGCCAGCTGATTGCCCACATTTGCAAAACCCGCAATGTGCGCGCCGGCTCTATCGTCGGCTCAGGCACGGTGAGCAATCGTGCGATTGAGAAAGACGGCAAAAAGGAATGGATCAAAGGTTACAGTTGCATCGCCGAAAAACGCGCGATCGAAACCATTCTTGACGGCAAGCCCAGCACGGCCTATATGAAGTTTGGCGACACCATCCGCATCGAAATCAAGGGCAAAGACGGCCAAAGCGTTTTTGGCGTGATTGATCAGAAAGTGGCCTCAGCCCAGTAAATGACAAATTCTGTTCAATTTCCGAAAAGGAATTGAATCATTCCCGCAACAAGACCAGCGATAATTCACGACAAGCTCTAGACAAAGGCATTGTTTAGAGTAGGCTATCTGGACAAATCAATTCCTAAGTATTACATTGGGGCAGTTAATTCAGACCAAGTAGTACAACGATGCATCCACAATTAAGACCAGCTGCTATCTCTGCAGTGGCCGAATACATGGGCGTTGCCGCAGAGTTCGTTGTGGATGATGCCTTCGCTGATGTCAAGCTCAATACCGCTTTTGCGGGTAAACCCGAGTATCAGCAGATGTACTTTTTTGTTTGCTTAGGCAAACATTTACCGCCCGAGGTACCTTATGCCAAAGTCAAAGAGGCCATTCTCAAGGCAACTGGTATCAAAGCTTGAAGTCTGAAGCGTCATAACCCATCCAACACACTGAGGAGTCCATCATGAAATCCATCCGTTCTCGTCTGGTCTTAGGCCTTGGCCTGATCATCGTCTTCTTCTTGGCGCAAGCCGCGCTCGTGTGGTGGAGCCAATCCACCGCCAAGAGCGATGTGGTGGATACCGCTCGCAAAAACACGATCGCATCCTCTCAGCTGACCGATCTGGCCGTGTTTGCCCAACAAATCCGTCGCTATGAAAAAGAGTATTTCGTTTACGTCAACAACGAAGAGCGCCGCAACAACTACATCAAAGAATGGACTGGCACTTCCGACAAAATCACCAAGCTGCTCGCCACCATGCGCAGCAATGCTGATGGTGCTTTTAGCTCGGACGATGTCGCCAAGATTGGCAACTGGCAGAGCGCGGCAGATTTCTACGGTACTGAAATGAAAAAGATTTTCGGCTCGGTCAATGATCAAGCTGGCAAAGTCGCGCAAGCTGCCGCTGCGGCCGCAGCAGCACCTGCACCAACGGCTCCTGCTGCAAAGGCCGTAGCTGCCGCGCCAGCCGCAGCCGCTTCAGCCCCAGCGCCTGTCGTGATGTTCGCCCCTACTGAAGTCAACACCATGATCACTGCGGGTAAAGACCGCTTGAGCGGCGTATTGATCAAAGGCGTGTCGGAAATGTCCGCCGAGAAAACCAAACAAACGCTTGCACTGTCTGAAGTCGCTGCTGGCGGCTTCAACCAAGTGTTTGCAGGCGTGATGCTCACTGTGGCTATTGGTATCGTCATCGCTTTGTTGCTCATGATCAATTTACCTAAAGCCGTGACGAAGCCCCTGGCCAACCTGACTGCCGCCGTGGATGACATGAGCAAAGGCAGCTTGGACAAGAAAATTGATGCCGGCAATGTGGCCGAATTCGCAGGCTTGGCTACTGCGCTGGAGCGCATGCGCGTGGGCCAGCAAGCCCTCGTTGCACGGATGCGCCGCACGAGCTGATCTTTCTTTCTCTGATCAAACAACGGGAGCATCGCGCTCCCGTTTGTTTTTTTGGAGCACAATCTTTGTATGAAAAAACACGAGATCTCCGGCAAGAAATCTGCGCAAAGCGCTCCTAAAAAAGGAGCGCTATCTACAGCTGAGCAATTGGGGCTGCGCGAAGGGCAGAGCTTGGAGTTGCTCAAAGCTTTGCATATTTTGACGCGCGATGGTGCGATCAATCAAGATTCGCGGCGCAAGCTCAAGCAAGTGAATCATTTGCTGCAATTCATTGAGCCGCTGCTCGCTAAAGTGCAGTCTTCCAAAGGCTCTGTGACGCTGGTGGATCATGGCGCGGGCAAGTCGTATTTGGGCTTCATGTTGTACGACTTGTTTTTCAAGTCGATCACAGGAAAAGTGATTGGCGTGGAGGTGCGCGATGAGCTGGTAGCGCGTTCGCGTGAGCTGGCGGCGCAGTTTGGCTTCAAGGGCATGGAGTTTCTGAATCTTTCAGTCGATGCATCCAATACGGTCTTGCCCAAAGAAATTGATATCGTGACGGCGCTGCATGCTTGCGATACCGCCACCGATGATGCGATTGCGTTTGCTCTTTCTCATAACGCGCAGCATGTGGTACTCGTGCCTTGCTGCCAAGCGGAAGTGGCAGGCGCTTTGAAGGCAGGTAAGGCGAGTGCGCTGCAAAACAATCCGTTGGTGGAGCTGTGGCGCAGACCGCTGCACACGCGCGAGTTTGGCTCGCAGCTCACCAATGTGCTGCGCTGCTTGCAGTTGGAAGCGCATGGCTATGAGGTGACGGTGACGGAGCTGGTGGGCTGGGAGCATTCGATGAAGAATGAGCTGATCGTTGCTTCTAAGGGAGCGGCGCATGCGAAAAGTAGTGCAAAGCGCTTGAATGCGATGCTCGATCAGCTCGGTTTGAATGCAATGCGCCCACGCTTTTTCACACCTTTGCTTGAAAAAGAAGTGGCATGAAGAAAGTGTTTGTGATCGGTGCAGGGCCTGCGGGCTTGATGGCTGCCGAAGAGCTGGCGCTTGCTGGCGTGCAGGTGGATGTGTATGACGCGATGCCTTCTGTGGGGCGAAAATTTCTCCTCGCGGGGATTGGCGGCCTCAACATCACGCATGCTGAAGGCTTGGAGGCTTTTACTTCACGCTATGGCTCGCGTGCGCCACAGGTGGCAAAGTGGCTAGAAGCTTTGAGCCCGAGCGCTTTGCGCGAATGGGTGCATGCGCTGGGCATCGAAACTTTCGTGGGTACTTCGCAGCGCGTGTTTCCAGCTGAGATGAAAGCTGCGCCACTGCTGCGCGCTTGGCTCACACGATTACGCGGCCAGGGTGTACGCTTTCATGCAAGGCATCGGTGGCTCGGCTGGGCAGAGGATGGCGCACTTCGCTTTTCAAATCCGCAGGGCGAACTCACAGTGCGCGCAGATGCCACCGTGCTCGCGCTTGGCGGTGCAAGCTGGAAGAAGCTGGGCTCGGATGGCGCTTGGGCTGCTTGGCTGCAGGATGCCGGTGTGAAGATGAACGAGCTGCAAGCCTCCAATTGCGGCTTTGATTTGAAAGCGCCTTGGAGCGAGCATTTGCGCGGCCAGTTTGCGGGGCAGCCGCTCAAGCCTGTCGCACTGCATTTCACTGACTCTCAAGGCAATAGCTTTCGCAAGCAGGGCGAATTCGTCATCACTGAAACGGGCGTGGAAGGCAGCTTGATTTACGCGGCCTCCAGCTTGATCAGAGATGAAATCACGACAAGTGGCCAAGCCACGATGTATCTTGATCTGCTGCCTGCTTTCAGTGCAGACAAAGTGCTGGCCGAGGTGAGCCACCCGCGCGGCAGCAAATCACTCTCAGCGCATTTGAAAAGCCGCTTGAATCTGCAGGGTCTGAAATCCGCATTGCTTTATGAAGTTTTAAGCAAAGAGCAGATGCACGACCTGCCCTTGCTGGCGAAGACCATCAAAGCCTTGCCACTCACTCTAGGCGCTGCTCGCCCGATTGACGAAGCCATCAGCAGCGCAGGCGGCGTGGCGCTGGAAGCCATGAATGATCAGCTCATGCTTGAGCAAAAGCCGGGCACGTTCTGCGCAGGCGAAATGCTCGATTGGGAAGCGCCGACTGGGGGTTATTTGCTCACCGCATGCTGGGCTTCAGGCCGTGTCGCAGGGCGTGGCGCAGTGGCTTATCTAGCCACACAGTGAGTTGCCCTACTCCGTTCGGGCTGAGCTTGTCGAAGCCATACTAGCCCTTCGACACGCTCAGGGCGAACGGAAGTCAACATCTCAAGCGGGATTGTCAATATCCACAAACTCATGCGCCAAACCCAGCTGCTGCGCCACGTGTGCAGCTACAGCAGACGCGCCATAGCGCTCACTCGCATGATGCCCGCAGGCGATGTAGCTCACACCCATCTCGCGCGCATAGTGCGCTTGAGGCTCTGAAATCTCGCCAGTGATGTACACATCTGCGCCTGCAGCAATTGCCGCTTCAAAATATCCCTGTGCGCCGCCTGTGCACCACGCTACTTTTTTAATAGCATTCCGCGCAGTATCTACGCCGGCGATATGCCGATTCAGCTTTAAATTCAGATGATGCATCAAGCTGGGCATATCCGTGAAGCTTGTGCAACCCAGCCAGCCCAGCTCTTGCTCACCAAAGCGGCCAAACTCACCATTTTCCAAAGGCGTGAAGCCTAGCAGTTTGCCCAGCTGCGCGTTGTTGCCTAAAGTGGGGTGTGCATCCAACGGCAAATGGTAGGCATACACATTGATATCGTGCGCCAAGAGTTTTTGCAGCCTTTGCTTCATCCAACCTGTCACGCGCCCATCTTGCCCGCGCCAAAACAGGCCGTGATGCACAAAGATCGCATCTGCGCCGCGCTCAATCGCTGCGTCGATCAAAGCGCTCGACGCAGTCACGCCTGAAACGATTTTGCGAACCTCAGCCTTGCCCTCCACTTGCAAACCATTGGGCCCATAGTCTTTGAAGCGCTCGGGTTGCAGGAGTTGGTTGAAGGCGGAGCTGAGTTGATCTCGGGTGGTCATGGCTTGAACGGCTGGCAGGTAGTTTCACCATCTTAAACGCTGCGCCGCTTAAGACACAATGGCTTCATGCAACGTCCTAACATCATCTTCATCGTGGCCGACGATCTCGGTTATGCCGACTTGGGCTGCTATGGCGGGCGCGGCTTTGATGGCACTGGCAAACAATCCATCTCGCCGAATTTAGACGCGCTCGCTGCGAGCGGCTTGAGATTCACGCAGGGCTACAGCAATTCCCCTGTTTGCTCGCCCACGCGCTTTGCGCTCATGACGGCGCGCTGGCAATATCGCTTGCGCGGCGCGCTGGATGAGCCGCTCAAAACTGTCAAAGGCAGCGTCACCCTCGGCCTGCCGCCTGAGCTGCCCACGCTCCCCAGTATGCTGCGCGATGCAGGCTATAGCACGGCTTTGATCGGCAAATGGCATCTGGGCTACCCACCGCATTTCAGCCCTTTGAAGAGCGGCTACGAAGAATTCTTTGGCCCGATGAGCGGTGGTGTGGATTACTTCACCCACTGTGCCACCAATGGCAGCCATGATTTGTATTTCGGCGAAGAAGAAAAACACGAAGAAGGCTATTTGACGGATTTGCTTTCAAATCGCGCGGTGGATTACGTGCAGCGCATGAGCAAAGATGGCAAGCCGTTTTTCTTAAGCCTGCACTACACCGCACCGCATTGGCCTTGGGAAACGCGCGATGATGCACACATCGCTCCCGACATCGCCAAAAATCTCTTTCATTTAAGCGGAGGCAATATCCACAGCTACCGCAAGATGATCCATCACATGGACGAAGGTATCGGCCAACTCGTTCAAGCGCTAAGAGCAAACGGCCAACTCGACAACACGCTCATCGTCTTCACCAGCGACAACGGCGGTGAGCGCTTCTCAGACAACTGGCCACTGGTGGGCGGCAAGATGGATTTGACCGAAGGCGGCATTCGCGTGCCCTACATCGCGCATTGGCCTGCAGGTATCCAACCGGGCGGTGTGAGCCAGCAGCATTGCCTCACGATGGATTGGAGCGCGACGATGCTTGAAGCTGGTGGCGCACAACCCAAGCAGGCTTTGGATGGTGTGTCACTCCTAACCGTTTTGCATGGCGGTCCTGAATTCGAGCGCCCTTTGTATTGGCGCATGAATCACCGCAGCCAGCGCGCTTACCGCAGCGGAGATTGGAAATACTTGAAAGTGGATGAGAACGAATACCTCTTCAACATCCCCGCCGATGAACGCGAGCGCGCCAACCACGCAAGCCGTGAACCGCAGCGCCTCGCTCAAATGCGCGCGCAATGGGAAACCTGGGCAGCGAGCATGCTTGAAATTCCAGAAGATGCAACAGTGAGTCTAGGCTTCGGCATCAAAGATATGCCTTCGCGGTGATTTTTCAGCAATTCAGCCTGATCAGCCATCAACCTCAGAGCGAACGGGTCGAGTTTCTCAGACGCCCGGATAATCAAGCAATTTAGGCAGTTTGCCGGCGCGGAATATGCGCAAGATGCTATCGAATTTATAGTATCTCACTTGACAAATATCGAGACTGTTGGGCGATAATCACGCTATGCGTAAATTTTGGCTTCTCTTTTCTCAAGCAGTGACCGTCTTGCTGGCGGCTTATTTCGTGGTGGCCACACTCAAACCGGATTGGCTCGGGCGCGCACCACGCATCGGTTTTGGTAGCGCGCCTACCAATGGCGTCGTCCCCGTTATCCAAGCCCCTGCAGCAAACCCCAGCGTGGTTCCCGCAGGCAGCTACCGCGCTGCTGCGCAAAAAGCATCCGCCGCCGTGGTGAGCATCGCCACTGCAACTTCTGCCAAAGCCAATCCGCGCTCCAGTGACCCGTGGTTTCGCTTCTTCTTTGGCGATCAGCCCCAGCAACAGCAAAGCGGCTTGGGCTCAGGCGTGATTGTCAGCCCCAGCGGCTTTATCTTGACGAACAACCACGTGGTTGAAGGCGCAGACGAAATCGAAGTCACGCTCAACGATGCGCGTAAAGCCAAGGCCAAAATCATCGGCACGGATCCCGAAACAGATTTGGCCTTGCTCAAAATTGATTTAGACAATCTCCCCGTCATCGTGCTCGGCAGCTCAGACAGCATGCAGGTGGGCGACCAAGTGCTGGCCATCGGCAACCCCTTCGGCCTTGGCCAAACCGTCTCAGCTGGCATCGTGAGCGCGCTTGGCCGCAATCAGCTCGGTATCAACACCTTCGAAAATTTCATCCAAACTGACGCTGCGATTAACCCCGGCAACTCCGGCGGTGCATTGGTTGATGTGAACGGCAACCTGCTCGGCATCAACACCGCCATCTACAGCCGCTCCGGCGGCAGCATGGGCATTGGCTTCGCCATCCCCGTGTCAACTGCTCGCATGGTGATGGATGGTTTGGTGAAAGACGGCCAAGTGACACGCGGCTGGATCGGTGTCGAGCCGCAAGAGCTCACTTCCGAACTGGCAGAAACCTTCAATCTGAAATCTGCAGGTGGCTCGCTGCAAGGCGTGATCATCACAGGCGTGCTGCAAAACGGGCCGGCCGCTAAAGCTGGCATTCAGCCCGGTGATGTGATCACGCAAGTGGCAGGCGTCTCGGTGGCAAATGTGCCTGGCTTACTAGCCAACGTCGCCGCTCTCAAACCTGGCAGCACTGCCAAATTCAGTGTGCGACGCGCGGATAAAAGCTTGGAGTTGGATGTGACGCCAGCACCGCGTCCTAAGCGCCCCGTGCAGCAGCAGCGCTAAACCTAAGCCATCAATTCAATCTGCTGCCAGCCTTGCCAGCGCTGATTCGCAGACAAGTGCACAGGCTGCTCAATACACGCGGCCTCCACGCATAACATCTGCCGCCAGCCCTGCGCTGGCATATCTTTGAGCTGGGCGCACAAGCTTTGTCCAGGATTCCACACCACGGTATCGGGCAAGCTCTCGCTGTGCGTGATGCGTCGAACACGTGCGCCATCTTGCAGCCTCAACTCGCGCGGCGCGTTGGCATACACGCGATCTGTCTCTGTGCCGAATCTCAATGCGGCCGTATCCTTGCTGCGCGCCAATGGCTGATGAGGATCTTTCACTGCGTCCCAATATGCGCAGCCTTCCAAGCCATTCAGCGACGTATCATGAATATCGTTCACATGAAAATAGGTGTGCAGCGCCAAAGCAAACGAGAAAACCTCTTGCCCAGAGTTCACCACATCAAAGCTCACGCGCAGGCTGTTTTGCTCTAGCCGCACATCCAGCCCCGCGCGAAATGCATGCGGCCAGATGGCCAGCGTGGCCTCATTGCTGGCCAGCTCCATGCGCACGCTCTGCTCATCCTGAGACACCAGCGCCCAAGGCATATTGCGCGCAAAGCCATGCTTAGGCAAAGGCTTCGTGCCCAACACCCGCATATTGAACTGCGGAAAACACAAAGGCACCCCACCCCGAATCGCCGCCTGCCCATCCATCACAGCACGCGGACTCACATAAAGCTGCTCTTGCCCATCTGCGGTTTGCCAAGATTGGACTTGGCTTCCGTGTTCGGTGATGGTGGCGTTGCCTGTTTGGGATTGGAGTTTGATTTGAGGGAGCATGATGTGAGTTTCTTAAAGCAATTGGTTAACTACCTTATGCAGCCCATCGTCAACTGATTGGGTTTGGTATCGGCCCTAAAAGATACGGCCGGCTTGAGGTTGATGCCCGTCGATCTGAAAGCCCTCAAGATGGCAAGAATGCATCTGCGCAACTGTAGCAATCGACAACGCCTCACCGAATAAATAGTCTGGATGAAACACGGCTTGTCGTTTCAATAAAACTGCGTAGAAAGTATTTGCGACGACTTCGCCCGGAAGCTGTGCGTCTCGAATCAATAGCTCGGTCTTGAATCCAATCTCAGAGAACACCCAAGCCATATTCTCTGCTGTCGTTTGATCCAAAGAATTGACTGTCCAAGTGAATTCATACAGACCCAAACGGACAATCGAGTTTTTACCGCTGGTGTCTGGCCATCGAGAAATAGTTTCATCAACCAAGCCGCGAATCTGATCGATTTCCTCTTTTGAAAGAGGCTGAATTTTTAGCTCAAATCCATCTGCCATCGCATCAAGCGCCGAGCTCGTCCGCCCTCACCTGCGCCGCCGCAAAATCCAAATCCCCCGAATAAATCGCTCGGCCGCAGATCACGCCTTCTATGCCTTCGTGCTCAACCGCGCAGAGCTTTTCGATGTCTTGCATGTTGGAGAGGCCCCCTGATGCGATGACGGGGATGCTGCTGGCGTTGGCGAGTTTTACTGTGGCCTCGATGTTGATGCCTGAGAGCATGCCATCTCGGCCGATGTCGGTGTAGATGATGGAATTCACGCCGTAGTCTTCGTATTTTTTGGCGAGATCGGCCACATCATGGCCGGTGAGTTTGCTCCAGCCGTCTGTGGCGACTTTGCCGTCTTTGGCGTCGAGGCCGACGATGATGCGGCCGCCGAAGGCTGTGCAGGCGTCTTGCAAGAAGCCGGGGCTTTTGATTGCGGCTGTGCCGATGATGACGTATTCCAAGCCCGCGTCGATGTAGCGCTCAATCGTGTCGAGATCGCGGATGCCGCCGCCGAGCTGCACGGGGATGGGGTCGTTGCCTGCATCGGTGTGGGCTTGGATGGCTTTCAATATGCCTTTGACGGCAGCTAGGTTTTGCGGTTTGCCGGCGAATGCACCGTTCAGGTCAACGAGATGCAAGCGGCGTGCGCCAGCATCGATCCAGCGCTGCGCCATTTCTACGGGATCACCGAATACAGTAGATTGGTCCATATCGCCTTGCTTGAGGCGCACGGCTTGGCCGTCTTTGAGGTCAATGGCGGGGATGAGAATCATGATTGGAGTGCCCTTCGACTAAAGCTCAGGGCGAACGGGTGAAATTCAGGGATTCCAGTGGAGGAAATTGCGATAAAGCTGGAGGCCTTGGGCTGCACTTTTTTCTGGGTGAAATTGTGTGGCGAAAATATTATCGCGTGCGAGGGCGGCTGTAAAGCGGTTGCCATACTCGGTTTCACCTGCGCTGTGTGCAGCAATCGACGGTTTGGCGTAAAAGCTGTGAACGAAATAGAACCAACTTTCGTCGGGCACGCCTGCGTAGATCGGGTGCGGCTGGGTTTGAAACACGCGATTCCAGCCCATTTGCGGGACTTTGTAGCGGCTGCCATCGGGCTGTAAACGGCCTTGGAGCTCGAATTTATGCACCGCACCTTTGAAGAGGCCTAAACCGGGTGTGTTTTGCTCATCGGAATAGTCGAGCAGCATTTGCATGCCGACGCAGACGCCAAACATCGGTTTATTCGCCGCAGCTTCGAGCACGGCTTCTTGCAAGCCAGAATCTTTGAGGCATGCCATGCAATCTCGCATCGCGCCTTGGCCGGGGAGCACGATGCGCTGCGCTGCGCGCACTTCTTCGGGGCGCTGCGTGATGACGACTTGAAATGCCGTGCCTTGCGCGGAGGCTTTCACCGCATTGGCGACGGAGCGCAGATTGCCCATGCCGTAATCAACAACGGCGACGGTGGATTTCAAGGAATCAGACATACTATTGATTTAATAGCACTCCGCGCAGATTCTATGCCGGCGAACTGCCTAAAAGGCTTTAAAAATAGCTTACAAACTGCCCTTGGTCGAAGGGATCACCCCCGCGCTGCGCGGATCGAGCGTGAGTGCGGCGCGCACGGCGCGTGCGAAGGCTTTGAAGATCGTCTCGCACTGGTGATGCGCGTTGTCGCCCTTGAGGTTGTCGATGTGCAGCGTGCATTGCGCATGGTTCACAAAGCCTTGGAAGAATTCATACATGAGCTGCGTGTCAAACCCGCCGACCATGCCGCTCTTGAAATCCACATGCATATGCAAACCGGGGCGGCCAGAGAAATCCACCACGACACGACTCAGGGCTTCGTCTAAAGGCACATAAGCATGCCCATAGCGCCAAATGCCCGCCTTATCGCCCACAGCCTGCGCCACCGCTTGACCGAGCGTGATACCCACGTCTTCCACCGTGTGATGGCCATCAATATGCAGATCACCATTTGCTTTGATCGACAGATCAATCAAACCGTGACGCGCGATCTGATCGAGCATGTGGTCAAAAAAACCAATGCCAGTGTGCAGATCGGCCTTGCCTGTGCCATCCAGATTCAAAGCGACGGTGATCTGGGTTTCTTTGGTGTTGCGGGTGACTTCGGATTTGCGTTGCATGGGTGTATTGTCGCAGAGGCTGCGGCTTAGATTCCGCGCAGGGCAGAGAGCATTTGGGTGTTCTCATCGGGTGTGCCGACGGTGAGACGGATACAGTTCTTGAGCAGCGGGTGCATTTTGGAGATGTTTTTGACCAAGATGTCTTGGCTTTTGAGATGTGCGAAGGCCGCATCGGCGTCTGGTGTGCGCACCGTGATCATGTTGGCATCTGATGGGTAAGCCTTGAGCTTAGGCATTTGCCCAATCGCTCCTAAAAGATGAGCACGTTGCGCACATATTTGCTGGGCTTGGAGGCTAAAAGCATCTGAATTTTCGAGTGCAAAAAGGGCACATTCAGCGTTCAACACGCTGATGTTGTAGGGCGGGCGGAGTTTGTCGATTTCATGGATCAGCGCTTGCGGCCCCGTCATGTAGCCCAGGCGCACGCCTGCGAGGCCGAATTTGCTCAGTGTTCGCATGAGGAGCACATTGGCATTTGCAGCAGGCGCGGCTTTGATCTCATCCATCCAGCTTTTACTGCTGAAAGGCTGATACGCCTCATCCATCACGACCATGCCGCCATACGCGGCGCAGGCGGCAATGATTTGCTTGATCACGCCAGCATCCCACAAGTTGGCTGTAGGATTATTCGGGTATGCCAAGTAAGTGATCACTGGCTTTTCTTTGGCAATTGCAGCTAGCATCGCAGCCCCATCCAGCTCAAAATCCGCTGTCAAATCCACGCCAATGAACTGTAAGCCTTGCAGCTGCGCGCTCATGGCATACATCACGAAGCCGGGCAGCGGGGCGAGGATTTTGGCGTTTGGAATATCGCAAGCCATCGCCAACAAAGAAATCAATTCATCCGAGCCATTGCCCAGCATGAGGCCATAGTCAGCAGGCACCTGCGCATACGCACGCAAAGCAGTTTTCAGATCATCAATCCGCGTGCCGGGATAGCGATTGATTGCCACCTTGCCCAGCCGCTCGCCCAACTGACCTTGCAGCGCAGCAGGCAAAGTAAACGGATTCTCCATCGCATCCAGCTTGATGAAGCCCTTGCTGTCTTGCACGGCATAAGCGTGCATGGATTGCACATCTTGGCGAATAAATTTTAGAGGGGAAATCATGGCGTTTGAAAGAAAGATTCAGGAGAGTGCAAAAACGGATTCACGATGCGCACGGAGCCAATCAGCTGGCCGTCTTGCATATCTTCAGAGAGCAAATAAGCACAGCCCTGCTGCTGAGCAGAAGCCAAGATCAAGCAATCCCAGTAGTTGAAGCCATAGTTCGCCTCGATGCCCCAAGCCGTCTCGACAGTTTGATGATCCAACACCCAAGGCTTCCAAGCCTGATAGCGCCGCACTTTCGCTCGCGCATCACCTTGAGAAATACCTTCCAGCTTTCGCTTCGCCACCACATAAAACTCATTGAGCGTTTGCGTGCTCAGTCGCCCTTTGTGGTTTTGCCAAAGCCAATCCAGCCACTGCTTGGCCGCGCTTTGCTTGTGCGCATCCGCGCGATCCTCGGCGTAAATCAACACATTGGTATCAACGAATACGGGCAAGGCGCTCGGCATAAATTTCGTCTCGTTTTGGGTAGCCTGTGCCATCGCTTGTGTAGCTGCGCTGGTCTGATTTCCATTCTTGATAAGCGCGCTCATAGGCATCGTCGTGGCGCATCTTTTCCGCCAAGATTTCGCCCAGCATGCGAGATAAGCTCACATTCTGCTTAGCCGCCTCCACACGAGCCCAATCGGCCACGTGATCTTCCATAGTGATGGTGACGTTTTTCATGGCCAGAATATTAACACGGAATTCGTGCAACACTAAAATAGTGTTAATTCAATGCTCATTTCTTCATCAATTTTTATGCCGTTTTAAGCACTTCACCGGCATAGAATGTGCGCGAAGTGCTACTGTTTTTATAGTGAACCTATTCACCAAAGAGCCAACCTCATGAGCCTCCTACCCACCCTATTCGCCCAAAAGACTTGGGCCAACAACGAGCTCTACAACCAGCTCGCCACCGTCACAGCGCCAGAGCATGCAGATGCGCTGCACGCCGCCATCCGCATGCTCAACCACATCTACGTCGTTGACCGTATCTTCCGTGCCCACCTGCTCGGCCAAGCCCACAGCTACAAAGCCACCAACACCGATGAAACACCCGAGCTAGGCGAGCTGCAATTCGCCGTGGCCGAAACAGACGCTTGGTACGAGCAATACAGCACATCCATTACGCCCGAACAACTCAAAGAAAACATCGCTTTCAAATTCACAGACGGCGACGCAGGCCGCATGACCCGCGAAGAAATGCTCGCACACATCATCACCCACGGCGCTTACCACCGAGGCAACGTCGGCCAAATCCTCAAATCCATTTCAGTCGCAGCTCCGCGAGATTTGCTGACGAAGTTTTTGCATGTGAGAGAGCCAGGGAGACGTGCGGCGTAGTACCTCAACAGTTAAACAGTCGCTGTAGAGTGAATCACCACGCACTAAGCAAATGAGCTGGGTCATACTTTCTTGTGAATCGAACTCCGTTGAAAGTATGCGTACAGCAAGCGCATTGAGGCGCAAGGCTTTCAGCACTTATTTTCGAGTTCACTAACTGCAGCAAGCCCTCTTCGTCAACATAGAGCCCGCTGTAATAACTTGCCTCGCCGAGACGCACATATTCTTTTTTTTCTTCTGCACGGATCGCTACCAGCCAGAAAATCGGCTCTTCACTATCCAGTCTGGATATTGCCTCAGAATGAACGGCACTCCAGCTCTGTCCGATTTTTGATAAGAGAAATTTGAAGAGTGGTGTGTAATCTAAACCGCGCTGCTTTTTGCCATGCATCACTGAACGTTTAGATTCCATCAGTGTTGAAGTATTTGCTCGTCTCGAATCACTGAAATCCTTACTGTGCAGGTGAAATACACCTCTGGCAGTTGTGTTGACTTTGCGATAAAGCGGTTTCTTATCCATAGCGATACTCGTTGGCAAAATTTCTCAGCAATATAGAACCATACTTGCGTTATTGCGACAAGCTTTTAAGGTGCAAAAAATGCACGGCATTAAGTTTATGAGTGCCAACGAAAAAACCGCTCTTCCAGAAGGAACAGCGGCTTTACTTTTCAGTGAGCTTTCGCGCACCGGAGGTTTAGCTCAGATCAAGGCTTGCGAGGCGCTTTGCTGGCGAAGCTTTTGCCTGCTGGCTTGAAGCCGGATTTGGCGAAGGGCTTGGGGGCGGATTTGAAACCGTCTTTGAAGCCACCTTTGAAATCGCCGGCTGGTTTGCTGAAGCTTTTGCCTTCTTTAGCGCCGAATTTGTCGCCGCTAAAACCGTTGCCGCCGCCTGCACCGAAGCTTGGGGCGCGGGGCTTGAAGCCATTGCCTGCGAAACCATTGCCGCCACGGTCACCACGGTCGTTGCCTTGGAAGCCACCGCTGTTGCGTTCACCGCCGCCGAAGCTGCCTGCAGACTTACCTGCGAAACCGCCACCGAAGCTGCCTTCGCGGCCGCGATTGTCGTCGCCACGTGGGGCGAAGTTGCGTTGCTCGCCACGGTCATTGCCTTGGAAACCACCGCCGAAGCCACGGTTGTCGGAGCGACCACCGAAACCACGATCGTTGCCGCCACCAAAACCACCGGAGCGTGCGCCGAAGCCCTCACCACCACGATCCGCGCCGCGATCTCCGCCGAAGCTGCGTTGTTCGCCACGGTCGCCACCAAAACCGCCAGAGCGGCCACCGAAACCACCGCCGCCTGATTTGCCAGCGAAGCCGCGATCTCCACCACGGTCGTTGAAACCGCCACGACGGTCACCGCCGAAGCCGCCGCCGTTGGAGCGCCCAGCGAAACCGCCACCACTATTGCCGAATTTGCCAAACGGCTTCTTCTCGCGCACGCGCTCGGTCGGCTCGAGGCCGGGGATCACGTCGGGGCGGAATTGCTGGCGTGTGTAGTCTTCAATATCGCGGATACGGAAACGATCACGCGGCTCGGCGAATGTGACGGCCATGCCGTCGCGGCCTGCGCGGCCTGTGCGGCCAATGCGGTGCGTGTAATCCTCGGCCTTCATGGGCAGGCCGTAGTTGAAAACGTGGGAGATGGAGGGCACGTCAATGCCGCGTGCGGCAACGTCTGTCGCCACGAGGAATTGAATGTGACCATCGCGCAGCGCTTTGAGGCGTTTGTTGCGCAGGTGTTGGCTCAGAGCGCCGTGCAATGCTGCGGCATCAAAGCCGGCATCGGCCAGATCTTGCGCGAGCGCGTCGCACTCGATTTGCGTGCTGGCAAACACGATGGCTTGCACGATGCTCGTCTCGCGCATCCAATGGTCAAGCAGCTTGCGCTTGTGCACCAAGTTGTCGGCCCAGAAAAGTTTCTGGGTGATGTTGGCATGCTTTTCTTGCGGGCTGTCGATGGTGATGCGCTGCGCGGCTTTGCCGTTGTCGCGCATCACACGGGTGGCGAGCTGCTGAATGCGCGCAGCGAATGTGGCGCTGAACATCATAGTCTGCTCGCGCTTTTCGGTGAGCTGGTGAATCGCGGCGAGATCATCAGAGAAGCCGAGATCGAGCATGCGATCTGCCTCATCGAGCACGAGGCATTTCACGCCTTCGCATTTGATCTGGCCATTGCGCTGCAGATCGAGCAGGCGGCCAGGCGTGGCGACCACGAGATCAGCGTTTTGCAATTTGGCGATTTGAATTTGATACGGCAGGCCGCCGATCACGTTGGCCACGCGCACGCCTGTCATGTGGCGAGCGAGTTCGATGGCATCGTTGGCAACCTGCTGAGCCAGCTCGCGGGTCGGGCAGAGCACGAGCGCCTTGGGCGTGGCGGCTTTGAAATTGCGTGGGTCAATCGGGTTTTTGCGCTTGGCCTTCTTGGGAGGGGCTTCGCCTTTGGCAGCAGCTTCTTCAAGCACTTTGGCCCAAGCCAAGCTTTCTTCGCGCTCACGATTGCGCTGCTCGCTCTCCAAGCGGTGCAAGATAGGCAGCAAGAAGGCGGCTGTTTTGCCGGAGCCGGTTTGGCTGGAAACCATCAAATCGTTGATGTTGTTTTCGCCTTCGCTGGTGGCAACGGTCATGGCCAAAGGCACAACACGCGCTTGCACGGCGGTGGGCTGGGTGTAGCCGAGGTCTGCAATCGCCTTAACGATGGAAGGAGCGAGGCCGAGCTCTTCGAAGGGGTTGGGGCCGGCAGGCACAACAATGGCCTCTTCAGCCAAGTCTTCGTTTGCTATTACTTCAATAGCAATTGGGGCAGATTCCATGCCGGCAACATCGTTGTTTTCAGCGGAAACAGATTTAAATTCTTCAGTAAAGTCGTTCATGCGAGCGTTCTCCGCGCAAAGCTGTAGCTCTGGCGCGGAGTCCATAAATGTCTGAAGGGTCGGGGGTATTGACCACTTTCGGACGGATTGATATCACATCAACCATCCAACAAGTGTCACGCGGATCAGATACTGCAATGAGCTCTGGCGCGGTGGCTAATTAAACGACAGTGTTAATGCGTTTTAATTGCCCAAGGTGTTTGGCGATGCACAAAATTCGGATCAGGGAAAACCCGAAAGACGGATTATGGCATGGATTGGGCGAGCTTGGCAAGTAACAGCTCTGGCAACTTAGAGGGATCGGTCAAATGCAGAGTACCCCAACCTTCTTTTTGAGCAGCCGCAATGTTGGCGGGGTGATCGTCGATGAAGAGGATTTGTTGGCCAGTTTGTTGATTTCTTAGGCCATACATCGCTTCGAGCTTGTGGAAGATTTCAGGCTGCGGTTTGACAAGGCCATGATCGCCAGACCAGATACCGCCATCGAAGCAGCGCATGAAGGCATGGCGCTCTAGGCCGCGCGCGTAGAGGACAGGCATGTTGGAGAGGAAATAAAACTTGTGCACTTTTGTGGCGTACAAACTCTGCAACACCTGCACAGATGATGGAATCGGTGTGATATGGTCTTCAATGTCGTACACCATCTGCTGCACAGCTTCTAAACCGAGTTTCAAACGCTTTGCTGTGAGTTGAGAAACTTCTTCGGGGCTCAAGCGGCCTGCGTCGAACTCTTGCCAGTCAAAATGCGCGAATAAATCATTAGCGAGCCGCGCTGCTGTTTCGGGCGAATGCGCGAAGCCAGGGAAATGCTTGCGTACCACTTCTTGCGGTCGCCAGTTCACGAGTACGGCGCCGAAATCGAAAACGATGTTCATTTCAATTTTGTGATCAAAGCTGCAGTAGATGCATCAACACTTAGCACATTGCCCGAGTGCAAACGCGCCTCCACATCTTTGGCTAAGACTTTGCCCAGCTCGACACCGAATTGATCGAAGCTGTTGATGCCCCAGATCGCGCCGCTGACGAAGACGCGGTGTTCGTACAAAGCGATGAGTGCTCCGAGAGATGCTGGCGTGAGTTCGTCGAGCACGAAGAAAGAGCTCGGGCGATTGCCAGGGAAATGGCGGTGACCATCTTCACTCACTTTGCCTTGCAAGAAGGCTTGAGATTGCGCGATGGCATTGGCCAGCAACTTGGTGTGATGATCTAGCATGCTATGCGCAGCGCGCTTCACGGCGATGAATTCGAGCGGGATGACTTCTGTGCCTTGGTGCAGCATTTGGAAGAAGGCATGCTGGCCGTTCGTGCCGGGCTCGCCCCAGACGACGGGGCTGGTGTGAAAAGGCAGCGCTTGGCCGCCCTTGTCTACTCGCTTGCCATTGCTCTCCATTTCGAGCTGCTGCAAATATGCGGGGAAGCGGCGCAGCGCGGAATGGTAAGGCGCGACACAGCGGCTGGTGAAACCGTGGAAATTGCGATACCAAACATCGAGCAGGCCAAGGCGTACGGGGAGATTTTTCTCTAAGGGCGCGGTGGCGAAATGAGCGTCCATCTCGGCTGCGCCGTTGAGGAATTGGCGGAAGTTATCTGCACCAATCGCTATCGCCAGCGGCAGCCCAATGGCTGACCACAGGCTGTAGCGCCCGCCAACCCAATCCCAAAAGCCGAAGGTGGTGGTGATGCCGAATTCGTTAGCGGCTTTCACATTCGTGGTGAGCGCCGCGAAGTGGCGTGCAGTATCCGTGCCGCCCTGCGCCGTGAACCACGCTTTGGCAGATTGCGCATTCGTCATCGTCTCAATCGTGGTGAAGGTTTTGGAGGCGATGAGGAAGAGTGTGTTTTTGGCTTTGAGCGTTTTGAGCGTGGCGGCGAGCTCGTGGCCATCAATATTCGATACGAAATGGAAACGCTTCTTCGGAGTGACGAATTCATCCAGCGCAATCGTGGCCATCGCAGGGCCGAGATCAGAGCCGCCAATGCCGATGTTGACGACATCGGTGATCTCATCGTCTGCGCGAATCGTTTCTGCATAGGTCAGCATCGCAGAAAGCACTGAATGTACGTCTTGCAGTTTGTCTGCATTTACTCCTGAATTAATAGCACTTTGCGCAGATCCTACGCCGGCGATATGCAGTTTTTGCCTTAAAAGTGTGTGTAAAACTGCTCTGCCTTCCGTGCTGTTGATTGCTTCACCGGTGAGCATCGCATCGCGCTGCGCTTCCAGCCCGCACTCGCGCGCGAGTTGCATGAGGAGCGCTTCGGTCGCTGCATCTATTCGGTTTTTAGACAAGTCAGCAAAGATATGTGGCGCAGTTTGGCTCAGCGTACTCACTCTTTCCGCATCTAGCGCGAATGCAATGCGTGCGTCGAAGCTTTTGCCTTGCGCATTGAAATGCTCGCCAAGCTTCTTCCATGCGGTAGTTTGATCGCAACGCGTCATCTCAAGCCGCCTTGATCAAAGCTTCAAGCTTGATCGCATCGGCGGCAAAAGCCCGAATGCCTTCGGAGAGTTTCTCCGTACCCATGGCGTCTTCATTCAATGCAAATCGGAATGCAGCTTCGTTGTAGCTCATGGCAGGCGCTTCCAATTTCATAGCTGCTTGCGCAGATAATACGCCGGCCAGTGGCTCATTTGATGCTGATAATTGCTGTAAAAGCTCTGGGCTGATGGTGAGTAAATCACAGCCTGCCAGCGCAGTGATCTGGCCGACATTGCGGAAGCTTGCACCCATCACTTCGGTTTTGATACCGTTCTTTTTGTAGTAGTTGTAGATGCGAGTGACGGATTTCACGCCGGGGTCGTTGTCTAACGCGTTATCAGCTTCCACCCAAGCTGCGCCAGCAGATTTTTTGTACCAATCGTAAATCCGGCCGACGAATGGGCTGATGAGTTGCACCTTGGCTTCACCGCAAGCCACGGCTTGGCAGAAAGCGAAAAGCAAGGTGAGATTGCAATGAATGCCTTCTTTTTCTAACTCACCCGCAGCTTGAATGCCTTCCCAAGTGGAGGCCAGCTTGATCAAGATGCGCTCTTGCGGAATGCCTGCCGCAGCAGCCATGGCGATGATGCGCTTAGCGCGTTTCACGTTGGCGGCTTGATCAAACGAGAGCCGAGCATCCACTTCCATCGACACGCGCCCTGGAATGATGCTGACGATCTCTTGGCCGAAGCGCACAACGAGGCGATCAATCAGCTCATCCATCGGCGCATTCGGGTGCGCTGCTTTGACTTGTGCAATGAGTGGCGCGTATTCTGGCTTTTGCACGGCCTTCAAGATGAGCGACGGATTGGTCGTGGCGTCTTGCGGCTGAAATTGCGCGAGCTGCTTGAAATCGCCGGTATCGGCGACGACAGTGGTGAATTGTTTGAGAGCCGTTAATTGATTGGTGGGTTGGTTCATATCGCCATTATCCAACTTGAAAGTGGCAAATCAGTTACGACACGGCAACAACTGACACGCCGTGCGAACTCAGCGAAAGCGACACATCTGCCCCCACGGTGAGCACATTCACCAAATCTGGCGACACCACAAAGATCGAGCCGAGCTCGCTCTCAAAGGTGTATTCATAAAAGCTGCCCAAATACGCGCTCTTAGCGAGCTTGGCCGCCATGCCCGAGCCGGGCGGATTGATCTGCCAAGCCTCAGGGCGCACAGCCACTTTCACCTTGCCCGCAGCCACAGGCTTCTTCGGCGTGAGCTGCAAAGGCCCGAGCTTGACTTGCCCTGTAGCCAGCGATTCAGCGGGGAACAGCATCGCCTCGCCCATGAAGCCTGCAACGAATTCAGAGGCTGGGAACTCATACAAATCCTGGGGTGTTCCGCGCTGAGCGATGATGCCGTGATCCATCACAATGATCTGATCGCTCACTGCCAACGCCTCGCTTTGATCATGCGTGACGTATGCCACGGTCAGCCCCAAGCGCTGCTGCAGGCCGCGAATTTCTTCGCGCATTTCTCGGCGCAGTCGAGCATCGAGGTTTGATAGTGGCTCATCAAATAGCAGCACCGCAGGCTCAAGCACCAGCGCTCGCGCTAGCGCCACGCGCTGCTGTTGGCCACCCGAGAGCTCGCTGGGCAAGCGCTCGTTGTAGCCCACCAAGCCGACGTTTTTCAAAGCATCGGTGGCGCGTTGAAGCGCCTGCGCTTTGGGAACATTACTCATCTTCAAGCCATACATCACGTTTTCAATCACGTCCATATGCGGGAAGAGCGCATAACTTTGAAACATCATGCTCACATTGCGCTGCGCGGGGCCGAGCGTGGTCACGTCTTGGCCATCCATGATGATTTGGCCGCTAGTGGGAGATTCCAAGCCAGCGATCATGCGCAGCGTGGTCGTCTTGCCGCAACCGGAGGGGCCAAGAATGGTAGTGAGCGAGCCTTTTTTGATTTCGAATGTGATGCCTTTGACGGCCAGAGGCGCGGAGGCATCCGAGCCGTATCGCTTGGTGATGTTTTTAAATTCAACGCCGTGGTTCATGGTGTTTCCTTGTTTTTCAAATATTGTTGTTAGTTCAATGTGCTGCCTAATGTGCAGATATGGGCGCAGCCGCGCCCTTGCGCCGCCCTAGCTTGCGCTCGCCCACGAGGAATTGGATGAGTGCCGTGGCGCAGCTCATCAAAATGATCAACACCGTGCAATACGCCAGTGCGATGCCGTAATCACCATTGCCCACGCGGCCAATGATGTAGGTGGTGGCCAGCTCGTTTTCAGCAGTCACCAAGAAGATCACCGCACTCACTGTGGTGATCGCGCGCACAAAGCTATACACCAGCGCGGCCACCAAAGCCGGTTTGAGCAGCGGCAACACCACATGGCGCAGCGTTTGCACGGAGCTGGCGCGCAGCATCATGGAAGCTTCATCGAGCGATTTATCCAGCTGCTTGAATGCCGCTGTGCCCGCGCGCACGCCCACGGGCAAGTTGCGAAACATAAAGCAGAGCACGATCACCAGCGCTGTGCCAGTGAGCTCAATCGGCGGCACGTTAAACGCCAAGATGTAGCTCACGCCGAGCACCGTGCCAGGGATGGCGAAGGCGAGTAACGCGGAGAACTCGAAGGCGCTCTGGCCTTTGAATTCGGTGCGCGCGAGCAGATAGGCGATCATCAGGCCGACTGTTGCCGTGAGTGGCGCAGAAATCGCAGCGAGCTTCAAAGTCGTCCACAAGGAATTCCAAGCTGTGCCCGCCCACACGAGGCCGAATTCACCCATCTCTATGCCGAAAGCATTTTTAAAGTGAGAGAGCGTGAGCGTGTAATCACGCCCCCAGGTTTGCACAAAGCCGCCAGCGAAAGCAAACAAATACACGATCACGGTAAAGGCCATCCAAGGCAAGGCGGTGGCATACACAATGCGCTTCACGCTAGGCGGCAGTGGCATCGCAATGCCTGAATCACCTTTGCCGCTCACGGTGGTGAAGTTTTGTTTGCCGAGCAAGCTGCGTTGAATGGCGAACACGGCTAAAGCGAAGCCCGTCAAAATCCAAGCGAGTGATGCGGCGCGGCCTTGATCGTATTGCGCGCCGACGATAGCGAAAAAGATTTCAGTAGAGAGCACGCTGAATTGCCCGCCCACCACAATCGGGTTGCCGAAATCAGCCATGCTTTCAATGAAGCCCACCAAGAAAGCATTGGCCAAGCCGGGCTTGAGCAAAGGCAATGTCACCGTCATAAACGTGCGATGCGGATCAGCGCGAAGCGTTTGTGCCGCTTCTTCTAATGACGGTGCAATGCCCTGCACCACGCCGCGCATGATCATGAAGGCAATCGGCGTGAACGCAAAGGTCTGCGCCACCCACACGCCGAACCAGCCGTAGAACCAACGCGTGGGCTCAATGCCAAACGCCCATTCCAAGCCTTGATTCACCACACCTGCGCGGCCAAAGAGCAAGATCAAGCCGAGGCCCACCACGAAAGGAGGCGTGATGATCGGCAGCATGGCCAAAATATTCAGCGGCTTGGTATAGCGCTTGTTGGCGCGCTCAGCCATCAGTGCCATGAGCGTGCCGAGAATCGTCGTCGATGTCGCCGTCATGATGCCGAGGAAGAGCGTATTCCATGCCACACCGCAGCGCTGGCCGCCAACGAAGCAGCTGAGGCCAAAGTTACGCTCGCTTGCGATGCGCGCCCACATGGAGGTCGGCGCGAAACTGCTCGTTCCATCATCTGCTTGCGCGAAGAATGCGGCACTGAGCGCTTTGAGCACCGGAAACATGATGAAGAGCGCAAGTAGTGCTGCGCAGCCAAAAACGGCTGCCGCAATGAATAAATCGCCTTTGAAATAGCCGCGCCGCGCTGCACCGAATGCTGTGAGCACGACTAGCGCCACGAGCGCGATCACCGCGCCCCAACCGATACCAAACTGATTAGAAGCCAGCTCGCCAAAGCTCGCATTCATCCAAGCAAACGACCAGCCCTTTGCGCCGATGCTGAAAGCCGAGCCGAGAAGCCCGAGCAAACCAAATGTACCGCCCGCGATTAACACGGCGCCTTGTTTGCGTGTCGGCAGCATCACCGCTGCAATACCTGCAAGCAGCAAGCCACCTAAGCCAAGCCACAACCAAGGCCTACCATGCGTACTCGCTTGCATCAATCCATTGCCAGCTTCAGAGCTGCTGAAGACATTCGGGATTTGCAGCAAACCATTGCTGTCTTGAATCGCATACCAAGGCAAGGCGAGATAGGCCAGTAAGCCAATCACGAGCCAAGCCACAATGGCACGATTGGGGTGGGCGCTGGAGTCGGTGATGTTTTGATTCATAGTCTTGATGTCACGCGAAAACCTAGAACATTGCAATGAGCCGAAAAAAATGCGCTACGCACTGATGCGCAGCGCATGAGTCGCTAGCTCAAATCAACGCGGCAGCGAATTCACTTCTTTTTCCCACTTCGCAATCAAGCGGCGGCGCTCAGCAGAAGAGCCGTATTTCGCGTAGTCGTAATTAATGAATTTGATTTTCTTGAAATCAGGAATTCGCGCGTCATTCTTGGCTGATTTGTTTGATGGCACTTGGAATTGCTTGGCAGCCACGGCCATTTCTTGCGCGCCAGGCGTCAAAGCCCATTCGTAGAATTTCTTTGCCGCTTCCAAATTGCGTGTGCCCTTGATGATGCTCATCGAGCCGATTTCAGCGCCCGTGCCATCGCTAGGTGTCACGGTCTCAATAGGAAAGCCAGCCATTTTCTCGCCCACGCCATCGTGCACGAAGCTAATCGATACCGCCGTCTCGCCGCGCGCTGCAGATTTGATCGGCCCCGTACCCGAGCGGGTGTATTGGCTGATATTTTTATGCAGCGCTTTCATGTAGTCAAAGGCTTTGTCTTCGCCCATGAGTTGCACGAGCGTGGCTACCATGGTGTAGGCCGTGCCGCTGGAGCCGGGGTTGGCCACCTGAATATCGCCTTTGTATTCAGGCTTCACCAAATCTGCCCAAGCTTTAGGCGCAGGTAGCTTTTTCTTAGCCAGCAATTCGGTGTTGTAGCCAAAGCCAAGCGGGCCAGAATAGATGCCCACGGTTTTAAATTTGGATTGCTCAGCTTGCTGCTGCGCCCAGCTATGCAACTGCCCCATAGCAGGCGATTTGTATTCCATCGTGAGATTCTGTTCAGCGGCCGCCAAATGCGGATCGCCTGTGCCGCCAAACCAAATATCTGTTTTTGGATTGTCTTTTTCCGCAATGATTTGCGCCAGCGCCTCTCCCGAGCCTTTCATCGTCACGTTCACTTTCGTACCCGTGGTCTTGGCATACACCGTGCTGATCATGTTGCACCACTCGGCCTGCACCGAACAAATGATGTTGATGGTTTGTGATTGAGCAGCGCCAGCAGCCACGGTCAAGAGCGACAGGGCAAATAGTTTTTTCATGAAATCTCCGATTTAAGAGGAATTTAATTACGGTGTACATGACTGTAATGAATTTGTCATAAAAATCACTACAGGGGAAGTACCTAGCAAGTGGCGCACTAAAGGCTTACTAAAACTAAGCAGAGCAAGATGGCTTGATTGTTTGCTTGAGTTACGAAATTGAGTTACATTATCGTAACTAAATAACATAACTCAATTCACTTGATCATGGCTTTCAATCTGGTTTTATTTGGCGGCACAGGCGACCTCGCATGGCGCAAACTGATGCCCGCGTTATTTCAGGCATTTCGTCATGGCACGCTGCCTGAGGGCGGGCGCATCATCGGTGTGGCGCGCGATGAAATGAGCGATGTGCAATACCGCGAGTTGATCCGCTCGCGCTTTGATCAAGTGGAGCTGGCCAAGCGGCCGTCCACGGAAGAGTTTGATCGCTTTGCCAGCCTCTTGCATTACCAGCGCATGGATTTGAGCAAGCCAGATGCTTACGCTACCTTGAAGGCGCGCTTGGATGAGCGTGCCGCAGAAACGACGGTGATGTATCTGGCCGTCTCGCCGCATCTCTTCACAGCCGTGGCTGAGCAGCTCGGCGCAGCAGGCCTGAACACACCAAGCACTCGCCTCGTGCTGGAAAAACCGCTGGGGCATGATCTGGCGAGCAACCGAGCGATCAACCAAACCGTGCTGAAGTTCTTCAGCGAAAAACAAGTCTTCCGCATTGATCACTACCTTGGCAAGCCAAGCGTGCAAAACCTCATGGCGCTGCGCTTTGCGAATGCGCTGTTTGAACCGGTGTGGCGGCGCGAGCATATTGCGAACATTCAGATCACGATTGCCGAAGACCTCGGTGTAGAAAAACGCGGCGGTTATTACGATGGCATTGGTGCGCTACGCGATATGGTGCAAAACCATGCGCTGCAATTGCTTTGCGCGATTGCGATGGAGCCACCGATCAATGCGCATGCCGATGCAATTCGCGATGAAAAACTCAAAGTGCTGCGCTCGCTCAAGCGCTGGACACCTGCAACACTCGCCAGCCACGTGGTGCGCGGCCAGTATGCAGAAGGCAATATCGGTGGGAATAAAGTGCCCGGTTATTTGCAAGAGACGGGCGTGAATACTGCGAGCCAAACGGAAACCTTTGTAGCTCTGCGCGCCGAGATCGCAAATTGGCGTTGGGCGGGTGTGCCTTTCTACATCCGCACTGGCAAGCGCATGGCGGGGCGCGAGGCGCATATCGTGGTGAATTTCCATGCCACTCCGCATGCGATTTTTCAAACGCCGAACGGCGGTGCAAACAAACTCGTGATTCATCTGCAGCCCAAAGACGGCTTGGAGTTGCATCTCATGGCGCAGGCGCAAGCGAATCGGCGCGATACCAATTCACTCAGCCTCACGCAGCTTGACTTGGATTTCGACAAGCGCTTCGGCACCGAGCGCGTTGGCGCGTATGAGCGCTTGCTGCTCGATGTGATTGATGGCCGCTTGAATCTCTTTGTGCGCAGCGATGAGCAAGAAGAAGCTTGGCGTTGGGTAGAGCCTGTGCTCACGCACTGGCAGCAAGATACCAACTTGCCACGTCAATACACCGCAGGCAGCTGGGGACCAAGTGCGGCCAGCGGCATGATTGCCAAAGATGGATTTTGTTGGGAAGAGGAAAGCTAATCATGAGCATGCTTGAACGCATCAAGGCATCACTGCCTTCCCTCGCACCCGCCGAGCAACGCGTAGGCAAACTCGTTTTACTCGACCCTCGTGCCTTTGCCAATCTACCAGTGAGCGAGCTCTCAGATCGCGCGCATGTGAGTAAGCCCACGGTCGTACGCTTTTGCCGAAGCATGGGTTATGACGGGCTCTCGGATTTCAAACTCAAGCTAGCGGGCTCTGTCAGCGAGGGTGTGCCCTTCATTCACCGCAGCGTGGATACGGATGACAAAGTATCCGATGTACTCGTCAAAGTGATCGACAACACGGTTGCAGCCTTTTTGAAATACCGCAACGATGCGAGCAGCTTTGCCTACGAGAAGGCCTCTGAAGCACTGGCAGAGACCTACAAGCAACGTAAACGCATCGAGTTTTATGGCGTAGGTAATTCAGGCATCGTGGCGCAAGACGCGCAGCATAAATTTTTCCGCCTTGGCGTGACGAGTATTGCTTATAGCGATGGCCATATGCAGGTGATGAGCGCCTCCACGGTGGGCCCAGGCGATTGCGTGGTGGTGATCAGCAATTCAGGCCGCACACGCGATTTGATGGATGCCTGTGATATTGCGCGCAAAAACGGTGCCACAACAATCGTGATCACAGCCAGCGGCTCACCACTGGCCTCGGCTGGCCACGTGCATTTGGCTGCTGATCACCCCGAGGGGTACGACCGCTACAGCCCTATGGTCTCGCGGCTGCTGCACTTGCTGATGGTGGATATTTTGGCGACCAGCGTGGCATTGCGGATTGGTAGTGCGAAGTTGCAGCCTGCTCTGAAAGAGATGAAGAACAATTTACGGAGTAAGCGTTACGCTTAATTTTTAAGCGTTTTTGGGAGATCACCGGCATAGAATATGCGCAAAATGCTATTGATACTATAGCAATTAGATGAGGTGCTCGGCGCTGCGACAATCTACGTATGAACACCTCGCAAAGAAACTGGTCTCATCAAGCCATTGAGAAAATCGAATCCGATTTTCAACGTAGCGCCGATACGCATTTGATCGCCCTGCCGCTGGCCCATTTCAACCAAGCTGGCATTGATTTTTACTTCAAGGACGAATCCACACACCCCACCGGCAGCTTGAAGCACCGCTTGGCACGCTCGCTTTTTCTCTACGCGCTGTGCAACGGCTGGCTGCATGAAGGCTCGACCGTGGTGGAAGCATCCAGCGGATCAACTGCGGTGAGCGAAGCGTATTTCGCGCGATTGCTTGGGCTTCCCTTCGTGGCCGTGATGCCTAAAAGCACTTCGCCCGAGAAGATCGCACTGATCGAGTTCTACGGCGGTCGCTGCCATTTTGTGGCGTCTGCTGGCGCTGTGTATGAAGCGGCGCAACAGATTGCCCAAGACAGCGGTGGGCATTACATGGATCAGTTCACCTATGCCGAGCGCGCCACCGATTGGCGCGGGAATAACAACATCGCGCAAAGCATGTTTGAGCAAATGGCACGGGAGCGGCATGCGGTGCCCAGCTGGGTGGTGGTGGGCGCAGGCACGGGTGGCACGAGTGCCACCATTGGCCGCTTTTTGCGCTACAGGCAATTTCCCACGCAGCTTTGCGTAGCCGATCCTGAAGGCTCGGTGTTTGCGAGCTATCACGCCACTGGCGACACGCAGCTCACAGGTGCTGGCTCGCGCATTGAGGGCATTGGCCGCCCACGCGTGGAGCCCAGCTTTATTCGCGGCTTGATTGATCAGATGCAAATCGTCAGTAATGCCGAATCCATCGCGGCGATGCGAATGCTCTCTGGCCTGCTCGGACGGCGCGTGGGGCCATCGACGGGAACGAATTTCGTAGCGATGCTCGGACTTGCCGCACAGATGAAATTCACAGGGCAAACAGGTTCAATCTTGTCGCTGATTTGTGACGCCGGCGAACGCTACTTGCCCACGTATCACAACGAAGCTTGGGTGAAAGATTGCATGGGCGATTGCGCAGAGGCACAGCGAAGGCTAAGCGCCTTGCTGGCGTGAGAAAATTACGATCATGACACGCCCTTTTTACATTTCCCCCTCCATTCTCTCTGCCGATTTCGCTCGATTGGGCGATGAAGTGAAAAACGTCCTGGCCGCTGGCGCAGATTGGGTGCATTTCGATGTGATGGACAACCATTACGTACCCAACCTCACCTTCGGCCCGATGATCTGCCAGGCCATTAAGCCGTATGCGGTGAAGCCCGATGGCAGCAAAGCCATCATGGATGTGCATTTGATGGTTGAGCCTGTGGATGCACTGGCAGCTGCATTTGCTGATGCGGGCGCGGACTACATCAGCTTTCACCCTGATGCTTCACGCCATGTGCATCGCAGCATTCAAGTGATCAAAGGCAAAGGCTGCAAAGCAGGCTTGGTGTTCAATCCCGCAGAAGAGCTTGATGTGCTCGATTGGGTGATTGAAGATATTGATCTCATCCTGATCATGAGCGTGAACCCTGGCTTTGGTGGGCAATCCTTTATTGATAGCGCTCTGCGCAAGATTGAAGCCGTTCGCAAACGCATTGAAGCTTCAGGTAAAGATATTCGCTTGGAAGTCGATGGTGGTATCAAGCCAGACAATATTCGCCGCATCGCCGATGCGGGCGCAGATGCTTTCGTCGCAGGCAGCGCGATTTTCGGCAAGCCGGATTACAAGGCCGTGATCGACAGCATGCGCGCTGCATTGAAATAAATGCTGAAAAACATTCAAGCCGTGATCGTCGATCTCGATGGCACGATGGTGGATACGCTGGGCGATTTTGAAGTCGCGCTCAATCGCATGCTGGCGGATGTATCGCTTCCTCCAGTGGATCGCGCTTTCATCGAGGCAACCGTCGGCAAAGGCAGCGAGCATTTGATTCGCAGCACCCTGGATTATGTGCAAAAACAGCAGTTAGCCCACATAGAATCTGCGCAAAGCGCTATTAAATCAGTAGCATACCAAACTGCTTGGGCGAGTTATCAATCGCACTACTTAGCCTGCAATGGCGAAGCGAGCGCGGTTTATCCAGGTGTCTTGGCAGGCTTGCAGACGCTTCGCAACAGAGGTTTGAAGTTGGCATGCTTGACCAACAAGCCGCTGGCCTTTGCCAAGCCTTTGCTCAAAACAAAAGGCTTGGATGGTTTTTTCAGCCATATCTTTGGCGGTGATTCTTTCGAGAAGAAAAAACCCGATCCACTGCCGCTGATCAAGACTTGCGAGGTACTGGGTGCCGCACCACAGCACACATTGATGATCGGCGACAGCAGCAATGATGCACAAGCTGCGCATGCTGCCCATTGCCCTGTGGTCCTCATGACCTATGGCTACAACCATGGGCATGACATCCGCGCTACGCCTGCAGTAGCGCATCTGAGCTCACTGCAAGACATCGACGCTTTGCTCGGTTAAAGACACAAAAAAGCCCGCATCAGGCGGGCTTTTTTGATCAGCGCAGACCCATCAATTCACATTGGTGTTCGCGGTACTCTGCTCCCCGAGCAAGGCTTTACGCAGGGGCTCATCTGCTGGTTTTTTGCCAAACCAAATTTGCATCAGGGCTTGTCCAAATTCTGGCTCTTTGATCGGCTCACCTTGCTGCTTGCCGCGGAAATTGATCAATGAGCCCGTTCCCGGAATGACATCAATCAAGATGACATCGCCTTTTCCAAATTGCTTGGCCTCAGCGAAGAGATTGCCCATCCGAATCACGCCATTGATGATCTTTGAGAAATCTTCTTTAGACATGTTCTCCTCGATCGCACGCGTAAAGAGTTTGCCGAATTCATCACCCTTCACATCGCGTTGCGCCACCAAATGCATGCGCTTTACGATGTTAGGTTTGAGTACATCTTCATTCTTGGTGAGCTTGGTCGGCGTGTAGAGCGCGGCGGTGTAGACGCGAAAGCCAAAACGAAAGCGCATGCCATAGCCATTAAGCAGCAGCTTTTGCCCGCCAACCGTTACTTCGTTAGGGTAAGTCACATCGCCCAGCTTCGATTGCGCCCAAGACAAAGCAGGCATCAGGCTGGCGCCAAGAGAAGCGAGCGCTGTGCCCAAAAACTTCGGCCGAGATAAATTCATCGCTGCTCCTAAATGCTAAAAATAAAACGACCGTTTGAAATATTTCTAAAAGTATCTACAAAAACCGCTATTGCCTCAACAGGGTTTTCACTGCAAACATTCACTCTATAACGCGGGCGCAACCAAATAGCGTTGACATAAAAGTTGCAACAAGCCGCTCTGCTACACTCATAACATGTTCAATATTTGCTTTTCTGCCCAAACTGCCCACGCCACCGCGCGTGCTGCCGCATGGCGGGGAGCCTGGTTGTGGCGTAAGCCAACCAGCTTGCTTTGATTTTTGCGGCGCAAAGCCGCATTCGTGGCATCCAGCCTTGGATGCCGAATAAATTGAACTGATGCGCACCTAACTCGATGCGCTGACCTGTGGAAACCCTCCGTCATGATGACCGAACTTGAATTCAAATCTTTGCGTGATGCTGGCTACAACCGTATCCCACTCGTTGCAGAAGCTTTTGCTGATCTCGAAACACCTTTGTCTTTGTATCTGAAACTCGCTCATGGCAAAGCGCAAGGCAAGCACAGCTTCCTCCTTGAATCCGTTGTTGGCGGCGAGCGCTTTGGCCGCTACAGTTTTATTGGTTTGCCAGCACGCACGCATTTGCGCGCGAGTGGTTTTGGCAGCAATGCAAAGACTGAAGTGGTAACTGAGGGCAAAGTTGTCGAAACATTGCCCGGCAATCCTTTAGACGCGATTGCGACATTTCAATCGCGCTTCAAAGTGGCGCTGCGCCCTGGCCTACCTCGCTTCTGTGGTGGATTGGCTGGCTATTTTGGCTACGACACCGTGCGCTATATTGAGAAAAAACTCGAAAACTCATGCCCCCCCGATACGCTTGGCCTGCCAGACATCATGCTCTTGCTCACCGAAGAGTTGGCGGTGATTGACAACCTCTCGGGCAAGCTCTACCTCATCGTCTATGCCGATCCATCGCAAAACGAAGCCTATGCGAATGCCAAGAAGCGTTTGCGCGAACTCAAAGATCAGTTGCGCTACAGCGTGACCGCCCCCGTTGTTAAGCCCTCGCAGGATTACCCGATTGAGCGCGAGTTTGCCAAGGCCGATTATTTGAAAGCTGTGGATCGCGCCAAAGGCTTGATCGAAGCGGGCGATTTCATGCAAGTGCAGGTCGGCCAGCGCCTCAAGAAACGTTACACCGAATCGCCGCTTTCGCTCTACCGCGCGCTGCGCTCACTCAACCCATCGCCCTACATGTATTTCTACAACATGGGTGACTTCCATATCGTTGGCGCTTCACCAGAAATTTTGGTGCGGCATGAACAAACGAATGAAGGCGCGAAGATCACCATTCGCCCCCTCGCAGGTACCCGCCCGCGCGCAAGCACACCCGAAGCAGACAAAGCTGCAGAGCAAGAGCTACTCACTGATCCGAAGGAACGCGCCGAGCATGTGATGCTGATCGATCTCGCGCGCAACGACATTGGCCGTATCGCCAAAATCGGTAGCGTGAAAGTGACTGAAGCTTTCGTCGTCGAGCGCTACAGCCATGTGATGCATATCGTGAGCAATGTCGAAGGCATCCTGAAAGACGGCATGACGCAAGCCGACGTTTTGAAGGCCACTTTCCCAGCCGGCACTCTCACAGGTGCGCCGAAGGTGCATGCCATGGAACTCATCGATCAGCTCGAGCCCAGCAAACGCGGCATTTACGGCGGCGCATGCGGCTATCTGAGCTTCGCAGGCGACATGGATGTGGCGATTGCTATCCGCACCGGCATCGTCAAAGACGGCATGCTGTATGTGCAGGCGGCGGCTGGCGTGGTGGCAGATTCTGTGCCTGAGCTGGAGTGGAAAGAGACTGAAGCCAAAGCGCGTGCTTTGCTGCGAGCTTCTGAGCTGGTTGAGGAGGGCTTGGAATGAGTAACTCAAGCGCTTCACGGCTCCATCAAAAGAACGCAAAAGACACAGAAGAAACGCAAAAGACGCCAAAGGAAGTCCAATGGCTCAATGCGCTTTCGCACCGGGTGATTGGAGCATGCGTTGAAGTACAGCAGCATCTTGGTGTTGGTTTACTAGAAAGTGCTTACTCGAACGCTTTAGCGATTGAACTAGAAAGCTTAGGCATCGAGTTTGAAAGGGAGTGGGCTATTGAGGGCAACTACAAAGGCAAACCACTGGGCGTTATTTATCGCGCAGATTTTTTGCTGGAGTCATCGTTGATATTGGAGCTAAAAGCGGTTGAGAGCATTCTCGAAGAGCACCGAGCACAATTACTAACTTACCTACGAACAAGTGCTAAGCCTCTAGGCCTGTTGTTGAATTTTCATGCGCAGCCAATTGCAAAATTTGGTGTGAGGAGACTCGTTCATGACCTCTAATTTTGCGTCTTCTGCGTACTTTTGCGCCTTTTGCGTTCTATTGGTTGAATGAAAGAATCCCCATGAAACTCCTCATGATCGACAACTACGACAGCTTCACTTACAACATCGTCCAATACTTCGGCGAGCTGGGTGCTGAAGTCATCGTTCATCGCAACGATGAAATCACCGTCAACGAGCTGGATGCACTGTTCAAAGCCAAAGCATTTGATCGCCTGTGCATCTCCCCCGGCCCCTGCTCACCCAAAGAAGCGGGTATCTCAGTGGCAGCGATTGAGCATTTCAAAGGCAAACTGCCGATCCTCGGCGTTTGCTTAGGCCATCAAGCCATCGGTCAAGCCTTCGGTGGCAACATCATCAGAGCGCAAGAACTGATACATGGCAAGACGAGCGTGATCACCACAAGCCAAGAAGGTGTGTTCAAAGATCTGCCCAAGCAATTCACCGTCAACCGCTACCACTCCCTCGCCATCGAGCGCGCTACTTGCCCGAAAGAGCTGGTGATCACCGCGCAGACGGATGATGGCGAGATCATGGGTGTGCGCCACAGCGGCTATGCGCATGAGGTGCGGATTGAAGGTGTACAGTTTCACCCAGAGAGCATCCTCACCGAACATGGCCATGCGATGCTCAAGAATTTTTTACTATGAATTTAATAGCACTTCGCGCAGTATCCATGCCGGCAAAGTGCTCAAAAAGCCTCAAAAATAATGAAGATGATTGACCTGCGTAGCGATACCGTCACCCAACCCACACCCGCCATGCGCGCGGCCATGCTGGCTGCGCCGCTGGGCGATGATGTGTTTGGTGATGATCCTACGGTGAACGCGTTGCAAGAAAAGATTGCGGCCTTGCTCGGTTTTGAGGCGGCGCTGTTTGTGCCCACCGGCACGCAGAGCAATTTTTGCGCTGTTCTTTCTCACTGCCAACGCGGGGACGAATACATCGTGGGCCAGATGGCGCATGCTTATCGCTGGGAAGGCGGTGGCGCAGCGGTCTTGGGCAGTGTGCAACCGCAGCCGATTGCGCACGCGCCCGATGGCACATTGCCGCTGCCTGAGATTGAGGCCAATATCAAACCAGACGACGCGCACTTCGCTCGCACGCGATTGCTCTGCTTAGAAAATACGATTGGTGGCAAACTGCTGCCGCTGGAATACGTGATAGCGGCTACGGATTTAGCGCGAAGCAAAGGCCTGGCGACGCATTTGGATGGTGCTCGACTCTTCAACGCAGCCACTGCGCAGTCCATGAATTTAAGGCCAAATGAGCCAATTGCCGTCGTGTCTACTGCGCAAGATGCTATTCTTTTCGAAGCAAGAAGAATTGCCGAGAATTTTGATTCCGTGAGTGTCTGCTTTAGCAAAGGTTTGGGCGCACCTGTGGGCTCAGCGCTTTGCGGCTCGCGCGAGCTCATCAAAAAGGCTCACCGCATCCGCAAAATGGCTGGCGGTGGCATGCGGCAAGCCGGCATCTTGGCCGCTGCAGCCATCTATGCGCTAGATCATCAAGTAGAGCGTCTGCAAGCGGATCATCGCCTAGCACGCATGCTGGGCGATGCTTTGTCGCAGATTGAAGGTGTGCGCGTTGATCCAGTTCACAGCAATATCATCTTCGTTGATCTGGATGGCGCTGCCAAGGCCAATGCGGAAGGCTTGCTGCCGCATCTGAAGAATCACGGCATCTTGGCCACTGGCTTGTATCGCCTTCGCTTCGTCACGCATCTGGATCTGAACGAGGCAGATATCTCACATACGATTGATGTGATTCGCAATTATTTCAAACACTGATTTTCTGAGGAGAGCACCATGCCCATCACCCCACAAGAAGCCCTGCAGCGCACCATCGAGCACCGCGAAATCTTCCACGATGAGATGCTCAAAGTCGTGCGCCTCATCATGAGTGGCGAGATGAGCCCGGTGATGATGGCTGCGCTGATCACTGGCCTGCGCGTGAAGAAAGAAACCATTGGCGAGATCACCGCAGCCGCGCAAGTGATGCGCGAGTTTTCTACCAAGGTGAATGTCGCCGATAAGAAGCACCTCGTTGATATCGTGGGCACAGGTGGCGATGGCTCACACACCTTCAATATTTCCACCTGCTCGATGTTTGTCGCCGCAGCCGCTGGTGCGAAGGTGAGTAAGCATGGTGGACGCAGCGTGAGCAGCAAATCGGGCAGTGCAGATGTGCTCGAATCGCTTGGCGTGAACATCAACTTGAGCCCTGAAAAAATCGCGCAGTGCATCGCGGATGTTGGCATCGGATTCATGTTTGCCCCGAATCATCACACCGCGATGAAGCACGTCGCCCCCATCCGCAAAGAGCTGGGCGTGCGCACCATCTTCAACATTCTCGGCCCGCTCACGAATCCCGCCAGCGCCCCCAATATCTTGATGGGCGTCTTCCACCCCGATCTCGTAGGCATACAGGTGCGCGCCTTGCAACGCCTGGGCGCAGAGCATGCGCTGGTGGTGTATGGGCGCGATGGCATGGACGAAGTGAGCCTAGGCGCAGCCACGCTAGTGGGTGAACTGAAAAACGGCGAGATCACCGAATACGAGATTCACCCGGAAGATTTTGGCCTCATGATGAGCAGCAACCGCGCATTACGCGTCGAAACGCCCGAGCAAAGCAAATCCATGATGATGGCTGTGCTCGACAACCACAACAGCCCCGCCAGAGACATCGTCGCGCTCAACGCAGGTGCAGCGCTTTATGCAGCCAATGTGGCTGATTCGATGAAAGCTGGTTTGGTATTGGCGCAAGAGGTGCTAGCCTCCGGTGCGGCAAGAAAAAAGCTCGACGAGTTTGTAGCGGTGACTGCGAAATAAGGGGCAGCTCATGCGGCTCATTCAGCTAGTCTTGATCGCAGCGATTGGCTATGGCGCCTACAATTATTTGTCGGGCAAAGACGCACAAAAGAAGTCAGCGAACAGCAGCTTAACTGGTGCTTCCACAGAGGCATCACATTCGTCAAATGGCTTCATCGACATGCCAACACCACAAGGCTTTGATGCAAAGAGCGTGATCGTTTTCGCACCACCCAATTGTCCAGAGGCCGCAGGGCAGAGAGCTGATGAGATGATGCGACGCTTAACGCAAGCTGGCATTCCCGCGGTACGTGCCAGCAGCGCGAACTTCAGTGGCAGCAATATCACTCCTGAGACTGTAGGCCATCTCAACAGCGTCATGGCTGGCGAGCTACCGGCCGTCTTTGTACTCGGCACTGGCAAAGCCAATCCGAGCGTTGAAGAAACATTGGCGCAATACAGTCGATTGGTCCGCTGAGGGTTCACTCCACCGTGACCGACTTAGCTAAATTGCGTGGCTTGTCCACATCCGTCCCCTTTGCCAAAGCGGTGTGATACGCCAGCAATTGCAAGGGTACAACATGAAGGATCGGGGACAACGCGCCGTAGTGCTCTGGCATACGGATCACATGCAAACCCTCACTGGATTCGATCTGCGTGTCGCCATCAGCGAGCACATAAAGCACACCACCTCTTGCACGCACTTCCTGCATATTGCTTTTGAGTTTCTCGAGCAAAGCATCATTGGGGGCGACGGTGACAACTGGCATCTCATCTGTCACAAGGGCGAGTGGCCCGTGTTTGAGCTCGCCAGCGGCATAGGCTTCGGCGTGGATGTAGCTGATTTCTTTGAGCTTCAAAGCACCCTCCATGGCAATCGGCCAATGCAGGCCGCGACCTAAAAAGAGTGCATTTTCTTTTTTACCGAAGTCTTCTGCCCAAGCGATGATTTGCGGCTCAAGCGCTAGCACGGCTTGCAGGGCGACGGGGAGGTGGCGCATTTCATTGAGGTATTGCGTCTCTTGTTCGTCTGAGAGCAGCCCTTTGGTTTGTGCGATGGCGAGCGTGAGCAGGAAGAGGCCGGCGAGTTGGGTGGTGAAGGCTTTGGTGGAAGCGACGCCGATTTCGACACCTGCGCGGGTGATGTAGGCGTGTTTGCATTCACGCACCATCGCAGACGTTGCCACGTTGCAGATGGTGAGCGTGTGCGCCATCCCTAAGCTTTGCGCATGTTTTAGCGCGGCGAGTGTGTCTGCTGTCTCGCCGGATTGGCTGATGGTGACGACGAGTGTGCGTGGATTGGGCACGGAATCGCGGTAGCGGTATTCACTGGCGATCTCCACATTGCAGGGGATTTTGGCAATGGATTCAAACCAATACTTGGCTGCTGAGCCGCTGATGTAGCTGGTGCCGCAGGCGAGGATGAGGATGTTGTCAATCGCTTTGAAGGTGGAATACGCACCATCGCCAAAGAGCTCGGGCGAGATGCCCACAACGCCTTCGAGCGTGTCGGCAATCGCGCGCGGTTGCTCGAAGATTTCTTTTTGCATGTAGTGGCGATAAGGCCCAAGCTCAGCAGCGCCGCTATGCGCTTGCACGGTTTTCACGGGGCGTTTGTCTGCGCCGAGCACTTTACCGTTTTTGTCTGCGATCCAGTATTTGCCGATTTGCAGATCGACCACATCGCCTTCTTCAAGGTAAACGATTTGATCCGTTACTCCCGCCAGCGCCATCGCATCAGAGGCTAGGAAATTCTCACCGCCCTCTTTGCCAACACCTAAGATCAAAGGAGACCCGGCGCGCGCACCCGCCACACGATGCGGTTCGTCTTTGTGAAACACGGCCAGAGCATACGCGCCATGAAGCTGCGCAATCGTGGCTTTGAGTGCTTCAAAAATATCACCGTCATACAAAGAATCTAGCAAATGCGCGATGACTTCGGTATCCGTTTGGCTCACGAACACATAGCCCTTGGCTTGGAGCTGTTTGCGCAATGCATCGTGGTTTTCAATGATGCCGTTATGTACAAGAGCCACGCGGCCTGCCGCACCCTCTTTCGCATTCGGACCAGCGCTGAAATGTGGATGTGCGTTGTGTACCACGGGCGCACCATGTGTGGCCCAGCGCGTGTGGGCGATGCCAGTGAAGCCAGTGAACGCGTTGCCACTTGCTGCATCTGCATCGATCTGCGCTTGCAGCTCGGCCACGCGAGAGGTGGTGCGCGCGCGCTTCAAGCCACCGCTGTGCACCGCGACCCCACAAGAGTCATACCCGCGATATTCCAGACGCTGCAGGCCTTGCACGAGGATGGGGACGATGTTGCGCTGAGAGACTGAACCGACGATGCCGCACATGGGATGCTCCTTGGGATGTGTCTATGGAGCGAATGGTAGGCGCAGTATTGAAAAATATCTGATTGATTTATTTATGAATTAGAAATAAAATTTCATAAATTTCTATATTAGAAATATTATTCTTTTAAATAATGAATTTAGAATTTAATTCCCCTCTTGAGTTAGATGAGATAGACATTCGCTTGCTCCAAAGCTTGCAAAACGACGCTTCCTTGAGCAACCAAGATTTGGCTGCCAAGGTACATGTCTCACCGCCCACATGCCTGCGAAGAGTCAAGCGTATGCATGATCTGGGTTTGATTGAGCGGCAAGTAGCCGTGCTCAATGCAGATCGCTTGAAGCCTCTCATCGGTGCTGGACTCACGGCGATTGTGGAGGTGACGCTGATAGAGCAAACGGAAGAAGTGCTCGCCGCGTTTGAATCGCGCATGCTGCCCGAACCAGAGGTGCAACAGTGCTATCGCGTGAGCCCGGGCCCTGATGTGGTGATCATCGTGCAGGTGAAGGACATGCCAGCCTATCTTGAGCTCGCGCAACGCCTGTTCACGCAAGATGCGAAGGTGCGGAATGTGAAAGCGTTTTTCAGTGTGAAGCGGGCGAAGTTTTCTACTGAGTTGGCTTGGATTTGAAGTCTTTCGGGTAGATCGCCGGCGTGTTTATTGCGCGAGCAGCTATTAATTTTGTAGTAATAAACAAACTGCCCAGCCGATTGTGATTGGGCTATCTCCCGCAACGAAATAAAGGGGGAGACGGCGCAGCCGGCGGAGGACATTCGTGGAGGGGGATAGCCCAAGCGCTATCGGCTCGTGAAGACGGTTAGAGCGCAACGTCAAGAATCATCCTTCTCCCCCGGCTCATACAAAGTCTCACGCCCCATTCGATCCATCACCAGCTCTGCCGTCCAAGGCAGCATAAGCGAACCACAACGACTATCGCGATACAGGCGTTCCAGTGGCAAGTGTTTCATCATGCTCTGGCCGCCGCAGGTGCGGATCGCAAGCCGAGCAATATCGTTCGCACCCTCCATCACGCTGTAATGCGCGGCATAGAGGCGCAGCTTTTCATCTTTGCTCGGGTTCGGCTTCGCTTCAGTGATCGCGCGCAGAAAAATGCTGCGCATGTTCTCCAGCTGAATGCGCATCTGCGCGACAGCGATTTGCTTCGTGGGATATTGGCGGCGCTTCACGGGTGGCTCGCCCTCCACCTCGCCGCGCAGATACTTCACCGTGAAATCGTAAGCTGCATTCGCAATGCCCAGATAAGTTGGCGCGAGAGTGAAAAACATCGCTGGCCAAGTTTGCGCCGCTTTGAAATACACACCGCGCGGCATCAGCTGCTCATCATCCGGCACGAACACATCTTTGAAAGTGAGATTGCGGCTCACCGTGCCGCGCATGCCCATCGGGTTCCAATCGCCGCTGATGGTGAGGCCTTCGCTTTCCGCAGGCACAGCGATGTAGAGCGTATCGCGCGGATCAGGGTTCTTGCCTTCAATATCTTCGGTGCACAAGATGCCGTAGTAATTGGCCGCGCCAGAGAGCGATGCCCAGATTTTTCGGCCATTGATCACCCAGCCGCTCACGCCGTTTTGCACGCTTTTGCGCGCTGCCGTGCCAAACGGCGCGCGGCCAGCGGCAGCGGCTGTGCCTTCGCTGAAAGGCTGAGCATACAAAGCGCCTTTTTCAACGATGCGCTTGAAATGCAAATGGCGACGCGCATGATGCTCAGCTTGCTGATCCGCTGTCATCGCGATACCGTCGGAGAGCACACCCGTCCACATCGTGGAGCAAATGTGCATGTTGAGTGTTAGCGCGGTTGCTCCGCAGTATCGGCCAATTTCTGCACCCGTCATCATATAGGTCGCGTAATCAGCGCCCAAGCCGCCATGCGCTGCAGGCACACACATGCGCAAGATGCCTGCTGCGCGCAGATCGTCGTAATTGGCCAGCGGGAAGGTAGCTGTGACGTCCCAGTGCGGCGCACGAGGCGCGAAGCAGTCCTTACCAAGCTGCTGCGCTTTGGACAACAGCTCTTGCTGCAACGATGTGAAGGCCGTATCACCAACGGCAGGGGTGAAATTCAAGATGCTCATACCGCCATGTTAGCGGGAAACTCTTGCCTTGTCACACTATTAATTTCATAGCACTTCGCGTAGATTCTATGCCGGCAATCGGCTTAAATCGCTTTAAAAAAGATGACGATCAAATACGATTCTCTTCTACCGCGTGGCATGCAATCCGAATGCCTTTGAGCTCGATGAGATTCGGGCGCTCAGTTTTGCAGCGGTCGTTCGCATGCGGGCAGCGCGGGTGGAAGGCGCAGCCGCTCGGTGGATTCAAAGGATTCGGCACCTCACCTTGCACAGGTGTGCGTGCCTTGCCAGTATCGTGCATCTTCGGAATCGCATCGAGCAGCATGCGGGTATATGGATGCTTAGGATTGCTGAATAGCTCAGCTTTATCTGCCAGCTCCACCAAACGCCCCAGATACATCACACCCACTTGATCGCTCACATGGCGTACCACGGCGAGGTTGTGACTGATGAAGAGATAGGTCAGGCCCTGCTTCTTTTGCAGGTCTTTCATGATGTTGAGCACCTGCGCTTGAACGCTCACATCCAGCGCGCTGGTGGGCTCATCGCAGACGAGGAATTCTGGCTGCGTAGCTAAGGCGCGCGCAATCGAGATGCGCTGGCGCTGACCGCCGGAGAATTGGTGCGGATACTTGACCATATCGAGCGGACTCAAGCCTACCGATTTGAGCAATTCGCCCACGCGCTCTTCCAATTGCTTCTCATCAGTGATCAAGCCATGCTCTTTCAACGGCTCGCCCACGATATCGCCCACCTTCCAGCGCGGATTCAGGCTGGCATACGGGTCTTGAAAGATCATCTGAATGCGCTCGCGCAACTTGCGGCTGCCTGCGCCTTTGTACGTCTCGTTGGCATCCATGCCATCGAACTGGAAATTGCCACGTGAAGGTGTGTACAGACCCACCATCAGGCGCGCAACCGTGCTCTTGCCGCAGCCTGATTCGCCCACAAGTGCGAGCGTTTTGCCCTTTTCTATCTCAAAGCTCACGCCATCGACGGCTTTGAGAAATACTTTGGATTTGCCTTCCACGATGCGATTGAGCAAAGGCGGCGAGACATCAAAGCTCATCGCCAGATCATCGACTTTGACCAAAGCTTGCTTACTCATTTTTTATTTTCCTTCAGCCAGCCAGCATGCTGCGCGCGTGGCTCCCGCATTCATCAGCTCCGGGCGATCCACTTTGCAGCGGTCAAACGTTTTTGTGCAGCGCGGATTAAAAGCACAGCCCTGCGGAATGGCATTGAGGCGCGGCATCGCGCCATCAATCTGCGCGAGATTTTCGCGGTCTTCGCTCATATCGGGAATCGAGGCCATCAAGCCAGCGGTGTAAGGATGCGCAGGATGGTTGATCACCTCATGCACCGGGCCAATCTCCGCCACGCGGCCTGCATAGAGCACAGCTACGCGATCACAAGTCTCCGCGATCACGCCCATATCGTGCGTGATCAGCATCACCGCCGCGCCGCGCTCTTTGCAAATCGTTTTCAGCAAGCTGATGATCTGCGCTTGGATCGATACATCCAATGCTGTCGTCGGCTCATCCGCAACGATCAGCTTGGGCTCAGCCGCAAGCGCGAGTGCAATCACCACACGCTGGCGCATACCACCTGAGAACTGATGCGGGTAATGCTCGATGCGCTCTTCAGCGGCGGGGATGCCCGTCGATTTCAGCAAATCAATCGCACGGCGGCGCGCTTCTGCCGCATCCACAGGCAAATGCGCCTGGATCGTTTCCATGAGCTGCCTGCCCACCGAATACAGCGGGTTCAGCGAAGTGAGTGGGTCTTGAAAAATCGCGCCGATCTTGCGGCCACGGATATGGCGCATCTCATCATGGCTCAGTTGATCAATGCGCTGCTCCTCGAGCAAAATCTGCCCGCTGGCTACGCGGCCTGGTGGCTCAAGCAGGCCAATGATGGAAGCGCCAGTGAGCGATTTGCCAGCACCAGATTCACCGACCACACCTAAGATTTCACCGGGCGCGATATCAAAAGAAATATCGTCGAGCGCACGCAGCGTGCCGCGGCGGGTGGGAAATTCAACCACTAAATTTTTAACTTGTAGAAGGCTCATTTCAGCGCTATTCCCTCTTGCGCCAATTTCTGCTTAACACGCATGATGCCCTCGCCAACTTCTTTACCCATCTTTTGTGAAGCGGCCATCACTGGCTTCATCACCTCAGGCATTTCGCTCATCGTGAACTGTTGCAATTTACGACCCACATCACTGCTTTGAAATTGATACATCGTATTGAGCTCGGTTAATGTGAATTTTTCAGCATAGGCTTTCACAAAATTACTCATCATCAAAGGCATCACTTCTGCAGCATAGCGATTGGTGCTTTGCATGATGACATCCATCTGCAGATCCATCGCGCGTTTGAGTTGTGCATCCGTCAACTGAGGGTTAGCTTGCCTGATTTGATTAGACAGGTTATCGCGCATGGTTGGCACCATACCCCCGACTAAGCGCGCCACATCGGCAGGCGAGCCGGCAAGCGCCATGAGTTGCTCTGCTACCTTGAGCTTTTCTTGGTATTCAGGGTTGCTCGTGTTGGATTGAGCAAAGCTGTTTGCACAGAAAGCAATATATGCAAAAACAATTAAAAAGATTTTTTTCATGATGTCATCCCTTAACGCAAACGTGGATTGAGTGCATCACGCAACCAATCGCCTAAAAGATTCACACTCAAAGCAATCAAAATCAACATCAAACCCGGCCAGACGGTGATCCACCATTCGCCGGAGAAGAGGTAATCGTTGCCAACGCGAATCAGCGTGCCTAGCGAGGGCGATGTGGGTGGCACACCGACCCCCAAGAAAGAGAGCGTGGCTTCGGTGATGATGGCAGTCGCCACATGAATTGTGGCGAGAACGAGCACGGGGCCAAGCACGTTGGGGAGCACATGTCGCAGCATGATGCGGCTGCTGGCCACGCCAGTAACTCGCGCAGCTTGCACATATTCTTTGTTTCGCTCCACAAGCGTCGAGCCGCGCACCGTGCGGGCGTATTGCACCCAGCCGGTGAGTGTGATGGAGATGATGAGCACACCGAATGCGACGCTGGTGTGTGCATTGGGAAACATCGCGCGGCCCACACCTGCAATCAGTAAGGCGACGAGAATCGGAGGAAAAGAGAGCATCACATCGCAGATGCGCATGAGCAAGGTATCGATCCAGCCGCCAAAAAAGCCAGCAAGTAGGCCGAGCGTGACGCCGATGATAACGGACAAGATCACCGAGACGATGCCCACGGCTAAGGAGACGCGTGCGCCATACATCAAGGCAGAGAGAATATCGCGGCCTTGATCGTCTGTGCCAAGGAAAAATTTGGCTTTGCCGCCTTCGATCCACGCAGGAGGGATGCGCGCATCGGAGAGCTCAAGCGTCGTCAGGTCAAATGGGTTATGCGGCGCAATCACGCCAGCAAACACAGCACAAAAAATGCATATGAAGGCCACCGCCGCAGCCGCAATGGCCACGGGAGAGGTTTTGAAGCTGTAGCCGACATCGCTGTCGAGCCACTTTGAAAGCACACCCATTGTTTAAACCTTTTATTCGATTCGAATCCGTTCGCACTGAGTTTGTCAAAGTGTCAATGCCAGCTTCGACATCAGAGCGAACGGTAGAGACCTTACTTCACGCTCATCCACTTGAAGAACATGAAGTTGTCGGCCAGTTGCGTCAGCTCAACTTTTTTGCTCACGCCCCAAGCCAAAGCTTGTTGATGCAAGGGCAAGTGGCCGATGTCGTCTGCGTGGATCTTGAAGGCTTCAGAGATCATGGCTTGGCGCTTGGCCTTGTCGGTCTCGGATTGAATCTTCAGGGTCAGCTCATCAACCTTCGGGTTGCAATACGCGCCGAGGTTGAACTGGCCTGAACCTTTGTCATCCACGCAACGTGTCAAAGCATTGAGCATATTGTGTGAGTCGTAGGTGCCAGGCGTCCAGCCGAGCAGATAGAAGCTGGTATCGCGGCGCAAGATTTTCGGGAAGTAAGTGCCCTTGGTCTCGGCTTGCAGATTGATCTTCACACCAATGCGCGAGAGATTGGCGGCAACTGCTTGGCAGATTTCACCATCGTTCACATAGCGATCATTCGGGCAATTCATCGTGACTTCAAAGCCAGATGGGTAGCCTGCATCAGCGAGCAATTTCTTTGCAGCCTCCGTGTCGTAAGGCAAACGCTTGTTGAGATTGGCATCAAAGCCGTTGATGCCTGGGCCTACCAAGATCGCGGTGGGGTTGGAGGCACCGCGCATCACTGTGCGCTTGATGCCTTCAATATCAATCGCTTGATAGAAAGCTTGGCGTACGCGCTTGTCTTTGAAGGGGTTTTTTCCCTTCACGCTGGAATACAGCAGCTCATCACGCTTTTGATCCATGCCGAGGAAGATGGTGCGCAGCTCGGGGCCTTGCATTGCACGCGCATTGGCGCTGGCATTCACGCGCGCCACATCTTGCACGGGCACGGGTTCCATCACATCAATCTCGCCAGAGACAAGTGCAGCCACGCGGGTCGCATCGTTGGTGATCGGGGTGTAGATCACTTCTGTCACGTTGCCGTCAATCTTGCCCCAGTAATTGGCGCTGCGTGCCAAGGTGGTTTTCACGCCGGGCTGGCGCTCGCGCACGCGGAAAGGACCAGTGCCATTGGCACGGAAAGAGGCGGCATTCTCAATACCTTTGCGGCGATCCACTGGCTTGGTCGCTTGGTTGTCTTCGCTCCATTTTTTGCTCATCACATACACCAGCGAGATCACTTCTGGCAGGATAGGAAACGGTGCTTTGGTAACGAATTCCACGGTGTGGCTATCGACCTTGCGAACTTCAGCCACGTCGTTGGTGTAGCTCTTCATGTCGGAGCCGTCACCAGCCGAACGCTGGAAAGAAAACACGACATCATCAGCGGTGAATGGTGTGCCATCATGGAACACGACGCCTTTGCGCAGATTGAAGCGCCAAACGGTTGGCGAAGTTTGAGTCCACGATGTAGCCAAAGCAGGTGCGAGGCTCAAGTCTTTGTTACGACCCGTCAGGCCCTCATACACGTTGCCCGTGACACTGAGTTGCAAGGATTCATTGAGCGAATGCGGATCCATCGAGAGCGCATCGCCTTGGTTACCAATACGAATTGTCTTCGCATGCGCTATGGAAACCATAGCTAGTGAGGCAATAAACATGCCGGCAATCATGGTTTTTTTCATTGAAAACATTTCACTTCTCCTAAAAAAACAAAAATCAAGCAGAGCAGGCAAGAGCCTGCTCCACCAAACTGGCATACAAAGCGCTGCCCAGCGGCAGCACATCGTCGTTAAAGTCATACTTGCTGTTGTGCAAGAAGCAGCTGCCCTCACCGCCTTGACCTAAGCGCAAGTAAGCTCCAGGCTTGGCCTGAAGCATGAATGAAAAATCTTCTGCGCCCATGCTGGGCTCCATGTTGCGTTTCACATGGCTTTCGCCCACCAAAGCCGCCGCCACATCAGCAGCAAACTTGGCTTCGGCAGCTGTATTGATCGTGGCGGGATAAATGCGTTCGTAATGCACCGAGGCCGTTGCGCCAAAGCTTTGCGCAATACCGCTGCACAGCTCGATAAGACGCTGCTCAATCATGTCTTGCACTGCAGAATTGAAAGTGCGCACCGTGCCTACTAGAGTGGCCTCGCCTGGGATCACGCTCATGGCGTGCACGTCCCCCGCCTGCAATGCACACAAACTGATCACTGCCGAATCCACAGGCTTCACATTGCGCGAGACGATGCTTTGCACCGCCGTGATGATGTGCCCCGCCACGAGTACAGGATCTACCGTGAGATAGGCGTGTGCGCCATGGCCGCCTTTGCCTGTGATGTTGATCGTGATGCGATCAGCAGCAGCCATCATCGGACCAGGGTTCACACCAATCTCACCGGGGCGCATGGCTGGCCAGTTGTGCATGGCGTAAGCGGCCTCTACAGGAAAACGCTCAAACAAACCGTCTTCAATCATCGCTTTCGCGCCAGCGTAGCCTTCTTCGCCGGGTTGAAAGATCAATACTGCAGTACCCGCAAAATTTCGCGTCTCCGCGAGGTAGCGCGCTGCGCCAGTCAGCATGGTGGTGTGGCCATCATGCCCGCAGCCATGCATGAGACCGGGCTTCACAGATTTCCAAGCGATATCGCCATGCTCAGTCATAGGCAGGGCATCCATATCGGCTCTCAAGCCAATCATGCGGGAAGACTTTTGTTTGCCGCGAATCAGACCCACCACGCCCGTCTTGCCAATACCCGTGTGAATTTCATCCACACCACAAATTTCTAAAGCTTGGCGCACGCGACCTGAGGTGTAGATCTCTTCAAAGCCCAACTCAGGATGCGCATGCAAATCGCGACGAAATGCCGTGAGCTCGGGGTGGAACTCACGGATTCGCGCGAAGGCGCTGCCGTTGGCTTTGAGCTGAGGCGCCAACACGGCTTAGTGACCTTTCCCACCAATGCGCAAGCGCGGATCGACCACGAAATACAGCAAATCCACCACCAAATTGATCACCACGAAAATCAGCGCGATCATGCACAGATAGGCGGCCATCACAGGAATATCCGCAAAGGTCACAGCTTGAATAAACAGCAAACCCATGCCCGGCCACTGAAACACAGTTTCAGTGATGATGGCAAAAGCAATCAGGCCACCCAGTTGCAAGCCAGTGATCGTCATCACGGGCACGAGCGTGTTTTTCAGTGCGTGACCAAAATGAATCGCGCGATTGGAGAGGCCGCGCGCGCGGGCAAACTTGATGTAATCCGTGCGCAGCACTTCCAGCATTTCTGCGCGCACCAAGCGCATGATCAAAGTGAGCTGGAAAATCGCCAAGGTGATGGCGGGAAGCACAATGTGATGCCAACCCTTGGCCGTCATCAACCCACTGCTCCACCAACCGATTTGCACCACATCGCCACGACCAAAGCTGGGGAACCAGCCTAGCCACACAGCAAATATCAAAATCAAGGCAATACCGATCAGGAAGGTGGGGAGCGACACGCCGAGCAGCGAAATCGTCATGAACACTTGGCTCAAAAAGGAGCCGCGCCGCAGCGCCGCATACACCCCCATCGGAATACCCACCAGCAAAGCAATGCTGGCAGCGACAAAGGCCAATTCAAACGTGGCGGGGAATCGCTCGGCAAGTAAGCGAGACACCTTCGCCCCTTGGCGCAAGCTCAGGCCAAATTCGCCCTGCACAGCATTGCCCAAAAAGCTGCCAAACTGCACAATAAAAGACTTATCCAGCCCCAAATCGGCGCGTAATTCACGGATTTGCTCCGGTGTGGCATCTTGCCCGAGCAAGAAAACCACTGGGTCACCAACATACTGAAACAGCATGAAGGCAATGAAGGCAACCGTGATCATCACAATCACGGCTTGAATGAGGCGTTGGAGGATAAATGCAAACATCGATGTTCTTTGAGCGAGGCAGTGATGCTAACAGAGCAAAAATCGCGCCGGGATGGGGTTTACAGCAGTTTGTCTTTTATACGACTTATGTGAATTCGCATATGAAAGCCTAACCAATCACACGTTTCTAACGCCCGATTCCACATGCCCGGCGGGTACATGATCGGCAGCGGATTGCACATGGCCGGTTTGGTCGTCAAAGAAGAAATCCGGTTCGAATTCACGCAGGAATTCGCCTTTTTCTAGGCCACCAAGAAACATGGCCTCATCCACTGTGATGTTCCAAGCCATGAGGGTGCGAATGGCGCGCTCATGGGCGGGGGCACTGCGGGCCGTCACCAAGGCAGTGCGGATACTCATATTAGCTGTGCCTTCGCTTTGTAAGCGGTGCAGAGCCTCGAGCAGGGGCTTGAAGGGTCCAGGCGGCAACGGTTGATCGGCCTTCTTCACTTCGTTTTTGATGAACTTGTCCAAACCGCCTTTGGCATAGACGCGCTCGGCTTCGTCAGAGAAAAGTACGGCATCGCCGTCAAACGCAATACGCACTTCGTGCGGATGAAGATCGCTGGCCTTCATCGAGCGCGTTGCAACCGTGGCAGCGGGAAAGCCGTTGCCTAGTGCGGAGCGCACATCTTCACTCTTTGCGGACAGAAACAAATTCGCGTTCAGTGGGCGAAGATAGCGCCAAGGCGGCTCACCGCGTGTGAAGGTGCAACGCACGATCGGCAGCCTGTAGTGCTCTGCGCTTTTCATCACACGCAAGCCGCTCACGGGATCGTTGCGCGAAAGGATCACAACCTCAACGCGCTGCGCACCTTCGCTGTTGAAAGCGAGTAATTTTTTCACCAAAGAGAACGCCACACCCGGCTTGGCAGGCTGATCAATGCGATCCATCTGCATCGCCATATAGGTTTTGTCGTTAGATTGCTCGAAGACGGAGTTTTCCTCTTCTAGATCAAAGAGGGCGCGCGATGAGATCGCCACCACGAGTTTGCCTTGAAGAGAAGCGCCCATTTATTTGACCAATTGATTCAATTGAATGATCGGCATCAGCACTGCCAATACGATGAGCAGCACGATCACACCCATGGCCACAATCAGCAGCGGTTCAAGGATCGTGGCCAATGCAATGGCGCGCCGCTGCACTTCGCCGGAGAGTTGCTTGGCAGCGCGTTGAAGCATCTCAGGCAGCTTGCCAGTTTGCTCACCAAGACGGGCAAACATCGCAATCAAACCAGGGAAGTTTTTCTTCTGCGCCATCGCGCTGGCCAGCGGCGCGCCTTCGCGCACGAGGGTGAGCGCATCCATGGCATCGGCGCGCATGGCGCGGTTGTGCAAGGTTTCTGCGGCAGCTTGAAGGGCTTTCAAAATCGGTACGCCCGCACCTGCCAGCATGCCCAGCGTGGAGGCAAAGCGCGCAGCATTGAAACCTTTGGCGAGCTTTCCCACCACCGGCATGCGTAGCCACGCCGCATCCATTCTTAAGCGAAATACTTCAATAGAGCGCATATAAACTGCGCTACCAGCTATCAAAATAAGAGCAGCCAGCATCCACAAGCCATAGGTACGTACAAAGCCAGAAATACCCAGCATGATCGTTGTGAGCAAAGGCAGCGCTCGCTTGCTACCTGCAAAAACGCCAGCTACTTGCGGCACGACATAGGTGACCAAAAACACCACGATGATGATGGCGACCAGCGTAACGATGGCGGGGTAGAGCGATGCACCGATCAACTTAGCTTTGAGCGCTTGGCTTTCTTCCAAATCATCGGCCAGCTTTTCCAGCACAGTATCCAGATGGCCGGATGCTTCACCTGCGCTCACCACAGCGCGATAAATCTCGTTGAATTCGCGCGGGTGCTGGCTAAGCGCTTTGGCAAAGCTTGAGCCAGCATTGACCTCAGCGCGCAAAGCCGCCACCACATTGCGCTGCTTGTCGTCTTCCGCTTCGTCGGCAAGTGCAGTGAGCGCACGCTCAAGCGGCAAACCTGCGGAGAGCAGACCAGAGAGTTGGCGCGTCCACACTGCCAGCAAAGTGCTGGAGAAGACGCGGCCGCCCCAGAGATTGATTTGCTTCCAATCTTTTTTATCATCTGCACCCTGCCCCATCACGGCGTCTACTGCCATGGGTACAAGTGCTTGCGCGCGAAGCATGGCTCGCGCGGATTTCGCGGTATCGGCTTCGATCACTCCTTTGCGTGATGTACCTTGCGCGTCTAATGCTTCAAACTGGTAAGCAGGCATCTCTAGTCTCGCGTGACGCGCACCACTTCTTCCATGCTGGTGATGCCTTCGCGCACAAGGCGTTCACCATCATCTCGCATGAGCTGCATGCCTCCTTGAAGTGCAGCGCTACGCACATCCGCTTCAGCCGCTTTGTTGTGAATCAAAGCGCGCATTTTGTCTTCGACTTGAAGCAACTCAAAGATACCCGTGCGACCTTGGTATCCAGTATGGCCGCAGGCATCGCAGCCTTTGCCGTGACAGACTGAACAATAGCGGCGCACGAGGCGTTGCGCGAGCACACCTAGGAGTGACGATGAAAGCAAGAAGGGTTCAACACCCATATCCGTCAAGCGCGTCACAGCGCTGCTGGCATCGTTGGTGTGCAGTGTGGCGAGCACCAAGTGGCCAGTGAGCGAGGCTTGAATCGCGATTTGCGCGGTTTCAAAATCTCGGATCTCGCCGATCATGATCACATCGGGGTCTTGCCGAAGAATTGCGCGCAGAGCTTTGGCGAAGGTGAGATCAATCTTTGCGTTCACCTGCGTTTGGCCTACACCCGATAGCTCGTATTCAATCGGGTCTTCTACCGTCATGATATTAGTGCTGCCTGCGTCGAGTTTGCTTAAGGCCGCGTACAGCGTCGTCGTCTTACCTGAGCCTGTGGGGCCAGTGACGAGAATGATGCCGTGCGGCTGCGTGATCAGATTTTCAAACTGCGAGAGCACACCGCCTTGCATGCCAACAGCTTCTAGCGTGAGCTTGCCCGCCGATTTATCCAGCAAACGCAACACAGCGCGCTCACCATGCGCAGAAGGAAGCGTGCTCACACGCACATCCATCGCACGCGTGCCGATCCGCAAGCTGATGCGGCCGTCTTGGGGCAAGCGTTTCTCCGCAATATCCAGCTCCGCCATGATCTTCAAGCGAGAGATCAATGCAGCATGCAAGGCGCGGTTGGGTTGCACGACTTCGCGCAGCGTGCCATCCACCCGGAAGCGCACGCTCGATGTGCGCTCATAAGGCTCGATGTGGATATCACTCGCACCATCTCGCGCCGCTTGTGTGAGCAAGGCATTGAGCATGCGTATGATGGGCGCATCGTCTTGGTTTTCCAGCAAATCCTCAATGGCGGGCAGCTCTTGCATGATGCGCGACAAGTCAGCATCACCCTGCACCTCGCTCACCACGGCAGCGGCATTCGATTCACCTTGCGCATAGGCAGCACTGATGCGTTGCACGAGCGCATCTGACGCTATCTTTTGTATAGCATTTTGCGCAGTATCCACGCTGGCGAAAGCATGTTTTCGCATGATTTCTGCAATGGCGGAGCGCGGTGTGGCATCACTGAGCCAAAGCGTGAGGCCATTGCCATCGTCTTCCAGCAAGGCTTGGTTGCTGCGGGCAAAGGTGTAGGGCAGAGGGTAGCGCGCCATTTGGATTTAAGGCTTGGATTTGATAGCAGGAGCAACCAATGGAGCCGGTGATTTACTCGGTGCATCAGCAGGTTTTTGAGGTGGCAGCACTGGCGCTTCATTCACACCACCTAGCACACTGCTGGGCGCAGGTTGCACATCCTTTTGCCCCGAGCGCATCAGCTCGTAGCGATCCAAAGAGAGCGAGTTGGTTGCTGCAGCGTCACGCACGATCACTGGGCGCATGAAGAGCATGAGTTGACGCTTATCGCGGTTGCGGCTCTCGCTCTTGAAGAGATTTCCAAACAGAGGGATATCGCCCAGGCCAGGCACTTTTTGTGCGCCATTGGTGAAGCTGTCTTCTGCCAAACCACCGAGCACCAAGATACCACCATCTTCCACCATCACATTGGTCTCAATCGATTGCTTGGTGGTGGTTGGGCCGTTGGCATTGCTGGTGGTGTTGCCCTCAATGCCAGAATTTTCTTGGAAGACTTGTAAGCGCACTTGCCCGTCTTCACTGATTTGCGGTTTAACGCGCAGCGTCAAGCCCACATCTTTGCGCTCAATCGTTTGGAAAGGATTGGTCGCGCCACCGCCGCTGGCTCCCGTGTTGGTGAATTGCCCCGTGACGAAAGGCACATTGCGACCCACCACTATTTTTGCCTCTTCATTGTCGAGTGTCAGCAGATTCGGAGCAGACAAAATATTGCCTTCGTTGCTGTCTTCCAAGAATTTGGCCAATGCGCCCAACACATACACACCGTTGATTTGCCTAGCGATACCCAGATTAAGTCCCGGGCCGATGCCTACAGAAGCCAAGCCGGCAGCATCTTTGGCGGATGAGAGACCGATGATGTTGCCAGTTGATCCGAAATTGGTGCCGAGGCCTCCCACCACAGAATTGCCAGCCTTACCCAGCCCGGTTTGCCATTGAATGCCAAACTCCGCAGCGCGTGTGCTGCTCACTTGCGCAATCAACACCTCCACCAGAACTTGCGCCCTGCGCTGATCGAGCTTATCGATCACTGCGCGCATCTGGCGGTATTGCGGCTCGGGGGCGGTGATGATAAGCGCGTTCGTTGCAGGATCGGCTTGGATTTGGCCGCCTGTGCTCGGTTGTGCTGAAGCAGTTACAGGCGCTGCAGCTGCGCCGCCGGGTGCTGCGGCAGCACGCGCGACGGGAGCTGCGCCTCCACCCCCGCCTTCTGCACTGATGGCAGCGCGCAGCGTGGTGGCCAGCTTCACGGCATCGGCATTTTTCAGATACACCACATAGATATTCCCCGCATCGCCATTGGCTGTGCGCACGCTGGGTTGATCTAGTCTGTCGATCAGCGATTTGATCAGGTTCACGCGAGCTGGATTGGCGGCACGCACGATCACGGCATTGCTGCGAGGCTCGGCCAAGATGCTGGTTTTGAACGAGGTATCAGCTTGGCCACCGGCAGCTGGCGCTGCACCGCTGCCACCGGATTCACTCAAGCGAATCAGCAAGGGCACAAGATCAGAAGCCACCGCATGCTTGAGCGGGAAAATTTCCAAATCGGTCGCATTGCTCACATCCAATGCCGCAATGATCTTGGCCATACGCTGCAAGTTATCTGCGTAATCGGTGATCACGAGCGAGTTGTTGCCGGGGTTGACATTGATCGTGTTATTAGGGCTGATCAAGGGGCGCAACACAGCGACCAAATTATTGGCGTTCTCGTGATTCAAGCGAAAGATTTGCGTGAGGATTTGGTTGCCGCCGGCGCGCACTTCGCCAGCATTCACAGCACCGCCTTGCAACTTGGCTTCTGCTTCGGGCACAACCTTGTAAATACCTGCCGCTTCTACCACCGTGAAGCCTTGCAGGCGCAGGGATGCGAGGAATTGGTTGTAGGCCGAGGCCACAGGCACAGCGCGATCGGTTGTCAAATTCATCTGGCCTTTAACACGCGGATCAACCACGATGTTGCGATTCATGATCACGCCAAAGGTCTTGGCCACTTCGGCAATTTCAGCATTCACAAAATCCAGCTTAATGCCTTGCGCGCTGCGCGTGGCGCCGGCTGTTGCAGGTGCAGCAGCAGGCGCAGGTGCTGTTTGTGCAAGAGCCAGGTTTGCGAACAAAAAAGCACTGATCGCCGGCATGAATACTGCGCGACATGCTATGGAAATAGGAGTCAGATGGGTCAGAGAGGAGAGAGTCATAGATCAACCTAGCGAAATCAAAGATTTGGTGCCTTGGCGGCGGCCAATGATATTGAGGACATTGGACAGAGCATCTTGCTGCTGCGGACTGGCCGAGGCCTCACCCGTGAAGCGAATGCGCGAGCCAACCACTTGGCCGGAGCCTGAGAGTTGCAACGCGCCTTGCAAGGTTTGCAGCGCGAGCGTGGGTACATCACCACCAGCCAGGGTGAGGCGATAGTCACCCAGCGGGCTCAAGGTAGAAAGCCGTGAAGACATGGCAAGCAAATCTAAAGTGAGCTGCCCTTCAAAGCGCAGGCGGCCAGACGACACGAGCACTTGCAGGGCTTGTGTGTTCAAACTGAGTTGGCCTTGCGGATCGAGCGTATTCCACGGCGCACCCAAGCCAGAGAGCCAAGGCGCTGGCAAATTGACTTGGGCGGGGCTCACCTCAAGCACGCTTTGTGACCAACCCGGCTTCAAGGCAAGCTGCACGGCTTCGGGCGCGCAGCAGGGCAGATTCAATGCCATGCGTGCACCATGCCATGCGGGGCGCAGCGTCCAATCCACGCGGCCTGGCAAGCTGGCCGCGTCGGATGAACCTTGGCCACCCGTGAGGAGCAGTTGCGCCGAGCCACGCCAAACCGAGCCTTGGGGCTCAGCCAGCAATACGCGGCCCTGGCTACCGAACTCAACCGCGTGCGAGAGCCATGCAGCCGGTGCAAACAACACGGTAGCCAATGCCGCACCCACGCAGGCTGCCAGAGCCGCTGTGCGCCAAGGTGCGCGATGGCTATCGGCCAGTTTGTTGGAGCGGCGCGAAATTTTCATAGGTCTGATGACGACTTATCGCGTGGGCAGGCTGAGCACAATGCTGCCATCCCACAGAGTGACGGCAGGCGTCGCACCTGCCGCCTTTTTCAGACGCAATTCGCTGGGCACGAGGCGCGCATTAGCACGCACTTGCGCCAGCCATGCGGCAAGTGCATCGCCGCTCACGCCGCGCAGCGTGATGCTGGCTCTGGCATCGCTCACGCTCAAGCTTGCACCGGCACCCAAGGTTTTGACGGAATTTTCTAAGCTGCGCAGCGATTCGTCGTAACTCAAGGCGCGCTGCGCTTTGAGCGATGCAGCCTCACTGGCCTGAGCTCGCATGAGTTGTAATTGCGCATCGAGTTGCGGCGCGGCTTCGCGGGCTTGACGCAGTTTGGCAAGTGCTGGTGAGATACCAACCCACCACAACACAGCGGCAGCAATGAGCGCGATGGCACTGCCCACCATCACCCGCTCGCGCGGCGCGAGAGCTGTCCAGCGTGTGGCCAAGATATTCATAAGTACATTGTTTTTCAATGCGGGGCTAGTGTTCGCGGCGCTCATGGCTTGGCTCCAGACACCACAGCGACCGCAGGGGCTATCGATGCATCTTGATGCGAAACGATCAGCGCCTGCGCATCGCTCTTCACACCCAAGCCGACGTATTGCAAGCGCGGCAGCAAGGCATCCAGCTGAGAAGTTTGCAATCCACTGCCACGAATTTGCACTTCATTTGCTATATATTCAATAGCATCTGGCGCAGTATTCATGCCGGCGATAGAGCTAAAACGCCCATAAATGCTCTCAAAGTCGCGTCCACTGAGCTGCCCCTGCGCTTGGCGCAAGCTGGCCAACTCACGCTGCATTTGCAGCGGCGCATCAACCACGACTTTGACATTTGGAAAGCTCTGCGTGAGTATTTGATTCATCTGCAAGCGCTTGGCTTGCGCTTCGTTGCTTTGCTTGTAACTCCAAGCATTGAGCCCGATCACATTGGCCATAAGCAGCAAACCCAATCCCCAGCGCACAGGTTGCCAGGCAGGTGCGGCAAACACATCGCCTAAGAAGCCGGTGAACGACTGCCAAGCTCTGCCACCGCCGGAGACCGCTAGATCGCCCTGCGCCAAATCTACCCCACTGGCTTGCGCAGCTTGCGCCGTTTGCAGCGCCAATTGCGCTGCTTGCAACACATTCACGCGCTGCCCCAATGCTTGCTCTGCAGCAGCAGCCACCGCAGGCTCAGCAGTGATGGCCAGATCTTCGGGTAACGCAGGCAAAAGCGCCGCTTGATTCAGAGGCAAGCAGAGCACGCCTTGCGTATCAGCAAACGTGAGCCAGGGCGCATCCGATGTGCCGCTGGCATGCAACTGTGCAGGCTCACTCGGAAATACTTGCGGCACGATGCGCGTGAGCGGCACGCGCGCGGCTTGCAATGCTGCCACGGCGTCTTGTAACCAAGCTTTGTTGATGGCTGCCACCCAAGTTTTTCCATCCGCTGAAATCGAAGGGCAAGCGGCCAAATGCGTTTGTGCGGGATCATCCAGCAGCTGCTCTTCGAGCACCCCTGCAAGCAGCAATTGCATTTTTTGCGCTGAATTACCGCGCTGAAGTTTAGGCAATTGCGCGGCATGCCATGCGACAGCTTGCGCAGGCACGATCAGGGTGGCAGTATCAGCTTTTGGAAGCAATGCGGGCGCAGCGCGGCCATGCGCTGTGAGCGCGCCACTGCTGGCCACCACGGCATAAGCAAGCTCAGCTTGGTCACTGCCGGGAGGGGAAAGGGTAACAAGAAGTTGGCTCATGAATCTGAAGTGATTTTGCCCATTATCGGCGAGAGCCGGTGATTTGCTCAGCCGTCAAGCCACCCTCGGCGATGGGGAAACTGCCGCGCTCACGCCAGAGCACCTTCACATCCAAGCCATTGCGCTCCACCACCGAGCGCTCCATCACCACCGTGCTCTGCTTTCCATCCGCCAACCGCAGCCTGCCCGTGACTTCAAAAAACCGGCTGGCCACACTGTGCTGCCCATCATTGAATTGCCCCGCGATGGCGGGTACCAAGTTGCCCGCATCGGCCAAACTTTTGAAATGCTGCTTTTGGCGCTCAGCCACAATCTTGCGCGCGCCATCGAGCTCCAGAGTCGGCACACTGGCATACAACACTTCAGCGCTGGCCGTGTTCACATTGATCGGCGTGCGGCTAGGTAGCCAGACGATAAAAGGGCGCAATCGCTCCAGAGAAGCTCTGGATAAGCCGAGCAGTGTGAGTTGATCCAAGCGCTGGGGCAGCAAGGCCGCGCGCGCGCCCGAGCGGTTGTCTGGGCTCAAATCAGAAGCAAATCGCAAGTTTTCGGCCACGTTGTTGAGCTCAGCGATATCCAGCCCTTGCGTATCGAAGAGCTTGGCGAATGCGGCCAGGCCCGAGGGCGAAATGCGCCCGGCTTCGATCAAGTTATAGACATTGAGCCGAGCCTGCATGTCTTGCATTTGGCCGGAGAGAAACACATTGTCATTGGCTTGATCGGCCAGCAAGGCAGCGCTGTTGGCATCCGCTGCCAAAAAACTGGTGAGCCGAGATTCTTGGAGAGCCACAGCCCAAGGCTCACCCAAATGATCCGCCCCGCCCGAGCGCGCATCTTCACGCAAAATCAGGCGCGCCCAATCGAGCGCACCCACCAGAATCCAGCCCGCCTGAGCGCGCTCGCGCTCGGCGCGCTCCATTTCCACGCCACGCCATTGTTGCCAAGCCGCGCCCGCTGCTAACGTAGCGACCAAGGTGAGGGTGAGCATGGCGGCGAGCAGAGCAGCGCCTCTTTGACTTCTCGCGAAGCGGGGGGCATGTCCCTTCACGATTTGCCTCCTCGTGTCGGCTGCACCCAATCCAAAGACAGTGTGCCTCCGGGCTGTTGGCCGGGCGCAAGCTGCAAAATCAAACGCACGCCATCAGGATTGGCGCTGTTTTGCACGGCCGCGCCTTCTGAAGATAAAGGATTGCTCCAAGCATCATTGCGGTAATAAAAAATTTGCCACTCGTCGATATTGAGCACACCGGCTTCTTTCGCGCGATCAGCCTCGCTGGGGTTTTGCCCCCAACGGGCAGCCAGATCCCATGCAGCCTGCCACTCGCCGCGTGTTCGGATCGGCTCCGAGACCCAACGCAAGAAGCGGCGCGTGCTGCCGGTGCTCGTCTCCACTCGGCGGCTGCCCCAGGCCACCACGCGAAGCTCATCGCCCTCAAAGCGGCGTGTGATGCGCAGCACCCGGCTGTCAAACTCCACTGCCTTGGCCGTGCTCGCGTTGCCCGAGCTGCCCGCCAATGCAGCGGGCGGCGTTTGCGAGGCATCAATCATGTGATCCAAATCTGTGCGCCATTGCAAGAGCGCCGTTTGAATCGCCGCCACATCATCGGAGCGTGCGCGATGCTGGTTGCTGGCCTTGGCCATGCCATCAATGCCCTGCCAACTGAGCAGTGCCATCAAAGACATCACCACAAGTGCAACGAGCACCTCAACGAGAGTGAAACCTTTGGCTTTCATCTCAATACCGCCCCACAACAGTAGAGACCTGCAAGATGCCGTATTTCTCCTGTGCGTCGCTCACATTGGCCTGCACGCGCAGAAAGCTCGGGTTGGGTGTGGGGTTCACTTGCAGCTGCACATTGAAAACGCGTCCAGCTTGGCTGCATTCCCCATTGCTCTCGCCCACACTGGGCATTTGTCTGGATAAGCGCAGGGCATAGAGCGCGTTATCGGCGCAGATCTGCGCCAGCAACAAATCGGTTTGCCGCTGGGATGATCTGGCCAAAGCGGAGGTGGCTTGTGTGCCAGCAAAGAGTGCAATCGCCACGATGGTCAAGGCCACCAGCACTTCGATCAGCGTGAAGCCGTTTTGCTGCCGAGCTTTCATGGCTTAGCAGCCTCATCTGCCGTCTGTACGGAGAAAGGACGCAGCCCATCGGTGGATACGCGCAAGCGCCTTTGCCCTAAGCTGAGCAACACGCCAGAGGGTGCAATCATCGGCTCCGAACCGAGCAACACGCTGCGTTGCGCTGCGCTTGAATTGCTGATGACTTGTGCATTCATACCCTCAGCCAGCCAAGGGCTGATGCTGCTGCTGTTGACTTGAATTTGCGAGCCATTCAATTCGCTGGCGGGCAAAACCACAAAGCCTTGCGCCATCGGCAGCCAAGCCAGCGCCACACCTGTGCTGCGCGATTGCACCCGCGCTGTCTCAAGCACCACGGCCAAACGCTCGGCCTCCCGATCCAGCAGCGTCGATTCGTTGTCTCGCAACGCGAAAGTGACGCCCGCTGTCGCGATGGCGATCATCGTGATCACCACCATGAGTTCGATCAGGGTGAAGCCGCGCTGATTTAGCTTTTGAAGCTTATTGCCAGCTACCGACATCGGCGTTCTTACCTTCACCGCCGGCCTGCCCATCTGCTCCAAAGCTCATCACATCGATCTCCGCTTTGATGCCAGGATTGAGGTATTGATAAGCGCGCCCCCAAGGATCATTGGGTAACTTTTCCAAATAGGGCTTCCAGTTGCCGGGAATCGCGCCTGTGGTGGGCTTGCTCACCAAAGCTTGCAAACCTTGCTCAGAGCTGGGGTAGCGCTGATTGTCTAAGCGATAGAGCTTGAGCGCTTGCACGATGTTGTTGATATCCGTCTTGGCGGCTGTCACGCGCGCATCATCCGCACGATCCAGCACATTGGGCACAATCAGCGCCGCCAAGATACCAATGATCACGAGCACGACCATCAGCTCGATCAAGGTGAAGCCGCGCTGGGCTGCCAGACGCAAAGATTTGAAAGAAGAGAACATAGTGAGGGTAGGAGACTTCATACAAGCATCATAATAGCTGGATGCTACGCCCTCATTGGAATCGATTCGCAACATTTCTTGTCTGGTTGCTCGCTGCACTTTGCTGCGTGTATTGGGTGCTCAAATTCGTACGCGGGCCAGTCGCACCCATGTCTGCCGTGGCTGCCTCCACCTCCCAAGTCGCTGCAGTCGATACACAGGCTTTGGCCCGAGGCTTGGGTGGTGGGCAAACGCCTGCTGCCAGCAACCCGACCGACGTCGTGGCCGCCCCCAGTGCCTTTCAAGCCGCGCGTTTTGTGATCTCGGGCGTCGTTGTGCAAAAAGCAGGGTCTGGCAAGGGCGTCGCCTTGATTGCGGTGGATGGCAAGCCACCTCGCCCGTATCGCGTGGGCACGGCTCTAGCCGATGGCGTGGTGCTGCACAGCGTCTCTCCCGGCAAAGCCATGCTCTCTGCGAGCGTGGATGCCGCGCCCGGCTTGACTTTGGAGCTTCCTCAACTGACCACCGCCATGGCAGGCACAGCGGTGGCAGTGCGCCCGTCTATGCCGTCGATACCTGCGGCTATTCCTGCGCCCGCGCCTGCGGCCACTGGGGCGGCCAATCCCATGGCTGTCCCTGGTGCAACTGGCCAAAGGCCACCTCGCCCTTTGGCCAATCGGCAGCGTGAAGGTGAGAAAGAAGCAGGCGCTCCGGCTCCGTAGCCAGCGCCCTCAGCAGCTCAAACGACTGAGCTGATAACCACTGCACAGCTCGAATCACGCCCGCATGCGTGATCCAGATTTGATCTTCGCCGCTTTGCATGCTCTCATGCAGCCGCTGAGCCACGCGCTGCACAAACATAGCTGTGGATTCGCCTGAGCCACCGCAGAGGTAGTGGGCGAAATCATCCGTCCAAGCGCTCAGCTCTTCGGGTGAGATCGCCGCCCAGGCTTTCATCTCCCAAGCACCGAAATGCATTTCAGCCAATTTTTCATCCGTTTTATAAGCCAAACTGGCCTCTCGCCGGCACAGGATCTGCGCGAGATGCTCACATCTTGATAGCGGCGAGCTGATGATCTTTAAGCTCTTGGGCAACACACTCAACAAGTGCGTTGCTGCCGATTCAAGCTCAGCCGCGCCGCAAACCACGTCACTCGCGCCATAACAAAGGCCCGCCTCGACCTGCGGTTTCGGATGCCTCACAAAATACAGGCGCATCAATTCGCGCCCAACACGAGCAATGCTCCCAGCAAAAAAGCGATTTCACACACCTGCTGCGTTGCGCCCAGCGCATCCCCTGTGAAGCCTTGCAAGCGCTTGGATAAGCGCCACCACATGAAGCACCATGCGAGAAAGGCAAGCCCCATACCCGCTATGAATTCAATAGCTGCCTGCGCAGTAAACACGCCGGGAATCAGTAAAAAACACCAAAAGATGTTGCTGAATAATGCGCTTGCAGAAATGCTGTCTGCCAATGGCTTGGATTTGCTGCCCGCAGCATCTCCCACATGTGGCAAAAGTGCCAAAAGCCCCATAGGTAGTGCTCGCGAGACGACATGACTGGCGATGATCAATGTCACGATCTGCCACATCTCCAAGCCGCCCAAAGCTGCAAGCAAAGCCACTTTCGTGAGCAATGCCAACACCAAAGCCATCGCACCAAAAGCACCCACGCGCGAATCTTTCATGATCTCCAAGGCGCGATCCCTGTCATACGAGCCACCCAGTCCATCGGCTAAATCTGCGAGGCCATCTTCATGAAATCCGCCTGTGAGCAGCACAGTGGCAATCGTCGATAGGCAAGCCGCAATCAATGGCGCATAGGCACTCGGCAGCAGTGCGTCAAACGTGATGTAAACCACAGCCGCCACACCGCCCACCACCCAGCCCACACCCGCAAAATGCGCGGCGCTTTTCTTGAGCATCTCTGGGCTATACCCCACCCAAGCGGCGAGCTTTCCGGTAATGGGAATGCGCGTGAAAAACTGGATGGCGAGGAGGAAATGTTTAACGAGCATCACATTATTTTGATATGTTGTTTCAGCACAAAGAATCGAATGCAAAAAACGCAAAAAGTAAAAGCGCTTCGTGACTAGGCTTTTAGTGAAAAAGCAGAGCACTAACTCATGCAAATGGTTTTTTGATTTTTTTGCGTCTTTTGCGCCGCTTTTGCGCCTTTTGCGTTCAAATTTCAGATCCGCCAATCCTTAATTTCAAACCTTCTGCGACACCCCAGCCGATTCAAAGCTGGCCATCTCATTGAGCAAACGCGCGCTGGACACCACCAAAGGCCATGCCAGCAAAGCGCCTGTGCCTTCGCCCAAGCGCAGACCCAGATCGAGCAGCGGCAGCGCGGCCAAGGCTTTGAGCATGGCTTGGTGGCCGAATTCTGCGCCCACGTGGGTGAACACCATGTAGTCCTTCGCGGCGGGTGCCATGCCCACAGCGACCAAAGCCGCTGCGCCCGCGATAAAACCATCGACCAAAATGATGCGCCGTTCGCTGGCCGCTTGCAGCATCGCGCCCGCCATCATCGCAATCTCAAAACCGCCCACAGCACACAAAATATCAAAGGGCTTTTTCGCGCTATGGTGGCGGCGATGTGCGCGCGTGAGGGCATAGACTTTTTTCTTCATCTGCTCATCAGTGAGCCCCGTGCCGCGCCCTGCGCAATCGGCGACTGGGATCGGCGTGAAGAGCGAAAGAATCAGCGCGGCACTGGATGTGTTGCCAATGCCCATCTCGCCAAAGGCCACCACATTGCCTGCAAGCTGGCGCACCACATCCATACCGGCTTGCAGCGCAGCCACGGCCTGCAAATCGCTCATTGCGGGGGCGAGCACACTGTTGCGCGTGCTCGGCGCAATCTTGAGCTGGAGCAGGCGCGGATGCTCAGGCAAGATGCTGGCCACGCCGGCATCGACCACGGTGAGATTAAAATTGTGTTGATGCGCAAGCACATTGATCGCCGCGCCGCCTTTTTTCTCCACGCCGTTTTCGATCTTGCCCAGCATATTGGCCACCATTTGCGTCGTCACCGCCTGCGGATAGGCCGATACGCCCTCGTCCACAATGCCATGATCGCCTGCAAACACCACAATCTGCGGCTGCTTCAAGCTCACCATCTCGCTTTGCTGGATCAAGCCCAGCTGAATGGCCAAAGCTTCCAACTGCCCTAAAGCACCCAATGGCTTGGTTTTGTGATCGAGCTTGTGCTGCAGCTTGGTGGAGAGCTGGATGGCGGCGAGGCCATTGCGGATCGAGGCGATCTCGGGTGGCTGAAACAAGCTCGTGGTCATGATTGTGTTGAAATTAGTTTTTCAAGAAGAGTCTGTAAGCTGGGTTGCTGGTCTCATCTACCGAAGGATAGCCTAACTCTTTCACAAATGCGGCAAAGACTTTGTCGTCCGCTTTCGGCACTTGCAGACCCACAAGAATACGGCCGTAATCAGCGCCTTGGTTACGGTAATGAAAGAGGGTGATGTTCCAGCCGGGGCGCATGGCATTCAAGAACTTCATGAGTGCGCCTGGGCGCTCAGGGAAGACGAAGCGCAGCAGGCGCTCATCTTGCGCCAACTTGGATGCACCACCCACCATATGTCGCAAATGCTCTTTGGCTAAATCGTCGTGCGTGAGGTCAATCGTGTCGAAACCTTTTTTCGTGAAGGTGGCGGCGATTTTGGCGCTCTCACCTTTTCCGTGAGTGGTGAGGCCGACAAACACATGCGCTTTTTCGCTGTCGGAAATGCGGTAGTTGAACTCTGTCACATTGCGCGCGCCGCCGGGCAAGCTGCCCACCGTCTCACAAAAGCGCCTGAAGCTGCCGCGCTCTTCGGGCACGGTGACGGCAAACAAAGCCTCGCGCTCCTCGCCCACCTCCGCTCGCTCAGCCACAAAGCGCAAGCGATCAAAATTCATGTTTGCGCCGCAGAGAATCGCCGCATAGGTCTCGCCCTTAGTTTTGTGCTTGGCCACGTATTGCTTCACAGCCGCCACAGCCATCGCACCCGAGGGCTCCACGATGCTGCGCGTATCCACAAACACATCTTTGATCGCGGCGCACACGGCATCGGTATCGACCACGACGAATTCATCAATCAAGCCCTTCGCAGCGCGGAAAGTTTCCTCGCCCACGAGCTTCACCGCCGTGCCATCAGCAAACAAGCCCACATCGGCGAGCGTGACGCGCTTCTTCGCATTCACCGATTGCAGCATGGCATCTGAATCATTCGTCTGCACACCAATCACTTTCACGCCGGGGCGTACCGCCTTGATGTAATTGGCCACGCCTGAGATCAAGCCGCCGCCGCCAATGGCGACAAACACCGCATCGATCGGCCCTTGGTGTTGGCGCAGTATTTCCATCGCAATCGTGCCCTGCCCCGCAATCACATCGGGGTCATCAAAAGGATGCACAAAGGTCAAGCCTTCTTTCTTTTCAATCGATAGTGCATGGTTGTAGGCATCGGTATAACTGTCGCCATGCAACACAACCTCACCGCCTAAGCCGCGCACGGCATCGACCTTGATCTGCGGCGTGGTGGTCGGCATCACGATCACGGCGCGCGCGCCCAGCTTGCCCGCCCCCAGCGCGACGCCTTGCGCGTGGTTACCAGCAGAGGCGCAAATCACGCCTTTTTTGAGCTGCGCTGGCGTGAGATGCGCCATCTTGTTGTAAGCGCCGCGCAGTTTGAAACTGAAGACGGGCTGCTGGTCTTCCCGCTTGAGTAAGACTTTGTTGTGAAGTCGGCGAGAGAGCTGCTTGGCCGGTGTGAGATCAGACTCCACGGCCACGTCATACACGCGGGCATTCAAGATTTTGGTGAGGTAATCTGCTGGCGAGAGCTGTTTTTTTGCGGTTTTAGGCATGAGGCATTGTAAAACTCATGCTGCGCAGCACAAAACAGCACTTTTCAGCACAAAAAAAACCCCAGTTCTTGCGAACCGGGGCTATAACTAACCCAGCCTTGCGGAGGGTTGAGGAGACAAGTTTTCATTCTAAGCGCGGAAATGCTGCGTTGCATCAAAATTGCGATAATTGATGCAAATATTGAAGGAAATCCAGATGGAATGCACAGTCAGTTGGACAGGCGGCATGGGCACACGCTCAGGCATGGGCTTCGTGGCAGAGACAGGCAGTGGCCATGTGCTCACGATGGATGGCGCACCCGATGCCGCCAAGCCAGAAAATGGCGGCCAGAATCTTGCGCCCCGCCCGATGGAAGTGGTGCTCGCGGGCGCAGGCGGCTGCACGGCCTATGACGTGGTGCTGATCCTGAAGCGCGGCAGACATGATGTGCGCGGCTGCTCCGTGAAACTGCAGGCAGATCGCGCGGAAGTGGATCCGAAAGTGTTTACCAAGATCAATATGCATTTCACCGTCACTGGCAAAGGCCTACAAGCTGCAGCGGTGGAGCGCGCGATTGCGATGAGCCACGATAAATACTGCTCGGCCACGATCATGCTGGGCAAAACAGCCGAGATCACAACAAGTTTTGAGTTGGTAGAGGCTTAAACCGAGATTGTCCATTAGGCGGTGCTTTGCACCTGCGCGGGCTCTCGCTGCCGCTTTTCGGTCATTTCCGCTTCAATTTAAGCGTTTTATGCCTCTAGCCAGCATAGAGTGTGCGCAAAATGCTATTAAATCAATAGCAAATCAGCGTTGTGCTGCCAGCAAGCGCAGATCAGCCTCATAGCCTTTGAGCACCTTCACCGCATTCGCGCGCTGCGCAGGGGTGGTGCTGGCGTGAACGCTGGCAAAGCTCTGGCATGCTTGCTGCGTTAAGCGTTGCACATAAGCGCGGTAGGCTGGATCAGGCGACTCCCAGGCGCGCTGGATGTAGGCGCGCAAGGCATGTTGGCTGGTGGCTGGTGAGGCTTTCGCCGCTGCTAAATTGCTCAATAGCTCGATCAGCTCCTTCTGGCGGCGCTCGCGCTCTTTCAACGAATAAGCCGCATCAAAGCTGGATGTGCTCAGCGCTTGTTTGATCGCTGCAATTTGTGGCTCTTCAAGCTTGCCATAGAGCATCTCGCTGCGATCTACCGATTGTTTGAGGCGCTTGGCTTCTCGGCTGGCGGGCGTTCCTTGGATGTAATCTCGGTTGAATTCTTCAGCGTTCTTGGCGTACTTGCGTTTGAGATGGTCAATTTGCGAGGGCGTGATGGTTGGCGCCAGCTCAGCCAGTGCGGGTAAGGCCCGGTTGCTCACGTTGTCAAACAAGTTGCGCCCCTGATCGTAGAAGCGACATGCTTGGCCCGCATTGATTTCACCCGGCATGACTTGCCCCACCTGCGCAAGCAAATCAGCTGTTTTGGGCAGCTCATTGGCACGATGCCAAGCAAAGAGTTTGCTCAGTTCATCACGCACCTTCGGTGTTTGCTGCTCATTAAAATCAAAATAGGCATCCAGCCACCAATAAGTGAGATCGGGTGCTTGGTTGTAGGCGAGCTTGACTGCACTGCAGGCCGTCAGCAGCGATGCCGCGATAATCAGGCCAGCAAGGCGAAAGAATGAAATGAATCTGGACATTGTGATCATGGCTGCGGGTAAGGGCACTCGCATGAAAAGTAAATTGCCTAAAGTGTTGCACAAACTCGCTGGGCGCGCTTTGCTGGGGCATGTATTGCACACCGCCGCACAACTCAAGCCGCGCAGTGTGATCCTGATCACTGGCCATGGCGCTCCTGAAGTCATAGCATTTAGCGCAGATTCTGTGCCGGCGAACAGCCCATTTAGCTTAAAAACTGTGCTGCAAGAGCCACAGCTGGGCACGGGCCATGCTGTACAGCAAGCCGTGCCCGAGCTCGGCGACGAAGGCATCAGCTTGATCCTCTCTGGCGATGTGCCTCTTACGCAGATGGATACGCTGCAGGCCTTGGTTACTCAATGCGCAGGCCAGCAGATTGCATTGCTCACCATCGAACCAGCCGATCCAACAGGCTATGGCCGCATTGTGCGAGAGGGTGATGCCGTTAAAGCTATCGTCGAGCATAAAGATGCGAGCGAAGCGCAAAAACAAATTCGCGAAATCTACAGCGGCATCATGGCCTTGCCGACGCATCTTCTCAAGCGATATCTGAGCCTGCTTGATAACAACAATGCGCAAAAAGAGTTCTACTTGACGGATGTGATCAAGCATGCGGTCGCCGATGGCACAGCCGTGGCCGCTTTAAAAATCACCGATGCCGCACAAGTCGCGGGAGTGAACAGCCCCGCGCAGCTGCAAGAGCTGGAGCGCGAATACCAAAAGCGCGCGGCTTACAAACTGATGGAGCAAGGCGTGCGTATCGCGGATGCGGCGCGCTTTGATCTGCGTGGTGATTTGGCTTGCGGCCAAGATGTGAGCATTGATGTGGGCTGTGTGTTTGAAGGCCGCGTCTGGCTGGGCGATGAAGTACAAATCGGTGCGCATTGTGTATTGGCCAACTGCACCATCGCGCGCGGCGTGGTGATTCATCCATTCACGCACATTGATGGTGGCAAGGAAGGTGCAACTGTTGGCGCAGGTGCTTTGATCGGCCCCTTCGCTCGCTTGCGCCCTGGTGCGCAGCTCGGCGAAGAGGTGCATATCGGCAATTTTGTTGAAGTCAAAAATTCCACATTGGCCAAGGGCGCAAAGGCGAATCATCTCGCCTATCTCGGCGATGCCACGGTGGGCGAGCGCGTCAACTACGGCGCAGGCTCGATCACGGCCAACTACGACGGCGCCAACAAACACCGCACCGTGATCGAAGCCGATGTGCATGTCGGCAGCAATTGCGTATTGGTTGCCCCCGTCACCCTAGGCGCTGGCGGCACGATAGGCGGCGGCTCCACAATCACGAAAGACACGCCCGCAGGCGCGCTCAGCGTCGCGCGCGGCAAACAGGTGTCGATTGCTGACTGGAAACGCCCCACCAAGAAAAAATAAACTCGGCAAGCTCTGAATAAGTCGTCGGGATGAAGCAGGCTTGATTTCGGGATGGGATGCTAGGAGAAAAACATAGCTTTAGCGGTGCTAAGGCGAGGCTTTTTAAGGACGCAGACCGCCCGAAAGCGAGCCAGATTCGCCCGAATCGACTTATTCAGAGCTTCCCTAGGCGCGTACGAACATGGTGACCAAGGGCTCATCGCCCACTTGCCGGCTCCAATGGCCGTGAAGCTGGGCATCGAACTCCGCGCCTGGAGGTAAGGTGTCGTTGGAGTAAAAGCTCTGCCCCGCTTTGAAAATGCGTGAGCTGCCATCCTGCAGACCAATCTCCATCGCGCCTTGCAGCACGATCAACCATTGGGGTGTGGTGGTGCAATGGAAGTTGCTTTTGAAACCCACCGGACTCATGCGGAATTGGTGGCCGCTGCTCTGCGCGAGTGGGGAGAGTCGCGCTGCGGGTGAGCCTTCGCTCAAATCCGTTTTGATGTCGCGAAATTTCGCGCGGCCATCGGTATCGGTGTAAAGCTCTGCGAGCAATAAAAAAGGCATGGAGTCCATGCCTTGAAGTGTAATTTGAAACTCTCTCGGCTTTTGTGCTGAGAGAGTTTCAATAGTGATTAACCACTGGATAAGGCACGTCGGCCTTTAGCCTCCTCGGGCTTTTTTCAGTGCATCCACCACCACATTGATCGCATCAGCGCCAATGGTGGGCGCATTGCGGTCATACACTGGGCGCACTTTTTCAAACATGCGGCGCTGCTCAGCGGGCGTGATCTCGTTGACTTGCATGCCACGGGATTTGAGCGAGGCGAGAGATTTGCCGTCGAGATCGCGAATCGCAGCGCGCTGCACCTTCTGGCCTTCAATCGCTGCTTCGCGCAGCACGGCCTGCTCTTGAGGCGTGAGCGTGTCCCACATCTTCTTGCTGTAGAGCACGAGGAAAGGGGTGTAGGCATGGCGCGTGACAGAGAGGAATTTCTGCACTTCGTAGAACTTGGAGGTATCAATCGTGACAAAAGGATTTTCTTGGCCGTCGATGGTTTTGGTTTCTAGCGCGGTGAACACTTCGCCGAAGGCCATGGGCACAGCATTGGTGCCGAGCGTCTTGAAAGTATCCAAGAAGATGTTGTTTTGCATCACACGCACTTTGATGCCGTCAAAATCTTCAAACTTCGTCACAGGCTTTTTGCTATTGGTGAGGTTGCGGAAACCATTTTCCCAGTAGGCCAAGTTCACCAGACCCGCTTCTTCCAGCTTCTTGTTGAAGAATTGACCGGCTGCGCCATCGAGCACGGCATCTGCTTCTTTTTCGTTGGCAAACAGGAAAGGCAGATCAAACACGCCTAGCTCTTTCACAATGCCCACCAGCGGTGAGCTGGAGGTGACGACCATTTCTTGCGTGCCTGCGCGCAGGGCTTGCGTGGCTTGCAAATCGCCGCCTGCCGAGCCGCTCCAGAATGCGGTGACTTTGAGCTTGCCGCCGCTCTTGGCAGCCAGCACTTCTTGCATCTTCTTCACGCCCGCGCCCACGGGATGGCTCTCGGCCACGCCGTTGGACAGCTTGATATTGCGATCTGAAAACTGCGCGAAAGCAGCGGAAGTGGCGAGCACAGTACCTGCCACGATGAGAGCGGCTTGCGCTACTAAGTTACGACGTTTCATTTGAGAGTCTCCTACCGGGTTGAAAAAACAAGATTGAAAGAATGAATCAACGCAGCCACCATTTCAAGGGGACTAACACCAATTCGGGGAAGAAAACGAGTGAAAACAGCACGATGAGCTGAGCAATCAAGAAAGGCATCACGCCTTTGAAAGCCTGATCCATGGTGATACGCGCTACACCACTGGCCACATTGAGCACCGTACCCACAGGCGGTGTGATCAGGCCAATCGCGTTGTTCATGATGAAGAGCACACCAAAATACACGGGATCAATACCGGCCTTGAGCACCACGGGCATGAGCACAGGTGTGAGGATCAGTACCGTGGGTGCGAAATCGAGCGCTGTGCCGACCAACACGATGAGCACCATCATCATGAACATCAACAAGGTTTTGTTGTCCATGAACGGGGCGAGCATGTCGGCAATTTCGTTCGGAATATTGGCAATCGTGATCAACCAGGCACTGACCATGGCTGCTGCCACGAGGAACATCACAACCGCTGTCATCTTGCCTGCGGCGAGGAACAAACCGTAGATTTGCTTCCACTTCAGTTCGCCATAAATGAACATACCCACTGCGAAGGCATACACCGCTGCCACCACAGCTGCCTCCGTCGGCGTGAACACACCTGATTTCATGCCGCCGATGATGACGACGGGAAGCAGCAAGGCGAAGATGCCATCAAACGTAATCTTCAAGCGCTCCTTCATCGGCAGCTTAGGGCTGGGTGGCACATTCTCTTTCTTCGCTACCCACCACCAAGCAATGCCAATCGCAATGCCCATCATGATGCCGGGGACGATGCCTGCTAAGAATAATTTAGTGATCGACACATTGGCTGCTACACCGAAAATGATGAAGCCAATCGAAGGCGGAATCACCGGTGCGATGATGCCGCCTGCTGCCACAAGGCCAGCGCTACGCCCCACGTCATAACCCGCAGCGCGCATCATCGGAATCAAGATGGCTGCCAGCGCTGCAGTATCGGCGACAGCTGAGCCCGAAAGCGAAGCCATGATGATCGCCGCCATCACGGCCACATAACCCAAGCCGCCTCTGAAATGCCCGACCCATGCCACGCCGAGATTCACGATGCGTTTGGAGAGGCCGCCCGCATTCATGAACTCGCCCGCAAGCAAGAAGAAGGGCACGGCCAGCAGCGGGAAGTTATCCGCGCCATCCACAAAGCGCTGCGCCAAGATTTGGCTGTCAAACGAAGCAATTGTGCCGTTGTAAGCCAAGTAGCCCATCAGGCTCACGCCGCACACAAGGAGTGCGTAGGCAATCGGCATGCCCAGCGCCATGGCGGCGAGGAGCGAGAAAATGAAGATCGATACGGTCATGATGGCTCTTTATGCTTTTTTGAGTTGTTCGATGTTTTGCTCGACTTCTTTGATGCCTTCAGTCTCCACCACCGTGAGCATCTGCTCCTCGCTAAGCTGCCCGGTGAGCAGGAGGAAGAGCTTGTGGATATTGAAGATGCCCATCACTACAGCGACGACATAGCCCAAGCCATAAATCCAAATCATGGAAATGCCAGCCACTGGAGAAATATTCGTCACCTGAAGCTCATGCATTTTGAAAGTGCCCCAGAGAAACATCCCGTTCATGAGCAGCATCAAGCTCTCGCTCAAAAACACGCTGACTTTCTTACCTGTCAAAGGCAGATGCTTGAACAGCGTATCCACCCCCAAATGCCCACCCTCTCGCATTGCCACCATCGCGCCCAGATAGGTGAGCCAGATGAAAGCGTAGCGCGACATTTCTTCGCTGATCAAGATACCCGAGTTGAAAACATAGCGCATCACCACGTTGCCAAACACCATGATCACCATGGCAAATAAGCAGAGCACCACGCCCAGCTCCATGAGTTTGAAAAATATATCGATCAGTTTTTTCATGTTGCCTTCTCAATCCTCACGCTGCTTTGAGCCAAGCAGCAGGCTTATCGTGTTTCACCGGGCGATTGCGCCGCGCTAGCACTTGCTCGATATCCTCATGCGCGCCATCGATCAATACCAAAATGGCTTTTTCTGCCTTGGCGGGATTTTTAGCGATCACCGCATCCAGCACGGCTTTGTGTAAGGGCAAAGATTGGCGCGGGCCATCCGGGCGTGTGGTGGAGATTTCAAAGCTGGTGCGCAAGAGCGCTGAGAGCGCCTTGTTCATCTGAATCAGCATGCGGTTTTGGCAGGCTTTGAGCAGGCCTTGGTGAAAGCGCAAGTCATACATCACATAATCGCCACCTTCATGTACGACCTTGTGCATGCCGTCGTAAGCGGCTTGAATCTCGGCAATGTTGGCAGGTGTGGCGCGCTCAGCGGCCATGCGCACGGCAGCGGGCTCAATCAAGCGACGCAGATCTTGCAGATCACGCAGGAATTCAGCTGTCAGCCCGATCTTGCTTTGCCAAATGATCACATCGGGATCAAACCAATTCCAAGTATCGCGTGGCAACACACGCGTGCCCACCTTAGGGCCTGTGCTCACCATGCCTTTAGCTATCAGCGATTTCACCGCTTCACGAATCACCGTGCGGCTCACGCCCAGCTCTTCGCAAAGCACTGGCTCAGGCGGCACGCTCGCTCCCACGGCATAGCGGCCTGCAACGATGGCTTCACCAAGCAGATCGAGTGTGTTGCCGTGGACGTTTTTAATCATGGAAATGTGTGTTTTCTGAAAGAGTTGCAGAGGGTTTGTCCCGATGCAATGGTGTAATCATATGATGATAATACTTTCATCGACACTAGGAATAACCCGGATGAGCAATTCAAACAATCACCCTGAAAAGAAACAACTTCGCAGTCAGCAATGGTTTGGCCGTCAAGACCGTGATGGTTTTGCCTATCGAAGCTGGGTCAAAGGCAAAGGCGTACCGCATGATCAATTTGATGGCCGCCCAGTAATTGGTATTTGCAACACGTATAGCGAGCTCACGCCTTGCAACTCCCATTTCCGCACGCTGGCTGAGCAAGTGAAGATTGGTGTGTACGAAGCTGGCGGCTTCCCGCTGGAGTTTCCTGTGATGAGCTTGGGCGAAACGCTGCTTCGCCCAACGGCAATGCTGTATCGCAATCTCGCCAGCATGGATGTAGAAGAAAGCATTCGCGGCAACCCAATCGATGGCGTGGTGCTGCTCATGGGCTGCGACAAAACCACGCCTTCGCTCATCATGGGCGCAGCCAGCGTGGATCTGCCCACGATTGGCGTGAGCGGAGGCCCCATGCTGAACGGCAAATGGCGCGGCCAAGAGCTGGGCTCGGGCACTGGCGTGTGGAGCATGAGTGAGCAGGTTCGCGCGGGCACGCTGAAGCTTGCAGATTTTTTTGAAGCCGAAAGCTGTATGCACCGCAGCCACGGCCACTGCATGACGATGGGCACAGCTTCTACGATGGCGAGCATGGTAGAGGCACTCGGCGTAGGCTTGCCCGGCAATGCCGCCTACCCAGCCGTGGATGGCCGCCGCAATGTGCTCGCGCGTAATGCGGGGCGGCGCATTGTGCAGATGGTCAAAGATGATTTCAAGCTCTCACAGATTCTCACGCGCGAGGCTTTTGAGAATGCAATTCGCACATTGGCTGCAATTGGCGGCTCAACCAATGCTGTGATTCACCTGCTCGCGATTGCAGGCCGCGTGGGCTTTGATTTGAAGCTGGAAGACTTTGACCGACTGGCTTCCGAGCTGCCTTGCATCTTGAATCTGCAACCCAGCGGTGAGCATCTGATGGAAGATTTTTGCTATGCGGGCGGCTTGCCTGTGGTGATGAAAGAAATCGCTTCTGTGCTGCACATGAATCATGTGACCGCCAGCGGGAAGACCGTGGCGGAGAACGTGAAAGACGCAGAGAACTACGATCCGCGCGTGATCAAAACGATGGCGCAACCTTTCAAAGCCGCAGCGGGCATTGCCGTGCTCAAAGGTAATCTCGCACCGCGTGGTGCGGTGATCAAGCCGAGTGCCGCCACACCCGCGCTCATGGTACATACTGGCCGCGCCGTGGTGTTTGAAGACAGCGATGATTTCCACAAGCGCATTGACGATGAGAGCTTGGATGTGGATGAGACCTGCATCCTCGTGCTAAAAAACTGCGGCCCCAAAGGCTATCCTGGCATGGCCGAAGTGGGCAATATGCCGCTGCCGCCCAAAGTGCTGCGCAAAGGCATCACAGATATGGTACGCATCTCGGATGCCCGCATGAGTGGCACGGCCTACGGCACGGTGGTGCTGCACACTGCGCCCGAAGCGGCAGCTGGCGGGCCGCTCGCCGTGGTGCAAAACGGCGACATGATTGAGCTCAATGTGCCGCAGCGCAAGTTGCAACTACTGATTTCTGATGACGAACTCAAAGCCCGTCTTGCCAAATGGACACCACCCGAGCCGCCGCTCAAATCTGGCTACTGGAAGCTCTACATTGATCATGTGAACCAAGCGGATCAAGGCTGCGATCTGGATTTCCTTCGCGGCACGCGAGGTAGCTTCGTACCCAAAGATAACCATTGAGTCATTTGATGAAGTATGACGTGATCGCCATCGGCGAGGCCATGGTGGAGTTCAACCAAACCATCGCTGGCGAGCCCAATTACTTGCAAGGCTTTGGCGGCGACACCAGCAATGCTGTGATCGCCGCTGCGCGAGCAGGTGCGCGTTGCGCCTATGTGAGCGCCGTAGGCGACGATGTTTTTGGCAAGAATTTGATGGATTTATGGCATATCGCCTGCGTAGATACTGCGCAAGTAGCTATTAAATCAGGAGCATTTACAGGCATCTACTTCGTCACGCATGGTGCAGCAGGTCATGAATTCAGCTACCGCCGAGCCGGTTCAGCAGCGACTACGATGCTATTGAACGATATGCAATGCGGAGCATGCAAGCAAACGAAGTGGCTGCATTACTCTGGCATCTCCCAAGCGATTTCTGAAAACGCGCGCGAGCAATGCTCAGCAGCAGCGCGCATCGCGCGTGCTGCGGGCGCGAAGATCAGCTTCGATTCCAATCTGCGCTTAAAGCTCTGGTCACTTGAAGATGCCAAGCTGCACATGATTCCAGCCATTGCAGGCTGCGATCTGTTTTTACCTAGTTTGGATGATGTGGTGCACCTCAGCGGCTTATCTGATCCTCAGGAGATTATTCGCTGGAGCCATGATCTGGGCGCAAAGCAAGTCGTGCTCAAGATGGGAAGCGAAGGCGTGATCGTGAGCGATGGCTCACAACAAAATCGCATCGCGCCCATCACCGTAAAAGCCCTCGATGCCACTGGCGCAGGCGATTGCTTCGCTGGCAATCTGTTAGCGCGTCTCGCGCTTGGCGATGATTTAACAACTGCAGCTCGCTACGCCAACGCGGCTGCCGCTTTATCTGTGCAGGGTTTTGGCGCAGTGGCTCCCCTGCCGCTGCCCAAAGCTGTGCATGCTTTGTTGGCGAGCCATTCATAAAACCATGACAACTTGGAGACAATCATGCAGTACGTTTCACGGAGATTCGTCACTCCACTTTTGATAGCATTCTGCGCAGTATCTATGCCGGCTATCAGCCAAAATAGCTCTCAAAACAATGCGCAAAACCCAAGCCAGACGCGTTACATTCGCTTTGGCATCGGCCTCTCGGAAGACCATCCACAAGGTATGGCGGTCAGGAAATTCGCTGAGATCGTGAGCGAGAAAACCCAAGGCCGTATCAAGATCGAATTGTTTGCAGGCGGCAAGCTGGGCAATGACGTGAGCATGACGGATGCGCTCAAAGCGGGAAAGCTGGAGATGACTGCGCCAGACACCTCCAGCCTCGTGCGCTTCACCTCGGGCTTTGGCGTGATCAATTTTCCCTTCCTGCTCTCCACAGAGCAAGATGCCGATGCCCTGCTGGATTCCAAATTCGGTAATGAGCTGCTCGCTACACTCCCCGCGCATGGCCTCGTGGGCCTCGCTTGGTGGGAAAACGGTTTTCGCAATCTCACCAACAGCCGCTCGCCCGTGACGCGCCGCACCGATCTGATGGATTTGAAAGTGCGCGTGATGCCCAATGCGATGTTCTCGGACACCTTCCAAACGCTGGGCGCACAGCCGCTGAAGCTCCCCTTCCCCGAGGTCTATGCGAATTTGAAAGAAGGCAAAGTGCAGGCGCAGGAAAATCCGCTGATCACGATTTATGCGAGCAAATTCTACGAAGTGCAGCAACACCTTACACTCTCGCGCCATGCCTACAGCGCTTGGCCCGTACTGATCAGTAAGCCGGTGTGGGAGAGTTTCTCTGCGGCAGATCAAGCCATCCTCAAAACCGCCGCGCTTGAATCTTCCAAATACCAGCGCGAGCTGATCCGCAGCCGCAATGCGCAGATGGTAGATGAATTGAAGAAGCTGGGCATGAAGGTGACGGAGATTGATCGCGCTGAGCTGCCGTTGATTCGCCTCTCAACCCGCAAGGTGATCGACAAGTACGCCAAGGAATTCGGTGAAGACTGGACGAAGAAACTCTACCTACAACTTGCAATCAATGAACACAACAAGTTGCAGCGAAGCGTCAGTCGCTGAAATAAGCCGTGTCAGCTGAAGCATTTTTTAGACGATTCTAGAAAAAGCATTCGACGCAAGGCTTGACTCTTCGCATAATGCTGCATGGCCATTTCTCCCACCCATCCTTTTATCGCCGTCGATTGGGGAAGCTCCAGTTTTCGCGCTGCACTTATCGCACCTGACGGTGAAATCTTAGACGAGCTCGCCGAGCCACGCGGCATCTTGAGCTTCAAACAAGGCGAATTTGCGCCGTACTTGATTGCCACCTGTGCACGGATGACGAAAGAAGGTGGCCAAGCCTTCGTGCTCTCGGGCATGATTGGCAGCAAAGACGGTATGGCCGAAGTGCCCTACTGCGCTTGCCCTGCCACAGTAATGGATGTGGCACGCAATGTGAAATGGGCGGTGAAAGATCGCGTGGCGATTGCACCCGGTGTGCGATTTGATAACGAAGATGTGATGCGTGGCGAAGAAATTCAAATCTTCGGCGCAGCGGCCGTGCTCGGCCTGCGCGATGCCACCATGGTATTACCTGGCACACACAGTAAGTGGGTGAATTTGGAAAGCGGCGCTATCTTAGGTTTTAACACCTTCATGACGGGCGAGATGTATGGCCTGCTTGCACAGCACTCCATCCTGGCCAAAAGCTTTCCACAGCAATCCACATTATTTGAGCCGCAGGCTTTTTTGAAAGGTATTGATTTTGCGCAACAAGGTGTGAGCTTGCTCAACACAGCCTTCAGCGTGCGCGTGAAATCGCTCTTCAAAGAGCTCGCGCCCGAGCATGCAGCCAGCTATCTTTCTGGTCTGGTGATCGGCGAGGAGCTCGCAGCGATGCAGGTACAGCCTGGTGTTGAATTGGTGGTGATTGGCTCGCAGCAACTGACTGAGAGATACAGCATCGCACTGGAACATCTCGGTGCGAATGTGCGCACGCTAGGCTCCCAAGCCGCTTGGGCGGGGCTTTTTCAGGTGTACCAAGCACTGACACGCATCGGGTAATTATTTTCGCCAAGCGCCGGATAAGAACCATTGCACCGTCGCGCTCGCAATCACCATGGCGAGATAAGTGAACATCTTGCCATCGCGCCCCGTGAGGATCAGGCCGATGATGAGTACCGTGAAACAAACTACAAAATTAATAGCAGCTTGCGCAATGAATACGCCGCCGAAAGGCTTGTTTTGCTTAAAAAATCGGCCTAAAAACGTCACAAGCAAGGCAACAAAGGCGGCGGGAAGCATGAAGTTGATGGCGTGAATAAACGCATCCCAAAGACCCATCGACATCTCCACGCTTTAGGCTTTCAATGCATCGAGCAGCTTGGCATGCACACCGCCAAAGCCACCATTGCTCATGCAAACGATGTGGTCGCCACCGCGAGCGGCAGCTTGCACTTGGCGCACCAGTGTGCCCACATCGCCTGCAACTTGCGCACGCGTTCCCATGGGTGTGAGCGCGTCGGCAGCATTCCAATCGAGCCCCGCCGTGTGGCAGAAAGCCAGCGCTGCGTTTTCCAAGCTCCATGGCAATTGCGATTTCATCGTGCCCAGCTTCATGGTGTTACTGCGTGGCTCAAACACGGCGAGAATACGCTGGCCTCGGGTGACAGCATCTGCATCGAGGCGATCACGCAGGCCATCGAGTGTGGTGCGGATCGCCGTAGGGTGATGCGCGAAATCGTCATACACCGTGATGCCGTTAACGATGCCACGCACTTCCATGCGGCGCTTCACGTTTTGAAATTCACCCAGGGCTTTGGCTGCAACTACAGGGCTCACGCCCACATGATCGGCTGCAGCCATTGCAGCCAACGCATTGAGCTGATTATGTAGACCACTCAATGCCCATTGCACGCGAGCCACCTCTTTGGTGTCTGTTTTGCCGCGTTGCAGCACGGCAAAATCATGCGCTGCGCCCTGCGCTGACCAATCTGAAACAGCTGCGCCAAAACTGGCCTGCTCGCTCCAGCAGCCCTGATGCAACACGCGTGTGAGGCTTTCTTCCAAACCGTTAAACACCACGCGGCCACTTGATGGCACGGTGCGCACCAGATGATGAAACTGCCGCTCAATCGCAGCGAGATTATCAAAAATATCAGCGTGATCGAACTCTAAGTTGTTGAGCAAAGCCGTGCGTGGCCGGTAGTGAACGAACTTGCTGCGCTTATCAAAAAACGCCGTGTCGTATTCATCGGCTTCAATCACGAAATACTTTTCACCGAGTTTCGCCGATACGCCGAAATTCAAAGGCACGCCGCCCACCAAGAAGCCAGGTTTCAAGCCTGCATGCTCCAGAACCCAAGCCAGCATCGAAGTCGTCGTTGTCTTCCCATGCGTGCCTGCCACCGCGAGCACATGACGGCCTTGAAGCACATTCTCAGAGAGCCACTGCGGCCCGCTCGTATAGCGCGCACCGCTCTCTAAAATGGCTTCCATCAAAGGAAACTTAGGCGAGCCATCTGGCAGGCGAGCGCGGCTCACCACATTCCCCACCACATACACATCCGGCTTGCATGCCATCTGATCCGCTGCAAAGCCTTCAATCAACTCAATGCCCAATGCGCGCAGCTGATCACTCATGGGCGGATACACGCCCGCATCACAACCCGTGACCTTGTGCCCCGCCTCGCGCGCCAGCGCTGCAAGGCCGCCCATGAAGGTGCCGCAAATACCTAAGATATGAATATGCATGCCTACCATTCTAAGGCAGGTTTACTATGGAATTCATAGCATCTCGCGCAGATCATTTGCCGGCGACAGATCGATTTGCCCATAAAAAAAGCCCGCAGGTCTCGCGACGAGCGGGCTAACATCCAAAGGAGACTCTCTTCTTATCTGGATGGCAGGCGTGATGTGTTCATCACGCCTTGCATTTCGAAATCCATCACGCTGGATCAACGGTTATAAGCCGTCTCGCCGTGGCTGGAAATATCCAAGCCTTCGCGCTCTTCTTCTTCGCTCACGCGCAGGCCGATCACGAGATCAACGAGCTTGAATGCGATGAAGGCAACAACAGCTGACCACACCACGGTGACGAGTACGCCTTGCAACTGAATCCACACTTGGCCGCCAATGCTGTAGCCTTCGCCGACCTTGTTAGCCACGTAGTCATACACGCCTGTGCCGCCCAGCGATGGTGCTGCGAACACACCCGTGAGCAATGCGCCGACGATACCGCCCACGCCGTGCACGCCGAACACATCGAGCGAATCATCTGCGCCAAGCATGCGCTTGAGGCCATTGACGCCCCACAAGCAAGCAAAGCCAGAGATCAAGCCAATGATGATCGCGCCCATCGGGCCGACGAAACCACAAGCTGGCGTGATGGCAACCAAGCCAGCCACTGCACCAGAAGCTGCGCCGAGCATCGATGCCTTGCCTTTGGAGAGCGCTTCGCCCAAGATCCAAGCCAACGCTGCAGCAGCGGTAGCCACCAAGGTGTTGAGGAAGGCAAGTGCTGTCAAGCCGTTAGCTTCGAGGTTGGAGCCAGCGTTAAAGCCAAACCAACCGAACCAGAGCATCGCTGCGCCCACCATGGTGAGCGTCAGGCTATGAGGCGCCATGGCTTCTTTGCCGTAACCAATGCGCTTGCCAATCACATACGCACCGACCAAACCAGCAACTGCGGCGTTGATGTGAACAACCGTGCCGCCTGCGAAATCAAGCGCGCCCTTGGTCCACAAGATGCCAGCAGCAGCTTGCACTTTTTCCAGCGAAGCGGCATCGGTGATCGCATCTGGGCCAGCCCAGTACCACACCATGTGTGCGATGGGGATGTAGGAGAAGGTGAACCACAGCACGCTGAATGCGATCACAGCGGAGAACTTGATACGCTCAGCAAATGCGCCTACGATCAATGCGCAAGTGATCGCCGCGAAAGTTGCTTGGAAGGCCACGAAGCTCAGCTCAGGAATCACAACGCCTTTGGAGAAGGTGGCAGCCACAGATTCTGGCGTGATGCCCTTCAGGAAAAGCTTGTCAAAGCCACCGAAGAATTTGCCATCACCGCCAAAGGTCAATGTGTAGCCATAAATCGCCCAGAGCACATAGATGAGTGCGCTCACAACGAAGACTTGCATCAACACAGAGAGCATATTCTTGCTGCGCACCAAGCCGCCGTAGAATAATGCGAGGCCAGGAATCGTCATGAAGATCACGAGTGCGGTGGCAATCGTCATCCATGCGGTATCGCCCTTGTTGGGCGTGGGAGCAGCTGTAGCAGGCGCAGCGGCTGGGGCTGCTGCAGTGGCCGCGGCTGGAGCAGCCGCCGCTTCCGCAGGCTTGGCTTCAGATGCAGCAGCAGCGGCAGGAGCTGCCGTCGTCGCCGTTTGAGCCACAGCGAAGCTGCCGCCCACAACTAAGGCAAAGCCCAGTGCAATTGAGGTTAGAAATTTCTTCATAGTGTTCTCTTCTTATGAATTACAGGGCTTCCTTGCCGGTCTCGCCGGTGCGGATACGCACCACCTGCTCGAGGTCGTACACAAAAATCTTGCCATCGCCAATCTTGCCGGTGCGCGCTGCGCCTTCCACAGCTTCAATCACGCGCTCAACGAGATCGTCAGACACAGCGGCCTCAATCTTGACCTTGGGCAAGAAATCCACCACATATTCCGCGCCGCGATACAGCTCGGTGTGACCCTTTTGACGACCAAAGCCCTTGACTTCGGTCACGGTGATGCCCTGCACGCCCATGCCAGACAGCGCTTCACGCACTTCGTCCAGCTTGAACGGTTTGATGATGGCGGTGACAAGTTTCATGTGTTCTCCTTGTGGCTACTGGTTGGCGATCAGAAGCTGTATTTCGCGCCGACAACGAGCGTGCCATTACCAATAAACTTGCCATTGGCGTCTGTGTAAAACGCCTTCTTGGCATTGGTGCCAATGGCCGCAGCTGTAAGCGAGAAACCATTGCCCATGTCTTTCGCAACCGTCAACGAGTAGTCTGTGTAGTCGAAATTGCTGTTGTTTTTTACTTTCTGCACGCCAACATGGGGCGTCAAAGTAAATCCGTTACCCAAATCGAATGCGGCGCTCAGGTCGAAATAATCACTGCCGGAGCTGTTGAGGAATCCCAAGAAAGTGCCCGTGCTACGGCTGTACTTGGCAGTCACCATCTTGTAGGTGAGTGCGCCATAAAATTCTGTTGTGTTTGCATTGGTCACCGCACCGGCGCCAGGTGTGCCTGCTGCGCCAGAGTTATTGCCTGGATATTGATAAGCAATCAGGCCCACATCAAAGCCGAGATCTTTTGCGATTTCGCCTTTGTAGCCGCCATACAGATCAATCTCTAGGCTGCCTTTTGTAGCGCCATTGAAATCTTTGATCCACTTGACATTGGAGCCCCAAACGCCTGCATAAAAGCCGCTTTTGTGCGCGAAATCCAGACCGCCCTGAATGGCAGGCTTTTTAGAGGTTTGAGAGATGCCGCGAAAGCGATAGTCGGTTACTGCACCCGCATTGAAGCTCAGTGTGTAATCTGGCTCTGGTGCCTTGGCTTGGGCGAACGCGCCGACGGCTGCGACAGACAGCAAAGTTGCGATTGAGATATGAGAGAGTTTCATGTTATTCCTTTGAAGGGCTAATGGGATGTGATGAAGATGCACAGATCGTGCCAATTTGTTCACACTTACTTAGCCTAGGAACGTGTTTTCTTGCATATGGACTAGACGACGCAAGCTTGGCTGGCTAAAATATGTTTATAAATACAGTTTTTTGAATTTGCTTAATTTTGACGACTCATCAATTTCCAGTGTCTAGCCCATCGCCTCAACAAAAATGCACCATATCAGGGATTAATTCATGTCAGGCTTTTCTTTGGTGCATTCACGGGCTTTGATGGGGCTACGCGCTTTATCGGTGCAGGTAGAGGTGCATTTAGCCAATGGGCTACCGAGTTTTACTTTGGTGGGGCTGGCAGATACCGAGGTGAAAGAAGCGCGTGAACGTGTGCGCTCAGCCATTGCTAACTCCGGCCTGGAGTTCCCGAGCAACAAACGCATCACGGTGAATCTCGCGCCAGCTGATATCCCCAAAGTGTGAACACCAACGCTATTTGAGAAATTTCACCACTCCATGTGAAAAAGCCAGAGGTTTTTGAGAAAATCAATCGCATTTAGAACATATTGTCTGAATACGACTTGAGCAAAAAATCAGAAACCTCATTGACGCTGACAGACATCCCAGAAGGCAGTTGGCAGATAAATTGGTATGGCAGGCTTGTCAAAGTGCCTCAGGCGCACAAGACAGCCTTCATCATGGCGTATCTACGCGAGGTTCACATCGACGCAGAGGGGAATATCAGCAGGTGGGGCGACAGGACCATCAACCGCCCTATCCCGATCACTAACCTGCCAGCACTTCCGCCAGCCACAGTCATTAATAGACTAGGCATCATCCGCGGGCAACCGTTGAACAACAAAGCCAAGTTGGATGATGTGGTGCTCAACTTCAATCGGCTTGGTTGTTGGCTTGTGCCACGCAGCGTATTCGCGCAGAAGGACGTCAAGCTTCCTCGATCCATGGCATCTAAGGTTAGTGCCGACGCAGAATATGAAGGCTACCTACTGGTTGTGCCATCAGAAAAGCCCGGCGATCTCCCGCATGTTTTCACCTGTGCAACCATTTTTCAATTCTTCTGGGCGGTATCGAGCAAGTGGGCTCAGATGATGGTCAATGGTCGATTCTTAGACTTGGATCGGTATGTGTTCAGCCACCATCGATCATTCCTTAGCGGCGATAAAAAAATGGCGCTCATTTGGTTAAGACAGTGGATGGATGACGACGATGCCCGCTTTATCGCCACCATCGCATTCAGTGACTATGCCCAAGAAGCTGGGATGGACATCTTTCGTCACCTAGCAGTCAGTCCAGAGAATGAGCAACGCTGTCTACGCGCCTTACCGCCCTACGAAGGTGCAATACCCATGGCCGTGCTGCGCCAAAAGATCAAAGCAAACAACAATCAAGCCTATTGGTTTGTGCACTCAATCGAGAGCTGCAGCTACAAACATCCCACTCTGGAGTCTGTTAAGTTTGATCGCGACAATGACGGCCGGATCGAAGATCTGCTATCGGCGATAGAAGAGAAATTGCCCATGGATCGCTCGCCCTCACACGTGACCGAATACGATGATGCGCCGGAGGAGGAGACACCAACGCAACTAAGCGATGACCCCCACAAGCTTGAATCAGCCCTGTCCATACGGCTGCAACTGCCCGAGCGACTTCCCTTCTTGAACCACATACTCGCTGACAAGCTACCGCAAACGGAAACGAAGTACCGTAACGAGGCCAGCATCCTCAAGCGCGATGAAGCATGGCAAGGACTGGTATCCACCTTAGTTGATGGATCAAGCGCAGCAAACCTTGCACCACAAGGCTACCTCACATCATTGAGAGAGCATGAAAAAAATCTTGAGGAAGCTGCCGAGTCAATCATGGGCGACGTATTCGCCCTCACCCAGAAACTCTTGTTGCTAAGCAACACCGAACTCAAAATCAAAGGCAAGCAATACAGATTAGAAACCGCTGCAGTGATTGGCGGGAAACCGTCTCGCCAAGCTCCATTCTTCCTAATTCCACCGGCCACGGATGGAAAGAGATGGGCGTGGCGTTACAGGGATCGAGAGAAACGGTTTCTAAAACGAGCGGTCTGCCTGCGCGTATCGCTCACTGATTCGAGTACCGGCCACACTGTCGTCCGCTACATCTTGGATATTGAAGAACGAGAAGGGCAAAATCAAAACAAAATGCTGCTGGTCTGGAGTGATGATGACCAAGCTTTCTCCCGCGAAGAGGCTCAAGTGCGACATATCATCGATGCAATTGCGCACGCGCGAACTACAAGTTTGCCAGAGCCGAAAGTGGGTGGCCTGAACCACCGCGCAAGAAAACACCCGCATGGCGACTTGAGAACCTTTTGGCAAGACATGCTGGAACCAGGCAACCGGTAGCAACCGCTCCTGCACTAGCCGATTGAAGTGCCATGCACCCCGAGTGCTGGCTCTACTGAAGCAAGGGCATTCATTCTCCGCACAAACGCCGACACTCTGACGTTGCAATGTGCGGCCATATTGAGAGCCTTACACACTGTGCCAACACGCGCTTCACCATCGCGCATTCGCACATAGTTGATGGTGTGCTCAATCTCCTTGTCCGTTGGCACGTAGAACGCGAGATTGCGCGATGAATACACCGGCTCCCAAAGCCAGTAGGGCACCGATTGCATTCTTGCTCCCCGGCAAAACTGAAACAGCTTGCTAGAACTCAGTCCACATGCCTGCATGTCTCGAATGAATGCCTCTGGCCAGCCTTGAAAGTATTTTGTGGTGTGCTTGAGCAAAGCCAAGCGCCGCGACGCATCGTGTGCATCGATACCCTTGTAACGCTTCGCCTGCCGAGGCTTATAGCCATAGACGGCATCGACAGACATTCCCTCAGAACGCTTAGGCTCATCCCAAAACGACCAGAGCATCCACAAACCATCAAAGAACAAAGTTGACCTGATTTGTTGGTTTCCTAAGCCGAACAATCCCGACTGCAGCGCATTCAAAATACGGCTCTGCATTTCCGCTAGCTCAGGCTCATAAACCGCTGGCGCTTTCATGAGCCTGAAATCAGCGCGGCACTGCCAGCATAAAGTCACTCCATTGCTGTTTTGAGGCGTAAACAAATGCAAGTCGGACTTGTGGCACATGACATCAGCGCCGCAGACTTGGCAGTGATTCACCAACAAGCAGGAGTGCCTTGGACACATACATTGAAGTGAGAGCCGCCAAGTTCTGCGCAAATAGGGAATCTCGTCTTCTTGAAGGCACTGCGGGCAAAGCTGCTGACCCGCTGCAGTTTCATAGGCGCGATCTCGAAGAGGACGCACCCATTTGATAGCACCCCTAGCCGAAACCCCACACCACAATACATCGGTGTACGCCGATAGAGTCGTCTGAAGAACCTGCGACACCGGTAGCCTTGCGACTTCAGCGATGCGGGACATCACCAAATCGTTACCTCCTCGGTCGATGTCGCCCTGATATCTCCACCCAGTGTCGCGGCCCAGAATTCTGTAAGCCAAGCTGTGTACCTTGGCTCCATGTGCGTGCGCCAAGCGGACGAACCAAGAGCCGAACAACTCATCGGGCAGAGGGCCTAGACGGACAGGTAAGTGCATTCTTTCTAAGGTCGAGAAATCCACTACACCTTCCAGAATAAAGCCAAACTAACGTTTGAGCACTTGAGGTGATAACTACAAGTCCAGTAAAGCGGCTCGGCTAGCTCCAAGCGCCACCACTTATTTGGCCAAACACTACATATTTTGCTTACCACCATAAAACTTGGCAACGGTTATTTCAAGCGCATGCGCCAAGTCACGGTAGTGCTCAGAACTGTCACTAACTCCAAATGCAAGCGATCGCGGAGCGGACGAATGATATAAAGTGACTAGGCGTTTCTGCTCTGCCATACCTAACTCTTGCTCTTGCCACGACAAATGTCTCTGAGGTCGGCCGTTCATAACCAGCATTAGCTGCATTACGGTTTCGAAAAAGATCACATAGTCGCAAGAACTCATCGCATTACTAAGATGATTCGCAAGTAGCAAGTTGTTAGATTGCGTAGAACCTTGCTCTGGGACGAATAAATTCTCTTGGTCAATCCAGCATGAAAAGCCCTGACTCTTGGCCAATTCGAAAAGCGCTTTAGCTTCACTTTTGTATTGAGCCCATCTATAACTTATAAAAAAGTGATGCTGTCTTTCTTTCACTGTAACCTCCAAAGCAATGAAGTCGAATCCACCCGCTAAATACGTCCCTTTTCTCGCAGGCGGCGATAGTGCTCCCCTAAAACAGTAAGGCGACAAGCCTTGCTACCCATCGCTGCATGCCACATATGTGGAGCATCTACAGGCACAACCAACCCCACACGGTTATATTTCTGAAGGATCGCAAACTTAGCGGTGTTTAAGGGATCAGGCGGCGGTATTGAAGCCTCTCCTGCTTGTCGCTCTGGTTCAAACGTAGGATCAAGTGGAAAATCCTGTCCGTGAACTGGGAAGAATTCAGTAATTCTCTGTAGTTCCGTCAGAGCTATAGGAGGTTGCACTCGACGCAGGGAGACAAAATTCTGGACATTTGTCTTAAAGACAGGGCGCTGATCCCAAGGCCCTAGTGATTGATCGATATGAGCATAGATGCTGCCTGGTGTAACTTCACCGACAAGATTACCAGCGGCTCCACTGAGTGCATCAACCAAAAGCGTTGTGAACACACCCGCACCGTTTTGCTCGTTTGCATATTGAGAGGCTGTTGATGCCGTAAGGATAGTCGTTCCTTCTTTTACTTCCGCAAAATCAGATGCTATTAACGATGCTCCTGCGCTGCCCGAGTGGCAGCTATCAAGAATAATGATACGGTTTCTGGCCTTAGACTGATTGGCAAAAGTTAAAACATCACTCAGGGAAAGGCCATCGTTACCGGAACTTGTATCGCTCGCCAGCAGATAACCACCCGTGCTTTCGACGTGACCATGACCAGCAAAATAGAACAGGGCGGTTTCAAAATTACCAGAACCATCGAAGAGGTCTTGAAGCCTTGCCCTCAGTGTCGCTCGATTAACCAAGTCTGTGGGCCCGGTCCCAGTTAAGAGAACAGTACTGAAATTAACCGTGCCGTCACTGTTTCGCTCAAGAATAGCTCGTACCGCATGTGCATCGTCGACACATCCATATAAAGAACTAACCGAGCAGTAGTAGTTGATACCAACAATAAGAGCTTTGCGCATACTTGCTTTCTATCGAGCACCGCCGATGAGTGCCTTGAGGTTGTCCCATGTCCACTTGTACAACTTATCTGTTGTTGATGCACCTCTAGGTTTGGTGCACGTCTTATCAGGGTATGCTGCAAGTAAAAAGTAAGGAATTCTTTTTTCTTGAGCTATCTCCAGCTCTGCTGCAACACCTGTTGCTGTGTGGGTTTTCTCGCCACACAGGACTATCACAACATCCACGTTATCCATCCGTCGTCTCACTTTTTCTTTCCAATCGCCGGTGAGATGCTCCTTCACCGAAGAGTCTTTGAAATCAAATGGACTGTCGTCGTTTTTTGCTTGACCAATCAGCATAGCTTTTACACCCGCATCATTGTCGTAATCGAAACTAACAAATGCACGTTTTTTAGTCGTCATAACTTTCCCTTAAGTTGAAAAAATCCATATGAGTAAACGTTGTAGCGGGTCAGCCTCAGCCCAGTGTTCATGAAAAAGTACAAGTGCTACTTCCTGCCTCGGCTACGGGTATGCGGTCGTACATATGTCCCATCTTTGCGGTAGTAGCCCTGCACGTTTACCGGGCCGCAATAACCTGTAACGCATGGAGCATTCGAACTCGATCCACTACCGCCTGCTGTCGAACCGCCTGTTGGAGCGATGGTTTCGCCACGCACCAAGCGCATGTAGATATCGCTTAGCTTGAGCCGAGCGGTGCGCTCTTCAATCGCTTTGGCTTCCACTGCTGCGGACAATTCATCCATCGCTTGAAGGTAAGTATTGACTCTGTAATCGGTACTACTGGCCAAGCGCGGATCTGCATTGACGGCACTGCGAAGGCAATCGCACATCTCAAGGAAGCCAGCAAAACGCTGCTCGCATCCCTGTTGGTAAGACCGCACCGTTGCGGCACAACCCACCATCAACAACATTAAAGCTATCAACGTAGCCCTGAGCGCTGATTGCATGAAATTCCTCCAAAAGTTAACCAATTGTTTCTACAATCAGGTTATCTCAAATGCGTAAGCATGTCTAGTGGATAGGCAAATGGCTCTGTAGTACAAAAAGGCCGCCGGCCTAGCCACCTCCTTGAGTTCTACCCAGAACTGTGTAGAAGCGTGTGAAAAAGAAGTGCCAACTCGTTATAAGCATGCTTATAACGACACGAATGAACTCCCAAACTGCCAAAGATCGTCCATGCTGAACAAAAATCGCCTTAATCTATACCGCAATGTGGCCTGCGCTTCGGCTCTCTTTTGGGCAGTTAGTAGCCAAGCTGAGAACCTGCAAGGGCGCGTCGTTGCAATAGCTGATGGCGACACGGTAACTGTGCTCGATGCCCAGAAAGTACAGCACAAAATCAGACTAGGTGGCATTGATGCGCCAGAAAAGAAACAGGCGTTTGGCGATCGAAGCAAAGAAACCTTGTCAGACTGCGCGTTTGGCAGAGACGTAGTTGTTGATTGGGACAAGGTAGATCGCTACGAACGAAAGGTCGGCAAAATTCTCGTTGCTGGAGTCGATTGCAACCTACGCCAAATCAAACTAGGCATGGCTTGGCACTATAAGAAGTATGCCAACGAGCAATCGCAAGCCGATCGGGCTGCCTATGCTGCTGCCGAGGATGTAGCCCGTGGAGCAAGAACAGGATTGTGGAGCAATGCGGCGCCTGTCGCGCCTTGGGACTTTAGAGCTGCTAGCAAATCGGGGCAGTAGTGTTACGTATGCTCAAACTATCTGAGAAAAGTTCATACCAGTGAGGTCTTATGTCCGAGAATTTAGATGCATCAAAAGAAGCCTTGAAAACCATCGCCACAGCCGGTTTAATTGCAAAGTACGGCGAAGGCAAGGGCCAAATATATTCACAAGTGCTGTTTGGTGGTTATGGCCTTCGCGGGCTAATTGGAGATGCAGAGCTTGTAGCAAAGGGACTAACTGATGATCCTAATGACGTTGCCAAGAACTTCACGCAGGAGGCCGCAACGTCTTTGGCTCTAGATTTGGGGTCTCAAGCGATTGCTGTTCTTTCTGCAAAATTGGGCATTGGCAGCGAGGTTTTTTTGGGTGTGGTCGGCGCCTTTCTTACTGCCACAGCACCTTCAAAAATAGGCGACCAAGAGTTACCACCAGGCATGAAGAAGCCTGTGGACAAAGGACAACCTCATCCGAAAGCTGGAGCCGACGACGAGCCCAAGAAAGCTAAAGATAAGCCTGCGCCAAATCCTCACAACACGCCACAACCTGACCCCGCTCCGCCGAGCGTTCCTGAAGAACCAACACCCGCTCCGAATCCGCACAATGAGCCCAAGCCTGATTACGGCCCACCGAAATTACCGAAAGAGCCACCACCTGCGCCAAATCCGCATAACAAACCAAAGCCTACCCCTGCTCCACCAAGCGCACCAAAAGAGCCACCGCCTGCGCCAAGTCCGCATAACAAAGCAACGCCTACCCCGGCTCCACCAACTGTTGAGTTTCCAAAAGGCTAGTACGCATCGTTTGCCAAGAAGCGCGAATACCAATGGAGAGATCAGTTGCTACTAGACTGCATTGTGTTCTGGTACATGGCACATTTGCGAATGACGCCACATGGGTTGATTCAGATTCACCTTTGGCCAAGTCCTTGCTTCGGTTAGAGCCAGGCGCAGTCAGTCTCTCAAATTTCAGATGGACAGGCGCTAACACTCATGCTGCTAGGGTACAGGCTGCTAATGATCTAGCAGAGCACCTTGAAACATTGGTGTCGGAAGACCCTGATTCTCGGGTACTGCTTGTTGGACATAGCCATGGCGGCAACATCATTCTTAGAGCAGCACACGCCATACCCGACCATTTGCGTGCTGGCGTGGTTTGTTTGGCCTCGCCATTTTTTCACGTGAGGTTGCGTTCTACTGCTCCAATTTTTTGGATGTTGTCGGGCGCACTGATTGCAATTTTTGCTACTTTCAGTGGATTCGTGATGGCGAACCTTGCTCGGCTGCTTGAGTATTTACCCCTTACATGGCTAGGCCAAGTGATTGATTGGTTCCCATCTTTTCCTTCTTCTGTTTCGTCCATCGGGCGCGTTACATCATCTTTCGGCGGGGCGGTCGCAGCGATCTTCATGACATTAGCCATCATGTTTGTTGTTGGAGTATCAAGAATCGGTGCGAAATATGCTGGTCAGCAAATAGCAAGCAGCCGATGGGAAGCTCTGCAACCAACATCAATCAGAACGCTGTGTATGTGGCTTGCTCCTGATGAGGCTTATTGGGGACTCAATGCAGCCAGAACGATGGTTGAGTGGGCCCATCACGTTGTTTTCGTGGCAACGCGTTATGGGCTGCCGGCCGTCACTGTTATCGCGGCGGTCGGTACTTTTTGGTTTGGTTGGTCTCGTGGTATGGATGGTGCTGCAAATAGCGCAGAAGCTCGTGCCATAGCTGGTGCTATGCCCGCTATGCAGTTAGGCGGGCTAGCAATGTTGCTTGTACCTCTATTGCTCATTGGCTTCGCCGCATTGCTGTCAGTTATTCGTGTCATAGCTACAGGCACATATCGCTTCTCTGACTTTGCGTGGCTGGACATCCAAACCCAGCGTTTGCCGCAAATTAATACTTCTCTCATCACAGCTCGTCCTTTGCCACTGAATAGCGGTGGATTTCTAGACAACGTGAGAGCAGCCATTCCTTTTTTAAGCGGCCCTATATTCCATAGTCGGCTGTACAACGATCCACGCGCATTTGAAGAAATCTTTGATTGGTACTCCAGTTGAATACTGTTGTAATATACAGTATATTAAGGGCATGTCTGCCCTCGCCACCTCTGATCTTTCAAGCCTGTTTCAAGGAAACAAGATTTGGCACGCACGCGAGTTGTTAGGAACGACAACCGCCTCATCGAAGGGCTTATCGACAGGTTCCGAGGCGCTGGACTCGGCTTTACCAGCCGGTGGCTGGCCAGAGGGTCAACTCACCGAATTGATCTGCGCACAAGGCTCGAGCGGTGAATGGTCGCTGATCTTGCCCGGTTTACTGTCAACTCTGACACCAAAACCAACCAAACGCTCACCAAAGCTCGTTCTTATCAATCCACCGTTCGAGCCCTATCTGCTTGCTTGGGGCATAGCAGGAATATCACCGGGCGATGTGTTGCGTGTGGACTCCAGTGCTCACGCACAAGCCCAGCAGCGCGCTTGTTGGGCTGCGGAGCAGGCGTTGCATTGCTCAGAAGTTGCTGCTGTCATCGCTTGGTTGCCTCGCGCTCCAACAGAGGCTTTGCGCCGCCTTCAACTAGCTGCTAGTCAATCCCAAGTGCTGCTGTTTGTCGTGCGCCCGCTCACTGCCCGCGAGCATAGCTCACCAGCTTCACTGCGCATGGTGCTCACTCGCTTGGATGCCTTGCACGCTGAGGTAGAAATCCTCAAGTGCCGTGGCAGTGCTGGCCAAGTGACTGTCCAAATTGATTTACTTTCCCCCTCCTTTCGTGCTTTGCTGCAAGCACGCAAGCGACGCTCTCAAACAGCGCCGTCTATATCTACAACATCGCAGACATCCCCCGTGTTTCGGATGACCCCGCGCTCGCAGGTAATTGGGCTATTGCCCGATCACTTGCTCTTTGGCAATGAGCGCGCCGCAGAAGGGCCAGCAATGAGCGTGAAGGCGCATCATGGCTTGGATTGCACTCCTACCGTCCTACCTCCCCTTATCCACATCCCCAAGATCAACTCACCCCAACCCGCCAGCAATATCCCCGAGCGAGCCCTCAAGCGAGCAGCCCGCCACGCCCGTAGTCGTTAGCTCAACAGCAGAGCTGGCACATTGGGCATTGCAGTTCACGCCGCATGTGACCTGCGTTCACGCCAGCCTGCGCGAGCGTGCTTGGGATGCCGTGCTGATGGAAACGGCTGCGAGCCTACGCTTGTGGGGTGGCTTGAAGCGCTTGCTTGAACTTCTGCGAACACAAGGAAAGGAGCTGGGGGTAGATCAGCTTGCTACTGGCTCGACTGGCCTAGTGGCGCTGGCCAGACTGTATTCACGGCAGGGCGGTCAGCCTGCGCGGCAGATGGATGACTTACCACTTCACACACTCGTGGCGGCATGGCCGCATCTGGATACTTTGTCTCAAATGGGCTGCAATTCTTGGGGGCAGCTATCAGTCATGCCGCGCGGCGGGATCACGCGTCGCTTTGGCTCTGGTTTGCTCGATGCATTGGATAAGGCTTATGGGCGCAAGCCAGAGACCTACACATGGCTGACCGTGCCTGAAGTATTCTCCGTTCAGCATGAGTTGTTGGCCAATGTCGAAAACGCCCAGGGCTTATTGTTTACAGCTTCACGCCAGCTCAAGCTTCTACAAGCGTGGCTGCGCGCTCGGCATCAAGGTATTGTGGCTTGTCAGTTCACTTGGTTGCTCGATATCCGGCGTAACGCGCCACCGCAAGGTGAATTCATTTTGCAGACGGCGCAGCCTACGCAAGACATCAAGCATTTGGAGCGCTTGCTCGCTGAGCATCTGGATCGCATCGAGCTGCCGGCACCTACCCACACTTTGCTGCTGCGCTCGCTGCGCTGCGAGCCGTTGCCAGAGGTCACGACCAGCTTGTTGCCTGACGAGCAGGTACATGGCGAGCCTTTGCATTACTTCATTGAGCGCGTGGCCAGCAAGCTAGGCGCAGATGCGATTCGTCGCCCGGTACTGAGAGCCGATCATCGGCCTGAAGCAGCGCAACGCTGGGTGAGTGCGACTTTGCCCATGGACAGCACCGAGAAGGCCAAGCCAGTCCAGCATTCACCAGATTTGTTTCGTCCCGCATGGCTGATGCCCAAGCCATTGCGCTTGCTGGTGCGTGATGACAAGCCCTACTACCAAGGCGCACTCAAGCTGATTCAAGGACCAGAGCGCATCGAGGCGAGTTTGCTGGTGGATGCCGGTCGCAAGCGAACTACCAACAAAGAGGCATCACCTAAATCTTCCAAAGATTCAGCACCTGAGTCAGTCGCCCGCGATTACTTCATCGCTTGGAATGCGCATGCCGGCCTGCTCTGGGTATTCAGAGAACGCCTAGTGGAGCAACCAGGTTGGTATCTACATGGGCTGTTTGGTTAGCTTCAAGACTTTGACCCCAAATGGATCATCTGCCCGATTACGCTGAGCTGCATGCACTAAGCAATTTCTCCTTCCAGCGGGGTGCGTCTCACCCCGAGGAGTTGGTGGCGCGTGCACACGGACTGGGCTACCGCGCCATCGCCATCACGGATGAGTGCTCAGTGGCCGGTGTGGTGCGAGCGCATGGAGAAGCCAAGAAGCTGGGGATTCGCTTGGTGCTGGGTGCTGAGTTCAAGGTGCAAGATGCACCTGTGCCCTTGACTTTGGTTTTATTGGTACGAGACCTGATCGGCTGGAGCCAGCTTTGCGAATTCATCACCCGCTGTCGGCGTAGCGCTGGGAAAGGAGAGTATCGCTGCGTTTGGGCTGAGCAAGACTGGGAAGGCTTGGATCGTTGCGAAGCACTGTGTGTGCTGCCTCAAGGCGTTGATGCAGATGCGGCTACCCAGGCAGTTGCATGGCTGCGTAGCGTTTTTGGGGAACGGCTGTGGCTGGCTTTGAGCTTGCACCTGCAGGTTCACGATGAACTCAAGGTCGAGGAAACCTTGGCCTTGTCTGCGGCCTGCAATGTGCCCGTGGTGGCCACAGGTGCTGTGCTGATGCATGTGCGCTCGCGCAAGCCTTTGCATGATGTGATCACGGCGGTTGCGCAGGGCAAGCCTGTCGCTGAATGTGGCTATGCCTTGATGGTTAACGCCGAAGCACATTTGCGACCCCGCCAGAGGCTGGCGCAAATCTATTCACCTGAGTGGCTTGCTGCTTCGGCGGAGATTGCGGCGCGCTGCACATTCAGCTTGGAAGAGATTCGCTACCAGTATCCGACGGAGGTGGTGGGCATGGGTGAGACACCCGCTCAATGCTTGGAGCGCTTGACTTATGAAGGCGCTCAGATGCGCTACCCAGCTGGCTTGCCCGAGGCCGTGCAAGCGCAGATTCTGCATGAGCTGACTGTGATCGGACAGCTCAACTATGAGATGTACTTCCTCACCGTTCATGATCTGGTGCGCTTTGCGCGCAGCAAGGGCATTCTTTGCCAAGGGCGTGGCTCAGCAGCCAATTCAGCGGTATGCTATTGCTTAGGGGTGACCGAGGTCGATCCTGCACGCATGAGTGTGCTCTTTGAGCGCTTTGTTAGCTCCTCTCGTGGCGAGCCGCCTGATATAGATGTGGACTTTGAGCACCAAAGACGGGAAGAGGTGTTTCAGTACATCTATAACAAATATGGCCGTGATCGATCTGCGCTTGCTGCAACCGTGGTGAGCTATCGCCCGAAGAGTGCGTTGCGGGATGTGGGCAAAGCATTGGCTGTGCCGGAGGCCTTGATTGATGCTTTTTCTGGTGAGCATTTTTGGTTTGATGGTGAAGTCGTGCAGTCTGAGCGAGTTCAACTGCTGCTAGAGAAGCATGACGTTCGCTTGGACTGGCGCATTGAGCAGTGGCTGTCTCTGGCAGCAATCTTGATTGGGTTTCCACGCCACTTGAGCCAGCATCCAGGTGGTTTTGTGCTGACCAAGGGGGCGCTCACCTCTATCGTTCCTGTGGAGAACGCGGCTATGCCTGATCGCAGCATCATCCAGTGGGACAAGGATGATCTTGATGCCATGGGATTGATGAAGGTGGATGTGCTGGCGCTGGGTATGCTTAGCGCCATTCGGCGCTGCTTGGATTTGGTGAGCACACAGAAAGGCCAGCGCTTTGAGATGCAGGATATTCCTGCGGAATGTCCTGTGACCTACGAGATGATCTGTGCAGCCGATACGGTAGGCGTGTTTCAGATTGAGAGCCGGGCGCAGCAAAGCATGCTGCCGCGTCTGCGGCCACAGTGCTTCTATGACTTGGTGGTGGAGGTGGCGATTGTTCGGCCTGGGCCGATCCAAGGGGGGATGGTGCATCCCTACCTGAAAAGAAGACAAGGGATTGAGCCTGTGACTTTCCCGAGCAAGGCGCTGGAAGAAGCGTTGGGGCGCACGCTGGGGGTGCCGATTTTTCAGGAGCAGGTGATGCAGATTGCCATGCTGGCTGCTGGCTTCAGTGCCGATGAAGCGGATCAACTGCGGCGCAGCATGGCGGCTTGGAAACGCAAAGGTGGGGTGGGTAAGTTTTATGAGCGGATCGTTACCGGCATGACGGATCGTGGTTATACGCTGGAGTTTGCGCAGAGCATCTTCAAACAAATCGAGGGCTTTGGGGAATATGGCTTTCCTGAGAGCCATGCGGCCAGCTTTGCGTTGCTGGTGTATGTGAGCTGTTGGCTCAAATGTCATTACCCGGCGGCGTTTTTGGTGGCGCTTCTAAATGCTCAACCGCTTGGCTTTTATTCGCCAGCGCAACTGGTGCAGGATGCGCAGCGGCATGATGTGAAGGTACTGCCCGTGGATGTGATGTACAGCGACTGGGAGACGCTGCTCCTAGCCGATTCGAGCGTGCGGCTTGGCTTGCAACTGGTGAAAGGTCTGAGCCAAACCGGGGCACAGCGTTTGGTGAACGCTAGGCAAGAATGTCCGTTTGAAAGTACAGAAGATTTGGCGCTACGAGCTGCGCTGGATGCTGGCGATATGAAAGCGTTGGCTGCAGCGGATGCGCTGCGCAGCTTGAGTGGGCATCGCCGGCAGCAAGTTTGGGAAGCGAGTGCTTTGAAGCTGCAGCCTGACGCGGTACGCGGCACGCGATCTTTGTTGCGGGATGCACCAGTCCTTGAAGAGTTTTTGGAGCTGGAATCTGCTGGGGAAGGTGAAGAGGTGAGTTGGGACTACAACACGGTTGGTCTCACTTTGCGCAGCCATCCTTTGGCGCTGCTGCGGCCACAGCTAGAAGCGATGAAGATGCTCTCTCATGCCCAGCTTCAAGAGCGCGAGCATGGGCGCTTGGTACGCACCTGCGGTCTGGTGACTATGCGGCAACAGCCACAAACGGCCAAGGGCACGGTGTTTGTGACGCTAGAGGATGAGACGGGTAGCACCAATGTGATTGTTTGGAAACGGCTGCGCCAGAGCAGCGAGGAGCAGCGGAATGCCTTGCTGCATTCTCGGCTCATGGTGGTACATGGTCGCTGGGAGCATGACACGACAACTGGCGGGCGAGTCCGTCACTTGATTGCAGGGTATCTGCAGGATGTGACGCCGTTGTTGGGGAGCTTACTAGCAACGAGTCGGGATTTTAGGTAGAGTCCGACCCCGCTGGCTCATTTAAGCAGCTGCAACTGGTGTGTTCAATGAACTGATATCAACTCGAACACGTATAGGATTCAGGTTGTCAGCATCGCCATCGAAGAAGTTTCGGAACATTCTCCGCCACCACTTTTGCTCCAGTCTACTGGGGGAGCCAATTTCCCTGAGCACTTGATTCTGCGAAAAAATCATTAGAGACATATTTCGACCAGGTGGCTCTTCAATGATGATTTCATTCCAGTGGCGCCGAAGTGCGTCCACTTCTTCTTCACGAATTGCCCGACGAGCTAGCGCTTCACTCGCATCGGTGTAGAGTTTGCTCCATCGGCGGACAAGATCACGATGCTCATAACTCACCTCATGTGCTCGCCCAACTATAAGCAAAATAGTAAGCCCTGCAGCAATTGCGACGCTGATGTAAGGGAGAGGAGAGTCTTTAAGCAACTCCTTTACAAGCGCGATAGTTGCGGTCAAGCTGACCAGTAGCATGATTTTTTCCAGCCGAACACAGTTTTCTAAAAACTTATGCCGCGCGGAGTGATATGCAATGTTGAACTGTGCATTAAGCTGAATTTGCCCCGCTTCCCGCTGCAATGGTGCGATTTCTTGCTTGTCAGTAATCAATACAGCTTTATCTTCCATAGTGATATTTGCTCCGCAGTTTCTGTATGCTATCAATAAATGAGCTAAATTTCAATAGCAGTTTAGATTTTGAGAGAATATCGCAAAACAGTTGCTGCAACGCAACGTACAAAGCCCACTGTCTTTCTTTGCCGAAAAGTATTACTATCACGCTGATTTACTACGCGATGCAGACTTAGATTTTGGCTTAGGAATGACACGTCCAAGATCATCATCATCAAAAGGTACAGGTGGCTTGTGTGATTGCTCTGCCCTTTCGACTAGCTCAATGAACGCCATAGGTGCGTTGTCGCCCACGCGGAAGCCCATCTTCAGAATACGCGTGTAACCACCGGGGCGCTTGGCAAACCGTGGGCCCAGATCAGAGAACAATTTGGTAACGCTGTCACGATCACGCAGACGAGCAAAGGCTAGGCGCATGTTAGCGACGCTCTTGACTTTAGCGAGAGTGATCATGGGCTCAACAACGCGACGCAATTCCTTGGCCTTTGGCAAGGTGGTCTTGATGGCCTCGTGCTGAATCAGCGAGTTCATCATGTTGCGGAGCATTAATTGGCGATGCTCGCTGGTGCGGTTGAGCTTACGAAGTCCGTTACCGTGGCGCATGATGCAGTGAAATTGAATGTCAAATGGTGCGTTATTGTAAACAAGTCAATCCCGTGACAATGCTCAATAGGGTGCAATTGTGCGTTCAAACCAACGCCCTGCATGCGATGTCTGAGACCAAAAAGCTCAAACACACCCTTATTCAAGCTTGGTAAGCAGCAGAGTTAACGCAGCAGCGAACCGATTACAGCTTTTGGAGCGTTTGCATGCGAGTCTTTATCATCAGAAGTGATGATGAAACTGCTTTAAGAGCGTTAGGAATCCAAAGAAAACAACAATCTCTACCAAACTACCCCGCCAGAAGCGGTATCCGAGCGCGAAGAACGAAGCGGAAGGCGTACAACTGAAAAAACTGGTGCTAGGCGGCCTCAAATTTAAGAAGGCGTCTGTGACCTTGACAACGCATCCCCAATAAGCGTCTAAAACCAGCGCAATGCGGTCAATTGAACTTCTCTGTGCCCACAAGACCATCGTCTAACAACGCTGTATTAACCATCAGCGCATGCTTATCGTACTTTGCAAGCTTTTCATTCAAGGTCAGGCGCTTCTTATCAGGGATCAGCAGTAAACCTTCTTTGTGGTGTTTGACGGTGAGCTCCGTACCCATGTCTATGTCCATCAACCGCATGGCAGCTTTTGTCAAACGTACGCCGGCGCCATTACCCCACGCCGTTACTTTTAATTTGATCGGACCGTCGGGCGACACTGTTCAACTTTCTAAAGATGTTTACTCACGCTAGAGCACAGCAAGTGGAGATATCAGACGCGGCAGGCGCACGCATATTAACTCCCGCGGGTGTAACAAGATTTAAGTCAGCAAGGCGGGCTCTAAGATCGGATTCTTGAGCCAACCATATTTTTCGGCTAAATCACCATAGTCAACTATCGCATGCACACAGGTTTTGAGGTTCTGTAAATTGTAATGAGCCGCCTCCACGCCTATTCCTAGGCATTCATGCTCTCGAGGATTATTTGACTTCAAATCCAAATCAATGGCTTCAAACAAATCAAATGCATTTCTCTGTACTGCAGGAAAATTCTCAAGATTGATTTGTTGCTTTGAATAGTACGTGGCTAGATAGTTGAACTCTCGAACCAGTAAGTTCGCAACGCTGAACCCTAGATTGCCGTTCAAGGTAAATTTGTAGTGGTCATAAAACCACCGCACCTCTTCAGGTCTGTTGTCAGTTTTTCCACCCCAGCCGACAAGCGAACGCAAGAAATCAAAGAATGATGAACTCATTGTAAGTGCCTCAAGAAAAAGTGAGTCTAGAAAACGCCAGCCACAACTCTCGGTGTCTTCGCTAGCTATACGTTACCAATTTCTTCCGTGGTTGACAATACCTAAGACCAGCTACACATGTCCTAACAACGCACTGCGTCACATAGGCAGTCGGTGTCTTTGCTGCGGATGAGACCACCCAATCGCTTTAAGGTTCTTTTGCGATAAAGAATCAACTGTTATCTGCTCTGCACCTGATCGAATGGCCTGCGCAGCCACTCTATGCAGTAGCTCGCATAGGTTGCCAATAATTCCATCAGACTCTTGGAATAACCTCTCCGCTAATTCAGTGGCACCAAGATTGGAAGATTGCCTGAGCTTCAGGGTTTTCTCAAGCGTCATAAGCAATTTTCGGAACTCATCGTCCATCTTCCATTTCGGCAAGAAGACAGGCTCGAATCGATTGCGAACCTGCGGATCCGCCTGCAAAAGATTCAGCGTCTCTGGTACACCAGCAACGACCATGGGTATTTGAAGTTCATTGCCAATGAACTTCAAAGCATTTAGCAACCTCTGTTGCTTCGCTGGCGTTCCCGCTTGAAAAAAACCGAACTCATCGACCAGTAGCATCCGAGTCTTCAATGCTTGGAGAATTTTGATCAATCTGCGCAACATGCTCTCCGCGGGTTCTCGTGCGCCTGGCGGCGCGTAGAGCTCGTTAAGCATGCGCGTGTATAACCGACCTTCGTCTGGCTCCGGCGGAGCCTGAAACTTGAAGACAGGCTTTTCTATGTTGTCTTTGTTGATGTCGTAGTCTGGCGCAAGAGTTGGATCATGCTTGCGAGCAAAGTTGTTGAGCAGCATGGACTTGCCATTGTTGGTTTCGCCAATCAAAGCCAAATTGGGCATTCGGTGCATCCGAGGATGATTCAGCAAATCCTCGATTTGCTGCCGGATCAATACTGCTCTTGCATACCCGATCCAAACCGGTCTTTTCAGGTCGTGGACGCGTTGCTCAATGTCGTTCAAGCCAGTTTCAGTGTTCATAGTCAGAGCCATTCAACCTCTTCATAGGGTTGAACATCTGCTGGCGAAGACTCCGGCTGAATAGCAGCAGGCGTTGGCACAGTATTGCCTTCGTTTTCAATTGAGGCCGGCTGGGGTGAATCCCTGCGGCGCATCTGTTGAGTAGCGCTTCTGGTGCGGCGTGTCTTGGAAGTAGTTTTGACCGCCGCCTCCTCGATGCGCCGCATTTCATTGAGTGCATTGAAGATTTCTGCTTCGTTCACCTGCTCACGCCCCTGATCCCGTAGGTAACGGCGAATAGCCCTTAGCTCCCATAGACTGATCAAGGCATGGCTTTTATCTCGATACGGTATGCGGAAGTAGGTTTGAGCATCCGGATCATAAAAGTAGATGCAACTGATGTCTCGTGGGTCACGCCGACAAATGAACTTACGCCTTTGCCTCTTGCTCTTTGGATCGACAGAACCAACCCAGCGACGCAATACATCGCTTTGGTAGTTGATGTTGTCAATCTTGATCCCATAAGGCTGAACCGTCACTTCGACCAGCGGCAAGAAATCCATCCTCAGACGCTCTTCGTCGGTAATGACCTCAATCACGCCTGCAGCGACTGTCACACCATCACCCAGAATTCCTCGCTTGTATTCTGCAAGTGGAGGTCGTTGGTCAAGCGATGAGTGCGACTCGTTGTGGTAGAAGCCCAAGATCAGGTTGGCCAGCCACAGCTCAAACTCCTTGAGCGTCATAACCGCACGACCCTGCGCATCGTACTCACCCTTTTCTTCCACATTCGAAAAAGATGTTCCTCGAAGCGTTTGTATCCACCCCATCAAACTGCCCAGATAGCGCTCAATATGCGCTCCATAGCGGGGAGTCTTAATTTTGCGGAACATCAGATCGATGCCATACTCTTGGCAGGCGCGCTCCAAGGTTTTTCCGTGGAACTCTTTGGCGTTATCCACATGCACCATCTGCGGTTTGCCCATGCACGGGTACTCGTAAGAAAGTCCGTGTTTGGCCAGCATCGACTTCTTGGACAGCATAGCGTTTGCCAAGCAAATTCCAGTCGCTAGTGTGCCGGGCGGATCAAACGACACGTAATACCCAGCAACCATCCGACTGTGAACATCAATGGCCACGGTCAGCCACGGCCTACCAATCCATACGCGATGCACCTCATCCACCAAGTGAACATCCACAGGAGTGTGATCAATCTGAATGACCGCGTACGGTCGATCCGCAAAAGGAATCGTCCCTTTGATCAATTCCAATTTATCAGCGACAGCTTGTCCCGAGCGCTTCTTAGTCGCAGATTTGCTATCGACTTGCTCTAAGCGCGAGATCAGAGTCGTCAAACTGGGTGGCGGTAGTCTTGGATCGGCATTCCAGCACCTGCGTTTAACCTCCCGATATGCCGCTGCAGGCGTTCTTTTCTCGGGGGTGAGCCAGTAATCGGCAATCACCTCACTGATCACCTCCTCTACCGCCTTATCCAAGCGTTGAACGCCAGCATCTGCGCGTTGTTTACGCATCAGGTTAGTCAATACCGCACCATTTTTGTATTGGTTCAACCATCGGTAGATGGTTGCCCTTGAGGTTCCAGCAGATGAAGCAATTTGCTCAACCTCAGCCGTTGTCCACGCACCAGCGTCGAGCAGAGGCTTGATGATCAAGTGCCGGCTGCGCGCCTCTTCCAATCGATCCGTCGGAATGGCCTCAAGATCCATGTCTGTTCGACGCATAGCTGGCGAGTGACACCGTATATTTTCAAGCGAAACGGTTCTCGTCTGCTGGCTATCAATAGCTTGAACAACAACGTTTACCGGGTCGGCGTAACGAAAAACAACGTAGTCCTTGTTATCGTCAAGCTTGACCACAGCTCCTACGGAAACTCTAGCGATACCAGTCATATTGCGCTTGCCTCCATTTAGGGGTGGGCATTTGCCCGGTACGCCACATTTGGCCTGGCCATATGGGTGTGTTCATCGTTAATGGCTCAATTAAATCAGCATCAAATATACCCATCGCCAGCATACGCCAAACTCTGGCGATCACCCTGGACTGCAGCTCGAATGACGGACTGAATCTGCTCATGATTTCTTGGGGGGTGATAGGCTCATCGAGTGTGCGAACTAAACCTCCCAGTTCGTCATCGATGGCGACTTCTTTGAAGTATTTGCCGGTTTCATCATCCGGGCGCTTGTAGTTCAGCAAAAAGCGAACATTTGAGGCAAACACGGGTTTGATCTGCTTCTCCGTAATCAGGCGAAACCTGACGCCAGTGCCTTGCAAAGCCCTGCGCGCCGCCTTGAACTTAGGTTTGAGCTCGCCCCAGCTCTCCCTCAAAACTGCGGAAGGCTTGACCTCATAAACGGTTGAAATGCACCCATGGCAAGCCTTTGCGCCCGAAACAACAAGATGATCTTGAACCTTCGAGCTGAACTTCACCAACACATCAGGGTGGTACTTCCTGCCGCGCTGGTTCACGTCAGTCCATGGGACGACTAGGCACTGCTCGCCGTACTTTTCAACACGCGGATCAAAGTCCAAAATGCTGAAAAAGTCGTATTCCAGCAACGACTCAGCATGTACCATGCGTCCAAGCTTGTCGCTGGCCAGCCTTGCGGTCACGCTATATGGGTTCTCACGAACCTTGCGCACAGGGCCTAACATGGCAGCTTCCTCGCCACGCAGAAAGGCCAGCACTCGGTTTGTGCAATCGTCCATTTTGAATTCTTAAATAATGATGGCATATTTTCTCAAATAACTCCAGAATTCACACAAAGATTCTGGCCGCTTTGATTTACCCATTGCTTTGGGGATATTGGCTGCCAGCGGGCAAATCGACAGTTCCAAGCTAGACGGGTATGAATTTGCAGGTGAGCTCTCACTCTCGGGGCAACTCAGGCCGGTAAACGGTGCACTCGCGATGGCTTTGGGCATGGCTTTGCAGCATGATGCAAACACAGGCGAGCCCCCTGTTTTGGTGCTACCTGAAGGCAGCGCGGAAGAAGCCAGCCTGGTGCCGGATGCGCGGGTGGTGCGTGTGGCGCATTTGCTGGATGTGGTGGCAAGATTTGCACCAGCTAAAGCATCTGAAGGCGATCTGCCAGAGTCAGCGGGCGGCTGGACGATACTGCAAGCCCCTGATCGCCAGCCCAGCGCCCAGCATGCAGATATGCGCGAAGTCAAAGGCCAGCAAGCGGCAAAACGAGCGCTAGAAATTGCTGCTGCGGGTGGTCACAGCGTGTTGATGGTGGGCGCACCAGGTACGGGCAAATCCATGCTCGCACAGCGCTTTGCAGGCATCTTGCCGCCCATGAGCACGCAAGAGGCTTTGGAATCAGCGGCTATTTTGAGCTTGGCTGGGCAGTTCAAGCCCTCGCTATGGGCACAGCGTATCGTGCAAGCGCCGCACCATACCGCCAGCGCGGTGGCTCTTGTTGGTGGCGGCTCTCCTCCACGCCCTGGTGAGATTTCTTTGGCTCACGAAGGCGTGCTGTTTCTTGATGAGCTGCCTCACTTCCCCAGGGCATCTTTGGAAGCCCTGCGTGAGCCACTCGAGACGGGACAAATCAGCATCTCCCGCGCTGCACAGCGCGCGACCTTCCCTGCGCGCTTCCAACTGATTGCAGCGATGAATCCCTGCGTGTGCGGCCATCTGGGATCGCGCGTGAAGGCCTGCAAATGCACGCCCGATCAGGTAGATCGCTATCAAAACAAGCTCTCGGGCCCACTTTTGGATCGCATTGATATCCATGTGGAGGTGCAAGCTTTGGCACCAGAGGAATTGCTCAACACCTCGAGCCAAGCTGGCTCATCCACGGAGAGCAGTGAAGAGATTGCACAGCGCGTGGCGCAAGCTCAGGCGCGCAGCCTTGCACGGCAAGGACAACTCAACCGTGCCCTTGAAGGCAAGGCCTTGGAAGAACAAATCGTGCTGGATGACGCCGCGCGGAAATTTCGCAACACGGCTGCGGCAAGATTGGGTTGGTCGGGCCGCTCAATTCATCGCACCTTACGCGTAGCGCGCACAATCGCTGATTTGGCTAGCTCGCCAAATACACAAGTCGCACATGTGGCAGAAGCCATCCAATATCGCCGTGCACTGCGCTCGCAAGCAGGATAAATTTTAATGAAATCGCCTGTTTGGCGGCTTATATACTGCGCAAAGTGCTATATAAACTATAGCAATTGAGCTAATGCCACATACTCGCTCACGCTTACTTCTTCCGCTCGCCGTTGCAAATCAAAAGCGCCTGTGAAGCTCTTGGCATCTAACCAGCGCCCCAGAGAATGCCGCAGCAGCTTACGCCGCTGGCTGAAAGCAACTTTAACCAACTCCTCAAGCAGCTCAGGCTTGAGCTCGGCGGGCTGAGCATACGGAATCATACGCACCACGGCGCTTTGCACACGCGGCGGTGGATCGAAAGCCTCGGGCGGCACATGCAAAAAATTGTCCATCGCATAGCGCCATTGCAGCATCACAGACAACCTACCGTAATCTGCTGTGGCTGGCTTGGCCACCATGCGATCAATCACTTCCTTTTGGAGCATGAAGTGCTGATCGGCAATGCGTGCAGCAAAAGGCAAAAGATGAAACAGAATCGGCGTGGAGATGTTGTAGGGCAAATTGCCAACAACACGAAGCTGCGAAGCATTTGCTACATTTTTAGTAGCATTTTGCGCAGGCTGTATGCCGGCAAAATCAACTTTAAGCACATCAGATTCAATGACCTGCACATGCGCGCGCATACGCCAATGCGCAGCCAAATCACGATCGAGCTCGACCACCGTGATGGCACCCAAGCGCTCCAGCAAAGGTTGTGTCAAAGCCCCCAAGCCCGGGCCGATTTCGATCATATGATCGCCCGGCTTGGGGTCAATCTGCGAGACGATGGCTTCAATCAAAGCACCATCGACCAGAAAATGCTGGCCAAAGCGTTTGCGCGGAATATGTTTCACACGGAGAATTTCTTTGGGCTTGAATGGCGTGCGCTTATTGCGGCGGCTCTCGCATTTCCACGTAAGCGCGGGCACGCACATCCTGCGCCCAGCTGATAAAAGCCTCATCCAGCTTCTTCTCGCGCAGTGCACCTCGCGCGGCCTCGCGCTGCTCACGCTCATTCATTTTTCGCTCGCGGCGCTCCTGCACTTGGATCAAATGCACACCAAAGCGCGATACCAAAGGCTCGGATACCTGGCCGATGGCCAATGCATTCATCACCTCCTCAAACTCAGGCACAAACTGCCCCGGTACAGCCCAGCCCAGATCGCCACCTTCTCGCGCAGAACCATCTTGCGAGTTGTCTTTAGCCGCTTGCGCAAAATCGAGGCCGGCTGCAATCCGCTTGCGCAGCTCAGTCAAGCGCTCGCGTGCCACGGATTCAGGCAGCTGCGCATTGGTACGCAGCAAGATGTGGCGAGCGCGCGTTTGCGGGATCACCAAATTGCCCAAACCCTGCTGGCGCTTTTCAATCACCTTGAGCACATGAAAGCCTGCGCCCGAGCGCACAGGGGCAGCTACGCCACCGGCTTGCAGATTTTGCGTGGCCTCCACAAACAAGCCAGGGTAACGATCCAGAGGGCGCAAGCCCATCACCCCACCATTGTCTCGTGCGCCAGGTGCATCAGAAAACTCACGCGCTAGCACAGCAAAATCCTCACCTGCCCTTGCGCGTGTAAAGGCACGCTGTGCCCTAGCTGCAAGCGCTGTGATTTGCGCATCGGTTGCAGTCTCTGGTACTGCCACCAGGATTTGGGCGATATTGATATCAACGTCCCCCGTGGGCGAATCGCGTTGCTCGCGGATGAAGGCGTCCAGTTCGCTCTCGGTGATGCGCACGCGCGGCTCCACCTCGCGCTCACGCACACGCTGGAGCAGCAAATCATCGCGCAGGTTGTTGCGCAGTGTGTTCATGTCAATGCCATCTTCACGCATTCGCTGACGAAACTGATCCATGCTGAGTTGGTTTTGGCGCGCAATATTTTGTACGGCGTTGTCAATGGCTTGGGTGTCGATGCGGATACCGCTGTCACGCGCCAATTGGATTTGTGTGCGCTCGCTGATCAGGCGCTCGAGCACCTGGGCGTAAAGCTCTTGACGCGGTGGCATGGCAGCGCCGCGAGCGGAAAATTGCTGCTCAATTTGCAACAAGCGATTGCGCACCTCCTGGTTGGTGATTGGCTCTGAATTGACGATGGCGACAATGAAATCAGCGCTGCGCTGGCTGGTATCTTGCGCCGCGCGGCCAAGATTCAAATTCGGGCTGGCGCGCAAACCCTGCGCTTGCACCAAAGAATGCGCGCTAAAAAAAAGTGCGAAAGCCAAATACAAAAAACGCTGGGGGGTCATCACAGAATCACTCATAGTTACTGAATCGGCTGGGAGAATTCTCGATTTTCTCACGCAGCAGCTGATAGCGCGGCACATTGGTCTGCAGGGTGCTCAGCGGGCTGGAGCCCACGCGGGCAAAACCCACGAATTCCATCTGGAACAAAATACGTTTGGTGGCTGTGCTTGTGGTGGTTTGTAGGCGCTCGACAGCCACGCGGCCGAGCCAACTTCCGCCATCGTATTCAAAGCCTAGGATGGTATCGACTTGGCGGTTCTCTTTTAAGCTGTAATTCAAGCGCCCAACTGTGTACCAACGCCCTTTGCCCTGACCTTGGCCACTGGGCATGGCCTTACCTTTGTCGCCCCACAAATCATTGATTGGCCATTGCCAGCCTAAATCAATCTGCTCACTCACACCGCGGTTCAAACGATAGGTGGCACTGAGCACGCGATAAGGGCTGGGGGTGTAACGCGTACTCAAGGTGCTGCGCTGAGAGCGGCGGATATCGGGGTTGTATTGCACCGTGCCGTCAAACTGCCAGCGCGGATTCCAGTTGATCGTGCCGCCAAAGAGCATGTCAGAGAAACGCGATTTGTCGGCCAAGCCGCCGGGCAGTGTGACGCGTTGATCAGCAAAGCGCAGGCGCTGGGCATAGTTCAAGCGAATGATTTCAGCACCCGTTGCGGGATCAAGCAGGCGTGAGGCGACACCCAGAGTAAGCAAGTTGTTATCGGAGAGACGATCATGGCCATTGAAGGCGTTTTCGCTGAAGATGGTGGCGAAGTTGAAGTCGTTTGCGCCACTGTCATACACCGGCAAGGATGATTGGTCCCGAAAGGGTGTGTAGGTATAGAAAGCACGTGGCTCCAATGTTTGCGTGAAGCTGCGCCCAAAGTAGCTGGCGTTGCGCTCAAAAATCAGGCCGCTGTCCAAACTGAAAGTGGGTACCATGCGAGAGGCCGAGCGAGCGCCGGTTAGGGGGCCGGCTGTGAGCGGCGCATCAAAGTTATAGGCCGTGTTGTGCAATTGCAGTTTTGGTATGAAGAAACTGCCAGGTGTTGTAAATGGGCGGCTGATTTGCGCTAGAGAATAGTTGCGCTGCGCGTTAGGCTGCAAAGTCAAAGCACTGGCCGAGCGAAATCGCGTGGTATCCAGCTCTAAGCTGTAATCCAAACCGCCATGGTTAACGCGGCTGTATCTGCCATTGAGCTGGGGCAGGCGATCATAGGGTGGCGTGATGACGGATGTGGTTTGCTGCAAGGTTTGCCACTTGAGTGCGCGGCTGTACAGGCTCCAGGCCCCACGGCTCCAGCTGGCACTGGCATCGTTGGCCAACAGTCGCTGCGTGAGCGAGCTGGTGGCGCGCGGGAAATCGCGCCAATAATCATCATCGCTCACACGATTCAAACCGAGGTTGACACCGATACTGCCCACCGCAGGCAGGCCCGTATCAATCATGCCGGCGTGTGAGGTGCTCAAGCCCCAACGGTTTCGGTTGCGCAATCGATCACTCGGCATCGTATCCAAGCGCGCTGAACCGGAATAATTGCGCTCCAAGTAGCGAAACTCTGTGCCCAGATTGATGCCGCGGCGTGAAAGGATGGCCGGGTAAAGCGTGACATCGCGGTTGGCTGCGAGATTGAGATAGTAGGGCACGACCACTTCGAGGCCGCTGACGTTATCGAGGTTGATGCTGGGTGGCAGCCAGCCGCTTTTGCGCTCATCCGTCAGTGGAAAGCTCAAATAAGGCGCTCCCAAAATCGGCACCCCCATGAACTCCAGCCGCGCACCGCTGGCCTCACCCACATTGGTTTCATTGTCGATGCGAACTTGGCTTCCTTTGATTTGCCAGTCTGTCGAGTCTTCAATACCAGGCTCTTTGTGCCACACCGAGTATTTGGCATCACGCGCAACCGAACGTTGATCGTCAATAAAGTCGATTCGGGAGGCTTGGCCACGCCCATTGTTTCTGAGAAGACGAAAGCGCGGCTGCAAGAAATATCCCTCTTGCGCATCGACCCGCAATTGACCTTCACTGCCCTCATAAACATTGCCGTCCCGATTGAGATAGACCTTACCGCGCACCTTGGCCAAATCATCGGGTTGGTAATATTCGATACGGTCGGCGCGCAGCACAACACCGTTTCTGCGCAATTCTGCATTGCCTTCAATCACCGTTTCCAGCTCGGGCCGGCCAGTGATACTGTTGCCCAGCACATAGGTTGGCATGCCCTTACGCTGCTCAGGCGTGAAATTTTCTTGTAGCTGGCGCGAAGATTTCAGCTTGAAGCCGGGCTCAGCGCCTGGCGTGAGCCCCGTTTGAGCCCAAGCGGGCAAGCATGTCACGCAGAGCCAAGCTACCGCCCAAGCCACAGGATGGGCGGCGATCTCAAGGCGGTGTGATCGGGTGTGAGCAGACTGTGGCAGACGCATGCAAGAAGACAATACTGGAGCGAACGAGAAAACGGTTTATACAATGGGATTATCCATGAGCCACAACCTAACCTCTTCTTCATCTCCAATCTCTGTCGTTTGGGCAGATTCACAGCGCGAGCAAGCTTTTGTCGATTGGCTGGCTGATACGGCAGCCAGCCATCAACTTCAGAGCGAAACTCTCCGGATCGCAAGCGCCGATGCCAGTTTCCGCCGCTATCTGCGCATCGATGCGGCTGACGGCTCGCCACGCATCATCATGGATGCGCCGCCAGACAAAGAAGATTGCAAACCCTTCGTCAAAATCGCTGGTCTTTTGCAGAGCGCAGGCCTGCTCGCGCCTGAGGTGCTGGCCTGGAATGAGCCCCAAGGTTTCATGCTGCTCACCGATTTGGGCGCACAAACCATGATGCAAGGCATCAACACCCAGGAGCCGCAGGCTAATTTCGGCCGCTACATGCAGGCTACCGATGCGCTCATTCAATGGCAACTCGCCTCCAAGCCCGGCATCTTGCCAGCTTACGATGAAGCCCTGCTGCGCCGCGAGCTTTCGCTTTTTCCCGATTGGTATTTGGCGCAACATCGCAAAGTCACCTTGACTACCACGCAGCAGCAAACCATGCAAAGCGCCTTCGATCTGATTGTGCGCCGCAATCTCGCCGCGCCCAGCGTCTATGTGCACCGCGATTTCATGCCGCGCAATTTGATGCTGACACGGGATGATCAGCTTGGCGTTTTAGATTTTCAAGACGCGGTGTATGGCCCCATCAGTTACGACATCGCCTCCCTCATGCGTGACGCTTTCCTCACCTGGGACGAAGAATTCGTGCTCGATGTGACCGTGCGCTATTGGGAAAAAGCGCGCAAAGCTGGACTGATGGATTTTGAAGATTGGTCTTCAGATTTCGGGGCGTTTTATCGTGCTGTCGAGTGGATGGGCTTGCAACGCCACCTCAAAGTGGCCGGCATCTTCGCTCGGCTCACACTGCGCGATGGCAAAGAAAAATACTTGGCCGACACGCCACGCTTCATCCACTATATCCGCAGCACCTGCAACCGCTATCGCGAACTTGGACCTTTTCTCAAAGTGATCGATGAAGTCGAAGGCCTTCAGGAAGCCAGCGGCTGGGCGTTTGGTCGGATGTAGTTTTTTATGATTTTTAAAGAAAAACAACGGTTTACCGGCATAGAATCTGCGCAACATGCTATTAAATTTGTAGTGTATTGATTTTCTATGCCACGCATCTACACACCGCAAGCTCTTTCACCTGGCCACAAACTACAGCTCGATGCTGCAGCCGCGCGCCATGTGCAAGTGCTACGCATGCAACCTGGCGATACGCTCATCCTCTTCAACGGCCAAGGCGGTGAATTTGAGGCGAAAGTCACGCTGATGGGGCGCTCGCAAGTGGAGGCGGAGATCGGCGCGCATCACGCGATTGAGCGCGAAGCTGCACGCCAAGTGCATCTGGCCATCGGCATGCCCGCCAACGAACGCATGGATTGGCTGATCGAAAAAGCCACCGAGCTCGGCGCAGTCAGCATTCAACCGCTCATGACCGAGCGCAGCGTGTTGCGGCTTTCCGGCGAACGCGCCGAGAAAAAAACCGCGCATTGGCAAGCTGCCGCTGTCGCCGCCTGCGAGCAGTGTGGCCGCAATCGTATTCCTGTTGTTCACAGCCCTGTTTCATATCAAAAATGGCTGATCGCCGGCGTAGAATCTGCGCAAGCAGCTATTGAATCGATAGCATTCAGCACTGCTGCCAAAGCCATCCTCTGCCTTCATCTTGAAACCCTTCGAGCTGCAGACTGGGCAGCGCAACACCCTAGCCAGCCCCTGATTTGCCTCGCTGGTCCCGAAGGCGGCTTGAGCCCACAAGAACAGCAAGCTGCCATCGACGCTGGTTTTGCGCCCATCACTCTAGGCACACGCACCTTACGCTCTGAAACTGCGCCACTGGCGGCTTTGGCGATATGGACGCTGAGCTAACCCGGATATTTCCTATGAACAAAAACCTCTGGTTGCTCGCTCTCGCGCAAGGCCTTTTTCTCACCAATAACGTCGTCTTCATCGCTATTAACGGCCTCGTCGGTCTCGCTCTTGCACCCTTTGGCTGGATGGCTACGCTGCCTGTGATGGGCTATGTGGTGGGCGGGGCGCTGGCTACCCCTTTGGTGGCGCGTACGCAGCGCATGTATAGTCGCAAAGGCTCGTTTTTGATTGGCCTGATCGTTGCCATGCTCTCCGCCCTCCTCTGCCTTTATGCTGCTTGGGCCAAAGATTTCTGGCTGCTCGTTGCCGCCACGGTGGTGGGAGGTTATTACAACGCCAATGCCCAGCTCTACCGTTTCGCAGCTGCGGAATTGGCTGTTAGCAGCTTCAAAGAAAAAGCCGTTTCGCTCGTGCTTGCAGGTGGCTTGATTGGCGCGGTGGCCGGGCCCAATCTCGCTGCAGCCACGCGCACCCTCATGGCCACACCTTTTGCGGGCGCATATCTGGCTTTGGCTTTCGTGGCACTCTTGGGCTTGGCCGTTGTAGCCTTCATCGACTTCCCAGAACACAAAGTCGCCGCCCAAACCGCCGGTGGCAGGCCATTGCTAGAAATCATGAAGCAGCCCGTCTTCATCGTCGCCGCTTTGGGCAGCGCTTTGGGCTACGGCGTGATGAACCTGCTGATGGCAGCCACACCCCTGGCTATGCAGCAATGCGGCCTGCCTTTTTCAGATGCCGCCCTCGTGCTCGAATGGCATGTCATCGGGATGTTCGCCCCCGGCTTCTTCACGGGCCACCTGATCAAGCGCTTCGGCACGCTACGCATCATGGGCATCGGCGTGCTCCTGAACGCGCTCTGTATCGCCATTGCACTGTCTGGCGTAGAACTCCATCAATTCCTCATCGCTCTCTTTCTACTCGGCGTAGGTTGGAACTTTCTATTTACAGGCGCCACAACTTTGGCGCTGGATGCCTACAAACCAGAAGAAAAAGACAAGGCCCAAGGCGCACTCAATTTCTGTGTATTTGCAACGCTTGCTTTATCCTCATTTGCCTCCGGCGTACTCGTCACCACCCAAGGCTGGGCTTTGCTCAACTGGGGCTCGATTGCCCCCGTAGCGCTCACAGCTGCTTCGTTGATGTGGCTGGCTTGGCATCGCAGAAATTTACAATCTCAATCAACAAATAAGCCATAATCTTTGTTATTGTTAAAAAATCCTCAGGGGATCTATAAAAATCATATCGTTGGAAAAATCTAAGTGACTACATTTGCTAATCAACTCAAAGCAGAAATCGCCCGCATTGCCAAAAAAGCGGGTAAAGCCGAAACCGCGGCACTCAAAAAATCCTCTTCTAATTACCGCTCTGAAATCGCTGAACTCAAACGCCGCATTGCCGCGCTTGAATCCAGTATCAGCAAGCTCGCCAAACAAGCAGGCAAACCTGGCCGTGCCAGCTCGGCCTCAAATGAAGAAAAAGACAAACTGCGTTTTCGCCAAGATGGCTTCATCACTTTGCGCAAGAAGCTCAATCTCTCGGCCAATGAAATGGGTCAATTGCTAGGAGTCAGCGGTCAATCCATCTACAAATGGGAACAAGGCAAAGCCAAACCGCGCGCCAGCCAATTACCTGCCATCGCTGCTGCGCGCAAGATGGGTAAAAAAGAAGTGACTGCCAAGCTCGCAGGTACTTCACCCGTAGCAGATTAAATCCTGCTTCGCACAAACAACAAAGCGCCCCAAGAGGGCGCTTTGTGCTTTTTTGGCCTTGGATTGATAAGTGGTGGAGCTGGCGGGAATTGAACCCGCGTCCGAAAACCTTTTTCCTGATCGATCTACATGTGTAGCCTTCTGATTTGTGTCTCGCCCATTTCGTCGCGCAGGGGCACGCTACGAAACAGACCAGCGACCTATTTTCTCGCCCTCACTCAAGTCACCCGAGTGAAGACCATCCGATGTGAATAAGCTTGCAGCCGAGAAATGCTAGGTTGCCCCATCACCCCTTTGCCCAGCCCATCGGAGAGCTGTTGCAAGCCTCTCAGCAATTAAGCTGCGAGTGCGAAACGTTCGTCGTTTGCAGTTAAGTTTTTTGAATCAGTTTTACGAGCACATTCAGCTCGACATGCACTACCAGACGTCTAGCCCCCGTCGAAACCAGAGCAGCCCCAGAGCATGCTATTTTAAGGCGTTTGCAAAAAATTCAAGCCGCACTGTTGGCTTGATCAATCAACATGGCATGTTTTAATCAAATTGCACACAATTTAATTGTGTGCAATAATTCAACCTATGCGCAAGAACAGCACCTCCGCCTCACCCTTACACAACGCTTTAGCGCTAGACAACCAACTGTGCTTTGCCTTGTATTCCGCCTCATTGGCCATGACCAAGCTCTACAAACCTCTTCTGGCTGAGCTGGGTTTGACCTATCCGCAATATTTGGTGATGCTGGCTCTGTGGGGCGATGATGGATTGAGCGTCTCTTCGCTAGGCGAGCGCCTGTCCCTTGACTCAGGCACGCTCACCCCATTACTCAAGCGCCTAGAAGCCAATGAGCTGCTCTCGCGCGTACGCGATGCAGCAGACGAGCGACGCGTGCATATCGTGCTCACAGCGCGTGGCCGCGCGCTCAAAGTGCAAGCGCAAAAAATCCCAGGCTGCGTGGTGACTGCCTTGCAATGCTCCGTGCCCGAGATCATGAGCATCACGCAGCAAGTACAAGGCCTGCGCAACCGGCTGCAAACAACGCTTGCTGCCTGATCTATCCCCATCCCATTTCCCCCTCAACCCCCTCAAAGGAAAACACCATGAACAAGCTCGACAAAGTGCTCTATACCGCCAAAGCCCACACCACAGGTGGCCGCGATGGCACTTCCCGCTCGGATGACGGCATGCTGGACGTGAAACTCTCGCCTCCCAAAGCCATGGGCGGCGCTGGCACGGCGACCAACCCTGAGCAACTCTTTGCAGCAGGCTACTCAGCTTGCTTCATGGGCGCGATGAAACATGTGGCTGGCATGAAGAAAATCGCTGTGCCTGCAGATGCTTCGATTGATGCAGAAGTGGACATTGGCCCCATTCCTCAAGGCTTTGGCATCGCAGCTCGCCTCACCGTGAGCCTGCCCGGCATGGACAAAGCCGTGGCACAAGATTTGGTGGAGACGGCACATAAAGTGTGCCCCTACTCCAATGCGACGCGCGGCAATATTGAGGTGACTTTGGCTGTCATCTGATCATTTGCAGCGTCATGGTCGGCGCACTGATCCAGTGTACCGACCAGACTTTACTATAAATTCAGTAGCACTCTGCGCAGATTTTATAAGGGCGAATGGCCAAAAACCTCCTCAAAACTCACTGTGGCTGTACCAAACTTACCAACGACAACGGCGCCCGCTTTGTTAGCATGAGGTAAGGCATCGCGCAGTGTCATGCCTGCGGCAAGCAGCGCTGCCAGTGTGGCGATCACTGTGTCGCCAGCGCCCGTCACGTCATACACCTCACGCGCTTGCGTGCTTACCGTCAAATCACCCGCCGCATCAAACACGGTGATGCCTTCTTCACTGCGCGTGAGTACGATGGCTTCCAAATTGAGCTGAGTGCGCAGGTTTTGCGCTTTGCTGCGCAGTTCATCTTCGCTGTGCCAACTCCCCACCACTGCGCGCAAGTCCGAGCGATTCGGCGTGATGGCCGTAGCGCCTGCATAGCGCGAATAATCGCTGCCTTTGGGATCAATCAGTATCGGCTTACCAGCTTGGCGAGAAGCCGCAATCAGAGGAGCAACATATGCCAAACTGCCCTTGGCGTAATCAGAAAACAGCACACAGCCGTGTAGCGGCATACGCTCTGCAAATACTGCCGCTTGTACAGCGAGAGCATCATGGGTGGGTGGTGTTTCAAAATCCAGTCGCAGCAATTGCTGTGCGCGACCAATCACACGCAGCTTCACCGTGGTTTGCAATCTCTCGTCGAGTGCAAGATGGCTGGTGATGCCGCTGCCTTCGAGCAAAGTTTGTAATTTCCGCCCAGCTTCATCTGCCCCCACCACACCGATGAAACTGGCCTGCGCGCCTAAGCTGACCACATTGGCTGCGACGTTGGCCGCTGCGCCCATGCGCTCTTCATCGCGCTTGACATGCACCACGGGCACAGGCGCTTCGGGGCTGATGCGCTCCACATCGCCATACCAATAGCGATCCAGCATCGCATCACCGACGACAAGCACACTGGCTTGTGAAAGTTGCTCTCTGCTTATCGTCACAACTCTTCTACTCTTCTCGTGCTGTAACTGTCCCAGCTCTGGCAGCCGGGGCATTGCCAGAAATGGCGGCTGGCTTCGAAGCCGCAGGAGGCGCAGCGGTAGCGTAGCAAGGGCTGTGCGGCTTTGTCTAAAGCGCGTTGAATATCTTGGTCGAGACTTTGGGTTTTGAGCAGCTGCGCGGCGATCACGAGCGATGGCTCTTGCTTTAAATGAGCCAACTGCTGCTCGCGTAATGCGCTCTCGCCAGAAGCGCTGGCACGCAGTTTAGCCAACGCTTGCAACACATCGAGGGAATGCGTGCTGTCATACAAGGCTTGAAGTACGGGCTGCACGTTGCCCGCGCGCTGGCTTTGAATCGCGAGCATAGCCACTTTATCTGCTATCAAAGGCGTAGCGCTTGGCGCAGATTCTATAACGGCCAACAACAGATTTAATGCCTCATGGGTGTCACCGGCCTGCTCTGCAAGCTCAGCCAGGGCAATACGAGCACGTCCTGATTGCGGCGCGAGTTCGATCGCTTTGGAAAGCAGTTTGTGCTGCTGCTCTGGGCTTTGACCAGCAGCTTGCTCACACAAATAGTGCGCTGCTCGGGTGCTGAAATCACCTTGCCCGCTGGTTTGCAATTGCTGGGCAATGCGCTCGGCCTGCGGCCAATCACGTGTGCGCTCGTAAATGGCCAAGCGCGCTAAACGAGCCTGCGTTTCAAACTTACTGCCCTCGAGCTTGCCCAGAGCATCTTCTGCACGATCTAGCAAGCCTGCTTGCAGAAAATCCAGCGCCAATGCATGCTGCGCTCTCTCGCGCTCTGCGTTGGACAAATCACCACGCGCAAGTAGGTGCTCATGCACGCGCACAGCGCGATCGTATTCACCACGGCGGCGAAATAAATTACCCAAAGCGAAATGCAGCTCTGACGTATCCGGGTCTTTTTGAACTGCTTCAATAAAGGCATCAATGGCTTCATCTTGCTGCTCGTTGAGCAAATGGTTCAAACCTTTGAAATAGGCTTTGGGTGAGCGGCGGTTGTCGATGCGCAGTTGGCGCATATCAAGGCGTGATGCGAGCCAACCGAGTACGAAGGCCAGGGGCAGGCCGAGCAAGAACCAGGTGACATCGATCTCCATCAAGCTGCTCCGTCCTGCGCGCGCGGTGGCGGTATGCTGACCGTTTGCGTAGCTGCGGTTTGTTGTGCTTTGCGCTGCTTCCACCAGCGTGGCAACATGCCAAGCACACCGATGAAGAGGCCTGCTGTGAACGCAATCAAGAGCAAGACCACCAAAGGCGCTTTCCATTCATTGCCAAAGAAAAAATGCGCAGCCACTTCATGCTGATTGTTCAGCGCAAAGGCGAAGAGTGTAAAAAAAATGGCTGCCTTCAGTATCCACCGAAGCAGCCACAGGATGTTTTGCATATGTCTCTGAGGCTAGTTAGCTCAGATTCTACGGGCAAGCCATCAATACAAATAAGTTTTAAAGCAGACCTTTTTGACGCATCTCTTCCGTCTTGGCGTCCACAGCTTCACGGAGGGCTTTGCCCGGCTTGAAGTGAGGCACGCGCTTCTCTGGAATCGTCACGGATTCGCCGGTGCGGGGATTGCGCCCCACACGCGGCGGCCGGCGGTTCACCGAGAAGCTGCCAAAACCTCGGATTTCAATGCGGTGGCCTTTGACCAGCGCATCGCCGAGCGCGTCAAGAATCGTCTTGACGGCAAACTCGGCATCGCGCTGGGTGAGCTGCCCAAATTGCAAGGACAGCGCTTCAACGAGGTCAGAACGGGTCATGAGCCAGCGTGTTAGATCAGTTGTTATCCAACTTTGCGCGCAGCAGAGCGCCCAAGCTCGTCGTACCAGCAGACTCGCGGCTGGACGATTGGCTCAGATCGGCCATCGCAGCTTGCTCGTCGGCAGAATCCTTGGCCTTGACGGACAGGGAAACTTGACGGCTCTTGCGGTCGATGTTGGTGACAACTGCAGTGACTTCGTCGCCTTCTTTGAGCACGTTGCGTGCGTCTTCCACGCGATCACGGCTGATTTCGGAAGCGCGCAGGTAGCCGATGATGTCTTGGCCGAGATCGATCTCAGCGCCCTTGGCATCCACCGTCTTGACCTTGCCGGTCACCACAGCGCCTTTGTCGTTGACAGAGGCGAAGGTGGTGAAGGCATCGGCGTCGAGTTGCTTGATACCGAGGGAGATGCGCTCACGATCCACGTCGATGGCGAGAACGATGGCCTCAACATCTTGGCCTTTCTTGAAGTTCTTGACGGCGGCTTCGCCGGTGTCGGTCCAAGACAGGTCAGACAGGTGCACGAGGCCGTCGATGCCAGCAGCCAAGCCGACGAACACGCCGAAATCGGTGATGGATTTGATCGGGCCTTTAACGCGATCGCCACGCTTGGTGGCTGCTGCGAATTCTTGCCACGGGTTGGCTTTGCATTGCTTCATGCCCAAGGAAATACGGCGCTTGTCTTCGTCGATCTCCAAAACCATGACTTCCACTTCCTGGCCCATGGTCACGAGCTTGTTAGGAGCCACGTTCTTGTTGGTCCAGTCCATCTCGGAGACGTGCACGAGGCCTTCGATGCCTGGCTCGATTTCCACAAACGCGCCGTAGTCGGCGATGTTGGTGATCTTGCCGAACATACGGGTCTGCGCTGGGTAGCGGCGAGCCACGCCCATCCAAGGATCGTCGCCCATTTGCTTGAGGCCGAGGGACACGCGATTTTTGTCGGTGTCAAACTTGAGCACTTTGGCGCTGATTTCTTGGCCAGAGGTCACCACTTCGCTTGGGTGACGCACGCGACGCCATGCCATGTCGGTGATGTGCAAGAGGCCATCCACACCGCCCAGATCGACGAATGCGCCGTATTCGGTGATGTTCTTGACGATGCCCTTGACGATAGAGCCTTCTTTCAGGTTTTCCATCAGCTTGGCGCGCTCTTCGCCCATGCTGGCTTCTTTGACAGCGCGGTGAGACAGAACGACGTTGTTACGCTTGCGATCAAGCTTGATCACTTTGAATTCCAAAGTCTTGTTCTCGTACGGAGACAGGTCTTTGATCGGGCGGGTTTCGATGAGCGAACCGGGCAAGAAAGCGCGGATGCCGTTGACCAAAACAGTGAGGCCACCTTTGACTTTGCCAGAGGTCACGCCAGTGACGAATTCGCCGGATTCCAGCGCTTTTTCCAGGCTGAGCCAAGAAGCGAGGCGCTTGGCGGTGTCGCGCGAGAGGATCGTGTCGCCATAGCCGTTTTCAACAGCGCCGATGGCCACAGACACGAAATCGCCCACTTTGACTTCGAGTTCGCCTTGGTCGTTTTTGAATTCGGCGATATCGATGAACGCTTCGTTTTTCAAGCCTGCGTTCACAACAACGTGGTTGTGATCAACACGCAAGACTTCAGCGGTAATAACTTCACCGGAGCGCATTTCAGTGCGCTTGAGCGATTCTTCAAAGAGGGCTGCAAAAGATTCAGACATGAGAGTTCCTGTTGCGCAAAGCATGCGAATAGCGACGGGATGGCGCTTCAAATTCGATAGCAGTTAGCGCAGGTTTTGTGCCGGCTAGCGGCGGGTTAGGTTTAAAAATCCGATCAACCGTGCGCATGCAGCGCGAGGGGTGTTGAGCGGGGCTTCTTGCTAAGCAGTGATCACACGCCTAGCTTGCTTTGCCATTGGTTGGAAACAAAAGCCACCGATTCTTCAATGGTTTGCCCAGAATTATCCAAGAGCACAGCATCCTCGGCGGGTTTCAAAGGCGCAGATGCGCGGGAAGAATCCCGCAGATCGCGCGCTTCTAGGTCAGCGCGAAGACTATCGAGTTTAGCAGAAATTCCCTTTGAAATCAACTGCTTATAGCGCCGCTCGGCACGGGTGGCTGCGTTGGCAGTGAGGAAAATTTTGAGCGGGGCGGTGGGGAAAATCACGGTGCCCATGTCTCTGCCGTCTGCAACGAGACCAGGAAGGCGAGCAAAACTATGTTGCAAAGCTGTCAAAGCCTCTCGCACAGCGGGGAAAACCGACACCTTGGATGCGCCCATGCCCATTTCTTCGGAGCGAATCAGCTCGGAGACATCATCTTCATTGAGCAGCACGGTTTGGCCTTCAAAGACGACTGGCAGATGAGCTGCTAATTTAGCCAGCCCCGCTTCGTCGTCCCAAGAAATGCCCTGCTGCTTGGCGGCCAAAGCAGTGAGACGATACAGAGCCCCAGAATCGAGATAACTAAACCCAAGTTGCTGCGCCACACGGCTGGCCAATGTGCCTTTGCCGGAGGCCGTGGGGCCATCAACACAGATCACGGGAACGCTGCTCGGCTTGACGACCGAGAACAGGGTTTCAAAATAATCGGGGAAGGTTTTCGCCACGCATTTCGGATCTTCGATCCGCACGGCCTTTGACGCAGGGTTGAAAGCCGCGAGCGAGAAACACATGGCGATGCGGTGATCGTCATAGGTGTGGATGCTGGCGGCTTTCCAAGCATTCAAAGCGGGAGGCGTAACGCTGATGAAATCTTGGGCTTCAACCACGGTCGCGCCAAGCTTGCGCAGCTCAGTGGTCATCGCGGCAATGCGGTCTGTTTCTTTCACGCGCCAGCTGGCGATGTTGCGCAGTGTGGTTGTGCCTTCGGCGTACAAAGCCATCACAGCCAGCGTCATCGCAGCATCGGGAATGTGGTTGCAATCCAGGTCAATCGCTTTGAGCGGCCATGCGCCCTTGCTGATCTCCAGATGATTCGCGCCACTCGTAATCTGCGCACCCATGAGCCGCGCTGCATCCACAAAGCGGATATCGCCCTGAATCGCGTTTTCACTCAAGCCTTCAATACGAATTGAGCTATTTGTCGTCGTAGATATTGCGCCAAGTGCTATGAAATAACTAGCAGATGAGGCATCGGCTTCCACCCAGATTTCGCCGGGTGATTGGTAGCTCGCGCCTTGGGAAATCGTGAACCGCTGCCATCCATCACGCTTCACGTTGATGCCAAATTTCGTCAGTAGATTCAGCGTGATTTCGATATAGGGCTTGGAGATCAGCTCACCAATCACATCGATATGAATATCTTGTTTGGCGACCAAAGGCAAAGCGAGCAGCAAGGCGGTGAGGAATTGGCTGGATACATCGCCACGCACAGCAATCGGTGCATCCAGTTTCAAACCAGGCGTACCAATTTTGAGAGGTGGGAAACCATCGTTGCCCGTGTAATCAATCTGGCAACCGAGCTGACGTAGTGCATCGACCAAATCGCCAATCGGCCGCTCATGCATGCGAGGCACACCTGAGAGCGCGAAATCGCCGCCGAGTACGGAGAGGGCTGCTGTGAGTGGGCGCATTGCTGTGCCTGCATTTCCGAGGAAGAGCTTCGCTGGGCTTTTGGGCACACCGCCACCCAAGCCAGTGATCGCGACATCTGTCGGCACACCAGCAACGCCTCGCTCCACGCCGCAGCCCAGTTGCTCTAAGGCCGTCAGCATCACCCGCGTGTCATCCGAATCCAGTAAGTCATGGATCACCGTACGGCCACGGCTTAATGCTGCTAGCAACAGCACGCGATTGGAAATACTTTTGGAGCCGGGCAGTTGCACCGTGCCAGCGGCGCTTTGCAGAGGTGGCAAGTCGAGATAAGCTGTATTGAACATCTCAATGAGCGTTACTTACGCTGCGTCATCTTCCACTGAGCTCGCGTCAAGCTAGCGCGATCAATCTCATGCTCCAGCTGATCAGCTTGCTCTGCCTGCATCAAGCGCTCCAGCGCATGCAGCGCTTTTTGAAAGTGGCGCGATTGTGCCAGTAGCTCTTGGCGATTGGCCATGAGCACATCGGTCCACAGCTTGGAGTCGCTGGCCGCAATACGTGTGAAGTCTCTGAAGCCCATGCCGGCGAGAGACAAATACTCACGGCCATTGGGCTGATCAGTGATCGCATTCATCATCGCAAACGCGATCAAATGCGGCAGATGACTCACGGCCGCATAAGCAGAATCATGTGCCTCGGGCGACATTTTCAGCACCTGGCAGCCCAGCGCTTCCCAGAGCTTGGTGGCTTTGTTGAGCTGCGCAGTTTGCGTGCGCTCAATTGGCGTGATGATGACTTGCTTGTTTTGATAGAGCGTCACATCCGAATGCTCCACGCCGGAGAGCTCTTTGCCAGCAATTGGGTGCGCCGCGACGAACACACCCACTTGTTCTTTCAACACACGGCGCGCCGCATCCACCACATTGCGCTTGGTCGAGCCCACATCCATCACCAAGGTCTCGGGTGAGAGGATGTGTTTGATACTTTTCAGTGTGGACTCAATCGCGGCCACAGGCACAGCGATCAGCACCAAATCCGAGCCCGAGGCGGCGAGCAAAGCAGAAGGTGCCTCCACATCAATCACACCCATTTGCAAGGCGCGCTGCGTGGTCGATGGTGATTTGCTATAGCCCACCACTTTTTTGACCAAGCCCGCTTTTTTCATGGCCAAGGCAAATGAGCCGCCCATCAGGCCACAGCCGATCAATCCGAGTTGGTCAAACATGATGCTTGTTCTTCTTAAGAGCTAACTGGGTACGAGCCCAATACTTTGAAATAAGCACAAAGCCCTTGCAGCTCGGTCAAAGCCTTTGCCACATTCGCGTCTTGCGAATGGCCTTGCAAATCGATGTAAAAATAATACTCCCATTGCCCAGTGCGCGCGGGGCGAGATTCAAAGCGCGTCATGGATACACCATGATTTTTCAGTGGCACGAGCAGATCGTGCACTGCACCCGGTTTGTTGGGCACGGAGATGATCAGGCTGGTGCAATCTTTCCCGCTGGGGCTGGGCGCAGGAATGGTATCCGGCAGCGCGATGATGCAAAAGCGCGTGCGGTTGTAGGCATCGTCTTGAATCGCATGGCTCACGATATGCAAGCCGAATACGCTGGCTGCACGCTCGCCTGAAATACCTGCCCAGTTGGGGTTCTCTGCTGCCAAGCGCGCGCCTTCTGCATTGCTGGACACTGCTTTGCGCTCCGCATTTGGCAAATGCTTATTGAGCCACTCTTGGCATTGCGCGAGCGCCTGTGGGTGCGCAGCCACCACCTCAATGCCTTCTAAGCTCTGCGATTGGCGCAACAAATGATGGCGCACCAGCAAACTCACCTCACCCACAATATTCGCAGGCGTTTGCAGCATCAAATCCAAGCTACGTGTGACAGGGCCTTCCGTGGAGTTTTCCACACCGACCACACCAAAATGCGCCGAGCCAGCCGCCGTGGCTTGAAACACTTGATCAAATGTCGCGCAATAAATCAACTCAACGCTTGATCCAAAAAACTCCAACGCAGCTTGCTCACAAAACGTACCTGCAGGCCCGAGCACAGCTACGCGTTGCGCGGCTTCCAAGCTGCGGCAAGCAGACATCACTTCACGCCAGATGTGGCTGATGTTGTCTGCCTTCAAAGGCCCTGCATTGGTCTCTTGCAGTTGGCGAATCACCTGCTCCTCACGCTCCGGGCGATACACAGCTGAGCCTTCTACGCGCTTGATTTCACCCACTTCGCCAGCCAATGCTGCGCGACGATTGAGCGCAGAGAGCAGTTCGCGATCTACTGCATCAATCTCAGTGCGTAGCTGGGAGAGTGTTTTATTGCTCATAATGGCATACAGACGGCATAGATACTGCGCGGAATGCTATTGAAATAATAGTGATTAAGCATCCGATGTTGGCTCTTCACCACCTGTGCCGTCTTCGCCATTGACATCATCCGCGGTTGCGTCAATCGCAGCATCGTTCTCCACAATGCGCTGTAAGCCACTGAGTTTGGAGCCATCATCCAAAGCGATCAAGGTCACGCCCTGCGTCGCTCGGCCCAATTCGCGGATCTCGGATACACGCGTACGCACGATCACGCCTTTGTCGGTGATCATCATGATTTCGTCATCCGCATGCACAAGAGTAGCCGCCACGATCTTGCCATTGCGCTCACTCTGCTGGATGGCAATCATGCCTTTTGTGCCACGGCCGTGGCGCGTGTATTCTTGAATGTTCGTGCGCTTGCCGTAGCCGTTTTCTGTGGCGGTGAGCACACTCTGCTGCTCATCTTCTGCGACCAGCAAGGCAATCACGTTTTGCCCGTCTTCGAGCATCATGCCGCGCACGCCGCGCGCTTGTCTGCCCATGGGGCGCACATCGTTTTCATCGAAGCGCACGGCTTTGCCACCATCGCTGAAAAGCATCACATCGTGCTTGCCATCAGTGAGCGCAGCGCCGATCAAGTAATCGCCTTCGTCCAGATCGACAGCAATGATGCCGCCTTTGCGTGGGTTGGAGAATTCGTCCAGCGCCGTTTTCTTCACAGTACCGAGATTCGTGGCCATGAAGACGAAATGATCCGCAGGAAATTTGCGGTTCTCGCCCGTGAGCGCGAGCACGACGTTGATCTTCTCGCCATCGGCCAGTGGGAACATATTGACAATCGGCCTGCCGCGCGAACCACGCGAGCCTGCTGGCACTTCCCAGACCTTGAGCCAATACATGCGGCCACGGTTGGAGAAACAGAGCAAGTAGTCGTGCGTGTTAGCAATGAAGAGCTGGTCAATCCAATCGTCTTCCTTGGTTTGTGTGGCTTGCTTGCCGCGCCCGCCGCGTTTTTGTGCGCGGTATTCGGAGAGCGGCTGGCTCTTGATGTAGCCTGAGTGGCTGAGCGTCACCACCATATCGGTTGGCGTGATCAGATCTTCGGTGGAGAGATCTTGCGAGTTGTGCTCGATTTCGGAGCGGCGTGCGCCGAGCTTGGTCTGACCAAACTCATTTTTGATCGCCACCAACTCTTCGCTGATGATCGCGCCCACGCGCTCGGGCTTGGCCAAGATGTCGAGCAAATCGTCGATCACGGCCATGACCTCTTTGTATTCAGCAACGATCTTGTCTTGCTCAAGACCCGTCAAGCGCTGCAAACGCATGTTCAAGATTTCAGTGGTTTGCGCCTCAGACAAACGATAGAGGCCATCTTTCTGCAAACCAAATTCGCGCTCCAAACCGTTGGGGCGATAGTCATCCGCGCTGATGACTGAACCATCAGCTTTCGCTCGCGTGAGCATCTGCTTAACAATCTGCGAGTCCCAGGTCTTGCTCATCAGCTCGGCCTTGGCCACGGGAGGTGTAGGCGCGTTGCGGATGATCTTGATGAACTCATCGATATTGGCCAATGCAACCGCCAAACCTTCGAGCAAATGGCCGCGATCACGCGCCTTGCGCAACTCAAATACCGTGCGGCGTGTGACGACTTCTCGGCGATGCAGCAGGAAGACGCTGATGAGGTCTTTCAGATTGCACAGCTTGGGCTGGCCATCCACCAAGGCCACGGTGTTCACGCCAAAGGTATCTTGCAATTGCGTGAGTTTGTAAAGGTTGTTAAGCACCACCTCAGGTACTTCACCACGCTTGAGCTCAATCACCAAGCGCATACCGGATTTGTCGGACTCGTCTTGGATGTGTGAAATGCCTTCGAGCTTTTTCTCGTGCACGAGCTCTGCAATGCGCTCTTGCAAAGTCTTCTTGTTGACCTGATACGGCAGCTCATCGACGATGATGGCTTGGCGTGAGCCTTTGTCAATGTCTTCAAAATGCACTTTCGCGCGCATCACCACGCGGCCACGCCCAGTGCGGAAAGCCTCTTTCACGCCACTCGTGCCATAAATGATGCCGCCGGTGGGGAAATCGGGCGCGGGAATGATTTCCATCAGCTCGTCAATGCTGGCTTCTGGATTTTTCAGAAGATGCAAGCAGGCATCCACCACTTCGTTCAAGTTGTGCGGCGGAATATTCGTCGCCATACCCACGGCGATGCCGGTGGAGCCGTTAACGAGCAAGTTGGGAAACTTTGCTGGGAGCACCAAAGGCTCTTTTTCGGAGCCGTCATAGTTGGGGCCGAAATCTACCGTTTCTTTATCAATATCCGCAACCAGCTCGTGAGCAATTTTTGACAAGCGGATCTCGGTATAGCGCATCGCTGCTGGGTTGTCACCATCCACCGAGCCGAAATTACCTTGTCCATCGACCAGCATGTGGCGCAACGAAAAGGGCTGCGCCATACGAACGATGGTGTCGTAAATCGCAGAGTCGCCGTGAGGGTGGTATTTACCCATCACATCACCGACGATACGCGCGCTCTTGCGGTAGGGGCGGTTGTAATCGTTGTTCTGCTCATGCATGCCATAGAGCACGCGGCGATGCACAGGCTTCAAACCATCGCGCGCATCAGGAAGCGCTCGCCCCACAATCACGCTCATCGCGTAATCAAGGTAGCTGCGGCGCATTTCCTCTTCTAGGCTGATGGGCAGGGTTTCTTTGGCGAATGATGTCATTTTTTGCTGCGCAGACTGCTTTTAGGGGCGTATTTGAAGCGGCAAAGATGTCGCTCAAAACCAACGATTTTAGCCCGCTTTCCTTCCTCTTCTGGACTCCGAAATCGCGCTTTCAGGCGCAGAGATCAAACCCAAAAGTGTCGCTCCACAGCAACAATTTGCTTTCAAGCCAAGATGTAAGCGACGAAGCGTTGGACAGGGCTTGTGACTGTGGCACAATGATTCAACGAGTTAACCCCTACCGACTCGCTTGGTGCAGCTAGCCTAGCTGTGGTATCAATTTTGAGGATGAACATGAAAAAACTGAATTCTGTCGCCGCGTTGTTCGCAACCGTCGCATTGGCTGGCTCTGCTTTTGCCGCTGGCTCCAACACCGCATCTGACAACTGGCGCTCTGGCCACGGCAATCTGCAGTGGAAAAATGCCGACGGCACCCTCTGCTGGCGTGATGCCGCTTGGACGCCTGCAACGGCTGCCCGTGGTTGCGATGGCGCGATTGTTGCACCTGCACCTGCTCCAGCAGCAGCTCCTGCTCCTGCTCCAGCACCCGCTGCTGCAGCTCCAGCCGCAGCGCCACGTCCAGCACCAGCTCCAGCTCCAGTTGCTCCTCCAGCTCCTCCTGCAGCCACGAAAGTGACCTACGCTGCTGACGCTTTCTTTGACGTCAACAAGTCTGTCATCAAGCCAGAAGGCAAGGCCAAGATGGATGATTTGGTCGGCAAGATCAAGGACATCAACCTCGAAGTGATCATCGCCGTCGGCCACACCGACAGCGACGGTGGCGATGCATTCAACCAGAAGCTCTCTGTTTCTCGCGCTGAAGCTGTGAAGGCTTACCTCGTGTCCAAAGGCATCGAGAAAAACCGCGTGTACACCGAAGGCAAGGGCGAGAAGCAGCCAGTTGCTGACAACAAGACCAAAGAAGGCAAGTCGAAGAACCGCCGCGTCGAGATCGAAGTGGTCGGTACCCGTACCAATCGTTAATTGGCACTTAGCGCCAAGCGCTAATCTTCGGATTTGCGCTCAAAAAAACCGCCTTCGGGCGGTTTTTTTATGTCTGCGTCACAATCTAGACCTATGTCATTACACACTGCAACTGCCACCAACGCTGATCCCGCCGAACTCGCCAAATTCTCCGCCCTTGCCCATCGCTGGTGGGATACAGCCGGCGAATTCAAACCCTTGCATGCGATCAATCCCCTGCGCCTAGATTGGATTGATGGCCTCGCGCCGCTCAAAGGCAAACAGGTGCTCGATGTGGGCTGCGGCGGTGGGATTTTGGCGGATTCGATGGCGCGGCGTGGTGCGAATGTGCTGGGTATTGATCTTGCGGGCAAGGCACTCAAAGTCGCGCAATTACATGCACTGGAGGCCGAAACGCCGAACATTGAATACCGCGACATCAGCGCCGAGACCCTAGCGCAAGAGCAGCCAGCAAAATACGACATCATTACTTGCATGGAAATGCTCGAGCATGTGCCCCAGCCCGCCTCCATCGTGCAAGCGTGTGCCAAGATGGTCAAGCCCGGCGGTTGGGTGTTTTTTTCCACGATCAATCGAAACCCGAAAGCTTGGCTGCTGGCCGTGGTGGGCGCGGAATATGTGCTCAACATGCTGCCGCGTGGCACACATGATTACGCCAAGTTCATTCGTCCGAGCGAGCTCTTGCGCGACGTACGCGAGGCGGGTTTGCAAGAGCAGGAGATGCGCGGCTTGCAACACAATCCGCTCACAGGCCGTTATTGGCACAACCAAGACACGAGCGTGAATTACATGGTGGCGACGCGCCGCATCAGTTGAATGCTACGAATTTAGTAGCACTTCGCGCAGATTCTATGCCGGCGAACTACTCAAAATGCTTTAAAAATACTTGAAAAAATGCCTTCTCTCTTTGCTCCTCAAGCCATCTTCTTCGATCTCGATGGCACCTTGATCGACAGCGCCCCTGATCTAGGCGCTGCTGCTGATAAGTTGCGCACGGATCGCGGCCTGCCTTCGATTGACTATGAACGCTATCGCCCAATGGCTGGTGCGGGGGCGCGGGGCATGCTGCAAATAGCCTTTGAGATGAAGCCTGATCACGCGGATTACGAAGCTTTCCGCGAAGAGTTTTATGTGAACTATGAGCGCAATTTGACTGCTCGCACCTTTGCTTTTGATGGCGTGAGCGAATTGCTCTTTGCGATTAAACGCAACAATATGCCGTGGGGCATCGTGACGAATAAATCGAAGCGCTTTACCGATCCGCTGGTGGTGCAAATGCCGCTGCTGCATGGCGCAGCCGCCGTCATCAGCGGCGATTCCACGCCGCACACCAAGCCTCATCCCGAGCCTGTGCTCGCTGCGGCGCGCATGGCCGGTATTGATCCTCGCAAGTGCTGGTACGTAGGCGACGATAAGCGCGATATCGATTCTGGCCGCGCTGCAGGCATGGCTACCATCGCCGCCAACTGGGGCTATCTTGGCGAGCATGCGGTACACAGCTGGGGTGCTGATGCGGTGCTGGATCAACCTGCACAGTTGATTGAGTTGCTGGGCTGGAGCGCTTGAGGCATTGCAAATGCGAACCCTGATCACTCTCTTTTTAATAGCTGCTTGCGCAATGAAAACGCCGGCTAGAGCATCAAATGAGTCATGTTTTGATGATCAGAATCTGAAAAACCTACAAGCCAGCAGCAAGCAGCGCGGCACGCTTATTTATGTGTGGTCGCCTCGCATGGTGTACTCCGTGCAAAACATCGCCATTGCTTCGCGCGCGGCAGCAACTGCAGGCTTAGATTTGGTGGTGCTGCATGACATGCGAATACCCAAAGACGAGTTTGTGCAAGCTCGTCAACGCTATGCGAGCTCGACAACTGAGGTTGATCTGGCGACACCGCCTTTTGTATCGCCGCTGGATCAGAGCAAACCTCTGTGTTCTGCTCAATTGATAGAGCGCGAAGCTCTGAGGCATTTTCCAACCGCTTTTGTGATCACGGCACGTGGTATCCATGCTCAACCCGTGGTTGGTGCGATGCCTTTTAGCGCTTGGATCAGCAGCTTGGATCAGCGCATGAAGCAGCCATGATATCGTTCAGCACACATCGAAATGCTATTTACTTTATAGCATTCTGCGCAGTATCTATGCCGTCAATTGGCCAAAATGCCTCTATAAATTCCGAGAGAAACGCTCCCCAAGCTTGCATTCCTGCACACCAGTTTGTAGAGCTTCCTGCCAATATCGCCGGCATGCAAACGGATGCCTATGGCAAGACGACAGTCGCACTGGGTGCGTACGAACGCGTCAGCCCAGATGGGCGCTACATCTTGCGCAGCTACTCTGGAAGCAAGCTCGGCGAGGTGAGTTTGATCGAATTGTCGGCAGATGGGCAGATTGTTCGCGCGATTCCCACGCCGCTCAAAAACGAAGCCTTTCCTGTGCAGAGCAGTTGGCGCTATTTGGTCGATACGAATGGGGATCACTATACTTTTGAGAGCCTTGTGCCCAGTGCTCAGGTAGCCAACCCAAGCGAAAAACAAACGCTGTCAAGTTTGGCGAACCGGCAAATCATGCTTGAGGCACGCGCGCGCGTCAAACCTCAACCCGTTTTTCGTGGTGGTATGGATGGCTTCTACGCTGCGGCCGCTGAATTGCCGTCTGCAAAGCCCGGTCACATCCGCATCCGCTCGCTCTCTTGGCCAAATGCGAGTGGCGATTCGCAAACGCAAGGCGAAGGCGCACTCGTCTCGCGCACGATCGAGGTGGATACACGAACGCATCGCATCACACAAGACACTGGCCCTGTGTTTCACTGCAAAGAGCGCGTTCGGCAAGACGGCTTGCTGTATGCCTTGCCCATGATCAGCGTCGATGGCACGGAGTTCGCAGCGCTGCCGCAAATGCCGCTGGAGGGCAAGCAGACGATGCGTGTCTTTGGCTTCAATGAAAACGGCAGAGGCTGCGAAATACGCGAGGCTTTTGATTTCTCCAGTGGTAAAGCGATCTTTGGATTTGCGCAAACGAATCAGGCCGCAAATCTGGCGTGGGAATACCAAGGCTTCGCATATTGGTACAGCCGCGAACTCAAGCGCCCGTTCAACATCGCGCCATCCGAACTCGAAGGCCGTCCCACAGGCACAGATTACGATCTACAGGCCAGCGCTTTCCCCGGCCTCACACGCGATGGCCGTGTGATCTATGGCGCGACCTTGAAGGACTGCAAGAACGGCGCGTGCAAAGAGCGCGTCGGATACATGATCAGCGATCCGTATCAAAGCAATGCTTATCGAAATTTCATGTTGACCTACAAGGGCACGGCACGGCAGCAATGCATCACGCTAGGCGATGTGTTGCGCGCGAGGGCGGAGGCTTTGGTTAAATAAGCGATAGAACACAAAATGCGCAGAAGCTACGCAAAAGACGTAAAAAAGAAGACGAAGCGGTTTTAAATTTTGGTTTCCACTTCTGCGTTTTTTGCGTATTTTTGCGACTTTTGCGTTCTTCTAGCTGAGCGCCAACTGTCTGTAATAAGGCGTGAAATCCGGCGCAGTCAACGCCAGCAGGGCTTCAAAATTTTCGATCACGAAATACTGTGACTGATACGAATCAATCTTGTAGGTTGACGCCATGCAGCGCAGTATTTCTTGCGGATGAGTGAGCGGCAAGCGCTCAGGCTCGGGCGACTGCACGCTATGCGCGAGCTCACCTGGGCTGCTCAGAATACCTGCGCCGTAAGCACGTACATCTTCGCCCTCTCGCTGCAGACCGAATTCAATGGTGTACCAATACAAGCGCGACAAATGCTCGACTGCAGCTTGACAACTCTCATCCTTGTTTTCTAAGGCATGCGCTTTCAGCGCGCCCTGGCCATAAGCTTGAATGTGATCGGCATACGTGCGATCAAAGAGCAGAGGCACATGCCCAAAGAGATCGTGAAAGATATCAGGCTCGACGACGTAATCCATCTCAGCTGGTGTGCGAATCCAATCGGTGACGGGGAATTTGCGATTGGCCAGCAGTGTGAAAAATGGCACTTCGGGAATCAGCCCCGGCACGCCGACGAGTTGCCAACCCGTAGCGGGCAAGAGGCGCGCGTTGATGTCTTCAAAGCGTGGAATACCTTGAGCGGCATTGAGCTGTGGCAGCAGATCGATGAATCTTTGCGCGGCTAAGCCTGGCAGCAAAGCCCGCTGTCGTGAGTAAAGCTTACGCCATGTATCGTGATCGTCTTCGGTGTAGGCCGTAAAGTTTTGATCGCAGGTGTAATCCTCACGCGCTCGCGAATAGTCCCCACGCGGGGGGCGATCAGATTGACCATAGATCACAGGTTTGACAGCCATCGTCTTTACGCTTTCAAAGCTCCGCGCTTGATTTGATCTAGCTCCATCGTCTCAAACAGCGCTTTGAAGTTACCTTCGCCAAAGCCTTCATTGCCTTTGCGTTGAATGAATTCAAAGAAGATCGGGCCAAGTTGGTTCTCGCTGAAGATTTGTAGCAGCAACTCATCTTTGTTGCCATCAACGAGGATGTTGCGTGATTTCAAACCTTCCACATCTTCACCATGGCCAGGGATGCGCTTGGGCAGAAGCTCGTAGTAGGTCTCGCTGGTTTGCAAGAGCTTCACCCCCGCCATTTGCAGCGCATCCACCGTGTCATACAAATTCGTCGAACCCATGGCAATGTGCTGAATGCCTTCGCCGCGATAGCGATCCAGATACTCGGTGATCTGTCCGGCCTTCTCATTGCCTTCTTCGTTGATCGGGATACGAATCTGGCCGCAGGGGCTGGTCATGGCCTTGCTCTTCACGCCTGTGGCTTGGCCTTCGATGTCAAAGTAACGTACTTCGCGGAAGTTGAAGAGGCGCTCGTAAAACTCTGACCATTCGTTCATGCGCCCGCGATGCACGTTGTGTGTGAGATGGTCGATGTAGGTGAGGCCGTGTCCGGGTGGGTTCAGATCAGTGGCTGTGATGCCGGGCAGCGGCTCGAAATCTACATCAAAGAAACTGATGTTGCCAAGATCACCATCATTCGCACCATTCTTACCGCGCCATTTGTCCACGAAATAAATGACTGAATCGCCAATGCCCTTGATGGCTGGGATGTTCAGCTCACCGGGGCCCGCCGTGCCGCCATAGCTCCATGCGCCCAGGCTCACCGCGCGCTCATGCGCAAACTTGGCATCCTTCACACGAAACGCAATCGCACAAATGCTCGGGCCATGCAGGCGCGCAAAGCGCTGCGCAAACGAATCCGGCTCTGCATTGATGATGAAGTTGATCCCGCCTTGGCGATAAAGCGTCACGGCTTTGTGGCGATGCTTGGCAATCGGCTTGAAGCCCATGCGCTCAAAGAGTTCGCCCATGGCTTTTGGATCGGGCGCGGCGTATTCAATAAATTCAAATCCGGCCGTGCCCATGGGATTGTCCCAAGTTGTTGTGCTCATCGCTTCTTACTTTCTGGTTAGCTGCAGTGGGATTTTTTGAACGCAGAAGGCGCAAAAAGAAAACCAAAAATCAATTCATGAATCGAGGAGGGAGCAGTTATAAACTTTTGGAGTTCTTTCTGCGTCTTCCGCGTATTTTTTGCGCCTTTTGCGTTCAAAAGGAACTGTAGATCGCGGACACGTCATTTTTCCTGCAATATCCACTACGAATTCGCATGAATTTGCAGTTTTCATGCAAAATACGTGCAATGGAAGCACTCGACAAGCTAGATTCAGCGATTTTGCGCATATTACAAAGCGATGGCCGCGCCACCTATGATGTGATCGCAGAAAACGTCAGCCTTTCGCCCAGTGCGGTGTTGCGCCGTGTCAAGCGCCTGGAAGAAGCTGGGATCATTGATCGTTATGTGGCACTTGTGAAGCCCACCAGCGTCGGCCTCGGCCTTGTGGCCTACATCAATGTGCGCCTGGAAAAACACACAGAAAGCCATAAGCGCAACCCCATGGATTTGTTCCGCACGGCAGTTCAGGTGTGGCCAGAAGTGGTGGAGTGCGCGGCACTCACGGGTGAGATGGATTACTTGCTCAAAGTCGTGGTGCGAGATATGGCTGCCTACTCGCGCTTTGTGATGGATACCTTGCTCAAGCATCCGAGCGTGCAGGATTGCAAAACGAGCTTCATGCTCGATAGCGTGAAATCGACGACAGCTTTGCCCGTGTAATGAATTACTGCGAAATCTTGCGTGATGCTTCGATCTGGTAATCAAAGTAGCGCTGAAAGCTGAACGCGATACTCGCCATCAGCACAGCAGCGCCAATCATGAGTGAAGCAACAATGGCCATGATGGTGAACCAATTGGTCTGCCCTGGTTTGGCTTCAGCATCCAATGAAGGATTGAATTTCGCATTCCACTTCTCAGGCGTCGACAGCGCATACACGATGCCCGTCAGTGCACAACCCGCGATCGTGAAACCCAGTAATGGAATCAGCAGCCAACTGAGCACATCATCCTGCCCCAACTGCTGCACGCGTTGAATGCCATAGATACCCAGGGCCGTAGGAATGGGCAGCAGCCATCCGATCCAATCCAACATGCCGTGCAAATAAAAGCGATGCAAACCTAAAGGTCCACCAATAAATGCAAGCCAAGCAGCGAGCGTTTTGTTTTTGATACTGAACATGCTCAGATTATCGTTGGAGTGATAAGCCCAAGTGATCTCAAGGGCAAGGCCAGTTAGATCCCAAGCCTGCGTTATGCGCAGCTGATTTCTTTTTTATTGTTGCCGGCGAACGAAATCTGCTGTTTCTTTCCAAGTCGCGGGATCACAGCCTGTGCGCTGTACACAAAGCGCTGCAGCTGCCACCGCATGAAGCAATGCAGCATGCAACACTTCAACTGCTAACCCCTGCTCCAAGCGCGCTACTGTCAGCATCTCTTGGCTCTGCAAATGCGCAAGAAGCGCGGCAGCAAAGCTGTCGCCTGCGCCTACAGTGTCTTTCACGATGACGCCGCTGGGTGCTGCTTCAAATACACTGTGCTCCTGCGTGAGTAGCCAGGCGCCCCTCTCGCCTAAGGTCAATGCCACGAGCCTCGTGGTGCTCGCATCACTCAACATTTCGCGCGCTGCTCGAACCACAGCATGCATATCGCTCATGTCTGCAGGCGCTAACATTCCCAGCGTCACCAAATCATCGTCGCTGACCTTCACCACATGCGCTGCAGCGCAAGCCGCTTGGACACAGGCCACATAGGCTGGATGATCCGCCACAACAGCGGGTCGCAAATTGGCATCGACGCTCACCACGCAACCGCCTTGGGTTGCGTGCGCCACAATTTGCTGGGTTTGCAACCAAGTATCCGGCATCAGCATCAAGCATCCCGTGTGCAAACTTGTCACCTCGGATCGCCAATTCGCTATGATTTTTGCAGCACTTCGCGCAGTATCTGCAATACCTATACGATGAAATGCATAAGTAGCTTTGCCCTGCGTATCCAACTGGATCACGGCAATCGATGTTGGCTCTGGACAGGCCTCCGCATCAATCAATACACCTTCCGTTTGCAGCAAATGAGCAAACTGCCGCCCAAAGCTATCAGTCGACAAAGCATTGAGATACAGACTGTTCATGCCCTGCCGCTGCGCCGCAAGACAGAAATTAAAAACTGAACCGCCAAGACAAGCTTGCGAATCTGTACGCAGGCTATCACGAGAGTAAGGACTCACAAAAAGATCAACCAAGGCTTCGCCGTAACAAGCAATCATGAAGAGAATTAGAGCGGATTTTTACTGAGCGAAAGTATAGGGTTTTCCATAAATAAAACCACTTGATTTATTAATCATTTCTGCAAGAGAATATCAACAGCACGCAAATGAGCTGCTATACGTCGTTCAAATTTTTCAACTTCATTCTCAGGAGACAAGCATGTCCTTCAAACTCAAAGCCACGTTGGCTCTCGCTGGCATCGCCCTTGCCGGTGCAGCTATCGCCAAAGATCAGGTCGTTGTCGGCCTCATCACCAAAACCGAAACCAACCCTTTCTTCGTGAAGATGAAGGAAGGCGCGCAAGCTGAAGCCAAGAAATCTGGCGTGAAGCTGATGACCGCTGCTGGCAAACAAGACGGCGACACTGCCAGCCAGATCGCAGCGATTGAGAACATGACTTCCGCTGGTGCGAAAACCATTCTCATCACCTCCAGCGGCGATGCCGTTGTGCCCGCCATCAAGAAGGCGCAAGCCAAAGGCGTGCAAGTGATTGCGTTGGACAGCCCGGTTGAAGGCGCTGATGCCTTGTTTGCAACTGACAACTACAAAGCTGGCGTGCTGATCGGTGAATACGCCAAAGCAGCTCTGGGCGGCAAGCCAGCCAAAATCGTGACCCTCGATTTGTTCCCAGGTCACCCCGTGGGCGCGCAGCGTCACAACGGTTTCTTGAAGGGCATGGGCATGACGGCACCCGATGCCAAGAGCAATGAGCTCGGCGGCAAGGCTGCTGGCGTGGTCTGCATGGCTGACAGCTTTGGTGACACCGCCAAAGGCCAAACCGGCATGGAAAACTGCTTGCAGAAAAACCCAGACGTGAACCTCGTGTACACGATCAATGAGCCAGCCGCTGTGGGTGCCTACAACGCGCTGAAAAAAGCAGGTAAAGAAAAAGGCGTGACGATTGTGTCGGTTGACGGTGGCTGCCAAGGCATCAAAGAGACAGCCAAAGGCATCATCGCCGCAACCTCGCAGCAATACCCCCTGAAGATGGCTTCGATGGGCGTGGCCGCTGGCGTGGAATACGCTAAGACAGGCAAAAAACAATCTGGCTACGTTGATACCGGCGTGACTTTGATCGCCAACACAGCCATCAAAGGTGTGGATAGCGTGGACACCAAGAAGGGCCTGGACATGTGCTGGGGCAAGAAGTAATCTGAACTGAGTTGAGTGTGCAAAAAATGATGCAGACCGTGAAAAATCTCCCTTGGAATGTGCTCGGGCCCTGGGTGGCTTTGGCCGCAGCCTGCCTCTTTTTTGCCTCGCAAACAGATCGCTTCTTCACGGGAGAAAACCTCTCCCTGATCACGCAGCAGGTGATGGTGGTGGGCGTCTTGGCTATCGGCATGACGCTCATCATCCTCACCGCTGGCATTGATTTGTCTTGCGGCATGGTGATGGCGCTGGGCTCAATGGTGATGACCAAGCTCGCCGTAGAAAACGAGCTACCTGTTGGCTTGGCCATACTCTGCGGCATTGCCGTGACAGCTTTGTTTGGCCTGATCAATGGCCTGCTGGTCACGAAGGCAAAGCTGCCCTCCTTCATCGTCACTTTAGGCACGATGAATATTGCGTTTGCGACAACGCAGATCTACACCTCGTCAGCATCTGTGACGGATTTGCCAGAAAGCCTAACGATGATTGGCAATACCTTTGATGCCTTTGGCACGCAAGTGAGCTATGGCACGCTGATCATGATCGGTTTGTATATTTTGATGTGGCGCTTTTTGAGCGACACAGCCCCTGGGCGGCACATCTACGCTGTGGGCAATGCGCCCGAGGCTTCGCGCCTCACGGGTATTGGCGTGGACAAAGTGTTGATCGGCGTTTACGTCCTTGCTGGTGTTTTTTATGGCCTTGCCGCTATGCTTTCAGTCGCGCGCACCGGCATCGGCGATCCGCAAGCAGGGCAAACAGAAAATCTCGATGCGATCACGGCTGTGGTGCTGGGTGGAACCTCGCTGTTTGGTGGGCGTGGCATTATTTTAGGTACGCTGGTCGGTGCGGTGATCGTCGGTGTGTTTCGCAATGGGCTTACGCTGATGGGTGTGCCTTCGGTCGTGCAGCTGCTGGTCACAGGCGTGCTGGTGATTTTGGCGGTGGCTGTGGATCAGCTCTCTCACAAGAAGGCACGTTGATCATGAGCAGACCCCTTGTTTTTGAAGCCAAAGGTTTGATCAAGCGCTACGGTCAAGTCACCGCACTTGATGGTGTGGATTTTGAGCTGCGCGAAGGCGAAATCATGGCGGTGATTGGTGACAACGGCGCTGGTAAGTCGTCTCTCATTAAAGCACTCTCGGGCGCAACTGTGCCCGATGAAGGCAGCATCCTGCTCGATGGCCAAGCGGTGTATTTCAAATCACCGATTGATGCGCGCCGCTCCGGGATTGAGACGGTGTACCAAGATCTTGCAGTGGCACCAGCGATGACGATTGCAGAGAATCTCTTCCTTGGCCGCGAGCTCACCAGGTTTGGCGCGATCGGTCGTTTGCTGAGAATTCTTGATAAGAAAACCATGCTCGCGCAAGCTGTCGAGCGTATGAATGATCTCAAAGTGGGCATCCGCTCCATGACGCAGTCTGTCGAGACGCTCTCTGGTGGTCAGCGCCAATGCGTCGCCGTGGCGCGCGCAGCGGCTTTCGCCAAACATGTGGTCATCATGGATGAGCCCACGGCAGCGCTGGGCGTGAAAGAAGGTAATATGGTGCTGGAGCTGATTCGCCGTGTGCGCGACAAAGGTCTGCCCGTGATTTTGATTTCCCACAATATGCCGCATGTCTTTGAAATTGCAGACCGTATCCACATCCAGCGCTTGGGTAAACGCGCTGCGATTGTGAATCCTAAAAAGATCAGCATGAGCGATACGGTGGCGGTGATGACGGGTGCAAAAACTGTTGATGAACTGCCAATCGATGCTCTGGCATAAGACATGCTCTGATCCTGCACCATGCTGAAAAATATTGATCCCGTCCTTTGCCCAGAGCTGCTGAAAGCACTCGCGGAAATGGGGCACGAAGATTCGATTGTGCTTGCCGATGCGAATTTCACGGCGATGCGCTACCGCTCACAAACCACATCGCAAGTCATCATTCGCTTGCCCGGCGTGAGTCTGCTTAGAGCAGCGCAAGCGGTGCTATCCGTGCTGCCACTGGGTATACCCAAAGAGCAGCCCGTGGCTTACATGCATGCCAGCGAATCACCTGCCGGCTATCGCAACGCCGCGCAAGAAGCCGTCTACCTGTTAGTGCATGCCGACCCTGCCAACCGAGGCATCAACGTACAGGCGCTGGAGCGATTTGCGTTTTATGAGCAAGCGCAAAAAGCTTATGTGATTGTCCAGACTGGCGAGACTGCTGCTTACGCTAATTTCATTTTCAAAAAAGGCGTGCTGACTTCAGATGCAGGACTTTGATGTAAGCACGCACGCGAACGAGAATGCCAGCGACGAAGGCTTGCATTTCAAGCCGCGTGGCTCCAATCAGTTGGGCATGCGCCAATACAACGAGCGTGTGGTGTTGCAAGCCATTCGTTTGCACGGTAGCTGCCCCAAAGCTGAACTCGCACGCCTAACGCATCTGTCCACACAAACCGTATCGCTCATCATTGATCGGCTGATCGGAGATGGTTTGGTCGTCAAGCAAGAAGCAGTACGCGGCAAGGTGGGTCAGCCCAGCGTGCCGATTGCGCTCAATCCTGATGGCGCTTTTTCCATTGGTATCAAAGTGGGGCGGCGCAGCGTCGATACACTGCTATTGGATTTCACAGGCCAGGTGCGTGAGCGAGATTCACTCTCGTATGATTTTCCAGATCCACCTCAGTTGCTTGCGCACTTGAAAAAGCAACTGCTGACCATGCCTCAACGCCTGGGTGCAGAACTGTCTGAACGTATTGCAGGCATTGGTGTGGCCGCACCTCTGTCGATTGGGGGCTGGCCAAATGTGCTGGGTGTTGATCCAGATCGCGCTGCGGCTTGGGGCGCATTTGATCTGGGCACCGAGCTCAGCAAGCTCACGCCAATCCCTGTGCAATTCATCAAAGACACGGCCGCTGCGTGTGTGGCTGAGCTGGTGGCAGGGCGCGGGCGTAACACGAAGAGCTTTGTGTATGTGTTCATCGATACCTTCATTGGCGGCGGCCTTGTGCTGGATAACCAATGGCGCAGTGGCCTCACAGGCAATGCGGGCGCGGTAGGCTCGATGGCCTGCAGTGTGGCGCAAGAACATGCGGCCTCACCGCCTCAGGCCCTGAGCATCGCCTCCTTGCATCAACTCGAAGCACGCCTGATAGCTGCCGGGCTGGAAGGCGATGCCTGCTACAGCGATCAGGCCTTAGAGCGCGACTACCTCCCTCATACGCAAGCCTGGCTAGCACAAGCCGTGCCCGCGTTAGGTTTGATCGTTCATAACGCCGCATGCCTCTTGGATCTTGAGGCCGTGATCGTGGATGGCAATTTGGGGCGTGGCTTACTGCACAAGTTGCAAGCTCAGTTGCGCGAACACCTGACGTACTTCAGCTGGGAAGGTGTCAACACACCCGCCCTACTCTCCGGCACGATTGGAGCAGACGCGCGCGCACTCGGTGGTGGCTTGTTGCCTTTGTACAGCAGCTTCGCGCCTGACCCCGAAGTGTTTCTCAAGCTGGATCGCTGAGCTACTTTTCTTTTGAAATTTATGCCGAAAATGGCATGTAGCCGGCATAGAATCTGCGCAAAGTGCTACTAATTTAATAGTATCCAGTGATCAATGCGAGGAGGGTTGCAACAATTGCACCCGTAGCGCAGAGCCACGCAACTGCAAAACCGAGCCCGTTGTCAATCCTGCAAGCTCAGGCAAGATCAGCTCCATCACACTGCGACTTTGAAAATGTGTTTGCTTGGTTTCCGGGTGCGGATAGTAGAGCCAGCCTGCATGCCAAGCACCTTGCCATTGCACTTCTAGCGCTGCAAAAGAAAAGGTCTCGGGTGGATGCAAGTGCGTCCAGCGCAGATGCTCAAAGCAATGATCTGCGCTGAGCAATTGCCAGCTCTGCGGCGAGATATCCACATTCACCGTGCCAGAAAAGCAATCTGATAAATCCAAGCCCAGCGCTTTGAAGAACGGCGCTTGCATCGCAATCGAGCCTTGCGGATAAGGATTGGCGCTCGTGCCTGCAGTGCGGCCTGAAGCCACGCCATGGCCGGCCTTGACGATGCCTTGCCAAACGATGACTTGATCTGCTGTCACGCGGCGCTCGCTGCGGCTCGCGTCAAGGCCAGCGCACCAAAATCACCGACTTGCAAACCCAAGCCGGCTGGCACAAGCTCGCAGCCATCCGTGAGAGAAGGCAGCTTGCCATCAATCTCGCGCTGCAGCAAAGGCAAGAGCATGTCTTGGTTGTGCCAAAACACACTGCCGCCTAAGCTGATGCGCTGCAGATCAAGTGTCACGATCAAGTTGTAAAGCGCTCTGCCCATATCTCTCGATACAGACTCGATTTGGGCTTTAGCCGGCGTATTTCCTGCGCGAGCAGCTATAAAAATAGTAGCGGCATCGCTTCGGAAGCGCCTCTCCATCGCATTGCCAGCCACCAAACCTTCCAGATCGCCAATATTGCCGCAGCCGCACAGCGCATCATTGTTGTCGCTCACAAACATATGTCCCGCATGGCCAGCATTGCCATTTTTGCCACGCAATACGTGACCATCCACACACAAACCCATACCGATGCCAGTGCTCCAAGTGACGTACGCGCAGTGGCTCATGCCTTGCAGCGCACCCCATTGCCGCTCCGCTTCCAGCGCACCAATGCAATCGTTTTCTACTCGCACATTCGGATAAATCGCGGCGATAGGCGCTTGCAGCAAGGCGGTTTGCCAATCGTTGGGCAAACCGCGTGCCTTGCCCGCCAAGCCGCCGCAAACATTGGGCGCTGCCAGCTCCACCAGGCCTTGGTTCAAGACGAATGGACCGCAGCTTGAAATGCCCACGCTCTGCACTTGGCTGCGCAGTGCACCCATCTGCGCCAGACTCGCGTCGATCAGGCGCAGGATTTGCTGAGCGAGCGCATCGTTTGCGCCCTCTTTGGCCGTCGGTTCGGCAATACGCGCATGCAATGTGCGGGTGGCGGCTGATTGCGCATCGGCCAAAGAAACGGCGACTTTTGTGCCGCCAATATCAACACAGGCGTGGAGTGAATTCATGCCGCAGATTATGCAGCTCGCAAGTCCTGTAAATGCAATTGATGGTCATGCAAGTAGTTCCAAAACAGGTACGTCGCTGCCGTCCAAGAAAAGCTACCGCCGCCCAAACCAGCCCCCGTTAAGGGATGGTAATACTCATAAAAGCCACTCTTGGCAAACAATGCGGCGGTGGATTGATGCAATCGTTTGCCTAACTCGGTATGTCCGCAGCGATCCAATCCTTCGGCAATCAAAGTCGTCAAGTGTTGCCAGATCGGGCCGCGCCAATAGCGCGCAGGCTCAAAGCCTGGGTAGCTTGATCGCGTGGATGGCAAGGCGTAAGGCGTTTCGCTCAGCCAAGCCAGCAAGGTGGCTTGCTGCTGCGCATCGCGCGAAGGCTCCACCAAGCGGCCATACCAAGTCAGGAAGCCTGCATGCGTGGGCGCTTGCAAAAGCTCGCCTGTGATCGCGTTGCGGGAGACATATTGCCCTAATTTCTCAGACCATAATTGGCTGATTGCCGCCGCCGTCATTGCGCAACGTGCTCTTAAAAATATAGCAGCATCCATCAAACCCAGTTGGTCGCACAAACCCGCCAAGCTATGACTCGCACGATTCAAAATGCTGATGATGCAAATGTCATTGACGCGATAGGGCGATTCTTTGGCAATGCGTATCGGATCAAAAGCCACAGAGCGATTGAAATCCATGAGATACACCACGCGGTCGTAAAACTCTTGCGTGGGGCGCATCGAGCTATCGACATGCCCGAGGTCTTTGCGGGTGTAGGCGCGCGTCGTGCGCGGCACATTGGCCAGCGGCGCATCCCAAGCGGGCGAGTTGTCCATTCCCGATTCCCAGGGATGGCTACTGAACACCAAGCCTGTATCAAACGGATCGCGGCAGCGATACCACCAGCGATGATGCTTCACCAAACCTTGCACAATCGGCTTGAGATTCTTTTCAGTGATTGCAGGATCAGCGCCCATATCGAGCATGGCGCGAATCATCGTGGCATGCAGGGGTGGCTGGCAGATGCTGGTGGTGGGTATGTTGCGTACTGAGCCATCTGCCTCACAACCCCACTGATCAGGGCCGGGAAAATAACTGTCTGCATTTTGATGAAAGATGATGTGGGGAATCAAACCTTCTTGCGCACCGCTTTGCCATTGGCCGCGCAGCAAGCTGTGAAACTCATCCCAGGCACGTTGCTGATCAAAGGTCATCCAACCCAGTGCGGTCACACCTGCATCCCAATTCCACTGGAAGGGATAAAGGCCTGCCGTGGGCACGGTATAGCCACCGCGATCATTGGCCACCAAAGTTTGCTTGGCCAGCGCTGTGAGTTCTTCAGCGCTGTGCTCTTTAGATACTGCGGGTAAATTCATGCTGCCACCAATTTGCCTTGCGCGTCATACCAGCGTGCTTGCGAGGCGCGTGCGCGTACACGAATGCTGCTGCCGGGCGCGATGATGGGGTTGGCTGCCACACTCACGCGAATCAGCTCATCGCCTGCTTTGGAGTTGATCTGCTGGGATGCTCCGAGCATCTCCACCACTTTGGCGTTGATTTCTAGACCATCATTGGCCAGCTCCAAATCTTCAGGGCGTATACCCAAAGTCTTGGCCTGTGCGTGAGGCGCGCTCAAGCCCAGAGCGCGTTGTGTCTCCACATTCGAGATGAAATTCATCGGTGGGTTGCCGATGAAGCCGCCCACAAAGCTGCTTGCTGGATCGGTATAAACCTTGGGTGGCGCGTCGTATTGCACGATCTCGCCGCCATACATCACGGCAATGCGATCAGCCAAGCTCATCGCTTCGGTTTGATCGTGCGTCACATAGATCGTGGTCGTCTTCAGATCACGCAGCAAGCCTTTCAATTCACTGCGCATTTCGAGGCGCAGCAAAGCATCAAGGTTAGACAGCGGCTCGTCCATCAAGAGCACATCAGGCCGCACAGCGAGAGCTCGCGCCACAGCCACGCGCTGGCGCTGGCCACCGGAGAGTTGGCCAGCATAGCGCTCCAGCAAATGCTCGATGTGCATCAGCTCTGCCGCTTCATAAACTTGTTTTTTCGCCTGATCTTCAGGCACTTTCTTCATCTTCAAGCCAAAGCCAATGTTTTGCGCAATCGTCATGTGTGGAAACACGGCGTAATTCTGAAACACCATCGCGATATTGCGCTCGCGAGGCGGAAGACCATTCATGCGCTTGCCACCGATCATGATGTCGCCACTGGTCTCGGTTTCCAAGCCAGCGATGATGCGCATGAGCGTTGTCTTGCCGCAGCCCGAGGGGCCGAGCAAGACACAAAACTCTTGGTCTTTGACATCTAAATTGATGGATTTCAAGGCTTGATGACCTTTGAAGTCTTTACGGACGGAGGTGATTTGAATTTCTGACATAGGAAACTTTCCAAGTGCGACGAGGGGAACGCAAAAGACGCAAAAACTACGCAAAAAGCGCAGAGAAATACATAAGGAAATTCGAATTAATTGCAGACTTTACAAATGGCTTCATGATTGGATTTCCTTTTGCGTTTTCTGTGTAACTTTTGCGTCTTTTGCGTTCACTTCTTTGAGCACTAAGGCTCAACGATTCGCAATACCCCACATCGAGAACAAATACTTGCGCACGACGAAGATGAAGATCAGGGATGGCAGGATCAAGAAGAAGCCGCCAGCGAATTTGAAATACATGGGACTTTCTTGAAGGCTGGAGAAGAGCGCGGCGGTGAGCGTGCGGTTGTTCACCGTCATCACGCTGGCAGCAAACACTTCATTCCACGAAATCACGAAACTGAAGATCATCGTGGCGGCCATGCCGGGCAAGGCAATGGGCATCACGATCTTCATAAAGGCTTGCACTTTGGTGCAACCCAAAGTCCACGCCGCTTCTTCAAGCTCTCGTGGGATGCCCATGAACAAGCTGCTTGAAACGAGAATCGAGAACGGCAAGGCAAGAGCGGTGTGTACCAAAGCCACACCTAGCCATGTGTCATACAAGCCCACATTGATGAAGCGTGTGACCAAGGGCAGAGCGAGAATTGCCAACGGAAAAGCGCGCGTCATCACCACCAAGAGTCGGTAAATATTTTGACCTTTGAAATCAAAGCGTGCAAGAGCGTAGCCTGCGGGCGCACCGAGAGCAAGAGACAAAGCCATGGTGATCGCGGCTACAGCCACACTATTGAGCACCGCCGTCCAGATACCGGATGCGCCGAAGAAGTAGCGCATGGTCTCCAGCGTAAGCGACGTAGGAAACAAGCTCTTTGGCCAAGCCGTGGCTGCATCTTTCGGCGAGAAAGCGCTGATGGTGATGAGGTAGATCGGGATCAACCAGCAGATCGCGAGGATGGTAGCGAAGGTGTAGATCAGGCGAACGTTTTTATTCATGATCTTCTCCTAGGGCGTGTTACCGATATTTATGGAGAGCGCGTTGCGAGTCAAAAAAGTCTCAGGCAAGGCGCTGGATACTATCGCGTCACGTTTGCAGCCGGGGTCTTGCCGGCAAGGCTTCGCAACGCAGCCTGAGGCTTTTTTGGCCGCAACCCTCCGGGAATGAGCGGCAAAAACCGCCACTCGTCGTTGCTCATCTAGGTAAGGCTCCAGCCTTACCGTCGCTGTGCGCCTAGATTGGCGGTTTTTGTCACTCATTCGCGCCTCCATAAATATCGGTAACACGCCCTAAGCCAGCGTCTCGCGCTTGGTGCGCAAGGCAACTAGATACACCAAGGTTGCAGCAATTGAAATCGCCAAGATGAACAGCGCATAGGCCGAGGCGACGTTTGTGTTTTGATACGCGCCCTGCCAGTTGTAGGCCTCTCCCACGAGCACAGGCAAATCTCGCCCAGCCAGCGCATACACCACAGCAAATACTTCAAACGCGAGCACAGTGCGCAGAATCAAAGCGGATTGCAGCGAAGGCTTGAGCAAAGGCAAAGTGACATGCCAGAAGCGCTTCCAAGGCGATGCGCCAAACACTTCTGCCGCTTCTGCATATTCTTTGGGAATGAGCTGCACACCAGAAACGAGGATCACAAGCACGATCGATGTGGCTCGCCAAATTTCCGCGATGATCACGCAAATAAAAAGCGCCATCGGATTTTGATAACTCAGCCATGTGACGGGCCCATCGACCAGCCCCACGCCTTGGAGCAAAGTATTGAAATAGCCGCGATCCGTAAAAATCGCCAACCACGCAATACCTGCCGCCAAATCGCTCACGCCGAGAGGAATCGTCCAGATGTAGAGATAGGTCATGCGCCCCTTCTCCATCTTCTGCAGCATCATCGCCATAGCCAGCGAGATGCAAATCTGCACAGGCACGATGATGGCCACCAAGATCATGGTGTTTTTCAAGGCGGTGGAGAAGTTGTTGTCTCCAAACATCTTGTTGACATGCCGCATGGTAAATCCGCCATCTGCGCCTTTGAATGCGAGTATGGCTGTCTCAGCCAGCGGCCAAACGAAGAGCAAGACAAGGAAGATCGCGCTGGGAGCGATCAAGACATAGGGGATGCGTTCGGATTTGTTCATGCTCGCGCTCCAGCGTTTTGGGAAAGCTTTCGCATCACCCCTTACTTTTCAGCAAGGGGCTGGCGTTTCTAGGATCTTTCAGCCCGGTTTACTGAACGGGGCAAGGCGCTGTGCCGCTGCTGGCATCGGGTGCCCAGCATTTGGCATTGGCTTCCTTCATCACATCAGCGAGGGCTTGGCCTTGTTGTGCGAGCACGGTTTTCACATCTTCGTTGCGCACGATGATGCGCTGGAAGCTGTCGATGAAGACTTTGTTGAATTCACCGTTTTTCGCGCCGAGGCCAGAGGGCAGCAATGCGCCACGTGCGCCAGGAGCGGAGAAGGTTTGGCCTACGCCGAGTGCTGCAACCTGTACGCCGCGTGGCAGTGTACCGATATCAGCCTTGACTGTTGGGAACCAACCCACTTCAGCCAGTGCTTTCGCTTGAACTGCGGGGCTGGTCAGGTGAGCAATAGCGGCTTCTGACGCTACGCGATCAGGCGTGTTCTTAGGGATCGACAAACCAGAAATCACTGGCATGAAGAAACGGCCTTTCGGGCCTGCAGGCGCTGGAAAAGCCACGAAATCATCGGGCTTGTCGTTCAACGCCGGCAGGAGGCGAGCCGTGTGATCAAACGCCACCCAGACTTCACCAGTTTTCAAAGGCTCTTCCATGGCGTTGTAGCTGGTGGAACGCTTGTTGGTCACTGTCCACAGATCTTTCAAATCCGCCCACATTTTCTCGGCATCTGCACTCTTGAAGTTGCGCACCACGCCGCCTGTGTAGGCTGGCAATGCATAGCCTTGGAAGAAGCGGTGGATCAAGCCAGTCGGGCCGCCGGGCAGACCGAATTTGTCTTCACCCGTGGCGGCTTTCATGTTCTTTGCCCACTGAATGGTTTGTGCCCAGGTGAGGTTGTTGATGTTGGCGCCTGCTGGCAGATACTGCAGCGCTTTTTTATTCGCAGCCATCTGGAAGGTGTTGGTGAGGAAAGGAATGAAGCGTGTGTTGTTACCGCCCATCTTGGCCAGATCTTTGAATGAGCCAGAAAACTCGCGCGATGTGGAAAGGCGATTCATCACATCATCAATGTCTTGCAGCGCGCCAGCAGAGTTCAGTGGCGAGAGCTCAGAGTCGAGCGCGATGGTGACGTGAACCTTGCCTGTGGAGGCTTGCGATTCCGCGAGCATACGCGTCATGTAGGTGTTCGGGTCTTCGCCGATGTAGTTGATCTCGGGCTTGGCATCCTTGACCAAAATCGTTCGCACTTTCTCAATTTCTTGCACGGGGCGCAACTGGGTGGATACCACGTTGACTTGTGCAAATGATGCCGAGGCTAGCAAGGCGACAACAGCGATGGATAGTTTTTTGAGTTTCATACAACAGTCTCCTGAAAAAAAACACTTGGGGTTAGAAAAAATTCAAGGCTTCAATGAACAGAGGGGCCCACGGAAGCGCGGATGATGGGATGGGCCATCTCCAGCACACTCAATTGGTTGGCGTTTTCTCCCGCCATGAGGCGCAGCAGCAGTTGCGCCACATGCTTGCCGTTATCCAGCAGTGCATGGTCAATACTGGCCAGTGGAGGCGATGCATACTGGCCGGCTTCCGTGTTCCCGTAGCCCATCACCGACACATCGCGCCCCACCTGTAAGCCAGCTTGGCGAATCGCCTGCATGGCGCCAAGTGCCACAGCATCTGTCGCGCAGAGCAAGGCCGTGGGCCTTTGCGGTAAAGCCAGCATTTGACTTGCCACATGAGCGCCAGACTCGGCTGTGAGTTCGGTGTAATGCACTGGGCAAGCGCCTTCATCCAAGTGCGCCTGTGCCAATGCTTTTCTAAAACCCAGCTCGCGTAGATGGGCAAATGTCATGTGCGCCATGCCATTGATCAAACCAATGCGCTGGTGGCCGAGTGAGATCAGCGCTTGTGTGGCCTGCTCAAATGCACCTTCGTTGTCTGTATCTACCCATGCATGCGGTGCGTTGTCGAGCGTGCGCCCATGCGTGACGAACGGAATCTTGCGCTCCTGTAACAAGCTCACACGTGGATCGTTGGTGCGGGTCCGCGTGAGCACCACACCATCGACCAAGCGCCCATCTAGCAGTCGGTGCAATTCAGGCAGCTCGTTGTCATCGTTCGGAATGCCCAGCGACATGGCAAAGTATTTGTGCTCACGCAGCACCTCGGCCACACCCGTGTGCAAAACGATTGCGCTGCTGTCTGCCAAATTGCCTTGCCGCACTGAATTGACAATGGCCACCGCGCCCGTTTTGCCAGTCGCCAAACGATGCGCCACAGGATGCGGCGAGTAATTCATCTGCTTGGCTGCATCAAATACGCGCTGGCGTGTGGCCGCACTCACATCGGTATAGCCATTGAGCGCCCGTGACACAGTAGAGATTGAAATCCCGAGAGAATCAGCCAGGGCTTGGATCGACATGGTGCTTTTGCAGTTCAAAAACGGTTTTGATGATGCAAGTATCACTTCCAAAAACGGTTTTGGTGATTGGTATTTTCCCTAGCGCAACGTCACTCTTAAATTTTGAAGTGTTTTTGGCAGTTTGGCGGCGTAGATACTGCGCGGAATGCTATCAAATAGATAGTAATTAGTTCACCACACCGACCTGCCTGAGCCCCATTTTTTGCGCCAGTGCCATCATGGAGACGACCAAGGAATAAGGCGTGTTGGGCTCGGGCGTGATGTGGATCTCAGGCTGCTCGGGCAGCTGAGCGGCTTGGCTGAGGCGCGCATCGAGTGTGGCCACATCGCTGATGAGCTCGCCATCCCAGCGCACGAAACCGTTGGCATCGATTTGCACGCGTATGAGCTTTGGCTGAGCTTGGCTGCTGGCTGATGGCATATCGAGTGCCACAGCATGCAGCTGCACAGGGATGGTGATGATGAGCATCACCAAGAGCACGAGCATCACGTCAATCAAAGGTGTGGTGTTCATCAGGGCCATGGGCTGCGCTTCTGCAGCATCAGACGTTGCTTTATGCAACAGGGATGGATAAAGCTTCATGGGCGAGTTCTCGTGTTGATCGTCGCGCGATCTTGCGGTGATTGCTCAGTGAGCAAACTGATTTGCGGCCAGCCCATGCCCTGCGCGAGATCAATGATGGGGGCAATGGCTGCATAAGGTGCATCGCCATCGGCGCGGATGTGCAGCTGCGGGCGCGGATCGCGCGTTACGGCGGGCACGAGTGCCGCTTGCAGGCTGGCTACATCGGGTGCGGGGTTGTCGTTCAAATACAAGCGCCCTGCGGCATCGATGCTGATGATGACGTAATCGCCACTGGTGTCTTGCTGCTGCGCTGTTTGCACGGGGAGCTTGAGCTGCACACTGGCGCTGACCACGGGCACGGTGAGTAAGAAAATGATCAGCAGCACCAGCATCACATCCACGAGAGGCGTGGTGTTGATTTCGGCAAGCCAGCCGTCGTCTTCACTGTCTGTGTTTTGCAGGGAAAGGGCCATTTACTTCTCTTCGATCTGCGTTTTTTCTGTAGCCAGCAAGACAATGTGTAGCTTGCTGCCGAAGCTGCGCATGCTCTCTAGGGCGAGCTTGTTTTTGCGTAGCAGCCAGTTGTAGCCAAACACGGCGGGCACGGCTACAGCCAAGCCAATCGCGGTCATGATCAGCGCCTCGCCCACGGGCCCTGCCACGCGATCAATCGAGGCTTGGCCGCTTGCACCGATTTTTACGAGGGCGGAATAGATGGCCCAGACTGTGCCGAAGAGGCCAACGAAGGGCGCGGTGGAGCCAATCGTGGCGAGCAATGCGAGGCCTTCTTGCATACGCGTTTGCACACGGCTCAAGGCGCTTTCAATCGCGCGGATGAGCCAAGTGTCGTAATCCACACGCGGCTTGAGTGCTGCGTATTGGCGCACGGCATCTGCGCCCGACTCGTTCACAAATTTCAGGGGGTTGTCCGCACTTAGCTTGTCTAAGTTATCACCCACGGTCGTGATGTTGTCAAACGCGGCATGCGCTTCTTTCATGTGCGCTTCGGTTTTCCGTAACTCGATAAATTTGCGCACCATCACCGCCCAGCTCGCGACGCTCATGATGACAAGGAGCAGCAAGCACAGCTTGGCCACCCAATCACCTTGCGACCAGATCGCGCCGAGGCCATAGGGGTTGGCTGCTTGTTGCGCGGCCTGCTGGGCTGCTGCTGAGACAGTTTGCGTCGCTGTGCTCAACTGCGTTGAAAGCTGAGTCGCGACGGTCTGCGCTTGGGCGGATGAGATGAGGATCATTTTGCACATTTCCCTTCGAGAGTGCGTTTCAAAAGTGGGCCGATATTCATGAGGCCAGCCGTGTTGGTGGATTCGTTGACTTTGTTTTCGCCGCCCTGCACTGCGGCATCTTTGGTGCAGTCGAGATTTTTAGCGCTGTCGATGCCTTCTTCGAGCTTACCGGGGCGATCGCGGCGCAATTGCTCGTTGGCCATTTCAGAGATGCTGCGGCGAGGTTGGGCATTGGGCGGTGTGTACGGAAAGGGCGAGCGAGCAGCGGGAGGCATACGCAGATCGAGAGGTGGCTTCGAAGTGGGCCCTGCACTAGGCGTAGGCACGACTGCGCCTGTGGACGAACCCGTGGCTGAGCCGGTGGCTGCACCTGTTGCACTGCCGGCTGGGTTGCCAGTTGTGCTCCCGCTTGAGCTACCCGAAGCCGCAGCTTGTGTTGCGCCTTGTTGACTACCTGCTTGTGCGCCAACAGCGAAACTGCCTGCCGTGCTGGGGCTGGCTGTACCAGGTCGGCTGGCAGCGTTTGGCGTGGACGGTGGCGCTTGGCCTGTGCTGCTCGCAGTCGTCGGCGCGCGTGTGGGGCTGGTGGGCGCAGAAGTCGGCGCTGCAACTGGGGAGGATGCTGGCGCAGGGCTGGGGCTAGAAGCTGTGCTTGGCGCGGGCACAGCCACGACAGGCGCTGGACTTGGGGCAGGCACGGGTGATGGGGCTGGAGCAGGCGTGGTAGCGATTACCGGGCGTGGAGCGGGTGTCGGAGCGGGTGGCGTGGGTGCGGGTGGCAGCGGAACCGGAGCGGGAGGTACTGGCGCAGGAGGCGTGGGCGTGGGCGTGGGCGCTGGCGGTGGTGGCACGGGTGCGGGTGGCGGCGGCACTGGCGCAGGCGGTGGAGGAACCGGCGCTGGGGGTGGCGGTACGGGTGCTGGAGGTGACGGGACTGGCGCAGGTGGGGGTGGCACGGGAGCTGGCGCAGGCGGCACCGGTGCGAGAGGTGGCGGAACTGGGGTGGGGGGTGGTGGGACTGGAGCGGGCGGCGGGGGCACGGGGGCAGGCGGAGGTGTAACGCGCACTGGCGCAGGAGCTGGCGCGGGCACAGGCGTGGGAGCTGGCACAGGCAATGGTTCCGGCGCTGGAGAAGGCGCTGGAGCTGTGGCCTCCAGAATCGGCTCTTCGCGCACGCGGATCGGCGTGTCGAGCTCGGCAGCGGCTTCTCGCGGCGTTTCTACTCGCGGGCTGGCCACACGGCTGCGTTTACGCGAAGGCTTGAGGGCAGGCAATTGCGACGTGGTTTGCAGCGGCGTGCTTTGCTCGGCGGTGAGCGTGGGCATGCTGAGCTCAGGACTGGCTTGAAGTCTGCGCTGGGCGGTGATGCCGCGTTGCCTCTGTTGTGCCTGTGCATTCAGTGCGGGCGGCACGGCGGCTGTGGCAGGCGCTGTAGGCTGGACGCTGCTATCAGCTTTGGCGCTGGCGTCTGTTGCCGCCGAGCTGCTAGAGCGAAAAATTTGTACCACCACTTGACTGATCACACGCTGCACTGGCCAATACATATTGATCAGCCACAGCGCCAACAGATGAGCCATCACCACGGCCAGCCAGACCTCACGCCGGGGGCGCGATTGCGGGTACTGGGCTTGAAACAGTTTGGCCATTGTGCTTGGGACTGCCTGAATGTTCGCACAGTTTTATGGCGGCACCGCGTAGCAGCGCGTATACAGTTGTGAACCGCCCAAGCCTTAAAATTGGGGTAATCACTGAGCCGCGTCGGCTCACTCTGCTCCAGCCGCCCCATGCTCACCACCTTCCCCGGCAGCCGCGCCCTGCCCGCGCCCAAAACGGCGCAACAGCTGCGCGCCATTCAAACCATCGCTCCCCATGTGAGCAGCATCAACTCGCAATGGGTGCATTGGGTGCAAACCGAGGGAGGCGCTCTCGATGCAGAGATGCAGAACAAACTGGTTGCGCTGCTGACCTATGGCGAAGCTTTTGAAGGTGATTCAGAAGGCACATTGATCGTCGTCATGCCGCGCTTGGGCACAGTCTCGCCTTGGGCATCAAAGGCCACGGATATCGCGCGCAACTGCGGTTTACAAATTCGCCGCGTGGAGCGCGTGATGCATCTGCGCTTATCACTCGAAAAAACATTCCTCAAAAAATCTTCGCTCAGCACCGAGCAACTGCAAGCGATTGCAGCGCTCGTGCATGACCGCATGACGGAGTCCGTCGCCTTCGAGCCGCAAGCAGCCGAGCAGCTCTTCAAAGATGTGGCCAGCAAGCCGATGGAGACGGTGGACGTGATGGCCCAAGGCCGCGCGGCTTTGGATCAAGCCAACAAACAATTCGGCCTCGCACTCGCAGAAGATGAAATCGTTTATCTGCTCGATGCCTTCACCCAGCTGGGCCGCAACCCCACCGATGTGGAGCTCATGATGTTTGCGCAGGCCAACAGCGAGCACTGCCGCCACAAAATCTTCAACGCACAGTTCACCATTGATGGCGCGGCGCAGGAGAAGAGCCTCTTCGGCATGATCCGCAACACGCACGCTCTCGCCCCGCAATACAGCGTGGTGGCGTACAGCGACAACGCTGCCGTGATGGAAGGCGGTATCACTGAGACTTTCTATGCCAAATCGGCCTTTAGCCCAATCAATTCCAGCGCGAACAGCTATCAAAAAGAGAGCAAATTACGCCATGTGTTGATGAAGGTGGAAACCCACAACCACCCCACCGCCATCAGCCCTTTCCCCGGTGCGAGCACAGGCGCAGGCGGCGAAATCCGCGACGAAGGCGCAACAGGCCGAGGCGCGCAGCCTAAAGCCGGTCTCACAGGTTTCACAGTTTCACAACTCAGCGAGTCACCTACCGCTTTCCCCGCTCATCTCGCCACCCCTTGGCAAATCATGACCGAGGGCCCCCTGGGCGGCGCAGCCTTCAATAACGAATTCGGCCGCCCCAATATCGCCGGCTACTTCCGTACCTTCGAGCAAACCATCGCTGGCACCAACTACGGTTACCACAAGCCCATCATGATCGCCGGCGGCATCGGTACGATTGATGCGGATTTGACGCACAAGATCGAATTCCCTGCTGGCTCCCTGCTCATCCAGCTCGGCGGCCCCGGCATGCGCATCGGCATGGGCGGTAGCGCGGCCAGCTCCATGGCTTCGGGTGCGAATGCTGCGGAGTTAGATTTTGATTCCGTGCAACGCGGCAACCCAGAGATCGAGCGCCGTGCGCAAGAGGTGATCAACCAATGCTGGCGGCTCGGCAAAGACAATCCGATCCTCGCGATTCACGATGTGGGCGCAGGTGGTCTCTCCAACGCCTTCCCCGAACTCGTCAACGACGCAGGCCGTGGCGCGATCTTTGATTTGAGCGCTGTGCCACTGGAAGAAACTGGCATGGCACCGAAAGAGATTTGGTGCAACGAAAGCCAAGAGCGTTATGTGATGGCGATTGCAGCTGAATCGCTGGAGCAGTTCAAAGCCATCTGCGAACGCGAACGCAGTCCGTTTGCGGTTGTGGGCAAAGTCACAGAAGCACGCCAACTGACTGTTAGCCACGAATCAACCCCCGTTCGGGCTGAGCTTGTCGAAGCCTCCACCAGCCCTTCGACAGGCTCAGGGCGAACGGATGGCGCGGCTGTTGACATGCCGATGAATGTTCTCCTCGGCAAAACGCCGAAGATGCACCGCGATGTCAAGACCGTTCAGCGCACATTCAAGCCAATGGACTTAACCGGCATCGCCCTGCAAGATGCCGTCATCCAAGTCCTAAGCCATCCAACGGTAGCCAGCAAACGCTTCCTCATCACCATCGGCGACCGTACCGTGGGCGGCCTCACGCATCGCGATCAAATGGTCGGCCCGTGGCAAGTGCCCGTGGCCGATTGCGCGGTGACGCTCGCTGATTACGCGGGCTTCGCAGGCGAAGCCATGAGCATGGGCGAGCGCACACCGTTGGCCATTTGGAATGCCGGCGCTGCAGCGCGCATGGCCGTGGCAGAGAGCATCACCAACTTGCTCGCCGCGCCGATTGAGTTGAAGAAAGTCAAACTCTCCGCCAACTGGATGGCCGCTTGCGGCGAAGCGGGCGAAGATGCCAAGCTGTATGAAGCCGTGAAAGCCATCGGCATGGAGCTGTGCCCCGCGCTTGGCATCAGCATCCCCGTGGGCAAAGATTCGCTCTCCATGCGCTCGCAGTGGAGCGATGCGCAAGGCGATCACAAAGTCGTTTCCCCCGTCTCCCCCATCATCAGCGCCTTCGTGTCATTGCAAGACGTGCGAGGCACGCTCACGCCACAACTCAACCGCGATGAAGCAGACACAACGCTCATCTTGATTGACCTGGGACGCGGCAGCAAACGCATGGCCGGCTCCATGCTCGCGCAAGCGCTCAGCCAAGAAGGCACAGAAGTGCCAGACGTACACAGCGCAGACGACATCAAAAACCTCGTCAACGCCATCAACGCATTGCGCGCGCAAGGCAAGCTCCTCGCCTATCACGACAAGAGCGACGGCGGCCTGCTCGCCTGCGTGGCCGAGATGGCCTTCGCAGGCAACGTCGGCGTGAGCCTGAATATCGACATCCTGCTCACCGAAGGCGATGGCATATCCAACAGCAATGCCGAATACGGCGACAGCAAAAACTGGGCAACGCAGGTCAGCGCCCGCCGCGAAGAGCTCGCCCTTAAAGCCCTGTTCAACGAAGAGCTCGGCGCAGTGATTCAAGTGCGCACCGAGCAGCGCAATGAAGTCATGCAAACCCTGCGCGAGCACAGCCTCTCCGCCCACAGCCACTTCATCGGCAAGACACGCCCTGAGCATGCTGCGCTCGATGACGGCAAAGGCGAGCTCAGCATCTGGCGCGACACCAAGAAAGTGTTCAACGCCAAACTGCAAGACCTGCATCAAGTCTGGGACAGCGTGAGCTGGAAGATCGCCCAAGGCCGCGACAACCCCGCTTGTGCAGATGCAGAGCACGCCTCAGCAGGCGACATGAGCAACCCTGGCTTGAGCATCCAATTACCTGAAGTTTTAAAGCAAAAACTGCATATCGCCGGCAAAGAATCTGCGCAAAGTGCTATCAATAATGTAGCGATTCACACCACACGCCCCAAAGTCGCCATCCTGCGCGAGCAAGGCGTGAACTCCCACATCGAGATGGCCTACTGCTTCGACCAAGCAGGTTTCGAAGCCTTCGACGTTCACATGACCGATCTGCAAACAGGCCGCGTCAACTTGAAAGACATGCAAGGCCTAGTCGCCTGCGGCGGCTTCAGCTATGGCGACACTTTAGGCGCAGGCATCGGCTGGGCGCGCAGCATCACCTTCAACCCCATGCTCCGCGAGCAATTCGAAGCCTTCTTCGCCCGAGAAACCAGCTTCGGCCTCGGCGTGTGCAACGGCTGCCAAATGTTTGCCGAATTAGCAGACATCATCCCCGGCGCAGAGGCTTGGCCACGCTTCACCCACAACCAAAGCACCCGCTTCGAAGCCCGCCTCTCCATGGTCGAAGTGCTCAGCAGCCCCAGCCTATTCTTCAAAGACATGCAAGGCGCAAAACTTCCCATCGCAGTAGCCCACGGCGAAGGCTTCGCCAACTTCAGCCAACGTGGCGACAAAGCTAAAGTCATCCCCGCCATGCGCTTCATCGACAACCATGGCGCAGCCACAGAAACCTACCCCGCCAACCCCAACGGCAGCCCCGCTGGCCTCACAGCAGTCACCACAGCCGACGGCCGCTTCACAGCCATGATGCCCCACCCCGAACGCGTCTTCCGCAATGTGCAAATGAGCTGGAGCAACGGTGACGCATCAGCACACAGCCCGTGGATGCAAATGTGGCGCAACGCGCGGGATTGGGTGAAGGCTTAATTTTTAAGCCATTTCAAGCAGTTCGCCGGCGTATTTATTGCGCGAAGTGCTATTTAATTAGTAGCATTTAACTTACGTTTTTGCTTTTCCAGCAAGAGCAAGATAGACTCTTTGTCAGATTACTAAAGGCTGCACAAATGAGAATCTCCAAGCGAGAAATTGCTGAAATCGTAAGAGAAGCAGGTGCGATGGGCATTCACGGAAAACGCCTTGATGTATCCAAGACTATCGACAATTTACGCGACAAGTTGCGCTTGGATATAGAAAGCCATATGCAACCGTACATGGTGTTGCTTACCGAAGCCGTTCAGAGCCTTATTCATCTTGAGCAGCATTTATTTTCTCGCCCATTGAATCAAGATTCTTCGCCATTTGCGCTGCAGATTTCTAGAGTCCGCAGCGAGGCTGTTGCACTACAACAAGTCATTGCAATAGGTCAGGAAGCTGCAGCAGGCGTGTTAGGGCGATCACTGTTTGAAGCTATTGAGGTTGCAATGGCTGTTTCTATTGATGATGATTTTTCTCGCCGTTTTCTATGCGATGAAGATCAAGATAAGTTCTGGAAAAGCCACATAGGCTATGGACACATTTACAAAAAAGTGTCGGCTTTTCTGGTGGCAACGGGTGACTCTCCAGAGGAAGTTACCGCGTATATCGATTTCCACAAACAGATTAAAAACTTGCTATCTGGTCATGTTCATTCTGCAAACCGGCTTGCATTTCGATCGGCGTGTGTGCCAGCGTTAGCTAACCCAGGTAACTTTACAATTGGTCAGCTTGGCGCACTTAGTATTCACGCGCCACATCTTTGTCTCATTGTGGCGGAAGAAATTTCTTTATTCACTAGGAAGTGCCTAGTATTGACAATCATCCCAGAGCCACCTGTGCCGTTTGCGCACAATAAGCCCCGCAGATCATTTGATGCTTTTCTCATTTCAGTTTATGTGCTTCAGTCATTGATGACGAAGTATGGCCCAGAGCTTCATGAGCGTTACATCAAACTCATTGAATCTGCAGGTTTTTATAGCGCGGACTGAGCCAAGCGCGAAAAGGCCACGGCTGTGATTGGGTTGTCTCACGCAGCGAAATAAAGGGGGAGACGGCGAAGCCGGCGGAGGACATTCGCGGAGTGGGACAGCCCAAGCGCAGCCGTGGCCGCTCTCAGCTAACGCACATTCGCATGAACAACAGAGCGCGTTAAATCATCCGCTGCAAACACATGCTCCACACGCAATGAAGCGAGCGTGATGTCTTGCGGCGTACCAAACGTAGAAAACATGCTGAAGAAAGCGAGCTCGCCGTATTGCGTGGCGAAGCGGGTGGTGAGCACGGGAGCCATTTGCCTAGGCCATTGTGCGAGAAATTTTTTACCCAAGCGTTTTTGAAACTGCGCAGCAAGCAGTTCAACGCGCTCTGAAATTTCGGGCATCACGCTGGCATCGTCTCGCAGATGAGCGAGGATGGCGGGGGCGACTTCTTCTAGATTGGTGATGTTCTTCGTCATGCCCTCGGGATGCAGAAAAGAATCGAGCAAATTGATAGGCTGATCAAGAGGCAAGTCAGCTAGCGCAGGCATGAGCGCGCCAGCCATCCAGCGCGCGCCTCGGTTCATTTGCAACACATTCCAAGCGGCATCCATCACCATAGCGGGCATGGGATCATGCGCGGCGAGCAGGCGGCCAAGTGACTCGCGCACGGGGGCAAGCACGGCATCGCCCAGCTCGCTACCGCGATACACGGGCGCAAAACCCGCTTGCTGCAAAGCCACATTGCGCACAGCCAGCGGCGCCTGCAGCTCTTGCAGCCAAGCCAGCAGCAGCTCACGGCTAGGCTGCGCGCGGCCACTCTCCACAAAGCTCACATGCCGCTGGCTCACGCCCATGCGCAGCGCCAACTCAAGCTGGCTGATGCGCTTGGATTTACGCGCGGTTTGCAGAGTGTCTCGCAAGGAAGGTTGCAGGGTCGGTGTATCCATGCCTTCATTGAATCACAGCTTGACGCATACGCAATTACCTCAGACGTAATTGCATTCATTCAGTGCGCCGCGCACACTGAAGGCTCATTGAAAGGACATCCTATGAGCAAAGCACTTTTGATCGTTGTACTCGTACTCTTTGGCGCGTTGAGCGCATACACCTTAATGCACTATGGAGGCTTGCTGACTTGGCTGGCTTTTTACACGCGTGATCCCGCGAGCTGGCAAATTTTTGCGGATTTGATCATCGCGATGTGCTTGCTCTTGGTATTTATCAAACGCGATGCAGAGGCCACAGGCCGCCCCTTCTGGCCTTGGGCGATTTTTTCCATCACCTGCGGCTCGTTTGGCCCATTGCTGTATTTCATCACGCGCAAGAAGAGCGCATGAAAGCCTCCACTGCTCTGACGCAGCTCATGCTCGCCCTGCTCTTTGCCCACGAGCTGGATGCCATGACGCAATCTGAATGGCGCTTGCTGTATGTGCTGCGCAGTTTGAATGACGAACAGGGCAGATGGTGGTTTGTGGCGATCCATGTGCCGCTCTTTTGGGCGCTGATTGCGCTCACGCATCACCCCCAAGCGGGTGTGCAGCGCGTGAGCCGCTTGGCATTCGCTGCGTTTTGCATCGTGCATGCGCTGCTGCATTGGCGTTTGGCCAACGATCCACTCTCCACATTCAACTCGCCGCTCTCGTGGAGCTTGATACTTGGCGCGGCTGTGCTGGGCGTTGCGTATTTAGCCTTTACATTGCGAAATGATCCGAAGATGTGAGTTTCTCCAGACCTGACTCATCAAAAGTTTACCAACAGGCCTCGGCTGTGATTGGGTTGTCTCCCGAAGTGAAATAAAGGGGGAGACGGCGCAGCCGGCGGAGGACATTCACGCAGGGGGATAGCCCAAGCGCAGACGTGGCCGCTCTATCCGAACGAAGCACGTCCGCAAGCAACGATAATCAAGGGATGGACTTTCTGAAACGGCTTACGCCTAGAACCATTGGCATAGCCTCAGCAGTGATCACGATTGCGATTTGGACATCGTTTATCGTGGTGGCGCGTTTTATGGCATTAAAGTCGCTCACGCCGCTGGATATCGTGCTGTGTCGCATTGTGGGCGCGGCTTTGGTGCTTTTGCCTTGGGGCTATTTCTTCGTGCGCAAGATGCGCGCAGAAAACCCGAATGCGATCACTTCGCTCTGGATCTCGCCCTTGCCTTTGAAGCTCACCGTCACGCTGGGTTTGTTTGGCGGCGTGGGTTATGCGGTGCTGGCTTACAGCGCATTCACGTTTGCACCGGCTGCGCATGGCTCGGTGTTGATGCCGGGGCTGCTGCCTTTGACGACAGCGCTGCTCTCTGTCTTGCTGCTGGGTGAAGTATTGAACAAAGGCCGCAAGCTGGGGCTGCTGCTGATTTTGAGCGGCGGTTTGCTCGTCGGTGGTGCATCGCTTTGGCAGGCATATGCGGATTCAGCGAGTGGCTCCCAGGTGTGGAAGGGTGATGTGCTCTTCGTCACCGCATCGAGCTGCTGGGCTTTCTACACAGTGCTTTGCAGAAAGCATAAGCTTGAAGCCGTGCCGACCACGATTGCGGTGATTGTGTTTTGTGTGCTGGCGTATCTCCCGCTGTATGCGCTGCTCGTGGGCACGGGTGTGCTCGTGAGCAAGCTTTCCACTGCACCGCTGTGGGAAATTCTTTTCCAAACCTTCTGGCAAGGCATGGGCTCGGTGGTGATCTCGGGCATCACCTTCACGCAGATGATTCGCTACTTTGGCCCGGTGCGCAGCACCATGCTCACGGCCATCGTGCCGGGGCTCTCGGCTTTGGGGGCTGTGATCTTCCTCGGCGAGCCGCTGGGCTTGAATTTGATTCTGGGCTTGGCCTTGGTCACTTTGGGCATCGTCGTCGGTGTGCGCGCGGCATCTGTGCCCGCGCCCGTGGCAGGAGCCGTGAAAGCATGAAGCTGCTGGCTTTTGATTGCTCTACAGAAACTTTGAGCATCGCTGTACAAAATGGAGGCCAAGTCTTCAGCTACGACGGCGCAGGCGGGGCGCAGGCTTCGAGCACGATGATTCCGGCGATTGAGAAGCTGATGCGCGAAGCAGGTTTGCAATACGCGCAGCTTGATGCACTGGTGTTTGGCCGAGGCCCCGGCTCGTTCACCGGGCTGCGCACGGCTTGCTCGGTAGCGCAGGGCTTGGCCTTTGGCGCTGGTATCAAGGTGCTGCCGGTAGATACGCTGCTGGTGGTGGCGCAAGAGGCTCAGTTGCTGCTTGAGGCAAGCGGGCAGGCGCACTCGCGCATCGTAGCCGCGCAACCGAAGCGCATCGTAGCCGCGCTGGACGCACGCATGGGCGAAGTGTATGCGGATTACTATGAATTCAATAGCACTTCACGCAGTATCTATGCCGGCGAACTGCTTAAAAAGCCTCAAAATCTTTTGGACAAACTGGATTCTGTGCCTACGCTGATCGCCGGTAATATCCGCCCCGCTCTGGATGCGCAACTCAGTGAAGCTGCGTTGGCTTTGCCTTTCATTCAAGCCCTGCCTACCGCAAGGGCGCTGCTGAAACTCGCGCCATCATTGATCGCCGCTGGCGGACTGCATGATGCCGAGCATGCCCTGCCCTTGTATATCCGCGATAAAGTGGCCTTGACCACCCTTGAGCGGGAGGCTCAAAATACAGGCCGTGAGCGCGAAGCTCACAATAAGCCATGAGCGCCCAGCCCTCCATCCTCCCATCTGCCTACGCCAGCCTCTTCCCGCAAGAGGCCAGCTTCATGCCGATGAACGCGGATGACTTGGCCGAGGTGATGCATGCCGAGCGCGAGGCTTATCTCTGGCCTTGGAGCGAAGGCAATATCAAAGACAGTATCAACAGCGGCAATTGCTGCCAGACCTTGCGCGGCAACCAGGGCGAGCTGCTGGGCTACTACATCGCGATGCCTGGCGTGCAAGAAGTGCATTTGCTCAACATCACCGTGGTACCCGCATACCAACGCCAAGGCTGGGCACGCGTGATGCTAGACAACCTGCACGATTGGGCGCGCGAGCAGCATGCGCAATGGGTGTGGCTGGAGGTGCGCATCAGCAACGTGCGCGCTATTGGTATTTACGAACAATACGGCTTTCGCCGCGTGGGTGTGCGCAAGGCTTACTATCCACTGGACGGTTTGCAGCGCGAAGACGCGATTGTGATGAGCAACCAGCCATGAGTGACACTTCTTTTGACTACTCGCTTGATGAGCGCCAACGCACGATGTTGGAGGCCATGGGCATCAAGCTGTGGCTGCCTGATCATGAGGCTGCACCTTCGCTCGCACCTACTCCCACAGCCGATCCGCAAGCAGCTGTAGAAACAGTTCAGAAACCAGTTACCGCTGAGAATTTAGAGCCAAAACAGCCTCTCGCCGGCATAGAATCTGCGCAGCGCGCTATTAAAAACATAGTGTTTGCCGAGCAAATCCTTGAGCCCACACCTACAGCCCTCGCACTCTCACCCCGCCCCGCAGGCATCGAGCAGATGGATTGGCCTGCATTGCAAAGCGCTGTGTCTGGCTGCCAAGCCTGCGGCCTGTGCCAGTCGCGTAAGAACACCGTGTTTGGCGTGGGCCAAGCCCCAGCGGATTCAGCACACGCCCCGCAAGTGGATTGGCTCATCGTAGGCGAAGCGCCTGGTGAGAACGAAGATGCGCAAGGCGAGCCCTTCGTCGGTCAAGCCGGCAAGCTGCTGGACAACATGCTCGCTGCGATGCGAGTCGGTGAGAACGGCAAAGGCCTCTCACGAAGCCAGGGCGTGTACATCGCCAACGTGCTCAAATGCCGCCCGCCCGCGAACCGCAATCCTTCACCAGAAGAAGTGGCGATGTGTGAGCCCTATCTCGCGCGGCAAATCGAGCTGCTGCGCCCGAAAATCATTTTGGCCATGGGCAAGTTCGCCATCTCCACGCTGACTGGCAGCAACGATCCTGTCGGCAAACTGCGTGGTCGCGTCCATACGCTCAAGCACGCCAGCTTGCAGCTCCCCGTGATCGTCACTTACCACCCCGCTTACCTGTTGCGCAACCTGCCCGACAAAGCGAAGGCTTGGGCGGATTTACTGCTCGCCATGCAGACTTATCGCGAGCTATCGAACCCCAATGAGCAAGCCAGTTTGCACACTGATCGATAGCCAAGCGCTGAAATCAAAATCTGCGGCTTGTGCCATCGCCGCATCCAGCGCTTGAGATAAAGAATGGCCATCAAGAGTGGCTTCAATCAAAGCAGCTGATGCAGCATCTGTGCGCTCAAGCATCGGTCGAAAACCTCGCCGCCAGATCAGCGCAGTTTGCGCCTCACCGTTGGAAATTTGTTCACGCGCTGCCCCATGCAGATCGCTTGCTCGCGCATCGTGCAACTTCACCAGCGCCACCACGGGATAAGCGCTGCGCAGCAAAGCGCATCCGGGGCTGAATTGCAATCGAAGCTGCGCAGGATCTTGCGTGGCCAAGCGTTGAAAGCTTTCAGCATCCAGCACAGCATCGCTGGCGGTAGCGGCCTGATGCAGCGCCCACTCCACGCGAGCCACATCAGGCAGATACGCATGCTCAGCCAGCAGCGCTTGCAATGCTGGCACTTGCGATAAAAATGCTGCCAGCTCACCACCCCACTGCGCCAAATCACCGCGCACAGGCGGCATGGCTTGCCAAAAATCTTGCGCGAGATGCGAGAAATTCTCTTCGCCTAAAAGCTGCTGCAGCGTGGGATAACTGGCCTGCAAGGCTTGCACACTCAGCTCTTGTGCATTCGCACGGTATGCGCGCAACCCGCGCAAGGCAGAAGCAGAGTTTTTTAAGGAAATATGGCCATTCGCCGGCATAGAATCTGCGCAAGATGCTATTAAATCAATAGTATTTAAGTGCAGTAAATCCAACAGCGCTGTTTGTTGTGCGGCTAATTTAGCGCTCATGTTTGCGCCTCTTGAACGATCAAGTCTGCCTTGCTGGCATGCGCGAGCAACACATCCAATTCAGGCACATTCGTATCCCACTCAATCAGCGCGGGCATATCGCCAAAGCGCCGCACGGCATGCGCATACAGTTGCCACACCTCATCACACACCGCGCTGCCATGATCATCAATGACGATGTCTTCCATCTCGCAATGGCCGGCCAAATGCATTTCGCCCACGGCGTTTGCAGGCAGCTCATCCAAGAAAGCAAAGGCTTCGCGCAAAGCCAATGCGCGATCTCGTGGCAGACCATTTTGTGAGTTCAGCGAATTCACAAACACGTTGTTGACATCCAAAAGCAACTTGCAGCCCGTGCGCTTAATCAGTTCACTCAAAAATTGAGTTTCAGAAAAATCAGCCTGCGCATATTGCACATAAGCGCTCAAATTCTCTACCAGCAGAGGCCGCTGCAAACGCTCTTGCACGCGCTGCACATTCGCACACAGCACGGCGAGCGAATCATGCGTGAATGGAATTGGCAGTAAATCAGCTGCATGCAGCATCTGACCCCCGCCGCGTTCATCTGAACGATGGCCTCGCGCAAAGCAAGCATGATCGCTCACGCGCACGGGCTCAATGCGCTGCACGAGCGATGCGAGTTGATCCAGATGCCATTCATCAATACCCAACGCTGAGCCGAGTGACAAGCCCACACCATGCAGGCTGATCGAGTAATGCTCTCGTGCAGCTTGCAAAGTGGCTAAAGCAGCGCCACCAGCCGGCGCGCCAAATCCAAAGAAATTCTCAGAATGCACTTGCAGAAAGCCCACAGCAGGGCGCTGCTCCAGCACAGCGGCATAGTGCGCATGCCGCCAACCGATGCCTGCATGCGTTCGCATACTTATAAAAACAAGCCGCAAGTCATCGGAATAAAGGCATTATAAAGATCAGCTCTTCTTGTCCATCGCCGCTTTTTTGGCTTGATCAGCCGTCATGCCTTTCATGGAAGCGCATGTGCCAGCGGCCACATATTTCCATTCGCCCTTGTCGTTATCCACTTTGGATTGGCCAGCGCAGGAGTGCGTGCCTGCCAAATTGGCGCAATCGTTTTGGCCTGCTTTGGCAATGCCATAGCATTTTTCTTTGGCCTGTGCCATAGCCGGCGTAGCGAGGAAAGTGGTGCTGAGCAAGGTGGCGGCGGCAGCCGCAATCAGGGCGCGTTGGTTCATGAGATTCTCCAAAAATGAAAGAAATGAAGCTTGGCTGATCAGCCATCAACCTGATCGCTGGCCAGCCATAACTCTGTCAAGTCATGGCGCACAATTCTTACGGATGCGCCTTAATTTCTCATCAAAAATCACAACAGCTCCGCAATATCGTCCCAAACGTCGGCGGGTATGCGGCCTTGATAGCGCTTGACGACCTCCCCTTTTTTATCAATGACAAAAGTTAATGGTAGTGTCGTGGCCGTGCGGTTTTTCATCACTTCTGTCGTCCCCAAGTTGTCCTGGTAACTTGGATCAAAGGACCACAGTTGCGTCAGGCGCTCCTTCAAGGGCACGGATTTATTGATGATCGCGTTGTAGCTGTCCACATCGCTCATGCGGCGATCTGCACTGATAAGTACCAAGGTGAAAGGCTGGCCTTGCCAACCTTTGGCGTTTTCGCGCAACTCTCGCATTTTGTCGCGACACACTGCGCAATCGGTGGCCCAAAACATCACGAGCACCACTTTTCCTTTCTGCTTGGCCAGATCAAAGGCCTGGCCATCCAGGGTCTTGCCAGCGATTTGGATATTTTTTTGCCATGGTGCTTGGGCATGGACGAAGCCAGGAAAGCACAATGCAGCCAAAGTGAACACGATAGATAAGAAACTTTTGTGCATCTGATCACTCCTTGAATTGCGTAAAGACAAATTCGTCTCCAAATGATGGTAAAAACTTACAACAGGAAAAACCAATGAGCTTTGAAAACGAGGTCGCTGAGCAGCGCAACTATTTGCTGAAATTTGCCCGCCTGCAATTACGCAACGATGCTTGGGCAGAAGATGCCGTCTCAGAAACCCTGCTGGCCGCTATTGCCAAGCCTCAAGCTTTTGGCGGCAAAGCGCAGCTTCGCACTTGGCTGGTGGGTGTTTTAAAACACAAGGTGGTGGACACACTGCGCGCTAATTTGCGCGAGCCTAATGTGGCTGATATGCGAGCTCATGCGGAGGAAGACATGAGCGAAGGTGATTTGATCGACGCGATTGGCTTCAAGCAAGATGGCCATTTTGCGGAAAAACCAGCGGAATGGGGCAACCCCGATCAAGATCTATCTCAGCACCAATTCATGGCAGTGATGGACGCCTGCATTGCCAAATTGCCCGCCACACAGGGCCGGCTGTTTCTCATGCGCGAATGGCTGGAGCTCGACGCTGATGAAGTGTGTAAGACTCTGAACATCACCTCGACCAACCTGTATGTGCAGCTGCACCGCGCCCGCCTGAAGCTGCGCGAATGCCTGCAACTCAATTGGTTTGGTCAACAAACTGCCTAAGGTTCACGGATGAATTACCCGCTTCGCCGTAGTTGCAAAGAAGTCGCCCATATGGTGGTGGCCATGCAAGACAAGTCCTTGAGTTTGAAAGAGGCGGCCGAGATGCGCCTGCATATGGCCATCTGCAAGGCCTGCCCTGGCTTTGAAAATCAATTTCTCACCATCAGCAGCGCTATGCGGCAGTGGCGCAACTACACTGGCGAAGAAGACACCGGCAACGGCAAAAGCTCTTGATGGCTTGAACAACCGCTTCTTTCTCATTTCACGTATGTGAAATCAACGCAGAAATGCTCCTGATCAGGGGGAGCATTTCTAGAATCAGTTCATGCAAGTCATTGAACTGTTTGATGCGGGCTGCGCACGCAATCCAGAGCAGATCGCCTTTATCGAAGGCGATCGCAGCGTGAGCTTTGCGCAGGCCAAGCGCATCACCGAGCAATTGGCACAAGCTCTTTTAGGAGCAGGCATCGCGCCGGGTAGCCATGTGGCGGTGTATGCACGCAATGGCATCGAGCCCTTCCTCTGTGTGCTGGCGCTGCTGCGCGCAGGTATGGTGTGGCTGCCGATCAATCCGCTGGAAGGTGAGGCATCCAATAAACGTTTGCTGCAGCGTTTGGATTGCACACTTTTATGGGCGCAACCTGGCTTTGAGATTACCGCCTCCGAAGGCCAAAGCGTTTGGAAGCTCGACATCTCTTCTTTGGATGAACTCGTGGCCTTGCATGCACGCGGGCAAACCATGCCGCAAGTGTCTGACAATGCAATGGCGGCGATTTTTGCAACGGGTGGCACCACAGGCGAACCCAAGGGCGTGATGACCAGTCATGCCAACTTCACCGCGTTTTGCACGCACCGCGAATCGGCTGTAGAAACCAGCCTTGGCGTATTTCTTGCCGCAGCCCCCATGACGCATGTCACAGGCCGATTGGCCTTGGCTGCTTTGTATTGGGGCGACACGGTGGTAGTGATCCCTCGCGCAGAGCCCGCGCTTGTGCTCGATGCGGTGGAGCGTTACCGCGTCACAGATATTTTCTTGCCGCCCACTGTGATCTATCGCTTGATGGATTTGCTCGATACACAGCCCCGAGATTTGTCTTCAGTGAAGCAATTGAGTTATGGCGCGGCGCCGATTCTCGTGTCTCAGCTCAAGCGCGCCCTCAAGCTCTTTGGCCCGGTGATGACGCAGGGCTATGGGCAAACCGAAGCGCCCATGCATATGGCGCGGCTTTCTCCCGAAGATCATTATCAGAATGGCCAAATTGCGGATGACAAGCGCCTATCCAGCTGCGGTAAAGCCACAGGCGCGGCTGAGCTAGCCATCATGGATACGCAAGGCAAGCTGCTACCCGCGGGAGAAGTAGGCGAAGTCGTCGTGCGCGGCGGCATTGTGATGCAGGGTTACTACAAGAATCCAGAAGCCACGGCTGCCGCATCACGTTTCGGCTGGCATCACACAGGTGATCTGGGCTGGCTGGATGCCGAGGGCTTCCTACACATCGTTGATCGTCTCAAAGACATGATCATCAGCGGTGGCTTCAATGTGTATGCCGCAGAGGTTGAGCAAGCTTTGATGAGCAACGCAGATGTACAAGATTGCGCTGTGTTTGGCATACCCGACCCCGATTGGGGCGAGGCCGTGATTGCGGCTGTGATGCCCAAGGCCAATATCGCCATTGACACTGGCCTACTCAAATCGCAAGTCAAACAACAACTGGGTGCGATCAAAACACCCAAACACATCCATCTGCTGGATGCGCTTCCGCGCAACCCGGCAGGCAAGGTACTCAAGCGCGTATTGCGCGAACGCTTTCAACCCAGCAAGGAAACTTCCTTATGAATTCCTCTACCCAACTCCCTTCCCCCACACGCCGCCAGTTGATAGCGGCGGGCGCACTGGCCACAAGCAGCATCTTGCCCGCCGCTGCGCAAGAGGGGCCTTATCCCAACAAGCCTTTGAAGTTCGCGGTGGCTTTTGGTGCGGGTAGCGCCGCAGACGTGGTCGCACGCTTCGTTGCCAACTACATCACCAAAACCACGGGCCAGCCCGTGGTGGTGGAAAACAAGGTCGGTGTCAACGGTGTCTTGGCCGCGCAATTCCTCGCGCTTTCGCCGCCAGATGGCTACACCGTGTTGATCACCACACAAGCGCAGGTGACCAATCCGAGTTTTTATAAAAAATTGCCCTTTGATACGGTGGCAGATTTCTTACCCGTCTCCACCATCGGTCGCGGCGCTCTGGTCATCGTGTCGCCACCAGACTTCCCAGCCAACAATGTCCGTGAATTGATTGCCTTGCTCAGACAAAATCCCGGCAAAACTTCTTATGGTTATGGCAATGCCTCCAGCCGCGTGGGCCCCGAGCTGTTCAAGATGCAGACCAAGACCTTCATGTTGCCGATTCCGTATCGCAGCATGCCGCAGGCCATCACAGATCTGATTGGCCGGCAAGTGCAAGTGGCGTGGGCAGATCCTGTAACGGGCTTGGGGCAAGTCAAAGCCGGTAAGCTCAAAGCACTGGGCGTGACATCCAGCCGCCGATTCCCCACCGCGCCCGAGATTCCCACCGTAATTGAGCAAGGCGTGCCCGGCCACGAGATCTATGCTTGGACAGGTGCTTACTTACCTGCCAAAACACCGCTACCCATTGCCGCACGGCTCAATGAGCTGGTGCAAGCAGCGATCAAATCTGATCCGGGTTTCTTCGAAAAATTTTCAGGTGAAGGCTTCCCACAATCGTTACCTGAGATGGCCAAATTTCAAACGGCTGAGTTGACCCAGTGGGCGAGGGTCGCAAAGAATGCAGGCATCGAAGCTGAATAAGTTTCTGAGAGCGAACGCACCATGACCACACCCGAAAAAATGAAGGCCGCAGTCACTTGGCACAAAGGCAACTACTTCAGCGCCTACACCGAAGGCCAGCGCTTCGAGCATCACTGGGGGCGCACTGTGAATGAGGCCGACAACGCTTTGTTCAACACGCTCACCTTGCACTTCAACCCCATCTATTTCAATCAACCGTTTGCGAAAGAGCATGGGCACGACAACACGCCGATCAATCCGCTCTTGGTGTTCAACACTGTGCTCGGCTTATCAGTGGAAGACTTGAGCGAAGCCGGCGGCCCTTTCTTAGGCATTGATGATCTGACTTATGGCGTGAGCGTCTATCCCGGTGACACGCTCACGGCCGTGAGCACCACGACTGCTGTGCGCGAAAGCGAATCACGCGGGGGCGCAGGCATCGTGACTTGGCGCACCGAAGGCTTCAATCAGCGCGGCGAAAAAGTGGTGGCGTTCACGCGCAGCAATTTGGTGCGCAAATCCTCCACGGGGAGCTTCAAATGAAAACCTCAGCTCTGAGCAGCCGCCACAATTACTTTGAAGCCTTCACCGCAGGTTTAGTGATTCGCCATGCACGCGGCAAAACCATTGATCTCACAGAAAACGTTTTGTTGACTAATCTCGTGATGAATTCTGCAGACGCACATTTCAACGAGCAGAAAATGAAAGCCAGCCCGTTTGGCAAAGCGGTGAGCTATGGCGGTGTGAACCTGTCGATTTGTATTGGCCTAGCCGCGCAAGACACGGCCGAGCAAGCCTTGGCAGAGTTGGGCTTGGACAAGATTCGCTTCACCGCGCCTGTGTTTCATGGCGATACCTTGCATGCCTACAGTGAAGTGCTTGCCGTGAACGAATCAGATCGCGCCGATGCGGGCATCGTGCATTTCAAGCATTGGGCGATCAATCAGTTTGACAAAGTTGTCTGCGAAGGCGAGCGCCGTGTGCTGCTCAAACGAATCAGCCATTGGGGAGACAAATAATGTCACGCATTCACCGCCCACGCCGCGTGCAGCTCGCTGTGCCGGCATCTAACGAAAAAATGATGGCCAAGGCCGCGCTCAGTGCGGCAGATCATGTGTTTCTTGATCTGGAAGATGCCGTCGCACCACGCGAAAAAGTGGCCGCGCGTGCCAAAGCCGTTCACGCGCTGACGACGCATGATTGGACCAACAAAACGCGCTGCGTGCGCATCAACGACATTGCCACCGCTTGGTGCCATGACGATGTGATCGAAGTCGTCACAGGTGCACATACGCACCTAGACACCATCATGCTGCCCAAGGCCAATCGTGCCAGCGATGTTTTGTTTTTGGACACACTACTCGGGCAATTAGAAAAGAAACTCGGCCTCACCAAACGCATTGGCATTGAAGTGCTGATCGAAGAAGTGGATGGCTTGATCAATGTGGATGAAATCGCGCGCGCCAGTGATCGAGTCGAAGCGCTGATCTTCGGTATGGGCGATTACTCAGCCAGCCACGGCGTGCATGTGCAAGCATTGCGTGAAGACGGCTACTATCCTGGCGATTTGTGGGCTTGGCCGCGCTGGCGCATCGTGATGGCCGCACGCTCGGTGGGCATCCACGCAATTGATGGCCCGTATCCCAACCTCGGCAATGAACGCGGCTATGCCGATGAATGCAGAAAATGCTTGGCGCTCGGCATGTGGGGCAAATGGGCGCTTCATCCCAATCAAATTGCCTCGGGCATGGAAGTGTTCAGCCCGAAAGTGGAAGATGTGAAGCGCGCACGTTCGATGGCAGCGGCCTATACGGAAGCAGAAAAGCAAGGTTTGGGCGCGATTGAGCTGGATGGTGTCTTCGTTGATGCCGCCACGATACGTGTGATGTCCAACACGCTGTCGAAAGCCGATTTGTACAGGATGTAAGCTAGGGTTTTTATGCTTCTTGGCCAACGATGAGCGACGGCATTGTTAAATCCGCAGCTCGGGCACTAGATGTGCTCGAGTATTTTGCCAATCGGCGTGAGCCTGCGGGTTTGACCGAGCTGGCCGATGCACTCGGCTACCCGCGCTCGAGCACCTCGGTACTGTTAGCGAGCCTCGTCAAGATGGGGTATCTGCGGCAAGACGCGCATACACGCCAGTTCATGCCTACGCCACGCGTTGCTCTGCTGGGCGCATGGATCGAGACCGATACTGGCGTGACGGAAACGCTTTACCGCCTGCGTGAGCTCACGGGGGAGACGGTGATCTTGGCGCAGCGTAATGGTTTGGATGCGCAATACATTCAAGTGCTGGAATCAACAGCTGATATTCGCTTGATTTTGCGCATGGGCACCAAGCGCCGCTTGGTGCGCGCCAGCACCGGGCATGTGTTACTTGCTGCAATGAGTGATGCTGAAATTCACCGCATTTTGAGAAAGAGCAACAACGAAGCGCCAGAGGTTCAGCAAGTCCCTCAACGTGATCTCATGCATGCCATCAACATCGTCCGCGCTCAAGGCTATTGCATTGCACAGAGTTCTTATACGTTGGGTGGCACGGTGATGGCAGCTCGCTTGCCTACTTCGCCAGATTCTGTGCCTATGGCTGTTGGCGTTGGCGGCCCCACCGAGCGGCTTCTTGCCGCGCAAGACAAAGTGCTGCGCGCGTTTGAGGCTGTGGGCATCAAGATCGCGCGACGCTGCTAGGCCTAGTGCTCCTCTGATTTCACAAATGTGAAATTGTAGGCAAAGTAGATACAAAGCGGCTCCTCGCAAAGTACGATCCAGCCACTAAAAATACTGCATCACTGCCGCTTCGAACAGCAGCTTGACTTCGAACAAAGGAAATGAACATGTTGGGTCTTTCAATGCTTGGATTGGTTCACACTTTGGTGAGCCTTGTTGCTTTGGCCAGTGGCTTCTGGCTCCTGCTCAAATACCGTGAAATCACATCGCGCACAACGCTAGGGCGTGTCTATTTGATAACAACAGCCATCACTGCACTCACGGCTTTCGGCATCTTCAACCAAGGTAAGTTCGGCCCGGCTCATGCTTTGGCTGTGCTGACTTTGCTGGCCTTGGTTGCTGGCCTCATCGTTTCCAGCGCAGGACTGTTCAAAAGCTGGACGCGCCATGCGCAAGCCGTTTGTTATTCAGCCACGATCTTGTTCCACATGATTCCTGGTGTGACCGAAACACTGACGCGCCTGCCTGCCACACGCGCCAACTTCCCCAATCCAGAAGCGGCAGGCTTTAAGCCCATTTATGGCGTGCTTTTGCTGTGCTTTATCGTTGGCCTGATTTTTCAACTGCGCTCTTTCAAGAACTCGCCAGAAGCAAAGTAAGCTTATCGCGTGGCGAGCTGCGCCAAATAAGCCAAGCCTTTGGCGCTGCGACTGCCATACCAGCTGAGCATTTCGCCATCGACCAGTTGCACTTGTGCTTGAGGTAACCAAGCTTTTACTTCGTTCATGTGGTCAGCATCGAAGCGATACGGCTCGCTTGAAAGCAAAACGCGGCGCACATCTTTGAGCCCAGGCTCATCGCCAATAAGTTTGGGATACCGCGCAGCACCCGTTTCTCCGCCCTCAACCTCCGGCCATGTTTGCCAACCAATCAAGGCAAGCATGCGGCTGATATACGTGTCTCGCGCTACGGTCATCCATGGATCTCGCCAGATCAGATAGAGCACGCGCTCATTGTGCTTAGGCATGGCTTGAATTCTGCTCAAACCTAGATTTATTTGCCGTTTTAGCTCATTCGCCGGCGTATTCATTGCGTGGATTGCTTCTGAATTCATAGCGAATGCGGCGAGCAACTGATCGATCAATGCGATGTTGTCTTGCGGCGAGAGCGGATGCGTCACGATCACATGCGGCACGAATTCACGCAAAGCTTCAACAGTGAGTAAGGTGTTCTCATCGACATTCACGATCACATGCGTACAGCCAAGTTTTTTGATCTTCGCCAGATTCACGTCTTTCGTGCCGCCTACCTTAGTAATATTCTTCACAGTCTCTGAGGGATGAATACAAAACCCTGTTCGACCCACCAAATAAACGCCCAGCCCCAAATCCACCAAAAGCTCGGTGATGCTGGGTACAAGACTGACGATGCGTGGCGCAGAAGTCACAAAACAGCCTAAATACAAAGGTTTTTCATGCCAGTTCCCGGCTTTGGGGGGAAAACTTTGACAGTTTGCGATTCTGGCTCATAATCCCAAGGGTGTAGATGTTTTTTCTTACGGGTTCATCCGTGATCAGAAACCTTTGCTCAGGTTAGGTGTCGGAACAGCAAGTACAGCTCGAACTATTTATGCAGTGCTCAGGACTCCGTCGCTTTTTTAGTTTTTTTAAATTGGAGTCCCGCGCTGATTAAGTGCTGGCATTGATAGGTAAAGACAAGATGGGTAATCGACTGTACGTGGGCAATCTGCCCTACACCGTGCGTGACAATGATTTGCAAACCGCTTTTGGCGCGTTTGGTTCCGTGACGAGCGCACGCGTCATGATGGAGCGCGACACTGGCCGCTCTAAGGGTTTTGGTTTTGTAGAAATGGCAGACGATGCCCAAGCGCAAGCTGCTATTGCTGGCATGCATGGCCAAGAGCTCGGCGGCCGCACTGTGGTTGTGAACGAAGCTCGTCCAGCAGAGGCTCGCCCTCCCCGTGAAGGCGGCGGTGGCTATGGTGGTGGCCGCGGTGGATACGGCGGTGGCGGCGGCGGTGGCCGTGGCCCTTACGGTGGCGGTGGCGGTAACGATGGTGGCTTCCGCAGTCCCTACGGTGGTGGTGGCGGTGGCGGTGGCGGTGATCGTCGCGGCGGCGGCGGAGACCGTGGTGGTTATGGCGGCGGCGGTGATCGCCGTGGCGGCGGTGGCGGCTACGGTGGAGACCGTGGCGGCAATGATCGCGGCTGGGGTAATAATTAATCACTCACAACACGCTCTGTTGTAAACGCAACAGACCTCAAGTGTGTGAAAGCGGACTTAAGTCGCAAAAACAGCCATTTTTTGGCTTTTTTGCGACAGTTTTCCTTGTACACAATGGTTTCAAGGTAAAAATTCACACATGGCTTGGTTCAATTGGTTCTCAGGTAAAAATAACAAACTCCCTGCTCACTCCAAGGGTGTAGCTACTGACGTTCTGACGTCTCAGCAGTTAGACAGCACACGCCCGATGATGGGCAGCAAATCTTCCAGCAGTTCCGCCCAGCCTGCAGCGGCAGCCTCCGCACAACGCCTCGAGCAGCGCCGCACGGAGCGCAATGCAAAACGCGAGCTATTGTTTCAAGTGGTCCGCGAATCGATGGTGCGTGTTGGCGTGCTGTCTTCCGCCTTCAAGTTCAAAGTGCTATCGCTGGATCAGCGCGGGCGCAGTTTCTTGGTGATGATCGAGCTTTCTGCTGAATTCAGTGGTGAAGTCGAAAAACTCGCCGAGATTGAAAACATGATTGCGCAAACGGCGCGTCATCGATTTGAAATCATTGTGCAAGCGGTGTATTGGAGGTATTTCAACGCTACTTCTGCACATTCATCTTCGCCAGCAAGTGCGCCAGCGCCATTGCTAGGCGCGCTTCAGGCACCGATATCACGCCCAGCGCCCTTATTCGGCATGGACGGCACGCCTGCCACTACCAGCACTTCCAGCGCGTATGCAGCAACACAGCCCTTACAAGTAACAAAAGCTGCAAGCTCCGCCGCCCCAAACATTACGGGCTCTTTCCCTATCATTGGCGCTACAGCCTCGCAAAAAGCTGCTGCAACCAAGCCTGTGCAAGAGGCTAAGCCGGGGCAAGAAGATCTGAGCGATGATGAGGTCGCGGCATTTCGCCGTGCCTTGGCAGCAGGTGCTGCACAAGGCGTGATGGCATCGGCTCCAAGCACAACACCGCGGCCAAATGCCCCAGCTGTAGCAGCCAAGGCAGCTGACCCCAGTACGCTTGACAAAGCACGCAGCAAGCTGTTGCTCACGGGCTATGAAGACACCGAGATGGCCGATGATGACCCGATGCCGGCTCTCAGCGGCACGCAATACGGCGAGCTGCGATAGCCCTCGAGCCAGTGACCAGTGGTCACTAGTCAGCCTCTACACCAGAAACCTCCCATGAACGTGCGCCAGCTTGTCGATGCGATTGCGGCGCTGGATGCAAAAGATGCGCTGCAGTGCCGCTTGGGGCATGATGGCTGGAAGCTGCTTGCACCCTATCTTGCAGTGAATTTCCTGCAGCCAGGCACCGTGCTGATCTCAGAGGGTAACAGTGATCGCATCCTCTATATCTTGGCTGAAGGCGAGCTTAAGGTTCAAGCGCGTGGCCACGATATTGCTCGCTTGCAACCCGGCACGGTGGTGGGCGAAGGGGCATTTTTTTCAGGTGAGCCGCGCAGCGCGACCATTTCTTCTGTCGGCAATGGTATTGCTTGGAGCCTGAGCTGGGAAAAATTTGAGGCCATGTCTGCCCAATACCCTAAGCTCGCCTTAGATCTGACGAAAGGCTTAGCGGCTGTGCTTGCTGTTCGCATGCGCGAAGCGATCTTGGTGGGGCAATTTGTGTGACACTTGCTGCATGGATTCACTGACCCACACCCTCTCCGACTTTCTGCGCCAACACATCCGTACTGTGCCCGACTGGCCAGAAAAAGGCGTGCAGTTCAGAGACATCACACCGCTCTTACAAAACCCACGAGTGTTTCGCGTGCTGATCGATGCTTTTGTGCACCGCTACATGGAAGGCGGCATGCGCCCCGATGTGGTGGCTGGCCTGGATGCGCGCGGCTTCATTCTCGGCTCGGTGATTGCTTATGAGCTGGGCTTGGGCTTTGTACCGATCCGTAAAAAAGGCAAACTTCCCTTTACGACTGTGGAAGAAACCTATGAGCTTGAATACGGCAGCGCCACCGTAGAGTTGCACACGGATGCTGTGAAACCTGGCCAGCGCGTGCTATTGATTGACGATCTGATCGCGACGGGCGGCACGATGATGGCAGGTAAAAAACTACTGGAAAAATTAGGTGCTACCGTCATGGAAGGCGCTGCTATTGTGGATTTACCAGAGTTGCACGGCTCGGCACGCTTGAAAGCGACAGGCCTGCCCTTGTTTACTTTGGTGGATTTTTCAGGGCACTGAAGTACAGCCCGCGGTGATCAACGCGGCATTGTGGTTTCGTGACTTCATTTACAAAACAGACACGATTCTTTGCCCAAAAAAGTAGGCAAAACACGTGTTGGAGGCGTTCAATGGGCTGATCAACTTCACAGAGGTTTCCCATGAACACACATCTAGCCGCTCCTGCCATTGCCAACACACCACCCGCTGCCTCCACCAAGCCACTTTGGGCTGCTGTGGGTGTGCTCAGCGTCTGCGTGCTGGCCATGGGTGCGACGCTGGTGCAAGTGAACAAGCGCCCAGAACCCCTTGCGCAGGCCTCGCTGCCCTTGACTTCAGCATTGGCCATGAGCACTCCTGCAACGCAAACATCACAACCCGCTCCTGCTGGCATGATCACCGAAGAAAAAATGGTGGAAAAGCCCACGGTTGCTGGCACAAAATCGACACAAGCTGCGCCCAAAGTCGTTGCAAAACCTGTTTCACAGCCTGCGCCCAAAGTATCAACGAGTAAGCCTGTAGCCGCGCCTGTTGTGGTTGCTCAAGCCCCTAACTCCCCTGCGCCAGAAGCCGCCTCTTTGCCTGCACCCGTTGCTACCAGCCAAGAATCCGCTAAACCCGTGTGCACGAGCTGCGGCACGATTGAAGCGGTCACGCCCATCACCAAAGAAGGCCAGGGCTCAGGCGTTGGCGTCGTCGCGGGTGGCGTGCTCGGTGGCGTGGTGGGCAATCAAATCGGTAAAGGCAATGGCCGCACCGTAGCAACTGTGCTGGGCGCTATCGGCGGCGGCGTTGCTGGCAATGCCGTCGAGAAAAACATGAAGAAGACCACGGTTTACTCTGTGCGCGTACGCATGGAAGACGGCAGCAGTCGCACGATTGAGCAGGCCACAGCGCCGACAGTGGGCAGCAAGGTGACATTGGATGGCAACACCATGCGCCCCGCTTGATCATCAAAATATCCAAATTCAAAAAAAAACGCCGTCAAAGACACGTGTCTTTGACGGCGTTGTTTTAAGTCTTGCTGTTTCTGACTGTCTTGTGTGCAAGCGCAATTAGCTCAAAACCACTGAGCTCAAGCGCCGACGATACGTGGCCACCACTGGATCATCGGGTGGAATTTGGCCTTCAGGCATTTTGGGTTTGGGCTGCTCAATCAGATCGAGCACGGCGATGTAGAGTTTGCGCGCTTTGCCTTCTGCGCCGCCTTCTTTGTCCCAGAGCTTGTCGCGCATGAGGATTTCCAGAAGTTCGTCCATGGCAGCGGTGTATTGGCCAGCTGCGATCAGAGCTTGGGCGAATGTGAATCGCGCAGAGAAATCGCGTTTGTTCGCAGCGATTTTTGCATCAAATATGGCTTTCGCCGGCGTGATATCTTCGCGAGCAGCTACTGAATTCATAGCATCTAACAGCATCTGTATGCTTTCATAGCGGCGCACCACACTCACTTTGGGAAGTGCTGGCTTGAAGATGATGTGAGCTGCTGCCACATCGCCAGACAACAGCAGCGCTTGGATGTAGTTGAACCGTGCGTTATCGTCATCGGGCGCTTTGTCCAGAGCCTCTTTGAGCGCGCTGAGCTGGTCTTGCGCAGTGGCTTCTTGCTCAGGCTCCTCTTCCACTGCCGCAGGCTGCTCTTCAGCGGCCGGCAAGTGCTTATCGAGAAAAGCTTTGAGTTGGCTCTCAGGCAATGCGCCCATGAAACCATCGACCGGCTGACCGTTGATCATCAAGATACAAGTGGGAATACTGCGGATGCCGAAAGCGGAGGCGAGCTGCTGCTCTTGGTCGGAATCGATTTTGACGAGCTTGAAGCGGCCTGCATACTCCAGTTCTAGCTTTTCCAGCATCGGGCCGATGGTTTTGCAAGGGCCGCACCAAGGTGCCCAGAAATCGAGCAGCACGGGAGTGGTGTTGGAGGCTTCGACGACTTCAGTCTCGAAATTGGCAAGGGTCACGTCAATCATGGCAGTGGCTAATTTGTGGGTATACAAGTAGATAGGGGCTGTTGCTTACAATCCAAGGATGACAGCAACAATCAAAATCGGTGTGGTGATGGGTTCCAACTCGGATTGGGACACGATGCAACACGCTGCGCAGATTCTCACAGATTTTGGTGTTCCTCATGAATGCCGAGTCGTCTCCGCCCATCGCATGCCGGATGCTATGTTTGCTTACGCGGAAAGCGCCTCTGGCCGTGGCCTACAAGCCATCATTGCTGGTGCGGGCGGTGCAGCACATTTGCCAGGCATGCTGGCTGCAAAAACGACGGTACCCGTACTCGGCGTGCCCGTGGCTTCCAAGCACCTGCAAGGTGTCGATTCGCTGCATTCGATTGTGCAAATGCCCAAGGGAATTCCAGTCGCAACTTTTGCGATTGGCTCAGCAGGCGCAGCAAATGCGGCTTTGTTTGCAGTGGCGATGCTGGCTTTGCAGGATGCTACGCTGGCGAAAAAATTGAATGATTTCCGTGCGGCGCAAACGAAGGCCGCGACAGATATGAAGGTGGGCGTATGAGCACGATTCTCCCTGGCGCTACTCTGGGCGTGCTCGGCGGTGGTCAGTTGGGCAAGATGTTTGTGCAGGCAGCGCAGCGCATGGGTTATTTCACGGCTGTGCTCGATAAAGACCCGATCAGCTCGGCGGGTGCCGTGGCGCACTATCACATCCAAGGCGGCACTGATGATGAAGCTGCACTGGCTCAACTCATGCAGCGCTGCGCGGCGATCACCACAGAGTTTGAGAATGTGTCTGCGCCTGCGATGGTGACGCTGGGCAGCCAACGCGTGGTATCGCCCAGCGCAGATTGTGTAGCGATTGCGCAAAACCGTATCGAAGAAAAAACCATGCTCGCACAAGCGGCTAAAGCTTCTGGCAATGCACATGCAGGGCCAGTGCCTTTCATTGCCGTGGAAAAGATGATCGACATCACCGGTGCGCCCGACGAGTGCTTTCCCGGTTTGCTCAAAACTGCGACGCTAGGCTACGACGGCAAAGGCCAAGTGAAGGTCAGCACACGCTCGCAAGCCAGTATCGCATTCAAGCAATTGGGCGGCGTGCCCTGCGTGTTGGAGCAACTTGCGCCTCTGGCTGCCGAATGCTCTGTGGTGCTCGCGCGCAATGCAGATGAGCAAGTGGTGACACTGCCTGTGGCTCGCAATGTGCACGTCGATGGCATCTTAGCCAGCAGCGAGATTTACGAAGGAAATCTGCCGTTCGCCGTTATAGAATCTGCGCAGAGTGCTGCGAAATTAATAGCAGAGCAATTGCAGTACATCGGCGTGTTGTGCGTAGAATTTTTCATCCTCAAGGATGCCGCTGGTGGCGTGAGCGATGCGAGTGAGCTTCGCGTCAACGAAATTGCACCGCGCCCACACAACAGCGGGCATTGGAGCATCGAGGGCTCTAGCGTGTCGCAGTTTGAGTTGCAAGTGCGCACGCTTTGCGGCTTGCCTTTGGCGCAACCTGTGCAATTGGCCAGCAGTGTGATGTTGAATTTATTGGGCGATATCTGGTTGGACGAAGCGGGCAACGAGACCACGCCAGACTGGGCTGCTGTACTGGCTTTGCCTGGCGTTTCTTTGCATTTGTATGGCAAAGCCGGTGCACGCAAAGGTCGCAAAATGGGGCACATCACGATTACCGGCTCTAACCCCGAAATCGCAGGCAGCGTAGCGCAGGAAGTAGCGCAGACTCTTGGCCTCCCCTATTCGCCCACGATGCTGGATGTCGCTTGAGATCATGGCTGATTTGAGTGTGCTGGATGGGGCCAAGCGCATTGCCGCTGGCGAGCTACTCGCCTTTCCCACCGAGACGGTGTATGGCCTCGGCGCTAACGCTGCAAGCGATGCTGCAGTCGCCAAAATCTTCGCAGCCAAGGGCCGGCCAGCAGATCATCCGCTGATCGTGCATGTCAGTGATGCCGCGTCGGCTTTGCACTTTGCTTGCGCGATCCCAGATTTTGCGCAACGCTTGATGACCGCTTTTTGGCCAGGGCCGCTGACCGTCATCGTGCCGCGTAAGAGCGGCGTTGCAAGCGCAAGTGCAGGTGGGCAAGATTCGATTGGCCTGCGCTGCCCGGCTCATCCTGTTGCGCGCGAGCTGCTTGCAGAATGCGCCAAGCTCGGTGTCATGGGCGTATCCGCCCCCAGCGCCAACAAATTCGGTAAAGTCAGCCCCACCACAGCGGCACATGTGAGGGCCGAGTTTGGCGATGCTGTGCCCGTGCTCGATGGTGGCGCATGCGATGTCGGCATCGAGTCCACCATCATCGACTGCACACGCGGCGCACCCGTGTTGCTGCGCCCCGGTGTGCTCACGCCAGCGCAGCTTGAGGCTGCAATGGGGCAGGCTTTGCTATCAAATAATGAGCATTCTGCGCAGGATACACGCCGGCAAGATGCTGAAAATACTCCGAAAACTACTCAAAAGAGCGATCTTCAGCAACCCGCCCCCAGAGCCTCCGGTACACTGGCTTCGCACTACGCACCGCGAGCACCGTTGCGATTGATGGATGCCAAAACCCTGCAAACCGCGCTTGATCTCCTAGGCAGCGAAGGCAAAAACATCGCCGTCTACGCCAGAGCGCCGCTCCAAGCCAAAAGCACTCATATCATCCTGCGCCGCATGCCGCAAGACGCGATGAGCACCGCGCAGCAGCTCTTTGCCGTGCTGCGCGAATTCGATGCCCAAAACGTGCGCCTGATCTGGGTCGAAACCGTTCCCGAAGATGCTGCTTGGGATGGTGTGCGGGATCGCCTTCAGCGCGCTGCTGCTTGAGGCAAAGCGGCGCGGTTAAGATAGAGTCTGTTTTCTTTTTAAGTTCGTATCATGTCTGCCTTGCACCGCCTCCTCTCCTGCATCACCCTCGGCTGCACACTGCTGCTAGCAGCCTGTGGCTCCGGCTCCACCTTTGAGCCGCTCAACCCCTCACGCGTGATCAGTTTTGGGGATGGTTGGTCTGATCTCACACCCGGCGCGAAAATGACAGTGAATGACGGCACCGTGAATATTTGGGTCGAGCGCGTGGCAACCAGCTATGGCAAGACGATCACAGCTCAGGTCTCAGGAGGCCTCGGCTTTGCGCAAAACGGCGCACGCATCTCAGGCGCAAACTCTATCGCCAACCAAATCACCACCTTCCTCGCCGCGAACACTATCGGTGCTAGCGATCTCCTCATCATTGATGCCGGCGTGTCTGAGTTGGCTGCCTTAGCCATTGATCCTGCGAACGCCACCGACTCAGCCCTGGCCATCGCCGCTGACGCCGCAGGCCGCGCACTCGCATTACAGGTGCTGCGACTGACTGCAGCCAACGGCAAACATGTTGTCATCGCCAACTCACCCGATCTCGGCAAAACACCTTTCGCCGCCACACGAGGCCGCGCTGCTGGCTTCACAGCCGCCACCCGAGCCTTCAACGATGGCCTCAAGATCGGCTTGGCCAACGTCACCAACAGCGTACTCCTCATTGACAATGAAGCCTACGTCACCACCCTCTACACCACCCCCAGCAACCTCGGCGGGGGCGGTAATGCTACGGCCGTGGCATGCCCAGGTGTCGCCTCCGCTTGCACTGCAGCTAACGCTAATCCAAGCTACGGCGTCTACCTCTTCGCAGACGATCGCCACATCACACCCCGTGCACACAACTTACTCGGCGAAAACGCCTACAACAAAATCAAAGCGCGCTGGTAAATTTACCCAGGCTTCTTAGCCCATAACGCATAAGCATGCGGGTAAGCAATGCGATAGCGCTTCAAGTGAAACGCAGCCACATCGTCCAGCCCCAACATCACGCTTGATTCAATCAATTTTTCAATGATGCGCGGCTCAGGCGACCAGCGCACCAACTCGCTCGACAACTCCAACACACGTGGTGCACTCTCGCGAGACAGAGGTGTGATTTGCAACTCCGCAAACTTTGCGTGGCTTTGGAAAAACACACTCTGCTTCGCAGCACCTAGCGGATCAGCGGCATACCAAGCGCTCCTCTGATCTGGTTGCAAATAAATCTGGCTCACACGGTGGTAATCAAACGCCACAAATCCCGTAGCCACCAAGAGCAGGATTGCAAAACTACGTACTCCTAATTGAATAGCACTTCGCGCAGAATCTGTGCCGGCGATCAGCCAATTTCGCCATAAATCTCCGCACAAAATCCCGATGCATATCACAGCCGTCATAAAGAACGGCCCATACCACAGCGGATATTCCAGCATGCTGTGAATCCCGATCACCAAGAGCACCCCCCAAGCCAACTGCCGATCAAGCCGCGTTTCGGCCCAGGGCTTGTTCTTCCAAATCAACCACCCCACCAGACCACAAAATCCAAGAGCCACAGGCAGCCCCAGCTCCACGGCCAAATGCAAAGGCAAGTTATGCGCGTTATCCAGCATCTCCATAAACCGCGCCCCAGAAAAATCCGAGCTGTAATGCACATAAGCCAACGAACGCCAACCATGGCCTAACAGCGGTTCACGCCAGATTAACTCCAAAACATTACTCCACAAATCGATGCGAGAAAACGCATTGGTGTCATTGATGCGTGAAAGCAATCCAATTGATTCATTATTTAGCGAGCTCACCACCCACGGCATCGCGGACACCCACAATGCATACCAAGCAATGCCACCTAAGACGAACCTTACTGTCACTTCCTGAAGCGATTTGCGCCACATGAATATCAGCGCCACGATGGTTAGCCACTGTAATGCACCGGTTCGAGAGGAAGACATCGCCAGACCCCAAGCTGCCCAAGCAGTTAGCACCCAAATCACTAGCCTCCAAATCGACCCATTGCTGTCTTGCCCCGTACTCAAGCTTGGCTTTACTAGTCGATCCCTGAATCCTAGCAATAGAGCAAGCCACCCCATCACACAGAGGCTAGCAAACAGATTACGTTGCCGAAGATTCGCATAGGCCTGCCCTTCTGCAGACTCCGAAACCCAAGGTACAAATTGATTTGATACACCAACAAACTGTAGTGTTGCAATAGCCACGCTGATAGACGCGGCCAGAAGTAACGAGAGCTGGAAGCAGCGGCTGTTACGATGAAGATCAAGCAAAGCAATGGTTAATCCAAGCATCGCCAATACCCAAGGCATCAAGCTCTGAGAAGGTCCATATTCATATCCCCACAACCAAGGAATGATGAGTACAAAAACATATCCTATCGATCTAGGAAGTGTCATGGTAAATTGAATCAATATTTGTAGCTCAACTCAAGCGATAGTCTACGAGATCGTTGTGTCATCGCATTCGCTAGATCCGACACTTAGAGCAATCACTTTTGTTCGGTAGATTGCAAGATACGCCATTCTTCATACTCTTTAGGCCATGCAGCTTTGTATCTCATCGTGTGAAGTTTGACCAAGTCTTCGCGGCCAGCAATTGTCGCCGCTTGCAATAGTCTACGAATGATGCGTGAATCGGGCGCTATTCTTAAGGCTTGCTGCGCCGCCTCTAGCATGAGCTCTGCGTTTGCTTTTGTTATTGGGATTTGAAGTACTTGTCCGATAAGTGCATGAGATTTAAACAAGACGGAGCCTTGTGCAGTTTTCATCACATCTGGGCCGTACCATTTGGAGCGAAATTGTGGTGGTAAATAGAGCTGGCTTGCGCGGTGATAATCCAAAGCTAAAAGCGCCAGAATAGAAAGAGAAAAGGTAGCCAACATCCATCTCATCCTGACTAACACAGCATTTTCCTGGGACTGAAGAACACCCGTTTGAGAGCTAAATATGAGAACGAGCGCCAAACCAAACATCAATTGAAAATAACCAAACCAAAGCGGAAATTCAACCAGGCTATGGAAACCAATCATCAATAAAACTGACCAGCCTAGCCGCTCGCTGGCTTGCTGGGCACGCCACGGCTTGAATCGCCACAGTGTCCACAATAAAAATAGAAATATGCCGGCTGCGAACGGCACACCATATTCAACCGCCAGCTGCAAAAATAAGTTGTGTGCATTTGAGAGCTTTATACAAGCGCGCTCACCCTCCATCGGCTGAATATAGTGCGCATACAAAAGCCCATCCCATCCCCAACCTGTCCATGGGCGCATTTGGATCAGTTCAATGACATTCGACCAAATCACCAAGCGACTCTGGCAACTGCTCGCTAGAGATATACGAAACAAAAGCCGACGCGCCACTTCCACGTCATAGAACGTCTCAAGAATATAAGGAAAAACCGAACCAGCCACCAATAAAACCGCCGCCCCGGCAAGCAGCCAAGGCATCATTTTGTTCACTGCCCAGGGCCGCCAATACAGCAGCAGCGCAACGACACAAAGCAACTCAATCAATCCAGTACGAGAGGCGGCCACTGCATGCCCAAGCATCAAGCTCACACCAAACAGGACTGCAAGCCAAGTTTTTATTCGCCCGACATAGATCAGATGGATCAGTGATAACAGTCCGACGCTCAGCAGGGTTGCCAGCAAATTCGCTTGTTGAATATTTCCATAAGCGATGCCAGGTTCAGCATAAACCAACCACGGATGGAGCGAGTTTTCTAAATCGAAGTATTGCAACAAGGCAATGACTGCGTTCAGCACGGCAGCAATCAGCCAGCCCCAAGCAATCGCCTCTAGTTTTCGATGGCCCAAACTTGGTAATAAGCACAACAAGATTGCCGCTACCGCCCAAGCCAATAGGTCAGGCAGCATCGCAGGCAGCGGGCCAAGAAGGAAAGGCCAAAGCCAAGGTGCGGCCATCAACACGACAGAGATAAGCATTAAGAAACGATGCTGCGGCATGAAATTGTTTTAACTTCTCTGTTATTGATAGGTTTGAAATGCCAATAGCTTACCAACCATCCATGTGCAAATATGCTACGGGCATAGCAGTTTGCCTATCAACGATGACCACCCAATCCGTGATGGGCTCTCGCACTAAGGGCACGTAACCCAATCTGTTTTCGGGCAAGCCTGTTGCAGAGATTGCGGCATTTAATGTGTCCGTCTTCGATGGATTTTTTTCGCGCAACTTCTTCAATGGTTCAAGTTGCTCGCGCAGGGCTTGTGATTGCTCTGAATAGTCGGTCCATCGCGATGGCCGAAAAGATGGATGGCGCCCCTGCATGGATTGGTTCAAACTGGTCAAGAAGTCTGCGTCAGTTGACTTAGACAGGCGAGCGCCAATCAAACGCGGACCTTGGTAGCTCAGTGACTGTAGATGGGTGGGCGCTTGAGCAAGATCGTTAGCATCTACATCGATCGCCTGAACGACACGAAAGCGATTGCCTTCAAAAGCCAAAAAGACTGGCCTTGCTGCCGCAACTTGCGCTAAGCCGTAAAGCAAGGCTGCGAGCTGCATAACAACAATGAGGCTCAAATCAAAATACCATTTACGCTTTGATTTAGCAGGATCGAATAGCACCAAGGTTAGTATGGGGCCACACACCAGATCAACGATCACGATCAAAGTAAACAGGCCACGCCCCCCCACGAGCTCATCGTATGGAGAGGGATACCAAACACCAAAGACCAGCACTGCAGCAAGCAAGGCGATCAACACACTGCACAACAAGTGCACCATTGCAGCCCGAAGGGCTGATTGCAATCGCGTTCTCATACAACCAATATGCGAATTAAAAGAAAAAGAGCGTCTAAGACGCTCTTTGAAGTAACGTGTGATTAAGTATTTTAAAACTAACTCACCGCGCCAATCTAGCTTATTTGCACTCTGAAGGCGCAAAGCGTGCTGGCAATGTGCCGGCAGTTGTGCCCGTGAAGGAACCTGCAGCTGCACCAACAGCCATGCAGCGCCAAGCAACAGATTGCGCTGGAGGCGTGAAAGCTGCTGTACCTGTAGGCAGTGCACTACCTGCTGGCGCATTTGGATGCACACGCAGAGTACCGTTGCCAGCTGCGGCAGTGGTTGTGATGATGATAATGCCTGTGCCAGGAGCAATTGATACGCTTGCTACGTTACGAGAGGCAGCTGGTGGGGTGTAGCCAGTGGAGTATCCAGCAGCGTCACCTTGTGGGTTACCCGAAGCCAACACGTCTTGAACGTTGACTTTTGCAGCGGAAGCAGCTACCAAGCCTTCAGACACACGCGCACGCACGGTGTAGTCTTGATAAGCCGGCAAAGCCACAGCAGCCAAAATACCAATAATCGCAACCACGATCATCAGCTCGATCAAGGTAAAACCTTTTTGAATTGTCCGTTTCATAATTTCTCCTGAAATAACTTAATGCAGTCAGATACTGCAATTGCTATGCCAATCAGCTGATAGAACCTAGATATTGAAAATATTTGTTTTCTGAGTAGCGAGAGTGGCACATTACAAAAACTTGGCCCAATAAAAAGAGCGCTCAGAGCGCTCTTTTTGTTTTCCTGCAATAAGCGGGAAATCTAGCTTATTTGCACTCTGAAGGCGCAAAGCGTGCTGGCAACGTGCCGGCAGTTGTGCCCGTGAAGGAACCTGCAGCTGCACCAACAGCCATGCAGCGCCAAGCAACAGATTGCGCTGGAGGCGTGAAAGCTGCTGTACCTGTAGGCAATGCGCTACCTGCTGGCGCATTTGGATGCACACGCAGAGTACCGTTGCCAGCTGCGGCAGTGGTTGTGATTTCGATAACGCCTGTGCCAGGAGCAATCGATACGCTTGCTACGTTGCGAGAGGCAGCTGGTGGGGTGTAGCCAGTGGAGTATCCAGCAGCGTCACCTTGTGGGTTACCTGAAGCCAACACGTCCTGCACGTTAACTTTTGCAGCAGAAGCAGCCACCAAACCTTCAGACACACGTGCACGCACGGTGTAGTCTTGATAAGCTGGCAAAGCTACAGCAGCCAAAATACCAATAATCGCAACCACGATCATCAGTTCGATCAGGGTGAAACCCTTTTGAATAGAACGTTTCATTAAATTCTCCTTAAGTGTGAATGAAAGCATCTTTGTTCAGCAATCAGCGTGCCAACTTGTATTTGCGATGTTTCGAAGCGCGTTCTGACGGTTTGATGTATCGATTTCGTGACGAATCTTGCGCTTTGTGAGCTATCCGTAGGATTTGGTTTGGGTTTTTACCAACTCTAGACCGGCTCGACCAAGCCATACGGTGTCATGCTTGACATTTTTGTCAGGCAAGAAGTGTCGTTGTGACAAACACGGACAGTTTTTCTAACCTTTTGCGCATGGAGGTCACAGCTTTGTCTTTGCTGATAAGGGTGACTTTTTGGCCGGGGGCTTGCCCGGCGAGTTGAGCGGCTAGGTCGATGAAGGCTTGGTCGTCTGGGTCTTTGCAGACGTAGGGGGCTTTTGCTGTGGGCTGTTCGTAGATTTGGACGGCTTGGTCGAAGGCGGCCAAGATGTCAGCGGGTGTTTTTTCGTAATAGCTCAACTTGGCAGAAATATGCGCGTAAGTTAGTACACGCTCCAGTTCATTGCGCATGTGGGCGGTGGCTAACCAGCTCAGACGCTTTGATTGGAGTTGTTCTCGCAAAACCGCCGTTCGTGGATCTTGAAAAAGGAAAAGGTCTAAAACGATATTGGTGTCTAGGATGACAATGCCTTCCGGCACTTGGGGCTCTCTGCTCATGCCGAGGCAGAGCTTGGCTCTGAGGGTGTTGCGCGCCGGCCTTGGATATCGAAGCGAAACAAACGACACTCTATCGGCCCATTCCACAGGGGGACTCTGCGGGTTTCTTTGAGGCGCATTTTGCCGGGGAGCTTCATATCGGGAACGAGCAGATGCGCTGTCCAGCCGTCGAAATGGGTTTTCCAGTGTGTGGCGAGTTGAGGGAAGAAATCGCCTTCGTCTTGGTTGAATTCAGCGGTTTCGCGGGCGGGTCGCGTGCCTGCGCTCATTGGCGGTGACTCCATCGGACGATCAAATTCATCGCGAAGTCCACGTGGCGAATGATCTGAACGGACGGTATGCACGCGTGGTGAAGCTCGACCACCAGTACCGGCCACGCCAGCCACTTCAATGCGCTCGCCATACGGGGGGTTTGTCAAAATCACAGCGCCTTGTGGCGGCACATCGCAGGGCGGCTTGCGCTGCAGTGCATCGCCGCCACGCAGCTGCACAAGCTCACCTACGCCAGCCAAGTCGGCATTGCGCTGCGCGAAATCGACCATGCGGTGAGCCACATCCGAGCCGTAGATTTCTAAGGTATTTTGGCCTACGGCCGGCATGGATACTGCGCGAAGTGCTTCTGATTTCATAGCATCCCAAACATGCTTTTGGAAAGGCAGCAAGCGCTCGAAGCCGAAACGGCGCTGGCCGCCGGCGGGGATGCCTAAAGCAATTTGGGCGGCTTCGATGGCTATCGTGCCGCTGCCGCAGCAGGGGTCGTACAGCGGTTGATCGGGCTGCCAACCGCTGGCGGCGATCATGGCGGCGGCCAAGGTTTCTTTGAGCGGGGCATCGCCCTTGTCTTGCCGCCAGCCACGTTTGAAAAGCGGCTCGCCACTGGTGTCCACATACAGGCTCACATGCTCGGCGCTCAGGTGCACATACACGCGAACCTCAGGGCGCTGGGTATCGACGCTGGGGCGCTCGCCGGTTTTATGGCGGAAGCGGTCGCAGATGGCATCTTTCACTCGGAGTGCGGCAAAGTTGAGGCTTTTGAGTGGGCTGCGGGTGGCGGTGATATCGATCTTGAAAGTCTGTTTCGGTGTGAACCAGATTTCCCAGGCGACATCACAGGCGGCTTCGTAGATGTCGTCTTCGCTTCGGTAGGGGCGCTGCATCACGCCAACCAACACTCTGCTGGCCAAGCGGCTGTGCAAATTGAGCTCTAGGGCTTGGCGCCAGCTGGCTTTGACAGCGACGCCACCCATTTCCTGGCGCACGGATTCAGCATCACCGATGATTTTGGCGGCTTCGGCGGCGAGGTAAGTTTCTACACCTCCGGCGCAGGGGAGGAAGAGGTGGAGGTTGTTCATGGTAGTTGGCTTTTATGGGGAGCGGAGTTAAATGGGGTCGGAGCAAAATTTCGTCTGTGCGTTGTTTCGCGCCGGGGAGATCATGACCCATGAATTGTGATCCGACCCCATTTAATCCCTTTCTTCGCTCAGAGGGTCTTACGCAAACTCGTCACAGGAATGCGCAACGCTTCGCGATACTTGGCCACCGTGCGGCGGGCGCATTCTATGCCTTGTTCTTTGAGCATGTCGGCGATGGCGTTATCGGAGAGGGGCTTGGCTTTGCTCTCAGCATCGATGAATTGCTTGATGAGTTCGCGTACGGCTGTTGAAGACGCAATGCCGCCGGTTTCGGTGGTGAGCGCTGAGCCGAAGAAATATTTGAGCTCGAAGGTGCCGTAGGGCGTGCTCATGTATTTGGCTGTTGTGACGCGGCTGATCGTCGATTCGTGCATACCGATTTCATCAGCGATTTCGCGCAACACCAAGGGGCGCATCGCTACTGCGCCATGCTTGAAGAAGCTGCTTTGCCGCTCAATGATGGCTTGGCTCACGCGCAGGATGGTGTCAAAGCGCTGCTGCACATTTTTGATGAACCAGCGCGCTTCTTGCAGGCGGGTTTGCAGGCCTTGCACGGCCTCCGTTTTTTTGCTGCCTTTCAAAGCGTTGGCATAGAGATCGTTCACATGCAGGCGCGGCATGACTTCAGGATTGAGTTGAGCGACGAAGATGACTTGCCCTCTGCGCTTTTCTGCGCGTACGATCACATCGGGGATCACGATGTTGCGCTCGACTTGCGCGAATTGACGTGCTGGCTTGGGCTCTAGGCGGGCGATCAAGGCAATGGCGGCTTTGATCACATCTTGTGAGTTGCCCGTCAATTGAGCCAAGCGCTTCACATCGCGCTTAGCGAGCAGCTCAAGTGGGTGCTCCAAAATAAGAGTCGCAGCCTGCACCACCTCATCATCTGCAAAATCTGGCCTCGCGCGCAACTGAAGCTGTAGGCATTCCGCCAAATTTCGAGCACCCACGCCAACGGGCTCTAAATTCTGCAGCCACTTGAGAGCAATGCTAAAGCGCGCAATCAACTCCTCCACATCTTCCAGTGTTGAAGCGCCCAAGCTCTGAGCAAGGCTTTCAAAATCGTCTTCTAAATAGCCATCGTCGTTGAGCGATTCGATCAACATGTACAGCGCAGCGCGATCTTCTTGCGAGAGGCGCAGTGAGAGCGCTTGGCGGTGCAGATGCTCTTGCAGGGTGGCGCTCGTTGCGTTGTTTTCTGTGGGGTCGTAATCCCCCTCGCCTTGCGCGGCGCTGGCGCTGCGTGTGCCAGCGTCCATGCCCATTTCTAGATCGTGGCTGGTATCGTCAGTGGCGTTTTGCACGCTGTCGCCATCCCAATCGGTGGGTTCTGTGGCGGGGGCAGTTTCATCGCTGCTGGCCGAGAAACTCTCGTTTTCAGCATCATTTGAGCCGGTAGGCGGCATAGAATCTGCGCGAGATGCTATAAAATCAGTAGCATCCAAGTTGCTCTCTAATTCTTCATTGCGCAGCTTCTCATCATCGCGCTGGCTGCGCTCCAGAGCGATTTGCTCTTCGTAGCCCAGCTCCTGTGCCTCCTGCTCCAAGAACGGATTGTCTTGAATCATCTGCTCGATCTCTTGGGAGAGCTCGAGCGTAGACAACTGCAGCAAACGGATCGATTGCTGCAGTTGCGGCGTGAGCGCCAAATGCTGAGAGACGCGAAGACTTAATCCCGGTTTCATATCTTGCTGTTAGCCCGCAGGCCAACTGGCTTACATTCTGAAGTGCTCGCCTAAATACACGCGGCGAACGTCGGGGTTGTCAACAATCTCGGCTGGCGTGCCGCGCGCGAGCACGCGGCCTTCGCTGATGATGTAGGCATGATCACAAATACCCAGCGTCTCGCGTACGTTGTGATCGGTGATCAGCACACCGATGCCTCGGTTTTTGAGGAAGCTGATGATGCGCTGAATCTCGATCACAGCAATCGGGTCAATACCGGCAAAGGGCTCATCAAGCAAGATGAATTGCGGGTTGGTGGCCAACGCTCTGGCAATCTCCACGCGGCGGCGCTCACCGCCTGAGAGCGCGAGCGCCGGCGAATCACGCAGATGATCGACACGCAAATCTTTCAGCAATTGCTCCAGCTGTTCATTCAATGCGTCTTTAGAAAGCGGTTTACCGTTTTCATCGCGCTGCAACTCGAGCACAGCTTGAACGTTTTCCGTGACGTTGAGTTTGCGAAAGATGGAGGCTTCTTGCGGCAGATAAGACAGCCCCATGCGCGAGCGGCGGTGGATGGGCATGTTTTGCGCTGAATGCCCGTTGATGCTGATCTCGCCTGCGTCCGCGCGTACGAGGCCCACAATCATGTAAAACGAAGTGGTCTTGCCAGCGCCGTTAGGCCCGAGCAAGCCGACCACCTCGCCTTCTCTGACGGCGAGCGATACATCTTTGACCACTTGCCGAGCGCCGTAGCTCTTCTGTAAACCACGGGCTTCGAGCAAACGAGCCGGCTCAGCCAAGGCTTTTTCGCTCACTTCTTGTCCCCGCCGATGGTGGTGCTGGGGCGTAGTGTCGCTGTCGAAGCGGGTACGGAAGGCGAAGCGGAAGCGGCTGGTGTTGCCGCGCGTGGCGTGAGCACGGCGCGTACTCGCCCGCCGGGAGTGCCTGCGTTGGCAGGGCTGCCGCCCGAAACACTGAACACATCGCTGGTGTTGTCGTAGGTGATCAATGCACCCTGGGTTTCGTCTGTAAGTGTCGCGCCGCGTAAACGGCGCATATTCGCATTGCCACGGAAACTCACGTTATCGGCCTTGCCGTCATACACAATGCTCTCAGCTTCGCCTTCGATCCATTCATCGCCCGCATCGCGCTTTTGGCGGAAGAAGGCGCGCTTGCCGCCTGTAGAAGTGGCTGTGCCGAATTGGAAGCCTTCATTATCTTGGCGCACTTCCACGCGATCCGCACGAATGATCATCGTGCCCTTGGTGATCACCACATTGCCAGTGAACACACTGGTTTGCTTCACATCGTCATAGCGCAGGGAATCGGCCTCGGCATTCATCGGCTTGGAGCGATCGGCTTTCTCAGCCCAGGCGCTGGACAGCGCGAGCGCGCAGATGCAAGCAAGCGCACTGGCTCGCTTTGAAAAATGAGAGAGGAGGAGCAACATGGTTTGCAGCTTCAAAATAATTGGTCTCAAGTGTACTTCACGACGGCATAATTATTGCTTTCTCAGGCTCGACGCACAGGTATCATCACAACATGGATTGGCAAGCCGCCCGCGTCTCACTCCTTTTAGCTCTCGCCACGGCCGCGCTTCTCTTGCCGCTGGGTTTGTGGCTGGCGCGCTGGCTGGCCTTCACGCAGAGCAGCTTCAAACCTTGGTGCGAAGCCCTTCTCCTGCTGCCCTTACTTTTACCGCCCACCGTGATAGGCTTTTATTGGCTCATGGCATTTGGTCAAGGCACAGCCCTAGGCGCTTGGCTGCGCGATGTCCTCGGGCTTCGCTTGGTCTTCAGCTTCTGGGGTTTGCTATTTGCCTCGCTGCTGATCAATCTGCCTTTCATGGTGCAGCCCATCCAGCGCGCTTTTGCTGCGATTGCGCCCAGCGTGCGCGAGGCCGCTTGGGTAGGCGGGCTATCGCCTTGGCAAACCTTTCGCCGCATTGAGCTGCCCTTGGCCGCGCCTGGTGTGCTCGCTGGGATTGCGTTGACGTTAGCACACACTCTCGGTGAATTCGGTGTGGTGTTGATGGTGGGTGGCTCGGTCGAAGGCCAGACGCGTACGCTATCGATCGCAATTTACGACCGCGTGCAAGCCTTTGACGAATCAGCTGCGCATTGGATGGCTGCAACGCTTGTGCTCTGCTCTTTGGCGGCGTTGGTGGCGGTGTTTATGAGCGAGCGCAGGAGGCGTGCTTGATGAGCACCGGCTTGCAAGTGCGTTTGCGCAGCAACAGCCCCGTGCGCTTGAATGCAGAATTTGACTGCGCGCCGGGTGAGCTGGTGGCATTGGTAGGCGCATCCGGCAGTGGTAAGACAACGCTGTTGCGCACGATTGCTGGCTTGCATCAGAGCGCAGATTTGGCGGGCACGGTGCAGCTCGGTGATCAACTTTGGATGGACAGCGCGCAACGCATTCGCCTGCCGGCTCAGCAGCGCCGCGTGGGTTTGGTATTTCAGCATTACGCATTGTTTCCACACCTCAATGCTATTGAAACAATAGCACTTTGCGCAGATTCTATGCCGGCAAATGGCCTAAAAGCCTCAAAAAATACTGCAAAAATCTGGCTGGAGCGCTTGGGGCTTTCTGAACTGGGCGAACGCCTGCCGCACCAACTCTCCGGCGGCCAGCAGCAACGTGTGGCGCTGGCTCGGGCTTTGGTGCGCATTCAAAACGGCAAGGGTGTGTTGCTCCTGGACGAACCATTCTCAGCCGTCGATGCCCCCATGCGCCAAGTGCTCTACCGCGAGCTCGCGCAGCTGCGCCAAAACTTGAATGTCCCCATCATTTTGGTGACTCACGATTTGCACGAAGCCCGCCGCTTGGCAGACCGCATCGTGATCATCGATGCCGGCGAGAGCCTGCAAAGCGGCGCGCCCGCGCATGTGATGCGCAGCCCACGCAATGCACGCGTGGCGCAACTCGTGGGAATCCACAATCATTTCCATGCGCAGTTTCACAAAGCTGAAAGCGGCCACGCATTCCTGCACTGGGGCGATCTGCGCCTCAAAGTGCGCGATAAAGGCAAGATCGACAGCGGCACGCAAGTCACATGGGTGATGGCTGGCGAAGCCGTGCAAGTGTTTTCCTCCAGCGAGGCAGCCGCGCCACAAGACAATTTGCTGAAATGCAGCTTAAGTGAAATGCTCCCCTTGGGCGAAATCAGCCTCTGCCGCCTCGCCGTACAAGGCACGCCAGACACCATTCAGCTCAATCTGCCCACCGCCCAACTCAGCGCCATGGGCTTGGCTACAGGCGACAGCATCTGCCTACGTGTGCCCCTTGACTCAGCGCACATCATGCCGCTGCGCGACGATGCGAACGCTCCGAAATGAGTGGAATAATGATAAAAAATGCTTGCTACAAAATGATCAGTTTTATACATCCTCAGGTACGCCTTGGCTTAAAAATATCCGTTTTGCCCGTGCTGCTTGGATTGGTATCCTGCGCGCCTACAGCCCCGTACGTAAATGCCGTAGCAGCCAATGCCGCAAGGGTCGAGATCGATGCGCAAGGTGTCAATGCAAACAACTGGACGCTATACACCTTCGACAAGGGCGACACCTGCCAAGGAAGAAAGATCGTTGGGGGGAGCAGTAGCAATAAAACCGCAGAAATTCGTATCGAACCCGACAAACGTCACAGCTATGCTCTTTACCTGCAAGACGGAGGCTACACATGTAGCATTGCGGTGAGTTTTGAAGCCAAGGCCAGTAATATTTACGGCTTAAGAATGTTTTGGGATCAGCAACGCTGCTACATGATCGCGCTCAACACAACCAAGTCGATCGCCGGTGATAAAGAGCCATCCGCGGCACGCCGCACACTCAGAGCGGCCTTCGTTGAAGCGGATCCGTGGTGTACCCCCCTCAATTCAGCGGATCTGGGCAAACCTATGGAATCGAGCTCCAGCGATCCCAACCGAGCCCAAGTGCCCAAGACACCCGATGGCTCGCGATCTGGTACATCACTGGATGATTTGAAAGATTTATTACCCAAACAACCCTGACATCTCTATGAGAACCACATCATCGATACCCACCCTCATCTGGGCTGCAGGCTTACTGATCTCCTCGGGTGTCAGCACCGCCAACGAACTTACTTCGGAACAACTGTTCGAGAAAGTGGCGCCTAGCGTTTGGGGTGTCACCACCTTTGACAAGAGCGAGCGAGCCTTAGCCACTGGCAGCGCCGTCGTGATTGCACCCGGTACGCTGATTACAAACTGTCATGTGCTGGCCAAAGCAGCCTCATTTGCCATCAAAAGAGACAATGTCTCGTTTGGCGCGACCTTGCAGCATGCGGATACCGAACGTGATCTGTGCCAGATCACCGTACGAAATTTCAGCGCACCCGTGGTTGGTATCGTATCAGTTGACACTCTTAAAGTTGGGCAGAAAGCGTTTGCTATCGGTAATCCGCGCGGCCTAGAAGTGACGCTCAGCGACGGCTTGGTGTCTGGCCTGCGGCGCAGTGACGACGGAAAAACGATCGAATTCGTACAAACCACTGCGCCCATTTCGCCAGGCTCAAGCGGTGGTGGCTTATTTGACAACCAAGGCCGCTTAATAGGTATCACCACGTTGATCAGGCGTGACTCACAAAATCTCAACTTCGCCGTGCCAGGCAGTTGGATCGCTGAGGTGCCAGCCCGAGCCCAAGCGGCTCTTGCTGCACGGGAAAATGCACAAAACGCAACGACGGTGGCCACCGGTGCGCGTGTGGGTGCTCAAAAACGCGGCGCTTACCACGTGGGTCAAATTTTGGAATACACCATCACAGATCGCATGACCGGTCAGCAGCAGTCGGTCAACTTGCGAGTAGACCGCTTCGATGGCGATAGCATCGTCTTCAACGGCGGCGACCGCACCGAAAACTTGAACGGGCGCGTCTTGATCTCCAAGCAACGCAGTTTGTCAGAAATCGATAGCCTCAACGGCCAAGGCGGCTGGGTCACTGCAGACTCTGCACGGCAAGGCCAGTGGTCCGTCAACTCGACTGCACATTTGCAACCAGAAATCCGATACAAATTGTCAGCGAATTTTGTTGGCGAAACCAAACTCGTTACACCAGCCGGCGAATTTGACACGCGCATCTTCCGATTCACGGGATTTCGCGAAATCACCACGTCTCGCGGTGGCTACGGCACAGGCTACGAGGCGACAGCTTGGTATTCAGAGAGTCTTAAGCGAATTGTCAAGCTCACTGCCTACGTTCCCGGTTCTGCTGGAAAAATTGACGAAGAAATTGTGTTGCAGCGTATCACCAACTGATCCGATCCCGAGCTTAGACCTTCGCATGAGAGCACGCTTATAGCGACGATAATCAGGGTATGACCGATATCCTGAACAAAATCATCGCCGTCAAGCGCGAAGAAATCGCTGCTGCTAAACAAAAAATCTCCCCTGAGGTGTTGCGTGCCGATGCTGAGAGCCGCGTCATCGTGCGTGATTTCGTGGGCGCGATGCGGGCCAAGATCGCTAACGGTCACGCTGCCGTGATCGCTGAGGTGAAAAAAGCCTCGCCCTCTAAAGGCGTGATCCGCGAGGATTTTGATGCGGCAGATATCGCGCAGAGCTATGCATTGGGCAACACAGCAGCCATTATGAAAGCGGAGAAGACGGGCAAGCTCAGTGATGCAGCGAAGGCCAAGATCATCTCGGCGGCCTGCCTTTCCGTGCTCACGGATCGCCAGTTTTTTCAAGGCGAACCCGATTTTCTCAAGCTGGCCAGAGCCTCCTGCGAGCTGCCCGTGCTGCGCAAAGACTTCATGATCGAGCCGTATCAAATTTATGAATCTCGCTCCATGGGCGCGGATTGCATTTTGCTGATCGCGGCTTGTTTGGATGATGCGCAAATGGCGGATCTTCAAGCTTGTGCGCTCAGCTTGGATATGGGCGTTCTCGTGGAAGTGCATGATCGCGCGGAGCTGGAGCGTGCTTTGAAGCTCAAGAATGTGCCCAGCAAAACCATGCTCGGCATCAACAACCGCAACTTGCGCACGTTTGATGTGACGCTGGACACGACCCTCTCCATGCTCGCTGATGTGCCGAAAGACAAATTGCTGGTGACTGAGAGCGGCATCCTCACGCGAGCCGATGTGCAGCGTATGCGCGATGCGAACGTGCACGCCTTCCTCGTGGGCGAGACCTTCATGCGCGCTAATGAACCGGGCTTGGCTTTGGCTGAATTGTTTGCTTAAATACTATAAATTCGATAGCACTTCGCGCAGTAAGTACGCCGGCAAATGAGTGATTTGTTCTCTAATTTAGAAGAAAAGAGCGATTTATCCATCGCCGGCCTGCATGCGGATTGGCAAGATATCGTGCAGGATTTCTTGCAAGCTGCGACTGGCCAATCGCTTCAAAAGTTTTTGCAAGAACGCCGCGCTGCAAACGCGATCATCTATCCTCCCGAGCCTTTGAAAGCGCTCTCACTCACTGCTCTCCAAGACGTACGCATTGTGATTCTTGGGCAAGACCCTTATCACGGTGCAGGCCAAGCTGAAGGCCTAGCTTTCTCAGTAGCTCAAGGCGTGAAAATCCCACCGAGCTTGCGCAATATGTTCAAAGAGCGTGAGCGTGATCTGGGTATCCCTCCAGCAGCACACGGCTCGCTCATGAACTGGGCAGCGCAAGGTATTTTGCTTCTCAACACCACCCTCACCGTGGAAGACGGCCTGCCGGCCAGCCATGCCAAAAAAGGCTGGGAGCAGCTTACCGATAAGATCATCGAAGCCTGCGCTAAAAAGGCATCCCCCGTCGCCTTCCTGCTCTGGGGCGGCCACGCGCAAGCCAAGCAGGAGCTGATCCAAAAGCACAATACGGATCAAAGACATTTGATACTGAAGGCCAATCACCCCTCGCCACTATCCGCATTGCGCCCGCCCGAGCCCTTTATCGGCTGCGGGCATTTCAAAGCAGCGCGGCAGTTCATCGGCGACAACACATTATTTTCTTGAACCTAGGAAGCACATCATGGGCGCACAATGGAAAGCCAAAGGCAAAGAACTCGCAGCGAATGCCAGAGGAAAAATTTTCGGCCGCTTGGCCAAAGACATCGTGGTGGCCGCCAAAGCCGGCGCCGATCCTGCGGGTAACTCCAAGCTGCGCATGGCCTTGGAGCAAGCGCGCAAAGTCTCGATGCCCAAAGACACAATTGATCGCGCCATCAAAAAAGGCTCGGGTACAGGCGCGGATGCGGTTAGCTACTCACATGTGATGTATGAAGGCTTCGCGCCGCATCAAGTCGCGCTCATGGTCGAATGCTTGACGGACAACGTCAACCGCACCGCACCCGAGATGCGCGTGCTCTTCCGCAAAGGGCAGCTGGGCACGAGTGGCTCCGTCGCTTGGGATTTCGATCATGTGGGCATGATTGAAGCAGAAGGCGCGGCAGGATCAGACGCAGAGATGGCCGCCATTGAAGCAGGCGCGCAAGATTTTGAATTGAATGCGGAAGACAACACCGCCCACTTCATCACCGATGCAGCCGATCTCGATGCCGTGAGCCGCGCCTTGCCCGCACAAGGTTTTACTGTGCTGTCAGCCAAGCTGGGTTACAAGCCGAAGAATCCTGTTAGCTCCTCTTCGCTTTCTGCAGAGGCTTTGGAAGAAGTGGAAGCTTTCTTGGCGGCGATTGATGGCAATGATGATGTGCAAAATGTGTACGTTGCTTTGGCTTGATTAGCACTCTAAGCAAGAGAACGCAAAAGACGCAAAAATTGCGCAGAAATCGCAGAAGAAAGCCCTTTTCTTTTTTGCGCTTTTTGCGTAATTTTTGCGTCTTTCGCGTTCCTTTCTTCATTCAGCCAACATGCCCCAAACAAGGGTTATCATCCCTCTCCCATGTCTGATGCCCTGCACGATCCTTTCCGCACCGAGCCTGTCGGCATCCACATCAGCGATATCGAAGCCGCTATCAACTACTGGCGCATCAAAAGCCCCTCGCCCGATGGTGTGACGCTTGCCGCGCCGCTCAGAGCGCTTGCGGAAATTTACGCACTCATGGTGTTTCACAAGCAAGATCGCGCCAGTGAATTTTCCATGCCGAAGAAGGCCATGGATGCCTGGTTGGCCTGGTATGAAAGCACACCAGACACGCCCTGCATCGCGATTTGCTCCACCAGCCAAGGCGATGATTTTTGCAAAGGCTGTGGGCGCAAGTTTGCCGAGGTGCAGTACTGGCCTGAGATGAGCCCAGCCGCCAAACGCGCTGTATGGCAACGCATCACGCAAGAGGGTACTTCTTGGCGATTTAACCGCTATGCTGAGCGGGCGGCCGAGACGCGCGAGCAAGCCGCGATTGCCTCAACACCCTTACTACTCTAAACATGATTGATGCCGTCGTTCTCTTCTTCATCCTCGGCGTGATTGCGCGCCTCGGGAAAAGTGATTTGAAACTGCCGCAGGCTTTGTATGAAGCACTGTCGGTGTATCTCTTGCTCGCCATTGGCTTGAAAGGCGGCATTGAGCTGCACAAGCAAAGCCTCGCTGCAGTGCTTCCGCAAATCCTCGCTTGCATGGCGCTTGGTGCGCTCATTCCTGTGCTCATGACGCCCGTGCTCAAGCGCATGGGTTTCTCGGGTGTGGATAGCGCCGTGCTCGCAGCGCACTATGGCTCAGTCAGCGTCGTCACGTTTGCTGTGGCTTCGAGCTATTTGCAGCGCCAGGGCGTGGCTTTTGAAGCGCATGCCGCACTCTGGGTAGCGGTGATGGAAGCGCCCGGCATTGTGGCAGGTGTATTTTTAGCGCGGCGTGAACTCAATCGCGCAAAGGCGCTTGAGGGCAAATCAGTCGAAGCCAAAGGCAACTGGCGTGAACTTGCACATGAAGTGCTGTTTGGCAAATCGGTGTTGCTGCTTGTGGGCGGTTTGATCATTGGCGCAGTCATGGGCGAGCAAGGCCTTGCGCCGATTGCACCGCTGTTTACCGACCTCTTCAAAGGCGTGCTCGCGCTCTTCTTGTTGGAGCTGGGCTTGGTCGCTGGCGCGCAGTTGCCCGAAGTCAAACGCTATGGGCTGCGACTGCTCGCGGTAGGTATCGTCTCGCCTCTCATACTCTCGCTCATGGGCGCGGCACTGGGCAAAGCCCTCGGTCTATCAACGGGCGGCATCGCCATCCTTGCCACACTCGCAGCCAGTGCCAGCTACATCGCCGCACCGACAGCCATGCGTATGGCTGTGCCGCAAGGCAATGCGGGCCTCTCGATTGCTGCCGCGCTTGGCATCAGCTTCCCCTTCAACATCGTCGTCGGCGTGCCGCTCTACACCTGGTTGGCTCAGAAATTAGCGTGAGGATCACATGGATAAACACCCAAAAAAACTCCTCGTCATCTTCGCCGAAGCCGCCCTCGAAAAACGCCTAGTTCAAGACGCTAAAAAATTCGGCGCGCATGGCTACACCATCTGGGATGTGCGCGGCGGCTCAGACCGTGGCTCACGCGCAGGGAGTTGGGACAACGACCGCACCATCGAGATGAAAACCATCTGCAGCCCCGAAGTAGCCGACGCGCTCGCCGCTCATCTGCTGGCAGAATACGCAGAAGATTTCGGGCTCACGCTCTACTTCGCCGATGTGCAGGTGCTGCGTAGCGAGAAATTTTAAGGGTGTGCTGAATAAGTCAGCGCGATGAAGCAAGCTTGTTTTGGGGATGGGATGCTAGGCGAAAAACGTAGCTTTAGCGGTGCTAAAGCGAGGCTTTTCAACAACGCAGACCGCCCAAAAACTGGCTTGATTCGCGTGCATGACTTGTTCAGCACATCCTTTACTATTAAATTAATAGCACTCTGCGCAGTATCTATGCCGGCGATTGGCCACTTTTGATCTAAATATTGAGATAAATATGTCTTTACAGCTCTATTTCGCACCCGGCGCCTGCTCCTTCGTCCCGCATGTGCTGCTTGAAGCTGCTGGCGCAGCCTTTGAGCCCAAGTTGGTGAAAATCCACAAAGGTGAGCAATACAGCGAAGAATACAAAGCGCTCAATCCCAAATCGCAAGTACCTGTTCTCGTGACAGAAGGCGCAGTCATCACACAAATCGTAGCGATCACCACCTTCATCGCCGAGAGTTTTCCCGCCGCTAAATTTCTACCCAGCGATCCACTGCAAAAAGCCCGCGTCCTACAAACCTTGGCATGGATGAACAACACCGTTCACCCCACCTTCACCCACATCTTCATGCCGCAAAAATTCACACCCGATGCAGCAGCGCAAGCCACCATCAAAGCGCACAACGTGCAGCTCTTCGCCGAGCAATTGCGTGAGATCAATAGCTTGGTCGCACAAGCCAAGGCAACTGGCGGCAGCTACGCAGCAGCAGCCTATGGCCATGATCACCTCACCGCGCTCGATGCCTATGTGTTGACCTTCAATCGCTGGGGTTCCATCGCAGGCATTGACCCCACGCAATTCACCCACTCATGGGCGCATATCCAAACGCTCGCTGCACATCCTGCGATTGCCAAAGTCATCGAGCGCGAGCGGTTGCAGCTCAACTTGATGGGGTAGGGAGCTTCTGAACAAGTCTGTTCGGGCAGATCAGGCCTGTCTTCGGGCGGTCTGCGTTGTTGAAAAGCCTCGCTTTAGCACCGCTAAAGCTACGTTCTTCGCCTAGCAGCCCATCCCGAATCCAGGCCTGCTCCATCCCGACGACTTATTCAGAAGCTCCCTAGCCTGATCACACCGTCAAGATCAGCGAGCCCGCGCTCTGGCGCGATTCCATGCGCTCATGCGTTTGCCCAGCGGCGTTGAGCGAGTATTGTTCAATTGGCGGGCGCCTCAAAGCGCCAGATTCCAGCGCAGCCCACACACGCGCTGCGCGCTCGGCCAAGGCTTGTTGAGTCGCGGTGTAGTGAAACACCACAGGGCGAGAGAGCGTGACGGATTTTTGGTTCAGCCATCCTGGATCAATTGCTGCCAATGGGCCGCTGGCTTGGCCTAAGCTGATCCAATGGCCTGTCGCGGCAATAGCGGCCATGTTTTCAGTGCGAGCCGCATCGCCCAAGCCATCCACAATCACTTGCGCACCGTCCAGCCGCTGCACCGCATCCGCAAATTTGTAATCCGGCGTGACGATCACATGCTCACATCCGTATTCGCGCGCTAATCGTGCCTTCGCTTCGCTCGATACTGTGCCCATCACGGTTGCTCCCATGGATCGCGCCCAGGAGCAGAGCAGCAAGCCCACGCCACCAGCGGCAGCATGCACCAGAATCCGCGTGCCTTTTTGTATGCGCCCCAAATCACGCAGCAAGTAATCCACTGTGATGCCTTTGAGCAAAAGCGCTGCTGCTGTGTTGTCCTCCACAGAGGCAGGCAAGCGCACCACATGCTCTTGGCTCACCGTGCGCACCGAGCAATACGAGCCGGGCTGCGGACATAAATATGCCACACGATCACCACTGAGCAAGCCGCCCACGCCATCACCCACATCCAGCACCGTGCCTACCGCCTCCATGCCCAGACCAGCAGGCGGCTCCACGATGCCAGGCACCCAGCCCTTGCGAACGTAGATGTCAAAGAAGTTCACACCCACGGCACGCTGCGCGATTCGCACTTGGCCAGCAGCAGGTGCAGGCGCATCCACGGTTTGAATTTGCAATACAGACGCATCACCAAAGCGCGAGATTTGCACTTGCCGCGATGCCACGGGCACGCCTTGGCGCATGGGCGCGCGAGACACGGCATAACTGGCAGATGTGTTCCCCAGCAAATAACGCCGCAGCCCTTCAAAGCCTGCCTCATATACACCCTTAGCAACCAAATCACCCAAGCTACGTTCTTGGCCGGGCGGTGTGGCAAAGCTGCTCTCCCAATGCCACATCGTTCGGTTGCCATCGGTGATGCGCTTGAGCGTGACCGTCGCCACATAGCGCTGCAAGGGCACAGTGCTTTGCACGATGCAGTACGTGGAGACGTGATCCGTATCGGATAAAGCAATCAACTGCTCGCGAATATGGTTGCCGTCTTGCAATTTGAAATTACGGATGCAACCGACCTGATCGCTGCGCTCACCCCCTTCAATCGAGCTGCTGGCAATCGCAGGATGCCAACGATCATGGCTGTTGAAATCACGCAGCACTTCCCAGACGCGCTCAATCGGCGCATCAATCACAGTAGAGCGAACAATTTTTTGCAGCATGTGACGGACAAGCAGCGTTTAAGAGCGACGACCGAAATGGCTCTTCAAAGCATCAAAGCCTGTTTGGAACACGCCATTGCCAATACCTTCAGACAACTCCTGTTCGCGGCCAGCGGCACAATCAAATTCCGCACTCCATTCGATGAAGCAACGCGCACCATCAGTGATCGGCGTGAGCTTCAAGGTGGCCACATAGTTGTCTACACCCATCGGGCTTTCCAAGATGGAATAGGCGCAAGTGAAATCGTAATCAGACAATGTGAGCAGCTTCTCGCGAATCAGGCCCCCATCGCGTGTGTGGAAATGGCGGATGCAGCCAATCTTGTCACTCGGCTCATTGTTTTCAATGCGGCTGTCCGCAATGATGGTGTGCCACACCGGCAAGGCATTGAAATCGCGTACGCGCGACCACACGCTGTCTGCCGTGGCGTCGATCACGCTAGAAACATAAATGCGAACCATGGCACTTAATCTTTAGTAGCGTTGTTGGTAAGCCCGCCCACCAGCTTGTTGATGTTACCGCCTTCCAAACCAATTTCTTTGAGCAGCTGATCCACGATCGGCGCTTGTGCGCGGAAGCGCAGCGCCGAATTCGTCACGTCATCAGCAAAGCCGCCACTTTGCATGCCGCCCTCGCCGCCCGAGCCACCGCCACCCAAACCATTCACATGCATGATCTTGATGCCTTCGATGCGCTCCATCGGCTTCACGGATTCGCGGATGATGCCTTCGGCCTTATCCACCAAGCGCATGCGCAGTGCAGAAGCGCGTGCTTCTGGCGAGAGCACGTTATGCGCTTCGTTGATCATGCGCAGGCCATCGGCCTCTGCTTCGCTGCTTACGCGCTGAGCAGCAGCTTTGATCGTCTCGGCATCGGCATCGGCCTGCGCTTGCGCGCGCACAGCTACGCCGCGATCTGCGCTGGCATCCTTCTCAGCCTTGGCGGCTGATGTAAGACGCAATGCCTCACGCTCCGCGGCTTGCGCAGCAGCAATCAGCTCCACAGCTTTCTTGCGCTGCGCCATTTCCACATCACGCGCGGTGAACACTTTTTCTTCAGCTTGCACGGCCGTAGCACGCGCTGTGTCGGCAGCCGCTTGTGCTTCACTCAAATTCTTACTCTCTTTCGCCAAAGCAATCGAGCGCTGCTGCTCAGCCAGCTCCAAGGATTTACGGCGTTCAATCTCAGCCGTTTCAATCGTACGTTCCTTCCCAATGCGCTCTTGCTCAATCGATTGCTCGGAGCGGATGCGCGCGGCCTCAATCGCCAGCTTGGCCGAGATTTGTGCGCTCTCAGAATTTTGCATGCTCTGTGCACGCTCGGTGCTCAGCTCCGCTTGCTGGCGAGCGCGTGCGATTTCCACTTCGCGCTGCTGCGCCAGGCGAGCATATTCCGCGTCGCGATCAATGGTCAGCGATAGCTTTTCAGCCTCTAAATTCTTATTGCGAATGGCAATGAGTGTGTCTTGCTCAACATCATTGCGCTGCTTCTTGCGATGCTCGATTTGCTCGGTCAGGCGCGTCAAACCTTCGGCGTCAAACGCATTGCTGGGATTGAAATACTCCATCGAAGTTTGATCGAGTTGCGTGAGCGATGCTGCCTCCAGCTCCAAACCGTTCTTCGTGAGGTCTTCAGCCACCGTCTCGCGCACACGCTTCACATACACACCGCGCTTCTCATGGAGTTCCTCCATCGTCATCTCAGCAGCGGCTGTGCGCAGCGCATCCACGAATTTACCTTCTACCAATTCTTTGAGCTGATCAGGCTCCATGGTGCGCAAACCCAGAGTTTGAGCAGCAGCGGCTACCGAATCTTCCGTCGCAGCCACACGCACATAAAACTCCGCGATCACGTCCACACGCATGCGATCTTTGGTGATCAATGCCTTATCACGCCCGCGAGACACTTCCAATCGCAGCGTGTTCATATTGACTGGGATCACATCATGCACGATAGGCAGCACAAACGCGCCACCGCCGAGCACCACCTTCTGCCCGCCCATGCCGGTGCGCACAAAGGCGCGCTCTTTGCTGCTGCGCAAGTAAAGCCAATGGAAGAGCCAAACGATGATGGCGACAACAATCACCACCACAATCAAGCCAAGAATGAAAGCTCCGAAATCGCTGCCAGTCATGATGATCTCCTTGGGTACTCAAGCGCGTTTAATTTGGGTGAAGCGGCGCGTTGTCTCTGTCAACGCCACTTCGGCGGGAAGCCGCTCCATCGAGCTCGCTCCATAAAAACCATGGCACTCTGGGCAGTGCTTCAAGATATATTCCGCATCCTCGGGTGTCGCAATCGGCCCGCCATGGCAGAGCACGATCACATTCGGATTGATGGATTTAGCGGCTTGCGCCCAGGCATTGATGGGCGCTACGCAATCGGCGAGTTTGAGTGCTGTCTCTGCGCCAATCGCACCACCCGTCGTTAATCCGAGATGGCAGACCACGATATCGGCGCCAGCGCGCGTCATGTCTTTGGCATTGTCTTCACTGAATACGTAAGGCGTGGTGAGTAAATCCAATGCGCGAGCGCGGGCAATCATCTCCACCTCGAGGCCGTAGCCCATGCCAGTTTCTTCCAGATTCGAGCGGAAGTTACCGTCGATCAAACCCACAGTGGGGAAGTTTTGAATGCCTGAGAATCCGAGGCTGATCAAGCGCTGCAAGAATTGATCTGGGATCATGAAAGGATCCGTGCCGTTCACGCCCGCGAGCACGGGCGTTTTTTTCACCACGGGCAGCACCTCGGTGGCCATATCACACACGATTTCGTTGGCATTGCCGTAAGCCAGCAAACCCGCCAAGGAGCCACGCCCCGCCATGCGATAGCGGCCTGAGTTGTAGATCACGATCAGATCAATCCCACCGGCCTCTTCGCACTTGGCCGACAAGCCCGTGCCTGCGCCACCGCCGATGATGGGGATGCGTGCATCAATTTTCTTTCGCAAATCGCTAAGGATCTGTTGTCTGGCTATTCTTGGCATTGTTGTTCTTTCTTTCGGTCTGAGTTTTTAAAAAGCGCGTTTCTTGGCTTGGCTGAGGGCATGGGGTGTTTTCACCATCTCACGCCAAGCTTTGACCAAAGCATCAGAGAACGCTTCATCGTTGATGTTGTAGGGCAAGCGAATCAACTGGCGCTGGCTGCCAGCACGGAAGTTTTTCTCAATCGCTTCAAACAAAGCGCGATCTGCCTCGGGATCGTGGAAAGGCTGGCCTGCTTTATCAATCGCAGACACGCCGCCTTCAGGAATGAAGAATCGCACGGGCCCGCGCATGGCATTGAGCTTGCGCGCGATGAATTCACCGATCTGTTGGCATTCCTGCGCTGTGGTGCGCATCAAAGTGACAGAGGCATTGTGTTTGTAGAGCAGGCGATGCTTGAACTTTTCTGGCACGGTATCCAATGCACCAAAGTTCACCATGTCTAATGCACCGCAAGAGCCGATATAGGGGATATCGTGCCGTGCATACACATCCATGCGCGATGCGCCCGCTGAGAAGACACCGCCTACCAATTCATCTGGAATCTCGGTGGTGGTGATATCCAAGACACCCGCCAGCAAACCAGAGTCCACCAATTTTTCCATCGACTGCCCGCCTACGCCTGTGGCATGGAAGACCAGGCAGTCATACTCATTCTCCAGCTGTTTAACCACGGCTTGCAAACAGGTCGTCGTCACGCCAAACATGGTGAGGCCAATCGCAGGTTTGGTCTCAATGCTCTGAGCTGGCGGCTGAGCCACCATGCCCGCCAAGGCATGCGCCGCATTGCTGAGTACCTTCTCGCTGATGCGATTGATGCCCTGCACATCCGTGACGGAATACATCATGCAAATATCACTGGGGCCCACGTATTGGCGTGTGTCACCCGAAGCCACGGTAGACACCATCACCTTCGGCACACCAATCGGCAATGCGCGCATGGCAGGCGTAGCCAGCGATGTGCCGCCCGAGCCGCCCGCAGAAATGATGCCGCCCACATCGCGACGTGTTTGGATGTAATGCTCAAAAGCCACCGCCATTGCGCTCACTGCGCTGCCGCGATCGCCGCTGAACACGGCGCTCTCGCCTTGCGGATGCGAGCGCGCGACCTCGCGAGGATGCACGCTAGCAGTAGATGTGCGGCCTGAGGTGGATAAATCAACGGTCACCACACGCAAGCCGGTTTTTTCAATGCATTGACGAATGAAAAACAGCTCTCGGCCTTTGGTGTCAAACGTGCCCACCACATAGGCCGCGCGTGTGCTGCTGGCAGCTACTGGAAGCTGCAAGACTTGCGCTTTTGATACGCTGGATGAAATCGGTTTGACAGACTCATTGCTTGTGAAACTAGGCAAGGGCTGGCGAGAGATATCCGTCACACTCGCTTGCGTGCTGCCTGCATTCCAGCGATTAAAGCCGCGAACGCTGCCGGGCGCAGGATCAGCCAAGGCTTGCGAGGCATCGGCGTGTGATCGCTTCACCGTCCAGATTTTGGGTGCTTCATCCGTGGCAGCCGGCGCAGCTGGTGCTTCCACTTCCGCACTGTCGCCACTGGAGCGCACGCCGAGCAAGCGCTCTTGCAATTCGCGATCCGCAGCCAGCGTGGCTTTATCCATCTGATGCGCGATACGGCCATTGACCATCACGCCAATGCGATCCGCCACATCGATCGCCACACCCAGATTCTGCTCAATCAGCAAAATCGCAATCGAGCCTTCTGCCGCCAATTCTCGCAAAGCTTTGGCCACCTGCTCCACGATCACGGGAGCCAAGCCTTCGGTGGGTTCATCCATCACGAGCAAACGCGGCTGGAGCAGCAAGGCGCGGCCAATCGCCAGCATTTGCTGCTCGCCACCAGAGAGCTGCGCGCCACCATTGGATTTACGCTCGGCCAAGCGAGGGAACATGTCGTACACGCGCTGCACATCGCGTTTGCGTGGTGCAACAAGCGCGAGCGTTTCATCCACAGTAAGCGAAGGCCACACGCGCCGGCCTTGCGGCACATAGGCCACGCCCTGCTTGGTGATTCGGTTTGACGGCAAGCCCAGAATTTCTTGCCCGGCTACGCGAATGCTGCCCGTGCCCGGCACGATGCCGGTGACGGTATTGCACAGCGTCGTTTTGCCCATGCCGTTACGGCCAACGATGGCTGTCACGCCGCGATCCAGCGTGAGGTTCACATCTTGCAGAGCATGGGCGCGGCCGTAATAGACGTTCAGCCCCTTGATCTCCAGCATGGGCACCGACGCATTCGTCTTGTCAGCGCGATCTTTGCCAAACCAGTTCATCAGTGCTTGCCTCCCATATAGATGGCCTGCACCTGGGCATCGTTTTCAATTTCATCCGGCGTGCCTTCTTTGATCACGCGCCCGTTGTGCATCACGGTGACTTTTTCAACCACCTTGAGTGCAATATCCAAATCATGCTCAATCAACACAAAGCTCATGTGCGAGGGCAGCGAGGTGAGCAAAATCACCAGCTCGCGGCGCTCCGCAGGTGAGAGGCCAGCAGCTGGCTCATCAAACAAAATCAAGCGCGGCGCGCCGGCCAAGGCCATGCCGATTTCAAGTTGGCGTTGCTGGCCATAAGCAAGGTTGGCCACAGTTTCATTGGCAATGTGCGTGAGGCGCGAGCGCTCCAGCAAATCTTGTGTGGCCACATTGGAGGCTTGGCTTGCGCCGGGGCGCAAGAAACTAAAACGCCCTTCGCTCACACCGCGCACGGCTAAAAATAAATTATCGCGAACCGTGAGCTCGCGAAACAGCAAAGACGACTGATACGTGCGGCGCATGCCTTTGCGAATGCGCTCGAACGGGGTGAGCTCAGTGATGTCTTCGCCGAAAAAATGGATCCGCCCGGAGGTGGGCGGAAAATCGCCAGTGATGGCGTTGAACAGCGTGGTTTTACCCGCGCCGTTCGAGCCCAAGACGGCATACTTCTGACCAGCCGCCACCGTCAAATTCACGTCATCCACCGCACGCAAAGCGCCGAAGGCACGCGTCACACCCCTGAGCACGAGGGCATCGTTGGATGCGAGCGCGGAAGCCTTCGCGGGAGAGGCGCTTAAAGGCTTGCGAGTGGAGACGGTTGACATATAGCGGCGGGTCAGAAGATGGTCTTGGGAATCAGCTCTTAAGGGCAGCTGGGGGTATCGCGCGTACCGATCACAAAGTCTTCCTTCTTCATGCCCAGCATCTGATCGATGTTGTCAGTACGGCTGAGCACTTTGTTGAAGAGATTGCCTTGCGCATCCTTGGTCACTTCCACCACGAAGCTTGTGCCAATGGCTTGACGGTTCGCATCCAAGCGCACATCGCCAGTAGGTGTCTTCAAAACCATTTTGCTCAAAGCTTCGCGATACTTGGCCTGACCGCCCGACAGATCACCATTCACAGCAGCCAAGCCATCCAAGGCAGCTTTCATATTGGTGTAGTAGCCCCAAGCAAACAAGCTGGGCATCGGATAGCCGCCAGAAGCGACTGGGTAGTTCTTCTGGTAATCCGCCACGAAGGCTTTCCACTCTGGTGTATCCAAGGCATCAGCGGATGGTGCGCCGGAGATCGTGCCTACCAAAGAATCGCGGCGCTTGCCGCGGTAGTTGAGCACGTCTTGGCTCACTGTGATCGAGCCACCCATGAGAGGCTTGTCACCACCGGCTGCTTCATACTGGTTCAAAAAGTTCACCGCATCCGAGCCACCCAAGATGATGAGTAAAGCATCCACATCTTTAGGAATGCGAGCAATCACGGAGGAGTAGTCTTTGCCGCCCAGTGGCACCCAGGCCTTCACAGGCACTTTGCCGCCGAGCTTGCAGTATTCAGACATGAAGCCCTGCACTTGCGAATACGGGAAGGCATAGTCTTCCGCGATGATCATGGTGCGCTTGTAGCCTTTGGCCAAAGCTGCTTTACCCAGACCTACCATCCACTGGCCACCATCGGTGTTGAAGCGGAAGAAATTCGGGCTGGTGTTGACCAAGGTGGTCGCTTGTGCGCCCGAGCCGCCGTTGATGAAGGTGATGTTGGGCTGCGTCTTGGAGTAATCCTTCACTGCAATGCCTTCGCCGCCAGACAGAGGGCCAACCATGATATCGACCTTGTCTTGCTCGACCAATTTACGCGTGGCGTTCACGGCCACATCGGGCTGGGCATTGGATGATGCCTTGATGATTTCAATCTTGCGGCCAGCCACTACGCCATTGCGCTGCTTCACAGCCAATTCTGCGCCGCGCATGCCATCCGCACCGCCAGCCGCAAACGGGCCTTCAAGTGTGGCCAGCAAGCCAATTTTCACAGGTGCGCCAGATTGCGCAAAGCTGATCGGCATGCAAGCTGCGGCAATGGCAGCGCCCACCAAGGTACGGGCCAGTACACGTTTCGTTGTTTTCACAGTAGTCTCCTTCGTCTTCAATGAAAAATGCGTTGTTAACGCACAGTGGATTTGATGGATAGCTTGGGTGATAGGCGCGATTTCAAACGCGCCCACAACCCAAGCAAACCATCAGGGGAAAAAAGAACAATCGCCAAAAATACGCCACCAATCACGAGGTTGAAACGCTCACGATCAATCAGATCGATGGCAAAGGTTTGCAGCAATACAAAAATAATCGCGCCCAAGAAAGCGCCGATCGGATGCTTCATGCCGCCCAGCACAGCAATCACCAAAATATTGATGAGCCAGCCGGTGTTCACTGAGCCCGGCACAATCAAACCGTTGTACCAAACCAGCATCACGCCGCCCACAGCGGCAATAAAACCAGAAACAGCGTAAGCCGCCATGCGATGCGCGATGACATTGAATCCCAAAGAATTCATGCGGCGCGCGTTATCGCGCGTGCCTTGCAAGGCAATACCGAATGGCGTGCGGATCAAGTGCTTGACGAAGAAATAACCTGCCAAAGCCAGCACTAAAGACAGGTAGTAAAAAGGCAAAGGCGAGCGCCAATCCACGTCAAACAATTTCGGTGGATAGACTTTCTGGAAGCCCTGAAAGCCGTTGAAGACACTGTAGTTTTGCAGAGCCAAATAGTAGAAGGCCGCCCCAATCGCCACCGTGATCATGATGGTGTAAATGCCTTCGGTGCGGACTGATAGCCAGCCAATCAAAATCGAGCATGCGGTAGCGATGAAGAGCGCAAAAATAATCGCTACCCACCAAGGCCAATTCAAACTGATCTCTGGTGTGCCACTCGTCCCCAAAATAGCTACGGTGTAGCCCGCGATACCAGCGACTGTCATTTGCGCGAGCGACACCATGCCACCATAGCCACCCAGCAAGGTGAGCGATAAGGCAATCAAGCCAAAAATCAAAGACTGCGCACCGATTTGAAACGTCATAAACGGTGACACCATCCAAGGAAACAGCAGCACAAACAACATGACGACCACATGGCGGATGCCAATGGCTTTGAAGGTATCGCGCACCCATTCAAACGAGACACGTGGCGATGCATCCATGCCCTTGATGGCGGATGATTTGCTCGCCTGATGAGACAAAGCGGTCTGACGCAAAGCCGCGTTTGCGTCACGGTTCATGGCTTGCCGCCAGCGTGCTGCGCTCATGCTGCTTTCCCCATGATGCCGCGTGGACGGAAGGCCAGCACGAGAATCAAAATCACAAAGGTGAATACGACGCTGTAGGTGGGCGCATAAGCCAAGCCATAAGTCTCCGCCAGACCGAGAATCACAGCACCAATTGCCGCGCCTAAGATGCTGCCCATACCGCCTACGATCACTACGATCAGAGAAGCGAGCAGCAAGCGCGTGTCTTCACCGGGCACGATGGAGAGCTCTACCGCGCCGATCACGCCACCCAAGCCAGCCAAGCCAGCGCCGAGCGCGAAGGTGATCGCAAAAATCAAATTGACATTCACGCCCGCCGCTGACAGCATGGCGCGATCATCCACACCGGCGCGAATCATCATGCCCACACGGGTTTTGCTCAGCAGCAGCCACAGCGTCACACCAATCACGATGCCCATGCCCAGCAAGCTCAGGCGATAAGCGGAATATGCATTGATGATCGGCAAACCTTTGATCGGGCCTTGCAGCCATTCTGGCGCTTCGATTTGATAGACCTGCCCGGTAAAGATCCAGAGCAGAATATCCGCGATCACGATGGACAAACCAATCGTCACCATGGTTTGCCGAAGATCCTGGCCTTGCATATGGCGCAAGATAAAGATCTGGATCAACAAGCCTGCGAGCGCGGCCGCCGCAAAACCAGCAGCAACGGCCACAATCCAATAACCGGTTTTGGCAGCCACAAAGAAGCCCACATAGCCCCCCAATAAATAGAGCGAGCCATGTGCCAGATTCACGTTGCGCATCAGGCCAAACACCAAAGTGAAGCCGCTGGCCACGATGAAATACAGCGAGGCTAATGTGAGGCCGTTGAGCAGAGTGACGAAATACAAACGCAGGTTATCGTGAATCGCCCAAGCACTGAAGGCGGCGATAGGGCCACCGACCAAAACCCACAGGGCAATTTTCTGGTTGCGCGTCATGCTGCCCACCCTTTTGACGCGCTGCGGCTGTCCATCTCAGGTGTCTTCGCAAATTTGCCGTCTTTCATCACAGCAAGAATGCGCTCAGGTTTGCGCAGAATGCTCAAGTTAGCCACGGGATCACCATCGATCAACAAGATATCCGCCAGATAGCCTTCTTTGATCATGCCCAGCTCGTGCCCCATCATCATGAGTTGCCCGCCCAATTGCGTGGCGCTGCGAATCGCCTCCAGCGGCGTGAAGCCTAGATACTTCACAAAGAATTCCAGATCGCGCGCATTCTGGCAATGTGGCGTGAAGGCAAAGCCATAGTCGCCCCCCGGGAGCACACGCACGCCGCGCTTGTGCATGGCGCTCAGCGATTCAATTGCGGCATCCCACTCAATCTGGTAGCCCATCTCCACCGCCTTGGCATGCGTTGTGCCCCAAGGCTCGGCTTCATACAGCATCGCGTAGAGAATCGCCAACCCGGGCGCGACAAAGATCTTGTCTTTGCGCTCTTCCAGCATGTCGAGCGTTTTCTCATCCGTGAAGCTGGAGTGATAGATCAATTCAATGCCGTGTTTAAGCGCTTGTTGAACGCTGGCTTTGGAGCGCGCATGCACAATGATTCGCTTTCCACGCATGCGCACTTCCTCAGCGGCAGCCGCCACTTCGGCATCGGTCATCCAAGTGGTGTCTGCAGGCGCATGGGGCACAAAGTTATCGCCCGAGAGATTGAGCTTGATCGAATCCACGCCGTATTTGAGGAACATGCGCACCACTTTGCGCATCTCTTCCGCGCCATTCACATTCACGCCAAAGCTGTATTCCGGGAAAGGAAGATGCGACAAGGTCTCATCACCCAGAGCACCAGGCACGGTGATCTCTTGGCTCGCCGCAAGATAGCGAGGCCCAGGAATCTGGCCAGAGTTGATCGCATTGCGAATCACCACATCCAAGCGCGGCTTGGCGCAGGCTGCACCCAAGCAAGATGTGAAGCCTGCCATGAGATACCGTTTGGCTGTTTGGCGACACCACAGCACATGCTCCTCGACCGGCATGCGCTGAATCGCATCCAGCGTGGCGGCATCATTCCAAGAAAAATGCGTGTGCGCTTCAATCATGCCGGGCATGAGGGTTGCGCCCGCGCCATCAATCACCATCGCATCACCCGCATACAGCGGCGAGACGGAGCGATTGATCTGGGCAATACGGTTTTTCTCGACGAGCACCGAGCCGGCGAACGAAGGCTGACCCGAGCCGTCGATGATGCGGACGTTGTTGAAAAGGATACGTGACATGGTTTGGTCTCTTTCCCTCAGTCTCACTTAGTCAGCCCAGCGGCTTGTGGGGGATGCACGGCCGGCGGGTGCGCGGTGAAATTTGCCATCCTTCATCACGGCAAGAATGCGTGCTTTATCTTGCAAGATTTTGATATCGCGCAGCGGATCGCCATCAATCAACAAAATATCAGCGAGATAGCCCTCTTGAATCTTGCCCAGCTGATCACGCAGCTTCATCATCGGCCCGCCCCAAGCCGTGGCTGAGAGCAAGGCTTCCATATTGGACATGCCCACGTATTTCACAAAATACTCGAGGTCTTTGGCATTCGTGCCATGCGGTGTCCACGCAAAGCCATAGTCGCCACCGGGCAGGATGCGCACGCCACGCTTGTGCAAGCCTTGCATGGATTTGATGGCTGCATCGAGCTCCTCAAAATAGCCCATCTTGCGCGCCACATCAGGCGTGATGCCATATTGGCTGGCGTTGTGGCAGGTGTTGATGAGCCAAGCCAAGCCGGGCGCAACAAAGTGATCGCGTTTGCTCGCCTCCATCATGTCTAGCGTCTCTTCGTCGGTATAGCTGGCGTGGTAGATCACTTCAATGCCATGCTTGATGCATTGCTTCACACCCCAGGTGGAGCGTGCATGTGCCGAGACTCTCTTGCCCCAGGCTTTGGCCTCACTCACGCAGACCTTGATTTCCTCTTCGGTGAACTGACTCATCGAACTAGGCATGCCGGTAATGGACTCTCCCGAGAGATTGATCTTGAGAGAATCCACGCCGTACTTGATGAAGGTGCGCACGGTTTTGCGCATCTCTTCCGCGCCGCAGACCACGGCACCAAACGCAAACTCAGGCTGCGGCAAATGTGGCATCGTGGTGTCACCCAAGCCGCCCTGCACGGTGATCTCTTGGCTCGCTGCGAGATAACGCGGCCCGATGATCGTGCCATTGTTGATCGCATCACGGATCGCCACATCAAGGCGGGGCTTGGCAGTCGCAGCGCCGACGCAGCTTGTCCAGCCCATATCCAAATAGCGCTCGGCCACTTCAGCGCACCACAAAATATGCTCTTCAGGCGGCATGCGCTGAATCGCATCCAAGCTGGGCTGATCGTTCCAAGAAAAATGCGTGTGCGCCTCGATCATGCCGGGCATGAGGAATGCACCTGCGCCGTCAATGATGTGCGCCCCTTGCACCGCGCCACGCGCCTGACCATAGCCGGTACGCGTGACTCGCGTGATGCGATTGCCCTGCACCAGCACCTCGCCCTGATAGGGCTGCTCGCCGGTGGCATCGAAAACCTTGACATTGGTAAATAGCACGTCGGACATGGCTCAGCTTTCAGCGTTGACGATCTAAAAAATCACGCAGGATGCGACGGCTCGCTTCCGTGCGCTCCAGCGTGGGCCAATGACCACACTTGCTCAAAATCTCTAAGCGCGCTTGTGGCACGCGCGCCATCAGCTCGCGCGCCGAAGACAGCGGCGTGACGATATCTTCATCACCCGTGATCAGCATCACAGGGCAAGCAATCTCTTCGAGCTGCGTAGGCTTGGCAGCAGCCAAGGCCAAGCAATTGCGTGCAAAGCCTTCCGGGTCTTGACTCGCCACGCCTTCGTGCACATAGGCTACCGTGATAGGTTGCGTCTCTTTGGTGGAGGCTGACAAAGCCACATCAGAAATCACCGATGCAGAGCCAAACATGCCGTTCGCACGCACATCAGACGCACGCCCTTGCATGCCCTCGCGCATCGCAGGATAGGGCTGAGGCAGCACGCCAAACAAACACAAGCTCTTGACCAACTGGGGCGCTTTCACAGTCACATACTGGCTGATCAGCGTGCCCCATGAATGCCCCACCAGATGCGCTTTTTGAACATTCAGCGCTTTACAAACTTTGATCACGCATTGCGCGAGCAGATCTGCAGAGAGCTCGCCCTTGTTCGCAGCCTCTTTCGACAAGATATCTGCATCTTTTGAGCGCCCCGATCCCGGCATATCAATGCGAATCACTCGATAGTTTTGCAGCGCAGGCATGAGCGGTGCCCACACATTCATCGAGCCGCCCAAGCCATGCAGCATGACGACGGTTTCGCCCTCGCCTTCCACATCCACCGCCATCTTGTCGATCCATTGAATCGTCATGCTTGGCCTCGCGAATGAGCTTGCAAGAAATCACGCAAGATGCGCTGGCACTGATCTGGGCGCTCCAGCATCGGCCAATGGCCGCATTTGTTCAGCACCTCCAGCCGCGCCTGCGGCACACGCGCCATCAGCTCGCGCGCACTCGCCAGCGGCGTGACGACATCTTCATCCCCCGTGATCAACAGCATCGGGCATTGGATGTCTTCCAGCGTGGTGGGCGTGGCTTCTGCCAACAGCAGGCAATTGCGCGCATAGCCTTCTGCGTCTTGCCCCATGATGCTTTCGCGCACATAAGCCACGGCAACAGGATGCATTTCTTTGGTTGAGGCTGATAGTGCAGCGTTGGACACGGCAACAGCCGCTTCAAAGTTACCCTTGGCACGCACCAGCGGCGCACGCGCTCTCATGCCATCACGCACAGCTTGGCTCGGTTGCGCCATCGAAGCAAACAGGCTGATACTTTTCACCAGCTTCGGCGCTTTCACGGCCACATAGGGGCAGACCATCGTGGTTAACGAATGCCCGACCAGATGCGCTTGGTTGACACCCAACTCTTTGCACACATCAATCACGCTTTGCGCGACCACATCGCAGGATAGCTGGCCTTTGTGTGACGTATTTTCTGACAAAGCGTAGGCATGCTTGGAGCGCCCTGCGCCCGGTGTATCGATACGGATGACTTTGTAATTCTGCAGCGCAGGCATGAGTGGTGCCCAGACATTCATCGAACCGCCCAGGCCATGCAGCATAACGACGGCTTCGCCCTCGCCCTCGCCCTCGACATCCACCGCCATTTTGTCGATCCAATGAATGGTCATTGATTACTCTCAGACAAAACGGTTTTCAATCGCGCCGATGCCGTCGATCTCAACGCGCACCACATCGCCACTCTTCAAATAGCGCGGCGGCTTCATGCCCATGCCGACACCTGCGGGTGTGCCGGTGGCAATCACATCGCCGGGCATCAGCGTGATACCACGCGAGCAGGTTTCGATCAGGTTGGGGATGTTGAAAATCAAGTCTTTGGTGTTGCCATCTTGGCGCAACTCGCCATTGACCCAACCACGCACCCGAATGTTGTCATGCTGCAGCTCATCCGCTGTCACGATCCATGGCCCCATCGGGCAGAAGGTATCGAAGCTCTTGCCCAAATCCCATTGCGAATGCCGCATCTGCACATCACGCGCCGTCACATCGTTGACCACGGTGTAACCAAACACATGCTCCATTGCGCGCGCGGCTGAAATATTCTTCCCGCCTTTGCCGATCACCACGGCAAGCTCAGATTCGTAATCAATCTGCTCGGAGATTTGTGCGCCAGGCAAGAGCACATCGTCATGCGGCCCCACCACGCATTCGGCCAGTTTGGTAAACACAATAGGCCATTGCATTTGATCATTCGCATTGCTGGTGAACACACTGCCCGCCAGCTCAGCGGCATGTGCGCGATAGTTGCGCCCCACGCAAATGAGGCTGCGCAAGGGCTTACGCATCGGCGCATGGAGCTGCACGGCGGACACCGGCAAACGTGTGCCTTTGGAAGCTGGCAGCGCTTCACCTCGCACCAAGCCTTGCAACACAGGCAGCACCCCACGGTCTGCACGGCTGACATCTAACGCGGTTAACTCCTGCCCATCACTGGACACGGTACCCACATGAGGCTGACCACCCCAAGACCAACTGGCTAGGCGCATGAAATTTGTCTCTTGTCTGAATGTTGTTTTCATCAAAATGAGACTTGAGTCTCAAATTGATCTCGGCGTATCATAGGCAGACGGAAATAACATAGCAATCCACTCAGCCACCAAATAACATAGGAATTTCCCTGATGACCCGCGCAGCACCCACCACCACAGAGCCCGCCCCGCTGCGCGGCGTGAAAGCTTCCACCATGAAGCTACTTTTGGATACAGCTATCGGCCTGATCAACGAGCGCGGGCATATTCCTTCCATTGCTGAAGTCGCCTTGCAAGCGCATGTTTCGCGCGCCACGGCCTATCGCTATTTCACAACGCGCAGCGAGTTGATCGCCGCCGTAGTCAACGCATCTCTGGCGCCCGTGCGTCAGTTTCATTCCACCCAGCCCGATGGCCGCGCCCGCGTGAAAGAGCTGTTTGTCGAGACATTTCCTCTCTTCAAACAGTTTGAACCCCAGCTTCGCGCCGCTGCGCAGCTCGCCTTGGAGCATCAAGCGCTGGAGCGCGCTGGGCTGCTGGAAGAGCGCCCTTACCGCCGTGGCTATCGCGTGGCGATTCTTGAGCATGCGATGGAGCCTTTGAAAGCACAGCTCACGCCCGCTGTGCGCAAGCGCCTGCACCAAGCGCTCTCCGTCGTCTATGGCATTGAGCCTTATGTGGTGATGCGCGATATTTTGAAGATCAACGATCAACAAATTGAAAGCACAGCCTTGTGGATGGCGATGGCTTTGGTGGACGCTGCGCTCAAAGAATGCCGAGCCTCAGGCAAGGAGCCCAGCCCTCGCACTGCGCGACGCCAGCCCGTTCTATGCAGCGTATCTTGATCACCACTCATACGCTATCAAATAAGTAGCGCATTGCGCAGATTCTATGCCGGCAAACTGCTATTTTTGGCATGAATTCTCCATAAAAAAGAGGCTCAAGACTGGATTGGGCAGCCACGCAATCTGCCTACAATCTCTCCATGCAACTCGCCGCCGCGCAACTTACACAGCATCTGCAAAAGGGTCTCAAATCCCTTTACACGCTTCATGGCGATGAGGCTTTGCTGATTCAAGAAGCCGCAGACGCGATTCGCGCCGTCGCTCGCGCGCAAGGCTACACCGAGCGCGTGGTGCACACCGTCGCTGGCGCGCATTTCGATTGGAGCGAAGTGCTCGCCTCGGGCGGCTCCATGAGTTTGTTTGGCGACAAACAAATCGTGGAAGTGCGCATCCCCAGCGGCAAGCCCGGCAAAGAAGGCAGCCCCGCGATTCAGCAAATTGCCGAGAGCGCAAAGGGTAATGACGATGTGATCACGATCTTCGTGTTGCCCAAGCTCGACAAGATGAGCAAAACCGGCGCGTGGTTCAGCGCACTCGATAGCTTCGGTGTCACGCTCGAAGTGCAAGAAATTGACCGCCGCGCCCTCGCGCCCTGGCTCACGCAACGCTTGGCACAAGCTGGCCTGCGCGTAAAAAGCGGCGAAGAAGGCGAGCGCACTTTGAAATTCTTCGCTGATCGCGTGGAAGGCAATCTGCTTGCGGCGCATCAGGAAATTCAAAAACTCTCTTTGCTGCATCCATCCAGCCCCGATGCGCCGAAAGAACTGAGCTTCGAACAAATCGAAGCCGCCGTGCTCAACGTCGCTCGCTACGATGTCTTCAAACTCTCTGAAGCCGTGCTCGCCGGCAACCTCGTGCGTACCCAGCGCATGCTCGACGGCCTGCAAGCCGAAGGCGAGGCTGAAGTGCTCGTGCATTGGGCGCTCAGCGAAGACATCCGCAACCTCCACCGCGTTCGCAGCCTGATGGATGAAGGCAAACCGCTACCGATGGCGCTGCAAGAGGCGAGAGTCTGGGGCATCAAGCAACGTCTGTATGAACGCATCTTGCCCCGCCTCTCGCCGCTCGATTCAGCCAACTTGCTACATGCTGCGCATCAAGTCGATGGCATTGTCAAAGGCTTGAAAAGCCCAGGCTGGCCAAGCAATAGTTGGGTGGCGCTGCAGCAGTTGGCGGGCATGGTTTGTAAGGTAGCAGTTTGATGATCTTGCTTTGATGGCGGCTAACGATTAAAGCGTTCAAGCAACAAGCCAAACGCGAACACTGCAACAAACCAGCCTGCGAAAGGCCACCAGCTTCGCATCTCAATCGCTATCACAATGGTGACGACAGCGGCGATCGCCATGAAGACATAAAGAATCAGCTCTCTGAGCGCACTTTTAGCGTAGTCGCCCGGCGTGAGTAAGCCTGTTTTCTTGTCTTCTTTGAACATGGTGCGGTTTGCTTGCCGAAAGATTGATCATGAGACAATTAGGGCATGAATGCAAGCTCCACCGCCGAATTGATTCAACTCCTGGGTAGCCACGCGCGCCGCGCAGCGTTTGAGATGGCTCGGGCTCCGGCGTTGCAGAAGAATGCGGCTTTGAAGCGGCTGGCTGGGCTGTTGCGCTCCAGTATCGCCACTCTGCAAGTAGAAAATGCGAAAGATTTGGAGCGCGCAACGGCTGCAGGCCTGTCAGCACCGATGGTAGATCGCTTGAAGCTCACGCCGAAGGTGATTGAAACTTGCGCTTTAGGCTGCGAGCAGCTTGCGGCGATGGCTGACATCATCGGCGAGATTTCTGGCATGCGCCAGATGGAGAGTGGCATTCGTGTGGGGCAGATGCGCGTGCCCATTGGTGTGTTTGGCATGATTTACGAGAGCCGGCCGAATGTGACGATTGAGGCTGCTTCTTTGTCGATCAAGAGTGGCAATGCCTGCATCTTGCGCGGCGGCTCAGAAGCGATTGAATCGAATCGTGCGCTGGCAGCGCTCGTGCGCCAAGCTTTGGCCGAGAACGGCTTGCCAGAAGACGGCGTGCAACTCGTACCCACGACCGACCGCGAGGCCGTGGGGCAGCTGATCACCATGCCGCAGTTTGTGGACGTGATCATTCCGCGCGGCGGCAAGGGCTTGATCGAGCGCATCAGCCGTGATGCGAAAGTACCCGTGATCAAACACCTCGATGGCAATTGCCATGTGTATGTGGACGATCCTTGCGATATCGAGATGGCGGTGCGCGTGGCGGATAACGCGAAGACGAATAAGTATTCGCCTTGCAATGCGGCTGAGGGCTTGCTTGTATCGCGCGGCGTGGCCAAAGAGTTTCTTCCGAAGATTGCAGCCATCTATGCAGCCAAAGGCGTGGAAATGCGCTGCGATTTAGAGTCAAAACAGCTAATCGCCGGCGTATTTACTGCGCAAGGTGCTACTGATTCAATAGCGCTTTTGAAAGATGCCACAAGCCAAGATTGGTTTGAAGAATACCTCGCTCCCATCATCAGCATCAAAATCGTGGACGGTTTGGACGCTGCGATCACGCACATCAACCATTACTCATCGCACCACACCGATGCGATCCTCACCACGAACCACATCCACGCTCAGCGCTTCCTGCGCGAAGTGGATTCAGCCAGCGTGATGGTGAACGCGAGCACACGATTTGCGGATGGCTTTGAATTTGGCCTCGGTGCAGAAATCGGCATCTCCACCGACAAGTTTCACGCACGCGGACCTGTAGGCGTGGAAGGGCTGACTTCGCTGAAATATGTGGTGCTCGGTGAAGGGCAGTTGCGCGCTTGATCTTCAGCGCTGGCTCGCATCGCGCTGAGCCACAAATTTCTTCCAAAACCCTGCCTCTTGCGTAGTCGCAAAGTTAATCCGCATCAAGGTGCTGGGCTGCCGGGCGGCGTTGAACAAAGCACCTGGTGCTAAAAGAATTCCGTCATCCAACATGCGTTGAGCCAATGGCTCGGTATCCACGCCAGTTTCCACCCAACCAAACAGACCCGCTGGCTCGGCGGCGAAGGAGCAGCCTGATTGCAAAGCGAGGCGCACGGCTCGGCTGCGCGCTGCATCGAGCCGGGTGCGCACGCGCTCGCTGTGTTTGCGCAGATGACCTTCGTTGATGCAATGAGCCAAGGCCTTTTCCAGCAGGGCGGGGGTGGTGAGGCTGGTGAGGAGTTTGGTGTCTAGCAAACGCTCTGTTAAATGCTCGGGCGTGGCCATGAAGCCGATACGCCAGTTGGGGGCGAGGATTTTGGCGAAGCCACTCACGTAGATGGTGCGCTGCAGGCCATCGAGTGCGGACATGCGCGTGGCGTGGGGCTGTGCGATGTGGCAATAGGTGTCGTCTTCAACGATATGGAAATCTTGGCTAGCTGCGAGCTGCAAGATGCGATGCGCGCTCGACGGCGAGAGGCATGCGCCAGTGGGGTTGTGCAGCACGCTTACACTGACGTAGAGCTTCGGTGCGTGTTCTTCGCAGTAGCGCGCCATCACATTCAGATCAGGGCCCTCGGCTGTACGCGGCACAGGCAAGATGCGCATGCCCAATGCATCGAGCCGTGCAAACTCTACCGCCCAACCAGGCTCTTCGACCATCACATAATCACCGCTTTTCAGCAAAGTGCGGCTCACGATATCAAGCGCTTGCGTAGCGCCTTGCGTGGTGACAATGCGGCTGCTGGGCGCATCAATGGCGAAATCGCGAAGCTTCACGGAGAGCGCTTCGCGTAGCGATGCATCGCCCAGCGGCTCTCCGTAGCGCAAGCTAGCCTCCAAAAGATTGCGGCCTTGGCTCACTTTGCGCACAGCGGGCCCGAGAAAATCGCTTTCCATCCAATCGGGAGGCAGCACGCCCATACCAGGCTGCAGCGGAGAGCTGAGTGAGCCGCCACCCCGAGCAAACATACCGCGAATCAAGGCTGTAGCATCAATTCTTGGCCTTTGATGCAGAGCCCCAGCCACTACATTTTTAATAGCACTTTGCGCAGATTCTATGCCGGCAAACTGTTCATTTTGCTTTAAAACATGCACATCCCGCACATAAAAACCTTTCTGCTTGCGCGCCTCCACCAGGCCCGTTGCAACGAGCTGATCGTATGCAGCCACCACGGTATGTGGGCTGACTTCCTGCTGGCGCGCACACTCGCGCACGCTGGGCAAGCGGCTGCCCGCAGGCAAGAGGCGCGAGCGGATTCGTTCGGAAAATCTCGCCACAAGCTGCTCGGTGAGTGTTTGCTGGCTGGTGCGCATCAACATAGCGCTCTCCTCATTGTGTGACTCATAGGTGTATCGCCTCGTCGAGCAGTACAGATGGGTAACTGAATGGCTTAACTGTATTGGCTCTGTATTGCCGTTTAATGTACATTCAATTTTGAAGAAACACAACACCATGCCTTGGACTGAATTCACCGCACTACTCATCCTCGGAACAGCGATGAGCTTTTCTCCGGGGCCGAACACGACCCTATCCACCGCGCTCGCAGCCAACCACGGCTTGCCGCGCGCGATGCGCTTTGTGTGCGCTGTACCGATTGGCTGGGGCGTATTGGTGCTGCTCTGCGCATTTGGCCTGGGCGCGCTTTTGGTGGCTGCACCTGTTCTTGTGTGGGTGGTGAAAGCAGTGGGCGTTGCATATCTGCTCTGGCTCGCCTACAAGCTCTCCGGCAGCGGCTCGCTCGCGCAAGCGGATGAAGCGCGGCTGAATGTGACGTTTTGGCAAGGCGCGGCTTTGCAGTTTGTGAACATCAAGGCTTGGATGTTTGCTCTCTCCGTCGTGGCCGGGTGGCTCGCAGGCAAAGCAGATTTTTGGCCGCGCCTCATGGTGCTCCTGCCCACACTCATGGCCTTTGCATTTTTCAGCAACCTCGCCTACGCACTCATGGGCGCAGCGCTGCGCGGCTGGCTGGCTATAGGAGCAAGGCTGTTGTGGTTTAACCGAATGATGGCTTTGGTTTTAGTCATTACCGCAGCTTGGATGATCACGGTATGACGAAAGACAATCAGGGACTTCTTTGGGGCCTGCTCGGCGTGACGCTCTTTGCTGCGACCCTGCCCATGACCAAACTCGCCGTGGGCACAACCGCTGCCCCTCAGCTCTCGCCTTGGTTCGTCACATTCGGCAGAGCAGCCGCAGCTGGCGTGCTCTCGATCTTGTATTTGCTCTTTGTGCATTCAGGTGGCGCATTGAAAGTCCCAACGAAGAACGACTGGGGCTTGGTGGCTTTCACAGCCGCTGGCGTGGTCGTCGGCTTCCCTCTCTTCTTAGCACTCGCCTTGCGCTACGTACCCAGCATGCATGGTGCAGTCGTCACCGGGCAGCTGCCATTGGCTACAGCAGTAGTAGCTGCCATTTGGTTCAAGCAACGGCCTGCTGTAGGTTTTTGGATTTGCGCCCTGCTCGGCAGTTTCTTGGTGCTCGGCTTCATGATCTTGCGCGCAGGCGGCATCTCACTTGGCGCAGCAAATATCTTTTTACTACTCGCCATGATGAGCGCCGCCTTGGGCTACATCGGCGGCGCGCGGCTCACGCCTAAGCTCGGCGCTGAGCAAGTGATTTGCTGGGTGCTGGTGCTCTCGCTGCCGCTTACCTTGCCTGTGACGCTCTTGAACATGCCCGCTTCTTGGGCAACGATAGCCGCCAGCAGCTGGATGGGCTTTATCTATGTCTCACTTATCTCCATGTGGATCGGCTTCTTCGCCTGGTATCGTGGCCTCGCCATGGGCGGCGCGGTGCGTGTGAGCCAGGTGCAATTGGTGCAGCCGTTTTTGAGTTTGCTGTTTGCGATTCCACTCTTAGGTGAGCAGCTGGACATGATCACGCTTTTCTTCGCTCTTGGCGTGATTGCCACGGTGTATGTAGGCAAGAAAATGCCGGTTGATCAAGGTGTGAAGCCATGAAGATGAATAGCATCCCTTTCAATACTGTGGATTGGGCGACGATCCCTCCCGAAGAAAAAACCGCCGATGCAGGCCGTGTGTTCTGGCGCACGCAGCAGTTTGGCGAGATTCGCGTGCGCATGGTGGAATACACGCCCGGCTATGTGAGCGATCATTGGTGCGTGAAAGGGCATGTGTTGCTCTGCATAGAAGGCGAGCTGATCACAGAGCTGGAAGATGGCCGCGTGTTCACCTTAAAACCCGGCATGAGCTACCAAGTGGCTGATAACGCCGAGCCACATCGCTCGCGTGCGCCGCTGGGGGCGAAGCTGTTTATAGTGGATTAATACGAAATGAAAATCTCTATCCTGACTTTTGATGGCTTCAATGAGCTCGATTCGCTGATCGCTTTCGGCATGCTCAGCCGCATCTCGCTGTTGGGCGATAAGGATTGGCATGTCAAGATTTGCAGCCCAACACCGCGCGTCACTTCCATGAACGGCTTGACCCTGGAAGCGCATGAATTGCTCAGCGAATCAGCAAGCTCAGATGCAGTATTGATCGGCAGCGGCATGAAGACGCGCGAGGTGGCGGCTAACGCTGAGATCATGAGCCAAATCAAGCTCGATCCCCTGCGCCAATTCATCGTCTCGCAATGCTCGGGCACCTTCCTCATGGCCAAGCTTGGGCTTTTGCAACAGATGCCCGCTTGCACCGATTTGACGAGCAAGCCTTGGGTGCAAGAGGCAGGCGCAAACATCGTGAACCAGCCGTTTTATTCTTACGGCAACTTGGCCACTGCAGGCGGCTGCCTGTCAACGCAGTACGTCAGCGCTTGGTTGATCTCGCGACTCAAAAGCTTTGCGGCAGCGCGTGAAGTGTTGCACTACTTCGCGCCCGTAGGCGAGAAAGAGCTGTACGTCGATCGTGCGATGTCGCACATCGAGCTTCGCTTCCCATCAACGGAAGACTGACATGAAAGCCTCGATTAGCCAAGCCTTAAAGCGCTTGCCCGCGCCGCCCTCGACCAAGTACTCGCAAGGTGAGCCTTTCGTCACGATGATGGCGGGTGGCACGATGTCGGTGGAAGTGTTTGCGCCAAAAGGTGCGGATATTCAGCAACCACACACACAAGATGAGCTGTATTTCATTCACAGCGGCGCAGGCGAGATCGTGATCAATGGGCAGCGCTTTGATGCTGCGGCAGGCGATGCTTTTTTTGTGGCCGCAGGTGTAGAACATCGCTTTGAAAATTTCAGCGATGATTTCGTGACTTGGGTGGTGTTTTATGGAAAAGAAGGTGGAGAGTGATATGAGCACAGATACACATTGGAAACTTGCAGCGCGTGCAGAGCGTATGAACCCCTCGATCATTCGAGAGATTTTGAAAGTCACGGAAAAGCCCGGCATCATCAGCTTTGCGGGGGGCTTGCCTTCGCCGAAGACGTTTCCAATTACAGCTTTTGCAAAAGCATGCGCGGATGTGCTCGCCAAAGATGGGCAAGCGGCTTTGCAATATGCGGCGAGCGAAGGCTTTCCAGCGCTGCGGGAATTTGTGGCGAACGAGCTTTCCAAGCAAAGTGCCACTGCTGGCGTGCCTTGGGCGATTGACCCAGCTCAGGTGCTGATCACCACCGGCTCGCAACAAGCCCTTGATCTGATCGCCAAAATCTTGATCGACAAGGATTCTCGCGTGCTCGTGGAAACGCCCACGTATCTGGGTGCACTGCAAGCCTTCACGCCGATGGAGCCAGCCTTTGTGAGCGTGGCCAGTGATGATGAAGGCGTGATCGTTGAGGATTTAAAGGGCAAAGCCAAAGGTGCACGCTTCCTCTACGTACTACCCAACTACCAAAACCCCACAGGCCGCAGCATGAGCGAGGCCCGGCGCGCAACGCTCTCACAAGCAGCGCGCGAGGCTGGCCTACCCATCGTAGAAGACAACCCTTATGGCGATTTGTGGTTTGACACGCCACCGCCTGCGCCGCTCACAGCGCGCAATCCTGAAGGCGGCATCTACATGGGAAGCTTCAGCAAAACACTCGCCCCCGGCCTGCGCTTGGGCTTCTTGGTTGCGCCTAAAGCTCTCTATCCCAAGCTCCTGCAAGCTAAGCAAGCGGCAGATTTGCACACACCGAGTTTCAATCAACGCTTGGTGGCTGAAGTCTTGAAAGATGGCTTCATCGACCGCCACGTGCCCACCATCCGCGCGCTCTACAAATCGCAATGTGAAGCCATGCTCGCCGCGCTCTCACGCGAACTCGCAGACACAGGCATCCAGTGGAACCAGCCCACCGGCGGCATGTTCCTCTGGCTCAAACTGCCCGCGCACATGAACGCAATTGACCTGCTGCCCAAAGCCGTAGAGCGCAATGTCGCCTTCGTGCCTGGCGCGGCTTTCTATGCCGACAATGCTGCAAATAACACCTTGCGCCTGAGTTTCGTCACGGCCAGTGTAGAGCAAATCAACGTGGGCGTGGCTGCTTTGGCTTCTGTGCTCAAGGAGCACCTGTGAGCGAGACTCTCACGCTCTGGGGGCGCATCAGCTCCATCAATGTGCGCAAGGTGATGTGGACGGCGCAATATTTGAACTTGCCGATTCAACGCATCGATGCAGGCGCTGCTTTTGGTGTGATCAACACACCCGAGTTTCAACAGATGAATCCCAATGCCATGATCCCGGTGCTGAACGACGGTGACTATACGCTCTGGGAGAGTAACGTCATAGTGCGCTACTTGTGCGAGAAGTATTCCAACGGCGCGCTGTATCCGAGTGACACGAAACAGCGCTTTGATGCCGAGCGCTGGATGGATTGGCAGCAATCTGAACTCAATCGCGCGAGCGCTCTTCCCTTTGCGCAGTGGGTTCGCACAGCGCCAGAGCAACGCAATCATGTACTGATCAAAGAGCACACGCGCAAGATGCATCATTGGCTGGGCATCGTGGAGGCACATCTGGCCAAGCAGCCTTACATGGCCGGCAACTCTTTGACGATGGCAGACATTCCCCTCCTTAGCGAAGTGCATCGTTGGTGGGCCGTGCGTGCGCGCAGCGGTGAGACGAGCCCCGCCTACCCCGCTATTGAGCGCTGGTACGCGCCCTTGCTAGCGCATCCTGCCAGCAAGGGTGTATTTGATCTACCTGTCAGTTAAACGTTTGGGAAATCAAGATGAAACAACGCCCCTTCAAACAAGTCGATGTGTTTACCGCCCGCGCCTACGACGGCAATCCGCTGGCTGTGGTGCTGGATGGTTCTGGCCTTTCCACAGAAGAGATGCAGCATTTCACGAACTGGACGAACTTGAGTGAATGCACTTTTCTGCTACCGCCCACACAAGCGGGAGCGGATTACAAAGTACGTATCTTCTGCCCAGGGCGCGAGCTGCCGTTTGCAGGGCATCCTACGCTGGGCACTTGCCATGCATGGCTAGAAGCCGGTGGTAAGCCGCAAGGCGAATACATCATGCAGGAATGCGGCATTGGCTTAGTGAAGATCAAGCGCGATGCAGCGAATGGGCGACTGGCTTTTGCTGCACCACCGTTGATCAAGAGCGGTGCTTTGGATGAAGCCGATGTGGCCTTGATTGCACGCGGGCTGGGAGTGCAGCGCGACGATATCGTGGCACATGCTTGGTGTGACAACGGGCCGAATTGGCGCGGCGTGATGCTGCGCTCTGCTGAGCAGGTGCTAGCCTTGAAGCCAGATGCGGCTGTGCTCGCTGGCTTGGATATCGGTGTGGTGGGGCCGAGAGGCAAGGTGGGCGTGGTCGGCACGCAATCTAACGACAACGACACGCACTTTGAAGTGCGTGCCTTCTTCCCCGGCAACAACGGCATGGCAGAAGACCCGGTCACTGGCTCACTCAACGCAGGCATCGCGCAATGGTTAATTGGCTCGAGCCTTGCACCCAAAAACTACGTTGCTGCGCAAGGGACGGCGCTCGCACGCGCAGGGCGTGTGCATGTGGAGCAAATTGGCTCCGATATTTGGATTGGTGGCGCAAGCGTCACTTGCGTCGACGGAAAGGTGTTGCTCTGATGAATGCACAAGTGGATCATCTCGTCGTCGCAGCACGCACTTTGCAAGAAGGTGTGGCATGGTGCGAAGCCACGCTGGGCATCACACCCGGCGCAGGCGGTGAGCATCCGCTGTTTGGGACGCACAATCGCTTGTTTCGCATCGCCACGGTGAATTATCCGCGCGCTTACTTCGAAATCATTGCTATTAATCCAGGAGCACCTCGCGCAATTAAATCGCCGGCGAAGTGCTGGTTTGACTTAGATTCTTCCGAGCTACAAGACACTATTAAGCGCAGCCCACGCCTCGTGCATTTCGTAGCGAATACCAGTGATGTAAACACAGCCTGCGCTTCACTCAAAGCGCAAGGCATTGATCGCGGCCCATCCGTGCAGGCCAGCCGCATGACAGCTGCTGGCCTGTTGCAATGGCAAATCACCGTACGCGAAGATGGGCAACGCTTGTTCAACGGAGGCTTGCCCACCTTGATCGAATGGGGTGATGTGCACCCAGCCAATGGCATGCCTGACAGCGGGGTTTCTTTGATCAACTTGCGTATGGCGACAACACAAGTCACCGAGCTGCAATCCGCGTACCAAGCCATCGGCCTGCAAGGTGTTCAGATTGAAACGGGCGAAGCCAATCTGATCGCCACATTGCAAACACCCAAAGGCCTCGTCACTCTTGAATCGAAAGGACTGTGATGCTTTTTACGCTTTCTGAACTCATGCTTTTCGCAATCGCAGCACTCATCATGGTGATCTCGCCAGGCCCCAACATGGTGTATTGCATTTCACGCACACTCACACAAGGCCATTACGCCGGCTTCGTTTCTTGGAGCGGCGTGGCTTTTGGTTTTTTGGTGCATCTGCTCGCAGCATCTTTCGGCCTCACCGCTTTACTCATGGCTGTGCCTCTTGCCTTTGAAGCGCTTAAGATCGCAGGAGCGTGCTATCTCTTGTGGTTGGCATGGCAAGCGGTCAAACCCAACGGGCATTCGCCTTTTGAAGTACGGAATTTGCCTGCTGATAATACGGCTACATTGTTTCGCATGGGTTTCATCACGAATGCGCTTAACCCGAAGGTGGCGATGTTTTATCTCTCGTTCTTTCCGCAGTTTCTCCACCCAGAGCGCGGCTCGATTTTGCTGCAGAGCTTTACCTTGGGCGCGATTCACATCGCCATGAGCGCGCTGGTATTCAGCCTCCTCATTTTGGGAGCGGCAGGCATCTCCAAGTTTTTAACCAGAAGCACTTTTTGGATGGCCGCTCAGCGCTGGATCATGGGCGCGGTCTTGGGCGCGCTTGCGGTGCGCCTACTCATGACAGAGAAGAAGTGATGCTGACTTTCACTGAGCTACTCCTGTATTGCGTCGCCGCACTGGCCGTGATGCTCACACCGGGACCCAATATGCTGTATTGCGTCTCTCGCGCGCTCTGCCAAGGGCGTATGGCGGGTTGGGTGTCTGTGCTGGGCGTGCAAGCTGGCAATGTGGTGCACATCGCAGCTGCCACGCTCGGCCTCACCGCTCTTTTGGCTGCCATGCCCATGCTCTATGACGCGATTCGCTATGCGGGAGCGGCTTATTTGCTCTGGCTCGCATGGCAAGCGATCAAACCCGGCGGACGCGGCCTGTTTGAAGCGCAAGATTTGCCACATGACAGCTATGCCAAGCTCTTTCGCATGGGCTTGATCACGAATTTGCTTAATCCGAAGCAAATTGTTTTCTTCACATCGATCTTCAGCCAATTCCTCCACCCTGAGCGTGGCAGTGTGTTGCAGCAAGGCTTGCAATTGGCGGCAACGCATATCTCGCTCAGCTTTGTCGTCAATGGCCTGATCGTAGCCGGCGCAGCAGGTATCGCGGTGTTTTTCCAACGCAGTCCTATCTGGCTGCGTGTGCAGCGCTACTTTATGGCTACGGTGCTCACAGGTTTGGCCGTGCGTCTTGTGATTTCAGAAAGAAAGTAAAGATGTTCACCCCTCTAGAAATCAAGGCGGCGCAAGATTGCGTCTATGCCAGCCTGCGCCCTACGCCACAATTTGAATGGCCGCTGCTCAGCGAAGCACTGGGTGCGAAGGTCTGGGTGAAGCATGAAAATCATCAGCCCGTGGGTGCATTCAAGGTGCGTGGTGGTTTGACTTACTTTGATGCTTTGATGAAACGCGAGCCCAAAATTTCAGGCGTGATCTCAGCCACACGCGGCAACCATGGGCAATCGATTGGTTTTGCAGCAAGCAAGCATGGCGTGCACGCGACCATCGTTGTGCCTCACGGCAATTCAGTGGAGAAGAATGCGGCTATGCGAGCCCTCGGTGTGGAGCTGATCGAGCATGGCTCTGAGTTTCAAGAATCGCGTGAGCATGCTGCCAAATTAGCCCAAGTGCGTGGTCTACATTTCGTGCCCTCTTATCACCGCGATTTGCTGCTGGGCGTGATGACGTATTGGATCGAATTCTTCGAAGCCGTGCAGCCCGATGTGACCTATGTGCCGATTGGTATGGGCTCCGGCTTTTGCGCGGCTGCTGCTGCGCGTGCGCATACGGGCTTGAAGACCAAGCTCGTTGGTGTGGTGTCAGCCCATGCGACGGCTTACATGGATTCCTTCAAATCGCGCAAGCTCCTCGAATCACCTGTGACGACGCAGATTGCCGATGGCATGGCCTGCCGTGTGCCCGATCAGACGGCGCTCGATGTGATTGTGAAAGAAGCGCATGACGTAATCGCCGTCACGGATGACGAAGTGAAAGCCGCGATGCGCCTGCTTTTCACTGCGACGCACAACGTGGCCGAAGGCGCTGGCGCTGCATCACTTGCAGCAGCGATGCAGCAGAAAGATCAGTGGCACGCTAAGACGATAGGCACAACACTCTGTGGTGGCAATGTGGATGCAGACGTGTTTGCAGCGGTGCTAGCGGGCTAATTTATAGGCAAATTAGCTTATCGCCGGCGTAGAATCTGCGCAAAGTGCTACTATTTTTATAGTGATTCTTGCGAATCAAGCTTGTGCAACCTGCACCTTCTGCGGGCTGCGCACATAGCCAAAGCGCTGCGGCAATTCACTGCGAAGCATCTCCTGCGCCACCCACAATCCTCGCTCCAACGCATCAGCCGCGAGCAGCATATCGAGCGTATGCACGAGGCCAAAGCCTAGATCCGTCTCCAGATACACGCAACCATGCTCATCGAGCACGCAGCGCTGCGGCTTGCATTCTTTCCCGGTGTGAGCTTCAATCGTGAAATCATCTCGCACACGCCAGACCCAAGGCGTGGCTTCCAACTCCACATACACGCGCTGCGGGCCGTTCTGAAAATACCATTGGCCAGCATATGCACCCTCTTCCGTGCAAAGATAATTGCGAGCAATAAAAGCAATCAGCTTCTCATGCGAAAGCATCGAGCCTTTCGCACCTGGCTGCCCACTAGAGAAAGCGCCACAAGCCTGCGAGCGATCATCTCGCATCCACCATTGCCCACGCGCATCCAGGCCCAGCCAGCCCGTGCAGGCCGGCACATTCGGCCATTTGGCCATGGCTTGTAAAACAATGTCATCCATGATGCAAGAGCCACTGACCGACTGCGCGCGGCATGGCATGCACATGCCCGGGAAACTTACCGCCGGGAAAGCCTACATGGCCGCCATGCTTGGGTTGCCACAGCGTCACATGCTTTCCGACCTTGCCGGGCTGCGGTAAGCTGCTCGCAGGCATGAAGGGATCATTCAGCGCATTGAGCGCGAGTGCAGGAATTTGGATCTCAGCCATGCGCGGCTTGGCCGAGGCGCGTGCCCAGTAGTCTTCGGTGTTTTTGAAACCATGCAAGGGCGCGGTGAAGATGTTGTCAAACTCATAAAGATCCCGGCTTTCTTGCAAAGCCTTCGCATCGAAGAGCTTGGGATGCAAAGCGAGCCGCTCCATGGCTTTGGGTTTCATCGTACGCAGAAACATCGGCGTGTAAATGCGGCGATTCAGGCCTGAACCGATGCAATGCCCCGCTGCAGCTAAATCCAGTGGCGAGCAAACGCTGGCCACGGCACTGGCTATTTTGCTGGCTTCAGCGCCCATCTCCTGCGCCCAGCGCATCAGTGCATTGCCACCTAGAGAGATACCTACAGCGATGAGCTTGCGCTGCGGCTCGCGCGCTTTAATGCGGCGCAAGAGCCAATCGATCTCTTGATAATCACCCGAGTGATATGCACGCGGTGCGCGATTGATCTCGCCACTGCAGCCACGAAAATGTGGCACAGCGTAGGGCATTGCCTGCTGCCTCGCCCAATCGGCGAAGGCCTGCGCATAGTGGCTTTGCGATGAGCCCTCTAGGCCATGAAAGAGCACAAGCTGCGGCGCATCGGGTTTGACCTCGTGCTTTGTGAAGTCTACATCCACAAAATCATCATCAGGGCTTGCCCAACGTTCGCGCTTGAAGCTCGGCGCGACTGCTTCATGCCGGCTCGAATACAAAGCTGGCCAGATGGTTTGCAATTGGCCGCCGGGCAGCCATGTCGGTGCTCGATAGTCCATCAACATACACCTCGTCGCACAATACCAACCACTATTAATTTAGTAGCACTCTGCGCAGCATACACGCCGGCAATTCGCCTAAAAGAGCTTAAAAATGCAAGAAAAACCACGATCAATGCAGCACCATCGGTGCATCAGAGAGTTCTTGCATCTCACGCGCCGTGCCTGGGCTTGCATGATGCGCCACCATACGCCAGCCTTGCGCTGTCTTGTGATACACGTTCGTAGCGATCACGTAGGCTTCACGCGGACCGTCGGGCGTCATCACTTCAATTTTTTCAATCACACTATGCACGCTGCTAGATAACGCTTCAATCTTGCGCACACGCATGGGTGTAGCGCGAATCGTGCCATTGCTGAACATCGCATCAAAAGCTGCACGAATCGCCCCTGCACCACTGATACGCGAACCGCCTGGATGAACGCAGCTGATCTCATCTTCATCCGCCCAGCAAAGCATGAGCTTATCAACGTCACCAGCGCGCAGCGCATCATAAAACTGCGCTTCGATCTCATCGGCATTGCCACCGATGGTGACGGATTGGAGTTTGCTTTTTCGCATAGTTTGATTATCCGCAAGAGAGCTTGCTTTGGATACTCGATACCGACAAAACCATGTATCCCGTTTGGAATCACAAAGAAAAACGCCAGCTGAAGCTGGCGTTTGACTAAAAATCGATAGGCTTATCGATTTTCTAAGTTTGGTTGCGGAGGCTGGATTTGAACCAACGACCTTTGGGTTATGAGCCCAACGAGCTACCGAGCTGCTCCACTCCGCGTCAATACTTGTATTTTACCGCGTTGCTTAGCTGTTTGCTGCAACGCGGCAAAGTATATTTACTCTGCTAATTACTCAGCGGTTGGCACTTCTGCAGACGTGTCAGCACGATCAACGAGCTCAACGAAAGCCATCGGTGCGTTGTCGCCGACACGGAAACCCATTTTCAGGATACGTGTGTAGCCGCCTGGACGCGTCTTGAAACGAGGGCCGAGATCGGTGAACAACTTGGTCACGGAATCACGGTCACGCAGGCGGTTGAATGCCAAGCGGCGATTCGACAGGTTATCAACTTTAGCCAAAGTGATCATTGGCTCGACGACGCGACGCAGCTCTTTTGATTTTGGCAAAGTTGTTTTGATGGCCTCGTGCTGAATCAGCGAGTTCATCATGTTGCGCAGCATCGCTTGGCGATGGCTGCTGGTGCGGTTAAGTTTACGAAGTCCGTTTCCGTGACGCATGGTGCTTTCCTTTCAATATATAAACAGCGCGCCGGATCAGGTACGCGCTGGTGCACTTTGCTTATAAATTAACGCTTGTCCAAACCAGCGGGTGGCCAGTTTTCCAAACGCATACCGAGGGTCAGGCCGCGAGAGGCCAAGACTTCCTTGATTTCGTTGAGTGACTTGCGACCCAGATTCGGGGTCTTGAGCAACTCGTTCTCGGTGCGCTGAATCAGATCACCGATGTAGTAAATGTTTTCTGCTTTGAGGCAGTTGGCTGAGCGCACGGTGAGCTCGAGTTCGTCCACGGGGCGGAGCAGAATAGGATCAAACTGCTGGCTGCTGCGCTGAGCGGGTGCATCAAACGCGGCGAGCTCGCTGCCTTCGAGTTGTGCGAACACTGCAAGCTGCTCCACCAAAATCTTCGCCGCTGCGCGCACTGCATCTTCTGCGGTGACTGCGCCATTGGTTTCGATTTCCATGACGAGCTTGTCGAGGTCGGTACGCTGCTCAACGCGAGCGTTTTCCACGGCGTAGCTCACGCGCTTGATCGGTGCAAAAGATGCATCGAGCACGATACGGCCGATAGACTTGCTCGGCTCATCGCCATAGCGACGCACGTTACCAGGCACATAGCCACGGCCCTTTTCGACCTTGATCTGGATATCGAGCTTGCCGCCTTGCGACAGGTGCGCGATCACGTGATCAGGGTTGATGATTTCAACGTCGTGCGGGGTCTGGATATCGCCAGCGGTGACAACGCCTTCGCCGTCTTTACGCAGAGATAGCGTGACCTCATCACGATTGTGTAATTTAAAGACCACGCCCTTCAGGTTGAGCATGATGTTGACGGCGTCTTCTTGCACGCCGTCAATGGTGGAGAACTCATGCAGAACGCCTGCAATGGTTACTTCCGTTGGTGCATAGCCCACCATAGACGAGAGGAGCACGCGGCGCAGCGCGTTGCCCAGCGTGTGGCCATAGCCGCGCTCGAAAGGTTCGAGGGTGACTTTGGCTTTGTTGCCGCCGAGCTGTTCTACTTGGATCGTCTTGGGTTTGAGCAGGTTGGTTTGCATGCAGTCTTCCTTGTGTGTGCCCTCGGCTCGTTACACCGATAAGGCTGGAAATCCTTTGTGAACGTCTCCACAAAGGGGCTGATGACGATGCGCATAGACGCACCGCCTTCAAAAAAATTAACGTGAATACAACTCGACGATCAACGATTCGTTGATGTCAGAAGCGAATTCGTCGCGGTCTGGGGACTTCTTGAACGTGCCTTCTACTTTTTCAGCACTGACTTCGACCCAAGCTGGGAAGCCGATTTGGCCTGCCAACTGCAGAGCTTCAGTAATACGCACTTGCTTTTTGCTCTTCTCGCGCACAGAGATCACATCGCCAGCCTTAATCAGCATGGAAGGAATGTTCACTGGCTTGCCGTTGACCAGAATCGCTTTGTGCGATACGAGTTGACGTGCTTCAGCGCGCGTGGACGCAAAACCCATGCGATAGGCCACGTTGTCGAGACGGGACTCAAGGATGAAGAGCAAATTTGCACCTGTGTTGCCACGGCGGCGATCAGCTTCTTCAAAGTAGCGACGGAACTGGCGCTCGAGCACGCCATACATGCGCTTGACTTTTTGCTTTTCGCGCAGTTGCAAGCCGAAGTCAGACGTACGCTGACCGCTGGTGCGGCCGTGCTGGCCGGGCTTGGAATCAAATTTAGCTTTGTCCGAAATCGCGCGACGAGCGCTTTTCAGAAACAGATCCGTGCCTTCACGGCGGGAGAGTTTGGCCTTAGGGCCTAAGAGACGTGCCACTTGGAATTTCCTTTAAATTTAACTACAACAGGACTAGCTGCTGGAGCCAGTAAGGTTCAAACGGTGCTTGAGACGATGCTGGCGGTGGGCTTGCGGGTTTGCACCGATAGACGACGCAACCCTCTATTATAGCCAAAGCCGCGAACATGCATTTCAGCACGTTTCGCGGCTCAAGCCGGGGAACAAAATTAGATGCGACGACGCTTTTGTGGACGGCAGCCGTTGTGAGGCACAGGCGTCACATCACGGATGGACGTGATACGGATGCCGAGAGCACCGAGTGCACGCACAGAAGACTCACGGCCAGGACCTGGGCCTTTGATCTCAACATCGAGGTTCTTGATGCCCTGCTCCATGGCGGCGCGACCAGCCTGCTCGGAAGCCACCTGGGCTGCGAACGGGGTGGACTTGCGTGAGCCCTTGAAGCCTTGACCACCTGACGATGCCCACGACAGAGCATTGCCCTGGCGATCGGTGATCGTGATGATGGTGTTGTTGAACGACGCATGGACGTGGGCAATACCGTCAGCAATGTTCTTGCGGACTTTCTTGCGCACGCGTGTTGCGGCTGCTGCGGATGCTTGCTGTTTAGCCATCGTGTTTCTCTCTTACAGGCTTTATTTCTTGAGGGACTGCGCTGCACGACGCGGACCCTTGCGAGTACGTGCGTTGGTGCGGGTGCGCTGACCGCGAATGGGCAGACCACGGCGATGACGGAAACCACGGTAGCAGCCGATGTCCATCAAACGCTTGATGTTCATCGTCGTCTCGCGGCGCAGGTCACCTTCGATCGTCATGCCAGCGATGGCATCACGGATCTTCTCCAGATCGCCGTCGGTGAAGTCTTTGACCTTCTTCGAGTAGGCAATGCCAGTGGCCTCGCAGATTTTGCGAGCTGTGGTGCGGCCAATGCCGAAAATGGCGGTGAGGCCAATCTCAGCGTGTTGGTGCGGCGGAATGTTGATACCAGCGATACGTGCCATATCAGTCCTCTAAACTTTCAAATCGTTAAAGCTCTTCAACCCTGGCGCTGTTTGTGGCGTGGATCTGTACAGATCACGCGAACCACACCCTTGCGGCGGATGATTTTGCAATTGCGGCAAATTTTCTTGACCGAAGCCGAAACTTTCATGTCATTCTCCTAAAACTCGTTTCAATCCAATCACTTGGCTCGGAACACAATACGTGCCCGAGACAAATCGTAAGGTGTTAACTCCACGGTGACCTTATCACCGGGCAGGATGCGGATGTAGTGCATGCGCATCTTGCCTGAAATGTGCCCGAGCACAATGTGCCCGTTTTCTAACTTCACTCGGAAGGTGGCATTGGGAAGGTTTTCCACAATCTCACCCGCCATCTGAATCACATCGTCTTTTGCCATTCACTCATCTCAGTTAAGAGGTTTTGAAATTGGCTTTCTTCAGAAGCGATTCGTATTGCTGGCTCATCATGTAATTTTGAACTTGGGACATGAAGTCCATCGTCACAACCACAATGATCAGCAGTGAGGTACCGCCGAAGTAGAAAGGAACGTTGTATTTCAGAATCAAAAACTCAGGCAACAAACACACTGCTGTGATGTAAGCCGCGCCCACTGCCGTTAAGCGGAGCAAAATCTTGTCGATGTAGCGAGCGGTTTGGTCACCAGGGCGAATGCCGGGGATGAATGCACCACTCTTCTTGAGGTTGTCGGCCGTTTCGCGGCTGTTGAACACCAAGGCTGTGTAGAAGAAGCAGAAGAAAATGATCGCTGCCGCATAGAACATGATGTAGATCGGCTGACCTGGGGTCAACATACCTGCAATGTCTTTCAACCAACGCATCGAATCACCTGTGCTAAACCAGCTCACCACGGTAGCAGGCAGCAAAATGATCGAAGAAGCAAAGATCGGAGGAATCACGCCAGCCATGTTCAACTTCAATGGCAGATGGGATGATTGACCACCGTAAACCTTGTTGCCCACCTGACGGCGTGCATAGTTCACCAAAATCTTACGCTGACCACGCTCAACAAACACCACAAAGTAGGTCACCAGAACAACCAGTGCCACGATGATGATGGCTGCAATGATGCTCATCGCACCTGTGCGCACCAATTCCAGCAGACCAGCAATCGCGCTTGGCAGACCTGCTGCAATACCTGCAAAGATGATGATGGAAATACCATTGCCCAAACCACGCTCTGTGATTTGCTCACCGAGCCACATGAGGAACATCGTGCCAGCTGTCAAGCTAACAACAGTCGCCATACGGAAACCAAAACCAGGCTGTAACACCAGACCAGCCGAACCTTCCAGCGCCATGGCGATACCCAGGGATTGGAAAATTGCCAAACCCAAGGTGCTGTAGCGGGTGTATTGCGTGATCTTGCGGCGACCTGCTTCGCCTTCTTTCTTCAACTGCTCGAAGCTGGGCACCACATAGGTGAGCAACTGCATGATGATTGAAGCCGAGATGTAGGGCATGATGCCCAAGGCCAAGACGCTGAAGCGAGACAAAGCCCCGCCAGAGAACATATTCACCAAGCCGAGAATGCCGCCCTGCTGACCTTGGAACAAGGCTTTCAGCTGGGTTGGATCAATACCTGGAACAGGAATATGCGTGCCAATGCGGTAAACAATCAGCGCGAGCAACAAAAAGACGAGCCGGCGACGCAGATCGCCGAACTTACCTGTTTTTGCAATTGCAGAAGGATTGGTTGCCACTACGGGAATGCCTTAAATCTTGTCTTTAAACCAAGGAGCCGCCAGCCGCTTCAATCGCAGCTTTAGCACCTGCGGTTGCGCCAATACCGGTCAACTTGACAGCTTTCGTGAGCGCGCCAGTCTTCACGACCTTCACAACCTTGATCATTTCGCCCACAAGACCAGCTTGCTTCAAGCTGAGCATGTCAACTTCAGCAGCGCCGAGATTCTCGAGCGTAGCCAAGGTGATTTCAGCGTTGTATTGCAGCTTGTGTGACTTGAAGCCACGCTTAGGCAAGCGACGCTGCAAAGGCATTTGACCGCCTTCGAAGCCAACCTTGTGGTAGCCACCTGAACGGGACTTTTGACCTTTGTGACCACGGCCAGCGGTTTTACCGAGGCCAGAGCCGATACCGCGACCAACACGGCGACGGGCTTTCTTCGAGCCTTCGGCTGGAGAGATGGTATTGAGTTGCATCAGAGCACCTTGACCAAATAGCTGATCTTGTTGATCATGCCGCGCACTGCTGGCGTGTCTTCAATTTCAGAAACAGAATTCATTTTGCGCAGACCCAGGCCACGCACGGTGGCGCGGTGGGACTCTTTGCAACCGATGGGGCTGCGAACGAGTTGCACTTTAACTTTAGCTTGCGTTGTCATGATGTTTCCAATCAAGCAAACAGATCTTCAACGCTCTTGCCGCGCTTGGCTGCCACAGCACCAGCGGTGGTGGACTTGTCCAAAGCGTCGAGCGTAGCGCGAACGAGGTTGTAAGGGTTGGTCGAACCATGGCTCTTGGCCACGATATCGGTGATGCCCATCACTTCAAACACGGCGCGCATAGGGCCACCAGCGATGATGCCTGTACCTTTAGGGGCTGGAGACATCATGACATTGGATGCGCCGTGCTGACCGTAAACGCGATGGTGAATCGTGCCATTTTTCAGGGAGCACTTGAGCATGCCACGACGTGCTTGCTCCATAGCCTTTTGCACAGCCACTGGCACTTCTTTCGATTTGCCTTTGCCCATGCCAACTTTACCGTCGCCATCACCCACAACAGTAAGCGCTGCGAAACCGAGGATACGACCACCCTTGACCACCTTGGTCACGCGGTTGACCGCAATCATCTTCTCGCGCATGCCGTCTTCTGGACCTGCTGCTGGAGTATTTGCTTGTAATTTAGCCATAAATTTCTCGCTTGAACTCTTGCTTAGAACTGCAGACCAGCTTCACGAGCTGCTTCAGCCAAAGCTTTGACGCGGCCGTGGTAGGCAAAGCCTGCGCGGTCGAAAGCAACTTTCTCAACACCAGCGGCTTTTGCTTTTTCAGCAATGCGCTTGCCCACTGCGGTGGCTGCTGCGGCATTGCTGCCTTTGCCGCCGAGCGCTTTGGACACATCGGCTTCTGCGGTGGAGGCCGAAGCCAACACAGTAGCGCCGTCGCCGGAGATCACTTGTGCATAGATGTGCAGATTGGTACGGTTGACCGACAGACGGGCAACTCCTTGGGTGGCGATGCGAATTCGCGTTTGACGCGAACGACGCACACGCTGGTCTTTTTTGTTCAGCATGATCGCACTCCTTATTTCTTCTTCGTTTCCTTGATCGTGATCTTCTCATCCGAATAACGGATGCCTTTGCCTTTGTAAGGCTCAGGAGGACGCACGGCACGGATTTCAGCAGCGATCTGACCGACACGTTGACGGTCAGCGCCTTTGATGATGATTTCGGTCGGGGCTGGTGTAGCAACCGTAATGCCAGCAGGCATTTCAAAGTTGACAGGGTGTGAGTAACCCACAGCCAGATTCAGCTTAGCGCCGGAAGCGGTGGCCTTGTAGCCCACGCCAACGAGGTTGAGCTTCTTCTCAAAGCCTTTGGTCACACCAACCACCATGTTGTTAACGAGTTGGCGCAGCGTGCCGCTCATGGCATTGGCTTCGCGAGACTCATCAACAGGAGAGAAGCTGAGCTTGCCAGCTTCGTTTTTGATGGCGACCAGAGCGTGAGCGGCGACAGACAGCGTACCGCCCGAACCCTTCACAGCAATTTTGTCAGCACCGATGGTGACTTCCACGCCAGCTGGCACGGTCACGGGCATTTTTCCTACGCGGGACATGTTAGTTTTCCTTCCCGTTTAAGCGACGTAGCACAGCACTTCGCCACCGACACCGGTAGCGCGGGCTTTGCGATCGGTCATCACGCCTTGCGGGGTGGTCACGATAGCAACGCCCAAGCCGTTCATGACTTGAGGAATGCTGCCCTTGCCCTTGTAAACGCGCAGACCAGGGCGGCTTACGCGCTCCAGACGCTCGATCACAGGACGGCCAGCGTAATATTTCAAGGCGATTTCAAGCTCAGACTTGCCATCAACGGTGTTCACTTTGAATCCGTCGATGTAGCCTTCGTCTTTCAGCACCTGGGCGATCGCGGCCTTCAGCTTGGAAGCTGGCAACGACACGGTAGTTTTGGCGACCATCTGCGCATTGCGGATGCGCGTCAACAGGTCGGCGATAGGATCACTCATGCTCATGTTTGTTTTCCTTCGCTTTACCAGCTGGCCTTGGTCATGCCGGGGATTTCACCGGCAAAAGCCATTTCACGAACCTTCATGCGACCCAAGCCAAATTGCTTGTAGGTACCACGGGGACGACCCGTGATTTCGCAGCGGTTGCGCTGACGGTTAGGGTTAGCGTTGCGTGGGAGCTTGTTCAAGCCCAAACGCGCAGCCATTTGTTCTTCGGGTGACTTGTTTGCGTCAGTAGCAGTTGCCTTCAATTCGGCATACTTCTTGGCAAACTTGGCAGCCAGTTTTTCGCGCTTGAGTTCGCGCTGGATCAATGCAGCTTTAGCCATGGTATTTCTCGATCCTTAACTTCAGTTCTTGAACGGGAAGCGGAAGCCGGTGAGAAGAGCTTTGCACTCGTCATCGGTTTTCGCAGTCGTCGTGATGCTGATATTGAGACCACGCACGGCATCAACTTTGTCGTACTCGATCTCAGGGAAAATGATCTGCTCTTTCACGCCGATGTTGTAATTGCCACGGCCATCAAAAGCGCGACCGGACACACCACGGAAATCGCGCACGCGTGGCAGCGAAATGGTGATGAAACGATCCAAGAATTCATACATGTGCTCGCCGCGCAGCGTGACCATGCAGCCGATAGGCAATTGCTCGCGGATCTTGAATCCGGCAATCGCTTTACGCGCCTTGGTAACGACTGGCTTTTGGCCAGCGATTTTGGTCATGTCGCCAACGGCGTTGTCCATAACCTTTTTGTCTGCAACAGCCTCACCCACACCCATATTGAGCGTGATTTTGGTGATGCGCGGGACTTCCATAACAGACTTGTAGCCGAACTTCTCCATCAACTGGGGAACGACTTTGTCTTGGTAGTGTTGTTTAAAACGTGCCATGATGATTTACCTTCAGGCTGCTTTGATTTCAGCGCCGCTGGACTTGTAGACGCGGACTTTTTTGTCGCCTTCTACTTTGATGCCCACGCGATCGGCCTTGCCGGTTGCACTGTTGAAAATCGCGACGTTGGACTGGTGAATTGGCATGGCCTTTTCAACAATACCGCCCGTGGTGTTTTTCAGGGGATTGGGTTTGGTGTGCTTTTTGACGAGGTTAATACCGTCAATCAGCAAATGAGTTTCATCTTTGCGAGACGTGATCTTGCCGCGCTTGCCTTTGTCTCGGCCTGCGAGGACGATGATTTCGTCGCCGGTGCGAAGTTTGTTCATGGAATGCCTCTTTACAGGACTTCAGGTGCCAAGGACACGATCTTCATGAACTTTTCCGTACGGAGTTCACGGGTCACGGGGCCGAAGATGCGGGTGCCGATAGGCTCCAGCTTGGCATTGAGCAACACAGCTGCGTTGCCATCGAATTTCACGAGCGAGCCATCGCCGCGGCGGATGCCTTTGGCGGTGCGCACCACAACAGCGTTGTAGATTTCGCCTTTTTTGACGCGACCACGGGGAGCAGCTTCTTTGATGCTCACCTTGATCACATCGCCCACGGATGCGTAGCGGCGCTTGGAGCCACCGAGCACCTTGATACACAACACGGATTTAGCACCCGTGTTGTCAGCGACATCGAGTCGAGATTCAGTTTGGATCATTTCAAATTCTTCCCAACTTGTCTCCGACTGTTTGAACCATTTCAAACCATCGAAAGCAGTCTTGGGCCCGTCGCATTCTGATTTGATTTCTCAAACCCGACTGCGTTTGGGCAAGATGCGCAGATTGCTAATGCAGATGAATATCCACACGCTTTTTGCGCGAAGCCTTGAATTATGCCACAGATTTTGAAAGCCTGTCAAACATCTTTAGAGACAGACTCTAAAACGCATCTCAAGCGAGCTTATGGATGGCGATGTCGTCTTGATGATTGGCAATGTGCAGGCTGTGGGCGACTGCGTAATCTGCCTTGCTTAAGGTGCCATAGGCGAAATGCGGCTTCAAAGCAGCGCTGTGGGCGTTGAAACGGCTGATGGCGGCGCGCAGGCGATTTGCAGCCGGACGCCATTCGGGCGAAGGCGTGAGCACGGGCGCGCCGGGGATGGGCTCTGCCAAGGAATGGCTCATTTGGCCACGCAGCTTGAAGACTTGGAATGCCGCTGCGCCCACGGTATTTTGAAACAAAGCGCTTTTGGGCTGCGAAAAGCCATCCATGCTCATTTCGATGCTTTGCGAGAGGTGCTCTAGCACGGCTGACAAAGGCCATGCGCCCGTGGTCTTCACGCCTGGGGCGGTTTCGAGCTGATCCAACCAGAGCAAGGCTTGCGAGAGGCTTTGCACTTTGTCAGGCTCTAGCGATGGTGCACAGGCAGACAAGCAAACACCTGAAGCCATGGCAGTGCTCTGAATGAGAAATGAACGGCGTTGCATCAGGGCATTGTACTTCGATTAAATTTATACCGAAATAGCCGTATCGCCGGCTACGAGCCTGCGGAAAGTGCTATCAAAACCATATCAATCAGTGTCATCAAACTGACATCAGCCCGCCGCTTTTTGGCATATTTTTTGAATGCAAGGCTCACTACAATGCATCGTTTAAGGGCGACTCAAGATGAATGACGAAGTTTCTTCACCACAAAGCCCCATCGCTCCAGATGCACCGCAGAAAACCGTGAGCCTGGCTCTGCAAGGCGGCGGTTCGCATGGCGCGTTTACATGGGGCGTGATGGATGCGCTCTTGGAAGATGGGCGCTTGCAGCTCGATGGCATCAGCGGCGCGAGCGCAGGGGCGATGAATGCTGCTGTGCTGGGGCATGGTTTTGCGCAGCACCCCGATGATCCAGCAGCGGCGCGGCAGGCCGCGCGCGCGGCTTTGGCTGATTTTTGGCGCAAGGTGGCTCGGCTGGGCGAAGCGAGCAAACTACAGCGCGGCTGGGCGCAGATGTGGCTTTCCGGCTGGCGCGCCAGCGGCGCCTCACTCTCGCCTTACCAATTCAACCCGCTGGATATCAACCCCTTGCGCGAGCTGCTGGCGGATTGTGTGGATTTCAAGAAGTTGGCCAAAGCTGCTTCGCCGCTGATCCATGTGTGTGCCACGCATGTGAAAACCGGCAAAGCCGAGATCTTTTCAGGCAAACGTCTCACAGAAGCTGCGGTGATGGCTTCGGCCTGCCTGCCGACGCTTTTTCGCGCGGTGGAGGTGGAGGGCGAGCATTATTGGGATGGTGGATTCAGCGGCAACCCCGCCCTGCACCCGCTGATTTACCGCTGCCAAGCCAGCGATATCGTGCTGATCCAGATCAACCCCGTGGAGCGCAATGCAGTGCCCGATAACGAGAGCGAGATCATGGATCGGGTGAACGAGCTGACCTTCAACGCCAGTTTGCTGGCGCAGATGCGCGCGATTGATTTGGTCAACCGATTGATCGACAAAGCCTATCTGCCCGCCGAACGCTACCGCTCTATCCGCATGCACCGCATTGATGGCGGCGAAGCGCTGGAAGCCTACCCAGCTTCCACCAAATCCCATGCCGACGGGCAGTTGATTGAGGCACTGTTTGAATTGGGCAAAACCTGCGCACAGCGCTGGCTCAAGAGGCATTACGACGAAGTCGGCATTCAGAGCAGCATCAACATCAGCAAAGACTATCTGGACGATATGCGCATGGGGCATCCAGCGGATCGCTAGACGCTATTAATTTAATAGCTGTTTGCGCAGATTAGATGCCGGCTATCGGCCGATTTGACTTATAAAAGCTGCTGGATTAACGGCCTTTTTTGATTTCTGCAACCAAGAAATCGGTGATTTGCAAAGCGCGGCTCATACTCTGCGCCAACGAGCCATCGGTGTAGAAACGGCCAGCAATGCCCATCGCCGGCACGCCGCCAACTTTGTAATCGTCTTGCAACTTCTTAGCGCGCGTGGCCTTGGTTTGTACGGCGAAAGAGTTGTACAGCTCATCAAATTTGGCACGATCAACGCCTTGGGATGCGATCCATTCGCCGATATTGGCTTGCGTGTCGAGTTTGCGCTTTTCTACATGGATGGCGTAGAAGACTTTCTTATGCAGTTCTTGAACCTTACCCATCGCTTCCAGCGTGTAAAACAGGCGCTGCTGCGGCACAAATTCATCACGAAAGGCCACCGGCACGCGACGCAGCGATACATCCTTGGGTAGCTTGGCAACCCACTGCTCGAGCTGGGGCTCAAAGGCATTGCAGTGAGGGCAGTTGTACCAAAAGAATTCGATCACTTCCACACGGCCAGCTGCACTATCGGAGGGTACACGTTTATCCAGCGCCACATAGTCTTGCCCTTCTTGGTAGCCACGCTGCTGGGCAAAAGCAGCCACAGGCAAGGCGCAGGCCAAACTCAAAGCGCTGGCGGTTTGGATGAGGTCGCGACGAAACATATTAAATTCTCCGAATGAAGAGGACGCAATGATCAAGTAACGCTGTTGAGCCCGTGCGGGCTGACATAGTTCCGGCTGGCAGACTGAGGGGATGTGTGTTGTATTTAACGCTGGATGCGAACAATCGCTGTTTCGAAGCCTGCACCATCGAGCTTTTCTTTGGTTTTGTCGGCCTCGTCTTTTTTGTCCATCGGGCCCACACGCACACGGAAGACCGTGCGGCCGGATTGCTCGCGCTCGGTGATATTGGCTTGGAAGCCAGCCATGCTGAGCTTGGCTTTTTGCGCTTCGGCATCTTCACTGGTGCGGAAAGCGCCGGCCTGGACGAAATAAGTGAAGGGATCGGCACCCGAGACCGCTGCTGTCGCCGTGCCAGCGGTTTTGGCCTTGGCCAGATCACCCAGCGGATCAGCGGAAGATTTGGGGGCGGATGCGGCGGTCTTGGGCGCAGAAGCTGCCGCCTTGGGTGCAGAGGCGGCGGCTTTGGGCGCACTAGCCGCCGCAGTCGGTGCGGTGGCCATGGTCGCCGTGCCTACCGTGCCAGAAGCTGAAGGTTTGGCAGGATTTTTTCCATACAACGGTGCATTCGGATCCCAGTTTTTGTTTTTCTGGCTCTCCTGCGCATCTTGCTCGGCGCTGTTTTTTGTCGCCCCTTTGTTGGTGAAAGGGATGGGTACTTTGGTCACGTAGATGGCCACGGCCAAAGCCGCGCCGAGGCCCAGCATCAGGCCAAGCACGACGCCCAGGAAAGTGCCGCCGCGTTGTGATCGTGCCTGAGGCGAAGAGAGGTTGTTCATATCCATGTTCACATCTTAGCGGGTGCGCTCACACCGAGGATGGCCAATCCGTTACGAATCACTTGCGCTGTGGCGGCCACCAGCGCCAAACGGGCTTTTTTCACGCTTTCATCCTCCACCAAGATGCGCTCGGCATCGTAGTAAGAATGGTAGGTGGCGGCCAGATCACGCAGGTAGAACGTCACGTCGTGCGCAGCGAAATCACGCGCAGCAGCCGTGAGCATCTCGGGATACTTGGCCAAAGCAAGCATCAGGCTTTGGGCGGCCGGGGTGTTCAAAGCGCTTAGATCAACCTTGCCCAAAGTGGCCGCATCACCGCCTTCTTTTTCAGCCCACGCTGCGAGCACGGAGCAAATGCGGGCATGCGCGTATTGCACGTAATACACCGGGTTGTCGTTGTTCTTCTGCACGGCGAGATCAATATCGAAGGTGTATTCGGTATCGGGCTTGCGCGAGAGCAGGAAGAAGCGCACGGCATCTTTGCTCGTCCAATCAATCAAATCGCGCAGTGTGACGTAGCCACCCGTGCGCTTGGAGATTTTCACTTCTTGGCCATCTTTGATCACGCGCACCATGGTGTGCAGCACGTAATCGGGGTAGCCCTCGGGGATGCCCGAGCCTGCGGCTTGCAAGCCGGCGCGCACGCGAGCGATCGTGCCGTGATGGTCTGTGCCTTGAATGTTCACCACGCGCTGGAAGCCACGCTCCCATTTGGCGAGGTGGTAGGCGACATCGGGTACGAAGTAGGTATAAGAGCCATCGCTCTTTTTCATCACGCGGTCTTTGTCGTCACCGTAGTCGGTGCTCTTGAGCCAAAGCGCGCCGTCTTGTTCATATGTCTTGCCGGCCTCTTTGAGCTTTTGCACGGCAGATTCCACGCGGCCACTGGTGTAGAGGCTGGATTCGAGGTAGTAGTTGTCAAACTTCACCTCAAAGGCCTTCAAATCCAAATCTTGCTCGCGTCTTAAGTAAGCCACGGCGAATTGGCGGATGCTGTCCATGTCTTCCACATCGCCGCTGGCGGTGAAGCTGCGGTCATCGGCTTGCACGGTTTTCTTGGCGAGGAAATCTTGCGCGATGTCGTTGATGTATTCACCGTTGTAGGCGGACTCTGGCCACTCAGGATCGCCGGGCTTAAAGCCCTTGGCACGCAGCTGAGTGGAGATGGCGAGATTGTTAATCTGCACGCCCGCATCGTTGTAATAAAACTCGCGATACACCTGCTCGCCTTGCGTCGCCCAGAGATTGCAAATCGCATCGCCCAGAGCCCCTTGCCGGCCATGGCCGACGTGCAGCGGGCCCGTGGGATTGGCCGAGACGAACTCGACCATCATCTTCTTGCCGGTTTCTTTTTGGTAGCCGTAGCAATTGGCCTGCGCAAGCACCTCGCGCACGACTTCTTGCTTGGCTTCTGGCTTGAGGCGCACATTGATAAAGCCGGGGCCGGCGATTTCAATCTCGCTCACCCACTTCGCAAATTGCTCATTTTTTGCAAGAGCTTCGCGCAGGCTGGTTGCCAGTTCACGTGGATTCTTCTTCAGAGCTTTGGAGAGCTGCATCGCTGCCGTGCAGGCGAAATCACCATGCTCGGCCACTTTGGGCGATTCAAACGCGGCCTTCGCTCCCGCGCCAGGGCTTAAAGTTTCTAGCTCAGAAGCGAGCGCGGCAAGTAATTCTTTTTTGACAGATTGCATGCCCTGATTTTAAAGGGGCAGGGTGTGGTTGGCAGCGATCTAGGTTTTATGCTCTTTTTTGAAGCGTTTTTGGCATATCGCCGGCGTATTTACTGCGCAGAGTGCTATTAAATAAGTAGCATCAATCTTTAGCTGGCGGATGCGCTATTGCGTCTGCGCCCAGCATCGTCACCTCACGCTCTTGCGCCATCAGCTCCTCCAACTGCTGCCGCCCTGCCTTGGCGATGCTGATCAAGCGCTCTTCGTCTTTGTGATGCGGCCATGCCGTTTCGATTTGCGCGAGATTGTGGGTGCGAAAGCGCTGCGCGTTCACATGCGCATCGCTGGGCGTGAGCCCGAGCGCTTGCAAAGTGTCTTCTGCGGATAGCAAGGCGGATTCAAAGGTTTCGCGTTGAATCTGCGTCACACCTCTTGAACGCAGCTCGTAATAATGCTGCACATTGCGCGCTCGCACAATCAGCTGGAGCTGCGGAAAATGCTCTTTGCAAATATCCACAATCTCCAAACTCTGCTCCACGCTATCCACCGCCACCACCAGCACTTTCGCAGTAGCCGCTCCTGCTGTGCGCAGCAAATCCAGGCGCGTCGCATCGCCGTAGAAAGCGCGGTAGCCAAAGCGCATCAGGCCTTGCACTTGCTCAGGATCGTGATCAAGCACGGTGGCTTTGTAGCCCGAAGCCGCTAGCACGCGCAGGATGATTTGCCCATAGCGGCCAATGCCTGCCACGATGATGGGCGCGTGCTGCTCTTCGCTGATTTCAGGCACATCGGGCTTGCCACAATTGGCGAAACGCGGCATAAGAAATTTATCGAGCAACACCAAAATAAGAGGTGAGATCAGCATCGATAGCGCCACAGCGCCCACGAGCAGCGAGCCAGTTTGCGCATCAAAGATCTTCAGCCCAACCGCTTGCTGAAACACCACGAAGGCAAACTCACCGCCCTGCGCCAGCATCAAAGTAAACATGGGGCGCTCTTGGTAAGGCAAGCCCATCAGCTTGGCCAAACCGTAAATCACAACAGCCTTGAGCGCCATGAAAACAATCACGAGTGCCGCCATCAGCAGCGGAAATTTCATCAGCACGCCAAAATCAATGCTCATGCCCACAGCCATGAAGAAGAGACCGAGCAGCAAGCCTTTGAAGGGCTCAATATCGGTTTCCAGCTCGCGCCGGTATTCGCTCTCTGCTAACAGCACGCCGGCAAGGAATGCACCCAACGCCATCGAGAGGCCGACGAACTGCATCAGCGCCGCTATCGCCACAACAAGCAGCAATGCAGCGGCGGTGAAAATCTCCGGCGTTTTGCTACCCGCAATCCAGCGCAATGCTTTGCGCAGCAGCAAACGGCCACCCACGATGATGGCCACGATCACGCCAATCGCTTTGCCGGCTTCCAGCCAAGCGTTGCCGCCACCGCTGCCAGAAGACACAGCAAGCAACGGTAACAAGGCCAAGATCGGGATCGCTGCCACATCCTGAAACAGCAAAATCGAAAACGCTGATTGCCCGCCTGTGGTGGGCAACTGGTTGCGCTCACCAAGCACTTGCAGCGCAATCGCGGTGGAAGACAGCGCCAAGCCCAAAGCCGCCACCAGCATCACTTTCCATGAAAGATTGAGGCCAATTGCCGCCATAGATGCTGCGCCAAATGCTATCAAAAGAATAGTGGCGCAGCCCAGCATTTGCGCTGAACCCCAACCAAAAATCGGCCGCCGCAACTCCCACAAACGGCGTGGCTCCAACTCCAAGCCCACGAGAAAGAGCATCAGCACCACGCCGAACTCTGCGAAATGCAAGATGCTCTCGACATCGCTCACCAGCCCTAATCCCCAAGGGCCGATGATGATGCCCGCAGCAAGATAGCCAATGATGGAGCCCAAGCCCAGTGCTTTGGCAATCGGTACAGCCGCTACGGCTGCAGCCAAGAAAATCAGTGAGTTAATGAGCCAAGAGGAATGTTCCATTTGGCTAGCCTATCACACAGCTCTTAATGCGCCGCTTTTTTCCAGGCGGCCAAAGCAGCTTCCGCGTCGCCGCGCTGCTCAGCCAAAAAAGCCAAGTTGCGCCAAGCGCTGCGCTTCAAGTTTTCATCTCCCAAATGCGCCACGCAGCCAGAGAGCAATTGCTGCGCCTTCCCCCAAAGCTGGCGATGCAGGCATGCCATGCCGGCGAGATATTGCAAGCGCGTATCGTGGGGTAATTGGCGCTGCGCCGTTTCTATCTTTGCGAGCCAAGCGTGATCCACGGCTGCGCCATCCGATGAAAAGCTGGCCTCCAGCGCACGCACCACGCGGATTTGTGCGGACTCTGACAACTGCGGATAGCGCAGCCAGATCGGCTCTAGCCATGCACGGGCTCTCTCGTGCAACTCCAAGGCCTCGGGCGAGCCGGCGGAGAGATTGACCAAGCGCATCGCAGCATGCGTGGCGACTTCGGCTTGGCCGCGTTCGGCATCTGTCAACTTGCCCCAAGCGCGCGTGAGCTGATCGGCATCATGCGCTTCGCTCAAGCTGCTGATGGCTAAGCTGCGCACGATGCTTTGCGCAGCTTGTTCAGAGAAGCCGCCATGCTTGGCGAGCAATCGCGCCGTCTCTAGTGCATCCGATTGCCGCTTTGCTTGCTGCAAAGCACGCAGCTTCAGGCGCAGCGCGAGTGTGCGGCGCTGTGCGCCTTGCGAGAGCGTCGCCAAGCGTTTGAGCGTGGTGCTGGGATCATGCTCATCCAGCATCCAGCGCGCGCTACGCAAAACCACACCTTCTTTGAAATGTTGGGCGCTTTTGGGCAAGGGCACCTCCAGCGCAGCTTGCACCAAGCGCTCGCGCTCAGGCACATCTTGCAAAGATTGCGCAGATTCTGCCGCAATCAGCAATGCCATCGATTGCACCTCTAGGCCATGTTTGCTTGCAGCATCATCGGGCAAGGCCAGGGCATGCTGATGCGCGAGCAGGGCTTGTTTTTTAGCGCGAGCAAAGCGGCCAGAGAGCAAATGCGCCATCGCATCGCGCAGCTCAGCATGCATGGCGCTCTGGCGCTGAGCCGCACGCCATGCTTTGGCTTGCGAAGGTAAATCAGCCAGGGCGCTGAAGGCACGTAGCGCCAAATACAACAACACAAACAAGCCGCTTAACAACAGCAAAACCAGATTGAGCGAAAGATCAATGCGATAGGGAGGCCAGAATAAAGTGACAGTGCCTGTGGAGCGCGTGGCAAACAAGGCAATGCCTACCGCCGCCGCAAAAATCGCAAGGAGCCACAGAGCAAAGCGCATCACTTGCTCTGCGTTGTTGAAGCAGACAACGTGGCCAGCGCAGACAAGCTGTCGTCAATGCGCGGCTGCTCCGCGCTCTTGATCTGCGTTTGGATTTGCGTGAGCAGGCCAGTGGCTTGCTGCACGCTGCGCGAGCTGGTATCGAAGTAGCGCGTCGTGAGCTGAGTTGCGCCTGCAAGATCGCTGCGTGTGCTCTCGAATTGGCGAGAGAGCAGGCCCAGGCGAGCGTTCAGCAGCTTCAGCTTGAGATTTTCTCGGGCGAAAAAACTTTGCTCAGGGGAGAGCAAAGCCGCTTCAGGCGTGTCAATCCGGCTCACGCGCACCAGCGCTCTGGCCTCTTCACGCACAGCGCCCACCAAGCTCTTGAGCCAATCGGGCGCGGCACGGAGCAAACCTGTGCCCTGTGTTGCGTTTGTAGCGTCCGTGGCTACTTTGCGCGTCGGCAAGGTGCTGGGCGACGCTTTGGAAGCCACAGCAACTGCATTGGCCAGCGGCATCTCATCGGCCAAACGCACGAGCTCATCGAGCTTGATCAGCAAGCTCGGGGTGTCGGCCACATTCGCTGATTTCACACGATCAATGTCTTTGGCCAGGGCGCGTTGCAGGGGCGCAAGACGCGGCTGAGCAGAGCGATTCACGCGCTGCTCAGCTGTGCGCAGCGCGGCAAGTAGCGGCTCCAAACTTCCTGTGAGATTGGCCTGCTGCTGCGCCAGGCGAATCGCAGAGTCCAGATCAACGACCAAATTTTCATCGCGTGAACGCGAGAGGCTTTGCATCAGCTCTTCAAGCTGAGCACGCTGCATGGCCACCTCAGTCAGCTTCGTCTCTTGCAAGGCTTGACGCGAGGCCACTTCTTTCACGGCTTCGCTGGCAGATTTGGCCAGCGTGCGGCCTTCCACAGAGGCCGCTGTGGCATCTGCGCTTTGCCGCGCCAAGGCCTCTTGAATGCTGGAGAGTTTGAGCCACAAACTTCCGCTCAGAGCCAAAGAAACTGCGGTAAGCGCTATAAAAAACAGAGTTGCTCGAGACAATGAGGGAGGCGAACCAGCGGCTTTTTCTTGTGCAGGAGCGCTGGCCGTTTCTGTTGCAGCAGAGGCAAGCGGAGGTGCAGGATGGTTCGCGTCAGGCGCTGCTTCGTTCATTCAGCGATTTTATCGACGCAGCCACATCTTGCAGTGTGGGGCGTGACGTGCAAACAACAGCAAACCCTCGCTCTTTTGCGGCCTGCGCGATGCGCTCATGTGTGCAAATGCAAATGCCCTGGCGCGCATCGAGGCTGGCGGGCAAATTACGCAGTGCCTGAGAGCTGCTCAGAAGCCAAATGCTGCCATCGCGCAACCAAGCACTGCATTGCGCCGTTTGCGCCAAACTCCACTTGGGCGCACGGCGCTCGTAGACCACCAGCTTCGTGGGCACGCCACCGCGGGCCATGATTTGCTGCGCCAGCCAATCACGGCTGCTGTCAAACAGACCCACATCCCGGCCGCGCAAAATCAGCACTCGGCTGGCGCCGCGGATCTGGTCTTGCACCACCTGCCAAAGCGCTTCAGAATCAAACTGCCCAGCCTGCGCGGAAGGCGCATCAATGCGATGCGCCGGAATCCCCAAGCTGCGTAAGCTTGCAACCGTGCCTTGGCCGGTCGCCCAGAGGCGAATATTCGGGTATTTATTTACTATTAAATCAATAGCACGTTGCGCAGACTCTACGCCGGCGAAAGGCCGATTTGGCTTAAAAAACGCCTGTGCTGCCGAACTGCTCACAAACATCAGCGCATCAAAACTCTTCAAGCGCGCCCATGCCAACTCCAAGGCCTGCGCATCATCTTCAGACTCCACAGGCGCGATCTCAATCAAGGGCAGCGCCACGGCAACATGTCCCATGTCTCGCAGCACTTTCAGCCAAGGCGCGGCTTGATCGGCTGGGCGGGTGACGATGAGGTGTGCCATGGTGAGATCAGCTTAACACTCGTGCACCGCCTTGGACAAGCTGCTGAGCGATTTGCTTGCCTAAGGATCGGGCTGCTTCGTGTGTGGTCACTGCAGCGCCGCTCTGGGCGCGCACCAAACGCGGCGCGGCCTCAGGATCTCCCCAAGCCGCGCGCAGCTGTAAGGTAGCATCTTGCCAAATCGCAAACGCCGCCAGTGGCATCGAACAACTGCCCCCCATGCTGCGGCTGACTTCCCGCTCTGCGCTCACAGCAAGCCACGTGGGCATGTGCGCCAGTGGGGCAAGTGCATCGCGCAGATCAGAGCGCACAGCCAAAGTCTCGATACCCAAAGCGCCTTGCCCTGCGGCGGGCAGCATATGCTCAGGCTCGAAAGTTTGCACAATGCGCTCGGCCAGGCCTAAGCGCCTCAAGCCCGCGGCGGCCAGCACAATGGCGGCATACTGGCCTTCATCGAGCTTGCGCAGGCGCGTATCCAAATTCCCCCGCAGCGGCTCAATCTTCAGATCAGGACGCAGCGCCTGCAAAAGCACCGTGCGGCGCAGGCTGGATGTGCCCACCACACTGCCCATGGGCAATTCGGCAATCGAGGCGTAGTGAGGGGAGACCAGCGCATCGCGCGGATCTTCCCGCTCCATCACACAGGCCAGCTCAAACTCATCGCCCAACTGCATGGGCACATCCTTGAGGCTATGCACGGCGATATCTGCCCGATCTTCCTGCAAAGCCAGCTCCAGCTCTTTCACAAACAGGCCTTTGCCACCCACTTTGGAGAGCGTGCGATCCAAAATCTGGTCGCCACGCGTTGTCATCGGCACAAGCTGCACGCTGTGCCCCAATTTTTGCAAACAAGCTTGCACATGCTCAGCCTGCCATAGGGCAAGCCGGCTCTCTCGGGTAGCGATTCGAATCTTCATGAAACTTAAGGATTGGAGCTATTCCAAATTATTAACAAATGGCGTAACCATCCTGTAATGAATACCCCATCTTCGATGCTAGCATGCTGCGCATGAATACGCCCCTCGCCCCCTCATCTGCCGACTCTAAAAAAGACAAAGATCGCCCGCTGATTGAAGACATTCGTCTTCTGGGGCGGATTTTGGGCGATGTGATCCGCGAGCAGGAAGGCGCAGCGGTTTACGAGATCGTTGAGAAAGTACGAAAGCTCTCCGTGGCCTATCGCCGCCATGCAGACAGTCAAGCCGAGAGCGAGCTCAAGAAGTTGCTCAAATCACTCTCTAACGAACAAACCGTCAGCGTGATTCGCGCCTTCACCTATTTCAGCCATTTGGCCAACCTCGCTGAGGACCGTCATCACATCCGCCGCCGCGCTATTCACGAGCGGCGCGGAGATGTGCAGGACGGCAGCTTGGATGCCGCGTTTGCAAGGCTTAGAGCCAGTGGCCACACCAGCAAAGGCGTTGCCAAGGTGCTCAAAAGTGCCTTCATCTCCCCCGTGCTCACCGCACACCCCACCGAGGTACAGCGCAAGAGTATTTTGGATGCAGAAAGGGCTATCGCCGGCATCTTGTCTGCGCGAGATGCTCCCGATTTAATAGCGCGCGAAAAGAACAGCCTAGAGCTTCAACTGCGCGCTCGCGTCACGCAACTTTGGCAAACCCGCTTACTGCGCTATACCAAGCTGCAGGTGGCCGACGAAATTGAAAACGCCCTCTCCTACTTCGAAGCCACCTTCCTCAAAGAGATTCCGCGCTTGTACGAAGATGTGGAAGATCGCGTGGGCAAGATTGATGAAGCCTTCTTCCGCATGGGCAATTGGATTGGCGGGGATCGTGATGGCAATCCGAATGTAACCGCCGCAACGCTCGAACTCGCCCTGCGCCGCCAAAGCGAGACGGTGCTGCGTCACCATTTGCGCGAAGTGCATTTCTTAGGTGCTGAGCTATCAACCTCGCTCATGCTGGTAGGCGTTACGCCCGAGATGCAAGCTTTGGCCGACCACAGCCCAGATGCAAGCGATCACCGAAAAGACGAGCCTTATCGCCGCGCCCTGATCGGTATGTATGCGCGCTTAGCCGCCACCTTGCAAGAACTCACCGGCACTGAAGCGGCGCGCCATGCCGCTGTGCCGCAAAACCCTTATCGCAGCAGTGAGGAGCTCTTGGCCGATTTGCGCACGATTGAAGCTTCACTCAACGCCACCAATGGTGCACATCTCGTGGGCATGCGTCTGGCTGCTCTCATTCGTGCAGTGCAAGTCTTTGGCTTTCATCTGGCCACGATAGATTTGCGGCAGAGCTCCGATAAGCATGAAGAAGTGGTGAGCGAGTTGCTGGCTACAGCGCGCATCGAGGCGAATTACTCTTCTTTGGATGAAGCTGCCAAACGCGCATTGCTGATCAAGCTGCTCAATGATGCGCGCCCATTGCGGGTCGTGAATGCCGATTACAGTGATCACGCGCGCAGCGAGCTCGCCATCTTTGAAACTGCCAAACGCGCCAGACAGCGCTATGGCTCGCCCGCCATCCTGCACTACATCATCAGCCACACCGAAAGTGTGAGCGATTTGCTGGAAGTGCTGCTGCTGCAAAAAGAAACTGGCCTCATGCGCGGGATCTTGTCAGAAGACGCGACGGCCGAACTCATCGTCGTGCCGCTTTTTGAAACCATTGCCGATCTGCAAAGCGCCGCGCCTATCATGCGCGATTTCTATGCCCTGCCCGGCATCGCCGCCATGATCAAGCGCTCCAGCAAGGAAGGTGCATTGCACGACACCCCCGAGCAAGACATCATGCTTGGCTACTCCGACAGCAACAAAGACGGCGGTATCTTCACCAGCAACTGGGAGCTGTATCGCGCCGAGATGGCCTTGGTGGATTTGTTTGACGAGCTCAAAGCATCGCACGGCATCACCTTGCGTATGTTCCATGGCCGAGGCGGCACAGTGGGCCGAGGCGGTGGCCCAAGCTACCAAGCCATTTTGGCGCAACCTCCTGGCACAGTGCGTGGGCAAATCCGCGTCACCGAGCAAGGTGAAGTGATCGCATCCAAGTATGCGAACCCTGATATTGGCCGCCGTAATTTGGAGACTCTGGTCGCTGCGACGCTCGAGGCCACCCTGCTCACGCCAACGAAAGCGGCGCCAGCAAGCTTTGTGGATACGGCGCAAGCATTGTCTGAGCTCTCCATGCGCGCTTATCGCTCGCTCGTGTATGAGACACCGGGCTTCACCGATTATTTCTTCGCCGCCACGCCTTTGCGAGAGATTGCGGGTCTGAACATCGGCTCTCGCCCCGCATCGCGCAAAGCCACACAGCGCATCGAAGATTTGCGCGCCATTCCTTGGGGCTTCAGCTGGGGGCAATGCCGCGCCACGCTACCGGGTTGGTATGGTTTCGGTTCTGCAGTCGAGCAGTTTTTGAATGAAAAAGGCTCACAACCCAAGCAGGATGTGCGCAAGCTGCTACAAAAAATGTACCGCGATTGGCCCTTCTTCCGTACCCTGCTCTCCAACATGGACATGGTACTCGCCAAGAGTGATCTCTCGCTAGCCGCGCGCTACGCCGAGCTCGTGCCAGATGCCAAGCTACGCAAGAAAATCCTCACCGAAATCGAAGCTGAGTGGCAGCGCACCACCAAGGCGCTGCAAATGATCACGGGTGAGGGCAAGCGCTTGGCAAGCAATGCGGCTCTTGCACGAAGCATCCAACACCGCTTCCCCTACATTGATCCACTGCATCATTTACAAGTAGAACTGATACGCCGCTACCGCGCAGGCAAGAAGCCTGAAGATTTAGACGAAAAGGTACAGCGCGGAATTCACATCAGCATCAACGGGATTGCCGCTGGGTTGCGCAACACAGGCTGATGACATTCACCGAAAATAAAAAAAGCGCTGTCTGCAGACAGCGCTTTTTTTTCAGACAACAAACCGGTCAGGCAGTTACTTCACAACCCCAGTGACTTCAATCGTCACGCGGCGGTCAGGCTGCAGGCAAGTGATCAGCTCTGCACGTGCCAGTTTGTCACCGCATTGTGTCGTTACCGGCTCTCGTTTGCCTTTGCCAACAGCTTCAGTCTTTGCAGCTTTCACACCCAGCGAAGAGAGTTGCTCAAGAACGGTTGCCGCACGGCGAGCAGACAAGGGATCGTTATAGCTGTCTGTGCCCAAGCGATCTGTGTGGCCAGCGATGCTCAAAGTGGCAATCGACTGATAGGTTTTTAAGCGGTTAGCGACTGCAGCCAAGCGCTCCTTGCCTCCGGGCAGCATTTCGTCACGGCCTGATTTGTCGAATTTGAAGAGTGTGTCAGCCAAGATCACGAAAGTCTCTTTCGTTACCTCGCGCACGATAGGCGCAGGTGCGGCTGTTGAAGGTACGGGCGCAGGAACAGGCACAGCTTGCGCCACCGCGGGCGCACAGGCAGCAGCCTCCACACCTGCACGGCGCAGACCATCTTCCACCATCATCACATGCGGCGTCGCAGCGCGCCAGCCGGTTTGCTCTTCGGCATGACCCGCGCGCACCAAACGAATTTCGGCACAGGCCACGGTACGCGCATTGCAAGAGAGCGTTGCTGCATTGTTTTTGTACTTGCCCAACTCCATCCACAAATCATCACGCAGGCGCGTGCTGCGGGCAACCAAGGGCGTGTCAAAGCCTACATTGGCGTTCTTATTTGCTTCTAGTGCTTGAATGATTTTCTGAGATTCCGTCAACGACTCTTCAATGTAGCCAGTACGGTCATTCTCGTGGTATTGGGTTTTGGCAGTATCTAGCCAGCACTGTGCTTTGGCCAATGGATAGTTGTTTTGTGGGATACCCGATTCGTTGAGTTTGCGTAGGCGCAACTGCAAAGCGTCAATGGTTTTGCGATCTGCCAAAATCTTCTCTTCAGTGATCCGCTGCTGCTGCGCAGCTAGACCCGCGTTTTGACTGCCCGCACCTGGCGCTTCATTTTTTGTAGCAGTCTGCGCGCACCCCATTAGGGTGAGAGAGATAAAAAGGCTTAAAAACAGGGGTTTCATGGCGGGCCTCTTGATAGCTTGGCGCATTGTCTGGTAATTCATCGTGGGGTAGGTGGCAAAGCATTGCCTGGGGCAGCACCCGAGCCAATAGCGGATGCACCCTTGGGATCTAGCGTACGGTTCACGCTGGCGTCAGAGCCTTTGAACAAGTCTTCATCAAACTTGTAGCGCACATTGAGTACCCAGCCACGATTGGTGTAATCGCTGCCAGCAAGATCGCCGCCATTAAAGCCGCGCCAGTTGTAGCCCAAGCCGACGATCAGGTTATCCATCACGGTGTAGCCGACTTCCAAACCGTAGGCATACTGTTTGCCACCACCCGTCCCAACCAGTACAGTCGTGATACCACCAATGCTCCAGCGATTGGTGATGTCATAGGTGATGCGGCCACCAACTAAGCTTGCGCTGTAGGAATCATTCACCGTGCCTGCCAACAACTCATTCACGCGCTTGTGAGCAAACCGCCCCGTGAGCCACCAAGGTCGCGAGGGATGGTAGTTTGCACGCAAGCTAACGATATTGGTGTTGCTATCTCGGTCTGCAGATTTGTCCGTCTTCTGCTCGAACAAGCCGAGGGCATCAAACTTGTTGTTATCTACGGGGCGATAGGCAAAGCCCACTTGGAAGCGATTTTGGCGCGTATCTGCGGTGCCGTTTTTCGGATCGATCAGGTTCAAATACTCGCGAGCGATCAATGTCCAATCACGATCCAGTTTCCGAGCAGCGCTGGCAGTAAAGAGCCAATTGGTATTGGCGCTATCACCACGCCATTGAATACGAGTTGAGCCCTTCCACAGGGGATTTGCCGTGTACTCTGCACCCAAACTCAAAGCGGTGGCGTTGCCATTGGTGCTGTTGATACGCTCCGCACTGGTTTGCAGTCGCAGACCCTCTGCAACATTCCAGCCATTACGAAGACCAATAGCGTTTTGCAGTGATTTGCCCGAGCTGCCATCGTTCAAACGGTATTCGCTGTAGAGCGAGCCGTCTTGCATGTATTGGGTGTCTATACCGAGAGCGAACGCGCGTGAGAGCGGGCCAACACCCAAGCCGTAGTTGGCGCTGTAGGTGTGAGAATACTCATAGCGCGAGTACAAACGCGTTTTCTCAGCCACGCGCCAATCAGCACCCAAGCGATACAGATTATTGTCATTAGCGCCAAACTCACGCTGTAATTCGCCAGTGAGGTCGACGTTCTTTGTAGCGGCGTAACGCAAGCCCAGCTTCGCCGTGCTGGCAGGATCGGTTCCATTGATATTCTGCAGCTCGCCATCCACGGTCAGGTTGTCAGTAACTTTGTAGCCGGCACGCAAGAAGACAGATGTACGATCCAAAGCTTGCGCGGGCGCGTTGACTGGATTGATAGCGGTGTTGCAAATAACGGGCAAACCAGTTGCAGGATCAATCTGTTGGTTGCCCACTTGGCTGATGCCATAGCCTGTGTTGTAGCCCGAGATAATACCGCTGTAGGTGTTGCTTGTATTCAGGCAGTTGCTGACTGTTTGCTGAGCCGCACTGATCGCGTTTTGCTCGACACGGCGCACACCGCCGCCAACTGTTAGGCGATCCGTCAGTTTGAGGTCTGCAGCCAACGAAGCTGCGGTATTTTGACTGCCGTTGATACGATCTTGCGAGCGTTGCGCATCAGCAGTGATCGTGAGTTTTTCTGTTGCTTTGTAGCTTGCAGCACCGCCAATTTCTTGCTTGCCGCCAATCAGACCACTCGATGCGTTGTTGAAATCGTTATCCGAGCGCTGAACAAACGCATTCGCACGCAACTGATCGTCAGCGTGACGAATTTCCACACGCACTGCGTTGCCATCGACCTCGCCGGATTTCCCAATAAAGTTCGCACTGTTATTGGTATTGAAACCGTTGAGGTCGGTGTTCACCAGTGACTTTGAGCGCGCCACCTCAGCTATAACTTCAGTGTTTTGGCTGAGCTTCAACGCAAGATTAGCACCCAACAAGGTTTGGCCTGTCACAGGATTGCTGTCTTTCGCAACTGCACCGCCTAAAGACAAGCGATCAGAAACTTTGTATTGAACATCAGCGCCATAGATAAAGTAGCGCTTACCGCCCTGCTCCACCTCATAGCTGATCCTGATAGACACGGGGTTGAGTTGATCATCAATGCTTGGAACAGGGGAGCGGAACAAAATCTGACCATTGAAAGGTTCAAATTCATAATCTGACTCTCTGGCAAGCGGTGTCACTTTGAGAATCACAGAGGTCTGGTCACGCCTGCGTACGATCAACTCCACACGCTCGGAGCCTTTGATACCATTCGGATTAGACACCGAGTATGGGCCTGATACACCACGCGCAGGGAATTCATCCACCACCTGCTTGAAGCTCTCTTGCGCAGCGAAAGCATTGACCACCGCATTGCCTTCTTCATAGTGAGCACGTGCGCCAGGTAAAGTACGGTTATATTGACTCAAGCGGCGCGCAGGATTTGGATCTTGGGTGGTGTAGTCACCCCAAAGCAAGTAGCTGCGGTTTTTATCCAAGCGCACATACAGCTTCCCTGTACTTTGCGCATCTTGAGTCCTCAAGCTGGAATCTCCGTACACGGGGTAGAAGGCATTCGGATCAATCGATTCGAAAAGCTGCTTACGCGTGTCTTTGTCGGAGTCGTATGCCATTGTGAGCAGATAATCGCCTTTGACCTTACCTTTGAGGTACATAGCCGCGCGCGCACCAAAATTGGCTCGCCCGCCATTGAATTCTTTGTTGAAGCCTTTGAGCTCTTCTTCGAAGCCATCGTTTTCACGCACTGGCACAATGGCCTTGGGATCAAATTTATCGGAGCGCAAGCGGCCTTCGACCAAACCCACAGCAATCAAATCGCGCAGATCAGGCACATAGCGCACAACCAAACGCTCGCTCACACCCTGCACGCTCACACGCACTGTCACAGCATCTGGCTGATAAGGTGCGAGCAATTTAAAAGTCAACAAGCCATCCACTACTTTAGCTTGCACGCCCGGTGTAATGCGATCAATATCGCCACGATCTGCGCCCGACTCAGACGTCAATCGCCCTGGTAACAAAATACGCGCTCCACCATTGACCTCGATGGTAACGAGCTGCTCACCTTTGATCACTTGCCCTTTGCTGTCGAGTAATTGCAAGCGGATATCGTTGCTACCCACACCGTCGGCTGGCAAGTTATCTTTGGATGAATCCAGCTTGATCTTTTCAACTGGTGAGGCAAGACGGGACAAGAAGGAATTGAACGGGCGCGGACCAATATCGGCCTGGCCACCCGTTTCAAACAGGCTCTTGGCATCTGGCACGTCGGCACTCGTCGCCGCCGTAGTAGTCGAAGGCGCTGGTTGAGCCCACGCAGCCAATGGCAGCAGGGCAATCGCTAAGGCAATAGGGGTGAAACGTAAATTCATGGCGCTTTACCTCCAGCATTGCCGGGTGCTGGCGATTCTGGACGCAGACTTGGCAGAATTTGCTGCTCAATCTGCAAGGGGCGGTTATCAATCTTCAAGTCAGGCGGCGTTTCTTTCTCTGGCGCCAAGATGTTGCCCTGCGCGCGGCGAGCTTTCACTTGGTCAAGCACCTCAGGTGAGCACGATCCCTCGATGAAATCAGCACGCGCCATCTCGCCGCCTTTGAGATCCACAAAGATACTGTCACCCACACCGGCATTGCGGTTAGAGGATGGCATCAAACGTGAGCCTTTAGGCATGGTGGTGCGATCCACTTTGATCACATGCGTCTGGGCTTTCACACCGCAAATACTGTACTTACCTTCGCTGTCAGTAGTGATCTGCGTACCATCGAGCATGATCAAACGCACGCCTGGAATACCCAATTCGCGCGAACCGCTTTCGTTGTTCTGCACATGGTTACCGTCGCAATCAACATAGACTTTACCGATGATGCAACCGTCATTGCTGAATACACCACCTTGGACGCGGACGCGGTACTGAGCCGTATTGGAGCGCACGGCACCGTTTACGCCCTGGAAGACAGCAGTAGCTCGGTTGATTCCGTCGCCCTGCTGCGAACCGACACCCAAACGCACAAAGTAGGTCAACTCCCACGTGGTGTTAGCGGGAATTGCACCAGCAGAGCCAATGTTAAATGTCAGCGCACGACCAATGCCGCCAGCAGGATCTGCCAAGACGGCTGCATTCAAACGCGCGGTACCAAGAATATAACGGAAGCCTGCAGGCAACAAGTCTTCAAGCTGTACGCCTGCGATACCACCTGGTGTTGTATTGCGTATGCGGATGGTGTACTTCACAGAATCACCCACCTCGGCAACACTCTTATCGCCCACTTTGCTAACCAAGAGCGCGCCACTGGCTAACGGATCAAGTGGAATATGGTTGTGAATCACCCCTGAGCTCAAAGCTGGGTTGATATTGAAGCTCAGGAAATACTGAGTACCAACGGCGCCAACTGCTGCCGCACCATTAACACCCACTGCAGGCGCTGTTGTATTGGGCTGCATCAAAACCTCAACGCCCGGTTGGTTAGGCGGAGTGAAGATGTTGCCAGCAACACCCACGGCCACGCCTGGTGCACTTACGCCGCCGGCCGCTGCTGGAGGAGCAACATAACCTGATGGAGGAATAATTTGTAATGTGTAAACACCCGTTTGAGGCGTACAGCCAGCCGGTGGTGGATTCACGCCCACCAGATCAAATCGGTAGATACCAGTTGCGTTCGTCGTTTGAGTTGCAGCACCTTGGACCAAGCATGCGCCAGGTACTGGAGAGCCATTGGGACCCAGCAACGTGACTTGCGCGCCGGCTACCGGCAATCGTGTGACTGCATCGTAGACCACACCACTTGGATCAATCGGCAAGTTTTGCTCAACCGTGTTATCACCAGCATACAAGGTGATGTTACCAATTGAGCCACCAATTGTTCGCGTTCCATTCACAGCGCTTGTCGTTGTCCCGGTTGAAGCATTACCACTGAATGTTGTGGTGGCTTGATTCAATGGGGTCGTTACGATCACTTCTCCGCTTGGATTGCGGAATCGAATCGTATATGTGCCAGCAATCGAGCTCGGCACTTGACCTGTGATGGTGTATGAGCCTGTAATACCCGTTGTTGCTGTGCCAACAATCACACCGCTGCTGTTGAGCAATTCAACACGCCATCCGGCTAAATCTTGATCAGTACCAAGGCTGTAAATACGGTCACTGTTCACATCGAGCCATACTCGACCAGACACACTTGAATTTGGTGCAAGTGGAGTGACAGCCCGTGTCGTCGTATTGTTGGTAGTTGTGGTTTCCAATATATTGGTCGCACCAACTCCTGCGGTGACCGTTACACCGCTAGTACCGACTGTAATGCTGGTTGGCACAGCTTGAGTTGCGCTGGCACCCGCTGCAATAGTAATCGGAGCACCAGTTACCGTAGTCGTGCCAACGATGTAGGTTGGAGTAAACGTTAACGATGCACCACCCAAATTGACGAAGGTTGCTGTTCCAGTAACCGTACTACCAATAGGAGCACTGTTTGCAGACAGAACCAAGCTAACACTTACATCAGCAGACAACGAACCAACAATATCAACGGCTCTGTTGTTGGAGAGGGTGGTCTCTGGCGTGCTGGTCGCAACCGTGGCCGTGCCGGTGATGGTGCTGCCCGTGGCCGTGCCAGGCACGAACACTTGGATGGTGGTCACCGTGGCGCTGCCAGCGTTGCCTGTTGGGCTCAAGGTCCCCAGACTGACGGTGACGACTTGGCCGGTGCTCAAGGTGACGGTGGTCACGACGTTGCTGGCCGTGCCTTGGCCCAGGTTGGCCACAGTCACCGTGGCGCTCACCGTGGTGTTCGGCTGGGCGCTGGCGGGCAGGTCAAATGTGATGGAGACATCCGGGATCAGCGGTGTGACGGTGGCAGTCTGTGTGTTGTTGGTGAGGTTGCTCTCCGTGATGGAGCTGCCCGAGGCACCCGCGGTCACAACCACAGGGGTGGTGCCCACAGGCACGCTGACGGTGCGGGTGACGCTGCCGTTAGGTCCAACGGTGACGGTCTCGGTGGTGGTGACACCGTTGACTGGGTAGCTGATGGTGAAGCTGACCGTGGTGTTGCTGCTGTTGGTGAAGGTCACCGTGCCCGTGGCGGTGGTGCCGGCTAGGGTAGCGGTCGGGAAGGCCAGCGTGGTGACGATGTCGACCGCGCCCACGGGCATGGTGTCCGTGGCCGTGTTGTTGGAGAGGGTGGTCTCTGGCGTGCTGGTCGCAACCGTGGCCGTGCCGGTGATGGTGCTGCCCGTGGCCGTGCCAGGCACGAACACTTGGATGGTGGTCACCGTGGCGCTGCCAGCGTTGCC